>NZ_CM155267.1:1255000-2350000 GCF_056680125.1 Methylobacterium sp. BI1 | reverse complement strand
GACCGCCGCCTTCATCCAGATGGAACCCTCGGGCAGGGCCGCGAGGGTGATGGCCATGATCTCGGCCGAGAGGATGAAATCGGTCTTGATCGCGCTGGAGACCTTCCGGTCCTCCAGGGCCCGGGCGTCGCCGGCCACCTCGTCGCGCTTCGCCTCGTGGGCGTGGGCCTGGTGCGGGAACAGGGCCTCGTAGACCTTCTCGGTGCCCTCGTAGGCGAGATAGGCCCCACCGAGCATCAGCAGGGGCGTGATCACCCAGGGTGCGAAGGCGCCGAGCGCCAGGGCGGCGGGCAGGAGGAACAGCAGCTTGTTGCGCAGGGAGCCCAGCGCGATGCGGCCGACGATGGGCAATTCGCGCTCGGCCGCGAAGCCCACCACGTAGCGCGGCGTTACCGCGGCATCGTCGATGACGACGCCCGCGGCCTTCACCCCGGCGCGACCCGCCTGGGCGGCAACATCGTCGAGGGAGGCCGCCGCCACCTTGGCGAGACCCGCGACGTCATCGAGAAGCGCGATCAGTCCGATGCTCACGGGAACCCCTGCCTGCCGGGCCGCAGCCCCCGCGCGGGATGGCGCGGCGAGCTTGGCCTTTACAGGAGACGAACGAGGCGGCGATTTGATCCCGGGCTCGCGTCGATGACCGTCGGGCGCTGGCGTCCCGCGCGGTCAACGACGCTGCGATCGTCCTAGAACGGAATGTCGTCGTCGAGGTCGAAGTTCGGCTTGGAACCGCCGCCGCCGCCACCACCGCCCGAGGAAGGCCGGCGCTCGCCGCCGCCCGAGGAGCGACCGCCGCCGCCGTAATCCCCGCCGCGGTCGCCCCCGCGCGCACCGCCACCGCCGAAATCGCCGCCACGGCTGATCTGGCCGCCGCTCTCCTCGTCCATGCCCATCTCACCGCCGCCGCTGCGGCCGTCGAGAAGGGTCAACTCACCTCTGAAGCGCTGGAGCACCACCTCGGTGGTGTACTTCTCGGCGCCGGACTGGTCCGCCCATTTGCGGGTCTGGAGCTGTCCCTCGATGTAGACCTTCGAGCCCTTGCGCAGGTACTGCTCCGCCACGCGGGCGAGGTTCTCGTTGTAGATCACCACCGAGTGCCACTCGGTCTTCTCCTTGCGCTCGCCCGACATCTTGTCCTTCCAGGACTCCGATGTGGCGATGCGCAGGTTGACCACGGGATCACCGGAGGCGAGGCGCCGTGTCTCGGGGTCGCGCCCGAGATTGCCCACCAGGATCACCTTGTTCACGCTGCCGGCCATGCCGCTCTCTCCTACCGATCGATCTCACTGCGCGCTGCGGCCCCGAACGACCGGGTCGCCGCCCTGTCATGGGCCTCTCGGGCCCCGGCGGCAATCGCGGTCGGCGGGCTGTCCCCGTGACTCTCAGGGAATCGGGGGGACCTGTATGTTCTATCTTTGTTCTGTTCAGGGGGCAAGGCGCCTCGGAAGCGCGCCCTGCCCTTCGCTCAGCGGATGCGGACGATGAGCTTGCCGAAATTCCGACCCTGCAGCAGGCCCGCGAAGGCCTCCGGCGCGTTCTCCAGCCCGTCGACGATGTCCTCGCGATGGACCACGAGGCCGTCGCGCAGCCAGCCCCCGACCTCCTCCAGGAACGCCGTTTCCTGCGCGGCGAAGTCCCAGACGATGAAGCCCTGGAGGTGCAGGCGCTTCGACAGGATCGCGCGCATCAGCACCGGCACCCGGTCGGGGCCGGGCGGCAGCTCGGTGGCGTTGTAGCCGGAGACGAGGCCGCAGACCGGGATGCGGGCGAAGTTGTTCAGAAGCGGCAGCACCGCGTCGAACACAGCGCCGCCGACATTCTCGAAATAGACGTCGATGCCGTCGGGGCAGGCGGCGGCCAGCGCGTCGGGGAAGGTCTCGGCGCGGTGGTCGATGGCCGCGTCGAAGCCGAGGGTGTCGCGCAGGAAGGCGCATTTCTCGGGGCCGCCCGCGATGCCCACCGCCCGCGCGCCCCTGCGCTTGACGATCTGCCCGACGAGGGAGCCCACCGGCCCGGTGGCCGCGGCCACCACCACGGTTTCGCCGGCCTTGGGCTGGCCGATGTTGAGGAGCCCCGTATAGGCCGTCATGCCGGGCATGCCGAGGATGCCCAGGGCGGTGGTGACGGGTGCGGCGTCCGGATCGAGGCGACGCAGGCCGCGGCCGTCGGAGACGGCGAAGTCCTGCCAGCCGCCGAACCCCACCACCGTCTCGCCGACGCGGTAATCGGGATGCTGGGACTCGACCACCTCCGCCACGGTGGCGCCCACCATGGTGTCGCCGATCGCCACCGGCTCGGCATAGGATTTCGCCGCGCTCATGCGTCCGCGCATGTAGGGGTCGAGGGAGAGATAGCGGTTGGCGAGCAGCACCTCGCCCGCCTTCACCGCCGGCATCCGCGCCTCCTCGAGCCGGAAATGCGAGGCGTTCGGCTCACCGTGCGGACGGGCGGCGAGGACGATGCGGCGGTTCACGTGGGTCATGCGACGGCTCCGAGGTTTTCGCGAAGGGGTATCGCGAAGGGGTTCGGCAAATGCGACGGGCGCGCCGCGGACGCGCCCGGTCGGAAGGTCTCCCGACAGATGGGACGGCCGCGGCCGATGACAATTCCGCGCGGGTCGGGCGACGGCCCCGCGGAGCCCTCCGCGCGTTGTCCGGGCGAGGCGACCGGCACGGGAAGGATCAGGATGGCACGCGGATGGCGGATGATCGGGGCGATGCTGCTCGGCGTCACGGCGGCCCAGGCGGCGGAGAACCCGCTGGCGCGGGAGCGCTGGACGTCGCGGGTGCTGGTGATCTCCGCGCCCGAGCCTGGCGATCCGCGGGTCGCGGTCCAGCGCGCCGAACTGGAGAAAGCCCGGGCTGGCGTAAAGGAGCGCGATCTCGTGGTCCGCGAGGCCTTCGGCGACTCGCGCGGGGCCCGGAACCTGCGCGCGGCCCTCGGGCTGCCCGCGGACGGCTTTCGCGTGGTGCTGGTGGGCAAGGACGGCGAGGCCAAGCGCACCGAGACGGCGCCGATCTCCGCGGCTGCGCTGTTCGAGACCATCGACGCGATGCCGATGCGCCGGGAGGAGCGGCGCCGCTGAGGCCCGGACGGACACCGACGAAAAAAGGGGCCGCCCGCGGCGGCCCCTCGGAGAACCGGATCGGGCGATCCGATCAGTAGCAGCGCTCGACCAGCACCCGGCGGTAGCCGTAGGGTGTCCAGCGCACGCGCGGAACCGTGTAGCAGCCGCCGCCGTAGCCGTAATCGTAGGCGCCGTAGCCCACCGGGGCGTAGCCATAGCCGTAACCCGGGCCGTAGGCCCCGTAGAGGCCGCCCGCCGCCAGGCCGAGGCCGACGCCGAGACCCAGGCCGCCGAGGCCGTAGCCGTAGCCGCGTCCATAGCCGCGGCCGTAATACCCACCGCGATAGCCGCCGAAGCCGCCGCGATAGCCGAAGCCGGCGTGGCGGAACCCGCCGCCGCCGAAGCCGCCGCGGTACCCACCGAAGCCGCCCCGGAACCCGCCGCCGCCGAAGCCGCCGCCGTGGAAGCCGCCACCATGGAAACCGCCGCCGCCGAAACCGCCGCGCGCTTCCGCGGTCGCGGGAATCATCGCGAGCGCGCCGATCATGGCCACCGAGGCCAGAACAACTCGTTTCATCACATCGTCTCCGAAAGAAGCCGAAACGTCCCCTTGGACGCTCAAACGCGGTGGCACCCGGAAGGGTTCATGCGCGTTTTGCCTCTCCCGTCATCGTGAAGCACACCACGTGCCGGTCGATGGCCGTAAGTCCGGGACGACCGCGGGAAGTCCGGCCCGGCGCAGGTGGCCACCCTTGAAATCGCCCGGGGTTTCGGGCGAGGAAGCGGGGCCGGCCGCCACGATCCTCCGGCGGGCGCGGCCGAGGGCGATGCGGGTGACCATGGTGCAGGATGTCGTGCGGGCTCGCGTTCGGGTGAGCCGTTTCCCGGTCCCCGCCCTCTCGCGCGCCGCTCTCCTGCGCGCCGTCCTCTCGCGCGCCGTCCTCCTGCGCGCCGTCCTCTTGGGCGCTGCCCTCTCGAGCGCCGCCTGCCTCGTCCCCGTCCGTTCGGCGATGGCCGCGCCGGCGGCCGCCCCTGCTCCGGCGCCCTGCCGGGCCGTCCAGGCGGAGGGCGAGGCCTACACGGTCTGCACCGTCGACCTGCGCCGCGAGCGGGTGCGGCTGTTCTGGCTCGGCGCCGACGGCCTGCCCTATTCCTCGCTCTCGACCCTTGCCGAGAAGCAGGGGGCCGCCCTGCGCTTCGCCATGAATGCCGGCATGTACGACAAGGGCCAGGCCCCGGTCGGGCTCTACATCGAGGACGGGCGCGAGTTGAAGGGCGTCTCCACCGCCAACGGGCCGGGCAATTTCCATCTGAAGCCGAACGGCATCTTCTGGGTGAAGGGCGAGCGCGCGGGCGTGATGGAGACGGGCCGCTACCTGCGCAGCGCCCCCAAGCCGGACTTCGCCACGCAGTCGGGGCCGATGCTCGTCGTCGACGGGCATATCCACCCCAAGATCTCCGCGGACGGCCCGAGCCAGAAAATCCGCAACGGGGTCGGCGTCCGGGACGACGGCCGCACGGCCGTGTTCGCGATCTCGGAGCGCCCGGTGAGCTTCGGCGCCTTCGCGCGGCTGTTCAAGGACACCCTCGGCTGCCGCAACGCGCTGTTCCTCGACGGCAGCGTGTCGAGCCTCTACGCCCCGTCGATGAACCGCTCGGATCTCAGCCGCCCCCTCGGCCCGATGGTCGGGGCGGTGGCGCGCTGAGGGCCCGCTCAGGCATCGTCCTCGCGGCCGAAGACCTCGCCCTCCTCCGCCAGCCGCGCATCGGCCTCGTCGCTCCGGAGGATCTGCAGGGCACGATACTGCTGGAGCAGGCCGCGCAAGCGGATGTTGGCCTCGGTGCAGTCGGCGGGTTCCGGGCTGTCCGCCCCGCAGCCCGCGATGGTCTCGGCCGTCTGCCGGTCCACGGCGGCCCGGTCGGCCGCATTCAGGCCTTCGAGGTCGCCGAGGCCGAGTTCCAGCGCGATCAGCTCGGCGATCTCGCGCCGCTTCTCCTCGATCTCGGACATCGGCCCTCCGGCTCCGTTCGCCCCGTCTACAGAACGGTCAGCGCCGCCAGGTCGATCCAGGCTTCCTGCTCGTCGCCGTCGACGTCGCCGTCGACGAACCAGCGGCAGAGCGCCCGGTCCCCCTCCACGGCGACCACCGTCATGGTCGCCTCGTTGTCCTCCGATGCGACGTAGTCGCCGACCTTGATCGCCACGGAATGCCCCTTCGCCTCGCTGCTGGTTGATCGTGCGCCCGCTCCGCGCGCGGGTCTGCTCTCAGGCGCGCTTGGCGCGCATCCCCTGTCTCACGCGCGCTTGGCGCGCATCCCCTGTCTCACGCGCGCTTGGCGCGCATCCCCTGTCTCACGCGCGCTTGGCGCGCATCCCCTGTCTCACGCGCGCTTGGCGCGCATCCCCTGTCTCACGCGCGCTTGGCGCGCATCCCCTGTCTCACGCGCGCTTGGCGCGCTTGCCGAAGGCCACGGACAGGCGGGCGCGCACACCCTCCGGGATCTCCGTGCGGGACTCGATGCGGACGGACGGCATCTCGGACCCGATGGTGCTGGCGGGGTCGAAGGCGAACTGCAGGTGGCGCAGGCCGAGTTCGAGCCGGGTGACGCCGTCCGACTGGGTCAGGTCCTCGCCGAAGACCTCGATCAGCGGCCCGTCCGGGTCGCCCTTCTCGATCTGGATGATGAAGTAGCCGGCCGGCTCCTCCTCGTCGTCGGCCCCCGAGATCAGGGTGATGCCGTTCTCGATATCGAGGCGGACCCGCTCCACCGCGAAGGTTGTGACGTCGTCGTCGTCCATGGTGCCTGTCTCTCGCGAAACGCCCGCCGCGGCGGCGTGGTGTTGGAAAGCGGTGGGGGCCCGGGTGTTCCGGCGGGCCCACTCAGCGCTGTCCGTGCGTGGTGTCGGTGAAGAGGTCCTTGAACTGCCGCGGCTGCGAACGCCAGTACTGCCGGGGCGCGCGCACCTGTGCGCCGAGCTCGGCGGCCGCGTGCCAGGGCCAGCGCGGATCGTAGAGCAGCGCCCGCGCCAGGGAGACCGCATCGGCCTGGCCCTGGGCCAGGATCGATTCCGCGTGGGCCGCCTCGGTGATGAGCCCGACCGCGATGGTGGTGAGGCCGGTCTCGGCCTTGATCCGCTCGGCGAACGGAACCTGGTAGCCGGCCGAGAGTGGGATCTTCTGCTGCGTGGAGAGGCCCCCGGTGGAGACGTGGATCGCGGCCGCGCCCCGGCGCTTCAGGGCGTGGGCGAGCTCCACCGTCTCCTCCAGGGTCCAGCCGTCCTCGACCCAGTCGGTGGCCGAGACCCGCATCCAGACGGGCTTTCCCGCCGGCACGGCCTCGCGCACCGCCTCGAAGCATTCGAGCGGGAACCGCATCCGGTTCGCGAGGCTGCCGCCATACTGGTCGGTGCGCTGGTTGGAGAGCGGCGACAGGAACTGGTGCAGCAGGTAGCCGTGCGCGCCGTGCAGCTCGAAGCCGTCGATGCCCAGGCGCAGGGCCCGGCGCGCGGTGGCGACGAAGCCGTCGCGGATGCGCTTCAGCCCCTCCGAGTCGAGGGCATGGGGCGCCACCTCCCCGTCTCCGTGCGCCAGGGGCGAGGGCGCTTCCGTGCGCCAGCCGTCCGGTGCCTCGGGGTCGATCTGGGCCCCGCCGTCCCAGGGGGCGCGGCTCGACGCCTTGCGGCCCGCATGGTTGATCTGGATCGCGATCGGTACCGGCGCGTAGCCGCGCACCGCGTCGAGGACCCGGCCCAGCGCCCGCTCGGTCTCGTCGGAATAGAGCCCGAGATCGGTGGGCGAGATCCGCGCCTCCGGCGAGATCGCCGTCGCCTCCAGGGTGAGGAGCCCCGCCCCCGACATCGCCATCTGCCCGAGATGCATGAGGTGCCAGTCGCCGGCCTGGCCCGCATGGGCCGAGTACTGGCACATCGGCGCGACGATGATCCGGTTCTCGAGGGTGAGATCGTCGAGGCGCAGGGGCTCGAACAGGCGGGCGGTCATGCGGGGCTCCGGCTAGGCTGCATCCCCGCATAGGTGGCGCGCCGGCGCCCGCTTGGCTACCCGTTGCCGACTCCCCTGCCTTCGGGTCCCCGCCCTCGGCTCCCGCCGCCCTCAGACCGCACCGATCCCGCGGTCCCTGAGGCTGGCGCCGATCTCGTCGAGGACGCCGGCATCGTCGATGGTCGGCGGGGTGGTCCAGGGCTCGCCGTCGGCGATGCGCTTCATGGTCCCGCGCAGGATCTTGCCCGAGCGGGTCTTCGGCAGGCGCTGGACGGTGAGCGCCAGCTTGAAGGCCGCCACGGGGCCGATCTGCTCGCGGACCAGGGCCACGAGCTCGCCCTCGATCGCCTGGGTCGGGCGATCCACCCCCGATTTCAGCACGACGAAGCCGCAGGGCTGCTCGCCCTTCAGGGCGTCGCGGATGCCGATCACCGCGCATTCGGCGACGTCCGGATGGCTCGCCAGCACCGCCTCCATGCCGCCGGTGGAGAGCCGGTGCCCCGCGACGTTGATGATGTCGTCGGTGCGGCCGAGCACCGTGACGTAGCCGTCGGCATCGACGATGCCGGCATCCGACGTGTCGTACCAGCCCGGATACGTGGCGAGGTAGCTCGACCGGAAGCGCTCCTCCGAGCCCCAGAGAGTCGGCAGGCAGCCCGGCGGCAGGGGCAGCTTCAACGCGATGGTGCCCATCGTGCCCGCGGGCACCGGCCTGCCCGCCTCGTCCAGCACCGCGAGGGCGTAGCCCGGCATCGGCACGCAGGCGCTGCCGTGCTTGACCGGCAGCTGGCCGAGGCCGACGGGATTGCCCGCGATGGCCCAGCCGGTTTCGGTCTGCCACCAATGGTCGATCACGGGGCGGCCGAGGGCCCGCTCGGCCCAGGCCACCGAATCCGGGTCGGCCCGCTCGCCGGCCAGGAACAGGGACCGGAAGCCCGAGAGGTCGTAGGCGCCGACCCGCTCGGCCCGCGGGTCCTCCTTCTTGATCGCCCGCAGGGCCGTCGGCGCCGTGAACAGGCAGGCGGCCCCGTACTCGGAGACCACCCGCCAGAGGGCGCCGGCATCGGGCGTGCCCACCGGCTTGCCCTCGTAGAGCACGGTGGTGCAGCCGTGCAGGAGCGGGGCGTAGACGATGTAGGAATGGCCCACCACCCAGCCGATGTCGGAGGCGCAGAAATAGGTCTCGCCCGGCGCCACGTCGTAGAGGTTGGGCATCGACCAGGTCAGCGCCACGCAGTAGCCGCCGGTGTCCCGCACCACGCCCTTGGGCTTCCCCGTCGTGCCGGAGGTGTAGAGGATGTAGAGCGGGTCGGTAGCCGCGACGTCCACGCACTCCGCCCGCCGGCCCTCGGCCCCCGCCCGCGCCACCGTGTCGGCCCAGTCGTGGTCGCGCCCCGGCACGAGCTCGGCCGCCGCCTGCGGGCGCTGCAGGATCAGGCAGGCCGCCGGCTTGTGCGCCGAGGCCGCGAGGGCGGCGTCGAGGAGCGGCTTGTAGGCCACGACCCGGCTCGGCTCGATGCCGCAGGAGGCGGCCAGCACCACCTTGGGCGCGGCATCCTCGATGCGGATCGCGAGCTCGTTGGCGGCGAAGCCACCGAACACCACCGAATGGACCGCCCCGAGGCGGGCGCAGGCGAGCATGCCGAACAGGGCCTCGGGCACCATCGGCATGTAGATCACGACGCGGTCGCCCCGGCCGACCCCGAGGTCGCGCAGCACCCCGGCGAGCACCGCCACCGCGTCTTGCAGCGCCGCGTAGGTGATCCGCCGCTTGGTGCCGGTGACGGGCGAATCGTACAGGATCGCGGCCTGGTCGCCGCGGCCGCCCGCGACGTGTCGGTCCACGGCGTTGTGGCAGGCGTTCAGGGTGGCGTCGGGGAACCAGCGGCCATAGGCGCCGGCCGATCCGTCGAAGGCGCGGACGGGCGGGCTCGCCCAGTCGATCGCCCGGGCCGCCTCGAGCCAGAACGCCTCCGGATCGCGGAGGGACGCCGCATGGGTCTCGGCGTAGCGGCCGGGCAGCGCAGTGGGGGCGTGGGGCGTGGCGTCCATGGCGTTTCCTTGGCGGAACCGGTCGTGCTGCCGGTTTCTCCGCACTCTACCGGAATTTACGCCGTCGGGCTGCTGCGCCATCCTGCCGAACGGACCGATAATAGGTCCCGGAAATGAAAACCGCCGCCCTGGGGACCGGCGGCGCGAAGATCCTGGAAACGAAAACCGCCGCCCTGGGGACCAGCGGCGCGAAGATCCTGGAAACGAAAACCGCCGCCCTGGGGACCAGCGGCGGCGGCGAACATTCTAGAGACGATGCGACGGGGCCGGAGCGGCCGCTAATGCAGCTGGTCGGATTCGCTTCGCAGGCGGTTCATCTCGTCCTTGAGGTGGAGCTTGCGTCTCTTGAGTTCTGCGATTCGCAGATCGTTCGCCGAGGGTCGGAGGGTGGCGTCGTGGATCTCCCGCTCGAGGGCTTCGTGCTTCCGGGCGAGCTGGGTCAGGTGCGTCTGCAGTGACATGAGCTGTGTCTCCTGTCTCGTTTCGACGGGGTCAGACTGACATATGATCAGCCGGCTGTCGAAGGCTATCGACGGTCAGGCTTGACGGATGTTTGTGCAGGCGGATGGTTGTGCAGGAGGCGCGGCGGGTTCTTGCCCAGGCGGACCGGCTGTCGCATGGTCTGCCGCGAAAGCGTCCCGGGGCATCAGGTGCGATGGCGGTCCAGTTCGATAACGATGCGTCGGTGGAACCCGCCGACGAGTTGGCGCGGCTGAAGCAGGAACACCGCGACCTCGACGGCGCGATCGATGCCCTCGAGGTCGGGGTGGTGGCCGACCAGCTGCAGATCCAGCGCTTGAAAAAGCGCAAGCTCTCCCTGCGCGACCGGATCTCGTATCTCGAGGACCAGATCACCCCCGACATCATCGCCTGACCGGGCGGGAGCCGGAGGGGCCCGCCTTGCGGGCGCGCCACCGCTTTTGTATTCGGCGTTCCAGGGGCCGCGGCGCGTCGCACGGCCCGTCTTACACATGATCGCGAAGGGATCTGACGACCATGGCGGGAGCCTCCCCGGTCGCGATCATCATGGGCAGCCAGTCGGACTGGGCGACCATGCGGCATGCCGCCGAGACGCTGGACGCGCTCGGCGTCGCCCATGACGACCGCATCGTCTCGGCCCATCGCACCCCCGACCGCCTCGTCGCCTTCGCCAAGGGCGCCAAGGCCGAAGGTTTCCAGGTGGTGATCGCGGGCGCCGGCGGCGCCGCCCACCTGCCGGGGATGACGGCGGCGATGACCCCCCTGCCCGTCCTCGGCGTCCCGGTGGAATCGAAGGCCCTGTCGGGTCAGGACAGCCTGCTCTCCATCGTGCAGATGCCCGCCGGCATTCCGGTGGGCACCCTGGCGATCGGCCGGGCGGGCGCCGTCAACGCGGCGCTGCTCGCCGCCGCCATCCTAGCCCTCACGGATGCCGGCCTCGCCGCGCGGCTCGAAGCCTGGCGTGCCGCGCAGACCGCGAGCGTCGCCGAGACCCCGCAGAGCGACCTGCCGTAGACGCTCGTCCCTCGTGATCCGGAACCTGCCTTGAAAAGCGAAACGCCGTGACTGCCTTCCCCGACATCCGCCCCGGCGCGACCCTCGGCATCGTGGGCGGCGGCCAGCTCGGCCGCATGATCGCCCTCGCGGCCGCCAATTACGGCCTGCGGGTCCACGTCTTCGCCCCCGATGCGGACAGCCCGGCCTTCGACGTCTCGGCCGAGGCCACGATCGCGGCCTACGACGACGTCGCGGCCCTGGCGCGCTTCGCCGCGAGCGTCGACGTGGTGACCTACGAGTTCGAGAACATCCCGGCGCAGGCCGCCGAGGCCCTGGCGGCGAAGGCGCCCCTGCACCCGAACGCCGCCGCGCTCGCCACGACCCAGGACCGGCTGACCGAGAAGCGCTTCATCAACGCGCTCGGCATCGAGACCGCGCCGTTCCGGGCCGTGGACACGGCCGAGGATCTCACCCGGGCGCTGGCCGAGATCGGCCGCCCGGCGGTGCTGAAGACCCGCCGCTTCGGCTACGACGGCAAGGGCCAGCGCATGATCCGGGCCGAAGGCGCGCTCGATCCCGCCGCGATCCTGGCCGAGTTCAACGGCGCCCCCTGCATCCTCGAGGGCTTCGTGCCCTTCGAGGCGGAGGTGTCGGTGGTCGCCGCCCGCGGGACCGACGGGGCCTTCGCGGCCTACGACCCCTGCGCCAACGAGCACCGCGACCACATCCTCGCCGTCACCCGCGTCCCCGCCCCCGGCATCGCCCCGCAGACGGAGGCCGCCGCCATCGGCATCGCCCGCCGCATCGCCGAGGCGCTGGACTATGTCGGCGTGCTCGCCGTCGAGATGTTCCTGGTGCCGCAAAGCGACGGCCCCGCCCGGGTCGTGGTCAATGAGATCGCCCCGCGGGTCCACAATTCCGGCCACTGGACCATCGAGGGCGCGACGACCTCGCAGTTCGCCCAGCACGTCCGGGCGGTCTGCGGCTGGCCGCTGGGCGATTCGGCCCGGGTCGGCGGCATGGCGGTGGAGATGCACAACCTGATCGGCGGCGACGTCGACGACTGGGCCGCGATCCTGGCCCGGCCGGGGGCGCAGCTCCACCTCTACGGCAAGGGCGAGGCCCGGCCAGGCCGCAAGATGGGCCACGTCACCCAGTTGCTGCCGAGGCCCTGAGACCCCGCCCGAACCGCGGCTCGATTGCGACACCGGCCCGGCAACCGACGGTCCCGCCGGCGGTTTCGGCGCGCCGGGCCGGACGGGCCATACCTTCGCCACATCCGACCGCTTGAGCGGAACCCGTCGCCGCCTTTAAGCGCGCATTCACCGCGATGCGGGATGGTGCCGGCGCGACCGGCCCCGCCCAGGCGGGGGTCGGCACGGGACACAATCGAATCGGGGGCGGCGTCGCGCGCGACGCCGGGGGGAGCGAGGACCATGACGGTTTTGAAGCTGCGGGCATCGAAGGCGGGGCTGATCGGGGCCACGGCGCTCGTGGCGGCCGCGCTGGCCGGTTGCGAGACCTATGGCGGGGGCGCCACCGCGTCGCGCCAGTTCGCCGTGCTCGAATCCGACCAGACGGGCGCCACCACGGTCAACATCGCCTCGCTCACCGACGTGATCCAGCGCAATCCCAACGATGCGGCGGCCTACGTCACCCGCGGCGCGGCCTATGCCCGGGCCGGCCAGTTCAACGACGCCATCGGGGACTTCACCAAGGCGGTGCAGATCGACCCGAATTCGGCCTCGGCCTACAACAACCGCGCCCTGGCCAACCGCCAGATCGGCCGCAACGATGCCGCGCTGCAAGACTTCTCGAAGTCGATCTCGGCCGATCCGAACTACGCCCCGGCCTATATCGGCCGCGCCAACGTGCTGCGCGCCCAGGGCGACCTCGAGGGCGCCACCGCCGACCTCAACCAGGCGATCCGCCTCGCGCCGGAATCGGCCGAGGCCTACCACGCCCGCGGCCTCGTCCGTCAGAAGCAGGGCCAGAACACCCAGGCCATCGCGGATTTCGACGCCGCCATCGACCGCAATCCCTTCGTGGCGGCGCCCTACGCCGCCCGCGGCCAGAGCCTGATCGCCACCAACCAGTACGACAAGGCGATCGAGGACTACAACGCGGCCCTCAACGTCAACAACAAGGACGCCACCTCCTGGGCTTATCGCGGCCTCGCCTACGAGAAGTCGAACCGCAAGAAGGAAGCGGTGGAGAGCTACCAGCGCGCCGCGCAGATCGAGCCCGGCAACCCGGTGGCCAAGCAGGGCCTCGGCCGCGTCCAAGGCGGCGTCGGCTCCCTGTTCAACTGACGGATCCCGCTCGGCGGAAATTTCCCGTCAGCGCAAGCATCCCGCGCGCGGGCGGGTCGTCGCCCCCGTGCCCGGCATGACGCGGCCGGCCGCTCAGTCCGGCGGCGCTCCGGCCGTCAGGGCGCGCAGCTGCGTCTCGAGCCCGGCCGCCAGGGCATCGTAGTCGCGCAGGTGCACGCCGTCCGGCGGCACCGCCCGGGTGGTCAGGCCCGGTGGCCCGTCGCGCAGGTCGGCGAAGGGGTCGAAGACCCGGCAGCCGTGCCGCGCGCACAGCCCGCGCAGGATCGCCGTGTAGGCCGCCACGGCCGCCGGATCGCGTTCCGCCGCGGCCTCGGGCCCGAGCGGCGGCACGGCCGCCACCAGCACGCGATCCGCATGGGCCGCCAGCCATGTCAGGAGCTGCGCCGTCGCCGCCTCGAACCCACCGGCGGTGCGCGCCGACAGGGGGGCGGCCCGCCGCAGGATGTCGTTGGTGCCCACGAACAGCACCGCCACCCCGGCCCGGACCGGGAAGCTCAGCCCCGCGATCTCGCCCGCGTAGCGCCGTGCCGAGGTTCCGCCGATCCCGCCATTCACCACACTCGACCGGTGCGCCAGGGCGTTCCCGAGGAGTTCGGCGTGCGAGTTGCCCGCCAGGAACAGGAAGCCCGGCCGCGCCGCCGCCAGCGCCGCCCGGATCGCCGGCAGACGCGCGGCGCGGTGAGCCTCGGCGATTTGACGATTGCGGTCCCCCGTTCCCGAGGGCCCGAGGAGGCCCCCGGCACCCAGCGCCCCGGTTGCAAGCGCCGCCGCTCCGACGCCCCCGGCGAGCAGGCGCCGCCGGGTCCAGGCCCCGGATCGCGGGCGGTCGTGGTCGGATCCGCTCATTCCCTCCCCCGGGGCCGGCCCCGGCACCCGGGGCGTCCGGCATCAGCCCCGAAAGGCCGCCGCCGGGCAAGCCCGCTCGGCGGCCTGTCAGGCCGCTCAGGCGGCCTGGACGGTGGCCAGGAAGCCCGAGACCTCGGCGCTGAGCTGTTCGGACTGGCGCGCGAGGTCGGAGGCGGCCGCCAGGACCTGGGACGAGGCCGCCCCGGTCTCGCCGGCGGCCTGGGTCACGCTGCCGATGCTGACGGTCACCGACTGCGTGCCCTGGGCGGCCTGGGTCACGTTGCGGACGATCTCCTGCGTCGCCGCGCCCTGCTCCTCCATCGCCGCCGCCACGCCGATGGCGATGCTGCGCAATTCGGCGATGGTCGCGCCGATGGTCCGGATCGATGTGACCGCCGCGCGGGTCTCGCCCTGGATGGTCGTGATCTGGTCGGAGATCGTCGCCGTGGCCCGCGCGGTCTGGGCAGCCAGTTCCTTGACCTCGCCCGCGACCACGGCGAAGCCGCGACCCGCCTCCCCGGCCCGCGCCGCCTCGATGGTGGCGTTGAGCGCCAGCAGGTTCGTCTGGGCCGCGATGCCCGAGATCAGCCCCACCACCGTGCCGATCCGCTCGGCCCCCTCGGCGAGGCCGAGGATGATCGTGTCCGTGGCCGCGGCGTTCTCGGAGGCCTGCTCGGCCATGGCCGCCGAGCGGGCGACCTGGGCGGCGATCTCCCCGATGGAGGAGGCCATCTCCTCGCTCGCGGCCGCCACGGTCTGGACGTTGGCCGAGGTCTGCTCGGCGGCCGAGGCGACGCTCAGGGATTGCCCGGCCGTCTGGTCGGCGGTGCGGCTCATCGCCCGCGCCGTGGCCTCCATCTCGGTGGCGGCGGAGGACAGGCCGTGGGTGAGGCGGGAGACCTGCGCCTGGAAACTCCGCGTCGCGGCGTCCAGGATCTCGGCCCGGCGCATCTTCGCGGCGCTCTCGCGCGCGGCGGCGGCATCGGCGTCGCGCTTGGCGATCATGGCGTCCTTGAAGACCTGGACTGCCCGGGCCATCGCGCCGATCTCGTCCCGGCGGTGCGCGCCTGGGACGTCGGTCGTGACGTCCCCGTCGGCCAGCCTGGCCATGGTGCCGGTCATCCCGCCCAGCGGGCGCACGATCAGGGCCAGGACGGTGTAGAGGCCGAAGCCGATGGCGGCGGTGGCCAGGGCGACCAGGGCCAGGAGGGCCAGGCGCGACCAGCCCGAATGGGTCTTGGCCCGGTCGAATTCGGCCTGCGCCTCCCGGACCTGCAGGGCGGTGAGCTTGCTCAGGACGGCGTTGGCCTCCTCCAGGCCCCTTACCAGGGCGGTGTGGGTCGCGTCGAAGTCGGGGGTGCCGCCGGCGGCGAGGCGGCGCAGGATGTCGGCCGCGACCGCGCCGTTGTGATCGATCCGTCGCTGCATCTCGGCCGCGAGGTCTTTCTCCTCCGGGGTCAGGTAGGTCGCCAGGTAGGCCGACCACTGGGTCTGGAGGGCGCCGAGGTCCGCCTCGATCTTCGCGCGCGCGCGGCCCGGCTCCCCCTGCCGGTTCCGGAGTGCGCGCGACGTCGCGAGCAGGTCGTCGTAGGCGTCGCGGATCAGGCTGAACTGCCGCAGCGGGACGATGCGGTCGCCGAAGACGGCGTTGAAGCTCTGGTGGTTCGCCGACAGGGCGAAATTGCCGATCCCCGTAGCGAGGAGCAGCAGAACGCCCATCACGCTCAGCAGCGTGACCAGACGGCCTTTGATGGTGGTGAGCATGGGGTGATCTGCCGGACGGGAGGGTCGGGTGTCCGTTCTCCCGTCGGTGCGGCGGGAGGCTCGGGATTCCTGCGGCAAGCTTCTAAGGCGAAGTGATGAAGGCGGGTTTACTTCCGGACCAATAGCTCTGTGCGCCGCTCAAAAATCTTCGTGAAGCTCGCGCCAGACAAACGCATTCCTTTTAGCGATCTTCTATTTGGTTCCATCACGGGTTCGAGAGATCCAGTATTCGCGCGCGCAGGCGCTGCGTTTCGCTCGTCCGCAGGCATGATCGATCCGTCATGCGTCGCGCGTAGACCCGAACATCCTCGGTGCAGAGCAGTGGCGTCCCGGGTGCTTGGCAGCATGCCCCGAGAGCGATGGTTCCCGAACGCGGAGATGCTAGCGGATGTGGATGTCGGGTGCACCAGAACGGCATCGATCCTCCGACGACCATGCGGAGATCTGCAGGGCCACGCTCGACGCGCACCCCCCGGCCGATCCGGCCCCGGACGTGCCCGGCTCAGGCGTCGCCGAGGAGGCGGTGCTCGCAGAGCATGCGCCGGACCGTGCCGGTGGCCGAGCGGTAGACCACGGTCTCGGTCTCGATCAGGCCGGGCCGGAAGCGGACGCCCTTCAGCAGGGCGCCGTCGGTGACGCCGGTGGCGGCGACAATGACGTCGCCCCGGGCCATGTCGTGCAGCTCGTATTTCCGGTTCGGATCGCTGATGCCCATCCGGGCGGCGCGCTCGCGCTTGTCGTGGCTGTCGAGGATCAGGCGTCCCTGCATGTGCCCGCCGATGCAGCGGAGCACGCCGGCGGCGATGACGCCCTCGGGGGCCGCGCCGATGCCGAGATAGATGTCCGCCCCGGTGGCGTCGGCGTTGGCGGTGTGGATGATGCCCGCGATGTCGCCGTCCGAGATCAGGCGGATGCCCGCCCCCGTCGCCCGCACGGCGGCGACGAGCTGCATGTGGCGGGGCCGGTCGAGGATGATCGCGGTGATCTGGGCCGGGTCGACGCCCTTGTGCCGGGCGAGCGCCCCGATGTTGTCGGCCGGGCTGGCATCGAGGTCGACGAGGCCGGCCGGGTAGCCGGGGCCGATGGCGATCTTCTGCATGTAGACGTCGGGGGCGGCCAGCAGGGAGCCGGCCTCCGCCAGGGCCGTCACCGCGATGGCGCCGGGCATGTCCTTGGCGCAGAGGGTGGTGCCCTCGAGGGGATCGACGGCAATGTCGACCTTGGGGCCGTCGCCGGTGCCCAGGCGCTCGCCGATATAGAGCATCGGGGCGTTGTCGCGCTCGCCCTCCCCGATCACCACGGTGCCGTCGATGGGCAGCAGGTTGAGCTCGAGGCGCATCGCGTCGACGGCGGCCTGGTCGGCCTCCTTCTCGCGCCCCTGTCCGCGCAGGCGGGCGGCGGCGATGGCGGCGCGCTCCGTGACCCGCGCCAGCTCCAGCGTCAGGGAGCGGGCCACCGTCGCGCGCGAATCCAAATTGCCACCAGACATGTGAGCCTCGCGCCCCTGCGCCTCTCTCGGGCGCTCCTTATGAACTAAAATGCGCGTCTGGCATTAAGTTTCGAGCATTGCGCGCAGTTTTCTTCGTTCATCCCCAGATTGTACGCTGCTGGACGGACGGGCGCTATTCGCGCTCGATCCGGATCAGCTGGGGGGCCTCGGCGAGCAGGCCGTCGGCCGCGATGGCGTCGAGGGCGTCGCGGATCGTGCCCTCGGTGGCCGCGTAGGTGATCAGCACCAGGGGCACCGGCTGGCCCGAGCGACCATGCGGGTCCTGCGAGGCCGCGCTCTCGGAGCGGCGCTGCAGGATGCTCTCGATGGAGATGTCGCGCTCGGCCATGCGGGTGGCGACGCCCGCGGCGACGCCGGGGCGGTCGTGCACGGTGAGGCGGATGTAGTAGCCGCCCTCGTGCCGCTGCATGGCGACGCGCTGGGACGGGCTGAGGGCGGCCGCGGGGCGTCCGAAGGTCGGACGGCGGGTGCCGGCGGCGATGTCGGTGATGTCGGAGACCACGGCCGAGGCGGTGGCCTCGCCGCCGGCACCGGGGCCGATCAGGGTGAGCTCGCCCACCGCGTCCGCGTCGATGGTGACCGCGTTGGTCACGCCCATCACCTGCGCGATGGCGGAGGATTTCGGCACCATGGTCGGATGGACCCGCTGCTCGATGCCCCCGGCGGCGGCCTGGGCGACGCCGAGGAGCTTGATCCGGTAGCCGAGTTCCTCGGCCATCTTCAGGTCGAGGGGCTGGATCGCCGAGATGCCCTCGACGGAGACGCCCTCGGCGTCGACCTCGGTGCCGAAGGCGAGGCTCGTCAGGATCGCGAGCTTGTGGGCGGTGTCGAAGCCCTCGACGTCGAAGGTCGGGTCGGCCTCGGCATAGCCGAGGGCCTGGGCGTCCTTGAGACAGGCCTCGAAGGTCAGGCCCTCGCGCTCCATCCGGGTCAGGATGTAGTTGCAGGTACCGTTCATGATTCCATAGACGCGCGACACGGCGTTGCCGGTCAGGCCCTCCCGCAGGGCCTTGATCACCGGGATGCCGCCCGCGACGGAGGCCTCGTAGGCCAGGGCCACACCCGCCGCCTCGGCCTGCCGGGCGAGCGCCGCGCCGTGCTTGGCGAGCAGGGCCTTGTTGGCGGTGACCACGTGCTTGCCGGCGGCCAGGGCCGCCTCCACCGTCTGCCGGGCCGGGCCCTCGGCGCCGCCGATGAGCTCGACCACGCAATCGACCTCCCCGGAGGCCGCCAGGGCGACGGGATCGTCGAACCAGGTCACGCCGGCGATGTCGAGGCCGCGGTCGCGGCTGCGGTCACGCGAAGAGACGGCGGTGACGCGAATCGTCTGTCCGCTGGTCTGGCCGAGGGCCTCGGCCCGGCGGGCGACCATCCGGACGACGGCGGCGCCGACGGTGCCGAGGCCGGCAACGCCGAGGCGAAGGCTCTGTGTCATGGGTGTGTTCCGTCACTCTGTCGCGCAGGAGGCCTGCCGCATCCGGGACCTGCCGCGTCCCGCGGCGGTGCGGGACCGGCGTCGATCGGCGGAGGCGAATGCCGCGCTCGACGCGGCCCGATCTTCTGCAACGATTTGCCGGGGGGCGCAACAAAACGGCCGGCCGTCGCAGGGCCGCGGCGTTACGATCGGTGCCGACGGTCGCGGACCGCGACGGCGATGAGCCCGTAGAGCACCCCGGCATTGAGGAGGTGCCAGAGGGCGTGGGTGCCGAGCGGCCAGACCGGGCAGACCGCCCGGTCGAGGGTGCGGAGGGCGAGCGAGACGGCGAACAGCGCGGCGATGCCCAGCAGGCCGAGCCCGGCCTGGCGCCGGGCGGGATCGCCGGGATCCCTTCGCGACGCCAGCAGGCCGGCGGCGACGCCCGCCAGCGCCAGGATCGCGGGGGCGTAGCCGATCGAGCCGTTGGTGAGCGCGTCCATCGACCGGCCCGTGAGCCCGTCGAGGGCGGGCTCGAGGCCGACATTGGCGGCGGCGAAGGCCAGGGTGGCGGCCAGGGCTGCCCCGAGGCCGAGGCCGAAGTAGCGCCGCATCGCCAGGAGGAAGTAGGCGTAGATGAAGAGCGCGATCGGGATGACGTCGGCGAGCAGCGACCAGCGCACCGCCAGGGTATGGAACAGGAACGAGCCGACACCCACCACCGCCACCAGGGCGCTGAGCAGGAGGGCCGGCGTGTCGCCCGTCCCGGCCCGGCGCACGCGCGCCGCCGCCAGGGCCGCGGCGACCAGGAAGGCGCCGTTCGACAGGGCGTTGACCGGCTCCGCCCAGAAGCCGGGATCGCCGCGCTCGCAATAGGCGCAGATGGGCGTCAGCCAGTCCCCGTCCATCCGGACCTCTCCGTTGTCGCGCGTCACGCCTTGCCAGCCCGCGACGAAGGCCCGATGACGGACACCCACGCGCCCCAGCTCCCAGAGTTTCCCTGCCCATGCGGATCGCCACCTGGAACGTCAATTCGATCAAGCAGCGCGTGGGGCACCTCGTCGGCTTCCTCGACGAGGCCAAGCCCGACGTGGTCTGCCTGCAGGAGCTGAAATGCCAGGACGAGGGCTTTCCACGGGCGGAGATCGAGGCGGCGGGCTACGCCGTCGAGACCCTCGGGCAGAAGGCCTATAACGGCGTCGCCCTGCTGGTGCGCGCGCCCCTGGCGATGTCCGAGATCCGCCGCGGCCTGCCCGGCGACGACACCGACGAGCAGGCCCGCTACCTCGAGGCGCTGATCTCCGGGGCGGATGTGCGCCCCGTGCGCGTCGCCTCGATCTACCTGCCCAACGGCAACCCGGTCGACAGCCCGAAATACCCCTACAAGCTCGGCTTCCTGGAGCGCCTGCGCGTCCACGCCCGGGCCCTGCGCGAGACCGAGGAGGCGGTGGTGCTGGCCGGCGACTACAACGTCATCCCCGAACCGGAGGACGTGGCCGACCCCGAGGCCTGGCGGGCGGACGCGCTGTTCCTGCCCCGGAGCCGGGCGGCGTTCCGGGCCCTCCTCGCCGAGGGCTACACCGATGCCCTGCGCGCCTGCGACCCGCGGCCCGGCCTCTACACCTTCTGGGACTACCAGGCCGGCGCCTGGAACCGGAACGCCGGCATCCGGATCGACCATCTCCTGCTCTCGCCGCAGGCCGCCGACCGGCTGACCGCGGCCTCGGTGCAGAAGCACCTGCGCGGCCTGGAAAAGCCCTCCGACCACGTGCCCGTGACGGCGGACCTCACCGACGCGTGAGCGAACGATCCGCCCGCCCGGGGGTTGGGATCCTTGGATCCCCCAACATGGAGCAACCCCCCGCGTGAAACTCTACGGCACCGGCTATTCGCCCTACGTCCGCAAAGTCCTCGTCGCCCTGGCCGAGAAGGGCCGGGAGGCGGAGCATATCCCGCTGTTCTTCCACGCCAAGGACCCGGCCTTCCAGGCGGCGAGCCCCCTCGGCAAGATCCCCGCCTTCGACGATGACGGCTTCCTGCTGGCCGATTCCTCGGCGATCCTGACCTATCTGGAGGCGAAGTTCCCGAGCCCGGCGCTGTATCCGACCGAGGCCAAGGCCCGCGGCCGCGCGATCTGGTTCGACAAGTACGGCGACACCGAGATGTTCGACGTCATCATCACCCCCTTCGCCAACCGGGTGGTGAAGCCCAAGATGCTCGGGCAGCCCGGCGACGAAGCCGCCGTCGCCAAGGCCCTCAACGAGGACCTGCCGAAGATCTACGATTACCTCGAGGGGCAGATCGACGGGCCCTACCTCGTCGGCGACGCCTTCAGCGTGGCGGACATCTCGGTGACCACCGGCTTCCACAACCTGCACCTGGCCGGCGAATCCGTCGATGCCAAGCGCTGGCCGAAGCTCGCCGGCTACGTCGACGCCACCCTGGCACGCCCGTCCTTCGTCACGGCCCTCGCGGCCCGGACGTCCCCGAACTGATCGACCGGACCGGTGCGACCGTCGGCCGTCAGCGCCGGCGGCGCGCCGATCCGGTGACCTGGGCCGTGGTCTGGGAGGCCTGCGCCATCGCGGCGGCGCGGTCCTCCTCGCTGGCCGTGGCCCAGGCCTTCTCGTAGAGGGCGACGATCCAGTCGTCCTTGCGCCCCTGCGCGGCGTCCCGGGCCATGGAGAGCCACATCAGCCCGCGGGCGCGCTGGGCCGGTACGCCCTGGCCGTTGACGAGGAGCTGGCCGAGCAGGGCCTGGGCCGGGGCATGGCCCTTCTCGGCGGCGAGGTTGAACCAGCGCGCGGCCTGGCGCGCGTCGGTGTCGACGCCGGTCCCGTCGAGGTAGAGCCGGCCGAGATTGTACTGCGCGTTCGGGTCACCGAAATACGAGGCGGCGTAGTTGAACATGTCGTAGGCGCGCTCGGGATTCGGGCGCACGTAGGTGCCCTTGATCCCGTCGAGGAAGTAGGTGCCGAGCGCCGTGAAGGCGCTCGCGACCACGCCCGAGTTCTGGGCGTCCGGCCCCTCGTCGGTGGTGTCGTCGGCGATGCGTGAGAAGAACTCGAACGCCTTGAGGTCGTCGTGCGGCACGCCGTCGCCCTCGGCATACATGCGGCCGAGCTTCCACAGCGCCAGGGCGTGGCCCTGCTCGGCGGCGTATTCCAGGGCGCGGGCGGCCCCTTCCTTGTCGCCGGCATTGTAGTCGCGCACGCCCATGCGCAGGGCCTCGCGGGCGCTGCGGTAATTGCCGCCGGGCACCGGTGTCCGGGCGGTGGCGTCGAGCGCCGCCGCCGGCAGGGCGCCGAGAGCCCCCGGCAAGGCCCCGAGAACCCCCGGCAGGGCGCCGAGAGTCCCCGGCAGGGCACCGAGGAGCACGAGCCCGGCCGCCGCGGCGAGCCGCCGGCCCCTCGGGGCCAGCGGCCGATCCCGGGCGGCCCGCGCCGGCCGCATGGCGCGGCCGTGGGCTGTCCTAGATATCCGCATAGGTGTGCGTCTCCTCGGCGCCGCCCGGATGGGTCACCGCGCCGTTCACCGCCGGACCGACGGTCTGCTGGTACTTCCACAGGTAGCCGGAGGTGGCCGAGTTGGTGCGCGGGCTCCAGGCGGCGCGACGCTGGGCGAACTCCTCGTCCGTGACCGCCACGTCGAGGGTGCCCTTGATGGCGTCGAGGGTGATCACGTCGCCGTCGCGGATCAGGCCGATCGGGCCGCCGACGGCGGCCTCGGGCCCGACATGGCCGACGCAGAAGCCGCGGGTGGCGCCCGAGAAGCGCCCGTCGGTGATGAGCGCGACCTTGTCGCCCATGCCCTGGCCGTAGAGGGCCGCGGTGGTGGAGAGCATCTCGCGCATGCCGGGGCCGCCCTTCGGACCCTCGTAGCGGATGACGAGGACCTCGCCCTCCTTGTACGTGCGCTTCTGGACGGCCTCGAAGCAGGCCTCCTCGCCGTCGAAGACGCGGGCCGGGCCGGTGAAGACCTGCTTGTCCTCCGACATGCCCGCCACCTTCACGATGGCACCCTCGGGGGCGAGGTTGCCGCGCAGGCCGACGACGCCGCCCGTGGGGGTCAGGGGGGTGCCGGCGGAGCGGACCACGTCCTGGTCGGGGTTCCAGTGCACCCGCTCCATGTTCTCCGCCATGGTGCGGCCGGTGACCGTCATGCAGTCGCCGTGCAGGAAGCCGTGGTCGAGGAGCGTCTTGAGCAGCAGCGGGATGCCGCCGACCTCGAACATGTCCTTGGCGACGTAGCGTCCGCCCGGCTTCAGGTCGGCGATGTAGGGCGTCCGCTTGAACACCTCGGCCACGTCGAACAGGTCGAACTTGATGCCGCACTCGTGGGCGATGGCCGGCAGGTGCAGGGCCGCGTTGGTGGAGCCGCCCGACGCCGCAACGGCGGCCGCCGCGTTCTCGAGGCTCTTGCGGGTGACGATGTCGCGCGGGCGGATGTTCTTGGCGATGAGCTCCATCACCTTCTCGCCCGCGGTCATGCAGAATCTGTCGCGGATCTCGTAGGGCGCCGGGGCGCCGGCCGAGTAGGGCAGCGCGAGGCCGATGGCCTCGGAGACGGTGGCCATGGTGTTGGCGGTGAACTGCGCGCCGCAGGCGCCGGCCGACGGGCAGGCGACCTGCTCCAGCTCGTCGAGGTCCTCGAGGGACATGTCGCCCACCGCGACCTTGCCGACCGCCTCGAACAGGTCCTGCACCGTCACGGGACGGCCGCGGAACGAGCCGGGCAGGATCGAGCCGCCGTAGATGAAGATCGACGGCACGTTGAGGCGCACCATCGACATCATCATGCCGGGCAGGGACTTGTCGCAGCCGGCCAGGCCCACGAGGGCGTCGTAGGCATGGCCGCGCATGGTGAGCTCGACCGAGTCGGCGATGACCTCGCGGGAGGGCAGCGAGGCGCGCATGCCGGCATGGCCCATGGCGATGCCGTCCGTCACCGTGATGGTGCAGAACTCCCGCGGGGTGCCGTTGGCGGCCGAGACGCCCTTCTTCACCGCCTGCGCCTGGCGCATCAGCGAGATGTTGCAGGGGGCGGCCTCGTTCCAGCAGGAGGCGACGCCGACCAGCGGCTGGTGAATCTGCTCGCGGGTCAGGCCCATGGCATAGAGGTACGAGCGGTGGGGAGCGCGCTCCGGCCCCTCCGTGACGTGGCGGCTCGGCAGCTTCGACTTGTCGGTTTTGCTCGCGTCCATCGTTCGTCTCACCACCCCGGCCCGATACGCATGTGTGGGTTCGGCGCGACCGCGAACAGATGGGTGCGTTCCGTGGGGACCCACGGCGCGCGGCCCCACCGGACCGTTTCTCGGAAAGCGTCTGAACTCCGCGGTAAAGCGTTGGGGGAACTATCGTTTACCGCGCTTGCTGAGGTGGTCCCGGTTTATGGCGGGATCGCGGCGGCGAAAGGGGTCTCCCAAGGCAAAGTCGGGATGCTTTCGGGGTGTTGCGACCTCGCCACAGCCACGCTTTGGGACGCGATTTCTTCCGAACAACCTGAAGCGATGACGGTTTTCGTGCCCGGGCCGCGCGCGGAGGCGTCAGGCGCCCGGGGGCGGCCCCGATCCGTCGCCCAGCAGGGTCGGCTCCGGGGCGGCCGCGAGGGCGGGCCCGCTGTCGTCCTTGAGGTTCACGCCCGAGATCCCGAGGGCGAAGGCCTGGGTCAGGAGCCAGTCGAGCTTGAACGCGGCCAGGTCGTGCGAGAGCCCGGCCGGGCGTACGTTCGAGATGCAGTTGCGCTCGGCATCCGAGCGCCCCACCCGCGGGTCGAGGGTCAGGTAGAGGCCGAGGCTGTCCGGCGAGGACAGGCCGGGCCGCTCGCCGATGATCACCACCACGGCCCGGGCCTTCAGCGCCGCGCCGATGCCGTCGCCCAGGGCCACCCGCGCCTGCGTCGCAACCACCACGGGCGCCACCCGCCAGCCGGCCCGGTCGAGATGCGGCTTGAAGGCGGCGAGGAAGCCCGCTGCCCCCTCGTGCACCGCCCGGGCCGAGAGGCCGTCGGCGACCACCAGGGCGAGGTCCACCGGGCCGTCGCCGCGGGCCGCGAGCGCGGCGACGGCCCCCTCTCCGAGGGCGCGGCCGAGATCGGGCCGGCGCAGGTAGGTCGCCCGGTCCGGGGCGGCGGAGGCCAGCGTCAGGGTCTCGAAGCCGAGGCCGGCGAGGCCGGCGCGCACCGCCTCGGCGTCGAGGGGCGTGTGCACGGCGTCGCGGGCCTGGGCGTGGGCGAGGCCGAAGCGCAGGACCTCCCGGGTCGGCAGGCCGGAGCCGGCCCGGCCGAGGCCGATGCGGGCGGGGGTGAGCCGGGCGAGCCGGGCCCAGGGATCGGCGTCCGGTCGGGTCTCGTCGGCGCTCATGCGGCGAGACCGGCTTCGGCGAGACCCGGCGCTGCGGCGATCAGGCGGGCGCTCGGCCCCTCCGGCAGCAGGGCGCCCTCCGCGTCGGTGAGCCCGATCCGCTCCAGCCAGGCCTCGAATTCCG
Organism: Methylobacterium sp. BI1; assembly: GCF_056680125.1. Taxonomy (NCBI): domain Bacteria; kingdom Pseudomonadati; phylum Pseudomonadota; class Alphaproteobacteria; order Hyphomicrobiales; family Methylobacteriaceae; genus Methylobacterium; species Methylobacterium sp. BI1. The sequence continues at coordinate 2,325,052 of NZ_CM155267.1, read as the reverse complement.
GGGCGCGCTTCAGGCCGAGCACCTCGCGCAGGTAGAGGGAATCGTGGAACGAGGTGGACTGGTAGTTCAGCATCACGTCGTCGGCGCCGGGGATGCCCATGATGAAGTTGCAGCCCGCCGCCCCCAGCAGGGTCATCAGGGTGTCCATGTCATTCTGGTCGGCCTCGGCGTGGTTGGTGTAGCAGACGTCCACCCCGAGCGGCACGCCCATGAGCTTGCCGCAGAAATGGTCCTCCAGTCCGGCCCGGATGATCTCCTTGCCGTCGTAGAGGTATTCCGGCCCGATGAAGCCCACCACGGTGTTGACGAGCAGCGGCCGGAACGGCCGCGCCACCGCGTAGGCCCGGGCCTCCAGGGTCTGCTGGTCGATGCCGTGGTGCTGGCCTGCCGAGAGGGCCGAGCCCTGCCCGGTCTCGAAATACATGCAGTTGTCGCCCACCGTGCCGCGCTTGAGGGCCAGCGCCGCCTCGTGCGCCTCCCGGAGGATCGGCAGGGTGACGCCGAAGCTGGCATTGGCCCCCTGCGTGCCGGCGATCGACTGGAACGCCAGGTCGACGGGCAGGCCCCGGTTCATCGCCGCGATCGTCGTGGTGACGTGGGTGAGGATGCAGCCCTGCGTCGGGATCTCCAGGCGCCGGATCAGGTCGTCGAAGAGGTGGAGCAGGCCGCTCAGGGTCGAGACGGAATCCGAGGCCGGGTTGAGGCCGATCACGGCGTCGCCGCAGCCGTAGGACAGGCCGTCGAGGATCGAGGCGGTGATGCCGGCGGCATCGTCGGTGGGATGGTTGGGCTGCAGCCGCACGGCGAGGCGGCCCGGCAACCCGATGGTGTTGCGGAAGCGCGTGACCACCCGGCACTTGCGCGCCACCAGGATCAGGTCCTGGTTGCGCATGATCTTGGAGACCGCCGCGGCGATCTCGGGCGTGATGCCCGGCGCGATGCGGGCCAGGGTCTCCGACGGGGCGGTGAGCAGGAACTCGCGAAAATCGCCGACGGTGAGATGGGCGATCTCGGCGAAGGCCGCCGCATCGTGGGTGTCGAGGATGAGGCGCGTGACGTCGTCGGCCTCGTAGGCGATCAGGGGCCGGGCCAGGATCTCGCTCAGGGGCACCTCGGCGAGGCACCACCGGGCCGCGACCTCCTCCTCGGCGGAGTCGGCCGCGATGCCGGCGAGGCGGTCGCCCGAGCGCACCGGAGTCGCCTTCGCCATCAGGGTCGCGAGGTCGGCGAAGACGTGGGTCCGCGGACCGACGGTATGACGATAGGCCATGGCGCGATGCCCTCCGTGAACTGTCCACATCGCGCCCCGGCCCGGTTCGGCAAGCCCGGTTCGGCAAGCCCGGTTCGGCAAGCCCGGTCCCGCAAGCCCGGTTCGGCGTCGGCGCAGCCGTCCCGGCCCCTCAGGCCGCGCCCGCGTGCGGGGCCGGCTCCTCGGTGGAGATCGCGTCGACGGTGCGCTGGGCCGGGCTGCCCTGCCCGTCCGACCGGGTGATCCGGATCTGCTGGTTGACGGGCTGCATGTTGCCCCAGGGCGTCGAGAAGGCGATCTCGGCGGCGTCCCGGCCGACGCCGATGCGCACGAGTCCGTCGAGGTCGGCCTGGCGCGTGGCGTCGAACAGCCACCAGCGCCCGTCGAGATAGGCCTCGAACACCGCGTGGAAATCGCTCGGCACGAGGCCGTGGGCGTAGCAGCTGACGAAGCGGGCCGGGATGCCGAGCGCCCGGCAGAAGGCGGTGCCGATATGGGCGAAGTCGCGGCAGACGCCGGCCCGCTTCAGCAGGCTCTCGTCGGCGGTGGTCTCGCCGTCGCTGGTGCCGGGCTGGTAGGTCAGGTGGTCGTGGATCCAGTTGCAGATCGCGTTGACGCGCTGGTGGCCCTTCGGCAGGGCGCCGAACTCGGCGAGCGCGAAGGGCGTGAGGCGGTCGGAGGAGACGAAGCGGCTCGGCAGCAGGAAGGGCAGGATGTCGAGGGGCAGCTGCGCGATCGGCGTCTCGTTGATCGTCGCCGGGTCGGCCCGATGCACGGTGAGCTCGACCTCGGCGTTGTATTCCAGCGAGAACTGCCCGACCGGCACGTTGACGCCGAGATACCGGTTCTGGAGGTCGGGCGTGATGTAGATGTCGCGCTTCAGATTGGGCGACAGGACCAGGCTTTCGCTGAGGATCTCGACGCTGCGCAGGCGCGCGACTTCCAGGTTGAAGATGAACGTCGTGTCCGAGAGGATATTGTAGGATAAATTGCAGCCCAGTTGATAGCGCACCATCCGCTCCTTGCTGGCAGGTTCGAGTCGTCACCCTAGCAGGAACCAGGGTAGCAAGGATCGCGCCCGTCAGGACGACGCCGCACCGCGGGTCGGATTACCCCCGCGGTGCCAGGATCACGGTGAGCGAGCGCACGCCCTGCGCGCCGTGGATCAGCACGCCCTCGATGTCGGCGGTGGCCGAGGGGCCGGTGTGCAGCACGGCGTAGGCGGCGTGGGCGAAGTCCGGGCGGCGGTAGGCCGCCTGGATGTTCACAAGGATGTCGGCCGGGTCGAGCAGCACCACGAGGTGCTGGGCGAGGTAGGCGACGGCGTTCACCTGCAATTCGGTCTGGGTGAACAGCACGGAGCCGGTCTCGGCGACGCCGAACACCGCCCGGACGATGGCGACGTCGACGTCGGCGAGGTCCTGCGGCCGGGCGACGGCGCCGAGATCGCGGTTGCCCGCGATCTCCGGCACCGCGGAGGCGACGACCTTGGCGCCGTCCAGGCGCTCGCGCACGCTGGCGAAGAGATCCCCCGCGGGCGGCGCCTCGGCGAGGCGTCCGCCCATGCGCTTCAGGCGCTCGCCGAACTCGGCCACGCGGTCGTCGCCCACCAGCGGCGCGAAGAGCGGCACCTCCGGCAGCGGGTACGCGCCGGCCGGGCGGTTCTGGCGGATGCGCGCCAGGGTGGCTTCGCGGACGCTCATTTCGCACCCTTCGCGGTGTCGCCGGCCTTCGTGGATTCTCCGGCCTTGGTCGTGTCGCCGGCGTTCTTGGTACCCGCCTTGGCCATGCGGTTCTGCTTGTACCAGGCGTGGAAGGTCTGGCGCGGGGCCTCGGGCATCTCGCGGCCCTTCCCCCAGGTGTTGAGCGGATTGTAGACGGCGAAGCGCGGCAGCACCTTCAGGGCGGAATCGGCGGCGCCGATGGCGGCCCGGTAGGTGGCGGGGCGGCTCAGCACCTGGCCGGCGGCCTTCATCATGCCCTGCTTCAGGAGCGGGATCTGGTGCTCCTCGGCCAGGACCTTGCGCCAGGCGAAGATCTGCTCGTGGATGTTGATCTTCACCGGGCAGACGTTGGTGCAGGAGCCGTTCATCGTCGAGGAGAACGGCAGGGTCGAGTATTTCCGCTTGTTGAAGGTCGGGTCGATGATCAGCCCGATCGGGCCCGAATAGGTGGCGCCGTAGGAAAGGCCCCCCGAACGCCGGTAGACCGGGCAGGTGTTCATGCAGGCGCCGCAGCGGATGCACTTCAGCGAGGTCCAGAACTCCTCCATGCCGAGGCGCTCGGAGCGGCCGTTGTCCACCAGCACGTAATGCATCTCGGTGCCCGCCCGCGGTGCCCGGAAATGCGAGGTGTACTGGGTGATCGGCGAGCCCAGCGCCGAGCGCGAGAGCAGGCGCAGGAAGACGCCGAGATGCTCGATGCGCGGGATCAGCTTCTCGATGCCGATGGAGTGGATCTGGAGCTTGGGCACGTTGCCCGACAGGTCGGCATTGCCCTCGTTGGTGCAGGTCACCACCGTGCCGGTCTCGGCGATGGCGAAGTTGCAGCCGGTCAGCCCCGCATCCGCCTCCAGGATGAGCGGGCGCGTGTGCATGCGCTGGCTCTCGGCGAGGTAGTGGGCGTCGTCGTTCTCCGGGTCGGTCCCCATGGTGCGGGAGAAGACCTCGGCCACGTCGAAGCGGGTCTTGTGCACGGCCGGCACCACCACGTGGCTCGGCTCCTCGTTGTCGAGCTGCTGGATGCGCTCGCCGAGGTCGGTCTCGATCACCGCGATGCCGGTGCCGGCCATGTAGTGCCGGAAGCCGCATTCCTCGGTGAGCATCGACTTCGACTTGATCAGCGACGTCGCGCCGTGATCCTTGAGGATGCCGTGGACGATGCGGTTATGCTCGGCCCCGTCGGCGGCCCAGTGCACCTGGACGCCGTTGGCCTTGGCCTCGGCCTCGAACTGCTCGAGGTAGCGGTCGAGGTTGGCCAAAGTGTGCGTCTTGATCTGGGAGGCGAGCTCGCGCAGCTCCTCCCATTCGGGGATGCCGAAGGCGGCGGTGTCGCGCTTGGTGCGCAGGTCCCAGAGCCGGGCGTCGTGCGCCTTCTGGTGCATCGGCGCGGCGAGGAAGCGCTCGGCGGCCTCGGCCTGATCGATGGGCCGGTCGCCGCGGATCTTGGCGCCGCGCGGCTGCGGCTCCCGGGGCGCCTTTTGGGAGATGGCGCCCGCCGAGATCGGCCGCGAGGCGCCCTCCGCGTGCTGCAGGCGCCGGCCGTCCGGGGACCGCTCGCTCTCGTCGTTCCCGGCCAGAACCTCGGGATGGATCACGCCGTCGCGGCGCGCCTCATCCCGAGGACGGAGATCGTCGGAGGCGCTCATGCGGTCGCTCCATTGAGGATGCGGGCGATGTGGATGAACTTGAGCGGCACGCCGATCCGGTCGGCGCAGCCCTTCTGGTGCATCATGCAGGAGGAATCGGCCGAGACGACGTACTCGGCTCCCGCCTGGGCGTGGTCGGCGACCTTGTCGTAGCCCATCTTGGCCGAGACGGCGGGCTCGAACACCGAGAAGGTGCCGCCGAAGCCGCAGCACTCGTCGGGCCGGGCGGGGGCCACGATCTCGATGCCCTTTACCTTCTTCAGGAGGTCGAGGGGCTTCGAGAAGAACGGCGCGTTCAGCTCGGACGGGCGGGCATGGTGGATGCCCCGGAGCGCGTTGCAATTGCCGTGGTAGCCGACCCGGTGGGGGAACTCCGCCCAGGGGAAGTCCTCGACCTTGAGGATGTCGTGCAGGAACTCGACCAGCTCGAAGGTCTTGGCGCGCACGGCCTTGACCGCGTCCGTCTGCGGGATCGCCGTGAGGTGCTCGCGCACCTGGTGCACGCAGGAGCCGGACGGGGCCACGACGTAGTCGTACGGGGCGAAGTTCTTGACGAACAGCGCCTCGGTGGCGGCGGCTTCCGCGTGGCAGCCGGTGTTGGTCATCGGCTGGCCGCAGCAGGTCTGGTCGAAGGGGTAGTCCACGTCGAGCCCGAAGCGCTCCAGCAGCTCCAGCGTGGCGACCCCCACCTCCGGCTCGAAGGCGTCGACGTAGCACGGCACGAACAGTCCGATGCGCATGGCGTTCCCTGGTCCCGCGCCCACCGGGACACCCCGCCGGCCGCCTTTGGAAATGTTCTACTCTGGGGCCGGGTTTAGAGCATCGGGCCGGAAAGGGGAAACCGGTTTCGCCTGGGCAGCGGGGGCAAGTTGCCGGCCGAAGGGACACGCCGGCCTTGCCCAGGCCCGGCGGTCTCTCCTCTCTGGCAGTTTCTCATGTCCGGCGGTTGCCCTGTCCCGTCGCCGCGCCGCCTCAGACGGCCAGCCGCGCAGCCAGGCAGACCACGGCCACCGCCAGGACCAGCGAGACCAGCTTCCAGAACAGCACCGGATCGCGTTCCAGGAGCGCCGCCCGTCGGAGGCCGGGCAGCGACGGGTTGGGATGGCGCAGGTCGTGGAGGAGTGCCGAGAGGACCTCGTAGCGCTGGGCCGGATTGGGATGCACCGCCTTGCGCAGGGCCGCGTCGACGTAGGCCGGCAGGCCCGGGCGGGCCGCGGCGAGGGAGATGTAGTGCAGGCGGCGGGCACGGGCTTCGCTGAAGGCCTGGGCCGCGCGCGCGCCGTAGGGCAGGCGTCCGGTGAGCATCTGATAGGCGATCACCCCCAGCGCGAAGATGTCCGATTGCGGCGTGGCGGGGCGTCCCGCGAGGCATTCCGGCGCGGTGTACTGCACGGTGCCCAGCACCGCGTCGTCGGCGGTCGGATCGTCCTCCGCGAGCCCGCCGATCCGGGTGGAGCCGAAATCGATGATCCGGACGGTGCCGGCGCCGTCGACCAGGATGTTGTGGGGGCGCAGGTCCCGGTGGACCATCTCGCGCCGGTGGAAGGCGCGCAGGCCGGCCGCGACCTGCTCGACGAGGCGTCGGACATCCTCGAGGTCCGGCTCCGGGGTGTCGCTCAGCCACTGGGCCAGCGTCCGGCCCTCGACGTAGTCCATGACCGTGTAGAGGTGGCTGCGCCGCCGCGTCTGGGGCGGAGCGCCCAGCACGTGCGGACTGTCGATGCGCCGGGCGATCCACTCCTCCATCATCAGCCGCTGCAGGCCGGCCGGATCGCCCTGCAACTCCGTCGAGGGCACCTTGAGGGCGACCGTGCGCCCGCTCTCCTCGTCCATTGCCAGGTAGACGTGGCTGCGGTGGCTCGCATGCAGGGTGCGCAGCACGCGGTAGCCGTCGAACGTGGTCGGCGGCTGGAGGAGCGGCGCCGGCGGCACCGCGTCGATCCGGCCCGAGAGCTCCTCCAGCGCGCCGTCGGGCACCGCCTCGACGCGGACGATCTGCACCGTGAGATTGTCGTCGCTGCCGTTGTCGTAGGCGCGGCGGACGATCGCCTCGGCCGCCCGGTCGAGATCGCCGCCATGCGCCGCGATCTCGGCGACGATCGCCTCCGGCCGCACGTGCTCGTGCACGCCATCCGTCGTCAGGACGAAGATGTCGCCGCCCTCGATCGCGACCGCGTGGTGGTCGATCTCCACATGCGCGGCGGCACCGAGCGCGCGGCCGAGATAGGTCTCGTCGGCGGAGAGGACGACGCGGTGGTCCTCGGTCAGCACCTCGAGCGAGCGCTGCGCCACGCGGGCGATGCGCGCGTCGCCCACGTGGAAGATGTGGGCGGTGCGCGACCGCAGGACGAGGGCGCTGAAGGTAGTGACGTAGCCGCGCTCGCGGGCCCCTTCGGGATCCTGCCGGTGGCGGTTGCGCCGGGTCTCGGCGAAGAGCCACGAATTCGTCGCGGCGACGACCCGGCTGGCCGCCGTCTTCACCGACCAGGTCTCGGGGGTGTCGTAGTAATCGGACAGGAAGCTGCGGACCGCCGTCTCGCTCGCGACGTGGCTGACGGGGCTGCTGCCGATGCCGTCCGCGATGGCGATGGCGCAGCCCCGGAGGACCAGCGCGGCGCCCTCGGGGACGCGGGCGCCGTGGAAATCCTGGTTGGTCTCCTTGCGCCCGCGCGTGCTGGACTGGCCGAGGGAGAGGGTCAGGGTGGAAGGCATGGCAGATCCCGGCGGTCGCGCCCGGCGCCGTGCGGCGCGCGGCCCGACCGCCGAGCCGGCGCTCAGGCCGCGAGGCGGCGCTCCGCCTGGGCGACGGTCCGCTTCGGGGCGGTGCGGACGTGGGTGGTGTAGAGAGTCAGGCCCGTGAAGGCGAGGCCGCCGACGAGGTTGCCGAGGACGGTCGGGATCTCGTTCCAGAAGAAGTAGTCGCCGATCGAGAACTGGCCGCCCATGAGCAGGCCGAAGGGGAACAGGAACATGTTCACCACCGAATGCTCGAAGGTCATGTAGAAGAACACCATGATCGGCATCCACATGGCGATCACCTTGCCGCTGACCGTGGTGGAGATCATCGCGCCGACGACGCCGGTGGAGGCCATCCAGTTGCAGAGCATGCCGCGGATGAAGATCGTGAACCAGCCGCCGACGCCGTGCGCGGCGTAGCCGACGGTGCGCCGCTCGCCGATATGGGCGATGAATTCCCCGACCTTGTCGGCCGGCGCGGTGAAGCCGAACGTGAACACGAAGCCCATCATGACGGCCACGGTGAGCGCGCCGAGGAAGTTGCCGAGGAAGACGAGGCCCCAGTTGCGCAGCACGCCGGCCCAGGTCACGCCGGGCCTCCGGTCCAGGAGCGCGAGGGGCGCGAGCACCCCCGTGAGCAGGTCGAAGCCCAGCAGGTAGAGCATGCAGAAGCCGACCGGGAACAGGGCGGCGCCGAGGATGGGAATGCCGGTCTGCTGCGTGATGCTGACCGCGAAGACCGCCGCGAGGGCCAGGATCGCACCGGCCATGTAGGCGCGGATGATGGTGTCGCGGGTCGACATGAAGATCTTGGATTCGCCTGCATCCACCATCTTGGTGACGAACTCAGCAGGGGCGAGATAGGCCATTGGGGGTCCTTTTCCTGTTCGGGCTTCCGCAGAGCTCGCCGGACGGGCCGGGCGTCGCCCCTCCCCCCGGCCACGCCTCATTGCGCGGCCTGCAGCGCGGGACGTGCGCGCCTTGCGCCCGTCAGCCGTCCCGGATGGTCAAGCAAATCCCGTACCCGTCCGCGGGCGATCCTGCGCGACCTCTCCCGGGCAGGCCGGCCCTGGCGGGCCTCGGGAACGCCCCTACCACGGTCGGCCCGCGACGGCGGTTCAGGGTGTGAAGCAGCCGGGGCGGATCGGAATCGCGGGCGCCAGGCAAGTTTTGATACGCCTTGGAAAGGTAAATGAAATTTCAAACCAAACACAAGATTTGCGCCACTGAGAGGAATAGAATGTATTAACTTGGACGATACAACGCTCGCATCAGGTCAATTCAGGTCACGGTGCGAGGACGGCATGGGCGCGGTCATTGTCGACGCGAAGGATTGGAAGGCAGGCAGCCCGATCTATTACATGATGGGGCTCGGCAACGACGTCTACAGCGTGCTCAACGCTGGCTCGGGGTACACGTATGACACCAACGCCTCCTACGCGCTGACGTCGCCGGACAACAACACGCTGCGCTTCGAGGTCCGCGCGGGCGACAACAACTGGTACGACAAGTTCACGAAATCCGAGCGTTCGGAAGTTTCCAGTGTCGAGCTGATCAAGCAGGGCGTCCCGGCCGAGATCTCCTACAAGTTCACCCTCGAGCCCGGCGCGGCGAACACCGCCACCGGATGGCTCGCTTTCGGCCAGTTGATCCAGGACGCCTCCGACGGCCAGGCCGGGGCGCCTCCCGGCATGTCGATCAACATGATCGGCGAGAAGATGTCCGTGATGGTGCGCTATCGCGATGCCGGCGGGACGATCGTCGAGAAGGCGGTCTACGTCGACACTCAGAACATCCAGCGCGGCCACACCTACGACATCGACATCAAGGCAGTGTTCGACCCCACCGGCGCGGGCCGGCTCGTGGTCGTGCGCGACGGCGCGGTGATCGCCGACTACACCGGCCCGATGGGCTACGCCGACACCAAGGGCGTCTACTGGAAGGAGGGCATCTACCGCTCGCCCGCCGCGGAGACGGTCGCCGCCACCTATTCCGACCTGCAGATCAACATCGGCGACATGGTCGAGATCCCCAAGGCGGGCGCGGCCTACGTCGCGGCGGCCGCGGCGCCGACGCTGACTTTTTCCAGCGGCACGGTCGGCAAGGACGGGGCCGTGATCGCCAGCTTCAAGGGCAGCGCGCCGGCCGGCGCGATCGTGAAGATCTACGACGGTTCTCATCTCGTCGGGCAGGGCGTCAGCGGCGCCGACGGCCACTATGCCATCACGGTGTCGGGTGTCACGGCCGGTACCAACGTCTTCACCGCAACGGCCACCGACGCCACCGGTCGCCTGAGCAAGGTGTCGGCCGAAACGGTCGTCGAAATCGGCAGTTCCGCTGAGATCCTCGCGCGCATCGACCTGATTGCGGCGAAGTCGAGCGTCGCAGCCGTCTACCTGACGGACAAGCACGTCTTCACGGTGTCCTCGCTCGCGCAGATGCAGAGCATGAACGCCCTCGATAAGGACGTGCTCGCCAAGATCGACGGCGGCTATCAGTTCCAGTTCTGGAGCGGCACGGCCGACAACCGGACCCTGTCCCGCTACGACGCCGGCGGCACGCTGCTCAACACCTACACGGCCTTGACCAAGGACGGAGTTCTGGTCCGCGAAACCTTCGTCGATGCGACCGACGCGGCCACCTACGCGCGCGAAGTCTACCAGTACGGCATCACCGGCAAGAGCTACACCACCATCTATCAGGCCTACGACAAGGCCGGCAACGCCGTGCTCACGACCCGCAGCCACGCGGACGGCACGCCGGACTACTGGTCGAAGGTCGATGCCAGCGGAACGCTGACCAAGGTCTACGACGCCGCCGGCAAGCTCAAATCCACGAATTTCGCCGGAAGCGATGGCGTCACGGTCGCGACCAACTACAGCACCGCCGGCGATGTGACGAACAAGACCACCACCTATGCCGACAAGTCGACCGACACGCAGGTCTTCACCAACGGTGTGCTGACGAGCGAGTTCGTGACCCATGCCGCCGGCAGCCAGGTCATGAAGGAGACCTTTATCTACAACATCGCTGGGCAGTCCTACGTCACCCTGCACCAGAGCTACTCGGCCACCAACCAGCTCCTGACCGAGTTCAAGACCCGGGCGGACGGCTCGTTCGACACCATCACCTGGCTGGCCACGGACGGCTCGACGCGCAGCCGCACCTTCGACGCCAATCATCAGGTCTCTTCCGAGAGGATCGTGCTGGCCGACAAGTCGACCGACGTGAAGACCTACGTCGCCGGCGTGCAGACCCGTGAGGTCATCACCCACGCCGACGGCGCGAAGGAGACCTGGGACTTCAACATCTCCGGAAAGACCTACGGTAGCATCCACCGCTGGTACGACGCCTCGGGCAAGCAGACGAAGCTCGAATACGTCGCCGAGCAGTGGGTCGACTCCAAGTTCGCCCCGGCCCTCGGCCTCGGCAGCGAGCCGGCGCCGACGCTCGCCCTGGTGCAGGGCAGCGGCGCCCATGCGGGCGTCGGCCCCGTGATGGGTCCGGCGCCGACGGCGGAGACCCAGATGGTGGGCGGGGCGCTGGTGGCGGTGCTCAAGGGCGAGGCCCTCGCGGGCTCGGCCGTGATGATCTACGACAACGGCCAGCTGATCGGCACGACGACGGCGGCGGCCAACGGCACCTACAGCTTCAAGACGACCGGGCTCGGGGCCGGTTCGCACAAGCTCAGCGCCTCGACGCTCACCGAGGCCGGCCTCATGAGCCAGAACTCCGACTCGGTCGCCGCCTACGTCATGACCGCCGCGGAGTTCGTGAAGCAGATCGGGACGATCGGTGCCACCGCCGGGCTGGCCGGCGTCTGGCTCACCGACGGCAACGTCCTCACCGTGCCGGCCGGGCGCGTGGCCCAGTATGTCGAGCGCTACGGCGCCGCCCTCAAGGCGCTCAAGGGCGACGGCTACAGCTTCGAAGTGAAGAGCGGCACGCCCGACAACCAGACCGTCTCGTCCTACGATGCCGCCGGCACCCTGAAGGACGTGGTGACGCGCTCCTACAAGGATGGGAGCCTCACCAAGGAGGTGCTCGTCCACAACGCGGCCGACGCAGTCTATGCCCGCGAGGTCCACCAGTACGGGTTCACCGGGAAGAGCTACGTCGAGACCTACCAGGGCTACGACAAGGCCGGAAACCTCGTGCTCTCGACCCGCAGCCACGCCGATGGCAGCCTGGACTATCAGGCGGTGCGCGACGTGGACGGCACCACGACGATGCGCTTCTTCGACGCCAAGGGTGTCCTGGCCTCGACCACCGTCGCCGGCACCGACGGCAGCATGAAGACGGTGACGGTCGACGCTGCCGGCCACGTCACCTCGGTCAACGACGTCCAGGCGGACAAGTCGGCGGTCGCGACGGTCTATGACGGCACGGCGGTCAAGTCGCAGACGATCACCCATGCCCCGGGCGACGCCATCGGCAAGGAGGTGTTCGAGTACGGCATCAAGGGCCTCGCCTACACGGCCACCCATTCGTCCTACGATGCGGCCGGGAAGCTCGTGGCGATCGAGCGGACCGACGCCGACGGACACCTTGTCTCGACGCTCAAGACCGGCGCGGACGGCTCGACCATCACGCAGAACTACGTCGGCGGCGTGCTCGACGAGCAGATCGTCAAGTATGCGGCGGGCGCCGCGATCGCCAAGATGGTGTTCGACTTCACGCCGCAGGACGCGACGCACGCCTCCCTGAGCACGGCCTTCGACGCCGCCGGGCGCACGCTCTACACCGATGCGGTGCATCGCGACGGCGGCCATGACGTGACGGTCCTGGCGCGGGGCGTGACGGTCGGGTCCTCCCCGCTGGACGACCACTTCACCAGTGCCGGCGCGGACACCTTCGTCTTCAAGGGCGGGTTCGGCCACGATACGATCTCGGGCTTCAACGCCGGCACGGGCTCGCTCCACGATGTCCTGCAGTTCGATGCCGGGGCCTTCCTGCACGACAACCCGATCTGGTCGGCGCGGGACGTGGGCAGCGACGTGGTGCTGACCACCATCAGCCACGACACCGTGACGCTGCTGGGGATCCACAAGGACCAGCTCGTGATGAACGACTTCCACATCGTCTGAGGCGCTCGCCCCGGGCTCGCCCTCCCGGGCCGGCGCGGGCCGAAGGCCCCCCGCCTCCCTCCTGCCCTCGGCGCCCGGCGCGCCGAGGGCGAAGGCGTATGGCGCGCAGGGACCGGACGCGGCGCCAGGCCTTCCGCCGGCGATCCGCGGGGGGCGGCATGCCCCCCGGCCATGCCGGCGGGCGCTGCGCTGCGTCTAGGCTGGCAACGGGTTCGCTCGCGGCCCCCTTAGGCACGCGATACATGGGCCGGTGCCCGGACAGCGGCGGCCCGCGTCCGGCGGCGACGGATATCCGGGTCCCGGATCGGCCCGCGGAACCCACCCGTCATGGATTTGCCGGTCTCCCGGCGAGCGCCGGGACGATACCTCGAGGGTCTCCCGGCGAGCGCCCGGCAACGTCGGGCGAGGCGCAAGGGGGACACGTCCCTGTTCGCCGCGTCCCGGACGGTCCCGGCCCGGCGTACCCCGAGCCGGGCCCGCCATCCCGACCCTGAAAACCGGGACGATCCCGCCGGCCACCGGCAGGGCGAGGGGCAGGCCGTGCGGCCTGGGGCCGCCGTCATGGGCCGGTCCGGTCTCACGCGCCCCGCGCGCACGCCAGGCGCTCTGCCGTCCCCGGCCGCGGGTCCGTGGAGGGACCGGGGCGCGTCGGGTCGGCGCCGGGGCGGAGCACTCGGAGGGCGACGCAGGCGAAGACGGCCAGGGCCAGCCCGAGCCCGAGGGGCACGCCCGTCAGGTCGGCGACCACCCGCGGCAGGGCGAACAGGGGCGTCGCGCACAGGAGCGCCCGCTCCGGCCAGCGCAGGCCGCCGGCGTCCCGGGCCGCCAGGACGAGGAACAGGGTCGCGGGGACCAGGGGGGCGAGGTCGTAGACCGGCACGTAGGGCGAGAGCAGCGGCACCGCGGCCAGGAGGGCGGCGGCGCGCAGGACCTCGGGCGTCGGCCCGCGCCAGCTCTGCAGGGCGAGCGCCAGCGCCGCCAGGGCGACGAGGCCCTGGACGGCCCAGGCGGCGGCCATCGTGCCGCCCGCGAGCCGCACCGCGCCGAAGGCGCTGACATTGAGGTCGAGGCCCGCGCCGGCATCCCGCAGGATGATCCGGTTCGTGGCGCCGAGGGTCTCGAAGAAGCCGATCCAGGCCGCGGGGCCGAACGCCGCCAGGGAGGCGGCGCAGAGGGCGAGCATGGTGGACAGGCAGGCCCCCAGGCAGGCCCGGCGGCCCGTGGCGAGGAGCAGGAGCGGCGCCAGCACCGCGAAGTGCGGCTTGTAGCAGAGCAGCCCGAAGCACAGCCCGGCGAGGCGCGGGCGCCGGTCCACCAGGGTCGCGCCCAGCGTCAGCAGCCCGGCGGTGAACAGGGCGTTCTGGCCGTAGACCAGCGTGCAGAGGACGAGCGGATGCGCGAGCGCGATCCAGGCGCCGTCGCGGCGCCCGGCCGCGATCGCCATCGCCAGGGCGAACACGCCGAGGGACAGCGCGGTCCAGAGCCAGAAGGCGGGTTGCGGCTCCCATGCCGCCAGGGCGGCGGCCGGCAGCAGGAACACCGGCGGGTAGTGCCAGGCGAAGCGGCACTCCGGCCCGAACGCGGCCGCCAGGTTCGCAAGGTGCACCGGCAGGTCGTAGGGCTCGCCGGCGCGGCCCTCCAGCGCGGCCCGGCCCGCGACCCAGATCTGGCTGAAATCCACGCCGAGCCCGTCGCCCAGCCAGTTCCGCCGCGGCTCGGGGCCGGTGCCGTAGAGCAGGGCGACGACCGCGAGGGTCAGGGGCACGAGGATCCAGGCGGCGCGCCGGGCGAAGGCGAGGAGGCGTGCATCGGAGCCCAGCAGGGCGGCGAACGCCGCGCCCCGGGCCTTGCGGGCCGGAGGTGCCGCTCCGTCCGGTCTCGTTCCGTTGCGTCCTGTCCCGCTTCGTTCCGTTCCGCCCAGTCCCGTCTCGTCCCGTTCCGTCTTGGTCATTCCGATCACACGCGCCAGGAACGCTCCAGGGGATGGGCCACCCGTCTCCACCCGGGGCAGTAAGGCCGGAGGCGCTTAACAAACTGCGCCCGCCCCGTGCGGGCCAGCAAGGCCGGAGGCGCTTAACAAACCGCGCCCGCCCCGTGCGGGGGTGGTCCGGCCGATGGGCGCGGATCGACATCGCCGGGCCGGCTTGCGTCGTCCCGTCCCTCCGGGATGCGGGACGGCCGATGACCCGCGGGGCTCGTCGTCGGTGCCGCTCGGCCGAGGGACGGAAGCGGACCGGCGGCGCGCCCGGGCGCCATGCCGCAGGGCGCTGTCCGCTCCGGGCTGCCGGCCGATCTGCCGGCCGAATCGCTGGCCAAGCCGCCGGCGACGCCCTTGGCCAGGAGGCCGAGGGCCAGGACGGCGAGGAGGAGGCCCGCGGCCCGGTTCATCCGGTTGAGAATGCGGCTGGTCACCCAGCCCCGGAACAGGGCCACCGCCGTGTTGAGGAGGATCCACCAGCCGAACGACCCGAGGAAGACGCCGGCCGCCAGGAGGGGAAGCGGCGCCGTGGCCTGGGCCAGCAGGGCCGGCACGGCGGCCAGGAACAGGACGGGGGTGATCGGGTTCGCCAGGGCCAGGCCGACGGCGCTGCCGTAGCTGGCCGCCAGGGTGCGGCGCCCGCCGCCCGGCCCGTGCAGCACCGCGACGCTGCGCAGGACCCGGATGGCGACCGCCAGCAGCACCGCCCCCGAGACGAGGGCGGGCAGAGCCGCGTTCGACGCGGCCGCGGCGAGGCCGGCGCCCCAGCGGGCCGCCAGGGTTCCGTAGGTCAGGTGGACCGTCGCGACGCCGAGCCCCGTGGCGAGGCCGGTGGGCAGGCCGCCCGCGAGGGTCCGCTGAATGCAGAGCAGGCTGGTCGGGCCGATGGGGGCGGCGATGGACAGGCCGAGGCTCGCGCCGCTCAGCAGGGCCGTGGCGATGACGCTCATGGCGCCCGACTCACCCGTCGCCGGACGGTCACGGCGACCGCGCGGCGCGCCTAATCGTCCTCCGCGCGGTCGAGGGGGAGGAGGTCCGCCCGCGGCTCGACCGTCGCGAGGCTCGCCTCGGGGCACCCGATCTGCACGCGCTCCAGGGCCGAGGAGGCCTGGGCGCAGGCGAGATCGGGCAAGTCGTTCAGTTCGTCGGCCCGCGTCACGGTGCAGGACAGGACGATGATGAAACTGGCGTACACAGTCTTCATGGGGGGATCCTTCGAAACGCGGACAGTCTATGCCGGCCCGGAGGGCGAACATCCGCCGTCCGGCGGAGGACGCGGGCGCGGGCGTTCCGGGCGCCGCCGACGCCGGGCGGCGCCCGGGTCCGGGCGAGAAAGGATCGTGGGGCCAGGGGCTTGCCGGCTTCCGCCGCGGCGGCCGGAGACCGCGCGCCGCGCCGTCGATCCGGCGTCGAGGCGGCCTGCCGCCATCCCCAGATCCGGGATGGGGCCGCGACATCCCCCATTCGGAGGATACCGCCGCCGGTTTTGGACTGATATTGGTCTTATCGAGCTCAGATACGTCATCAGTGGGGCGGGCCGGTGCGGGAAGCTTTCATTGACCGGATCTACGAGGCGGCCGGTACGCCGGAACTCTGGCCGGACGTTCTCCAATGCTTGGGAGAGACGGCCCAATCGGATGGCGGCGTGCTCATGGTCCTGCCGCCCGCCGGGATGCCGCGCTGGATCGCCTCCCCGGCCCTCGAGCGCCGCCTGCGGCATCACACGGACGCCGCCTCCTGGCGCGGCAGCGGGCGCACGGCGCAGTGGCGCGCCCTCGCCCATGGCAGCTTCGTCCGCGACGTCGACCTGCTGCCGGGCTCCTACGACGGCCGGTCCTGCCGGGTCGACGAGCCGTTCTGGCAGGTGGGAACGACGATCCCCCTCCCCACCGGCGACGTGGCGATCGTCACGGCCGAGCGCCGGGCCGAGGCCGGTCCGCACGAGGCCGGCCTCCTGCCGCGCCTCGACGCCCTGCGGCCGCACCTCGTCCGCGCCTGCCAGCTCGGGGCGCAGTTCGGCTCCGAGCGCGCCCGCACCACCACCACGGCCCTCAACCGGATCGGGCTGCCCGCCGCGGTCCTGTCGGCCTCGGGGCGGGTCCTGACCATGAACGCCCGGCTGCAGGAGCGGGACGAGGTCCTGCCCTCGGGCCAGCATGGCGGCCTCCTGTTCAAGAGCCTGGCCAACAGCAAGCTCCTGCAGGACGCGATCGCCAACGTGGTCGCCGGCCGGCGCGCGGCCCAGACCATGCCGGTGCGCAGCTATTCCGACCACCGCGCCCACATCGCCCATGTCCTGCGCTTCGACCGGCACCCCGGCGACGTCTTCGACGCCTCGGCGGTGCTCCTCATCCTGGTGGAGGTGGGGGTCCGGGCGGCGCCGGATGACGGGCTCCTCCACCTGCTGTTCGACCTGACCCCGGCGGAGGCGCGCCTGCTCCAAGCCCTGGCCGGGGGCCTGCGCCTGCAGAGCTATGCTGAGAGCGTCGGCGTCCAGACCAGCACGGTGCGGACCCAGCTCACCTCGATCTTCAACAAGACCGGCACGAAGCGGCAGGCGGAACTCCTCAGCATCGTCGCCTCGCTCTCGCTGTTCAGCGGCCAGACGGCCCCGTGCTGAGGTCGGCGTCGCGGGTGGCGGAATCCGCCCCGGCACCGGCCAGGAAGGCCTCCAGGGCGGCGGCGGTCGGGAAGGCGTCGAAGGCGCCGAACCGAGCGGTGGCGAGCGCCCCGCAGGCTGCCGCCCGCCGCAGGGCGGCGTCGAGGGGGGCCTTCGCCAGCAGGGCCGCCATCAGGCCGGCCGCGAAGGCATCCCCGGCCCCCACCGTGTCGATGGCCGCCACCGGGAAGGCCGGCTGGCGCAGGGGCGGCAGGCCGGGGCGGAACGCGATCGCGCCGCGCTCCCCCAGGGTCACCACGAGGCACGCGAGGCCCCCGTCGAGGAGAGCGGCGATGGCGGGCGTCGGGCTCACCGCCTCGGCCAGGGATTCGGCCGGTCCGAGGCCGAGCGCGGCCGCCTCGATCCCGTTGACGACCAGGAGGGTGGTATCGGCCAGGATCGCCGGGTCGAGGGGGCGCATCGGCGACGGGTTGAGGAGAGTGGGCAGGCCCCGCGCCCGGGCCAGGGCGAAGGCCTCGCGGATGGGGGCGTCGGGGGATTCGAAGGTCGCCGCCACGAGGTCGGCGGCCGCGACGCGGTCGGCGGCGGCCCGGACATCCGCCGCCGTCAGGGCGAGGTTGGCCCCGAGGCAGACCGCGAGGCAGTTCTCGCCGGCCGGATCGACGAAGGCGACCCCGGCCCCGGTCGAGCCCGCATGCGGCACCAGCATGGTGTCGGGAAATCCCACCTGCGCGAAGGTCGAGCGGACCACCGGGGAGAACACGTCCTCGCCGACGGCGAAGAGCCCGTCCACCGCGACGCCGAGCCTGTGCGCGGCCAGCGCGAGGTTGAAGCCCTTGCCGCCGGGCTCGGCCAGGAAGGCCGAGCCGTCGAGGGATTCGCCCGCCCGCGGCAGTCGCGCGACCTTGACCGAGCAGGCGATCACGAAGCTGCCGATGACGAAGACCCGCATGGAGCACCCCGGCCCGATCCGATATAAGCATCAGTACCGGAGGTCGGTCGGACGTGCGCCCCAGAAATCGGACGATACACGGCGATGTGGCGCCGGATCTCGCGGCCGGTGACCGCCCCTCGGTGCTGTCCCTCCTGCGGCTGCGCGCCGACACCGCGATGCCGCTCTACCGGCAGATCGAGGGCCAGCTGCGCGAGCTGATCCTGTCGGGCTCCCTGCCGCCGGGCGTCATCCTGCCGGCCGAACGGCAACTGGCCGACAGCCTCGGCGTCAGCCGCGTCACGGTCCAGCGCGCCTATGCCGAGCTCAGCGACGAGGAGCTGCTCGTCCCCCGCGGGCGCTCCGGCTTCCTCGTGCGCCATCGCCCCGAGCCGGTGCGCCCGGGCATGGACCGCCTCAAGGGCTTCACCGAGGAGATGCGGGAACTGGGCAAGATCCCCTCCTCCCGCATCCTGGAGCGGGTGGTCACCGAGGACCGCTCGATCGCCTCGATCTTCGGCCTGCCCTCCACGGCCCCGTTCCTGCGCCTGACCCGCGTGCGCTCCGGCGACGGCGTGCCGATGTCCCGGGAGGTGGCCTGGTACAACATCCGGGCCGTGCCCACCCTGGAGACCGGCGACCTCTCCGGCTCGGTCTACGCCTTCCTGGCCGAGCACCCGGGCGGCCGCCTCGTGCGCTGCGAACAGACCGTCGAGGCGACGATGCCGACCCCGGCCGAATGCGAGATCTTCGCTTTCGCCGAGCCCCTCCCCTGCCTGCTGATCAAGCGCCACAGCTACAACCGCGACTCGGTGATGATCGAGTATGTCGAGGGCCTGTTCCGCGGCGATGCCTACCGCTACCGCCTGAACCTCAGCACCTGATCCGGGGCCCGCGCCACAGAGGCCGTGCCCGGAGCGGCACGCCCGCGCGGCGCTGGAGCCGAGCCCCGATCCGCCGGACTTGACCGAGGCGATCCACCGGACGCGGTGGGCCGCGCGGGCGATGGCGGGTGCGCCGCGTCCGCACCGCCGAGGCGTCGATCATCCGCCAGAGCTCGCCCGAAGCCTCTAATCATTTTTCGTTATTCAAAGAACCAAAGGTTTGATTTTCCTCGTTGTCCCGCTGCGGTACGTAAAATTGAACGAAAAAACGGCAGCTTTATCGTCTAGTCGCGAATGGTTGTTCTCGCACCCTGGTCTTTACTGCCACTCATCTGGCTCCGCTGAAGCGTGCATCGGACTCTGTTCGCGTCGATAGAGAAGCTGTGGTCGTCGTTGTTCGTATCTTTTCTGTCGTAGGGAGGCAGGGACGCCATGATTGCGATTGACGGTAATCTCGGGGAATGGGCGCCTTCCGACCGTCTGAATCCCATCGGCAGCGGGCCAACGGATTACGGCCTCTACGGCCACATCGAGGGCGGGGTGGCGAGCTTCGCCTTCACGGCGCCCGCCGGGACCGCGATCGGGACCTACACCACGCTCTGGCTCGACACCGATGCCAGCGCCGCGACCGGATACACGATCTTCGGCCTCTACGGCGGCTACGACTACAACATCAACATCGCGTTGGACGGGAAACCCTATCTCTATACGGGTGCCGATGGGCAGAACCTCGTCTCGGGCACACCCCTGACCTACGCCTACAATGCCGATCACTCGGTGCTGGAATTCAGCCTTCCGACCGCGCAGATCGGTGGGCCGATCAGCCTGAACGTCCTCGCGGACGTCAACAACACGATCTTCATTCCCGACGATTACGCGGCAGGCCCCTACACGATCGCCGAGACCAATCAGCCCGGAGACCTGACGCTGTCCGGGCTGACCAACGGCGATGCGGCCGAAGGCACGCCCATCGTGGCGACCCTCAGCGATCCCGATGGCCTCGCGCCCGGTGGGACGCCGATCTACACCTTCCTGGATATCGTCGCGAATCAGGTGCTGCAGGCGACCGCGTCCAACACCTACACGCCGACCTACACGGACAGCGGCAAGATCATCGCCGTCACGGTCACCTACACCGACGCCCTGGGGCACGCCGACTCGGCATCGGCCTCGGCCGGCACGGTCACGGACGTGGACCAGGCCGGGAGCCCGACCCTGTCCGGCGCGGTGGCGGAGGGCCAGACCGTCAGCGCCAGCCTGTCCGATCCCGATGGGGTCCCGGCAGCCGGCGGGGTCAGCTACGCCTTCCAGCTCAATGGCAGCACGGTCGAGACCAACACCTCCGGCCAGTTCACCCTCGGCTACGCCGATGCCGGCAAGGCGCTCTCGGTGGTCGCGAGCTACACCGATGCCCAGGGACACACCGACAGTGCGTCGGCCGTCGGCGGCACGGTCACGGACGTGGACCGGGCCGGCAGCCTGCTCCTGTCGGGCGCGGTGGCGGAGGGCCAGACCGTCAGCGCCAGCCTGTCCGATCCCGATGGGGTCCCGGCAGCCGGCGGGGTCAGCTACGCCTTCAAGCTCGACGGCAGCACGGTCGAGACCAACACCTCGGGGCAATTCACGCTCGGCTACGACGATGGTGGCAAGGCGCTCTCCGTGGTCGCGAGCTACACCGATGCGCAGGGCCATGCCGACAGTGCCGCGGCCGTCGGCGGCAGCGTGGCGGAGGTGAATCGCGCCGGCAGCCTGATCCTGTCGGGCGCGATGGTGGAGGGCCAGACCGTCAGCGCCAGCCTGTCCGACCCGGACGGGGTCCCGGCAGCCGGGAACGTCAGCTACGCCTTCCAGCTCGACGGCAATACCATCGAGACCAACACCTCCGGCCAGTACACCCTCGGCTATGCCGACGGCGGCAAGGTGCTCTCGGTGGTCGCGAGCTACACCGATGCGCAGGGGCATGCCGACAGTGCCTCGGCCGTCGGCGGCACCGTCACGGACGTGGACCGGGCCGGCAGCCTGCTCCTGCTGGGCTCGGTGGCGGAGGGCGAGACCGTCAGCGCCAGCCTGTCCGACCCGGACGGGGTCCCGGCAGCCGGCGGCGTCAGCTACGCCTTCCAGCTCGACGGCAGCACGGTGGAGACCAACACCTCCGGCCAGTACACCCTCGGCTTCGGCGACGCCGGCAAGGCCCTCTCGGTGGTCGCGACCTACACCGATGCCCAGGGACACGCCGACAGTGCCTCGGCCGCCGGCGGGAGCGTGGCGGATGCGAACCGGGCCGGCAGCCTGCTCCTGCTGGGCTCGGTGGCGGAGGGCGAGACCGTCAGCGCCAGCCTGTCGGACCCGGACGGGGTTCCGGCACCGGGTGGGGTGAGCTACGCCTTCAAGCTCGACGGCAGCACGGTCGAGACGAACACCTCCGGCCAGTACACCCTCGGCTACGCCGATGCCGGCAAGGTCCTGGCCGTGGTCGCGAGCTACACCGATGGCCAGGGCCATACCGACATCGTCACGGCCGTCGGCGGCACGGTCACGGACGTGGACCGGGCCGGCAGCGTCCTGCTTTCGGGCGTGGTGGCGGAAGGCCAGACCGTCAGCGCCAGCCTGTCGGACCCGGACGGGGTCCCGGCACCGGGGGGCGTCAGCTACGCCTTCCAGCTCGACGGCGCGACCGTCGAGACGAACACCTCCGGCCAGTTCACCCTCGGCTACGCCGACGGCGGCAAGGCGCTCGCGGTGGTCGCGACCTACACCGATGCCCAGGGGCACGCCGACAGTGCCTCGGCCGCCGGCGGCAGCGTGGCGGACGTGGACCGCGCCGGCAGCGTCTTGCTTTCCGGTCTAGTAGCGGAGGGCCAGACCGTCAGCGCCAGCCTGTCCGACCCGGACGGGGTCCCGGCAGCCGGCGGCGTGAGCTACGCCTTCCAGCTCGACGGCAGCACGGTCGAGACCAACACCTCCGGCCAGTTCACCCTCGGCTACGCCGACGGCGGCAAGGCGCTCGCGGTGGTCGCGAGCTACAGCGATGCCCAGGGCCATGCGGACATCGTCTCCGCCGCGGGTGGCACCGTCACGGACGTGGACCGCGCCGGCAGCCTGCTCCTGTCCGGCCTGGTGGTGGAGGGCCAGACCGTCAGCGCCAGCCTGTCGGACCCGGACGGGGTCCCGGCAGCCGGCGGCGTGAGCTACGCCTTCCAGCTCGACGGCAGCACGGTGGAGACCAACACGTCCGGCCAGTACACGCTCGGCTTCGGGAATGCCGGCAAGGCGCTCTCGGTGGTCGCGAGCTACACCGATGCCCAGGGCCATGCGGACATCGTCTCCGCCGCGGGTGGCACCGTCACGGACGTGGACCGCGCCGGCAGCCTGCTCCTGTCCGGCCTGGTGGTGGAGGGCCAGACCGTCAGCGCCAGCCTGTCGGACCCGGACGGGGTCCCGGCACCGGGGGGCGTCAGCTACGCCTTCCAGCTCGACGGCAGCACGGTGGAGACCAACACGTCCGGCCAGTACACGCTCGGCTTCGGGAATGCCGGCAAGGCGCTCTCGGTGGTCGCGAGCTACACCGATGCCCAGGGCCACGCGGACATCGTCGCGGCCGCCGGCGGCAGCGTGGCGGACGGGGACCGGGACGGCAGCCTGGTCCTGACCGGCCTCAGCGATGGCAAGGCCGTCGAGGGACAGATGCTCACCGCCCGGGTGACGGATCCGGACGGCGACCCGGCGGCCGGCAGCGTCGCCTACGACTTCAAGCTCGACGGGATCGTCGTCGAGACGAACAACACCGGCGTCTATACGCCCGGCTATCAGGATGGCGGCAAATCGCTCACCATCGCTGCGACCTACACCGACGGCGCGGACCATCCGGGCCTCGCGTCCCAGGCGCTCGGGGCGATCGTGGATGTGGGCTCGCGCGACGGGGTCACGTTCGCCTTCGCCTTCGACGCCTCGCAGGTCCGGATCGAGCAGGGGCGGTCGTTCGTCATCGATCCGAACGGGCTGTCCCACGACGTCACGGGGATCGACCAGATCACGTTCACCGATGGGACCATCGTCGAGAAAGACGGAAGCCCGCTGGTCGACGACCTGTTCTACTATGGCAGCAACAAGGACGTCTGGCGGGACGGCATGGATGCCGACACGCACTACGCCCGGTTCGGCTGGCAGGAGGGCCGCGATCCGAACGCCGAATTTTCGACGACGGGTTACCTGGCGGCCAATCCGGACGTCGCGGCCGCCAAGGTGAACCCCCTGACGCAGTACGAGACCAACGGCTGGAAAGAGGGCCGCGATCCGTCGGCCGGCTTCGACAACGAACTCTACCTCGCCCGGAACCTCGACGTGAAGGCGGCGGGCATGAATCCCCTGGCCCATTACCTCGCTTACGGCCAGGCCGAGGGGCGCGAGATCTACGACGCGGTGGGGCGCGCCACCGACCTGAACGCGCATCCGGGCTTCGATGCGGAATACTACCTCTTGTCCAACCGCGACGTCGCCCAGGCGGCGCTCAAGGCCGGCGGGGACAGCTACGCCTTCGCGTACCAGCACTACGAGACCAACGGCTGGCACGAGGGCCGCAACCCGAATGCGGTCTTCGACACCCAGGCCTACCTGGACGCCTACCAGGACGTCGCCGCGGCCAACATGGATCCCCTGGCGCACTACCACACCTTCGGCTGGAAGGAAGGCCGGGATCCCTCCGCCAGCTTCCACACCAACGCCTACGAGGCGGCCAACCCGGACGTCCGGGCCGAGCAGATCGACCCGATGCTGCACTACCTGCAGTTCGGCGCCGTCGAGGGCCGGTCCCCCCTCGGCTGACGGCCTCGGGCGGCCGGGACACCCCGGCCGCCGCAACGGCCCTTTTCCAACCGGGGCGGGCCGCCGAAGCGGCCCGCTTCTATTGGGGGGCGGCTGCCGAGCGATCCCGGGCCTCAGCGCAAAAGGTTCGTCTTCGCCAGGTCGAGCACTGAATCCCCGCGGCCGCTCATTACCGCCCGCAGGACGTAGAGGCTGAAGCCCTTCACCTGCTTGCCGTCGATCTTCGGGGGCATCGAGAGTTCCTGGCGGGCGACCACGCAGTCGAGGAGGGCCGGGCCCGGATGGGCCATCACCGCGCGCACGGCCGCCTCCAGCTCGGCCGGGTCCTCGACGCGGACGGCATGGATGCCGGCGCCGCGGGCCATGGCGGCGAAGTCCGGGTTGTCGAGGGAGACGCCGGTCTCGATGTAGCCGGCGGCCTTCATCTCGAGCTCGACGAAGCCGAGGGTGCCGTTGTTGTAGACCACGATCTTCAGGGGCAGCCCCTGCTGGCGCAGGGTGAGGAGGTCGCCCATCAGCATGGTGAAGCCGCCGTCGCCGGAGAGCGACACCACCTGCCGGTCGGGATAGGCCGATTGCGCGCCGATGCCCTGCGCCATGGCGTTGGCCATCGAGCCGTGCACCCAGGAGCCGATCAGCCGGCGCCGGCCGTTCATCTTGAGGTAGCGCGCCGCCCAGATCGTGGGGGTGCCGACATCGGCCGTGAACACCGCGTCGGCATCGGCCGCCTCGCTGACGAGCTTGGTCAGGTATTGCGGGTGGATCGGCTGCCGGCCGGATGTCAGGCCGAACCAGCTCTTGGCCGGCGTGCCGGTGGCGAGGTCGTCGAGGTCCTCCCGCGCCTTGGCGTAGTGCTTCAGGGCGGCGTCGAGGTGCTTGCGCCCGGTCTTGACCGTCAGCTTCGGCAGCAGGGCCCGGATCGTGTCGTCCACGTGGCCGACGAGGCCGAGGTCGAGCTTGCAGCGGCGCCCGAGCTGGCCCGGGCGGATGTCGACCT
The DNA here is from genome assembly GCF_056680125.1 of Methylobacterium sp. BI1. Classification (NCBI taxonomy): domain Bacteria; kingdom Pseudomonadati; phylum Pseudomonadota; class Alphaproteobacteria; order Hyphomicrobiales; family Methylobacteriaceae; genus Methylobacterium; species Methylobacterium sp. BI1. The sequence goes on along the minus strand of NZ_CM155267.1, from coordinate 2,300,382 downwards.
GCGCGATCTTCGCGTCCTGCGGGTAGAACTGCCGGTAGGGGAAGTCGGTGCCGAGCATCAGCAGCGTGTCGCAGGACATCATCGCGGCGTAACCGGAGGAGAAGCCGATCAGCCCGGTCATGCCGACGTCGTAGGGGTTGTCGTACTCGACCACGTCCTTGCCGCCGAGCGCGTGCACGATCGGACTCTTCAGGGCCTCGGCGAGCTGCAGCAGCTCGGCATGGGCCCCCGCGCAGCCGCGCCCGCACAGCAGGGTGATCCGCTCCGAGCCGTTCAGGAGCTCGGCGAGCGCGGTGAGGTCGGCCTCGGCCGGGCGCACCACCGGCTTCGGCGGGATCAGCCCCGCATTGGGGGCGACGCCGCGGGTCGGCGCGTCCATCAGGGCGACGTCGCCCGGGATGATCACCACGGCGACCCCGGAGAGGCCGATCGCCGCCCGCATGGCGTTCTCCAGCACCTGCGGCAGCTGGGAGGCGTCGCCCACCATCTCGCAGTAGTGGCTGCACTCGCGGAACAGCTCGCCCGGATGCGTCTCCTGGAAATAGCCCGAGCCGATCTCGGACGAGGGAATATGGGCCGCGATGGCCAGCACCGGGGTGCGGGTCCGGTGGCAATCGTAGAGGCCGTTGATGAGGTGGACGTGGCCCGGCCCACAGGACCCGGCGCAGACCGCGAGCTTGCCCGAGAGCTGGCTGTCGGCCCCGGCCGCGAAGGCCGCCACCTCCTCGTGGCGGACATGGACCCAGTCGATGGTGCCCCGGGCCCGCAGCGACTCGGTCAGGGCGTTCAGGCTGTCCCCGACGATGCCGTAGATCCGCTGGACGCCCGCCTGGTCCAGGGTGTCGACGATGAGGTCCGCGACGGTGACGATCTTCATGGCGCTCGGCTCCGGTTGTCCCCCTGCCGAACCGGACGTCGCACCCCCCGGTTCCACCCGAGGGTTGTGTCCCACGCGTGGCTGTCATCCGGGGGCTTCCGCGGCATGCGTGACCTCGTCGCGACCCTCGGCGTATACCGCGCGCGTTTTTCGTGCGCCCGGCCTGCCTCGTCCCCGGCCTTTTCCGGGGATGCGGGCAATTTGAGCGTCCCGGTTAGGCGGTCCTTGGCGCGGTCCGCGGAAGCCTCGGACGTCCGATCCGTCTTCGAGATCCGTCCCATGCAAGACCGCCGCGCCGAACCCCGGATCCTCTCCGATGAAACCGGCAGCATCGCCCTCGACGAACACACCGAGATCGCCTGCTTGGTTCATGATTTCTCCCTGGGCGGGGTCAAGATCACCCTGCCGGATGCCGCCCGGGTGCCGAGCCCCTTCCTGCTCGCAGCGCCACCGCTGGACGGCATCAAGGTCTGCCACATCGTCTGGCGCACCGACGAAATGATCGGTGCGCGGTTCCGCTGACGAACCGCCTCGCGGATCGTCGATACCAGGTCGTAACCACTGGGACAGTACCTTCGCCCCACCGCAACCTCATGGCGCCCCCGATGGAAGAGAGACGATCCGAGCCCCGCTCCCGCACGTTGCTGGCCGGCAAGATCGCATTGCAGGGCGGCGGCGTGATCGACTGCACCCTGCGCAACCGCTCCCCGTCCGGCGCCCGCCTCCGGGTCGCCAGCGTCGTCGGCATTCCCGACCACTTCACGCTGCTGCTGGAACTGCAGGGCGAGCGCCGCCCGGCCCGGGTCGCCTGGCGCAAGCCGGGTGAGATCGGCGTCCATTTCGTCGACGAACCAGCCCCTTAGGGACCGGCGGGCTAGCGGATCTCGAGGACGGCGAGGCGGTCGGTGGCCGCCACCGTCAGGGTCTGCATCGGCGCCAGCGCCGTGACGCTGACCACCCCGTCGTCCCCGAAGCGGTGCAGGCGCACCCGCCGGGGCGGACTCGAGAGGCGAAACTCCACCGGCCGCGGCGCGACGTCCGGGCGCGGCGCCCGGGCGTTCCGGTCCCATCCGTCGACTCCGAGCCAGACCGGGAGCAGCAGGGCGCCGTCCGCCCGCTGGAAGCACGCCGCCACCAGGTCGGGCACGCCACCCGGCAGCACGACCCCGATGCGGTCCCGGGACGCCGTCGCGTCCTCCGCACGGTCGCCGAACAGGCGGATCAGGCTCCGGACGGCGGCGAAGGACGGGCTCGGCCTGCCGTCATGCGCGATCAGGCCGAACCGGCTCTCCGGATCGGCATCGCCCCCATCGAAGGACGAGATCAGCTCGTACAGATAGGTCCGTCGCACGCCCTGCAGGTAGCTCCACAGGAGGAGGCGCGGCAGGTAGCGGGCGCGGACGGCTTCCGAGACCGGCAGGTGGGCGCTCCGGGTGGCCAGGGCGGTGTGGTAGCCGGTCTCCGTCACGAGGACCGGCGCGCTGCCGAAGACGGGCCGAACGGCCGCGAGGAACCCGGCGAGACTGCCCGCGCCGCGGGTTTCGGGATGCTCCAGCCCCGGATAGGCGTGGACGTTGGCGAGATCCACCGAGGCGGACAGGTTCTCCGCGGCGGCGATGTTGGCCTGGATGTAGCTCGGCCCGGCAACCTGGACGGCGCGGTGCCGCGGGGTGTCCCGCACCGCGCGGAACAAGGCCGCCTGATGATCCGCTGACAGGCGGGCAAGGCCCGGCCGCGCCGCCACCGGCGGCTCGTTGCCGCCCTCCACGATGACGAGCCCGTCCGCGGCCCAGTCGGCAATCTCGCCGAAGCGCTCCGGTGGCACGCGAGGACCAGGGGTCAGGCCGTCGTAGAAGACCAGGCTGAAGCGGTAGCCCCGGCGGGCGAGGGTCGCGATCCGCTCGAACTGCCCGGCCGGCTCGGTGCCGACGAGGACGATGTCGTCGCGCAGGTGGCGCACGCCGAGGTCGTCGAGGGCGGCGGCACACTCGGAGAAGCGCGCGACGTAGGGCGAGCCGCCATGGCCGAGATGCACGTTGATGCCGATGGCGTCGATCAGGTCCTCGCAGCGGTGCACCGCTGCGGGCGCGGCCTCGACCCGCGGTGCGAAGGCCCCCGCCGCCAGGGCCAGGGCCGCCCGGCGGGTGAGTTCGCTCACGCCAGGCTCGCCAGTCCGGTGGCCCGTGCCTCGGTCTCGACGGCTCTGTGGGCTCCGGCGCGGGACGCCCGGGCCTCCTGAACCGCCTGCAGGAGGGCGCGCAGGTGCTGCCCGAGCAGGGCTTGCGCCTGAGCCGAGCTGAAGTTGTGGTCGACATCGGGCACGATCGTCACCGGTGCGCCGAGGCGCCGGTCGGCCCGGCCGGGCGTGCGACCGAGATGCCGGTGCAGGGCCGCGAGCCCGGGATCGCCGGCGCTGTAGACGAGGCGGATCTCGGCGCCCCGGCGCCGCAGTCGCGCCACCCGCCGGGCGACCGAGCCGCCGGGTGAGATCGGGTTCGCCAGGCGCCGCAGCCGTCGCCCGGCCGCCTCCAGGCCGCGCCTGGCCAGGGTCGCGCCGATCGCCCGTACGTGGATCTCGCCGCGCAGGAGCCGCCGCCAAGTCGCGCCCCGCTTCAGCAGCGCCGCGTAGGTGCCGGTGCTGCCGAAGGTCTGGCGGATCACGGCATCGACGTCCTGGTCCGGGTCCCAGTCGAAGCAGTAGGGGTTGATCAGCAGCGCCCCGTCGACCCGCGCGTCGCGGCAGAGGGCCTGGAACGCCGCATGGGCGCCGCTGCAATTGCCCACGAGGACGATGGGGCCTCGGACTTCGGCGAGGTGATCGAGGGCCCGGCCCACATCCGCGAACCCGTCCGGTGCGTAGGGCGGCTTGCGCCCGTCCGACCGGCTCTTGCTGTCACCGATGCCGGCGAGGTCGAAGCGGAAGGATGGAATGCCGTCCGCGGCCAGCCTGCGGGCGAGCGTCGTGTTCTGCCGGCCCCAGCCTGAATGCACAGTCATGCCGGTGGAGACGAACACCACCGTCGGCGCAGCCGAATCCTGCCGGCGGGGCGTACAGCGGATGCCGAACAGGTCCGGCTGGAAGCGGGCGGGCGCCTCGGACCAGCCATCACCGGCGAGACGCGCCGAGCCGAGGCTCGGGGATTTGGCGGGACCGGTGAGCGTGACGCCGTCCGATGCGAAGGCGGTGATGCGATCGAAGTCCGCTTCCGGGACCTCGGCGAAGATGGGGTCGCCGACGAGGAGCGGAAGTCCCGGGAGCGGCCCTGTCTCGACGACACCGCCCAGTGCCGTCAGGCGTCCCGCCAGCGTCCGGGTCTCCGGTGCGAGGAGCAGGGTCCGCGGCGCCGGCGCGCGCGCGATCATGGCGGCGTCGAGGGCGCCGACATCGGCCAGGAAGTCCGCATCCATGCGAAACCCTCCGACCGACAGGCCGTCAGAATCCGCCTTCGGGGCCGCGCCTTCCACGACACCGCCCACCGTCCGGGCGCGAAGCCGCATCTCGCGGAGATAGGCGCGTCCGGTCACGGCCGGCGCCAGCAGGATCAGGCGGTCGACCGCCTCCTCCTGGGCCGCCAGCAGGGCCAGGTTGGCGCCGAGACGCAGGCCGACGAGGGCGACCTCCGTGACGCCGGTGGTCTCGCGCAGGAAGCGCATGGCCTGGCGGATCGCCGCGACGTTTGTCGAAACCCGCACCTCGGCGGGATCGCCGGAATTGCCCTCGCCCGGATAGTCGAACCGCAGGGTCGGGCAGCCGGCTTCGGCGATCCGATCCGCCAGGGCGCGCCAGGGACGATGGGCGGCCATCTGCTCGAAGCCGTAGGCGCCGCACAGGACAACGCCGCGCCGGCCCGCGGCGGGGTGGACCCATCCGAACAGGTCGTCGAAGGTCACGGGCAGGGCGGAGCCGGGCGCCGCGCGCGTCCCGTGCTCGGGGCGGACCTCACGCGTCATGACCGAACCTCACGCTCTCTGTGCTGTTGAGGGCCGCGACCGCGCCCTGTGGAAGCCGATCGCACCCTGGGAAGCGGACCAGCCTCTCGGTCCCCGGCGCCAAGTGAAAACCGCTGTCGCAGGGCCGCGTCGCGGCGCTCCGTACGCTCACGCCGAGGGCGAGGTGGTCGGTTCCGATGCGCAGGGTCGGCACGGACGCACCGGCCACGGGTTCGACCCGCAGGCCGATCGCCCCGGGGGTGACCGGCCGGGTACCGGGGAAGTGGAAGCTCTCGGCGACGACCGCGCCGCCGGCATCGGTGAGACGGGCATGCGCGACGTCGTGGATGCGAGGGCCGAAGCGGTAGCTGTCGGTGGCATCGAAGAAGCGTCCCAGCATCTCGGCGGAGGTGAGCGTCAGGGAGGCTCGCGGGTCGATCGAGATCCCGCGCTCGGCCCGCGCCGCGACCTTGCCGGTGCGGTCCGCGAAGGTCAGCCCCAGGCTTAGGTCCAGGACCTCGGCGGTCTCGTTATGGACATGCAGGTACAGACCGCTCAGACCCTCGTCCGACAGGGTGACCTGCACCGGGCGGAAGGCCCGTTTCAGGGCATACCAGCCGGATTTCGGGGCCTGGTTCCAGTCGATCACGCCCCAGCCGGTGCCCGGCCCGAGGTCGCGGAGGAACCAGACGAGGCCGCCGGCGGTCGGCGAGCGCGCCCGGCGCCACTCGGCGAAGGTCGCCTCCATCACCTCGGCTACGGCGGCGCGGCCGAGTTCGAGGTAGCGCTCGGGATCGTCGGTGCGCAGGGTGGCGGGATCGACCCCGTAGAGCAGGCCGACATAGTGGTCGCGTACCTGCTCGAAGTCCCAGTCGGCGCCCCGGTCGCGGGGGATGCCGCGCGTCCAGAGCGGATCGGCGGGCCGCATCGGTCCCAGCCTCGCGGGTTCGGGCAGGTTGGCGAAGGCGAGGCATTCGCTCGCGAAGCCCACCTCGGCCCGGCGCGCATCCTCCAGGGGGCGGCGATAGGCGCCGACGCCGTAATAGTGGGTGCAGCCCGCACGCGGCGAGAACGGCAGGTCACCCCCGGAGGGCGAGTTCGGCACCACCACGAGGTCGGGGCGGGTCCGCGCGACCAGTTCCGGCAGAGTGTCGGTGCAGAAGGCGTCGGCCCAGACGGTCCTTGGTGCCCCGAGCATGGCCGCCTGCTGCCAGACCTCACTGCCGCCGCAGAGCACGGCGAGGGAGGGCGAAAGCTGCGTTCGCTCGAGGAGGCCTGTCACTTCGCGGGCGAGGGCCGCGGCAAAGTCGGCGGCGTCGTGCGGATAATCGAAATTCGCCAGCATCAGGTCCTGCCAGACGAGGATACCGGCGGCGTCGCAGAGGTCGTAGAACGCGGGCGAGGGATAGAGCGTGGTGCCGGAGACGCGCAGCATGTTCATGCCGGCCTCGCGGGCGAGATCGACCAGGGCCGCGCAATCCTCGGTGCCGAGGCCGACGAGGTCCGAAGGGGTCCAGTTGGCGCCCCGGCAGAAGATCGGCACGCCGTTGATGGCGAGGGCCAGGCCCTCGGCGAAGGGCCGTGCCAGTGACAGGGCTCGAAAACCCGTCCGGCCGAGATCGATCGTCGTGCCGTCGATCTCCACGCTCACGGGATGGCGGTGGGGCGTGCCGTGGGTATGGGGCCACCAGGGCGCCACGCCGGGCAACGCGAGGGTTCCGGTGAAGTGGCCGGGATCGGATTCCGTCAGGGTGACCGCGCGCCCGTCGCAATGCAGCGTGACCGATGCGGGATGGCCGTCGACCCGCAGGCGTGCGGAGATCTGGCCAGTCTCGCCGTCATAGGCAGCTCGCAGGTCGGCCTCCGTCACGCCGAGGCGTAGGGGCTCCACGGTCACCGGACGGTAAGGGCCGACGAGGTCGATTTCCGGGCACCAGCCCGGCATGAAGCCGAGGAGGCTCGTGCGGACGTGGCGCAGGGAGCCCGGGGTGATCATCCGCGGGCGCCAGCGCCCGCGCTTCGACGGGCGGTCGAGTTCCGCCTTGAGCGACCGGAAGCAAAGGGCGAGCTCGGCCCCCGGCCGCAGATCGGTCTCGATGGCGTACGTTTCGAACATTGAGCGCGAGACCAGCACCGGTACGCCGTCGAGCCACACCTCGGCGAGGGTCGCAAGGCCCTCGAAGCGCAGGCGCACGGCGCCGCTCCGGGTCAGCCGGGTCCGGTACCAGACGTCCTGATCATGGATCGGCGTCGGCGCCGTCTCGGACCAGCGTCCGGCGTCTCGCAGGGCCGCGGCCGCGGTGCCGGGCACCGGGGCGGGGATCCACTCGGCGGTTTCCGACAGGTCGCCCGGGCCGGCCCAGGCGCCGGGCGGCGTCAGAGCGAGATGCCAGGGGCCGTCCACGGCCAGCGGCGCCACACCGTCGATGGACCGGATCCGAGCCATGATCCGCCCCTATCGGCCGAGTGCGCGGTCGAGGGCCGCGAACACGTCCGTGTAGGTGGCCGCGAGGCGGTCGAGGCGCGGCACGAGGCCGTCGGCGCTGCGGCGGTGGAAGGCGCGAGCCAGTTGGAACTGGAAGGCCTTGGCCTCGACGGCGAGGCGGGTGGCCGCCTCCGAGGCCGGCCCGAAGGGGCCTGCTCCCGCGGTCTCCAGCCAGGCGAGATGACTCGACAGCATCTCGAAATTCGCCCCGAGCTGGCGCGTGGTGTTGAAGGCGTAGGCGTGGAAGACGCCGAGCGGCCGCTGAACCAGGCCGGGTGCCGTCCGCGCGAGGGCGTCGCGGAACGCCAGGACCGGATTGTGCCCGGGGGCCCGGGTGCGGTGGCGCCGCAGCAGGTCGAGGGCTGCGCCCGGCAACGCGGCCGGGCTCAGGGGCGGCGCGACCGTCTTCACGAACTCCGCGTAGGGCGGCAGTACCGCGGGACCGAAGATGCCGTGATAATCGTCGCCGGAAAGCCGGAAGCGGCCGGCATTGTGGAGGTAATCGAGCTCCCGGGTTTCCGGGTCGAGGGCCAGGAGGCCGATCGTGGTCTTGCCGTGCTCTCGGCCGTAGGTGGTTCCATGGGTGTCGGGAAGGTGGATCGCATCGACCTCCACGAGCACCGGCCTTCCCTGCAACACCTGGATCAGGGCCTGCGCTTCGAGGGCGTCGTAGACTGCGAGCTCCAGCACCTCGAGCCCGTAGAGCCGCTCGAGATCGGCCGCCGGCGGCTTGAAGAACGTGAACTGGTCGCCCTCGAAATCCTGCCGCAGGGTGAAGCCCAGCATCGCCTCCGGTACGAGGCCGCGCCCGTGCAGGAGTTCGATCCAGAGGTCGACGTAGCAGTTCGTCTCCGGCCAGTTGCGGTCGGCCGCATGAAGCGGGTGCGGCACGTAGGGTGTCGCCGGGTCGAGCCCCGGCGCCGTCCGGAGAGGTGCGGCAGTCACCGGCTCAGCCCCACAGCGTGGTGCGCACGGAATCCGGCCAGGCCGCGAGGTCCAGGCCGTGGTGGTGCAGGAGCGCCAGGGTGATCCGCTCCAGGCCGAAGCCGACGCAGGCGGTGTGGGCGACGCTGCCGTCGGCCTGGCGCAGGTCCCAGGTCGTTCCGAAGTGGTCCTGGTGGTAGTTGAAGCTGAGGCAGGCGGTCGGCTTCTCGACGCTGTTCACCGGCACGTTCAGCTCGAACTTCAGGTTTTGCTGGCGCTGGTTGTTGGCGAGCATCCGCCCGGCCCGGCCGAAGAAGGGGTCGTTGGCCACCTCGATCGCCAGCGGCAGATCGAGGCTGCGGATCATCTCGGTGCCCCGGGCGAGCCAGGAATCGCGGAAGGCCAGCACCTGCTCGGGGCTGCCCATCCGGACGTATTCCCGCATCCGGAAAAGCTGCATCCGGGTCGGCTCCAGGCTGGGCTCGCGCCGGAAGCAGTAGGATTGCAGGTCGAACAGGCCGCCCCCGTCGGGCAGGCGGCCACGCGCGGCAGCGGCCGGGTAGAGCGGGTAGCAGGCCGCGGGGGTGAGGACGATGTCGGTGGCCTGCTGGTGGCCGGTCCAGTCGCTCCGGGCCTCGACGCAGGCCAGCAGCTCGGCGTGCTCCGCCTCGTTGCCGCAGAAGCTGTGCACCGTGCCGGCGAGGTTCGGGAAGCCCTTGAGGTAGCCGCTGCGCTCGAAGGCCGGCCGGCTCATCGCGGGGGGAAAGCGCATCACCTCCGCCCCGTCCGCCGCGCCGAGGCGGCTGATCAGGCGCTCGAGGGCATCGACCACGCTCTCGAAGCCGCCACTACGGCCGTAGAGACCGTCGACGCCGGTGCGCACGAGGAGGCCCTGGTCGAACAGGCGGTCGAGGAAGCTCGGGACGGTGTCCGCGGCTTCGTCGGAGATGTCGGCGGCGCGGGATTCGGCCGTGGGTGAGAAGATCGAGTCCATCACGCGCTCATGAGCTGGCCGCCGCCCTTCTGCACGAGCAGAAGTTTGGCGGTGTTGGCGAGGATGCGGTCGTTGCCGATCATGAGCGGCGCTGAGAGGACGTCGCGCAGGGGCCGGCCGAGGCTGAAGGGCGTGCCGTTCTTGTAGCCGGCGAGGCCGACGATCGAGAGGGCGCGCTGGACGATGTCGACGGCCATCTCGGAGGCGGTCGTCTTCAGGTTGTTGAGCATGACCGAGAAGCCGATCGACCCGATGGTATCGGCGTCCCCGTGCGCGTCCTCGTAGCGGCGGAGCGCCGAGACGATGGCGGACCGCATCGCCTGAAGTGCGTTGGAGACTTCGGCGAGGCGCAGGGCCGTGGGTGGCACCTGACTCGGCTGGCGCCGGGCCTCGGCCTGTACGAAGGTGCGGGCGCGGTCGACGGCGGAATTGGCGATCCCGAACCAGACGCTGCTCCAGAGGAGATGCGAGGAGGCCAGCATCGACTGCGCCGCGATCTCCGCGAAGGGCTTGGGCAGGATCTGCTCGACCGGGATGTCCCGGGCCTCCAGGCGGAAGCCGTCGCTGCAGGTACCGCGCATGCCGAGGGTGTCCCACACGGACTTGCGCTCCAGAGAGATCTGGTCGGCGAACAGCGCCACCAGCACCTGATCTGAACCCGCGGCCTCCGGGTGGCGCCGGGCGGTGGCGAGGATCAAGTCGGCCTGGGTTCCGTAGGAGATCACGGAGGCGTCCTTGCCGAGGGCGAAGACGGTCCCGGTGGTCTCGACGGCGCAGAAGCTTGTGCGCAGATCGCCGCCGATGCCGGCCTCCGTGGTGGAGGATGCGACGAGGAGCTGTTCCTGGGCGATCCGCTCCATCAGGTGGCAATGCCAGGCGCTCTCCAGCCCGTGGGCCACGAGGCTCGCGACCTTGATGTGGTGCATGGCGAACACCATCGCGGCGCTGCTGCACGCCTGTCCGAGTGTGCTGCACACGTCCGCAATCTCGCGCAGACCGGCGCCTTCGCCGCCGAACTGGCTCGGGATCTGCAGGCCCAGCAGGCGCTCCGCCTTGAGGGCCGTGACGGCTTCCAGAGGGAAGCGGCCATCGCGGTCGACGGTGTCGGCATGGAGCGCCGCGACCGCCGCCGCGCGCTGGGCGCGCTGGGCCAGGGTGCTCATGCGGCCTGCGGACGAAGCACGGTGGCCACGGTCTCGCGGATCGCAGCGATCGACGCGAAGGACTTGCGGGTGAGGAACTCGTCCGGGAACTCGATGCCGAACCGCTCCTCGAGGGCGAGCATCAGCTGGACCGAACCGAACGAGTCGAGGCCGCGATCGAACAGGCTGTCTTCGTCTCCGATCTGTTCGCAGACCGGTGCCAGCGCCTCATTGGTCGCGAGGATCTCGCGGATGTCCTGGGAAGTGACCAAGGTAAGGCTCCTTTCTAAGCAATAATCCATGTATTGTTGCGCATCCGGAATTGTCAAACATCAACGAGGGCGATGGTAAATACCGGTCTGTGCTGTAGGTGCGCGGGTTTGTCGACGTCCGGTCCTTCGATGCCCTGTCGACGTGCCGATCTTCCCGACGATCCTTGTCGGAAATGGCTCTACGGAGGCTTTCCATAAGAACCCCAGGCCTAAGAAATTCACTGCCATTCGCGGGACGGCGGAAAACACATGGTGTCGTGATGAACAGAGTCTCACCGTGATTGAATAAATGCGGAACGATTCAGGATAACGTCTGGAATGACGTGACTTTGCGGGCCGAGGCGCGCTCAAGTTCGACGATCCGGCGTTGACCGGGGTCTGCCCCATTCGGCGGAAGCACGCGATCCTTCGGCGAGAGATGATCTACAACCTGCAGATCCTGCGCGCCCTGGCGGCCTATTCGGTCTTCCTAACGCATTTCGGTCTGTACGCGGGCCCCATCCTGCCGAGGCCCGACGCCCTGGCGTTCGGAGCGGCGGGCGTGGATGTGTTCTTCGTCCTGTCCGGCTTCATTATGTTCGTGAGCACGGCCGGGCGGCACGAGACACCCGGGGCGTTCCTGCTGCGCCGGGCGATCCGTGTGGTGCCCCTCTACTGGCTCGTCACCCTTGTGCTGACGCTGATCGCGCTCGCCGGACTGAAGCCCATCGGCATCGTCGAGCTGCGGCCGGATTACGTGGTGCAATCCCTGCTGTTCCTGCCGTTCTCACGGGGCGGCTACGTCGAGCCCCTCAATTCGGTCGGCTGGACTCTCAATTACGAAATGTTCTTCTATGCCAGCTTTGCCGTCCTGCTGCTGATGGCGGGCCTGCGGGCGCGGATGATGGGCCTTGCCACCGCCTTGGGCGCGCTCGTCCTTCTCGGCCTAGCGCCGGTCCCTGGCCTCTACTGGGCCTATTACACCAAGCCGATCGTGCTCGAGTTCGTGGCCGGTGCGGCACTCGGCTACGGCTATCTCCGTCTCGGGCCCCTCGCGCCCGGCTTTCCGGTCCGCCGGGCGGCCGGCGCCGCGCTGGTGATCGCGGGCGCCCTCGTCCTCGGGGGACAGGTGGTGGCCGGCGCCCTCGGCGCCGACCTGGAGATGACCGGCTTCCTTCGCCCTCTCGTCTGGGGGAGTGCCGCGGTGCTGGCAGTCGGCGCCCTGCTTCTGCTGGAGCGCGGGGGCATCGTCCTGCGGTCTCGCTGGCTGTTCTCCCAGGGGAACGCCAGCTACGCGTTCTATCTGATCCACAACCTGATGCTGCATATCTCCGCCAAGGCGGCAGCCCTCCTGGTGGCTCCCAGTCCCCTACGCGTCGCACTGGTCTTCGTTCTGGCCTGCAGCGCCTCCGTGCTCCTCGGGGAATGGTTGTTCCGCTGCGTGGAAAGGCCGGTCGGTGCCGCCCTCCGGCGGATGTGCGATCGCAGTCCACGACCTGCGCCGCTGCCCGGCGCGGTTCCATCCTGAGCGGTGACAGGGCGGACTGGTGCGATGCCTTCTATCGCGATCCTTAATCATTGCTCAAAGCGAACAGCTGAATTTTCAAAGAAAACATCCGCAGAACGTTATCTCTAAGTGGTGATTGCTTGTAACGCTGCTTCAGTGCCTGAGTTGATCATAGTATTTTAGTTCGAAGACAGGATGCTCTGATGGGTTGGTGGTCTCGCCGCCCACCAGCGGAGTTTCTTTCGGTGTCCGGCATGCCGGCGAGGATGGTTCGGATGCGTGTAGCGATCGTTCACGACTGGTTATACGTGGTCGGAGGCGCCGAGCAGGTGCTGCGCCAGCTGCTGAAGATCTATCCGCAAGCCCATGTTTATACCCTGTTCGACTTCCTGCCCGAGTCCGCGCGGGCCTATCTCGGCTATACGCAGGCGCGCACGAGCTTCATCCAGCGCCTTCCCTTCGCGCGCTCGCGGCACCGGCACTACCTGCCGCTGATGCCGCTCGCCATCGAGCAGTTCGACCTGTCGAGCTACGACCTCGTGATCTCGAGCAGCTACGCGGTGGCCAAGGGCGTGCTCACCGGGCCGGACCAGCTTCACGTGTCCTACGTCCACTCACCCATGCGCTATGCCTGGGATCTACAGCACACCTACCTGCGGGAGAGCGGCTGCGCGAGCGGCCTCAAGGGCCTGCTCGCTCGGCTCATCCTCCACCGGATGCGCCTGTGGGACTACCGCACCGCGGCCGGGCCGAACGCGATCATCGCCAATTCCGGCTTCGTTGCGCGGCGGATCCACAAGGTCTACGGCCGCGGCGCCGAGGTGATCCCTCCGCCCGTCACCCTGTCCAGCCAGCGCTACGACGGACCGCGCGGAAACCACTTCCTCGTGGCGAGCCGCCTCGTCCCCTACAAGAACGTCGAGGCCGTGGTGCGCGCCTTCGCACAGTTGCCCGGCCTGAACCTCGTAGTTGCCGGCACCGGTCCGGAGGCCGAGCGACTGAAGTCGATCGCGACGTCGAACGTCACCTTCGCGGGGTTCGTTTCCGACGAAGAGCTGCGCCGCCTCATGGCTACGGCCCGCGCCTTCGTCTTCGCGGCGGAGGAGGATTTCGGTATCATCGTGGTGGAGGCCCAGTCGGAGGGCACGCCCGTCCTTGCCCTCGGTCGCGGCGGAGCCCGCGAGACCGTGCAGGTCCGGGGGCCGAGCCGCACGGGCCTCTTCTTCGACACGCCCGAGCCCGACGCCATCGCGTCCTGCGTTTGCGACTTCATTCGCCAGGAGGACAGCTTCACCCGCGAGGTCTGCCGGAACCAGGCGGAACCGTTCTCCGCCGACCTGTTCCGCATCCGATTCTCGCGCTTCGTCGACGAACAGCTGACGATCCATCGCGCCGCCTGCGAACCACGCCTGCGCACCCTCCCGCGTCTCGAGGCCGTTCCACGCTTCGAAGCCGTGTCCTGAGGAGCGGCGCGCATGTCCCTCCTCACCCTCGACATGCCCGATCGCGCGCCGACTATCGGGCGGGTACCCGAGCAGGACCGCGAACGCGGCGGCGCACTCATGGCGCCACTCCTCAAGATCTGGCGGCGCCGCGTGCTGTTTGCGACCGTCTTCGTCGCCGTCCTCGGGCTCGCGGTGACCATCCTGGTCCGCACGCCCAACCAGTACGTCGCGACCGGGTCCGTCATCGTGGCCGAGCCCGAGCCGGGCGCCAGCAACGCCTCGATGGCCTGGATCCAGAAGCTCGGCGATCCGGCGGATCTCGAGAGCCAGATCCTGGTGATTCGTTCGCCCCGCCTCATGCGCCTCGCCGCCGAGAGCGGCCTCGCCGAGGCGGTGATGGCCGAGTGCCGTGAGACTGTCACCCGCGGGCACCCGGACCGGATCACGGACAAGAAGGAAGCCCTCTGCGCCAAGCTCGGTGCGGACCGCGACGCGCTCGTGGAATACCTGCAGAAGCGCTACATGGTCGGGAGTGCCGGCCGCTCCCGCGTCATCGCCATTGGCTACAAGTCGCCGCTGCCCGAGGTGGCGCAGACGATGACCAACGCGCTCATCAACGCCTTCCTGGAAGATCAGCGCAACGCGCAAGCCTCGAGCCGCAAGGCAGCTACCGATTGGCTGTTCACCGAGATCAAGCAGCTTGATACCTCCATCCGCGACGACGAGGCGCGCATCCAGGCCTTCCGCCGCCGCAAGGGGCTCGTGAAGGGCGCGACCGGTCCGATCAGCGCCGAGCGCCTCACCGGGATCAGCCAGCAGCTGGCTGCCGCCGAGGCCGCCAAGGCGGATGCCGCCGCACGTCTGAAGGAGATCGAAGCCGATCGCCGCCGCGGCTCCGACAGCGCTCCGGCGGTCCTCGCCAGCCGCGCCGTGGGCGACCTCAAGCAGCAGATCAGCGGCGTCAGCGCCCAACTCGCCAATCAGAGCACACTTCTCGGCCCGAACCATCCGACCGTCCGCGCCCTGCAGACCGAGCAGGCCAGCCTGCGCGCCCGGATCGACCGGGAACTCGCCAACGTGGCCGACGGCCTGCGTAAGACTTACGAGGCCTCGAACAGCCTGGCCCGTGCCCTGCGCGCACAGATGGACAGCGCCAAGTCCGAAGCCGCCGCCGCGATGGACGACGAAGCCTCGATCGAGGGCATGGTCCGCAACGCTGAGATCAAGCGCGCCCGTTACGCCGATCTGGTGAAGCGGGCGAGCGAGCTGGAGACCGAGCGCCGCATCCTCACCGGCAGCACCCGCCTGGTCAGCCTCGCCGAGGTGCCCCAGGAAGCGTTCTCGCCCAAGCCCGTCCCGTTCCTCGCCGGTGCCGTCGTGCTGGCGACGGTGCTGGCCGCCGGCGCTGCTCTCCTGCGCGATCTCGCCGACCGCCGGGTCCGCACGCCTGCTCAGCTGGTGGCCGGCACCGGTGCCCCGGTCTTCGCCCAGCTCCCCTGCCTGGATGCCGGCGGCCTGATGGGGCGCCTCTCCGACCGCCGTCGCGAACTGCCCCTGGCCGAGGCCCTGCAGCGGGCGCAGGCGGACCCCGGCATGCGGAACGTCTTGCGGACCCTCCACGCGCACCTGTTCCTGGCGGGGGGCGACGGCTCGCGCACGGTCCTGGTCACCTCGGGGAAGCCCCGCGAGGGCAAGTCCTTCACGACCTTCGCCATCGCCGGCCTGAGCGCCGCGAGCGGTCGCCGCGTCCTGGTTATCGAGTGCGACCTGCGCCGTCCGAACTTCGAGGCTTCCCTCGGCCTGAGCCGCAGCCCCGGCCTCGGCGGCATCCTGCGCGGCGAGATCGACGCGGCGGAGGCCATCGTCAGGAAGGACGGATTCGACGTCATCCCGGCCGGCGTTCCGACGCCGGACTCGACCGAGCTCCTGATGAGCCACCGCATGGCGAACCTCCTGCGCTGGAGTCGGCGCTACGACCTCGTGCTCCTCGACAGTCCGCCGACCAGCCTGCTGATGGATGCCTGCATGCTCGCCCGCCACGTGGACGGCGTGCTCTGCTGCACCCGTGCGGGCCGCTCGCAGCTGTCCGACACGATCGAGACGGTAACGAGCCTGCGCAAGGCCGGCGGCGCCGTCCTCGGCATCGCCATGACGATGGTCAAGTCCGGCGGCCAGCCGGCCTACGAGGCGATGCCCCTGTCCCTGCCCCATCGCGCCGGAGCCGCCTGATGGCCGGGACGCTCTCCACCACGGCCGGCCTCGGCCCAACGCGCGCCACGGCGACATCCGAGGTGCTCGGCGGCCCCCGCCCCCGGGTGCTGTTCGTCAGCCATACGGGTACCATGTCCGGCGCCGAGCTCGTGCTGCGGGACGTCGTGCAGGCCTGGCCGGGCTCCCAAGCGTTCCTGTTCGAGGGCGGCCCTCTCGCCGAAGCCCTGCGGGAGGCCGGCTTGACGATCCGCCTCGCCGCGCCCGGTGCCGACCTTTCCGGCCTGCGCCGGGACGTCTCCCCCTTGCACGCCCTTCCGGTGCTCGGGCGCCTCGCCCGTCTGGCGGGGGACCTCGCCCGGGCCGCCCGCGGCTGCAACGTCGTCTATGCCAATTCGCAGAAGGCCTTCCTGCTCGCGGCCATGCCGGCCCGCCTCGTCGGCCGTCCCCTTCTCTGGCACCTGCACGATATCCTCGACGGCGCCCATTTCGGGCGAGCCCAGCGCATCGTCCAGGCCCGGCTCGCCAATGCCTGCGCGACGCGCGTCATCGTCCCCTCGTGGGCCGCGGCCGAGGCCTTCGTGCAGGCGGGCGGGCGCCGGGACCGGGTGACGGTGGTGCCGAACGGCCTCGACCTGAGGCTCGACCCGCGCCCCGCGACCGACCTGCGCACGGAACTCGGCCTACCCGCTGGGCCCCTCGTCGGCGTGTTCAGCCGCCTCGCGCCCTGGAAAGGACAGGACGTCGTGATCGAGGCGCTGACTGAGGTGCCGGGACTGCGCTGCGTGGTGGTGGGCTCGGCCCTGTTCGGCGAGGATGCCTACGCGGCGGGCCTGCGCGATCTCGCGGCGGCCCGCGGCGTTGCCGACCGGGTGCTGTTCCTGGGCCAGCGCAGCGACGTGCCCCGCCTGATGCAGGCCGTCGATGCGGTGGTCCATCCCTCCGTGGATCCCGAGCCGTTCGGCCGGACCCTCGTCGAGGCGATGCTCGCCGGCGTTCCGGTGGTCGCCACCGATGCGGGTGCCTCCCGTGAAATCCTCGACGGCGGCGCCCTCGGCACCCTCGTGCCGCCCCGTCGGCCCGATCGCATCGCCGCCGCCCTCGCAGAGATCCTGGCCCGCCCGGAGGATTTTGCCGAGCGCACCCGTCTGGCCCGCGAGCAGGCCCTTGCCCGCTACGGCGCCGCCCGGATGCAGGACGACCTCGCCGCCCTGATCCGCCAGGCCGCAGCCCGCGCATGATGCGGACAATCAATCCCGATTTCCGGAGCCGCCGAGCCACGATGACCCGCGTCCTCGTCAACATGCCGAGCCAGCATGGCGGCCGACCGTCCGGAGTGGCGCTGGTCGCCTTCAGGGTGATCGCCGGATTGCTCGACCGGGGCAACGTCGCGGTCGTCCTGCGCTCGCCCTGGACCCGCACCCAGTTGCCGGAGACGATCCGCGACCGGGTCGCGGTCGTCACCGTGCCGCGCCCGCGCCTGATGATCCTCGACGTCCTGCGCCAGGCCGTCACCGTCCCGGTCCTGTGCCGGGCGGAAGGCATCGATGTGGTGCTGAACGCCGATCCCTACGGCGCGGCCTTCGGTGGTCGGGCTCGCGTCAGCGTCGTGCACGACCTCTACTTCCGCACCATCCCAGACTGCGCCGGGTGGCGCGAGGCGCTCACGACGGACCTGATCTTCCGGCTGGTCCTCGGCAACAGCGCCCGGGTGATCGCCGTCTCGGACACCACCCGGGACAGCCTCGGTCAGTTCTACCCCGCCCTGCGCGCCCGCGTCCGGACCGTGCTCTCGGCGGCCATGCTGGATGTGTCGGTGGAGAGCGGCGTCGCGCCCGAGGCCGGGTGGGGCGCCTATGTCCTGGCGGTGGGCAACGCCACCCACAACAAGAACTTCGCCACCCTGGCGCGAGCGGCCGCGGCGCTCTCCCACACCCATCCCGACCTTGCCATCGTCCATGTCGGCGAGGACGCGCAGGAGACCATCGCGGCGGCCCTGGCTGGGGCGCCGGTGCGGCTGACGCGCCTGTCGGGCATCGACGAGGATCGCCTCGCCGCCCTCTACCGGGGCGCCCTGTGCCTGTGCGTGCCCTCTTTCGCGGAAGGGTTCTGCCTCCCGGTGCTGGAGGCGCAGATTCTCGGCTGCCCGGTGCTGTGCTCGGACCGCTCGGCGACCCCCGAGATCGCCGGGGACGGCGCGCTCACCTTCGATCCCGCCGATCCCGCCGCCCTCGCCGCGGCCCTGCGCGGCTTGCTGCACGAGCCAGGCCTGCGCGCCGACCTGATTGCGCGCGGCCACGCCAATGCCCGCCGCTACGACTGGGCCGAGACCGCGCGGCGCTACGAGGGGGTGCTGCTCGAGGCCCTGCGGGACGCCGCCCGACCGATGTCCGCCGGGGAGGCCGCGGATGCGCATCCTGCACCTTAGCTCCCTCTACGCGCCCGAGCAGGTCGGCGGCGCCGAACTGATGGTGGAGACCCTGGCCCGGACCCAGGCCGGCGGCGGCCATGCCGTGGCGGTGGCCTGCGCCTCGCGCCGGGTAGAGGCGCCGGCCCTCCAGGACGGGGTCACCGTCTACCGGACCGGCCACGGCACGCCTTTCCACAGCCTCGACTGGCCGCAGCACGGACGCCTGGACCGTCTCCGCTACAAGCTCGCCACGCAGTGGAATCCGCAGACGGTGAGCCGGATGGAGGCGGCGGTCCGCGCCTTCGCCCCCGACGTCGTCAACACCCACTCGATCTCGGAGATCACCCCCGCCGTCTGGCCGATGCTCCGGCGCCTCGGCATACCGGTGGTTCACACGCTCCACGACTTCACCAGCCTGTGCACCAACGGTGCGATGGCGAGGCACGGGCAGGCCTGTGCTGGCCAGCATCTCAAGTGCCGGCTCTATTCCGAGCCGCATCGCCGGTGCCAGCGTGCGGTCTCCGCCGTCGCGGCGGTCGGCACCGACATCCTGGACCGGCACCTGGCGGCCGGTTTCTTCGCGGAGATCCCCGATGCGCTCCGCCGGGTGATCTGGAACCCGATCGCCCCCGGCCGCCCCTCGGCGCGTCAGCCGCGCCGGCCCGGCCATCCGGTCGTGTTCGGCGCCCTCGGACGCATCGAGGCCTCGAAGGGCACCGACGTGCTGCTGGCGGCCTGCCGCCAGCTGCCGCCCGAGGGGTGGCGCCTCGTCGTCGCCGGCCGGGCCGCGGATGGGCTGGAGCGCTACCGCGCCCTGGCCGAGGGATTGCCGGTAACGTTTGTGGGGTATGCCGACAAGGATGCTTTCCTCGACGCCATCGACTGTCTCGTCGTCCCGCCGGTCTGGCCGGAGGCGTTCGGCCGGACGGTGGCAGAAGCGTATGGTCGTGCTGTGCCGGTGATCGGAACCGCCGTGGGCGGGATCGGCGAGCAGGTCGGCCCCGGCCCCTGGCTCGTGCCTCCGGGCGACGCTGACGCTCTGGCCGCCGCGATGGCGCGGGTCGTGGCCGCGCCGGCCTGCCTACTGGAGGGACTGTCCCGCGCCGAAATCGTCCGCTCGGGCACAGACCCCGACGCCGTCGCAGGCGCCTATCTTGAGCTTTATGCCGCCGTCCGCGCCCGCGAAGCGGCCTCTCCCTATCATCTTCCGCCGGTGGCCGTCTCCGAGCCCCCGCGTCTCGACGAGTGTCGCCCATGACCGCTTCCGTGATGCCCACGTCCGAGATGACACCCTCCGGGCTCGCCCGCGCCCGGCTGGAGGCGGTGCCCGCCCCGGGGCGCGAGGTGCACGGCGCCGGCAGCACCGGCCGGACCGCCGCGACCGGACCCCTGCGCATCCTGCATCTCAGCGCCCTCTACCCGCCCTACATCGTCGGCGGCGCCGAGCGCTCGGTGGAGCACCTCGCCGAGGAGCTGGTGGCGGCCGGTCACACGGTGGCGGCGGCCTGCATCGCCCGCGAGGCCGAGCCCAAGACCCTGCGCAACGGCGTCACCGTCTACCGCATGGCCCATAATAACGATTTCTGGCTTGAGGACTGGCCTAAGGCGACGCGAGTCGGACGCACCTGGGCCAAGCTGAAGCAGCAGTGGAATTTCGCCATCGCGGCCGAATTCGGCCGCGTCCTCGACGATTTCCGGCCCGACATCGTCAACACGCACTCGCTCCTCGACGTCTCGACCCTGGTCTGGCGCGAGGCGGCCAAGCGCGGGATCCCGATCGTCCACACGGTCTGCGAGTATGACCTGATCTGCGGCAACGCCGCGATGTTCCGGCACGGCAAGCCCTGCACGCACTGGCACCTCGGCTGCAAGGTGGTCAACGCCACCAAGCAGATCACCAACCGGGCGGTGGGCGCCGTAGTCAGTGTCGGCACCGAGATCCTGAAGACCCACGTGAACCACGGCCTGTTCCGCCACCTCGCGCCTGAGCGGCGGCGGGTGATATACTATTCCTGCACGGTGCCGGACGGCGACGCGGAGGCGCGCCGGCGGATCGACCGCACCGGCCGGCCCATGACCTTCGGCTATCTCGGCCGCATCAACGTCGAGAAGGGCGTCGGCACCCTCGTCGACGCCTTCCGCGCGGTCGGACCCGGCGACTGGCGCTGCCTCGTGGCCGGCCAGGCGATGGACGACTCGATCGACCGCTTCAAGGCGCAGGCCGAGGGCCTGCCGATCGAGTTTGTGGGCTGGGCCAAGCCCGCCGACTTCCTGAGCGAGATCGACGTGCTCATCGTGCCCTCGTTCTGGGCGGAGCCCTCGCCACGGACGATCTACGAGGCCTACGTCATGGGCGTGCCGGTGATCGGCGCGGCTTCGGGCGGCATTCCCGAGCTGATCGGCGAGGACAACGCCGACTGGCTCTTCACCCCCGGCAATGAGGCCGAACTCGCCGACCGGGTCCGGGCCGTGATCGCCCGCGGCCGCGTCGGCCTGCCGGACGAGCGCAGCTTCCAGCACGTGATCCAGGAATCGACCTCCGAGCGCGTGGCCGAGAAGTATCTCGACCTTTACGCCGAGCTTGTGGACGAGCGCCGGGCCGACCGCGCGTGAGCGCCACCGCACTGCTTCCGGGGCAGGCCGCCACCGCACCGGCCTCCCTCGGGGTCACAGACGAGCCGGACGTCTCCGGCCGCTCCTTCGCGGCAGCGCGCTGGGTGGCGCTGGCCTCGGTCGGCAACGTCGTCCTCAGCTTCGGGGTGTTCCTGGTCCTGGCCCGGCTGATCGAGCCCGCCGAGTTCGGCCTCGTCGCCGTCGCCGCCGTGTTCATCGACATCCTGCAGATCGTCGCCCGCGGCGGCCTGCCCGACGCGGTGGTCCAGCAGGCCGATCTCGACGAAGGCTTCGCCGCCACTGCGTTCTGGGTGACCCTGGCCTCCAGCGCCGCCTACGCGGTGGCCCTCATCGGGCTGTCCTGGCCGATCGCCTGGCTGCTCGAACTGCCCGAGCTGCGCCCTGCCCTCTGCGCGCTCTCCGCCTGCTTCGTGATCTCGGCCCTGGGCGCGATCCACGAGGCGCGTCTCCAGCGCAGCTTCGGCTTCCGCAAGCTCGCCCTGCGGGCGCTCGGCGCGAACCTCCTCGGAGGAGCTGCCGCTTTGGCCCTGGCGCTGGCCGACTACGGGGTCTGGAGCCTCGTGGTCCAGCGCCTCGTCGCCACCGGAGCGACCACCCTCCTGACCTGGGCGGCGATGCCCTGGGTCCCGGCCCGGCGCCTGGATCTCGCCGCGGCCCGGCGCCAGATTGCCTTCGGCTCGCGGATCTTCTCCACCAACCTGCTGCTGGTCTTCTCGATCCGCAGCCAGGAGGTGATCGCCGCCTACTTCCTGTCTACTGCCGATGTCGGCCACCTGCGCCTCGCCTGGCGCTGCATCGACCTCGTGAGCCAAGTCGCGGTGATCCCGTTCTCGGCGGTGGCGCTGACCACCTATGCCCGGCTGCAGGACCGCCCGGCCGATCTCGCCGCCGCCTTCCACGATTTCACCCGGACCTCCGCCTTCCTGGCGCTGCCCGCCTTCTTCGGCATGGCCGCGGTCGCTCCGACGCTGATCCCATTCCTGTTCGGCGACCAGTGGCACGATGCGGCGCCGGTCCTGCGCATCCTGGCGCTGCTCGCGCCAGAATTCGTGGTGACTTCCATGCTGTGGATGATCTTCACGGCGCTGGGCCGCAGCGGCACCGCCCTGAAGCTCGCCGGCGCCCAGTTCGGAATCGGGGCGATGGCGGCGATCCTCACCGGACCGTTCGGCCTGTCGGCCCTCGTTATCGGCCACGTGGTCCGGGCCTACCTGTTCTCGCCCCTGATCGTCGCGCGGGCCGGACGCTTCGTGCCGGTGAGCAACGGGGGCCTCGTCGGGGTGCTGCTGCCCGCTACCGCCTGTGCCGGTGCCATGGCGGCCCTGGTGCTGCTGGTCCAGGAACCGATCCACGCGGCCCTCGGGGATCGCCTCGGCCTGTTCGCCTGCGTGACCTTGGGCATGCTGGCCTACGGCACCCTCGCCCTCGCCTTCTTGCGTCCCACCGTCCGCGCGGCGCTCGGGTTCTTCGCCCGTCGCGGCGGCTGAACGAGACGCATCCCGGCACCTGCACGCTTCGCAAACCTTTGCGCGCGAGAGTGCGGTCGCGGACGGAGGCACGCCCGGGCCGGGCGCGCAGCGTATCCTCGGAGGGGCCGGAGCGATGACGGGACCGACGGCGCCGATGGCGGCGGGAATGGGACGGACGCGGGCGGTGCCGATTGTGGCCGACCGCGCGGCCGTGTTCCTGCTCGGGGTCGCCCTGCAGCTCAACGTCCTGACCTCGAGCTTCGGACTGCCGTTCCAGCGCCTGTCGGACCTCCTGCCCTTCCTGCTGATCCCGTGGTTCGGCCTGCGTCGCGCCGTGATCGCCGAGGGGCTCCGCCAGGCTGTCCCGTTGGGCGCCGTCGGCATCCTGATCGCCCTCTCGCTGGTGCTGAAGGCCGAGATCCAGGCCGGCGACGTCTACCTGACCCTCGTCCTGCTGCTCTACTTCGTCCTGGCGCTGATCCTGCTCGTCATGTTCCGCGACCGGAGCCTGGAGAACGCCTTCTGCTGGGGCCTCCTCGCGGGCCTCGGCGGGTCGCTTGTCGTCCTGATGCTCTCCTCCTCGGGGCTGCCGCTGGACCGCTTCGGCCTCGGCGTCCCGACCGACGGCCTGGACGAGGAGCTGAAGCTCTTCGTCGAGGACAAGCAGGGCGGCCTCTGGGCATCCGGCAACGAGACCGGCCACGTCTTCGCCCTTGGCGGGGCCGCGGCCCTCCTCTTGAGCCTGCGCACCCGTCTGAACTTGATCTACCTTGCCTATTTCGCGGCCCTGCTGGCGAGCTTCCCCCTGACCAACAACCGCTCCGGGCTGTTCATGCCGGTGCTGATCCTGCTGATTCTGATGCGCCGGAGCATCCGGCTGCAAGTGGTGCTGCCCGTCCTCGGCGTCCTCGGGATCCTGCTTATCGGCTTCTCGATGACTGGCGAGATCCCCCTGCCCCAGAAGCTGGCGCAGTCGATTGAGACGCGCTTTGCCGGCGACGGCAACGTGTCTGGCAACGCCGACGAGCGCTTCATCTCCGGTTTCACCGCCTTGCAACTGGTGGCGGAGTACCCATTCGGCGTCGGCGAGACCACGCGGCGGGAAGAACTCCGCGCGCTCACCGGACTGGTGACGCCGCATAACGGCTTCATCTCCCTGGCGCTCCAGAGCGGTATCGCGACGGCCCTGCTTCTCCTCGCCGCCCTCCTGCGAATCGCCCGCGCCCCTGCCGCGGCCGGACCCTTCGTCGCCTACACCGCCCTGTTCCTGGTGCCCTCGATGATGTTCGAGGAATTGTCGGTGAACCAGTACTTCCTCTTCTTCATGGCGGTGTTGCTCGCCTCCCTGGTCGTCCGGACCGGCCCCGCCGAACCGGCAACCGGGTCATAGGGACAGGGCGACACGTCGACCGATGCGGTCGCCCGGGCCTCTTCGTCCTGTCGGCACCTCTCCCCGCGTCCGCCCCGTCCGGTGTCCATCCGCACGCGCACCGTCGCGGTATCCTTGACCGCGATGTTGCGCCAAAATAGATTACGTTCGTAATCTTAGAGCGGCGGACGGTCCGGCTGCGGAGGATGCGTCATGCGGAAGTGGTTCGCACCAGGTCTTGCCTCTCTTACCCTCAGCGCCATCGCCGCCTGCTCGCCCGCAGAGACGGCGGTGAGCCCGGAGCCGCCCCTGGTCCAGGTGGCCGAGGTCGCTCCCGGCCCCGGCGCGATCGCGCGCTATACCGGCGTGATCCGCGCCCGGACCGAGAGCAACCTCGGCTTCCGGGTCGGTGGCAAGATCTTCGAACGTCTCGTCGATCCGGGTGACCACGTGACACTCGGCCAGCCGCTGATGCGCCTCGACCGCACCGACTACACCCTCGCCCTCAACGCCGCCCGCGCCTCCGTCGAGGCGGCCCGTGCCCAGATGGTCAAGGCGAAGGCCGACGAGGAGCGCAGCCGCAAGCTGGTGGCCGACGGCTGGACCTCCCGCCAGACCTACGACCAGAACAAGGGCGCGGCCGATGCCGCCATCGCCCAGTTCGCCAACGCCGAGGCACAGGCCAGCCAGATCCAGAACCAGGCGGGCTATGCCGAACTCCAGGCCGATGCCGACGGCGTCGTCATGGAGGTGCCCTCCTATCCCGGGGAAGTGGTCGCCGCCGGCCAGACCGTGGTCAAGCTCGCCCGTGACGGCGCGCGCGAGGCGGAGGTGTTCCTGCCCGAGGGCAGCCGTCGTCTGGCGCAGGGCGAGGCGACGGCCACCCTCTACGCCGACGGCGAGGCGACCTACCCGGCACGCCTGCGCGAGTTGTCCGCCACCGCCGACCCGGCCACCCGCACCTATCGGGCACGCTACATCCTCTCGGGCGGCGGCGAGGCCGCGCCGCTCGGCGCCACCGTCACCCTTCAGCTCAAGGACGTCGCGGCCGAACGAGCCAAGTTGGTGGAGGTGCCCCTCGCGGCCCTGTTCGACCAGGGCCAGGGTCCCGCCGTCTGGCGCTACGACGCGGCCAGCGAGACCGTGCGGGCGCAGGCCGTGCGGGTCGCCCGCATGGGCGAGGAGCGCGCCGACGTCGTCGCGGGGCTGAGCCCCGGCGACCGGATCGTGGCGCTCGGCGCCCATCTCCTCAAGGCCGACCAGCGGGTGCGCCCGGCGCCCGCCAGCCTGACTGGAGTGGTGCGATGAGCGGCTTCAACCTCTCGGCGCTGGCCGTCCGCGAGCGGGCCGTCACGCTGTTCCTGCTAATCGCGCTGATCGGCGCCGGCTTCTTCGCCTTCGAGAAGCTCGGGCGCGGCGAGGACCCGAGCTTCGCGGTCAAGACGATGGTGGTCTCGGCCGCCTGGCCGGGGGCGACGACGGACGAGATGCAGCGCCAGGTCGCCGATCCCCTGGAGAAGCGCCTGCAGGAACTCTTCTACTACGACCGTGCCGAGACCACGGTGCGCCCCGGCCTGCTGCTGATGAAGGTCTTCTACAAGGACAACATGCCTCCGGCCAAGCTGCAGGCGGAGTTCTACCAGACCCGCAAGAAGCTCTCCGACCAGGCCTCGAGCCTGCCGCGCGGGGTGATGGGGCCGCTGTTCAACGACGAGTTCTCGGACGTCTACTTCTCGCTCTACGCGCTCCAGGCCCGCGGCCTCCCGCACCGCCAGCTCGTGCTGCGCGCCGAGGATCTGCGCCAGCGCCTCCTTCGGGTGCCGGGGGTGGAAAAGATCAACATCCTCGGCGAGCAGGCCCAGAAGATCTTCGTCGAGATCTCCTACCAGCGACTCGCCACCCTCGGCATCACCGGCCAGCAGCTCCTGGCCGCCCTGGCCAACCAGAACGACGTGACCCCGGCCGGCTTCGTCGAGGCGGCGGGTCCGCGGGTCTACCTGCGCCTCGACGGGGCGATCGACGGACTCGATGCGATCCGCGACCTGCCCGTGGCCGCCGGTGACCGCAGCCTCAAGCTCGGCGACATCGCCGAGGTCAAGCGTGGCTACGAGGACCCCCGGACCTTCGAGATCCGCAACGACGGCGAACCGGCGCTGATCCTCGGCCTCGTGATGAAGCCCGGCTACAACGGCCTCACCCTCGGCGCGGCGCTCAACGCCGAGGAGGTGGCGATCCACCACGAGACGCCCGCTGGCATCTCCTTCACCAAGATCACGGACCAGGCCAAGGTCATCGACGAGGCCATCCACGAATTCATGGTCAAGTTCTTCACCGCCCTCGGTGTGGTGATCTTCGTCTCCCTGGTGGCGCTCGGCTTCCGGGTCGGCATCGTGGTGGCCCTGGCCGTGCCGCTCACCCTCTCGGCGGTGTTCGTGGTGATGATGCTCACGGGGCGCGACTTCGACCGCATCACGCTGGGCGCCCTCATCATCTCATTGGGGCTCCTCGTCGACGACGCCATCATCGCCATCGAGATGATGGTGGTGCGCATGGAGGAAGGCTACGACCGCGTCGAGGCGGCGACCTATGCCTGGAGCTCCACGGCCGCACCGATGCTCACCGGCACCATCGTCACCATCGCGGGCTTTCTGCCGGTGGGCTTCGCCGCCTCCACGGCGGGCGAGTACGCCGGCAACATCTTCTGGGTGGTGGCCTTCTCGCTGATCATCTCCTGGATCGTGGCGGTGACCTTCACGCCCTATCTCGGCGTCAAGCTCCTGCCGAACATCAAGAAGGTGGAAGGCGGGCACGGGGCGATCTACGCCACGAAGAACTACGAGCGCCTGCGCCGCGTCGTGCGGATGTCCGTCGACCACAAGTGGATCGCCGCCGGCATCACCGTGGGCCTGTTCGCGGCGGCCGTGGTCGCCATGGGCGGGGTCGAGAAGCAGTTCTTCCCGAACTCCGAGCGCCCCGAGCTCATCGTCGAGGTGACCCTGCCGACGGGCTCGGCCTTCGCCACCACCGAAGCCAGCGTCAAGCGGATCGAATCGGCCGTTCGCGAGCTGCCCGAGGCCAAGGAAATCACGAGCTATATCGGCCAGGGCATGCCGCGCTTCGTGCTCTCCTTCGACCCCGAACTGCCCGATCCGGCCTTCGCGCAGATCGTGGTGCAGACGGCCGATGCCCACGCCCGCGACGCCCTGCGGATCAAGGTGCGCAAGCTCGTCGACGAGGGGCGCTTCCCCGAGGCCCGGGTTCGGGTGCTCCAGATCGTGTTCGGGCCGCCGGTGCGCTTCCCCGTCGCCTTCCGGGTGGTGGGCCCCGACCTCGACGTCATCCGGGGCATCGCCGAGGAGGTCCGGGAGGTCATGGCGGGCAATCCCAACCTGCGGATGGTCCACCTCGACTGGGGCAGCAAGACACCGAGCCTGCGCCTCGCCTTCGACCAGGAGCGCCTGCGCCTGATCGGCCTGACCCCGAAGGAGGCCGGCCAGCAGCTGCAGAGCTACCTCAATGGTACCCCCGCCACCCAGGTGCGCGAGAACCTTCGCTCCGTCGATGTCGTCCTGCGCAGCCCCGGCCCCGAGCGGCGCTCGCTCGGCGAGATCGGCGATCTGACGCTGACGACCCGGGACGGGCGCCAAGTGCCGGTCTCGCAGGTGGCGCGCCCGGAGAGCCGCACGGAGGACGCGGTGCTGAAGCGCTACAACCGCGAGACCTACATCCGGGTGCAGGGCGACGTGCTCGACGGCCTGCAGCCGCCGGACATCCACGCCCAGGTCTTCCCCCTCCTCGACCCGATCAAGGCGAAGCTCCCGCCGGGCTACCGCATCGACACGGCCGGATCGGTGGAAGAGAGTGCGAAGGCGATGACGGCACTGGTCGCGGTGTTCCCGATCATGATGATCGTGACGCTTACCGTGATCATGCTGCAGGTGCGCTCCTTCGCGACCATGTTCATGGTGTTCGCCACCGCCCCGCTGGGCTTGGTCGGTGCGGTGCCGACCCTGCTGATCTTCCAGCAGCCCTTCGGCTTCAACGCGATCCTGGGACTGATCGCCCTGTCGGGCATCCTGATGCGCAACACCCTGATCCTGGTGGACGAGATCCACCACGACCAGGCGGCGGGCCTGAAGGATTACGACGCCATCGTGGAATCCACCGTGCGCCGGGCCCGGCCCGTGATCCTCACGGCGGCGGCCGCCATGCTGGCCTTCATTCCCCTCACCCACTCGGTGTTCTGGGGGGCGCTGGCCTACGTGCTCATCGGCGGCGTCGGGGTCGGCACGCTCATGACCCTGCTGTTCCTGCCGGCCCTCTACGCCCTCTGGTTCCGGGTGGCGCGCCAGCCGCGCGACGCGCGGAGCACGACCGAGGCGGTGCCGCAGGTCGTCGGGACCTGAGGCGGGCGCGGGGCGAGATCACCGTACCGATGCTATAAGCGCATCGCGCCGGGCTTCCACGAGCCCGCGCGGTCCGTCGACCGACCCGCACCCTGCCCCCTCGGCGGGTTGGCCGACGCGGACCTGTATTGATGACGATCCGCATCTATATAAGACCGGGAAGGCAACGGGAGAGCCGGAGATGCCGAGAGTTTCGCAGGAGCAGGCCAAGCTCAACCGCCAAAGGGTCGTGGAGGTCGCCGCCACCCTGTTCCGGGAGCGTGGCCTTCACGGGGTTGGCGTGGCCGACATCATGGCCTCGGCCGGCCTGACCCATGGCGGCTTCTACGGCCAGTTCGCCAGCAAGGATGCGCTGGCGGTCGAGGCGTTCGACTCGGCCCTCGGCGAGGACCGGCGCGGCGCACTGGATGCGCTGATCGCCAACTACCTGTCCGTCGGCCACGTCCAGTCGCCCGGCATGGGCTGCCCCCTCGCCGCCCTGGCCAACGACGTGGCTCGCGAGCCAGCGGGCAGTCCCCTGCGGGGACGCTTCACCCATGGGGTTCGTCACCTCGTGGGCCTGTTGGCCGAACTCTCGCCCCAGGGTGCGAAGGAGCGCCGCCGTCAGCGGGCGCTCGCCAAGCTGTCCACCCTCGTGGGCGCCGTGATCCTGGCACGGGCGGTGGACGATCCGAGCCTCACCGAGGAGCTCCTCCAGGCCGCGCGGACTGCCGCGGGCGAGCGCGGCGACCCGCCGGCCGGCCCGGCGCACTGAGCCGGCTCCGAGGCGTCGCCCCGGGGCCGTCCGGGGCGGGGCGAGCCTTACGCCGGGCGCGGCAGCTTGCAGCTGTCGAGGGCGTTCAGGGCCTTGGCGCGGGCGGAATCATTGAAGTAGCCGGTGCTGCGGTAGGCATCGAGCTCGCTCCTGTCGAGGCTCGCCAGCGTCTGGTTCGCGTAGCAGCCGCACGGGCGGGCGAGGGAGACCTCGGACACGTTCTGCAGACGGGCCTGGGTGACCGTGCAGGCGTGACGCACGCGGCCGGTCAGGTTGCCGGTGGAGGCCGTCTTCAGCGCCGGATCGGGGGTGTAGCCTTCGAGCGACGCGGTCGGGCCAGATTTGTTGGTGTTGCAGGCGGCGACGAGCGAGAGCAGGCCGGCGGCGAGCAGGAGCCGGCCGGTGCGCGGGGCGATGGAGCGCATGGAATGATGGGTCCGTGAAAGCGATTCGGGAACGATCCGGTTTCACGTCCGTGCCCCCGCCGCGCAAGGGCGCGGGAGCCACACTGGGACGGCAAACGCCGAAGCTTCTGGGAAGCTTCGGCGCGCGTACGGTCGACCGTGTCCGAATCCCGGAGGATTCAGCCGACGATGTCGGAATCCTGGAAGAACTGGGCGATTTCCGCCTTGGCGTTGTCGAGGCTGTCGGATCCGTGGACGGTGTTCTCGCCGACCGACTCGGAGAAGGTCTTGCGGATGGTGCCCTCGTCGGCGTTGGCCGGGTTGGTGGCGCCCATCACTTCGCGGTACTTGGCGACGGCGTTCTCGCCCTCGAGCACCTGCACGACCACCGGCCCGGAGGTCATGAACTCCACGAGCTCGCCGAAGAAGGGGCGCTCCTTGTGGATCTCGTAGAACTTCTCGGCCTGGGCGCGGCTCATCTGGATGCGGCGCTGGCCGACGATGCGCAGGCCCGCCTTCTCGATCACGGCATTGACCGCGCCGGTCAGGTTCCGCTTCGTCGCGTCGGGCTTGAGAATGGAGAAGGTGCGCTCGGTGGCCATGGTCCGTCCGGTTGTGATCGCTCAGCCGAAAATGGCTTCGGCGCCGGGCTTATAGCCGGCAGGCTCCCGGCTCTCAACCCGAGGCGCGATCGCAGGGGATAACCCTGTCGCCGACGCCGGTTTTTCCATCGCCATGGCTTTGGCGCAACAGCGCCGGAAAATCGCCCGAATGCGGACGCCTCCTGTGGCCAGACGAACACGGCCCGGCCTCCGCGCCGGGTCGCTTGCCGATCCCCTTGCCGACTCTCTGGCCGCCGGCCTCCCGCCGCAGCCACGCCACATGGAGACCAGGACATGCGCGTCGCTCTCACCGCCGCACTCATCCTCGCCGGCCTCGCCCCCGCCTCCGCCGCTCCGGTCCAGGATCCTTCGGGCACCTGGCTCACCGGCGACGGCCGCGCCAAGGTCCGCATCGACCGCTGCGGCCCGGGTGCCGCCAACATCTGCGGGAAGGTGGTCTGGGCCAAGACCGCGACCAACGAGGACGGGACCCCGCGCACTGACATCAAGAATCCCGATCCGAAGAAGCGCAGCCGCCCGGTGGTCGGCCTGACGCTCCTCGACAACCTGAAGCCCGAGGAGGCGAAGTTCTCCGGCGAGATCTACAACGCCGACGAGGGCAAGATGTACCAGGTCAGCCTGGAGCGCGAGAGCAGCTCCGAGCTGTCGGTCTCCGGCTGCCTCCTCAAGGTCCTGTGCGGCTCGCAGACCTGGACACGGGTGCCGGACGTGAACCAGCAGGCCTCCGCCGCCACGTCCGAGTCGGCGCCGGCTCCCCGCCCGGCGCCGAAGGCCGCCAAGGCCGCACCCGCGAAGGCAGTTGCGACGCCGGCCGAGTGAGCCGGCCGCGCGACGCCGCCGCTTCAGACCGCCGCGAATCCCCGCTGAACGGCCGGCCGCGCCATGACCCGGTCGAGCCAGGCCCGCACGTGGGGCACGCTGGCGAGCTCGATGCTCTGCTTCTCGTGGTATTTGGCCCACGGCAGGATCGCGATGTCGGCGATGGAGAAGTCGCCGGCCACGAAATCACGGTCCGCGAGGTGGCGGTCGAGGACGCCGTAGAGGCGCTGGGCCTCCGCGGTGAACCGGTCGATGGCGTAGGGAATCTTCTCCTGCGCGTAGATGCGGAAATGGTGGACTTGGCCGAGCATCGGCCCGAAGCCGCCGACCTGCCAGAACAGCCACTCGTCCACCGCCGTCCGGGCGCGCTCGTCAACCGGATAGAGGCAGCCGGTCTTGCGCCCGAGATACTGCAGGATCGCACCGGATTCGAAAACCGTGATGGGCTCGCCGCCCGGACCGTCCGGATCGACGATGGCGGGAATTTTGTTGTTCGGCGAGATTTTCAGGAAATCCGGCGCCATCTGGTCGCCACGGCCGATATTCACCGGCACCACCCGATAGGGCAGTCCGCACTCCTCCAGCATGATCGGGATCTTCCAGCCATTCGGCGTGCTCCAGGTGTGCACGTCGATGGGTTTTCCCGGCGCGTGTGCCATGCTGATGTTTCCGACCCTATTCAGGCTCGCTCGACCCGCCGAAACAATCGGGAACGCGAGCGGATGGTTGCAGACTCCGTGCCATCGCCGAAACCCGTGGCAAGAGCGGTGGATCGCGTCGATACCCGTTCAGATGGCACTTGCCCTCGCGCGGGGTTGTGTCTGTGATGCGGCCGGCCCGCCGCACGGCGGCGCCCAAGTGCCCCGGGGGTCGTCATGCTGTCGTTCCGTTCGCGTCACACCCGTGCTTTGTTCGCGGGCTTGCTGCTTCTGGCAAGTCCCCTCCTTCTGACAAGCCCGTTGATCGCTGGCCGTGCGCTGGCGCAAGCCGCGGCGGCGAAGCCCGCCAAGGAACTCAGCGTCGGCCAGAGCGCGGCGCGCGAGCGCCAGAAGAAATGCGGCGCCGAGTGGCGCGCCCTCTCGGTCGCCGACAAGGCCGCGCAGGGACCGAAATGGCCGCAATACTACAGCAAGTGCGTCAAGCGCCTGAAGCAGATGAAGGCCTGATCTTGCCCGGCCGCGTGCGGTTTTCCGCGGGCGGCCGACATCTCGTGCGGAACTGGGCGTCCCCTTTCGCGGGCCGCCAAGGAACGTAAGCCTGGCCGTCCCGGTTGCCGATCCTGACAGGTGGATTCCGGACGGACGCGACGATGCGGGAACGGCAGGCGCTGCAGCGCGCAGTGGCGGTGATGGCCCTGGTCCCGGTGGCCTCCGGCCTCTACGGCGTGCTGTTCGGGCTGAACGGGATCGGCCGCGGTGGGCTCGTCGACGTCTCCGCCGACAGCCATTTCCGCTACCTCTCCGGCCTGCACACGGGCATCGGTATCCTGTTCTGGACCTGCGTGCCCGGCATCGAGTCCAAGACCACCCTGTTCCGCTTCCTCACCCTGGTGGTGGCTCTGGGTGGCCTCGCCCGCCTCCTCGGCTGGGCGCTCACCGGATTGCCGTCGTTCCTGATGCTGGCGGCCCTGGCCGTCGAACTCCTCGTCACCCCGCTGCTCTGCCTGTGGCAGGCCCGGGTCGCGGCCCACGCCGCCGAGGTGACGCCTGCTGGAATCGCCGGGTGAGCACTCTCGCCGACAGCCCGCCCCGCCTGCCGGACCGGATCCTCGCCGCCCTCGAACGCGTGATGCCGAAGCCCGCCGCCTGGGCCTTTGCCGTGCGGATCTGGCTCGCCATGGTCCTGGCCCTCTACGCGGCCTTCTGGCTGCAACTGTCCAGCGCCTCCTCGGCCGCAGTCTGCGTGGCGATTCTGGCCCAGCCCAAGCGCGGACAGGCGCTGTCGAAGGCGCTCTACCGCTTCCTCGGCACCCTCGTGGGAGCCGCCGTGGCCATCGTCCTGATGGCTCTGTTCGCGCAGGACCGGGTCCTGCTCCTCGTCGCCTTCGCCACCTGGCTCGGCCTGTGCGTCTTCACTGCCCATTTCCTGCAGGACACCCGGGCCTACGGGGCGATGCTGTCCGGCTACACCGTCGCGATCATCGCCATCGCCCATATCGATACGCCGCAGAGCACCTTCGATGCGGCCGTGGACCGGGTCGCGGCGATCACCCTCGGCATCGTGGCCATCACCTTCATCAACGACGCCCTGGGCTCGCCAAGCATCTGGCGGACCGTGCGCGACGCCCTGGGCGACGCCCTCGCGGAGACCCGCGCCTTCGCTCACGAGACCCTGACTCGAGGCGATCCTGGCTCCGAGCGGACCGCGGCGCTGATCCGCAAGATCGCCGCCCTGCGGGGTGACGCCAGCGCCATCGCGGGCGAACTCGACGACGGGCCGGACCGGGCCGCGGGGGCCCGCAGCGCCATCGCGGCGCTCTACGTGATGGCGGCAGCCGCCCGCCATCTGCGGGCAGCCCTGGCACGGTTGCCGGCCCTGCCACCCGCGGTGGCGGAGGCGCGCGCCCTCTGCCTCGATCTGACCGAGCCGCACGCCGATCCGGAGCGCGCGGTGGCGCGCCTGTCGGAGCTCGTCGCGGACGCCGTGCGGGCGGGCAACCAGCCCCTCGACGCGATCCTCGCCCTCCAGCGCGCCCTCGACTTCGCCCGGGCGGTCGCCTTCGCGGCGGATGGCCACCGCGTCCTCGCCCAAGGCGGTCGCCCCCTGCGCGACGTGCCGCTTCCGACCCACCGCGATGTGCCCGAGGCCCTGCGGGGCGCGCTGCGGGTGGTCATCGCCTTCGGCCTCACGGCTCTGCTCCTCGTCGCCACGGGATGGCCGGCCACCTCCTTCGCCCTGGTCCAGGTAGCGGCGACCTGCTCGCTCTCCTCGATCACCCCTGATCCGCGCGCCTTTGCCAAGGGCGTGCTCATCGGCATGCCGCTGGCCGCCCTCTGTGCCGGTCTCGTCCTCTTCGGGGCCCTCGCCGGCGTCCAGGGCTTTCCCCTGCTGGCAATCGCCATCGCGCCGGTGGTCTTCGCCGCCTGCTTCCTCAGCCTCAACCCGCCGACCTTCGGCATCGGCTTCATCCTGCTGGTGTTCTTCCCCGTTCTGCTCTCGCCCGCCAACCCCCAGAGCTACGACCCGCAGGGCTTCCTCACCAACGCTTTCCTGGTGATCTTCGCGGCGCTGATCCTGTTCTTCACCGTCCGGGTCATCCTGCCCGTCTCCAATGCCCGTCACCGCGCCTTCGCCCTCGATTCCGCCCAGCGCGCCCTCGTCGAGGCCCTGGCGGGCCGGGGCGGCGACGCCACCACGCGGACCAGCCTCAACAGCGACCGCCTGCTGCAATTCGCCCGCTGGAACTCGGGCAGCGCGGCCGTGCGCCGGGCGAGCCTCGACCGCGCCTTCGACCTCGCCCGGATGGAATCGGCGGCTGCCCGCGCCCAGGCGCAGCTGCGCGGCCTCGCCCGGAACGGCATCCTGGCCGAGGTCGCCGGGCGGGCCCGGGCGGCCCTCGCGAGCGTCGATGCCGGCCGGATGCGAGAGGCCGCCGCGGCCCTCCTCGCCGCGGGCGGTCAGGTCGATGCGGCCACGCGCCTGCACCTCGCCCGCGCGGTGAGCGACCTCACCACGGCCGCCCTCGTCGCCGAGGGTCAGGGCCGCTTCCTGCGTCGCCTCGGGATCCGAGCCGCCTGATGCGCAGCGACCTCGATCTCGGCGGCGTGCTGCTCTCGCCCTTCGTGGCCTACGCGGCCGGCGCGCTGGCGATCCTCGTGATCCTGCGCCTGTTCTTCGCGCGCCTGCGCATCGCCCGCTACGTCGCCAACCCGCCCCTGGCGGAGGCCGGACTGTACGTCTGCATCCTCGCTCTCCTGATCGTGTTCCTGTGACCATGGCTCAAGACCCGCCCGCCGAGACCGCCGCCGCAGCGCCCGACAACCGCCCCCGCACTCCTACGCCGGATACCCGCCCACGTGCAGCCGGACGGGGGCGCCGGGTGGTGCGCCTGCTGATCACCGGTCTCATCCTGGCCGGCGCCTTCGTCGCGGCGGCCCTGGTCTGGCAGTTCTACGTCACCGCCCCCTGGACCCGCGACGGCCGGGTGCGCGTGCAGGTCGCCAGTGTAGCTCCCCAGGTCTCGGGCCAGATCACGGAGCTGCGCGTCGCCGACAACCAGACCGTGAAGAAGGGCGACATCCTCTACGTCGTCGACCCGTTCGACTTCGAGGTCTCGGTGACCTCGGCCCAGGCCGAGCTCGACAACCGGGAGGCCGACCTCCAGGTCAAGCGGACCCAGGCCGCCCGGCGCGAGGCGCTGACCACCCTCTCGACCTCCATCGAGGAGAAGCAGCAATATGCCGGCACCGCCAAGATCGCCGAGGCGGCGGTGGCCTCGGCCAAGGCGCAGCTCTCCCAGGCGAAGATCAATCTCCAGCGCACCCAGGTGCGCTCGCCGGTGAACGGCCGGGTGACGAACCTCCTGCTGCGTCCCGGCGACTACGCCACCACCGGCACCGTCAACATCGCCGTCATCGACACCGATTCGTTCTGGATCGACGGCTACTTCGAGGAGACCAAGATGGCCCATATCCATGTGGGCGATCCGGTCTCGGCCGAGCTCCTCGGCTACGATCCGCTGATCCGCGGCACGGTGGAGAGCATCACCCTGGGCATCAGCACGGCCAACGCCACCGCCAGCACCCAGGGTCTGCCCAACGTCGACCCGGTCTACACCTGGGTCCGCCTTGCCCAGCGGGTGCCGGTGCGCATCCGCATCGACGCGGTGCCGGAGGGCGTGACCCTCGTCGCCGGCATGACCGCCACCGTCTCGGTGGGCGAGCCCGGCGCCCATCGCCGGGACTGGCTCGGCCGGCTGCGCAGCCGGTTCTCCGGGGCTGCGGCCCCCACCCCGTAGGCTGTGGCGCAGGGGCGAGCGGTTGCAGATGCGCCCAAGCGGCTGCCGCGACTGGATATTCCAGGGCTGTGGCGATCAGAATGAATACAGTCGCGAAATCGCGCAAATAGGCTCTTGACGCATCCCCGATCTGGTCGCACCTTGATGTCGTGCTTCGACGGCAAAGCACAGCTCAAGCAACGAGGAGGCCTTGATCGGATAACGATCACGACCGACCGGACGCAGGAGATGTGGGAATGACTCCACCCCAGCAGGCGGCTGCGGCGATCATCCAGGGCTGATTCGACCTGGACGTTGAGCAGCGCACACGCGAATTACGGGACGGAAGCGGTCTCCGGGGCACAGAAGCGGCCAGCGCGGCACGACTTCAGACATGCACCAGGCCCCACCTCGGCCGCTTCCGCCGCCAGTTTTCTCAGGTAGGCAGGCGGGCGCGCTTCGCGCCAGCCGTTCACACTGCGTCATCGCTTTCGCGAGGCCTCGCCGCTGCGCTTCCGCGCGAGCGGCCCGACCCATGAGCGAGGGCGTCTGAGCGACAGTGTGGCCGCAGACGGACCGGTTCGCCACCCGGCCCCGGCCGCGGATGTCCGCGGCGCGGGATCCGAGCCAATCCGCTACTCGATCCCGAGCTTCGCCTTCAGCAGCGTGTTCACCGCCGCCGGGTTGGCCTTGCCGCCGGTGGCCTTCATGGTCTGGCCGACGAACCAGCCGAGGAGGGTCGGCTTCTCCCGGGCCTGCTGAACCTTGTCGGGGTTCTTGGCGATGATCTCGTCCACGGCGGCCTCGATGGCGCCGGTATCGGTGACCTGCTTCATGCCGCGCGCATCGACGATCTGGCGTGGGTCGCCCCCCTCGGACCAGACGATCTCGAACAGATCCTTGGCGATCTTGCCCGAGATCACGCCCTCGCCGATGAGGTCGACGATGGCGCCGAGCTGATCGGCCGACACCGGACTGGTCTCGATGCTGTGGCCTTCCTTGTTCAAGCGCCCGAACAGCTCGTTGATCACCCAGTTCGCCGCGGCCTTGCCGTCGCGGCCCCTGGCCACCGCCTCGAAGTAGTCGGCCGAGGCGCGCTCGGCGATGAGCACGCCGGCATCGTAGGGCGACAGCCCGTAGGATTCGATGAAGCGGGCCTTCTTGGCGTCGGGCAGCTCAGGCAGGCCGGCGGCGAGCGCGTCGACGTAGGCCTGATCGAATTCCAGCGGCAGCAGGTCCGGGTCCGGGAAGTAGCGGTAATCGTGCGCCTCTTCCTTCGAGCGCATGGAGCGCGTCTCGCCCTTGGCCGGATCGAACAGTCGGGTCTCCTGGCTGATCGTGCCGCCATCCTCGATGATCGCGATCTGGCGACGGGCCTCGGTCTCGATGGCCTGGCCGATGAAGCGGATCGAGTTGACGTTCTTGATCTCGCAGCGGGTGCCGAGCGGGTCGCCGACCTTCCGCACCGAGACATTGACGTCGGCGCGGAGCGAGCCCTTCTCCATGTCGCCATCGCAGGTGCCGAGGTAGCGCAGGATGGTGCGCAGCTTGGTCACGTAGGCGCGTGCCTCCTCCGACGAGCGCAGGTCCGGCCGCGAGACGATCTCCATCAGGGCGACGCCGGAGCGGTTGAGGTCGACGAAGCTCTGGGTCGGGTTCTGGTCGTGCAGGGACTTGCCGGCATCCTGCTCCAGGTGCAGGCGCTCGATGCCGACGGTGATCGACTCGCCATCGGGCAGATCGACCAGCACCTCGCCCTCGCCCACGATCGGGTCCTTGAACTGGCTGATCTGGTAGCCCTGCGGCAGGTCCGGGTAGAAGTAGTTCTTCCGGTCGAACACCGAGCGATGGTTGATCTGCGCCTTCAGGCCGAGGCCGGTGCGGACGGCCTGGGCCACGCACTCTTCGTTGATGACGGGCAGCATGCCGGGCATCGCCGCGTCCACCAGGGAGACGTGGTCGTTCGGCTCGCCGCCGAAGGCGGTGGAGGCGCCGGAGAACAGCTTGGAGCGGCTCGTGACCTGGGCGTGGATCTCCATGCCGATCACGACCTCCCAGTCGTGCAGGCCGCCCTTGATGAGCTTCTTGGGGTTCACGGCAGCGGTCATGATGGCCCGAATTCAGCGTTGCGGGGCGCGGATGCGCCGGAAGGGGTGCGCGACGCGGATGCGCACCGGAAAAGTGGAAGTGCCGCCCGGCGTGGTCAAGCGCGCAGGCGGTAGAGCTGGTGAGCCAGGAAGCCCAGGGTGCCCCAGACGAAACCGGCGATCCAGCGGACGGGGAAGAAGGTCGGCCCGTCGTGGCTCACCGGCGCCGGCCAGGGAATGCCGATCGCGGTGACGGCCCAGGACACCAGCACCGAGACCGCGAAGGCCATCAGCGACACGAGGATGACCTTGACGAACTGGTCCGACTTCCAGCCCATCACCAGGGCAATGGCGATCAGCACCGGATCGAAGGCGGCCCAGATCCAGACGTCGAACGGATAGACCGGGACCGTCATCGGGGGCGCCTCATACCCACCACGCGGCGGGCAGCTTGGTGCGTCCGGCGGCGTCCTCGATCACCTGGGCGGCGGCGAACAGCGTCTCCTCGTCGAAGGGCCGGCCGATGAGCTGGAGCCCGAGGGGCAGCCCCTGGGCGTCGAGGCCGGCCGGCACCGAGATGCCGGGCAGGCCCGCCATGTTCACCGTGATGGTGAACACGTCCTGCAGGTACATCTCGACGGGGTCGCCCGAGCCCTTCTCGCCGATGCCGAAGGCGGCCGACGGGGTCGCGGGCGTCAGGATGGCGTCGATGCCGGCGGCGTAGGCCTGCTCGAAGTCGCGCTTGATCAGGGTGCGGATGCGCTGGGCCCGCACGTAGTAGGCGTCGTAGTAGCCGGCCGAGAGCACATAGGTGCCGATCATGATGCGACGCTTCACCTCGCGGCCGAAGCCGGCGGCGCGGGTGTTCTCGTAGAGCCCGGCAATGTCCTTGCCGGGGACACGCAGGCCGTAGCGCACGCCGTCGTAGCGGGCGAGGTTGGAGGAGGCCTCGGCCGGGGCGACGATGTAGTAGGCCGGCAGGGCATATTGCGTGTGCGGCAGCGAGATCTCCCGCACCGTGGCGCCGGCGTCCCGAAGCATGGCCGCGCCCCGGTCCCAGAGCGCCTGGATCTCGGCCGACATGCCCTCGACCCGGTACTCCTTCGGGATGCCGATGGTGAGGCCCTTCACGCCGCGGGCGACGGCGGCCTCGAAGTCCGGCACGGCCAGGTCGGCGCAGGTGGTGTCGCGCGCATCCGCGCCGGCCATCGAGCCGAGCAGGATCGCGCAGTCGCGGACCGTCCGGGCGATCGGCCCTGCCTGGTCGAGGGAGGAGGCGTAGGCCACCGTGCCCCAGCGCGAGCAGCGGCCGTAGGTGGGCTTGATGCCGACGGTTCCGGTGAAGGCGGCGGGCTGGCGGATCGAGCCGCCGGTGTCGGTCGCCGTGGCACCGAGGCAGAGATGGGCGGCCACCGCCGCCGCCGAGCCGCCCGAGGAGCCGCCCGGCACCAGCTTCGCGTCCGAGCCGGCCCGGCGCCAGGGCGAGACCACGTCGCCGTAGGCGGAGGTCTCGTTGGACGAGCCCATGGCGAACTCGTCGAGGTTGAGCTTGCCGAGCATCACCGCGCCGTCGCGCCACAGGTTGGCGGTCACGGCCGACTCGTAGGCGGGCGTGAAGCCCTCGAGGATCTTCGAGCCGGCGGTGGTCGCCACGCCCTCGGTACAGAACAGGTCCTTGATCCCGAGGGGGATGCCCTCGAGCGGACGGGCCTGCCCGGAGGCGATCCGCGAATCGGCCGCCTCAGCCATGGCCAGGGCCCGGTCCGGGGTCTCGACGAGATAGGCGTTCAGCAGCCGGGCCTTCTCCATGGCGTCGAGATGCGCCCGGGTCAGGTCGGTGGCGGAGAAATCCTTGGCCTTGAGCCCGTCGCGGGCCTCCGCAAGGGTGAGTTCGTTCAGAGAAGTCATGGGTGGGAGAGTCCTGGGCGCTCGTCCTGTTGGGTCCCGGGGCACAGCCGCCGTCGCCATCCGGGCGCCGGGCGGACCGTCCCTCGGGGCGGCCGGGTCTTGGGGTCGGCGGCGCGTGCGCCTACTCGACGACCTTCGGCACGAGGAAGTAATGGTCCTCGGTCTCGGGCGCGTTGGCCACGATGGCGTCGGCCTTGGCCCCGTCGGTGACCACGTCCTCGCGCTTCTTCATCGCCATCGGGGTGACCGAGGTCATCGGCTCGACCCCCGTCACGTCGACCGCGCCGAGTTGCTCGACGAAGGCCAGGATCGCGTTGAGTTCGCCCTGCAGGGGGGCGACCTCGTCCTCGCTCACCGCGATGCGCGCCAGGTGCGCGATGCGCCTCACCGTCGTTGCGTCGACCGACATGCTGTCTTCAGATCCTCAGGCCCCGATCCGCAGCCCGGCGGGGTTCCGCGGGGCGATGGGGCGTCGGGCCGGGCTATAGCACCCGCCTTCCCGCGCTCGCAACGGCGGGACCGCGCCGGTGCCGGATCGGGCGGACCGGCCCCGGCGCGTCAGGCGATCGCGTGATGGGGCAGAACCGGCGATTCGATCACGATCCCGGCGCGTGCGGGCCCGCGATCCGCCTGTCGGAACCCGAGGAGCAGGATCTCGCAGGCCAGGGCCAGCATCAGCTTGTGCCGCAGGGGCATCCGGCGTGGTGCAGGCGTCGTGGCGCGGGGCGGCAGGGGCATGCGGTCGGCTTCCAGCGTCTTAACGATCCGTTAACGATGCTCTGGCCGATCCGGTCCCCGCAAGGCTATGACAACGTTTCTTTAAGGTTAACGGCGAGCCGGAGATCAGATTCATGTGGGAGACGGTGTTCTCGCCCTGCGCGCCAGGTCCGGCGGCGACCGAGGCGTCCCTCGACCGGGCCGAGGCCGAGCTCGGCTACGGCCTGCCCGAGAGCTACCGCGCCTTCTGCCGGACCCTCGGAGGCGGGCTCGCCAACGGCCATTTCCGCGTGGCCGTTCCGAGCGAGACCCCGGAGACCGACCTCGTCGCGCAGTCCGAGCTGATCGCCCACAGCATCGCCGCCGTCCTCGGCGATCGCCCGGAGCACCGCTTCGAGGTCGAGGGCGACGACCCGACCGTGATCGAGCGGGCGGGCTTCTTCGGGCGCTCCGAGGCCGGCGAGTTCCTGTTCTGGGACGTGGTGCCGGGGCGCGACGAGTACGAGATCTGGGTCCTGGGCGCCGACCTGGAATCGGTGCGCTTCGGCGGGGCCGACCTCGTCGACCTGATGCGGCGGAGCCAGGGTCCTGCCGTGCGGGGAATCCTGGGCATGGGCGCGGAGCCCCTCCCCGCCAGCTTCGTCGGCGACGGTACCGAAGGGGCAGCCGGCCTGCACTGATCCGCCTCGAACCCCTTGCCGGCCGGGGCCGGATCGCGCAGGACGGGCGCCGGCACGGGAGAGCGACGGACATGGACGAGGCCGAGATGCGGGCCTTCGCGGAGGCGTCGCAGGGCGGCCCCCGCCTGATCGGGATCGATCTCGGCACCAAGACGATCGGGCTCGCCCTGTCGGATGTCGGCCGCCAGATCGCCTCGCCCCTGGAGACGATCCGGCGGGTGAAGTTCACTCCCGACGTCGCGCGCCTGCGGAGCCTGTGCGAGACGCACGCCGTCGGCGGCCTCGTCATCGGCCTACCCCTGAACATGGACGGCACCGAGGGGCCGCGGGTGCAGTCGACCCGCTCCTTCGTGCGCAACATGAAGCCGTTGCTGCCCCTGCCCGTCCTCTACTGCGACGAGCGCCTGTCCACCGCCGCCGTCACCCGGGCGCTCATCGCGGCGGATGCCTCGCGGGCCAAGCGCGGCGAGGTCGTCGACATGCTGGCCGCCGCCTACATCCTGCAGGGCTGCCTCGACCAGATGCGCCGCGCCCTGGGCGAGGAAGAGTCCGACGACGACGCGTGAAGAAGATCAGCTCACCAGGGAGACCGACCCGCTGCCGTGGCGCTCGATGCGCCCGTCGAGCTCCAGCTCCAGCAGGGTGGTCTGGACGACGCGGACGCTGAGGCCGGCGGTGCGTGCCAGCTCGTCGGTTCCGATCGGGGTCGGGCTCAGATAGGCGATCAGGCGGGCGCGGTCGTCGGCCGGTTCCGGCGCCGTGAAATCCTCGGCGGGGAGCGGCAGCACGATGCCGTCGACGTCGAGTTCGTCCCAGAAGATCGGCGCGTCGGCGAGGTCCGGCCGGTCGACGGCCAGGGCTTCCACGCTGCGCGCCCCGGTGCCGCCCGCCAGGAGCGGGGCGATGACGTCGGTGACGTGGGACGCGTCGGCGACCAGGGTCGCGCCCTGGCGGATCAGATCGTTGGTGCCTTCCGCCCGCGGGTCCAGGGGCGAGCCCGGCACGGCGAAGACCTCCCGCCCCTGCTCCAGGGCGAAGCGGGCGGTGATCAGCGAACCCGAGCGGCGGGCGGCCTCGACCACGACGGTGCCGTAGGCGAGGCCGGAAATGATGCGGTTGCGCCGTGGAAAGTCGCGCCCGCGCGGCTCCCAGCCCATCGGCATCTCAGCCAGCACCGCCCCGCCCGCCTCCAGGATCGCCTCCACCAGGGCCGCATGGTTGGCCGGGTAGATCCGGTCCTGTCCCCCCGCCAGCACCGCCACGGTGCCGGGTGCCAGGGCGGCCCGGTGGGCGCGGGCATCGATGCCGCGCGCCAGCCCCGAGACCACGACCAGCCCGGCCTCGCCGAGGCCGCGGGCGAGGCGCTCGGTGAAGGCGAGGCCGGCGGCGGAAGCGTTGCGCGAACCCACGATGGCGATGGCCGG
The DNA here is from genome assembly GCF_056680125.1 of Methylobacterium sp. BI1. Classification (NCBI taxonomy): domain Bacteria; kingdom Pseudomonadati; phylum Pseudomonadota; class Alphaproteobacteria; order Hyphomicrobiales; family Methylobacteriaceae; genus Methylobacterium; species Methylobacterium sp. BI1. The sequence goes on along the minus strand of NZ_CM155267.1, from coordinate 2,257,979 downwards.
GCGGTTCAGGATCGCGGTCTCGCCCCGGATGGCGATCAGCGGCGGGGCCGAATCGGCAGCCTGCAGCAGCTTCGGGTAGTCGGCTTCCCCGAGGGCGACGAGGCGGGCGCCCAGGCGACTGGCCGCGTGGATCTCGGCCTCGGCCTCGGCCCGGCTCGGCGGCGTGATGCGCCGGCCGCTGCGGCCGGTCAGAGTCGGCAGGGCGTCCAGGGCCGGCCCGGCGCCGCCGAAGCGGTTGATCAGGGTGCGGAAGCTGCGCGGGCCGATGCCCTCGCTGCGGATCAGGCGCAGCCAGTCGAGACGCTGGGCATCGGTGAGCTGCATCGCCCTCCCCTCCCGGAGCGGGCGGCGAGCCTCAGCCCTTCTGCCCGATGCGCCCCTCGGTCCCGTCGATCAGCCGGCGGATGTTGGGCGCGTGCTTCCACCATAGCAGGATGGCGAGTAGGAGAAACAGACATGCAACCGCAGGCTGTCCCAGCGCCCACAGGACGAGGGGCGTCAGGGCTGAGGCCGCCAGGGCCGCGAGCGAGGAGTATTTCAGCGTGAAGGCGAGGCCGAGCCAGATGGCGGCGAAGGCCAGGAGGCCGAGGGGGCTCAGCGCCAGGAGGACGCCGAGGAAGGTCGCCACGCCCTTCCCACCCTTGAACCCGAGCCATACCGGAAACAGGTGCCCGAGGAAGGCGCCGAGGCCGGCGACGAGGGCCGGCTCCAGCCCGAAGCGGCCGGCAAGGAGCACCGCGAGCGTGCCCTTCAGGGCGTCCCCCAGCAGGGTCGCGGCCGCGAGCCCCTTGCGCCCGGTGCGCAGGACGTTGGTGGCGCCGATGTTGCCTGAGCCGATCGCCCGCACGTCGCCGAGCCCGGCATAGCGGGTCAGGATCAGCCCGAACGGGATCGAGCCGAGGAGGTATCCCCCCGCCAGCGCCGCCAGCAGGATAGGCCAGGGCAGTGCGTCCAGGGCGATCACGCGGCGGCCTCGGTCTCGGTGGGCGCGCGGAAGACGATGCGTCCCTCGACCATCGTCAGGATGGCGGCTCCCTGGAGGCGCGCCTCGTCGAAGGGCGAGTTCTTGGAGCGGGACTTCAGCATGCGCTTGTCGAGGACGTAGGGCAGGTCCGGATCGATCAGAACGAGGTCGGCGGGGGCGCCCACCGCGAGGCGGCCGGCCGCGCGTCCGAGGAGGGCGGCGGGGCTGGTGGTCAGGGCCGCTAGCAGGCGCGGCAACGCGACGTCGCCGGTATGGACCAGCCGGAGGGCTGCGCCCAGCAGCGTCTCGATCCCCAGCGCGCCGTCCGCGGCCTCGGCGAAGGGCAGGCGCTTGGTCTCGACGTCCTGCGGATTGTGGTCGGAGACGACGACGTCGATCACGCCATCGTTGAGGCCCGCAACCAGGGCGAGCCGGTCGGTCTCGTGCCGCAGCGGTGGCGAGAGCCGGCAGAAGGTGCGGTAATGGCCGATGTCGCCCTCGTTCAGGACGAGGTTGTTCACCGAGGCGCCGCAGGTGACCGGCAGTCCGTCCGCCTTGGCCCGGCGCACGATCTCGATCGAATCGGCGCAGGAGATCATCGCCGCGTGGTAGCGGGCGCCGGTAAGGCGCACGAGGCGGATGTCGCGCTCCAGCATCACCGTCTCGGCCTCGCGCGGGATGCCGAGGAGCCCGAGGCGGGAGGCCATCTCGCCCTCGTTCATCACGCCGTCGCCGACGAGGTCCGGCTCCTCCACGTGCTGCATCAGCAGGGCGCCGAAGTCGCGGGCGTAGGTCAGCGCGCGGCGCATGACCTGGGCGTTGGTCACGGCCTTGAGGCCGTCGGTGAAGGCGACGGCGCCAGCCTCCTGCAGCAGGCCGAACTCGGTCATCTCCTGGCCGGCGAGGCCCTTGGTGATGGCGGCGGCGGGCAGGACGTGGACGCTGGCCGTGTCGCGGGCGCGGCGCAGCACGAAGTCGACGATGGCCGGCCCGTCGATGACCGGGTTGGTGTCCGGCATGCAGACCAGGGTGGTAACGCCGCCGGCGGCCGCCGCCGCGCTGGCGCTGGCCAGGGTCTCGCGATGCTCGGCGCCGGGCTCGCCCACGAAGGCGCGCAGATCGATGAGGCCGGGGCTGAGGACGTGGCCCCCGCAATGGATGGTCTCCGCCTCCTCCGGCACGCCGGCGACGGGTCCCCAGCCGACCTCCCGGATCAGGCCGTCGCGCACGAGGACGTGGCCGGGTCCCTGCCGGCCCGTGGCCGGGTCGCAGAGGGTCGCGTTGGTCAGGAAGATGGGGCGCGCCATGCTCACAACCCTCTTCCCGCTGCGGGAGAGTGGGGAGGGTTCAGGTGCGGCGCGGGCGGCGGACGATCATCGGATATGCGAGGCACCTGAGAATCCCTGCTCCCTTGCGGTCATGGATCACTGCACCGCGTTTCGACCGCCTGCGGCGCGTCGTCAAGCGTCGGTGCCGGAACACCGAAAGGCCCCGCCCTTCCGGGCGAGGCCTCTGGATCGTGGTTCGCGGAGCCTGCGGAGGCTTACGCGGCCAGCGAGCGCAGGACGTAGGGCAGGATGCCGCCGTTGCGGAAGTACTCGAGCTCGTCGAGGGTATCGATGCGGCAGGTCAGCGGGACCTCCCGCTTCGTGCCGTCCGCGGAGGTGATCTCGGCGATCATGGTCTGGCGCGGCTTCAGTTCGCCCGACAGGCCCCGGATCGAGACCGTCTCGTCGCCCTTGAGGCCCAGCGAGGCCCAGGACGTGTCGCCCTGGAAGACCAGGGGCACGATGCCCATGCCGACGAGGTTTGAGCGATGGATGCGCTCGAAGCTTTCGGCCACCACGGCGCGGATGCCCAGGAGCTTGGTGCCCTTGGCCGCCCAGTCGCGCGACGAGCCGGTGCCGTATTCCTTGCCGGCGAAGACGACGAGCGGGGTCCCCTGCGCCTGGTACTTCTGCGCGGCGTCGTAGATGAACATCCGCTCGCCCGAGGGCTGGAACAGGGTCCAGCCGCCCTCGACCACGTTGCCGGACTCGTCGCGGACCATCTGGTTCTTGATGCGGATGTTGGCGAAGGTGCCGCGCATCATGACTTCGTGGTTGCCGCGCCGCGTGCCGTACTGGTTGAAGTCCTGCACCCGGACCTGATGCTCCTGCAGGTAGGCGCCCGCCGGGGAGTTCGCCCGGATGTTGCCCGCCGGCGAGATGTGGTCGGTGGTGATCGAGTCCAGGAACAGGCCGAGGATGCGGGCGTCGACCACGTCCTCCACCGGGGCCGGGGTCTTCTGCATGCCCTCGAAATAGGGCGGGTTCTGCACGTAGGTGGAGGTCGAATCCCACTTGAAGGTCTCGGCCTCGGTGACCTCGACGGCCTTCCAGTAATCGTCGCCGCCGAACACGTCGGCGTAGCGGGACTTGAACAGGGTCGAGGTGATGTTGGCCTCGATGAACTCCTGGACCTCGGCGGACGAGGGCCAGATGTCCTTCAGGTAGACGGGCTGGCCGTCCGACCCGGTGCCCAGGGGCTCGGTGGTGATGTCGATCTGCATCGAGCCAGCGAGCGCGTAGGCGACGACCAGGGGCGGCGAGGCGAGGTAGTTCGCCCGCACGTCGGGGTTCACGCGGCCCTCGAAGTTGCGGTTGCCCGAGAGCACGGCGGCGGCGACGACGTCGTTGTCGTTGATCGCCTTCGAGATCGGGGCCGGCAGCGGCCCGCTGTTGCCGATGCAGGTGGTGCAGCCGAAGCCGACGAGGTTGAAGCCGAGCGCGTCGAGGGGCTTCTGCAGGCCGGCGCTCTCGAGGTACTCGGCCACCACCTGGGAGCCGGGCGCCAGGGAGGTCTTCACCCAGGGCTTCGAGCGCAGGCCCTTGGCGACCGCGTTGCGGGCGAGGAGGCCGGCGCCGATCATCACGCTCGGGTTCGAGGTGTTGGTGCAGCTCGTGATGGCGGCGATCACCACGTCGCCGTGGCCGATGTCGAAGTTGGCGCCCTCCACCGGGTAGCGCCTGGCGATGTCGGCCGCCTTCTTGAACTCGGTCTCCATGGACTGCGCGAAGCCCGGCTTGGCGCCGTCGAGGAGCACCCGGTCCTGCGGGCGCTTGGGGCCGGCGAGCGACGGGCGCACGTCGCCCATGTCGAGCTCCAGGGTGTCGGTGAAGACGGGGTCCGGCGTGGCCGCGTCGCGCCACATGCCCTGCGCCTTGGCGTAGGCCTCCACCAGGGCGATCCGGTCATCGGCGCGGCCGGTGACCTTGAGGAAGTCGATGGTCTTCTGGTCGATGGGGAAGAAGCCGCAGGTGGCGCCGTATTCGGGGGCCATGTTGGAGATCGTGGCGCGGTCGGCCACCGCCATGTCGTCGAGGCCGGGGCCGTAGAACTCCACGAACTTGCCGACCACGCCCTTCTTGCGCAGCATCTGGGTCACGGTAAGCACGAGGTCGGTGGCCGTGGTGCCCTCGGGCAGCTTGCCCGACAGCTTGAAGCCGACGACCTCGGGAATCAGCATCGAGAGCGGCTGGCCGAGCATCGCGGCCTCGGCCTCGATGCCGCCGACGCCCCAGCCGAGGACCGCGAGGCCGTTGACCATGGTGGTGTGCGAATCGGTGCCGACGAGGCTGTCCGGATAGGCGAGCTCGGCGCCGTCTTCCGACTTCGTCCACACGGTCTGCGACAGGAACTCGAGGTTCACCTGATGGCAGATGCCCGTGCCGGGCGGCACGACGGAGAAATTGTCGAAGGCCGACTGGCCCCACTTGAGGAAGGTGTAGCGCTCGCCGTTGCGGGAGTATTCCAGCGCCACGTTGTCGGCCAGCGCCTTCGGGGTGCCGAACTCGTCGACGATCACCGAGTGGTCGATCACGAGGTCGACCGGCACCAGCGGGTTGATCTTCTGCGGGTCGCCGCCGAGCGCCACCATGGCGTCGCGCATCGCGGCGAGGTCGACCACCGCGGGCACGCCGGTGAAGTCCTGCATCAGCACGCGGGAGGGGCGGAAGGCGATCTCGGTCTCGGTCTTGCCCTTGTTGCCGAGCCAGGCGACGGTGGCCGAGATGTCGTCCTTCTTGACCGAGCGGTCGTCCTCGAAGCGCAGCAGGTTCTCGAGCAGCACCTTCATGGAGAAGGGCAGCGCGGTGGCGTCGGCGAGGCCGGCCTTCTCGGCATGGGGAATCGAGTAGTAGGTGTAGGACTTGTCTCCGACGGTGAGGGTCTGGCGAGACTGGAAGCTGTCGAGCGATGCCACGGCGTTATGTTTCCTCGCGAGCGGTTGGTCGAACACGCGCAGGCATAACCTGCGCCACGAAAACACGTGTTCGGCTGGGAGCGCTATGAAGCGCGCGCCGCCCCGGGGGTGCCCGGATAGGGTGTTGCGCGAAGGGCGATTTGGACGCCCTGAAATCTCGCGCGGCGCAGCCTGCGCGCGTTATAGAACACTTCGAAACTGGCCGCTACCGGGAGCCTGACAGCGGGCGAGATCTGTTCGGACGGTGGTCCTATGCCGCGACCAGATGCGCGAAATCCGCTCCCTCGGCCACATGGCGTGATGCATCGAGGATCTCGATCCCGACGACCCGGCCCGCGTCATCGAGATCCAGCACGATGCCCGGACGCACCTCCTCGCTTCCGACGACCCTCGCTTCGGCGAGCTGCACGTAGAGGGCGTCGGCCTCGGCGTCATATCGGGACTTCATCGGCTCCAGGCCTCCGGCCACGATCGAGGAAAGCGGTGATGATATGGAAGGTGGAGGGCGATCGTACCACGAAAACCACGCGAAGCATGCGGCCCTCCCGTTCCGGCACGGCGCGGAAGGCGCGGGTTCGGTCCGGATGCCCCGGGTCGGTTTCGCTGGCGTCGGGGGCGAGGATCGTGCGCTCAATCCAGGCCGGATCGAGGGCGCGGAGGGCGATCTGGGCCTGCGCGTGCTGCGTGTAGGTGAAGACGGGATCAGGCATGGCACCCGCGTGAGCGGCTGGCCGGGATTCGTTCGGGAAGGCCCGATCCGCAACCTTATACAATGCGTTGCGGCGAATAGCACGCCTGGGTTGTCGTCCGGCGGGACGACGCGGATTGCGGCGGCTCCGGGACATCCCGGCTCCGCACGGTGCGACGTGCCGCGCGACCGTCGGGCGGATCCATTTCACGGGTCCGGGTCTCGCCACCGAACGATCCGCGTGCGATGGGCGAAGCGCCGGGAGGCGAAGACCACGCTTTCCTCGGCTCGACCCGCGCGACCGGCGCATCTCTCGAGGCTCATGATTCAGGACCCCCCGTGCGGCTGACCGCTCAAGACCTCGCCGTCCGCCGCTCCGGCCGCCGCATCTTCTCGGACCTGTCCTTCACCCTCGGCCCCGGGGAGGCTCTGATGGTCACCGGGCGGAACGGCGCCGGAAAGTCGACCCTGCTCGCGGTGCTGGCCGGCCGGCTCAAGCCCGAGGCAGGCACCGTCACGGTGAGCGAGGTCGGCGAGGCGACCCTGTCCGAGTGCCTCCACGTGGTCGGCCACCGCGACGGGCTGAAGAGCCCGCTGACGGCGGAGGAAAACCTCGCCTTCGCCCGCGACCTCCTCGGCGCGCCCACCGCGAGTCCCCGGGCGGCCCTGGAGGAACTCGGTCTCGGCCACGCCCTGCGGCTTCCCGTGGCCTACCTCTCCGCCGGCCAGCGCCGGCGGGTGGCGCTGGCCCGCCTCCTGGTCTGCCGGCGACCCCTCTGGCTCCTCGACGAACCGACGGCGGCCCTCGACGCCGCCTCGCAGGAGGTCCTGGCCGGGATGATGGCGCGGCACCGCGCGACGGGCGGCCTCGTCATCGCGGCGACGCACCAGGCCCTCGGCCTCGCCGACGCCCAGGAACTGCGGATCGAGGCGCCCGCGCCCGTTGCAGCGGCGGTCGCCCGGACGGCGGTGGCGGCCGACGAGGTCTGGTGGTGATGCGCGCCTTGAAAGCCCTCGTCGCCCGCGACCTCGCGCTCGCCGCCCGCGTCGGCGGATCGGGGGCGCTCTCCCTCGTGTTCTTCCTGATGATCGTCGCCCTGGTGCCGTTCGCCCTCGGGCCCGACCTCAACCTGCTGTCGCGGATCGGCCCGGCGATCCTCTGGCTCGCCGCGGTGCTCTCCACCCTGATCGGCCTGGACCGCCTGTTCCAGGCCGACGAGGAGGATGGCTCCCTCGACCTGATGACCGGCTCGCCGGCGCCCCTGGAGGGAATCGTGCTCGCCAAGGTGCTGGCCCATTGGCTCACCACCGGCCTGCCGCTCGCCCTCGCCTCGCCCCTGTTCGGCCTCCTCGTCGCCCTGGACGGCCGGGCGATGGCGGCGACCGCCCTCACCCTGCTGGTGGGCACCCCGGCCCTGACCTTCGTGGGCGCGGTGGGCGCGGCCCTCACCGCCTCGATCCGCCGGGGCGGCCTGATCCTGGCGGTCGTGGTGCTGCCGCTGATGATCCCGACGCTGATCTTCGGCGTCTCGGCGAGCGAATCGGCCCTCGGCGGCACCGTCCCGTTCACCACGCCGCTCGCCATCCTGTGCGCCCTGAGCCTGATCGCGGGCGTGATCGGAACGCTCGCCGCCGCCGCGGCCCTGCGCTGGTCGGAATAGGGCGTCAGGCGATCGCCGGGCCTTCCCGCAGGCCGGGAACGCCGAGATCCGGTCCCGTGACGTGGGGGGCGGGCTGGACGGTTTGGCTCTCCTGAGACGCGGGACGGATGGGCAGCGCCCGGCCCGGGCGACCGCCGATGCGCAGGGCGATGCCGACGAACAGCGCGATCATGCCGGCCTCGAGGAGGAGCAGGGGAAGCCAGGCGTCGTCCGGGGACAGGGCGGCGAGATCCAGCGCCTCGCTGGCGAGCATGGCCCCGATGGCGCCGGCAGTGAAGACCGGCAGGGGCCGGCGGCCGAGGCGGACCAGCAGGTGATCGCGCGGCACCTGGTGAAGCAGGCGGATGAGCGGCGCTTGCGGCAAGGCCATCACCAGATAGGCCAGGGCGAGAACGTGCAGGACGCGCAGGGGAGACTGGTAGGTCTTGCTGGCGCCGAGCCAGAACACGTCGTTGCGCGTCGCGGCCCAATCCGCGGCCGCCGGCCAGAGGCGGACCACGACCACCGCCAGGACGAGGTAGCCGACGAGATAAGCCAGGGCGAGGCCGGTCAGCCATCGGGGGCGCGGCAGGGGGACGCCGTCGACCAGGCCCTGGCCGATCGTGATCCCCAGGGCGAAGATCAGGGTCCAGGGCAGGATCGTCAGGGCGAAGGGCGCGCCCGAGAGGCTGTTGCTCACCACCAGATGGAAGTGACCGGCCGCGATCCAGAGCAGCAGCGCCGGCGGCAGGGGCGCCCAGAACCGCCACCCGGCCAGGCGCAGGAGGATCGGAGCGATCAGCATCAGGGCGACGTACAGGCGCAGGACGGACGAATAGCCCACGGTCTGGCGCAGCGTCAGGGCATGGCTCAGCAGGTTGGGGAAGCCGTGGTCCCGCAGCAGGGCGGTCTCCTCCGCGTGCACGCCGGTCACGCCCCGCAGGGCGAGGATGGCCGCCAACAGACCGAGCGTCGCGAAGACGATGACCAGTTCGAAGGCGTAAATCCGGGCCGCCCGCCGCCACAGATGCGCGACGATGTCCGGCAGGCGGCGCCGCGAGGCCTGGCTCGCGGCCAGGGCGATGGAGATGCCGCTGAGCAGGACGAAGATGTCTGCGCTGTCGGAGAAGCCGAGCCGCGAGGGCGAAACGACCGAGACGGCGCCGTCCTGGATGTGGTTCACGAAGATATTGATCAGGCACAGGCCGCGGATGGCGTCGATCGTCGTCCTTCGCTGCGGCATGCCTCGCCCCGGTGCGGCTTATACGCGCCGAGCATAGGGGCGGAGGCTTAAGGTTGCGTTGCAACCTCTGGGCGTGATCCCGGGGGTTTGTTCGACTCTTCCCCGAGGCCGGGATGCATGGGCCTCAGGCCGGATCGGCGTCGATCCGCATCCGCAGGATGGCGTAGGGCGGCACCTGCAGATCCTTGCCGCCGTTGTATTCCGGGCGCCGGTTGACCTGGGCGGACGAGATGTGGAGCCACCGGTCCGGGGTGATCCAGAAGGTGTCGGCCCAGATCAGGCGCGGATCCGAGGCGATGATCTCCACCGTGCCGTCGGGATCGCGCCGGCCGACCGCGTTGAATTCCTGCATGGCGAGGTAGACCCGGTCCTTCGAATCCGTTGTGAGCCCCCCGGTCATGCCCTTCTCGCCGAGATCCGTGACGCCGGCCGACACCGCCGCGTCGCTGGCCTCGGGGTCGAGGAGCGCGGCGGTCTCCACCGCGTAGAGGCGGCGACCGATCAGGGGGGCGTAGTAGAGGCGCCGGCCGTCGGGGCTGAGCGCGATGCCGTTGGCGCCGCCCTGGACCGGGCGCGGCGGCCCCTCCCCCTTCTGCTGCACCACCGGACGGTCCTCGACGATCTTGAGCAAGCCCTTCTGCGACTTGGTGCTGACATGGCCGGCGAGGCGGCGCACGACCCGGCCGCTGGCGAGGTCGACGGCCAGGATGGCGCCCTCCCCGTCCTGGCCCTGGTCGGTGATGTAGGCACGGGCGTAGCCGTCGCGGATGTCCACCCGCAGGTCGTTCAGGGACGAGGTCGGGGTGATGCCGGCCTCGAGGGGCACCACGCGGCGGATGCGGTTGTCGGAGAGGTCGATCTGCACGAGCTTCGCGCCGCCCTTCACCGGCGGGCCGGAGCCGTCCGGCAGGCCAGCATCGAGGCACCACAGGGTATCATCGCGGTCGAAGACGCCGTTGGGCACGTGGAACAGGCGCGCCTGCGGCCGCTCCGGATCGGGCTGGTTCGTCGGCAGGTCCGGATAGGGCCGGACCTCCCCGCCCGCCAGCACCTCGCCCAGGGTGTAGGGCACCGTCGCGGTGAAGCGCGGCATCATCACGAAGCGCCGTCCGCCGGCCGAGATGGCGAGGCCGGTGGGTGTCGAGGGCGCGTTCGCCGTGAAGGCGAGTTCGAGCCCGCCGGCCGCCCGGCGGCTGGCGACTTCGGAGGACGGCGCGGCGCTGGCCTCGACCGGCCGCGAGAGGGCCGCCGCGCCGGTCAGGCCGGCACCGGCAAGGCCGGCGGCGAGGAGGTCACGGCGAGCGAGCGTCATGGCGGGATCCGGTCGAGCGAGGATGGGAGGAAACGGCGGGTCAGCCCCGGGCGGGGCCGCGCACCTTCAGGTCGATGGCAAGGACGTGCGCGCCCGCGCCGATGAACAGGCGCCGGCCGTCCGGGCCGCCGAAGGCGACGTTGGCGGCGTCGGTCGCGGTGGCGATGCGTCCCAGCGGCGTGCCATCGGGCGCGTAGATCCGCACGCCGTCGAAGCAGGCGGCGTAGACCCGGCCGTCGGCATCCACCGCGAGGCCGTCCGGCACGCCCGCCTCCACGGTGGCGAAGGGTTTCGGTGCGCCGAGCCTGCGGCCCTCCAGCACCGGGAAGGCCAGGATGGTGCGGGCGCCCTCCGGATTCTTCAGGGCGGCGCTGGTATCACTGACGTAGAGGCGGGTCCCGTCCGGGCTGAAGGTGATGCCGTTGGGCTGTCCAACGGCGTCCGTCATGCCCTCGACCCGGCCGGACGGGTCGATGCGGTAGACCCGCCGGGCGCCCTGCGCCGGCGTCGCCATCAGGCCCTCGTCCGGCATGGTGATGCCGAAGACGGGGTCGGTGAACCAGATCGCGCCGTCCGGCGCCAGGGCGGCGTCGTTGGGGGCGTTCAGCGGCCGGCCCTCGAAGGCATCCGCCAGCACCGTGAGGCGGCCGTCGGTCTCGCGCCGCACCACCCGGCGTCCGCGATGCTCGCAGGTGACGAGGTGGCCCTCGGCGTCGAGGGTGTTGCCGTTGGCGTTGTTCGAGGGATCGCGAAACACGGCGGTGCCGCCGTCGTCGGCGATCCGGATCATCCGGTTGGCCCGGACGTCGCTGACGATCAGGCCGCCGAGGCCGGGGGCGTAGCACAGGCCCTCGCACCAGCGCCCGCCGGCATAGAGCGTGCGCGGCGCCGCGCCGGGATCGAGCACGTCGCGCAGCCGCGGATCGTCGATCCGGACGACGGGGGCCGCCGCGGCCGGCCAGGCGTGCAGGGCGAGGGCGGCTCCCGCGCCGCCGAGCAGGGCGCGTCGTCGTATCGTCGGCATCGATCCTCGATGGGCTGCGGGGGCCATGAGGGCGCCGCCCCGTCGCTGGGGCGGCGCCGGACGGGTCAGCGCGCGGCCGGCGCGGGGGCGGTCGAGCCGGTGGCGTCCGGGGTTCCGGGCTTGAAGCTCCACAGCTCTGTCGGCAGGGCCGCCGGGGCGTCGGGCTTGTAGAAGGCCGAATCCTGGATGTGCGAGGTCGTGACGTAGAGCGTCCCGTCGGGCCCTTCCGCGAAGGTGTCGGGCCAGCGCAGGCGCTTGTCCTGCACCACGGTGCTCAGGGGTTTGCCCTTCGCCGAGAGGTCGCGCACCTTGATCGAATCGTCCTGCGGCGAGGTCACGTACATCCGGCCGTCCTTGCGCGCGATGATCAGGCCGTCGGCCGGGCCGTTCTCGCCCACGATCTCGATGCGGCCCGACACGCTCTTGTCGGCCAGGGCGGTCGGCATCAGCGCAGTGGTGATGCTGCCGGCCAGCGTCTCGGTGGGCAGGCTGTAGAGCGTCTTGCCCTTGATCGCCTGCCAGTACAGCGTCTTGCCGTCGGGCGAGAGGGCGATGCCGTCGGCGGCGAACTCGACGCCGCGCCCGTCCGGCCGGCGCAGGGGCTTGCCGTCATAGGTCACGGTCACGCTCTTGTCGGGCTGCGTCGCGGGATCGCCGTCGAGCACCCGGTGGGCCCGGCCGCTGTCGAGGTCGACCACTACCAAAGCCCCCTTGGCGCCGGAATCCGTCAGGTAGGCGGTCTTGCCGTCGGGGGAGAAGCGCACGTCGTTGAGGTAGGAGCCCTGCGGCGCGACGCTCTCGTCGAAGGCGATGGTGCGCGCCGGCTGGTTGGTCTTCAGGTCGATCTCGACGAGCTTGGGCCCGCCGGGCACCAGGGCCGCCATGGCGGGCGCGGCGGGGTCGAGCACCCAGAGATTGCCGTTCGGGCCGGCCACGACGCTCTGGACGCAGACCCAGTGGTCCTTGGCCGTGACCTCGTCCTTGCGGGCATTGCGCCAGGAATTCCAGGCCGCGTCGGGGAACGGCACGAGCTTGCCGTCCTTCAGCTCGGCCACGGACACCTCGGTGTCCTCGGTCCAGCGCGGGAAGTTCACGAAGATCCGCCCATCCTTGGAGACGGTGACCCCCGTCACCTGATGGTCGAAGCTCGCCACCTTGGTGAGCGTCCCCGTCGGCGCGGCGGCGCCCTGCGCCAGGGCGGAACCCGGGAGGAGAACGGCGCCCAGGAGCACCGCCGCCAGCGTCCGGCCCCGCCGCCGGGGACGGGACGAGGCGCGCGAACGGGCGGCGAAGATCGAATGGTCGGACTGATGGTGCGTCATCGGAACCCTGGAAAATGGAATCCCTGGCATCGGACCCCTTGGCGTCGCGACGATCGAACCATGCGGTGCGATCGTGACGGCCTAACGCATGAAGTCTCGGCCAAGGTTCATCCGCCCGACGACTCGTGAACGGCGGCCCCGGCGGGCGGCCTGCCCGGTGGGGCTGCCGGATCTCGCGCCTTGCTCGCGCGCCTCGGGGTATCTTGGACTGATCCGGACCTCATCCTGGCGCCAGACAGATCAGAGCAATTGCCTTTGTTGTCTTTTGACGGATTCGTTGAGAGCTCCTTTCGTCGTTAAAGACAAATTCACGGATTATATTTACAGTCCGGATCATCAAGATGCGATGTGTCCAGTTGTGCATCCGCCGCTGCCGCTGAGAAAGAAGATGACGATGTTGAGTTCTGGCCTCCGTGCGACACTCGACGCTCTCGATCGATCGCAAGGTCGAATTGAGTTTGGCATGGACGGAAGTGTCCAAACCGCGAACCAGATCTTTCTCGATCTCCTCGGTTATACTTTCGAAGAGGTCCGTGGCCGTTCACACAGCCTGTTCGTCCCTGCGGAAGAACGGGACACGGCGGCCTATCGGGACTTCTGGGACAGCCTGCGCCGGGGCGAGCACCAGGCGCGCGATTTCTGCCGGATCGGCAAGAACGGCCGTCGGATCTGGATCCAGGCGAGCTACAACCCGATCCTCGATCGGCGCGGCAGGCCGGTGAAGGTGGTCAAATTCGCCGCGGACATCACGGCGCAGGTCGCCCGCAACGCCGCGTTCGAAGGCCAGATCGCGGCGATCAACCGGTCGCAGGCGGTGATCCACTTCACGCCCGACGGTCTCGTCACCGACGCCAACCCGATCTTCCTCGAAACCCTCGGGTACCGGCTCGACGAGATCAAGGGGCGGCACCACAGCCAGTTCGTGGCGTCCGAGGACCGGGAGACGCCGGCCTACGCCGCCTTCTGGACGGCGCTGGCCGGGGGAGCCTACCAGGCCGGCGAGTTCCGGCGCATCGGCAAGGGCGGGCGCGAGGTCTGGATCTACGGCGCCTACAACCCGGTGCTGGGGGCCGACGGCCGGGTGGTCGCCGTGGTGAAGTTCGCCAGCGATGTCACCGCCCAGGTCGCCGACCGGCTGCGCCGGATCCAGGGACAGCGGGCGATCGACCAGGATCTCGGCCTCATCACCGGATCGATTTCCGATGTCAGCAACCAGGCGACCCTCACGGCCGAGGCGGCGGCCCAGACCTCCGGCAACGTCCAGGCCGTGGCGGCCGGTGCCGAGGAGTTCTCGGCCTCCATCGAGGAGTTGAGCCGTCACGCGGCCGAGGCGAAGGCCGCCTCCGACGAAGCGGTGGTGCGCGCCGAGGAGGCCTCCGGCATCATCGCCGGGCTAACCTCCGCTGCCGACAAGATCGGCGAGGTGATCTCGGTGATCCGCTCCATCGCCGACCAGACCAACCTGCTGGCCCTGAACGCCACGATCGAGGCGGCCCGCGCCGGCGAGGCGGGCCGCGGCTTCGCCGTGGTTGCCGCCGAGGTGAAGGCCCTGGCCAATCAATCCTCCCGCGCCACGGAGGAGATCGGGACGCAGATCGCGGCGGTGCAGGGCTCCACCAACCAAGCGGTGACCGCGATCGAGGCCATCGCCCGGACGATCGGCCATCTCAGCGAGATCTCGATCAGCGTGTCCTCGGCCGTGACCGAGCAGGCCGCCGTCACGCGCGACATGTCGGTCAACATGCAGAACGCCGCCCGGAGCGTCGAGGTGGTGCGCCAGAACATGGACGGGATCGCCGCCGCCACGATCGACGTCGATGCCTCGGTGCGCAAGGCCGGGGTCGCGGCCCGCGCCCTCGCCTGACGGCCGGACGCGGCCCGGTCGTGCCGGCTCAGTCCTGGCGCGGCCCGGCCCCGGGCTGCATCACCGCCGGTTCGGAGCCCGAGCCGCGGACCCGGCCGCGCAGGGCCGGAGGCGCGCCCGGCCGCCCGGGTTCGCGCCGCTCGAGGCCGGGCACGACGCGCTCGGTGAGGTCCACGCAGCGGCCGACCAACCACGTCATCCAGTTCATCGCGAAGCTCCCAGCCTGACCTCTCCGATAGATCGGGTGTCGCGCGGCCAAAGCGAGGGGTCGAACCGGAAATATCCACTCCCTCCCCGAACTGACGCGCAGGTGGACTTGCCGCCGGTCAGTCGAGGTTCTGCCTGTCGATCGAGGTCCTGCCCGTCAATCGAGGTCCTGCCCGTCAATCGAGGTCCTGCCCGTCAATCGAGGTCCTGCCCGTCAATCGAGGTCCTGCCCGTCAATCGAGGTCTTGCAGGTGCCGGGCGGCGATGACGGACGCGGCCGTGCGGTTCTCGACGCCGAGCTTCTCGTAGATGCCCTCCAGGTGCTTCGTCACCGTGCGGGGGCTCAGGCCCAGGATCTCGCCGATGTCGCGGCTCGACTTGCCGCGCGAGAGCCAGAGCAGCACCTCCGCCTCCCGCCCGGTCACCCGCAGGCGCTGGCGCAGGCGCTCCAGTCCCGCTTCGGTGCCGTCCCGCGACAGGCGGAGCAGGATCTCGTCGCCGGTGCCGCCGATGAAGCTGAAGGTATAGGCCGTGCCCGCGCGGTCGCCGAGGGTCAGGGCCGGCGCGCCGGTGCCGGCGAGGCAGCCCCGGAGCCAGGCGGCGCCCTGCGGCGGCAGGCTCAAGGAAGCACCGGGCTCGGTGAAGCCGCCGAGCAGGCGGGCGGCCTGGGGCGTGCCCCAGAGCACGGTGCCGTCGCGGTCCACCGCGAACAGGGTGCGGCCGGTCGTGTCGAGGGCGGCCCGGGCGCTCTGTGCCGCTCGGGCGCCGGCGAGATGGACCCGGATGCGGGCCAGGATCTCGTCCGGCGCGATGGGCTTCGTGACGTAGTCGACGCCCCCCGCCTCCAGGCCCTTCACGATGTGCTCGGTCTCCGACAGCCCGGTCATGAAGATGACGGGGACGTGGGCGAGGTGCCCCTTCGCCTTGAGGCGGCGACAGGTTTCGAACCCGTCCATGCCGGGCATCACCGCGTCGAGCAGGATCACGTCCGGGGTGATCTCGTCCACCAGCGCCAGGGCGAGGTCGCCCGCCACCGCCACCAGCACGGTGGCGCCCGAGCGCTCGATCGCCTCGGTGAGGAAGCTCAGGGTCTCGGGGGAATCGTCGACCACGAGGACGATGTTGCGCTGCGCCTCAGCCATCGGCGGGCTCCAGCAAGCCCTCGATCACTGCCCGGGCGCGGCGCAGGTCGAAGGCGGCGGTGAGCGCGCGCATCTGCGCGATGAAGGCCGCCGGCGCCGCGGGGCCGCTCTCCATCTCGGCGAGCTTCGCCTCGATGCCGCGGACGTGGCCGATGCGCACGAGGCGCAGGAGGTCGGCGAGGTGTTCCGGCCGTGGATCCGGCGAGGCGGCCTCGGGCGGGGGCGGCGCGGGTGCCTCCCCCGCCGTCCAGTCGAGGCCGAGGAGCCCGGTGACGCATTCGAGGAAGTCGCGCAGGTCGAAGGGCTTGGCGATGATGGCGTCGTGGGGCGCGTCGCTCCCGCGCGACGGGCTGATCTCGTGCACGTTGGCCGACATCATGGCGATGCGGCCGGTCTGGCCGGCCTCCCGCAGGGCCTTGGCCAGTACCCAGCCGCTCATGCCCGGCATGGCGATATCGAGGAGGAACAGGTCCGGCGGTCGCGTCGCGGCCAGCGCCAGGCAGGCCGGGCCGTCGCCGGCCTCCAGCACCACGAGGCCGAGGGGTTCGAGGATGTCCCGCATCAGGCCGCGATGGGCGGCATCGTCGTCGGCCACCAGGATGGTCCGGCGGGCCCCCGCATAGGTCCGCGCCGGCGCGCTGGCCTGGGCCAGGACCGGCTTCGGGCGCGCCACCGAGGCGAGCATCAGGCGCACGCGGAACCGCGTGCCGCGCCCGACCTCGCTCTCCACCATGATCTCGCCCCCCATCACCTGGGCCAGCAGGTGCGCGATGGTCAGCCCGAGGCCGGTGCCGGGGGTGGAGCGGGCCGCGGCGAGCGAGCCGCGCTCGAAGGGCTCGAAGATGCGCTCCAGGTCGTCCGGGCGGATGCCGAGGCCGGTGTCGCTGATCGTGAAAACCGCGATCTGGTTGCGGTAGGTCAGGTCGAGGGTCACCGTGCCAGCGGGGGTGAACTTGATCGCGTTCGACAGGAGGTTGAGCAGGATCTGGCGCAGGCGCTTCTCGTCGGTGGCGACCACCGCCGGCAGGGTCTCGGGCCGGGTGAAGCGGAACGCCAGGGCGGCGCCCTGGGCCTGGAGCCGGATCATGTCGACGATCTGGTCGAGGAAGTCGGCGAGCCGGACCTCGTTGCGGTGGATCTGGAGGCGTCCGGCCTCCATCCGGGAGATGTCGAGGAGGCCGTCGATCAGCCCCGAGAGGTGCTGGGCCGAGCGCCGGATGACCCGGATGCCGTTCTGGCGCGGGGCCGGGATCGAGGGATCGCCCTCGAGGAGCTGGGCGTAGCCGAGCACCGCGTTGAGGGGCGTGCGCAGCTCGTGGCTGATGCCGACCACGTAGCGGCTCTTGGCGAGGTTGGCCGCCTCCGCGACCTCCTTGGCCTGCTGCAGCTTGGCGTCGGTGACCTTATGGGCCTCGATCTCGGCCTGGTAGAGACCGGTCTGGCGGGCGGTCTCCTCCAGGGCGACCCGGCGGCTCTCCTGGGCCAGCACGAACAGCCAGGCGACGATTCCCAGGATGACGATGAGGATCAGGAACACGCTGGTCAGGGCCGCGCCGAGGACCTCGCGGTGCTCGGGATGCTCGGCGCTGGCCCCCGCATGCACGATGCCGAGGATCAGTCCGATCGCCGCCACCAGGGTGAGCATGAGGGCGAGGTAGCGCCCCAGCGGCGCGCCGATCCAGGCCGCCGTGCGGGCCGGGGCGACCCGGGCGAGCACGCTCTGGGCCTGGGCCTCAAGGCGGCCGTGCGGCTTGCACAGGTCGCCGCAGCGGGCGTCGAGGGAGCAGCACAGGGAGCAGATCGGCCCGGCATAGGCCGGGCACTGGGCCATGTCCTCGGGCTCGAACGGATGCTCGCAGACCCGGCAGGTGATCTCGGACGCGCCCAGCCAGTCGGTGCGCGGTGTGCGTGCGAGGTAGTAGCGCCCGCCGGTGGCCAGGGCGATGGCGGGGGCGCCGAGGCAGGCGACGGCCAGCGCCAGCATCGGCGCGAAGGGCACGGCGGGCGCCCCGAGCCAGCCCGCATGGGCCGCGAACCCGGTGAGGATCGCCAGCGCCATGGCGCCGGTGCCCACCGGGTTGATGGCGTAGAGATGGGCGCGCTTGAATTCGATGCCGGGGGGCGACAGGCCGAACGGCTTGTTGATGGCGAGGTCCGCCGCCAGCGCGCCGACCCAGGCCGAGACCACGACGGCATAGAGCGACAGGGTGCTGACGATGGTCTTGTCGATGCCGAGCTCCATCAGCAGCAGCGCGATGGCGACGTTGAAGACCAGCCAGACCACGCGGCCCGGATGGCTGTGTGTCAGGCGCGAGAAGAAGTTCGACCAGGCGATGGAGCCCGCATAGGCGTTGGTGACGTTGATCTTGAGCTGCGAGACCACCACGAACAGGGTCATCAGGGCGACGGCGCCGGCGCCCGGGGGCACCACGTAGCCGAAGGCCACCGCGTACATCTGGGTCGGCTCGGCCGCCCGCTCGACCGGGACGCCGTGCGCGATCGCGAGCACGGCCAGGAACGACCCGAGCAGGATCTTGAGCATCCCTGGCAGGATCCAGCCGCCGCCGGCGCCCAGCACCGCCGCCCACCAGCGGGCCGTGCGGCCGGGCGCGCGCGCCGGAACGAAGCGCAGGAAGTCGACCTGCTCGCCGACCTGGGCCAGCAGCGCTAGGAGGATGCCGGAGGCCAGCCCGAAGCGGGGCCAGTCGAAGCCGCCGAGGCCGTCGGCCCCCGGATGGGCGAGCCAGGCCGCCACCGGGGCGTCCCCGGCCCAGGCGATGCAGGCCAGGGGGACGAGGTTGAGGACGATCCAGACCGGCTGCGTCCAGAGCTGGAAGCGGCTGATCATGGCGATGCCGTAGACGACCAGCGGGATCACCGCGAGGGCGCTGACGAGGTATCCGAGGCTTGGCGGCAGCCCGAAGCAGAGCTCCAGCGCCAGGGCCATGATCGCCGCTTCGATGGCGAGGAACAGGAAGGTGAAGCTCGCATAGATCAGCGAGGTCACCGTCGAGCCGATATAGCCAAAGCCGGCCCCGCGGGTGAGGAGGTCGATGTCGACGCCGTAGCGGGCGGCGTAGAGGCTGATCGGGGTCGCGGTGGCGAAGATGATGGCGCCCACCACCAGGAGGGCCGCCAGGGTGTTGGTGAACCCGACCGTCAGCACCAGGGTGCCGCCGATCGCCTCCAGGGCCAGGAAGGAGAGCGACCCGAGGGCGGTCTGGGCGACCCGGAACCCCGACCAGCGCCGCGCCTTCTTGGCGGTGAAGCGCAGGGCATAGTCCTCCAGCGTCTCGTCGGCGACGAGGCGGTTGTAGTCGCGCCGGATCGGCAGGATACGCTGGTGCTCGGTCATCGTGTTCGGCGGGACGGTATCATGCGGCGCAGGGTCTGGCGCGGCATCCCGGTCCACCCGGGACCGTGGCGCTCCGTCGTCCCCAACCTAGCAAGGACCGTGCCCCGGCCTGCGCGATCCCATGCGGGCGCGCGCCCCGTCCCGTGGCCCGAGCGGCGACGGGACCCGGAGACTCGCGGGCAGTTCGCCAGCATGGGCCCGTCCGCTGGGCTCCGACATACGCAAAACAGCGTATAGGCCGCACTGCACAACGCGGCCTAGCCTCCGCTCCGTCGATCCGCGGCCGTCCGATGCGCCGTGCGACGACCGACAGGGGTTTTGGGCACGATGGCAGAGGACAAGGGCAACGGCCTGCAATCGGCGCTCCGGCGCAGGCTTCTCATGGGTCTGGCCGGCGCTCCGGCGATCGCCTTGATGCCGCGCATGAGCTTCGCGGCGGCGCCGCCGACCTCGGCGGTGAACACCACCGGCCTCGCGGTGACCGACACCGAGGTGACGGTCGGCATCCTGCACTCCGCCACCGGCACGATGGCGATCTCCGAAACCGGCTCGATCCAGGCCGAGAAGCTCGCGATCTCGCAGATCAACGACGCGGGCGGCGTGCTCGGCCGCAAGATCAAGATCATCCAGGAGGACGGCGCCTCCGACTGGCCGACCTTCGCCGAGAAGGCCAAGAAGCTTCTCGTCAACGACCACTGCGCTGCCGTGATGGGTTGCTGGACCTCGGCCTCGCGCAAGGCCGCGCTGCCGGTCTTCGAGCAGTATAACGGCCTCCTGTACTACCCGACCTTCTACGAGGGCCTGGAGCAGTCCAAGAACGTCTTCTACACCGGCCAGGAAGCCACCCAGCAGATCCTCGAATCGCTGAACTGGGTCACCAAGGAGAAGAAGGCCAAGACGTTCTTCTTCATCGGCTCGGACTACATCTGGCCGCGCACCTCGAACAAGATCGCCCGCAAGCACATCGAGAACGTCCTGAAGACGAAGGTCGTGGGCGAAGAATATTTCCCGCTTGGCCACACGCAGTTCAACTCGGTGATCAACAAGCTCAAGCTCACCAAGCCGGACGTGATCTTCACCGACGTGGTCGGCGGATCCAACGTGGCGTTCTACAAGCAGCTCAAGGCGGCCGGCATCGACCTCTCGAAGCAGACCCTGCTGACGATCTCGGTCACCGAGGACGAGGTCGACGGCATCGGCGGCGACAACATCGCCGGCGCGTACTCCTGCATGAAGTACTTCCAGTCGCTGAAGAACCCGAACAACGAGAAGTTCGTCGCCGCCTTCCACAAGATGTGGGGTGAGAAGACCGTCATCGGCGACGTGACCCAGGCCGCCTATCTCGGTCCGTTCCTGTGGAAGATGGCCTGCGAGAAGGCCGGCTCCTTCGACGTCGACAAGGTCGTCGCCGCCTCGCCCGGCATCGAGTTCAAGGAGGCGCCGGAAGGCTACGTCAAGATCCACCCGAACCATCACCTCTGGTCGAAGACCCGCGTCGCCAAGGCCCTGCCGACCGGCCAGTTCGAGGTGGTCTACGAGAGCCCCGACCTGATCGAGCCGAACCCCTTCCCGAAGGGCTATCAGTAGACCCGCGCGACGGACACCGCGCCGCGCCCTCCTCCCCCCTCCTGGGGCGGAGCCGGAGGTGGGGTGGCTCCGCCGGCCTCCGAGGCGGGAGGGTCACCCAGCCACCCCGACCCCTGGCCCCTCCCCACAAGGGGGAGGGGAAAGTCTGCGGCCTAACCCGGCCCGATGCTTGCACAGACCTGGCGGCATCCTTCGGAGAACGAACCCATGTTCGGTGATTATTCGCTCGGGGATCTCAGCTCGATCTTCGTCATGCAGGGCTTCGCCGGGCTGATCCTGTTCTCGGTCTACGTCCTGATGGCCCTCGGGCTGGCGATCATCTTCGGCCAGATGGGGGTGATCAACATGGCCCACGGGGAATTCATGATCCTCGGCGCCTACATGACCTATCTCTGCTCGGGCTTCTTCCAGACCCACCTGCCGGCCCTGTTCCCGGCCTACTTCTTCGTGGCGATGGCGCTGGCCTTCCTGGCCTCCGGGGCGCTCGGGATGCTGGTGGAATGGGCGCTGATCCGCCACCTCTACAAGCGCCCGCTGGACACGCTGCTGGCCACCTGGGGCCTCTCGCTGATCCTGCAGCAGGCCTACCGCTCGATCTTCGGCGCCCGCGAGGTCGGCGTGGAGCTGCCCGCCTGGCTCATCGGCTCGGTGCAGGTCACCGACACCATCGAGATCCCGATCAACGGCATGTTCGTGATGGGCATCACCACCCTGATCACCGTCAGCGTCGCCATCCTGATGTACCGCTCGCGCTTCGGCGCCCAGGTCCGCGCCGTGGTGCAGAACCGCGCGATGGCGGGCGCCGTCGGCATCGACACCGAGAAGGTGGACCGCCTGACCTTCGGCCTCGGCTGCGGCATCGCGGGCATCGCCGGCTCCGCCTTCACCATGGTGGGCTCCACCGGGCCGACCTCGGGCCAGCTCTACATCGTCGACACCTTCCTGATCGTCGTCTTCGGCGGCGCCGCCTCCCTGCTCGGCACCATCGCCTCGGCCTTCTCGATCTCGCAGACGCAGTCGACCCTCGAATTCTTCCTCTCGGGCTCCACCGCGAAGGTGATCACGCTGCTGGCGGTGGTCGGCATCCTGATGCTGCGGCCGCAGGGCCTCTTCACCCTCAAGGTCCGGCGCTGAGGAGCCTGAACGTCATGACCCGCTCCACATCCCCCACCCCCGTCGTCAACGACAACCCCTTCATGAAGCCGATGGAATGGGTGAGCCTCGCGCTCCTCGTGGCCGTCATCTTCGTGGTGCTGCCGCTGCTCCTCGACGCCTTCCGCCTCAACCTGGTCGGCAAGTACCTGACCTATTCCTTCGTGGCCCTCGGCCTCGTGATCTGCTGGGGCTTCGGCGGCATCCTGTCCCTGGGCCAGGGCGTGTTCTTCGGCCTCGGCGGCTACCTGATGGCGATGTATCTCAAGCTGGAGGCCTCCAGCATCGAGAACACCAAGATCCAGTCGACGCCCGGCATCCCGGACTTCATGGACTGGAACCAGATCACCGCCCTGCCCTGGTTCTGGAAGCCGTTCCAGAGCCTGCCCTTCACGCTCCTGGCGGTGCTGGTGGTGCCGGCGCTCTTCGCCTTCGTCATCGGCACGGCGATGTTCCGCCGCCGCGTCGGCGGCACCTACTTCGCCATCATCACCCAGGCCATCGCCGCCATCCTGACGATCCTCATCGTCGGCCAGCAGGGCTATACCGGCGGCATCAACGGCATCACCGACCTGCGCACCCTGCACGGCTGGGACATCCGCACCGACAGCGCTCACAACATCCTCTACTTCGTCAATGCGGGCCTGCTCGTCGGCTGCATCCTGTTCGCCCAGATGGTCAAGAAGTCGAAGCTCGGGCGCATCCTGCTGGCCATGCGCGACAAGGAGGACCGGGTCCGGTTCTCGGGCTACCAGGTGGCGAGCTTCAAAACCTTCGCGTTCTGCCTGGCGGCGGTGTTCGCGGCCATCGGGGGCGCGATGTTCACCCTGCAGGTCGGGTTCATGTCGCCGTCCTTCGTGGGCATCGTGCCCTCGATCGAGATGGTGATCTACGCCGCCGTCGGCGGGCGCCTGTCCCTGTTCGGCGCCGTCTGGGGCACGCTCCTGGTCAACTGGGCCAAGACCAGCTTCTCGGAGAGCTTCCCGGAGCTCTGGCTGTTCGGCCTCGGCGCCCTGTTCATCGCCGTGGTGCTGGCCTTCCCGAACGGCCTGGCGGGCATCTACCGCACGTATGTCGAGCCCCGCCTGACCCGGCGCGTGAAGGCCCTGGAGCCCGCGCCCGCCGTCGCCCTGCCCCACGCGGCCGAGTAGGACCTCCGATGAACGCAGCCCTCCTGCCCTCGCACCTCATCGGCGCCGATCCGGCCGAGAAGGACTTCCTCCTGGCGGTGGAATCCCTCACCGTTTCCTTCGACGGCTTCAAGGCGGTCAACGACGTCTCGTTCTACGTCGACCCCAACGAGATCCGGGTCATCATCGGCCCTAACGGGGCGGGCAAGACCACGGTGCTCGACCTGATCTGCGGGCGCACCAAGGCCAGCGCCGGCTCGATCAAGTACAAGGGCCAGGAGCTGACCAAGCTGTCCGAGAGCGCCATCGTGCTCGCCGGGGTCGGACGCAAGTTCCAGACCCCGTCGATCTACGACGACCTCACCGTCTTCGAGAACCTCGAGATCTCGTTCCCGCGGGGCCGCTCGGTCTTCGGCGCCCTGACCTTCAAGCGCGACGCCCAGGTCCGCGACCGGATCGAGGAGGTCGCCAGCATGATCTTCCTCAAGGACCAGCTGCTGGAGCGGGCCGAGTTCCTCAGCCACGGCCAGAAGCAGTGGCTCGAGATCGGCATGCTGCTGATCCAGGACCCCGAGCTCCTCATGCTCGACGAGCCGGTGGCCGGCATGAGCGTCGGCGAGCGCATCAAGACCGCCGAGCTCCTCAACGAGATCATCAAGGGACGGTCGGTGCTGGTGATCGAGCACGACATGAAGTTCGTCGAGGACATCGCCCACCGGGTCACCGTCCTGCACCAGGGTAAGGTCCTGTCCGAAGGCTCGATGGAGCGGGTCAAGAACGACCCGAAGGTCATCGAAGTCTATCTCGGCCACTGAGAGGGAAACGGCGCCATGCTCCAGACCACGCCCGCCCCCTCACCCGCCCTTTCGCCCGCGCCCCTGATCCAGGGCGGCGTCGCACCGATGCTGGCGGTCGGCGACCTGCACGCGGCCTACGGCCAGAGCGAGGTCCTGCACGGGCTCGACATCGCGGTGGCGCCCGGCGAGATCGTCGCCGTGATGGGCCGCAACGGCATGGGCAAGACCACGCTGATGAAGACCCTGATGGGCATCGTGCCCGTCAAGTCCGGCACGATCCGGGTCGACGGCGCTGCGGTGGAGGGCCTGAAGAGCCATCAGCGCGTGGCCGCGGGCCTCGCCTACGTGCCCCAGGGCCGGATGATCTTCTCGGCCATGACCGTGCAGGAGAACATCGAGACCGGGCTGACCGTGACCCACGAGCGCCGGGTGCCGCAGGAACTCTACACGATGTTCCCGGTCCTCCTGGAGATGAAGGGCCGGCGCGGCGGCAACCTGTCGGGCGGCCAGCAGCAGCAGCTCGCCATCGCCCGGGCGCTCGCGAGCCGGCCCAAGGTCCTCCTCCTCGACGAGCCCACCGAGGGCATCCAGCCCTCGATCATCCGCGAGATGGGCCGCACCCTGAAGAAGATCCGCGACGACCGCGGCCTCTCCATCGTGGTCTCAGAGCAGGTGTTGAGCTTCGCCCTCGACGTGGCCGACCGGGTGCTGGTGATCGAGAACGGCCACATCGTCCACGAATCCCTGCGGGCCGACATCGACGAGGCCCAGGTCGCCAGCTTCCTCTCCGTCTGACGGGACCCGGCAAGCCGAAAGGGGCAGAGATGGCCGATTACGAGATCTTCGAGCTCGGCGACTTCGTCCTCCAGTGCGGGAAGACGCTGCGCAGCGCCAAGCTCGCCTACAAGACCTTCGGCACGCTGAACGCGGCCCGGGACAACGCCATCGTCTACCCGACCTGGTACTCGGGCCAGCACACCGAGAACGAATGGCTGATCGGCCCCGGCAAGGCCCTCGACCCGGACAGATACTTCATCATCATCCCGAACATGTTCGGCAACGGGCTCTCGTCCTCGCCGAGCAACACGCCCCCGCCCTGGAACGGGCCGCGCTTTCCCAACGTCACCGCCTACGACAACGTCACGGCGCAGCATCGCCTCGTCACCGAGCATTTCGGCATCGAGACGCTGGTGCTGGTGACCGGGTGGTCCATGGGCGCCCTGCAGACCTACCATTGGGGCGCGCTCTACCCCGACATGGTGCCCCGCATCCTGCCGTTTCAGGGCTCGGCCAAGTGCTCGCGGCACAACTTCGTCTTCCTGGAGGGCGCCAAGGCCGCGCTGCAGGCCGATGCCGCCTACGCGGAGGGCTGGTACACGAGCCCGCCGAACCGGGGCCTGCGCGCCTTCGGCCGGGTCTATGCCGGCTGGGGCCTGTCGCAGACCTTCTACCGGATCGAGGCCGACAAGACCCATATGGGCTACGCCTCGCTGGAGGATTTCCTCGTCGGGTTCTGGGAGGGGCTGTTCTACACCCGGGACGCCAACGACCTGCTGGCCATGCTCTGGACCTGGCAGAACGGCGACATCAGCGCCAACGACCGCTTCCACGGTGATTTCGAGGCCGCCCTCGGTGCCATCCGCGCCAAGGCGATCCTGATGCCGGCCTCCACCGACCTGTACTTTCCCCCCGAGGACAACGCCATCGAGGCGGCGGCCATGCCGAACGCGGAACTGCGCATCATCGAGACCTGGTGGGGCCATTTCG
The DNA here is from genome assembly GCF_056680125.1 of Methylobacterium sp. BI1. Taxonomy (NCBI): domain Bacteria; kingdom Pseudomonadati; phylum Pseudomonadota; class Alphaproteobacteria; order Hyphomicrobiales; family Methylobacteriaceae; genus Methylobacterium; species Methylobacterium sp. BI1. The sequence continues at coordinate 2,232,542 of NZ_CM155267.1, read as the reverse complement.
CGGGCGGCCCGGGCACGAGCCCCGACGACATCGCCACACTCGACGCGGCCCTCAAGGCGCTGCTCGCAAGCTGACCGGCCCCGGGCCGGGGTGCACCGCGCCCGGCCCGAGGATCGCCGGCACGTCACCCGCCGACGGATCTCACCGCCGGCGAGAACGGGGACGCATGTCCTCACGTGTGGGAAGGGAGCACCGACGCAACATGCCCGAGACCCTGATCAAGGTCGATCTGACCCAATCGGCCTACGACAACGACATGGTGCACAACCGCTGGCACCCCGACATCCCGATGGTGGCGATGGTCAAGCCCGGCGACGACTTCATCGTCGAGACCTACGACTGGACCGGCGGCTTCATCAAGAACAACGATTCCGCCGACGACGTGCGCGACATCGACCTGTCGATCGTGCACTTCCTCTCCGGCCCGATCGGCGTCGAGGGCGCCGAGCCCGGCGACCTGCTGGTGGTCGACCTCCTCGACATCGGCGCCAAGCCCGAGAGCCAGTGGGGCTTCAACGGCTTCTTCTCCAAGAAGAACGGCGGCGGCTTCCTCGACGAGCACTTCCCCCTGGCCCAGAAGTCGATCTGGGACTTCGAGGGCATGTTCACCAAGTCGCGCCACATCCCCGGCGTGCGCTTCCCCGGCCTGATCCATCCCGGCCTGATCGGCTGCCTGCCCGATCCGAAGATGCTGGAGACCTGGAACACCCGCGAGAAGGCGCTGTTCGACACCAACCCCGGCCGCGTACCGGCCCTGGCCACCCTGCCCTTCGCGCCGACCGCCCATATGGGCCGGCTCAAGGGCGAGGGTCGCGACAAGGCGGCGGCGGAGGGCGCCCGCACGGTGCCGGGGCGCGAGCACGGCGGCAATTGCGACATCAAGGACCTGTCGCGCGGCTCGAAGATCTACTTCCCCGTCTACGTGCCCGGCGCCGGCCTCTCAATGGGCGACCTGCATTTCAGCCAGGGCGACGGCGAGATCACCTTCTGCGGCGCCATCGAGATGGCGGGCTGGGTCCACCTCAAGGTCAGCCTGATCAAGGACGGCATGGCCAAGTACGGGATCAAGAACCCGATCTTCAAGCCGTCGCCGATCACGCCGAAGTTCGACGACCACCTCATCTTCGAGGGCGTCTCCGTCGACGAGTACGGCAAGCAGCATTACCTCGACGTGACGGTGGCCTACCGCCAGGCCTGCCTCAACGCGATCGAGTACCTGAAGAAGTTCGGCTACTCGGGGGCCCAGGCCTACTCGATCCTCGGCACCGCGCCGGTCCAGGGCCACATCTCCGGCGTGGTCGACATCCCGAACGCCTGCGCCACCCTCTGGATTCCGACGAAGATCTTCGACTTCGACATCAATCCCGGTGCCGACGGACCGACGAAGTTCCTCGACGGCTCGATCCAGATGCCCCTGTCGCCGGATCTCTGAGGGCCGGCCCGCGCCCGATCCGGCGCGCATCTCCCGCCTCCCGGCAGGGGGATCGCAGAGGCCGGTTCGCGCGCCGGGACGCCTCCCGTCGCACCACGTCGTCCCGGGGCCGCGCAGCGGAGCCCGGGATGACACAGCGGGTCGCATGCGACCGCGCGAACGTCCGGTTTCGTGCGTCGCACGACGCTCGCCGCGCTCCCTCAAGCAGACATCACCGAGAGCCCCCGATGCCCGTCTACGATTACAGTTGCGACGCCTGCGGCCCGTTCACGGTGCTGCGCCCGATGGCCGAGTTCCGCGATCCGCACGACTGCCCGGATTGCGGGACCGCCTGCGGCCGCGCCTTCCTCACCGCACCGAACCTCGCCTCCATGGATGCCGGCCTGCGCAAGGCGCACGCCACCAACGAGCGCAGCCGGCACGCCCCCCGGCGGGTCTCGGGGCACGGCGCCGGCTGCGGCTGCTGCAGCGGTTCGGCGAAGACCAAAACGCAAGCAACGCCGGCCGCCAAAAGCTTTACATCTGCCCGACCCTGGATGATTAGCCACTAAATTAAGCAGTGGCATCGCATTTGCAAAGTATTGCCTGACAGCAGATCTGCACAGAGTCTGGGCCTATCGAGATATAATTCCACAGCTGAAGTGGACGGGATGGGTCGAGACGGGATCGATGCTGGAGCGCGGGGTGGTACGATGATCCAGAGATTCGAATGGAAACCGGTGTCGCGGCGCCGGATGGGATGGGGAGCGGCCCGGGGCGCGCTCCTGTCGGCGGCGGTCGCCTCCGCCGGTGTCGTGGCGGCGGGCGCGGCGCTGGCGCAGACGGCCTCGCCGGTGGGCCAGCTCAACGAGCAGACCCAGCCGCGCACCGACCCGGCCATCGCCGACAAGCCGAAGGACCCGGTCCGCGTCGGCCCGCTGGCGCCCTGGGCCACCGCGATGGCGGCCCGCGGCCTGACCTTCGACGTCAACGTCTACGACTTCTACCAGGCCAATCCGAGCATGGGCCTGCGGCCCGGCGAGCAATCGAACTCGGCCTATTTCGTGCTCTCGATGACCGCCGACATGCAGACGCTCGCGGGCATCTCGGGCGGGACGATCAACTTCACCCAGACCTTCTTCGGGCTGGTGCGCAACCTCAACATGGCCGCCGACATCGGCGACACCACGGTCGGCTACCAGCCGCCCTACAATCCCAACTTCGCCCGGCTGTCGCTCCTCACCTACCAGCAGAAGCTGCTCGACGACCGCCTGGTGGTCGAGGTCGGGCGTACGCATCCGGACCGGTATTACGGCCTGCCGCCGTGCAACTCGATCAATTCCTGCTTCCAGGACATGTTCTACTTCAACGCCGGCTTCACCTCGCCGCTCTACGGGGTCTGGGGCGCCAACGTCGCCTACAAGCTCTCGCCGACCACCTACATCCAGGCCGGCGCCTTCAGCGTGAACCCCAACACCAACGTGCTGTCGGGCTATGATTTCGGCTACGAGCGCCTGGCCGGCGCCGTCGTGATGACCGAGATCGGCCGCAAGACCGACTTCTCCCAGGAGGCCTATCCGGGCCGCGTCTCGCTCACCGGCTTCTACAACACCGCCGATCACGAGGATAATTTCAAGACGGCGCTGGGCCGTTCGAAGGGCCTCTTTCCCGGCGATCCGGCCCTGCAGAAGTCGGGCACCTCGGGCGTGGTGCTGACCGCCTCGCAGACGGTCTGGCGCGCCGACGGGGGCGCCGAGGCCGCCAACCCCCACCCGGCCTCGATCGCGCTCTACACCGGCACCGGCTACGCCTTCGATCCGACGATCCCGATCCGGTTCAATTCGTTCGCCGGCATCCTGCTGCAATCGCCCGACCAGACCCGGCCCAACGACACCTACGGGCTGAAGGCCAACTGGCAGCGCATCAACGCCAACTACGCGGACTTCCTGGCCGATGCGAACGCCTTCTCGGGCGGCTCCGGCGCGCCGTTCTCGCGGGACAAGTTCATCTTCGAGGCCAACGCCCACATCGACGTCGGGGCCGGCGTGATCCTCGAGCCCGTGGTCCAGTACGTCGTCAATCCGAACTCGTTCTGGAATCCCTACACCGCCCGGCGGCCCAAGGACGGCGTCTATGGCGGCTTCACCCTCGTGGTTCCCCTCGGAACCCTCCTCGGCCTCGCGCCGGGCTAGGGGCCCGGGGGACCGCGTCCCCCGCGCGTGCCGCGAACCCGCGCGGCACGCGCCACGTCCAGAAACCGGAGGATCACGCCATGATGCACGGAGACATTTCGTCGAGCCAGGACAGCGTCGGCGTCGCCGTCGTGAACTACAAGATGCCCCGCCTGCACACGCGGGACGAGGTCCTGGCGAACGCCGCCAAGATCGCCGACATGGTGGTCGGCATGAAGTCCGGCCTGCCCGGCATGGACCTGGTGATCTTCCCCGAATACTCGACCCACGGGATCATGTACGACGCGGCCGAGATGTACGAGACCGCCACCACGATCCCGGGGCCGGAGACCGACATCTTCGCCGCCGCCTGCCGCAAGGCGAAGGTCTGGGGCGTGTTCTCCCTCACGGGCGAGCGCCACGAGGAGCATCCGAACAAGGCGCCCTACAACACCCTCATCCTGATGAACGACCAGGGCGAGATCGTGCAGAAGTACCGCAAGATCATGCCCTGGACCCCGATCGAGGGCTGGTACCCGGGCGACCGGACCTACGTCTCCGACGGCCCCAAGGGCCTGAAGGTCAGCCTGATCATCTGCGACGACGGCAACTACCCGGAGATCTGGCGCGACTGCGCCATGCGGGGCGCCGAGCTCATCATCCGCTGCCAGGGCTACATGTATCCGGCCAAGGAGCAGCAGATCCTGATGTCCAAGGCGATGGCGTTCGCCAACAACACCTACGTGGCGGTGGCCAACGCCGCCGGCTTCGACGGGGTCTACACCTATTTCGGCCACTCGGCGGTGATCGGCTTCGACGGCCGCACCCTCGGCGAGTGCGGCGAGGAGGAGATGGGCATCCAGTACGCCGCCCTGTCGAAGTTCCTGATCCGCGACGCCCGGGCCCACGGGCAGTCGGAGAACCACCTCTTCAAGCTGCTGCATCGCGGCTACACCGGCATGATCGCCTCGAAGGAGAACCGGCACGGCCTGTCGGAATGCCCCTACGACTTCTACCGCCGCTGGATCGAGGACCCCGACGCCGCCCGTGACGCCGTGCGGGCCATCACCCGGCAGAGCGTCGGCACCGAGGAATGCCCGATCGAGGGCATCCCCTTCGTCGGCAAGGGCGAGGGCCCGCCCGACCCGCGGTGAGCCGCGCTGTGGCGCCCGCGCCACGCCCGATCCGGATCGAGGGCCGGTTCCGCCGCCGCGGGGCCGGCCCTCGTCGTTTCGCGGGGGCGCGTCCGCCCTGCGCCGTTTGACCCGGGCGTGCGGCCCCTCTACCGCCCGTGGCGAGACGCGTCGCCCCTGATCGACACCCCGGAAGGATGGACGTCCCGGCATGAGCCAGCCCGAGACCGACGCACGCCTGCGCCGCGCCGCGGACCTGGAGCGGGAGGCCGCGCGCCTGCGGGCCGAGGCCCGCCGGTCCGCAGGAGAGCCGGGCACCGAGTGGGAGGCGCGTGGTCCGGAAGGGCGCGGGCCGGAATCCGACCCGGTGCCCCACCGGCAGGCGATCCTCGACAGCACGACCCGCTTCGCCATCCTGGGCACCGATCGCGACGGGGTGGTGACCGACTGGAACGCCGGCGCCGCCCGCATCTTCGGCTGGAGCGCCGCCGACATCCGTGGCCGCGGCATCGCCGCGCTGTTCACCCCCGAGGATCGCGCGATCGACCGACCCGGGATCGAGATGCGCCTCGCCCTGGAGCAGGGCCGGGCCGAGGACGAGCGCTGGCACCTGCGCGCGGACGGCACGCGCTTCTGGGCCTCGGGCGAGATGATGCCCCTGCGGGACGGGGACGGCCAGCACATCGGCTACGTCAAGGTCGTCAGCGACCGCACCGCGGAGCACCGCGCCGGGAATGCCCTGCAGAACGCGGAGATGCGCCTGCGCCGCGCCCAGGAGGCCGGCGGCATCGGCGTGTTCTCGGTGGGCATCGACGACGGCATCCTGCACCCGACCCCGGAATTCTGCCGCCTCTACGGGCTGCCCGAGGCCGCGACCTATCCCGCCTCGGCCTTCGAGCGTCTGGTCATCCCGGCAGACCTGCACCTCGTCTCCACGGCCGAGAGCCGGCGGCGGGGCGAACCGCCCCGGGACGTCGAGTACCGCATCCGCCGGCCCGACACCGGCGAACTCCGCTGGATCGCCCGCCGGGGCGAGATCGAGCGCGACGCCGCCGGGCGCCCGCTGCGGTTCTCCGGCGTCGCCCGGGACGTCACCGAGGCGCGCTCCGCCCGCGACGCCCTGGCCACCAGCGAGGCGCGCTACCGGGCCCTGTTCGAGGCCGTCGACGACGGCTTCTGCATCATCGAGTTCTTCGACGGGCCGCACGGACCCGCCAGCGACTACGTCCATGTCGAGGCCAATGCCGGCTACGAGCGCCACACCGGCATCCCGAACATCGTCGGCCGCACCCTGCGCGACCTCGCGCCGGCGGAGGCCGAGGGCTGGCTCGAGCTCTATGGCGGCGTCCTGCGCACCGGCACCGCGATCCGGTTCGAACGCGCCTTCCCGGCCGCCGGCCGCCACATCGAGGTCTCCGCCGCCCGGATCGAGCCCGCGAGCCGCCGGCAGGTCTCGGTGCTGTTCCGGGACATCTCGGCCCGCCGCCGGGCGGAGGACGCCCTGCGCGCGAGCGAGGCCCTGGCCCGGGAGAACATCGAGCGGGTGCAGCTCGCCCTGGCCGCCGGGGCGATCATCGGCACCTGGCTCTGGGACCTGCCGGCCGACCGCTTCAGCGTCGACGAGGCCTTCGCCCGCAGCTTCGGCCTCGACCCCGCCGCCGGGCGCGAGGGCCTGAGCCTCGCCCAGGTGGTGGAAACCGTGCACCCGGACGACCGTGCCGGCCTCGCCGAGGCCATCGAGGCCGCCCTCGCCCGGGGCGGCGCCTACGCGCACCAGTACCGGACCCGCCGCGCCGACGGGCGCTACTACTGGCTCGAAGCCAACGGCCGCGTCGAGCAGGGCCCGGACGGCACCCCCCTGCGCTTTCCCGGCGTGCTCATCGACATGGAGGAGCGCCGCGCCGGCGAGGCCGAGCGCGCCCGGGTCACCGAGCAACTGCGCAGCCTGAACGAGACCCTGGAGCAGCGGGTGGCCGAGCGGACGGCCGAGCTGATGCGGACCGAGGAGGCCCTGCGCCAGTCGCAGAAGATGGAGGCGGTGGGCCAGCTCACCGGCGGCCTCGCCCACGACTTCAACAACATGCTGGCGGGCATCGTCGGCTCCCTCGAGCTGATGCAGACGCGCATGCTCCAGGGCCGGGTCGGCGACCTGGAGCGCTACATCGGCGCCGCCCAGGGAGCGGCGCGCCGGGCCGCGGCCCTGACCCACCGCCTCCTCGCCTTCTCGCGGCGGCAGACCCTGGCCCCGAAGCCTACGGACGTGAACCGCCTCGTCGAGGGCATGGAGGAACTGGTGCGCCGCACGGTGGGGCCGGCGGTCTCGGTGGAGGTGGTGGGGGCCGCCGGCCTGTGGCCGACCCTGGTGGACCCGAGCCAGCTCGAGAACGCCCTCCTGAACCTCTGCATCAACGCCCGCGACGCCATGCCGGAGGGCGGCCGCATCGTGGTCGAGACCGGCAACCGCTGGCTCGACGCCCGCGGCGCCCGCGAGCGCGACCTCGACCCGGGCCAGTACGTCTCCCTCTGCGTCTCGGACAACGGCACCGGCATGACCCCGGACGTCGCCGCCAAGGCCTTCGACCCGTTCTTCACCACGAAGCCCCTCGGCGAGGGCACGGGACTCGGCCTGTCGATGATCTACGGCTTCGCCAAGCAGTCGGGCGGCCAGGTGCGGATCTATTCCGAGCCCGGCGCGGGCACGATGGTGTGCATCTACCTGCCGCGTCATCTCGGCGAGGCGGAGGGGGCGGAGGCGGTTCCGGACCTGTCGGAGGCGGCCCGGGCCAAGCTCGGCGAGACCGTGCTGGTGGTGGACGACGAGCCCACCGTGCGGATGCTGGTCACCGAGGTGCTCGAGGATCTCGGCTACGCCGCCATCGAAGCGGCCGACGGCGCCTCGGGCCTCAAGGTGCTGCAATCGGACGTGCGCATCGACCTCCTCGTCACCGATGTCGGCCTGCCCGGCGGCATGAACGGCCGGCAGATGGCGGAGGCGGCCCTGGTGTTCCGGCCGGGCCTGAAGGTGCTGTTCATCACGGGCTACGCCGAGAACGCCGCCCTGAACCACGGCCACCTCGCGCCCGGCATGCAGGTGCTGGTCAAGCCCTTCGCCCTGGAGGCCCTCGCCACCCGCATCCGCGGCCTGATCGAAGGCGCCGACTGACCTGCCGGGATCGCATGCCCCGCGGCGGGCGATGCGCGAAGGGCAAGTTTATCTCCGTTAGTATCCTGTTAAGATCCTCGCGCCGACAGTGGACCCCTCAATAACGAGCGGACATCACATATCGAAGGGGAACGAAATGCAGGATCTGGGCTTCAAATCGCTCCTGGTGTTGGCGAAGATTGGCTACGAACTGCGCGACACGTTCGCCCATACTTTCGACGATGATGTCCGGTGCGCCTTCGGCCCGCTCATCGCGGCCCTCGACGACACCGCCGGCGTGCTCCGCCTGGTCGATTCGGAGTACAATTGGGTCAGCGACGCCGCCTTCTTCGAGGTCCGGGCCGCTGCCGGCCAGGGCCACTGAACCGCGGGGCCAGGCCCGGCGGAACGCGCCCCAGCACCCACGGGGCGATGCATCCTGCACAAGGATCCCGGTCTCCCGCGCGGGGACGGCCGGGTGGTCGCGGATGCAGGAGGGCGCCGGAGGCGGTCGCATGCAGCGCCGCGTCATCCCGGGGGCACGCAGCGGCGCCCGGGACCCGGACAGGCAGGGGCCAAGGCCTTGGCGTGTCGGCGGCTCCGGCCTGAACGCTCTCGGCCCGGATCCAGGCTCGCCTGTCCCGCTCCTCAGGCGAACCCCGTCAGCTGCCGCAACGCCGTCGCGTGCAGCTCCGGGTTGGCGGCGGCGATGACGCGGCCGTCGAAGTCCGGGGTGAGCGGGCGTCCGGCCCAGTCGGTCATCACGCCGCCGGCGCCCTCCACCACGGGGGCGAGGGCCATCACGTCGTAGACCTTGAGGCCGGCCTCCACCACGAGGTCGCAATGGCCCGAGGCGAGGAGGCCGTAGGCGTAGCAGTCGCCGCCGAAACGGCGCAGGCCCACGGCGGCGCTCAGGGCCGCGAAGGCCTCGGCATCGGCCCCCCGGAACAGGTCGGGAGAGGTCGCGAACAGCCGGGCCTCGGCGAGGGCGCGCCGGCTGGTGCGGATCGGCTTGCCGCCGAACCAGGCGCTGCTGCCGTTGCCGTGCCAGCGCTCAGCCAGGGCCGGCATGTCGATCAGGCCGAGGATCGGCCGCCCGCCCCGCACCAGGGCGATCAGGGTGCCGAAGAGCGGCATGCCGGTGATGAAGCTCTGGGTCCCGTCGATGGGGTCCACCACCCAGGTCAGCTCGCGGGCGAAGTCGCCGCCCTCCTCCTCGCCGAGGATGCCGTGCGCCGGGTAGGCCTGGCGGATCTCGGCCCGCAGGCGGGCCTCGATGCCGCGGTCGGCCTCGGTGACGGGGCTCGCATCGGCCTTGGCCTCCACGGCCAGGGGCGTGCGGAAGTGCCGGCGCGCCAGGGGGCGCACGCTGTTGGCGAGGTGGTGGGCGAAGGCCATCAGCCCGTCGGGCGTGGCGTCGAAGCCCGCCGGTGGGGCGAGGGTCGGGAACATGGGGTCGGCCTTGCGCGAAGGGGAACGCGGGAGCGGGAGGGCGGCGGTCACAGCAGCTGCAGCCAGCGCGCCCAGTCGGGATGGTCGAACAGGGTCCGGGCCCGCGCGAGCTTCCAGGTCCCGTACTTGTAATAGTCGAAGTCGAGGGTCGAGACGCGCTCCTGGATCATCGCCCAGGTCGCCCACTTGAGGTCGCCCAGCGCCTTCAGCACCTCGGTGCGGGCGTGGATCTGCGGGGTCCAGCGGCCCCAATAGGCCTCGATCATCTCGCGCTCGACCTCGGCCGAGAACGCCATCTCGTCGAACCACAGGGCGAGCTCGTAGGCGCGCTCGTTGTTCGAGGCGTACTCGAAGTCGACGAGGCGGACATGGTCCTGCCCGTCGAGCATGAAGTTGCCGGCCAGCGTGTCGTTCATGCAGGGCACGAGGTCGAGGCCCGAGGCGAGGAGTGCCGCCTTGGCCTGCCCGTAGCGCCGCATCAGGAAGGCCGAATCCTGCGGCACCCGACCGCCGACGGTCGCGACCTGCCCGAGATGCTCTTCGATCATGTCGAAGATCGTCTTGGTCAGGGTCAGGGCCGGCGCATCGTTGAAGGCCCGCAGGGCCCGCACCGCGTTGTGGCGCACGATGGGGCGCAGGAAGTCGAGGTTCGAGGAGGCCCGGAAGTCGTCCAGGAAGGCGAAGATCTCGACGCCGTCCTCGGGCAGGTAGTCGAGCACCGCCACCCCGAAGCCGCAGGCCTCCGCCCGCTGGCTCGCCTCGTGGGCGGCGTCCCGCGTGATGAACATCTCCGTGCCGCGCCCGGGCACCTTGAGGAACACGTCCGTCCCCTCGCCGGCCTGGACCCGCCAGTTGGTGTTGCTGATGCCGCCCGAGACGGCGCGGTAGCGCAGGGGGGCGCCCGCCCAGGCCGGCACCCGGGCGAGGATCGCCTCCAGGGCCTGCTCGGCGGCGCCCCGCCCCTCGCCCATCCGTGTCCAGCTCATCGCGTCCTCCCCGCGGTCGCCCGGTCCGTCACAGCCGGCGCAGCCAGAGCTCGAAATCCCGCGCCGCCATCGTGGTGCGCGCGTGCAGCAGCCGCCACTGGCCGTACTTGAAGAACTCGATGCCGGGCCGGCGCGAGGTCACCGCCCGGGTGATCCCCCAGAGGCCCCACATCAGGTCGTCTACCGCGCCGTAGAGGCGGCAGCGGGCGAGCAGGGCCTCGGTGCAGCGCCCGGCATAGATCTCGATGGCCTGCCGGCGCTCGGGCTCGAAGTCCGTGGCCTCGTTGAGGAGCGCGCCGACCTCGAACCAGGGATCGAAATCGCCCGCGAGGTCGAAATCCACCAGCCGGACGCCGTCCGGCGCGAGGCGATCCCCGTCGAAGCGCAGCATCAGGTTCGAGGCGGTACCGTCGTTGCGGCTGAACCGGCGGTCGAAGCCCGCCGCCGCGATCGCCGCGCGGATCAGGTCGGCCTCCGCCAGGAGCGCCGGGAGGTCGTCCGGCACCGGGGCGGCGCAGGCCCGGGCCTCCGCCGTGAGGGCGGCGATCCGCTCGAACGGGCAGAAGGCTTGGCCGAGGGGCTCCGCCCCGTGCAGCCGCCGCAGCGCGCCGAGCACCTGCGCCAGCGTGTCCGCCGCCTGCAGGTCGCCGACCCGGGCGTAGCGCCAGGGCTCGTGCAGGTCGGCCAGGACGACCACGCCCGCGCCCTCGGCCAGAAGGGCCGGCCCGAGGCCGAGGGCGCCGGCCCGACGGGTCGCCTCCGCCATGGTGGGCCGGATGTCGGCGGCCATGTCGGCGTGGCGCCGCTTGACGAAGACCGGATCGGCGCCGTCGCGCCGGACCCGGGCGCAGTCCGAGGCCACGGCCCGGTGGGTCGGCGAGGCGACCGGCGCCGCCGCCAGGGTGATCTGCGCCGCCTCCGCCTCCCAGCCCTGGAGGCCCGCGAGGGCGGCGGCGATGCGCGTCGCGAAGTCGGGTTCGGGGGGCTTCATCCTGTCGACTCCGGTTGCGCGGCCCGCACCGGGTCGCCGCCGTGGCGGCACAGGCGCCCGGCCGCCGCCCGCATCAGGGCCAGCCCCGCCGCGAGGTCGGCCGGGTCGGTGGCCTCGGCCTCGTTGTGGGCGATCCCGTCGATGCTCGGCACGAAGACGAGGCCGGTCGGGCAGATCCCGAGGAAGCTCAGGGCGTCGTGCCCCGCCACCGTGTCCATCCGCAGGGTGCCGAGCCCCTGCGCCTCGGCGCAGGTGGCCACGAGGTCGCAGACCGCCTCGGGCATCGCCCGGATCGGGCGCTCGCCCCGGCTGGTGATCGTCAGCCCGGCGCCGGCCCGGTCGGCGGCCCCGGCGAGGAGCCGGTCTGCCCGGCGTCCGGCCTCGGCCAGGATGGCGTCGTCGGCGGACCGGAGCTCCACCGAGATCGCGACGTGCGCCGCGACCACGTTGGCCGAATTCGGCGCGACCTGGACACGACCCACCGCGGTATACAACAGGCCTGGCCACGCGTCGGCGAGCGCCCGGATGTCCGCGATGGCATAGGCAGCGGCGAGCAGCGCGTCGCGGCGGCGCTCCATCCTACCCGGCCCCGTATGGGCCTGGATTCCGGTGAAGACCGCCTCGATCTTGGTCGCCCCCCAGTTGCGGGTGACGATGCCGATGGTCCGCCCGGCCTCCTCCAGCGCCGTGTCCTGCTCCACGTGGATCTCGAGGTAGCAGGCCGGACGCGGCGGCGCCGGGTCGCTGCCTGCCTGGCCGATCGCCTCCAGCGCCGCCCCCAGGCTGATGCCGTCGTCGTCGCGGCAGGCCAGCGCCTCCGCCACCGTGTGCCGGCCGAGATAGGTGCCGCTGCCGAGGAGGCTCGGCCGGAAGCGGGCGCCCTCCTCGTTGGTCCAGTTCACGGCGCAGAAATCGGCGCTGAAGCGCCCTCCGGCCCGCCGGGCCGCCATCAGGCCGGCACCCACCCGCAGGGCGGCGGCGACGCCGTAGGTGCCGTCGAGGCGGCCGGCGCGGCTCTGGCTGTCGAGGTGCGAGCCCATCATGACGAGGGGCGCATCCGCCTGATCCGACAGCGAAAACAGGCCGAACTGGTTGCCCACCGCGTCGACCCGCAGGGCGCCGCCGGCCGCCTGGACCACTTCCGCGAACACCGCGCGGGCGGCTCCGTCCGCCGGGCTGGCGCAGAGGCGGGTCACGCCGCCCCCGGGGGTGGCGCCGCAGGCGGAGAACCGGTCGAGCAGCTCCGCGAGGGCGTGCGCCTCGTCAGCCTCAGGTATGGATGGTCTCGATCTCATGCCGGGCGAACGCGTCCTGGAACGCCTCCGGCGGCGGCTTGTCCGTGACGATGCTCAGCTTCTCGCCGAGACCGAAGGTGCAGAGGTTGGCCTGCCGGCCGAACTTGCGGGAATCGGCGAGCAGGACGGCCCTGCGCGACTGCCCCCTCAGCGTCCGGCGCAGCACCGACTCGTGCTCCTCGTAATCCATCCAGCCGTGATCGAGATCGCAGGCGGCGATCCCCATGAAGGCGATGTCGAAGAAGTACCGCTGGGCGTAGGCCACCGTCTCGTAGCCCACCAGGGCGTTGTCGTTGCTCCGCAGGGTGCCGGGCGTCAGGTTGACCCGGGCCGGGCCGCCGCCGAGATGCAGGGCCACGTCCACCGAATTGGTGGTGATCGTGAGGTTGCGCCCGGTCAGCCGTCGCGCGAGGGCGAGCGTGGTGGTGCCCGTGTCGATGAAGATCGACATCCCGTCCAGCACCAGGGCCTCGGCCAGGATCGCCACGCGCCCCTTCTCGCGGGTGTTGAGCTTGCCACGCTCCTGCAGCGGACGCTCCTGGTCGAGGCGCGGCGGCACCGCGCCGCCGTGGATGCGCCGGAGCAGGCCGCGTTCCTCCAGCACCTTCAGATCGCGGCGGATGGTTTCCTCGGAGACCTTCAGGAAGAGAGCCACATCCGCGACGCCGACCCGGCCCGTCCCGTGGAGGCGGGACAGGATTTCCTGGTGGCGATGATCCGTCAGCATGCTCGATGGCCGTCCTACCGTTCACCCGATGATAACGGTGATCCATGGCCGCGGTCGCGCGGGAATGCGGGAGCGGCATGCGGTATCCCATGCTCGTTCGCGTCGTTATGCAACCGGAATGATGCATCGGATCTCGCATTGCGTCTTCGGCGGGTGTGCCCGGTCGGTCAAAAGCCACATGCACAGGCCGCCTCTCGAAACCCCGCCGCTCCGCCGGACCCCGGATCCGGGCGTTGTCCAAACGTCGCTCGGCGCATGCTTTTGCCGGACATCTGAGAGGCGTGTGCCAGGGAAACGTCCTACATGCCGACTACGCCGCGATCAACGAGGTGGGTCAATCGAAAAATTTGGGATTTGTGGCTTATGTGGTTTTCCTGCCCATCATCCGGTCCGTCTGCCGATTCCGCAGGCAGCACTGCCCGCAGGTTGCCCGCGCCCGGCTTTCAGCCGATCAGGTCCGGCGCGCGGCGGTGATGCGTCGCCTGCTCGTAGTCGTAGGCGAAGCCGAGGAGGTCGGCCTCGCTCCACATCCGGCCGACGAAGATCAGGTTGAACGGCGCACCCGAGGCATAGAACCCGGCCGGGACCGTCACGCCGGGCAGCCCGGCGATGTTGATCTCGCAGACCGTGGTCTCGTTGATCGCCCCGTCGCCGTGGAGGGGCGGAAGTTCGTTCCGCATCTGCGGAAAGACGAGGCCGTCGAGGCCGTTCGCGTCCATCACCGCGTCGAAGATCGCCAGGTAGGCCTCCCGCAGGGCGAGAAAGGCGGAGAGATCCGGGGGGGCGGTCGGATTGGCGAGGATCGGCGCGAAGGCCGGGATGCTGTGCAGGTAGCGCAGCACGCCGATGGGGCCGAAGGCGTCTTCGGCCGCGGTGGCCGTGGCGAAGGCCTCGACGCTGCGGATGGCGGCGCTCGGGCCGAGGCGCTGTAGATAGAGGTGCAGGTCGTAGGGCACCGATTCCATGCCGCGGGCATCGAAGTGGTTCAGGCCCGGCGTGGGGCGGCCCAGCGCAGCGAAGCCTGTTCCTGCGAAGGGATCGGCCACCAGCGTGGCGCCACGGGCGGCGATCTCGTCCTGCGCGCGGGCATAGAGCGCGCCGGCCTCCGGGGAGAGCGGCAGGTCGCGCCAGCCCGGTCCGAACAGGCCCAGGCGCTTGCCCGTCAGAGCCCCGGTGTCGAGGCGGGCGGTGTATCCGCCCGGCGGGCGCTTGCCGATGCCAGCCACGGTCTTCGGATCGGCGGGGGTGTAGCCCGCCAGCACGTCGAGGGTCAGTGCGGCGTCGCGCACGCAGCGGGCGATGGGGCCGACCACGTCGCGGGTGCTGCCGGCGAGCGGAACCACGCCGGCATTGGGGACCAGGGCGAAAGTCGGCTTGATGCCGACCAGCCCCTGCGCCGAGGCGGGATTCTGGATCGACCCGCCCGTCTCCTCGGCGAGGCCGAGCACCGCGAAGCTGGCACCGACGGCGGTCGCCGTCCCGGCGCTGCTGCCGCCCGGCAGGCTCTCGGGCGCCGCCGAATTCAGGGTCGGGCCGGCCCAGCTGTCGTTGGCATGGCTGCCGGTAGCGCTCAGCACCGGAACGTTGGTCTTGCCGAGCATGATGCAGCCGGCGGCGCGCATCCGCGCCACCACGGGCGAGTCGGTCTCCGGGATCAGGTCGACGCCGCCGGCCCGGGCGCTCAGGAAGTGCCAGCCGGCGGTGGTCGGCAGCCCGGCCATGTCCATCGGGTCCTTGATCACCACGGGCACGCCCGCGAGGGGCCCGAGGGCCTCGCCGGCCGCACGCCGTGCGTCGATGGCGCGGGCATCGGCCAGGGCATCCGGGTTCATGATGATGAGGGCGTTGTAGTGCGGATTATGCGCCGCGATGCGATCGAGGAAAGCCTGCGTCAGCGCCTCGGCGGTGACGCCGCGGGCAAAGGCATCGGCCGCATCGGCCAGGGTCATCTCCACCAGGTCGAAGGGGGCGGGTGTCGTGGCATCCATGCCGGAGGTCTCCTGACGGGAAAAGGGGTCTGGCCCTCAGGCCATGCCGACGAATTCATCGATCATCGCCCGGTCGCGGGCGACATCGGGCGGGACTTCGCGGGTGATGCGGCCCTTCTGGAGGATCAGCACCCGCTGCGAGAGCGATGCGATGAAGTTCAGGTTCTGCTCCACCAGCAGCACCGTGAGGCCCCGTTGCCGGCCGATCGCCTGCAGCGTCTCGATGATCTCCTCGATGATCGAGGGCTGGATGCCCTCGGTGGGCTCGTCGAGGAGGATGATGCGGGGTGCCCCGCAGAGGCAGCGGGCCAGGGCCAGCAGTTGCTGTTCGCCCCCCGAGAGGGCGCCGCCCGGCCGGTCGAGATAGGCCTTCAGGCGCGGGAACAGGGTGAGGATGTCGGCGATCACCGCCTCCTCCCTGTCGCGGGACAGGAGGCAGCCCATCCGCAGGTTTTCGTGGACGCTGAGCGCTGGAAAAATCTCGCGACCCTGCGGCACGTAGCCGATGCCGGCCCGGGCCCGGGCGGTCGGGGAGAGCCGGGTGATGTCGCGCCCGTCGAAGGTGATCGATCCGGCCGTGGCGGGCAGGTTGCCGGTGAGCGTCCGCAGCAGGGTCGACTTGCCCATGCCGTTATGGCCGAGGATGCCGACGAACGCGCCCTCGCCCACCTGCAGCGACACGCCGCCGAGGATCGGGATGCGGCCGTAGCCGGAATGCAGGTCGTCGACGATGAGGAGGGGGGCGGTCATGCGGCCTGCTTGCCCAGGTAGACGTCGCGGACGCGGGCGTCGGACAGCACCGTATCGACATCGCCCTCGATGAGGATGCGGCCCTGGTTGAACACCGTCACGGTCTTGGCGATCATCCGGATGAACGGCATGTCGTGCTCCACCACGATGACCGCATGCGTGCGGTTGATCTCGCGGATGAGAGCGGCGGTGCGCTCGACCTCCTCTTTCGTCATCCCGGCGGCGGGCTCGTCGAGGAGGATCAGGTCCGGCTCCTGGGCCAGGACCGTGGCGATCTCGACCCATTGGCGCTGGCCGTGGGCGAGCTGTCCCACGAGGCGGGTGGCGATCTCGGTGAGCTTGAGGCGGGTCAGCGTCTCCTCGACGATGGCGCGGGTGCGGGTGAGCGACTTCTTGCGGCCCGCCGCGACGAACACGTTCTCGCGCACAGAGAGGCCGTTGAAGACGTTGGGCACCTGCGTCTTGATGCCGACCCCGAGGCGGGCGATCTCATGCGGGTGCGCGGCCGTGATGTCGGTGTCGCGGAAGTGGATGCGCCCGGCGCTCGCCGTGAGCTGGCCGGTCAGCATCTTGAAGAAGGTGCTCTTTCCCGCGCCGTTCGGGCCGATGAGGCAGCGCAGTTCCACCTCGCCGAGGACGAAGTCGACCGCGTTGACGGCGGTGACGCCGCCGAAGCGCATGGTGGCGCCCCTGGCTTCGAGCAGGGGACGGAGGGGATTCGCCGCGGGGGACACGCTCATCGGCGCACCTCCCCGGCCAGCGCCGCGCCCGGGGCGGGCCCGAGGGGCTTGGCCCGCATCCGCCGGCCGCTCAGCGCCGCGCCGAGGCGCAGGACGAGGTTGCGGGCCACCGGCACCAGCCCCTGCGGGATCAGCAGCACGAAGGTGACGAGGATCGCGCCCAGCCCGAGATTGGAATCGATCACGCTCTGGGCGCCGGCCTCGATGGTCAGCCATTGGATCAGCACCGCGCCGA
Organism: Methylobacterium sp. BI1; assembly: GCF_056680125.1. Lineage (NCBI taxonomy): Bacteria > Pseudomonadati > Pseudomonadota > Alphaproteobacteria > Hyphomicrobiales > Methylobacteriaceae > Methylobacterium > Methylobacterium sp. BI1. The sequence goes on along the minus strand of NZ_CM155267.1, from coordinate 2,215,521 downwards.
GGATCGGCCCCAGCAGGGTGCCGAGCCCGCCGACGAGGACGAAGATGATCACCTGGGCCGACATGGTGAGGCCGAACACCGTGGGGCTGATGAAGCCGCCCCAGTTGGCGAAGAGGCAGCCGGCGAGGCCCGCGATGCCGGCCGAGATCATGAAAGCCAGGAGCTTGTAGAGGCGCGGGTCGTAGCCGATGAGCTGGGCCCGGGTCTCGTTCTCGCGGATCGCCACGACCACGCGGCCGAAGCGGCTCGCCAGGATGGCGCGCAGGATCATGTAGACGACGACGAGGCTCCCCATCGCGGCGTACCAGATGCCCTCGGGATCGAGCTGGTTGCCGGCATCGCCCGGCAGGTTGAGGGCCGGGATGGCCGGGATGCCGTTGAAGCCGCCGAGCTCGGCCTCGCCGATCCGGTACTGGCTGCCCGAGGTGGTGTTCACGAGCTGGAACAGGATCACCGACACCGTCAGGGTGATGACCCCGATATAGGCGTCCGAGATCCGGCCGTAGAACATGAAGTAGCCGAGCAGCCCGGCGAACAGCATCGGCACCATGACGGCGAGGAGCACGGGCACGGTCGAGTCGCCCAGGTTCAGGACTCCGACGGCGTAGGCATAGCCGCCGAGGCCCAAGAAGGCGGCCTGCCCGAACGACATCACCCCGCCATAGCCCCAGATGAAGCCCTGGCTGAGGGCGAACATCGCCATGGCGGTGAAGCCCGTCATCTGCACGAGGCCGAAGGTGTCGAGGACGTGGGGGGCGCCGAACAGGATGACGAGGCCCGCGGCGACCATGGCGAGGAAGCTCAGGGCCGCCGGGCGGACCAGGGCTTGGAGCGGCGACGGGGGACGGGTCATAGGCTGCGCCTCAGGTAGCGGCCGGTGATGCCCTGGGGCAGCACGCGGATGAGCAGGACCGCGGCGACCAGGAGCGCCACGTCGCCGATGACGGGGGTGGTCTTGAACGAGACGAGCTCGTTGATGAAGCCGAACAGGGTGGAGGCGAGGCCCGTGCCGGTGAGGATCGCCGGGCCACCGCCCAGCACCGTGATGAAGGCGCGGGAGATGTAGGCTGCGCCCATGGCCGGCGAGATGCCCGAGATCGGCGCGAGGACTCCGCCGGCCAGACCCGCGAGGCCGGCGCCGAGGGCGAAGGTCGCCATGTAGATCCGGTCCGGCGAGACCCCGAGGGAGGCTGCCATGCGCGGGTTCTGCATCGTCGCCCGCAGGATGAGCCCGAACTTCGTCAGGCGCAGCAGCAGGTAGAGGCCGGCCAGGGCCGCGCAGGCCACCGCCACGATGACGAGGCTGTACAGGCTCGCGCCGTAGCGGCCGATCTCGAAGCTGCCCACGGGCGTCGACACGCCCCGCACGACGTTCCCGTAGATCGACGTGACGAGGCCGATGAGCCCGAGGCTGATGCCCCAGGTCGCCAGCATCGTGTCCATCATCCGCCCGTACAGGAAGCGGATCACGGTGCGCTCGAGGACGAGGCCGATCAGCCCGACCACCAGGGGCGGCAGCACCAGCATGGCGACCCAGATGTTCAGACCGGCATCGGAGGCGGCGACCGCCGTGTAGGCGCCGAGCATCATGAACTCGCCATGGGCGAGGTTGATGATCCGCATCATCCCGTAGATCACCCCGAGGCCCAGGGTGATCAGAGCGAGGGTGGCGATGCCCGCCAGGACGTTGAAGCCGAGCAGGCCGATGAGATCGGGCACCATGCTTTGCCTCAGCCCTTCAGGTCGGGGGTGAACTGCTTGTTGGTCTTCGGATTCTTCAGCAGGTCGCAGGCGCCCGCGGTGTCCGCCGGGAACTGGTCGGGGAAGCGCGCCAGGATCTCCCACTTCTTGTCCTTGGGTCGGGCCAGATAGGTGCTGCGGGTGGTGTGGTGGGTCGCCCCATCCATGGTCACCTTGCCGGTCGGCCCCTCGTAGGAGATGCCGGATTCCAGGGCGGCGATGACCTTGTCGCGGTCGAGGGAGCCGGCCTTCTTCACCCCTTCGGCCCAGAGCATGATGCCGTCGTAGGTGGCGGTGTCGAGTTCGCTGAGGTCGGTGACGTCGGCGCCGAACTTGGCCTGCATCCCCTTCACGAACTCGACGCTCCAGGCGTCGGGCAGGTCGTTGTACCAGCCGTAGCAGGTGACGATGCCGTTGGTGGTCGAGGCATCCATGGTGGTGAGCTCGTCGCCGAGCCCGAAGACCGAGGAGGCCACGGGGATCCGGCCCTTCATGCCGGCGGCGTCCCATTGGCGGTAGAAGCCCGAATGGTTGGCCCCAACCAGGGCCGAGAGCACGAGGTCGGGCTGGGCCTGCTGGATCCGGCTGATCGCCGAGGAGAAATTCGTCACGTCGAGAGGGAAGAAGTCGGTGCCGGCGACCGAGCCGCCGCCGTCCTTCATGAACTTCGTCATCCAACTCGCGGTGATGTGGCCGTAATTGTAGTCAGCCGCGATGATGTAGGCCTTCTTGCCCCAGGTCTTCAGCGCATAGTCGACGAGGTGGTTCACGGTCTGGGCCGGCGTCGTGCCGGTGCAGAACACGTTGCGGTCGCAGACGCCGCCCTCGTACTGGGTGTTGTAGAAGTACAGGGTCTTGGACCGGCCGAAGATCGGCCGGATCGCCTCGCGCGAGGCCGAGGTGATGCCGCCCTGGATGACGTCGACCTTTTCCTTGAGGGCGAGCTGCTGGGCGTACTGCGTGTAGAGCTGCATGCTCGACTGGGTGTCGTAGGCGATGATCTTGATCGGCCGGCCCAGGAGGCCGCCGGCCTTGTTGAGCAGCTCCACCGCGTATTCGGTGGTCTCGATCATCCGCTTGCCCTCGAGACCGAGGGCGCCGCTGCCGTCGAGAAGGCTCCCGAGCTTGATCGGTTCCTCGGCGGCGAAGCCGGAGCGTCCGAGGAAGGGCGTCGCGAGGGCGCCCGCCGCGGCGGCCGTTCCGAGCTTGAGCGCGCCGCGCCGGCTGATCGTCGGGTGTGTCATGCGTTCATGCTCCTCGGGATTGCCGGCGGGAGGCCGTGTCCGCCGCCGGACGCTGTCAGGGCCTCGCGAAACCCGACTTGGCAAAAGCAATGCCAACAAAACCCACAGATCGGTCATCGGCGCCGTTCGCCGGCGCGATTGCCGCCCGCTTGGTCAGATCGGGCAATCGAGCGCCACCCCGGGGAGCAGAAAGCCACAAATCGTGCAGCTCCAAACCCAGCAGGGCCGTGATCGGCCACCCTGTCGCTCGAGGGCCGCAAGAGCCGTACCGCCCGGGCCGTCCCGACCGTTGCCCGTTCGGGAGCGCGGCGTGCGCAAACCAGCACTCGCGCGGGCCGGACGCTCGGCCTAGCTTGGCCCGCCCTTTCAACCAGCCCCGAACCCGCCATGCCCGAATGCCTCGTCTTCCGCGTGCCGACCCGGCATCCCGCCGACGTCTCGGGGGTGATGGACCTCATCGCTTCGGGCGCCGTGGCGGCGGACGAGATCGTGGCGATCTTCGGCAAGACCGAGGGCAACGGCTGCGTTAACGATTTCACCCGCCAACTCGCCGTGACGGCGCTGGAGACCGCCCTCGCCGGCGCGATGGACTGCACGCCCGCGGCCGTCGGTGCGCGGGTCGCCCTGGTCATGTCGGGCGGCACCGAGGGCGGCCTCTCGCCCCACCTCCTCGTGCTGGCGCGCCGCGACGGTCCTGAAGCCGAGGGTGCGTCGGCGCTTGCGATCGGCACCGCCTTCACCGCCGCGTTTCGGCCCGAGGCGATCGGCCGGATGGCCCAGGTGCGGGCGACGGCGGCGGCGGTCGGCGAAGCCATGGCCCAGGCCGGGCTCGATACGCCGGAGGACGTCCACTTCGTGCAGGTGAAGTGCCCGCTCCTCACCAGCGCCCGCATCCAGGAGGCCGCAGAGCGCGGGGAAAGCGTGGCCACCCACGACACCTACGCCTCCATGGGCCTGTCGCGCGGCGCTTCGGCCCTGGGCATCGCCCTGGCCCTGGGCGAGGTCTCGGGCGAAGACCTCTCGGACGCGGCCATCGGCGCGCGGCGCGACCTCTATTCCGGGCGCGCCAGTGCGTCGGCCGGCATCGAGCTGATGCGCAACGAGGTCATCGTCCTCGGCAATGCCCGCGGCTGGTCCGGCCCCCTTGCCATCGCCCATCGCGTCATGCGCGACGGCATCGATTACGGCGCGATCCAGGGTGTCCTGGCGGATCTCGGTTTTTCCCCGTCGGGCCAGTTGGGGGCGTTAGAGGCGGAGCGCGTGGTCGCCCTCCTCGCCAAGGCCGAGCCCTCGCATGACGGGCTGATCCGGGGTCGGCGCCACATCATGAACGACGACAGCGACATCAACGCCACCCGGCACGCCCGCGCCCTCGTGGGCGGGGTCGCCGCCGCGGCGGTCGGCCGGACCGACCTCTTCGTTTCCGGCGGCGCCGAGCACCAGGGCCCGGACGGCGGCGGCCCGGTGGCGATCATCGCCCGCGTGAGGGACTGACCCGATGCCCGACTTCGACCTCGCCGTCCGGGGCGGAACCCTGGTCACCGCCACCGACACGTTCCGCGCCGATCTCGGCATCCGCGGCGGCCGTATCGCGGCGATCGGCGAGCGGATCGCGGATGCGGCCCGCACGATCGACGCCTCCGGCCTCCTCGTCCTGCCCGGCGGCATCGACAGCCACGTCCATATCGCCCAGGAATCCGGCCCCGGCATCGTCATGGCGGACGACTTCGCGTCCGCCACGCGCGCGGCGGCGGCGGGCGGCAACACCTGCGTGATGCCCTTCGCGCTCCAGCCCCGGGGCGCGTCGCTCCGCGCGGCGACCCATGCCTACCGGGCGCTGGCGGAGGGGCAGTGCCACATCGATGTCGCCATCCACCTCATCGTCTCGGACCCGACGCCGGCGGTGCTCGGCCAGGAGCTGCCGGCGTTGATCGCCGAGGGCTACACCTCGTTCAAGGTTTTCATGACCTACGACGACCTCGTCCTGAACGACCGACAGATCCTCGACGTGTTCGACCTGGCGCGGCGGGAGGGCGCGCGCGTCATGGTCCATGCGGAGGGCTACGACGCCATCCGGTACATGACCGAGCGGCTGGAGAAGGCCGGCGAGACCCGCCCCTTCGGCCATGCGCTGTCCCGGCCGCAGGTGGTCGAGCGCGAGGCGGCGCACCGGGCGATCAGCCACGCCGAGCTCGTCGACCTGCCCATCGTCATCGTTCACGTCTCGGGCGAGCAGGCCATGGAGCAGATCGCGTGGGGGCGGGAGCGCGGCTTGAAGATCCACGCCGAGACCTGCCCGCAATACCTGACCCTGACCGCCGACCACATGAAGGGGCTCGGCTCCGACGACCCCATGGCCGGGGCGAAGTACGTGTGCTCGCCGCCGCCGCGCGAGGCCTCCAACCAAGCCGCGATCTGGCGTGGGATCCAGGCCGGCCTGTTCGACGTGGTCTCCTCCGACCATTGCCCGTTCCGCTACGACGATCCCGCCGGCAAGCTGAACTCGAAGGGCCGAACCTCCTTCCGCTGGGTGCCCAACGGCATTCCGGGCATCGAGACCCGCCTGCCCATCCTGTTCTCTGAAGGGGTCTCGGCGGGGCGCATTTCCCTAAACCGCTTCGTTGAGCTCACCGCCACCAACCACGCCAAGCTCTACGGGCTCTACCCGCGCAAGGGCTCGATCGGGATCGGCTTCGACGCCGACCTGACGCTGTGGGATCCGAACCGCCGCGAGACGATTCGGCAGGCCAACCTCCACCACGGGGCAGACTACACGCCCTGGGAGGGGTTCGCCGTGACGGGCTGGCCGGTGATGACCCTCGCGCGGGGCGCGGTCGTCGCCGAGGATGGGCGGGTGACGGGCACGTCGGGGCGGGGGCAGGTCCTCGACCGGACGGTGACACCGGGTCCGCCGCTCTGAGCGGCCGCCACGGCCGGGGGCGCATTCGGACGCGAAATGGGGATCGTGTGGCCCGTCCCTTGCTGGGGATGGGGCGGGGAGACAACGCATGGACGTCGAGCTGATCCGCCTGACCAAGCGCTACGGCCATACGACCGCCGTGGACGGCATCGACCTGAAGGTCCGCTCAGGCGCCTATTGCTGCCTACTCGGCCCCTCGGGTTGCGGCAAGACCACGACCCTGCGGATGATCGGCGGCCACGAGACGGTGTCCGGCGGCGACGTGGTCATCGGCCCGCGCTCCGTGGGCGATGCCACGCCGGCCGAGCGCGGCACGGCGATGATGTTCCAGAGCTACGCCCTGTTCCCCCACCTGAATTGCCGTGACAACGTCGCCTTCAGCCTGAAGATGCGGGGCATCGCTAAGGCCGAGCGCCGCGCCAAGGCGCTGGCCATGCTCGACCTCGTGCAGATGGCTCATCTGGCCGAGCGCTTGCCGGCGCAACTCTCCGGTGGCCAGCAACAGCGCGTGGCGCTCGCCCGCGCGCTGGTCACCGGACCCAAGGTCCTGCTCCTCGACGAGCCGCTCTCGGCCCTCGATCCGTTCCTGCGGGTGCGGATGCGGACCGAACTCAAGCGGCTCCAGGCCGAGCTCGGCATCACTTTCATCCACGTCACTCACAGCCAGGAGGAGGCGATGGCGCTTTCCGACCTCGTGGTGGTGATGAATGGCGGACGCATCGAGCAGGCGGCCGACCCCCGCACGGTGTTCGAACGCCCGGCCACCGCCTTCGTCGCCCGCTTCATCGGCGGCCACAACATCATCCGCCTGCCCGACGCGACCGAGGTCGCCGTGCGCTCCGACCGGATGCGCCTCGGTGCGCAGGCCGGCCCGGGGGCGGTGCCGGCCCGCGTCGTCTCGGTGGAGTACCAGGGCACCAGCGTGCATGTGGGCTTCGAGGCGGACGGCCTCGGCGGCGCGCCCGCCACCGCCCTCACGGCCGTGATCGACGATCGCGCCTATGCGGGCCAGCCCCTCGCCCTGGGCGAGACCGTGCCGCTGGGCTGGGATGCCGACGCCGCCCATCGTTTGAGCACCCGCGCCTGAGCGCCTGACCCGACTTCGTTTCCTCAGAGGAATCTGCATGACGACCACGATCAAGCTGAGCCGCCGCACCCTGCTGCAGGGCGCGGGTGCCACCGGACTGGCGCTCGGCGCCGGCCCGATCACTGGCTTTCCCAACGTGATCGCCGCCGAGCCCGTGACCCTGCGCTACCTCGGCACCGCCGTGAACCAGTCCGGCGACATCGCCCGCAAGGTAAAGGAGGATCTCGGGATCACGATCGAGTACATCCCCGTTGTCACCGACGAGGTGACGAAGCGCGTGGTGACGCAGCCGAACTCCTTCGACCTCCTCGACACCGAGTTCTTCAGCCTGAAGAAGCTCATCCCGTCGGGCAACATCCAGGGCATGGACGCCCGGCGGATCAAGCAAGCCGACAACATCACTCCGGTCTTCACCAAGGGCGAGGTCGGCGGCAAAAAGATCGGCGACCAGGGCACGGCGCCCAAGAAGGTGTTCTACCTCGAAGGGCAGAATTCGAAGACCTTCGCGGGCTCGCCCACCGAGTGGATCACCCTGATCCCGACCACCTACAACGCCGACACGCTCGGCATCCGCCCGGACCTGATCAAGCGCCCGATCTCGAGCTGGAAGGAACTCCTGAACCCCGAGTTCAAGGGCAAGGCCTCGATCCTCAACATCCCCTCCATCGGCATCATGGACGCTGCCATGGTGATCGAGGCCACGGGCGACTACACCTATCCCGACAAGGGCAACATGACGAAGGCCGAGATCGATCGCACCATCAAGGTGCTGATCGAGGCCAAGCGCGCCGGCCAGTTCCGTGCCTTCTGGCAGGACTTCAACGAGTCCGTGAACCTGATGGCGTCGGGCGAGACCGTGATCCAGTCGATGTGGTCCCCCGCCGTCACCAAGGTCCGCAGCCAGGGCGTCGCCTGCACCTACCAGCCGCTCAAGGAGGGCTACCGCGCCTGGGCCACCGGCTTCGGCCTGCCCAAGACCCTGACCGGCCGCAAGCTCGACGCGGCCTACGACTTCATCAACTGGTTCCTCTCCGGCTGGGCCGGCGCCTACCTCAACCGGCAGGGCTACTACTCGGCCGTGCTGGAGACTGCCAAGGCGCATATGGAGCCGTACGAGTGGGCCTACTGGATGGAGGGCAAGCCCGCCGAGAAGGACATCAAGGGGCCGGACGGCAGCGTGCTGGAGAAGGCCGGCGCCACCCGCGACGGCGGCTCCTTCGAGACCCGCATGGGCAGCGTCGCCTGCTGGAACGCCGTGATGGACGAGAACACCTACATGGTCCGCAAGTGGAACGAGTTCATCGCCGCGTGAGCCTTGACGCAACACAACCCTCCCCCGCAGAGGGGGGAGGGTTCGGCGTCTTACGAGCGTAGAGCCATGACCGAAATCGCCCTTCCCGCCATCGCGGACGCGCCGCCCGTCGAGGCGCCCACGGCCAGCCTCACGGCCAAGACCCGGCGCCGACGCGCGCTGGCCTATCTCCAGGCCGCCCCGATGGCGCTGGTGTTCCTCGTGTTCTTCGTGGTGCCACTGGCGCTGACCTTGATCGTCAGCTTCTGGGAGTACAACGAGTACGAGATCATCCCGTCCTTCACGGTGCAGAACTACATCGACGTGTTCGAGGGCTGCCTCAACACGGCGGATGCCTGCACCACCGTGCGGACCTACCTCTCGACCCTGAAGTTCTGCGCGCTGACCTGGGCCTGCACCCTCGGGATCGGCTTCACGGTGGCCTACTTCGTCGCCTTCCACGTCCGCTCGCGCACGATGCAGATGGCGCTGTTCCTCGTCTGCACCATCCCGTTCTGGACCTCGAACGTGATCCGGATGATCTCCTGGATCCCGCTGCTCGGCCGCAACGGCCTCGTCAACGACACGCTGATGGGGATGGGGATCATCAAGGCGCCGATCGAGGGCCTGCTCTACTCAGACTTCTCGGTGGTGCTCGCCTTCGTGCACCTCAACACCGTGTTCATGATCGTGCCGATCTTCAACAGCATGGCGCGCATCGATCGCTCGCTGATCGAGGCGGCCTATGATTCCGGCGCCACCGGCTGGCAGACCCTGTGGAACGTGGTGGTGCCCCTGGCCAAGCCCGGCATCGCCATTGGGTCGATCTTCGTGGTGACCCTGGTGATGGGCGACTTCGTCACCGTCGGCGTCATGGGCGGCCAGCAGATCGCCTCGGTCGGCAAGGTCATCCAGGTCCAGATGTCGGCCCTGCAACTGCCGGCGGCCGCGGCCAACGCCGTGGTGCTGCTGGGCGCCGTGATGCTGATGATCGTGGCCATGACCCGGCTCATCGACCTGCGGAAGGAACTCTAGACGTGAGCGACCGTCCCCGCTCCCCGGCCTTCTATGCCCTGGCGGCGTTCTTCGCGCTCTTCGTCGCCTTCCTGTACGGGCCGACGCTGACGATCCTCGTCCTGAGCTTCCAGGGTCCGCAGGGCGGCCTCACCTTCCCGATGAACGGTGTCTCGACGCACTGGTTCGGCAAGCTCTGGGCCGGCCTCGGCATCGTCGACATCTGGGGCGCCCTCTGGCGCTCCCTGCGCCTCGGCCTCGTGGTGATGGGGCTCACCGTCGTCGTCGCGTTCTTCGCAGGGTTGGCCTTCCGCAAGCGCTTCCGCGGCGAAGGCGCGCTGTTCACGGTCGCGGTGGCGAGCCTGATCGTGCCCTCGATCGTGGTCTCACTCGGGATCGGGTTGGAATTCCGGCTTCTCGACGAGGCGGTGAAATGGGCCGCGGCCGAGACCGGCTGGGGCTGGCTGCAGGACCACGGCACCCTGATGGGGCTCTACACCTCAGCGTTGGGGGCCCACCTGACCTGGACCCTGCCCTTCGGCCTCCTCATCATGTTCGCGGTCTTCAACCGGTTCGACCCGGCCTACGAGGAAGCCGCCCGCGACCTCGGCGCCACCGGGGCCCAGACCCTGCGGCACGTGGTGGTGCCGATTCTCGGCCCCTCCCTCGTCGGCGTCGCGCTGTTCGGCTTCACCCTGTCCTTCGATGAACTTGCCCGCACCAGCCAGGCCATCGGCGGCCGCAACACCCTGCCGCTGGAGCTGCAGGGTCTGACCACCACCGTCACCACGCCGGAGATCTACGCGCTCGGCACCCTGACCACCGGCATGTCCCTCGCGGTGATCGGGCTGGCGCTAGGGGCGAGCCTGTACCTGCAGCGGCGCAAGGCGAAGGCGGGCTTGCGGCTGGGCTGAACCGCGCCGTCGCGTTCCGTCTTCCGGTTGCGGGAGAAAGTAGCCCGCGAATGCGGGTCGGATACGGGGGCGCCATGTCCCGAGAGGGCGCCCCTGCTCCCGCCTCGTTTCGCGAGGCACCCTTCCCGGCAGCTGGCGAAGGTTCTAAGTCCTCACACCATCGCCTTCGCCATCACCGCTGCCCGGTCCCCCTGGAACGCCGCATGTGCGGCTTCCGTGCGCCAGCAGGCGGCCCGGTGGCCCGTCTGCACGTCCACGGAGGGCGGGGCTTCGACCCGGCACTGCTCCTCGGCGAGGAAGCAGCGCGGGGCGAAGGGGCAGCCCGGCGGGCGGTTGGCGAGATCGGGCGGGCTGCCGGGAATCGTCTTCAGGCGGGTGCCCTTCGCGAGCGCCCCGTCGGCGCGGCTGCGCAGGAGGCCGATCGTGTAGGGATGGTGCGGGTCGAGCACCACGTCGCGGGCGGAGCCCTCCTCGACGATGCGGCCGGCATACATCACCGCGATCCGGTCGGCGACCTCCACGGCGGCGCCGAGGTCGTGGGTGACGAAGATCGTCGAGAGGCCGAGCTCCGCCTGCAATTCGCGCAGGAGCAGGAGGATCTGGATCTGCACGGTGGCGTCGAGCGCCGTGGTCGGCTCGTCGGCGAGCAGCACCTGCGGCCGGCAGGCCAGCGCCAGGGCGATCATCGCGCGCTGGCGCATGCCCCCCGACATCTCGTGCGGATAGGCGTCGAGGCGCCTTTCCGGGCTCGGGATCCGGACCCGCTCGAACAGGGCCAGGGCGCGCTGGCGGGCCGCCGCGGTGCTGATCCGCTCATGCTGGCGGATCGCCTCGATGATCTGCTGGCCCACGGTGTAGACGGGATCGAGGGCGAGCAGCGGCTCCTGGAAGATCATCGCCACGGCCCGGCCGCGCAGGGCCCGCAGAGCTTTCGCCGACATCGCCATCACGTCCGCGCCGCCGACCCGGATCGTGCCGCCGATCCGGGTCCGGCGCTCCGGGTTCAAGCGCATGATCGCCCGCAGGGTGACGCTCTTGCCGGAGCCGGACTCGCCGATCAGCGCCACGGCCTGGCCGCGCTCCAGGGTGAGGTCGACCCCGTCGACGGCCTCGACCACGCCGCCGAAGACCACTGTCAGGCCGCGGATCGCGACCGCCGGTTCGGGTGCGGACACGCTCATGCGGCCACCGTCAGGCTGGGCGACAGGAAATGGCCCGAGCCGGGCTGGCGGGCGAGGCAGGCGACCCGGTGGCGCGGATCGAGGGCGTCCAGCGGCGGGACCGTGTCGCGGCAGACCGCGTCGGCGAGGGTGCAGCGGGGATGGAAGCGGCAGCCGGCGGGCGGGTTGATCGGGTTCGGCGGGTCGCCGGCCAGGGGCGCCACCTGCGTGCGCGCATCCGGGTCCATGGAAGGCATCGAGGACAGGAGCGCCGCCGTGTAGGGATGGGACGGGGCGGCCAGCACCGTGTCGGCGGGGCCGATCTCCACCACTTGGCCGAGATACATCACCGCCACCCGGTCGCAGATGAAGCGCACCACGTTAAGGTCGTGGCTGATGAACAAGTAGGTGAGGTTGAACTCCTGCTTGAGGTCCATCAGCAGGTTCAGCACCTGCGCCTCCACCGACTTGTCGAGGGCCGAGACCGCCTCGTCCAGCACCACGAGGCGCGGTTCGAGGGCGAGCGCCCGGGCGATGTTCACCCGCTGGCGCTGGCCGCCGGAGAGCTCGTGCGGGTAGCGCGCGGCGAAGCGTGCCGGCTCCAGCCCCACCCGGGCGAGCAGGCTGCGGGCCCGCTCGATGGCCTGGCGCTTCGGAATCCCGTGCACCTGCGGGCCGAAGGCGATGGAGCCCTCGATGGTCATGCGCGGGTTGAGGGAGGAGTAGCTGTCCTGGAACACCATCTGGGCCTGGGCCCGGAAGTCGCGCAGGGGCAGAGCCCGGCTGCCGATGCGCTCGCCGTCGAACAGCAGCTCGCCGGAATCGTGGCGGATCAGGCCCATGATCAATCGGGCGGTGGTGGACTTGCCGCAACCGGACTCGCCGACGACGCCGAGGGTTTCGCCCTTCAGGATCTCGAAATCGACGCCGTCCACCGCCCGTACCACCGCCTTGGCGCCGCCGAAGCCCTTCTTGACGGGGAAGTGCTTCACCAGGCGGTCGACGGTGAGGAGCGGCTGGGCCGGGCCGCCCCGGTCGCGGGCGATCGGCACGGTGGCGAGGCCGATGGGCGTGCTCATGCCTTCACCTCCATGGCGGACCGCAGGCCGTCGGAGAACAGGTTGAACGAGATCGAAACGATGAAGATGGCGAGCCCCGGCAGGGCCGCGACCATCGGATTCACGTAGATCGCCGTGCGCAGGGTGTTCAGCATCAGGCCCCATTCCGGCTCCGGCGGCTTCACGCCGAGACCGAGGAAGGACAGGCCCGAGGCGAGGATCATCGACACGCTGATGAGGCTGGTGGCGTAGACGAAGATCGGCCCGAGGACGTTGCCGAGAACCTGCACCCGCAGGATCGTCAGGGTCGAGGCGCCCGAGAGCCGGGCCGCGTCGACGTAGTCGCGGGCCCGGATCTGGGTGGTCACGCTCTCGGCCACGCGGGCGATCTGGGGCACGAACACGCAGGTCAGCGACACGATCGAGTTGAAGATGCCCGCGCCGAGGGCGCCCGAGAGCGCGATGGCGAGCAGCACCGAGGGGAAGGCGAAGAACACGTCCACCGTGCGCATCAGCACGGTGTTGACCCAGCCGCCCACGTAGCCGGCCAGGATGCCGATGCCGGACCCGATGACGAAGGCGAGGATGACGGGGGTGACCCCGATGAACAGGGACAGGCGCCCGCCCATCATCAGGCGGCTCAGCATGTCGCGGCCGAGCTCGTCCGACCCCAAAATGTAGGTCGCGTCGCCGATGGGCTTCAGGCGTCGCAGCATCGAGCCGCGATACGGGTCCATCGGGGTGATCCAGGGCGAGAGCAGCGCCACCGCTACGATGGCGAGGATGATGCAGGCGGCGGCCATCGCGACGGGATCGCGCAGGAGCTTGCGGCCGACCTGCCCCCAGAACCCCCGCGAGGGCACGAAGGCGTCGGGCGCCGCCGGGGCGGGAGCGGCCCCACCAGCGATGTCGAGGATCGGCGCGGCGGACTGGGTCGCGAGTGCCATCAGCCCCTCTCGATGCGCGGGTCGAGCGCCGTCTGGACGACGTCGACGATGAGGTTGAGGGCGACGAAGAACATCGCCAGGACGAGGATCGAGCCCTGCAGCAGGGGCAGGTCGCGCTGGAAGATCGCGGCGTTGAGGAGGAAGCCGGTGCCCGGCCAGGCGAACACCGTCTCGATCAGGATCGAGCCGCCCAGCAGGTAGCCGAGCTGCAGGCCCATGATAGCGAGCGCCGTCGGGGCGGCGTTCTTGACCACGTGCTTGAACACGCCGAACTCGCTCAGGCCCTTGGCCCGCAGGGCGCCGACGAAGTCCTGGGCGAGGATATCGCCCACCAGCGCCCGGATCGTGCGGGCGATGACCCCCATGGGAATCACCGACATCGTGAGGGCCGGCAGGATGATGTAGCGCAGGTGGTCGAAGTCGGGCCGCCAGTTGCCCGAGCCGTCGGGTCCGGCCCCGGTCGGCGGCAGCCAGCCGAGCTGCGCCGAGAACACGATGACCAGCACCATGCCGAGCCAGTAATGCGGCACGCTCACCCCGAAGACCGAGACCGCCGAGGCGAGGCGGTCCAGGATCGAGTTGCGGAAGTAGCCCGCCACGAAGCCGAACAGGCAGCCGAAGGTGAAGCCGATCAGCGTCGCGACGAAGGCCAGGATCAGGCTGTTCACCACCGCCCGCCCGACCTCCTGCACGACGGGGCGGCCGGTGGCGATGGAGATGCCGAGATCGCCCTGGAGCACGTGCCAGAGCCAGATCACGTACTGGACGGGCAGTGGCTTGTCGTAGCCGTAGGCCGCCCGCATGGCGTCGATGGTCTCCTGCGTGGCGTCCACCGGAAGCACAGCGCTCAGGGGGTCGCCGGGGGCGAGGTGGACCAGCATGAAGCAGACGACGCTCACGCCGAGCGCCACCGGCGTCACGGTCAGCAACCGCTGCAGGATGAACTTCAGCATGGCGCGGACCGCCGGAGGCACCCTCCCCCCTCTGCGGGGGAGGGTGGTCGCGGAGCGCCCGAGAGAGGGGTCGGCTCAGGGCTATTCGGAGAAGACAGTGCTCTCCTCTCCCGACCCACTCCGTGGGCCACCCTCCCCCGCAGAGGAGGGAGGGTTCCGTCCTGCGCGCAGCCCGTTATCACCCGTCGCATCACTTGCCCATCGAGATCGGCGAGAAGTCCTGGAACCAGTTCTGCGCCTGCACGAAGCCCTTCACCTTCGGGCTCATGGCGCGCGGGTTGGTGTCGTGGGCCACCATCAGGAACAGGGCGTCGTTGACGTACTTCTCGTGGACCTTCTCCAGGACCTTGGTCTGCTCGGCCGGGTCGAAGGTGGTGCGGACCTGATCGAAGAGCTTGTCCATCTCGGGGTCGCAGTAATTGCCCCAGTTGGTGCCGTTGGGGGCCGCGAGGTTGCACTGGAGGTGGCGGATGAAGCCCGTGAAGGGGTCCTGGATGAAGTAGGAGAAGTTCATCCCCGTCGCCTTGCGCGACATGTCGGACTTGGCGCCCGCGCGCCACAGGTTGATGAGCGTGTTCCACTCGACCACCTCGAACTCGACCTTGATGCCGACATCCGCGAGGTTCTGCTGGATGAACTCGTTCATCGGCAGGGGCTGCATCTGGCCCGAGCCCGACGGCGCGATCAGGATCTTGGTGACGATGGGCTTGTTCGGGCCGTAGCCGGCCTCGGCCAGGAGCTTCTTGGCGGCCTCGGGGTCGTAGGTCGGCTTGAAGGTCGGGTGGCCGAACCAGGCCGAGCCCGGCGGCATGAAGCCCTGGGCCGGGATCATCAGACCGTTAAGCAGCTCCTTCATGCCCTCGCGGTCCACCGCGAGGTTGGCCGCCTTGCGCACGCGGATGTCGTTCCACGGCGAGCCCTCGACGCGGGAGAGGTGCCAGGTCCAGTTGTGCGGGTAGGCATTGGTGACGATTCCGAAGCCGGCGGCCTTTAGCGAGGCGACGGCATCGGGCGGGGGCGCCTCGATCCAGTCCACTTGGCCCGAACGCAGGGCCGCCACGCGGGCATTGGCCTCGGGCAGCGGCACGAGCACGAGCTTGTCGAGCTTCGGCACCCGGGCCTTGTCCCAGTACTCCTTGTTCGGCACCATCTCGGCGCGCTCGCGCGGAGCGAACAGGGTGAGCTTCCACGGGCCGGTGCCGGCCGGCGTCTTGGCGAAGGCGTCCCAGCTCTTGCCGACCTTCTCCCACTGGGCCGGCGACGAGATCATGATCCAGGCGATCTGGTAGGGCAGCGTCGCGTCGGGGTTCTTGGTGACGACTTCCAGGGTGTTCGGGTCGATGGCGCGGTAGCTCGCCACCGCCGGGATCCGCGAACGTCCCTGGGCCGACTGGCGCGGGTCGAATTGCGGCGCGTCGGTCTTCAGGAGCTTGTCGAGGTTCCACACCACCGACTCGGCCGTGAAGGGCGAGCCGTCATGGAAGGTCACGCCCTCGCGCAGCTTGAAGGTCCACTTGGTGTTGTCGGCGGGATCGACGGCCCAGCTCGTGGCCAGGCCCGGCACCAGCACGGAGGGCTTGGTGGCGGAGGAGAGGTCCCAATTGATGAGCCCGTCATAGACGGTGTAGCCCGTGAACCGCATGCCCTCGCCGCCATTGTCGGCCTGGCCCGTGGTGAGCGGGATGTCGGAGGCCGTCATGCCGATCTTGAGGACGCCCTGCGCGAAGGCCGGGGGCATCAGCACTCCGGACACCAGGGTGGCGGCGAGAAGACGGGACTTCGACCATCGGGAGACGGAAGCAAACATGCGCGGACGGGTTTCCCTGGGGTGCAGACGGGGTGACAAACCCGTGAATGCAATCCACCGGCCAAACTTTCGCGCTCGCTCCTGGGCGCTCGGAACAACCACGGAACCGGATCAGTTCTTTGCGCCCACGCTCCCGATCGGGCGCCGCACCGGTGCAGAACGATGCGATGCTGTCCGGGACTCGGCGCGGATGGCCGGTCGCTGCCTCGAAGACATGCAGAGAACGTGTCGCCCCCGGGCCACGTCATGCGTCATGCCTAAATCGTAGGCATTTCCGCACTGTGCTGGCCGGATGTGCAGACTCTCCGATCGCGGACGTTCAGAACGAGAGCTTCAGCCCGCCGACGACGTTGCGCGGCGCGCCCGCGAGGATCGATCCGGCCGTGCCTGCCAGGGCGGCCGCGCCGTTCTCCAGGCCGGTGGTCCGGCTGAGGGTGCTGGTCAGGTTCAGGGCCGAGGCGATGTAGGTCGTGTCGAGCAGGTTGCGGATCTCCAGGTACAGGCTGAGGCGCTTGGCGTAGCCGCCGGTCAGTTCGGTGGCGTAGTGGATGTTCGCGTTGAGGACGGCGTAGCCGGGTGCTCTCAGGCGGTTTCCGTTGTCGATGAAGACACCGTCCTGGACCACGGTCTCCAGGAAGGCCCCGAGCCCGTTCAGCGGGCCGCCGACCTGGTCGTAGCCGACCCGCGCCAGTAGCTGATGCGCGGGGACCCCGGGAATGGATCGGCCCGCCCGGTCGAACCGGGCGGTGAAGGCGCCGGCGCTCAGCTGCTCCGTGAACCGCGTGTAGATCTGGTCGTCGAAGCTGTAGGCCAGCGTTCCGCGCCAGCCCGGTGCGAAGGCCCAGTCGCCGCCGAGCTCGATGCCGCGATGCTCCGAGGCCGGTGCATTGACGAAGTAGCTCAGCCGGCCCCCACCCGGGGATTGCGACAGGAGTTCGTTGCGGAAGAATTCGTAGAAACCGGTCAGGCTGATCCGCAGGGAATCCACCGGCGTCCAGTCGACGCCGAGGTCGAAACCGAGGTTCTCCTGCGCCTGGAGCTGCGTGTTGTTGCCCGGCAGCCCCGCGCTGGTGACGAACAGGTTGCTGCCCGTCGGCGTGGCGTAGCCGGTGGCGACGCGACCGCGGAAGCTCCAGGCGTCCTGGGGCCGATAGACCACGGCGAGCTCCGGCGCGACGTTCAGGAAGCTGCGCGCGGCATCGACCACCGACACCGTCCGGCCGGCATCGGAATAGCCGTAGGCGAAGTTGCGGCCGGCGATCGTGGTATTCGTCGCGCTGATCCCGAGGAGCCCGGTCCAGTGCTCGGAGAGCGCCACCTCCGTGCGGGCGCGCCCGCCGAGGTTGGTCTGGTCGCCGCGCAGGTCTCCGATCAGGGCGCCCAGGGCCGGACGCCCCGCCCCCGGCGCCCGGTTGAACGTGGTCACGTGGTTGTCGAGGATCTCGGAGGTGAAGGCCACGTAGCCCACGGCCGGCAGGCCCATCAGGTCGTAGCGACGGGTGAGGTCGCTGAGGAAGGTCAGGGACGGGTAGCTGCCGCGGAAGGCCGAGGTGTAGAACGGCTGGTCGAAGTTGCGCTCGTCGAAGCCGAGTTGGGTGCGCCAGGTGGTCTGCGCGTCGAGGTCGTGCTCCCAGCGCAGGGCCACGACGGTGCGACGGTCGTCGCGTCCGAACCCGCCCTCCGTGGCGGTCACGCCCACCGTCCGGCCGAACGCGCCGTTGGCGAACAGGTTCGTCAGGGTGCAGCCCGGCGCGGCCGTCGCCGCCCTGGCACAGCCGCGCTGCTCGGGGTTGATCCGATACTGGTCGAGGGAGGCGCGCGCCGGCAGGTCCGCCTGCAGCTGGTTGTTGATCACCTTGAGGGTGAAGCGGTTGTCCGGCGTCGGCGTGTAGCTGGCCAGCAGGTTGATCGTCTGCGTGTCGTAGGCGCTGTGATCCTGGTAGCCGCCGGCGCGGACGTCGCTGGCGAACAGGCTGATCTCGACGGGACCGCTGACGCCGCCGACCGTGAAGTAGTTGCTCAGATAGCCGAAGCTGCCCGCATCGGTGCCGATCTCGAAGCCGTCGATCTCGCGGCCGGTGCGGGTGCGGAAGGCGAGCGCGCCGCCGGTGGCGTAGTTGCCGAACAGAGCCGATTGCGGACCGCGGAACACGTCGATGCGGCTGTAGGCGCGGGGATCGACGAGGTCGAAGCGCGAGGCGCCGTCCGGCTGGGTCAGGAGGAAGCCGTCCTCCAGCACCACCATGTTCCGGATGACGCCGGTGGAACGGGCATTGTTGCCCCGGATGGAGATCACCACGTCGCGCCCGCCATTGCCCTGGCGCACGGTGACGCCGGGACTGTTCAGCAGCACCGATCCGATGCTGGTGGCCGGCCGGTTCTCGATCGTGTCGGAGCGCCCGACGCGCGTGGCTGTGGCGCCCAGGGGCTGCTCGATCACGCTGGGGCTCGAGCCGGGGGGCGCCGACACGCCGAAGGGCACCACCGCCGGTGCCGGGCGGCCCTCCGCCGTGACCGTGAGTTCCTCCAGGACGATCCCGGTCGCATCCTCCGCGCGTGCGTCCGCCGCGGCGAGGAGGAAGGCCAGGATGGCAGACACGGCGGCTCCGGTTCGCGCGGCGGCGCGGCGGGCCGCGGGGGCTGTCGCGCCGGCGGGGGACCAGGGAGGACGGGGAACAGCGGCCATGCCGGTATCGACCACGGGAGTGGGGGCGGATGACGCCGTAACTGAGAGGCAGGTCCGGACGGACGCGAACCGGCATGTCCGGTTGGGCGCGTCGCGCCTCCGAACGTGCCGGGGCGGGTTGTACCTCGTGAATCGGAGGTGCGCGACGGGTCCGACACCCTGTGGTCGTGACCTGTGGCGTCCATGCCACGTCGCGGATCGGGTGCGCCGAGCGACCCTCAGCGCCCATCCGCCTCGCGGTCGAGGAGCAGGCGCTTGCGCGCCACGCCCCATCGGTATCCGGAGAGCGACCCGTCCGAGCGGACCACCCGGTGGCACGGGATGGCGACCGCCAGCCGATTGGCGCCACAGGCCTGGGCCACGGCCCGCATGGAAGTCGGGGCGCCGATGGCCCGGGCGATCTCGGCATAGGTCGTCGTGGTACCGACCGGGACGGCACGCAGGGCGGCCCAGACGCGCTGCTGGAAGACGGTGCCGCCGATGTCGAGCGGCAGGTGGAGCCCGCGGCCCGGTGCCTCGACGAAGCCGACGACCATCGCCACCCAGCCGTCGAAGGCGGCGTCGCCGGGCGACAAGTCGGCTCGGGGAAAGCGGTCCTGGAGATCGCGGACCAGGGCATCCGGATCGTCGCCCAGGAGGATCGCGCAGAGGCCCAGCGGGGTCGCCGCGACGAGGAGCGCGCCGAGGGTGCACGCGGCCACCGCGAAGCGGATCGTCGTCCCGGCGCCGCCCGTCCGATAGGCCGACGGAGTCATTCCGAGCCGGTCGGGGCCCTGGGCGTAGAAGCGGCTCGACGCATTGAAGCCGGCCGCGAAGACCGCCTCGGTCACCGTCGCGGCCTCGGACAGACCCCGCGCCACGCGCTCGGCCCGCTTGGCGGTCGCGTAGGCCTTCGGCGTGATGCCGGTGATCCGTCGGAAGACCCGGTGGAAGTGGAAGGGGCTCAGGCCCGCCGTCGCCGCAAGGTCCTCGAGACGCGGCATGGTCTCTGCCCCGTCGATCGCGCGGCACACCCGGACGATCGCCGCGGCCTGCCGTTCCGCCAGATTGGCCGCGTTCGGCCGACAGCGCCGGCACGGACGGAAGCCCGCGGCCTCGGCCGCTTCGCAGGTGGCGTGGAAGCTGACGTTCTTCGGATTGGCCGCCCGGGAGGGGCAACTGGGGCGACAATACACGCCGGTGGTGCGGACGGCGTAGACGAAGGTGCCGTCGGCCCGGGCGTCGCGGGCGGCGAGCGCCGCCCAGCGCCACGCGTCCTCCGGGGCATTCGGGGCGTCCAACGCCCTTTGCGTGTCCGCGCGCTGCATGGGGAAACATCCTCCATCGTCCGGGGCCGGGCGCCGCCGGTCTCGGCCGCGCCTCGGCCCGTCCTGCCTCGAAATCCCCGAAGCCGCATCCCGATCCTTGCTCCCCAATCCGGCTCCCGGCGTGTGCGAAGGGAAACCCGGCGGCGATCCCGAGTTATCGCAGTCAGCAACAGGAGTGACCATGAAAACGCTCACGCTCTCGACCTGCGCCCTCGCCCTGTCCTCCCTCGTCCTAGTGCAGATGAGCACCACCGCCGACGCGCGGTCGCGCCACAAGAAGCGCGGCCTCGCGGTGTCCAGTACTCAGAATACCACGGGTGGCCGTCGCGGTTCGAGTTCCGCCGCGGGCGGGAATGCCGGCCAGCCCTCGCGCGCGAACGGTACCGGCAGTGCCGGCGGCGGCTCGGGCGGCAACGGGGGCCTGTAGCGGAAACCAGCCGGCTTCGGCAGCCGCGGATTCCGCGGCACGGGGCCGGCCTGACGGCATCGACCGAACGGAGGTACGGGGGGCTGGCCTCGATGGCCAGCCCCCGCTCGGCTCAGGCGCGGCGGGCGTCGTAGGTGTCGGCGAGGGTGTGGCGCTTGGGGGCGCCGAGGCGGCCGCCGAGGAAGCCGGCGAGCGCGCCCAGGATCAGGGCGAGCGCGCCGTAGAAGGCGCCCTGGGTGGCGGCCGACTTGGCGGCGACGGCGGCGGCCTCCGCCTTCTGCTTGGCCGTCGCGACGGTCTCGTCGTACTGCTTGCGGTAGTCCTGGATCTGCGCCTTGGCCTGCTCGACCGGGATGCCCTGGGCCTTGGCCAGGGCGTCGGCCGCGCGGGTCTCGGCCTGGGCCTTCTGGGCCGGATCCCCGGTGAACAGGGCGCGGATGGCGGCCACCGCCGCGTCCTTGGCCGCCTGCGGGTCCTGGCCGGCGGCCTGGTTGCGCACCGACTGCTCGATGCCGTCGAGGGGATTGGAGATCTTCGACAGCGACGGCGCGGCCGCCTGGGCGGCGGTCTGCACGGTGCCGCCGACGAGCGAGCCGGCCCCGCCCAGCGTGCTGGTCACGCCCGAGAAGGCGCCCCCGATCAGGCCGCCGGCGGCGGAGGTCAGGAGGTAGAGCACCACCAGGGTGGTCACCGCCCAGGAGACGAGGCCGTGCAGGCCGGCCGCGCCGGGGACGGGCTTGCCCGAGAGGCGCCCGGCGATGAGGCCGCCGGCCAGGGAGGCGAGTACGCCCGAGCCCACGAACCAGAGGCCGGCGCTCAGCGAGAGGGTCGAGGCGGCCGGGTTGTCGGCGGCGTTCGCGCCGACGCTGGACAGGCCGACGCCGACCCCGACCATGTTGAGGATGACCTGGGTCACGAGCGCGGTGACGGCGCCGGCGAAGATGGCGCCCCAGGACACCTGGTTCAGCAGCACGGTGCGGGTGTCGGCCGAGACGGCCGGGGATGGGGACAGGATGGGCGAGGCGGCCACGGGATGCTCCGAACGTTCGGTGGGTCTGGATAAGCGGAGGGGACGGGTCAGAGCTTGCTCACGAGCAGGCCGAGGCCGAAGCCGACGAGGCCGGCCACGAGGAGCGAAGCGTGCGGCCACGCGACGGACTGCTCATGGACCTCGTGCAACTGGCGCTTGCCCTGGTCGTAGGCGTCCTCGGCATAGTCCGAGACTTCGTCGGCGACGTTCCGGACGACGTCCCTGGCCTGGCCGTAGAGATCCTCGGCGGTCCCCTGGGCTTCGCGCAGGCGCCCCTTCACGGAGTCGTCTCGAGATCCCACCAGGTCGCCGACGGCGCCCTGAGCCTTGCCGGCGAGTTCCTTGGCGGTGCCGGTGATACGGTTGGTATCGACCATGATGTTCTCCCGTCGTCTGTCGAAATGGCTTGGTCGGTCACGGCGCGGCTGCGGCCCGATCGGCGATCGTCCGACACGCCGGCAGCCGTGCACAAACGGGTTGTGCGCAATCCTGTTCCGGCCACGCTCGCACTTTCTGGTACGGACGCACTAAGGGGCCGGGCGGACGGATCGGGCGTTGGGGTCGCCGACACGCGGACCCGCCGCGTATCCGCCGCCGACGGCGCCCCGGCCAGCGCCGGTTTCCCTCAATCAGACCTGGTCAGATTGGCCTGCGACGACGCGCCCCCGGCGAGATGTTCAAGTTTTGTTCAAGGGCCATTCACCGGTTGTACGCCGTGTGGCATCTGTCCATCTGGAATGGTTCAAGGCACCTCAGGCGCCTCGAATACCGGAGCTCCGCATTGACGACTTCGCCCGAGAAGCCGAAGACCTATGGCCCGAAGACGCCCGTCAGCGGCCGCGGTCCCTCGGGCGTCATCGATCAGCACCACGACATCTTCTTCGCGGCCGTCGAGACGACGCGGATGCCGATGATCGTCACGGACCCGCATCAGGCGGACAATCCGATCATCTTCGTCAACCGCGCCTTCGAGCGCATGACCGGCTACACCCGGGACGAGCTGATCGGCACGAACTGCCGCTTCCTGCAGGGGGCTGAGACGGACCGCGAGGTGGTCGACGAGCTGCGCCTGGCCATCGAGGAGCAGCGCGAATTCTCGACCGAGATCATCAACTACCGCAAGGACGGCTCCTCGTTCTGGAACGCCCTGTTCGTGTCCCCGGTGTTCAACCGGTCCGGCGAGCTCGTCTACTTCTTCGGCTCGCAGCTCGACGTCTCGCGGCGGCGCGACGCGGAGGAATCCCTGCATCAGGCGCAGAAGATGGAGAGCCTGGGCCAGCTCACCGGCGGCATCGCCCATGACTTCAACAACCTGCTGCAGGTGATCTCCGGGCACAACGAGGTCATGCTCGCCCTGGTCGACCATCCCGACATCGATGTCGGACGCCTGCGCCGGGCCGGCGAGGCAGTCCGCGACGCCTCCGAGCGGGCCGCCAAGCTCACCCACCAGCTCCTCGCCTTCTCGCGCAAGCAGCGGCTGGAGGGGCGCCTCCTGAACCTCAACGGCCTCGTCCAGAGCATGAGCGAGATGGCCGAGCGGACGCTGGGCGACCACGTCACCCTGCGCCAGGACCTCCTACCCGATCTCTGGAATACCCGCATCGATCCGACTCAGGCCGAGGTGGCGCTGCTCAACGTGATGCTGAACGCGCGCGACGCGATGCCGGACGGCGGTACCGTTACGGTGAAGACGGAGAACCTCCTCGTCGAGGACGAGGACGCCGCCCTGTTCAAGACCGTCGGGCCCGGAGCCTACGTGGTGGTCTCCGTCACCGATACCGGGAGCGGCATGCCGGCCGAGATTCTGAAGCGCGTGATGGAGCCCTTCTTCACCACCAAGGGCGAGGGCAAGGGCACCGGCCTCGGACTGGCGATGGTCTACGGCTTCGCCAAGCAGTCGGGTGGCTCGGTGAAGATCTACTCCGAGGTCGGGCACGGCACGACGGTGCGCCTGCTGTTCCCGGCGAGCGACCAGAAGATCGAGGAGGAACGCAAGGCCTCGCAGCGGGCCGCGGACCGGCACGGGACCGAGACGGTCCTGGTGGTCGACGACCGGGTGGACGTGGCCGAGACCGCGAGCATCATCCTGGAGGATTTCGGCTACAAGGTCATCGTGGCCGACGGCCCCCGGGCCGCCATCGAGATCCTCGACGGCGAGCGACGGATCGACCTCCTCTTCACCGACCTCATCATGCCCGGCGGCATGAACGGCGTCATGCTGGCCCGCGCCGCGCGCGAGCGTCAGCCCCGGATCAAGGTGCTGCTGACCACGGGCTACGCGGAGGCGTCCCTGGAGCGCACCGACGCGGGGGGCACGGAGTTCGAGATCATCAACAAGCCCTACAAGCGCCTCGAGCTCGCGCGGCGCGTGCGACGGGTCATCGACGGCCCCACCGGGGTCGGTTGAGGCGACGCGCCTGAGGCCGGCCGCCGGCTCGGCGGGCCGTCACGATGGCTCGGGCGCTGCGGAGAGATCCCGTGCTCGTCCTCTCTCACGGCGCGGGGCGCGGCGAGGCAGGTCGACCGGGATCGGACGACCGCTGAAGCCTCTGGCCTTCCGACCCGGATGCGGGCGAACGCCGAGGCCCGGCGTCCGGAAACGAGACGAGCGCTCCGGTGCAATAGGGCGAGCAGCTGACCCGGCTGCAGGCTCGATTCCCCCTCAAGACGTTTCGATCGTACCGAAGTTGGCGTTCTCGCGTCGGTCGCTCGCCATGTGCGGCAGCGCGGCCGTCACCGGAGCGCTCGTATGATGGCCGGCGATGGGAACATATCATTTGCAATCTTGATGGCGCCGGCAACGACGACAGCGGCATTCTCTAAGCGCTGACGAAACCTCTGGCGCGTTAGTAATCAGGCCTCTGCCGCCAAAGGGTGCGGTGTCGCAGTATTCGTGGGAGGTCCAAGCTGATCAGGAGCGAACTCTTCTTCGTTCTCCGGGAGTTGACGTTCCGCACCGCGTCGATCCCGCTGATCGAGACGCTTCAGACAATGCCCTACGGCGGTCTTCGAAGAGGTTTGCGAAACGTCAGAGGTCTAATTTTCCCAGCCCTCAGATTGCTACGGCTTGTGGTTCAGCCAGTGGCCCACGGTCCGGTGCGGACGCTATCTTCAAGCGTGGCAGCGTGAAGATCTCGGCCTCATGCGCGACGTGGTTCCGGCCCGCGGCTTAGGTAAGATAGAGGGCGTGGTCGGCGGCCGAGTACACCTCGCTCGCGGCCACTCCGAGGCTGATCGTGATCGGCCGCTCGATGCCCGCCACGATCATCGCCGCGACAGCAGCGCGGGCCGCTTCGGCGGGATCCGGCCGGCGGCCGTCCGTATCGGGAAGGAACACCGCAAATTCTTCCTCACCGATCCTCCCGATGACGGCTGGCGTGCCCGCGAACACGGCGCGTAGGGTCTGCCCGACGCTGCGGATGACGTCATCGCCCGCGAGATAGCCGTAGGTGTCGCTGATCGCCTTGAAGCGCTCGATGTCGATCGGGATCATTTGCCCGGCTCCCGTCGCGCCCTCGATTCGCTCGAAGAAGGCGCGCCGGTTGCACACGCCCGAGAGTGCGTCCGTGCAGCTGAGGTGCTCGAAGGCATGGTGCTGGATCGCGAGCGCGCGGATCGCCTGGCCGATCATCAGCGTGAAGATTAAAGAGACCACGACCGTGATCGACGCCGGCACGGCAAAACCGACCAGGGGGGCCTGTTCGAGCGGATAGAGCAGCCTACCGGGGTGCGGACGTGGTCGAAAAAGTCGGAAACGCGCAACCTTCGCGACACGATGCGGATCAGAGAATTGCCCATCGAACGCGCCTATCGACGCTTTCATAAGGCATTCATCCAACCAAAAAAAACAACCGGTCCAACGCGCTTGCGGAGTTTGATTGGAACCAAGTGCTGCCGGAGTGGAGGTGATTGAGAGGCAAATTTTGTCCCCTCGGATGCCTCAATTTGTTCTGAGGTACCACTATGAACTGGATTCCGTTCGAAACATACCGACAGATCCTTCTGAGCGTACCGATCGCCTGTGTCGACATCGCGATCGTTTCGGAAGGGCGTATCTTGCTTGTCGAACGGATGGATGCGCCCGCGGAAGGACAATACTGGCTGCCGGGCGGCAGAGTTCATAAAGGTGAGCTTCTCAAGGATGGCGCGAGCAGAAAGGCATTGGTAGAGGTTGGGATCGCGTGTAACGTCGGGCCAATCGTACATACGGCGGAAACGATTTTCGATGATGGCCCGGATGGCATAGTGGTTCATAGCGTCAATACGTATTTTTTTTGTTCCCTAAAGACAGGAACATACGAGTGAAGCTTGACGATCACCACACCCGTCATCTGTGTGCCGGCGAGATTGGCAGTGATTTGCAGCCCTATGTTCGGCGCTGCTTGCTGGCGGCGATTCTTCAGGGACCTTCGGCTGATTGATGCGGATGAGCTGTGCCGCATACGCTTCAAGGGAAGTTGATGAGATCGGTGAGGTCGTGGATCGTCGGTCTCATCCTTGAACTGCCTACGGTCGCCAATTGCGCGCAAGATGCGGAGCAGAAGCATTCCCCATCGCAATGACGCTTGCCTGCGAGGCGGACGACCCGGCACCTAGGCTTCGGCTCGGTGAATGGACCTCGCGTCGTCGGACCAGCGGTCGAAGTGGGCGGCGGGAACACACCGCCGCTGATCGCCATTCATGACTACTCCGGCTGGGTCGGCATCGATGCGCGGGTGATAATACGCTGCCCCGATCCCGCCTCGACGTCGCTGAAAATCCGTTACTTTCCGCCGATGAACACCTTGTCTTGTGGGTTGCCCTTGCCCGTCTCGGAAGTGAAGCCTTCAAGGTCCGGATTACGCTGCGGAATGCCGGGCGGAAGCGCGCTTTCGGGACAGAACTTGACGCAGTAGACCTCGGTGTCGAATTGGTTCGAGCAGACGTTCTGCGCCTTCCCATTGACGCAGGCGCAGGCGCAGTAGGCGCTCGCCGGCAAGGGGAGCAGAGCCAGAGCGGAAATGACGCCCGCGGCGCCGATCTGAATCGGCTTCTTCATCAACTTCAACTCTTCTCGGGGTGGGCCAGCAAGATCGCGGCGCGCACGGAGGGGCGCTTGTGCGTTTCTATGGCGTGCACGTCCTCTACGATCACTCGTCGCGGCTCGACTTGCTGCGCTATGCCTGCTCCGAGGTCGATAACACAACTACCGCCGATGGGATAAGCACGAACGCCTGGGTTCCGAAGCACGGCGCTGACCGCCACATCAACCTCATGCGCGAGGATCGCCCGAGCCGTTTGCGGCTCTTGGATGGTCGGGCTTCCGGCCAGGGTGCTGAACCGTAATGAGGCTGGCTGAACCTGCGATCGTCGACCGCAGATCTATCTCTTTTCAGGGAAAACCCTGTGACATCAAGAGATAGATGGTGGGCGCGACAGGGATCGAACCTGTGACCCCTACCATGTCAAGGTAGTGCTCTCCCGCTGAGCTACGCGCCCTCACCGGTGCGGCTCGGCGCCGGTGGAGGGGGCTATAGCCTGGGGTTCCGGGGTACGCAAGGGCCCTCGCCGCGCGAATCTTCGGTGGACCGGTCCGGCGATCCGCGGCCCTGGCATCGGCCCTGTCCGGCCTACGAAAATGCGGTAAGCCATACCCGTTGCGTCCCGGTGGCGGGGTCGGTCCGGTCCGCTGCCGGCGATTGGCTGCCGGCGCTTGGCGGCCGGGACGGGCGGGTTGGGACTGCGGTGGGACGATGCGTGTCGGGGGCGAGGGTGGATCGCGGGACGCCGTTGGGGGCGGCGACGCTGACGGGGGGAACGGGGGGCGGGATCGTCCCGGCTCCGCTGCGTCCGGCCGTTCGAGGGGGATGGCGGGACGCTCCGGCCGGGCCGTCCCGGGCACAGTCGGCGCTGGCGTGAGGCAGGAATGAAGACCCCGAACCGGTCCGGCTCGCCGCCCTCCGCCTCCCTGCCCTCCGCCTCCCTGCCCCAGACGCGCCCGGGGCTGTCCCTGCTGCGGCGCCCGTCGACGCGGAGTTTCGTGCCGGATGGTCCTGCCCTCGACCTCGACCTTGCGGATGCCGGTCTCGGCGGGACCTGGGCGACGATCCGGTTTCGGGACGTCGGCAGCGCGGGCGTCTGCCGGCTGGTGCTCAGCGCACGGGTCCTCGGGCCGGACGGTCGCCCCGGCCTCGTGGCCCTCTCCGAGGAGGCGGAGGGTGGGGATCGCTTCGCCTGGACGGGGCGCTTGCCCGAGGGACTGCGCGCCCTGCGCGTGACGCCCCTCGCCCGCGAAACGGCGTTCCACCTCGACGGCTTCGCGATCCGCCGGGCCCGCCGGATCGGCCTCGTCGCACGCGCCCTGCGCCGGAGCCCCGGTCTCGCCGCGCGCGCAACGTACTGGCGCGCCCTCGGCCTCAAGGTCCGCGGGCGGGCGCTGCTCCTGCGCGCCCTCCACGATCGGACGGAGACCGGCTACGCCACCTGGATCGCCCGCTTCGATACCCTGTCCGAGGCCGACCGGCGGCGCATCCGCGACGAGATCGGCACCTGGGCGGACGCGCCGCGGATCTCGGTGGTGATGCCGGTGCACGATCCCGCCCCCCGCGTGCTGGACGCCGCCATCCGCTCGGTCCGCGCGCAGCTCTATCCGCACTGGGAGCTCTCGATCGCCGACGACGCCTCGACGGATCCGGCCATTCCGCGTCTCCTTGCCCGTCACGCGCACCAGGATCCGCGCATTCAGGTTCTCCGGCGCGCGGAGAACGGCCACATCGCCCGCGCCACCAACGATGCCCTCGCGCAGGCGAGCGGCGCCTTCACCGCCTTCCTCGACCACGACGACGTGCTGGCCGAAGGGGCGCTCTACCACGTCGCCGCCGCGATCCGGGCCGCGCCCGATCTCGTCCTGATCTACAGCGACGAGGACAAGATCGACGGGCGGGGGCGTCGCTTCGAGCCACACTTCAAGTCGGGGTTCGATCGCGAACTGCTCTATGGCCAGAACTACATCAATCATCTCACGGTGATCCGCACCGCGGCGATCCGGGCGGTGGGCGGCCTGCGCCCGGGCTTCGAGGGCAGCCAGGACCACGATCTCCTCCTGAGGGTCACGGCCCGGCTCGCGCCCGAGCACATCCGCCACATCCCGCGGGTCCTCTACCATTGGCGCGCCGCCGCCGGCTCGGGAACGTTCTCGGACCGGGCGCTGGAGCGGAGCGAGGTGGCGCGGCTGCGCGCGCTGGCCGAGGTCGCCGCGCCCTTGCGGGCGACCGCGGTGCGCGGCCCCCTCGGGTTCAACCGGCTCGTCCGCCCGGTCCCGGAGCCGGCGCCCCTGGTATCGGTCATCATCCCGACGCGCGACCGCGCGGACCTCCTCGCCGTGGCGCTCGCGGGTCTTCTCGACGCGACGGATTATCCGGCCCTCGAGGTGCTCGTCGTCGACAACGACAGCCGGCAGCCCCGTACGCGCGACCTCTTCGCGCGCCTGTCCGCCGACGCGCGCGTTCGTATCGTGCCGGTGCCCGGTCCCTTCAACTTCTCCGACCTCTCCAACCGGGGCGCGGCGGCGGCGCGGGGCGCGCTGCTCCTGTTCCTGAACAACGACATCGAGGTCATCGAGCCCGGCTGGCTGCGCGAGATGGTGTCCATCGCGCTGACGCCGGACATCGGCGCGGTGGGCGCGAAGCTGCTCTACCCGGACCGCACGCTGCAGCACGGCGGCATCGTCCTCGGGATCGGCGGCGTGGCCGGGCACAGCCATCCCGGCCTGTCCGAGAACGAGCCCGGCTACTTCGCCCGGATGGTCCTGACCCAGGAGGTCTCGGCCGTGACCGGCGCCTGCCTGCTCCTCCGGGCCCCGGTCTTCGCGGCGTGCGGGGGGTTCGACGCCCGAGACCTCGCCGTCGCGTTCAACGACGTCGACCTCTGCCTGAAGCTGCGCGCGCGCGGGTATCGGATCGTCTGGACACCCCATGCGCGCCTGATCCATCACGAATCCAAGAGCCGCGGCGCGGAGGACACACCCGAGAAGCTGGCGCGGTTCGAGCGGGAGGTCCGGGTGATGCAAGACCGCTGGGGACCGGTTCTGCGGGCCGATCCGTACTACAACCCCAACTTCTCGAAGAGCGCGGCGCGCTATCGGACCTGATGCTGCGGCGCAGCGGCGTCCCGTCGCACCGCAAAGTCGCCGTAATCAGCCGCTCTATCCGCCTGCCCTCGACCGTGCCGGCGCCGTGATCCGCCGTCGCGCGAGAGGGGGGCAGCGAGGTCTGATCGACGGGGACGACGCCGGCTCTCAGCCCGGCCGCCGGTCGGAACCCTCCCCCCTGCCGGAATGTCGAAGTTGCGGACCCGCCATACGGGTCGATGATTGCCTGCGGCTCAGGTTGGGTGATCCGGCCTGATTTATGGCATTTGTTTGGAATTCCTGCCTGGGATCGAGTGGAAGCTGTCGCGAAGTGCGGCGTTCTGCTCCCTCATCTTGCCGGAATGATCGATGAATACGTGCAACAGGGTACCTGTTCCCGCTTGGTGATTGCCCTGATTCCGGGCGCTCCGGTTGGACAGTAGCCTGGAGCCATACTAAGGATCGGGCTGGTTGCCGCCGGTGGTACAAGTCGATCCTGTCCCCCGTTCAAGAGCGTGTGCGAATCGAACGTGACACAACGTACAGACATCGCAATCATCGGCCGTGCCTGCCGGCTTCCCGGCGCTTCGAGCGTCGACGGGCTCTGGCAGCTCCTCACCGAGGCGCGATGCGCCGTCGGTCGCATCCCGGACGATCGCTGGTCCCTCGAGCGGTTCGGACACCCGCGCGCGCAGGAGCGGGGCAAGAGCTATACGTGGTCGGCCGGCGTCCTCGACGACATCTGGTCGTTCGACCCGGGCGTGTTCGGCATCTCGCCCCGTGAGGCCGAGCAGATGGACCCGCAGCAGCGCCTGCTGCTGGAGCTCACCTGGGAGGCCCTGGAGGATGCCGGGCTACGCCCCTCGGACGTGGCGGGCACCCAGATCGGCGTCTTCGTCGGCGCCTCCTCCCTGGATTACGGCAACCTGCGCGTGCTCGACACCTCGTCGGGCGACGCCTACGCGGCCACCGGGAACACGCTCTCGATCCTGTCGAACCGCATCTCCTACATCTACGACCTGAAGGGACCGAGCTTCACCGTCGACACGGCCTGCTCGTCCTCGCTCGTCGCCCTCGACGCCGCGGTGGCGGCCATCTCCAGCGGCCGGATCGACACGGCCGTCGTCGCCGGCGTGAACCTCCTGGCGAGCCCCTTTAACTTCATCTGCTTCTCGAACGCGCAGATGCTCTCGCGCACCGGCCTGTGCCAGGCCTTCTCGTCGAGCGCCGACGGCTACGTGCGTTCGGAGGGCGGCGTCGTCCTCGTGCTGAAGTCGGCCAAGGCCGCCCTGCATGACGGCAGTACCGTGCGCGGCGTCATCGCGGCGAGCGGCGTCAATTCGGACGGGCGCACCACCGGCATCTCCCTGCCCTCCGGCTACGCCCAGGGTGCGCTGCTGGAGCAGGTCTACCGCGAGGCCGAGATCGACCTCGACGCGGTGGTCTTCGTCGAGGCCCACGGCACCGGCACGCCGGTGGGTGATCCGATCGAGGCGAGCGCCATCGGCGGCAAGCTCGGTCGTCCCCGCAAGGCGCCGCTCCCGATCGGCTCGATCAAGAGCAATATCGGGCACACCGAGCCGGTGTCGGGCCTGGCCGGACTCCTCAAGGCCAGCCTGGCTCTCGAGCACGACCTGTTCCCGACCTCGCTGCACGCGGCCGAACTGAATCCCGAGATCCCCTTCCGGGATCTGAACCTGTCGGTCACGAACAAGCCGCTGCCGCTGGCCCGCGACGGCAAGGCGCGCTTCGCCGGCGTCAATTCCTTCGGGTTCGGTGGCACCAACGCGCACGTCGTCCTCACGGACGGACCGCCGGTGCGTGCCGCCTCCGTCGCACCCGATGCCGCCCGGACGCCGGAGGTGCTGCTGCTCTCGGCCCAGAGCCGTGCCGCCCTCAACGAACTCGCCCTCGATTACGCCGAGCGCTTCGACGGCGCCGACAAGGCCGAGATCGCCCGGATCGCCGCCGCTGCCGCCCATCGCCGCGAGCGCCTGTCCTCGCGCCTGGCCGTGTCCCTGGATGCCGATCTTCCGGGGGTCCTGCGCGCCGTCGGTGAGGCCGAAGATGCCCCCGAGGCCCTCCTGGGTACCGCCGTGGACCGCGCGGCGGAGGTCGCCTTCGTCTATTCCGGGAACGGGAGCCAGTGGGCCGGCATGGGTCGTGAGGCCTATGAGGAGAACGCCGTCTTCCGGGGGGCCTTCGACCGCATCGACGGCCTGTTCCACACCCTTTCGGGCTGGTCCCTGAAGGAGGCCTTGTTCGCCGAGGATCTGGAGGAGCGCCTCGTCCTCACGCGGGTGTCGCAGCCCCTGATCTTCGCCATCTCCAGCGCCTCGACGACGGCCCTGCGGGCCCGCGGCCTCAAGCCGAGCTACGTCCTCGGCCACAGCGTCGGCGAGATCGCCGCGGCGGAAGCCGCCGGGATCCTGAGCCTCGAGCAGGCCGTGAAGGTCATCTTCTACCGGAGCAAGCACCAGGAGACGACGCGCGGCTTCGGAACGATGGCCGTGCTGCTCGCGCCCGCGGACGAGATCGAGCTGTTCCTGAAGGATTACCCGAGCCTCGACATCGCCGCCTACAACAGTCCCAAGGCGATCACGGTGGCGGGCCCGGTGGAGGATATCGACGCGGCCATGAAGGCGTTGACGCGCAAGCGTCGGCGCGGGCGCAAGCTCGACCTCGAGTACCCCTTCCACGGCCGCCTGATGAACCCGACCGAGAAGCCGCTGCTGCGGGACCTCGCCGGGCTCAAGCCGCATGCCGCGACCACCGCGATGGTGTCGACCGTCACCGGCAAGGTGCTGGCCGGGGATCAGTTCGGGGCCGGCTACTGGTGGCGCAACATCCGCGAGCCGGTGCGCTTCTGCGAGGCCGTGCAGGAGGCGACCCGCCGGGGCGCCCGCGTCTTCATCGAGGTCGGCCCGCGTGCGACCCTGCTGTCGCATATCGGCGACGCCATCGAGCCCCTCGGCATCGAGAACGCCACCATCGGCGTCCTGCATCGCAAGCCGGCGGGCGGCGATCCGATCGCCCGCACCGTCGCGGCCGCCCTCGTGCAGGGCGCTGCCGTCGACGAGGCGACGGTCTTCGGATCCAATCCGGCGGGCGACGTGCCGCTGCCGCTCTACCCCTGGCAGCGCCGGCCCTTCCGGCTCGCCGAGACCACCGAGGGCGTCGGTGCGGCGACGCCGCGCCCCTATCACCCCCTCTACGGCTCGCGCGTCGCACCGGATGGCCTCGAATGGCACGGTCACGTCGACATCGCGACGGTGCCGGAACTCGATGACCACCGCATCGACGGGCAGGCGATCCTGCCCGGTGCGGCCTTCATCGAGATGGCGCTCGGCGTCGCCCGCGAGGCGATGAAGAGCGACAGCGTCACGCTCGCCGACTTCGAGATCCAGTCGCCGATGGTGTTCGGCGAGGAATCCCTGCGCGAGGTCGCGGTGCGGGTCGCCGGCTCCGGCAACGCCATCCAGATTCTCAGCCGGCCACGCCTCACCCAGGCCGCGTGGCAGCTCCACGCCGCGGCCAAGATCATCGACGGCAGCTTCCCGGCACCGGCCCCGGTGGACCTGCACGTTCCCGCCGACCACGCGGTGGCGGGCGAAGGCCTCTACCGCCTCGCCGCCGCCTCGGGTCTCGGCTTCGGTCCGAGCTTCCGTCAGGTGGCGCTGAGCGCGCGCCTCGACGAGACGACCATCGTCTCGGAACTCCTGCCCGCCGAGGCCGACGAGCGGTTCGGGCTCGTCCCCGCACGCCTCGATTCCTGTTTCCACGGCCTGATCCTGCTGTTCGCCGGCCTGATGGGCGAGGGGTCGACCAAGGCCTATGTCCCCGTCCGCTTCGGCGAGATCCGCCTCGTGAAGCCCGGGGCCGTCATCGCCCGGGCGATGATCCGGACCCGGCGCGCCAACGAGCGCAGCATCCTGGCCGATTTCACCCTGGTGGATGCCGAGGGCGCCGTCATCGCCACCCTGCGCGAGGGCCGGTTCCAGGCGCTCCGCGCCAAGAACGGCAGCGACCTCGCCGCCTACGCGATCGCGCAGCGGCCCGAGCTCGCCACCGAGCCCACCGCCATCGCCATGGAGCGCGGAAAGCGCGTCGCCGACGCGTTCCGTCCGGCCTGCAAGGCCGTCGTCGCCCCCGCCGAGGCGCCCCTCGCACCGGGGCACCTCCTTCTCGAAGGCTGGGCGACCTCGATGGCGTACCGCCTGGCGGAGGGCCTGCAGCGCTCCGGCACCGTGGCGATCGACGACCGCGTGCCGGAGGCGATGCGCCCCTGGCTCCTGAACGCCCTCTACGCCCTGGAGAGCAGCGACCTCGCCACCCTCGATGGCGAGCGTTGGACCCTGCGCAAGGACGTCTCCCTGCCGGCGCCCGACGAGATCATGCGCTGGATCGCGGCGGATCATCCCGAGCTCTCGGCCGAACTCGTGCTCACCGCCGATATCGGCGCCGTCGTCGGTCGCCTGCTCGCGGGTGACCTGACCGAGGCTCCGACGCTCTCGCAGAATGCCCTGGACGCCTTCGTCCTGCGCAGCGCGACGGCACGGGCCGCGGCCGATGTGATCGCGGATCTCGCCGAGTCCGGCCGGGCCGCCCTGCCCCGCGACCGGGCGCTGCGCGTGCTCCAGGTCGGCTTCGGCCCCCTCTCGGCCCAGGCCGCCGCCTTCGCGGACGGCATCGAGGCGCAGCTGACGGTGTTCGAAGCGGATCGCCGCCTGGCGGAGCGGGCGCGCCTCGCCCTGCCCCGCGGCGTGACGGTCATCGAGGACACGGCCGAGCTGACGCCGGCCAGCTTCGATGTGATCCTGGCCAGCAACGTCCTGCATCGCTCCGAGCGGGTGCTGCTCGGCAAGGTCGCCGATGCGCTCGCGACGGGCGGCTTCCTCGTCGCCGTCGAGCCCGGGGCCTCGCTGTTCCGGGACCTGGTGTTCGGCCTGACGCCGGATTGGTTCGAGAGCACCGCCGACCTGCCGGTGGGCCGTCTCGACGACATCACCGGGTGGCAGCGGGCCCTCAGCGACACCGGCCTCGTGCGGGTAGCGGTCGATCGCGCCGTCTCCGCCAACGGCGACGATCTGCTCTTCATCGCCGAGGCACCGGTCCGCGCCAGGCCGGCGCCCGGTCAGACCTTCGCGTTCGTGATCGGGTCGCACGACGCCGTCGCGGCGGAGACGGCCTCGTCCCTGGCGACCCTGCTGGTGGCGAGCGGCGTCCACGTCTCGATCATCCTCGACTCGGAGCAGTCGCTGCTCGAACTGGAGCGTGAGACGCCCGACACGGTCGTCTTCCTCGCCGGCGCCTTCAACCATGCGGGCGCCGCCGCGGACCGCCTGCGGGAGCGCTGCCTCAGCCTGAAGCGCTGCGTCGAGCATCTCGGCAGCCGCCAGACCCGCCTCTGGGTGGTCTGCCCCGGTGCCACCCGCGACGCGGGCGATCCGACCGGCTCGGTCGAGGCCGGCGTCTGGGCCTTCAGCCGGACGCTCGCCAACGAGGTGGCGAATCTCGACGTACGCCGGATCGACCTCGCGGAGGCGCTCTCGACCAAGGCGGCCGCCGAGCGCCTGCGCGATCTCATCCTCTCGGGCACCCTCGAGACCGAGATCATCCTCGACGCCGAGCGGACCCGCGTGATCCGGTTCTCGCCCGGCCAGCTCTCGCGTCGTCCCGGCGCCGATGCGGTCCCGGCCGAGGCGGCGCGCCTGGAGCGCAGCAACACCGGCGGCCTCAACGAAATGGCCTGGGGGCCGGCGACGCGCCGGGCTCCCGAGCGCGGCGAGGTCGAGATCGCGGTCGAGGCCACGGGTCTCAATTTCCGCGACGTCCTCTGGGCGCTGTCGATGCTGCCGGAGGAGATCCTTGAGGACGGCTTCGCCGGTCCGCGCCTCGGACTGGAAGTGGCGGGGCGGGTCCTCTCCGTCGGCAAGGGCGTCGATGCCTTCAAGCCCGGCGATCGCGTCGTGGCCTTCGCGCAGTCGGGCTTTGCGACCCACATCGTCGTGCCCGAGCTCGTCGTGGCCCCGAGCCCGCCCGGCCTCGATCCGCAGGCGGCGGCCACCGTGCCGGTCGCCTTCCTCACCGCCTATTACGGCCTCGTCAGCTGCGCCCGCCTGCGCCGCGGCGAGTGGGTGCTGATCCATGGCGGGGCCGGCGGTGTCGGTCTCGCGGCCCTGCAGATCGCCAAGATGAAGGGGGCCCGGGTCATCGCCACGGCCGGCTCGCGGGAGAAGCGGGCCCTGGTCAAGGCGCTCGGCGCCGAGCACGTGCTCGACTCCCGCTCCCTCGCCTTCGTGGACGATGTCCGCCGGATCACCGGCGACGGCGTCGGCGTGGTGCTGAACAGCCTGTTCGGCGAGGCGATGGAGCGCAGCCTCAACGTCCTCAAGCCCTTCGGCCGCTTCATCGAGCTGGGCAAGCGCGACTACGTCGCCAACACCCATATCGGCCTGCGCCCGTTCCGCCGGAACCTGTCCTACTTCGGCGTCGACCTCGACCAGGTGCTCCAGCACCAGGGCGAGGACGGGGCCCGGATGTTCCGCGAAGTCATGTCCCTGTTCAAGGAAGGCGGCCTGAAGCCGCTGCCCTTCCAGCCCTTCACGGCGGACGAGGTCTCGGACGCCTTCCGCCTGATGCAGCAATCGGGGCATGTCGGGAAGATCGTCATCGCGCCGCCCAAGCCCGGCAGCGTGATGCAGGCGGAGAAGTCCGCCTTCACGATCTCGCCCGAGGGCGTCCACCTCGTCACCGGCGGCCTCGGCGGCTTCGGCATCGAGGCGGCGCGCTGGCTCGCGGACCGGGGTGCGAAGCACATCGTCCTCGTCGGCCGCAACGGGGCCGCGAGCCCCGAGGCCAAGCAGGTCGTGGCCGATCTCGGCGCCCGCGGCGTCAACGTTGCCGCGATGGCCTGCGACATCACCAGCCGCAAGGCGGTGGATGCGCTGCTGGCCGCGGTGGAGCGCGAGGGCCGGTCCCTGGCCGGCGTGATCCACGGCGCGATGGTGCTGCAGGACGGCCTCATCGCCAACATCGACGCCGCCGCGCTCGACACCGTCATCCGTCCGAAGGTGATCGGGGCCGAGCACCTCGACGCGGCGACGCGCACCCGTGCGCTCGACTACTTCGTGATGTTCTCCTCGGCCACGACCTTCATCGGCAATCCCGGTCAGGGCGCCTACGTCGCGGCGAACGGCTTCATGGAAGGCCTCGCCCGCCGCCGGCGCAAGCTCGGCCTGCCGGCCCTGGCCGTAGCCTGGGGCGCCATCGGCGATGTCGGCGTGCTGGCCCGCAACCGCGCGGTGATGGAGACCCTGGCGGGTCGCGTCGGCGTGACCCCCATGGATGCCCGCCACTGCCTCGACCTCATGGCCGACGCGCTGGAAGGCCAGGGGACGAACCCGGACGACGCCGTGATCGCCATCGCGTCGATGCATTGGGGCAAGGCGCGCGAGCGGCTCGCCACCATGAAGAGCCCGAGCTACGCCGAACTCGGTTCGGACCAGCAGATGGAAGCCGGCACGGTGGCGGCCATCAACATCGGGATGCTGCTGAAGACGCAGGACATCGACTCGGTGCGCAAGACGGTGGCCGACGCCATTGTGGAGGACATCGCCCGCATCCTGCGCCTGCCCAAGGACGACATCAGCCGCGTGCGCCACCTCTCCGAGATCGGCCTCGACTCCCTGATGGGCGTCGAACTCGGCGCGAGCCTGCAGGAGCGCTTCGCCCTCGAGGCGCCGCCCTCCGGCATCTCCTCCGGCCTCACCGTCAACGAACTCACCGAGACCCTGATCCAGTCGATCGCGGCGCCGGTGGACGAGGCGGCGGCGGCCGTGATGAGCCTGGCGCAGCGTCATGCCAGCGAGGGGGTGGATGTCCGCACCCTCGAGCCCTTCCACGCGATGGTCGAAGAAAACAGCCTCGCGATCAAAGAAATCCTCCCGTGAGCGATTCCCCCTTGAGGCATGCCGCATGAGCAATTCCGCGAGACCGGACGGCGGACGCGCGGCCCTGGCGGGCTTCGTCACGAACCGACTCGGGCGTAACGCCAACCGGACGGCGCCGGCCCGTCCGGCGCAGCGCCCGACGGGCGATGCGTCCGTCC
Organism: Methylobacterium sp. BI1; assembly: GCF_056680125.1. Taxonomy (NCBI): domain Bacteria; kingdom Pseudomonadati; phylum Pseudomonadota; class Alphaproteobacteria; order Hyphomicrobiales; family Methylobacteriaceae; genus Methylobacterium; species Methylobacterium sp. BI1. The sequence goes on along the minus strand of NZ_CM155267.1, from coordinate 2,177,719 downwards.
AGAACTTCGAGTCGCTGCCGGGCTACCGGGAGCTGCGTCTCCAGCGTTCGGCGGCCGACCTGATCGGCCTCGGCAACCCGTTCTTCCGGGTACACGAGACCAAGGCCGGCGCCACGACGCGCATCGCCGGCAAGTCGTTCGTGAACTTCTCGTCCTACGACTATCTCGGCCTGAACGGGCATCCCGACGTCAATGCCGCTGCGGCCCGTGCCATCGAGACCTACGGGACCTCGGCCTCCGCGAGCCGGATCGTGGCCGGCGAGCGCCCGGGACACCTCTCCCTGGAAAAGGCCCTGGCCGATCACTACGACACCGAGGCCTGCGTGGTGATGGTGAGCGGCCACGCCACCAACGTGACCACCATCGGCGCCCTGCTCGAACCGGGCGACGTGATCTTCCACGATGCCCTGAGCCACAACAGCATCGTCACCGGTGCGCAGCTCTCCGGCGCCCAGCGTCGTTCGTTCTCCCACAACGACCTCGACGCCCTGGAGACGCTGCTCGGCGCCACGCGTCACGAGCATCGCCGGGCGCTGATCGTGGTGGAAGGCCTCTACAGCATGGACGGCGATGCGCCGGACCTCGCGGCGCTCATCGCCCTGAAGCAGCGCTACGACGCTTGGCTCATGGTCGATGACGCGCACGGGCTCGGCGTCCTCGGGCGCACCGGCATCGGTCTCGCCGAACATTGCGACGTCGATCCCCACGGGGTCGACATCTGGATGGGCACCCTCTCGAAGACCCTGTCCACCTGCGGCGGCTACGTCGCCGGACCGGCGGCGCTGATCGAGTACCTCAAGTGCACGGCGGGCGGCTTCATCTACAGCGTCGGCATCTCGCCGCCCCTCGCGGCCGCGGCCGAGACGGCGCTCGAGATCATGCACGCCGAACCGCACCGGGTGGAGCGTCTGCGTCAGAACGGCCACCTGTTCCTGTCCTGTGCGAAGAAGCACGGGCTCGATACGGGGACCAGCCTCGGCCTCGCGGTGATCCCGGTCATCGTCGGCGACTCCCTGAAGTCGGTGACGCTGTCGGACCGCCTCTACAAGCGCGGCATCAACGTCCAGCCGATCATCCACCCGGCCGTGCCGGAGCGCGCGTCGCGCCTGCGCTTCTTCATCACCTCGGAGCATACGCCGGAGCAGATCCGCGAGACCGTGGATGCGGTTGCGGAGGAACTGGCGGCCATCGAGAAGGGCGGTTCGCTCATCGAGCAGCTCATGGCGAAGCGCGGCAAGCCGTAGGGGGTTCCGGGGGCGGTGTTCCTGCGCATTCCCGGAGGGTTTCCGGGGGCGCAACGCCCCTGCCCTGCATCGAGCTTGAGCACCGGCGCCACCACGCCGGTGCTTTTTTGCGCGCTTCACACCGATGCGGCCGATTGCCCTCGACCCCTGAGCAGGAGACACTGATCTTGCTATCTGTGTCTCATCGCAACCGGAACCCGGCCCGGGATGCGACGTTCGTCCTCAGCCCGTCGGTCAGGAGCCCGTCATGAGACAATCGACTGTCGCCTCCATCGCGCGACGTCTGATCAAAACCGTTGCCGAGGCGAGCCGCTCGCTGATCGGTGCGATCCTCCAAGGTCCGATGCCCGCCCCCCAGCCAGTGCCCGTGCGCGTTCGCGCCGACCGTCGCCGTTGAGGCCCACCCGCTGAGCTCGACGTGATGTGGCGCCCCGTCATGCGCCCATCACGGTATCGAACAGAAGCTTCCCGTTCAGCACCACGATCACCGCCGCGATGGCCCAGGACAGGATCTTGAGCCAGGGCCGGATCGTGTGGGCGCCCATTTTCCCCCGGTCCGAAACGAACCCGACCAGGGGGATGACGGCGAAGGGAAGCTGCATCGACAGGACCACCTGACTCAGGACGAGCAGCTTGGCCGTCCCCTGCTCGCCGTAGAGCGCGGTCACCCCCACCACCGGCACGATCGCGATCGCGCGGGTGATCAGGCGCCGGGCCCAGTCGGGAATGTGGAGGCGCAGGAACCCCTCCATGACGATCTGCCCGGCCAGGGTCGCCGTGACGGTGGAATTGAGGCCCGAGGCCAGCAGGGCCACCGCGAACAGCGTCGAGGCGATGCCGGCGCCGAGCAGGGGCGACAGCAGCTCGTAAGCCTGCTCGATCTCTTGGACGTCCGTGCGCCCCTGCGCATGGAAGACCGAGGCGGCCATGATCAGGATCGCGGCGTTCACGAACAAGGCCAGCATCAGGGCGATCGTCGAATCCGCCACGGCGAAGCGGATCGCTCCGCGCCGGCCCTTCTCGGTGCGCGGATAGGCCCGGGTCTGCACGATCGACGAGTGCAGGTAGAGGTTGTGGGGCATCACGGTAGCGCCGATGATGCCGATGGCGATGTAGAGCGCCGCCGGGTTCCGGACGATCTCCGCCGAGGGCAGGAAGCCGCCGAGCACCGCCTGGATCGGCGGTGCGGCGAGGGCGATCTGGATCCCGAAGCTGACGAAGATCACCGCCAACAGGGCGATGACGAACGCTTCGAGCGCGCGAAAGCCCCGCCGCATCAGGAGCAGGATCAGGAAGACGTCGAGCGCCGTGAGGGTGGCGCCGACGACGAGGGGCAGCCCGAACAGGAGCTTGAGGGCGATCGCCGTCCCGATCACCTCGGCCAGGTCGCAGGCGATGATCGCCGCTTCGCAGGCGAGCCACAGGACCAGGCTGACGGGGCGCGGATAATGATCCCGGCAGGCCTGGGCGAGGTCGCGTCCCGTGGCGATGCCGAGCCGGGCGGCGAGCGCCTGGAGGACGATGGCCATCAGGTTGGACAGCAGGATGACCGAGAGCAGCGTGTAGCCGAACTGCGCACCTCCGGCGATGTCGGTCGCCCAGTTGCCGGGATCCATGTAGCCGACCGAGACCATGTAGCCGGGGCCGATGAAGGCCAGCAGTCGACGCAGCCAGGTGCCGGTCGCCTGGACGGGCACGCTCCCGTTCATCCGTCCGAGGCTCGGCTGGGCCAGCGTCTCACGGCTGAAGCGCCAGGATCCTTCGGGTCTCGGTCCCGCCGCGCGTGGTCCGTCCGTCAGGGCACCCTCCGGGGCCGAGACGGGACCCGGTGTCATCAGATCTTCGTGTCGAGCCATGCCTACGCGTGTTTCCGCCAAAGGGACCGCCAGGCGCCTCGTGGCGACCCTCCGCTTTATAGCAGGAGCTATAAAAACAGCAAACGGCTATGTCGGGCTCGCGCGATGGCGGCGCTTCCCGGCGTTGCCGGCTCTCAGGATGCCAGGGCCTGCAGGTTGCGATCGATATCGGCCACGCCGTGCGCCGCGGTTTGCATGCTCATGGAAATCTCCTGCGTGACGGCGCTCTGCTCCTCGACGGCGGACGCCACCCCGGTGACGAAGCCGCGCACCACATCGATCGCCTGACCGATCGCCGCCAGGGACGCGACCACGTCGCCGGACACCGCCTGCATCGTCTTGATGTCCTCGGCGATGCGGGTGGTGGCGCTCGTGACCTGGTTGGAGAGGTTCTTCACCTCGCCCGCCACCACGGCGAAGCCGCGGCCGGCCTCGCCGGCGCGGGCGGCCTCGATCGTGGCGTTGAGCGCCAGCAGGTTGATCTGGCCGCCGACGCCCTGGATCAACTGGACGATCCCGTTCATCGACGTGGCGGCGTCGGCGAGCTGGCCGGTCGACCGGTCGGCCCTCTGCGCGCGCTCGTCCATCTCGTCCACCTCCTGGCGGGATCGGGCGAGGCTGCCGGCGATCTCGCCGATGGAGGCGTTCAATTCCTCGGCGGCCGAGGCCACCGTCTGGACGTTGACCAGGGTCTGCGACGAGGCGCTCGCCGCGTCGATCTGCGAGCGCATCCGCGCCGTGATGTCGGTGGCGTACTTGACCACCTTGAACGGCTTGCCGCCCATGTCGAAGATCGGGTTGTAGGAGGCCTGGATCCAGATCCGTCGGCCGCCGGCGCCGACGCGCTGGAAGATGCCGCTCTGGAACTCGCCCCGGCGCAGGGCGGCCCAGAAGGCGGTGTACTCGGCCGAGGCCCCATAGGCCGGCTCGACGAACAGGCTGTGGTTCTGGCCCCGGATCTGCGCGAGATCGTAGCCCAGAACGCCGAGGAAGTTCGCGTTCGCATCCAGGACCTGCCCAGCGAGGTCGAAGTGGATCACGCCCTGCGAGCGGCCGATCGCCTCGACCTGACCCTGCAACTCCGCGGTCCGCAGCCTCTCGGTCGTGATGTCGGTGGCGAACTTGACCACTTTGACCGGGCGCCCGGCCGGATCGAGGATGGGGTTGTAGGTCGCCTGCAGCCAGATCGCGCGGCCGTCCTTTCCGACGCGCCGGAACTCGCCGCTCTGGAAGACGCCTTGGGCCAGTCCCTCCCAGAAGGCGCTGTAGGCGGCGCTGTCCCGCTCGGGGCCGTCGACGAACAGGCGATGGTGCTGCCCCCTCACCTCGTCGAGGCCGTATCCCACCACGTCGAGGAAATTGCGGTTGGCGTTCAGGATCGTTCCGTCGAGGTCGAACTCGATCACGCCCTGCGATCGGTCGATGGCTTCGATCTGGCTCAGCGTGTCGGCGCTCCGCCGTTTCTCCTCCGTGATGTCGGTGGCGAATTTGACCACGCCGGTGACCCGGCCGTCCCGTCCCCGGATGGGGTTGTAGGTCGCCTGCAGCCAGATCTCGCGGCCACCCTTGCCGATCCGCCGGTACTCGGCGCGCTGGAACTCGCCCCGGGCGAGGGCAGACCAGAAGGCCTTGTAGGCCGGACTGTCCTGGTCCGTGCCGGCGACGAAGATCCGATGATGCTGGCCTTTGATCTCGGAGAGCGCATAGCCGACGGTCTTCAGGAAATTCTCGTTGGCGGCGACGATCGTGCCGTCGGGGAGGAATTCGATCACGGCCTGGGACCGGTCGAGCGCCTCGAGCTTCGCCGCGGTGCGGGTGTTGAAGAAGGTCATGGGCATTCCTCGGCTGCGACGCGTTCCACTGCCGTTCGGACACCTCTGCACCCTCCGCGGGGACCGTGAGACGGTCCGGCCCGCGGTGAGGAAGCGCGACGCGATCCCTCGGGCGAATTGTGCGGTCGATTGACGATCCGGAGCGCTCGACATCCCCTGTGGCGTGTTTCGTCCGCAGCGTCTGGTCCGCTGCCGGCGCTCTCGACGGTGTGCGCTGATTGAAGCCGCCAAGGCTTAAGGTCGAATTAAATCGCCGGTAACGTCCCTGTGATCGGCCCTGAATATTTGTAATTCAGGTCATTATCATAAGTGAAAGCCCCACGAAACAAGTTCTCAGCTTACGAGGAGGATTGGAGGAGCTTCTGGTCCGTTTCGTTCGTAATCGCAGGATGCAGGCCGATGGTCATGCGCGGAAAGCGAGCGTCACGGTGGGGGACGGCCCCTCCATCGTCTCGCCGACACCTTATCGGCGGAACGCGGTTCGGGTCCCGGCCGTGATTTGATGTCCGCGCAGGAGACCAAGACTGGCGCCGTCGATCATGCGACGCAGCAACATCTCGGCATCTGCTTTGATGCCTGGGCCGCGCATTCCCCATGCGGAAGGCGCCCGTCTCGGTGGTTTGCCGCCGTTGCGCCCGGTCCGCGATGATGTGTACCTGAGGGGGCCGTACGCCGAAGAGAAGCGGCCGGACGGATCAGAGCGACGCATGCGGAGCCGGCGGGTATGAAGTGGCAGCGTCTCGCACCGGCCGGTCCGCGACAGCAGATGGTCGCGACGGCGCTGGCCGGCCTCCTGCTGGGGCTCGGCGGGGTCACGGCGGGGACGACGATGGTGAAGGCCTCGGAGCGCGGGGGCCTCTTCAACTTCCTCGAGACACTGTTCCGCGAGCCGCCCTCCCCTCCGGCGGCCTCCGTTCCGTCGCGCCGCCCCGGGCATTACGTGTCGCTTCCAGACGCCCGGCGGGTGAGCGCCGCGCGCCCGATGCGCCAGACGCCGCGCGCCGTTGCCGAGGCGAGCGCGGCCCGACCGATCCGGCTCCGGCATCCCCGGGGGGCCGCCGCTTCCAGCCCGGTGGCGGCGGTTCCGGCCGCCACGCGCACCGTCCTGGGCGCCCGCACCGTCTGCGTGCGGTCCTGCGACGGCTACGTCTTCCCGCTCGGACGCCTCGGGGCCCGATCCGACCTGCCGGTCCACGAGGCCGCCTGCGCGGCGGCCTGCCCGAACACGCCGACCCGTCTCTTCACCCTGGGGGCCGGGGAGACCGAACTCGACCGTGCCGTCGGCCTCGACGGACAGACCTATCGCAGCCTCGCGGTGGCCAACCTGTACCGGACGAAGCGGGTGGAGCATTGCAGCTGTCAGCCCGAGCAGGGTGTGTCCGCGCCGCTCTCGATCCTGCAGGATAGGACCGTGCGCGCCGGCGACGTCGTCGCCACCGAGGCGAGCGCGGCCGTCGTCACGCGGGCCCGTGCCGGCGGCTTCACCGTCGTCGACTTCCGCGCCGCGCGCGGCCTGTCGCGGCGCGCGCGGCGCGACATCGACGCCAAGGTCGACGTGGTCCGCCGCGAGGCCGATGCCCGGGCCCTCCGCCAGGGGAGCCGCAGCGCCGATCGCGCGGTCCGCGTCCGCGTCGCCGCCTCCGCCGGCTTCGAGCCGGTGCCGCTGCCGATCGAGGTCGAGCCGCGCTTCGGTCCGGTCCGGGCGCCGACCCGGGTCGTGATGGCATCGCCCTTCGTCTACTGAGCCGGCCGTCGGCCGCGGGCCGCGCGTTGTCCCCCGGCCGGGGATGGCTTAGGGGCGGGTTCGATCCCATGCGCTCCGGAGCCGCTATGAGCGAGACGCAGTCCGATCCCGCCTTCGACGGGGCTCCGCCCCCGAGCGGTGAGACAGTCCGGCTCTCCGCCCTCGTCCGGCGGCGGATCGCACCGAACGGGGGACCGTTCACCGCGACCGGCACCTGCAGCTACCTCGTGGGCGACGCGGCCGTCGCCATCATCGATCCGGGCCCGGCGGATGAGGGGCACATCGCGGCGCTCGTCGAGGCCTGCGCCGGGGCACCCGTGACCGCCATCCTGGTGACCCATACCCACCGGGATCACTCGCCGGGGGCCCGGCTGCTCCAGGCGCGCACGGGCGCGCCGATCCTGGGCTGCGGCCCCCACCGGGCGGCGCGTGCCCTCGGCGCGGGCGAAATCCCCCATCTCGACGCCAGTGCCGACCGGGACCACGTCCCCGACCGGCAACTGCACACGGGCGAGACCGTCACGGGGCCGGGCTGGACCCTCGCGGCGCTGGAGACCCCCGGCCACACCATGAACCACCTCGCCTTCGCCCTGCGGGAGGAAACGGCCCTGTTCTCGGGCGACCACGTGATGGCGTGGTCGACCACCATCGTGGCGCCCCCCGACGGCGCGATGCGCGCCTACATGGAGTCGCTCGAGGCCCTGCGGGATCGCGAGGAGACGATCTACTGGCCGGGCCATGGCGGACCGGTCCGCGATCCGCGCCGCTTCGTGCGCGGTCTCGCCACCCATCGCCGTCAGCGCGAGAGCGCGATCCGCAGCCGCCTGGAGGCGGGCGACCGGGACATCGGCACCATCGTCGCGGCGATCTACCAGGGCCTGAAGCCGGCCCTGCGCGGCGCGGCGGCCCTGTCGGTCTTCGCCCACCTCGAGGATCTGGTCGAGCGCGGAATCGTGCGGAGCGACGGTCCTGCCCGGCTCGACAGTCGCTACTGGCCGGCCTGAACGCCGCTCACTTCACCGCGATGGCCAGGTTGGCGACCTCGTCGAGATAGGCGCGGATCCGGTCGGCGTTGCTGCCGAGGTCCCGGGTGCCGAGGCGCGAGGCGGAGCGGACATCGATGCGGGCCCCGTCCGCCCGCGGATGGACCCGCACGGTGACGTCGTCGGCGAGGTTGAGGACGGGACCGCGCGACACGGCTTCGATGCGGCCGTTCCCTACGCGGCCGCCGGGGCGGATCGCCTCGACGATCTGCCAGCGACGGTTCACGGCCGCCTTGCGCGCGAGCTCGAAGGCCTCGTCGGCGTCGAGGTCGAGGGTGAGCGGCGCGATCTGCGGATAGGCCGCCCGCTGGGCGGCCCGGGCGGCGGGACCCGGATCTGGCGGGTAACGACCCTCGCGGGCGGCGAAGGCGGTGCGAGAGCGGGAGAAGGCCGGGGGATTGTCGGTGTCGGTGGTCACGTCCGCGATCGCCGGCAGCCGCAGGGCGCGCAGGCCCGCAAAGGCCGGATAGGCGAGGACGAGGCTCGCCAGGAACAGGCCCGCCAGGGCCGCCCCGAGGCCCCGCGCGCCTTCGCGCCAGACCCGCACGAAGGCGACGAGGGCGAGGACCACCGCGACCACCGCCAGGGCGAGACCGGCGCCGAGGGTCGCCAGGGCCGGGCCGGCCTCGGCGCGCGGATCGCGCACCAGGACCAGGGCGAAGAGGCTCACGAGAAGGGCCAGCACGGCGACGGTCCGCGAGACCGGGCCGGCGCGGGTGATGGGATCTTCGTAGGGCAGACGACGCATGCTGTGACGAGATTCGCTGTCCGGAAGATCCGCGGGGCCGTGCGCTGGGAGCTTTACCGGTCCGCGCTCCGCGGCGCCACCCGGGCCGTGCGTCGCGCAGCTTCCGGGACGGGCGCCGTGTCTGCTATAGCCGCCGGACGATGCCCGCGCCCCCATCCACTCCGACGCCCGCCGAGGCCGCCGATCCGCTGCGGGTCTGGTTCCGCTTCATCCGCCTCAACCGTCGGGTGACCGCCGCGATGGCCGGGGAATTGCGCGGCCTGGGATTGTCCATTCCCCAGTTCGATGCGCTCTCCACCCTCACCGAGCGCGAGGGCATGACCCAGCAGGACCTCGCGGCGCGGCTCTACGTCACCAAGGGCAACGTCTCCGGGCTGATCGATCGTCTGGTCGAGGCCGGCCTCGTCGAGCGGCGTCCGATCCCGGGCGACCGGCGCTCCCACGCCCTCTACCTCACCGCCGCCGGCGCGGACCTCGCCACGCGCGGCATCGTCGCGCAGAAGGCGTACGTCGCCCGCACCCTGGGGCAGTTGCCGGTTCAGGACATCGCGGATTTCGAGCGCCTGGTGCTGAAGTGGCGCGATCTGGCCCGGGAACAGCCGGTCACGGGCGAGGCTGGCTAGAGCCCGAGCAGCGCCGGCAAATCCGCGGCCGAGTCGAGGATGTAGTCGGCCAGGGGGGCCATCTCGTCCCGGGCTGCAGGACCGAGCGGGCCGCTGAGCACCGCGATCGCGACGGCCCCGGCCGCGCGGGCCGCGACGAGATCGTAGGGGGAGTCGCCCACCATGGCGATCCGGCGCGCCGGCACCCCGAGATGGTCGGCGAAGGCCGTGACCATTCCGGGCTTCGGCTTGGAACCGTGGCCGGAATCATAGCCCACCACGAAGGCGCAATGCGCGGCGAGGCCGAGAGCGGCGCATTGGGCCCGCGCCGACGCCTCGGCGTCATTGGTGGCGATCCCGAGGGTGAAGCCGCCGGCGACGAGGCGCGCGGCGAGGTCCGACGGCGTCCCGATCGGCGTGAGGGCCGCGAGGCCGGCGGCCCGGAACAGCGCATCCATCTCGGCGTAGAGCACCGGGCCGGCGGGCCGGTCCAGGACCTCGGCCCAGAGGGGGCCGTAGCCGGCCGACGAGCCGGCGATCAGCGGCGAGGTCGGCGCGAAGCGCTGGCCGCCCTCGTCGTAGTGGCTCACGCGCATGAGCGCATCCAGCCGGGACCGGTCGCCGCCCGACAGGTCGGACATCACCGCATAGGCGGCCGGCCCCCAGGTCCGGTCGAAATCGACCAGGGTCCCGTCCTTGTCGAACAGGATGCCGCGGATCCGGGTGCCCAGGGTCTCAGGCCGCATCGCGGACCTTCTCGACCTCGATCACCACGCCCTGCGGCGTCATGCGCTCGCGCGCCACCATTCGGTCGCCGGGCTCGAAGACGCCGAGGGCCACGTCGCGGTCGGGCAGGACCACCGTGGTGGTCTTGTTGAGGTGGACGAGGACGTGGCGCTTCTGCGCCAGGGACGACACCGCCCAGCGCTTGAGCTGGCCGTAATAGGGCTCGCGCCGCCAGGCATTCGGCTGGCCCGGATCGACCTGCACGTTCATGTGGCGCGAGACCGGATCGAGGCTGAGCACCATCTTGGCGCGCTCGGGCTTCCATTCCGGGCCGAGCCAGGCCTCCGTCATCCAGAGGCAGTGAAAGGCGCGGCAATGGTCGGGCCGGGTCGCATGGATGGCGCAGCCCCGCCCCTGCTTCGTGTGCCGGCACCACTGCCCGGCGACCGATTCCACCGCCGGGACGTCGTAGACCTTGCAGCAGAGGGTGCAGGTTCCGCAGGTGCGGCCGGGGGCGGGTTGGGCCACGATGGTTGCGGGGTCGAGCATGGCTTCGGGTCCGGTTGCGACGTCGCGCGGGTTTCTACCGGGGGCGCCCCTCGTTACAGTCGCGCACCCATGTCGGCCATCGGCCAACCGTCAGGCAAAAATATGCTCTCGAACCTCGCGACCCGCGACGTCGAAACCCTGATCCACCCCTACACCAACCTGGAGACCTTTCGCGAGACCGGTCCGCTGGTGATCGAGCGCGGCCACGGGGTCTGGGTCTACGACAGCGACGGCCGTCCCTATCTGGAGGGCATGGCCGGTCTCTGGTGCACGGCGCTGGGCTATTCCAACGAGGAGCTCGTGGAGGCGGCCAGCGAGCAGATGGCGCGCCTGCCCTTCACCCACCTGTTCTCCGGGCGCAGCCACGACCCCGCGATCGAGCTGGCCGAGACCCTGAAGGAGCTGATGCCGGTTCCGACCTCGAAGATCTTCTTCACCTCGTCGGGGTCCGAGGCGAACGACACGCAGGTCAAGCTGACCTGGTACATGAACAATGCGCTGGGCCGGCCGCGCAAGAAGAAGATCCTCTCGCACATCAAGGGCTATCACGGGGTCACGGTGGCCACGGCCTCGATGACGGGCCTTCCCGCCAACCACGCCGACTGGGACCTGCCCCTGCCGGGGTTCCTGCACGTGGGCTGCCCGCACCATTACCGCTTCGGGCAGTCGGGGGAGAGCGAGGAGGCCTTCACCACCCGCCTCGCCGCCGAGCTGGAGGCGGTGATCCTGCGCGAGGGCCCCGAGACCGTGGCGGCCTTCGTGGCCGAGCCGGTGCTCGGCGCCGGCGGCGCCATCCTGCCGCCCGCGGGCTACTACGCCAAGATCCAGGCCGTGCTCGACCGGCACGACGTCCGCTTCATCGCCGACGAGGTGATCTGCGGCTTCGGGCGGCTCGGCACCTGGTTCGGCTCCGAGGCGATGGGCATGCGGCCCGACAGCCTGTCCTTCGCCAAGGCGCTCACCTCCGGCTACCTGCCCCTCGGCGGCATCTCCGTCGACGAGCCGCTCTACCGGCTGATGGTGCAGCAGAGCGCCAAGCTCGGGACCTTCGGGCACGGCACCACCTATTCGGGGCACCCGGTCGCCTGCGCCGTCGCCCTCAAGACCATCGCGATCTACAAGCGCGACCGCATCGTCGAGGGGGTCGCCGAGAAGGCGCCGCAGTTCCAGGCGCGCCTCGCCGCCCTCGGCGATCACCCCCTCGTCGGGGAGGCCCGCGGCATCGGGCTCATCGGCGGCATCGAGCTCGTGGCGGACAAGGCGTCCCGGCGGCAATACGAGCCGAAGGCCGGCGTGGCGGCCCGGGTGGTGGCCTTCGCACAGGCCGAGGGACTGATCGTGCGGTTCCTCGCCGGCGACCGCGTCGCGGTCTGCCCGCCCCTGGTGATCGCACCGTCCGAGATCGATACCCTGTTCGACCGCCTGACGCGCGCCCTGGACCGGACGACGGCCTGGATCGCGGAGCAGAAGCTCGAAGCCGCTCCGCTCCCCGCGGCTTGACCATCAAGACTGCACTGCGAAGGTATTCTTCGCAGTGCATGATGTCGTTTGCACTGCAGGCGGCGCCCTGCTTAAGTGTTCTTGAGGTGGGATGCGCGCTCGATTTGTGCTGTGGTCGAGGGATCGTGAGAGCCTTAAGCTTTCATTCAGGTTGGCCGCGGCTGTATGGTTGTCACGTCGCTCGATCGGCGTCCGGGTGAAACCAAACGGTGCCCGCGAGACGTTCATGGCTCAAGATTAGGCAACAGAACCTGACAGAGCCTGTCGAGCACAACAGGACACCCGTTACATGCACCCGCGCCAACAGACGTCCGGCACCACTCGACGTTCCGACCGCTCCACCATCATCGTCGATCATCAGGCCGAGACATTCCGGCCCGTCGCGCTTCCGGCCCTCGCGGCAGCCGTACAGGCCGTGTCCCAGGCGCAGAAATCGGCCCGGACGGGGCTCCTGAGCAGCACCCGCTCCGCGCGCTTCGAGCACGAGGACACGCCCCTCTCCTGAGGCCCCGATCGCGGGTCGCGTCGGTGGGTTGCGTCGGGAGGCGCGAATCCACCGCTGCGGTATCCCTTCCTCAACGCCTCGGGCCTATCGGTCGCCGTGCGCGCGGCACGCTCCTCGCTTTCGTCATCTTTTGTGGCGAGAGGGACGCGCCGCGCCCTTCGCGCGACCGAGGAGCCTGACCATGCTGATCCTGCCGAGCCGCCGGCAGTTCCTGACCGGGCTCGGGGCGAGTGCGGGCGTCGTCGGATCGACGGGGGTCTATGCCTTCGGCATCGAGCCGCTCTACCGGCTCGTCGTCACGCCCTACGCGCCCGTCCTTCCGAACTGGACACCCGGCCTGTCGCTGCGCGTGGCCGTGCTCGCCGACTTCCATGTCGGCGAGCCGTTCATGCCCCTCGACCGGATCGCCGAGATCGTCGACACCACGAACGCGCTGAAGCCCGACCTCATCCTGATGCTGGGCGACTATCCGGCCGGCCCGAGCGTCACCTACCGCAAGATCCCGCTGCCGGACTTCGCCCGCGTGGTCGCGGGGCTCCGCGCCCCCCTCGGCGTCTACTCGATCCTCGGCAACCATGACTGGTGGGACGACAAGGCGGCGCAGGCGCGCCGCGACGGGCCCGTCGAGGCGCAGCGGGCGCTGGAGAATGTCGGGATCCCCGTCATGGAGAACGACGCCCTGCGTCTCGAGAAGGACGGCAAGCCGTTCTGGATCGCGGGCGTCGGCGACCAGATCCCGTTCCTCCTCGAGGATGACGGAGGCGGACGCGACGATCTGCCGGGCACCCTCGCGAAGGTCACCGATTCCGCGCCCGTGCTCCTGATGATCCACGAGCCGGACCTGTTCCTGGACGTGCCGGATCGCGTGTCCCTGACCCTCGCGGGCCACACCCATGGCGGCCAGGTCCGCATCTTCGGCTACTCGCCGGCCATGGCCGCGGTCCACGGCCGCAACGAGTTTGCATACGGCCATGTGGTCCGGAAGGGCCGCCACATGATCGTCTCGGGGGGATTCGGCGTGAGCCGCATCCCGGTGCGCCTGGGCGTACCCCCGGAGATCGTTCTGCTGACCCTCGGAAGCCCGTCCGATCCGGCGGGCAAGACCGTTCAGGCACCGGGCCTCGTCCGGGGCTGACGGGGCCGACCCGGCGCGGGCGTGGCCCGCACCGGTGCCCCGCGGGCCTCCTGAGCGGTGCCCCGCGGGCTTACTTCTTGCCGGCCTTCGGAGCGGCGATCACCATGCCCTTGGTTGAGGGCGCCGCCGCGATCGTCTTCGTCACGGGCTTCTTGGGCTTCTTCGCCTCGCGACTTCCGCGCTTCTGTTCCGTCGCCATGGCCTGTCTCCTCCCGGGTGTGGGTGGGGGATCATGGCACCGTTCCGGGAATAGGCCATCGGAATGTTTCGCGAGGCCGGCCCGGCGGGGTACCGGGCCGGTCCCCGCACTCAGAGCGGGATGTTATCGTGCTTCTTCCAGGGCTGCTCCATCTCCTTGGTGCGCAGCATGCTGAGCGCCCGGGCGATGCGCTTGCGGGTCGAGTGCGGCATGATCACCTCGTCGATGTAGCCCCGCTCGGCGGCCACGAAGGGCGAGAGGAAGCGGTCCTCGTACTCGCCGGTGCGCTCGGCGATCTTCTCCGCATCGCCGATCTCGCTGCGGAAGATGATCTCCACCGCGCCCTTGGCGCCCATCACGGCGATCTGCGCGGTGGGCCAGGCGTAGTTGAGGTCGGCACCCACGTGCTTGGAGGCCATCACGTCGTAGGCCCCGCCGAAGGCCTTGCGGGTGATGATGGTGACGAGCGGCACCGTCGCTTGGCTATAGGCGAAGAGCAGCTTGGCGCCGTGCTTGATCAGGCCGCCGTATTCCTGCGCGGTGCCCGGCAGGAAGCCCGGCACGTCCACGAAGGTGACGATCGGGATCGAGAAGGCGTCGCAGAAGCGCACGAAGCGCGCCGCCTTCCGGGAGGCGTCCGAGTCGAGCACGCCGGCCAGCACCATCGGCTGGTTGGCCACGAAGCCGACGGTGCGGCCCTCGATGCGCCCGAAGCCCGTCATGATGTTGCGGGCGTAGGTCGCCTGGATCTCGAAGAAGTCGCCCTCGTCGGCCACGCGCCGGATCAGCTCACCCATGTCGTAGGGCTTGTTCGGGTTGTCCGGGATCAGCGTGTCGAGGCTCATGTCGAGGCGCAGGGGATCGTCGAAGCTCTCGATCTCCGGCACGCCGTCGATGTTGTTGGCGGGCAGGAAGTCGAGCAGCCGGCGGATCTGCAGGATCGCCTCGACGTCGTTCTCGAAGGAGCCGTCGGCGATGGAGGATTTGGTGGTGTGGACCTTGGCGCCGCCGAGCTCTTCCGCGGTCACGACCTCGTTGGTGACGGTCTTCACCACGTCGGGGCCGGTCACGAACATGTAGCTCGTGTCGCGCACCATGAAGATGAAGTCGGTCATGGCCGGCGAGTAGACGTCGCCGCCCGCGCAGGGGCCCATGATGACGGAGATCTGCGGGATGACGCCCGAGGCCGCGACGTTGCGGCGGAAGACCTCGCCGTAGCCGCCCAGCGCCGCGACGCCCTCCTGGATGCGGGCGCCGCCGGCATCGAAGATGCCGATGATCGGCGCGCGCATCTTCAGGGCCATGTCCTGGACCTTGACGATCTTGGCCGCGTGCGCCTCGGACAGGGAGCCGCCGAACACCGTGAAGTCCTTGGAGAACAGGAAGACGGTGCGGCCGTTGATGGTGCCCCAACCCGTGACGACGCCGTCGCCGGGGATCTTCTGCTTCTCCATGCCGAAATCGGTGGAGCGGTGCTGCACGAACATGTCGAACTCCTCGAACGACCCGTGGTCGAGGAGGAGTTCGATGCGCTCGCGCGCGGTCAGCTTGCCACGCTTGTGCTGGGCCACGACGCGGTTTTCGCCGCCGCCGAGGCGGGCCTGGGCGCGCCGCTCTTCCAGCTTCTCGAGAATGTCCTTCATGCGCGCTCGACCCTGGTTGGAAAGATGACGTCGCGTTCCGCAAGACCCTGAGCCGAGACCTCGGCCGAGACCTTGACGGTCACCGTCTCAGGAACCTTGGCGGGAACCTTGGCGGTCGCGATTTGAACCGGCCTTAGCACGTGGCGCTTTCCGCGAAAATCGATTTAACGGCTCAAGTGTGCCAACTGCGCCGCGGCCTCGAATTCGGCCTGCCGTGCGGCGTGGCGCGCCTCGGCTTCCGCGTCCCGGCCCCAGACGCTCGCCTGATAGGTCTCGTCGACATGGGCCGCCGCCCAGGCTTCGGCGGGCGTGACCTGCCCCCGCAGGACCGCCAGGGCGAGGACGAGCGACCCGCTCAGCGTGGTCAAGGTGTGGAGCGCGGCCAGCCGGAACGGGCCTTCGGTCTCGCCGATCGCCCGGCGCAGGGCCGCCACGGTGGTGTCCGGCTGGGTGACGTGCATCACCCCTTCGGCGAGGATGAAGCGGGCGCCCAGATCCTGGTGCGCCCAGTCGAGGATCGGATCCCACGCCTCGGCCTGGGCGCGCACGAGGCGCTCGGGATCGCCGGCGCGATACGCCAGCAGGTCGGTCCCCGCATAAGCCGACAGGTCGTCCACCACAGCCTCGCGGCGCGGCGCGACCCCGTCGATGGCGGTGTTGGCGAGCCGCGTCAGCGGCATGGTGGCGGGGTCGATGACCGCGACCTGCGCCCCCCACTCGGCCGCCACGGCTTCCGCGAGGGCGCGGGTCGGCAGGGCCAGGGGATTGCGGGCCGGCGTGTTCGCCGGGCGCCCGTCGAGGGTCAGCCGGAAGCCGTCCCCATGCGGGGCGAGACCGGCCTCGCCGTAGAACCGCTTCGGCAGGGCGGGCTTGCCGGGGCCCCGGGCCGCGCGGGTCGGATCGGGCTGAGAAGGGTGCTCGGGCTGGGCAGGATGCTCGGGATCACCGAGCCAGTCGGTCTTGGAATCGTCGCTCATGGTTCTGCAGATAGGGCATCGCCGCGCGGGCTGCGAGACGCCGCGTCTCTCGTCTTAAGTCTTGAGTCTCGGGTCCCCGGTGCCGCGGCGGGGTCAGGCCTGGGCCGCCGCCGCGGCGCGCGGATCGCCGGAGAACAGGGCGCCGAGGTCCTCCGCGGTGTCGACGACGATCGAGGCCCCCGCGCCGAAGAGCGCGCCGACGGGGTGGTAGCCCCAGGCCACGCCGACGGCGGCGGTGCCGGCACTGACCGCCATCGTCATGTCGTAGGTGGTGTCGCCGATCATCACGGTGGCGTCCGGCCCGGCTCCGGTCTCCGCCATGGCCTGGAGCAGCATGGCGGGATCGGGCTTGGAGGGCGCGTCGTCGGCGCTCTGGGTCGTGGCGAACCATCCCCGCCAGCCATGGGTCTCGATCAGGCGATCGACCCCGCGCCGCGCCTTGCCGGTGGCGATGCCGAGCTGCACGTCGTCGCGGGCATGGAGGCGCGCGAGCAGCGCTTCCATGCCGGGGAACAGCGGCTCCTCGTAGTTCGGATCGAGGCGCAGGATGTTGAAGGCGCGCTTGTAGCTCTCGGACAGGCCTTCGATCGGGCCATCGTCGCCGACGAGGCGCCGGAAGGCCTGCGGCAGCGACAGGCCGACCACCGAGAGCGATTCGGTTCGGCTCGGCGCCGTCAGGCCGTGCTCGGCGAAGGCCATGCCCTGCGCGGCCACGATGAGGTGCTGGCTGTCGACGAGGGTTCCGTCGACGTCGAAGACGATGAGCTTCACGGATTCTGGCTCGTGCTGCGAGACGCCGTCCTCACGGCTGTCGGGTGCCCTGGGGCTGACCGTTCCGGGGACGATCGTAGCCGAGCTTGCACCGGACGAGGAACCGGCGCCGGGCCCCGCCGCGCAGACCCCGGGTGTGCGAGATCCGGTTGCAGGCGGCGTAGGAGCGCCGCCGGGGCCGGCCGACCTGTGCCGCGCCGCGCCCGCCGGCCGTGCCCACGGCCTGACTGGTACCCGCCGGCCGTGCTCCCGGCGCCTGTGCGCCCGGGCTTTGGGCGCCCGCGCCCTGCGGCGGGGCGGCCGGTGCCGCCTGCGGCTGCGCCGCCGTCTGGGGCGTCGCCGGCGCCTGCGGCTGCGTCCTCGTCTGGGTCTGGGCCGGTGGGGCCGCCTGCGCCATCGCGGCGGTGCTGAGCGTACCGCCGGCGCCGATGGCCGTGAGGGTCAGGAATGCGAAGCCGATCGCCGGCGTCAGGATCGTGTCTCGATGCATCGTGGCGCGACGGTCCTTGGCCGGTGGCAACGTGCCCGCCGGGATGGATCAGGAGGATAAGGCATGGCGGGCGCTTGCCAAGGTGCAACCGTGGCGCCCGCCCCCCTCGTCCTCCGGCGAGGTGCCGCACCTCCCGGGAGCGGGAGGGGGCTTCAGGCTTCCGGCGCCTCCACGATGGGATCGTAGCGGGATGCGTCGAACCCGAGCAGGTTCCAGCTCTGCGCCATATGCGGCGGAAGCGGGGCCGTGACGTCCACGGGCTGTCCCGTACGCGGATGCGGGATCACGATCCGGCGCGCGAGGAGATGCAGCCGGTTCTGGATGCCGCCGGGCAGCTCCCAATTCTCGATGCTGAAGTATTTCGGGTCGCCCACGATGGGGTGTCCGATATGGGCGGCGTGCGCGCGCAACTGGTGCGTGCGCCCGGTCACCGGCTTCAGCGACAGCCACGACAGCTTCTGGGCCGCGTTGTCGACCATGGCGTAGTAGGTCAGGGCGTGCGCGGCGCCCTCGTCGCCGTGCTTGGCGACCCGCATGCGCGCATCCGCGTCCGTGGGCTCCTCCTTGGCGAGGTAGGTCGAGATCCGGCCCTGCGCCACCCGCGGCACACCGGCGGTGAGCGCCCAGTAGACCTTCCGGGCCGAGCGCGACCGGAAGCTCTTGGCCAGCGTCGCGGCGGCCAGTCGCGTCTTGGCCACGATGAGGCAGCCGGCGGTGTCCTTGTCGAGCCGGTGAACCAGGCGCGGCTTCTGCCCGTCCTTGCCCGTCAGCGCCTCCAGGAGGCCATCCACGTGCCGCACGGTGCCGGAGCCGCCCTGCACGGCGAGGCCGAAGGGCTTGTTCAGGATCATCATCTCGGCATCCTCGTAGAGGATGAGCGAGCGGATGAAGTCGGCGTCGGTGGCGTCCTTCGCGGCCGAGCGGGGGCGCTCGCCCTGGGCCTCGAGCTTCAGCGGCGGCACGCGCACGCTCATGCCCGGCTCGAGCCGGTCGTTGGGCTTGGCGCGCTTGCCGTCGACCCGGAGCTCGCCCTTGCGCACGATGCTCTGGACGCGGGTGAAGGGCAGCTGGGGGAAGCGCGTGGTCAGGAAGCGGTCGATCCGCATCCCGGCCTCGTCCTCCTCCACCGTGAGGGTCTGGACGCCGGAGGCCAGGGTCGCGGAGGCGGCGGCGCGCTGCTCGCGCCGGGTCGGTCCCTCCGGAACCGGTGCGGTCTCGCGGGCGCCCGCATCCGGGCGGCGCGGCGCGGCACCGGCCGGGGCCGGTCGCTCGGCCCGGGTGCGCGGGGCGCGCCGGGGGGCTTCGTCCGTTCTCTCGAAGCCGTCCTGTCCGAACCTGTCCTGCCCGAACCTGTCCTGCCCGAAGCCCTCCTGCGGGCCGGTCTCGCGGTCCCGGGCCTCCTGGCCGGGGCGCCAGGGTGCGTGCTTGGCCGCGGCATCGCCGCGCGCCTGCGCCGCGCGCTGGGCCGCATCGAGGGCGCTGGTGCGCGGGCCGGTGCGCTCGCGGTCCGGGCGCTTGAAGGCGCCCGGCTTGCCGGGCCGGCCGGGGCGGCCGGGCGGTGCGCCGCGGCCGGCGCCGGCGCCCTTGCTGGCGCCCTTGCGCCCGGAGCCGCCGCGTGAAGGTGGTCGTGTGGTCATGGCCTGCTCGTAACACCGGCCGGCGCCGCCACAAAGGGCACGGGGGCGATGTCGCCGGGCCGGGTGAGCTTTTCCGGGCCTCGGCCTGGACTCAGGCGGCCCGTCGCGCCGCCTCCAGCGTCAGCCCGGTGCCGACCGAGCCGAAGGTGTCCCCCTCGACCACCCGGGCGTTCGGGACGCCGGCGGTCAGGGCGGCGCGGACATGGGGCAGGCCGGTGGAGCCCCCGGTGAGGAACAGGGCGTCGATCCGGTCGGCCGAGAGGCCGGCTTGCGTCAGGCATCGCGCGATCCGCTCGGCGATCCGCCGCGCGAGCTCGTCGGTGTGAACGACGAGGCCCTCCCGGTCGATGTCCGCCCTGAGATTCGCCTCGACCCAGTCCAGGTCGATCCGGCCCTGCCCGGCCTCCGAGGTGGCGATCTTGGCGCCCTCCACCTCCATCGCCAGGGAGTGCCCGCGCTCGGCTTCGACGACGGTGTGGAGCCGGGCCAGCAGGTCGGGCCGCCTCGCGTCCCGGCGGACTTCCTCGATCTCGCGCAGGGTCTTGGCGTTGTAGAGCCGGTTGATGCTCGACCAGGTAGCGAGGTCGTGGAAATAGCCCGTGGGGACGTCGAGGTCGCCCCGCGTCATCGCGCTCCCGAGCCCGAGCAGCGGCATCACCGTGCCGAGGCTCAGCCGGCGGTCGAAGTCCGTCCCGCCGATGCGCACCCCGTCATTGGCGAGGATGTCGCCGCTGCGATCGGGTCGGGCGTGCCGCTCCGGCGAGAGGCGCACGATGGAGAAATCCGAGGTGCCGCCGCCGATATCCGCGATGAGGGCGATCTCCTCCGACCCGACCTGCTGCTCGTAGTCGAGGGCCGCCGCGATCGGCTCGAACTGGAACGAGACGTGGCGGAAGCCGATGCCGGTGGCGATCGCCCGGAGCGCCTCCTCGGCGCGGGCATCGCCCTCCGGATCGCCGTCGACGAAGTGGACCGGGCGGCCGTGGACGACCGTGTCGAGGCTTCGGCCCGCCGCCGCCTCCGCCCGCGTCTTCACGGCCGCGAGATAGCGGGCGATGACGTCGCGGAACTTGATGCGCTCGCGGCCGACGGGGGTCGTCTCCTCCAGGAGGGACGAGCCCAGCACCGACTTGAGGCTCCGCATCAACCGGCCCGGTGTTCCCTCGAGGTACTCGGCCATGGCGGCCCGTCCGACGACCGGCGCCTGTCCCGGCGGAAAGAAGATCGCGCTCGGGATCGTGACGTGGCGCCCCTCCAGGGGCACGAGCTGCGGGCGCTGTCCGGTGACGAGGCCGAGGGTGGTGTTCGAGGTGCCGAAATCGAGGCCGCAGGCCGCCATGAGGATCTCCGGACGTCAGGTCCGCCGAGGTTAAGGGGCCGCCGGCCTACAGGCTGCCCCGCGTCCGGTCCACCATCCCGGGACGCGAAACCGCGGGCCGGGGCTCCCCGGCTCCCGGGCGAACCGGGCGACGAATCGCCCGGCGCGGGCGTCTCAGCCCTCCCCGAGATAGCGCAGCCGCAGGTGGGCCATGAAGTCCTCCGCGCCGAGGGGTTTGCCGGTGGCGGCGACGAGCAGCGCATCGGTCTCGAGAAGGGAGCCGCGGGCGTGGACCGCCTCGCCCAGCCATCCGCGCAGGGCCGTGAAATCGCCCCTGGCCAGGTCGGACGGCAGGTCGGGCCTCAAGTCCCGGGCCGCGCGGAACAGCTGCGCCGCCGCCATCGCGCCGAGGGTGTATGTCGGGAAGTAGCCGAAGCTGCCGCTCGGCCAGTGGATGTCCTGCAGGCAGCCGACCCGGTCGTCGGGGACGGTGAGCCCGAGGAGGTCGTGCAGGCCGTCGTTGAAGGCGCCCGGCAGGTCGGCGACCGCCAGATCGCCCCCGATCATCGCGGTCTCCAGCCCGTAGCGCAGGAGGATGTGCGCCGGGTAGGTCACCTCGTCCGCATCGACCCGGATGAAGCCCGGCGCCACGCGCGTGTAGCACCGGTACAGGTTCCGGGCGCTCCAGGCGGGTCCCTCCCCGCCGAAGGCCTCCGCCAGGATCGGCGCGAGATAGGCGCAGAACGCCTCCGAGCGGCAGGCCTGCATCTCCACCAGCAGCGACTGGCTCTCGTGCAGGGTCATGCCGCGGGCGGTCCCGACCGGCTGGTGGCGCCAGGCGGCGGGCAGCCCCTGTTCGTAGAGGGCGTGCCCGGTCTCGTGCAGCACGCCCATCAGGGCGCTGGTGGCATCGGCGGCATCGTAGCGGGTGGTGATCCGCACATCGTCCGTGGCGCCGCCGCAGAAGGGGTGGAGGCTGATGTCGAGCCGGCCCCGCGCGAAATCGAAGCCGACGGCGCGCATCAGCCGTTCCCCGATCGCCTTCTGCGTCTCCACCGGAAACGGGCCGGTCAGGGGCAGCGGGGCCGGCTCCCGCGCCTGGCGGGCGTGAACCGCCGCGATCAGGTCCGGCAGGGCGGCGCGCAGGCGGGCGAAGAGCGGATCGATCGTCGCGCGGCGCATCCCGGGATCGTAGCCGTCGAGGAGGGCGTCGTACGGATCGAGGCCGAGGGCGGCCCCCTTCGCCGCGCCGACCTCCCGCTGTAGGCGCAGGGTCTCGCCCAGGGCCGGCGCCAGCATGGCGAAGTCGGCGCGCGCCCGCGCCTCGCGCCAGACCATGCCCGAGTGCGACGACGCCTTCGAGCTCGCCGCCACGAGATCGGCGGGCACCGCGGCGGCGTGGAGATAGGCCCGCCGCATCTCGCGCAGGTTCGCCTGCTCCCACGGGCCGAGGCCCGGCGCCTCGTCGAGGGACCGGGCGATCAGGTCGCCGGTCTCCGGGGCCGTCAGGACCTCGTGGCCGATGACCGCGAGCTGGGCGAGCTGCTCGGCCCGCATGCCGGCCGCCCCGGCGGGCATCAGCGTCTGGCGGTCCCAGTGGAGGAGCCCGGCGGCGTCGCCGAGGGCGCCGAGGCGCGCGAAGCGGGCGGAGAGGAGCGGATAGGCCTGCATGCTGGCTCGGAGGGTCCTGCTGGGTCGTGGCCGGGGCACATCGGTCCGGAGGGTGCGGCGAGACCGGGGACGCCCCGCGCCGCGAACCCCACCATGGCGCCCCCCCGGTGGCAAGGCCGGGCGGCGCGATCGCGGACACCCCGCAAGGTCTCGAACGGCCCGCAAGACTTCGGATGCCCGGCAAGACTTCGGAGACCCGGCAAGACTTCGGATGCCGCGGAAGACTTGGCGTCTTCCCGGCCAGGACAGGTCCACCCGGGGTTTCCGCAGTTAAGGCGATGTTAGCGGAGTCGGTCCAGTTTGAACGACATGGAACCCGTGCCCGCCCCGCTCAGCGACGACTCCGTCGTCTTCGATTTCAGCGCATTCCCGCTGGCACCGGGCGGCGCGGCATCCGCGACCGCCCGGGTGGCCATCGTGCCGGACCTGACCGCCGTGACGCCGGCCGGATCACGGCCCCCGTCCCTCCACCGGACGCTCCTTCCCTGGATCGGCGGTCAGGTCGCCGCGGCCATCGGTCTCGGCACCTGTCTCGCGCAAGCGATGCCGCCCGTCACCGCCAAGCCGCTGCCCACCGACGAGATGGCCTTCACCCTGCGCCTCGGCGAGGCCCCGGAGGTCACGGGACCGGTCCCGCGGGCCATCCGGGACGGCTTTCAC
Source organism: Methylobacterium sp. BI1 (assembly GCF_056680125.1). NCBI lineage: Bacteria > Pseudomonadati > Pseudomonadota > Alphaproteobacteria > Hyphomicrobiales > Methylobacteriaceae > Methylobacterium > Methylobacterium sp. BI1. The sequence goes on along the minus strand of NZ_CM155267.1, from coordinate 2,154,869 downwards.
CTGCGCCTCGCGTCGACCGACTAGCCGCGGGGCTTCACGCGCCGTCGTCGGCGCGCCGCTGCCAGCGCAGGGCCTCCCAGTGGGCCAGGCGCTCGGTGTAGCGCTGCTCCATGCCGCGATCCGTCGGTTCGTAGAACTGCTGGCGCCCGAGCGTCTCCGGCCAGTAATCCTGGCCCGAGAAGGCGTCGGGCTCGTCGTGGTCGTAGCGATAGCCCTCGCCGTACCCGATCTTGCGCATCAGCTTCGTCGAGCCGTTGAGGATGGTGCGGGGCGGCGGCAGCGAACCGTGCTCTTTTGCCACCCGCGTGGCGGCCTTGTAGGCGTTGTAGACCGCGTTCGATTTCGGCGCGCAGGCGAGGTAGACCGTGACCTGGGCCAGCGCCAGTTCACCCTCCGGCGAGCCGAGGAAGTCGAAGGCGTCCTTGGCGGCGGTGGCGACCACCAGGGCCTGCGGGTCGGCCAGCCCGATATCCTCCACCGCCATGCGCACCAGCCGCCGGGCGATGAACAGGCGGTCCTCGCCCCCGTCGAGCATCCGGCAGAGATAGTAGAGCGCCGCGTCCGGGTCGGAGCCCCGCACGGTCTTATGCAGGGCGCTGACGAGGTTGTAGTGCCCCTCCTGCGACTTGTCGTAGATCGGTGCGCGGCGCTGGATGATCGCCTGCAGCTGCTCCGCGTCGAAGGTCTCGCCCGGCTTGGCCGAGCGCCAGACCTCCTCGGCGAGGGTCAGGGAGGCCCGCCCGTCCCCGTCGGCCATGCGGACCAGGACCCCGCGGGCCTCGGCGTCCAGGGGAAGCGGCTGGCCGGTCAGCGCCTCCGCCCGCACCAGCAGCTTGGCGATGGCCGCCGCGTCGAGGGCCCGGAACAGGAGCACCCGCGCCCGCGACAGCAGCGCGGCGTTCAACTCGAAGGACGGGTTCTCCGTGGTGGCGCCGACCAGCGTCACCGTGCCGTCCTCCATCACGGGCAGGAAGGCGTCGAGCTGCGCCCGGTTGAAGCGGTGGATCTCGTCGACGAAGAGGAGGGTGCCCCGCCCCATCGCCCGGCGCCCGCGCGCCGCGTCGAACACCTTCCGGAGTTCGGCGATGCCCGAGAAGATCGCCGAGATCTGCTCGAAATGCAGGTCGGTCTCGTGCGCCAGGAGCCGCGCCACCGTGGTCTTGCCGGTGCCCGGCGGCCCCCAGAACACCAGGGAGCCGAAGGCGCGCGCGTTGAGGAGCCGGGTCAGGGCCCCGTCGGGCCCGGTCAGGTGCTCCTGCCCGACCACCTCCGCCAGGGTTTTCGGACGCAGGGCATCGGCGAGGGGGCGGGGGGCGGCGCTGGCCAGGCCGGCGGAGGCGAACAGGTCGGACATCGGCGCATCAAAGACGCGGGTGTCCGCCGCCCGCAACCGGGAAAATCACGGCCTCCCCTGCCGGCTGGGCCCTCACCCCCCGAACATCGAGGTCATGACCTCGCCGCCGCGGTTGATCGAGACCTCCCACATGTTGAGGCTGTTGCGGGTGATCCGCTCCAGGTCCTTCGTGGTGGCGATCGGCATGCCGTTGATGGCGACGATCATGTCGCCCTTCTGGAGGCCGGCGCGCGCGGCGATCGAGCCGTCGTCGACGCTGGCGACGGCGACCCCGTCCGCCGGGAAGTCGGCCTGAAGCTCCTCCGCCACGGCGGGGGATGTGTTCACCAGGGTCGCGCCGAGGAAGGGCGAGCGGGTCCGCACTTTCAGCGTGTCGCGCGGACGCGTCTCCGGCGCCGGGCCGAGCTTCACCGCCACGGTCGAGCGCCCGGTGCCGCGCAGGATGCCGAACTGGGTCTGGCCGGTGAGTCCCTTCAGGGCGAAGCGGTAGCCGAAGGCCTCCGGGTCGTCGACGCTCTTGCCGTCCACCGTGAGGATGAGGTCGCCGCGCTTGAGGCCGGCCTCCTCCGCCGGGCTCTTGGCCTGCAGGCTCGCCACCAGCACGCCGGTCGGATGATCCAGGCCCATGCTCTCGGCGATGTCGGGCGTCACGCTCTGGACGCGCGCTCCGAGCCAGGGACGCCGCACGGCATTCGCCCCGCCCTTGGCCGTCTCTACCACGGCGCGGACCATGCTGGCAGGAATGGCGAAGCCGATGCCGTGGCTGCCGCCCGACTGCGAGTAGATCGCGGTGTTGATCCCGACCAGCTGGCCCTGGAGGTTGACCAGGGCGCCACCGGAATTGCCGGGATTGATGGCGGCATCCGTCTGGATAAAGAACTGGTAGTCGGAGGAGCCGACCTGCGTGCGCGCCAGAGCCGAGACGATCCCCTGCGTCACCGTCTGGCCGACCCCGAACGGGTTGCCGATCGCCATCACGAAGTCGCCGACTTCGAGGGACTCGGAATCGCCGAAGGCCATCGGGATCAGCCCGCCGGACGGGCTCTTGATCTTCACGACGGCGAGATCGGTGCGGGGGTCGCGCAGCACGATGGTGGCTTCGAACTCGCGCCGGTCGGCGAGGGCGATGCGCACCTCGTTCATGTTCTCGATGACGTGGTTGTTGGTGATGACGAGGCCGGATTCGTCGACGATCACCCCGGAGCCGAGGGATTTCTGGGCGCGTTCGCCCGGCGCGCCGCCGCGCCCGCGGCCCCCGCCGTTGTCGCCGAAGAAGCGCCGCATGAACTCGTCCATGGCGCTGCGGCTCTGGCCCCGGGTGTCCACGTGCGAGGCATAGACGTTCACCACGGAGGGAGCGGCCCGCTTCACCACGGGGGCGAAGGAGAGCTGCACCTGGCCCTTGGCGAGGGGAACCACTTTCTCGGACGCGCTGGGGTCGGGGACCGCCGGGGACTTCATCATCTGTGCCGTGGCGGGCGCGGCGGCGAGCGTCGCGGTCAGCAGCGGGACGAGCAGAAGGGACGTGCGCGGCAAGAGGGACGTGCGCGGCAAGAGGGACGTGCGCGGCAAGAGGGACGTGCGCGGCAAGAGGGACGTGCGCGGCAAGAGGGACGTGCGCGGCAAGAGGGACGTGCGCGGCAAGAGGGACGTGCGCGGCAAGAGGGACGTGCGCGGCAAGAGCGGCGTGCGCGGCATGGAAGCTCCCGGGACGTTGGCGCGGCGCCCTGCCCCGGTCTGGGACGGCGCCGCGACGGATTCCGGGATATCTAGACGCGTCGGGTCGCCGGCGCGAGGGGCGCCGGAGCCGGAAGTATCAGCGCCGGCCGATCGTGCCGGTGAAGCGGCTGGCGCGCTTGGCGAGGGCCGCGAAGCAGCTGAGCGAGGCATCGGCCGCGCGCTGCATCTCGGAGACGTGCAGGCGGATGGCATCGGCCGGGGTCTTGGCGCCCGAGAGGGCCTGCCAGTGGGCCACCGCCGCGGCCCCCTCGCCGCGCAGATAGGTGAGCACCGTGGTGTTCACCTCGCCGAGCTCGCCCAGGACTTCCGAGATTCGCACCTCCGAGATCCGCGGCGATGTCGCAAGGTCCGCGATCTTGCCGAACGTCGCCTGAGAGGCTTCGAGGACGGACCGCGCCGCCGGCAGAGGCTCGGCCGAAGTTGCGGGCCAGGTCGAAGGCAAAGTCGCGGGCAAGGTCGCAGGCACGATCCGGGCGACGGTCTCGACGACGTCGTTCGCGGCTTCGACGGCGCCGGTCGCCGCCTCGACCGTCTCCCGCGCGGTCTCGACCGGTGCCGGCGGCTCCTCCTGGACTACGGTAAGATCCTCGACGCGTTCGGAGGTCTCGCTCGCGGAGATCTCGGGCTCGGAAGTCTCGGTCTCGGAGGTCTCGGGCTCGGAAGTCTCGGTGATCTCGGCCTCGGAGGCCTCGCCGGTGGCGGGAGCGGGCTCGGTCACGACGGGGGCCGGCGCGCCGTCGCTCTCGCTCGCCGTCGCCAGGGCGGTCGGGGACACACCTTCGAGGAGGGCATCATGGACATTCGCCGCAGGGGCCGACCCGGACGAGTCCGTCGAATCGCCCCCATCGACAGCGTGCACGGTCTCGACGGTCATCGGTCCATCCTCGTGGCTGTCCGTGGTCAGGCTATCAGGGGCCTGGCCGCCCGCGGTCTGCGGGCGCGTTCCGGCTCGGTCCTGCGCTCTGGAGGGCGTTTTGCGCCGTCTTGCCATGGCTACTGTCTCCTGGCCGTTTCGGATGGACGATGATCGGGTGGAAGAATAACCCGAATCGGCTGGATGTCTGCGGGGCGCCCGTCAAGCGGGCGGACGCTGCCCCCGGGATGCTTGGGGGCGGCGTCCGCGCGTCTCGAACCGGATGGCCGGGTTCAGGCAGAGGGGCGAAGGGTGTTCTGGGCCAGGGCGTCCAGATCCTTGGCCTGCGCCTGCAGGTTGGCGATCTGGCTGCGGAGGAACTCGCCCTGCAGCTCCATCGCCTCGCGCACGTCGCGGGTGCGGACCAGCTTCTGAGCGAAATCGAACGTCGCGGCGGCGTTCTCCTGGACCTGGTCGAGACCCTTGGCGACGACGGTCTGCATGGATTCCTGCACCGACTTCGAGGTGGTCTGCATCTGCTCGGCCGTCTTGACGGCGGTGCCGATGAAGGTGCTCACGGCCGTGCGGGCCTGATCGACGCTCTTCTCGGCGAAGGCGCGCATCTCGGCGGGGATCTCGAAGGTCTGACCGTTCATCTCGCTTCTCTCCACTGTGCATCGACTCATTCGATGCATTGCGAGAGTTTTATGTTGCGGTGCAACATCAACGTCAAGATGACGGCTTCAAAAAGTTGCAGAATTTTGCCAACTTTTCACCCCGGCTTCAAGCGGCCGGGGCGACGGCCCGCGCGCGTCCGACCCCGCGGCCGGCCAGGATGCGTTCGTAGACCGCGATCAGTGCGTCGGTATGGGCCGCCAGCGTCATGGGGTTCGCCCAGTAGCGGGCATGCGCGGCGGCGCCGAGGCTGGCCGTTCGTGCGGCGTCGTGCAGCGTCGCGGTCGCCCGTGTCAGGGCTTCGGGCTCCGGCGCGACGGAATAACCGTTCACCCCGTCGACGACCGTCTCGGACGCGCCGGATCGGTTCGAGGCGATCACCGGAATGCCGTTGGCCAGGGCCTCGTAGACCGTCAGGGGCCCGGTCTCGTACCAGCGGGACGGCGCCGCGATCGCCCGGGCCCGGCGGCGCAGGAGCGCCCAGACCGCGTCCGGCGCCTGCCAGCCGACGAGTTCGACCCCGGGGCGCGCCCGGAGTTCGTCCTCCAGGGGACCGGTGCCGACGAACAGGGCCGGGAGCCCGGCCGCCCGCGCGGCATCCGCCACGAGGTCGGCGCCCTTCTCGCGGGTCAGGCGGCCGACATAGGCCAGCGCATCGCCCCGTGCCGGATCGGCGGGCGCCTGCCGGGTGACCCGCACCGGGTTGTCGACCCGGTGATGGGTGACCGCCAGCCCGTCCAGGAGCGCACCCATCCGCGCCACGCTCGCGTCGCAGACATGGACGACGTCGAGGCGCTGCCGCTTCAGGGCGGCGCGCAGGGAGACCGAGCGTCCGACGCGGACCAGCTTGTGGAGCCGGCTCCGGCCGTCGCAGGGCGCTGCGATGCAGGCGGCCGACAGCGGCTTCAGGGTGCAGGGCTCGGCCCGGTCGAAGCGGTAATAGACGCCGTTCGGGCAGGCGAGGAAGTAGTCGTGCAGGGTCGTCACGACCGGCAGGCCGCGCGCGAACAGGGCCGGAAAGACGCTGGGCGACAGGCTGCGCGTCCACTGGTGGAGATGGATCAGGTCCGGCCGCACCGGCAGCGCGTCGAGGGCGGCGCCGAGCCGGGCGGCGGCCTCCGCGTCCCAGAGCCCGGTGAGCGCGGCGCGATGCGCCGGACGCTGCCAGATGTCCGTGTTGCCGAGGCCGATCCGGCGGATGCGGGGATGGTCGAGGAGGTCATCCGCCGGCCCGTCGATGGCCTGGATGTAGGTCACGTCGGCTCCGGCCTCGGCGAGGCCGCGTGCCGATTCGACGGCCACCTTCTCGGCGCCCCCGCTCGCCACCGCGAACTCCGCCAACACGACGATCTGCATGGAGAGGCCCGGAGATGTGGCGATGCCGAAGGAATCCGAGGTGGTCCGCCCGAGGACCACCACAGAGCCATGGATTTACCGGAGATCAACGCACGTTCGGTAAAGATCCGTGAAGACCTCGTCGTTGGCCGGGACTGTCCACCATGCACCTCGTCCTCGTCGTCGACCATGCGTTCATCAATGGCGGACAGGCCAAAGTGGCGCTGGATGCCGGGCTCGGCCTGCGCGCGCGCGGCCACAGCGTCACGGTGTTCGCCGCCGTCGGGCCCGCCGATCCCCGCCTGGAGGCGGCCGGCATCCGCGTGGTCTGCCTCGGCCAGGACGATATCGGCACGACGACGAACAAGCTCGCCTTCGCCGCGCAAGCGATCTGGAACCGGCCGGCGGCCCGGCGCCTGGCGGAGGAACTGCGCGGTCTCGACCCGCGGGACACCGTGGTCCACGTCCACGCCTTCGCCAAGGCGCTCTCACCCTCGATCGGGCGCAGCCTCGCGGCCTCCGGGCTCCCGCTGCTCTACACGATGCACGAGTTCTTCCTCGTCTGCCCGAACGGCGGCTTCTACGAGTATCCGGCCGCCCGGATCTGCCACCGGACGCCGATGTCCCTGGGCTGCCTGACCACGAACTGCGACGCCCGCAGCTACCCGCGCAAGCTGCTGCGGGTGGTGCGCCACCTCGGCCTCGAGCACGTGGCCGGCCTGAAGGCGCTGTTCCCGCACATCGTCACCCTCAGCGCCCTGCAGGAACGGGTCGTGGCCCCACACCTGCCGAGCTCGACCCGCTTCCATCGGGTCGACAACCCGATCGCGGTGGTCCAGGCGCCCCTCCGTGCCGGTCCGCCGGGCGACGTCCTGTTCGTCGGGCGCATCTCCACCGAGAAGGGCGCGCCGATCTTCGCCGAGGCGGCCCGCCGCGCCGGCGTCCGGCCGGTCTTCGTCGGGGACGGGCCGGCCCGCGCCGATCTCGCGTCCCGGTATCCGGAGGCGGTGATGCTGGGCTGGCGCGACGAGGCCGGCGTCCAGGCCCTGATGCGGCAGGCCCGCGCCCTGGTCTTCCCGAGCGTCTGGTACGAGGGCCAGCCCCTCACGGTGTACGAGGCGCTCGCCTGCGGCGCCCCGGTGATCGTCAGCGATGCCTGTGCCGGCCGCGAGGCGGTGGAGGACGGCGAGACCGGGTTCTGGTTCCGCTCGGGCGATCCGGATTCCCTGGCCGCCCACCTCGTCCGCCTCTCCGACGATGGCTTGGCCGAGCGCATGAGCCGGGCCGCCTACGAGCGCTACTGGGCCGCGCCCCTGACGCCGGACGCGCATCTCGACCGCCTGACGCAGGTTTATGATTTCGTCCTGCGGGAGGCCCGGACGGCCGGTGTCCGAACCGACCGCACCGCGACCCGGACCCAGATCCCGGCCGCCCCCTGAGGGGGATCCCGGCGCCCCGGCGCGCGCTCCGGTCCCGTCCATGGAAACCGGAGACGCCCGCGGCGTTGTCCCGGACGACGTGCCGACACAGGCGCCAACCCGCGACCCGAAGGAGTGCCCAGGATGGCCGATCAGCAGAAGTCCCCGGAGACCGACACCATCTCCACCACCGGACAGGCCGCCCCCAAGGGGTCGGACAAGAACCGCCCCGAGAACCAGAAGGGCGAGCTCGACGCCCGTCTCGACGAAGCCCTGGAGGAGACCTTCCCGTCGAGCGACCCCGTCTCGGTGAAGGTCACCAAGTAGCGCGACCTCCGAAGAACGTGACATTCAGGGAGCGCGGCTTCCAAGGCGCGCGACCTCGCCGTCACCCTCGTGGAATACCGGAACGCCGGAGCGATCGGATCGCCCCGGCGTTCCGGCATCGGCGTGCCGGGTTCAGGCGGCTTCGAGCAGGCGGCGGGCGATGACCTGCGCCTGGATCTCGGCGGCACCCTCGAAGATCGACAGGATGCGCGCATCGCACAGGACGCGGCTCACCGCGTATTCCAGAGCAAAGCCGTTGCCGCCATGAATCTGTAGAGCGTTGTCGGCCGCCGCCCAGGCCACGCGTGCGCCGAGAAGCTTGGCCATGCCGGCCTCGAGATCACAACGCTTGCCTTCGTCCTTCTCGCGGGCCGAGAAATACGTCAGCTGGCGGGCGATGTTGATCTCCACCGCCATCATGGCGATCTTGTCGGCCACGCGGGGGAAGTTGATCAGGGCCTTGCCGAACTGCACCCGCTCTTCGGCATAGCGCAGGCCGAGGTCGAGGGCGTTCTGCGCCACGCCGATGGCCCGGGCCGCCGTCTGGATCCGGGCGGATTCGAAGGTCTGCATGAGCTGGGCGAAGCCCTTGCCCTCGACTTCGCCGAGGAGGTTGCCGGCCGGCACCTCGAAGTTGTCGAAGGCGAGCTCGTATTCCTTCATGCCGCGATAGCCGAGGACGTGAATTTCGCCGCCCGAGAGGCCCTGGACCGGGAAGGGCTCGGCATCGGTTCCGCGCGGCTTCTCGGCGATGAGGAGCGAAAGACCCTTGTGACCTTTCTCCTCGGGCTTTGTACGCACCAGGCAGGTCATGATGTCTGCGCGCACGGGGTGCGTGATCCAGGTCTTGTTGCCCGAGATCTTCCAGACGTCGCCGTCCTGCACCGCCTTGGTGCGCAGGCTCGCGAGGTCGGAGCCGGTGTTCGGCTCGGTGAACACGGCGGTCGGCAGGGTGTCGCCCGAGGCGATACCGGGCAGGAAGCGGTGCTTCTGCTCCTCGGTGCCGCCGCACAGGATCAACTCGGCGGCGATCTCCGAGCGCGTGCCGAGGGAGCCGACGCCGATATAGGCGCGCGACAGTTCCTCCGAGACCACGCACATGGAGATCTTCGGCAGGCCCATGCCGCCGTATTCCTCCGGGATCGTCAGGCCGAAGACGCCGAGCTCGGCCATCTTCGTGACGATCTCCATCGGAATGTAGGCGTTCTGGCTGTGCCACTCGTGGGCGTGCGGCACGACTTCGGCGAGGCCGAAGCGGCGCATCTCAGAGCGGATCGCTTCCATGTCCTCGTCGAGGCCGGACTTGCCGATGGTGGCCGAGCCGCCGTTGTCGCGGATGCGGGCCACGAGGGCGGCCCGGTTCTCCGGGGTGTTGCCCTCGGCGATCAGGGTCTCGACCGCCTCGGTGCGGAACTTGGCGACTTCGCGCGCGCCGAGGCCGAGGGAGCCGGTGGGGCGCACCATCTCGCCCTGGCTCATCGGAATGCCGGAGAACATCTGGTCGAGGTACTCACCCAGGCCGATCCGGACGAGGAGGCTCTCGGTCTCACCGAATTCACCGCTCTCGGTCAAGCGCTGGGCATAGGCGCCCAGCTCCCGCACGCCCTCCGCGTAGGTGGCGATCCAGGCAAGGCCATGCGTGGCGTGCTGCTGGGTTTCCATCTTCTCAGCCGAGATCTTGCCCTCGTCCGACAGGATCGTGGTGCGCACGCGCCGGGTTGCCTCGGCGACGAGGGCTTTGGCGGCCTCGGCCGCTTCGCGCGCGAGGCTCAGGAGATCCTTCGGTTCGGTCGAGATGACGGGAGAGGCTGACATGGCAAACTCGCTGGCAAAGGAATGAGGCTTTGCAGTCCATTATAGGCAGGTTCGTCGCACCTGTAGAGGCGTCTCGCCGCAGTGCGGCTCTATCCCGCCCGAATTCATTATCCGCCAGGGCGAAAAACCCTGATTCTTCTTGGTTATTCGGGCAGTCATGAATTTTATTGAGATGTTCCTCAAACAAAAAGTCGCCTTTCGGGGGGCGTCCTCTCAGCCACGGCTGGCGAGAGCGACACCGAGCGTGGCGATGGCCATGCCCCCCATCTGGATTGGCGCCAGCGCTTCGTCGAAGAGCGCATAGGCCATCATCGCGGAGACCGGCGGCACCAGAAACAGCAGGGAGGCGACCCCTGCTACGGCGCCCCGGCGAATCAGCAGTAGCAGCAGCAGAATGCCGCCCACCGAGTTCACCAAAACCGACCAGGCGAGGCCCAGCCACAGGGGGGTGGAGGCATCGAAGCCGCCGGTTCCGAATAGGAGGGCGACCGGCACCGCGAGGCAGACGGCGCCCGCGAACTGGACGGTGGCATTGCTCAGGAGGTCCGCCCCGGCGCCGTGCCGCTTCTGCCAGAGAGTGCCGCCGGTCATCGCCACCATCGCGAAGAGGCAGGCGGCCAGGGCCGGAACCGGGATGCCGGCAGAATCCGACGCACCGATCTTGGGCGCCAGGACGAGCAGCGCCCCGGCGAAGCCGGTGCCGATGCCGAGCCAGCGCCGCCGGCTCACCGGCTCGCCGAGGACCGGCCCTGCCAGAGTCGCGGTCAGTAGCGGCTGCAGGCTACCGACCAGGGCGGCGATACCGGCCGGCAATCCGTGTTGCACCGACCAGAACACGCCGATCACGTAGATCCCCTGCATCAGCAGACCGGCGAGCCCGGCGTGGAACCAGCTGGCGCGGTCGCGCGGCCAGCGGGCCCCGCGTGCCAGGGCGAGGGCGCCCAGCACCAGTGCGACCAGGACCACCCGGATCGCCACGAAGGTGAAGGCCTCGGCATGGGGCGACACAAAGCGGGCCGCGACGAAGCCCGTCGCCCAGATCACGACGAAGAGGGCGGGGACGAGGAGCGGGGCTGGCGCGGGCATGACGGGCGCCAGGCATCACAGGGTCGCGGAGATTTCAAGACGGCGAGGCGATGCCGTGCGCACGGGACGTTGCACGAAAGGGCCGCGTTGCGTTTAGAAGACACGCCCGCCCCCTACCCTGTTCGAGGACGAGCCCCCGCCCCGTGAGACGTCTCCGCAAGCCTTTCGAGATCGCAGGCGTCGCCGCGCAGCGCTTCGTCGCCCATGACGGCTGGGCCATCGCCAGCCACATCGCCCTGTCGACCCTGACCGCCCTGTTCCCGTTCCTCATCCTCCTCGCCGCCCTGGCTGGTCTGTTCGGCACGAAGTCGCTGGCCGACGAGGCCAGCGTCCTGATCTTCGATGCTTGGCCGCGCGAGGTCGCCAAGCCCATCGTCAACGAGGTGCACAGGGTCCTGACCGAGCAACGCGGCGGCGTGCTCACCCTTGGCGCATTGCTGGCGCTGTACTTCTCCTCGTCCGGCGTCGAGAGCCTGCGCGTCGGGTTGAACCGGGCCTACGGGCTGCGCGAGGTGCGTCCCTGGTGGCTGACGCGCCTCGAATCCATCGGCTACGTCGTCTGCGGCGCCTTCGCGATGCTGGCCTTTGCCCTCCTGGTGGTGCTCGGGCCCCTGATCTGGCGCCGCGTCATCAACGTGGCACCCGGCCTCGAGCCCTTGAGCCTCACCGTCGCGATCGGCCGCATCGGCATCACGGCCTTCCTGCTCCTCACCGTGCTGGTGATCGCCCATAAGTTCGTCGCCACCGGGCGCCGCTCGGTTCTGGCGGTGGTGCCCGGCATCGCAGTGACGCTCCTGCTGTGGTTCCTGGCCGGCCTCGGCTTCGGCTACTACCTCGACCGGTTCTCCAACGCCTACGCCTCGACCTATGGCGGCCTCGCCACCGCGATGGTCTTTCTTGTCTTCCTGTACTGGCTCGCCGCGATGTTCCTGTTCGGCGGCGAGATCAATGGCACCGTCATTGCAGCGCGACGCGTGCGGCTTCAGGCGCGAATGCAGGAGAAGCAGGCCCGAGCCCGCGGGCTCTGAGCCTGCACTGCTTCATCTGCGCGCAGGGCGCGCGATGACATCCGCCTGTGACCCTGGCGGCCTAGTGTCCCGGTTCAGGCACGGGCAGTGAGGGCGCAGGCGGCGCGGCGGCTGGCCCGGGGGAGCTTCGATGCGGATCAGGTTCGGTTGCGAGATGGGCTATGATTTCCCGCAGCCGACGCCCGTCATCGCCCGCCTGAATTCCTATTCGGCGAGCGGCTTGGCTGCCGTACCGCCGGACGTGCTCACCCTCGATCCGCCACTGCCGGTCCGCACCTTCCGCGATGTCTTCGGTAACCGGACCGTGCGTTTCGTCGCCCCGGCGGGTGTCCTCACCCTGAGCGTGCAGGCCGAGGTCGAGGACGACGGCGCGCTCGATCCTGTGGTGCCGGAGGCCGAGGAGCACGCGGTCGAAGATCTGCCGGAGGAGGCGCTGCCGTTCCTCGTGGCGAGCCGGTACTGCGAGTCCGACCTCCTCTCGAACGAGGCCTGGACGCTGTTCGGCGACCTCGCGCCGGGCTGGTCGCGGGTGCAGGCGATCTGTGACTACGTCCACCAGCACATCACGTTCGGCTACGGCTACGCCCATGTGGATCGCACCGCCGCCGACGCCTTCGCGAGCCGGCGCGGCGTGTGCCGCGACTACGCGCACCTGTTCGTCGCCTTCTGCCGGGCGCTGAACATTCCGACACGCTACTGCACCGGCTATCTCAGCTTCATCGGCGAGCCCGAGCCGCACGCCCCCGGCGACTTCGCAGCCTGGACGGAAGTCTATCTCGGCGGCACTTGGCACGTCTTCGATCCGCGCAACAACGCCCCTCGCCGGGGCCGGATCCTCGTGGCGCGCGGGCGCGACGCAGCAGACGTACCCCTGACCCACACCTTCGGGCCGAACCGCCTGACGAAGTTCCGCGTCTGGGCGGAAGACGCGGCGTCCGCGGCGACGGATTGATGGCCAACGCTTGACGTCACGGCATCCGGCGAGCCCCGGCTGCCAGTCCGCTCTGCAAGGTCGGAGCGAAGGAATCACTTCCAAGGTCCCGTCCAAGACGTTGCCGCGACAGAAAAAAGCCCTCGTCGGAGAACCGGGCGAGGGCTTTCGGTCATCGATATGCGCTGCGCGGATCACGCTGCCAGCGGCATACCCTCCGGCTCGGCGCTCGCCATGAACTGGGCTCGGGCTAGGTCGGCGAAGCGTCCGTTCTGCGCGACAAGATCGTCGAAACTGCCGGACTCGACGATACGGCCCTCGTGGAAGACGAGGATGCGGTCGGCGTTGCGGATCGTCGCCAGACGGTGGGCGATGACGAAGGTCGTGCGGCCCTCCATCACAGCTTCCAGGGCGCCCTGAAGCTTGCGCTCCGTGGTCGCGTCCAGGGCCGAAGTGGCCTCGTCGAGGATCAGCACCGGCGGGTTCTTGAGGAGCGCGCGGGCAATCGAGAGACGCTGGCGCTCGCCGCCGGAGAGCGACCGTCCGCGCTCACCGATCACCGTGTCGAGTCCGTCCGCCTGGCGGGCCATGAACTCGGTGGCCTGAGCCCGCTCCAGGGCGTCGAGCATCTCGGCATCGGTGGCGTCCGGGCGGCCGACCTGCAGGTTCTCGCGGATCGAGCGGGCGAACAGCATCGGCTCCTGGAACACGACACCGATGTTGTGGCGCAGCGACGACAGGCCGATGTCGCGGATATCGGTGCCGTCGATACGGATGGCGCCGTGGTCCGGGTCGAAGGCGCGGTGCAGCAGGCCGAGGGTGGTCGACTTGCCAGAACCGGTGGTGCCGACCAGGGCGACGGTCTCGCCAGCCCGGGCCGTGAAGGAGACATCCTCAACGGCCTTCCGGCGGGCGTTGTAGGAGAAGCCAACGGCGTCGAAGGCGACCTCACCGTCGAAGCGTGCGACCTGCTGGGCGCCCGGACGGTCATGGACAGCCGGCGTCGTGTCGAGGATCTCGAAGAACTCGTCGATCTTGGGCATCTGCTGGAACAGGCCGTTGATGCAGGTCGCAACCTGATCGAGGCGCGAGACCAGCATGGTCGCGAGGCTCATGAAGGCCACGACCTCGCCGACACTGGCCTGGCCGTGCTGGTGCAGGGCGATGCCGGTGATGAAGATTGCCGTCATGGTCAGGGTCGCGGAGGCGCGGGTGGCGACGTTGGCGAGGGCCCACCAGGACAGGACCGGGATCTGCGCGGCGAGCAGGTTGCGGATGATATCGTGCATCGCGTCCTTCTCCGCCTTGGCGCGGGTAAAGGACTGGATGACGGCAACGTTGCCCAGGGCATCCGAGGCGTGCTCGGCCAAGCCCGACTGATAGGCCTCGACCCGACCCTGAAGGGTCTCGGTACGGCGCATGACCATCGTGGTCAGGGCGGTAAAGGCGAGAACGAGCACGACCAGGATCGAGCCGAGCTGCCAGTTCACGAACAGGGTCATCGGCAGGAGAACGATCAGCGACACGAAGGCCACGAAGTGGTCGCGGAAGAAGCCGAGCCAGAGCCAGAACATACCGTTCGAACCCTCCAGCATCGCCTTCAGGACACGGCCCGAATGGTTCGAGGAGTGGAACGCCAGCGGCAGCTCAAGCACGTGCTCGAAATAATTTGCCATGGCCGACAGGCGGTTGCGATGGGCAAGCCGGTCCGCGTGCAACGCGATCGTCACGCCAGCGGCAATGGTGAACAGCCCGAAAGCCACCCAGGCGCCGATCAGGGGCGCCAGCGTCGTGAACGCGTTGGTGCTGCTCTTGAGATGCGTGAGCTGGTCGATGATGCGGCCCATCAGAAGCGGCTCGGCGAAGGCCGCGACCGCCAGGGCCACGTTCGCGCAGGCCAGGACGGCGGCCAAGCGGCGGTCGGTGCCCAGAAGACCCATGACTCGCACGTAGAGACGAACCAACGACATGTTACCGTGTGCTCCGATGCCGGACCGGGTTGCGACGACGCTTCCCGGCAGAGGCCGCCAAACCCTTGGCGCTCCGTGCCTTATGTCGTGGCCTCCCTGAACGGTGCATGACGCGATCACGCAGCGTTTGGCCAGGGTTTTTACGGTTCGTTCAACCTGATTCCGTAATCGTGGGGACGGCGCCTCGTCCTGCGGTGCCAACGCGGCATGCGGGCAGCCGCCCAGGCTCGAGTGATCATGGATCTCGCAACCGGTATCGGCCTCGTCGGCGGCTTCGGCGTCGTCTTCGTCCTGATCATGATCGACGGCGGCAACTTCGCCGCTTATTTCGACAAGCACGCGGTCATCGTGATCTTTGGCGGTGCCACCGCCGCCACGATGATGCGCTTTCCCTTCTCGACGATGATGCACGGCCTGCCGATGGGCCTGCGCTATGCCTTCTCGATGCGCGCCATCAAGCCGCGCGACCTCATCGAGGAAATCACCAAGATCGCCGACGTGGTGCGGAAGTCCGGCCCGATGGCCCTGGAGAACATGGAGATCTCCGACCCCTTCCTGGCTCAAGGCGCGCGCTACATCGCGGACGGCTACGATCGCGAGTTCATCCGCGACACGATGGAGAGGGACCGCGACAACTTCCTGATGCACCTCGACGAGGGGTCGAAGATCTACCGCGCCTTCGGCGACTGCGCCCCGGCCTGGGGCATGATCGGCACGATCCTCGGCATGGTGACGATGTTCGCCAACATGTCGGATCCCTCGAAGCTCGGTCCGGCCATGGCGACCGCCCTCCTTGCCACCCTCTACGGCGCGCTGATCGCCAACATGATTACCCTGCCGCTTGCCGACAAACTCCACGTGAAGCTCGAGGAGGAGGACGTTTCGCGCTCATTGATCATCGACGGCATCCTTCTTATCCGCGACGCCAAGAGTTCCTCCCTGGTGCGCGAGATGCTGATCGCATACCTGCCGCACAATCACCGTGACGAACTCGTAGCCGAGCCGGCGTGATGGTGCGCGCTTCCCACAGGCGCGACGGCGCCGATGGCTAAGAAAAAGCGCGGCGGCGCGCATGGCGGCCACGGCTGGTTCGTGACCTTCGCCGACCTGATGGCGCTTCTCATGAGCTTCTTCGTCATGATCGCCGCCTATTCGACCCAGGACCAGAAGAAGATGCAGGCGGTGGCCGGCTCCATGCGCGACGCCTTCGGCGTGAACAAGGAGTCGCGCTTCGCGGGCATCATCGAGAAGGACGGCCTCGCTCACGCCGACAAGGTCAAGTACAAGCGCGACATCCCGCCCGACCTCGCCTCCGACCATACGACCCCGCCGGCCGTCGACGGCAATGTCGACGAGGGGATGCCGGACAAGGGCTACCCGGACGGTGCCGGTCTCGCGGCTGCGAGCCTGCGCCAAGCGCTCCAAGACATGCCCGAGGTCGCCGAACTGTCGAAGAACATCATCGTCGCTCCCTCGCAACGCGGGGTCGACGTGTCGATCGTCGATCAGGATGGCGCCTCGATGTTTCCCGATGGGTCGAGTCGACCCAATGCCCGTACCCGACGCCTTCTCGAGCGGGTTGCCGGGACCCTGCGCAAGATGCCCAATCGCATCGCCATCACGGGCTACACCGCGACGGAGCGACCCGGAGCGCGCCCTCTCGCTCCGCCGTGGGAGCTCTCAGCCAACCGCGCGATCAGCGTGCGCGAGATCCTGGCCGGCAGCGGCGTCCCGGATGACCGCTTCGCAGCCGTGACCGGGAAAGCCGACACGGAGCCGCTGTTTCCGGACAATCCGTACCTCCCGGCCAACCGCCGGGTGACGGTGACCCTTCTCAGCGAAACGTCACCGACGCCGCGGATGAAGAATTTTCCTTGAACATCGAGCATGTGCCTCGCGCGGTGTCCCGCTCGAAGGCCGGCTGGATCGGGAGCGTCATCGATCGGGGGACGGTCTATGTGGACATGTCATCCGGGTAGCGACCCAGGAAACGCGCCCGGAGTTTCAGCCGACTGCTCACCGGGGAGAGGGCATTCATGGCCGCAGCTACTGAGCCAACAGGAGCGCCCAGTAGACCTTGTATTTCGAGCCCGGTGCGTACGCGGTGGCGATGCCCATCCGTTGCGCACCGGGGGCAAGCATCGCCGCGTTGTGGGCCGGGCTGTCACGCCACCCGGAGAACGCCTCGGCCAGGGTGTGATAGCCAGCGGACAGGTTGGCCTCCGCTGACTGGAAGCCGAGCCGCTCGACTGCATTCTTGACGGTCTGGGCCCGGCTCGGTCGATCGGCCGCAGCCATCGCAGCCGCCTCAGCTTCCGCAAGCTTCTGCAACTCGGGATCGAGGCGCAGGGGCCCAGTGCCATTTCGCGCACGATAGGCCGAGATCATGTCCCGCGCCGTTGCCGTATCGACCTGCGCCGACTGTGTCGCCATCGGCCAATAGAGGCTGGGAAGCGTGGCATTCACAGGCTCCGGGGTGGCGCAGCCCGCGAGCAGCCCGACACCACCGGCCATCATGCCGGCCCTGAAACCCCGTCCCGTTCTCCGCCCCACGCCCCGTTCTCCCCACGTATCCTGTCAGCTTCCCGCGCGTCGCCGCGCCGCCTCCGCCGAGCGCATCGGCTCGGCCTCGTCGAACCGATCTTCGGCACGCTGCGGCGAGGTTTGGTCTCCGGAGCGTTGCGGTTGGGTGAATGCGCTGGCGATCTGCCCCACGGCGCTCTGAAAGGAATCCAAGCCTTGAACGGTAACCACGCTGGACCCCGGCCCGAGGGCGGGGATCATTCCAGCCTGCGACAAGGTCTGAAAGACCGTAAGGTTCAAATCGTTCTGCACTTTCAGCCCGAGACTGACATCGACGATCATGACGATCAGCTCGAACTCCAGGAAGGGATCTCCGATCTTGCGGAAGACGACGCGGGGCGGCGGTTCCTTGAGCACGTCCGGTTGAGCCTGGGCGCAACCCATCAGG
This sequence comes from Methylobacterium sp. BI1, assembly GCF_056680125.1. Classification (NCBI taxonomy): domain Bacteria; kingdom Pseudomonadati; phylum Pseudomonadota; class Alphaproteobacteria; order Hyphomicrobiales; family Methylobacteriaceae; genus Methylobacterium; species Methylobacterium sp. BI1. Next base: position 2,137,366 of record NZ_CM155267.1, on the reverse strand, counting down.
AGCTCGGCCGCGTGCACGGGGTCCTGGTTGCGCAGGACGCTGACCGTGATGCTGACGCGGCCGGTCCGATCGCCGCGGACCCGGTTCTTGACGATCCCGGAGATCAGGTTCGAGTTCGGGACGATCACGGCCGAGCGATCGAAGGTCTGGATCTCGGTGGAACGCACCGAGATGCGCTTCACGATGCCTTCGCTGTCCCCGATCAGGACCTGATCACCGACGCGGATCGGACGTTCCCAGAGAAGTAGCAGGCCGGAGACGAAGTTGTTGACGATGGATTGGAGACCGAAACCGATACCGACCGAGAGGGCACCGGCCACGATGGTGAGCTTCTCCAGACTCAGGCCCAGGTAGGAGAAGGCCAGCGCTAGAGTGAGCAGAAAGCCGATATAGCCCGCGATCGTCGAGATCGAATTGCGCAGGCCGGCATCGAGGTCGGTGGCCGGCAGGTAGGTCTGTTCGAGCCAGCGCTGGATCGCCCGCGTCACCGCCATGCCGAGGAGCAGAAGGCCGATGGCGAGTACGATCGTCGAGAGCGAGATCGTGACGTCGCCGACCTTGAAGCCGAAGAAGGCACTGCGGACCGAGCTGAACACGTCGGTCGAGTCGAGGCCCCAGGGCGCCAGGGCAAGCAGTGCGGCCACGAGGACCAGAACCACCCGCGCGAGGCCTGTCGCCAGCACGGCGATCTGGTTGATCGAGCGCTTGCGCAGGCCGGTGTTTGCCTGGAGCGCGGTGGCGATCTTGGTGTCGTCGCCGAGCGTCCCACCGATGAAGGTGTCGGCGCTGGAGATCAGCAGGAACAGCAGGACGAAGAGCCCTGCCGTCCAGACGAGCTGGTCGATGACGAAGGCCGCGAAGGCCACGTAACCGACGAGGGGGGCGATGGCGATGACCACGGCCGCCACCCAGCCGAGGAGCCGCGCTGGGCCGCCGATCCCGGTGGTCGCCTCCGGCGCCACGTACGGGCCGAAGCACGCTTCCTCCTGCTCCGCCGTGTCCGCGAAGCGGTGCAGCCCGATGGCGAGGATGAGCGCCGTCGCGAGCGCGCCGATGCCGCGGGTGGCGATGGAGATGGGCAATGCCGCCGAGATGCCGGAGTTCAGCGCCTCGATCGACTTGACCACCGTGATGACGATGGCGATGCCGACCGCCAGGCGGGTTACCCGGGCAGCGGCGGCGTCGCTCATGGTCGCAACGCGCCAGGATGGCTTGTCGGGTGAGAGCAGCGCGTCGGCCAGGGCTTCAACGAAGGCAATGAAGGCGAGGCCGCCCAGGATGGCGCCTGCCACCGGCAACAGGCGCAGGGGCAGGAGATCGGTGGCGTCGAGGGCGTAATAGACCGCGTAGCTGCCGATGAAGGCCGGGATGGTGCCGAGGAGGAACACACGCCAGGCGGCCAGGAGCTTCCGGCGCTGCGAGGGATCGACCGCCTTGGCATCCCGCCGCCCGAGGCGCGGCGCAATGTTGCGGCGGCCGAAATACAAGGCGATCGAGATACCGAAGGCGATTCCGAGCAGTAGCAGGTTTCCGATGGTGCCGTTGCGAGCGAACAGGGCCGCCGTATCCTCCACGGCGCTCTGCAGCGCGCGGATGTCCCGTGGGATGTCGGCTCCAATCCGCATCCACAGATCGGGACTAACGAGGGCGGTCGAGCGTTCGAACAGGCCGCGGGTGAAGGCTGCGCGTCGGCGGTTCGAGACCTGGTCGACGATCTGGTCGCTCTGAACCAGGAGAGAGCGGGCAAGGCGCTGGGTTTCGTCGATTTCCGCGACTGCGTGCTCGCGCTCCGTCCGCTCGCGCGCCACGTCCTCGCCCTCCTCACCTTCCTTCGGCTTCGGACCGAGCTGTGTCAGCCGCTCGCGGGCCGCCTCGAGGCGCGGAGTAGTGATGTCGATGACGTGACGAATCTTGTCCGCGATGGCTTCGATGCCTTCGCGGGCGCGGGTCAGGTCGCCGCTTCCGACATTCGGTCCGGTCAGAATTTTTTCGCGCTGCTCGAGATCGGCCTTGGCACTGTCGAGCTGATCGCGAACGTTCTGGATCTGCTCCGACACCGCTGGCTTCGGTACCGCCGCTTTGGGAGCTGGCTTCCCGTCTGCGGCGGCCGCCGGCGCAGGAGCCGGGGCGGTCTTCGGGCCCGCTGCAGGCGCCGCCGCGGGCGCGCCCTGCCCGATTGCGCCCGCGGGAGCCAGGACGAGAACACCCAGGCAAGCGGCGACCAGGGCCGCCATTCGGGTGCCTCGGGTCGTCTGGCCTCTCGGGATACCGCCCATGATGATCCTTTCGCGCCGCGCCATCGCGCGGTTCTGGCGCGCCATCGCGCCTGGCCTCGTCGGGCCACTGGCAACCCGCATGCCCGAACCGGGCGGGAAGAACCTGCGCGACTCGGAAGGACGGGGAGCGACCGGGGACCGCCCTATCGCCGAGCAATGGGGCGAAAGGCTGACGATGCGCCGAATTCGAGCAGCCAGCGGGGGCGGGATGTTGAACTGTGGGCGCGACCTCGTGGAAAGCGGGGGTGACCTTCACAAGCGTGTCACGCTGATATTAGACTAAATCCCGATGGACTTGGCCTTTTCGTTCCTGTGCGAGGAGGTGGCGACGACCATCTGCGCCGATGAGCGTCGCCACGAACCGGGCGTTTCCGCCCGATGCGACGGCTTTTGGCCAATGACCGGCTTCCCCGCCCCTCGTCGGCGCCCCTGGAGCGGCTGGCCACCGACCCCATCCCTGCCTGCGCCACGACGCACCGGGATGCGGAGATGTTTGATCTTTGACCAACCTGGGATGACGCGCCGGCCGATAGCTGCGCGTTGTCCCTCCGTTGACCCGTCGAGAGGGTAGCGCCGATGCTGGATCTTCAAACGCTCGTTCTGAATGCGGATTACCGGCCGCTCTCCTATAATCCGCTCTCGCTGTGGTGCTGGAAGGACGCGTTCACCGCGTTGTTCCTCGATCGGGTCACGCTCGTGGCCAGCTACGACGTCGAGGCTCGGTCTCCCTCTCGCTCCCTGCGTGTGCCGAGCGTCGTTGCCCTGAAGAGCTACGTGACGCTGGCGCGAAGCCCGGCCTTCACACGTTACAACATCTACCTGCGCGACACGTTCTCCTGTCAGTATTGCGGCCTACGCCTCCCGGCGGGTGGCCTGACGTTCGACCACGTGGTGCCCCGATCGCGCGGCGGCCTGTCGAGCTGGGAGAACGTCGTCGCGGCCTGTTCCCCCTGCAACCTGCGCAAGGCCAATCGCACCCCGGCGGAGGCGGACATGCCGCTGCTCCACGAGCCGCACCGGCCGACCCGGCACGAACTGCACCGCCGGCAGCCGGAGTTCGACCATCGGGAGTATCACCACACCTGGCTCGACTATCTCTACTGGGATACCGAGCTGGAGACCTGACGGGTCAGAGTGCTTGAAAGCGCGGCGGCGGTTCGTTGTAGAGCGGGAGAGCGAGCGAGCGCGGCACACGGCGGATCGGAATGAGCACGACCGGATGCCGCGGAGCGACGTAGGTCGGATCGCGATAGGCGATGTGCGGCGGGAGAAGCAGACGCCGGTAAGCTGGAGTGGGCTCCCCGCCCGCGTGAACTGGGCTGCCAATGGACACGGCCACGGCGCAAACGATGAGGGCGAGGCGGCGCATCAACGAACTCCCGGCGGCGGTCTGTCTGCCGGCGGCGATGTTAGACTGTTAAAGACGAGCGTCCTGTTAACGGCTGTCAGAATTTCACTGCCGCACCGCCGCGGACCGTGTTCAGGTTGACCTTGTGTCCGTCAAAATCGTTGAACTGAACATATTGGTACTCGCCGCGAACCAGAATGTTTTCGGTTACGGCAAATTCCAAACCGCCTCCGAGCGCCAGGCCGCCGACGGTCTTCACCGTGGTTTTGCCGATGGTGTAGGGCGCATTCGGAGCGGTCTGAACTTCTCCGTTCGGCGACGAGTAATTTCCGGGATAAGCGGGATTGAAGCTCGCGTAATCATGGCGTGCGACGTAGGCGGGTGCTGTCGCGGTCAAGTTCGACGTGTAGGTCTGAGAGTTGTAACCATAGTTTTGGATGGCGACCTTATCGGTAACCTCTGCACGGCCGATCGCGAGTCCGGCCGTCACGAAAGGCAGGAACCTCCCGAACGCCCAGCCACCGCGGGCACGGATGGTGCCATAATCCTCGATCTTCGTGGAGGACAGGCCTGCCAAGTTGACAACTTCGGTCATGCCGCCGGTCGTCGTCATGATGCGACTGATACTGTTGCTGACTTGGCCTGCTTTGTTGAAGCGTGTGTAGTCAGCCTCGATTCCCACTACGACCTCATCGAACTGATAGTTGAAGCCGGCGAAAGCACCGTAGCTGGCCCCGTCTGCGCGGGCCGAAGGCGCGGTGAGAAAGGTTGAGACGTTGAATTGGCTTTCGATGTCGCGCACCCTGAACTCTTCGGCGAGCATTTTCTGGAACACGTTGTTCTGGTTGAGGGACGCAGAGGTGTATCCACCATGCCCACCAAAATAGACGCCGTTCCAGTCGATGACTTGGACCTCGGGCTCGTAGTCAGCGCCGCGGAGAACGCCATAATCCAAATCCGCGCCCTGCGCCGGGGCAGTGACGCCGAGTGCAAAGCCGGCCAGGAGCGCGAGGGTCACGGTACGCATTGATATCGTCCTCAAGGCGTCAGACCGATGGGTCGGATGGCCGAGCCTGTAGCTTTGGTTTTACTTGGGTAACCTTAATGATCCGTTGATCTGCGTGATGCTGAGCAGCGCCGTGTCCTTCAGGTGCGGCGCCGCGATATGCGTCACGGCCTATTCGTAGGGGTTTCGGGTCCAGTTGGGGCTGGTGAGAGTGGGAAGACGCCCCAGACCGCCGGCGAAGCTATAGCGGAGGCCAACACGGACCTCGTGCGAGGCGAGATCTTTTAAACGCGAGTCGAATCCGAAGGTGTCGAGCCCCGTCTTCGCGCGACCGAGATCGACGTAGCGGTAGCTGGTGTCGAGGCTCAGGCCGCCGCCGATCTCGTAGGCAACACCGCCCGTCAAGGCCCAGGCCAGGGACGTGACCGAACGGCTCGGCCGACGCACCGCGTCGCGCAAACCGGTACCGGGATTGTTGTCACAGAATTCCAGGATGCAGGTCGTTTGCGTGTAGGCTTTGGCGAAGCGCGTGTCCGCAAAGCCGATGCCTCCGCCGATATAGGGTGTCACTCCCCACCAGGTTCCGAGATCGGCGTAGACGTTCACCAATCCGGTTAGGATGTCGAGTTGCCCAGCCTCGATGTTGTACCCTGTGACGAACCCGGAGCCCGATGAGTAGGCGCTGTAGCGCGACGGGGTGCGCTGATCGATTGTCGCGTCGACGCGGAGCCAATCGGTAATCCGGTAACCGACGCCACCGCCGTAGCCGGGAGCCGTATCGAGACTTAGGCGCGTGAGGGGAACGAGAGGGCTTCCATCTGAGGGAGCAGGCGTTGCATCACGTGGACGCGCATAATCGCTGGCCGTGGCGTCGACCCGGAGGTACCATCCCTCTCCGATGGCCACCGGCGCCGATCGCAACATCAGTGGCTGGAGATCTGCCGCCTGGACGAGTGCCATCTGACCTTGGGCGGCGAACACCATTCCGACGGCCGTGACGGTAAGAAATCTGGATGCGGCCATGACGCTCTCGGACACTAAAGGACACGACGCGATCAAGGTCCTAATCAGCCCTTTCGGATCACGGTCGAACGCAGTCTGGCCTGGAAATATTAGTGCGGTCTTAACCCTAACATCTTGCCATGATAGAGTTTCACCCATCTTCGCTGTCGCTCAAGAATGAAAGATGGCCGAGGTGTGGTGCCACGCGCCCTCGGCCACTCGTTTCATTTCGGTATTTCGCGGGGCGAGGAAGCCCCTCCCCTTTTGGGTGAAAGGCTTTCAGTACTTCCGAACCAGCGGTACCGGCTCGGGCTGATACTCAGCGACCACCGGGGCGACGATTCCACCGAGAAGCCAGCGCATGCCGATGCGGACGTCGTGAGAGGTGACTTCCTTCACCTTATAGACGGCGCCGCCGCAATCCTGATTGATGCAGTTGATGACGCCGGAGCGCACGTCACCCAGATTGAGGTAGCGATAGCCGAGTTCCAGCTTCAGGTTGGGCGTGACGCTGTAGGCGAGACCAGCCATGGCCGCCCAGGCTAGCGTGTTCGAGTGCTTGTCCTTCGCGAACCCATACCCACCGGTTGCATTCCCGAAGCCACGGTCGTTAAATCCTGAGAGCTCGTGGAACGCAGTTCCGACACCGCCACCGATGAACGGCGTCACGCCATACCAAGTGCCGAGATCAATGTAGCCGTTCGCCATGACGACGACGGACGCCAGATTGGCCTGATACGCATTGACCCCGCGGCAGCCATCGAACCGGCACTCCGCTCCGTAGCTGTCCTGGAAGGTCAGCTTGCCGCCGCCGCGATACTCGGCCGTGACGTCGCCGTGGAAGTAGGAGCCGAACTGATAGCCGACGCCGCCACCCGCAAAGAACTGGCTCTCGATGGCCTTCTGATCGTAGCGGTATCCGTCCGGGAGCGATCCCTTGAGGACCGTGGTCGAGATGGCGCTGACGCTGGCCGCGCCCACGCCGACGTCACCACGCAGGTACCATCCGCCGCCGATCTCGACGGGCGGGGGAAGCGGCTCGGGCGGCAGGGGCGGAAGCAGATCCGCCGCTTGGGCGAGGCAGGGCGCTGCCACGCTCACAACGAGCGTGATCGAGCGCGCCAAGGCAGACAGCTTGGTGCGGCGCATCGGATGTCCTTCAATCGACCGTATGCCGGAAGCCTGAAACGCCGGCGGGATGACGAGGACATCATGGGGGCCAAGAGTTAAATCGGATTTAACGTTAAATGTTATCCTTGCAGAAGTGTTGACCGCAGATGCACAACGCTGGGTTCGTGTTCGCGAACGAATGCATCCTCGTTTCAAGTAAAAGACTTAGGCCAAAGGAAGAGACTGCGCGTGCCCAGCAAACCAGAGGATGTGCGTCGCTTGGCTGGATCACTCCCGGAAGTGACCGAGGGGGCGCATAACGGACACCCCGACTTTCGGGTTTTGGGTCGGATCTTCGCAACGCTATGGGTCGAAGAGGAACGATTGGTCCTGCGCCTGTCGCGCACTCAACAGGCCGATTGGACCGAGGCGGAGCCCGATCTCTTTGAAGCGGTGGAGGGCGCCTGGGGCCGGCGCGGCTGGACCAATCTCACCCTCTGGGAAGCGGACGAGGACGTACTCGCTGCGGCGCTCCTCGCCGCTTGGCGTGAGGTCGCACCGGCGGCTTACGATCAGCTCTGACGTCTCGAAACGGTTCGCGTCCGTTCAGATGGTACTTGGACGCGGCGCGATGGGTTCACGGAGACCCTGGCCGGTACTTCTCTCTGCATCCCGTCACTTTCAAACCCCTGAGATCACGCTGCGGCCTTGGTGACGGCTTCGACGACGTCATCCACCACCTCCGTAACGAGGCCCCGGTCGTCCCCTTCGGCCATGACGCGGATCACCGTCTCGGTGCCCGACGGACGGATCACGAGGCGACCGGAATTGCCGAGCCGCTCACGCGCCTGGGCAATCGCCGTAACGACGGAATCCGCACTCAGCGGTTGGCCGGAGCGGTAGCGCACGTTCTTGAGAATTTGCGGCAGCGGCTCGAAACAGTGGCAGACCTCGCTGACCGGTCGCTCCTGGCGCTTCACCACGCTGAGGAGCTGCAGAGCGGCAACGAGGCCGTCGCCGGTGGTGGCGTAATCAGACATGATGATATGTCCGGATTGCTCACCTCCGAGATTGTAGCCGTGCTCCCGCATGTGCTCGAGGACGTAGCGGTCGCCCACGGCGGTGCGGGCGAGAGTGAGGCCGATCCCTCCCAGGAAGCGCTCCAGGCCCAGATTCGACATGATCGTGGCGACGAGCCCAGGCTGCGTCAGGCGGTCATCTTCTTTCCAGGAACGGGCAACCACGGCCATCAGCTGATCGCCGTCGACGGACTGGCCCTTCTCATCGATGATGAGAACCCTGTCTGCGTCACCGTCCAGGGCGATGCCAATATCAGCGCGCAGTTCCCGAACCTTGGCCGCGAGCGCCGCGGGCGCGGTCGAGCCAACGTCACGGTTGATGTTGAAGCCGTCGGGCTCAACGCCGATGGCGATGACCTCGGCGCCCAATTCCCAGAGGGTTTCGGGTGCGACCCGGTAGGCGGCACCGTTCGCGCAATCCACGACAATGCGCAGGCCGTCGAGCGTGACGTTGCGCGGCAGGGAGCGCTTGGCGAATTCGATGTAGCGGGCGTGAACGCTTTCGATGCGTTTGGCGCGTCCAAGATCGCGCGAACCGGCCAGACGCTTATGCAGTTCGCCATCGATCAGCGCCTCGATCTCGCGCTCGACCTCATCGTTCAGCTTGAAGCCGTCGGGTCCGAACAGCTTGATGCCATTGTCCTCGAAAGGATTGTGCGAGGCCGAGATCATCACGCCGATATCGGCACGCATGGAACGTGTCAGCATCGCGACCGCCGGCGTCGGCATCGGGCCGAGCTGCAGCACATCCATGCCCATCGAGGTGAAGCCCGCAATCAGCGCGGTTTCAATCATGTAGCCCGAGAGGCGCGTATCCTTGCCGATCACAACTCGATGGCGGTAGTCGCCGCGCTGAAAGATCAGCCCTGCTGCCTGGCCAACTTTCAGGGCAAGCTCCGGCGTGATGACGCCGTTGGCCCGTCCCCGGATACCGTCCGTGCCGAAATACTTGCGCGACATGCTCTTCGCGTCCCGTCTGATGGTCTTAGTGTAGGGGAACTGAGTCCGCCTGGAGACGCAATCCTCCAGCCTACCGCCGGTGATGATGCTTCGGCATTAGGTTCACCCGAAGGGCTGAAGATCCCACTGCCGAATTTTGCTTGGGAGACCCAAATCCATCGTATCGTTAGGGAGGCCTTGATACGAACGAGCCCGCCGGTGGCGGGCTCGTAACGTCGGTTGCGGTCGACTGAGGTTTGCCCGCTCAGGCCTGCGGTTGAGGTTCCAGTCCATCGCTGCCGCGCGGACGGCCACGACCCGCGGTCGGCACGGACGAGCCGCGCAGCGTCGTCGGTCCGTCACCCGCATCACGGATCGGAGGTTTACCGGCGATGAGGTTCTTGATCTCGTCACCCGACAGCGTCTCATACTCGAGAAGACCCTGGGCCAGTGCCTCCAGATCGTCCTTGTGCTCGCCGAGGATGCGGCGGGCTTCCTCGAGACCGGTCTCGACCAGACGGCGGACTTCCGCGTCGATCTTCTGGGCGGTCGCCTCCGAGACCGTCTGCTGGCGGCCCATCGACATCCCGAGGAAAACCTCGTCGTTGTTCTCGCCGTAGGCGACGGTGCCGAGTTCGGGCGAGAAGCCCCAGCGCGTCACCATCATGCGGGCCAAGCGGGTTGCCTGTTCGATATCGGACTGCGCGCCCGAGGTTACCTTGTCGGCGCCGAACGTCATTTCCTCGGCGATGCGTCCGCCCATCATGATGGCGAGGCGCGAGGTCATCTGCTCGTAGGACATTGAGAGCTTGTCCCGCTCGGGGAGCTGCATGACCATTCCGAGGGCGCGGCCGCGCGGGATGATCGTCGCCTTGTGGACGGGATCGGTGGCCGGCACGTTGAAGGCAACGATGGCGTGGCCACCCTCGTGGTAGGCCGTGAGCCGCTTCTCGTCCTCGGTCATGACCAGGGTGCGCCGCTCGGCGCCCATCATCACCTTGTCCTTGGCGTCCTCGAATTCGTGCATTGTAACAATGCGCTTGCCACGACGAGCCGCCAGCAGCGCAGACTCGTTGACGAGGTTCATGAGATCGGCGCCGGAGAAGCCGGGGGTGCCGCGCGCGATGACCTTGAGGTCCACATCCGGAGCCAAGGGCACCTTGCGGACGTGAACACGCAGGATGCGCTCGCGACCGACGACATCCGGATTCGGCACCATGATCTGGCGATCGAAACGGCCCGGACGCAGCAGGGCGGGGTCGAGCACGTCGGGCCGGTTGGTGGCGGCGATGATGATCACGCCCTCGTTGGCCTCGAAGCCGTCCATCTCCACGAGGAGCTGGTTCAGTGTCTGCTCGCGCTCGTCGTTTCCGCCGCCGAGACCGGCGCCGCGATGACGGCCGACCGCATCGATCTCGTCGATGAAGATGATGCAGGGAGCGTTCTTCTTAGCCTGCTCGAACATGTCGCGCACACGGGATGCACCGACGCCGACGAACATTTCGACGAAGTCAGAGCCAGAAATCGTGAAGAACGGCACATTGGCCTCGCCGGCGACCGCACGAGCAATCAGGGTCTTACCCGTGCCGGGGGGGCCGACGAGCAGCACGCCACGGGGGATACGGCCGCCGAGACGCTGGAATTTCTGCGGATCACGCAGGAATTCCACAATCTCCTGCAGATCCTCCTTGGCTTCCTCGACGCCGGCGACGTCATCGAAGCTCACCCGGCCTGAAGCCTCTGTAAGGAGCTTGGCCTTTGACTTGCCAAAGCCCATGGCGCGGCCAGCGCCCGACTGCATCTGCCGAGACAGGAAGATCCAGGCGCCGATGAACACCAGGATCGGCAGCCAGCTCACGAGCAGCTGGATGAACCACGGCGTGTTGTCCGACGGCGGACGTGCGGTGATCTGGACGCCCTTGCTCTGCAGCTTGGACACGAGGCTCGGGTCATTGGGGGCATAGGAGGTAAAGTTGCCGCCGCCGACATAGGTGCCGCTGACGTCCTGCCCGGAGATCACAACCGTCTGGATCTTGCCGGAATCGGCATCGTTCAGAAGCTGGCTGTAGGCGATCTCGGAGCCGCCACCGCGATGACCCGGGTTTTGGAACAGGGTCACGAGGGCGAGCACGAGCAGGAAGATGACGACCCACAAGGCGAAGTTGCGGAAGTTCGGGTTCATCGATCAATCCCTGGAGGCATCGGGGCCCACCGCACGAAATGGGGCGGGTCGCTCCTGACGCTCCCCGCCAATGTAGGCAGCGAGTCACCCCTTGCCAAGTCGAAGGGGGAGGCCGTGCCATGGCCATGCCGCCGCGGCAAGGCGGCATCGGATGCGAAGGTTACGAAGATTTCCATCCCCGACGCGGCGGTGCCGAGGTCAACACAAGGTCCCCTGTCCGCGTCACTGCGAACAAGATCCCACGCAAAGTCCGGCGTACCGGTGTGCCCGCACGCAGTGCGGGTCGAAGCTCGTCGAGAACGAGGGCTTCGAGCCGTTCCAACCGCTCCGGCCCATCGGGATTCATCTTCTCCGCTGCGAGGCTCGCGACACGGAGAAGCACGGCCTCCGGAAGTGAGCGCAGGTGGAGACCATCGAGGCGGATCCCGGAGTGAAATTCCGGCCGAAACGCCGCTGCAAAAGCGATCCGCGCGGCTTCCGTCAAGGCGTCCTCGTCACGGGCGCAGCGCGCCGCCAGACGGCAGAGCCGATCCGGGCCCAGCCCCTCGCGGCCGAGGTCCGGGATGAGCCGTCGCAGGCGGGCCCGAGCGAAGCGCTCGTCGGTGTTGGATGGGTCGCACAGGAAGGTGAATCCCCGGCGCTTGCAATAATCGACGAGTTGGGCCTTCGCGATCGTCAGGAAGGGCCGAGCCAGCCTGATGGAAGGCGTGAGAGGTCGCTCGGCGCGCATGCCCGCGAGGCCCGCGGGCCCACTCCCCGCCAGAAGCCGCATCAGAACGGTCTCTGCCTGATCGTCGCGGGTGTGTCCGGTGAGCACGAGCCCAGCACCGAGGGTTTCGGCATGGGAAGCGAGAAGAGCGTAACGCGCACCACGAGCGGCCGCCTGAATTCCCTTCAACGGTTTACGCCCGCGCCAGGTCAAGGTTCGATGCAAGAAACCGAACGTCTCAGCCAGACGGGCGACCGCCTCAGCTTCGGCGCCCGCTTCGGGCCGAAGTCCGTGATCAATCGTGGCAACGTGAACGGTCGCTGCCGAATCGAGGGCAGCAGCCGCGGCCATCAACGCGGTGGAATCGGGGCCGCCGGACACCGCGAGGAGAACCGCATCGCCGGTCAGATAGGGTCGTAGCGCGTCCTCGACCGCGTCGACCGGCTTGGTCAGGCGGCGCAGCGCGCGCGCTTCTGTTCGCGGATCACGCCCTGGCGGACGCTGGCGCTGGCGGAGGGGAATTTCCGCTCCAGTTCGGCGAGGGTCGCGCAGGCCTGCTCGCGGGCGCCGAGTGCGTTGAGCGACGCCCCAAGCTTCAGCATGGCATCCGGCGCCTGCGCCGAGCGTGCATAGTCCGTGGAGACCTTCAGGAATTGCTCCGCCGCCTCACGGTTGCGATTGCGCTGCAGGTAGCTTTCGCCGAGCCAATAGGTTGCCGACGGCACCAGTGCATCGCGCGGGTGGGATTGAATGAATTGGCGCAGGCCCATCTCGGCCTGCTCGTACTGACGCTGAAGGATGTAGGCGTAGGCCGCCTCGTAATCGGCGCGTGCATCGCCCGACCCCGTGGCCGCGACGCTGCCGGCCCGAGGAGGATTCGGAAGTGCACCGGTGGTCGGAACGCGGGTGGGTGGCGAGAGGTCGACGGGGCCGCCAAGACCGGGCGGCGTCAGGCCGGGCTCTTCGTCGTCCGCCTCGACGACCGTCGGAGGCACGTTGCGCGTACGGGGCGCTTCGGCGACGGCCCCGCTCGGCGTCGTGGTGCCCAACTGCATCGGTGCGCCCGGCTGGCCGGGACTGTGCTCGGGATCGAAGGCATCGCTGCGCTTCTGCGGCTTTGCCGGAGCCGGATTGGTGCCGGACGGGGCGCCGCCGCGGCCACCCTTTGCCTCCTGCAAGCGGAACTCCACGTCCTCCTGGAACTTGCGGAGCTGCTCCTTCAACTGGCGATTTTCGTATTGCAGAGTCTCGATCTGCCCGGCGGTCTGGCGCGACTGGTTCTCCAGCCGGTTGAGCCGGACGACGAAGTCGGACGCATCCTGCGCCGTCGCGGGAGCCGACATCCCCCAGAGGATCGATCCCGTGACGAGTCCGGCTGCAGTGGCGAGGCGGGTCGCGAGGAGGAGGCGGGCAAGCATGGCGGTCGTTACCGGTGGTCGAGGGGCGGAGGTGCGCTCGCGAGGATCGCGGCCCGCCGATAGCAAATGCTGTCCCACGCGGCAAAAATGCGGCCATGCCGCGGCGCATCGTTTCGGACGCGGGATCTCGGGGCAGCATTGGCCCCGGGATCCTGCGCCGTCGCCTCGGATCAGGAGCCGGCGCCGCGGTCGAGGACCGTGACGGCGCGGCGATTCTGGGACCAGCACGAGATGTCGTTGCACACGGCGACAGGACGCTCCTTGCCGTAGGAGACGGTGCGGATGCGCCCGGTCGCGATGCCGCGCGAGGCCAGATAGTCCTTCACCGACTGCGCGCGGCGCTCGCCGAGGGAGTAGTTGTACTCTCGGGTGCCGCGCTCGTCGGCATGGCCCTCGATCAGGAAGGTGTAGCGGGGATAGCGCTGCAGCCAGGTGGCCTGCTTGTCCAGGGTGGCGGTGGCGGTGGGGGTCAGGTCGGTGGAATCCGACTCGAAGAACACCCGGTCGCCGATATTCACCACGAAGTCCTGAGCGCTGCCCGGGGTGTTGGCGCCGCCATTCATTCCACCACCGGCGCCGAACCCGGAGGCGTCGGCCAGATCCTTGTCGTTGGTGCAGGCGGCGACGCTGAGGGCGGCGCAGAGGGCGGCCGCCAGCGGAAACACGCGGAAGCGCGCAATCATGGACATAATCCTGTTCTCCTCGGGCGCACCCGCCGGAATCCTGATGATCAGGCCTGCGACATTGCCTCGTGTGACCCCCGCGGGGACACATCGGCGGTTCTTATGCGGTCTCGGTTAAGCGAAGGTTCCATCAACCTTGAACGGATCTTTCCGAAATCGGCCAAAGGCTCGCAAACCCAGTCTCCCCCCCAGCCGGCTCCGGTTCACGCCATCGACGGCCCAGGCGAAGCGGGCTTTGGGATCATCCCCGATTGCGGCAGCGGCGCGACCGGGGCGCCGGACCTTGCACGTGCGTCCAACCCGTGGCCGCGTTGCAACATACGGCGTCTCGCGCGCCTCAGGTTTGATTCTGAAGGTTTCGGATCGCCATCACCGCGGCTTCTGCGGATCGCCTGACGGCCGCCAGAGGCGCCGCGAGGTCGGCTCCCTCCATGCAGGACCGCTCCATCTCCGCACAGCGCTGTGACAGATCATGGAACCCGAGCGACCCACTCGCGGAAAGCAGGATGTGGGCATCCTGGCCGAGGACGATCGGGTCGGAGGACGGCGCCTGAAGCCGTAGGTCGATCTCAGTCATCAGACGGTCGAGAAGGTCCATCAGGTGCGCATGGCCGAAGATGCCTTCCAACTCCGCCAGGGTGCGAGGCTCGTAGATCGGCCCCGCCGGCGGAGCCGGCGCATGGGGGGCTGCGGACGTCCCGGCCTCGTGGATCGAATGGTCCGGCATGAAGTTGTCCAGACTAGGGCGAAGGGCGTGACTTGGCCAAACCACTGCCTCTGTTGATCGGCGATTAACCACTATCGGACTAAGCCGGCTGTGCAAAGAGTTGGTGCGATCCATGCGTCGGCGTCAGATCCTCGTAGTCGAGGACAATTACCTGCTTCTTGAGATGCTGACCGCCCTGTGCCAGCGGACCGGCATCGCCGTGGTTTCGGTCTCAAGCGGCGAGGCGGCAGTGGCTGCCATCCGGCAGGCCAGCGCGGCAGACGATCGGGCGGGCGGTGCTTTCAGGCTCCTGCTCACCGACATCAACCTTCCGGGCCTCATCGACGGCTGGTCCGTTGCGCAGGCCTTCCGCACGCTTAATCCCGATGGTGCCGTCATCTATTCGTCGACCGGTGGCTGCGACGATCGCCGTGCGGTGCCGGACAGCGTCTTTCTGGCCAAGCCTTTCCGCCTGCGGGATGTGGTCGATTTAGCCAGTTCGATGCTCCGGGAATCCGCCGCGGGATCGAAGTCGCTGATCCTGCCTGCGATGGGCTGAGAGTGGAAGCGCGGTCAGGCCCTGAACAAGGCCCGCACGGCGGGGTTTGCCCGCCAGCCCTCGACCCGGATGCATCCGAGAGCCTGCGGCGCATGGCGCTGATAGATTGCGAAGCTCGCCGCAATGAAAGCCGGCAGGTCGTAGAGTTTCGGGTCACCCCGGCCGGCCCGGTCCTTGAACAGCATCGCCCCCACCAGACCGTAATGCACGGCAAGGTCGGGGTAGAGGGGCCAGACCACGTCGGCGGCCAACTCATCCGGGAGGTAGTCCTCGACCCGAGCCTCGAGGGGCTCCAGGCCTGCCTCCGTAGCGAGGCGCCGGGCAATATCGGCCAGCACGAACAGTTTGGGATGGTTCAGGACGTGCATGAAGCAGCCGCGTCGGGACCATCGGGCGAGCTCGGCCTCCAGAGGAAACGTGATGTCGCGCGCGCTTCCGAGAAGTTCCGCCGCGGCGACGTTCCAGGCCTCATAGAAGCCGAGCCGCGTATAGATCGACTCGCGGAACAGCGCGGCCGTCTCCTTCGGTCCCAGCCCTTCCAGATAGGCGCACAGGACAATGGCCGAGTGATAGGGGCCTGTCGGCGAGGCGATGAGGCGCGATGCGGAGAGCGCACCGACGTCGCCCACGAGGACCATGTCGGGCTGGTAGCCCGGGAACAAGACGGTCGGATACAGGCGGAGGCGCGGATCGCCTTCGCCGAGGACATGGACGTTGCCGCCCGCGACGAAGCCCTCAGGAAAGAACTGCGTGAAGACGTGGTCGAAGGGGGCGAGATAGGCTTTCAGCCGCTCCAGGCTGCCATGCCGTCGTCCAAGGCCGTCGAAGGGGACGAGATGGACTTGTGCGCTCGGGAGCAGCAGGCGCAGGGACTGGGCGACGCCGTCGGCCTGGCAGTTGCCCAGAACGGCGATCCGCGGTCCGTCCCGCATTGGGTCGGACGTATCGATCCTGGGCGCGCGCCATGCTTCCGCCCAGGATCGCCACGATGAACGCGGGCGTGTGAGGGAGGCAGCCAAAGCCGCGAAAGAGTCCGAGATCATTGTCTTGGTGGGCGTGCGCGGCAATGGCCTGAGCGATCGGATGGAGATGCCGCCGTGATGATGAACCCTTACGCCGATCTACCGGCCGAGCGATTCTGGCGCAAGGCCGTGGCCGGTGTCGCGCCTTTCGCCCTGGCGCCCGCCCCGAGCGGCCGCTTCACCATCGCCCCCGAGGCTCGGGTGGCGACCGCCGGTTCGTGTTTCGCGCAGCACGTCGCTCGCGCCCTGACCGGGGCGGGGTTCGGGCACTACCTCGCCGAAGCCATGCCCGACGGTTTGGCGCCCGAAGCCGCCGCCGACCGGCAATACGGGACCTACTCGGCCCGCTACGGCAACATCTACACCGCCCGCCAGCTTCTGCAGCTCTTCGACCGGGCCTACGGCACCTACGCCCCTGCCCTCTCGACCTGGACACGCCCGGACGGCCGCCTGATCGATCCGTTCCGCCCCGGGATCGAGCCGGCGGGCTTCGCGGACGCGGCTGAGGTGGAGGCCGATCGCCGACGGCATCTTGCGGCAGTCCGGGAGATGTTCGAAAGCCTCGACGTCTTCGTGTTCACCTTAGGCCTCACGGAGGGCTGGATGCATCGCGCGGATGGCGCGATGCTCCCAGTGGCCCCTGGGGTCATCGGTGACAGCTTCGACCCGGACGCCTATGCCTTCGTGAATGCGCGGGTCGGTGACGTGCGCGACGACATGCTGATCTTCTTGGAGCGGCTGTTCGCGGTCAATCCGGCGGCCCGGGTCATCCTGACGGTTTCGCCGGTTCCCCTGATCGCGACCTACGCCGACCGGCACGTGCTGGTCTCCAACACCTACAGCAAGGCCGCCTTGCGGGCCGCCGCCGAGGAAATCGTCGCCGCCGAGCCGCGTGCGGTCTACTTCCCCGCCTACGAGATCGTGACGAGTACCGCCACTGCGGCGCGCTACTACGAGGACGACCTGCGTTCCGTCACGCCTATGGCCGTCGCCCACGTCATGCGGGTCTTCCTCGATGCCTTCACCGCTCGGGCGAAGGCCCCGATCCTGACCCAGCCCCTGGGCATCGAGTATCGGCGTGCGGCCAGCGTGATCTGCGACGAGGAGGCGATCGAGCGAAGCCTGGCTTGAGCACCTACTGCAGGTGTCGTGCGTAGGTGTCGCCCGCCGCCCGCTTCAGTTCAGCGCCAGCCTCGCGCCCGATGCGGGCGGCGTCCGCCACGGCGCCGGTGCGCTGTACGGCCCAGTGGGCGCTGCCATCGGGCAGGAACAGCAGGCCGTCGAGGTTGAGCGTGTCGCCGCTGATCCGTGCCAGGGCCGCGATCGGCGTCCGGCAGGAGCCGTCGAGCTCGGCCAGGAGGCCGCGCTCGGCCTCGAGCTCGGCGGTGGCCGTGGCCGAGACCAGGGGCGCCAGGAGCGCGCGCACGGCGGCATCCGCCTCGCGACATTCGATCCCGAGGGCGCCCTGCGCCACGGCCGGGAGCATCTCGCCGACGTCGAGCACGCTCCGGGCCATATCGGCCATGCCGAGGCGCTCCAGGCCGCAGAGCGCCAGGAGGGTGGCATCGCAGGTCCCCTCCTCCAGCTTGCGCATGCGCGTGTTGGCGTTCCCGCGCAGGGGCACGATCCGCAGGTCCGGCCGGCGCATCAAGACCTGTGCGGCCCGGCGCAGGGACGAGGTGCCGACGCGGGCCCCGGACGGGAGCTCGGCGAAACCGGACGCGCGCGGCGACAGGAAGGCGTCGCGGGGGTCGTCGCGCTCCAGGATGCAGGCGATCACGAGCCCGTCGGGCAGCCAGGTCTCCACGTCCTTCATCGAGTGGACGGCGACGTCGACCACGTCGGCGTAGAGCGCCTGCTCGAGTTCCTTGGTGAAGAGCCCCTTGCCGCCGATCTCCGAGAGCGGGCGGTCGAGGATCCGATCCGCCACGGTGTTGACCACCACGATCTCGGTCTCGAGGCCCGGATTGGCCGCGACGATCTTGTCCCGGACCATTCCGGTCTGGGCCAGGGCCATCGGACTTCCGCGGGTTCCGATGCGGAGGGGGCGTTGGATCATGGGCGAGGATCGCTCGGTGGTAAGGGGCGGCCGGAACCCGGGGGACCGGGCCGGTCCGGCCTGCTGAACCTAGGTACGCAGTCCGTGCGCGGATGTCACCGGGACCGCGTTCGATCGTTCCCCGGACGCTAAGTATTCCGAAACCACGCGTCGAGGTCGCGCCTCCCGCGGCCGGCGATCTTAGGCGAAGCTTATCGCTCTCGGCGTGTGTCTCGTGCGACGAGGATTCCACGGGTCAGGTCGGCGGACGCTCACCGATGAAGCGCAGCAAGCTCGAAGCCTATTACGAGCAGGAGTTCGGTCCGCGCGACGAGGAGCCGGACGACGGCCCGCTTCGGCGTCCCCTCGGTCGGGACCCTGCGCCGGCCCGGTCCCGGCGGCGCGGCGGGTTCGGCGTCGTCCGTTTATTTAAAATCACGCTGATGCTCGGACCGATGACGATCCTGCTGGCCGCGAGCCTGCTGATGGATTGCCAGGGGAGTGCCCGCGGGACCTGGGTCCCCGACCTCCTGCGCAGCACCGCCTGCGCCCGCCGCGAGCTGGCCGGCCGGGTTCTCCATCTCGACGGCGACCTTCGCACCGTCGCCAACGGCCTGCGGTAGGCCGGCGTGTTCGGGACGGATCATCGCGATCGTGGCGGGAGGCCGCGGTGAAGCTCGGAGCGCGGATCATGCCCCCGGAGACTCTCGCCGCGCCGGTGCGGGACGACCCCGAGTCCGAGGCGGCGACGCGCGCTCAGGCCCGGCTCCGGGAGGCGGTCATCCGCGACGGCCTGCGCACGCCCCGGACGGTGCGCCGCTTCCGGGACCCGGAGGACGAGGTGCAGGGGGAGGCTCCGACCTTCAGCCTCGGCTGGGCGCCGTCCCTCCTCCTCAACCTCGTCCTGCTCACCGCGCCCTTCGCCCTGGTGATCGGGCTGCCGCCGGTCCTGGCGTGTCGCGAGCGGGCCGCGCAGTTCGGCTTCTTCGCCGGCGAGACCCTGACGGGCTGTGCCGCGCGCGGGGTCCACGCGCGGATCGGCCGGCTCGACGACCGCATCAAGATGCTGGTGCGCGGCTCCGGCGGGTGAGCCGGCCTCAGAAGGCCTGGAGCGCCAGTTCGGTGTGTTCGACGCTGGGCGGCCCCTCGAAGCAGGGCGAGACCATGGCCCGGTAATCCTTCCAGGCCTGGGAGCCGGTGAAGTCCACGGTGTGGTTCTCCAGGGTCTCCCACTCGATGAGCAGGCGATAGCGCTGCGGCTTCTCGATGGAGCGGCGCACCGCGAAGCTGCGGCAGCCCTGGGCGGCCTTGAAGATCGACGCGGCCCTGGCGATGCCGGCCTCGAACTCGGCCTCCATCCCGGGCTTGACGTCGATCTGCGCGATTTCGAGGATCATGAGGGTCTCCGGCCGTGGGGTTCGCGGGGGATCAAAGAAAGCGGATCCGCGAAGAGGAATCAGCGAAGGGGGCGGCCGAGGGCCTGGGCGAGCAGGCGCTGCGGACTGCGCTCGGGGCGGGCCTGGTCCGCGACCGCGAGGTAGGCCGTCTGCTCCAGCATGTACTGGCCGCCCATGGCGCCGTGCATCACGAGGTCCGAGAAGGTCACCCAGGTCTGGCCGGGGGAGAAGTGCACGTCCGCCTGGGGCGCGGTCTCCTGGTAGGTCATGTCCTGCTTCAGGGCGTCGTGCAGGTGCAGCATGAGGTGGTCGTACTCGCTGCGCCGCGCCTTGGTGATCTTGAGGAGCGCCAGCAGGCGGGCCGAGAGCGGCGAGTAGCCCGGCAGCCGCGGCAGGAACTTCTGCGCCATCGACGGGAAGTCCTCGCCGATCCGCCAGTGGCGCGGCTGCCCGTTGGGATTGATGTTGCGGAAGATGCGCAGGATGCGCTTCTCGCCGATCGGGTTGGACGGGAAGGCGTCGACGTGCAGGCGGGTGTCGTCGCGCCGCCAGCTCAGCTTGCGCTGGTCGACCTCGAAGGGACGATAGGAGGTGCCCGCGAAGGCGACCTTGCCGGCATAGGCCGGCAGGTGTTCGGCGACCAGGGCCTCGGCGAAGCGGCGGTAGCGGATGAGGACCTGCCGCAGGGCCTCCTGCTCCTCGGGCGTTCCGGCCGCGCCCCGGAGGGTGGCCTCGGGCCCGCGGATGTTGACGTTCTTGGCCTTGCCGTCGGCGAAGGGGCGCTCGACGAAGCGCTCCTCGAAGGCGCTCAAGGGAAAGTCGAGGTCGGGGAACATCAGGACCGCGCCGCCCTCGAGGGCATCCACCAGGGACGGCGTGCCGGGGGGCGGCCCCGCGCGTGAGACGGACACGATCGGGCTGATCATCGGGCGGGGATCCTCGAAAACCGCGGCGGGACCGGCGGTTTAGCCGAAGCGCGGGCTGCTGGCCACGGGCACGGCGTTCCGTGGCCGACCCCCCTGCCCGGCCCGGCCTGGACCGGTCCCGGCGGATAGCGGTGGATGACGACGCTTGCCTGTTGTCAGGATGCCCGAACCGGCCCAACCCTGACGGCCTGTCCGGAGCAACTCTGGCGTTTCGGTCGCGTTGATGGAACAGTCGCGGTTCCGACCTCACGGAACCCTGCGGCGATGAGGATGCCGACCATGGCGACGTTGAAGGAATTCGAGGAGTCCCTGCGCGAGCACGGCATGCACATGGCCCTCGCCCTGCTGGAGCGCCTGCGCGAACGGGACCGGGCGACGCGGACGATCAAGCCGGCCCGCCGCCTGACCGGCCAGAAGATGACCCCGGAGCTCGCCCGTGCGATCCTCGACCTGCACGCCTCCACCGGCATGACCCAGCAGGAGATCGCCTTCAAGGTCGGCGTGAATCAGGGCCGGGTCAACGAGGTGATCAAGCGCGGCAAGTGGCTCGACGACGACCCCAACGCCCCGGAGGCGATCGCCCGCGACAAGGCGAAGGCCCGCCTGCGCGCCGATCCGCCGGCGGAGCGGCCGGCCGCACGCCGGCCGGTGGGCAAGCCCGCGGCGAAGCGGGCGAAGGGCAATCCGCCCGCGCGGCGTCCGAGCCCGCAGGGACAGCTGATCTTCGGCGACCTGTGATCCGACACCGCGTCCGGGACGCCTAGGGATGGGGGTCGCCGCGTGCCGCGCCGGGGATCGACCGGACGGGCAGCGCGTTGCCCCGTCATGCCGAGTCTCCCTGCCCGCGTCGCCCTCGTCCTCGCCCTGTGCACCGCGCCGGCGCTCGCGCAGCGGGCCTCGACGGTCGCCATGTCCTGCGGTCAGGCCAAGGCGATGGTGGACCGGCGGGGCGGCCTCGTGCTCGGAACCGGCGGCCAGACCTATGACCGCTTCGTGCGCGACCGCAGCTTCTGCGAGGTCACCGAGATCACAGTCCCGGCCTTCGTTCCCGCGCAGGATACGCCGCGCTGCTTCGTCGGCTATCGCTGCAAGGAACCGAGCCGCGACGATTGGTTCGACGGCGATTTCTGACAGGCGCGCTTCTCCGGACGCAAAAACGCCCCGGCCAGTCGGCCGGGGCGCTCCGAACGATCCGTGGCGCCGATCAGGCGGCCTGCTGCACCGAGCCCTCGATCACCGGGGCCTGCGCGGTGCGGCCGGTGGCGATCTGGATCTGACGCGGCTTCTTCGCCTCCGGAATCTCGCGGACAAGATCGATGTGGAGGAGGCCGTTCTCGAGGGCGGCGCCCGTCACCTGGACGTAGTCGGCCAGCTGGAAGCGACGCTCGAAGGCGCGGGCCGCGATGCCCTGGTGCAGGAATTCCGCCGGCTTGGCGGGATCGGACTTCCGCTCGCCCTTCAGCGTGAGTGCGTTCTCCTTAACCTCGATCGACAGATCGGAGTCGGTGAAGCCGGCCACAGCCACCGTGATCCGGTAGGCATTCTCGCCGGTGCGCTCGATGTTGTAGGGCGGATAGGTCGGGGCCGCATCGGCGCTCACGAACTGGTCGAGGGCCGAGAAGAGGCGGTCGAAACCGACGGTGGAGCGGTAGAGGGGAGCAAGATCGAACTGACGCATCACATATTCTCCGTAAGAAGCAACATGCTGGTTTCAGGTCCGCCCGAGGGCCGGACCAGTCGCACCGCCGTATTGGCCGGTGCTCCCATGATATCGGAGCCGGGTTTCAGCCTCGCAAGAGCCTGAACCGGCGCCGCGGCCAAAAAATTCGGTTCCTGTCCTTGCGTGAGACTTCGTCGATGCTGACACTGCGCTCCACCCCAGACAATCCCGTTCCACCGGGCGGTGCCCTCAAGGCGGTGCGCACCGACGACGGACTGGAGCTGCGGGCCGCCCATTGGCGGCCGACCACCCGCCTGGTGAAGGGGACGGTCTGCCTCCTCCAGGGCCGGGCCGAGTTCATCGAGAAGTACTACGAGACCATCGCCGACCTGCGCGGGCGGGGCTTCGCCGTCGTCGCCTTCGACTGGCGCGGCCAGGGCGAGTCGCAGCGGCAGGTCGACGACCCGCACCGGGGCCACGTCGCGCATTTCGACGATTACCGCCTAGACCTGAAGGCGATCGGGGATGCGATCCTGAACCCCCTGATGCCGCATCCGCATCTCTGCCTCGCGCACTCGATGGGCGGGGCCGTCGCCCTGACCGGCGCCCATGACGGCTGGCTGCCGTTCCGGCGCGTCGTCATGGTGGCGCCGATGCTGTCGATCCGCATGGTGCGATGGCCGGCCGGGGCGGCCCTCCTCGCCGGTGCCCTGCACGCGATCGGCTGGGGTCGGCGCTACATTCCGTTCGGCTCGGCGGTCTCGATCGCGACGAAGCCCTATCCGAACAATCGCCTGTGCCGCGATCCGAAGCGCTACGCCCGCAACGCGGCGGCCGCCCGGGATGTCGGGGCGGGCGCCGTGGGCGATCCGAGCATCGCCTGGCTGGCGAGCGCCTTCCGGGCGATGAAGCGCCTCGCCGATCCGCGCGTGCCGGGCCGGATCTCGGTGCCGATCCTCATCGTCGCGGCGGGCGCCGACCCCGTCTGCGGCACCCGCACCACCGAGCGCTTCGCCCGCGGCCTGCGCGCCGGGCACATCCTGGTGCTGCCCGATGCCCGGCACGAGATCCTGTCGGAGCGCGACAGCATCCGTCAGGATTTCTGGGCGGCCTTCGACGCCTTCATGCCGGGCTCGGATGCGGCGGAGCCGGCCGGGGAGCGCGTGCGGCAGGAGGCGTGACGTCAGGGGGCCGGAAGCGACGGGCGCCGACAGTCCGAATCCGACCCTTGCGCCTCGCGTAGCGGGGTCGCCTTCGACCCTCCGGCGAACGCGATGGCTGTCCCTCTGCGCCAGGGGCGGAGATCCTGGGAAGCGGTCCCGGAACGTCGGATTCGAGCGCAAGAAGCGGGATGCTTCGCAGCCTGGACGGTCACATACGGGGTTCGTCGCCAACCTTCGGAGCCTGTCGTGATCGATCCCCACGTGACCATCGAGCCGTCGATTCTCTACCTCGGAACCCCGATCGTTCTCATCAGCACGCAGAACGAGGACGGCACCGCAAATCTCGCCCCGATGTCATCCGCGTGGTGGCTCGGCTGGCGGTGCATGCTCGGTCTCCAGACCGCGTCGCAGACCCCACAGAACATGATCCGCACGGGGCAGTGCGTCCTCAATCTGGCGTCGCCGAAGCAGGCGGACGCGGTGAACAGGCTGGCGCGCCTGACGGGCACCGCGGCGATCCCCGCGCTGAAGCAGCGTCTGGGCTACACTTATGAGCCCTCCAAGTTCGAAGTGGCTGGGCTGACGCCCATCGCATCGCAGACCGTGGCCGCGCCGCGCGCGTTGGAGTGCCCCATCCAGTTGGAGGCCGTCGTCGCGGCCCGACACGGGATCATGGACGACGATCCCCAGGTCGCGGGGCTGATCTCAGCCTTCGAAGTGCGCATCACCCGCGTCCACGTCCATCCGAGCTTGCTCATGGACGGGCACGAGAACCGCATCGACCCCGCCAAATGGCAGCCGTTGATCATGAACTTCCAGAAGCTCTACGGGGTGTCCAGCACCGAAATCGTCCCGTCCCGCCTCGCGGAGATCGAGGAGACGAGCTACCGCATGCCCGACGTGGATCGGGCTCGCGAGGCGGCGACCAGACCCTCACTCTGAGCCCATCGGTGGGCGTCCGCGGCGAGCCTCATGCGCCGAAGATGCCGGACCGGCTGCGCTTTGGCATGCCGCCAAAACCCGCCCATCGCCCTCCCGAACCTCATGCGGGGGGGCGCTTCAGGGATTGAGGTGGCGAAGCGCCGCCTCGTGCAGGCGGGGGTCGCCGGCGGCGACGATGCGCCCGCCCCCGGTGGCCGGGCCGCCATCCCAGGTCGTCACCACACCGCCGGCTCCCTCGATGATCGGGATCAGCGCGACGATGTCATAGGCCTTGAGCCCGGCCTCGACCACCAGATCGATCTGGCCGGCCGCCAGCATGCAATAGGCGTAGCAGTCGGTGCCGTAGCGGGAGAGGCGCACCCTGCCCTCCAGGGCGAGGAAGCGCTCCCGCTCTTGCCCCTCGGCGAACAGGCGCGGGTCGGTGGTGGCGAGGACCGCTTGGTCGAGGGCGGTGCCGCGGCGGCTCAGCAGCGTGCGCGCGCCGCGGGGCGAGCGCAGGCGGGCCTGGGCCCCGTCGCCGGAGAACAGCTCGCCGAGATAGGGCTGGTGCATCAGGCCGCGCACCGCCGCCCCGTGATGGGTCAGGCCGATCAGGGTGCCCCAGGTCGGCAGGCCGGCGACGAAGGCGCGGGTGCCGTCGATCGGATCGAGGACCCAGACGCACTCGGCATCGAGGTTCTCGGACCCGAACTCCTCCCCGAGGATGCCGTGGGTCGGCAGGTCGCGCCGGATCATGCCGCGCATCGCCACCTCGGCGGCCCGGTCGGCCTCCGTCACCGGGTCGAAGGCGGCCCCGCCGCGGGCCTTGTCGTCCATGCCGAAGGCGGCGCGGAAGAAGGGCAGGATCGCCTGCCCCGAGGCGGCGGCGAGATCGTCCATGAACCGCGCGAGATCGACGACGCTCATCGGCTTGTCCTCCTCCGGAAGCCCGTCGAGCGAAGCGGACGGAGGGGCCGGCGGTCAAGTCCAAAACCGCGCGCGTCGTCGTTGTCAGACCGGCATCGGCTGGACCGGGGCGAACGCGGGCTCCGGCTCCGGCGCCGCGACGGCCGGGGTCGAAGCCCCGTGCGCGGCGGCGACGACGGCCTCCACGGCGGCCTTGAGGGACGACACGTGGATGTCGGCCTCCACCGCCCGGCGCCGGGTCGCCTCGTCGAGGCTGGCATCGTCCGCCTGCCACAGGCCGAGGACGAAGCAGGCACCCGGAATCTTGCGATGCAGGCGGTCCGCCAGCCGGCGCAGGTGCGTGGGCTCGCCGCTGATCGCCATCGACACGATGCAGACGAGCTTCGCCGGTCCGGGATCGAAGGCGTCGATCCGCGCCCGCGCCACGTCGGCGAACGGCACCACCCGGGTGCCGATCCCGCGCTTGGCGAGGAGCTGGGCCAGGATGGCGCAGGCGGCTTCGTCGACGAAGCTGCGCCCGGCGACGCACAGCACCGTCCCGGCGGGCCGCCACGCCTCCGGCACCGGGTCCGGGCGCGGCGCGTCGGGCTCGGCCTTCGCCTCGGTGTCGCCGCGCAGGTCGTCGCGGTCGGCCAACTCCTCGATCAGGCCGCCGACACTGGCCCGGATGTCGTTCTTCTGCTCGCTGGTGAGCACGCCGCGGGCGGCGTCCCGGGCGGCGAGCTCGAGGCCCTTCACCACCACCTCGTCGTAATAGGCGGTGAGCGAGCAGGTCTTCAGGATGAGGTCGGCATGCTCCTGCGCCTCCTCCGGGTCGTCGGCCAGGATGCGCTGGTAGAAGTTCTCCACCGGGGTCAGGGCCGGCCGGTCGCCGAACAGCACGTCGAGGAATTCGAGCTTGTCCACGTGGCGGCCGAGCACCACGAGGCAGACCGTCAGCGGCGTCGACAGGAGCAGGCCGACGGGTCCCCAGAGCCAGGTCCAGAACAGGGCCGAGACCAGCACCGCGAAGGGCGACATGCCGGTGGACTGGCCGTAGAGCATCGGCTCGATGAAGTGGCCGACCAGGGGTTCGAGGATGAGGAACAGGATCAGCGTCCCGATCACCATCGACCAGCCCGGATCGATCGCGGCGGCCAGGGCCAGGGGGAACAGGGCCGACACGAAGGCGCCGACATAGGGCACGAAGCGCATCAGCGCCGAGAAGATGCCCCACAGGACCGGGTTCGGCACGCCGAGGACATACAGGCCGATGCCGACCACGAGCCCGAAGGCGGCGTTGAGGCCGAGCTGGACCAGGAAGTAGCGGCTGAGGCGCTTGGCGGCGTCGTCCATGGCCACGGTGGTGCGGTGGAGGTCGCTGGAGCCGGCGAGCCGGATCATCCGGTCGCGCAGGTCCTCCCGCTGCATCAGCAGGAAGAGCAGCACCACGAACACGATGCCGATGGTGGCCAGCGGGTGCAGGATCGGCGAGATCAGCGTGCCCGCCATGGTCACGGGTCCCGGTACGCGCTCCTTGACCTCGACCAGGACCGCCTTCTCGGGCGGGGCCGGATTGGCCTTGGACTCGGGCTTCGCTTCGGACTCGGGCTTCGCTTCGGGTTTCGGCTCCTCGTGGCTCTCGTGCATCGTCCGGCCGATGCTGGCGACGTAGCCGGCGAGGCGCCCGGCGGGAGTGTCGTTGAGCCCCTCGATCTTGCGCTCGATGGTCGTGCGGTAGCGCGGTACGTCCTTGGCGATGTCGGCGAGCTGCACGCCGATCAGGGTCGCCAGGGCGGCGGCGGTGCCGAGCGCCAGGAGGACCGAGGCCGCCACCGAGAGGAAGCGGCCGAAATGCCAGCGCCGCAGCAGGTTCACCAGGGGGCCGAGGACGAAGGACAGCAGGATCGCGATGGCGATCGGGATCAGGACGTCGCGGCCGACATACAGGCCCACCATGATCAGGGCGGCGACGATGATCGGCGAGGTCAGAGCCTGGTTCGGGGTGCCGGCGGCCGCGATGCGCGTGGGTCGCGGCGGGACGAGGGACGGCTTCGGGGGAGATCGCAGGGCCATTCCGATTCCGTGTTCGAGACGCGACGCGCGGGCCGCCGCCTCGGCAGCACCGCCGCGTTGGAAACGACGGGCTCGCGCGAAACGATCCCTCCGCCGGGGCCGTCCCGTCGCGAAACCGTGATCGAGGCGGGTCCGGCCTGCATCGGCTGCATAGCTGAGCGGTAGCGTCGCCCAGGTCGTCGCGTGGTCCGGGGGCGTTTTTCGCGTCTCCGGCCGCCTCGGCAACGTCATCCTGGGTGTTTGGCGGCGCGCCGGAGGACGAATGCCAGATCGATCCGCGAGTATGTCTTGCGCCGATTCGGGTTCGATCGGATCGCGCCCGGCGAGAACGGTCGGGTCGGGTTCTGCACGAATCTCAGACGCCTTCGGTGCGCGCGAAAGCTGTATCTGTACTTGTATCTCCGCGAATAAACATAAGATAATAGCGGTGGTGCCGTTTGAACGTGCACGCGCAACGATTGGATTTAATGGAAAACTAAGCTGAGTTGCGTAGCTTGGTTGCTGTTGAGAGGACGGAGGCCGTCCGGCGATGGCGGGAGGCGGTTGTGCACGACAGGGCGAGTGAGGCGGGCACCGGCCCCGCCGCGGCCGAGGCCACCAACCTGCGGGGCATCGCCACCGAGATCGCGGAACTCCAGCGCATCGCCTCCGACAAGAGCCGGCGCATCCAGTCGATCACCGGGCAGGTGAAGATGCTCGCCCTCAACGCCCTGATCGAGGCCTCCCGTGCCGGCGAGATGGGCCGCGGCTTCTCGGTGGTGGCGCAGGAGGTGCGGGCGATCGGTGCCGAGGTCGAGAACGTCTCCAGGGCCCTCGAGGTCGAGCTGTCGAACCGCATCGCCGGCCTTCAGGTCCGGGTCCGCAGCTTCGCCGAGGAGTCGCAGAGCGAACGCCTGATCGACCTCGCCCTCAACGCGGTCGAGCTCATCGACCGCAACCTCTACGAGCGCACCTGCGACGTGCGCTGGTGGGCCACCGATGCGGCCCTGGTCGCCTGTGCGGCGGCGCCGTCGCCGGAGGCGGTGGCCTATGCCACCCGGCGCCTGGGCATCATCCTCGATGCCTACACGGTCTATCTCGACCTCTGGCTCTGCGACCTGCAGGGCAACGTCATCGCCCACGGACGCCCGGACCGCTACCCCGGCCTCGTCGGGCGCAATGTTGCCGACCAGGACTGGTTCCGGAAGGCGGCCGCCCTCCCCGACGGGGACGCCTACGTCGCCGCCGACGTGATGGGGCAGTCCGGCCTCGGCGGGGCGCAGGTGGCGACCTACTGCGCCAGCGTCCGGGCCGACGGCGACAGCCGGGCCCGGCCGATCGGCGTCCTGGCGATTCACTTCGACTGGCAGGCCCAGGCCCGGGCCATCGTCGACGGCGTGCGGGTGGCGCCGGAGGACCGGGCCCGCACCCGCGTGCTCCTCGTCGATGCGCGCCACCGGGTCATCGCGGCCTCGGACGGGTGCGGCGTGCTGGAGGAGACCCTGCCGCTGGCCGCCGGCGGCCGGATGAGCGGCGCCGACCAGGATCCCCGCACCGGCCGGATCGTCGCCTTCCACCGCACCCCTGGCTACGAGACCTATGCGGGCCTCGGCTGGTACGGCGTCATCGTCCAGTCGCCGGAATGAGTCGAGTCACCGGAGCGAGTCCAGTCACCGGAGCGAGTCCAGGCGCCGGAGTGAGCGCTCTCAGACCAGGACCGGCATCGCGGCCTGCCCCGCATCGCCGAACACGCGGGTGTAGCGCGTGATCTCCTCGGCCGGGCCGATCGCCTTCGACGGATTGTCGGAGATCTTCACGGTGGGCCGGCCGTTGGCGGCGATCACCTTGCAGACGATGGAGATCGGGTCGAGGCGGCCGTCCGGTACCAGGCCGCGGAAATCGTTGGTGAGCAGCGTGCCCCAGCCGTAGCCGATCCGCATCCGGCCGTGAAAATGGGCGTGGATCGCCTCGATGGTGTCGATGTCGAGCCCGTCGGAGAAGATGGCGAGCTTTTCGCGCGGGTCGGAGCCCCGGGACCGCCACCAGGCGATGGCCTCCTCGCCGCCGGCGATCGGCTCCTTCGAGTCGATCCGGATGCCGGTCCAGGCGTTCATCCAGTCGGGGGCGTTCGCCAGGAAGCCCGTGGTGCCGTAGGTGTCGGGCAGCATCACCAGGAGGTTGCCGGCATAGTCCTGCTGCCAGTCGGCCAGCACCTCGTAGGGCGCGCGGGCGAGGCCCGCATCGTCGTCGGCCAGCGCGGCGTAGACCATCGGCAGCTCGTGGGCGTTGGTGCCCACCGCCTCGACCTCGCGGCGCAGGGCGATGAGGCAGTTCGAGGTGCCGAGAAAGCGGTCGCCCAGGGCCTCGTGCATCGCCTCCACGCACCAGTCCTGCCAGAGGAAGCCGTGGCGGCGCCGGGTGCCGAAATCCGCGATGGAGAGGCCGGGCAGGCGCTGCAGCTGCTCGATCTTCTCCCAGACCCGGGTCATCGCCCGGGCATAGAGCACCTGCAGGGCGAGCTTGCCGAGGTGGCGCACCACGCCCCGCGTGCGCAGCTCGTTGAGGATGGCAAGGGCCGGCACCTCCCACATGGTGGTCTCGATCCAGGGGCCGTGGAAGGTGAGGACGTACTGCCCGTCCCGGGCCTCCAGCTCGTAGTCCGGCAGGCGGAACCCCTCGAGCCAGTCCATGAAGTCGGCCGAGAACATCTGGCGCTGGCCGTAGAAGGTGTTGCCGCGCAGCCAGGTGGATTCGCCCCGGCTCAGGCGCACCGAACGGGCATGGTCGAGCTGCTCGCGCAATTCGCCGGCATCGACGAACTCGGCCAGCCGCACCTGCCGCGAGCGGTTCTGGATGCCGAAGGTGACGCGGGCATCGCGATGGCGGCGGAAGATCGTCTGCGCCATCAGGAGCTTGTAGAAGTCCGTATCGAGCAGCGACCGGACGATCGGGTCGATCTTGAAGCTGTGGTTGTACACCCGCGTGGCAAGATCGAGCATGGTTCGGATCACGGCCCCTCTGAGGGCGCTCCCGGCGCCCGCGCGGCCGCAGAGGCGCACGGCTTCGCGGGTCGAGTCAATCGGTCGCCGCGCAGGGTGGGGGTGCGGGGGCGACGGCAGGGGGCGGCCTCGGATCCGTCGCGTCAGTCCGGGGCCCGAAGCATCCGGTGCAGCTGGCCGACCGCCGCCTCGATCTGCAGCTCGGTGAGCGACGAGTACCCGAAGACCAGCATGTCGTCCCGGGCTTCGGGGTCGAAGTCGTAAGCCGCGCCGCTCGAGAGGGCGTAGACGCCGATGCCCTGGGCGCGGGCCCTGAGCTGGATCTGCCGGGCGGGCGGAAAGCCCGCCGGCAGGCGCCAGACCAGGTGGAGGCCGCTCTCGCTGCCCAGGACGACGGCCCCGTCGAACGTCGTCCGCAGCGCCGCGACGAGGCAGTCCCGTCGCGCCTTGTAGACCTGCCTCAGCCGGCGCAGGTGCCGGTCGAAGTGCCCCTCGTCGATGAAGGCGGCCAGCGCGGCCTGCTCCAGCCAGGCCTGGCCGTTGCTCATCCGGGCCTTCAGCATCCGGGCCTCGTCCCAGAACATCCGCGGGACGGTGGCGTAGCCGATGCGCAGGCCCGCCCCGACGGACTTGGAGAAGGTCCCGACGTAGAAGACCCGCCGTCCCCCATCGAGTCCGGCCAGGGCGGTCAGCGGCGGCCCGTCGTACCGGAAGTCGCTGTCGTAGTCGTCCTCGACGATGTAGCTGTCGGTCTCCTCCGCCCAACGCAGCAGGGCCAGGCGCCGCGTCAACGGCAGGGTGGACCCGGTGGGGAACTGGTGCGAGGGCGTGACGTAGAGCAGGCTGCCCCTGGCGGCGGGCAGGAGGTCCGTCCGCAGACCCTCGCCGTCGACCGGGACCGGATGGATCTCCAGGCCGGCGTTCCGGAAGATCAGCGAGGCGCCGAGGTAGCAGGGGTTCTCGATGCAGAGCTGCCTGGTATGTCCCTTCAGCAGGTGGAACACGAGGTTGAGGGCGTCCTGACCCCCGGTGGTCACGATGACCTGATCCTCGGTGACCGCCACCGCCCGCGCCCGCCGGAGATGCGTGCTGATGGCCGTGCGCAGGTCCGGGAGACCGGCCGGATCGCAGTAGTCGGTGAGATAGGCCGTCTCCCGGCCGAGGAGCCGCGTCACGATCCGTCGCCAGATCGCCAGCGGGAAGCCGGCCGGGTCGGACCGCCCGACCCAGAAGTCGAGCTCGGGCCGGTCCCCGCCGCCGCCGGGCGAGCCCGCGAAGCACAGCAGGGGCTCGCTCGACGCGTCCGGTACCGGTCCGTTCGTGAGCGACCGGCTGCCCTGCTGGATCAGCAGGAGGCTGTCCGGCGGGATCGGCTCCACGAACAGGCCCGCCGTCCCGCGCGCCTTGACGTAGCCCTCCGCCGTCAGGCGTTCATAGGCCAGCATCACCGTGTTGCGTGACACGCGAAGGCGCTCCGCCAGCAGGCGGCTGGGCGGCAGCGCCATCCCGGCCTTGAGCTGGCCACCCAGGATGATCTCGCGAACTTGATCGAAGACCTGGGCCTGGAGAGGCTTCTCGGACTTGGCGTCCAGCGTCAGTGTCAGTTCCACAGGGTCCATCCCGTCCGGCTTCGCGCAGTCCGGCACAAACTCCGGTCCGCGCCCTCACGCCCGCGATCCCGGACGCCCGGTCCGCCTCCGCGACAAAACGGTTGGTACCATGGCTGGCCATGCATTTGGCCCTTCCGCCAGTCCAAAATTTGGAATTGTTAGCACTTCAGTGCATTGTGTCGGCGCACCGAGCCGGCCCGCCAGGAACAATAAGGCGGGACGCTCGGCCGTGGAGGAAACATGAACGAGATCGTCAAGCCCGACTCCCTGCTGGTCGCCCAGGCCGAGAGCCTGACCGAGACCTTCTTCGGCGGCTGCCCGCACGATTGCCCCGACACCTGCTCGATGCTGTTCGAGGTCAAGGACGGGGAGCTGCTCGGGGTGCGCGGCAACCCGGACCACCCGATGACCCGGGGCGGCCTCTGCGTGAAGCTGAAGGACTACGAGAAGCGCCACTACCACCCGGACCGGCTGCTCTACCCGATGAAGCGGGTCGGGCCGAAGGGCTCCAAGCAGTTCGAGCGCATCAGCTGGGACGAGGCGCTGGACACCATCGTGACGCGCTGGAAGGCGATCATCGACCAGTACGGGCCGCAGGCCATCGCGCCCTACAGCTATCTCGGCAACCAGGGCCTCGTGCACGGGCTGAACGGCGGCGACGCCTTCTTCAACCGCATGGGCGCCACGGTCATGGAGCGCACCTTCTGCGGCGAGGGCTCCTGCACGGCGTGGCTGCTGACGGTCGGCCCGACCGCCGGCCTCGACCCGGACAGCTACATCCACTCCAAGTACATCGTCATCTGGGCCTGCAACTCGGTCAGCACCAACCTGCACCACTGGGCCATCGTGAAGGATGCCCAGAGACAAGGCGCCAAGGTCGTCGTTATCGACACCTACGCCTCGCGCACCGCCAAGGCGGCCGACTGGCACATCGCGCCGAAGCCCGGCACGGACGGCGCGCTGGCCATGGCGCTGATCAACTCCATCATCGAACAGGGCCTCGTCGACCAGGACTACGTCGACAACTACACCGTCGGCTTCGAGGAGCTGAAGGAGCGGGCCAGCACCCGCACGCCGGAGTGGGCCGCCGAGATCACCGGCATCCCGGCCGAGGACATCCGCAAGCTCGCCCGCGAGATGGCGACCGAGCAGCCGGTGGGCATCCGCATGGGCGTGGCGCTGGAGCGCCACTACGGCGGCGGCCAGACCATCCGGGCGGTCTCGTCCATTCCGGCGCTGACGGGCGCCTGGCGCCATGTCGGCGGCGGCGTCACCCAGTTCGGCGTGTGGGAGCATCCCTACAAGTTCGACGTGATGTGCCGGCCCGACCTGATCCCCGAGGGCACCCGCGTCGTCTCGAACCTGCAGATCGGTCGCGCCCTCACCGGCGAGATGAAGCTCGATCCGCCGATCATGTCGATGATGTGCTGGAACTCGAACCCGGTCACGCAGGCCCCCGAAACCGACAAGATCGTCGAGGGCCTGATGCGCGAGGACCTGTTCATGGTCTCCGCCGAGCATTTCATCTCGGACACCGCCTCCTACGCCGACATCGTTCTGCCGGCGACGATGGGCGCGGAGATGGAGGACATGATCCTGTCCTGGGGCCACCTCTACCTGACCTACAACACCAAGTGCGCGGACGCGCCCGGCGAGGCGATCCCGAACAACGAGATCTTCCGCCAGCTCGCCGCCCGGCTCGGCTTCGAGGAAGAGAACTTCAAGTGGACCGACACGGAGTGCCTGGAGCACTACGTCGACTGGAACGCCCCGGCCTGCGAGGGCATCGACCTGCAGTACATGCGCGAGCACGGCTTCGCCCGGCTCAAGGTCGGCACGCCGGACGACCGGGCGCCGCATAGGGAGGGCAACTTCCCGACGCCGACCGGCAAGTGCATGTTCATGGTCGAGGGGGCCACGAACTTCGTCGCTCCGCCGTTCCGGCAGATGTACGAGGGCTTCCAGCCCGGCGAGGCGCTCGATCCGCTGCCCGACTACCTGGGCCCGCGGGAATCCCACACCAACGATCCGGAACTCGCCAAGCGCTTCCCGCTCAACATCGTCTCGCCCAAGAGCCACTACTTCCTGAACTCCTGCTACGCGAACATGGAGGACAAGCAGAAGGGCCAGGGCGAGCAGTTCGTGATGATCAACCAGGTCGACGCCGATGCCCGCGGCATCCGGGACGGCGACCGGGTCCAGGTCGCCAACGATCGCGGCGCGTTCAAGGGCGTGGCGCGCATCACCGACGACGTGAAGGCCGGCATCGTGGTGGCCACGCTCGGCTACTGGCGCCAGCTCAACGAGGGCACGGTCAACAGCATCTCGTCGCACGCGTTCACCGACATGGGCCACGCGCCGTCCTTCTCGGACAACCTCGTCGAGGTCGCCCGGGCGAACTGAGGCCGACGGCGGGAACGCGCGGGGGTCCCACGGGGCGCTTGCGCGTCCGGCCGGGCGCCCGCGGTTCCGGCGCGATGCCTGCATGCCGACGGGGCGTCACGAACGACGGAGGGCGGCGCGCCTCTCGGCACGCCGCCCTCCGGGTCACCGAAAGCCCGAGGCTCAGGCGAGGTCGACCTTCTTGGTCTCGGTCTTGGGCGACTCGCCGGTCAGGGCGGCCTTCACGTAGCCGTAGATGTGCAGCATCGTGGCGTTGGGGCTGTCCCAGTACTCGCCCTTCTCCGGGTGCACGCGCAGGAGGGCGACCTCGGGATCCTCCTTGCCGTTGGGGAACCAGGTCTTCAGGCTCTC
This sequence comes from Methylobacterium sp. BI1, assembly GCF_056680125.1. Lineage (NCBI taxonomy): Bacteria > Pseudomonadati > Pseudomonadota > Alphaproteobacteria > Hyphomicrobiales > Methylobacteriaceae > Methylobacterium > Methylobacterium sp. BI1. The sequence continues at coordinate 2,102,898 of NZ_CM155267.1, read as the reverse complement.
GCTCCACTTGTCGTTGATGATCGCCTGGTCGGTGACGATCTCGGCCTTGCCGGCGATCGAGACGTAGGTCTGGCTCGACGGATCCGAGTAGGCGAGGTTGATCTGGTTGTCCTTGCTGATCTCGGCGGTCTTGGGCGAGTGCAGCTTGGTGAAGAACCACAGGTCGCCGTTCTCGTCCGCCTCCTGGCACCACATCGGGCGGCTGTAGAGCTTCCCGTCCTGGTCGGCGGTGGTCATCATCGCGACCTTGACGTCCTTGATGAGGGCGAACAGCTTCTTGGCGCCCTCGTGGTCGCGGTGGTTGCCCTGGTGCATGGGATCGCAGTCTCCAACTCGTCGAAAGGCTTTCCGGCGCGCTGATCGGCAGCCGGACCGTGTGCTCAACGAGCCAGGACCGCATTGGTTTCGGCGTGGCGCGCCGGCGCCGGCGGCGCAAGGTTATGTATCGGCGCTTGCCGGGCGGACTTCCGGCGCATCGCGCCGAACCGGCCGAGGCGACGGTCGTCGAGGCCGACCGCCGGCTCGCCGATGGCCCGGACCACGTGGCAGTTCCGGCCCAGGCCCTTGGCCGCGTAGAGGGCTGCGTCCGCCTCGGCCAGGAGCTCGGCCGGCGAGGTCGTCCGGCCGGCGGGCGCCATCGCGACGCCGATGCTGACCGTGACGCAGGGATGGCCGTCGCCCCGGGCCGCATGCGGGATCTCCAGCCCGGCGATGCCCGCCCGCAGGCGGCGGACCACGCGGGCGACGGCGCGGGCGTCGCAGCCGCGCATCAGCACGGAGAATTCCTCGCCGCCGTAGCGGGCGACGCAGTCGCGCCCGCCCCGCGTCTCCCGCGCCAGCGCCTCGGCGATCCGGCGCAGGCAGGCATCCCCGGCCGGGTGCCCGTAGGCGTCGTTGAAGCGCTTGAAGTGGTCGACGTCGATCATCAGCAGGGCGGTGCCGCGCGCCTCGCGGGCGGTCCGGGCCAGGGCGGCATCGAGGGCGCGGCGGTTGGCGAGGCCCGTCAGGGCATCCGTCTCCGACAGAACGGTCAGGACCCGGCGATCCTGCTCGAGGCCGGCCGAGCGCAGGATCTCGCGCAGGGAGACGAGGTAGGCCCGGCGGCGCACGCCCTCGATCTGGTGATTTCCGTAGAGGACGAAGAAGGCGCCCGCCACGGTCTGGAAGGCGAGGCAGAGGGCGAGCTCCGGGGCGAGGTCCGTCCGCAGGGCGATGCTGGCGAACGAGGCCGCCGCGCTGAGGCCGGTGAGGAGGAGCGCGTGGGGGAAGCGCAGCACAAGCATCATGGTGGCGAACACCATCATGAGCGGGTACTCGATGTAGCAGATGGCGCTCACCGCCTCCCGCTCCAGGCTGAACAGCAGGATCGGCACCGCCGTCACCAGCAGCATCGTGGCGGTGACCATGCGCTCGCGCCGCGGCCCCGGCATCCGGGTGACGGACCAGGCGAGCAGCAGGCCGAGGGGCGTGACCAGGAGCAGCCGCAGGGCGATCGCCAGGGGCAGCATGCCCGGCATCAGCAGGGCGGTGGTCAGGTTGTAGGCGTTGTGGAAGATCAGGCCGATGAGGATCGTGCGCCGCAGGTGGAGCGCCCGCTCCCGGCCGGTATCGATCTCGTAGCGCGCCGAGACGGGCCGGGAGAACCGCAGCAGGTACGGGCTCATGGTCAGGTCGCCCTGGGCGACGTCGCCGCGCGGGCGCAGCCGCGACGGCCGCGCGGGGGCGGAAAACCTCTGTCGGATCCAGGCGTACACGGATGAGCGATCCTGCAACGGTCGAGGCCGCCGACGGGCGGTCTCTTTGTGCTGCATCGAACGTTGCGACGGGCCGCGCGGACCCATATCGACGGCCCTCCCGTCGACTCATGCCTAGCGAAACCTGAACGCCGTCGCGGAAAGCCTCCCCGCCCGTTCGCGGCACGGCGCCCCGCCCCGGAGCGTCCGAGATGCTGCCGCGACCAGGGGTCTCGCCCCCGACAGGCCCGGGAAGCGCTTGCACTCGGGCACCGCCTGTGCTGTCGCATGGGTTCGTCGCGCGTGGGCCGGTCGAGGCCGCAGCGTCCGCGATCCCCTCTGTGTCGCCGCGTCTCGGCCCTCCGGCCGGTCCCGGCAAGGAGCCCGAACCTTGGCGATCACCCGTGACGACGTGCTGAAGGTGCTCTCGAGCGTGACCGTCGATGCCGCGGGCACCACCCTGCCCGCCTCGGGGCGCCTGTCCCAGGTGGTGGTGGACCCGACCAACCGGGTGATGTTCTCCATCCTGATCGACCCCAGCGAGGCCGAGCGCTTCGAGCCGATCCGGCGCCGGGCCGAGGGCGCGATCCTGGCGACCCCGGGCGTCTCGGGCGTGTTCGCCAGCCTGACCTCCGAGCGCGGCCCGAACCAGCCGGCCCAGAACGCCCCGCAATCCGCCGCGCCGCAGCCGCCCTCCCCCGGGCGACCCGCCGCGCCGCCGCCGCCGCGGACCGGCCCAGCCCTGCCGGGCGTGCGCCACATCGTGGCCGTCGCCTCCGGCAAGGGCGGCGTCGGCAAGTCGACCACGGCCTGCAACCTCGCGCTCGCGCTATCGGCCCAGGGCCTGAAGGTCGGCCTGCTCGATGCCGACATCTACGGGCCCTCGGTGCCCAAGCTGTTCGGCCTGTCGGGCAAGCCCCGCGTCATCGAGGAGCGTCTGCTGGCCCCGATGGAGGGCTTCGGCATCAAGGTCATGTCGATCGGCTTCCTGATCGAGCCCGAGACGGCGATGATCTGGCGCGGGCCCATGGTGCAGTCGGCCATCACCCAGATGCTGCGCGAGGTCGCCTGGGGCGAGCTCGACGTGCTGGTGGTCGACATGCCCCCCGGCACCGGCGACGCGCAGCTCACCATGGCGCAGGCGACCCCGCTCTCCGGGGCGGTCATCGTCTCGACGCCGCAGGATCTGGCCCTCATCGACGCGCGCCGCGGCGTGACGATGTTCCGCAAGGTCGCGGTGCCGATCCTCGGCGTCATCGAGAACATGGCGACCTTCATCTGCCCCCATTGCGGCACGGCCTCGCACATCTTCGGGCATGGCGGCGCGCGGGCCGAGGCCGAGCGGCTGGAGGTGCCGTTCCTCGGCGAGGTGCCGCTGAACATGACGATCCGCGAGACCTCCGACGCGGGCCGCCCGGTGGTGGCGGTGGACCCGGACGGGCCGCACGCGCAGGTCTATCGCGGCATCGCCGCCAAGCTCTGGGGCAACCTGACCGGCGGCCCCGCGCCGCGGGCGGCACCCCGCATCGTCATCGAGTAGCCGCGATGGCGCCGGTGCTGGGCGTGATCCTCGCCGGCGGGCTGGCGCGCCGCATGGGCGGGGGCGACAAGCCCCTGCGGCTCCTCGGCGGGCGCACCCTGCTCGACCGGGTGCTCGCGCGCTTCGCACCCCAATGCGCCGCCGGGGTGATCCTCAACGCCAACGGCGATCCCGGCCGCTTCCCGGATTTTCCGGGCGCGGTCGTGCCCGACGGCGTGCCGGACAATCCGGGGCCGCTCGCCGGCATCCTCGCCGGGCTGGACCACGCGGCCGCCCATCATCCGGCCGCGTGCCACGTCGCCAGCGTCTCCGGCGACGCGCCGTTCCTGCCCCGCGACCTCGTCGCCCGCCTCGCCGAAGCGGGCGGGCGGGCCGACACCATCGCCATGGCGGCGTCGGGCGAACGCGAGCACTTCACGGTGGCGCTCTGGCCGGTGGCCCTGCGGGCGGACCTGCGCGAGGCCCTGGTCACGCGCGGCGAGCGCCGGGTCGGCGCCTTCCTGAGGCGCCACGGCGCGGTGGCGGTGTCCTGGCCGGCGGAGCCCGACGACCCCTTCGCCAACATCAACGCGCCGGAGGATCTGGCGGCGGCCGAGGCCCGCCTCGCCGGGCGCGACGACGCCTGACGCCTCAGGTCGGGGCGCTCCTGGCCGCGGCGCGGGCGCGCCAGCGCGGATAGAGCAGCCCGAGGGCGAGGCCGCCGAGGACGAGGCCGGCGGCCCCGAGCTTCCAGGCCGGCAGGGGCTCGCCGAGCCAGACCGCCGAGGCCCCCATGCCGAAGACCGGCACCAGCAGGGCCATCGGGGTGATCTGGGCGGCGGGATGGCGCGCGAGCAGCCAGCCCCAGATGGCGTAGCCGAACATCGTGTTGCCCACCGACTGCCAGACCACCGCGGCCCAGGTCGTCAGGTCGGCCCGCAGGAGACCGTCCCGGATGGCCTCCCAGCCCTCCAGCAGGAACGAGGCGGCCAGCAGCGGCGGTGCCGAGAACAGGCTCGCCCAGACGACGTAGGGCAGCATCGCCCGCGCCCCGCTGCGTTTGGCCGCCATGTTCCCGCCGGCCCAGCTCGCGGCGGCGCAGACCACGAGTCCGAGGCCGAAGGGCGTCGTCGTGGCATCGGTATGGGCGGCGATGACGGCGAGACCGGCGGCGGCGAGAGCGAGGGCCGCCCATTGATGACCGGGCACCCGCTCCCCGGTCAGCCGCATCGACAGGCCGATGGTGAAGAAGACCTGGACCTGGATCACCAGGGAGGCGAGGCCGGGGGCGATGTGTCCCCGCAGGGCGATGAAGAGCAGTCCGAACTGTCCGGCCCCGATCAGCAGGCCGTAGGCGGCGAGGTTGCGCCAGGGGACCGCTGGGCGGGGCAGCAGGAACACGCCGGGCACGGCCGCGAGGACGAAGCGCAGGGCGGCGAACAGCAGCGGCGGCAGGTGGTCGAGCCCGATCCGGATCACCACGAAGTTCGTGCCCCAGACCGCCACCACCGCGAGGGCGAGGAGGCTGTCGCGAAGCGGGAGGGTGCCGGTCATGGGCCGCCATGTCCCAGGTGGCGGGCGCCCTGCCAAGTCGTGGCGGGCCCCGAAACGAAAGAAGTGTCCGCACCTTCGCGCGGACACTTCCCTCGAACGTCGATAGTGGCGGGCCGGATCAGGCGGCGCCGACGGTGGCCTTGACGATCTTGTCGGGGGAGCGCGGCGGCTCGCCCTTGTTCAGGGTGTCGACCACGTCCATGCCTTCCACGACCTTGCCCCAGACGGTGTACTGCTTGTCGAGGAAGCGGGCATCGCCGAAGCAGATGAAGAACTGCGAGTTGGCCGAGTGCGGGAAGTTGGTCCGCGCCATCGAGCAGGTGCCGCGCACGTGCGGCTCGGCGTTGAACTCGGCATTGAGGTCGGGCAGGTCGGAGCCGCCCGAGCCGGTGCCGGTCGGGTCGCCGGTCTGGGCCATGAAGCCGTCGATCACGCGGTGGAACGGCACGCCGTCGTAGAAGCCCTGGGCGGCGAGCGTCTTCAGGCGCTCGACGTGGTTGGGGGCGAGGTCGGGACGAAGCCCGATCACGACGCGTCCCTTGGTGGTCTCCAGGATGATGGTGTCGGTCTCTGCCATGGGTCTAGACTCCTTTTCCCTTGGGCTCTTGGTAGATGAAGCGGAGCGCGATGGGGCGCCCCGCGATGGCCGCGCCGAGGGCGGGGGTGATCCGGGCCGGCGTGCAGCGCCGGATCGCCGCCAGGGTCGCATCCGCGAGGATGCGTTGGGCGCGGGTGTTGGAATTCGGCGTCGAGAAGGTGACGCGCGGCGTCCCGATGACGCTGCCGTCCCGCCGGAGCGCGAAGCGGGTGGTGATCTCGGCTTCGCCGGTGCGGGACAACCCCCGGGGGACCTCCCAGCACGCCGCGAGGATGGGATAGAGGTCCCGCAGGGTGTCGGCCGGTTTCGCGCTCTCGGCCGGGCCGCTCAGCGGAACCCGTACCGTGCCGCGCAGGGTTTCCGGGAGGGTCAGCGGGCCCGTGGAGGGCGCCGCCCGCGCGGGGAGCCCCACGGCGACGAGCGCCGCGAGAGCCCCGAGGTGGGCGCCGCCCCGCAAACTACTTGGCTCCCTGCGCCATCTGCATCTTCACGATCTTGTCGGGGTTCTGCACTGCCCCGCCGGGCGCGCCGGGGGCCGCCTTCTTGATCGCGTCCACGGCCTCCATGCCCGAGGAGACGAGGCCGACCACGGTGTACTGCCCGTTGAGGAAGGGGGCGTCGCCGAGGCAGATGAAGAACTGCGAGTTGGCGGAGTTCGGGTCGGACGAGCGGGCCATGCCGACCGTGCCGCGGCGGAACGGCGCCTGCGAGAACTCGGCCGGAATGTTCGGCAGGCTCGAGCCGCCGGTGCCGTTGCCCTTCGGGTCGCCGGTCTGGGCCATGAAGCCGTCCATCACCCGGTGGAACTTGAGGCCGTTGTAGAAGCCCTGCTTGATCAGGGTCTTGAGCTGGGCGACGTGCTTCGGCGCGATCTCCGGGCGCAGCTCGATGGTGACGCGGCCATCCTTGGTGTCGAGGTACACCGTGTTCTCGTCCACCGCCCAGGCTGCGGGCGCCGTCGCGAGGAGGCCGGCGAGGCTGAGGAAGGCGATGCGGCGATTCAGTCCAAAGGCCATGGTGTCAGCATGCTTTCGTTGGTCGTGGCGAAGGAGGGCTCAGGCCGCCCGGAAGCGCTGCGCGAGGCGCGTCGCAACCAGCGGCGGCACGAAGGGCGAGACGTCGCCGCCCATGGCGGCGATCTGGCGGACGAGGGTGGCGGTGATCGGCCGGACGCCGGTGGAGGCCGGCAGGAACACGGTCTGCACCTCCGGCGCCATGGCGCCGTTCATGCCGGCGAGCTGCATCTCGTAATCGAGGTCGGTGCCGTCGCGCAGGCCGCGGATGAAGACGCTGGCGCCGACCCGCCGGGCCGCCGTGACCGCGAGGTCGTCGAAGGTCACGATCGTCAGCGCCGTGCCCTCGGCCTCGGCCAGGGGCTCGCAGGTGGCGCGGAGCAGCTCCGCCCGCTCCTCGGGCGAGAACATCGGCGCCTTGCCGGGATGCACGCCGATGGCGATGACGAGGGTCTGCACGAGTCGACAGGCCTGACGGATGACGTCGAGGTGTCCGTTCGTGACCGGGTCGAACGAGCCGGCGTAGAGGGCGGTGCGGATCATCGCGGCCCGGGGTAGAGCATTTCGTCCCGAAACGGAACCTCCGGCCCGGACACGAAAACGGCGTAAGCCTCCCGACGCGGCGCGGACGGCCGTGAGGCCGCCCGCGCCGGCGCGTGCGATCAGGCCTGCACGGCCTCCTCGCCGCCGTCGGTCTCGTCCTCGCCCTCGATGTGCTCGACGGACACGACCTTCTCGGTCTTCTCCGTGTTGAACACGGTCACGCCTTGCGAGGCGCGACCGACGATGCGGATGTCGTCCACCGGCACGCGGATGAGCTGGCCGCCATCGGTGACCAGCATGATCTGGTCGGAGGGCTGGACCGGGAAGGAGGCCACGAGGTTGCCGTTGCGGGCATTGACCCGCATCGCCGTGATGCCTTTGCCGCCGCGGCCCGAGGTCCGGTACTCGTAGGACGAGGTCCGCTTGCCGAAGCCGCGCTCGGAAAGAGTGAGGACGAACTGCTCGTTCGCGCCCATCTCGTTGTAGCGGTCCAGGGAGATGGCGCTGGCCTCGGCCACCCCCTCCTCCGCCTCGGGGCTCGCCGTCTCCTCACCCTCCACGCCGTCGCCGATCACGGCGCGACGCATCTTGAGGTAGCCCGCCCGCTCCTCGGGCGAGGCATCGAAGCTGTTGAGGATCGTCATCGAGATGACTCGGTCGTCCTTGGCGAGGTTGATGCCGCGTACGCCGGTGGAATCGCGGCCCTTGAAGACGCGCACGTCCTCGACGGGGAAGCGGATGCACTGGCCGGCCTGCGTGGTGAGCAGCACGTTCTGGTCGGCGCGGCAGATCTCCACGTGGACGATGTGGTCGCCCGCGTCGAGCTTCATGGCGATCTTGCCGGCCCGGTTCACCTGCACGAAGTCCGAGAGCTTGTTGCGCCGGACCCCGCCGCTCGCCGTGGCGAACATGACGTCGAGGGTCTCCCAGGAGGCCTCGTCCTCGGGCAGCGGCATGATGGTGGTGATGCGCTCGGTGCCGGCATCCATCGACAGGATGTTGACCAGCGCCTTGCCGCGGGCGTTCGGCGCCGCCATCGGCAGGCGCCAGACCTTCTCCTTGTAGACCTGGCCCTGGTTCGAGAAGAACAGCACCGGCGTGTGGGTGTTGGCCACGAACAGGCGGGTGACGAAATCCTCGTCGCGGGTCGCCATGCCGGAGCGGCCCTTGCCGCCGCGGCGCTGGGCCCGGTAGGTCGAGAGCGGCACGCGCTTGACGTAGCCGGCATGGGACACGGTGACGACCATGTCCTCGCGCTGGATCAGGTCCTCGTCCTCGACGTTCGAATCCCAGTCGAGGATCACGGTGCGGCGCGGGGTGGCGTAGGCCTCGCGGACCTCCGCGAACTCGTCCTTGACGATGCCCATGATGCGCAGGCGCGAGCGCAGGATGTCGAGGTAGTCGGCGATCTCGTCGGCGAGCTTCTTCAGCTCGTCGCCGATCTCGTCGCGGCCCAGGGCGGTGAGGCGCTGCAGGCGCAGGTCCAGGATGGCGCGGGCCTGCACCTCGGAGAGGCGGTAGGTGCCGTCCTCGGCGACCCGGTGGCGCGGATCGTCCACCAGGGCGATGAGGGGCGCGATGTCGTGGGCCGGCCAGTCGCGGTCCATCAGCGCCTCACGGGCGGTGTTGGGATCGGGCGAGGTCCGGATCAGGCGGATGACCTCGTCGATGTTGGCCACCGCAATGGCGAGGCCGCACAGGACGTGGGCGCGCTCGCGGGCCTTGTTGAGCAGGAACTTGGTCCGCCGGGACACCACCTCTTCGCGGAAATCCACGAAGGCCTGGAGCAGGTCCTTGAGGTTCATCAGCTCGGGGCGGCCGCCGTTCAGCGCCACCATGTTGCAGCCGAAGGACGATTGCAGGGGCGTGAAGCGGTAGAGCTGGTTCAGCACCACCTCCGCCATGGCGTCGCGCTTGATCTCGACGACGATGCGCATGCCGTCGCGGTCGGATTCGTCGCGCAGATCCGAGATGCCCTCGACGCGCTTCTCCTTCACCAGCTCGGCGATCTTCTCCATGAGGGTCGCCTTGTTCACCTGATACGGGATCTCGGTGAAGATCAGCGCCTCGCGCTCCTTGCGCAGCTCCTCGACATGGGACTTCGCCCGCATGATGATCGAGCCGCGGCCCGTGGCGTAGGCCTGGCGGGTGCCGGCGCGGCCGAGGATCGAGCCGCCGGTGGGGAAGTCGGGACCGGGCAGGTACTCGGTGAGCTGCTCGATCGACAGTCCGGGATCGTCGATGAGCGCGACGCAGGCATCGATCAGCTCGCCGAGATTGTGCGGCGGGATGTTGGTGGCCATGCCGACCGCGATGCCGCCGGCGCCGTTGACGAGGAGGTTGGGGAAGCGCGCCGGCAGGACGGTCGGCTCCTCGCGCGACTCGTCGTAGTTCGGCTGGAAGTCGACGGTGTTCTTGTCGATGTCGGCGAGCAGCGCGTTGGCCGGCTTGGCGAGGCGCGATTCGGTGTAGCGCATGGCCGCCGGCGGATCGCCGTCCACGGAGCCGAAATTGCCCTGCCCATCGATGAGCATCAGGCGCATGGAGAAGTCCTGCGCCATGCGGACCAAGGCGTCGTAGATCGATTGGTCGCCGTGCGGGTGGTAGAGACCGATCACGTCGCCGACGATGCGGGCCGACTTGACGTATTTCCGCTCGGGCAGGTGCCCGCTCTCGTAGGCCGAGTAGAGGATGCGCCGGTGCACGGGCTTGAGGCCGTCGCGCGCATCCGGCAGCGCCCGGCTCACGATCACGCTCATGGCGTAATCGAGGTAGGAACGCTTCATCTCGTCGGTGATCGACACGGGCTTGATGTCGGAGGCGGGCGGCGGCGTGCCGGCGCCCGGAATGTCGTTCTCTGCCAAGGTCTTCGGTCTCTACCTGTCCGGGGGCCGGAGCGTCGGCGGCAAGGATGGCGTCCGCCCGCTCACGGCGTTGTCGCGCGCGTCTCCGGCGGTTCGGCCGGACCGTGCGGTGTCCTGCCCAAACCTATAGCGCATCTCGTCGGCCCAGGCCAACAAATCGCGCCTTAACCCCCTGGTAACGAACGGTTTGCCCCGTGCGGCCGGACGCTCGCGCAGGCCTCGGTTCCTAGAGGAACTTCGCCGGGTCGGTGCTGGGTGGCGCCGGCTTCACGTCGGCGCGGTTCCACCAGCCGCCGCCCAGCGCCTGGAACAGGGCGGCGGTGTCGGCGTACTGGTTGGCGCGCGCACCCGCCGACGTCACCAGGGCCGAGAGGTAGGATTGCTGCGCGATCAGCACCTGCGTGCTGTTGAGGGCGCCCGCCGCGTATTGCTTGCGGATCAGGCCGAGGCTCTCGTTGGTGGCCCGCTCGGCGGCCGAGGCCGCCGCCACCGCCCGGGCGTCGGACTGGAGCGCCCGCAGGGTGTCGGCGACGTTCTGGAAGGCGCCGATCACCACGGCCCGGTACTGGGCCTGGGCCTCGGTCAGCGTCTCCTCCGCGGCGCGCTGGCGCCGGAACAGGGTCCCGGCATCGAAGATCGGCTGTGCCACGGTGCCGACGATGCCGTAGAACGAGGCGGCCGAGGTCGCGAGCTGCGCGATCCGCACCGCGCTGGCGCCGCCATTGGCGGTGATGTTGAACTGCGGCAGGCGGTTCGCCACCGCCACCCCCACCGCCGCGCTGGCCTGCTGGACGTTGGCCTCCGCCGCCTTCACGTCCGGGCGCTGCTGCACGAGGCGCGAGGGCAGGCTCACGGGAAGGTTGGTGGGCAGGCGCAGAGAGGCCAGGGTGAAGGTCGGCGCGATCTCCTCGCTCGGCAGGCGCCCGACCAGGGCGGTCAGGAGGTTGCGCTGCTGCGCGAGCTGCTTCTCCAGCGGCGGCAACAGCTGCATCGAGACCGAGAGGGCGGCCTGCTGCACCACCACGTCGGCCCCGGCGATCTGCCCGAGGGAAAGCTGCTTGTTGTAGAGGTTCAGGACCTCGGTCTGGGCCTGGATCACCTTGCGGGTGGCGTCGATCTGGGCGCGCAGCGACGCCTCCTGGATCGCCGCCAGGACCACGTTCGTGGTCAGCGTCAGGTAGGTCGCCTCGAGCTGGAAGCGCTGGTTCTCGGCCTGGGCCTCCAGGGATTCGATCTGGCGCCGGTTTCCGCCGAACACGTCGGGCGTGAACGAGACCGTCACCTGCGGCGTGTAGAGGCTGTAGAACAGCTGCCGGGTGTCGTTGAGCGGCCCCTGCAGGGCGCCGCCGGGGGCTTTCTGGCGCGAGCCGAGGCCGTTCCCGCTGACCACCGGGAACAGCGTGCCGCGCTGCGCCTCGACGTTCTCCTGCGCGATCCGCAGGGAGGCCTGCGCCGCGTCCAGGTTCGGGTTGTTGGCCAGCGCCTCCGCCACCAGGCGGTCGAGGGCGGGCGAGCGGAACAAGGTCCACCACTGGCCCGGCACGTCGGCGCCGGAGACGAAGTTCTGGTCGGCGGAGCCGCCATGGGCGGTGCGGATGTTGTCGGTGGCGGTGGGGTTGCGCAGGGGCTCGCGGGTGTAGCGGGTGACCGGCGGGTCGGCCGGCGGCACGTAATCCGGGCCGACGACGCAGCCGCCGAGGCCCGTGACCGCGAGGACGAGCAGACCCTCGCGGAGGCGGCGCCTCCGGCCCCGCCCGGCGGGTGCCGCGTTCTGGGGGGATGCCACCATGGTGCCGAGAAATCCTGTCGCCGTCCTGGGCCGTAGAGGCGCCGGGCCGGGACCGAAGTCAACGCGTCCGGCGGCGCACGCGCGGGGCTGTGACCGGCCCATCACGCGTGCTCCGCCTGCGCCGCCGCCCGGGCGGCGGCTTCCGACGGGATCGCGGCCGGCACGCGCCGGGAGAACAGGGCGATCAGGATCGGGACCACCACGAGGATGAGGTTCGGCGCGAGCAGGATGCCGCCGACCACTACCAGGGCGAGCGGCTTCTGGACCTGCGAGCCGATGCCGGTGGAGATCGCCGCCGGCAGCAGGCCGACGCAGGCGGCGACGCAGGTCATCATCACCGGGCGCATGCGCACGTTGGCGGCGTGCCACACCGCCTCGGTCCGGGCCCAGCCCTCGTCGACGAGCTGGTTGTAGTAGGAGAGCAGGATCACGCCCTCCATGGTCGAGATGCCGAACAGGGCGATGAACCCGATCGCCGCCGAGATCGAGAACGGCGTCATGGTCAGGAACAGCGCGAAGATCCCGCCGATCATCGCCATCGGGATCACGCTCAGCGTCAGCACCATGTCGGTGACGGAGCTGAAGTTGACGTAGAGCAGCAGGGCGATCAGCGCGATCGTCACCGGGACCACGATGGTCAGGCGCTGCACGGCATCCTGCAGGTTGGTGAACTGGCCGACCCATTCGAGGTGGAATCCGGGGGGCAGGGTCACCTCCTCGGCGATGCGGCCCTGCGCCTCCAGCACCGCGCCGCCGAGGTCGCGGCCGCGGACCGAGAATTTCACCGGAATGTAGCGCTCCTGGTTCTCGCGGTAGATGAAGGCCGCACCGGAGACGAGCTCGACGGTGGCGATCTCGGAGAGCGGGACCTGGACCACGCCGCCGGCGGGGTTGGCCGCCCCGACGGTAATGTTGCGGATAGTCTCCAGGCTGCGGCGGTACTGCGGCGCGAGGCGCACCCGCATGGGGAAGTGCCGGTCCGAGCCATACTCGTAGAGGTCGCCCGCGGTCTGGCCGCCGATCGCCGCCTGGACGGTGGTGTTCACGTCGCCCGGCGACAGGCCGTAGCGGGCCGCCTTGCGCCGGTCGATGTCGATCCGCACCGTGGGCTGACCGAGGGAGGCGAACACCGCGAGGTCGGCGATGCCCGGCACCTTCGCCAGGGTGGCCTTGATCGCCTCCGCGGTCTTGGTCAGGTCGTTGAGGTCGTTGCCGTAGATCTTGACCGAGTTCTCGCCCTTCACCCCGGAGGCGGCTTCCTGGACGTTGTCCTCGATGTACTGGGAGAAGTTGAACTCGATGCCCGGGAAGGCCTCGTCGAGCTTGGCCGAGAGGTCGCGCACGAGCCCCTCCTTGTCGACGCCCTTGCGCCAGGTGTCGAAGGGCTTCAGGGGCGCCAGGATCTCGACGTTGAAGAAGCCGGTGGCATCGGTCCCGTCGTCCGGGCGGCCCTGGTGCGAGAGCACGGTGACCACCTCCGGCACCTCCGCGATGATCTTGCGCAGGCGCTCCACGTAGGCGTTGCCGGCCTCCAGCGAGATCGAGGCCGGCATGGTGCCGCGGATGTAGAGGTTGCCCTCCTCGAGCTTGGGCAGGAATTCGAGGCCGAGGGTGCGGGCGGCGATGCCCGAGATGCCGAGCACCGCGGCCACCACGAGGAGCGACAGCACCTTGTTGCGCAGACCGAAGCGCAGGATCAGCACGTGGCCGAAGCGCAGGAGCCGGACCACGAGTGTGTCCCGCTCCTCCACGTGCTTGGGCAGGATCAGGGCCGAGAGGGCGGGCGAGACCGTGAAGGTGGCGATGAGGCCGCCGAGCAGCGCGTAGGCGTAGGTCTTGGCCATCGGTCCGAAGATGTGGCCCTCGACGCCCGACAGGGTGAAGAGCGGCAGGAAGCCCACGATGATGATCGTGGCCGAGAAGAAGATCGCCCGGTTCACCTCGGCGCCCGCGATGGCGATGGTGCCGAGGCGGCCGGTGAGGCCCCCCGGCGGCGCCTGTCCCGCGCCGTGCTCCGGTTCGGCGAGGTGCCGGAACACGTTCTCGACCATGATCACGGTGGCATCGACGATCAGGCCGAAATCGATGGCGCCGAGGGAGAGGAGGTTCGCCGAGTCCCCGCGCAGGACCAGGATCAGGATGGCGAAGCCCAGCGCGAAGGGGATCGTCGCCGCCACGATGATCGCGCTGCGCAGGCTCCCGAGGAACAGCCACTGCACCACGAAGACCAGCGTCACGCCGAAGACGAGGTTGTGCATCACCGTATGGGTGGTGGTGTGGATCAGCCCGCTGCGGTCGTAGATGCGCTCCACCCGCACATCCGGGGGCAGGATGCCGCTGGCGTTGATCTTGTCGATCTCGGCATTGACGAGGCGCAGGGTCGGCAGGCTCTCGCCATCCCGGCTCATCAGCACGATGCCCTCGACGATGTCGTCGTCGCCGTCATGGCCGACGATGCCGAGGCGCGGCGCGTGCGAGACCTGCACTTCGGCGACGTCGCGCACCAGCACCGGCACGCCGTTGACCTGGGTCAGCATCGTGTCGCGGATATCGTCCATGTCGCGGATCAGGCCGATGCCGCGGACCACGGCCGACTGCTCGCCCACGTTCAGGGTCTGGCCGCCGACGTTGATGCTCGAATTGTTCAGCGCGGTGACGAGCTGGACCAGGGTCATGCCCTGGGCCTGGAGCCGGTTCAGGTCGACGGCGATCTCGTATTCCTTGGTCCGGCCGCCGAAGGCGGTGACGTCGACCACGCCGGGAATCGCCTTGAAGCGGCGCTGCAGCACCCAGTCCTGCAGGGTCTTCAGGTCGGTGGACGAGTAGCCCGGGGGGCCTGTCACCTTGTAGCGCATGATCTCGCCGACGGGGCTGGTCGGCGAGATCTGCGGCTGGGCGCCGTTGGGCAGGGGCGGCAGCTGCGACAGGCGGTTGAGCACCCTCTGCAGGGCCTCCTGGTAGGTGAAGGCGTAGCTGAACTGCACCTTCACGTCGGAGAGGCCGAACAGCGAGATCGTGCGCACCACCGTGGCGTTGGGGATGCCGGCGAGCTGCACCTCCAGGGGGATCGTGATGTAGCGCTCGATCTCGTCGGCCGATTGCCCGGGATTCTGGGTGATGACGTCGACGAGCGGCGGCACCGGATCGGGATAGGCCTCGATGTTGAGCTGCGTGTAGCTGGCATAGCCGAGTGCCAGCATCACCAGGAATAGCAGGCAGACCAGCACACGCTGGCGCAGGGCGAAGACGATCAGGCTGTTCATGGCAGAGTTCTTCCGGCCGAGGCCCGAGGACGAGGATGGGGGCCCAGGCCCGCCGGGTCAGGACGCCTTGTCACCGCTCGCCGCCCGATCCATGAACACGGCGCCGCGCGTGACGATCGCCTCCCCCGCCGCGACGCCGGCGGTGACCTGCACCATCCCGCGGGCGGAGAGGCCCAGGGTGACGTCGCGGGCCTCGATGGCCCCGTCGGGCCGCGCGATCCAGACATGCGCCTTCGCGCCCTCGTACACGATGGCGGCGGCGGGCACGGCGGGCGCCACCTGCCCCGGCCCGGTGAAGATCGTGAAGGTGGCGAACATCTCGGGCTTGAGGACCTGGTCCGGATTCTCCACCTCGCTGCGCACCGCCAAGCGCCGCGTCGCCGGGTCGAGGCTGGCGGACATGTAGTTGACCCGCGCCTTGAAGATCCGTTCGCCGAAGCCCGCCACCGTGGCCTCGACCTCCTGGCCGATCCGGATGCGCGGGATCTCGCTCTCGCGCACGTTGGCCACCAGCCAGACGGTCGAGAGGTCGCCGATGACGAAGACCGGGTCGCTGGCGGTGGAGAGGTACTGCCCGAGGCCGACCTTGCGCTGGACGATGGTGCCCGCGATGGGCGCCCGGATCTGGGTCTCGGGGCTCAGGGTGCCCTTCTTCTCGAAGGCGGCGATCTCCGCATCGGTCTTTCCGAGGAGGCGCAGGCGGTTCTTCACCGCTTCGAGCCCGGCCTCGGCGGTCTTCAGGTCGCTCTGCGCCCCGATGACGTCGTTCTGGGCCGACTGGTAGTCCTTCAGCGCCACCGCCTTGGCCTGGAACAGCTCCTGCTGGCGGGCCGCGATGGTCTGGTCGAGCTTCAGCAGCGCGGTCGCCTTGGCCAGGGTGTTGAGGGCGGTCTGGTAGTCGTTCTGGGCCTGGACCATGTCCGTGGCCTCGAGGGTGAGGAGCACGTCGCCGGCCTTCACCTCGTCGCCGGCGCGGACCAGCACCTTGGTCACCCGGCCGGCATAGGGCGAGGTCACCGGCACGTTGTCGTCCTCGTTGAGGGCGATGCGGCCCTCGGCCGTCCCTTCCGGCCGGAAGCTGATCGCGGCGATCGGGAGGATGTCCAGGGACGCGCGCTGGGCCGGGCTCGGCCGGAAGAGCCGGGCCGGCCCGCCCTCGCGGGGATCGCCGCCCGCGGCGGTCTCCGCCTCGCTCGTCCCGAAACGCTCGCGAATCGCCGTGCTCAGCCCTGTAAAGACGCTCAGGACCGGGGCGGGCCAGAGACTAGCGGCCACCACTAGGCAGATTAGCAGTCCGAGGGGCGCGAGAATGGTCGCGATGGTGCGCTTTGTCCCGGTCATGTCCCGCAGAAGAGCTTTCAGGTTGGTCGCCGATGGTCAGGTCGGAGGCGCATGCGCGGCTCGGACGACCTGATGGGGCTATCCGAATGCCAAGGATTGGGGTTGGAAAAATTCAGGAATACGTGTCTCACCCAGTCAAAGGCTTCCCCGTCCGAAGGTCGGACAGGTTGAGGGCGCCGGCGGCGACTGTCTTGCCCAAGACTGTCTTAGCCAAGTCGCATCGTGTTTGTGTGACGCCATTCATGGCAATTTTCCGATTGGAGTCCCGCGCCCGCATCGACGACCGCGCCGTCGTTCCGCCCGCGGGCGTCGCGTCGGCGTGGGTGAGAGGGGCCAAGCGTGAGCGCGAGTCAATCCGCCGGTCACGCCTCAGGGCGGACCGCGGCGGCCGTCCCTCGCGGGGGACGGGCCGGCTGACGATTTCGTGTTCGGATGGTTGGCCGGGGCTGGGCGCACGGGGCGCTGCCGGCGATCCCCGTGCAGGCCCTGCGCCGATGCCGGCATGCGGGCGCTCTCGCAGCCCGTCATCGATGGTCAGGATCGGGAAGATCTCATTGTGGGGGCAATGAGTTCAAATGGTCGGAGCGAGAGGATTCGAACCTCCGACCCCTAGTCCCCCAGACTAGTGCGCTAACCGGGCTGCGCTACGCTCCGACGCCCCTCGCGGGGTGAGGGGTCTTTAGCTTTCCGGTCTGCGGGGCGCAACCCCAAAACACGAAGCCCGGATGCGGGGTCCGCATCCGGGCTCGGGTCACTGTCAGGCGTGGGACGGCGCCGGGTGCGGATCGTGCTTGTCCGGCGTGGTGTTGTGCGGATCCTTGCCGCGCTTCTTGGCGAGCCAGATCAGGAAGTTCCGGATCACCACGTAGAAGACCGGGGTCAGGAAGAGGCCGAACACCGTCGCGCCGATCATGCCGAAGCACACGGCGGTGCCGAGCGCCTGGCGCATCTCGGCGCCGGGGCCGGTGGCGATCACCAGCGGCACCGTGCCGAGGATGAAGGCGAAGGCCGTCATCAGGATCGGGCGCAGGCGCAGGCGGCAGGCCTCGACGGCGGCGGCCACGGGGCCCTTCCGCTCGGTCTCCTCCAGCTGGTGCGCGAACTCGACGATCAGGATGGCGTTCTTGGCCGCCAGGCCGATCAGCACGATCAGGCCGATCTGGGTCAGGATGTTGTTGTCCTGGCCGCGCAGCTGCACCCCGAACAGGGCCGCGAGCACGCCGGTGGGCACCACGAGCAGGATCGCCAGGGGCAGCGCCCAGGATTCGTACTGCGCGGCGAGCACGAGGAAGACGAGGAGCACACCGAGCGCGAAGACGTAGATCGCGGTGTTGCCCGCCGCCTTCTGCTGGTAGGCGATCTCGGTCCAGTCGTAGGCGTAGCCGTCGGGCAGGTTCTCCTTGGCGATGGCCTCCATGGCGTCGAGGGCCTGGCCGGTGGAGATGCCGGGCTTGGCCGTGCCCTGGACCGGCACCGAGTAGTAGAGGTTGAAGCGCTGGACGATCTGCGGGCCGGTGATCTCGCGGATCGTGGCCAGCGTCCCCATCGGCACCAGGGCGCCGGTGGAGGAGCGGACCTTCAGCTGCTCGATGTCCTGCTTCGAGACGCGGAACGGGGCGTCGCCCTGCACGCGGACCTGATAGATGCGGCCCAGGGTGTTGAAGTCGTTGACGTAGGCACCGCCCAGGGCCGTCTGTACCGTCGAGAAGACGTTGGAGAGCGGCACATTGAGCATCCGCGCCACCGTGCGGTCGATGTCGAGGTAGAGCTGCGGCGTGTCGTTGCCGAAGGTGGTGAACACCCGCTGGACGTCGTTGCTCTGGTTGGCCTTGCCCAGGACCTCGCCGACGGCGCCGAGCAGCGGGCCGATGGCCGAGCTCTGCCGGCTCTCCACCTGCATCTTGAAGCCGCCGCCCTGGCCGAGACCGCGCACCGGCGGCGGCGGGATGACGATGACGCGCGCCTCCTGGATGTCGGACGTGGCCTTGATCACGTCGTTGGTGATCACCGCCGCGCTCCGCCCCTGCGTGGCCCGTTCCTTGGCGCCCGCCAGGGTGATGAACATCACGCCCGAGTTGGTGGTGTTGGTGAAGGTCGCGCCGTCGAAGCCCGCGATGATGACGGTGTTGGTCACGCCGTCGATCTTGCGGGCCGCCGCGGCCGCCCGGTTCACCACTTCGGTGGTGCGGTCGAGGGAGGCGCCCGAGGGCAGCTGCACCACGCCGATGAGGTAGCCCTGGTCCTGGTCGGGGATGAAGCCCGTGGGCGTCGTCTGGACCAGGTGCAGGGTGGCGGCGATGACGGCCGCGTAGACGAGCATCATCGCGATCAGCCCGATCGCGTAGTTCGTCAGACCGTAGATGATCCGCCCATAGGTGTTCGAGAGCCAGTCGAAGCCCTTGTTGAACATGTCCGCCAGCCAGGCGACGAAGCGGAAGAGGAAGAACTTCGGCTTGGCGTGCTCGTGGTGGGGCCTCAGGAGCAGCTTGCAGAGCGCCGGCGACAGCGTCAGCGAGTTGAACATCGAGATGATGGTCGAGGCCGCGATGGTCAGCGCGAACTGCTTGTAGAACTGGCCGGTGATGCCCGGGATGAAGGCGGTGGGGATGAACACCGCCGAGAGCACCAGGGCGATGGCGATGACGGCGCCGCCGACCTCGTCCATGGTCTTGTGCGCTGCGTCGCCCGGCGACAGGCCCTCGGCCATGTTGCGCTCGACGTTCTCCACCACCACGATGGCGTCGTCGACCACGATGCCGATGGCGAGCACGAGCCCGAACAGGGTGAGGTTGTTCAGCGAGAACCCGAAGGCCGACATGGCCGCGAAGGTGCCCACCAGGGAGACCGGGATCGCGATCACCGGGATGAGCGCGGTACGCCAGCTCTGGAGGAAGACCAGCACCACGATGACGACCAGGCCGACGGCCTCGAAGAGCGTCTTGTAGACCTCGTGGATCGACTCTTCGATGAACTCCGTCGGGTTGTAGGCGATGCGGTACTCGATGTCCGGCGGGAAGTTCTTCTTGAGGTTGTCCATCACCTTGCGCACCGACGCCGCGGCGTCGAGGGCGTTGGTGCCCGGGCGCTGGAAGGCGCCGATGCCGATGGCGGGCGTGTCGTTGAGGAACGAGTTGGTGGTGTAGTCCTTCTGGCCCATCTCGACGCGGGCGATGTCCTTGACCCGGACGAGGCGGCCGTCGGCGGCCTTGACGATGACGTCGGCGAATTCCTCGGGGCTTTGGAAGCGTCCCTGCGACTGCACGATGAGCTGGAAGGCCTGGCCCGTGGCGGCGGGCGGCGAGTTCAGGGCGCCGGCGGCCACCTGCACGTTCTGCTCGGACAGGGCCGTGATGACGTCGGAGGTGGTCAGGCCGTAGGCCGCGAGCTTGTTCGGATCGAGCCAGACGCGCTCGGCGTACTCGTTGCCGCCGAAGATGGTGATATCGCCGACGCCGTCGAGGCGCAGGAGCTCGTCGCGAATGTTCAGGTAGATGTAGTTGGCGAGGTAATTCTGGTCGTAGGTCTTCTTCGGCGACAGCAGGTGCACCACCAGCATCAGGTCCGGCGAGGCCTTGCGGACGGTGACGCCGAGGTTGCGCACGTCCGGCGGCAGGCGCGGTTGCGCGACCGAGAGGCGGTTCTGGACGAGGACGTTCGCGATATCGAGGTTGGTGCCGACCTTGAAGGTCACCGTCAGCAGCATGTTGCCGTCGTTGGTCGACAGCGACGTCATGTAGAGCATGTTGTCGACGCCGTTGACCTCCTGCTCGATCGGGGTCGCGATCGTGGCCGCCACCGTCTCGGCGTTGGCGCCGGGGAAGCTGGCGCGCACGGTCACGGTCGGCGGCACGATCTCGGGGTACTGGGCCACCGGCAGCGACAGGTAGGCGACGTAGCCGAGGATCAGGAAGACGATCGACGTGACCGACGCGAAGATCGGCCGATCGACGAAGAAGTGGGCAAAACGCATCGCTTGAACCTCTCGCCGCATGCGGCCCGCACGCGCGGGTCCGAGGCGGCACCGTTTCTTCGTCCGCGGTCTGGTGGCCGCTCCCCGGCCGTGGCCGGTCGGGGATGATCGTCGCGGGAGCCGCGCCCGCCTCGGCGCTCGCCCGTCAGGTCGCGTGTGGCGTCAGGTCTTGCTGGGCGGCAGGGTCGAGGATTCGGCCGCCACCTTGGCACCCGGACGGACGCGGGTGACGCCGTTGACCACGACGTTCTCGTCGCCCTTCAGGCCCTCGCGGATCACCCGGTAGCCGTCGACCTTCGGACCGAGCTTGACCTCGCGCAGGGACACCGTGCCGTCGTCGGCGACGATGTAGACGATGCGCTTGTCCTGGTTGGCCGAGACCGCCTCGTCGGGCAGCAGGATGCCCTGATAGGGCTTCGTGGCGGGCAGCGAGACGACGCCGAACAGGCCCGGCTTGATGAACCCGTCGGGGTTCTCGACGGTGGCGCGCAGCAGCACCGTGCCGGTGGCGTTGTCGACGCGGTT
The DNA here is from genome assembly GCF_056680125.1 of Methylobacterium sp. BI1. Taxonomy (NCBI): domain Bacteria; kingdom Pseudomonadati; phylum Pseudomonadota; class Alphaproteobacteria; order Hyphomicrobiales; family Methylobacteriaceae; genus Methylobacterium; species Methylobacterium sp. BI1. The sequence continues at coordinate 2,082,186 of NZ_CM155267.1, read as the reverse complement.
GTCCACGAAGTCGAGGGTACCCTTGCGGGTCGGCTTCGCCTCGCCGGTGAGGGCGATCAGGATCGGGACGCCCTTGCCCTTCTGGGTCTCGCCCATGCCGATACCGAGGCTGCCTTGGTACTTCAGGAACGAACGCTCATCGACCGTGAAGCCGAAATAGATCGGGTCCAGGGAGACGATGGTGGTGAGCAGGGTCTGGTCGGTGATGACGATGTTGCCCTCGGTCACCAGGCGCCGGCTGATGCGGCCCGAGATCGGGGCTTTCACCTCGGTAAAGTCGTAGTTCAACTGAGCCTGGCGCAGCTGCGCGTCGGCGCTGTCGACATCGGCCTGCGCGGTCTGGGAGGCCTGCCGGCGCTGGTCGGTGACCTGCTCGGAGATGTTGCCGGACTTGCTGAGCGTCTGGGCACGGTCGAGGTCGGTCTGCGAGAAGTTCAGCCGGGCCTTGGCCGAGACCAGGGCCGCCTGGGCCTGGTCGAGGGCCGCCTTGTAGGGGCGGCGGTCGATGACGAAGAGCAGGTCGCCCTTCTTCACCGTGGCACCGTCGGTGAAGTTCACCTTCTCGAGGTAGCCGGTGACCCGGGCCCGGACGTCGACGATGTCGACCGGGTCGAAGCGGCCCGTATAGGTGTCGGTCTCGACGATCTCGCGGACCACCGGCTTCGCCGTGGTGACCTTCGGCGGCGGTCCGCCCGGGGCCTGGGCCTGGGCGGGGGCGACGAGCACCGGCGCGATGAGCGCCGAAGCGACCAGTCCGACGACCGGAAGAAGACTGAAGATCGAGCGCATGCGCATATGGTTGTTCCCTACGATGCGCCAGCTAGAGGTCCGCCGCGACCTATGTCGTGCGCTGCCACACATGCTCCGCCCAAGACTGCGTCCGAGACCCTGCCGAAGACTCTGCCCATCCCTCAAGCCTCGACCGGCTCGCCTGAGCCGGCCCAGTCCTTGAATCCGCCCCGGTAATGCGCCTCGATCGGCAAGCCGGCGTTCTGGGCGGCCGCCAGCGCGTGGACCGAACGCACGCCCGACATGCACGAGAAGACCGGTGTCCGGCCGTCCTCGGCGATCAGCGCCGCGAGGGCCGCGGTGTCGAAGGTCGAGAGCGGATGGGTGACCGCGCCGGGGATGTGTCCTTGCTCGAATTCGTGCGGCTCGCGCACGTCGATCACCAGCATGGACCGGTCGGCGAGGCCGGCCTTGATCGCATCCCGGTCCAGGTCGACAACCTTCATCCGTCTATCCTCTCTGGGACCGTCCCATGCACGGTCGGACAATGACGGATGTTCTTAGGCGTCAGTCGTCAGGACGGCAAATGGTGCGACCCAGCGCGTCCTCGACGGTCCCGAAGTGTCCGGTCCAGCTCGGCAGACCGGCCTCCGCCGTCCGGCGCGCGAGCGCCGCGCGCAGACCGGAGCCCGGTGCCGAGAGATCCTCGACCGCCCGACGCCAGCCGGGGCCGTCGAGGGGGTCGAGGAACGCGGCGAATGCGGTTCCGATCTCCCTGTGGACCGCAAGGTCCGAGGCGACGACCGGCAGGCCCGAGGCCGCAGCCTCGACCACCGGCAGGCCGTATCCTTCGGCGAAGGACGGCATCAGCAGGGCGGTGGCCGAGCGCAGCAGGGCCGCGAGTCCGTGGCTCGACAGGCCGCTGACCTCGATTACGTGGGTGCGGATGGCGGGGCACCGCTCCAGCAGGTCGATGATGTTCTCCGCTTCCCAGCCGCGCCGGCCTACCAGAACGAGGCGGGGCGTGTCGGGCCCGTGGCGCTCGGCGAGGTCGCGCCAGAGATGCAGCAGGGCGAGGTGATTCTTGCGCGGCTCGATGGTGCCGCAGGCGACGAAGGTGGGCCGCTGGGGCGTGAAGGACGGCCCCTCCCCCGCCGGACGGAACACCGGCTCGACCCCCAGGAGCGCCACCGTCACGGGCGGCGTCGGCCGCCCCAGGCTCGCGCAGTGGCGGGCGAAGCGCTCGCCGACGTCGCGGGAATTGACCAGCACGTGCGCGGCGTGGCGAGCGATGCTCTCCATCCGGACGCGGTGCCGCGCGGCCTCTCCCGGCCGCCCGTATTCCGGATAGTCGATCGGGATGAGGTCGTGGACGAAGAAGACGGGCTGGATGTCGCGTCGGTCGTAGAGCCAGTCGAAGCGGCCGGGCTTGTCGAGGCGCAGGTGCGAGGTGTGCAGGTAGACGGTCCCGGGCGGCAGGACCTCCGGGCCGCGGGCGCGCAGGGTGGTGGCCGCCGTCCGGGCCTGGATCCGCCGCCGGTCCCCGGTGCCGCCGCGCCCGGGGGCGGGCGGCAGCGGACCAGTGTCGCCCGGCGCTCCGAGGGCCGAGACCAGACGGCGGTAGACCGGGTCCTGCGTCGCGTCACGGTCCTCGACCCAGCCGGCCGCCACGGCCTCGACGATGCCGAGCGCCTCCGCCCGGGCCAGCACGCGGGGGCCGAACGCCGTCGAGACTAGGCCGAAGCGGTCGCCCGGCTGGGCCAGGACGTGCCGGGCATAGGCGAGGTCGACCCGGTCGATACCGCTCGGGCTCGGATGCCGCAGGCGGGTGATCAGGCGGGTCAGGTCGAAGGCGAGGCTCGGGACGGGCATGATCCTCCGGTGGCGTTCAGGTGCGGTGCCGTATGGCCGGCCTCCGCCTCGCGCCTATATGCGCACGCCTCAGCCCGAGGCTACCCGCGGCCGCAGCCGCCAACGAGAGCAACGCGTCGTGTCTCCCGGATACCTGCCCTTCGCCGGCGCCCTCGACCTGCCCGCCTACACCTGTGACAATTGCGGGTTCTGGCAGCGCCACTTCGAGCGGCCGCCGGCCTGCCCGATGTGCCTCGATGCCCGCCATGTGGTACCGCAGAAGGGCTGGCAGTTCTGGACCGAGCGCGAGGCGCAGGACCGCTTCCCATGCCACTGGGAGGAGCTGGAGCCCGGTGTCTGGCGGTTCTGGAACGATCCCGTTTCGGGCATCGGCCCGAGCGCCTACCTCGTCCAGACGCCTTCGGGGAACATGGGCTTCGAGGCCTGCCCGGTCTTCAGCGAGGCGGCGCTCCAGCACATCGCGAGCCTCGGCGGCATGCAGGTGCTGTCCTCCTCGCACCCCCATGCCTACGGCGCCCTGGTGCAGCTGCAGGACCGCTTCGACCCGGAACTCTGCCTGCCGGCCGCCGACTTCACCTGGAGTGCCGCGCTGCAGGTGTCCTGGCCCTACGACGATTTCCTCGAGCCCCTCCCCGGCCTGGAGCTCCATCGCACCGCCGGCCATTTCGACGGTCACGCGGTGCTGTTCGATCGGGCTCGGAAGATCCTGTTTTGCGGCGACGCCCTGAAGTTCGAGCTCGACCCGCAGGATTTCCGGCGGGCGCTGAACATCTCGGCCCACAAGGCCTTCGTGCGCGGGGTGCCGCTGACCACGAACGAATTGCGGCACTACCGCGACGTCTTCGCCCAGCTCGACTTCACCCAGACCTGGACACCCTTCGAGCCGGCCGCCAATTGCGGCCGGGCCGAAGTGCTGGCGTTGATCGACGGCATGCTGGCGACCCGACCGCACGCCGCCCCGGTGCCACTCGAGACCCTGCGGCGCTAATGCCAAGCCGTGGCGCGGATGGCCTCTCCGCGGCGCGGCTTCGGCCGGATCAGCTTCGCGTCGCGGCGGTCTGGCCGAACATGACCTTCTTGGCCTCCTCGCTCAGGGTCTTCCCGAAATCCGGGTTGATCTCCGGGGCGCGGGCATAGGCGGCCTTCGTCGCCGGGCGTTCGGCGATCGCCTGGAACCAGCGCTGCAGGTTCGGGAAGTCTGCCAGCCGCTGGCCCTGCTTCTCATAGGGGACGATCCAGGGATAGCTGGCCATGTCGGCGATCGAGTAGTCGGCGCCGGCGACGAAGGGCCGGTCGGCGAGGCGACGGTTGAGGACGCCGTACAGCCGGTTGGTCTCCTTGACGTAGCGGTCGATGGCGTAGGGCACCTTCTCGGGCGCGTACTGGGTGAAGTGGTGGTTCTGGCCGAGCATGGGCCCGAGGCCGCCCATCTGCCAGAACAGCCATTGCAGCACCTCGGCGCGGCCGGCCACGTCCCGGGCGATGAACCGGCCGGTCTTCTCGGCGAGGTAGAGCAGGATCGCGCCGGACTCGAACAGCGAGACCGGGGCGCCGCCATCGGCCGGTGCGTGGTCGACGATGGCCGGCATGCGGTTGTTCGGGGCGATCAAGAGGAAATCCGGCTTGAACTGGTCACCCTTGCCGATGTTCACCGGCTTGAGGGTGTAGTCGAGCCCCGCCTCTTCCAGGAGCATCGTGACCTTGTGGCCGTTCGGGGTCGGCCAATAGTACAGATCGATCATTGCGGTCTCCGCGCTGGGCGCCGGGGCTCGGTCCGGTCGCGTCGGGCCCGAGGTGGGGCTCGGAGGAACGGGGGTCAAGCTCGGACGGAGGACGGCCGCGGGCGGTCGTTCAAATGCACCGCAGTTTCACAACGGGGAATTCAGGGGACCGTGGTTGCCTCGCTGCAGACGAGGGAGCGACGGGATGGTCAACGCAATTTCGGCGAGCACCGGCGGGATCCTGGCGGCGACGCAGCGCTACGCCACGGCGGCCGAGGGGATCGCGACCATCGGCACCAGCCTGCCGAGCGCGACCCAGGTCGATCTCTCGACCACCGCCGTCCAGCTCATGCAGGAGAAGGCGAATATCGGGATGAACACCGCCATCCTGAAATCCACGCTCGATTCGGAGCGCCGGGTCCTCGACATCCTTGCCTGAGCCACGACGCGGCGCGCCCTTTATCGGAGGATCGACATCCATGACGATCACCGTTCCCCTGACGCAGGTCGGGATCATCCGCGCCACCGAGATCGTGCATGGCGCCCGGAACGACGCGGCGCGACGGCACGAGACCGAGCCGCGCACCGTCTCCGTCGAGGTGGATCGGGCCCGGGATGGCGGGGGTGAAGTGGTGGGCCGCCAACGCCGTATCGTCGATGTGCGGGTGTAGAGCGCCTTTCCTCGCGAACAACGGCAAGGTTCGCAGGCGCACCCCATCTGCGGGGTGGACGCTCCCCATGCCCGATCTGGATTTCTGCCCGGATCAGGCTCCGGACCCGTTCGTTCCGTGCAGAACGCGACCACAAGGGTCCGTCGTCGTGGGGATCGGCGCGTCTTGGCCGCCGTCCTGGCGGATTCCGCGCCTTACCGCTTTCATCAGGGAGTCCCCGGCCCCCGTGCCAGGGGCGTCGGGAACGCCGTCGCTCTTCCGCCTGAGCTCGATCTCGGAAGACGGGCGCGGGCCTGCCTCAGGCCGCCTTGGAGTTGCGGGTGGGCCGCTTCGCATCCGCGCTTGTCTCGCGCCCCTTGGCGGCGATGTCGCGCAGCATCTTGACCATGGCGTCCGTCTGGTCGTCCGTGGCGTCTTCGAAGGCCGCGTCCGTGTTCCAGGCGTCGCCCCGGCGCAGCATGAGCACGGCCCCGGCCGCAGCGGCGCAGAGGCTCGCGCACAGGGGCGCGGCCATCAGTGCGGTCAGGATGCCGTAAGGCAGCAGCAGAACCGTCGAGATCACGCCACCGCCCATGGTGGCCAGTAGAATCAAGAACATCGATCGACCCTCGTTCGAGCTTTCATAGCACGGTTCGGGCGCGGCGATGGCTTTGGCTGCCGGCATCATGACCGGCGCGTTAACGTGGGCGGTCGAATGCGCGATGTGTTCGCGACGTCTTGTTCGGCCGTCCCCCGGCAAGGCCCATCAGGACCAGACGCGCAGGATGATCAGCAACCCGACGGGCACGACGAACATCAGCGCGATCGCCCACTGGATATCGTTCCGCGCGCGTTTCACCTCGCCCTCCAAGGCGTCGATGCGCGCCTCGAGGGCACGGTATCTCGCGTCGCTCATGCCCGGCTCCGTCGATTCGATTCTCCGCTGCGATGTGCCGGTGCCGCCCCGGCGCTGTCCAGGGAATGGGGAGCCGGTGGAGCGCGCGGCGGTGCGTCCCCGGCGCGGGACCGGACGGGGCTCCGATCGATGTCACCGGCTCGACGGTTGGTACCAAATTCTGCCTGTCGGGGTACACTGTGCCCCAGCCGAGGACGATCATCCGTGGCGTACCTATCCGCCTCTTCGACCCGGCGAGCTGACTCACTGTCATCGTGTTCCACTTGTAAACGTCACGGACATCCGTCGGGATCGGCTGAAGGCGCAAGAGGCCGTGGCCGGCGCGTAGCGTTGTCGGTCGCCGCGTTCGCGTACGCGCTGGGGCAGGACACGTACAACGCCATTCAGGCCGCTGACACCAACGTCGGTCTGGCTAGATCGACCGCAGTCGCACCATCACTCTGCGGCTGGCTGCGGTCTACTCGCAGGCACACCACTCTTCACCGCCGACAAGACCCGTGCCCACTTGATCGACACCCCCAACGTCTTGGCGGTGGCTGGGTCCGACCTGATCGTGGGCCAGCCGAACATCACACGGCAAGATCCGACCAAAAGTTCGCTTTGCACTCAAACGACACCAACCTATGTTCATTCTGATGCGTAATTTTCTCGCCCTCGCACTGGCTGCACTCGCTGTTATCGAAAACGTTCAGGCGGATCAGATCCTCGGGTCCGGCCCTATCGACGAAAGCAATCGCGTGGTTTTGCCCGGCGGTCCGACGCCAGACTCGCTGGTGATCGGCACGACCAATGCGCTCACGGTGCCATTCGCGCGTTCGGTGACTGGCGCAGCTACTCGCCCCCTGCTCGACAAGCTCGGAGATCTGCCGTTCACGCCGCCGGATATGGGCGCCGCAACCGATGGCACCACGGCAGTGGATGCCGCCTTCGCGCGCCTGATGACCGTTCCCGGCGACGTCACGATCTCGCCGGGCGTATGGCGGCTCTCACAGTCGGCGACGTGGCCGAAGGGGCGCGTCTACCATTTCGCCATGGGAGCCCAGATCAAGCCTGACGCGGGCGTGACGATAACTATCAAGGGGTCGGTTGACGCCGCGCCGTCGGGCCAGATCTTTGCCGGTGTCGGCAAGGTCGTGGGGCTGCGCTTCAACAGGCCGGAATGGTGGGGGGCGGTCGGCGAGTACCAGAATACCGTCGACAGCCAGCCCGCCTTCCAGGCCGCCTATGAAAGCGCTCAGCTGTCGTTCTCGCCGAAAGACCCACTGAACTATACCCCCGGCAGTCGCCCCATCGTCGAGATCGGTAACGGCTCCTACAATTTCTGTCGGCCGTGGGATGTGTCGCCGGTTCTATCGCAACCCATCGAGATCCGCGGGCCCGGCATCACGAACTCCGGCGGCATCCTCCAGACCTGCGCGTCGTTCACCGGCTACGCCCTGCTTCAGATTCATGGTGTGCAGACCGGGGCCGATCCGACGCACGACTTCTTCATCCACGACTTCTCCGTGCGCAACTCGATGCGCACCAGCGGTGCCACGGCCGGCATCGCTTTCAACCCCGAGGGGGCCGGGTATTGGCTCAACGGCCCGAAGAAGAGTCGCTTGCAGGACGTTCTCGTCTACGACTTCCCTATCGGCTACGATGTCCAGAATACCGTCGTGATGCAGATGGAGCGCACAGCTTATACCGTTGCGAGCAGCAGTAAGACGAACAACACTGCTGTGCGCCTTAAGGCGACCGGATCCAATGAAACCGCGAATACGAGCGAGATTGACATCATCGCGAGTCGGTTCATTCCCTGCTTCGATGCAAATGCTCCCGCATCTTGCGCCAATACGATCAATGTCGACATGGTAGCCGATACAACGGCGCCCGGCCTTAACGGTGTCGCTGCCATTCGCTTTGAGAATACGAGCTTCTACCGATCGAATATCGGCGTTCGAGGACGTGCTTCCAACAAGTCCAGCATCAACGATGTATGGTTCAATGGGATGTCAGGTACGCAGTTCGATGGTACTGGCTGTAAATTCATTGATTTCAGGACGCTGGGCCCTGAGTCTCAGATCAACAACATACACATCGACCATGTTTATCATACAAAATCGGCTGCAAACTGCGTTGCACAAACTTTCTCTGCCGAGGGCGGAGGATCTGTTCGTGGCATCTTCTCGACGAACAATTGGTTCATTGGTCTGGGTGGGCCCGCCAGTGTATTCTACGCCATCAACGGGCTCACCTATACTGGTAACCAGATCGTTGACCCAATGGAAAGCGGCCCTGCTCCGGTAGTCATCGGAGCATCGCGAAATTTTACGGTGATGAACAATATTATCGCCAAGACGGCGCCTAGTACGCTGCCCTTTGGAGTTCAGGTCGACGCCTCAAGCGATGTGGGGGTTGTCGCTTATAACGTGGTGAAGGGTATTCGTAACGCGGCTGTCAATAACCTCAGCAAGTCTTCCCAGATCATCGCAATTCCCAACGTCGGTGCGCCGTAACGCACGGTTCGCACGCTTCCAGCTATCGCGCTCCTTTGCGGCGATGGCTCCCCCCTCACCGCTTGGACTGTTTGGCCGCCGACATTAAGAACATCCCTCCTGCGCATGGGCTCGACCCTCCGGGTCTGGTGACATGTGCATCCCAAGTCTGCGACTCGAAATGATCCGTCAGCGAGGTGCGATGCTTCCGTGGACGTTTCGGGAATTGCCGGCAAGCGCGCGGCGCAACGTTCGGACGTTCACCGGGAGCTTCCCGCCCGATGTCCCATGCATGCGCGGCCAATGATGGCTCCGTACCAAAGCTTCGATCTTCTCCGGGGTAGTCCCGCGGGCCTGATCGACCTCATTCGCCGTAAGCCACCGTGTTGTTCGCCTACCGCTATCGGACGTGCTCATCTTCTGCTGTGACCGATGTGGTCCGTAGCACGCCGGGCAAGGCTTCTGCGGCTCTGAAAGGTGCAGAGCAAGCCTTTGTCCAGTGCGCGCCCTCGCCTCATGCACCGGCAAGGGCCATCAGGATCAACCCAACGTGGCCTGCATTCGCGATTTGCCCGGAGAGAGCGAGGTGTTTGGCGTTCTGGCGCGATACCAGCACCACCTCGATGTCCTCGGTCGGCTCCGGATGTGACGCGCCGGCGATGACGCCCGTTGCCCGGATGAGGTGCAGGCGGTTGGCGTAGCGCGCCGGGTCGACGCTGAGGACGGCAAGAGGGGCGAACGTCCCGCCAAAGAATCCTGTCTCTTCGCGAAGCTCCCGTGCCCCCACTGCCACGGCATCCGTGTCGTGAGCGTCCATCACGCCTCCCGGAAGCTCCAGGCTGATATCCTGGAGCCCGTGCCGGTATTGCCGAACGAGGACGACGCGATCGGCTTCATCCGTTGCGAACACATGGACGAAGTCGGGGAATTCGAGAACGTAGTAGGGCGCAATCGCCACGCCGTCGGGCGTCTCGCAATCATCCGCCCTGACGCTGATCCAGCGATCCTGGAAGACGTGTCCCGAGCGGTGAATCGTCCAGCGCTTGTCACCGGCCATCCTGGATCCCTTTCCGCAGCCGGGCGGCAATGCCGGGCGGTGGGACCGATACCCGAAAAATTCGCAGACACCCTATGGGTGTGGCGGTTCGCACGGGAATGCCGGTCACGCGCGGCTGACCCGGTCGCCATCCGGCGATCGGCGCCACGCATCCTCCCGACTGAGAGGAGGCATTCCACCGTCCGGACCCATCCAAAGCGGATTTTTCCCTTTCTGAGACGTCCTGAGGGAACCGGTGGGGCACCGGCAGCGATGTCTGCGTGAATTCCACAGTCAGGCTTGCCAAGGAGCTGCCATGTCCTCTCAGTCCGCCAAGCCGTACCGCATCGGTGTCCGCCCTGCGCCCGGCAACCGGTCCCGATACCTCTGGACGATCTACGGCACGGAGACGATGTTCTACGAGGCGTCCCAGACGGAGCATGCTTCCGTGGAAGATGCCCTCGCCGAGGCCAATGCGCGGCTCTCTGAACTGGCTTGATCTGTCAGCGGCCCTGACATCCAGGAGCCTCTCGTCGTCGGTCGCATCGAGGGAGGCCGCCAGGCCTCCTGCGCAGCGCTTGCCGGTTCGCGCGCAGGTTCGGGCCGCGGGAAACACCATGCCGGGTTGGACGCGGTGCTCTGCACCCGGGGGAACAGCCGATTGCAGATGCCGGCGCGTGACCCAGTTGCCATTTGCCCCCCGAAACCGTACGTCCCCTCTACGCGCAAGCGTGTCGGGGTGTAGCGCAGTCTGGTAGCGCATCTGGTTTGGGACCAGAGGGTCGTAGGTTCGAATCCTATCGCCCCGACCATTGTCTACCGCCGAGGCTCCCTGGAGTTGGACGACCCGATGTCGAGCGCCCGCATCTACCAGCCCGCGAAGGATCCGACGCAGTCCGGGACAGCGCGCGCCAAGGCCTGGGTGCTGGAATTCGATCAGACCGCGCCGCGCGAGACCGATCCGCTGATGGGGTGGACCGGCTCGTCCGACATGCTGCAGCAGGTCCATCTCGAGTTCGAGACCCGCGAGGAGGCCGTGGCCTACGCGACGCGGGCCGGCCTGTCCTACCGGGTCGAGGAGCCGCAGAAGCCGATCCTGCGCAAGGGTCTGTCCTACTCGGACAATTTCAAGTTCAACCGCACCGCCCCCTGGACCCACTGAGACGCTGTCTCCAGCGCGTCAGATCTGGATCAGGATGGTGATGGCTCCGAAGATCAGGACGGAGCCCACCGCCGCGGCGAGCAGGATCAGGGCGGCGCGCGATTCGCGCAGATCGTCGTTCATCATGGCCTCAGGCTAACGCGGCCGGAGGTCGCCGCCAATCCTCGCGCGCGTGGCGTGGCCGCGTGGACCGATATGCCGCGCCCGCCCTCTCAGAAGAAGATCGGCCGGGCGCTGGCATGGTGCTCGGCCAGGACCGCCTCGTTGGCCGGATCGATCTCCTTGAGAACGGCGTCGTAGCCCCAGAGATCGGCGAGGTGCTGAAGCACTCGCTTGGCGTCGTCCTTCTGCAGGGTGATGCGATTCAGGGCACGGTGATGCACGATGAGGCGCCGGTCGCCTTCGAGATCGACGTCCACCACCTCGATATCCGGGTCGAGCCAGGCGACGTCGTATTGGCGGGCGAAGGAGCGGCGCATCTTGCGATAGCCGCGCTCGTCGTGGATCGCCTCGACGTAGAGCTCCGATTCGTCGGGGTCGTCGACGACGTGGAACAGGCGCATGTCCCGCATCAGCTTGGGCGACAAGAACTGCGCGATGAAGCTCTCGTCGCGGTAATTCGCCCAGACGTCGCGCAGGGTCGCCATGGCGTCGCCAGTGCCGGCGATCTCGGGGAACCACGCCCGGTCCTCGTCCGTCGGCTGCTCCACGATGCGGGCGATGTCCTGCATCATGGCGAAGCCGATGGCGTAGGGATTGTGGCCGTTATAGCCGCGCTCGTTGTAGTTCGGCTGGCGCACGACGTTGGTGTGCGACTGCAGGAACTCCAGGTAGGCCGCCTCGCCGATCAGGCCCTTCTCGGACAGGGCGTTCATGATCCGGTAGTGGCAGTAGGTGGCGCAGCCTTCGTTCATCACCTTGGTCTGGCGCTGCGGATAGAAGTACTGCGCCACGAGGCGGACGATACGCAGGATCTCGCGCTGCCAGGGCCGCAGGCGGGGGGCAGCCTTCTCGAGGAAATAGAGGATGTTCTCCTGCGGCAGCTCGAGGAGCGCCTTGCGCCGCTCCGCCGCCATGTCGGGGCGCCCGGCGGCCGTCTTCTGCGGCAGAGTGCGCCAGAGGTCGTTGTAGATCTGCTCGCCGTGCTCGGCGCGCTCGCGCTCGCGGCGCTGCTCGGAGGCGAGGTCGGGTCGCTTCTTGCGCGGATAGCGGTGGACGCCCTGGCTCATCAGCGCGTGGGCGGCGTCGAGCACGGCTTCGACGGCCGCATGGCCATGGCGCTCCTCGCAGCGTGAGATGAAGCCCTTGGCGAAGTCGAGGTAGTCGAGGATGCCCTCGGCGTCGGTCCATTGCTTGAAGAGGTAGTTATTCTTGAAGAAGTGGTTATGGCCGAAGGCCGCGTGCGCGATGACCAGCGTCTGCATCGTCGCCGTGTTCTCCTCCATGATGTAGGAGATGCACGGGTCCGAATTGATGACGATCTCGTAGGCGAGCCCCATCATGCCGCGCCGGTAGCCGGCCTCGTGCTGGGCGAAGTGCTTGCCGAAGGACCAGTGCTTGTAGAACAGCGGCATGCCGATCGACGCGTAGGCGTCCAGCATCTGCTCGGCTGTGATGATCTCGATCTGATTGGGGTACCACGACAGGCCGAGCTCCCGCGCCTCGACCTCGCAGGCATCGTGGATGCGCCGGATCGTGTCGAAATCCCAGTCGTTCCCGGTGAAGAGCGGCTCCTGGCTACCGGAGATCCGCTGGGGCGTGGGGCGGATGATGCTGCCGACCATACGATTTACGCCTTCCTCGATGGAGCCGTGCTCGAAGCGTCCGTGTCCCGCGTGGCCATGGCCCGACTCGCCGGTGTCAGGCCTCGGCTTCCGCCCGGGCGTCCTTGCGCCCGAACAACTCGCGGAACACAGGGTAGATGTCGCGGCGGTGGTTGACCTTGCGCATGGCGATGGGTGCGCCCGTCTTCGCCAGGCTCTCGTAGGTCCGCCACAGGGTGGTGCGATGCTCGACGAAGCCGGCCCGCGGGCCATTCTCGTCCCCGACCTCCAGATAGGCGAAGTGCTGACAGGCCGGCAGGATGTGGGCGCGCAGCAGCTCCGTCGCGGTCGGACCGTCGCTCGACACGTTGTCGCCGTCGGAGGCCTGCGCGGCGTAGATGTTCCAGTCGTTGGGATCGTAGCGCTCGGCGATGACGCGCTTCATCTCCACCAGCGCCGAGGAGACCAGGGTGCCGCCGGTCTCCCGCGAGCCGAAGAACGTCTCCTCGTCCACCTCCGTCGCCTTGTCGGTGTGGCGGATGAAGACGATCTCCACGTGCCGGTAACGTCGGGTCAGGAAGATGTGCAGCAGGATGTAGAAGCGCTTGGCCAGATCTTTCATGTGCTCGGTCATCGAGCCCGAGACATCCATGAGGCAGAACATCACCGCCTGCGCCACCGGGCGCGGATAGGTCTCGAACCGGCGGTAGCGCAGGTCGAGGGGATCGACGTAGGGGATGCGCTTGGTGCGCTCGCGTAAGCCCGAGAGCGCCAGCAGCAGGTCCGGCAAGTCGGGATCGCTCGACGGGGTCGCGGCGATGCGGGCCTCCAGGGCGGCGATCTCGTCGGGCTTCGGCCGCTTCAGAGCGATGCGCCGGGACATGGAGTTGCGCAGGGTGCGCGTCAAGGCGAGGTTGGCGGGCGAGCCCGAAATCGTATAGCCGGCCCGGCGAAGCCCTTCGGTCTCCACCACGGAGAGCCGGCGCTTGGCGAGATCGGGCAGTTCGAGGTCTTCGAGGAAGAGCTCGAGGAATTCCTCGCGGGTCAGGACGAAGCGGAAGGCGTCCTCACTGTTCTCCGAGCCCTCGCCGCCCTCCCCCGAGCCCTTGCCGCCGCCGCCCGACGGCGGGCGCTCGATCCGGTCGCCCTCCACATAGGTTTTGTTGCCGGGCAGGATGTGGTCGTGCAGGCCGGTGCCGGATTGGCGGGCGAAGCGCGGCTCCCGAACCCCGTCGACCGGCACGGAAACGCGGCCGTCCTTGCCGAGATCCTTGATGTCCTTTTCGCGCGCGGATTCCCGCACGGCCCGCTGCGCCACGTCCTTCACGCGACGCAGGAAGCGCTGGCGGTTGGCGAGGCTCTTGCCCCCGGGATTCAGACGGCGGTCGACGATGTGCATCCGATGTGTGTGCCTTCGCCCTCAAGACCAATGTGGGATCGGCGGAGCGGGGTGACCACCCGTGGCAGCCACCCCGTCCCCGTGCGGACAAGGCTCGGTCGATGCCCTAGCCCGCCTGCTTCACCCGCATGTACCACTCGACCAGACGGCGGACCTGCCGCTCGGTGTAGCCGCGGGCCACCATCCGGTCGACGAACTCGCCGTGCTTCTTCTCCGTCTCGCCGTCCTTCTTCGAGCCGAAGGAGATCACCGGCAGGAGCTCCTCCACCTGACTGAACATGCGGCGCTCGATGACCTCGCGCAGCTTCTCGTAGCTCGTCCAGGAGGGGTTGCGGCCGCCGTGCTGCGCCCGCGAGCGCAGGGCGAACTTCACCACCTCGTTGCGGAAGTCCTTCGGATTGGCGATGCCCGCCGGCTTCTCGATCTTGGTGAGCTCCTGGTTCAGGAGTTCGCGGTTGAGGAGCTGTCCGGTCTCGGAATCCTTGAAATCCTGGTCCTCGATCCACGCATCAGCGTAGTCGATGTAACGATCGAACAGGTTCTGGCCGTAATCATGGTAGGATTCGAGGTAGGCTTTCTGGATCTCGTGACCGATGAACTCCGCGTAGCGCGGCGCCAGCTCCGTCTTGATGAATTCCAGGTAGCGCTTCTCGGTTTCGGGCGGCAGCTGCTCGCGCCGCAGGGCCTGCTCCAGCACGTACATGAGGTGGACCGGATCGGCCGAGACCTCGGTCGTGTCGTGGTTGAAGGTCGCCGCCATCACCTTGAAGGCGAAGCGGGTCGAGATCCCGTCCATGCCCTCGTCGACGCCGGCCGCGTCCTTGTACTCCTGCATCGAGCGGGCGCGGGGATCGACCTCGCGCAGGGACTCGCCGTCGTAGACCCGCATCTTCGAGAAGGCGTTCGAGTTGGCGTGCTCGCGCAGGCGCGAGAGCACGGAGAAGCGGGCCAGCATCTCCAGGGTGCCCGGCGCGCAGGCGGCGTCGGACAGTTCGGAGCCCGAGACCAGCTTCTCGTAGATGCGCTGCTCCTCGGTCACCCGGAGGCAGTACGGCACCTTGATCACGTAGATCCGGTCGATGAAGGCTTCGTTGTTCTTGTTGGTCTTGAAGGTCTGCCACTCGGATTCGTTCGAGTGGGCCAGGATCACGCCGGTGAACGGGATCGCGCCGATGTTCTCGGTGCCGACATAGTTGCCCTCCTGCGTCGCGGTGAGCAGGGGGTGCAGCATCTTGATCGGCGCCTTGAACATCTCGACGAATTCGAGGACGCCCTGGTTCGCCCGGTTGAGGCCGCCGGAGTAGGAGTAGGCGTCAGGATCGGCCTGAGAGAGGGTCTCGAGGCGCCGGATGTCGACCTTGCCGACGAGGCTGGAGATGTCCTGGTTGTTCTCGTCGCCGGGCTCGGTCTTGGCGATAGCGATCTGGCGCAGCCGGGAAGGCCGGACCTTGATGACCTTGAACTTCGAGATGTCGCCGTTGAATTCGTCGAGGCGCTTGAGGGCCCAGGGGCTCATCAGGCCGGTGAGGCGGCGCTTCGGAATGCCGTAGCGCTCCTGGATCTCGGCCCCCATCGTCTCGGGGTCGAACAGCCCGAGGGGGCTCTCGAAGACCGGGGAAACCTCGTTGCCGGCCTTCAGCACGTAGATGGGATGGGTCTCCATCAGGGCCTTGAGGCGCTCGGCCAGGGAGGACTTGCCGCCGCCGACGGGGCCGAGCAGGTAGAGGATCTGCTTGCGCTCTTCCAGGCCCTGCGCCGCGTGGCGGAAGAACGAGACGATCCGCTCGATCGTCTCCTCCATCCCGTAGAACTCGGCGAAGGCAGGGTAGACCCGGATCGTGCGGTTCATGAACACGCGCCCGAGGCGCGGGTCCTTCGCCGTATCCACGAATTCCGGCTTGCCGATCGCCTCGAGAATGCGCTCGGCGGCGGAGGCGTACATCAGCGGCTCGTCGCGGCACGCTTCAAGATACTCGGAGAGGCTCATCTCCGTATCGCGACGCGCCTCGTAGCCACGGGCGAAGCTCTGGAACAGGTCGTTCGTCGACGGCATAGGCTTTCCGATCCCCTCACGACAGCGACAGCTTCATCCTGTCTCGCCTTGGATGCAACTGACAGGCCCAGTTTTGTCGCAGCGCATTCACCACGGAATTTGGGCGTGTGATGCGTGCCACAGTGCAACAGGCGGGCCCGCCAGTCGGGTTCGGTGTGGGGCTGCGGACGGCAGGCCGCCGCGGCTCCGGGCTCAGGCTCAGAGGTCGGTGGACTCCTTCTTCGCCGCGTCCGGCTTGGCCGTGTCGGATTTGGCGGCATTCACCGTGATCTTGATGTTCTGGGTCTGGACGTTCCCGTCGGAATCCTTGACGTCGACCGTCACCTCGTCGCTGCCGGTGAAGCCGTCCTTGCTCTGGTAGAATACCGCCTGCACGGCGGCCTCCTTGCTGGGGCAGCGATACTTCGCCGGGGTCTTGATCTTTCCGACCTTGGTGATGAGCGAGCCGTTCTTCGGCGCGCCGCTGACCCGGATCTCCGGCATCGGGCCGGTGGAGCAATCCTTCTTCAGATTCGGCACGATGGCGAGGCGCACGCTCTTGCCGCTGGCGGCGGTCTCGCTGCGGGTGACCGTGGTCTGCGCCAGGGCCGGCCCGGCCAGGAGGGCGCCGGCGGCCAGGAAGGTGAGGGAACGGGCGAGCAGCATGCGGGACGAACTCCGATCACGCCGGGCGATCCGCGCGGGACGCGGCGGATTGGGTCCGGGTGTAGCGGATGTGGGGATCGCAGGCGCGGCCGTCGAGTGGCTGGCTGCCCTGCCCTCGGTCACCGCTCCACCCTCAGGCGTCGCCGATGGGTTCGGGAGGCAGGCGCAGGGTGGCCAGGGCGGCGCGGCACGCCTTGAGGTCGGCGAGGGCGTCCGCCAGGACTGCCCGCTGCTCGACGGTGAGGCCGTCGCCAGGGGCGGGATCGGCCGACGGCGCCTCGTGCTCGGCATCCTGAAGCGAGGGGGCGGCCGCCACGGCCTCGCCGCGGCCCACCGACTGGACGAAGCGCAGGCCCCGCTCCCGCAAGACCCGTTGAGCGCCCTTGATGGTGTAGCCCTGCCCGTGCAGCAGGCGCTTGATGCCTCTGAGGAGGTCGACGTCGTCGGGCCGGTAGTAGCGCCGGCCGCCGGCCCGCTTCACCGGGCGGATCTGCGTGAAGCGCGTTTCCCAGAAGCGCAGGACATGCTGGGGCACGTCGAGCTCGTCCGCGGCTTCCTTGATGGTCCGGAAGGCGCCCGCGCTCTTCTCGGAGGCCTCGCGCACGGGCGTTTCCCCGTCGCGAGGGTCTGACTTCACTTCGTCGATCCGCGCGGCGAGGGACATGGCGGCCCTACTCGTCGTCGTGCTCGGCCGCGCCGTTCAGGCCGTTGATCCGGGCCTTCAGCACGTTCGAGGGCTTGAACACCATGACCTGGCGCGGCTCGATCGCCACCTCGACGCCGGTCTTCGGGTTGCGGCCGACCCGGCGGCCCTTGCTGCGTACCACGAAGGACCCGAACGAGGACAACTTCACCGTCTCACCGCTGGCGAGGCAGGTGCAGATCTCGGACAGCACCGTCTCGACCAGGGCGGAGGACTCGGTCCGCGAGAGACCGACCTGCTGGTAGACGGCCTCGCTCAAATCGGCGCGTGTGACCGTCTTTCCCGTCATGCGACATTCCCCAAGGCGATTCGAGTTTTCTTAGTATCTCTATGATTGCGCACGCTAATCGGCGTTCAGGCCCGGGTCAACAGTGCGTGAGGCCCCGTTTCGGAAACGGTCGGCGCCTACCAGCGGATGAGGGCCGCGCCCCAGGTGAATCCGCCGCCGATCGCCTCGATCATCACGAGGTCGCCGGGCTGGATCCGGCCGTCCTTGCGGGCGACGTCGAGGGCCAGCGGGATCGAGGCCGCCGAGGTGTTGCCGTGTCGGTCGACGGTGAGAACGACTTTTTCGCGGGCGATGCCGAGCTTGTCGGCCGACGCCTCGATGATCCGGCGGTTGGCCTGGTGCGGCACGAACCAGGCCAGATCCTCGGCGGTGGTGCCGGAGACCCGGAAGGCGTCGTCGATGACGTCGGTCACGGAGCCCACGGCGAAGCGGAAGACCTCCTTGCCGGTCATCCGCAGGTGACCGGTGGTGCCGGTGGAGCCCGGGCCGCCATCGACGTAGAGTTTCTCCCGATGCCGTCCGTCCGAGCGCAGGCTCGCGGTGAGCACGCCCCGGTCGGCACTGGTGCCCTCCCCGGCCTGCGCTTCCAACACAACGGCGCCGGCGCCGTCGCCGAACAGCACGCAGGTCGTACGGTCCTCCCAATCGAGGATTCGCGAGAAGGTCTCGGCCCCGATGACCAGGGCACGCTTGGCGCTCCCCGTGCTGAGGAATTTGTCCGCGGTGGTCACGGCGTAGACGAAGCCGGCGCAGACCGCCTGCACGTCGAAGGCGAAGCCGCCGCGCAGGCCGAGGGCCGCCTGGATCTCGGTGGCGGTCGACGGGAAGGTGTGATCGGGCGTCGAGGTGGCGCAGATGATGAGGTCGATGTCGTCGGCGGTGAGGCCCGCTTCGTCGAGGGCCGCCCGGGCGGCACGCGCCCCGAGGACCGAGGTCGTCTCGGTGGCGTCCGCGAGGTAGCGCTGGCGGATGCCGGTGCGCTGGACGATCCAATCGTCGGAGGTGTCGACGGTGCGGCTGAGCTCGTCGTTGGTGACGCACCGGGCCGGCAGGGCGGAGCCGCAGCCGACCACGACGGAGCGCAGGACCTTGCTGGAGGAGGCCGTCCCGGGAGTGACCGTCATGGGGCCGTCCTTCTGTTCGCGGACCGGCTCATGGCGCGGCCGGGGCCGGCGTCAGGTCGAGCATGTCGCGGATGGTGCGCATCAGGTCGTGCCGGGCCATGTCGTGGGCGAGGTCGACCGCGGCCGCGAAGCCGTGTGCGTCCTCGGAGCCGTGGCTCTTGATGACGATGCCCTCGAGTCCGAGGAACACACCGCCATTGGCCCGGCTCGGGTTCATCTTGTCCCGCAGGGCCTTGAAGGCCTGGCGGGCGAAGAAGTAGCCGATCTTGGCCGAGAGGGTTCGGCTCATGGCGGCGCGCAGGTAGCTGCCGATCTGCTTGGCCGTCCCCTCGGCGGTCTTCAGGGCGATGTTGCCGGTGAAGCCCTCGGTGACGACGACGTCCACCGTGCCCTTGCCGAGGTCGTTGCCCTCGACGAAGCCGTGATAGGCGAGGTTCGGCAGATCGGTCTCGCGCAGGTAGCGCGCCGCTTCCTTGACGGCCTCGTTGCCCTTCATCTCCTCGGTGCCGACGTTGAGCAGACCCACCGTCGGCCGGTCGAGGTCGAACACGATGCGGGCCATGGCCGAGCCCATCACCGCCATCTCGACGAGGTGCTCGGCATCGGTGCCGATGGTCGCGCCGACGTCGAGGACCACGCTCTCGCCGCGCACCGTCGGCCAGAGGCAGGCGATGGCCGGGCGCTCGATGCCCGCCAGGGTCTTCAGGCAGATCTTCGACATCGCCATCAGGGCGCCGGTGTTGCCGGCGGAGACGGCGGCATCGGCCTCGCCGTCCTTCACCGCCTGGATCGCGCGCCACATCGAGGACTTGCCGCGCCCCGAGCGGACGGCCTGGCTCGGCTTCTCGTCCATCGAGATCGCCATCGTCGTATGGCGGATCTCGACGGCGCCCTGCAGGCGCGGTTCGGCGGCCACCAATGGCGTGAGGATTGCCTCATCCCCGAACATCAGGAACGTCATCTCGGGATGGCGCTCGCGGGCGATGGCGGCGCCGGGCACCACGGTCGTGGGGCCGTGGTCGCCGCCCATGGCGTCGAGCGAGATGCACACTCTCTGGGACATGGTGGGTGGCCGGTGGCCTCTGATTGCGGAGAAGAACGGCCTCCCGGCGGGAGGCATCACGGTGGACGAGGGGGGCGGCGGACGACCGGCCCCCCTGCCCGGCGCGGCGGAAAATAGCGATTGAGGCCCGGCGGGCAAACGAAATCTGAGCGTTTGGCCGAAAGCCGGCCGGATCGGCCGGTCGCGGATCTCAGTCGTTGGCGGGCTTCAGCCCGCGCAGGGCCGCCAGGGGCGGCTCGTCGAGATCCTCGATATGGGGTTCGAAGGCGACGCCGGGCTTGCGCGGATAGGGATCGAGCCCGAGCGCCAGGAACTCGGCCGTGATCCTACCGAAATCGATCTTGCCGCCCACGATCGGATCGGGGACGTCGGCATCCTCCGCATCGGTTCCGGCGAGCCGGTCGGTGTCGGTGAAGAGCAGGTCGACCGGTTCGGAAACCGGTCCCTCGAAGGGCTCCAGGGACACGGTGCAGACCTGCGTCACCTGCGCCGTCACGGTTCCGCGCACCCGGAAGGCCGAGGGTGGGCCGCTCGTCTCGAAGGTGCCGACGAGATCGCGGATGGCCGGGATGTTGAAATCCGCTGCCAGGGCCGCGCACTCCTCCGGGCTCGCGGTGACGACGAGCCGCCCGTCGCTGCGGCGCAGGCGGTCGACGCTGACGATCCGCGAGAGCGGTCCGGTCTCTTCGTGACGGGGCGTATCGTGGCGAGTCATGGGACGATCCGTGTCGTGGCGCCGTCCGGCCCGGACAGGGGCGCGGCGAAGATTTGCGGCGGTGGGAAAGCCGGGCCGGTGCCGATCAGCCCGTCGAGATCGGTTCGGGCCAGGGCGGCGTCGCTGGCGAGGACGTAGCGGGCGAGCTCCGTCGCCGCCTCCGGCGCATCGGCCCCGAGGACGTTGCGCGCGAGCGCGGCCGTGAGCGCCGTCGTATCCCTGGCATCGAGGGCGGCATCGTAGCCCTCGGCCCGGCCGTAGAAGGCGGATCCGAGCTTCTTCATGCGCTTGGGGACGCCGAAATCGCCGATGCCGGATTCGCGCAGGGAGGAATCAAGCTGCAGGAATACCGAATTGACGAGGTCCTGGGCCACGTCGGCCGCCGGTTCCGGCAGCCGGTTGAGGCGTCGCAGCACGAGGATCATGTGCAGGATCAGACACTCGAACCGGCCTTCCAGCGTGTCCGGCACGCCGAGGCGAAGGTACAGGTCCGGATGGCGGGCCGCCGCGTTGATGCGGCCGTGCAGCGTCTCGATCACCCGCTCGCGCGGGCTCGACCGGCTCCAGCTGCGGAGACGGTCCAGGAGCCCCGTCATCATGCGGATCTCTCCGGGACAGCGGGCGCGAAACCGGTGCGGACGGCCGGCGGGTGTGGCCGGGCTTGCCTTGTCAAAACCATAACCCCGCGTTACGGCAGCGAACGGTCAAGGTGCAACCTCCATCGGGATTCTTCTGCCTCGGTGCCGGGTCGGGATCGGGGCCGCAAGTCGCTTTCACGGAAGACGCCTTCACGGAAGTTGCCTTCACGGAAGTTGCCTTCACGGAAGACGCGTTCAGTTTTTCACTGTCAGCAAGGGTGGCCGATGTCGCGCCGTCTCGTCTCGTCGCTCGCTCGCCTCGCCGTCCTCGGCGTGATCGGAGCCGGTGTGTCCGGCTGCATCGGCGAGGACATCCGCCACGGCTACCAGATCGACCAGGCGGCCCTCGCCACCGTGAAGCCCGGGATGAGCGCCGAGCAGGTGCTGCAGATCCTCGGCACGCCGTCCACCGTCTCCACCGTCGGCAACAAGTCGTGGTACTACATCAGCCAGAACACGCGCCGGACCGTCCTGTTCCTCGGCGAACGGGTCGAGGACCAGAAGGTCACCGCCGTCTATTTCAACGGGGCCTTCAAGGTCGAGCGCGTGGCGCTCTACGGCCTGCAGGACGGCAAGGTGTTCGACTTCATCGAGCGGACCACACCGACCAGCGGTGCTGACCGCGCCTTCCTGAGCCAGCTCTTCCGCGGCCTGACCAAGTACGAGCCGTTCGGCAGCGGCTCCGGCGCCAGCGTGGTGCCCGGCGCCAACCGCGGCCTGTAAGCATCGCGACCCGTCCCGGGGAGCCGGGCGACCGGTCGACTGAGGGTGGGTGCGCGTGGCACCTGCCGTGAATCGCGCGCCCGGGCTCGGCTCCCGGCGGGCAGAGGACCCGAGGATGCCGTTTCGCGAAGCCTTTCTCGTCGAGGGTGGCGAGACCGGCGCCCTCCTGCGCCACCATGACTGGTCGGCGACCTCGCTCGGCGCGCCGGGCGGCTGGCCCCAGGCGCTGAAGACGCTCGTCGGCGTGATGCTCGGCTCGCAGCAGCCGATGCTGATCGTGTGGGGGCCGGACTACATCACCCTCTACAACGACGGCTACGCCATCATGTGCGGCGCACGGCACCCGGCCGCCCTCGGAGGCTCGTTCCGCGACCTCTGGCACGACATCTGGGATCAGGTGGAGCCGATCCTCGCCCGCGCCTATGCGGGGGAGGCGACGCATATGGACGGCATCGCCTTCATCATGCACCGCAACGGCTATCCGGAGGAAACCTACTTCTCCTTCGGCTACACGCCGGTGCGCGATGAGGCCGGGCAGGTCGCCGGCATGTTCTGCGCGTGCGCCGAGACGACGGGCCGGGTTCAGGCCGAACGTCGGGCGCGTGCCGAGCGCGAGCGCCTGGAGCAGCTCTTCGCCCAGGCTCCGAGCTTCATGGCCGTCCTGCGGGGACCCGAACATCGCTTCGAGCTCGCCAATCCGGCCTACCGGCGGCTCGTCGGCGACCGGCCGCTCCTGGGCCGGACCGTCGCCGAAGCCCTTCCCGATGCCGTGGCCCAGGGCTATCTCGGGCTCCTCGACACCGTCTACCGCACCGGCGAGGCCTTCACGGCGACGGCCTCGAAGCTCACCCTGCAGGGCGTCGCGGACGGGGCGGAGATCGAACTCTACCTCGATTTCGTCTACCAGCCGATCTTCAACGACGACGGCGCCGTCACCGGCATCTTCGTCGAGGGCGTCGACGTCACCGACCGGGCCCTCGCCGAGATCGCCCTGCGCCGGAACGAGGCGGAACTGCGCTTCCTCAACGCCGACCTGGAGCGCCAGGTCATCCTGCGCTCCAACGAGCGCGGCCTGACCTGGCTGGTCAGCCCGGACCTCCTCGGGGTGTTCCACCCGGACGGCTATTTCGAGCGCTTGAACCCGGCCTGGGAGGTCGTGCTCGGATGGTCCGAATCCGAGATCGCCGGCCGGTCCGTGCTCGACCTGATCCATCCGGACGACGTCGAGCGTAGCGCCGAGGCCGTCCGGACCCTGGCGGCCGGCAAGCCAGTCTTCCGTTTCGAGAACCGCTATCGCACCCGCGACGGCAGCTACCGCTGGCTGTCCTGGACGGCGGTGCCGGAGGGCGGGCGCTCCTATTGCAGCGGCCGCGACATCACCGAGGACAAGGCGCGGGAGGCCGCCCTGGACCAGGCCCAGGAGGCCCTGCGCCAGGCCCAGAAGATGGAGGCCGTGGGCCAGCTCACCGGCGGCGTCGCCCACGACTTCAACAACCTCCTCACGGTCATCAAGTCCTCCACCGACCTCCTGAAGCGGCCGGGCCTCGCCGAGGATCGCCGCCGCCGCTACGTCGACGCAATCTCCGACACCGTGGCGCGGGCCGCCAAGCTCACGGGCCAGCTCCTCGCCTTCGCGCGGCGCCAGGCCCTCAAGCCCGAGACCTTCAACGTGGGCTCGGGCGTCGCCGCGATCAGCGAGATGGTCGGTACCCTGACCGGCGCCCGCATCGCCATCGTGGTCGAGGTGCCGGAGACGCCCTGCTACGTGCATGCCGACCCGAGCCAGTTCGACACCGCGCTGGTGAACATGGCGGTCAATGCACGCGACGCCATGGAGGGCGAGGGCCGGTTGACGATCCGGGTCGGCTCCGTCGAGGGCATTCCCCCCCTCGACATCCGGGCGGGCGCCTTCGTCGCCGTGTCGCTGACCGATACCGGCTCCGGCATCGCGGCCGGGGACCTGCATCGGATCTTCGAGCCCTTCTACACCACCAAGGGCGTCGGCCAGGGGACCGGCCTCGGCCTGAGCCAGGTCTTCGGTTTCGCCAAGCAGTCGGGGGGCGAGGTCGTCGTCGAGAGTGCGCCGGGGCGCGGCTCGACCTTCACCCTCTACCTGCCGCGCGTGTCCGGCATCTCCGAAACCGCCGGGCCCCCCGAGGAGGCCGAGCCGCTGACGGAGGGGCACGGCACCTGCGTCCTCGTCGTCGAGGACAATCCGGAGGTCGGCCGTTTCGCGACCCAGACCCTGGCCGAACTGGGCTACCACACGGTCTGGGCGACCTCCGCCGCCGACGCCCTGCGTCAGCTCGAGAAGATCCCCTTCCGCTTCGAGGTGGTGTTCTCCGACATCGTCATGCCGGGCATGAACGGGATCGAACTCGCCAAGGAGATCGTCCGGCGCCGGCCCGACCTGCCGGTGGTCCTGGCCAGCGGCTACAGCCATGTCCTGGCCGAGGAAGGCGCCCACGGCTTCGAGCTGCTGCACAAGCCCTACTCGGTGGAGCAACTCTCACGGGTCCTGCGGAAGGCGGTAGCCCGCAGCCGTCGCGGGCGGCGCGATCGACTCTGACCGCGTCAGCGGCTTCCGGGCTCGCTGAAGTCGAGCTGCGCGATCAGGCCCGCGAACAGGTCGGAGACTTCGGACTCGGGCTGGGGGGCATAGGTCGCCTGAAGGCCGCCCGCGAGGCAGGCCACCAGGAAATGTGACCGCGCCCCGCGGGTCCGAGACCGGCGGGCCACCGGCTCCCGCTGCGCCGTGGCGGTCGGGCCGATCGGTTGCGATCGCTGCGTCTTGTCCATGCACACGCTTTCCGAGCGCCGCGTCGCTTCGGACGCCTCACTTAATCGACGTTAACGTGGCGCGCCGAGTGGGCAAGAGGCAATCCGGCCGGCGGGCGGGCTGTGCACTTTCCAATCCCCTGTGGCGGGGCCGACACGATGGCCCGGCCGATCGCGGCCGCATCGGTGAAGAGATGCGCCGGCGTCCGCGCCGCGAGAGCGTCGGCACGGGTATAGCCCCAGCTAACGGCTCCGAAGGCACAGCCCGCTTCCGTCGCGGCCTGATGGTCGCGGATTTCGTCGCCGATATAGAGCACCTCGGACGGTGCGCGGCCGGCGTCACGGATCAGGGCCCGCAGGCGCCGCGCCTTGCCGAACAGCGACGCGCCGCAGGCAAAGTGGCTGAAGCGCCGGGCCGACGGTCCCAGCGCCCGCCGGATCGTCGCTTCCCGGTTCGAACTCGCGATGCCAAGGCACAGGCCGGCGCCCTCAAGGTCGGCGAGCAGATCCGGCACGCCGGGAAACAGTGGGATTCCCGCGATGTCGCGGGCGGCGAGCCGGTGCATGTGCCGGGTGATCAGCGGAAGCTTCCAGGCGGGAATCCTGAGATGCCGGACGATGCCCCGCGCATCCATGCCCCGCAGGGTTTCGGTCTCGTGCTCGGCGATGCGGGCGAAGCCGTAGCGGTCGGCCACGCCGTTGATGACGCCGGCGAACCAGGGAAAGCTGTCGGCCAGGGTCCCGTCGAAGTCGAAGACGACGAGGCGATACCGCCCGAAGCTCACGATCCGAGGTGTTCCACCGGGACCACGAGGCGCATGACCAGTCCGCTCGGGGCCCAGTCCTGTTCCAGCGTGCCGTCCAGTTGCCCGACGACGCTGCGCTGGGCCAGGACCGTGCCGAAACCCTGCCGGGTCGGCGGACCGGTCACCGTGGGGCCGCCGCTCTCCGTCCAGGTCAGGATGTAGGACGCGCCTTCGCGCCGGCCGGTGAGGCGGACGCTGCCGGTCTCGGTCGAGAGGCCGCCATACTTCATCGCGTTGGTGGCCTGCTCGTGCATGATCAGCGCCAGCGCGGTCGCGGCGCGCTCGCCCACGGCCACGTCGTCCCCCTCGACGACGATCCGCGCGCGCCCGTCCTGTACGTAGGCCGCCATGATCAGGCGCATCAGGCCGAACAGGGTCTGGCCCTTCACCGCGGGGGCGCTCGCCGGGGAATGCGGCCGGACATATTCGTGCGCCTGCGCCAGGGCGCCGAGGCGTTCGCGGAAAGCCGACACGAACGGGCGCGCCGCCGGGTCGGTCCGGGCCGAGAGGCCGGCGATGCCGCCGACCACGGCGAAGATGTTCTTGATCCGGTGAGAGAGCTCCTTGATCAGGAGGTCCTGGGCCTCCTCCGCCCGCTTGCGCTCGCGCAGGTCGCGGGTGACGGTGGCGTAGCCGACGAAACGGCCGGAATCGTCCCGCACCGGGAAGATGTTGTAGAGGACCGCGATCCCCTCCCCTGTGCCGAAGTGCCGGAAGGCGAGCTCGCCCTCCCACCAGCCCTGCCGCTCGACCGCGGGCAGGACCGTTCCGGTGACGAGGGCCTGGCTCTCGGGTATGAAGTAGTCGAGGAGCTGAGTGCCCGCCACGGCCGTCACGTCGGGGAGCCCGACGAGGCGGCGTCCGGCCTCGTTGATGTGCTGGACGAACCCCTCCCGATCGGCCATGCCGATGAAGTCCTGCGACTGCTCGACGATGGCGGCGAGCTTGCGTGCCTCGGCCTCCGCTCGCTTCAGGTCCTCGATGTCGGTGCAGGTGCCGAACCAGCGCTCGATCCGCCCCTCGGCATCGTGGAGCGGCATCGCCCGCCCCAGGGTCCAGCGATAGGCCCCGGAATGGTGGCGCAGGCGGTACTCGACCTCGTAGGGCTCGCCGGTGGCCAGGCTGTGGCGCCAGCGTGCCCAGGCCCGGTCCTGGTCGTCGGGATGGAACATGCCGTTCCAGGCCTCGCCGTCCGTCGAGCCGGGCGGGACGCCGGTGAATTCGTACCAGCGGTCGTTGTAGAAGTCGTGATAGCCGTCGGGTCGGGTGGTCCAGACCATCTGCGGCATCGCACCGGTCATCACCCGGAACCGTCGCTCGCTCGCCTGCAACTCCGCCTCACGGGCATCGACCTCGTTGCGAGTCCGCGTCAGCTCGATCAGCGTCGCGGCCTGCCGGGCCAGAGCCTCTAGCATCTCGGCCTGCACGGGGGTGATGCCCCCGGGACGCGCGACGCTGTCGAGGACGCAGAGGGTGCCGAGGGGATAGCCCGAGCGCGAGCGGAGGACCGCGCCGGCGTAGAAACGGAGCTGCCGCTCTCCCGTGACGAGCGGGTTGTCGCGGGTGCGTGGATCGCGGGTCAGGTCCGGGATGACGAGGAGCCCATCGGCCGCGAGGGCATGCGCACAGATCGACATCCGCCGGGGTGTCTCGGGCAGCTCGAACCCGACGCGTCCCTTGAACCATTGCCGGTCGGCTTCCACGAGGCTGACCAGGGCGATCGGTGCGTCGCAGAGAAGGGCCGCGATGCGGGTCAGGTCGTCGTAGACGGCTTCCCGGCCGGTCGCGCCGAGGTCCAGGCTGGCGAGCTCCGCGAGCCGATCGGACTCGGTCCATCCGGTCGGCGCGACTGAGCAGGCATCGGTCGAAGGCAAAAGCGGCTATCCTCGTCGGTCGCAACACATAGGATGTCTCCCGTCAGAGCGATAGCGCCAACTGTCTTCGATGTGAGCGACGTGAAACCCAGATCGACCAAGTCTCACCTCGGTCGAGGCGCTGTCTACTGTCGAGAATTAGACACGGGACGGCGCGCGCCGATAGGCTCAGGCCGCCTGGGCGGCATCCTGGGTCGGATAGTCGACGTAGCCCTCCGGACCCTGGCTGTACCAAGTCTTCGCCTCGTCCTTGTTCAACGGGGCGCCTTTGAAGAGCCGCTCCGGCAGGTCGGGGTTGGCGATGAAGGGACGCCCGAAGGCGATGGCATCGGCCTGTCCTTCGTCGAGCGCCGCCTGCGCGCGCGGGCCGTCGTAATCCGAGTTCAGGATCAGGGGACCGTCGAAGGCCTCCCGCATCGTCGGAGCGATCGGCGGGTGATTGGAGGTGCCGAAGGTGCCGTTCGGGCCAGGCTCCCGGAGTTCGAGGAAGGCGATCCCGATCTGCGACAGAGCGGCCGCCGCGGCGCCGAACAGGGCCTCCGGATTCGAATCGTCCACGCCCTGAATCGCGCCGTTGGGCGACAGGCGCACGCCGGTGCGCTCACGGCCGACGGCATCTGCGACCGTGCGCGTGACCTCAGTGAGCAGGCGGAGACGGTTCTCGACGGAGCCGCCATACGCATCGGTGCGGAGGTTCGTACCGTCGCGCAGGAACTGGTCGATCAGGTAGCCGTTCGCGGCATGGATCTGGACGCCGTCGAACCCGGCCTTGAGGGCGTTGCGCGCGGCGCGGTCGTAGTCGGCCAGCAGGCGCGGGATCTCGTCGAGGGGCAGCGACCGAGCCTCGGCGTAGGGCTTCTTGCCCGCGTAGGTGTGCGCGGCGTCCGGGGCCGTGGTGGCCGAGGCCGAGATCGGCTTCTGGCCGCCGAGGAAGTCCGGATGCACGATGCGGCCCATGTGCCAGAGCTGGCAGACGATCTTGCCACCGGCTTCGTGCACGGCCTTCACCACCGGCTTCCAGGCCTCGACCTGTTCGTCGGACCAGATGCCCGGGGCGAAGGGCCAGCCCAGACCTTCCTGCGAGATGCCGGTCGCCTCCGTGAGGATCAGGCCGGCGCTGGCGCGCTGGCGATAGTATTCCACCATGATCGGGGTCGGCACGTGCTCGCGCGAGGCGCGGCCGCGGGTCAGCGGCGCCATGAAGACGCGGTTCTTGGCGTCGATCGCACCGATGCGGATCGGGTCGGACAGGGAAGGCATGCAGGAGACTCACGTTGTTTCAAGGACAAACGGACGGCACGCAGCTTCGGCCGCGCCCATCGACACTGTCATGTGGTCACCACGCCGGGCACGGCCAGACACGGGTGTCCGCCAAGGCGCCAAGCCTGTGCGGGCGCGCACGCGCCGAGCGGCTGTTTGGGTCTCCCGCGCCCGGCGGGTCCGAGCCGCGTGCATAGGGTCGGAGCGCCGTCACCGCATCCGATCCTCCGTCGGTCCGTGCGTCGAAATCCGGGGTGACGCGCGTCTCTCACTCAGGTATCGCTCGTGCCATCGCTGTTGAAGCGAGAGGGCCTGTAGCTCAATGGTTAGAGCCGACCGCTCATAACGGTCTGGTTGCAGGTTCGAGTCCTGCCGGGCCCACCAATCCCCCCTCAAGTGCCTGATAAGTCAGGAATGGCCGGTAAGTCAGAGGCTTAGAGAAGGTGACTGCTACACGCGGGCGCTACACATCGAATGGCGACGACGCGATGGCAGTGCCTGGACTGACCCGCAGAGGGAGTGCTTACACCTATCGGCGACGCATACCTGATGACCTGCGAGAGGTCATGGGCAAGCGAGAACTGTGGGTAGCATTGCAGACAACGGACTACCGGCGCGCGTGTCTGCTAGCTCGCCAAGAGGCAGTTCGCATCGACGGACTGCTAGAGGCAGCCCGAAAAGCCAAGCAGGATGGGCGTACGTTTGATGCGGGTCGTCCGGGGCTAGTCCGCATTAGCGATGCGGAATTGCAACGGGTTGCAACAATCAAACTTCACGAGACTGAAAGGTTCGTGGCGCGGCTGCCGGCCGTACCGGATGGCGTTTCGAGAGAGGACTGGATTGGCTCCCTCGAAAACAGCCTTGAGACCTATCGAAGGAACGATGATAACGCGCGCGCCGATCTGTTTGCGCGGGCCGTTCGCTTAATCACCGACAAGAAACTGCCTATCCCAGTGCCGCATGTCCCGATGACAGACAGGGGTCTTCCGCTGTCAGGGGGCACTGATGTGGAGGTGACCCCTGAGTTTCAGCGCTTGATTGAACTCTTGCGACGCAGCCAGATCGAGCACATGGCCAGGACGATCGATCGGGCCGAAGGAGGGCACGGTGAGAACGCCCGTGATCCAATGTTCGCCAGCGTCACGTCATTTACTGCACCTCCGCCAATGGCGCCAAATGGCGTTTCCGTAGGTGAGGCAATCAAACGGTTTGAGACTGATCCGACGCGGAAGGGACTGACCGGAAGCGCCGGCATGAAGTACCGAATGACGTTCCGCGCGCTGCGGGAGGTGGTCGGAGATGATCGGCTTCTTGTTACAATCGAGCGCAGCGATTGCGCGGCAACTCAAGAGCTTTTGGCGGGGCTACCGCCGAACCTGCAAAAGCTCAAGGCATATTCAAAATTGAAAACGCTTAGAGATGTTGCGGCGCTGGCTGCGGAGCGCAATGACAGGCGTGTAGCGAGCGGTACGCTTGTTGCCCACACGCACGCGCTGTCCAGCTTTTTCAATTGGGCTCTGAAAAAAGGCCTGGTTACCGTCAATCCCGCAACACGCCTTGCCCCACCCAAGTTGCAAGAGGTCTCGCGTCGACCTTTCAACATTATCGAACTGAACGCGTTGGTAGCTGGCCTGCCCGCGTGGTCACGCTCGGCCGGAGAGGAGCGAGGGGGACGCTTTTGGGTTCCGTTGATAGGCCTGTTCTCTGGAATGCGGCTAGGGGAGATCGTGACACTCGGTGTGGCCGATGTAGATGTGAAGGATGGCGCTACATGCTTCGTGCTACGCCGGATAAAGGGACGTTCACTCAAGACTGCGGGCAGTGAGCGCGTAGTACCTGTGCACCCAGAACTAGTTAAGCTCGGATTTCTGCGCCACGTCGAATTGATGCAGAAGTCGGACGGAGTTCGGTTATTCCCAGACCTTCCAGGACGTGATCAGGATCAAGTGGCGGACCTTTTCCAAAAACGGTTCTCATACTGGCTAACAAAGGTCCTCGAAATTAAAGAGCCGGGCCTTTCCTTCCACAGCTTCAGACATGGCTTCCGCGATGCCCTCCGCGAGGCCGGTGTCCCAATCGATGCAACTAGGGCCTTGGGCGGGTGGGCACGATCTGGCGGCGTCGAAGAGCGCTATGGGCAAGGCACACGCGCTTCCACATTGGCTAATTGGATGGCCAAAGTGCAGTACGATGATTTATCGTTAGCTGCTCTAAAAGTTCGAGGCGATTAATCTTCGCCTAAGTATTAATACTATGTAAAATATATGATTTTGTAGCGTTTGTGATTTTTTTTGTTGGATATTACACAATACCATCAGTAGAGTACGTCAGCGCTCAATCCTTATCTGAAGAGAGGGATGCTCAAAAAGCTCCCCGCTCAAATCTCGAAGGAGATCCAGAGCGATTATCTGATCATTTTGATTTGACATACACTTAGGCAGCTTCAAATTGACACAGATTATTCTGTTGATGCAGGCTAAGAATGGCCGATAATCACAGCACTTCATAGGTGTTTTGATTATGCTAAGCCATTGTCTCAGAGTAGTTGTGTCCGAACGGATGCTCGCGGCCATCCATGAACTTGTAGAACGGCGTAATGCCGAAGCCATGGGGACACGCCACTCGACTTCGAGTGTCGTTCGCGAGGCAGTGGAGAGGCTGATCACTGCGTCTGATTGCAACCAGTTGCAAAAGGAGGCCGGTCGTGGCCGTTAAACTCATCCAGGTGGCCAGCAAAGCCGACAATACCAGCGCTGATGCGCGCCGGTCCACTGAGAATGCCCGTAAGGGCGACAACATCGATTTCGCTCTGAACGCGTTCAGAAGTTCCATCGCACAGAAGTCCGACATCGCCCCGGTCGTTCGGTCCTCGAACGGCACCCAGAGCGTGCTAGGCGGCGCCGGCCTCGACATGATTGCCGCGCCCCGCACTCAGGTTGCCCGGAAAGCCGATCTTGACCGCACCGCACTGGACCCGCGTGTCCAGAAGATCGACGGTCTAAGCGATGACGCTGCTCGCCTTCTCGACCTGATACTGAAGGCGCACGAGAGGTCGTCCAGCCGTGAACCCGTCGATGCCACTTCCACCGACATCGCTCGTGCTCTCGGCATAACCAACACACAGGCTGAAGTCGCCCGAAATGAGTTGTCGATGCGGGGGCTTATCCGCGAGGCGCTGAATGGATTTGGCTCCCGCGAAGGATGGGTCCCGCGCTTGCCCCGGTAATTACGGACACCGATGCCGCTGTTTCCCTCGTCGTTCCATCTTGGAGCGAGAGCGGCATTGGTTAGGGGAGCCATGGTCGCTCCTCATTGCCATGGCTCCCCGCACCCATCGTACCTGCGCCCCGTGACACCGCAGGTACGATGAGAAGGTCTTGCACAGCCCGCCGCCGTAGGACCTCCTCACATCCTTTGAGGTCGCCCCCGTCTCAGGACAGGGCGTCAGACGCTGGCACTGCCGCGAAGCTCGTCACCCTCCCCGGTGCCAGCGTCTTTCCCAATCCCTGCACGCATCAGCCCCCGGCCCGTTGCAACGGGTTGCACTCAGCACCTGCGTCCGGGTCCGCAGCAATAAGACCGATAGAGAGTAAGATGATTAGAGACTTCCAATACCTGTCGCCCCTGGCAGCGCTGCAACCCGTTGCATTTCCTACTGAGAGCTTGTCGATGCCTATCGACCGGACCAAGCCGGTGAACCGGCACAATAGCTGGCTCATGCGCGAGTACCTGGGCATCGAACCGGTTGCGCTGGACGACGTATGCTGGGAGAACACCTGCATCTCCCTCATCGAACTTGGGCTAGACCACGATTGCATCGAAACGCGTGCAGCCGCGCTGATGCTACCTCCGGGGACCCCTCTCGACAGCGATCAACTGTCTGAAAGTGGCCTGAGCCCCGAGATCGTAGACCGCCGGCAAAAGTGGCTCGGCCTTACAGGCAAGACTGATCCTGCCCTTGCGCTCCGTGACACGCTGATCGCCAAGGAGCGTTGCCAGCGCGGCTTGGGGTTGGTCCCTGACATGATGCCTGCGGATGCGGCTACGCCAGCATCTCGGCCTGTCGCATCTGAGCGCGGCCCATCCATTGCTGGATCACTGATGCAACCCGTTGCAACGACCATCGACACCGACCTGAGTGAGCACGACCTACGATGCCTGGATACCCTTGCACGTGTGCGCCAGGGTGCAACGCACGTGACGCTGGCCGAGGCATTCGGGAAGGACCCTCGGACGATCTCTCGGTGGATTATCCGCGCCCGTGAAATCGAACGTAATCACCTCAATGCAGCGCGACCGGCCGATATCCTCGCTGATACGAACGCGACCATGGAGGCTAAGTGCGCCGATCTCGAACAGTTGTATGCCAACGCACTTGCGGCAGGCTCTGTTTCCCAGGCCGTGGCGCTCTCCCGCGAGTTGCGTCGATGGCACCGAATGCGGTTCGACCTCGCGCACCGTTCAGGATTGTTCAATGGCTACATGCACCCCGCTGTCTCAGCGTCAGATCATGATGCTGAGATGCAATCGAGTAGGGCTCTTTGACCCCTCTCCGCAGTGAAAGCCATCACCCCTCTTGGTAGTCTGGCCAGGACCGAAACAGGGTGATGATGTCCGGCAATGTCCGGATTAGCAGAAATCTTCGTGTCCGGTCTCGGACTGCCAGCCCGCTTATTGCAACCCGTTGCAGCACGCCGGCACCCCGTGCCTCTATAGAGCAACACAAGATGACCTTGCAGAGCACGAACACCAGCACGAGCAGCGCGTCTCTGCCCATCATTCGCCTACGCTCACGCACCGGCATGAAGAATATCCGCTCCCACAGCACAGCCGTTCTATTCGCGGCTGGCGATGCGCGGCACGATAGGATTAAGGCCAGCTACACGGCACGCGTGCTGGTTGACCCCGCGTCCATGCCGGACATGCTCTCCGAGATCGGACCCCGCGATGATGAAGGCCTTTTCGTGGGTACGGTCCTACCGAACAGCCTCAACATGCGCCTTCGGCCTCGTCTCAATGCGTCTCGCAAGCCCATGTGGCTCGTGAATGGGCGAGGCAACGCAAGGTGCCGGCCCGAGGCCGGCTTCATCGACATAGACCTGGAGCTTGACCTGAACCCAACGCGCTTCCTCGCGCACCAGCCAGATCCATCGCTTGCCGCTATCTCAGAGCGCGACCCTTTCGAGGCCCTTCGGGTTAACTCATTCACACGCCGCCAGCTTGCTCTCACGACGCTTGACGGCAACGACAACATCTTGGTTGGGCTAGATCGGCTCGGAGGCGAACGCTTCGAACGTCGAGCCATGCAGTGGCAACATGTCCTAAGTGCCTATCTAGCCCATCTGCGCTTGGCGCTGCATGCCACGATCATGCCCGAAGGCTTCGCGACGGCGCTGGACCAGGAGAAGCTGACGCTCACACAGGTCGAGACCTACTACGAGTTCAGTGCCGCCGATGCTGTGTCCACGGTAGGCGACCTGTCCAGATTGCTCATGTCAGCCGATGGAGCGGGCCGGCTGTTCCAGCGTTCCGAGATCGGCGGCACCTCGAATGCACGATGGATGAAGCTGCCCCTGACGGAGGACATCGTCGCCAAGGTCTACGCCAAGACCCACAACCGTGTGCGCGTCGAGATCACTTACACCAGCAGGGTTGAGCAGGTCGTGGAACGCGCTGGCGTAGCTCGGGATGCCAGTCCGATCGTCAAGCTGATGACCCTCAATACCGACGCGGCGCGCCGCCTCGAAACGTTCTGGGACGCCCTCATGACCCTCGATGCCTTTGATGCTTCCGCTACCGACGTGTGCGATTTTATGGCGCGCCTCAACCGCGCAGTGCCGGAGGCCAACCGACGGCTCATGCTGTCCCTAATCGCCAACAACCGAGGTGTGACCGCCACGGCCAGTGAAGGGTTCGCGCCGCCAGCCGTATGCCGTGCGCTTGTGCGTGAGGGCATTCTGACCCCAGCGAGGGCGCGGCAGCGCGCCGAGGCCAGGTTTGCGCTCACGCCAGCGTGGTCAGGCATGTTCGACCGGCTTTTGGACCGGGCAGACGCGTCCCCACCACGAGCCTTCCATTGATCCGGTGCAACGGGTTGCAAAATGGGTCCCCCACGTTCATGCACTGCGCGAGTGGATCAAATCAGATGTTTGGTATCACCGTAGAAGGTCCGCTGCGGGTGTATTTCCGCCAGTCCGCTCTCAGGCAGCAAACGTTCGAAGCAGGCGTTACGCGGTCACCCCAAGCGAGCGCTCCTAAGGGTTCGCTTGTCACCTACCGAGCACACAGACCCGGAAAGTCTCGAACCGGCATTGACGCTGTGTCGCCTGATGAGGCTCCTTGTGCCTGACGGTTCCTCCTTGGAGGATCAAAAGGGAACGCGGTGAGGGCTTTGGCCCGATGCCGCGGCTGCCCCCGCAACTGTAAGCGGCGAGCCCATCATCAACACGTCACTGGATCTGCGAGGATCTGGGAAGACGATGAGAGGGCTGTGACCCGCGAGCCAGGAGACCTGCCGTCAGTCGTGGTCACACGCGAAACGCATCGGGCGGGGTGTCCTGGTGGGTGTCGAGGCGTTCGCATGTCGCGGGCGGACCGGCGTCTTCGCGGTGACGTGCCACAGACGTCGCCCGAGGTCCTATGTCGCCCATTCGTTCACGGCCCGCCTACCAAGCCCTTCTGCTCGCATCCTGCGCCAGCCTCGTACCCTACAGCGCTCAGGTTCAACGAGCCTCTTCCCAGGCAGCGGAAGCCAATCTTGCCGAACTCTCGGTGACGGCGGAGGGGCCACCCACCAATACGACCGGGCCTGCCGCGAGCGCAGGGTACGTCGGCGGTGTCACCGGCATCGGGGGTAGCCTCAGAACCGTCGATGCGGCGAGCGCTGGAGTGATTTCAGGCGCACAGATCAACAGCCGCCCCATCACACGACCCGGCGAGGTGCTGGAGAGCGTGCCGGGCCTAATCGTTACCCAACATTCCGGAGAAGGGAAGGCCAACCAGTTCTTCCTGCGCGGGTTCAACCTCGACCATGGCACCGACATCGCCATCTCGGTCGACGGCATGCCGGTGAACATGCGGACCCATGCCCATGGGCAGGGCTACGCCGACCTCAACTTCCTCATCCCCGAACTTGTCGGCGCGGTCGAGTTCCACAAGGGGCCGTACTTCGTCCGCGACGGCGACTTCGCCTCGGCCGGGTCGGTGCGGATTGATTACCTCGACAAGGTGGACCGTAACCTCGCCCTGACCTCGTTCGGCTCCTTCGGTTTCAAGCGAGCGTTGACCATCGCCTCCGCGCCGCTCGGCCAGGGCACCCTCCTCGTGGCCGGCGAGGCCCAGACCTATGACGGTCCGTGGGACGTGCCGGACCGCCTACGCAAACTCAACGGCGTCGTCCGCTACAGCCAGGGCACGGCGCTGGACGGGTTCTCGCTCACCGGAATGGCCTACTGGGCCAAGTGGAATGCCACCAACCAGATCCCGGAGCGGGCGGTCTCGGAGGGCATCCTCGGCCGCTTCGGCACCCTGAACCCGACCGACGGCGGCGACACGGGCCGCTTCTCGCTCTCTGGGCGCTGGAGCCAGACCAGCGATATCGGGATCACGCGGGCCAACGCTTACGTCATCCGCTACCAGATGAACCTCTTCAACGACTTCACCTACTTCCTCAACGATCCCGTCAACGGTGACCAGTTCCGCCAGCGCGACAGCCGGGTACTCGGCGGCGGCGAGGTCGGCCATACCTTCCAGGGCGACCTGTTCGGGATGCCGATGGAGAACGAAATCGGCGTCCAGACCCGAACCGACAGCATCCGGGTGGGCCTGTTCAACACCACGAACCGGCAGTATCGCTCGACCGTCCTCGACGACCGCGTGCTGGAGGCGAGCGGGGCGTTCTACTACGAGAACCGGCTACGCTGGACCGACTGGCTCCGCACCAGCGTCGGCTTCCGGGCGGATACCTACTACGCCGACGTCGTATCCGACACGGCGGCAAACTCCGGCAAGGCGCACGATAGCATCGTCAATCCGAAGCTCGGCCTCGTGCTGGGTCCCTGGTTCGATACCGAGTTGTTCGTGAACTACGGCGGCGGCTTCCACTCGAACGACGCTCGCGGCGTGACCGCCACCGTCGATCCGGCAAGCCCGCTGTTCAACATCAGCCGCTCGCCCTTCCTGGTGCCCTCGACGGGGTCTGAGATCGGCCTGCGCAACCGGACCATCGCCGGCCTGGAGACGGCGGTGACGCTATTCCAACTCGACTTCGCCTCCGAGAACCTGTTCCAGGGCGACACCGGCACCACCGAGCCGAGCCGCCCCACCCGTCGCTTCGGCGTCGAGTGGACCAACCGCTACGCGGTCACACCCTGGCTTTCGCTGGAAGGGGACCTGACGGTCACCAACGCCCGCTTTGCGGACCGGGACCCTGCCGGCAACCGGGTACCCGAGGCCCCGACCACCATCGCGTCGGCCGGGTTCACCTTCGGCGAGGGCCTGGGCTGGTTCGGCTCCATGCGTTTTCGGTACTTCGGACCGCGCCCCCTGATCGAGGACAACTCAGTCCGCTCCAAGCCGACAGCGCTGCTCAACGGCCGGGTCGGCTACAATTTCGAGAACGGGATCAGCCTGTCCCTCGACGTCCTCAACCTCACCAACGCCAAGGCCGACCAGATCACCTACTTCTACACCTCGCGCCTACCCGGGGAGGCAGCGGACGGTGTCGCCGACCGGCACTTCCATCCGGTCGAGCCGACGGCGGTAAGGCTGACCCTGGCGGGTCGGTTCTAGCATCTTCGAACGTCCGATATCGGGGAGGACGGAGATGGGCTACTTCGCCCGGGTCGGGTCATGAGCAGCCCCCTCGCGTGGTCAAGCCGATTAAGTATTGCCCCTTCCCCGGAAATCTTATCAGAACTGCGATGACGCCTAACTTAAGTTACTGATATACATAGTTTTTTATGGACGAACACTTGGGAAGCTGTAATATCAGGTTCAACGTTCGTTGAGCCAAAGTTTGCAACCCGTTGCAATGGCTGGCATCGCAGCGGGAAGCAGGATGGCAGGGACTTACGTCTCATATCTTCGGGTCTCGACTGACCGGCAGGGCCGCTCCGGCCTCGGCTTGGAAGCACAGCGTCGGGCAGTGACAGATTACCTCGATGGGGGACGATGGACCCTCATCACCGAAATGGTGGAGATCGAGAGCGGCGCCCGTAACGATCGGCCCTGCCTCGCCGAAGCAATGGCCCTCTGCCGCCTCTACGGCGCCACCCTACTCATCGCCAAGCTCGACCGCCTCAGCCGCGACGCGCACTTTCTCCTTGGTCTTCAGAAGGCTGGCGTCCGCTTCGTGGCGGCTGACATGCCGGAGGCCAACGAGATGGTGGTTGGCATCATGGCTGTTGTGGCCCAGGCCGAGCGCAAGATGATCTCAGCCCGCACCCGCGCGGCACTCGTTGCGGTGAAGGCCCGCGGCAAGACCCTCGGCAATCCCGCCAACCTAACGAACCAGGCTACCGGCCGGGAGCGTAGTGCAGCCGTTCGCATTGAAATCGCCGATAGGCGGGCTGCGGACCTGGCGCCGATCGTGGCCAGCATCAAGCAGGCAGGGGCCGCTTCCCTCCGCCAGATTGCAGCGCACCTCAACGAACGTGCCATCCCAACAGCACGCGGAGGCGCATGGTCCGCCGCCCAGGTGCAGCATCTGATAACCCGCATCGAGCAGGCTGGCCGGTGAGCCCCGATTGCAACCCGTTGCAACGGCGCCGCCGCAACCGGCTGACGCCCTTCGGTACGATCGAGGCGACCCCGCACCGGGGCACGCTCCTGGCTAACCGCGGTGATCTACACGCCCCAGATGGCAGTGTCCGTCATCTCTGGCGTCGGCCAGCCTGGATAACGTGCACCCTCGCGGAGGTGTTCGGCCAGCGGATCACCTTCGACACGCCAGGCCACTACACGCCGTTGTTCGCCCTCGATGAGGCTGTCGCCCTCGCGGCCGGTCACCGGCCCTGCGCAGCCTGCCGGCGCCGCGCCTTCGACTGCTTCGTTTCGTGCTGGAAGGCCGCTCACGGCATCCCTTCCGATAGCTTCATCGGTGCAAAGAATATCGACCGCGTACTCCACCGAGCTCGCATCGTTCACAGCCAACAGCAACGCTATAATTCCAAGGGCGAGGACTTGCCCGATGGCACGTTCGTTCTGCTCTCAGAAGCTCAGGAACGCCCCGCGCTGCTTTGGCGGGGATGCGCTTATCCCTGGGACCACAGGGGCTACGGTGAACCCGCCAAGCGCCTCGCAGGGGCAACGGTGACTGTACTTACCCCTGCCCCCACGGTTGCAGTTTTAGCTGCTGGCTACCGGCCGATGATCTCTATAAATGCTATTCCATGATCGGCCGCATCGTACCCGCTGTCTGCGTTACACTCGTATCCATCGCGGACTTGTGTGCGCAGAGTATGATGCTCGACCCGGCAAGTCCCTCGGTGATGCCCGTACCCGCCTCTGAATACGAGGAGCTCGACCATAGTCCGCCCTATACTAAGGGCCACAATGCGCTTGGACTGCGGGCCGACGATACCGAGGACGTGCGCTCTTGCCAAAAGTACGAGGCCAGGATGGCCATCGTACAGGGCAAGGAGCCAGAGGCTTGCGCCATCCGAAAGTGCGCCATCCGAAAGATCTTGCTTCGTATCTGGCACTGCTAAGGAGTAATTTGGGCATACGTTGCAACCCGTTGCAATGCCATTTTAGCGATCCAGTTTGATTGCTGGCACCCATAGCAGTTGCTGCTCTTCCCCTCGCTCTGACAGTCCATCCGTGTGGGTGCAATGTATGTTGCCGACCCGAAACAAACATTCGAACCACTAGCGTCGAAGGTCCGGATGGGGGGCAAAACGGAAGTTGGATGACTTCCAGTTTCAAACATCCGCAATCGGCTTCGGGAGACGAACGCTAGCCCTCGTCGCGAGAGAGCGACCCAATGGCGTCGAACGCTGAGCCGTGTGCCGCTGACCGCGCCCCGCTTCAAACCGCCTGGAGCGCGCCGCCCCCCCCCCTTCGCATCAAGGATTTTTTCTGAAACAGCCTCGATAGTGTCGCCAGTGTCACGACCGGCCAGGGAAGCCTTTCGCTTGGTCGGCCTGGGGTTGGTCCGCACTTGAGCTTCGGCTTGCTGCGGGTCTTATACGCTGGGGACAGGGCGCCGGACCGGCGCCTCGATGGAACAGGTTCGGCTGGATCGGCACCGCGATTGAGCGTAAGGTGCCGCATGGAGCGCTGATTGAATGCCGAACAAGAAAATCCTTCTTTTGGAGCCGGGATACCGGAATAAGTATCCGCCGCTGGGTTTGATGAAGATCGCCCAGTACCATGGGCCGAATGGCAAGAAGGACCAGGTCCATTTCGTGAAGGGCGTTGACCGCTCGCTCATGGCGACGGCGTGGGATCGCATCTATATCACAACGTTGTTCTCGTTTGAGTTCAAGGCGATTGCGGAGACCGTCGATTTCGCGGTCGACCTCGTCCAGGGGCAGACGCAACGGATCTTTGTTGGCGGGATCGCTGCATCCCTGATGCACGAGCGGTTTCTTGCCGAGCCGAGGTGGCGCGGCATCCGGTTCATCAAGGGCCTTCTAGATAAGGCGCCCGCCACCTCCCTCGACCTGGACGCCTTCGACGGAGATTTCTACGCCGACGACACCGCGGGCAAGCCGATCGAGGACCTCATCCCCGATTACGACATCCCCGAACAGTCGAGCTACAAGTACCCGGTCCGGGACGCTTACTTCGCCTACGCGAGCCGCGGCTGCATCCGGAAGTGCCACTTCTGCGGTGTACCGAAGCTGGAGGGCGCGCAGAGGGACGCGACGGCGTTGACTGAGTTCGTACGCGGAGTTGACGCCATGTACGGACCGAAGCGCGACCTTATTCTCATGGACAACAACGTCGTCGCCTCAGCGCGCTTCAAGGAGATTATCGCCGAGATCCGCGACCTGGGCTTCCTGCCAGGGGCGAAGCTCAAGCGCGAGGGTGAGCGGGTCCCCTCCCAGCGGCGGGTCGACTTCAACCAAGGCGTCGATGCTCGCATTCTGAGCAAGGACAGGATGTACCTGCGCGAGCTATCCTCAATCTGCCTCAGCCCCCTCAGGATCGCATTCGATCATCTCGGGCTGAAGGACCCCTACGAGAAGGCGGTCCGCTACGCGCACGAGTTCGAGCTGAACGACCTCTCGAACTACATGCTCTACAATTTCCACGACAGCCCACAGGACTTGTTCGAGCGCATGTTTCTGAACGTGCGCCTCAACGAGGAACTCGGCATCCGGATCTACTCGTTCCCGATGCGATACCAGCCGACGAACCTGCCGGACCGTTCCCACATCGGAGCCAAGTGGAACCGGTACTACCTACGCTCGGTCCAGACGGTGCTTCAGGCCACACACGGCGTGGTCTCGGGGGAGCCGGACTTCTACAAGGCTGCGTTCGGGAGCAGCCACGAGGCCTTCGAGGAGATCCTCTCCCGCCCTCACCACATGATCTTCAACCGCCACTACTACGAGAAGTACGAGGGCCAAGGCGAGTTCAACGAGTTCCAGGCTGCGTCCGCGAAGCTCTCCCCCTCGGAGCGTACGGAGCTTCTCGCCTTCCTATCGGCCCGCAACCCGGCAGAGTATGCCCGAGACCTGAGGGACCTTCCGCCGAGCATCGCGCGCGTCGCACGCTTCTACCCGCCCCTTTCAAAGGACCGGGAACTTGCGATCCGGCTAGTGCAGAAATCGCGCCTAAAGAACGAGCCCGTGGTCGACATCCGCCTCACCGTCGAGGAGGTCGTGGAGGACGCGGGTCTAGACGACGACGGCATCCTGCCGGCAGAGACCTCACCGCCCGAGACGACACGCCGCCGGCCGAGGCAGGCAAAGGAGGCCGCCTAATGAAGCCCAGCGTTGTTCAGGGGCGGGACCCCGCCCTCACGCCGACGCGCGTCGAGGAGGACGTCGTCCGGATCGGGAAGGACGTCATCGAACTCATCACGTCCGGGATGTACGTCTCGCCGGTCACGATCTACCGTGAGTACCTCCAGAACGGCGCCGACGCCATCGACGCGGCTCGGAAGGCGGGGTTGCTAGCCCCCGATCAAAGGGGCGACGTCGACATCAAGATCGACCACGGCACCCGCTCGGTCACCATCCGCGACAACGGGGTCGGCATCCTCCCCAAGGAGGCCGTCGCGGTGCTGCTGGCGATCGGCGGCTCGCCCAAGCGCGGAACGTCCGCGCGCGGCTTCCGAGGCGTCGGCCGCCTTTCTGGGCTTGCCTATTGCCGTGAGCTAGAGTTCCGCACGAAGGCCGCCGGTGAGACCTCAATCGTCTCGGTCACCTGGGATTGCCGGCTCCTCCGCAGCCGGCTCGCGGACGGGACGTTCGGCGGCGATCTCCGGCGGATCGTGGCCGAGGCGGTCTCGATCCATTATGAGATGGCCTACGAGCCCGACGACCACTTCTTCGAGGTCGTCATGCGTGACGTCGCCCGGCACCGCCAGGACATGCTCCTGAACGAAAAGCTGATCGGGCAGTACCTCGGCCAGGTCGGTCCCGTACCCTTCGATCCCGGCTTCTCTTCAACGGAGATCGAGGCGCACCTCGAGCGATATGGGGCTCGGGTCCCCCCCGTGAACCTCACGATCCAGGGCGAGCCGGTTTACCGGCCCTACCTCGACGAGTTGATTGTCCCGGGGACGACCGTCCCGCTTCGGATCGAGAACATCGAACTGCTGGAGTTCGCCGATGTCGATGGCGAGGTCGGAGCAGTCGGATGGCTCGGACACCATGGTTACACCCGCAGCATCCCAGTTGGCCTCGGCGTGCGAGGCCTCCGAGGCCGGATCGGGGACGTCCAGATCGGCGAAGCCAACCTCTTCGAGGACGTTTTCAAAGAGACCCGATTTAACGGCTGGACCATCGGCGAGATCCACGTCCTGGATCGCCGCATCGTACCCAACGCCCGACGCGACAACTTCGAAGTGACCCACCACTCCTACAATCTGCTCGCGCAGATCGGCCCAGTCACGTCGCAGATCGCTCACCGATGCCGAACCTCGTCCGTGTCTCGGAATGCTGCGCAGATCATCCGGAACGTGCTCGCGGAGGTGGATGCCCGCTTGGCAGAGGACAGGCCGTTCGACCCGGCCGAGGCGTCACGGCTTCGCTCTTCGGTTATCAGAGCTGAGGTCAAGCTGAAGGGGGTATTCGAGGAGGATGACCGCACGGAACTGGCAGCCGGCCTCGCCGACGCTAGCTCCGAGTTGGCCGCGATCCGCCCCGCCGCCGGCGCGTCGGTGATCGCACTCGACGAGGCGCTCGCGCTCATCACCAAGACGGTCACCAATAGGGAGCAAGCAAAGAAGCTGGCGGAGCTGTTCCGCCAGCTTTGCGGATAAGCCCGGCGGCTACTCGGCCGCAGCCTGCGTTGCGCCGGCATCCTCCTGAGCAGGCTCCGAAAGGTATCGCTTGTTCGGAATGAGCTTTTCGCCCCCAGCGATGTGGGTTTTGACGAGCTCGTACACCTCTCGAACGAACGCGACCTCGCTCTTCGAGAGTGGGCCCTTCTCTACGTGGTGGGTTACGTTCCTGGCTTTGTTCAAACGTCCAAGCCAGCGGGGGAGCAGCGTTTTCTTGCCCTTTCCAATGAAGTTGTAGTGATCTTTGAAAAGATCCCAATTGTCGCCATTGATAACGATGTCGGAGTAGTTAGAGAAAGTCAGGTAACGCCACCGCTCCAGCTCCCCCTGCTGGTCGTTGCAGCGACTATCGCAGTCTTTACGGATGGACGTGGGGACGCCCTGGAACCACCACTTGTCGCCGGCGAGCCCGTACTTCTCCTGCAGGCGATGCAGCACGTCCTCGAAGATCACGGTGTTCATGTAGTCGATCTTATCTTTAGCGTCCTTCGTTCCTTGAACGTCGCGGTTGGCCATGTGCGCGGCCACCTTCGGCGGGTTGAAGTCATTCTTTACCTCGGAAACGAGGCTCATCATGTAGAGACAGTTCTCAGTCACGCTCTGGAGAGAGCTGCCGCGCCGCCTGTACTCGTTGATGCTGGCAGCATCTGAGTTCTTAAAGAAGTCGACGACAGGTTGCGTGTAGGGTTCCACAAGCTCGACGATGTCCTCGGCTGTCAAACTCTCGCAGCTCACGCTCTCCTTGTGCTCGATAAAAATCATGAGTTCCTTGAAAAGCTCAAGCAGCGCACGGATCCCATTATTGGTGCACAGATAGCCGCCCTTGGCATCCCCTAGCAGCCAGTGCTCCTGCAACTGCGACGCAAAGATATTCAGGTATTGTGAGATGGCCGACACGGCCTTCTCCATCGTAGCCTCGGAGGCTCCCGAGAGGTCGGAAAGCCTGCCGCCCTTGATCGAGGTCGAACTCTTGTGAGCAGACCCGAGCATTGCCTGGTGGCCTATCCCGTCGGAGATCGAGACCAATGAGAGGCACCGTTCACTCGACTTGTCCTGGCCGATCGTGGCGATCCTGCCGCGTATGGGGGACATTTTATGCTTATTGAGCTGCAGGGAGACCCTGGCTAGTAGGGCGTCTAGGCGCTTTTTCGGATCGACGTCGTCGATGTTCAACCCGGAGATGATTTCCTCGACGAGGCCTCGCTGGACGCGAACCTGTTGGGTATTGATGTCAACGAATAGTTTGATCTCCTCTCTTACCGGCAGATTTTCGTAGGCGAGCACTGTCACCACCGACTTGTCGTTCTGCGCTTCACGGCTCGCGTGGGCGTAGCCGTAGAGCCGGTGTTGCCCGTCAATGACCCACGCGGATCCGTATAGCCCCGGGAGCGACAGAGAGCCGGTGGCGGTGTCGTCAAAGCTCTCCTTGCGATCAAAGTTTAGCTTCCCATCGACCTTAAGGTTCACCACGATGTTGGTGGGGAACTTCCCCCCATCGTCGATGTACTCGCCGATCGCCTTCAACCGCGATGCCTTGACCATGCGCTGATAGGTCTTGAAGTCGTCGTTGGATACGGCAGACCGGTGGCTGATGTAGGCGATTTTGAGCAGATCATGCGGGGACATGAGGAAGTTGTAGAACGGCTTGCCACCCATGAAGCCCCTTGTGGCGGGGACCTTGGTGCGCAGTCCCTCGATCCGCTCGCCGGCGAAATAGCGACCCAAGAACTGATACCGTGCTGCGTGCTTCAGCAAGCCGGTTAGATCCGCGAAATATTTAAGATCCGCATCGT
This sequence comes from Methylobacterium sp. BI1, assembly GCF_056680125.1. Classification (NCBI taxonomy): domain Bacteria; kingdom Pseudomonadati; phylum Pseudomonadota; class Alphaproteobacteria; order Hyphomicrobiales; family Methylobacteriaceae; genus Methylobacterium; species Methylobacterium sp. BI1. The sequence goes on along the minus strand of NZ_CM155267.1, from coordinate 2,037,536 downwards.
CGATTATGGCGATCCGGTTCTCGATTGCGCGCTCGCGGTCAGCTTTGCGCCAATCGACGTTTCGCGTCGCTATCGCGAACTTGACCTTTAATTTTGGATCCTTCCCGAACTGCTTGTGAACCGCAGCGATGACCTCGTCACGGAAGCCGCAAATCTTGTCGATGAGCGCTTTGACCGACTTCGGCCCCACCTCCTTCGAATGGGTGCACTCGACGATAATGGCTGTCTCGTCATCTTTGGCAAAGACGTCGAGTTGGCGAGCAGGTGCCATCGGTCCGGTCTGGACCAGAAACTGCCGCCCCTCGTTCAGCGCCTTAAACCCCATGCGGTAGAGCAGGCACCAGACATCGTCTTCCAGCTGCCTGTCGATCGGCTTGGACTTATGCAGACGCGTCGATCTCGCGTTCCGACGCAAGACAGACCAACCATCTGCCTCCTCGCCTGCAACCTTCAGCTCAAGCGCCTCTGAACTTCCTGCAGATACAGTCTTTTCATCACTCGACTTAGACTTGAGGTTATAGGTTTTTTGCAGCGCCTCACCTTCGACGAGGCCGACCAACGCGTCTTGCATAAAACGACCCTTGTCTCCACGGTGCGACACTCGCGTCCGCTTGGCCCGCAACCTCAGATGTAAAGCTTCACGAGGCGGATGGCGCTGGTCTGTGGCAATGGATCCACAACGAACATCGTTTCGCGGGAAAGGCAACTCGGCGCCCGTTATCCGGCCGCGTTGCTTGGTCGTCCGCCCCTTCAGGCTGTTTTCGTGCTGAGGCCAGGGTTCCGGCAACTGTTCCCGAAATCGGACTTCGCCTGCTCGGACGGCTCAGGGCATCGTGACCCTCCATCTGCAGGGATCAGCCGTTCGCCATCGGTACGCTTGGCTAGATAGGCGTCCATAGCCTTGACGCGCCAGGTCACCGCCTCCATGAGCGCGACCACGATCTCCTAGCCGTCCCCAAGCACCCCCTCCCGGAACCGATTGGCCAGGGCATTCGAGCGGGCACCTTCGGGAAGCGCGAGCGCCCCAGGAAGCGCGAAGGACCGCCGGTGGGAGGGAGTGCCCTCGAAGACGGACAGTTGCTGCCGCCAACTGTCGTCCGGCCTGCGCCCGAGCAGCATCCGCAGCGTTTTCACATGAGTTCGAAACGGCACGCGACCGCTAGCGCACGGTAGTAGATAAGTGCTTTCGTTCCATCCGAACCATGGTTGACAAACGTTTGGACAGCCGACGTACTGAGCCCGAAGGCAGGTACGGTGTCCACGTGCCTGCTACACAATAGCGCTCCACACCTTCGGCTAAGTCCCTCAAAAAGCTCCGTTTTATAAGATGAATGGAGTTTCCTGCCGGGCCCACCACTCTCCCCGTGGGATACCGCGCGAGCTGGCGCGGCTGCCGCAGCGGTGATCGGGTGCGTCCGGCTAGCGGGCTGTTCACCGATCGTTGTGGAGGCTCAGATCTCCGATACGCGTGGGCGGTATCTCTATCCCGGCGATCGATGAGCACTGCCCAGCATCGGAGGGACACGAGCATGGCGGCGGCTGCGCCCCGATGGACGCGCCGGGTCGACGCGGTGATACTTTCCAGAAATTTTCCGTTTTGGTTCGTGCGGGCGCGGACGAGTGTGTCGATGACGCGATCGCGTGCCCTGACCCCCTCGTCCGCACTCATATCCGGATCGGCCTGAACCCAAAGGGGTTCGCTTACATCCGGTGGCCGCGGTGGTGGCCCATCATGTGGCCGCGATGGTGACGGTGGCCCATCATGTGGTTGCGACGGTGATGCCGCATCATGTGGCCGCGCATGTGGCGGTGACCCATCATGCGCCCATGGCCGCGATGACCGTGCATGCCGTCCATCCGGACCTCGGTGACGGCGGTCGGTGTGTCGACCGCGCCGATCATGCCGGGGGCGGCAGAGGCCGGAGCCGCCGAGATGGCGCCCAGGGTTGCCAGGATGGCGGCGGCGAACAGAGACTTCCTCATGGGCGTCCTCTCAGGCATGTTGCCGGCGCGACCTCGGGGCTGACGTCGACCGGGATGATGGAACGGCTCAGCTTCGAATACCGTTCCGCGCAGTTCGCCATTCTCCGTATTCTACGCGCCAGAGGAGATTCCTTTCGGCGGACGCCCGCGGGGGCCTTCCCCTCGCCCTGACGGCTGGGCGGGGCATCGGACCCCGCTCCGGGCTGGAAGCCGGCGCAACGCATCGGCGTCTCCGCGACAGCATTCGACCGAGGCAGCGACGTACCCGGTCGATCTCCCGCCGCGGGATCCGGGGCCGGTACGAACCCATGGTCGATCGGACGGCTTCGCCACCGTGAGGGCCGAGGCCGTCCGATGCGCGGACCAGCCTGGATTGCTGGTCCGCACAGTGTGAGCGGGGCATTTGCGCGCCGAGCGGATCCGGGATCGAATTGGTCATCGCGGGGGTCGGGACACCCACATGGGGATGTTCCGACCCTTTCATTCATCTGGCATCCGAGGGTGACGGGCTACCGCGTCCGGACATCGTAGCGGTCGAGCATCATCACCTTGTCCCAGACCTTCACGAAATCCTTCGCGAACCGGGCTTCGCCGTCGCTGCCCGCATAGACCTCGGCGACGGAGCGGAGCTGCGCGTTCGACCCGAACACCAGATCGCAGCGCGTCGCGGTGAATTTCGCCGCGCCGCTCGCCCGGTCGACCAGCGCGAAGGTCATGCCCTTCTCGTCGGTCTTGCGCCACTCGAGGTCGACGCTGGTCAGACTGACAAAGAAGTCGTTCGAGAGGACGCCGACCCGGTCAGTGAAGATGCCGTGCTTCGAGCCATCGTGGTTGGCACCGAGCGCGCGCAGGCCGCCGACCAAGGCGACCCACTCGGGGGCGGTGAGGGACAGGAGATAGGCCTTGTCCAGGAAGAGCTCTTCCGGCGAGACGCGACCCGACGTGATGGGCGCATAATCGTCGGCCACGTAGTTCCGGAAGCCGTCCACGACGGGCTTCAGCCACGTGAACATCTCGATGTCGGTGAGCTCCTGCCGGGTGTCGACGCGACCCGGCGTGAACGGGACCATCGCGGGATGGCCGCCGTCGGCGAGCGCCTTCTCGACGGCGGCACACCCGCCCAGCACGATGAGATCGGCCAGCGACACGCGCTTGCCGGCCTGACGCCCGTTGAAGGCGTCGGCGACCTGCCGCAGGGCGGCCACCACCGGGACGGTCCGGCGGTTGATCGACCAATCCTTCTGCGGGCTGAGCGCCAGCCGCCCCCCATTGGCTCCGCCGCGCTTGTCGCTGTCGCGATAGGTCGAGGCCGCCGAGAAGGCCGTGAAGGCGAGATCGGACACCGACAGGCCGGTGGCCAGGATGTCCCGCTTCAGCGCGTCGACGTCGCCGTCGTCGATGAGGTCGTGGTCGCGGGGCGGGATCGGGTCCTGCCAGAGCAGGTCGTTCTCGATCTTGACCTCGGGGCCGAGGTATCGCTCCTTCGGACCCATGTCGCGGTGGGTCAGCTTGTACCAGGCCTTCGAGAAGGCCAAGGTGAAGGCGTCGAAGTCGTTGAGGAACTTCTCGCAGACCTTCCGGTAATCCGGATCGACCTTCAGGGCGATGTCGCTGGTCATCATCATCAGGCCATGCATCTGGCCCGGGAGATGCGCGTCCGGGGTCTTGGGTGCGTCCGGATCGGCCGGCGTCCATTGCGACGCGCCGGCCGGGCTCTTGGTCTGAACCCATTCGAACTTGAAGAGGTTCTCCAGGTAGGCGTTGTCCCACTGGGTCGGGTTCGGCGTCCAGCTGCCTTCGATCCCGTTGGTCATGGTGTACTGCGCGAAACCCGTGCCTTTGGGATTGTGCCAGCCCAGGCCCATCGCCTCCATCGGGGCGATCTCCGGCGGAGGCCCGACCTGATCGGCCGAAACCATGCCGTGGCTCTTGCCGAAGGCATGACCGCCGGCGATCAGCGCAACGGTTTCCTCGTCGTTCATCGCCATGCGGGTGAAGGTCGTGCGGATGTCGCGCGCCGACCCCATCGGGTCTCCGTTCGCGTAGGGGCCTTCCGGATTGACGTAGATCAGGGCCTGGTGCGAGGCGGCCAACGGATTTTCAAGGTCGTAATCCGCATCACCGTTCTGGCCGCGCCAGCGCTTGTCACGGGTCACCATGCTGTCGAACGACGAGACGTCGTTCGGGTCCCAGATCTCGGGCCCCCAGTAGGTCGCATTGTCGGCTTCCCACGCGTCCTGGCGTCCGCCGGCGTAGCCGTAGGTCGGGAAGCCCATGATCTCCAGGGCGCAATTGCCGGTCAGGACCATCAGGTCGCCCCACGACAGGGCGCTGCCGTACTTCTGCTTGATCGGCCAGATCAGGCGCCGGGACTTGTCGGTGTTGCCGTTGTCCCACCAGCTGTTGATCGGCGCGAAGCGCTGGAGCGCCTCGCCGGCTCCGCCCCGGCCGTCCGCGATCCGGTAGGTGCCCGCCGCGTGCCAGGCCATGCGGATCATCTGCGGACCGTAATTGCCGTAATCCGACGGCCACCATGCGACGGATGTCGTGAGGAAGGCCTTGATGTCCTGCTTCACCGCATCGAGATCGAGCGTCTCGAACGCAGCCTTGTAGTCGAAGTCCTCGCCCAGGGGATTCGCCTGAGGGCCGTTCTGATGAAGGAGCTCGACCTTCAGGCGGTTGGGATACCAATCCGACAGCATTGGCGGACTGCCCACGGCGCCCCCGATCCGGTCGCCGCCGAAGGGGCATTTCCCCTGCATCTCGAAGGTCTTGGTGTTCAGCTTGCTGGAATCGGCGATGGTCAACGCGGCGTCCTCTTCCTCGTCGTCGGGAGCGTTTTGTCGAAATCGCTCCCGACGGAAAACTCCTCTGGAGGGGTTCCGGCTTGTTGAGAGCTAATAACGCGAGGAATTATAGGGTAGCCGCGAAGGACTGACACACCATCACGGCGATTTGATAGATTGTGTATTCAGATCAAGATTTCGGCAATATTATCCCAATGGAACAGAATTCGCCGAATAATTCGGCACGTCGCTCAGGGTTGTCCGTCGAACCGGGGCCATGATCCGCGGTCGATGGAGACGGCGATGCAATGTTCGCGCGGCGTCATGCCGTCGACGGTGCCGACCGCGGAGCGCCTCGACCGATCTGCACAGGATCGATGAAGGCGGGCCGCGTGCGGATCACACCGCCGAAGAGCCGTCCGGTCCGATGGGCGGAGGATGGAGCGTTCTGAGGACTCATCCGGGTCGTCGCCATGCGCGCTGCGGCCCTCCCTGCACGCGGACATTCTCCCCTCCCCGCGCTTGTCTCGACGATGCCCGATTTCGTTCTCGCCGATGATGCAATTTCCGAGCTTCCGGCCATTCTGATCTTCGCACCTGGTCCACCGGACGCCCCGACGGCCGCCGCGAACGTCACGCAATGCGGGATGTTCGCGTGCTGAACGGGCTCTACGGAGCGCCGCGCGCGCGCCTTGCCGTGGGCGTCCGATCCGGGAGGATCTCGGTCCGGCCGGGAGCGACGGAAACGTCTGCGTCCGCTCCCGGCGATGGAGCGACGGCCCTATCGGCTTCATCCGGCCATTGGCCCCCGCCCCGCGCAGCGGACAGGGGGGGACTCCCTGTCCGCAGAACCGCTGTGCGGTCTCGGCGATCCGCTCAGAGAGACGGTTCCGGCGCGGGCTCGCCCCAGGCCTTCACTGGAAAGGTCACGTCGTAGGCCAGGTTGAAGACGAAGGCGTAGGCCACGTAGAAGGCTGCGATCGCGAGATCCATGAAGAGGGCCTCGGTGAAGCCGATGCCGAGATACCAGGCAATCGGCGGCAGCAGGATCACGAGCAGCCCCGCCTCGAACAGCACCGCATGCGCCGCCCGCAGCAGGAGGCTCTTGCGGGTATGCCCGACGAGCCGCTGCATCGCCCGGTCGAAGCCGAGGTTGTAGAGGTAGTTCCACATCGTCGCCGCCAGGGCGCTGCCCACGCCGATCACGCCCATGGCCGAGGCGTGCAGGCCGAACAGCAACGTCCCGAGCGGGATGATCAGGACAAGCCCCAACACCTCGAACAGGATGGCGTGGCGGATACGGTCGCGGGTCGTACGCATGGTGTTTCCTGAACTGGTCCTTTGGATCCGCCGCCTTCTATCTGGCATACCGCGATCAGCAAGTTGGAACGTATCGGAAAATCGGATAGATGGCAGTCTCGCTCGATCAACTCCAGGCGTTCGTGGCGGCCGCCGAGGCCGGCTCTTTCTCGGGCGCGGCCCGCGCGTTGCGCAAAGCCCAGTCGGCCGTCAGCACCCAGGTGTCGAACCTGGAGGCCGATCTCGGCGTCACCCTGTTCAGCCGGGCGGGCCGCAATCCCATTTTGACCCCGGCGGGGGAGCGGCTGCTCTTGGAGGCCCGCGTCGTGATCGAGCGGCGCGAGCACCTCGTCGGCGTGGCGCGCAGCCTGGAGCAGCGGGTCGAGAACCGGCTCGTGGTTGCCATCGACGAACTCTATCCTGAGCACGCGCTCGGCGCGCTGTTCGCGGCCTTCGCGCGCCAGTTCCCCTTCGTCGAGCTGGAACTACTGTTCCCCCTGATGGAGGATGTCAGCCGCATGGTGCAGTCCGGGGCGGCCGACCTCGGCGTGATGTGGCGCCAGGAGGTGTTGCCCACGGAACTCGGCTTCCAGACCATCGGCTGGGTGCCCCTGAAGCTCGTCTGCGGGCGTGACCATCCCCTGGCCAAGGCCCGGGTGGAGTGGGAGGAGTTGAAGCGGCATCGCCAGATCCTCGTCGCGGCGCGCAGCGACGGACCGGAGAAGCGCCGCCTGCGGGTGGCTGCCGAGGTCTGGTGGGTGGAGAGCCACTGGGTGATCCTGGAGATGGTCAAGCACGGGATCGGGTGGGCTTTCGTCACGGACCACGTCATCGCCGCGTCGCAGACTGCGCCCGATCTGGTCACGCCGGACCTGCAGTTCGATCAGGGGGACTGGCCCATCGCCCTGGAACTCGTCTGGCACAAGCAGCGCCCGTGCGGCCCGGCCGCGGCTTGGCTGCGCGAGCGCTTCGCAGCGGAGCGGATCGGCAACCCGTCGGGTGCCGGCCGGACGTCGTGAGGACGAGATCTGAGATTTGCGTCCGTTTCCGATCTCACTCGCGAGGCGTCTGCCGACCCGATGGCGTCCCGGGTTCCGCCCGATCTGGCTCCGCGGCCGATCGTAGGCACCGCGTTGCGATTCCGTGCGCACGGAGCGGTGCGACGACGACGTGCCGGATACGCGCAGCGAAAACTGGCATGAAGCGTCGCGGAAGCCGTCGCGGACCGGTTCCATCGCCGTGCGGGGATGCAACCGTCCGATGCTCATGCCCGGGAGGGTTTTGGCGGTGCGCGGGTGGAGCCGTCGAAAGCGCACGAGCGGTGGCGAAGCGGAGGAGGATGGGTCGTGCAGCGCGGATCGGAGGATGACGGACCCGTTGCAGGGAGCGGGTCGGCGCCGGCCGTCCTGGCCGGTGGCGGCACGATGGCGGCGCGGCTGCGCGCGCATGACTGGTCCGGCTTCTCCCTCGGGCGCCCGGAAATCTGGCCGGCCGGTCTGCGTTCGATCGTGAGCCTGATGCTGGAGTCGCGCTTCCCGATGTTCGTGGCCGCCGGAAGCGAGTGCGCGATCCTGTACAACGACGCCTATGCTGAGATCCTCGGCCTCAGGCATCCGGCCGCCCTCGGCCGGCCCTTCCGCGACGTGTTCTCGGATGTCTGGACCCATGTCGAGCCTCTGGTCGAGCGCGCCCTCGCCGGCGAGGCGACCTGGTCGGAGAACATGCCGTTCGTGCTCGATCGGCGCGGCTACCCGGAGGCGGCGTCCTTCACGTTCTCCTACTCGCCCCTGCGCGATGACGCCGACCGGGTGATCGGCCTGTTCTGTGCCTGCGCCGAGACGACGGCGCAGATCGCCGCGCAGGCGGACCTGAGCGAGGCGGAGGCGCGCCTGCGCCTCGCTACCGAGGCCTCCGACATCGGGTTCTGGGACGTCGACGTCGTGAAGGACACGGCCTACTGGCCGCAGCGGGTAAAGGCGATGTTCGGCATGTCGTCGGACGCGCCGGTCTCGGGCGCCGAGTTCCTCGCCGGCCTGCATCCGGACGACCGGGAGTCGACGATGGCGGCCTTCGCGGCCGCGCTCGATCCTGCGCGCCGCGCCGTCTACGACGTCGAGTACCGGACTGTGGGCCAGGTGGACGGGCTCGTCCGTTGGGTCGCTGCCAAGGGGCGCGGTCTCTTCGAGGGCGAAAGCTGCGTGCGGGTGCTGGGCACCGCCATCGAGATCACCGACCGCAAACGGTCCGAGGCCGCCCTGCGCGCCAGCGAGGAGCAGTTCCGGGTCCTGTCGCAGGTACTGCCCAATCTCGTCTGGACCACCGATGCGTCCGGCGCCGCCGACTGGTTCAACGAGCGGGTCTACGCCTATACCGGCCTGGGGCCGGGCGACCTGGACGCGGCCGGATGGCTCGCCATCGTTCATCCCGACGACCAGGCCCTCGTGGCCGAACGATGGAGCGAGACCGTCTCCGCTCTCTCGGAATACCAGTGCGAATATCGCCTCCGGCGTGGGGACGGAACCTATCGCTGGTTCCTCGCACGGGCGCAGCCGGTGCTGGCCGGAGACGGCTCCGTCCTGCGCTGGGTCGGCACCAGCACAGACATCGACGACCAGAAGCGGGTGATGGCCGAACTCCTGCGCTTCAACGAGACGCTGGAGCAGCGGGTCGCCGAACGCACCGCCGAGCGCGACCGGGTCTGGCGCAATTCGCGCGACCTCCTCGTCGTCGTCGGGGCCGATGGCATCTTCCGGGCGGTGAACCCGGCCTGGGAGGCGATCCTGGGCCAGCATCCGGCGGACGTCATCGGTCGCAGCCTTCTGGAGTTCGTCTGGCCGGACGACGCCGACCTCACGCGCGAGGGACTGGCTCGGGCGGCTTCGGCCAACGACCTCACCAACTTCGAGAATCGCTACCGCCACGCGGACGGCACCCCCCGCTGGATCTCCTGGCGAACCTCCGTGGAGGGGGACCTCGTCTACGCCTATGGGCGGGACATCACCGCGGAGAAGGCGCAGGGCCAGGCGCTGCAGCAGGCCGAGGAAGCCTTGCGCCAGTCCCAGAAGCTGGAGGCCGTCGGGCAACTGACCGGCGGCGTCGCGCACGACTTCAACAACCTGCTGACGATCATCCGCTCCTCGGTCGACTTCCTGCGCCGGCCGGACCTCGCGGAGGAACGCAAGGCCCGCTACCTCAACGCCGTGTCCGACACGGTGGACCGGGCGGCCAAGCTGACGGGACAGCTCCTCGCCTTCGCCCGGCGCCAGACCCTGAAGCCGGAGACGGTGGACGTCGGCAATCGGTTGCGCAGCGTCGCCGAACTGCTCGACACCGTCACGGGCGCGCGCATTGCGGTCCGGACCGAGCTGCCGGACCATCCCTGCTGCGTGCGGGTGGATGTCAGCCAGTTCGAGACCGCCCTCGTGAACATGGCGGTCAATGCCCGGGATGCGATGGAGGGCGAAGGGACCCTGATCCTGAGGCTGGATTGCGGCGTGCCGCTTCCCTCCATCCGCGGCCATGCCGGCGCCCCCGGGCCCTTCGCGGCAATCTCGCTCTCAGACACGGGCGCGGGTATCGCCGCGGACGTCCTGACACGGATCTTCGAGCCGTTCTTCACCACCAAGGAGGTCGGCAAGGGCACGGGCCTCGGCCTGTCGCAGGTCTTCGGCTTCGCCAAACAGTCGGGCGGCGACGTGGCCGTCGCCAGCGCGCCGGGGCATGGCACGACCTTCACGTTGTACCTGCCCGAGGCGGAGATGGACTTCGTCGCGGCCGGCGATGGTGCCGAAACGGCGGGCCTGGAGCCGGGCGGTGCCGGCCAGCGTGTCCTGGTGGTCGAGGACAACATCGAGGTCGGTCGGTTCGCGACCCAGATCCTGCAGGACCTCGGGTATGCGACGACCTGGGCGGCCAACGCGGAGGAGGCTTTGGACCGCATCGGTCCGGATGGTGGCGGTTTCGACGTCGTCTTCTCCGACGTGGTCATGCCGGGCATGGGCGGGATCGAGCTCGCCAAGCTGCTGCGGCGTCGGCTGCCGGATCTGCCGGTGGTGCTGGCCTCCGGCTATAGCCACGTGCTGGCCGAGGAAGGCGCGCACGGCTTCGAGCTGCTCCAGAAGCCCTACTCGGCCGACCAGGTCTCCGCCATCCTGCGTCAGGTGGTCAGGCGCAGGCCGGGCCGTATGGGCCGCGGAACGTCCGCGGCGCCAAGCTGGGACCCGGGGCTTGCGAACCGCTGAGATGGCGGAGGAACCGGCTCGCCGATCCGGTGCCCGCAGCAACCCGGCATCGCGGCCGACGCCTTGAGGCGACGTCGGCCTCGTCGCCGGCGGACCTCAGGCCGGACGGCCGTCGGCGGCGTAGCGGTCGATGGCCGAGGGCAGCTCGCGCGAGAGCCGGGAGAGGAGCGCGCCACGGCTCAGGCCGGTCTGCTGGGTCAGGTGGTCGAGGGTGTCCGAGCCGATGGCCCGCTCCAGGTCCGCCTCGGGGATGTCGCGGTTGGGGCCGTGGTTGACCCAGGAATTCGCCGTCTCGCCGTGGCCGCCCTTGGTGAAGTGGTCGACGAGTTCGCTCAGGCCGCTGGCGATCAGGCCGCCGACCCCGGCGGTGCCGACGCCGCCCAGAAGCCCGCCCAGGCTGCCGAGGCCGCCGCCGGAGGGGGCGCTGGACGCCGTGTTCGGGATCGGCGGGAGGGTGCGCTGCGGCGCGCCGGCCTCGTGGCCCTTCAGCAGCTCGGCGAGCTTGTCGCGGTTCTGGTAGCCGGCCACGGCCAGAAGGCCCAGCAGCGCGGTCATCGACGGGTAGCCCTTGCTCATCGTCTATCCTGGGGTTCGGGGTCTGCAAGAAGCGGGACGTCCGCGGGAGAAGCTCGCCCACCGGTGGGATCGCCATCGGCGGAGGGTCCGCGCGTGTCGAAGGAAACGGTGACGGGGTACCGACGGATCCCGTGGTCCGGTCCGGGGTGGCTTCCCGAGGTCTTTAAACTCCGGAAAATCTTGTGCCGGATCGCGGATCAGCGCCGGGACCGGGACAGCCAGCCTACCGCGAACGCGACGGCGGCGAGGCCGAGGAGCGCGGAGGTGCGGTTGTCGTTGGCGTAGCGCGCGGCCTGTCGGCCGTAGGTCGTGCCGCGCTTGGCCGCGTGACGGGCGAAGTCCCGGCCGTCCGAGATGAGGGTGCCGGCGCGGTCGCGGGCCTCGTCGACGTAGTGCCGTCCGTCCTCGACCAGGTCGCCGGCGCGGTCGCGCACCTCGTGGGCGAGGTGGCGGCCGTCGTCGACGAGGTCCTCGGCCCGGTCGCGGGCGCGGCCATAGGCGTACTGGGCGCCCCCGGCCACCTGGTTCACGGCGCCGCGCACCTGGCGCGCCGGATCACCGGTGAGACCGCCGACGACGGTCTGGGCACGGCCCTTGAGGTGGCGCGAGGCGCCGCGGAATTGATCGCCGTTCATGAGGAACTCCCGTGTTCGCGGATGATGGGGGTGACGGGTGCCCGGTGGGGGCGCCCGTCACCGGCGCGGATCAGCGCTTACCGGTGACCTTGTCGACCACGGAGGCGACACCGTCCTTGGCCTCGCCGACGGTGCGCTGGGCCTCGCCCTTGAGTTCCTGGGCCTTGCCTTCGACCACGAGCCTGTCGTTGCCCGTGACCTTGCCGGCGGCCTGCTTGACGTTGCCGGCGGCCTCGTTGGCGAGGCCCTTCAGCTTGTCCGTGGTGCTGCTCATGGGATGTCTCCTTGCGTTGGGAGGATTGGGATGGGCCGATCGGCCGGTCGCGGGGACCGGCCGGGACGAGGGCTCAGGCGCGGCGGGCGTCGTAGCTGTCGGCGAGGGTGTGGCGCTTGGGGGCGCCGAGGCGGCCGCCGAGGAAGCCGGCGAGCGCGCCCAGGATCAGGGCGAGCGCGCCGTAGAAGGCGCCCTGGGTGGCGGCCGACTTGGCGGCGACGGCGGCGGCCTCCGCCTTCTGCTTGGCCGTCGCGACGGTCTCGTCGTACTGCTTGCGGTAGTCCTGGATCTGCGCCTTGGCCTGCTCGACCGGGATGCCCTGGGCCTTGGCCAGGGCGTCGGCCGCGCGGGTCTCGGCCTGGGCCTTCTGGGCCGGATCCCCGGTGAACAGGGCGCGGATGGCGGCCACCGCCGCGTCCTTGGCCGCCTGCGGGTCCTGGCCGGCGGCCTGGTTGCGCACCGACTGCTCGATGCCGTCGAGGGGATTGGAGATCTTCGACAGCGACGGCGCGGCCGCCTGGGCGGCGGTCTGCACGGTGCCGCCGACGAGCGAGCCGGCCCCGCCCAGCGTGCTGGTCACGCCCGAGAAGGCGCCCCCGATCAGGCCGCCGGCGGCGGAGGTCAGGAGGTAGAGCACCACCAGGGTGGTCACCGCCCAGGAGACGAGGCCGTGCAGGCCGGCCGCGCCGGGGACGGGCTTGCCCGAGAGGCGCCCGGCGATGAGGCCGCCGGCCAGGGAGGCGAGTACGCCCGAGCCCACGAACCAGAGGCCGGCGCTCAGCGAGAGGGTCGAGGCGGCCGGGTTGTCGGCGGCGTTCGCGCCGACGCTGGACAGGCCGACGCCGACCCCGACCATGTTGAGGATGACCTGGGTCACGAGCGCGGTGACGGCGCCGGCGAAGATGGCGCCCCAGGACACCTGGTTCAGCAGCACGGTGCGGGTGTCGGCCGAGGCGGCCGGGGTCGCGAGGATGGGGGAAGTGGACACGTGACAGGTACTCCGGGTCGTCGGTCGTCCGAGATGTTCGGTCGTTCGAGGGGGCAGTCGGGGGTGGAACTCAGGAGGCGGGGGTGGAACTCGAGGGTCCGACCACGCGGTCCCGGCGCGGTCGGACCGATCGTGGACGCGGGTCAGTCGCGGCCGTGGATGAGCAGGCCGAGGCCGTAGCCCAGCAGGCCGGCCACCAGCAGGGCGGCCACGGGATGCTCGGCGATCTGGCTGGTGGCTTCGCGGCCACCCTGGCGCAGGTATCGGCCCCCGTTCTCATAGGCGTCCTCGGCCCGGTCGTAGGCCTCGCGACCGGCGCTGCGGACCGAACGCTCGGCACGCTCGTAGGTGTCGCTGGCCGCCCCCTGGGCGCGGCGGGCGCGGTCCTCGACGTCGTCGGACCCGATCAGGTCGCCGACCGTGTCGCGGACCTTGCCGCCGATGTCGCGGGCGGTGTCGGCCACCTGCTCGGCGGCCTCGCGCACGCCGTCCTTGGCCTGGCCGTAGAGGGTCTCGGCGGCGCCCTGCGCCTCGCGGGCCCGGCCCTCGAGCGGGTCCCGCTTCGAACCGGTGAGGTCGCCCACCGCGCCTTGAACCTTGCCGCCAAGCTCCTTGGCGGTCCCCGTGATGCGATCCGTGTCGACCATGCTGATTGTCCTTGCTGTGCGCGTCTCGTGACGCAGGAGTGTGTGGCTGGGTGCGGCGGGAACCGCCGTGGCCGGCCAGGCCGTCCCGAGCGCCGGGCCGATCCGGGTGGTATTGGCCTGAGTGAATGCCGATCCGGTCCAAACCGCTGACGGTGGCAGTCATGTCTCGTCCGCTGCGTTCTTTCCGCTGCGTCCTTGGTCCGGCGTTCCTGATCCGTCAGATGGCCGCTCCCACCAACGCATCAATAGTCAAAACGTACCGGTAAGACGGGTCTTCTTACCCGGATGATGCTGTCGGGAATCCATTGTTGCGTCCCCAGACGATGGCTTCGGAACGCTTGTGCACGTCGAGCTTGCGATAGAGCGCTGCCGCGTGGTTGCGCACGGTATTCTTCGAGAGGTTCAACCGCTTGGCGATGATCTCGTCGGAAAGTCCGGCGCAGATCAGGTCCAGGATCTGACGCTCCCGCACCGTCATGTTGGGCGAGACCGCATCCTGGTGCCCGGCGCCGGGTTGGCGCAGGTGGGCCAGCTTCTCGATCAGTCCGCGGCTGAACCAGGAGGTGTCGGCCATCACCGCCTCGATCGCCTCGAACAGTTCGCGTTCGGTTCGTTTGCGCTCTGTGATGTCCTGCAGCACCAGGAGGGCGAAGGCCTCCGCGCCGATCTCGACCCGCTCGGCCGAGACCAGGCAATCGAGGTTGGTCCCGTCCTCGTGGCGCAGGCAGACCTCCAGGCCCAGGACGTAGCCTGTGCGCGCCAGGGCCGTCTCGAACCGGTCGCGCTGCGGCTCGGAAACCCACAGGTCGAGATCGCCCGGCGTGCGGCCGGTGATCGTCTCGGGTCCAAAGCCGAACACGCGGGTGAAGGCGTCGTTCACCCCGGTGATCGCCAGACCCTCGGCGCGGACCAGCAGGGTGGGCACGGGCGTGAGGCGGAACGCCTTGGCGAAGCGCTCCTCGCTCTGGCGCAGGGCGGTCTCGGCCTTCCGGCGCAGTTCGAGGTCGGCGAAGGTGAAGAGCATGCAGGGCTCGTCACCCAGGTCCATCGGCTGCCCGGCCACGATGACGAAGCGGGTGCCTCCGTCGGGCAGGTCGAGGCACGCCTCCATCTGCGGAATGGTGCCGCCGCTGTTGAGGCGGGCGATCGCCAGGTCCCGGTTGCGGGCATTCGCCAGGACATCGACCTCGTAGACGCTGCGGCCGATGACGGCATCGCGGGTGTAGCCAGTCATCTCCAGGAAGCCGAGGTTAACCTTCACGAACCGCAGGTCGGCGAGCCGGCAGATCACGGCGGGCGCGGGGTTGGCGTTGAAGGTGGCCTCGAAGCGTGCCTCGGCTTCGAACTGGTCGGAGACGTCCTTGAGGATGAGAGCGAGGCAGCTCGGCTGGCCCTCGCGGTCGGTCGCAACCAGGCTGCGCAGCGAGTGGACGAAATCGGCATCGGGTCGGTCGGTGCGCGTGACCTCGACGATCACGTCGTGGAAACGCTCGCCCGAGACGACCCGCTCCATCGGATACTGGTTCGGGGCGTGGTTGTTGCGGTAGCGCAGGGCGAAGCGCTCGCGGTAGGCATCCACGGTTCCGCCGAGTTCCTCCAGGCTTTCGGCCCCGTGCATGGCCAGCGCCGCCGCGTTGGCATAGGCGATCGTCTGGTCCGGCTCGACCAGGATCACGCCTTCGCTCAATCCGGCAACGATCTGCTGGAGTTCATGCCTGTCGACGCCGAGTGTCACCGGAACTGCCATCCGCTTCGATTAAGTCCGGCCGTAACCGGTATCCGCGAAGGCCGGTTCCGGTCGAGTCTAGCGAATGTCTGGTATATCCGGATCATTGACGTGAACGTGATCGATCATCTGGCGTCACGCCGAGTGCACCCGCCTTCGACAGCTTGCTGGGGACGGAGTTGGGCGGGGCGTCCATCCACGCGTACGCCAGCCGAAGCGCCGCCATCGACTGCTCGCTGACGGTCGTCTCGCGTCGCCGCCCGGTGGAACCGTCGCCGCCGCCAACCGCGATTCTTGGGTTCCGATCGGCCAGGGCCGCGATGAAGTCCGTGGGACGCATCACCATTTTTACGTCGTGCACGAGACGCGCAGCGGCCTCGAAGTCATGGCGTTGCGGCGCATGCCGCGCCGGTGCGGCTGGGATGGTGCAAGTCCTCGCGAGACACCACGGGACACCCTCGGAACCCTGAAAAATGCGGGAGGATGGTGGCAGATTGCGCGCCTCGTCCCACAGAGCCTTCGAAGCACTCCGGTGATTGCAACGAAGGTTCAGCGCGATGACGGTGACGACGACCTTTTAGGAATCCGGTTCGGCGAACGGTCCGCGGCGTGGGATGGCCCTGGCGATCACAGGCCTGATCCTGATGGGGACGGTCGCGATCGCCACGCCGGCCGCGGCGCAGACCACGGAGGCGCCGGCCGCCCCCGTGTCGGCCAGCGTCGCGCCGGCCGAAGGCGCGCCGGTCACCCCCACGGTGTCCGCGCCCATGACCGTGTCGGCGGAACCGAGCGCGACGAGTGCGCAGCTTCCGGCTGCCGGTAAGGCCGCCGGCGCCGCACACGACTTTTCGCCCATGGGGATGTTCCTCGCCGCGGACATCGTCGTCCAGGCGGTGATGGTGACGCTCCTCCTGGCGTCGGTGGTGACCTGGGCCATCCTCCTGATGAAATCCCTGAGCTTGGCCCTCGCCAAGCGGCAGATCCGGTCGAGCCTCACGGCGCTGCGGTCGGTCGCCAACCTGCCGGAGGCGAACGAGCAGGTTCGCCGCGGCGTCGGGGCACTTCTCCTGGTCGAGGTCGATGGGGAGGTCGGGCTCTCCCAGGGGCTGCCGAGCGACGGCATCAAGGAGCGGGCCGCCATCGCCCTCACCCGGATCGAGGCCAGGGTCGGCAAGCGGATGGCATCCGGCACCGTGATCCTGGCGACGATCGGTTCGATCGGCCCGTTCGTCGGCCTGTTCGGCACCGTCTGGGGCATCATGGGCAGCTTCATCGGCATCGCCAACTCGAACACCACCTCCCTCGCAGTGGTGGCACCCGGCATCGCCGAAGCGCTGCTGGCCACCGGTATCGGCTTGGTCGCGGCGATCCCCGCCGTGGTGATCTACAACGCGCTGACGCGCTCCATCTCCGGCTATCGCGCCCTGGTCGGCGACGCCGTCGCGCTCATCATGCGCCACCTGTCGCGCGACCTCGACATGCGCGAGGGGGTCACCTACGGCCGCCCGTCCAATCTGCGCCTGGCGGCGGAGTAGGCGCATGGCCGTCAACCTGGGATCCAACGACGGCGACGATCTCGTCGAGAGCGCCGAGATCAACATCACGCCGTTCATCGACGTGATCCTGGTGCTGATGATCATCTTCATGGTCGCGGCGCCGCTCTCGACCGTCAGCGTCCCTGTCGAGTTGCCGACCTCCTCAGCGCCGCAGCAGCCGCGGCCGGACAAACCGGTCTATGTCAGCATCAAATCCGATCTCTCCCTCACCTTGGGAGAGGACGCGGTGCCCCGGCCGAATCTCGGCGCGGCCCTCACCGAGGCGACGAAGGGCAACAAGGACGAGCGCATCTTCCTGCGTGCCGACAAGGGTGTGGCGTACGGTGAACTGATGCAGGTGATGAACCTGTTGCGCGGCGCAGGCTACCTCAAGGTCGGCCTCGTCGGTCTCGAGGAGACGGCCGGCGGAGCGCAGCCATGATGCATCCGCCGCCTGAAGCGTTTCTTCGGGCTACCGAGCTACGTCGCGCGGAGCTGGAAAGGTCCGAGTCCTCCGCGCCGTTCCGATTCCTGGGATGGACGGTGGCCGTCCTCCTGATGGTCACCGTGCATGTCGGGCTCTACATCGCCCTGACGCAGAGGTCCGAGAAGCCCTCCCCTCCGCAGGAGATGCCCGCGGCGATCATGATCGACATGTCGCCCGAGCCCACTGTCGCGAAATCCGTGGTGGACAACGACAAGGACGGTCCGGTGGCGACGGATTCGCAGGAAGCCGAGCCGGAGCCCCCGGAAGAGACTCCGCCGCCGCCCGATCCCGAGGCCGTTCTCGAAGCGCCGCCGCCGCAGGTCGTACCACAGGCGGTTCTCCCTCCGACGCTTCCGAAGAAAGTGACGCCGCCCGAACCCAAGCCGCGCGAGAAGCCGCCTGAACGCAAGCCGCCCGAGAAGCCTCGGCCTCTCAAGAAACCAGTCCAGAAGAAGCCACATCCGAGTGCGGCGACTCGGAGCGGCGGTGGTCCGAAGTCGGACCAGCAGAACGCGAACCGGACCGCCGCCACCGCTGCCGGCTCGGCGGTCAGCCAGGCGTCCAGCGCGAGCTGGCAGAACGAGATGCGCGCCCGGATCGTCCGTTCGAAGCGCTTTCCGCCCTCCGCGGCCGGCGCCGTCGGAGTGTCGGTGGTGAGCGTCACGTTCGCAGCGAACGGCAGCGTGACGGGCGCGCGCCTGATCGCATCGTCCGGCAATGCGGCCCTCGATGCCGAGGCGGTGGCCGTGATGTACCGGGCGGCGCCCTTCCCGCCGCCTCCGGGCGGCAAGGCAATCACGCAGACGATCCCGCTGAACTTCAACCGCCGATAGCCATCCAGCCTCGGCCCGGGATCGGATCGCAAGATCCGGTCCTTCGCCCAGCCCCCATTCTGAACACGAAACGAGCCGCCATGCCTTCGAATTCGGCCCCTCTTCCGCCCGCTCCGGCGGCGCCGGACACGGCCATCGCCGTCTCGGAGTTCAGGCTCGAGAACGGGATGCAGGTCGTCGTCATCCCGGATCGCCGCAGCCCGATCGTCACCCACATGGTCTGGTACCGCAACGGCTCGACGGACGATCCGCCCGGCAAGTCCGGACTGGCCCATTTCCTCGAACACCTGATGTTCAAGGGCACCGAGCGGTATCCCGCCGGTACCTTCAGCGACACTCTCGCGGCGCTGGGCGCCGAGGAGAATGCTTTCACGGGTTGGGACTTCACCGCCTACCACCAGCGCATCCCCAACGAGTACCTCGCGACCTGCATGGCCTACGAGGCCGATCGCATGCGCAACCTCGTCCTCGAAGAGTCCATCGTGAGCACCGAGCGGGGTGTCGTCCTCGAGGAGCGTTCCATGGTCGCGGACGCCAATCCCGCGGGACTCCTCGGAGAGGCGCTGGCGATCAGTGCAAGCCCGACCCATCCGTCGGGTCGCCCGATCATCGGCTGGCGTCACGAGATCGCCGGTCTGACCCGGGACGATACCCTGGCCTATTATCGGCGCTTCTACACGCCTGAAAACGCGCTCCTCGTCGTAGCCGGCGATGCCGAACCTGAGGCGGTGCAGGACCTCGCCGCCAAGATCTACGGTGTGATCCCGGCGTCGGGCGCGCCTCCCGAGCGCCGGCACCTGCAGGATCCACCGAGCCGTGCCCACCGACAGATCACCCTGGCCGAGACCACCGTCGGCGACCCGCAACTGACACGGCTGCACCGGGTCCCCTCGCCCGTTGATGCGGCCCCGGGCCAAGCGGAAGCCCTGGAAGTCCTCGCCTTCCTGCTCGGCGGCGGCACCACCTCGATCTTCCATACGCAGCTCGTGGTCGCACAGACCTGTGCAACCCGCGTCGAGGCCTCCTACTGGTCTTCCTACTTCCGTGGCCCTTCGCGCTTCTACATCCAGGGGTCACCCGCGTTCGGAACCACCCCCGAGGATCTCGACCGCGCGATCGATGCGCTATTCGACGCGCTGCGGGGCTCGGGGTTCGAGGAGTCGGCTATCGCGCGCGCCAAGACGCAGCTCGTCGCCAGCGCCCTGTACGCCCGCGACAGCCAGGTGAGCCTCGCCAACTGGTACGGCATGGCCCTGTGCTGCGGCTCCACACTCGCCGATCTCGCGACGTGGCAGGCCCGCATCGAGGCGGTCGACGCCGACGCGCTCCGGCAGGCCCTTACCCTTCTGGAGCGGCCAGGCGGCGTCTCCGGCCATCTCATCCGTTCTCAAGCTGCCTGACCGGAAAAGGTCTCTCGTCATGACGATTCACGTCACGCCTGCCGGCAAGCTCGACTCCTCGATCCCGCCGAACCCCGTTGGCACGTCCCTCGCCACCCGTGTGCGGGTTCTCCGAAGCCCCGGGGGCATCGAGGCCTGGTTCCTCGAGGACCATACGGTGCCGATCCTGTCGATGCAGTTCGGGTTCCGCGGCGGACCGGCGCTCGATCCAACCGGCCGGGGTGGGACAGCCCGGATGCTCGCCAACCTGCTCACCGAGGGCGCCGGATCGTTGGACGGCGGCGCGTTCCGCGAGGCCCTCGCCGACCGTGCGATCCAATTATCCTTCTCGGTCTGGAGCGACAGCCTGCGCGGCGAACTCAAGACGCTCGCCCGTGAGACGGAGGCCGCCTTCGAGCTGCTGGGCCTCGCCCTGCGCGATCCGCGTCTGGCCGAGGACGATATCGTGCGGGTTCGAAGTGCGATGGAGTCGGATATCCGCACCGGCCTTAACCGGCCGGATCCCGTCGTGAACCGGACCTTTGCCGCGCGCGGCTTCGCGGGTCATCCCTATGGCAGGCCCACCGGTGGAGATCTCGACAGCCTTCCGCTAATCGCGCATGCGGATCTCGCGGCGCTACAGACGCGGATGATGACGCGCAAGAACCTGCGGGTCGCCGTGGTCGGTGCGATCGGTCCGGAGGCCCTCGGCCTTGCACTGGATCGCGCCTTCCTCGAACTTCCGACGGGGTCGCCTGTGCAGACGCCGGCGACCGTCCTGCAGGGGCTCGGCGAGCGAATCGTCACCCGGCTCGAGCTGCCGCAATCGACGATCCGCTTCGGACGGCCCGGCCTCTCCCGCCAGGACCCGGACTTCGCTGCCGCCACCGTGGTCAACCACTCCCTGGGCGGGGACATGTCCTCGCGTTTGTTTGGCGAGGTCCGGAAAAAGCGAGGGCTCTGCTACGCGATGGCCACAGCGCTGCAAATGGCCGATGGCGCCTCGACCCTGGTGGGGAGAACGGCCACCCGGAACGATCGCGCCGCCGAGGCGCTCGGCGTCATCGAGGCGGAGCTTCTCCGCCTGTCCCGCGACGGTCTCGAACCCGACGAACTGGAGCGGAGCAAGGGCTATCTGATCGGCTCGTCCAAGCTGCGCCTCGACACTTCGTCGGCCATTTCCGCCCTGTTGCTGGGATTGCAGCTCGACGGGCGCCCTCTGGACTGGCTGGACACCCAGAACGCGCGCGTCGCCACCGTGACCGCCGAGGACGCGCAACGCGCCGCGGCGCGCCTCATCGGCGACGGTCGCCTGCTGGTGGCGATTGCCGGAGATCCGTCCGGGCTGTGAGCGCGCCGGCGTATCCCGAGCCCGCAAACCCGGCGGGTCTCCGCTTAGGGGCAGCGGAGCTCGATTTTCTTCGTGGGGATATTCGGGCGGCACCGTCGCCCGATCTGGAGGGACGGGACATGAGATCCATCGTCGTGCTGAGCCTGGGGCTGATCCTCGGGGCACCATTCACCGCCGAGGCGCAACCGCTTCCGGGCGGGACGACCCTACCGGCCGCACCCGGCGCGGCCCCGCTCGCTAAGGGGCGGGACGGCGCCGCGAGTGCCACCCTCCTGGCCGATCCTGCGGCCGCCGCTCCGGGGCCGCGGGGCTTCGACCCGCCGGGGCAGAAGCCGCCGCGGCCGGACACCGCGGTCGGACCCGATCTCCTCGCCTACATCTTCGCCCCGGTCGGTGGAATTGTAGGACCCATCACCGAGGGCATTCACGTTTTCGACGCGGCCCTCGCACCCGTCAACGCGGTTTTGCTTCCGTTGACCGGTCCCCAGGGCGTCGTATCCGCGGCCTCGTCACCTCCCTCGGTGGTGCCGCCGCTGGTGGAGGCAGAACCCACCGGGCGGCCGCCGCGCAAGTAACGCTTCGCATTGCCGTGGGCATGGGCCGGTCCGCCTCCGCGGATCCGGCATCGGACCGGAACGGCCGAGCCCTACGCGGCCAAGCTCACGCGGCCGAGCCTTGAGCGGCCAAGTTCCACGCGGCCAAGTTCCACGCGGCCAAGTCCCACGCGGCCAAGTCCCGCTCGCCATAGCGGCCAGAACAGGTAGTCACCTATGTCCTCTTCCGAGCTGCTCGTCGGCGATCCCGCTCCTGCCATAGCAGTCGAGACGTTTCTGAAAGGCGAGCCGATCACGGGCTTCGCTCCGGGCCGCGTCCACGTAATCGAATTCTGGGCAACGTGGTGCGGCCCCTGCGCAGCCAGCATTCCGCACCTGACGGAACTTCAGGCGCACCATCCGGCCGTGCTGATCCTCGGGATCGCCGTCGGCTGGACGGAACTGGAAACGGTGCAGGACTTCGTGCGCGACTGGGACGACCGGATCGGCTACCGGATTGCCGTCGACCGCCGGCCCGATCAGGAGATCGGCCGCAGCCTGATGCGCGCTGCTTGGTGCGACGCGGCCTATCAGCAGGGGGTGCCGACGGCCTTCATCGTCGATGGCACGGGTCACATCGCCTGGATCGGGCATCCGATGGAGCTGGATGCGCCGCTCGCCGCGGTGGTCGAAGGACGCTGGGATCTCGCGGCGTCCGCCGAAGCGCACCGGAAACAGCTGCTGCAGGACAAGGTCCGTGAAGCCCGAGCTCTGGAGCGGGCGGTGCGCGCCTGCGCCGATACGGGCGACCGGGACGCCATCTTGCGGGTCTACGACAAAGCCTTTGCGGACGAGCCGGCCCTGGAGAGGACGTTCGGCTTCGGAAAATTCAAGCAATTGGCGGTCGGCAGCGAGGCGGCCCTGACCTACGGACGTCACCTCGTCACCGAAGTCGGCTCGGATGACATCAACATGCTCTTCAAGATGGGGCTCGCCCTGACGCAGCAGGGCGAAGCTCTGAAGGAGCCGATGTCCGTTCCCGTGGCAGCCCTGGCGATCGAGGCTCTGGACCGGGTCTGGTCGCTGGTCGGGAGTGAGCCGAATCAAAGACTGCGGGGACGCCTCGCGGAGGCCTACGCGAAGGCACTGCTCACGGCCGGCCGTCCCGAGGACGCCGCCGCCTACGCCAAGACCGCCTGGGAGGCTGCAGAGGCGCTCGATATGGGTGAAGACACGAAAGCGGGTCTCGCAGCGCTCCAGGAACGCTGCCGTGCGGCTGCGCCCGCGATCGACGCTCCACCTCCAGCGATGGTCTGCGACGGCGACAGCTGCCGTCTCGCCGGTCCCTGACAGCCGCGCCGATCCTTTTCCCACCGCCTCCGTGCTCTTGTGCTCGTCTCGGACGACGCTGCGCGGCGGAAACCATCCCGCCCGGTGCGAGCCGCCTTCCCCGGCAGGCCGCAGCGGGCCGTCGTCGTCAGCCGCTGCACCGTGCATCGGTTTCCCACGCTTCCGGTTCCTCGCATGACTGTCCAGACTTGGCTCGCCTTCGTGGCCGCATCCACCGTCGCGCTGGCGCTCCCGGGCCCAACCGCCCTCATCATCCTCCGATACGCCGCCCAGCCAGATCGCAGCGCCCTCCCCTTCGTCGTCGGGGGGGCCGTTCTGGGCGACACCTTCGCGCTGACCATTTGCAATTTCGGATTAGGCGCGCTGCTCGCCGCCTCCTCCAATTTCCTCACGGTTTTTAAGATCGTGGCGGCGCTTTACCTGATCGGCCTCGGCTTCTCGACCCTGTTCGAAAGACGTTCGGTCCGGGCGGCACCGACGCCCCAGAATCGCCGCCCGTTCGTCAGCGTCTTCCTGGTCACGGCCTTCAATCCCAAGGGCATCATCTTCTTCTGTGCCCTGCTGCCTCAGTTCGTCGACGCAGATGAGCCCGTGATGCCACAACTCGCCCTCTTGCAGGCGACGTTCTGCGTGCTCTCCCTGGTCGCGGCCGTCACCTGGGTCAGCGCTGGACGCCTGCTGCGCCGGACGGCCGACCGCCTGATCCGGCGCGCGACGGGTCTGCTCCTCATCGGAGTGGGTGTCGCGCAGGCCACCGGACGGCTCGCATGAGCCGGATCACCAAGGAACCAAGTCCCGGGGCGTCCCCTGTAGGCGTCGTGCCCCCGTCAGGCCTGCAGACACGGGCAGGTCTGCAGACACGGGCCTGGGTCGCGCGCGCCATCGAGACGATCGAGGCCGATGTCAATCGATCTGCAGATACGCACTTGGTCCGCGTACCGCTGCCCACCTGTCCCGGGATCAACTTCTATATCAAGGATGAGTCCACGCACCCGACCGGTAGTCTGAAGCATCGCTTGGCTCGCTCGCTGTTCCTCTACGCTCTTTGCAGCGGTCGCATTGGTCCGGACACCACGATCGTCGAGGCTTCGAGCGGGTCCACCGCGGTCAGCGAGGCCTACTTTGCGCAACTGCTCGGATTGCCGTTCATCGCTGTGATGCCGCGCGCCACCTCCGCGGAGAAAGTGGCCCAGATCGCCCGCTATGGCGGACGCTCCCACTTCGTGGAGAGCGCAGGTGCGGCCTACGGCGAGGCCGAGCGGCTCGCCGCCGCTCATCGCGGCCACTACATGGACCAGTTCACCTTCGCCGAGCGGGCTACGGACTGGCGCGGCAACAACAACATCGCCGAGTCGATCTTCGCCCAGATGGCGCGTGAGACCCATCCGATCCCGGCCTGGGTGGTAGTGGGCGCCGGCACGGGCGCCACCTCCGCCACCATCGGCCGATTCATCCGCTATCGACGCCTCGCAACCCAGCTTTGCCTCGCCGATCCGGAGGCTTCGGTCTTCCACCGCCACCTCGCCGACCGGTCTGTTCGAACCCTCGAAGGGTGCGCGTCGATCGTCGAAGGCATCGGGCGGGCACGGTGCGAGTCGTCGTTCCTGCCGGATCTGATCGACCGCAGCGAGGCGGTTGCGGACGTGGCGAGCCTCGCCGCTGCGCGCGTCCTCTCCGAACGGATCGGCCGCTCTTGCGGAGCCTCCACGGGCACGAACATGTGGGCGGTGGCGCGGATCGTTTCCGGCATGGTGTCGACGGGCAGGGCTGTATCGGCGCTGAGGGTGCGATGACCGGTCCAGGTGATGGTGCGGGGCTGGCCGGAGGCGGTGATGGCGGTGTCGCCGATCCGCAGATCCTCGACGGTGACTTCGCCCCGCGTCGTCAGGATGTGAGTGCCAGACCCGAAGCAGAGCACGAAGGCATCGGGCAGGACCGTCATCGGTGTCGAGGGATCATAAATATCGTCCGAATACAGGGAGTAGGAGTCGCCTCTCGCACCTGATACACGAACGACGACGCCGGTCGAGTCTTTGAGCTGACCGAAATAGACCCGATTGGTGAACGTCTTTGTTACGGAGTCTGTGGTCTCTACAGTTTGCATCTTGTCGTTGGAAACGTCTCCCAGGACGTTGGGATCGTTGGAGCCATCACTAGAGGGAAGATCGCTAAGAACGAAGGTGCCGGGCGTGCCTCCTGAAGCGATCAACGGGTTGATGAAGCCAAAGCCGGACGATCCATCGAGTGCGCTCAAGCTATAAACGTGTGAAAATGTTTTGGTCGATGCCATGATATGATCCTCACCGAGATCGTAGTTCGAGGAGTGAAACGAGGCACATTTGCTTCACACAAATGCGCTCATGCAGCTTCTGCAGTGCGCGCCTGCGAGCGATCTACAGATTCTGTCTTAGATCTTCGAGTTCCGCTGAAGTGGCGCACTGATCGCACTTGGACACCGACCGTGGCGTGACGGGCTGTTGATCGGTGTCCAAGTGTCGCCGAGTGTTTCGCGGAGTCATCGGTCGCGAGATCTTGGGCCTAATCCGGCTGCGAAAGCGAAGTGGCTTGCGTCATTGCTCCAGGCGCAGTCATCGACTAGGTTTTGGGCGAAGACAGCCGCGAGGCGGTGCCGCTCGGCCTCGACCAGGGGACCGTCGAGCGCGACGGGCCGGCATCGGGCCGACAGGCCCGGCGGGACGAAGTCCGGGTTGTGCAGCGCGTGGTCCGAGGCCTCTTCGAAGAAGGGCCGGCATCCGAAATCGAGGAAGCTCTCGGCGGCCAGGCCCTCGGCCAGGAGGATGTCGTGGGTATCGAGCTCGACGTGCCAGTAGGTGACGCTCGCCATGCGGGTGCGGGCGATGGTGGTGCCGTTGACCAGGGTCATGACCGGCAGGAGCACGCCACCCTGTCCGTCGGCATCGGCGCCGACGAGGACGGGATGGCCGGGGGAGAGGAGCAGGTCGCGGGTGGGCCGTCCGTAGCCGAAGGCGCCGGCGCGGATGCGGACGGGGGCCTTGTCGACGGGCAGGGCTGTATCGGCGCTGAGGGTGCGATGACCGGTCCAGGTGATGGTGCGGGGCTGGCCGGAGGCGGTGATGGCGGTGTCGCCGATCCGCAGATCCTCGACGGTGACTTCGCCCCGCGTCGTCAGGATGTGAGTGCCAGACCCGAAGCAGAGTACAAGGGAGGATTGGCTCACAGACGAAGCCGGAAATTCATCGTTGAATTTGTAGGTGCCGTTCGTGAGAAGAAGATAGACCTGCGTCCCGGCGGGCTTTGAAGGTTCGTCGGCTGGAAAGCTTACGATGGCGTCGCCGTTGGTAATTTTTCCGTAGTAAAATAGATTTTTTGGATACGCCGAACCATCGGGCTGAATAAGATTGACACGCTCCTGCGGTGTATCCCCAAGCACGCCGATATTGTCGCCTGGGCCAGTGCTTGCAGCTTCCGACAGTGTATAGCCGCCTGCTTCCGGTGCACCGCCGCTGGATAGAAATCCGCCGTCGGGGGAGGGTCTAAGTTCGACGAGAGTCGTGTAATGAATCGATGGACTCGGACCAGATGACATCTTCGTGCTCCGTATGAGAATTGACTTTAGATGTCTTTCGCCTTTTGCTCCAGATTCTAGGAAAACCATCAGAGCTTTTGTCGAATATTGGTCATATCTGCTGTATAGGGCTGGTTTGTTATGATGTCGGCTCGTTTAAAGGCTTTCGATTAGGCCTCTGCGAGCGCGGGGAACGGCAAGTTGAGAAGGCGTCGTCTCCTGCGATCTGGTGCTTCTCAAACGCCTGTGGGACGGCATTCGAAACTTCACACGCTGGCACGCCTATTTTTTTCGGCGGATCTATTCCGGGCGCCGAAGCGGCTCGGTGATCGCTGCCTCGGCCTCAAAGATGCGGGGGGCAGACGAGGGTGAACTCCCGATCTCTGCCTCTGGTCACGCCCAAGACGAGGTTGATGATCTATGTCGATCGGGGCTGCGCGCCGTTTGTTGGCTCGATCAACACGTCGGACAAACCGACGGCGGCGTACACAGATGTCAATCAGTCCGTGTTGTCGTTGATCCGAAGCCTGCGAGGCGCGGATGGACGAGATCTCTGTTCCTGCCCACACGGATCGAGGGGGGCGGATCTCCCGGCCGCCGAATCTCGGATCTGCGGCCCTCTTCGCCGAAGACGACCCAGTCCGTTCGACGCGCGAAGCCCTCGTATGATCGGATCATCGGTTCCGCGGATAGCGTTCACCACCCGCATCCGGCTTTTTGGATTGTTCGTCCCGGGGGTCAGTTCCAGGATCACGCTGACACCCACAGTGGTGAGCGTGGACAAGACTCCCTCGGCCGACACCAAGTCTCGTTCGCCGGGGGGTCTTTCGCGTGGGCGCTCGATGCTCTGGCGGCCGAGTCAGGATGAGCGGTTGAGGGCGGCGCCGATGTAATTGTACATCGCGGTCGTCTGGTCGGCGAAGAACCGCATCGCCGTCACGATCGCCAGGAAGACGAGAGCCATGATCAGGCCGTACTCGAGGGCCGTCGAGCCGGACGTGTCGCTGAGAAAGCGGCGGATCAGGATCTGACGATCGTGCCGCGCCGGAGATCCGCACAGACCCCTGGCGTGTTCGAGATCCAGTTCGGTCATGGCCCCAGGATATCTTTCGCGGACGTCGATCGAGGGGGACGGTACGCTATCTTCCTTGCGGAGGACTTAAACGGATTGTCGACGTTCGGAGAGGAATGTCCGCGTCGACCCGGGAGCGGCAGCCCCCGGGTCTTTGGTCAGGTCCGTCCGATCCTCTCGGATTGCCAACCCGGGCCGGAAGCCGCTCGCGCTACGCTCAGGCCTTGCCGGATCCCTTGCGCAGGGCGTCGATCCGCTGGGATGCCTCGGCCTTGTCGAGATCGGGATCGAACGCCTCGGGGTCCTTCGCCTCTTCGGACAGGGTCTTGAGGTAGGAGGCCTGGGCGCCGGTCATCGGCTCGCCGCCGGTGGTCCACTCGCTCGGATCCTTGATCTGGTTCGAGACGTCCTTCGGATCGGTCTTGGGATTCTCGTCGGATTTCGAGGTCTGGGACTTCGAGGTCTGGGGCTTCGAGGTCTCGGACTTCGCCTGGGTCTTGCTCGCCTGGGTGCCGGCCATGTGGAATTCCTTCGGTTCACGAAATGTTCTAGTGAACGCGGGCCTCCGGACGCGGTTCCTGCGCGCGCATTGGCGAAGGCCGGTGATCCCGTGGTCAAATGTCTCACGGGTTCGCGATCTTCGGATCGGAAGACGGCTGCTGGGTCCGGCCGGGACGGTCGGCGGAGACATGGCTCGGTCGGCCGTCACCCGTCGTGGCAGTCCGAGGCTTGACGGGTCGCGTCGGGGCTGGAACATGTCAACATCACTGACGTAAATCGAGGTCGTCCGAGACGTGACTGCCCACGCGATGCGAGATGCCGACGCCGATGCGGCGCTGCCGTCCTCCGGTTCCGGCGACGACCTCATCGAGCTCCTCTTTTTCGCCTATCGGGATTTCGTCGGCGATCCCGACCGCATCCTGGCCCAGTACGGCTTCGGCCGGGCCCATCACCGGGTGCTGCACTTCGTCGACCGCTATCCGGGTCTTACGATCGCCGAACTCCTGGATATCCTGCGCATCACCAAGCAGAGCCTGAATCGGGTGCTGAAGGATTTGATCGAGCAGGGCTACATCGCGCAGAAGACCGGCACCAGCGACCGGCGCCAGCGGCTGCTGTACTGTACCTCAGCCGGGGCGGACCTCGCCGGCGACCTCATGCGGGTCCAGAGCCGACGGGTGGCCCGCGCCCTCGCGGCGTCTGAGCGCGGCGGCGAGGCGCCCCTCTCCGCCGAGAGCTTCCTCTTCGGGATGATCGAGCCGGACGCGCGCGCGGCCGTTCAGCGCCTGATGTCCCGGCGCACCGGCAAGGCTGCCTGATGGCCACGCCCGGGACGCGCCCGACCGCAGACCTCCCCGATCATGCACCGCACATCCTGGTGGTCGACGACGATCGCCGGGTGCGGGAGCTGCTGTCGCGCTTCCTCTACGAGCAGGGCTTTCGCGTCACCGCCGCCGGGAACGTGCCGGAGGCCCGCACCAAGGCGCAGTGCTTCGTCTTCGATGCCCTGGTGCTCGACGTGATGATGCCCGGCGAGAGCGGCTTCGACTACGCCCGCGAGGTGCGGCAGACCTCGCGCGTGCCGATCCTGATGCTGACCGCCCGCTCGAACCCCAACGACCGGGTCATGGGCCTGGAGATCGGCGCCGACGACTACCTGCCGAAACCCTTCGAGCCGCGCGAACTGATCCTGCGCCTGTCGAACATCATCAAGCGGCGCAGCGAGGCCGGCGGGCGCGCCCAGAGCCACGACACCGTGACCTTCGGCCCCTTCGCCTACCGCATCGACCGGGGTGAACTGCGCCGCGAGGACGAGCTGATTCGGATCACCGAGCGCGAGCGCGAGATCCTTACCATCCTGGCCCAGGCCGCCGGCGGCAACGTCGAGCGCGAGGCCCTGGCCGGCAGCGGAGGGCTCGCCGCCGAGCGCAGCATCGACGTGCAGATCAACCGCCTGCGCCGCAAGACCGAGGTCGATCCGGCCAATCCCCTGTTCCTGCAGACGGTGCGGGGCGTCGGTTACCGCCTCGCGGTCGATTGAGCCCATGGCGGCCACCGGCCTCCTCCAGCGCACGGCGACGCGCCTCGCCGCCCTGCCCCGGCCCGGTCGGATCTGGCGGATCGTCAGCCGCGCCATCGGCGACGTCCTGCCCAAGGGCCTCTATGCACGCTCGCTGATCATCATCATCGCGCCGGTGGTGCTGCTCCAGTCGGTGATCGCCTACACCTTCATGGAGCGCCACTGGCAGCTCGTGACGCGCCGCCTGTCCTCCGCCGTCACCGCCGACGTCGCGGCGCTGATCGACATCTACGAGAGCTATCCGCAGGACAAGGATTCCGAGACCCTGACCCGGATCGCCAACGACCGGCTCAACCTCGACGTCGACATCCTGAAGGGGGCCAAGCTCCCCCCGGCCGGGCCGCGGCCGTTCTTCTCGATCCTGGACGAGGCCCTGTCCGAGGAGATCCGGCGCCAGATCCGCCGGCCCTACTGGATCGACACCGTGGGCCGCTCCAGCCTGATCGAGATCCGCGTCGCGATTCCCGATGGGGTGATGCGCGTCACCGCCCGGCGCAGCATGGCCTATGCCTCGAACTCGCACATCTTCCTGCTCTGGATGAGCGGCTCGTCCCTGGTCCTGCTCGGCGTCGCGATCCTGTTCCTGCGCAACCAGATCAAGCCGATCCTGCGGCTCGCCGCCGTGGCCGAGAGCTTCGGCAAGGGCCGCGAGATCGAGTTCCGGCCCCGCGGCGCCCGCGAGGTCCGCCAGGCCGGCCACGCCTTCATCGAGATGAAGCGGCGCATCGAGCGGGCGATGGAGCAGCGCACGACGATGCTCAACGGGGTCAGCCACGACCTGCGCACCATCATCACGCGGTTCAAGCTCTCCCTCGCCCTGGTCGAGCAGACCCCCGAGGTCGAGGACCTGCAGCGCGACGTCGACGAGATGAGCCGGATGCTGGAGGCCTACCTCGCCTTCGCCCGCGGCGATTCGGGCGAGGTGGCGGTGCCCACCGACATGCGCGCGCTGCTGGAGGACCTGCGCACCGACGTCGAGCGTCTCGGCGCTCACGTGGAGGCGGTGGAACTCGAGGACCATCCGCAGCTGACCCTGCGGCCCGACGCCATGCGACGCTGCCTCTTCAACCTCGCGGCCAACGCGGCCCGCTACGGCGAGACCGTCGCGATCACGGGCCGGCGCGAGGCGCGCGCCTTCCTGGTCTCCATCGACGACGACGGCCCGGGCATCCCGCCCGACCAGCGCGAGGAGGTGTTCAAGCCCTTCGTGCGCCTCGACGACGCGCGCCAGGACGCGGGCGGCTCCGGCCTGGGGCTCTCCATCGCCCGCGACATCGCCCGGGCCCATGGCGGCGATGTCAGCCTGCATGACAGCCCGCTCGGGGGCCTGCGCGCCACGGTGCGGATCCCGGCCTGATCCGGGCTCATCGACCGCAGGAAAGCGTGGCCGATCCAGCTTGGCGCCGGGTGCGGGGCGATGCTATGAGGGGCGCAGCAAACGCCACAGGGACCGGTGAACCGGGTCCGACAGAAGTTGAGAGACCCGCCCATGAACAGCCCGCTGACCCCCCTTCTGATCCTCCTGCTCCTGCCGATCACCGCCATCTGCGCCGTGCTCTACACGGATGCGGGCATCGAGCCGGCGCTGTTCTACGCCACCGTGAAGACCTTCGTGGTGCTCTTCATCGTCGCCGGCGGCCTCTGCTTCGCCGCGAGCCGCTTGGCCGCGCGCAGCGAGGGCTGAGCGCACCCGTCCTTTCCAGGACGCCAAACGAAAAGGCCCGGACCGTGAGGTCCGGGCCTTTTCGTTTGGAGGCCCTGCATCGGCTTACTCGGCGGCGATGCGCGGCGGCAGGATCGGCTTGGGGTCGTTGGCCGAATGGGTCGGCGGCAGCGCGAACGCGCCCTCCGTCGGCTCGTCCACGCGTCCGACGAAGCGGCCGAAGACGCGCACGAACAGGCGCGACAGGTCATCGACGAGGACGAAGATCGCCGGCACGAAGACCAGCGACAGGCCCGTGGAGACGATCAGGCCGCCGATGACCGCGATGGCCATGGGCGCGCGAAACTCGCCGCCGATGCCGAGCGCCATGGCCGAGGGCACCATGCCGGCCGCCATGGCGATGGTGGTCATCACGATCGGCCGGGCGCGCTTGCGGCCGGCATCGATGATCGCGGTGGCGCGGTCCACGCCGCGGGCCATCTCTTCCACGGCGAAGTCCACCAGCATGATGGCGTTCTTGGTCACGACGCCCATCAGCATCAGGATGCCGATCACCACCGGCATCGAGATCGGCTTGTTGAAGATCAGGAGCCCGAGGATCGCGCCGCCGATGGAGAGCGGCAGCGAGAACAGGATGGTCAGCGGCTGCAGGAAGTTCCCGAACAGCAGCACCAGCACGCCGAACACCATCATCAGGCCGGCACCCATAGCGAGGGCGAAGCCCTCGAAGACCTCGCCCATCACCTCCGCGTCGCCGGTCTGCCGGATCGTGACGCCCGGCGGGAGATCCTTGGCGGTGGGCAGGGCGAGGACGGCGCCGATGAGCGCGCCGAGCGCGTCCGAGCCTTCCATGTCGGCCTCCAGGGCGACGCGGATCGACCGATCGTAGCGGTCGATGGCGGTCGGGCCGCGGCCGAGGCTGAGATCGGCCACGGTCGAGAGCGGCACGGCCGCGCCGCCCTTCACCGGCACCTTGAGGGTCTCGATCTGGGAGAGATCGCCGCGCAGGCGCTCGGGGAGCTGGACGCGGATCGGCACCTGCCGGTCGATGGTGTTGAACTTGGCCAGATTCGCCCCGATGTCGCCGATGGTTCCGACCCGCACGGTCTCGGCGATGAGGTCGGTCGTGACGCCGAGATCGGCCGCGACCCCGGCCTTCGGGCGGATGCGGATCTCGGTGCGGTCGAGGGGCGCGGTCGAGAGGACGTTGACGAGGTGCGGCACCCCCGCGGCTTCCCGCTGGAGCTTGGCCGCCGTCTCGGCCACCACCACCTTGTCGGGTCCGGACACGATCAGGGTAACGTCGCGCTGGCCGCCCTCGCGCAGGGCCCAGAAGCGGATGTCGGGGACGTCGTGCAGGATCGCCCGGATGGCGATGTCCACCTGCTTCTGGGTCCGGTGGCGGGTGTTCTTCGGCGTGAGGTTGATGGTGAAGGTCGCGAGCCGGACCTCCTTCTTCGCGGGCAACTGGCGGCCGCCATCGACGAAGACGCTGCGCACCTCCGGCAGGGCCCGGATGCGCTCCACGAGGCCGTCCGTCACCTGCGTGGTGTCGGCGAGCCGGGCCCCCGGCGGCAGTTCCACCACGAAGATGGTGCGGGCGGCGTCCTCCGCGGGCAGAAAGCCCGCCGGAAGCAGGCCCGTCGAGAGGATCGAGCCGGCGAAGCAGGCCAGCCCGAGCACCAGGGTGATGAACTTGTGGCGCACCGACCAGGCGACGACGCGGGTGTAGCCCCGCATCACCGGTCCCTCGCGGCTGTGGTCGGGGCCGTGGTCGCGCAGGAAATAGGCGGCGAGCAGGGGCGTGATCAGGCGCGCCACGAGCAGCGACATGAACACCGCCGCCGCGATGGTGAGGCCGAACTGCTTGAAGTACTGCCCTGCGATGCCGCTCATGAAGGAGACGGGTGCGAAGATCGCCATGATCGTCGCCGTGATGGCGATGACGGCGAGGCCGATCTCGTCGGCAGCCTCCAGGGCGGCGCGGTAGGGGGATTTCCCCATGCGCATGTGCCGGACGATGTTCTCGATTTCCACGATGGCGTCGTCGACGAGGATGCCGGTCACCAGCGTGATCGCCAGCAGGCTGACGGCGTTCAGGGAGAAGCCGAGGCTGCTCATCACCCAGAAGGTCGGCAGCACCGAGAGCGGCAGGGCGATCGAGGCGATCAGGGTCGCGCGCCAGTCGCGCAGGAACAGGAAGACCACGATGACCGCCAGGGTGGCGCCCTCCACCAGGCTCAGCATCGCCGAATGGTAGTTGCCCACCGTGTTGGTGACCGAGGTGTCGATCAGGTCGAAGCGCACGCCCGGATGGCGGGCGCCGAGTTCCGCGATGCGCTTGGCCACGCCGACAGCGACCTCCGCGTCGCTGGCGCCGGTGGAGCGCGAGATCGCGAAGGCCACCACGGGCTCGCCGTTGAAGCGCGCGAAGGTGCGCGGCTCCTCCGAGCCGTCCACCAGGGTGGCGAGTTCGTCCAGGCGGACCTTGCGCCCGCCCGGCACGACGATCGAGGTTTCCGCCAGGGTGTCGAGGCTGGCCGCCCCGGCCAGGGTGCGGATGGACTGTTCCTGGCCGCCGAGCTCGCCGCGTCCGCCCGCCATGTCGGCGGCGGTCAGGCGCAGCTGCCGGTTGACGTCGGCGGCGGTGATCCCGAGCGCCAGCAGGCGGTCGGGCTTGAGGGTCACGCGGACCTCGCGGGCGACGCCGCCGAGGCGCTCGACGCCGCCGACGCCCTTCACGCTCTGGACCTGCCGGGCGATCACGTCGTCGATGAGCCAGGACAGGTCCTCCGGCGTCATCGCGGGCGCCGAGGCGCCGTAGATCATGATCGGCAGGCCCGCGATCTCGACGCGATTGATGATCGGCTCCTCGATGGTGCGGGGCAGGTTCACCCGCACCTTCGAGATGGCGTCCTTCACGTCGTTGACCGCCCGGTCGCTGTTCACCTCCAGGCGGAATTCGATCGTGGTGCTGGAGAGCCCTTCCGAGATCGTCGAGATGACGTGCTTGACGCCCTTTACCCCTGCCACCGCATCCTCGACCACCTTGGTGACCTGGGTCTGCAGCTCCGAGGGCGCGGCTCCGGATTGCAGCACCTGGACGGAGACGATGGGGATGTCGATGTTCGGAAAGCGCGTGATCGGCAGCGCGCGGAAGCTGACCAGTCCGAGGACCACCAGCACCAGGAAGAGGACCAGGGAGGGGATCGGCTTGCGGATCGCCCAGGCCGAGATGTTCAGGCGCATGGGTTCGTCCGATCAGCGAGGGGCGGCATCGGCCGCCGGGGGCGTCGCGGCCTCGGCCGCCTTGATGGGGGGAACCACGGGCCGGACGCGATCGCCGTCGCGCAGGAAGCTGCTGGCACGGGCCACCACCACCTCGCCGGCCGTCACGCCGGAGCGGACTTCCAGCACACCGCCGGCGGCGAGGCCGGGCACGATCCGACGGGCCTCGACGTGGTCGCCGGAGACGATGAAGACGCTCGCGCCGCCATCCGCACCGTAGAGCACCGCCGAGAGCGGAACCGCGACACCGGTCCGGCGCGCGACCTCGACCTTGCCGCGGGCGAAGGCGCCGATGCGCAGGCCCGGATCGGGGTCGAGGCTGACGCGGATGCGCCCGAGGCGCGTCGTGCGGTCGATCTCCGGATCGATGCGCCGCACCCGCCCCTTCAGGGTCCGGCCCTCGTCCCAGTCCAGGCGGGCCGGGTCGCCCACATGGAGCCGCGGCATCCAGACCTCCGGCACCTCGCCCTCGAGTTCGATCTCGCCGCGGGCGATCAGCCGGAACATCGGCTCGCCGATGGCGGTCGCGGTAGCGCCCACCCGGGCGGTGCGCCGGTTGACGATCCCGGCCTCGGGCGCGCGGATCTCGGTTCGGGCGCGCCGCAACGCGATCTCGGAGGCCTGGGCCCGCGCGGTGGCGAGATCGGCCTCGGCCAGCTGGAGTCCGCCCCGCGCGGCCGCGAGCCGGCCCTCGTTCCCCTGGGCGGCGGAGACGCGCTGCTCCAGGGTGACGGCCGTGGCGTTCCCGGTGCGGATCAGGCTGCGCGTGCGCTCCAGGGCGAGGTTCGCCTCGACCTGGGCCGCCTCGGCCTGCACGATCTGGCTCCGGGCCTGGATGATGGCGGCCTGCGCCTTGGCGACGGCGGCGGCATTGGCCGCCTCCTGGGTCGCGATCATCTCGAGGGAAAGCCGGGCCAGGGTCTGGCCCTGGGTGACCTGGGCGCCCTCTTCCACCAGCAGTTCGGTGATGCGAAGGCCCTCGATCTCCGGCGCCACCAAAATCTCGTCGCGGGGCACCAGCGTGCCGGTCACGACGGCGAATTCCACCACTTCGCGGGTGAGCGCCGATGCCACCGTCACGGCCGGGGCGACGGCGGCCGGGTCTGGAACCGCCGCCGGCTCCGCCGCGCGCGCGACCGAGGCGAGCGACGCAGCGGCAGCCAGTATCGCCAGCGTCAAACGAAGCCGTTGTCCGAGCGGCGCGGGCCGAGAGGGTCGCATGACGGGGCGCTCGACAAGGGCGGGGAGCACGGGCTTGCGGGACGAGACCGGCGATTTCATGGCGCACCTGTTGGGCGACGTCTGCGTCGCCTCACCTGTTTGGCGACGTCCGCGTCGCGTCTGGAATCCACCCCGCCCGGTCCGAGGGTCGGCAACTCTTTGCCTGCCGTCACGTTAGGGCAACTATAGACCTTTCCTGGCAGAGGGTTAACGAATCATGAGCATCTTCGAGGTCCGTCAGCAGTCGAATGGCGCCGTGCTCTGGACCGGCAGCGCGCTCGACGAAGTCTCTGCCCTCGATGCGATGGCGCGTGAAGCCGGTTACATCGACTTCCAGGCGCTTCCCGAAGAGATCCGAGCGGCCCACCCGGTCGCCCGTCCGATCGCGTAGTGGTCTCCTGCGCCCCTCGCTGCGTGCCCGATCCCGTACCCAAGCCCATGCGTCCGTCCGGACGTGTGGGTTTTTTTCGTCGCGGCATCCGGCGGACGTCGCCGGGCGGAGATCAGTGTCGCGCGTGACGGCCGGCGGGGCTGATGCCCGCCCCGGGTTCGCGGCACAGCGCCCGCGGAGTCATTCCGCCGATGTCGAGTGTCGGGTTGGCCGGGCGAAGGGGGGCGTCGCGCAGGATGCGTCGGAGCGGAGCTTGCCTGGTCCACCGGAGGGCGACGATGTTCGTCGGGATCGGCCGTCCGGGTCGCACGCTAGCGGAAGGTCGCGGAGTCCAGCGACAGGTAACGGGGATCGAAGCCCGCGAGGGTCGTCAGGCGCTGGACGTTCCGGATCGTCAGGATGCGGGAGCGCAGCTCGATCAGGCCCTGACGTTTCAGGTCCTGGAGCGTGCGGTTGACGTGCACGGTCGAGAGACCCGTCGAATCCGCGAGGTCGAGCTGGGACACGGGAAGATCGTAGCCGTCGTCCCGGGCCAGTCCGATCGCCCGCAGGCGCATCAGCAGTTCCAGGAACAGGTGGGCGATCCGCTCGATGGCCGAGCGCGAGCCGAGATTCACCAGCCACTCGCGCAGGGTCGCATCGTCGACCAGGTTCGCCTGCCGCAGAGTCTTGATCACGGGCGCCTGCTCCCCGACGAGATCCCCGAGGGCCGCGAAATCCATGCGCCCGAACCGGCAGGCCGAGAGGCTGGCGATGGCATGATCCCGGCGATCGACCAGGCCGATGTCGATGTCGCAGAAATCGCCCGGCACGAGATAGGCGAGGATCTGCCGGGTTCCGTTGGCCCGCAGCCTGTAGCGGCAGGCCATGCCTTCGAGGAGGACGAAGACGCCGTCGGGGCGCTCACCCTCCCGCGCGATCTCGGTTCGCGCTCCGACGGACCCGATGGGGATGCAGAGGCGGGTCAGGATCGCCTGATCGTCCGCCGACACCGCACCGAACCGCTCGAGCTTCCGGGTCAGCGGGGCCGTCACATCGTCGTCATCGCACACGGCTAAGCGGCGAGGCAGCCCCGGACCGGAGGCCGACGGACTCATGGGCGCGGCTCCGGCGCCCGTCGACGCGCGCGATCCCATCGTCCCGCGTTCAGCCAACCCGTCACCGCGTCCTGCTCCTCCTGTGGCCGATTCCGGGCTCCTGCGCTTGCGCGTGAAGCTGACGGGCGTGACGGCAGGAGCCTCGGCCGAGAGCGGCCGGACCCGTGCGCCACCGCCCAGCCCCTCGGTTTGGTGCGATATTCCCTGAACCGTGGCGTTAATAAATCCCAAAACGCTAGGTCGGACAGGACTCTGCGCCTTTGGTGTGGTGCCCGACATTTGGGGAATGTCGACTACCCGACAGATCGCAGGGCGGGCTTGCCTTTGTCGCGCATCGTACAGATAGTCGAGAAATCGCTTGTATATATTCCTGAGTATGGGTCCGTAAGAGACTATTTGTGCTCTTGCCCCAAGGGACAGGGCCGTGTCGCTGCTAGAGCAATCTGCCGTTCGTAACCGCTTGCTCAAACGTCTCTCGCCAGGCGATTACCGGTTGCTTCAGCCGCACCTGCGTTCGATGCCGACGGAGTTGCGCCAGGGCTTGATCTATCCGCATCGACCGATCCAGGATCTCTACTTCCCGGAGGCCGGCTACGCGTCGATCACGACGTCCGGAACGAGCAAGGTCGAGGTCGGCATCATCGGGCCCGAAGGGGTCGTCGGGGCCGCCCCGGTGCTCCTGGGGAGCGACCGCACGCCCTACGACCACTTCGTCCAGAACGCCGGGGAGATGCTCGCCATCGACGCCGCCGCCCTGCTGGCCGCCACCGAGCAAAGCCTCGCGCTGCGCAACCTTCTGCTACGGTTCGTCCAGACGCTCCTGGTCCAGACGGCGCAGACCGCCTTCGCCAATGCGAGCTACAACATCGAGGTCCGACTCGCCCGCTGGCTGCTCATGTGCCACGACCGGGTCATCGGCGACGAGCTCACCGTGACCCATGACTTCCTGTCGTTCATGCTCGGCGTCCAGCGCACGACGGTGACCCTCGCCCTGCAGCTCCTGGAAGGCAACCGCCTGATCAAGGCCCGGCGCGGGCGGATCGGCGTTCTCGACCGCACCGGCCTGCTGGCCGTGGCGGGGGACAGCTACGGCGTCCCCGAGGCCGAATATCTCCGCCTGATCGAGGGCGCCTGACCCGAGAGAGCGCGCCCGGCCGATTCTCGAGTCGACGGGGCGCCCGCAGCGGCGCCCATGTTCATGCTCGGTCTTGGACGGTGGACGGACGTGGTCGCCATGTCGCGGTCGCGCGGCAGTGAACATTCTCGCTTCTGCCGGGTTGAAGGACTACGCATGAAGCGTTCCTCCCTGGATTCGACCCGTCCGGCACTGGCCGTGGCGGGTTCTTTGCGTATTGCCGAAAAGAATTTCCGCTGCGAAACTTTGCCGTTCTCTGGTTATATTCAGACTTTGACGTACGATTTCGTGCAAAATTCTTTGAATGTCTTCCCATTAACCTGTGTTGATGCGAGTGAGTTCCTCGTTTTGCACACTCTCTCGGACCTGATGGGGTCGGGCTCACGCCTTTCCCGGCCGAATGAGAAGACACTGGATGACATCGCAATCTGGACCCGATGCACCGACCCGCCTCGTTACCGAGAACGCCCCTCCGCTGACGCCGTCGATCCGGCAGACCCTCGGGCAGCACCTGCGCGCTGCCTACGCTTCCCTCGATGACGACCAGCCCGACCGGTTCGCGGTCCTGCTCGCGCGCCTGGAGGCAGTACTCGCGGCCCGTGGCGAGACCCTCACGGCCGAGGTCCGGCAAGGCCTCCAGGATCATGCGCCGGGCCTGCGCAAGTACGCGCTCTCGCTGACGCGCGACGCCGCCCGCGCCGACGATCTGGTTCAGGACACGATGCTGCGGGCCTGGATGTACCGCGAGAGCTTCACGCCCGGCACCAACGTGTGCGGCTGGCTGACCATCATCATGCGCAACACGTTCTATTCCGGCCAGCGCAAACGCGTGCACGAGGTCGAGGACAGCGACGGCAGCTACGCCGCCCAGCTGGTGACCCTGCCGGCGCAGGGCGCCGTGCTCGACCTCGAGGACGTCAACGCCGCCATCGGCCGGCTCTCGACGACCCTGCGCCAGGCCCTGACGCTGGTGGCCATCGACAACATGACCTACGACGAGGCCGCCACGGTGATGGGCTGCAAGATCGGCACGGTGAAGAGCCGCGTCTGGCGGGCCCGCGAAAGCCTCGCCGCCCTCGTCGGCTATTCCGCCGACGAGATCGGGCCGGACCGGCTCGCCACCTCCGTGCTCGGCGACCTGAGCCTCCGGCCCCGGGCCTGAGGCCGCCTAGAGCAGCGTCCCGCGCAGGATCAGCATCGCCACCGAGAAGTAGATGACGAGGCCCGTGACGTCGACGAGAGTCGCGACGAAGGGGGCCGAGGCGGTGGCGGGATCGAAGCCGAGGCGCTGCAGCAGGAACGGCAGCATCGAGCCGGTGAGCGAGCCGAAGGTGACGATGCCGACGAGGGCCGCCCCCACGGTCGCCGCCACCAGCATCCAGTGCTCGCCGTAATCGTACAGGCCGGTCTTCTGCCAGACCACGATGCGGACGATGCCGATCGCGCCGAGGATCGTGCCGAGCACGAGGCCGGTCGGCACCTCGCGCAGGGCCACCCGCCACCAGTCGCGCAGGCGCACCTCATGCAGGGCCAGGGCGCGGATGAGCAGCGAGGTGGCCTGGCTGCCGGAATTGCCGCCCGAGCTCATGATCAGCGGAATGAACAGGGTCAGGACGATGGCCTTCTCGAGCTCGCCCTCGAAGCCCTGCATGGCGGTGGCGGTCATCATCTCGCCGAGGAACAGCGCGCAGAGCCAGCCGGCCCGCTTCCGGATCATCGTGCCGAAGGCGATATCCATGTAGGGCTCGGGCAGAGCCTCCATGCCGCCGAAGCGTTGCACGTCCTGGGTCTGCTTCTCGACCATGGCGTCGATCATGTCGTCCACGGTGACGATGCCGATGACGTGGCCCACCGCGTCGATGACGGGGAGCGCCAGGAGGTCGTATTTCGAGATCAGACGGGCGGCCTCCTCGCGGCTCGCCGTGGGCGAGACCGCCAGCGGCCGCCGGTTCGGCGCCACCGAGAGCACGTTGTCGCCCGGGTTGCCCGAGATCAGCCGGCGCAGGGGCACCGCCTTAGTCAGGGCACGGGTGCGCGGGTCGAGGACGAAGATCGCGTAGATGGTCTCGCGGGTCTTCTCCACCTGGCGAACGTGGTCGAGGGTCTGCTGCACCGTCCAGTTGCCCGGCACGGCGACGAACTCCGTCGTCATCAGCGAGCCGACGGTCTCCTCTCCGTAGGTGCTCAGCCGGTCGACGGCGCCGCGGGTCTCGGCGTCGAGGCGGGCGCGCAGGTCCGAGCGGCCGGGCTCCTCGATCTCGCGGAAGAGGTCGGTGATGCGGTCGGCCGACATGCCCGACAGGTAGGAGGCGACCCGGTCGCGCGGCAGCATCTCGATGATGTCGGCGGCGCAGTCGAGTTCGGGCTGGTCGAGCACCTCGATCGCCCGCTCGACGGGCAGGCCCAGCAGGATGGCGGCGGCGACCTCCGGGGCCTCGTCGTTGAGCGCCTCGACGATGTCGGGCGCGCGCTCGTCCGACAGGCGGGCGGCGAGCACCGCCGGATCGATGCCGGTCGGGAAGGAAGCGATCTCGTTCATGGGCTCACCTCGCAGGGCGCGCGATCCGGCCGTGAGGGGCCGTCCCGCGCCGGGCCGCCGGGGCCCGGTCAGCGGGGCGTCAGGCGGAGGGAGCGGAGGCAGCCGCGCACGGCGCGGGCGATCGGTCTGGATTGTCGCTGGGCATCGGAATCGTCGAGAGGGAGTCGAAGCGCGCGCCGCGAGGTGAGTCGTAACCCCCGCGCAGGCCCGTTCGGCGGCGCGTCAGTGCGCCTCCCCTCCCCGGGGCGTCAAGCCGAAACCGGCGGCGGCCGGATCTTTCCTGCGCGGCCGTGGCACCTCTGCCGCCCAGGCCGGTCCCGCGCCGGCGATGCCTCCCTCGCAAATCCCGCGTTCCGGCATCATATCTCTGCTTTCCAGCCCTTTGGCTGGGGCTTCAGGCGACGCCCAGGGGCCGGATCGGCACTTTTCCCGCGATCCTATGAGAAATATAAGTGTAGCGCCCACTTGTATTGTGCCCAACACAACGGCATATCAAGGGCGTCGAACACGAAGGAGTTTCCCATGAAGTGGTCCGCCCCCGTCGTCCAGGAAGTCTGCGTCGGCATGGAAGTCACCAGCTACGAGTCCGCCGAGATCGATCCCTTCAACTAAGCCGCGGCCCCTCGGGGCACGGTCGTAGTCTGAAGGTGAATCGAACCCATCCGGGTTCGGCTTTCACAACCCCAAACCAACCAGGAGAGACGTCATGAAGTGGTCTGCCCCCATCGTCCAGGAAGTCTGCGTCGGCATGGAAGTGACGAGCTACGAGTCCGCCGAGATCGATCCCTTCAACTAAGGGAGATCGCGGGTCCCGCTCGCGGGACCGGCTGATCCGAGGGGGCGCTATCCGAGAGGGTGGCGCCCCTTTCGTTTGTCCAGATCCAACGCGTCTATGTCCGGATCAGAGGCCCAGGCCGAGTTGGCGCGGCTCGGGAGCTGGCCCGTGCTCCAGGCCTGAGAGGGAAACCCCGAGGAGGCGCACGCTACGCCGCAGGGGGAGCAGGTCGCGCAGGAGGGTGAGCACGGTCTCCTCCAGGGCGGCGTGGTCCGGCACGAAGCCGGGCAGCGAGCGGGCCCGGGTGATCTGCTCGAAATCCGCGAACTTCACTTTCAGCGTCACCGTTCTGGCCCGGACGTCCTTTGCGGTGGCGGCGCCCCAGACCTTGTCGAGGATCGGCGTCAGGCGCTCGGCGAGGACCGCGTAGTCGGCCGAATCCTCCGAGAAGGTATTCTCGGCGCCGATGGATTTCCGGATCCGGTTGACCCGGACCGGACGGGCATCGATGCCCCGCGACACCCCGTAGTAATAGGGCGCGGAGGCCCCGAACCGCTTCGTCAGCGTCTCCAGGCTGAGGGCGCGCAGGTCGCGCCCGGTCAGGATGCCCAGCGCCTTCATCCGTGCCTCCGTCACCGGACCGATGCCGTGGAAGCGCCCGATCGGCAGGTCCTCGACGAAGGCCGGCCCCATGGCGGGGGTGATCACGAACAGGGCGTCGGGCTTGCGGAAGTCGGACGCCACCTTGGCGAGAAACTTGTTGTAGGAGACGCCTGCCGAGGCCACGAGACCGGTCTGCGCGCGGATCGCGGCCCGGATCGCGCGGGCCACCGCGGTGGCGGTCGGCAGCCCCTGCCGGTTCTCCGTCACGTCGAGATAGGCCTCGTCGAGGGCCACGGGCTCGATCAGGTCGGTATGCTCGGCGAAGACCGCCCGGATCTGCTCCGAGATCGCCCG
Source organism: Methylobacterium sp. BI1 (assembly GCF_056680125.1). Taxonomy (NCBI): domain Bacteria; kingdom Pseudomonadati; phylum Pseudomonadota; class Alphaproteobacteria; order Hyphomicrobiales; family Methylobacteriaceae; genus Methylobacterium; species Methylobacterium sp. BI1. The sequence goes on along the minus strand of NZ_CM155267.1, from coordinate 1,995,148 downwards.
GTAGACCTCGAAGCGCGGCTTGACGAAGACGAGGTCGGGGCAGAGCCGGCGCGCCGTGACGGAGGGCATGGCCGAGCGCACGCCGAAGGCCCGCGCCTCGTAGCTCGCCGCCGCCACCACGCCGCGCTCGCGCGATCCGCCCACCGCCACCGGCCGGCCCCGCAACACCGGGTCGTCGCGCTGCTCCACGGAGGCGTAGAACGCGTCCATGTCGATGTGGATGATCTTGCGGATCGTCCCCGCGTCGTCCGGGTCCATCGCGGACGCTTCTCCGATCGTTCGGGCGTTGGTGTTCGTGGTCTGTTCGCAGAATCCCGGTCCGGGCCCGGGAATCAAGCCCTGCCCGTGCGCGATCCACCGCGGAACCGACGCGGCCCCGCGATGGGCGCGCCACGGGGGGGCTCGCCGCGAACGGGGCCGTGACGCATAAGGGCGCCCAGGACAGCCGAAGCCCGCGCTTCGCGATTCGCCCGAGGACACGGACTTGAAGATCACCCAGCTCACCCACCACGACCTCGACGGCTACGGCGCCTCCACGGTGGTCGGCCAGTTCGCCGACGTCGCCCGGATCGTGCACGTGCCGCGCTATTCCGATGTCGGGCCGGTGGTGGAGACCGAGCTGAAGCGCCTCGGGAAGACCCCGGCGCCCGAGATGATCCTGATGACCGACCTCGGCCTCGAGGCGGTGGCCGTGACCTTCATCCGCAACTTCGCCGCCCTGAACCGCCGCCGCGAGCCGGAGGCGCGGCATCACCTCGTCGTCCTCGATCACCACGCCTCGTCCATCGACCAGCTGCGCGAGCAGGGCCTCCCCCCGCAGGCCGATCCGGCCGCGCCGAGCCTGCAGCGCTTCGACCTGGACGATCCGAACATCGTCGTGCTCATCGACGAGGTCTGCTGCGCCACCCGCATGGCCTACGAGCACCGGGCCCTCTACGCGACCCGCGCCACCGGCGAGGACCCGATCCTCGGCGCCCTGGTGACGGCGGTCGACGCCGTCGACCTCTGGCGCAAGGACCGGCCGGCCTTCCGCAGCGGCCTGAGCCTCGACGAGATGTTCTGGGACAACGTCTCGAACCTCGTGCCCATCGGCCATCCCTGGCACGACCGGTTCGTCGGCGACCTCCTGCTCGGCGCGGCCCGCCTCCTCGGCGACGGCGCCTCCCCGGCCGTGATCGAGGGTCAGGTGCCGGCCCTGCGCAAGGCGATCCTCGACGGCTACCTCGCCGAGGATGCGGAGGACGATCGCAGCCTCACCACCCGCATGCGCATCGCCCGCGTGCTCGCCCGCTCGGACCTGTTCCACCCCCTGTCGGACGGCACGCTGATGTCCTTCGGGCTCGATTCCGGCACCTTCCAGCGGGTCTCGGATCTCATCATGGAGAGCGGCCGGGCCAAGCGCGTCCTCAACGTGCAGCGGGCCGGGACGATGTCCTTCCGCTCCAACAACGAGACCGCCCTCGACGGCGCCCGGCGCTTCCGCGGCGGCGGCCACAAGGACGCCGCCGGCGGCAAGCTGACCAGCGGCTCGGCCTTCTCCCTGGCCGACGCCATCGCCCAGGTCGAGCCGGTGCTGAACCCGCCGGCGGCCGATCCGGCGCTGAGCCCCTTCGCGGCGTTGAAGAACTGGAAGGGCTGAGACGCACGATCCCGCCGACGCAGACGATGCGTCGGTGGGAGGGACCCGGATTGCCCTCGGTGCACAGGCGCGGCAGTCTCGCCGGGGCACCGGCTCGCGGGGCCGTCCGGGTGGTTCTCGGCCGGCGGCGGACCTCGTGGGACGTGCGGGCGTCCCGATCCCGATGCCGGAGATCGTCCGGCGCGACGGGGCGGGCGCTGCACGCGAATGGCCGAAACCGTGCTGCGTAGGGATCAGGACCTCATGCCGCCGACCGACATCCTCGACCGCGGGCCCTGCCCGTTCCTGTCCGGCTTCGATCTCGCCGACGTGGCGCTGCCCGACCTCCGCCTCCGGGTCGCCCTGTCCCCCGGCGGTGAGCGGATCCCGCTGCTGCTCCTGCACGGTCATCCCCAGACGCACGTCACCTGGCACGCGGTGGCGCCCCGGCTTCGGGAGGCCGGCCATCCGGTGGTCGCCCCCGACCTGCGCGGCTACGGCGACTCGGATCGACCGGAGTCCACGGCCGACCACGCGCCCTATGCCAAGCGGGCCATGGCGGCCGATGCGGTCGCGCTGATGCGGGCCTGCGGCTACGCGCGCTTCGCCGTGGTCGGGCACGATCGGGGCGGGCGCGTCGCGCACCGCCTGGCCCTCGACCACCCCGCCGCGGTGGACCGCCTCGCCGTCCTCGACATCGCGCCGACGCAGACGATGTACGCCCGCACCGACCGCGCCTTCGCGACCCGGTACTTATGGTGGTTCTTCCTGATCCAGCCGGCGCCCCTGCCCGAGCGGATGATCGGCGCCGACCCGGAGGCCTATCTGCGCCATCACCTCGCCGGCCAGAGCCGGACGCCCGGCATCCCGAGCGAGGCACTGATCCGGGAGTACCTGCGCTGCTACCGCACCCCCGGCGGCATCCACGCGATCTGCGAGGATTACCGTGCCGCGGCCGGGATCGACCTCGACCACGACGCCGCCGACGACGCGGCCGGGCGCCGGATCACCGCGCCGCTTCTCGCCCTCTGGGGCGCCCAGGGCACGGTCGGCGAACTCTACGACGTCGCCGCCACCTGGCGGGAGAAGGCCGACCGGGTGGAGGGGCACGCCCTCCCCTGCGGGCACCTGCTGCAGGAGGAAGCGCCGGACCTGGTGCTGGATCGCCTGCTCCCGTTCCTGGCCTGAACGCCCGCGTCGAGCGACTCGCGGTCGCGCCCGGATCGGCCGGCCCGGAACGGCGGTTACTCCTGTCGTGAGGCGAGGAGAGCCCGATGCCGAGACCGACCGACCTGCGCGATCCCTCGGCCTGGCTCGGGCATCCGCATCCTCGTGTGGAGGGCGGCGCCAAAGTCACGGGCGCGGCGGTCTACGCCTCCGACACCCGCCTGCCGGGCCTCGCCCATGCCGCGCTGGTCACCAGCACCATTCCGCGCGGACGGATCGCCGGCTTCGACCTCGCCGCCGCACAGGCGGTCCCGGGTTGCCTGCGGATCTTCACCCATCGGGATTTCGCCGGCGCGATCCGCCCGGTGAAGCACCTCATGGCCGGGGGCTACGCCAACAGCAGCCACCTGCCGCTGGGCTCGGACGCGGTGGCGTATGCCGGCCAGATCGTCGCCCTGGTGGTGGCGGACACGCTGGAATCCGCCCGCGCCGCGGCGGCCCTTACCCGCGTGCACTATGCGGCCGGGGCCTTCGCCGACGGCTTCGACGCGCCCCGGGCCGAGAGTGTGCGTCTCGCCGACCTGAAGCCGGATCACCACGACCCGCGGACCGGCGATGCCGACGACGCCCTGGCGCGGGCCGACGTGACGGTGACCGCCCGCTACGCGACGCCGATCCAGCACCACAATCCGATCGAGCTGTTCACCACCGCCTGCGCCTGGGACGGTCCGCGTCTCACGGTCCACGAGCCCTCGCGCTACATCGGCGCGGTGCGGCACGGCCTAGCCGCGCAACTCGGCCTCGATCCGGCGGATATCCGCGTGGTCTCGGGCCTGATCGGCGGCCATTTCGGCGCGAAATTCGCCCTGTCGCAATACACGGCGCCGGTCGCCCTGGCGGCCCGCGCCCTCGGGCGGCCCGTCTCCCTGGTGGCGAGCCGGCGGGACGGCTTCACCATCGCCAATTACCGTCCTGAGAGCCGGCACGACCTTCGCCTCGGGGCGAGCCGCGACGGGCGCTTCACCGCCCTGGTGCACGAGGCCTCCGTCGTCGCCTCGCGCTTCGATCCCTTCGCCATGGAGGGCACCGACGTCACCGCGAGCCTCTATGCCTGCCCGGCGGTCCGCACCGACGAGCGCGCCGTGCGGGTCGACCGCAACACCCCCGGGCCGATGCGGGCGCCCCCCGAGGTGCCCTACCTGTTCGCCCTGGAGAGCGCCGTCGACGAGATGGCGGCCGCCCTGGGGATCGATCCCATCGCTCTGCGCCGGCGCAACGACACCGCCACCGATCCGATCTCCGGCAAGCCGTTCTCCTCGCGCCCGCTGATGGCCTGCTTCGATGCCGGCGCGGAGGCGTTCGGCTGGGCGACGCGCGATCCGGAGGCGGGGCGGGTGCGCGACGGCCCGTGGCGGATCGGTCTCGGCTGCGCCGCCTCGGCCCGGCCGGTGAAGATTTCCCCCGCCACCATGCGGATACGGCTCGAGGCCGATGGCCGGGTCGCCGTCGCCACCGCCCACCACGAGATCGGCAACGGGATCACCACGCTCCTCGCCCTGGGCGCCGCCGAGTGGCTCGGGACGACGCCCGAGGCCGTCACGGTCTCCCTGGGCGATACGGCGCTGCCGGCGGCGGGGCTCTCCGGCGGCTCCTCCACCACGACCAGCCTGCTCCACACCCTGGCGCAGGGCTGCGAGACGCTGCGGGCACGCCTGTCTGCCACGGCCATCGAATCCGGTCCCCTCGCCGGTACCGATCCCGCCGCGCTGCGCCTGCAGGCGGGCCGCCTCGTCGCGCCGGACGGGCGGACCGCTCCGCTGGCGCTGCTCGTCGCGGGCCTCGACCCGAGCGGGATCGAGACCGTAGCGGCCTTCACCCCGGCGGGGTCGGGGCCGGAGGCCCTGGAGGCGATCGAATCGGGCAAGATGGCCCTCGGCACCGGGGCCGGCAGCGAGGCCCTGTCCTGGGCCTTCGGGGCGCAGTTCGCCCGGGTGATGGTTCATGACGAGACGGGCGAGATCCGGGTGCCGCGCCTCCTCGGCGCCTTCGCGGCGGGGCGCGTCCTCAACCCGCTGACCGCCCGGAGCCAGCTCACCGGCGGGATGATCTGGGGGCTCGGCTCGGCGCTCCTGGAGGAGACGATCCTCGACCGCGGCCATTACCGCAACGCGGACCTTGCCGAGTACCTCGTCGCCACCGCCGCGGACGCGCCCGAGGTCGAGGCCTTGCTGGTGCCGGACCCGGACGAGACCGTAAACTCCCTGGGCCTGAAGGGCCTCGGCGAACTCGGGATCATCGGCGTCAACGCGGCCATCGCCAACGCGGTGTTCCACGCCACCGGCCGCCGGATCCGGTCCCTGCCGATCCGGGTCGAGGATATGCTGTGACCGATCGCGCGCCACGTCGTCCGGTCCGCCGCTGACGCGGTCGTGATCGCGCCGCCCGTCCCGCGTGCGCGGCCCCGGACGGTCTCCGAGCGTGGCCGCGCTGGACGCCCGCCCGCCGATCCTGTCTGATCGGCTCGATAGAGGGGGGGAGCGCGTCATGTCCGACGACCGGGACGATCAGGGCCGGCTCACGCGTGCGGCGAGCTTCGTCTTCCTGCACACCGAGCACGCGATCTACGCCGCGCTCGGCATCCTCCTCGCCCTGACCGCCCTCGTCGCCCTGATCGACGCCACCGCGCTGACCTGGGAAGCCGTGCGCCACCTGGGCGGGGCCGACCAGATCCTCGAGGTGGTCGACCGGCTGCTGTTCCTGCTCATGCTGATCGAGATCCTGCACACGGTGCGGGTGTCGATGCGCTCGGGCAAGCTGACCTGCGAGCCGTTCCTCATCGTCGGGCTCATCGCGTCGATCCGACGGGTTCTCGTCATCACCCTGCAATCGTCGGAGATCACCCACGCCAAGGACTGGTCGCCCGAGAAGCAGGCGCTGTTCCAGGCCTCGATGATCGAGCTCGGCGTCCTCGCCGCCCTGATCCTCACGATGGTGTTCGCGATCTTCATGCTCCACCGCGCCCGGGACGACGGCAAACCGGCCGGGGAGGAATCGTCCGAGCACGCGGGCTCCTGACCGGGCCGCGATCGAATCGGAACCCCCGGAACGCGAACAAGCCCGGCGAGCCGGGCTTGTGGGGTCGTCGCGGTCCTCGGCGACCGGCCTCAGAGGCGGTAGCGGATCTGGTCCGTCCAGAAGCGCTCCAGGCGGCTCAGCGCGGTGTTGAGCCGGCCGAAATCGTCGTCTGAGATGCCGCCGATCGGCTGGATGGTGCGGGCGTGCTTGTCGTAGAGGCTCTGGATGATGTCGTGGACTTGGCGGCCCTTGTCGGTGAGGCTGATGCGGACCGAGCGGCGGTCGGTCTTCGACCGGGCGTGGTGCAGGTAGCCGGCTTCGACGAGCTTCTTGACGTTGTAGGAGACATTCGAGCCGAGATAGTAACCCTTGGTGCGCAGCTCGCTCGCGGTAAGCTCCTTGTCGCCGATGTTGTAGAGCAGCAGCGCCTGGACGCTGTTGACGTCCTCGCGGTCGCGGCGCTCGAATTCGTCCTTGATCACGTCGAGGAGGCGGCGGTGCAGGCGCTCGACGAGGTGCAGGGCCTCAAGATACGAGCCATGGGCCGGAGCGGTCTCGGGAGCGGTTTCGGTCTTGCTAACCTTGGCAGCCTGGGACTTCATCATGGGCCTCATCAGGTTTCTGTGTTTCAGGGCCGGTGTTCTTCGCCACCGCTCATGAAGCCAACCTAGGAGTCGCAGATGAAAGACGGTTTAAGCGATAGGATGAATTTGCGATTTACCTCTCTCGGTAAATGCAAGATGAAGCGATCGTCGTAACCCGGCGTTTACCGGACTTCCCGTGCCGCCAGGAAAGACAAGATAAAATACAACGCAATAATTCCGGCCTGTATTGCCAGGTATACGGGCGCTATTGGCAGGAGCTGCGGTGTCAGCACCGCCAGGGTGAGCGCGCTGGTGGCGGCCAGCAGCCAGACCACGCCGCCCCAGGCGCTGGTGAGCCAGAGCCCCACCGCCGCCATCGGGTCGATCACCGCGAAGTAGACGATCACGCTCTGGCGCCCGAGCGTCTCCGATTCGAAGGGACGCCCGCCGGGCAGGATGTCGAGGATGCCGGCCCAGGTGGCAACGGCCTTCGCGAGCCAGAACAGGGCGGTGAGGCGCATGAACCAGACCAGCACCACGTCCCAGCCGGTCTGCGGCACCTGGGGCGCCCGCTCGATCCGGTCGGCGCCCCCGTCCTGATTGCGTCCGCGGATCTCGCGGGAGCCTGGGACCTTCGTCAATCCGCGCACGCCGGACCTCTTCCCATGCCTTGGATCAGGACTCGGATCATCACTTGGACGATCCGGTGAAGGACGGCTCCGGGCCGCCTGTGGGCGCGAAGGCCGCGGCGACCGTTGCGGGGTCGACGGCCTCCAGGGTAGCGGGCATCCAGGCGGGCGCGCCGTCCTTGTCGATGACGGCCGCGCGCACGCCCTCGAAGAAATCGTGGCCGCGCATCAGGGCGCTGACCATCCGGTATTCCATCCCCATCGCCTCGGGGAAGCTCAGGGCCGCGCCCCGCCGCATCTGCTCGCGCACCAGGACCAGGCTGGTGGGCGAGCGCGTGCGCATCAGGGCGGCGGTCTCGGTCGCGAAGGGGGAACCGTCCGCATCGAGTCGCGCCAGGATCTCCGCGACCGTGTCGGCCGTGAAGCAGGCATCGATCACCGCCCGCGCATCCACCAGATTCCCCGGTTCGGGCAACGCTCGCGCCCGCCCGGCGAGCACCGCCTCGACCGGGACGCCGGTGGCGAGGTCGTCCACGATCCCGTCGAAATCCGCCGCCGCGGCGTGATGGGTGGCCAGACCCACCGCATGGGCGTCGCCGGGTCCGATGCGGGCGCCGGTCAGGGCGAGGTAGGTGCCCGTGCATCCGGGCAGGCGTGGCAGAACGTAGGTCATGCCGACATCGGGAAACAGGCCGATCCCGACTTCCGGCATGGCGAAGCTGTAGCTCTCCGATGAGACCCGGTGGCTGCCATGGACCGAGATGCCGTTGCCGCCGCCCATGACCAGGCCCTCGATCAGGCTGACCACCGGCTTCGGGAATCGTTTCACCGTGGCGTCGAGGCCGTACTCGGCCCGCCAGAAGGCATCGACGGCGGCGTGCTCGCCGGCCTTGGCAAGGGCGTAGATCTGGCGGATGTCGCCGCCGGCGCAGAAGGCCCGCCCGCCCCGGCCGCGCAGCACCACCTGCGTCACCGCGGCATCGCCGGCCCAGGCATCCAGCTGCGCCTGCATCGCCCCGAGCATCGCCAGGGACAGGGCGTTCAGGGCGCGCGGCCGGTTCAGCGTCACGAGGCCCACCGCCCCGCGCCGCTCGAACAGGATCTCCGCTTCGCCCGAATCCGCCATGGGTCCTCCCGCCTTCGGCATGGGGTCTCCAGCCTGGATCGCCTGCTTAGACGAGGTTTTGGCGCTTGGCGTCAATCGGATGGGCATGGTCGTCGGCCCTTGCGCTGTGAGTGCGGCACAGGTCTGCCGGACACGAAGACCCGCCGTCCCTGCGTCGGCGTCACGGGTTTCGGAGGCTTTTCCGGATGTGATAGGCCCGTGCTCGTCCGCCCGGGTCAGGCCCCGGGCAAGACCCCGGCTCCGACCCCTGCTAAGGCTCCGGCCGAAAACCATAGAGTGCGACCACGATGACCAACGAACCAGCGACCCCGCGTCCCCTGGCGGTCGAGACGGCCCAGGAAGCCGCTCGCCCGGCCGCGCTCGGCATCACCCAGCGCCCGCGCCGCAACCGCAAGGCCGAGTGGTCGCGCCGCCTCGTGCGCGAGCATACCCTCACGGTGGACGATCTGATCTGGCCGCTCTTCGTGATCGAGGGGTCCGGCCGGCGCGAGCCCATCGCGTCGATGCCCGGGGTCGAGCGCCTCAGCGTCGACGAGATCGTCCGGGACGCCGAGAAGGCCGCCCGCGCGGGCATCCCGGCGATCTCGTTCTTCCCCTACACCGAGCCGAGCCTGCGCGATCCCACCGGCTCGGAATCGCTCAATCGCGAAAACCTCGTCTGCCGGGCGGTGCGGGCCGTGAAGAAAGCGGTGCCCGAGCTCGGGATCATGACCGACGTCGCCCTCGATCCCTATACCAGCCACGGCCATGACGGCCTGCTGGAGGACGGCGCGATCCTCAACGACGAGACCGTGGCCCTCCTGGTCGAGCAGAGCCTGATCCAGGCCGAGGCCGGCACCGACATCATCGCGCCGTCCGACATGATGGACGGGCGCGTCGGCGCGATCCGGGCCGGCCTCGACCGGGCCGGCTTCCGCGACGTGCAGATCATGGCCTACGCCGCCAAGTACGCGAGCGCCTTCTACGGCCCGTTCCGGGACGCCATCGGCACCCAGGCGGCCCTGGTCGGCGACAAGCGCACCTACCAGATGGACCCCGGCAATTCCGACGAGGCCATCCGGGAGGTCGCCCTCGACCTCGCGGAGGGCGCGGATTCGGTCATGGTGAAGCCCGGCCTGCCCTATCTCGACATCATCCGCCGGGTGAAGGACGAGTTCGCCGTGCCGACCTTCGCCTATCAGGTCTCGGGCGAGTACGCGATGATCGAGGCGGCCGCCCGCAACGGCTGGCTGGACGGCGAGCGGGCCATGGTCGAGAGCCTGCTGGCCTTCAAGCGCGCGGGCGCCGACGGCGTGCTCACCTATTACGCGCTGCGGGTCGCCGAGCGGCTGCGCGCCGGCGCGTGAGCCTCGGGTCCACCGCGCGCCGGCTCCGCGCCGCGCTCGCCGGCGGCGTCGCTCTCCTCGGCCTCGGCGGCTGCGAGAGCTCGGTCGACCGCCAGCGCGCCATGATCTGCCGGCGGGTCGTGCCCGCGCTCGCTCCCGCCGACACCGCGGTGAAGCTCCTGCGCATCGGCGGGGGCGCGACGCCGGACGAACTCCGCGTCGACTACGCGGTGGCCGGGCGGCCCGGCCAGGCCGCGCGCCAGCGCTGGGTTACCTGCAGCTTCGGCCCCGGCGCGGAACTCCTCGGCCTCGCCACCGAGGGCGGTCCGGTCAACGGCGCGCGCCTGTTCCTGCTGCGCCACTACTATCTCGAAACCCCCGAGGCCGCCGCCGCGGATCCGGGTGCCCAGGCGGCGCCGGCCGACCGCCCGAGCCAGTGACCCGCGGAACCGCGCGGCCGCGGCGATCTCGCGGGGCCGGCTTGAGTCTCGCGGGGTGCACGCCCATCTCTCCGCTCAGAACGCCGCCGCTCCGTCCGCGAGCGCGATTCAGGAGCGCCCCATGCGCGAGACGCAAAGCCCCTACGCCGATCGCTTCCAGACCGGCTACGCCCCCCAGTTTCCGGTGCCCTACGTCCGGGGCAGCCTCGGCGCACGCTTCGTCGCCTATCTTCTCGACATCCTGTTCATCTTCGGCTTCACCGCCCTCCTCACCCTGGTGATCACGGTGATCGGTGTCCTCACCTTCGGGCTGGGCTGGACCCTGTTCGCGATCCTGCCGGCGAGCGGCATCCTCTACAGCGCGATCACGGTCGGCGGTCCGGGCCAGAGCACCTGGGGCATGCGGATGATGGGCCTGCGCGTCGTCGCGCCGGAGAGCGGCGCCCGCGTCGACTACCTCACCGCCGCGATCCACGCGCTGTTGTTCTACGTGGCCGTGGCCTCGGCCTTCCTGCTCTGGGTGCTGGATGTCGGCATCGGACTGGTGCGGGCCGATCGCCGCCTCGGGCACGACCTGCTCCTCGGCCTCGCGGTGGTGCGCGCCGGCTGACCCGGTCCCCGCCAGCGCGCGTCGCCGCAAGTCTTTCTCGACGCCTCGGTCGAGGCCGCTGAATTCGGCTGAACAAGACGCTCCGGGTTTCGCACGAAATTGTCGCGGAACCCTCAGAGGGTGTTGAGCCCGCCCGCGTTGCGGATACACTCAAGTCTTGGGGTGCGCCGGGCGTACCCGGCGCGCGGCGGGCGACAGACAAGCGTGACGAGCCATTCCCGGGACACCCCGCAATTCTACCTGACGGCGCCCTCCCCGTGCCCCTACCTGCCGGGCCAGGAGGAGCGGAAGGTGTTCACCCACCTGGTCGGGCGTCGCGCCCGCGACCTCAACGAGATCCTGACCCAGGGCGGCTTCCGCCGCTCGCAGACCATCGCCTACCGGCCGGCCTGCGAATCCTGCCGGGCCTGCATCTCGGTGCGGGTGGTGGTCGCCGATTTCCATCCTTCGGCCAGCCAGCGTCGCATCCTCCAGCGCAACGCCGACTTGGTGGGCAATCCGGAGCCGAACCGCCCGGCCTCCGAGCAGTACGCCCTGTTCCGGCGCTACCTCGATGCCCGCCACGGCGACGGCGGCATGGTCGACATGACCGTGCTCGACTACGCCATGATGATCGAGGACAGCCACGTCGACACCCACCTGGTGACCTATCGCCGGCGCGGCCCCGACACCGCGATCAACGGGCGCGGCACCGGGCCGACGGTCGCCCTCTGCCTGACCGACGTCCTCGCGGACGGGTTGTCGATGGTCTACTCGTTCTACGATCCCGCCGAGGCGAACCGGTCGCTCGGCACCTACATGATCCTCGACCACATCCGCCGCGCCGCAGATCTCGGCCTGCCCTACCTCTATCTCGGCTACTGGGTCGAGGGCTCGCGGAAGATGGACTACAAGGCCCGCTTCACCCCGCAGGAACGGCTGATGGGCCCCGGCTGGCAGCGGGTGGAATGATCCCACCCGCCTGTTGTCCCGGGACGCCCCGACGTCTCAGAACTTGGCGATGATCTGCGCTCGGATCGTGCGTGGCGCGCCCGGTGTGATGTTCTGGTTGTTGTCGGCGGTGTAGATGTAGCGCCGGTCGAACAGGTTCTCGATATTCACCTGCGCCCGGACCGACTCGGTGACCTGATAGAACAGCCCGAGGTCGAAGCGCGTGTAGCTCGGCAGCCGCACCGTGTCGTCCGAGGTGGCGAAGGTGTGGGTCTGGTGGATCACGCCGATGCCGATGCCGAATTCGGGCGTGATGTCGAACTTGTTCCAGAGAGAGACGCTGTTGAACGGCACGAGCCCGACCGTGTTGCCCTTCACGATGGTTGTCGAGACGGCGCTGTCGATCCGCGCGTCGGTGAAGGCGTAGCCGCCCGCGATCTGCCACCAGTCGGTGAGGTAGCCGTTGGCGCCGATCTCGGCGCCCTGCGTGTTGGTCTTGCCCGACAGGATGAAGAAGCCGGCATTGTTCGGGTCGGCCAGGCGCTGGTTGGTGCGGTCGAGGTTGTACAGGGCGCCGGTGACCTGGAAGGTCGGGGTGACGTCGTACTTCACGCCGACCTCGAGGTTCTGGAAGCCTTCCGGCTTGGCGATGGCGAGGCCCGGCGAGAAGGTGCCGATCTGGTCGCCCGAGGACGGCAGGTAGGACACGCTGTAGCTGCCGTAGAAGGCGAGGTTTGCCAGCGGCTTGATCACGATGCCGGCCCGCGGCGAGACGAGGTTGTCGACCCGCTCGTTGATCAGGCCGGTGACCCGGCCGCGCGACGAGAAGTCGAAGTAGTCGTAGCGCAGGCCGCCGACGATCTGGATGTACTCGTTCAGGTCGATCTGGTCCTGGGCATAGGCCGCGGCGAGACCGAGGTCGTAGCGGAAGTTGGCGTCGGTGGTGCCGTTGTTGCGGAAGGTCACCGGCGCGCGGGTGATCGGCGCCATCGGGTTCACCACCACGCTGGTGACGAGGCTGCTGCCGGTGTTGAAGAACGCCGATTGCCGGAAGGCGAGGCCCTCCTGGTAGCCGAGCTCGAACCCGGCCAGCAGGGTGTGCTTCACGTCGCCGGTGAGGAACTTGTAGGTGAAGTCGTTCTGGCTGAAGTAGTTCGTCCGGTCGGTCTCGTTGCGGTAGCCGGTGATCGACACCTGCGTCCCGGCGGCGTTGACCGGCGCCCCCGGCAGGGTGTTGGCGTAGAAGCGGTTGTAGTCGGCGAAGCGCAGCTGGTTGCGCATCTGGACGCCGGACTCGAACGTGTGGTCGAGGGTCGCCGTGGCGATGTTGGCATCGACCCGGGTGGTGTTCACGTCCGGGTTGCCGAAGAAGGTGCGGATGTTGTTGCGGTAGTTGTACGGCCGGCCGTTCTGCGAGGGGATGCCGCGATCGGGGAAGCGGTCGTCGTGGAAGAACTCGTAGGAGAGCTTCAGCGTCGTCGCCGGGCCGAGCAGGAAGGTCATCGTCGGGTTGATGCCGTAGCGCTGCAGCTCGCCGAACTGGCGGTAGGTCTGGCTGTCCTCGAACACGCCGTTGAGGCGGAAGAACACGCTGTCGCTGATCCGGTCGCCGACATCGAGGGCCACGCGCTTCTGGTTGAACTGGCCGACGCCCGCCACGACCTGGCGCACGCGCAGGCCGTCGGCCTCCTTGAGCACGCGGTTGATCACGCCGCCGCCGCCGCCGCGGCCGAAGATCAGCGAATCCGGGCCCTTCAGCACCTCGATCCGCTCGATGTTGTACAGGTCGCGGTAGTACTGCACGTCGTCGCGTACGCCGTTGACGAAGAAGTCCGCGTTGGTCTTCTGGCCGCGGATGACGACCTCGTCGCGGTTGCTCTCGCCCTGGGCCGGGATCACGCCGGGCACGTAGCGCAGCTGGTCGGTGAGGTTCTGGAAGTTCTGGTCCCGGATCTGCTCCTGGCCGACGATGGTCACCGATTGCGGGGTGTCGAGGAGCGGCGTGTCGGTCTTCGTCGCGCTGCGGGTGGCGCGGGTCAGGTAGCCCACGGTGTTGCCGCGGGCGCCCTCGACGCTGAGCTGGTCCAGGGTCACGGCCGTGCCCTCGGGCAGGAGCGCCGGCTGCGCCCGAGCCGTCGTCGCCAGCGCCGTCCCGCACAGGAGGGTTGCGAGGACCCGGGATGCTGCTCCAGTGTTCATGATCGTACCGCCCGTTCCAGAGACCGTGTCTTGTTGGTTTTGCGCCCCGAAATTCAGTCACGGGGCGTGGCGCAACCCTTGAAGGGCGGCTAAGACAGGAGCAAGCGAAGCGGGCGGCGTTTCCTGAGCTTTGTTTTACAGGGTTTCTAAGAAGCGCTCGAAACAGTGAGCCAACGCCTTCGCAACATTCGGCAAAATTACTACGGACTTTAATCCTGGAAATGTTCCAGGGTGGGGTGATCCGGCGGAGCCTGTGGTAGGAATGCCACGCTCGGGTCGCGCCGTCGGTTCGGGTCGGCCCCCGGTTCCGCGGGTACCGCCCCACGCGCGCCGCGGCCGATCGGGTGTTGGCAGCCGGACTGTTCCGCCCCGCCCGCGTTGAGCGCCACCGCCGCCCATGCTAGGCGCGCCTGATCCCGCTGCCCTTTCCGACGCGTTGACCGAGGCGCCCGCATGATCCCCCGCTACAGCCGCCCCGAGATGACCGCGATCTGGTCCCCCGAATCGCGTTTCCGGATCTGGTTCGAGATCGAGGCCCATGCCACCACGGCCCTGGCCGAGATCGGCGTCGTCCCGAAGCAGGCCGCCGACGCGATCTGGGAGAAGGGCCGCGACGCGGTCTTCGATGTGGCCCGCATCGACGCCATCGAGGCGGTGACCAAGCACGACGTCATCGCGTTCCTGACGCACCTGGCCGAGATCGTCGGCCCCGAGGCCCGCTTCGTCCACCAGGGCATGACCTCGTCGGACGTGCTCGACACCTGCCTGAACGTGCAGCTGGTCCGGGCCGCCGACCTTCTGATCAAGGACGTCGACGCCCTGCTCGCCGCCCTCAAGCGCCGGGCCTTCGAGCACCGGATGACGCCGACCATCGGCCGCTCGCACGGCATCCATGCCGAGCCGGTGACCTTCGGCCTCAAGCTGGCGCAGGCCTATGCCGAGTTCGAGCGCAACCGCGCCCGCCTCGTCGCCGCGCGGGAGGAAGTGGCCACCTGCGCGATCTCGGGCGCCGTCGGCACCTTCGCCAACATCGATCCGCGGGTGGAGGAATACGTCGCCAAGGCCATGGGCCTGACGCCGGAGCCGGTCTCGACCCAGGTCATCCCGCGCGACCGCCACGCCATGTTCTTCGCGGTGCTGGGCGTCGTCGCCTCGTCGGTGGAGCGCCTCTCCATCGAGGTCCGCCATCTCCAGCGCACGGAGGTGCTGGAGGCGGAGGAGTTCTTCTCGGAAGGGCAGAAGGGCTCGTCGGCCATGCCACACAAGCGCAACCCGGTGCTCACCGAGAACCTGACGGGCCTCGCCCGCATGGTCCGCGCCTACGCCCTGCCCGCCATGGAGAACGTCGCCCTCTGGCACGAGCGCGACATCTCGCATTCCTCGGTGGAGCGCATGATCGGGCCGGACGCCACGGTCACCCTCGACTTCGCCCTGGGCCGCCTCACCGGCGTCATCGACAAGCTGCTGATCTATCCCGAGACCATGCAGCGCAACCTCGACAAGCTCGGCGGCCTCGTCCACTCGCAGCGGGTGCTGCTGGCGCTGACCCAGGCCGGGGTCTCGCGCGAGGACGCCTACCGCCTCGTCCAGCGCAACGCGATGCCGGTCTGGCGCGGCGAGGGCGACTTCCTCGCCCTCCTCAAGGCCGATGCCGACGTCACCGCCGCGCTCACCCCCGCGCAGATCGAGGAGTGCTTCGATCTCGGCTACCACTTCAAGCACGTGGACACGATCTTCGCGCGGGTGTTCGGCGCAAGCTGAGCCCGCGCACGAATCCTGCCTGCCCCGACCCGCATCCCCCGGACCGAAGAGGTAACCCCGTGTCCCAGGCCCGCATCGTCTACCTGAACGGCGACTTCCTGCCCTTCGCCGAGGCGCGCGTGCCGATCATGGATCGGGGCTTCCTCTTCGCCGACGGGATCTACGAGGTCTCGGCGGTGCTCGACGGTCGCCTCGTGGACAACGAGGCCCACCTCGCCCGCCTCGACCGCTCGCTCGGCGAGATCGACATCGCCAACCCGCACAGCCTGACCGAGTGGATCGCCCTGCAGACCGACCTCGTCGCCCGCAACGGGCTGACCGAAGGACTGGTCTACATGCAGGTGACGCGGGGCGTGTACGAGCGCGACTTCGCCTATCCGCCCGCCGGCACCGCGCCCACGGTGATGATGTTCACCCAGGCCAAGACGATCGCGGCCAATCCGCTCGCCGAGACCGGCGCCAAGATCATCACGGTGCCGGACCTGCGCTGGAAGCGCCGGGACATCAAGTCGGTGGCCCTCCTCGCCCAGGTGCTGGCCAAGCAGCAGGCCGCCGCCGCCGGCGTCGCCGAGGCCTGGATGGTCGAGGACGACGCGGTCACCGAGGGCTCGTCCTCGACCGCCTTCATCGTCACCAAGGACGGCGCCCTGGTGACGCGGCCCCTGTCCACGGCGCTCTTGCCCGGCATCACCCGCAAGGCGGTCTTGCGCCTCGCCGAGGAGGCCGGGCTCGGCCTGGAGGAGCGGCTGTTCAGCGTCGCGGAAGCCCTGGCGGCGGCCGAGGCCTTCTACACCAGCGCCTCGGCCTTCGTGATGCCGGTGGTCTCCATCGACGGCCACGCGGTCGGCGAGGGCCGCCCGGGCGCGCACACCCGCCGCCTGCGGGAGCTTTATCTCGCCATGGCACGCGAGAGCGCCTGAGGCGCCTCTCCCTCTCCCCGCCGCGGGGGAGGGAGAACCCCCCGGGATGGCCCCTTCCCGAAGCCCCCGCCCAATTCCCTGCCAGGACCATCGTCCCATCACAGGACCGATGGAACAGGAACGCTTCGGCGCCCGGCCTGTTCTCCCTGAAACCTCGCATCCGAGACAGGGAGACCCTATGCGCTCGATCCTCACCCTCGCGGTCGGCCTCGGCCTGATCGCCGGCACGGCCTTCGCGCAGTCCCCCGACGCGCCCCTGAAGGGCCGGGACACCGATCCGGCCCTGCCGCCGCCGAACCAGACCATCCCCGACAAGATCCGTCCCTCGGACGGACCTGCCGACAAGGGCACGTCCGCCGACAAGGGCACGCTCAGCGACAGGCTCGAGAAGAGCGACGGCGTCATCAAGCCGCCGGGCAACTCCGCCCCCGGCATGATGGTGACCCCGCCCGACCCGAATCCCGGCTCGATGCCGGTGATCAAGCCCGGCGACCTGCCCGGCCGCCAGCCCGGGACCGAGGCCCGCTAGGCGCCGCGCTCGGCCGGGTCGGCGACAGGCCGGACGTCGGTCCCGACCCGGCGGCATACCCGCTCATCGGGGCGCAGACGGGCCCCTTGCTTGATTTCCGCGCACGGATCGCGGAAAGACCCGAGGACAGCGAAAGCGGTCCGCCCGTCAGGTCGGACCGCTTTCGCGCGGGTTACGGCACAGGTCTTGAGTGAATGGCAAACGTCGTCGTCGTAGGCGCCCAATGGGGTGACGAAGGCAAGGGCAAGATCGTCGACTGGCTCTCCGAGCAGGCCGACGTCGTCGTCCGCTTCCAAGGCGGCCACAATGCCGGCCACACGCTCGTGGTCGACGGGGTGACGTACAAGCTCGCGCTGCTGCCGTCGGGCGTGGTGCGGGGCGGCAAGCTCTCGGTGATCGGCAACGGCGTCGTGGTCGATCCGTGGCACCTCGTCGACGAGATCGCCCGGCTCCAGGCCCAGGGCGTCGAGATTTCGCCCCGGACCCTGCGCATCGCCGACAACGCCACCCTGATCCTGCCGCTGCACCGCGAGCTCGACCACTTCCGCGAGACCTCGAACGCCGGACTGAAGATCGGCACCACGAAGCGCGGCATCGGCCCGGCCTACGAGGACAAGGTCGGCCGCCGCGCCATCCGGGTCGTCGACCTTGCCGATGAATCGACCCTCGAAGCCAAGATCGAGCGGGTGCTCACCCACCACAACGCCCTGCGCCGGGGCCTCGGCATCGCCGAGGTGGATGCGGGCGCCCTGCTCTCCGAGCTCAAGGCGATCGCGCCGACGATCCTGCCCTACGCCGATACCGTCTGGAAGCTCCTCGACGACGAGCGCCGCGCCGGCAAGCGCATCCTGTTCGAGGGCGCCCAGGGCGCGCTCCTCGACGTCGATCACGGCACCTATCCGTTCGTGACCTCCTCGAACATCGTGGCCGCGCAGGCCGCCACCGGCTCCGGCATGGGCCCCTCGGCCATCGGCTACGTGCTCGGCATCGCCAAGGCCTACACCACCCGGGTCGGCGAAGGCCCCTTCCCAACCGAGCTGTTCGACGAGATCGGCGAGACCATCGGGGCCCGCGGCCGCGAGTTCGGCGTGAACACCGGGCGCAAGCGCCGCTGCGGCTGGTTCGACGCGGTGCTGGTGCGCCAGACCGTCCGGACCTCCGGCATCGACGGCATCGCCCTGACGAAGCTCGACATCCTCGACGGCTTCGAGTCGATCAAGGTCTGCACCGGCTACCGCCTCGACGGACAGGTGGTGGACCACCTCCCCGCCAACCAGGCGGCCCAGGCCAAGGTGGAGCCGATCTACGAGACCATCGAGGGCTGGTCGGGCACCACGGCCGGAGCCCGCTCCTGGGCCGACCTGCCGGCCCAGGCGATCAAGTACGTGCGCCGGATCGAGGAGCTGATCGGCGCGCCGGTGGCGCTGCTCTCGACCTCCCCGGAGCGCAACGACACCATCCTCATGCACAACCCCTTTGAGGACTAGGGCGGTTTCCGCTTGATGGGCGCGCGGCCGCGTGGGGATGATGCGCCCATGACGGCCCCGCGGCGGTCGGTCGGCTCCGCCCGTCCGCGGGACTGCGGGACGAGGCGGCGGGTCGGTCGCCGGTGAGAAGGCGGATCTGAGGCACGATGGCCGACTATTATCCCCTGCTGGCACGGGCGCTCGACGCGATGCCCGACCGCTCCCCGGCCCTGCGCCAGGCCGTCTACGAACGCGCGCGGGGTGCGCTGATCGGGCAGCTCCGCTCCCTCGATCCACCCCTGTCCGAGGATGACATCGACCTCGAGCGCAACGCCCTCGAAGCCGCCATCCTGCGCCTGGAGCGCGACCATGGCGGTGCCGCGGCGGCGCCCGAGCCGGCCCCGCCGCCGGAGCCGCCCGCCCCGGAGCCGGAACCGCTCCGGCCGCCGCCGCCGGCCAACGATCCCGTCGACCTGCCCGAGCCGGCCCCGCCGGAACCGCTCCCACCGGCGCCGCTCCCACCCGAGCCGGTCCCGCCGGCGGCGACCCTGCCGCCCGCGCCGCCGCCGAATCTCGGCGTGCCGTTCGCCGGATCGCCCGGGAACGCAAAGTCCGGGAACGCACCGTCCGGGAACGGTCTGCCCGAGGAAGCCCGGCCGGAGAACGCTCGGCCGGAGAACGCTCGGCCGGAGAACGCTCGGCCGGAGCATGCCCGGCCCGATGACGAACGGTTCGCGCCCGCTCCGCCGGCACCCGAGGCGGTGCCCCCGATCGCGGTCTCGCCGCCGGTGCCGCGGGATAGCGCCGGTCCGGCGGCCGAGAGCGGGACCGACACGATCCCGCCGCCGGTCCGCATCCAGGCCCGCAAGGCGAAGAATCCGCCCTTCCTGGCCGCCGACGGGGCGGACGAGGCGGCCGCGCCGACCCCGCCCCCCGAGGCGGACGGCAGCGAGGTGCCGCCCCCGGATGGCGGCCAGCGCCAGCGTCCGCGCATCGAGGTGGTCGGGCCGCGGGACGGGCGCTCGCGCCTGCTGCGCAACGTCCTCGTGGGCAGCATCCTGATCGCGGTGATCGGCCTGATCGCCGTTGCCGCCTTCCTCCTGCGCGACAAGCCGGCCGACCTCCAGCCGATCGCCACCGAGCAGCAGGATGCAGCGCCGGACGGCGCCGATTCGAAGTTCGCCGACCGGGTCGGCGGCGACGCGGCCCCGGCCGAGCGCGCGGCGCCGGCCCGGCGTCCCACGCCCGCACCGACGCCGTCCCCGACGCCCGCCGCCCCGGCCCAGGCCCAGCCGGACCTCGCGGTGACCCAGCGCGCGATGCTCTACGAGGAGAACATGGGCGGCGGGGCCAACGCCACGCCGACCACCACCCAGGGCCGGGTGGTCTGGCGCCTCGACACCGTGCCGGGCGAGCAGGGCCAGCCGCTCGAGACCGTGGTGCGGGCCACGGCCGAGTTCCCGGATGCGGGGCTGACCCTCGCGATGACCGTGCGCCGCAACCTCGACGCCACCCTGCCGGCCTCGCACACCATCGAGCTCGCCTTCACGCCGAGCGGCCCCACGGCCGCCCGCCACAACGTCCAGGATATCGGCCTGCTCCAGGGCAAGGACGAGGAGGGCGCCCGCGGCTCCCCCGTGGCCGGCCTGCCGGTGCGGGTGCGCGAGAACCTGTTCCTCATCGGGCTCTCGTCGCTGCCGAACGACATCGAGCGCAACACCGACATCCTGCTGCACAAGAACTGGTTCGACATCACACTGAAGTTCGCCGCCGGCCCCCGCGGGATCATCGCCTTCGAGAAGGGCACCGCCGGGACCCAGGTCCTGCAGAGCGCCTTCGACCAGTGGCGCTAGGGCGGCGTGCGCCGCGTCCGGCCTGAGGGCGCGGCGGGCAAGCCCCTCGGCTGGTGGTGACGCTCCGGGCCGTCGACCTGCCCCGGAACGCGAACAGCCCCCCGGCACGGTGACCGGAGGGCTGTTCTCAATGTCGGCGAAGGCCGGCTCGGCGGCTCAGGCGTGGGCCTCGACCCGCGGGGCCTCGCGGGTGGCGAGGTTGCGCTTGACCGCCTCCTGGATCTTCTCGAACGCGCGGACCTCGATCTGGCGGACGCGCTCGCGCGAGACGCCGAACTCGCCGGAGAGGTCCTCCAGGGTGATCGGGTCGTCGGCCAGGCGGCGCGCCTCGAAGATGCGCCGCTCGCGCGGATTGAGCACCGAAAGGGCGTCGCGCAGGGCCGAGAGGCGGTTCTGCCCCTCTTCCTCGCGGGCGAGCACGGTCTCCTGGCTCGGGCTGTTGTCCACGAGCCAATCCTGCCACTCGCCCTCGCCCTCCTCGCGCAGAGGCGCGTTGAGAGAGGTGTCGCCCGACAGGCGGCGGTTCATGTCGATCACCTCCTGCTCGGGGACGCCGAGCTTGGTGGCGATCTGCGCGACCTGATCCGGCTTGAGGTCGCCCTCGTCGAGCGCCGAGATCCGGCCCTTGGCCTTGCGCAGGTTGAAGAACAGTTTCTTCTGGTTGGCGGTGGTGCCCATCTTCACGAGCGACCACGAGCGCAGGATGTATTCTTGGATCGCCGCCTTGATCCACCACATGGCGTAGGTGGCCAGCCGGAACCCCTTGTCCGGCTCGAAGCGCTTGACCGCCTGCATCAGGCCGACATTGCCCTCGGACACGACCTCGCCGATCGGCAGGCCGTAGCCACGATAGCCCATGGCGATCTTGGCGACGAGGCGCAGGTGGGACGTGACGAGCCGATGGGCCGCGTTGCGGTCGCCCTTCTCGCGCCAGTCCTTCGCGAGCGTGAACTCCTCGTTCGGCTCCAGCATCGGGAACTTGCGGATCTCGTCGAGGTAGCGTGAGAGGCCACCTTCGGTGGCGAGCACTGGCAATGCGCCGGCCATGATCTTACCTCCTTGAAAGGACCCCCTGAGGGCGGTCCGGAGCGAACCGCCGCTCCCTTGAGCCGACCGTTCGATTCCCCAAGTCTAGCGGGAAACCGGCGGGAACGGAAAGGCGACGCGTGGGACGCGTCCGGCATCAACGCGCGGGATCCCGGTTGGGTCTCTGATGACACGAAAGGCCGCAGTCCGCCGTGTCCTGGCGCACGCCCGCGGGGTCTTGACTGTGTCGCGCCCGCTACGTTCCGGCCCGCAGCGTGGCCACGAGCGCCTGCAGGTCGGCCGGCAGCGGGCTCTCGAAATGCAGGGTCTCGCCGGTGCGCGGATGCGCGAAGCCCAGCACGCTGGCATGCAGCGCCTGTCGCCCCAGGGTGTCGAGAGCGGCGCGCGCCTCCGGCCCGAGCCGGCCCGCCTTGGTCTTGAAGGCCCCGCCATAGACCGCGTCGCCGAGCAGCGGATGGCCGCGATGGCTCAGATGCACGCGGATCTGGTGCGTGCGCCCTGTCTCCAGGGTGCAGCGCACCAGCGCCACCGGCGCCTCGGTGCCGAGCACCGCCTCCACGCGATAATGCGTGATCGCGTGCCGGCCGCCCTCCCCGCGCACCACCGCGATCTTCTCCCGGTTGCGCACGCTGCGGGCGAGGTTGGCCTCGATGGTGCCGGCGCGGGGCTCGGGCACGCCCCAGGCCAGGGCGAGGTAGGCCCGCTCCAGGGGCCCCGTGCGGCCGTGGTCGGCGAACTGCGCCGTCAGCCCCGCATGGGCCAGGTCGTTCTTGGCCACCACCAGCAGGCCGCTGGTGTCCTTGTCGATGCGGTGGACGATGCCCGGCCGGCGCACGCCGCCGATCCCCGACAGGCTCTCGCCGCAATGGGCGATGAGGCCGTTGACCAGGGTTCCCGACTCGTGGCCGGGCGCCGGGTGGACCACGAGGCCGGCGGGCTTGTCGATGACGATGAGGTCGTCGTCCTCGTACACGATGGCGAGGTCGAGGGCCTGGGCCACGGGCTCCGCCGCCACCGCCTCCGGCATCACCACGGCGAGCTCGGCCCCGGGGCCGACCTTCGCGGAGGGGTCGCGGCTGACGGCGCCGTCCCGGCACACCTGTCCGGCGCGAATGAGATCCTGCAGGCGTGAGCGCGAGACGTCGGGGAAGGCCCGGGCCAGGGCCCGGTCCAGGCGCTCTGTCGCGGCGTCCTCGGGGAGCGTCGTGCGACGGTCGGCGGACCCTGCCCGATCTTCGAGTCCCGGCAGATCTACGAGTCCAGGCACGGGGCGTTCCTTCGATTTAAAATGACGCGTCCGGGCCGACGGGGCGATTTCAGCCCTTGTCGTGCCGCGCGACCCTCGCTATACGATCGCCCATCGGCCGGGAAGCACGGATCGCAGCAGCGATGACCACGTGCCTCCCGCCGGTCCGCGCCCATCGTCTAGCGGTTAGGACAGGTCCCTCTCACGGATCAGACCGGGGTTCGATTCCCCGTGGGCGCGCCAAGCACTTCCCCCTCCCCGTTTTGCGCTTCGTTCACTGCCTGCGCGTTCGCTCGCGGACGCCGCCTCCCGTCAGTTCGGACGCGGAGCCGGGGCCCCCAGGCAATGGGCGGCGATGGCGTTCAGGCGGTGGGCCGTGATCCGCCGGAGGGGTTGCGGCTGCGCCTCCGGGCCGATGCGCAGGTAGCCCGGGTCGAATTCGGCGAAGGCGGACAGGGCCGCGAGGTTGGGGATGGTGAGGCGCCGGTCCCGGAGCCCGATGAGCCCGTTGCCGCGCAGCTCCTGCAGCACCCGGTTGACGTGGACGTTCGAGAGACCGGTCGCATCCGCCAGATCGCCCTGCGTCAGGGGCAGCGCGCAACTGGTCCCGATCGTCCGTCCCACCCGCTGCTGGCGCACGAAGAGTTCGCAGAACAGGTGGGCGATCCGCTTCACGCCGGGCTGGCAGCCGAGATTGACCAGCCATTCGCGCAGGGTCGCCTCGTCGACCAGGGTGCCGAGCCGCAGGGCACAGGCCACCGCCGGGACGTTGTCCAGGATGTCGGCGATGGTCTCGGAGGCGAGGTGGATCACCTTGCACGGCGAGAGGGTGACGATGCTGTGGTCCATCCGGTCCAGAAGGGAGACGTCGAGGTCGCAGAGATCGCCGGGCAGCAGGAACGCCAGGATCTGTCGCCCGCCGCTCACCCGCGTCTTCTGGCGGCACGCCACCCCGTCCTGGATCAGCCAGAGACCGTCCGGCTTGTCGCCCTCGCGCACGAGCGGGGTGTGCGGTGCGACGCTGCGCCGTTCCGCGCTGATCCGTTCCAGCATCGTCCGGTCCGCATCCGACAACTCGACGAAGCTTTCGAGCTTTCGCGCGAAGGGATTGGGCAAACGAGGGGGCGAGTTGTCCATCCGGGCCATGCAGTCTTCACTCGCGTGTTCTGCTCGATGACAGCACTTAAGTAGAGCTCAAGTCTTCAAATGCTAACGGTTGAATTTAGAGTATTCAATCATGTATTGCGAACTGTCGGCAAGCGTACGTTTTATCTTGTGTTAAAATCCTCGCGAAACCGTGATCGGAAGCGCGATGATGGGCATTCGAAAACACACAGATACTGTCAGGTAGTCGATTGATTTCTCGAATTTGTGGCTCAGATCGGCACCGCTACGGCGCGGAAGCGGGCCGAAACCGTTGTGGCGCCGCCGCGGAGCATCGCAGGACCGCGTTCCATCAGGTTCACCAGCGGCCCGGCCGCGGTACGACAAGCTGTCCGGCTGACGGCCCCACCCGCGCCATGCGATGAGCGGGCATGATCCGGGTCATCAAGCACATCCTCGTCGAGCCCACGGCGGACCAGCTCCCGCGCCTGCGGCGGATCCAGGCGGCGGTCCTCGCCCGGTTTCCGGATGCCACCACGGAGATCGTCCCCGGCCTGCTCGACGATGACCTCGTGGTCGAGGTGCGGCTTCCCCTCGTCCATCTGCTGGCCTGGCGCGGTGCCCGGGAGGCCTGGGGCGACTTTCGCCACGCCCCCGACGGCACATCCCCCGGATCTCCGGCCGCGGCGGGCGATGTCGGCCCGGATTGAATCGGCGCGGGGGTCGAGCGCCGTCCCCAGCGGAGTCTTCACGCTTGCGCGAGGGTCGACGGACAAGCTTGCTCGCTGCAGGGCAGCAAATGTTCATCCGGATGCCAAGTCGACCGCCCCGATCATCAAGCTGAGCCGAGCAACGCGATGGATCGGGGCCCGCTGCGCTACAAAAGCCATACGTTAAGATTTTGCTAACAGGACCCGTTTGGCGTGATTGACAGGGGCAAGGAATTGCAACTTTGATGAATCCGTGTCGTGGGTTGCCCGCCACGAAAATGGATCGCAGAAATGAGCTGGCTTTCGCTCCGCAAATTAACCGCAAGTGAAAGCAAGGCGCCGTCTTCTCAACAGGCCGATGCATTGTTGCGCGCTCCAATACAGGACGTGCCTTTTATCCGTGTCGCCGATGATGTGGAGACGACAGAGCCTTCACTGGACAACGAAGACCTTTCGCTGGATTCGCTTGGACAGCACAACGAGAGTCTGCGGTTCCGCGTGACGGAAATGTCCGAGCGGCTTGATGACCTGAAGTCGCTTCAGGCCGATTTCTCCGCCCTCCTGGTGCCGATCGTGGCGATCACCGAGGAGCTGCCGCGGGCCAAGGTCCGGACGGCGGAGCTCGAGACTCTGCTGGCGATGGAGCAGGGCAATGCTGCGACCCTGCGGCGCGATCTCGCCGACGCCACCGGGCGCCTCGCGGCGGCGACCAACGACGTGGCGGCCGCCAAGATCCAGCTGCACCACCTCGAGACCAGCCTCCAGGCCCGCGACACGGCGGCCGAGGAGGTGCGCATCGCCCTGCGCGACAAGACCCTCCAGGCCGAGAACCTGGAGCGACGCCTCTTCGCCGAGACCGAGCAGAGCCGTGCCCTGCAGGGCGAGAGCAAGGCCCTGCGGGTGGAGGCCAAGGCCCTGGATCAGGCGCTGGCCCGCTCCGACAGCGAACTGCAGGACCTGCGCGAGAGCCGGCACGCCCTCGACCGGGACAATCTTCGGCTCCAGAACCTCAGCGAGGCCCAGGCGGCGCAACTCGCGGAGCTGACCGCCCGCGCGCAGGACTTCGAGGGCCAGGCCGAGACCGGCCGCATCGCCCTGCACAACGTCGAGCAGCAACTGGCGGCCGAGATCGCCGCCGCCCAGAAGGCGGAGGCCCAGTACGAGGCCGAGGTCGCCAACCATCGCACCGAGCGGGCCAGCCTCGCCATGCGGGTGGAGGCCGCCACCAGTCGCCTCGCCAGCACCGAGCAGATGCTGGCCCAGCTGCGTACCCAGCTGCGCGAGCGCGACGAGGCCGGCCGCTCGGCCGAGCGTGGCCTCAAGGAAGCCTCCATCGAGCGCGTCACCCTGGAGCGGCGGCTGGAAAGCGCCCAGGCCGACCTTGCCCGGCAGAACGAGCGCTTCCTCGAGATGCAGCGGGCCCGCTCGGAGTTCGAGCACCGCTGCGAGATGCTGACCAAGGCGATGGCGGCCAAGGACGCCGCCCTGGAGCAGGCCCTGGGCCGGGTTTCCAGCCTGTCCGACCGCATCGACCATCTCGTCCACCGCCAGGAGGTGGAGCGCGCGGATTTCGAGACGGTGAACCACCGCCTGATCGAGGAGCTCCAGCACGAGCGCTCCGAGCGCAAGCTCGCGCAGGGCGCCCTGGACATCGCCCGCGAGAGCCGCGTCGCCCTGCAGAAGCAGCACGAGGCCCTGCGCCGCTCGGCCCGCAGCTTCGCCGGGGACGAGGGGGCGCGAAGCGAACCGGCCCCTGCCCCGGCGCCCCCGCCGGAGCCGAGCAACGTCCGTCCCTTCACGCCTCCGCCCGAGAAGTAGCGCCCGACCCGACCGATCCAGCCTCGCCGACCCGACCCCTCCACCCCATCACGAGACGGCGCGGCGGAGACCCCGCGCAGGGATGCCCAGATGTCCGAGACCGCGCTTCGCGACCGAGAAACTTCTTCCGCCGGAGCCTGGCTGATGCGCAGCCTGCCCAGCCCCGCACGCGGGTCGGCTGTGCCCGAACCGGCGCAGCAGTCCCAGGGCGACGAGACCCTGCCGGCTGCCACCGGGACCGGGCCGAAGCGGGACTGGTCCGCCTCCCTCGACCTCATCCACGAGGCGACGGCCGCGATCCGCATCAGCGAGGAGCGGGCCGCCGAGCTGGAGCAGGAGCTGGAGCACACGGTCGCGCGGGCCCTGGAGCGGGCCACCGCCCTGGAGGCGCAGGTCGCCGCCGCCCAGACCCGCGCCGACCTCGCGGAGCGTCGGGCCGACGAGGCGGAGGAGTGGCTGGCCCGCCTGCACGACGCCGTGGTGGAGGGCTTCACCCGCCGTGCGCCGGCGGACGCGGCGAATCCGGCCAGGGTCCCTACGCCGTGAGCGGCCGGGGCGTCGGCGGCGGACCCGATCTCGGTGGTCCTGCCGCCCGCCCGGGATCCTGCGCAACGACCGTCATCCTGATCGTTTTCCCGTCCGGGTCCCCGCCCCCATGTCAGCTGCACACATGTCCGCTGCCGCCGCCTCCGTCCTGTCGCCCGTGATCGATCTCGCGCTCGCCCGGTTGCCCGTCCGTCACGGGGTCGAGGCCTCCGAGGTGCGCGAGTCCGACCCGCGCGACACGGAAAGCCTCGAGCGGAGCGGCAGCCAGGCGCTCGCCCTGGTGCCCGCGCCGGCGATCACGCCGACCTCGGAACTCGGCGCCACCACCCTGCGCCTGGTCGAGCACAGCATGGAGACGATCCAGGCGCTGCACGAGCGGGTCGATACGATCTCGGCCCAGGCGCGGGACCTCATCCGCCTCACCCACCGGGAGCGGGTCGAGCAGCAGGCCGAGCTGGATCGCGCCCGCGCCGAGGCCGCCGCCTGGCGGCGTCAGGCCATGGAGCTGGAGATCCGGATGCGCGAGGCCCAGCTTCGCGTCCGGGAAGCCGAGATGGCGCGGCGCGAGGCGGATCAGGCTGCCCTGGATGCGCGGGAGCGGGCCCGCTCCGCCGAGGGCGAGGTCCGGGACCTGGAAGCCTACCTGCGCAAGATCAGCGACTACCTGCAGACCAATCTAGGCCGCCCGCCCGCCCGGCCGACGCGGGACGCCTGAGGGGCAAGCTCAGCGAGGCGCGGCTCCGGAGAATCAGGCGCGGCGAAGACCCGGCCGCCCCTGGTGCCGGAAACGGGCGAGGAGAGGCGGAACGGGTCCCGCGGGGACCCATCCTCCCCTAGCGATGATGGTGCGGCGCAAGCGTGGCCATTCGTTGAGAAGGCTCGGGCTTTTCCGGCTTTGGACTGATATACCAAGTTCCTCGCTGCGCTGCGGGATCGATTTATCAGGTTCGGACCGGCCGAGGACTTGCGTAGTCTGAACCGACGGTTAATGTTTCCACTCCGCCAAAATCATATCGCGTCTAACCTTTTTTGACGGGGTGACAGCCATGACCAACGTGATTCGCGTGAAGCCGACGCACGACGGTACCTATACGGTCTACCGTGGCGGGGCCGTGCTCGTGAGTGGCCTGACCCGCCTGCAGGCGGAGCGCTACCAGGCCAGCATCGCCGCCCAGGCGAAGGTGCTGGAGGACGCCTGAGCCATTCGAACCGGAGGCGGTGCCCGCGCGGCGTCGCCTCAGGACCGGGCCAGCGACAGGGTGCCGAGATCCGCGATGGTCCCGGTCTCCGTCAGGCCCCGCTCGATGCCCGCGACGGCGTAGCCCGTCGCCTGGCGCGTGATCGTGTAGAGGTGGTAGCTCGCGCGGTGGTGCCGGGCATCCCCCCGGGCCGACGCCGAGGCGGCCCCCACCACCGGAATCGACGTCCCGCCCGGGCCGGACACGAACGCGACGCTGCGGACGTGGTTGTGCCCGTGCAGGATCAACTCCGCGCCCGCATGGGCGACCATGGCGGTGAACGCCCCCGCATCCTTCAGCTCACGCCCCGACGAGGTGCCGCCGGGATGCGACGGGTGATGGATCATCACCACGCGGAAGGGCGGCTCGGGTTCGTTGCCCAGCGTCCGCAGCAGCGCCTCGGTGGCGGCGATCTGCTGCGGCCCGAGGCGGCCGCTGGCCATCAAGGGCTTCGTCGGCACCGCCGAGGACAGGCCGATCAGGGCCACCGGCCCGCGCCTTCGCAGGTACGGGAAATGCCCGTGCGTGCCGTCGTCGCCCGCCGTCCAGGCGCCGCAGGCCAGCAGCAGGCCCTCGAGGGAGCCGCGCACGTAGGCGTCGTGGTTGCCCGGCACGAAGCTGACGCTGTCCGGCGACCCGAGGGCTTCGAGGAACACCTTAGCGGTCGACCACTCGCTCGGCAGGCCGATGTTGCAGAGATCCCCGGTGCAGGCGATGTGGTCGTGGCCCTGCGTCTGGAGGTCGGCCACCAGGGCGGCCAGCACCTCCATGTCGTGGGCGTCCTTGCGGCCGCGCTGCCAGTTCACGTAGCCGGTGGCGCGCTTGCTCAGGAGCTGGCGCAGGCGCGGGCGTGTCAGCGGCCCCACATGGGGGTCGGTCAGGTGGGCGAGGCGGAACATCATCCCCCAATGCGCGGTCGATGATCGGGATTTCGCGCCCCGCATCGCCCCAACCGGGGCCGGGGGTCAACCCTCGGCCCGCGATTCCGCCCGTCGTCCCTCAGGCGCTGCCGATGGCGATTCCGGCGAGGAGCACCAGGGCGCCGCCGAGCACGACCTGCAGCGCCGCGCGCCAGAACGGCGTCGCCATGTAGCGGGTGCGGATCGCCGCGATCGCCAGCAGTTCCACCACCACCACCACGATCGCCAGGGCCGTGGCGATGCCGAAGGCGTTCGGCCAAGCCGAGGGGATCGCGTAGGGCAGCGTGTGGCCGAGGCCGCCCACCGTGGTCATCACCCCGCAGACGAGGCCGCGCATCCAGGGCGTCCCGCGCCCGGTGATCTGCCCGTCATCCGAGAGCGCCTCGGTGAAGCCCATGCTGATGCCGGCGCCGATGGAGGCGGCGAGCCCCACCAGGAAGGTGGCGCCGTTGCTGTGGGTGGCGAAGGCGGCGGCGAAGATCGGCGCCAGGGTCGAGACCGAGCCGTCGATGAGCCCGGCGAGGCCCGGCTGGACGTAGCGCAGGACGAAGGCGCGGTGCGCCTCGGACGCGGCGGCATCGATCGCGGCCATCGGTTCCGCGGCGCCCTGGGCGGGGGAGATCATCATGCTGCGCGTCCTGTCCTGACCGGCTCGTTTCGGGGCGGTGTCCTCTTTGGATCCATTCCAATCTATAGCTTGGAATAGATCTAAACAAGCCGCCCGTGCTGGGTTTCGCCGCCGAAACGGCGGATTCGGCCGCCACTGCGCCGTTGCGCCGGCCGCGCGATCGGAGCTAGACAGCCGGCGGCCCGTCCGGTGCGCCGGGCGGGACGGCTCCGTGGACACTCTCCTCGAAGGCCCCTCCTCGAAGGCATCGCCGGCCCGTCGGCGCCGCGACGCGAAAGCGAAGTGATGAGCCTCGTCAAACGCATCGGCCGCGCCCCGGCGGTCCAGCAGGCCCTCGGCATCCTCGCGGGCGGCTACCTCCGCCTCGTACGGCGCACCAACCGCTTCACCGTGGAGCCGGCCGCGCCGGATGCCTGGCTCGACGACCTCGGCCCCTTCATTGCCGGCATGTGGCACGGCCAGCACACGATGATCTCGTTCATGCGCCGGCCGCACGACCGGATCGCCACGATCATCTCCCGTTCCCCGGACGGCAACATCAACACCATCGCCCTCACCCGCATGGGCGTCCGGGTGATCCGGGCCTCCGGCGCCCGCGGCCGGGTCCTGCGGGACGCCAAGGCCAAGGGCGGGGCCGAGGGCTTGCGCGCCATGCTGCGGGCCCTGAAGGACGGCGAGAGCGTGGCCTTCAGCGCCGACGTGCCGAAGGTCTCGCGCCGGGCCGATGCCGGCATCCTCACCCTGGCGCGCTTCTCCGGCCGGCCGATCATCCCCGTGGCGGTGGTGACGAGCCGGCACTGGCGCTTCGACAGCTGGGACCGCGCCTGCCTCGGCCTGCCCTTCGGCCGGGGCGCGATGGTGTTCGGCGAGCCCGTCTTCGTGCCGCGGGACGTGGAGCCCGAGGTTCTGGAGGCGCTGCGACGGCAGCTCGAGGCCGAGATGAACCGCGTCCACGACCGCGCCTACACCCTCGTCGGACGGCCCGACCGGGTCGGCCCCCACGACCGCGTAGCCCATCCCGACCGGGTCGGGACGGACGGCCGGGTCGGGGAACCGGCGTGAGGGCCATGGCCAAGGCCCCGCCCCTCACGGCGATCCTGCGGGCCTACCGCACCGGGCTCTATCTCGGCGAGCCGGCGCTGGCCGGCCTGCTGGCTTGGCGCTCCCGCCGGGGCAAGGAGGATCCCGGGCGCCTGGCCGAGCGGCGCGGGCTGCCGGGCCGGGCCCGGCCGACGGGCCGCCTCGTCTGGATGCACGGGGCCAGCGTCGGCGAAGCGCTCTCCCTGGTGGGCCTCGTCGACGGCATGATCGCCCGGGGCTTCTCGGTGCTGGTGACGACGGGCACCCGCAGCGCCGCCGAGCTGATCGGCCGGCGCCTGCCCGCCGGGGCCGTGCACCAGTACATGCCCCTCGACGCCCCGCGCTGGGTCGACCGCTTCCTCGCCCATTGGCGCCCGGACCTCGCCCTGGTCGCGGAATCCGAGATCTGGCCGAACACCGTGATGGGCCTGCACCGGCACGGCATCCCGCTCCTCGTGGTCAACGGGCGGATGTCGGAGCGCTCGTATCGGGGCTGGGCCCGCACCCCCCGGACCGCCGAGGCGCTCCTGGCCCGCATCGCGATCTGCCTCGCCCAGACCGACGAGGATGCCGACCGCTTCCGCCGCCTCGGCGCCCCCCGGGTCAGCATCGCGGGCAACCTGAAATACGATTCCGAGGTGCCCCCGGCGGATGGCCAGCAGCTCGCCCACCTGCGCGACCTCGTGGGCGACCGGCCGGTCTGGGTCGCGGCGAGCACCCATCCGGGGGAGGACGCCATGGCGGCCCGGGCCCATGCCCGCCTCAAGGACCGCTGGCCGCGCCTCCTCACCATCGTGGTGCCGCGCCATCCCCATCGCGGCGGCGACGTCGCCGCCTGCGCCGGGGCCGAGGGCCTGACCAGCGCCCGGCGCGCGCAGGGCGGGCGCCCCCATGGCGGCGTCGAGCTCTACGTGGCCGACACCCTGGGCGAGCTCGGCCTGTTCTACCGCCTCGGCCGCATCGTCTATCTCGGCGGCTCCCTGGTGCCCCATGGCGGCCAGAATCCGATCGAGCCCACCCGCCTGCGGGCCGCGGTGCTGCACGGGCCGCACATCCACAACTTCACCCAGGTCTACCACGCCCTGGACCAGGCCGGCGGCGCCCTGCCGGTGACCGATTCCGACGCCCTGGCGACGACCCTGGATTCCCTCCTGGCCGACCGCCCCCGCATCGAGGCGATGAGCCGGGCCGGGGCCGCCGCGCTCCAGCCCTTCGAGGGCGCCGTCGCCCGCACCCTGGCGGTGCTCGATCCCTTCATCGCCCAGATGACGCTCAAGGCGATGGCGGCCTCGTGAGCGCCGGCTGATGCGCCCCCCCGCCTTCTGGGACGCGGAGCCCGGCCATCCCCTCGCCCGGTGCCTCGCCCCGGTGGGCGCCCTCTACGGACGCCACACCGCCGCGCGCATGGACAGGCCCGGCGCCGCGGCCCCCTGCCCCGTTCTCTGCGTCGGCAACGTCACCCTGGGCGGCGCCGGCAAGACCCCGACCGCCCTGGCGCTCGCCGCCCACCTGCGCGCCCTCGGGGCGAACCCGGCCTTCCTCACCCGCGGCTATGGCGGGCGCCTCGCCGGACCGGTCCGGGTCGATCCCGCCCGCCAGACGGCCGGGGAGACCGGCGACGAGCCGAGGCTCCTGGCCCGGGTCGCGCCGACGATCCTGTCCCGGGACCGCCCGGCCGGAGCCGCCCTCTGCGTCCGGGCCGGCGCCGACGTCATCGTCATGGATGACGGCCTGCAGAACCCGAGCCTTGCCAAGACGCTGTCGCTCGCCGTGGTCGATGCCGGCGCCGGCCTCGGCAACGGACGACCCTTCCCGGCCGGCCCCCTGCGGGTGCCCCTCGCCCGGCAATGGCCCCACATCCACGGCCTCGTGCTGATCGGGACCGGGCCCCGGGGCGAGGCCGTGGCCGCGGACGCGCAGGCCCGGGGCCTCCCGGTCCACCGCGCCCGCCTGATCCCCGGCGCCGACCTGACAGGCCGCCGCATCCTCGCCTTCGCGGGCATCGGCCGCCCCCAAAAATTCTTCGACAGCTGCGAAGAGGCCGGCGCCACCCTGGTCGCGACCCGCGCCTACCCGGACCACCACCCCTACGGCCCCGCCGACGAAGCCACCCTCGCGGCCGAAGCCACCCGCCTCGGCGCCGACCTCCTCACCACCGAGAAGGACCACGTCCGCCTCTCACCCCCGTTCGCCGTCGGCGTCGGGGTGTTGCCCGTGACGCTGGCGTTTGATGATGTAGGGGGGGTGTTGGGGCAGTTGCGGGGGTTGATTGGTCGAGGGATGAAATAATGAAGGGGACAAGGCAGAATATTTTTATGATCGATTACCAACAAAAAATGGAAAGATTAAAATCTATTATTTACTTTAGTTTGTGAATACTCCTACATAGCCGACCATATTTGGAAATGATTCGAATTTAAATTACGAAAATGTTTTATGAATAAGTTTTGGAGTTAAATCTCTTGAAGCGAGACAATATGTATAAGGTATAAAAATTTCTACTTGATATTAAGTCATGGTTGTTTTGGTACAAAGGGTATTATTTCGTCGTGTTTCAGTTCTATTACTTCCATCGCACCAAATAGATGAGTGATGTTTCTCAATGCAGCTTGTGAAAGCGTTTGAGTGGCAAGCACAGCAAGTCTTGTCATGGGACGAGATATTGATACGTAAAAAAGGTTGCGTGAGCGGTAGTAGGCTTTCAGGTTTTTGGTTTCGATTTTTTTGTTGTCCAGAAGCTCAAATAGCTGCGGCCAATTGTAGTGATTCCAACCCCCACCAAGCACGACCAAAACATTCTTAAACTCAGCGCCCTTGACACTGTGCTGTGTTGCGAAGGGGGTAAATCCATCAATAAATTTTATAGCATCCACAACCTGAGAATAGGGAACCCTCCGAAGCCCTTCATGCCTTATCAACTGTCCCATATCATCGGGGATCGGCTCCCCATTAAGCGCTGCTAGTTCCTCCTCCCTTTTAACAATGCGAGGACTGAGAGCGGGACGGCTTGTAATTTTCAAATGATCAATTACTTGTCCGACAGTTCCATCTATACGTAATCTGAGAAGTTTATCCATATCATCACGCCAAATTATCTTGTCTCCGTGACAACGGACTGCCGGACCGCTCCCGTATATACGAAACATCTCGCCATAATTTCCGGACGAGTATGCTGCGCACATGGGTTCTACGATTTCAGCTAAAAGACTGAAGACTGGATCTTCCTTTTTAACGAACTGATCGTTCTTTCCCTTAAAAACTTCCACGACACCTGGATAGCCCTGCTCTGCCGCTAGAGCGCTATGAGTAAGCATCAAAATTTTAGTTTCTTCCGGTACCCAACCTTCGTCTTTGAGACGTGACATCAGATTGATCCTGGCGGCTTTTGCCATTTCGGAAGGAAGGTCGTTTTTAGAATGGGACGTCTGAGTTCTTTGTCCTTTGTAAGCATTGGTATGAAAGAAACGAGCCTCGCCGTCTTGATCTGGATGGCTGACCGCCTGAGGCAATGTCGGGCGGAGACGGTTGAGCACTTCAACAATCGGTCGCGCTGAGCGAAAATTCGAGCCTTTGTCTATGCCATGGATGGAATACTGAGCGAGTTCGTATTCGCTACGATAAATCGTCTGCCAATGATCGCCGAACAATCCAATCAGCGGTCCCCCCTTGCCTCGGAAAATATGCTCGTCAAGCGCTGACATAAAGTGGCGATCAGTGTCCTGATATTCGTCTATAAAAATAATTGGAAATTGCTGTGTGAGAAGACGCCTGAATTTTTCCAGTGATAGCAACTTAGCCATAATAATAGGTACGTCGTCATGGGCTAGTG
The DNA here is from genome assembly GCF_056680125.1 of Methylobacterium sp. BI1. NCBI lineage: Bacteria > Pseudomonadati > Pseudomonadota > Alphaproteobacteria > Hyphomicrobiales > Methylobacteriaceae > Methylobacterium > Methylobacterium sp. BI1. Next base: position 1,960,750 of record NZ_CM155267.1, on the reverse strand, counting down.
ATACTTCATCGTCGGCGATGCGAAAAAATCCTCGATTATAAGTTATCGGCTTGCTACCGATGCCGCCGGCGTCTTTTATAGCATTGTCTCTGTTTTCTAGATCTGGAAGAAATGTTTTCAACGCAGATTGGAATGGGGCCATGAAACTCCAAGAAAAGGAGTGAATTGTTTGTACAAGTATAGCGGGGTGGTCTTCCACTTCCCTAACGATCTCATCGCGCGCTACCTCGGTGTAGGTGATGCAGGCCACGCGCTGACCTTGCTGAACGAGGGAGCGACCCCGTTCTGAGATTACGTTTTTTAGAGCAGACACTAGCGAATAAGTCTTTCCCGCGCCGGCGCCTGCTTCGAGGCGAAAGTGTCTTCCGTCAGCAAGACACTCATTGACCTTAGCCTGCGCCTCTTGCGCTGCGGCGATTGCGGGATTTTCATTGATTGTTGTCACGATTCAATCCCCGATGCTTCACCGCCACTTTCTTGCGGGACAATTAGCGGGGGTTCCGCTGTCGGGGGCGGAGGTTCCGCAAGCCAGGATAGACCTTCTCGGATGTAACGCGGTGCTATCCAATTCTTTTCGCGGATTGCGAACTGTAGAGCCGTGTTCGCCTTTCCCATATCCTCAGCCAATTCCCACGCTTGGGATGCAATATTCTCATTTTCATCAATACTGAAATGTTTGAGATTTGCTATTATCAGAGCATCTTCAAAGCTACGTGCACAAGCAGATGACTCTTTTGACTCTGGAACTTGAAATGCTATCCGCCGAAATCGCGTTGTTTTTTCAGCATCTGACTTTGCGATCAGGTTTAATGGTTTTAGTTTCGGTAAATTTTTGCCAGAGCTATTTTTAAACCAATGTTTTATTGCGGAATTGCTTGTATTATCACCATCGGCCACAATGCATTTTTTGTATTTAGTTGTTCCTTTGTCATTTTTAGTCGCTTGAACAGAATCAATGTCAGTTATGACAAGTGTCTTAAGCTCAAGGAAATCAATTAGAGGATAAAACAGGTGGGCGTATGCGCCTCCAACCTCCAAGGTCGTGACATACTGTCGGGCTAATTGATACTTAGCCTTAGGATCTTTATCCGCCAAATCGCACAGCCTTGGTATGAGAATACGCTCTGTCGTTCCTTCGACCATAATCGCCTTATCTGCAAAATATAGATCACATTTTGTAAGGGTCATGTATTGATGCAGAAAGTCTTTATCGGCGTCATCGATCTTTTCCATGCCCTTCTTGAAATCTTTAATCTTTGTTTGTCTTGTGTCGGAATTGGTCGAACCGTCGTTTAAGAAATAGCGAACTGCTTCAAATGTTGCCGCATTAGCAACATGTGGCGAGTGCGTAGTGATAACAAATTGGACTTTCCATGGCTTCTCGTTAGGATAATCTTCGGAGAGCTTCGCAACAGCCTTATGGAGTTGGGCAATGAAAACTTCTTGCATTTGTGGATGCAGATGCGCCTCCGGTTCCTCAATGAATATTAGATGCGTATTAGGTGTAACGGCCCTCGCCCTATACTCTTTATGAAAAGTTTGGAGTTGCAAAAGCATGTATATTAAATTGCGGGTTCCAAGACCGTTATAGCCTTCCGGAAGATGCACTCCGTCGTTGCTGGCATAGACTATTTTGGTGTGATCATTCAGCAATGCTTCGACATTAAGAGCGGTTTCCGGCTTCAGTTGCGAGTCGTTGGCACCTGGAAAACCGAGTACGTCCATTGCTGGAAGTAGACCTGTCAAAACGGTGCCGAATTCATTTTGTACATCTCGCTCGATTTCTTCAACAGATAATCTCAACTGTGCTGCAAGTTCTTGATCGGCAGCAGTCGCTGTGGGAGCTTTCGCTGTCTTGTAAAGATCGCTTAAAAGCTTGCCGATAACATCAGCATCACCGTGGCGGGAGTGGTCAAGGGTTCGCTGTGCACGCACTAGGTCCCATTTCAATAACGAGTGTAGATGTTTGAGATCCAAGAGTCTCCGATTTTCACGTGCCGTGGGGTCAATTGCCCAGACTTCCGTTTCGTAAACAGAAGCCAAGGTTTGTTTAATATGCCGAAAGAATTCTACTGTGGAGTTGGCATCGGTTAAATCGCCTTCGTATTCTAAAAGCGACGAAAGGCCTGACATCCGCGGCGCGTAAACGATATGTGCGATCACAGTATCGGAGTCTGCATCAAGATCGATTACATAAGCCGACATCGGGCCGATATCAGGCGCCGCTTTATCGTACGCCAGTGTGAGCGTGATCGAGATTTTTGGCAGCATTTCTAGCACGGATTGGGGTGCAATACCCTTTGCCTTAGCATTCCGAGCTGTGATGAACTTCGAGCGCTCTGCCGCTGAAAAATCCTGCAATCTAAACGGTGTACCTGCGACCCCGAAGCACCGAAAAACATCCGTCAGTGAAGTCTTGCCGCTGTTGTTGCGGCCAACAACAACAGTCGCCGTATCCTCAAGTATGAGCTCGATATCACGCAGCAGCCGGAAACCTTGAACTCGAACCTTCTTGACCCGCACCGCATCCTCCGAATCGATCGGTTTTCTAGCGGATATGGTTTCCCATAGACAACCAACGATTGTCGATACGGTTTCCGTCGAATTTTTAATGTCGGGGGCTGGCTCAGAAAGTCTGGCACAGTCGTCTGCTCATGGACAGGCGCGCAAACTCCAAACCTGACCACTTGTTTTGTAAATGCAGCGGTACGCTTGACGCGACGATGCGGACGCGCGTTACGCGATGCTATATCAGTGTTTGGTTCAAAATAATTTTTCTAATAAATAAAATGGCAGTGCTATCAGATTTAAATTAATTCCTGTTCCTTCAGCGGCTTCCTGTGTAATTAATCCGGTAAAAATGTACTTAGTACCAAGCATTTTCAATTTAGAAAAATATTCTTTCTGTGTGCTTCGAAGTCGTGAATCTTCAAAAATCTAGATTTACGGCGAGTTGAGTAAGTTTTATAATTGAATTAACGATGCTAATCTGCAAACCTTGCAGCCACGTCCGATCAATCACCGCAGATCCAATTATTTAGCGACTACTCCGGCCGTCCAGTCTCCGCGAGGCGCTGCATCGCGGCCTCGGGGCTGGCATAGGCCTCCTGCCGGGTCGCGCTCCAGTAGCGCAGGGCGTCGAGGGGGATCGCCTCGCCGGTCACCGCGCAGCGCACGAAGCTGCCCGGCTTGATCACCCGCATGGTGCCGTCGCCGTACTCCACCACCGCCTCGCCGGAGGCTCCGCGCTCGAAACGTCCCAACATGATCCCTGGCCTCCCGGCTCGTCTCCCGTCCGCCCCGTCTTAGGAGCCCGGGGGCGCGCTGTCGATGCGTCCGCCGCGCCGGCGCCGGGCCTCGACAGCCCCGCCACTTGGTGCCTAAGTCGCGCGATGCCGTGCCGTGTCCCGCCCCGATGAAACCGGATTCCCCTGCCCAGGACCCGACGATCCCGGACGCGTCGGGTCCGGACCTGTCCCGCCTGTTCGCTGCCGCCCGGGCCGCGCAGGACCGCGCCTACGCCCCCTACTCGCGCTTTCCCGTCGGGGCGGCGCTCCTCGACGAATCGGGCGCCCTCCATGCCGGCTGCAACGTCGAGAACGCCGCCTATCCGGTGGGGACCTGCGCCGAGGCCGGCGCCATCGCCGCCATGGTGGCCGCGGGCGGCCGGCGCATCGCCGCCCTGCTGGTCCTCGGCCCGGGGCCGGGCCTCGTCACCCCCTGCGGCGCCTGCCGGCAGCGCATCCGCGAATTCGCCGGTCCCGCTATCCGGGTCCACGTCGCCGACCCCGTCGCGATCCGCGCCGCCTTCACCGTCGGGGCCCTGCTGCCCGACTCCTTCGGCCCGGACAATCTGGGCGCCGCACCCGGGGGGACCGATGGGGGATGAATCCGTGCGTGAACCGGAGCCGGGGGTCCAGGCCGCCGCCGGTCTGCTGCGCGCGCAGGGGTTCGGCGGACCCTTCGCCTGCGCGATCGTCACCGGCACCGGACTCGGCGGCCTGGTGCGCGACCTCGACACGACCCTCTCGGTATCCTACGGGCAAATTCCGGGGTTTCCGGCGCCGGGCGTGAGCGGCCATGGCGGCCGTCTCCATGCCGGGTATCTGGCCGGACGGCGGGTCCTGGTCTTCGAGGGCCGCGCCCACGCCTACGAGAGCGGCGACCCGGCCGTGATGCGGGTGCCGCTCGGCGTCGCGCAAGTCCTTGGTGCAGAAGCGCTCCTCCTCACGAACGCCGCCGGCTCCCTGCGGCCCGCCGTCGGCCCCGGCAGCCTCGTCGCCCTCACCGACCACCTCAACCTCGCGGGCCTCAACCCGCTGATCGGCGAGGCCAGCGACGCCCGCTTCGTGCCCATGGTGGGTGCATACGATGCCGCCCTTCGCGCCCATCTCCTTGAAGCGGCACGCGAATCCGGTGTCACCCTGCACCAGGGCATCTACGCCTGGTTCTCCGGCCCCACCTTCGAGACCCCCGCGGAAGTCCGCATGGCCGGCCTCCTCGGGGCCGACCTCGTCGGCATGTCGACGGTGCCCGAGGTCATCCTCGCCCGCTTCTACGGGCTGCCCGTCGCCGCCCTCTCCGTCGTCACCAACCTCGCTGCCGGCCTCGACGGCGGCGATCCCCATCACGCGGAGACCAAGGCCGTCGCCGCCCGCGCCGGCGACGCCCTCGCCCGCCTGGTCGCCGCCTTCGTCGCCCGCCTGCCCGCGAGTGCTCTCTGATGACCGACGACGCCTCTATCGCCCGGCGGGCCCTGCCGCTCCTCGACCTCACCGATCTCGGCGAGTCCTGCTCGGAGTCCGCCATCGATACGCTCTGCCGGGACGCCCGGGCGAGCGCCGTCGCCGCTGTCTGCGTCTGGCCGCACTACGTGCGCCACGCCGCCCGGCTGCTCGCCGGCGCCCCGGTGCGCGTCGCCACCGTTATCAACTTCCCCGCCGGCGGCGACGACATCGAGCGCGCGGTGGAGGACACGACCGAAGCCCTGGCCGACGGCGCCCATGAGATCGATCTCGTCCTGCCCTATCGCAGTTTCCTCGCCGGCGAGACCGGCACCGCCCGGGCCATGTTCGCCGCGATCCGCGACATCTGCGACGGCGATCGCCTGCTGAAGGTCATCCTCGAGACCGGGGTCCTGGCGACCCCGGACGCCATCACGGCCGCGAGCCGCCTCGCCATCGAGGCCGGGGCGGACTTCCTCAAGACCTCCACGGGCAAGAGCGCGGTCTCCGCGACCCCGGAGGCCGCCGAGGCGATGCTCCACGCCATCCGGGATCACGGGGCGGGGCATCCCGTCGGCCTCAAGGTCTCCGGGGGGCTGAAAACTGTTGCGGATGCCGGCACTTACCTCGCCCTGGCGGACCGCATCATGGGACCGGGCTGGGTCTCCCCCCGCACGTTTCGCCTCGGTGCCAGCAGCCTGCGCACGGCCCTGGTCGCGGCGGCCACCGGGGCCGGCCGATGAGGCTGCCCCAGGAACTCATCCGCACCAAGCGCGATGGCGGCACGATCCCGGCCGAGGACATCGCGGACTTCATCGCGGGCCTGACGGACGGGCGTGTCACCGAGGGACAGGCCGCGGCCTTCGCCATGGCGGTGTTCTTCCGGGGCCTCTCGCGCTCGGAGCGCGTGGCGCTGACCCGGGCCATGACCGAGTCCGGCACCGTGCTGCGGTGGGACCTGCCCGGACCCGTCCTGGACAAGCACTCGTCCGGCGGGGTCGGGGACGCGGTCAGCCTCGCGCTCGCACCGATGGTCGCGGCCTGCGGCGGCTTCGTTCCGATGATCTCCGGGCGCGGCCTCGGGCATACCGGAGGGACCCTCGACAAGCTCGCGAGCATCCCGGGCTACGACACGATGCCGGGACTCGACCGCTTCCGGAGCGTGACCGCCGACGTGGGCTGCGCGATCATCGGGCAGACTGCGGACCTCGCGCCCGCGGACCGGCGCCTCTACGCCATCCGCGACGTCACGGGCACCGTCGAATCCCTCGACCTGATCACCGCCTCCATCCTGTCGAAGAAGCTCGCCGCCGGCCTCGACGGGCTGGTGATGGACGTGAAGGTGGGCTCGGGGGCCTTCATGGCCGAAATCCCGGCGGCCCAGGGACTCGCCCGCAGTATCGTCGATGTGGCGGGCGGTGCGGGTCTTCGCACGGTGGCGCTGATCACCGACATGGACTCGCCCCTCGCCTCGTCGGCCGGGAATGCCCTGGAGGTCGCCTACGCCCTCGACTACCTCACCGGGCGCGCTTGCGAACCGGCCTTCCATGCCGTGACGCTGGCGCTGGCCGCCGAAATGCTGGTCGCCGGCGGCCTCAGTCCCGACGTCGCGGACGCCTCCGCGCGCCTGGAGAGCGGGCTGGCGTCAGGACGCGCGCTCGAGGTCTTCGCCCGGATGGTCGCCGCCCTCGGGGGGCCGGTCGATCTCATCGAGCGCACCGGGCTCTACCTGCCGGCGGCCCCGGTCATCTGCCCTGTCATTGCGGAAACCGGTGGCTTCGTCGCGTCGATCGCGACGCGAGAATTGGGACTCGCGGTGATCGGCCTGGGCGGTGGTCGCACCCGAACGCAGGACGAGATCGATCCCCGCGTCGGCCTGACCGGGCTGCCCAGGATCGGAGACAGGATCGAGCCTGGCCAAACGCTTGCGATGATCCATGCGGCCGATGCCGTTTCCGCCGAGCGGGCCGAAGCCGCTCTGCGGGCCGCCTACCGCATCGCCTCGACCCCCCTGGAACCGACGCCCGCGATCCTGGAGCGGATCGCGGGATAGGCCGGTGCAGGCTCCGGCTTCGAGACCTGGAGCCAACCGGGTCTTTCAGTAGTCGTAACGGTCGTGGCCGTGGTGGTGATGATGGCGGTGGTGACGGCGCTCCCAGCCGCGGTGATGACCCCAGTCACGATCGCGGTGCCCCCAACCGTCATGCCGACGGTGGTAGCCATAATGGCGATCCTCGTGCCGGTGCGGATGATGCCCCCAGTCACCGTGCCCGCCCCAGTACTGCACGTGGCTGATCGCGGTGTCCGAAGCAGCCTGGGCGGGCGCCACGAAGGGCGAGGCCTGTGCGCTGGTCACAAATGCGAGGCTGCCGGCAAAGCCGATCGCGGCGATCAGAACGTTCACTCCCGTCCGGGAGCTTCCGCGCGAGCTGGTCATCGTTGAGTTCCTATCTCGACTGCCGAGGCGGATATCGCCCTCGGCATCAGGGATAGGATCACGGCACTGAACGCGTTCTGAGACGGCCCTTCAGCTGGCGTTCGGGAAGCCTGCGCTGGCGTTCAGGGCCGGCGATAGACCCAGACGCGGGCGGGCGGGAGATTGAGCCAGACTCGGTTCGAACGACTAGCCGTGTAGGTGCCCGCATCGCACCGGGCCGGGATCGGCGGAACCACCGCGTAAGTGAACTGCACGAACGGTGCGCTCGGATGCATCATCTCGTGAGCGGCGTTCAGGAGATCCAGGCGCTGCTCCAGCGCCTTGGTGAACAGCGGCAGGCTGGAGACCATGGCCGCCGCCTTCTCGCTCAGCATCGTGCCGAACGTCTCACGGATATTGTAGGCGTCGCCGCGCAGGATCGTCGCGCGGGGAAAGCGCTTCTGCAGCAGTTTGCAGAAGTCGGGATTGTACTCGACGAGGATCAGCCGCTCCTGCTCGACGCCACGCCGGATCAAAGCCTCGGTCACCGGTCCGGTCCCGGGACCCAGTTCGATCACAGGTCCGCTGACGCGCGGATCGACGTATGAGGCCATCGTGCGGGCGAGCATCTTGCCCGATGGCGTCACGGCGCCGGTGACGAGGGGTCGCTCGAACCAGGAACGCAGGAAGCGTGCCTCGTCCTCCAACGGGTCCCGCCGCGTACGGTTGGCACCGGATGCGAGGTCGGCTTTTGCGCTGGAGCGGCGTAGCGGCGGCAAGACCCTATGTCCTCAGATCACGGGTTGGGAGGGAAAGGCTAGACGACGAAGCTCTCCGGCAGTCAAGCTTGCAACCATCGAACGTGCCGGGGCGCGCACAAGGATTGCCCAGGCGGTGCCCGACCGCCACATGCGATAACCGTGGCCGAACGTTTTTGATCCGCAAGATATTGCAAGTCTACGTCCTGGCTGCTCCACCGAGGCCGTCGAAGAAGTCTTTTACCTTGGAGAAAAAGCCTGCGCTCTCCGGATGGTTCTCGTCGGACGCCGACTGGTTGAACTCCTGGAGCAACTCACGCTGGCGTTTCGAGAGGTTCTGCGGCGTCTCGACAAACACCTGGATGTAGAGGTCGCCGACGTCGCGCGAGCGCAGGACCGGCATGCCCTTGCCCTTGATACGAAATTGCTTCGCCGTCTGGGTGCCGGCCGGGATGCGCACCTGGGTCTGCGAGCCGTCGATCACCGGCACGGTGATCTCGCCCGAAAGCGCCGCGGTTACCATCGAGATCGGTACCCGGCAGAATAGGTCGGCGCCATCGCGCTGGAAAAACTCGTGCGGCTTGATCGAGAGGAAGACGTAGAGGTCTCCCGCCGGTCCGCCACGCAGACCCGTCTCGCCCTCGCCGGCCAGACGGATCCGCAGGCCGTCGTCGACGCCGGCCGGCACGTTGATAGACAGCGTCCGTTCGCGTGTCACACGACCTGCGCCGCTGCAGGCGCTGCAGGGATCGTCGATCACTTCGCCACGGCCGTGGCAGTTCGGGCAGGTGCGCTCGATGGCGAAGAATCCCTGCGCCGCCCGCACGCGTCCGTAGCCGCCACAGGTCTGACAGGGCCGCGGCTTTGATCCGGCCTTGGCACCGGAGCCAGAGCAGACCTCGCAGGTGACCGAGGTCGCCATCTTGATGGTTTCGGCTTTACCGCTGAAAGCCTCCTCGAGGGAGATCTCAAGATTGTAGCGTAGATCGGCGCCCCGCTCGCGGGTGGGGCCTCCGCGCGCGCCCCCTCGCCCAGCGGCGGCGCCGGCCCGGCCGTCACCAAAGAAGTTGTCGAAGATGTCCGACATGAAGTCGCCGAACTCGTTCCCGAAGCCGGGACCGCCGCCTCCGCCCTGCTGGAAGGCAGCATGGCCGAAGCGGTCGTATGCAGCACGCTTCTGACCATCCGAGAGGCACTGATAAGCCTCGTTGATTTCCTTGAACTTTAGCTCGGCCTCGGCATTTCCCGGATTGCGGTCCGGGTGATAGCTCATGGCGAGCTTGCGGAAGGCGACTTTCATTTCGCCGTCGGTCGCGGTCTTGGAGACGCCCAGAATCTCGTAATAGTCCCGCTTCGACATTCCCGTCCTCAAAGTCCCCCGGCGCGCCGAACCGACCGGCCAGCGCCGTCCTTCTCAAACGCCGATGCGTTCGAAACTCCGCCCGTCCCGTTCACTGGGACAAGCCGAACATGGCTCGGGGCCGGATCGCTCCGGCCCCGAGTTCAGATGCAGGGGTTATGCCCGCTTCTTCTGGTCCTTGTCATCGACTTCCTGGAAATCGGCGTCGATGACATCGTCCTTCTTCGCCTCGCCGGTGCTGGCGTCGGTCCCTGCCTCACCGGCTTGGTTGGCGGCGTACATCGCCTCCCCGAGCTTCATCGATGCCTGCATCACGTCCGTGGTGCGGGCCTTGATGACCTCGACATCGTCGCCCTCGAGGGCGGTACGGAGTGCAGTGATCGCCGTCTCGATGGCGCCCTTGTCATCCGCAGAGACCTTGTCGCCGTACTCCTTCACCGATTTCTCGGTGGCGTGGATCAGGCTCTCGCCCTGGTTCTTCACCTCGACGAGTTCGCGGCGCTTCTTGTCCGCCTCGGCATTCGCTTCGGCGTCCTTGACCATGCGCTCGATGTCGGCATCCGACAGGCCACCGGAGGCCTGAATGCGAATCTGGTGCTCCTTGTTCGTGGCCTTGTCCTTAGCGGTCACGTTCACGATGCCGTTGGCATCGATATCGAAGGTCACCTCGATTTGCGGCATGCCGCGGGGAGCCGGCGGGATGCCCATCAGGTCGAACTGGCCGAGCAGCTTGTTGTCGGCCGCCATTTCGCGCTCACCCTGGAAGACCCGGATGGTGACCGCGTTCTGGTTGTCCTCGGCCGTCGAAAAGGTCTGGGACTTCTTGGTCGGGATCGTGGTGTTGCGGTCGATCAGACGGGTGAACACGCCACCCAGCGTCTCGATGCCGAGAGACAGCGGGGTCACATCGAGAAGCAGCACGTCCTTGACATCGCCCTGGAGCACGCCGGCTTGAACCGCCGCGCCGATGGCTACGACCTCATCCGGGTTGACGCCCTTATGGGGCTCCTTCCCGAAGAAGGACTTCACGACCTCCTGGATCTTCGGCATGCGGATCATGCCGCCGACCAGCACCACCTCGTCGATCTCCGACGCCGAGACGCCAGCATCCTTGAGGGCCTTGCGGCAGGGCTCGATCGTGCGCTGGACGAGATCGTCCACGAGGGATTCGAACTTCGCGCGGCTGAGCTTGAGCGCGAGGTGCTTCGGGCCCGTGGCATCCGCCGTGATGTAGGGCAAGTTGATCTCGGTCTGCGTCGCCGAGGACAGCTCGATCTTGGCCTTCTCGGCCGCTTCCTTAAGGCGCTGAAGGGCGAGCTTGTCCTTCGTGAGGTCGATGCCCTGTTCGCGCTTGAACTCACTGGTCAGGTACTCGACCACGCGGTTGTCGAAGTCTTCGCCGCCTAGGAAGGTATCGCCGTTCGTCGACTTCACCTCGAACACGCCGTCACCGATCTCGAGGATCGACACGTCGAAGGTGCCGCCCCCGAGGTCGTAGACCGCGATGGTGCCAGCCTTCTTCTTGTCGAGACCGTAGGCGAGTGCCGCCGCGGTCGGCTCGTTGATGATGCGCAGCACCTCGAGACCGGCGATCTTGCCGGCGTCCTTGGTGGCCTGACGCTGGGCGTCGTTGAAGTAGGCAGGGACCGTGATGACGGCCTGCGTCACCGGCTGACCGAGATGCGCCTCGGCCGTCTCCTTCATCTTCTGCAGCGTGAAGGCGGAGATCTGCGAGGGGGAGTACTTCTTGCCGTCCGCCTCGACCCAGGCATCGCCGTTGTCGCCGCGCACGATCTTGTAGGGAACCAGGCCCTTGTCCTTCTGCGTCATCGGATCGTCGTAAGTCCGACCGACGAGGCGCTTGATGGCGAAGAAGGTACGCTCGGGGTTCGTGACAGCCTGACGCTTGGCCGGCTGGCCGACGAGCCGCTCACCCTCGTCGGTGAATGCGACGATGGACGGCGTGGTGCGCGCACCTTCCGAATTCTCGACGACCTTGGGCTGCGTGCCTTCCATGACGGCCACGCAGGAATTCGTCGTGCCGAGGTCGATACCGATTACCTTACCCATGGTGGGATCCCTCTGTTGTCGTTTGGTCAAGCAGACCGCCGAGCCCCGAAGCAGCTCGGCCCATGGCTTTGCAAAACTGAGTGTGTGAGAACGGGTTGGGAAACCGGTTCGCGCCCCGGAACGGTGCAGAGCCGGGTCTTAATCCCGCGTCTCGGCCGATATAAGAAGGGTGTCGCGAGGCCGCAAGGCAGTGCCCGGTGCGGAGGTGCATCGGATTGGGCAGAACCGCGTTATCCCTTCCCTCGGCCTCGGATTCGAGCGGCCGTCCAAGTCGCCAGCCGCGGTTTCCGTAGCGCCAGCGGCGTCTTCGATGTCACCTTGTCGAGAAGGGACATCGCTGCTGTGGTGCATCGCTCGTTGCATGGTAAGTGGTGTGTGAACGTGCTTGCCTGCGCATCACGCCGCCTCAACGGATATAGGCCTGAAAGTTTCGATGCGTCTGACCCGCGTGCTTCTTCTTCTACCGGTGCTGGTATCGGTTCCTCACGCGGCCTGCGCGCAGTCGTTCTTCGAAGAGTTGTTCGGGATCGGGCGGGCGGCCAAGCCGCCTGTTCCGCCACGGGGCGTTCCCACTGCTCCGCAGGCACCGATACCGGGCGCGCCGGGCGAGGGGGCGCCGCCAGCTGCCTCCGACGTTCCGAAGGCGCCACCGGTTCCACGTCAGCCCGTCGTCCTCAAAGCGCCTTCAGAGGACAACGTGATGGGCCAGGACCTGATGCTGAACGGGCTCACCGGGAGCCTGAAGCTGGAACGGTCCGGTGCCGGCACCACCGCTCGCATTGTCCTGCCGGGTAATAAAATCTCGCAGCCTGTCGAAGCCTGCAAAGTGCCTTTGAACGGCGGCGCACCGGTTGCGGTCTCATCGGAGGGCCGCCCGGAGGGCGTCGGCCGCTTCGAGGTCACGGGGGGCGAGTGTCCCCTCCGATTCGACGTGCTCGACGGCGCCGTCCTGGTTCAGTCCTTGTCGGGCCCGGTTTGCACCTTCGCAGCAGCCGATTGCGCCACCACCCCGACGGGTCTGTGGGGACCGGCCGCTGCGACGCTCATACCGCGGGCGAGCGAGTTCGAAGCCGCACGCGGCGGCGCCGACCGAGCCGTGCGCGAGAATTACAAGCTGATCAGTCAGCGCCTGCGCGGCCCCGAATTGCGTCCGGTGGTCACGGAACAAGCGGCCTTCTCATCGGATCGCGAGCAGATGTGCCGAACCTACGCTCGCGAAGGAGCGCATGGCTTCTGCAACCTACGCTTCACCGAGGCGCGGGCCTTGGCGCTCGCCACCCGCCTGGGGGTCAACACCAGCACTGCGGCACCGAGCGCTTCGGCGTCCCCGCCACGGCCGCGCCGCAAACCAGCGGTGGAGGGTATGAACCCTGATACGGGGGGCGCTCCCTTCGCCGATCAGTAGCGCGAACGCTCAGCTATGGCCGGCGATGACAGACAGCATCGCGAGGTCGATCCCGTTGTTGCGCAACGTGCGCTCGTACTTTGCTTCGAGAGCTGTGTGGAAGATCATGTCCGGGTCGGCTGGGCAGACCAGCCAGCCATTGGCCAGGATCTCGTTCTCAAGCTGCCCCGCCTGCCATCCGGCATAGCCGAGTGCCAGGACGGCACTGGCCGGTCCGTCGCCGGCCGCGATCGCCCGCAGGATGTCCACCGTCGCCGTGAGGCAGATTCCATCGTCAATGATCAGCGTGGACTGATCGATATGGAAATCATCGGTGTGGAGCACGAACCCGCGCTTGGCATCGACTGGGCCGCCCATCAGCACGGGCATGTGACCGACGCGCTCTCGAAGCCGGATCGCATCGGTCTCGCTCGCGATATCGAGCTGAATCAGCAGATCGGGCATGTTCAGGTCGGAGACGGCCTTGTTGAGAATGATCCCCATGGCTCCATCTGCCGAGTGTGCACAGAGATAGATGACCGACCGAGCGAAGCGCGAATCCGTGAGGCCGGGCATGGCCACGAGAAACTGACCGTCAAGATAGGCGGGATCGCCCGTGCGGGCTTGTGAACGCTGCATTCTCACATGCTACGCGGGAAGGCGCCTTTGTCCAGGGCGCCGCCTGTTCCACGAGGGGATATCCGCGCCAGCGGGGGGGGCGGAAACTCGACAGGCTAACCCCTGCGGGCTAGACGATTTTTCGCGAGCGGGTCCGGTGTGCCGACCGGGAACGGCGCAGGGACAGTGCTCAAGGATCCGGCAGTTCGGATGCCCTGGCGATCTTCAGGAGACGACGGATGACCATTCAGGTTGGCGACCACCTCCCCCAGGTCACGTTTCGCGTGAGTGGGACGGACGGACCGGAAGCCAAGACCACTGACGACCTCTTCAAGGGCCGCCGCGTCGTCCTGGTCGGGGTGCCCGGTGCCTTCACGCCGAGCTGTCACCGCAATCACCTGCCCGGCTTCGTGGAGAAGCAGGCCGAGATCAAGGCTTGCGGCATCGACACCATCGCGATCACCTCGGTCAACGACGTGTTCGTGCTCGACGCGTGGCAGAAGGCGAGCGGCGCCGAGGGCCTTGAGTTTCTCGCGGACGGCAACGCCGAGTTCGCGAAGGCGATCGGCCTCGATATGGATGGCGCCGGGTTCGGCCTCGGTACCCGTTCGAAGCGCTATGCCATGCTCGTCGAGGACGGTGTCGTGCGCGTTCTCAACGTGGAGGATTCGCCGGCCAAGACGGAGCTGTCCGGCGCCGAGGCCCTGCTGAAGGTCATCTGACCGACCCTGCCGGCGGCTGCCATGCATCCGCCGGCGCTATCGTGCCTTGCGATCGAGCACGCTAACCGCTCCCGGCATCAGACCTGGTTTGCTTCGGATGACGATTCGGCCGATGGTCCCGGGCCGGCCCATCCGTAATCCCGCGCGTCCGTAGCGGTGCGATGGAACGTCAGCCTGCGGTCGTATTCGAGCGGATCCTTCGGCTGGACCAGGGCTCCGGCCGGCACATTGAGCCAGTCGACGAGTCGCGTCAGCATGAACCGCAGAGCCGCGCCACGGCACAGGATCGGCAGGGCCGTGATCTCCGCCAAAACCAGGGGGCGCACCGCCTCGTAGCCCGCGATCAGCGCCGCACCCATGTCGCGATGGAAGCTGCCGTCCGCCTCGAAGCACCAGGCGTTGAGGCAGATCGCCAGATCGTAGGCGAAGGCGTCGGTGCAGGCGAAGTAGAAGTCGATCAAGCCCGACAGCTCGTCTCCGATGAAGAACACGTTGTCGGTAAAGAGGTCGGCGTGGATCACGCCCGACGGCAGGCCCGAGGGCCATGACGTCTGCAGCACCGCGAGGTCGCCGAGAACCCGATCTGTGAGACCGGGTGAAACGACGTCGGCGTGAGGCTCTGCAAGGCGGAAGAGCGGTTCCCAGGCATCCACGGAGAGATTGTTGGCGCGCCGCATCCCGAAATCGGCCCCCGCCGCATGCAGCCCGGCGAGTGCGCGACCGAGGGCATGGCAGTGATCGATGCCGGGTCGCTTGACCGAGACGCCGTCGAGGAAGGTCACAATTACGGCCGGTCGGCCGCAGAGCTCACGCAAGGCGACGCCGCCCCGATCACGGATCGGCTGTGGGCACGCAAGTCCTCGGGCGGCGAGGTGCTCCATCAGGTTGAGGAAGAACGGCAAGTCGTCCGCCCGGACCCGCTTCTCGTAGAGGGTCAGGATGAACGAGCCGCCGGTGGTGTGGAGATAGAAGTTCGTATTCTCGACGCCCTCGGCGATGCCCTTGTACGAGAGCAGCGTACCGATGTCGTAGGCCGCGAGAAAGGCGGTCAGCGCCGCGTCGGAGACCTCGGTGTAGACTGCCACGGTACGTTCGCTTGAATTCTCGGGGCCAAAAAGGACAGGGGCGCCGAACGGCGCCCCTGTTGAAACGTGCCGCGTTGGGGGCGCAGTCGGCCTATTCAGCGGCTTCGCTGCGCAGTTCGCGCGGCAACGGGAAGGACATGTCCTCGACCACCGTCGAGACCGTATCCACCGTCACGGTGTAGCGCGCTGCGAAGGCGTCGATGATCTCTTCCACCAGCACTTCCGGTGCCGAGGCGCCGGCCGTGAGCCCGAGCTTGCGGATGCCCTCGAAAGCGGGCCAATCGATTTCCTCGGCCCGCAACACCAGGCGGGTAATCGGGCAGCCGACGCGCTCGGCGACCTCGCGCAGGCGCTGCGAGTTCGAGGAATTCGAAGAGCCGACAACGATGACGGCATCGACGAGCGGCGCCACCTGCTTCACCGCCTCTTGGCGGTTGGTGGTGGCGTAGCAGATGTCGTCCTTATGCGGACCGGTGATCGTTGGGAATTTCTTCTTGAGCGCTTCGACGATATGGTGCGTGTCGTCCACCGACAGAGTCGTCTGCGTCACCCAGGCGAGGTTGTCGCGGTTCTCAGGCTCCAGGGCGGCGATCTGCTCGAGATCCTCGACCAGCGTAATCGAGCCCTTGGGTAACTGGCCCATGGTACCGACCACCTCGGGATGACCGGAATGGCCGACGAGCAGCACGTGGCGTCCGCGCTTGTGGTGGATCTCAGCCTCGCGATGAACTTTGGTCACCAGCGGGCAAGTGGCGTCGATGGTGGTGAGACCGCGAGAATCCGCATTGTGCGGCACCGTCTTGGCGACGCCGTGAGCTGAGAAGATCACCGGAGCAGAACCGTCCGGAACCTCGTCGAGTTCGCGGACGAACACAGCGCCCTTCCGCTTCAGGCTCTCGACCACGTACTTGTTGTGGACGATTTCGTGACGGACGTAGACCGGGGGCCCGTAAATGGCGAGAGCGCGCTCAACCACGTCGATTGCTCGCACAACGCCTGCGCAGAAACCACGCGGTGCACAGAGCAGGATCTCCAGAGGTGGCTTGACCGTGTCACCGGAGGCAGAGGAAGTCGTCAGATTCGCGTCGCTCATGATAGCCGGGATGTGGCGAGGCGGGGACGCCCCTGTCAACCTGTCATAGCCGAAATCTCCCGCGCGGGCACCTGCAGTCCGGCGAAAGCGGGCCCGCGTGGCGCACAGGACCCGAAAAACCTCCCGAAAGCCTTGTCTCATGCTGCCTGCTCAGGTTGCGCCGCCGTGCATTCGGCGAGGGCAGTCTCCAGCATGGAGATCATACGCGGGTCTGTGCACTGGGCTACGTTGAAGCGCAGGAAGCTGTTGCCGAGCGACGAGGGGCTGAACGCGCCTCCAGGCGCGAGGACGAGGCCGTGCGCCAGAGCATGCCGGGCGACGTTCGCCGAGTCGATCCCATCCGGCAGGCGCATCCAGAGGAAGAAACCTCCGGAGGGCTCCAGCCACGCCGTGAGCCCGCATCTTTCGAGCCGCCGAAGGGCCGGCGCCATCGCTCGTCCCAATTTCTCGCGGACCTCGGCGAGGTGCCGACGGTACGTGCCGTCTGTCAAAAGCCCGTGCATCAGACTCGCCGACAGATGACTGTTCCCCAGGCTCAGGGCGAGCTTGAGATCGGTCAGAGGCTCTACCCAATCTTCGCGCAGAGCGACGAAACCGCAACGGATGGCGGCTGAGAGCGTCTTGGAGAAGCTGCCGATCTGGACGACGCGCTCCAACCCGTCGAAGCCTGCGAGGCGCGGGGACGGCTCTCCTTCGAAATCTCCGAAGATGTCATCCTCGATGATGAGCGTGTCGTGCGCTTCGGCGAGCTTCAGGATGCGATGCGCGATGGCCGGCGCCAGGGTGGAGCCGGTCGGATTCTGGAGCGCGGAATTGATGACGTAAAAGCGGGGCCGATGCTCGGCGAGATGGGTGGCGAGAGCTGCGAGATCCGGACCGTTTGGTGTCATCGGCACGCCGACGACACGGGCACGCTGCGCCCGCAGCAGGCCGTGATAATTGAAGTAGCAGGGATCATCGACCAGCACTGTATCGCCAGGTTCAAGCAGGAAACGGCAGAGCAGGTCGAGGGCCTGTGTCGCCGAGTCGACCAGGACGATCTGATCCGCACCGGCCTCGATCCCCTTCTCTGCCAGCCGTCGGGCGATCTGCGCACGTAAGGGTGGAAAGCCGAGAGGCTGATCGTGCGAGACGAGGTTGGCCTCCGCACCGCGTGCGAGTTGTCGAAGGCCGCGCCGGATCGACTCGTCGGGCATCCAGGAGGCCGGCAGCCATCCGGAGCCTGGCATCACGAGATCCGGACCGGCTTGCATGGATTGCCGGGTGATCCAGAGCGGATCCACGGCACGGTCGAGTTGGGGTCCCACCGTTTTGAGGCAGAGCGGGCGGGTCTTACCTGCCACGTAGAAACCTGAGCCACGCCGCGCCACGATCGCACCCTCGGCCCCGAGCCGGTCATAGGCCTCGACGACAGTGGACTTCGAGACCCCCATGACTTCTGCGAAGGCACGGACCGAGGGCAGGCGCGCACCGGGCATCAGTTGGCGTCTGGCGATCCGCTCCGTGATCGCTGCCGCGACTGTCTCGACCAGGGTGAGCTTGGGCTCGGAAGACGCTTTCATCTGTCCTGATCCCGGTACCGGACAATTCGCCACGATCGTACTGAAGTGTGCCTGTCCTGACCATCCCCCCTCCCTGCATTGTCAGTACATCGGCACGCGCATCAGGGAAGGACGCGCATCATGGACGGTTTTACCACGCCCACCGCAAGACCTGTCACCCTCGGCAGAACCCTAAAAGTCATCTTGGCGGCAAGAACTTGGTTTCGAACCCTGTTAGCCACTACGGCCAGCGGGATTTCACGCGCAGCGATCAATCGCCGGGTCGTCCGTCAACTGACGGCGATGTCGGATCGCGAACTCCGGGATATCGGGCTCAGCCGCCAGGACGTGTGGGATGCCGAATGCCTGCTGCCCGAAGGCGACGCGTCGAGTTTCCTGGTTGGCCGCCGGAGCGAGCGCCGGGCCGGCGGCCGGCGCGTTCCGCGTGGACAATGGCCACGGTCACCGCAGCGCGACTGAAGTCGGTTTCAGGAAGGTGCCGATTCACACCGTCGGCGGCGCGCCTGGGCATTTGCGATGAGCTTCCTCTCTCCGCTGGACGTGACGGTAGCGCTTCCACTGGTTAAGACAGGGTTGCCTGGCACGCTTGGACTTCTCCGAACGGGGTCGACCATCGCCGTCTTGGATTCGCATCCAACCTCGGATTTTCATGGCAAGCGCCGCGACCCACGTCAGCTTTCTGCCGCCCGTGCTGACGTTCCTGTCGGCGGCGGTGATCGGCGTGCCGATCTTCCGGCTCATCGGCCAGAGCGCTGTGCTCGGCTACCTCGTCGCCGGTGTGGTCATCGGGCCCTTCGGCTTTTCGCTGATCGCGGAGCCGGAGACGGCGGCAAGCGTCGCCGAACTCGGCGTGGTGCTACTGCTCTTCATCGTAGGTCTCGAACTCCAGATCTCGCGGCTCGTCTCGATGCGGCGGGATATCTTCGGCCTCGGCACCGCCCAACTCGTTGTCTGCTCAGCCGCTCTGGCAGGCGTCGGGATCCTGATGGGGGCCAAGCCCTCGGCGAGCCTCGTGATCGGCATCGCGCTCGCCCTCTCGGCCACAGCCGTCGCACTGCAATTGCTGGAAGAGCGCGGCGACATGGGCACGCCCTATGGCGGGCGGGCCTTCGCAGTGCTGCTGTTCCAAGACATTTCCGTGGTCGCCATCCTGGCACTGATGCCGCTCGTCGCCTCATCCGGCACGGGTGGCGGCGATGGTTGGCTCCTTTCGGCCCTACAGTCCACCGGTACGGTGGGCGCGGCGATCTTCGCCGTGGTGTTGGTCGGGCGCTACGGCCTCAACCCATTCTTCGGCTTGCTGGCGGCCAGCGGTGCCCGCGAGGTCATGACGGCGGCTGCCCTCCTCGTGGTGCTCGGCACCGCGATGCTGATGGAACATGTCGGGCTCTCGATGGCGATGGGCGCGTTCCTGGCCGGCGTACTCCTGGCCGAGTCCAACTTCCGCCATCAGCTCGAGGCCGATATCGAGCCGTTCCGCGGCATGCTGCTCGGCCTGTTCTTCATGAGCGTGGGCATGTCCATCGACGGCGGTCTGCTCAGGGCCGAATGGCCGACCCTCCTGGGGGCGACGGCCGGCGCGATCCTGCTCAAGGTCGCGTTGGTCGCAACTCTGTTCCGCCTGTTCGGCTCGCCCTGGCTCGACGCTGTACGCGGCGGAGCCATCCTGGCGCCGGCAGGTGAATTTGCCTTTGTGCTGCTGCCGGCGGGCAGCGAACTCGGCCTCGTCGATCCGGGCAGCACCCGTTTCGCAGTCGCGCTAGCGGCACTGACCATGCTGGTCGGTCCGGTGGCGGCGAAGGCACTCGACGCCGTACTGGCTCGACGTCCCGAAGGGCCCGAGGCCATGCCGGAAGCTATTGAGAGCACAGAAGCCCGTGTCCTCGTCATCGGCTTCGGCCGCTTCGGTCAGATCCTGACCCAAGTGCTGCTCGCCGAAGGCATCAGCGTCACGGTGATCGACAAGGACGTGGAGCAGATCCGCAGTGCAGCCCGCTTCGGGTTCCGCATCTATTATGGAGACGGGACCCGACTAGACGTGCTGCGCGCGGCCGGCATCGGCCGGGCCGAACTCGTCTGCATCTGCATCGACGACAGCGAAGCCGCACTCAAGATCGTCGATATCGTCCACGAGGAATTCACGAGCGTGCGCACCTATGTGCGGGCCTTCGACCGCATGCATTCCGTCGAGCTGTTGAACCGGGACGTCGACTTCCAGCTTCGCGAAACCGTCGAATCCGCCCTCGCCTTCGGCCGTGCGACCCTGGAGGGTCTCGGGCTCAGCACGGAGGCGGCTGCGGCCATCGCCGAGGATGTGCGCAAGCGTGACGTGGCCCGCCTCGTCCTGCAGCAGGCGGGCGCACTCACAGATACCATGAGCTGGGCCCGTGGCCTCAACGAGATCAAGCCAGAGCCGCTGACGGAGCCGAAACGGCCTTCCCGCGCGCTCAACGCGGAGACGCGCGACATCATCGGATCGCAGAGGCGCGAGGCGGCGACCCGTACGCTCGAGACCGACGAAGCCTACCAAGCCCGGCAGCAGGACGCGCGGACGGATGCCTGAGTCGACATCCGGGGCGGCGCGGTTCGTCGAAGGATCGATCCTGCGCCACGTGGTGACGATGAGCGCCACCGGCTCGATCGGGCTGATGGCGATCTTTGTCGTCGATTTTCTGTCCTTGCTCTACGTCTCCAAGCTCGGAGATCCGACCATGACGGCAGCGGTGGGCTTCGCCACCATCGTCCAGTTCTTCGCCATCGCCATCAATATCGGGCTGATGATCGCCGCCGGTGCGCTCGTTTCGCGGGCTATCGGGTCCGGGGATGAAGAGGGCGCGCGGCGCCTCGCCACTTCCGGAACCATCCAGGGGATCATCGTCTCCGGCCTCCTTGTTGTGGCGATGCTGCCGTTCCTGCCCACCTTCCTCGGTTGGATCGGCGCCGATGCCGAGACCCTTCCGGTGGCGACACGCTTTCTCTGGATTACGCTGCCCTCCAACCTGCTGATGGGGCCGGGCATGATGTTCTCTGGACTGCTGCGCGCGGTCGGGGCTGCCCGTCAGGCCATGTACGTCACCCTCGGGGGCGCCATCGTCACCGCCGGCCTCGACCCCCTGCTGATCTTCGGTGCCGGGCTCGGCGTCGACGGAGCAGCCATCACGACCTGTTTTGCCCGCGCCACCTTCGCGGTCATCGGCCTGTGGGGTGTCCGACAGCATCGAATGCTCGCGCGACCGAAACTCGCTGACGTCATCGCGGACGCGCCCGTCGTGATGCGGATTGCGCTGCCGGCGGTGCTGACGAACCTCGCCCCCTCGGTCGCGAGCGCCTTCATCGCTCACGCGCTCGCACAGTTCGGTGCGGTCGCCGTGGCTGGCAACGTGGTGGTCGACCGCCTGACCCCGGTGGCGTTCGGTGGCCTCTTCGCGATGTCCGGGTCGATCGGACCGATCCTCGGTCAGAACTGGGGTGCAGCGCGCTTCGATCGCATGCGTGGCGTTCTGCGTGACGGCGCGCTGGTCACTGCCGTCTACGTGGTGGTCGTGTGGACGGCCCTGATCCTGGGAGCCGGCCCTCTGACGCGCCTCTTCGCGCTTGAGGGCGTTGCCGCCGACCTGTTCGGCTTCTTCTGTCTCGTCAGCGGTGGTGTCTGGTTCTTCACCGGGCTGCTGTTCCTGGCCAACGCCTCGTTCAACAATCTGGGATTCCCGTTCTATTCGACTGCTCTGAACTGGGGGCGCGCCACCCTGGGCACCGTACCACCAGCCCTCATCGGCGCGCATGTCTTCGGACCCAAGGGTGTCATCGCCGGCGTTGGACTCGGCTCCGTCCTGTTCGGCCTCGCCGGGATCGCCCTCGCCTTCCGCACCGTCGTCTCCCTGGAGCGACGAGCCGGTGTGCCGCATGCCCCGGCCGAGGCCGTGGAGGCTCCGAATGCCGGCGTGGATGCCACCCACGCCGCCGCACCGGCGCAGTCCGGCGCCCTGGTCTGACTGACGGAGAAAGGCTGGGTCGCCACCAAGGTTGACCTCCGCGGGATTTCGGATGAGGCGATGGCAGCCGCGACCGAACCCTGTCGCGGAGGGAGTCCAGCCTCGATGTCCTCACCTTCCTGGGTCCTGTGCGACACCAGCGTCATTCCCGGAAGCTCCGCTTCGCTGAATCTGCTGCGGCAGGGAGATGCCTACTCGATCCAGGTCGGGACAGCGGAGCTCATGACGAACCTCGATCGTGGCTCGGAGAAGGCCCTCGCCACCATCACCTGTGAACGCCTCGCGGGTCGCGCAGCGCCGCGTATCCTGATCGGCGGATTGGGCATGGGCTTCACCCTGCGCGCTGCCCTTGGCGCCCTCGGACCGGATGCGAAGGTCGTTGTCGCCGAACTGATCCCAGCCGTAGTGACCTGGGCTCGTGGTCCCCTCGCCCATCTCTTCGGTGACAGTCTCGACGATCCACGGGTGGAGATCGTCGAGGCGGACGTGAATCGCCTGATCCAATCGGGACCCGAGCGCTTCGATGCGATCCTGCTGGATGTCGACAACGGCCCGTCCGGGATGACCCGACGGGAGAACGACCGACTTTACGATGCCTGGGGTTTGCGGCGGGCCCATTACGCCCTGCGAAGCGGCGGAATCCTCGCAGTCTGGTCGGGCAAGCCCGACCGACGCTTCAAGGCCCGCCTGCGCGTGCATGGCTTTGTCGTCGACGAATACCGCATCCACGCCAATGGCGGGGCGGACGGGCCACAACATGTTCTCTGGATGGCGACGCGCCCCGCCGCTCCGCTACGGTTCGCGTCGCTCGGGAGCAGGACCTGAGTTCGCTGGTCTCAGGTCCGGGGCCGGTTTCAGTAGCTGTAATTGCGGCGCGCCGGTCCCTGGTACTGCCCGTAACCCGCACCGCGGGGCTCCACGCGCGAACCGTAGTCGATCTCGCGCTGCCGCTTCGCCTGACGGTTCGCCAGGTAGCGCCCGCCGAGGCAGCCCGCGACCGCTCCGACGACCCCGCGCTCGGCGAGGTAGTGTCCAGCGATTCCGCCGATGATCGCGCCCTTGATGCAGCCCTTGGCCTCGGCCGCTCCGACGCTTCCGAAGGTGAGGAGGGCGAGGGCCGACGCTGTCGCAATGATCCGCATGTTCAATCTCCCGGCTGATGCGTCAGAGAAACCGCCCCACACCGCGGCCGTTCCGACCGGGAGAGACGGATCCGGAAATTTCCGATGCAATCCGTTCAGGTCCTCCCTCGTTCAGGAATCTGTGCTCTTAATCCATCGGCAGCGTCATTTTCTCGATCTGTGTCTCATCGGCAGCAGGCAGGATCAGCGTAGCCGTGTCTAAGCTGATGAAGTGGGTCCACCAGTCATCCGGTCGGGGGCCGAAGCAGGATTTCGCCTGATGACTGTCGGTTGCGTGCGTCCGATCATGTCCATCCTCGGTATGGTCGTGGCGCTGTCGTCGATAGCTCTGGGCGCCACTGAGAAGGCCCCCCCCGAAACCGCAAATTCATCGGTTAAGGCAGGGACGGACCGTAAGTCCGGCCCTGCCCGAAAGGATACCGCGCTAGAGAAGGGCCAAGCGAAGCGGGCCGATTCGAAGGCGGAGAAGCAGAAGCAGAACGACAAACACACACAAGGCGACCAGGGCGCCGGTAGCGGCGGCAAGTCCCAGGATGTCGACACCGAGCATCTCTTCGGCTTCACCGAAGGCTCCGATGCGGGTGAGAAGGGGGAGCAGGAGGTCGTCGTCGATACGATTACCCGCCTGGGCAAGCGGCTATCCGGCCCCCGTGGGGGCCACTACCGGGTCCTCGACACGAAGCTTGGGTATCAGTTCGATCCGATCGACCGCCTAAGTATCGAACTCGGCGCGTTCGGCACATTCCATCAGGTGCGCAACATCCTCGATCTCGACGACAAGTCCTACGGGACGTTCGACGGGGTTTCCATCGAGGTAAAGTACCAGTTCCTGAAGGGCGACAAGGATCAGCCGCTCGGGCTTGCTCTCGAACTTCGGCCGCGCTTCGCCCGCGTCCTGCCCATCGAGGGAAACGGTGCCGACATTTTCGACATGGAGACCGTGCTCCAGCTCGATCTCCAGCTGGTGCCGGACAAGCTCTGGTACGGCAGCAACATCAGCTTCGAGCCCGCGGCCGGTCGCCAGCGCGGACCCGACGCCGCGGGCTACCGTTCATCGACATTTCTCTGGTCGAACGCCCTAATTGCCCGCGTCGGCGAGAGCACCTATCTCGGGCCGGAGCTCCGCTACCTGCGGGGCTACAACGGCACGTTTCTCAATGACTTGGAGAGCGAAGCCCTGTCTGTCGGCCCCGCCCTGCATCACCGCTTCACCGAGAAGATCTGGCTCACGGTGGCGTATGCAGGGCAGGTCTGGGGCCGCGATGCCGACCCGACCCTGGCCGGTCGCGCGCTGGGCCTGAACCAGTTCGAGCGGCACAACGTCCGGGTCAAGTTCGGCATGGAGTTCTGAGCGCCCGCTGCCTCAGTTCGGCAGGTGCATCTGCTTGCGGAGGCTCTTGTCGAAGAGCTGGGCGGGCGCGAAGCGCCGGAGCAGACTGATCTGGCGTGCGACCTTGCCGGCTGTGTAGCGGCGCTGCGGTACGGATGCCTCGGCCGCGGTAAGCACGGTATCGGCCACGATCTCCGGAGCATCGGCGATGGCCATGGCTTCACGCATCGACTGCTCGGCAGTGGCCCGGGCCTCGGCGTACAGGTCGAGCTGAGCGTCAGCTACCAGCAGGTTCTGGTCGAAGGCGGTGCGGGTATAAGCGGGCTCGACCAGGACGACGCGGATACCCTGGCTGCGGATTTCGTGGTCGAGGGATTCCGAATAGCCTTCCACCGCATGTTTACTGGCGGCGTAGAGCGCCATGTAGGGCGCCGGAATCAGGCCGAGCACGGAGCTGATGTTGATGATGCGCCCGCTCTTCTGTGCGCGCATCGTCGGGAGCACGGCGCGGATCGCCCGGATCACGCCGAACAGGTTCACGTCGAACAGGTCCTGGGCCTGGGAAATGGACGATTCCTCGGCACCACCGCTGATGCCGAAGCCGGCATTGTTGACGAGGAGGTCGATCCGGCCGGTCTCGTCGAGCACCGTCTTCACCATGGCGGTGACCGATGCCTCGTCGGTGATGTCGCAGGTCAGGAGGGTGCCGGCATCGCCCAGGACGGTGCTGCTGCGGCGGCTCGTCCCGAACACGCGATAGCCGGCCTTGTGCAGGGCCCGCACGCTGGCGAGGCCGATGCCGGAGGAAGCTCCGGTCACAATGGCAGTCTTTCGAATGACTTGGCTGCGATTCACTTGGCTCATGACGCTCTCCCAGCGGGTCCGATCCGCCGGCCCCTCTCCTTTTTAAATGACGTACATAATTTAAAAGGGCAAGGCGATGCGCGTGTCGTGGCACACGCGCATCGTTCGGCTCACCTCCGCAGGACACGTTTTGCGTTTCGAAACGCGGACGAAGAACGTGTCGAGGTCACAGGGGTAGGAAGGGTTTTCCGTTGCGCAACGCGACCGAGGGTCGTGTCGAGGTCGCGAGGGCGTCGTCGAGCACGCGTGCCACGTGACGCGCGGTCAGGCCGAGGCCGTCGTGAATCTGATGGCGGCAGCTGGTGCCGTCGGCGACCACGAGATCGTCGGGACCGGCTTGGCGCAGGGCCGGGAACAGCGACAGCTCGGCCATGGCCAGGGACACGTCGATGGTGTCGGCGCCGTAGCCGAAGGCACCGGCCATTCCGCAGCAGCTCGACTCGATCGGGCGGACGTCGAGGCCGGGCACCGAACGCAGGACGGTCTCCACCGCGCCCATGGCCGCGAAGGCCTTCTGGTGGCAATGGCCGTGGAGATGGGCGACCCGGCCGCCCTGGTCGGCGAGCGGCAGGTCGATCCGACCGGCCTTGAGGTCGGCGGCCAGCAATTCCTCGAACAGGAAGCTCGCGCGCCCGAGCTTGGCCGCCTCGGGTCCCGGGAGGAGCGAGGCGAACTCGTCCCGGAAGGTCAGGAGGCAGGACGGCTCGAGGCCGACCACCCGGGCGCCGGCGCGGATGAAGGGCAGCAGCGCGGTCAGCGTCCGCCGGGCCTCGGCCCGGGCCCGGTCGGTCTGGCCGGAGGCGAGGTAGGTCCGGCCGCAGCAGAGCGGGCGGCGGCCGCGATGGGGGAAGACCCGGTGCAGGCGGTATCCGGCGGCGACCAGCACCCGCTCGGCCGCCTCCAGGTTCTCGCGCTCGAAGGCCCGGTTGAAGGTGTCGCCGAACAGGACGACATCGCGAAAATCGCCGGACACGTCGGCCGGATGGGCGGGTTCCCCGGATTCGCGCCAGGGCCGGCGCCATTGCGGCAGGGTCCGGCGGGCCGAGAGGCCGACCAGGCGCTCGGACAGCCGGGCCAGGGCCGGCAGGCGGTCCCGCAGGTTCAGGAGCGGCGCCAGG
The DNA here is from genome assembly GCF_056680125.1 of Methylobacterium sp. BI1. Taxonomy (NCBI): domain Bacteria; kingdom Pseudomonadati; phylum Pseudomonadota; class Alphaproteobacteria; order Hyphomicrobiales; family Methylobacteriaceae; genus Methylobacterium; species Methylobacterium sp. BI1. The sequence continues at coordinate 1,934,512 of NZ_CM155267.1, read as the reverse complement.
CGCGCCGCCGTGCCGGCATAGAGCGGGAGCGCCGCCACCAGCCGCTCCTTCAGGGGCAGGCCGTGCCGGGCGTGGTAGTGGTGCAGGAACTCGATCTTCATCTTGGCCATGTCGACGCCGGTGGGGCATTCGCGCCGGCAGGCCTTGCAGGAGACGCAGAGATCCAGTGTCCGCTTCATCTCGGGGCTGGTGAAGGCGTCCGCGCCGAGCTGCCCCGAGATCGCCAGCCGCAGGGAATTGGCCCGGCCCCGGGTGAGGTGCTGCTCCTCCTTGGTGACGCGGTAGGAGGGGCACATGGCGCCGCCGGCGAGCTTCCGGCAGGTGCCGTTGCTGTTGCACATCTCGACGGCCGGGCCGAACCCGCCCCAGTCCGACCAGTCGAGGGCCGTGGCGCCGGGCTGCGTCACCGCATAGCCCGGCTGGAAGCGCATCAGGGCGCGGTCGTCCATCCGCAGGGGACGGACGATCTTGCCGGGGTTCAGGCGGTTGTCCGGGTCGAAGCCGTCCTTCACCGTCTCGAAGGCGCGGGTGAGCCGGGCCCCGAACATCGGCTCGATGTATTCGGACCGGGAGATGCCGTCGCCGTGCTCGCCCGAATAGGAGCCCTTGAAGCGGCGCACGGCGGCGCTGGCCTCCTCGGCGATGGCCCGCATCTTGGCGACGTCGCCGCCCTGCTTCATGTCGAGGATCGGGCGCACGTGCAGGCAGCCCACCGAGGCGTGGGCGTACCAGGTGCCCCGGGTACCGTGTCGGGTGAAGACCTCGGTGACGGTGTCGGTGTAGTCGGCCAGGTGCTCCAGGGGCACCGCGCAATCCTCGATGAAGGAGACCGGCTTGGCATCGCCCTTCATCGACATCATGATGTTGAGGCAGGCCTCGCGCACCTCCCAGACCGATTTCTGCCGGACGGGCTCCGGCACCTCCACCACGGCGTTCCGGAAGCCGTGGTCGCTCATGCAGGCGTCGAGGCGCCGGAGGTCGGCCAGCAGCGCGTCGCGGTCGTCACCGGCGAATTCCACCAGCAGCAGGCAGTTCGGCGTGCCGCGGGTGATGTCGGCCAGGGTGGTGCGGAACAGCGGGATGTCGGCCCCGAGGACCAGGACGTTGTTGTCGACGAGCTCCACCGCCACCGGGTCGAGGTCGACCAGCGCCTTCGTGGTCTCCATGGCGGAGCGGAAGGACGGGAAGTGGCAGACGCCCATGACCCGGTGGGTCGGCAGCCGGGACAGCTTCAGGGTGACGGCGGTGGTGGCCGCCAGGGTGCCCTCGGAGCCGACGAGGAGGTGGGCGAGGTTCGGCCGCGCCTCGATCAGGGCGTCGAGGTTGTAGCCGCCGACCCGGCGCTGAACCTGCGGGTAGCGCGCCAGGATCTCGTCGCGCTCCGCCTCGGCGAGCGCCCGCATCGCGGCGGCGAGGTGCTCGGCCCGGTCCGGACCGGTGACGCCGCTGCCGCCGTTGCCGGTCAGCCCGAAGCCGAAGGCCGTGCCGTCGGGGAACAGGGCGTCGATGGCGAGGACGTTGTCGCTCATCTTGCCGAAGCGCAGCGAGCGGGCGCCGCAGGAATTGTTGCCGGCCATGCCGCCGATGGTGCAGCGGGTGGCGGTGGAGGGCTCGACGGGGAAGAACCAGCCCTCTGCCTTCACCCGGCTGTTCAGGCGTTCCAGCACCATGCCGGGCTCGACGGTGACGGTGCCCTGCTCGGGATCGTAGGCGGTGATGCCGTTGAAGTAGCGCGAGCAATCGACCACGAGGCCGTGCCCGATCGGCTGGCCGTTCTGCGAGGTGCCGCCGCCGCGCATGATCACGGGCACGTCGTGCTCGGCCGCGATCTTCAGGGTCGCGGCGATGTCGGCGGCGGAGCGGGGCAGCACGACGCCGGCCGGCATGATCTGGTAGATCGAGGCGTCCGTGGCGTAGCGTCCCCGGGTGAAGGAATCGAAGCGGGCCTCACCCTGCAGGGCTTCGGCCAGGTGCCGGGCGAGCCCCGCATTCTGCCGCGTGGCCGCGCGGGGCGTGCGGGTCGCCGCCCGCGGCGTGGTCGATGGCTCAGCCGTGGCGGTCATGCTTCATCGTCCTCGCGTTGCGGATGGGCATCCGGACCGGAATGCCGGGTGGCGACCGCCGGATGGGGTGGCGGTCTGAGACGCCGGAGCTAAGATACCGGTGATATTTTGAATGCAAACGGGCTTGCAAGATGATCGACCTGTTCAGCGACACCCAGACGCGGCCGACCCCGGGGATGCGGGACGCCATGGCGCGGGCGGAGGTGGGCGATGAACAATCGGATTCCGACCCCACCACCCTGGCGCTCTGCGAGCGGGTGGCGGACCTGCTCGGCCAGGAGGCGGGGGTCTTCATGCCCTCCGGCACGATGTGCAACCTCGTGGCGATCCTGGTGCAGACGCGTGCAGGCGACGAGATCATCGTCGACGACCAGTCCCACATCTACAACACCGAGGCCGCCGGCTCGGCCGCCATCGGCGGGGTGTCCGTGATGGCCCTGAAGACCCCGGCGGGGGTCTATACGCCCGAGGCCTTCGCGGCGGCGATCCGCCCGCCGGCCCGCACGGCGCCGCGCTCGGCCCTGGTCTCGATCGAGCAGACCACGAGTTTCTCGGGCGGCTCGGTCTGGGCGCTTCCGGACATGCGCCGCATCCGCGACATCGCCCATGAACGGGGCCTGCGCGCGCATATCGACGGGGCCCGGCTCCTCAACGCGGTGGCCGCCACCGGCATCGCCGCGAAGGATTACGCCCAGGGCTTCGACAGCGCCTGGATCGACCTCAGCAAGGGCCTCGGCTGCCCGGTCGGCGCCGTCCTGTGCGGGACGCAGGATTTCATCACCGAGGCCTGGCGCTGGAAGTACCGCCTCGGCGGAGCCATGCGCCAGTCCGGCATCCTGGCGGCGGCCGGCCTCTACGCCCTGGATCACCATGTCGAGCAGCTCGTCCGCGACAATGCCCACGCGGCCCTGCTGCGCGACCGGATCGCGGGGGCGCCCGGCCTCGCCATCGACGCGGGCGCGGCCCAGTCCAACATCCTGTGCTTCTCGGTGGAGCCCCTCGGCGTCACGGCCGCCGCTTTCGCGCAGGCCTGCCTCGCCCAGGACATCCGGGTGCGGGCGATCGGCGCCCATCAGATCCGCGCCACGACCCACCTGGAGGTGGACGAGACGGGCATCCTCCGGGCGGCCGCGGTGATCCGCGCCGAGGCCGAGCGCCTGTCGGCGCGCGACGCCTGAGCCGCTCCGACGAAATCCGGCGACGGGACCGGCGCGAAATCCCGCGCGGCCCTCAGGCACCGGCTGCCACGGTCTCCCGCACCGCTGCGGCGCGGCGCTTGTTGCGCAGGTGACGGAACAGGATGTCGCTGAGCTCCGGCCCGGCCCGGCGCCGCAGGGCATCGAGGATTTCCTCGTGCTCGCGCATGGCCTCGCCCCAGCGGTCGCGGTCCTTGTCCAGGTTGGCGGCGTAGCGCACCCGGCGCAGGCGCCCGGCGAAATTCGCGTAGGTCGTGCGCAGGGGCTCGTTGTCGGCCGCCTCGACGATCCGGTCGTGGATCGCCTGGTTGCCGGCGAAGTAGCCGTGCAGGTCGCGGCGCAGATAGGCCGCGTACATTTCGTGGTGCAGGCGCTCGATCTCGGCGAAGCCCGCCTCGGTGATCTTCTCACAGGCGAGGCGGCCGGCCAGGGCCTCGAGTCCGCCCATGACGTCGAACAACGCCACCATCTCGTCGGGGCCGAGCTGGCGCACCCGGGCGCCGCGGTTCGGCAACAGGTCGATCAAGCCCTCCGAGGCCAGGACCTTGAGGGCTTCCCGCAGGGGGGTGCGCGAGATGCCGAAGCGTTCGCAGAGGAGGCGCTCCGGCACCCGGGCCCCGGGGGCGAGGTTGCCTTCGACGACGTAGTCGCGAAGCTGCGCCAGCAGGGCTCCGTGCAGGGAGGCGACCGTCACGCCCGTGATCCGGGGCTGGGACGCGGTCTCCGGGTCGACCGCAGAATCCGGGACGGTATCGAGCATCATCCTTCCAGAAATATCAGCCGGTCGCGCCGGGGTCGAGGGCGATCGCGCGCAAAATAATGCTTGTGTCTCGCAAAAATGAATGCAAATTTTTGGTCGACCGAACCAGATGCGGATCGTATCGACGACAATCCAGCGCTGATCGCCCTTCGACGCCGTGGCCCCTTCGACGCCGTGGCGTTGCCCCCGTCCCGCGATCGGCCTGTCCCGCGAGATGCCAGCTTCGTCTGGCGCACCTGAAACGCCTGCGAGGCCCCCGATGACGACACGGACCGGACGCCACTTCCTGCACATCCCGGGGCCGAGCCCGGTGCCCGAGCGCGTGCTGCGCGCCATGGACATGCCGGTGATCGACCACCGCGGTCCCGATTTCGCCAAGCTCGGGCGGGCGGTGCTGGAGGGGGCACAGGCCGTGTTCCGGACCCGCGCGCCGGTGATCCTCTACCCGGGCTCGGGCACCGGGGCCTGGGAGGCCGCCATCGTCAACACGCTCTCGGCCGGCGACCGGGTGCTGATGTTCGAGACCGGGCACTTCGCCACCCTGTGGCGCCAGATGGCGACCCGCTGGGGCATCGAGGTCGAGTTCGTGCCGGGCGATTGGCGCCGGGGCGTCGATCCGGCCAAGGTCGAGGCGATCCTGTCCGAGGACCGGGCGAAGTCGATCAAGGCCGTGATGGTGGTGCACAACGAGACGTCGACCGGCGTCACGAGCCGCATCGCCGAGATCCGCAAGGCCATCGACCGGGCCAACCACCCGGCCCTGTTCCTGGTCGACACCATCTCGGGCCTCGGCTCGGCCGACTATGCCCACGACGAATGGGGCGTCGACGTCTCGGTGAGCTGCTCGCAGAAGGGCCTGATGCTGCCCCCGGGCCTCGGCCTCGTCGCCCTCTCCGACAAGGCGCTCGCGGCCACCAAGACCGCGACGCTGCCGCGGTCCTACTGGGACTGGCAGGAGATGCTGAAGCCGAACGCGGCGGGCTACTTCCCCTACACGCCGGCCACCAACCTGCTCTACGGCCTGCGCGAGGCCATCGCCATTCTGATGGAGGAGGGCCTGCCCCAGGTCTTCGCCCGTCACCAGCGCCTCGCCGCCGCCACCCGCGCCGCCGTGGAGGCCTGGGGCCTGGAGGTCCTGTGCCAGGAGCCGTCCGAGTACTCGCCGGTGCTCACCGCCGTGGTGATGCCGGAGGGCCACGACGCCGACGCCCTGCGCAACCTGATCCTCGAGAAGTACGACCTGTCCCTCGGCACCGGCCTCGCCAAGGTCGCCGGCAAGGTCTTCCGCATCGGCCATCTCGGCGAGACCAACGATCTCATGCTCATGGCCGCCCTCTCCGGCGTGGAGATGGGCCTGAAGGCCGGCGGTGTCCCGCACGCACGCGGCGGCGTCCTGGCCGCCATGGACGCCCTGCGCTCCGGCCTCGACGACTAAGGGGGGCACGACGCGCCCCGCTCCGGCGTGTTGGCCTGTGTTCACACCGTGGATGCGGCCCGCGTCCCCCTCTCCCCCCTGCGGGAGAGGGTGGCCCGCGTCAGCGGGTCGGGTGAGGGGAGCGCGCCATCCGGAGAGGGCTTCTCCTCTCCCGCCTGCTCCGCAGGCACCCTCCCCCGCAGAGGGGGAGGGAATCCCCGTCCGGACATTCGACGGGGACACCTGAAACAGACGTTCGAAGAAACGAAGACTCGCAACGCCAGCCGACCCAGCATTCGCACGCCCCTTCGATAAACCCGGCACAGACCGGATGGGGTGGCGCGTTCAACCGGAGGAAACCCCGATGACGCCAGCAAGTGGACGCGTTTCCGCGTCAGGCCCTGCCAAACGACGCGTCTCCGCGTCGAACATGGTGCTGTTCCTGCTCTGCCTGATGTACTTCGTCACCTATCTCGACCGGGTGAACATCGCGACGGCGGGCGGCGAGATCATGAAGGATCTCGGCATGTCGAACACCCAGTTCGGCCTGATCCTGTCCGCCTTCGCCTATCCCTACGCCATCTTCCAGGTCATCGGCGGCTCGGTGGGCGACAAGTTCGGCGCCCGGCGCACGCTCCTGGTCTGCGGCCTGATCTGGGCCTCGGCCACGATCCTGACCGGCCTCGTCGGCGGCCTGATCAGCCTGTTCCTCGCCCGCGTGCTGCTCGGCTTCGGCGAGGGCGCGACCTTCCCCACGGCCACCCGCGCCATGCAGAACTGGACGGCGCCGGGCAAGCGCGGCTTCGCGCAGGGCATCACCCACGCCTTCGCCCGGCTCGGCAATGCGGTGGCGCCGCCCATCGTCGCCGTGCTGATCTACCATGTGGGCTGGCGCCTCGGCTTCGTCGTCCTGGGCGTCGCGAGCTTCGCCTGGGTGGTGGTCTGGTACCTGTACTTCCGCGACGACCCGAAGGACCATCCGGCCATCACGCCGGAGGAGCTCGCGGTTCTGCCCGAGCCGCGCAAGGTCGGCGCCAAGCAGAACATCCCCTGGGGCCGCCTGACGATGCGGATCCTGCCCGTCACCCTGACCTACTTCTGCTACGGCTGGACCCTGTGGCTGTTCCTCGGCTGGCTGCCGAGCTTCTTCAAGCTCAACTACGGTCTCGACCTGAAGAACTCGGCCCTGTTCGCCTCGGGCGTCTTCTTCGCCGGCGTCGTCGGCGACACGCTCGGCGGCGTGTTCAGCGACCGCATCCTGAAGAAGACCGGCAACCTCAAGCTCGCCCGCCTCAGCGTCATCGTGGTCGGCTTCCTCGGGGCGGCGGCGAGCCTGACGGGGGTATTCTTCACCAAGGACCTGACCCTAGTGGCGCTGCTCCTGAGCTCGGGCTTCTTCTTCGCCGAGCTCGTCATCGGTCCGATCTGGTCCGTGCCGATGGACATCGCGCCGACCTATTCGGGCACCGCGGCCGGCTTGATGAACACCGGGTCGGCGGTGGCGGCGATCATCTCGCCGATCGTCTTCGGCATGATCGTCGACATGACGGGGAGCTGGACGCTGCCCTTCGTCGGCTCCATCGGCCTCTGCCTCGTGGGCGCCGGCCTCGCCTTCACCATGCACCCTGAGCGCCCCTTCGTGGAGGAGCCCGCGGTGCCGCTGGGGCGGGCCGTCCCGGCGGAGTGAGACGATCCCCCTCCCCACAAGCGGGGGAGGGCCGCGCAGCGCACAACAACAGGAACCGAGCACGATGGACGAACCCGTGCACGACATGCCCCGCTCCGAGTCCCGCCCCCTCCCCCTCGCGGGCCTGCGCGTCCTCGACGTGACGCAGGTGATGGCGGGGCCGGTCTGCAGCATGCTGCTCGCCGATCTCGGGGCGGACGTGATCAAGATCGAGCCGCCCGGCACCGGCGACCAGACCCGGGGCGCCATGGGGTTCAAGATGAAGGGGCCCGACAGCATGGGCTTCCTGAACATGAACCGGAACAAGCGCAGCCTCGCCCTCAACCTGAAGAGCCCGGCGGGCCGCGACCTCCTCCTCGACATGGCCGGGACCGCCGACATCGTGGTCGAGAACTACCGCCCCGGCGTGATGGCCCGGCTCGGCCTCGGCTACGAGGCGATGCGGGCGCGCAACCGCGGCCTGATCTACGCCAGCATCTCGGGCTTCGGGCAGACCGGCCCCTGGGCCAAGCGCCCGGGCTACGACCTCATGGCCCAGGCCATGTCCGGCGTGATGAGCGTCACCGGCCATCCCGGCGGACCGCCCGTGAAGGCCGGCGTGCCGGTGGCCGATATCGGCTGCGCCCTGTTCGCGGTCTACGGCATCCTCAGCGCCTATATCGGCCGGCAGGCCAGCGGCGAGGGCCAGTACATCGACGCCTCGCTGTTCGATTCGGCCCTGGCCTTCTCGATCTGGGATACGAGCGAGTACTGGGGCACCGGCCGGATTCCGGAGCCGCTGGGCACGGCCAACCGCATGAGCGCGCCCTATCAGGCGGTGCGGGCGGCGGACGGCTACTTCGTCATGGGGGCGACGAACCAGAAGCTCTGGCGCCTGCTCTGCGACGTGCTCGGCCGGGAGGACCTGCTGGCCGACGACCGCTTCCAGGACATCGCCGGGCGCCTCGCCCACCGCGAGGCCCTGATCGCCGAGCTCGAGACGAGCTTCGCCGCCAAGACCGCCGAGGATTGGGTGACCGACCTGCTGGCCGCCGGCATCCCGGCCGGGCGCATGAACACCTACCCCGAGGCCTTCGAGAGCGAGCACGGCCGGCACCGGGCGATGCGCATCGAGGTCCCCCACCCGATCGAGGGCAGCGTGCCGAACATCGGCTTCCCGGTGAAGCTCTCGGGCACGCCGGCGCAGGTCCGCCGCCACGCGCCGCTGCTGGGCGAGCACGCCGACGAGATCCTGGCGGAGCTCGGCCTGTCCGAGGCGGCCGTGGAGCGCCTGCGCGCGGAGGGGGCCTTCGCCGCATGAGCGCGACCGACGACGCGGGCGCCGTCCGCTACCGGGTCGAGGGCGGCGTCGCCCACCTCACCTTCGACCGCCCGGCCGCCCGCAACGCCCTCACCTTCGCGATGTACGATGCGCTGGCGGAGAGCCTCGCGCGGATCGAGGACGACCCGTCCGTGCGCGTCGCCGTCCTGCGGGGCGCCGGCGGAAAGGCCTTCGTGGCCGGGACGGACATCGAGCAGTTCGTCGGCTTCACCGGACAGGACGGCGTCGCCTACGAGGCCCGCATCGAGGGCTACGTCGCCGGGCTGGAGCGCTGCCGCGTGCCGACCGTGGCGGTGATCGAGGGCTGGGCGGTGGGCGGCGGCCTCGCCATCGCGAATGCCTGTGACATCCGGGTGGCGCAGGCCGGCGCCCGCTTCGGCGTGCCGATCGCCCGGACCCTGGGCAACTGCCTGTCGCCGGCCAACCTGCGCCGGCTGACCGCGACCCTCGGCCAGGGCCTCGTCACCCGCATGATGCTGCTGGCCGAGATGCCAACCGCCGAGACCCTGGCGCCGCTCGGCTACCTCGCCGCCGTGGTGGAGGCCGAGAACCTCGACGCCGAGGTGGCGGCGCTCTGCGAGCGGCTCCTCGGCCATGCCCCCGTGACCATGCGGGTCACCCGCGCGATGCTGCGCCGGCTCGAACGGGACCCCCGGGCCGAGGCGACGGACCTCGTCGCGGAATGCTATGGCAGCCGGGACTTCGCGGCCGGCGTCGAGGCCTTCCTGGCCAAGCGGCCCGCGACCTGGACCGGCACCTGAGCGAGGACGCCGCATGACCCTCTACGCCCTCGGCCCGCACGCGCCGCGCCACGCCGACCCGGACAGCACCTGGATCGCCCCGGGCGCCCACGTGATCGGGCGGGTCCATCTCGGCCGCGACGTCTCGATCTGGTTCGGCGCCGTCCTGCGCGGCGACAACGACGAGATCCGGATCGGCGACCGCACCAACATCCAGGACGGGGCGGTCCTGCATGCCGATCCCGGCTTTCCCCTCCACCTCGGGGACGATGTCACCGTCGGGCATCGGGCCATCGTGCACGGCTGCACCATCGGGGCCGGCAGCCTCGTGGGCATGGGAGCCACGATCCTGAACGGCGCCCGCATCGGTCGCAACTGCCTGATCGGCGCCAATGCCCTCGTCACCGAGGGCAAGGTGTTTCCCGACAACAGCCTCATCGTCGGTGCGCCCGCCCGGGCCGTGCGCACGCTCGACCCGGAGGACGCGGCGCGCCTCACCCGGACCGCCGGGAATTACGTCGCCAACGGCCGCCGCTTCCGCCAGGAGCTGCGCGCACTTCCCGGAGACGCCTGACCGAGCCCGGCGCCGACACCGCCGGGCCATCGCAGACCTCGGCGCCGGATCGCAGGTCGAAGGCCGTCGGGAATCGGACGCAGGCCCCGCCCTCCCCGGTCCCCGCCATCGTTCGTGGTCGAGGAGGCGAAATCCGACGCTGAACACCGTCGGCTTGCGATGTTAAGCGGATGTCCGGCGCCTATGGCTTGCGGTAGTGCATCGGGATAAGTGACCTATGGGCAACAAATTTTCAGATGCCACGGATGCTGCCGGGCTACCCTTGGTCGAGCGTGGCTTCTCGCTATACCCGGACGGAGAGGTCCTAGCCAGCTTCTCTTGTGCGGAGGCTGTAAGCGCACGCCTCTGGCGGTGCAGTTACTCCATGGCATGGCCCGACCGCGAATACACCCGCCATACCTATGGAGAAGATGGCGTGCACGCGCTTCTACTTGCGATGGAACAGGTCCACCGAACACTTCTGGCCGAAGCAGCCTATCTGGAAGACATTTCTCCGCCTGAGAACCACGCCTTCGCCTTGGCATGGATGGGCCAACGCGATTTGGGTTTACCCATGCCAGGCACGGTGAACACCAACGGCTTGCGTTCGTCTTTGATTAAGAAAGCCCGAGAGGGTGGAGGTGAATTGGACTTGGTCATCCTGCATGAGTGCACCAGCCGTTTCCTCAAGGTCGCGAGGGTCGCTTCAGAGGCGCTGACTGCGATAGGCATTCGGTGTACTTCCGCGCGCCTGTTTGGTGAGATGGCCACCGACGAACCTGACCCTGCGCTCGATGCCGTTCTGTTCCGCCTTCAAGCTTTGGTTGCTTCGGGAAGTTTGGAAGCGCAGGGCGACTTTCCTGAGCCGCGACAAAGCGAAGTTCGACGGATCGCAGACTGAAGGGTGTATGGGCATACCTTCGGGAATGACCGCTAGCCACCCAGGACCCGTTCCGGACCTTCGGCACGTCGCAGGCAATTACATATCGGCATGTGGCTTTTACAGCTGTGGTAAAATCGTCGGACGGGCAACAAAGTCAGCCATATCGTTCAGAATAAAACGAACAATCGAGAGGCGCCGTATTCGTCTGTTATAATTCGCCGTCACCGATCCAGACGTCCGCACTTTAGCGGCTTTATTTGTTTGCTTATATTAAAATTTTAGATTTTATGATGTATTAACGAGTAATAATGAGCCAATGTTCGGATTGCGATGGAGGCAAGCTCAATTGGTGATTTTTTAATCAACGCCATGAAATTGCCATGCAAAAGTCATCCGCCTCCCTCCATTTTCAATTCTAACGCATGTTCTCCACCCGTTGAAGACGCCACGCTTGCGTTGCGTCAGGTAATTCCAAGCTCATAAGATTTCCAGAAGCGCCAACGGCCGCTGACCTTCCTATATTCCTGAGCCTCTACGGCTGCTCCACCCGGATGACGGCCAATCCTGCCAAACAAACGAAATCGTCCATCGAGAGCAAGGTGGGTCACCACCACGACAGCCTTGGTCCGAGATCGATCGAAGATCGGGTAGCTAAAGAGCGTGCGATCGATCTGCATGCTCTGCTTGGAGCCAGACTCAAACTCTGCGATGCGTTCATCCGTGTAGCTTTTCAACTCGGCGCTCGTGCAGAACACGGTCGCATCGACATGGTGGTTGGCGTCGATGATTGCGCGAAAATCTCCAGTGGTAGACGGCGAGGCGAACTGTGCCCCGACATGAGCGAGCCGCTTCTCGTCGGCATCGAGTTCACGGCGATCCCAATCTGTGCCGTAACGGCAACGCCCGGGTGGAGGCTCTTTGGCGACCACCAGTTTCAGAACCTGCCGCGCCTCATGGTTTGATCTCCAAAGATTGGACTGAGCTTCCACAGTCTGCCCTTGGGCTCGTGAAGCCGTCACCGCACAGGCCAGAAGCGTGGCGATAAGCAGAGCACAGGCGAACGTGTATCTCATCAGGGCGGCCATCAGCGCGTGTGCGCTGACCGTGCCTCAACCAGGGAGCGGTTTCAATCTCTATCGAACCGGCACAAGTGGGTATTGAGCATCAGGTTTGACCACTCGGGGCAAGAGCCCGACCGAGACATCCTGCCCGGCGCGGTGGCCGGTCTCCGATCCGGCGTCCAGCCGGCGATCGGGCTTCGGCGGGCGCCGCTCTGCATCGTCCCGGCGGTCGCCGATTCCCGCGCGTCCTAAATGATAAGGTGTAGGTCTCCCGTTGCTCGCGGAATCGCCTGCTGATCGCAAGGTCCCGGTCCTGTTCGATCCTCCAGGCGATGGGGATCTCGCGCACTGATCAGTATCCAGGGGCGATCCAGCGTATTGACCATACGCGAATATTGCCTAACCTGAGACAGGACAGGCGCTGCGCCGGACCGGCATCGGGAGAGGTATGTCGCGACCATGCTTGTCGGGATGCCATTCCTGCGGGTGTTCGACCGAATGGGCTACGGTGGGCTCGTGCTGTCGACGAACGGGCAGGTGCTGGCCCTGAACGACAGCGCCCGCCGCATCTTCCAGACCATGTTCCGTCTCAGCCGGTCCGAGGTCGAGGTCGATGTCCTGAACGGGCTCGGGCGCGGGATCGTCAAGCGGTTGCTCGGGCAGGGTCGGGCGCGCTTTCAACTGGACAGTGAGAACTGGATCCTCGTGGAGCGCCCCGAGCAGCGCCCCCTGATCATGAATGCCGTGCCGCTTCCGGTCGACGGGGTCGACGGGCCGCACTCGGTCCTTCTCCTGATCGACCTCGACGCGACCCCGATCCTCAACCGCGGCGCCCTGGAGCAGGTCTTCGGCCTCACGCCTACCGAGGCGAAGCTCGCCACCCTGATGGCACAGGGCGCGACCCTGGCGGAAGCGGCGGCCCACCAGGGCGTCCGGGTCGCCACCGTCCGTGCCCAGCTGCGCGCGATCTTCACCAAGACGCACACCCACCGGCAGGCCGAATTGGTGATGCTGGTGTCCCGGCTGTCCAGCCTGCCCTGATCGCCGATCGGGTTCACACGCGTCGCGCGTCCGGATGCAATTCATGGTCACGGCATGGGGGACGAGGATATTGGAAGTATATCTTGTCCATCGATCGCTGGGATATGGTATGCCAATGTATCAAATGCGCAATGTATTGTAATCGAACCCAGGTATCTTCCATTAATATTGATGCTTTCTAGTCAATTTGAGGGATGACAGGTTCCGGCATTGAACGATCTTCGTTCCGTCGTAGAAGCGACGGGAGGAAACGATGAAATATTCTATCCCTGTGCTCGTCTTGGCCGGCCTGTCCCTGTCCGTCATGACCTCCGCGCCGGCCTCGGCCGCCGCGCGACATCAGCGTGTCCCGGCGAGATACACCGCGATGAATGCGGCGAAGCCGACTCCCACCGTCCCGGTCCAGCCCACCGCGGCGCGGACGGATTTCGACGGAGACGGGACCGACATCGCCATTCGCCTCCAGGATGGTCACCACGGCGACGGCACCCTCTGAACCGACACTCGGTTGGATGCGGCAGGAGGCCCGTCCACGGCCCTCGGGGACGGGCCTTCCGACCTGCTCCCCGTCTGCGCCGGGTCCCCGTCGGCCCGCGATAGCCTCGCGCATCCGACGGCGATGACCGTTCGTCGGAACGCCGCGTCGCGACAACGTTCGGGGAATTCTCCGCGGGCGCGTCGGGCCGCCGCGATCGGCGCAGGCCTTCGCCGTCCTCAGCCGTGCCCGACGGCGATGATGCCGCCGTCCATGACGGAGAACCGGATTCCGAACCTCCGCAACGTCTCCACGGCCTTGTGCCGGGATTGCTGGGCCGTGCCGTCCGGGTGTTCCTCCATGCGCTTCACAGTCGACAGGGAGAGACCCGCGGCCCTGGCGAGATCGGACATCGACCAGTCCAGCAGGGCGCGGGCGGCGCGCAGGTGACGCCCGTCGATCGCCTGCTCGAGACCCTTGAGCAGCATGCCGAGGGGCGGACTGCCCCGTGTTCCGAGGGGGCGCGCGAGGTTGCTCCAGTCCACGACCTGGCCTTGGGCGTCGTAGATCGGCACCGTGAAGATCTCGAAGCGCTCCCGCTTTCCGCCGGCGATGTAGAGGACCGGCCTCATCGTGTAGACCTGTCCGGCCTGATGCGCCGACAAGCTCACCGCGCGCCAGTGCTCGCGCTCCTCGGTGACGATCGCCAGGAACGCGTCCTCGGCCGTCTCGTCCGGTGAGAGGCCGGTCAATTCATAGGCCTCCTCCGAGAAGGTGTAGGCGTAGTCCGGATCGTTGGAGAAGGTCAGGGTCCGGGTGCGGTCGAACAGCGCGCGCCGGCGCCGCCGCTCCGCCGCCAGGGCCCTCCTCAGACTTTCCTGCTCCGTGACGTCGAGGACGCTCCCGGCGGTGCCCCGGGGTCGTCCGTCCGGGGCCAGGTGGATCGTGCTGCGGACCGACAGGCTGCGGTGCGCGCCGTCCGGCCGGATCACGCGGATCGTCTGCTTCCCCTGCACCATGTCCCGCATGAGGCCGGCGCCGGTCGCCATCCGCTCCCGGTCCTCCGGATGGACGCGCCCGATCAACAGGTCGTAGCTCGGCCGGGTCGTCTGGGGGTCGAGCCCGAGAATGCGGAACAGGCCGGCGGACCAGACATGCTGATCGGTGTCGAAGCGCCATCCCCAGGTGCCGCTGATGCCCTGGCTCTCGAGGAGATGCAGAAAATGCGTCGACGAGAACTGCAGGCTGTCGACATCCATCGTCGGGGCGGATCTCTCGGTGAAAAAACATCAAATGATAAGATCCTTCTACAACACTTGATGAGAGCGAAGAAAGTCCAGAATTGAGCGCAAGAGAGATAAAGACATCCGAACCTCAGGTTGTGATGTCGGCGTCGTAAAACCAATCTTGCGCGACCTGGAACGCCGGGACGATTGGATCGTCGCGGCGGATGCACCGGGAGCCGCCGCCCGGCAGCGTCACGGTCGCGCCCTCCCCCTCGCACCGGATCCGAGTCCGGCCCCGATCCGCGCGCACGTGCCGGGGGGCGGTCGCCCGGCGTTTACCCTGCCGTTGGCCTGGGATAGGGTTTCGCCGTTCCCCGATGGTCACCGGACGTTCCGGCCGGCCGCCATCGTCGCCGCTTGCTTCACCCGTCGGGATGGCCGTGCGGACGGTGCATCCCGCCGTGATCCTCTGCCTTCACACCAGGGAGGCGGCCGTGCGCGGCCGTGGGACTCATGCGCCGAGACCGCCATGCCAAGATCGTCGCGACCGTCGGCCCCGCCTCGTCGTCGCCGGACATGCTGCACCGGCTGTTCGTCGCCGGGGTCGACACGTTCCGCCTCAACTTCAGCCACGGCACGCAGGACGACCACGCCCGGGTCTACGCGGCGATCCGCAACCTGGAGCGGGAGACCGGGCGGCCGATCGGCATCCTGCAGGACCTGCAGGGACCCAAGATCCGCCTCGGCACCCTGGCGGGCGGGCGCCTCGAAGTCGTTCCCGGCGAGACGCTGCGCTTCGTTCTCGAGGGCGCCGAGGGCGACCGGCACGCCATCCCCCTGCCCCACCGGGAGATCTTCCTGGCGGTGGCTCCGGGCCAGGATTTGCTCATCGACGACGGACGGGTGCGCGTGCGAGTCACCGGCCTGACCGGCGACAGCCTCACCGCCGAGGTCGTCACAGGCGGGACGCTCTCGAACCGCAAGGGCGTCAACCTGCCCGGCACCCTGCTCGACCTCTCCCCGCTCACCGCCAAGGACCGGGCCGACCTCGCCTTCGGGCTGGAACTCGGGGTGGACTGGGTCGCGCTCTCCTTCGTCCAGAAGCCCGCGGACCTCATCGAGGCCCGGGCCCTCATCGGCGACCGCGCCGGGGTGATGACCAAGGTCGAGAAGCCCCAGGCCCTGGAGCGCATCGACGACCTCATCCGCCTCTCGGATGCCGTCATGGTGGCGCGGGGCGACCTCGGGGTCGAGATTCCGCACGAGGACGTCCCCGGACGCCAGAAGGAGCTGATCCGGGCCTGCCGGCTGGCAGTCAAGCCGGTGATCGTCGCCACCCAGATGCTCGACTCCATGGTCTCGGCCCCGACGCCGACCCGGGCCGAGGCCTCCGACGTCGCCACCGCCATCTACGACGGGGCGGACGCGGTGATGCTCTCGGCCGAATCCGCCACCGGGCAGTACCCGGTCGAGACCGTGGCGATGATGGCGCGCATCATCCACCGGACCGAAACGCACAAGCTCTACCGCTCGCTGATCACCGCCACCGATCCGGGCGAGGAGGAGACGCCGCCCCACGCCGTCGCCAGTGCCACCGCGACCCTGGCCGACGCGGTCGGGGCGGCCGCCATCGTGGCCTACACCTTGAGCGGCACCACCGCAGCCCGGATCGCGCGACGCCGGCCGCAGGTGCCCATCCTGGCCCTGACGCCGGATCTCGCGACCTCGCGCCGGCTGTGCCTGCTCTGGGGGGCGCACAGCCTGCGCGCCGACGAGGTCGATTCCTACGAGGCGATGGTGGAGAACGCCCTGGCTCACGCGGTGGAGGAAGGCTTCGCGTTGCCCCACGCCCGCGTCGTGATCACCGCCGGCATCCCCTTCGCGGTGGCCGGCACCACCAACAACATCCGCGTCGCGCAGGTGCCGTCCGAATGACGGGTTGCCGTCCGACTGACGGGTGCCGGCTGGGCCCGCCCGGGCCGGGTCGGCCGGCGCGACGGGTGGGACCTAGCGACAGCTGAGTTCTCCTGCAACTGCTCGAATAGCCCGGCAACTGTACCGTGTTTCTCACGTCTTCGCCGGTCAAGACGAGATTTACCAAGAAGAGTTCCAGCTTCGGTTCGACGGGCTGAGGCTATTTAGCGATGCCTTAACGGCGCAGGCGTAGAACCCTGGGACGTGTACCGGTGCCTTGCCGTCGATCGACCCGAGCGGACGTCCCCGTCCCCGTCCACGTGCCTGCTTTCCCGCTCCTGCCACGTGGACGATGACCGTGACCTGCAAATCCGTCGGTGCCTTCGCTGCCCTGTTCCTCGTCGGCGTCGCGCCGGCCGTCGCCGCGCCCCAGGAGGTCGGCGTGGTCACCAAGGTCGATCGCCAGGCCGTCGCCTCCCAGTCCGGTCAGGCCCGCGACATGGCTCCGCAGGGACCGGTCTACTTCAAGGACATGATCCGCACCGGGGTCGAGTCCCGCCTTGAGGCCAAGCTCGCCGACGACACCGTCCTGACCCTCGGCGAGAGCGGCAAGATGACCGTGGACGAGTTCGTCTACAAGCCGGGCGCCCAGGGCGGGAAGCTCGCCCTTTCGGTTGCGCGGGGCGCCTTCCTCTTCGTCGGCGGCAAGATCGAGGGACCGACCGGCGGCAACGTCGCGATCAGGACCGCGGTCGGCACGCTCGGGGTGCGCGGGACGACGGTCTGGGGCGGTGCCATCGACGGCGGCTACGGCGTGCTCGTGCTCGACGGCGAGGTGGTGCTGAAGACCAAGCGCGGCAGTGTCCTGATGCGCAAGGGCCAGGGCACGATGGTCTACAAGGGCCGTGCCCCGGAGAAGGCGGCCCCCTGGCCGGAGGACCGCACCCAGCGGGCGGTGGCGACGGTCACGATCAACGACCAGGCGCGTTTCGTCCCCACGCTGGGACGCTGATCCGCACGGCGCCCGAGATCGGACCGGTGGGCTTCGGCGCGCCGTTCCGATAGCGTCCGGCGAGCCGAACCCGGGCGCACCCGCGACGCCCGGGCGGTCTCGCGGTGCCGTGCCGCCCGATTGACTGGAGACCCCCCTGGTGCAGGCCCTCGACACGCCCGTCCCCCTGTCGACCCTGGCGGTTCTCATGGTCGCGATGGCCGCCAAGCACTACCTGATCGACTTCGTCGTCCAGACGGATTGGATGGCCCGCGGCAAGGAGCGGGTCACGGGCTGGGCGGCGCCGCTCGCCGTCCATGCCGTCACGCATGCCCTCGGCACCCTGGCGATCGCCCTGCTCTACAGGCCCGCCCTGTGGTGGCTCGCGCTCCTCGACTTCGCGGTCCATGGACTGATCGACCGGGCCAAGACCCTGGTCGCCCATCGCACCCGCTGGCCGATGACCGACCCGCGTTTCTGGTGGCTGATGGGCTTCGACCAGTTCCTGCACCAGCTCACGAACATCGCCCTGGTGGTGCTGCTCGTCCTTCCGTGAGAACCCCCCGGCGCCCCCGCCTCAGGCCGCCATGCTGACGGAGCGCTCGCCCGCCCGGATGCGACGGGCATGCAGCGCCAGGATCGGGTCGTCGGGGTTCGCCGCGTGCAGGCGCAGCAGCGCCTCGGCCGCGCCGGCATCCCCCGAGACCATCCGTCCGAAGGCCTCGCGATAGGCGTCCAGCGCGTCGCTCGCAGGTCCCGTCGGCTCGAAGACGTCGACGCCCACGGATTTGCCCTTCAGCATCAGCGTCCCGATCGGGCGGAAGCTCACACCGGAAACCTGGTCGCAGGTGGTGCGGGCGATGCAGATGCGGGTGCCGAGCGCCTTGTTGGCGGATTCGAGCCGCGCCGCCGTGTTGATCGCGTCGCCGTGCGCCGTGTAGTCGAAGCGCCGGGTCCCGCCGAAATTGCCGACCACGGCGCGGCCCGTGTTGATGCCGATGCGGGTGGCGCCGAACGGAATGCCCGTGGCCCGCTGGCGCTGGCGGAACGCCTCCGCGAAGGCGTCGAGGGCCAGCGCGCAGGTCACCGCCCGCTCGGCGTGGTCGGGCTGGTCGAGGGGCGCGTTGAACATGACGTGCACGGCGTCGCCGACGATCTTGTCGACGGTGCCGCCATGGGCCATCGCGATGGAGCACATGCCGTCGAGATAGGCGTTGAGCAGGTTGACCAGGGCCTCGGCACCGGAGACCTCGGTCATCGCCGTGAAGCCCTCGAGGTCGGTGAACAGGAACGTCATCTCGCGGCTCTCGCCGCCGAGTTTCAGCCGGCCGGGATCGCTGGCCAGCACCGCCACGAGGTCCGGCGAGAGGTAGTGCGTGAACGCGGCCCGCAGGCGCTGGGCGGAGCGCTCCGAGCCGGCGTAGCGGGCGAGGCTTCCCCCCGCATGGGCGACGAGGAGGCCGAAGGTCGGCAGCGTCGGGTCCAGGAGCAGGCCGCCCCGGGCGAACAGCGCGAGGGCGGCGAAGGTCGGCACGGGCGCCAGGAAGGCCATACCGAGCCCGGCGCTGCGCAGCCGCCCGAAGCCGCAGGCCAGGGCGGCGGCGAGGCCGAGCCCCAGCGCCGCCACGATCTCGGCACCGAGGGCCCAGGCCGGGCGCTCGAGGGCCTGCCCGCCGATCACCTGGTCGAGGGCCATCGCGTGCAGGTTCACGCCGGGCTCGAACGGGGTCAGCGGCGTCGGGCGCAGGTCGGACAACCCGACCGCGCTGGTGCCGACGAAGATCGCACGGCCCTGGATCTCCGCGCGCAGTCCGGCGCGCTGTTCCGGATCGAGCAGGCGCCACGCGGCGATCGTCGGGGTCGAGCGAGCCTGCGGGAAGTGAAGAGCCAGGGCGCCGGCGCGGTCGACGGAGAGGTCGACCGCGCCGACGCGGATCGTGTAGCCGGCCAGGGTCGCCCCGTCGCGCTCCGCCCGCACCTTGAAGCTCTCCTCATCCTGCAGCACCCGCAGGGCGTCGAGGGCGAGCGACGGGACCAGGCGGCCGCCGATCGTGGCGAGGAGCGGCAGGCGCCGGATGATCTCGTCGCTGCCGGCCGCGATGGCGAAGTTGCCGTGACCGGCGGCGGCGGCATCCAGCACCGGCAGGTTGAGGACGGCGCCCCCGAACCCCGGAACGGTGTCCCGGGGATCGCCGTCGATGGTGGCGAAGCCGGCGCTGCGCGTAACCGAGGCGCCCTGCGCCTCCGGCGTCAGCGCGAAGCCGGCGACCACGCGGCCCCGTGCGAACACCGCCGCCAGGGTGGCATCGTGGTCCGGCAGGGCCAGTGCCGGCTCCGCCGCTCGGAAGCCGAAGCGCTTCGTCCAATCGGGTACAAGGAGTGCCGGCGAGGTTCGGTCGGGCTCGGCGAAGACCATGTCGAGGGCGATGACGCCGGCGTCGAGGTCCTGCAACGCCGCGACGAGGTCCGCCACCACGTGGCGCGGCCAGGGCCACTGGCCGTGCCGCTTCAGGCTCTCCTCGTCGATGTCGACGACGCGAACCGCGGCGGCGTCGGTCATCCGGGGACTGAGTCGCTGGAAGCTGTCGAAGGTCGCCTGCCGCAGGCGCTCGAACGGTTCCGGAACGGCGATCCGCAAGGCCAGGAGGGCCAGCGCCAGGGCAAGGCCCACGCCCACCGGGACCAGACGTCGTGACAGGAACATCGAAGGTGGGCTCCGCGCGGGGCGTCTGTGCGGATCAGTCTCGCGCCGGCGTGCTGAGATCTCGTTAAGGATAGCAGGTCACGCACGAAAGAAAGCGGTGGCCGTTCGCCAGCCCTTAACCGGGTACCGGCACGGTTCGCTCCGGGCCATCACTGTGCCCAGCCTGGAACCTTCCGTGCCGAGTTCCCAAGCGACGACCCTGGACCATCATCACCTGCCGGCCGGTGCACGCCTGTTCTCGGCGGGCGACGTGGGCGATGCCGCCTACCTGATCGTGAGCGGCCGGTTGGAGATCGTCCTCGAGCGTCAGGAGGGGGACCTCATCCTGGCGCATCGCGGCCCCGGCGAGATCGTCGGGGAGATGGCGATCCTCGATCACCAGCCGCGCTCCGCCGCCGTGCGGGCCCTGGAGGACAGTGAACTCGTCGTCATCACGGAGGAACAGCTCTCCCACCGCATCGCGCAGACCGATCCGATCCTGCGCATGTGCCTGGGCGTGGTGCTGGCGCGGTACCGCCAGACGGTGGCCATCCTCGAGCAGATGAAGGGAACGGCGCCGCCACCCGTCCTCGGCGCCGATACGCCCCCGTCCGAGACCTTCGCGGCCGCCCTCGGCGCCCTGTCGCTGGAGCGCGAGATCCGCGCCGGCCTGCGCAATGGCGAGTTCGAGCTGTTCTTCCAGCCCATCGTGCGGCTCGCGTCCCGGCGGCTGGCCGGGTTCGAGGCCCTGATGCGCTGGCGCCACCCGACCCGGGGCCTGGTGCCGCCCATCGAGTTCATCCCCGCGGCCGAAGCGTCCGGTCTGATCGTCGACCTGACCGCCTATGCCTTCGAGGAGGTCGGGCGGGTCTTCCCCGAACTCCTGCTCGCCGCCCAGAACAATCCCGGCGCGCTCGATGGCCCGCTCTTCATGACCGTCAACGTCTCGGGACGCGACCTCGCCGGCGCCTCCTTCCCCGAGATGATCGCCGACTTTTTGGCGCGGACCCGGATCGCGCCTTCCAGCCTCAAGATCGAGGTCACGGAGAGCATGCTGATGGACGATCCGGAGCGCGCCGCCGCCGCGCTCACGCAGTGCCGGAACGCGGGCCTCGGGATCGCGATCGACGATTTCGGAACGGGCTATTCCTCGCTGAGCTATCTCAGCACCCTGCCGGTGACGACCCTGAAGATCGACCGCGCCTTCGTGCGGACCCTCCTGGCCGACCAGACCAGCCGGGGCATCGTGCAGACGATCCTGCGGCTCGCCGACGATCTGGCCGTGTCCGTCGTGGCCGAGGGCATCGAGCAGGCGGCCGAGGCAGACCTTCTCGCCGGCATGGGCTGCGCCTTCGGGCAGGGATATCACTTCGGGCGGCCCGCCCCCCTGGCCGGCGCGGTTCAGGCGATCCGGACCTGGCCGGCGCCGGAGCCGGAACGTCCCGGGCTCCGGCTGATCGCCTGATCTCCTGACCGGTCGCCCGGTCGGGACCTGCGGGGTCTTATCGGGAGGGTACGGCGGCCCTCACCCGAACAGGATCATCGCCTTCGAGACGGTGCTCCAGATTCCCCAGGCGATCGGCACGCCCACGGCCACCCAGGCGAGGATCGCGAGCGGCGTCACCCCGCCCCGGCCGATGCCGTAATCGCTGGTCCGGCCCAACGCCGTGGCGTTCCCGCCCTTCGCGCTGGCGGCGAGTTCGGCATCGCTCATGAACCAGCGCGCCGCCAGCGGGCGGACCAGGAGGTTGGCCACGAACCCGGCGGCGAGGAAGGCCGCCAGGATGTACATCGTCCGGGTGTAGAGCGCGGCCCCCTGGATGCCGGCATCGACCTGCGCCTGCCGGATCGCCGTCACCACGAAGGGGCCGACCACGCCGGCGGTCGACCAGGCGGTGAGGATGCGCCCGTGAATGGCGCCGACGAACTGCGTCCCGAAGATGTCGGCGAGGTAGGCCGGGATCGTGGCGAAGCCGCCCCCGTACATCGACAGGATCACGCAGAAGAACGTCACGAACAGCGCCTTGGAGCCGATCGACGCCGCCCAGGGCGCGCCCGCGTAGAGCAGGCACCCGAGGGCGAAGAAGGTGGCGTAGGTCACCTTGCGGCCGATCTTGTCGGAAATCGAGGCCCAGAAGAAGCGGCCGACAATGTTGAACAGCGACAGCAGGCCGACGAAGCCGGCGGCGACCGCCGCGATCTGGGTCTTCTGGCCGGCGTCGAGCTGGCCGAAGCCGAGTCCCGGCTGACCGATCAAGGCGCCGCCGAAGATCTCCTGCAGCATCGGTGATGCCAGGGCGAGCACGCCGATGCCGGCGGAGACGTTGAGGCACAGCACCGCCCAGAGCAGCCAGAATTGCGGGGTCTTGTGGGCCCGGTCGAGGTGGACGTGGCCCGAGGTGATCATCGCGCTCTTGGCCGCCGGCGCGGTCCAGCCGTCCGGCTGCCAGCCGGCCGGGGGGACGCGGTAGCCGAAGGCGCCGCAGAGCATCGCCACGATGTAGAGCCCGCCCATCACCGCCAGCGTCTGCCAGACGCCGGCGGAATCGGGGGTCTTGAAGGTGTTGATGAGCAGGGTGGCGAGGGGCGAGCCGATCATGGCGCCGCCGCCGAAGCCCATGATGGCCATGCCGGTGGCCATGCCCCGGCGGTCGGGGAACCACTTCACCAGGGTCGAGACCGGTGAGATGTAGCCGAGGCCGAGGCCGATCCCGCCGATCAGGCCCATGCCGAGCCAGATCAGCCAGAGCTGATGCACGTAGACGCCGAGCGCGCCGATCAGGAACCCGCCGCCCCAGCACAGGGCGGCCACGAGACCGGCCTTGCGCGGGCCGGCCCGCTCCAGCCAGCCGCCGAATACCGCCGCCGACAGGCCGAGCATCACGATGCCGATGGAGAAGACGATGACGAGGTCGCTGACGCGCCAGTCGCAGGTGGTGGTGAACAGCGCGGTGGCGATGCTCATGTCCGGGCAGGCCGCCGGCGCAGGCTGGCCGACGCTCAGCGCCCTGGACAGGGGCAGCCAGAACACCGACAGACCGTAGGACATGCCGATGCAGAGATGGATGGCGAGGGCCGCTGGCGGGACCAGCCAGCGGTTGAAGCCGGGCTTGGCGACGATCGCTTCGCGGGACAGCCACCCGGGCGTGTGTGCGTCCGACAGGGACGCGTCAGAAACGCGAACGTCCATTCCAGGCATTGCTCCCCCAATACGCTGCGCCGCAGCGATTTTCTGGGATTAAAGCATGGCGTGAAACGTATTGCGACGGCGTTCGCGGCAAGTGTCGAACGATTTGCTTGCCCTGTAAGGCGTTCGACCCTGGTTCCGAACGGCCGATCGCGGCTCCGCCTCCGACCCCCCGTTCCGGACGGCGAGCCGGCAGGGTTCAGGGCGCGGACGCCGATCCGATCGACGGCCGCCCGAGCCGCGGGATCAGCCGGACGTAGAGCAACTCGCTCATGAGTTCGATCAGCGTCTGCGTGACGATCACGGCCGGCAGCAGGGGCACCCCGCCCGGAACCGCGAAGGCCAGGGGCAGGACCACCAGGGAGTTCCGGGTCGCGGCGCTGAAGGCCAGGGTCCGCCCGGTGGGCGCGTCGAGCCGGAAGACGCGCCCGGCCCCCCAGCCGACCAGCGGGGCCAGGGCGGCGAAGGCGAGGTAGACCGGGACCGCCCGCGCGGCGGCATCCCGGCTGGGACCGAGCTGCGGCACGACCGCCGCGATCACGACGAAGAGGACGAGGGCGGTCGCGGGCACCGGCAGCAGCCTCAACCAGGTCGCGGCTTGTCGCCCGAGGCGGCTCCTTGCGCTCCAGAGCTGAACGGCGCCGGCCGCGGCCAAGGGCAGCGCGATCAGCCAGCCGAAGGCGTGGAGGAAGGGGCCGACCTGCACGAACCGTCCGGCGTCCGCACCGAGGAAGAGCGTCAGGTAGACCGGCAGCAGCGCCATCTGCGCGAGGAGAAGGGCCGGGGTCGAGGCCAGCAGCACCCTGGCATCGGCGCGCCCGAGATGGGCGAAGGTCACCACGTAGTCGATGCAGGGCGTGAGCAGCACCATCAGCACGCCGAGGCGCAGCATCGGGTCGGCCGGAAGGAAGAGCGAGAGCCCGGCGACCAGCAGCGGGATGGCGAGAAAGTTCACGACCATCAGCGCCGCCAGGAATCGGCCGCGGGTGAAGGCCTGTGCCAGATCCCGCAGGGGGACCTGCAGGAAGGTCACGAACAGCATCAGCGCCAGGGCCGGGTTGATCCCCTGTTCCAACGCCGCCGTTCCCGGAACCGCCAGAGCCGTGACGGCCGCCGCGGCCACGGCCGCGAGGTAGAGT
The DNA here is from genome assembly GCF_056680125.1 of Methylobacterium sp. BI1. Classification (NCBI taxonomy): domain Bacteria; kingdom Pseudomonadati; phylum Pseudomonadota; class Alphaproteobacteria; order Hyphomicrobiales; family Methylobacteriaceae; genus Methylobacterium; species Methylobacterium sp. BI1. The sequence goes on along the minus strand of NZ_CM155267.1, from coordinate 1,910,178 downwards.
TCGATCTGACGGGCTTCGAGGCTGTCGCGCAGCGTCGCGACGCGGTCGCGTCGGCGATGGGCCCGGGATGCGGCGGGCATCAGGCCGAGGCCGGCGGCGTGCGACGGAAGACCAGCGCGAGGTTGTTCGCCGGCAGGCCGATGCGGGCCTCGTGCTGCAGTCCGCGCGCCGCGGCCGTGTCCACGACGGTCTCGAGATCGCGCACGCCCCAGCGCGGGTCCCGCGCACGCAGGTCCTGGTCGAAGGCGGCGTTGCTGTCCGAGGTGTGGCAGCCGCCCTCGCGAAAGGCGCCGTAGAGGAACAGGACACCGCCCGGCGCGAGGGTGTGGGCGGCGCCCGCCATCAGCCCTTCCGTGGCCGACCACGGCGCGATGTGGACCATGTTGATGCACAGGATCGCGTCGGCCCGGGCGATCGGCCACGTGGCCGCGGCGGCATCGAGCGCCAGGGGCGGCCGAAGGTTGGCGAGCCCTGCGGCCTCCGCATGCGCCGCGATGCTGCGGCGATAGGCCGGCTCCGGGTCGCTGGGCTGCCACGTCAACGCCGGCAGGGCGGCGGCGAAATGCGCCGCGTGTTCGCCCGATCCGCTGGCGATTTCCAGCACCGTGCCGGTCTCCGGCAGGACGTCCCGCAGGACGGCGAGGATCGCCGCACGATTGCGCGCCACCGCCGGCGCGACCAGCGCCGCATGCCCTACATCCCAGTCCTTCATCGTCCATCCGATCCTGTCGCGCCGCGGCGACCGTCATTCCAAATTCGCAACCCTGGCGCAAACGAGGGAGCACGGCTGTTGCATCTCGACGCCGGAGGCATCAAACACCACCCAGATTTTCGGGCCGTTCGGCTTGCCACCTTCCGGGTGCAGCGAGGCGAAGCGCCGGCATCCATCGCCGCCGTCCGTGATCATCACAGCCTTAAGGACAACGCTATGAAGACGCGCGCCGCGGTCGCGTGGGAGGCCAAGAAGCCTCTCACGATCGAGACCATCGACATCGAGGGACCGAAGCCCGGCGAGGTCCTCGTCGAGCTGATGGCCACCGGCATCTGCCACACCGACGCCTACACCCTCTCGGGCCTCGATTCCGAGGGCAAGTTCCCGGCCATCCTCGGCCACGAGGGCGCGGGCATCGTCCGCGAGGTCGGCGCCGGCGTCACCGCGCTGAAGCCCGGCGATCACGTCATCCCGCTCTACACCCCGGAATGCCGCAACTGTAAGTCCTGCCTGTCGCAGCGCACGAACCTCTGCACCGCCATCCGGGCGACGCAGGGCCAGGGCGTGATGCCGGACGGCACCAGCCGGTTCTCCTGCGTCTCCACCGGCGGCAGCCCGGGCGGGTCCAACACCCTGTTCCACTACATGGGCTGCTCGACCTTCTCGAACTTCACGGTCCTGCCGGCGATCGCTCTGGCCAAGATCCGGGAAGACGCCCCCTTCGACAAGATCTGCTACATCGGCTGCGGCGTCACCACCGGTATCGGTGCGGTGATCTACACCGCCAAAGTCTGGCCCGGCGCCAATGTCGTGGTGTTCGGCCTCGGCGGCATCGGCCTCAACGTGCTCCAGGCCGCCCGCATGGTCGGTGCCGACAAGATCATCGGCGTGGACATCAATCCGGACAAGCAGGAGATGGCCCGCAAGTTCGGCATGACCCACTTCATCAACCCGAAGGAGGTCGGCAACGATCACGTGGTCCAGGCGATCCTCGACGTTACCGGCGGCGGCGCGGACTTCTCCTTCGACTGCACCGGCAACGTCAACGTGATGCGCCAGGCCCTCGAGTGCTGCCACCGCGGCTGGGGCGAGTCGATCGTCATCGGCGTGGCCGAGGCCGGCAAGGAGATCGCGACCCGTCCGTTCCAGCTCGTCACCGGCCGCGTCTGGAAGGGCTCGGCCTTCGGCGGCGCCCGCGGCCGCACCGACGTGCCGAAGATCGTCGACTGGTACATGGAGGGGAAGATCAACATCGACGACCTGATCACCCACACCATGCCGCTCGAGGACATCAACCACGGCTTCGATCTCATGCACGAGGGCAAGTCGATCCGGTCGGTGGTGGTCTACTGATCCAAACGCGATAGATCGTGTCCGGTCCCTCCCCCCTTCGGGGGGAGGGTGCCTGCGGAGCAGGCGGGAGAGGGGGCGACCTCTCCGGAACCGGTGCTCCCCTCACCCGGCTCGCTGACGCGGGCCACGCTCTCCCGCAGAGGGGCGAGGGAGGGGCGCGGACCGACCATTCTTTCAGGGGCCCGACATCGCATCCTTTCCCAGCCCCGGAACGGGACTTTGAGCCCCAATCAGGAGAGCAACTTCATGGAAACCATCTCGAAGGCCCGCGCCCATGGCGGCACGCAGGGCGTCTACAAGCACGATGCGCAGACCACGGGCTGCCCGATGACCTTCGCGGTGTTCGTGCCGCCGCAGGCCGAGGCCGGCCCCGTGCCGGTGCTGTGGTACCTCTCCGGCCTCACCTGCATCCACGCCAACGTCATGGACAAGGGCGAGTACCGCAAGGCGGCGGCCGAGCACGGCGTCATCATCGTGGCGCCCGACACCAGCCCGCGCGGCCCCGGCATCCCCGACGAGGAGGGCAACTGGCAGTTCGGCTCCGGCGCGGGCTTCTACCTCGACGCCACCCAGGCGCCCTATTCCGCGAACTACCGTATGTGGAGCTACGTGACCGAGGAACTGCCCGCCCTCATCGCGAAGGAATTTCCGGCCGACATGTCCCGCCAGGGCATCTTCGGCCACTCGATGGGCGGCCACGGCGCGCTGACCATCGCCCTCACCTTCCCTGAGCGCTTCAAGTCCTGTTCGGCCTTCGCGCCGATCGCCCAGCCCTCCACCGCCGGCTGGTCGAAGCCCGCCTTCGAGAAGTACCTGGGGACCGACCCGGCCGCCTGGCGTGCCCACGACGCCACCGCGCTGATCGCGGACGGCCACCGCTTCTCCGAGTTCCTGGTCGACCAGGGCACCGCCGACAGCTTCCTCGACGACGGTCTGCGTCCCTGGCTCCTGGAAGAGGCCTGCAAGACCGCCGGCATCCCCCTGACCCTCAACATGCGCGAGGGCTACGACCACTCGTACTACTTCATCTCGACCTTCATGGCCGACCACATCGCCTGGGCGGCGGCGCGCCTGAAGTAGGTCGCTTCACCCGGATGCGGCGACGAGGCGGTCGAGCCGCATCCGGGTGATCAGCGCGATCTCGTCGAGGGCGGCCTGCTCCTCCTCGGCGGGGGTGCGCTGCAGGCGCTCCTGGAAGATCCCCAGGATCTCGGCCCGTGCCCGGCCGCGGACCGCGATGATGAAGGGAAAGCCGAAGCGCCGGCGATAGGCCGCGTTGAGGCGGTCGAAGGCCTTCGCGTCGGCGGCGGGCATGTGGTCGAGCCCGGCGCTCCCCTGCTCGCTCGCCGAATCCGCCGTCATGCTGCGGGCCCGCGCCTCGGGCCCGGCGAGCTCCGGGTGGCCGTTGAGGAAGGCGATGCGGGTCTCGGCCGGCGCGGCGCGGACGGCGCGCATCATCGCCGCGTGCAGGTCGCCGACGCTGGCGAAGGGACCGTGCGCGTGGGCGCGCTCGGCGACCCAGGCCGCATGCTCGAACACCCCTCCGAACCGGATGACGAAGCCGGCGGCGTCGAGCCGGTTGATGGCGGCAAGGTCGAGCTTTCCGGAATCGAGCATCGCGGTCAGCTGCCCCGATAGGTGGCGCAGGTGCCGGGCGCGCACAGCATCGGCACGTGGTAGTGCTGTGCAGCATCGAAGACCGCGAAGCGCACCACCGGATTGTCGACGAAGATGTCGGCCTCGGTCACGCCGGGCTTGGCCTTCAGGTAGGCGTCGATGTGGAATTCCAGCTGGTACTGGCCGACCTTGGCCTCTGCGGCGGGCAGGATCGGCGCGTCGGTGCGCCCGTCGGCATTGGTCACGACGCTCTTCACGAGGCGCCAGGCGCCGCCGTCCATGACGGAGAAGTCGATGCGCACCCCCGGTGCCGGGCGCCCGCGATCCGCGTCGAGGACGTGTGTGGTGATGCCGGCCATGGTCGATCGGGCTCCGTAAGGGACTGTCGCTGAAGGGGTGCCGGGCGCGCGTCAGCTGCCGCGATAGTAGGAGTAGCCCCAGGGGGTGAACAGAACCGGCAGGTGGTAGCGCTGTCCGGCATCGCGGATCACGAAGCGGATCGGCACGAGGCTGAGAAAATTCGGTTGCGGCAGCGTCACGCCGGCCTTGGCGAAATACGCCTCGAAATGCATCAGCAGCTCGTACTGGCCGACCTTCAGGGCTTCGTCGACCAGGAGCGGTTCGGCCGGACGGCCGTTGGCGGCGGTGGTGACGGTCTTGAGCGTCCGGTAGGCGTCGCCCTCCCGGATCGCCAGGTCGCAGACCATGCCGGCGCCGGGCGTGCCGTGAAAGTTGTCGATGGCGTGCAGCGTCAGGCGCGGGCCGAGGCCGGCCTGGGAGTTCGGCGCGGTCGCGAGGGCGCTCGGCGGGGCCGGAGGGGTTTGCGCCAGGGAGCCGGTGGCCGCGACGGCACCGAGGCCGGCGCCGACGAGGCTGCGACGCGTGAGGGCCGTTGGATCCATGGCGTCCGTTGCTCCGGGTCAGGCAGGTTCGTGCGCCGCGCGCGCCGCGGCCCGGCGGACCAGGGCGGGCGGCGCAGGCGGGATGAAGAGAAGGATGAGGAGGAGGGTCGCCACCTCGAAACCGGCGACGATCCAGAGGCCGGTGGCGGCGGAGCCGGTCTGCTCGCGCAGGGCGCCCATCACCGCCGGCGCGCCGAACCCGGCGAGGTTCGCCACGGAGTTGATCAGCGCGATGCCGGCCGCCGCGGCCGAGCCCGCGAGGAACCGGCCGGGGATCTGCCAGAAGACCGGGATGGCGCTCATGGTGCCGACGATCGCCACCGTGAGGGCGAGGATCGACAGCGCCGGGCTGATCGGGACGAGCCACCCGAGCAGCGCGATCGCCACGGCGCCGACCAGGGCCGGGATGCCGCAATGGAGGCGGGCTTCGCCCGAGCGGTCGGAGTGCCGGCCGTTCAGGATCATCCCGGCTGCACCGCAGAGATAGGCGCCGGACATGATCCAGCCGATGGTGAGCGGGTCGGTGTAGCCCGCCTCGCGCAGCACGCTCGGCCCGAAGAAGGTCAGGGCCGAGTTGGCGGTGATGATGCAGAAGAAGATCGCGATGCACTGCCAGACCCGGACATCGCGCAACGACGCCAGGATTCGATGCTCGCGCGGGCCGAGCGCCGCCGCGTCGCGCGCGAGGTCCGCCGCGACCAGGGCGCGCTGCTCCGGGGTCAGCCACCCGGCCTTCTCCGGCCGGTCGGTCAGGTAGAACAGCGTGACGATGCCGGCGAGGATCGACGGGATGCCTTCCAGGAGGAAGACCCACTGCCAGCCGGACCAGCCGTTCACCCCGTCGAGCCCGGTCATGATCGTGCCGGCCAGAGGTCCGCCGATCACCCCCGCGATGGCCGAGGCCGACATGAACAGCCCGAAGACCTTGGCGCGCCGCTCGGTGGGGTACCAGTAGGTGAGGAACAGGATCACGCCCGGATAGAACCCGGCCTCGAACACCCCCAGGAGGAAACGCAGGACGTAGAACAGTCCGGGGGTGGTGACGAACATCATCGCCACGCAGCAGAGACCCCACAGCAGGGTGATGCGCGCGATGGTCTTGCGGGCGCCGATATGTTCGAGGAGGAGGTTGCTCGGGACCTCGCAGAGGAAGTAGCCGATGAAGAAGATCCCCGCGCCGATGCCGTAGACGGTCTCGCTGAACTTGAGGTCGGCGAGCATCTGCAGCTTGGCGAAGCCGATGTTCACCCGGTCGATCCAGGAGAGGATCCAGAGTAACATCAGGAACGGCAGCAGCCGCCAGGTGATCCGGCGATAGGTCTCGTCGAGGCCGGCCGGCGCGGGCTGTTCGGGTGCCATCAAGAATTCCGCAGCCCCGGCGATTCCTTCCGGGATGATGCATCAAAATGATGCAAAACGGGGGCCATGGCTACGCGTGTGCAGGGGCGCCCGCCCGCAATGCCTGGGGATGGAAATGCGCCGCGCGTCCGGATACGCGCGTGGCCGGGACCGCATCCGCCACCCCGTCACCCCGACAGCACGCCGTCGCCTCACCCGAGTTGCTTACGATGCCCCGATCGATCCCCGCCGGTCTCAACGTCCGCCGGTCCGCCGCGTGACGGCGACGGTCATCCTCGCCCTGGTGCCGATCGCGCTGCTGATCGCCCTCGGCGTGCTGCTGCGCCGTAACGGCTTCGTGGCCGACTCGTTCTGGGCCCAGGCGGAGCGCCTCGGCTACTACGTGCTGCTGCCGGCGCTGTTCATCCATGGGCTGGCCACCGCGCGCCTCGACGGCGTGCCCGTCCTCGCCCTGGCCGGCGTCCTGGTGGCGTCGACGCTCGCGGTGGCGCTCGTCTTGCTCGCGCTGCGGCCGCGGCTCGGCCTCGACGGAGCCGCCTTCACCTCGGTGTTTCAGGGCGGGGTGCGCTTCAACAACTACGTCGGGGTCTCGGCGGCGGCGGGGCTGTTCGGCCTGCAGGGAATCGCCCTGGCGGCGGTCGCCAACGCGGCCATCGTGCCCACGGTCAACATCCTGTGCGTCCTGGTATTCGCGCGTTTCGGTTCGGGCGGCCGGCTGGCGCCGCGGGCGATCCTCCGGCAACTGCTCCTCAATCCCCTGGTGGTCGCCTGCGCCATCGGGATCGCCCTGCAGGCGACAGGGCTCGGATTGCCACCCGGCCTGGAACCGACCCTGAAAGCCCTGGGGCAGGCTTCCCTGCCGCTCGGTCTCCTCTGCGTCGGCGCCGCCCTCGATCCCCGCACGGTCCGGACCTGGCTGCGTCCGGTCGTCATCGCCTCGGTCGCCAAGTTCGTGCTGATGCCCACGGTGACGATCCTGGCCTGCCTCGCCGCCGGCCTGCACGGGCCGGCCGCCGCCACCGCCCTGCTGTTCCAGTCGCTGCCGACGGCGTCGTCGTCCTACATCATGGCCCGGCAGCTCGGGGGCGATGCGCCCCTGATGGCCGGCATCCTCGCCCTGCAGACGGTCCTGGCCGGACTCGCCATCCCCCTGGTGATGCTCATCCTGGAGGGGTTCACCGCCTGACGGCGTCAGGCGGCGTAGCGGGCCAGCGCCAGGTCGGAATGGTCGATGTCGGGCGCGCGGCCGGACATCAGGTCGGCCAGCATCCGCCCGGAGCCGCAGGCCATCGTCCAGCCCAGGGTGCCGTGCCCGGTGTTGGTGTAGAGGTTGCCGTAGCGCGTGGCGCCGACGATGGGCGTGCCGTCCGGCGTCATCGGGCGCAGGCCGGTCCAGAACGTAGCGGCCGCGATGTCGCCGCCGTTCGGGAACAGGTCGCGGACGCAGCGCTCCAGGGTCGCCCGGCGCGGGGCCCGGAGGACATCGCTGAAGCCCGCGAGCTCGGCCGTGCCGCCCACGCGGATCCGGTCGCCCAAGCGCGTGAGCGCGACCTTGAAGGTCTCGTCCATGACGGTGGAGACCGGCGCCTGCTCGGGATCGGTCACCGGAAGGGTCAGCGAGTAGCCCTTCACCGGGTAGATCGGCAGTCGGAGCCCCAGGGGTCGGAGAAGGCGTGGCGTGAAGGAGCCCATGGCCGCGACGTAGGCATCGGCCCGCAGGGTTTCCGAGCCGCAGACCACCCCCGTCACCGCGTCGCCTGCGGTCTCGAGGCCGTCGATCTGCGTCCCGTAGCGGAAACGGACGCCCCTCAACTCGCACAGGTCCGCCAGACGTTGCGTGAACAGGTGCGCATCGCCGGTCTCGTCGCCGGTCAGGCGGAGGCCCCCGACGATTCTGTCGCGGACACCGGCCAGGGCCGGCTCGGCCGCGATGCATCCGGCCGGGTCCAGCACCGCGTAGGCGACCCCGTAGGTATCGAGGACGCGCGTATCGTCGCCGACATGGTCGAGCTGCTTCTGCGTGCGGAAGAGCTGGAGGGTGCCCCGGGTCCGGTGGTCGTAGGCGATGCCGGTCTCGGCGCGCAGGTCGCGCAGCGCGTCCCGGCTGTATTCGGCAAGACGAACCATGCGGCCCTTGTTGCGGACATACGCGTCCTCGGTGCAGTTCGCGAGCATGCGCGCGAGCCAGCCGTAGAAGCGCGGCTCGACGGTCGGCCACAGCACCAGCGGCCGGTGGCGCATCATCAGCCACTTCATCGCCTTGATCGGAATGCCGGGGGCCGCCCAGGGGGCCGAGTAGCCCGGCGAGACCTGGCCCGCATTGGCGAAGCTCGTCTCCATGCCGGCGGCGGGCTGCCGGTCGATCACGGTGACGTCGTGCCCGGCCTTCGCGAGATAATAGGCCGTGCTGACGCCGACCACACCGCTTCCGAGAACCAGGACCCGCATCGAACGTCTCCCCCGAGGCCGGACATCCCAAGCATCGGCTGGGCCATGCTGCGCACGCCCCCGATCGCACCGGCCTCGTCCCGGTAGAGACACCCGATCCTGCGAGCGGTGCAGCCAAGATGTTGCAGGATCGGCGAAGGAACCGATACTCGACGCATGATCCTGCGATACGATGCACGATCATCGCACAGGCCGGTGGAGGATGGTGATGCCACCCGACGACATCGATCGCGCGATCCTCCGGGTTCTCCGCGAGAATGCGCGGATTCCGAACGCCGCCCTGGCGCAGCGCGTCGGCCTCTCGGCCTCCGCCTGCCTGCGGCGTCTGCGGATGCTGGAGCGGGACGGGACGATCCAAGGCTACACCGTGCTTCTCGACGGGCCCGGCTCCGCCGGCCTCGTGGTGATGACGCGGATCGCCCTGGAGCGGCAGACCGAGGATTGCCTCAACCGGTTCGAGGCGGCCGTGCGGCGCTGCCCCGACATCCAGGATTGCTACCTGATGACCGGGGATTCCGATTATCTCCTGAGGATCCGCGTCGCCGACATGGCGGAATACGAGCAGTTGCACCGCTCGGTGCTGTCGAAGCTGCCCGGTGTCGCTCGCATCCAGTCGAGCTTCACCATCCGCAGCGTCATCGGCCGCTGATCGCAGCGGACGCGGTCCAAGGCAAAGCCCGCACAGGCCCTGGTCACCCGCGCGCAAAACCCCTAGTTGGCTAATCAAGCAGGGTGGGTCCGGAGTCGGGGATGCTGGGTTGGTTCAAGGCGTTGATGCCGCGGGAGGACCGGTTCTTCGACCTCTTCGAGCGGCACTCGCGCACCCTCGTGGCCGGCGCCGAGGCGCTGCAGGGCGTGCTCCAGGGCGGCGATGCCGTTCCGCGCTACTGCCAGAAGGTGGTGGAGCACGAGCAGGAGGCGGACGCGATCACCGCCGAGGTCCTGCTCGCGGTGCGCCGGAGCTTCATCACGCCCTTCGACCGGGGCGACATCAAGGACCTGATCCAGTCGATGGACGACGCCATCGACCAGATGAACAAGACGGTGAAGACGATCGCCCTCTACGAGGTTCGCAGCTTCCAGCCGCTGATGCAGGAGATGGGCGGCACCGTGATCGAGGCGGCCCGGCTCACCGCCGAGGCGATTCCCCTGCTCACGGCCGTCGGAACCCATGCCGGGCGCATCAACACCCTGACCGAGCAGATCACCCGGGTGGAGGGGCGCTCGGACGAGATGCAGGAGCGCGGACTCAAGGCGCTCTATCAGGCCCACCGCAAGGATGGCGGCGACGGCGACACGATGGCCTACCTCATCGGCGCGGAGATCTACGGCCACCTCGAGGACGTGGTCGATCGCTTCGAGGACGTCGCCAACGAGATCAGCGGCATCGTGATCGAGAACGTGTAGGCGACCCGATGACCGAGGCCACCGCGCTCGCCCTGCCCGCCCTCGCCGGCCTGATCGCCGTCGCGCTGTTCTTCGATTTCCTCAACGGGCTGCACGACGCGGCCAACTCCATTGCCACCATCGTGTCGACGCGGGTGCTGCGGCCGCAATACGCGGTGCTCTGGGCGGCGTTCTTCAACTTCATCGCCTTCCTGTTCTTCGGCCTGCACGTGGCCCAGACCCTCGGCACCGGCATCGTCGATGCGGGGATCATCGATCCCCGGGTGATCTTCAGCGCGCTGATGGGCGCCATCACCTGGAACATCGTCACCTGGATCTTCGGAATCCCGTCCAGCAGCTCGCATGCCCTCGTGGGCGGCCTCATCGGCGCGGGTGTCGCCAAGGCGGGGTTCAGCGCGGTGGTCTGGAGCGGGCTGACGAAGACCGCCGCCGCCATCGTCCTGTCGCCGCTCCTCGGCTTCCTGCTCGCGCTCCTCCTGGTCCTGCTGGTGTCCTGGCTCTGCGTGCGCGCGACGCCCTTCGCGGTCGACCGGCGCTTCCGCGCCCTCCAGTTCGTCTCGGCCTCCCTCTACTCCCTGGGCCATGGCGGCAACGACGCGCAGAAGACCATGGGGATCATCGCGGTGCTGCTCTACTCGCAGGGCCACCTGGGCGGCGCCTTCCACGTCCCCCTCTGGGTGGTGATCTCGTGCCAGTCCGCCATGGCGCTGGGCACGCTGCTCGGCGGCTGGCGCATCGTGCACACGATGGGCTCGAAGATCACGCGCCTGAACCCGATGCAGGGATTCTGCGCCGAGACGGGCGGCGCGATCACCCTGTTCGCCGCGACCTGGCTCGGTGTGCCGGTCTCGACCACCCACACCATCACGGGCGCGATCATCGGCGTCGGAGCGGCGCGGCGGACCTCGGCGGTTCGCTGGGGCGTCGCCAGCAACATCGTGGTCGCCTGGGTTCTGACGCTGCCGGCCGCCGCCCTGATCGCGGCGGCCTGCTACGCGGTGACCGCCCTGGTCGGCTGAAGGCCGGCTGGGCCGGCGCGTGACACTTGTATCGGAGGTGACACGAAGATGCTGGGCAATGTCGAGATCGTCTGGCGCCTGCTCCTGGCCGCGATCCTGAGCGGGCTGATCGGCGTCGAGCGCGAGCGCCTGCTCTGGGCCGCCGGCATGCGGACGCACATGCTGGTCGGCGTCGGCGCCTGCCTGATCATGATCGTCTCGGCCTTCGGCTTCGCCGACGTGCTCGGGACGCGGAACGTCACCCTCGATCCTTCGCGCATGGCCGCCCAGGTCGTCTCCGGCATCGGCTTCCTCGGGGCGGGAACGATCCTCCTGCGCGGCGAGGTGGTGAAGGGGCTCACCACCGCCGCGAGCCTCTGGGCGGTTGCCGCGGTGGGCCTGGCGGTGGGCGGCGGCCTCTACGTGGCCGGCATCGCCACCACGGTGATCCTGCTGGTGATCCTCGCCGGGATGAAGCCCCTGCAGGAGCGCTACCACGACCAGATGCACATCCGGCCCCTCCGCGTGGTGGCCGAGGCCGGCTGCATCTCCATGGAGGCGGTGCAGGCCGTGTCCGGCGTGCGCCCCTCGCGTATCCGTCAGTTCGTGACCCGACGCGGGTCCGCCCCTGAGGTCGACGAGACGCTGATCACTTTCGTCCGGCTATCGCGCCGCTCCGTGGAAGACATCGCCCGGAAACTTCGGAATCATCCCGGGGTGATCACGGTCGAAGACCTTCCAGAATCCCAGTAGGCATGCATGATGATCGGCAACTGTCACGGCATGACCAAAATGGTGTCATGGGATGGGAAACGATTGCAGGCCGGAGCCCGCGGAACGTGTTCTTAGCCGTCGGCTCCCGAGCCGCGCTTCGGGCCTTCGTCGACACGAATGCGCATCGCCCTTCCCCGGGCCGGCACGTCGTCGGGACCGTGAAACGACGGAGGGAGGACGGAATCGTGAGCGACGGAGCTGAGGCGGACCGCGCCGTTGCGGCCATCGGATTCCTGCGGATACCGGTCCGTCCTTGAGCCGTCGTCGTCCCGCCCCCGAGTCCACGCCCGACCACAAGTCCGCGCCCGACAACAAGGGCAAGCGCGCCAAGAGCCACGTCTTTCTCGTCGCCGTGAAGCAGCGCCGTGAAGCCTTGCGTGTCTACGCGGTGCTGACACTCACGCAGGACGAGGCTCTGGCCATCGTCGCGTCCGCAAGTGCGGAGGGTGCGGCCGTCGAGGCGGCGGGCCGCCTCTCGAAGAAACTGGCGCGGCCCCTCAAGCTGAAGCCCGAGGTTCCGCACCCCATCTGAGCGAAGCCAGCCCTAGCGGGGGCGGCAGATCGCGCGATCCGTATAGAGCACCACGTCGCCCTGCTTCGGATTGTTCACCGTGAACGGCTCGATGCTGTCCCGCGGAAGGAACCCGCGCCCGAGCTCGCGGTCGAAGAAATCGTGGCCGATTTCCATGTAGCAGCGGTCGAGGACGGCGGTGTAGCGCAGCGACGTCTGCACCGCGGCGCCTTCGGCCCGGCCACCCTCGCGGAGCCCGTAGGGATCGCAATAGCCCGACAGCTCGAGGCTGCCGGGGCCAGAGAGCCGGATCGCCCGCGAAGTGCCCGGTCTCACGAGGAACGACGGGCCGCCCTGCTGTGCGCCCACCAGCGTCAGGGGTGAGCGATTATAGACGTGCCGGATGCAGTCGGCGCTGGCGGCACCTGCGCTGGCGACCAGGGCGAGGACGGGCAGAGTCGCCCGGCCGAACCACGAAAATCCCTTTTGCATCACGCACCTTTGCCAAGACGACTGGATAGGAAGAAACGGCTGAACGGGAAGAGACGACTGGATCGGAAGAGACGATTCAATCGGAAAACCTGCGAAAACAGCTAGGGCGTCGGGTCGGCGGTGGCGAGCCCGCTTCAGGCCGTCAGCAGCGGCGACAACGTGCGGATGTCCGCGACGGTTTCCAGGGCGTTCAGCCGGCCGATGAGATCGTCGGCTTTTCCCGCGCCGATGACCGGGACGACGAGATCGCGGACCTTTGCGCTGACCCGCGCTGTGCTCAGGGGATTCTCCTTCGTGCCGGGAGGATACTTCGTCATGTGCTCGACGGTCCGGCCATCGGTCAGCGTCAGCGCGACCCGGGCGCTGCGCGGTGCCTCGGGCATCATCAGGGCGGGATCGCCGACGAGTTCGATCCGGTCGCGGACCGCCCGGATCGCCGGATCCTGCATCAGGCCGGCATCGTGGCTGTCGGCGAAGGAGACGCCGCCGCGCACCAGCGCGAGGGCCACGAGGTGCTGGCAGCTCACGTCGGGCATGGCGCTGTGCCCGACGATGCCGATGGCATCCGTCGGCAGGCTGATCCGAACGGCGCGGACGTCGTCGGCGCTGAGGCGATGCTCCGTCCGCAGGCTCAGCACCGCATCGAGGGGCGACTGGATCGGGTAGCCGACCGAGAAGGTCTTGATGGCCGTCTCCGCCACGTAGAAACGCGTCCCGAGATCCGCCACCATCGCTTGCGGTGTCGGGGCGCTCGACAGAGCGATGAACAGGTTGTGGGTCCCGTCGAGGACATCGGCGACGCCGGTGAGGCCGGCCTCCACCATGCTGACGGCGGTCACGCCGTTGCGGGCTCCCATGCCGGCGAAGTCGAAAGCTTTCTCGATGTGGTCCTCGTCCTTGACCCAGCTCCAGATGCCGGAGACCTGCTGCGCCGCGTAGGAGAGCGCGAAGCGCATGCGTCGTTCGTCGAGGCGCGCCAGGGACGCCGCGGCCCCGAGGGCGCCGAAGGTGGAGCTGGTGCCCTCGGCGCTGCGATGGCTGCCCCGGACGAGGTCGGGCCCGAGCGCCATCAGCAGGCGGCAGCAGAGGTCGTAGCCGAGGGCGACGGCGCGCAGCATCTCCTCGCCGGACCGGCCGTCCCGCTCGGCGATGGCGAGCGCCGCCGGGACCGTGGCCGAACCCGGATGCGCCTTGGTCACGGGCTCGAAATCGTCGGTCTCGTCGGCATGGGCGCACATGGCGTTGGCCAGGGCGGCGTTGATCGCGCTGGTCCGCAGATCGGTGCCGACCACGCTGCACTGTGCGATGCCGCCCTGCCCCCGGACGTAGCTGGCGGCCATCGTGCCGGGCCGCATCCGCGCGCCCGAGAGCATGGCTCCGGTCGTGTCGAGGATGCGGTGCTTGCAGGCGGTCATCACCTCCGGCGGCAGCGGGGTCTCGCGAGCCGCAGCCATGTAGCGGGCGAGGCGGCCGGTGATGTCGGTACCCGGGCCCGTCTCGGCCGCGCGGACCGGCCAGGTCGTGGAAGCCAGGATGGCGCCGCTGCCCGCCAGCAGCCGACGACGGTCCATCCTCATCCCGAGCGTGCTGCGGTCCATGGCGCCGGCCCCCTGATCTTGTCGTTGGTTCGGATACTGCGCCTGCCGGGCACCCATGCAAAGTCGCATCGCACCAGACCTCGCCTGGCGCTCGTCCTTCGGACCGGTCTCGAATGCTTTGCGCGCCGCCCGCGCGTTGCGCGACCACCTCATCCCCGGAGCGCAAGGTCTTGAGCCACCAGGCTCAAGGTCTTGGCGCCTGTCGCCAGGGGTCGAGGACTTGGCCGGCCGCGGGACCGGTGATGCCTCGACGTGCTCCGGCGCACACGAGAGTGCGAGGTCGCGCAGTCTGGAGAAATTCCAGGGACCGACGGGCCGAGTTCTGCGTTCTCGCTGAGCACTCCTCGCAGAAGGCAGGCGCACGTCTGGACGGAGCCCGCGCGGTTCCGTGTCACGCCCCGGACCAAGATAGCCCCATCGGGCGTTCTCCTGGCCTGCGACGTAACCGGGCGCCCGTCCGCTGGCAGCCTCCTCCCGCCACAGGTTCAGAGAACGCCATGCCAAGTTTCGGAGAGAACGAATTGAGTCGACGTGACGTCATGGCCGGAGCAACGGCCTGTGCGGCGCTGGCCGCGGTCCCCGCGCGGGCCGAGGGTCGCCCGGAGACGGCCGGTCCGGAGAAGCCGGTGCTGGCGAAGGTGGCGCTGACGGTGAACGGCCAGCGCCGCGAACTCGAGCTAGACACCCGCACCAGCCTGCTCGACGCCGCCCGCGAGCACCTCCATCTGACCGGCTCCAAGAAGGGCTGCGACCACGGCCAGTGCGGCGCCTGTACGATGATCGTCGACGGCCGCCGCATCAATTCCTGCCTCACCCTCGCGGTGATGCATCAGGGCTCCGAGATCACCACCATCGAGGGACTGGGCCAGCCCGAGGCCCTGCACCCGATGCAGGCCGCCTTCATCAAGCATGACGGCTACCAGTGCGGCTACTGCACGCCCGGCCAGATCTGCTCCGGCGTAGCCGTCCTGGCCGAGATCAAGGCGGGCATTCCGAGCCACGTCACGGCCGATCTGAACGCGCCGATGCAGGTCACCGACGCGGAGATCCGCGAGCGCATGAGCGGCAACATCTGCCGCTGCGGCGCCTATTCCAACATCGTCGAGGCGATGACCGAGGTCGCCGGGAGGCCCGCATGAAGTCTTTCACCTACGAGCGCCCGAACTCGCCCGCGGAAGCCGCCGCCGCCGTCTCCCGCAACCCGAACGCCAAGTTCATCGCGGGCGGTACGAACCTCCTCGACCTGATGAAGCTGCAGATCGAGACGCCCACGCATCTCGTCGACGTCAACGGTCTCGGGCTCGATCAGATCGAAGCCACGCCGGAAGGCGGCCTGCGCGTCGGAGCCCTGGTGCGCAACACCGACCTCGCCGCCGATGCCCGCGTGCGGAAGGATTACGCCGTGCTCTCGCGTGCCCTGCTGGCAGGGGCCTCGGGCCAGCTGCGCAACAAGGCGACGACCGCCGGCAACCTGCTGCAGCGCACCCGCTGCCCGTACTTCTACGACACCGCCCAGGCCTGCAACAAGCGTCAGCCGGGCTCCGGCTGCTCGGCCCTTGACGGCGTCTCGCGCCAGCTCGCCGTCATCGGTGCCAGCGAAGCCTGCATCGCCACGCATCCCGGCGACATGGCGGTGGCCATGCGCGTCCTCGACGCCACCGTCGAGACCGTCGATGCCAAGGGCACCGCGCGCAAGATCCCGATCGCCGAGTTCCATCGCCTGCCGGGCGACCGGCCGGAGGTGGACACGACGCTCGCGCCGGGCGAGCTGATCACGGCGGTGACGTTGCCGAAGCCCCTGGGCGGCGCGCACATCTACCGCAAGGTCCGCGACCGGGCCTCCTACGCCTACGCCCTGGTCTCGGTGGCGGCGGTCGTTCAGCCAGACGGCAGCGGCCGCGCGGCCTTCGGCGGCGTGTCCCACAAGCCCTGGCGGGTGGAAGCGGCGGAGGGCGAGATGGCCCGGGGGGCGAAGGCGGTGACCGCGCAGGTCTTCGCCGGTGCCAAGCCGACCCACGACAATGCCTACAAGCTGACGCTGGCCGAGCGCACGCTCGGCGCCGCGCTGAACGAAGCGAGGGCCTGAGCCATGAAGTTCGACACCCCCGCCGGGCAGAACCCGATCGACCAGCTCAAGGTCGTCGGCAAGGCCCTCGACCGGATCGACGGCAAGTTCAAGACCACCGGAACGGCCCCCTACGCCTATGAGCGCCACGACGTGGTGGCGAACCAGGCCTACGGCTACGTGCTCGGGGCCGGCATCGCCAAGGGCCGCATCCGCGCGATCGACACGAAAGCCGCCAAGGCGTCGCCCGGCGTCGTCGCCATCGTGACCACCCTGGACATGCCGGCCCTCGGCCTCGGCCGGATGAACGCAGCGAACCTCTTCGGCGGGCCGCAGGTCCAGCACTACCACCAGGCCATCGCCGTCGTGGTGGCCGAGACGTTCGAGCAGGCCCGGGCCGCCGCGTTCCTGGTGAAGGTCGATTATGCCCGGGAGCCCGGCCAGTTCGACCTCGAGGCCGTGGCCGCGTCCGCCAAGCCGGTTCCCGGCGACAGCGGCGAGGGCAGCGGCAGCGGCGGCGAAGACCGCACCGGCGACTTCGAGGGCGCCTTCGCGTCGGCTCCCGTCAAGTTCGACGAGACCTACACGACCCCCGACGAGAGCCACGCGATGATGGAGCCGCACGCCACCATCGCCGCCTGGGAGGGCGACAAGCTCACCCTCTGGACCTCCAACCAGATGATCGCCTGGACCAAGGGGAGCATCGCCAAGATCCTCAGCATCCCGGAGGATTCGATTCGCGTCGACTCGCCCTATATCGGCGGCGGCTTCGGCGGGAAGCTGTTCGTGCGCTCCGACGCCGTGGTGGCGGCCCTTGCCGCCAAGGCCGCCGGCCGACCGGTCAAGGTCGCGCTGACCCGGCCGCTGGTGGCCAACAACACCACGCATCGGCCCGCCACGATCCAGCGCATCCGTATCGGTGCGAATTCGGACGGCACGATCACCGCGATCGCGCACGAGAGCACCTCCGGCAACCTGCCGAAGGGCAAGCCGGAGACGGCCGTCGACCAGACCAAGCTCCTCTATGCCGGGGCCAATCGCCTGACGGCGATGAAGCTCGCCCATCTTGACCTGCCCGAGGGCAATTCGATGCGGGCGCCGGGCGAGGCGCCGGGCCTGATGGCCCTGGAGATCGCCATGGACGAGATGGCGGAGAAGCTGGGCATGGACCCGGTGGCCTTCCGCGTCCGCAACGACACCCAGGTCGATCCCGGCCATCCGGAGCGTCCGTTCTCCCACCGCAACCTCGTCGGCTGCCTCAAGCTCGGCGCCGAGAAGTTCAACTGGTCGGCCCGCAACGCCAAGCCCGGTCAGGTCCGTGACGGCCGTTGGCTCGTCGGCATCGGCATGGCGGCGGGTTTCCGCAACAACCTGCTGATGAAGTCGGGCGCCCGGGTCCGCCTCGGGCGCGACGGCATCGTCACGGTCGAGACGGACATGACCGACATCGGCACCGGCTCCTACACCATCATCGCGCAGACCGCTGCGGAGATGATGGGCGTGGGCCTCGACAAGGTCGTGGTGCGCCTCGGCGATTCGTCCTACCCGGTCTCGGCCGGCTCGGGCGGGCAGTTCGGCGCGAACAACTCGACCGCCGGCGTCTACGCGGCCTGCGTCCAGCTCCGTGAGGCGGTGGCGCAGCGACTCGGCTTCAACTCGGCCGACGCAACGTTCGAGGACGGCCAGGTCCGCTCCGGCAACCGCACCGAGACCCTCGCAAAGGCCGCCAGCGACGGCGAACTCGTGGCCGAGGATTCGATCGAGTACGGCGACCTCGCCAAGAAGCAGCAGCAATCGACCTTCGCCGGCCACTTCGTCGAGGTCGGCGTCGACGTCGACACCGCCGAGATCCGGGTGCGGCGGATGCTGGCGGTCTGCGCGGCCGGGCGCATCCTCAATCCGAAATCGGCCCGGAGCCAGGTCATCGGCGGCATGACGATGGGCGTCGGCGGCGCGCTGATGGAAGAACTCGCGGTCGACACCAAGCGCGGCTTCTTCGTGAACCACGATCTCGCCGGCTACGAGGTGCCGGTGCATGCCGATATCCCGCACCAGGAGGTGATCTTCCTCGACGAGGTCGATCCGCAATCCTCCCCGATGAAGGCCAAGGGTGTCGGCGAGCTCGGCGTCTGTGGCGTCGGCGCGGCGGTGGCCAACGCGGTCTACAACGCCACGGGCGTCCGGGTGCGGAGCTACCCGATCACCCTCGACAAGCTCCTCGGCCAGATGCCGGACGCGGCCTGACCCGGGACACGCGAAGGCCGCGGCAGGGATCCCGCCGCGGCCCGCTGTAGACGTTGCGACCCCCGGCGGCCCGAAGCCGCCGGGGGTCGCTCGCGTTCAGCTGTGCGCCAGCACCGCCAGCAGCAGCAGGGCGATGATATTGGTGATCTTGATCGCCGGGTTCACGGCGGGGCCGGCCGTGTCCTTGTAGGGGTCGCCGACGGTATCGCCGGTCACCGCCGCTTTGTGGGCCTCCGAGCCCTTGCCGCCGTGGTGCCCGTCCTCGATGTACTTCTTGGCGTTGTCCCAGGCGCCGCCGCCCGAGGTCATCGAAACCGCGACGTAGAGGCCGGTGATGATGACGCCGAGGAGCATCGCCCCCACCGTAGCGAAGGCCTGGCTCTTGCCGGCGATCGGCTGGATCACGAAGAACAGTACGATCGGCGACAGCACCGGCAGCAGGGACGGCACGATCATCTCCTTGATCGCTGCCCGGGTCAGCATGTCGACGGCGCGGCCGTAATCCGGCCGGTCGGTGCCCTGCATGATGCCGGGCTTCTCGCGGAACTGCCGGCGGACCTCCTCGACGACCGCACCGGCCGCGCGGCCCACCGCCGTCATCGCCATGCCGCCGAACAGGAACGGGATCAGGCCGCCGAGCAGCAGGCCGACGACGACGTAGGGGTTGGAGAGCGAGAAATCGACGGTGACGCCCTGGAAGAAGCGGTACTGGGTCGGGCTCGCATTGGCGATGAAGTAGTTCAGGTCGGAGGTGTAGGCGGCGAACAGTACCAGGGCACCGAGGCCGGCCGAACCGATGGCATAGCCCTTGGTCACCGCCTTGGTGGTGTTGCCGACGGCGTCGAGGGCGTCGGTGGACTTGCGCACGTCCGGCGGCAGGCCGGCCATCTCCGCGATGCCGCCGGCATTGTCGGTGACCGGGCCGAAGGCATCGAGGGCCACGATGAACCCGGCGAGCGCCAGCATGGCGGTGACCGCGATGGCGATGCCGAACAGCCCCGCCAGGGAGTAGGTGCTGATGATGCCCGCGACGATGACCAGCGCAGGCAGCGCGGTGGATTCCAGCGAGATCGCCAGCCCCTGGATCACGTTGGTGCCGTGTCCGGTCACGGAGGCGTCCGCGATGGACTTCACCGGGCGGAAGTTGGTCCCGGTGTAGTACTCGGTGATGACCACGATCAGCGCCGTGATGACGAGACCGATCACGGCGCAGCCGAGCAGGCCGCCGGAGGTGAAGGTCACGCCCGCATTGGTGGTGAAGGCCGTTCCGAAGCCGCCGAACAGGGCGTAGTTCACCCCAGCGATGGCCACGATCGAGAGGGCGCCGGCGGTGACGAGGCCCTTGTAGAGGGCGCCCATGATCGACTGGTTGGCCCCGAGCCGCACCGCGTAGGTGCCGGCGATGGAGGTCAGGATGCAGGCCGAGCCGATGGCCAGGGGATAGAGCAGCATCGCCTCGAGGACGTTGCGGCCGCCGACCTCGGTCTGGCCGGAGAAGAAGATCGCTGCCAGCACCATGGTGGCGACCACGGTCACCGCGTAGGTCTCGAACAGGTCGGCCGCCATGCCCGCGCAGTCGCCGACGTTGTCGCCGACATTGTCCGCGATGGTGGCGGGGTTGCGCGGATCGTCCTCCGGGATTCCGGCCTCGACCTTGCCGACGAGGTCGCCGCCGACATCGGCGCCCTTGGTGAAGATGCCGCCGCCGAGGCGGGCGAAGATCGAGATCAGCGAGGCGCCGAAGCCGAGGGCCACGAGGGCGTCGATGACGTCGCGGCTGGCCGGCGACAGACCGGCGACGCGGGTGAGATAGCCGTAGTAGAGCGCCACCCCGAGGAGTGCGAGGCCGGCGACGAACATGCCGGTGACGGCACCCGACTTGAAAGCGACGTCGAGGCCGCCGCCGAGGGAGGTCGAGGCCGCCTGCGCGGTCCGGACGTTGGCGCGCACCGACACGTTCATGCCGATGAAGCCGGCCGCGCCCGACAGCACGGCGCCGATGAGGAAGCCGATGCCGACCTTCAGGCCGAGGAAGTAGGCGAGCGCCACGAACAGCACGAGCCCGACGATGGCGATGGTGGCGTATTGGCGCCGGAGATAGGCCTGCGCCCCCTCGGCGATCGCCCCCGCGATCTCCTGCATCCGCTGGGTGCCGGCGTCGCGCTTCATCACGTCGTTGATCGTGAGGATGCCATAGGCGACGGCGCACAGCCCGCCCAGGATGATAAGCAACAAAGCTGTCATTCGACCGTCCTTGATTGGCGATGCCCGTGCGAGTCTGTCGTGGCGTTATTGGACTTCGTGGCCGTGGTTTCCGTGCGTGCGCAGCGTTTCGTGCGTGCGAAGGTCATCGGTCGCGCGGGTATCTCGGCCGCGCGCCGGTTTCCTGTTGTTGTGCATCTCCTCCCAAGGAATGCCTGCTCTGAGTGCCAAACTTCACCGGCGCTGGCAAATGCTGCTTAGCTTTTTCAGCCGCGAATAGTTGTGCATCGCAGCATCGGCCGAGCGAGGTACAAGTTCTCGCCTGGACGCGAGCCTGATGGGAGCGTCGGACCACGGCGCCCGGCGAGGCGCCCGCCGTCTCAGAAGTGGCTGAAGGAGCCGGTCCCGAGCGCCCGCGGCGTGCCGTCGGCATCGTGGAAGGACGGCGCCGCGGGACCGGCCGTGACCGTGCCGATGCAGGTGAGCGGCGTGCCGGCGGAGGCCGCCGCCGCGAGGCAGGCGTCGAGGGTCTCGGGTGCCACGGCGCAGAGGATCTCGTAATCGTCGCCGCTCGTCACGATCGGGGTCATGAGACTTGGGTCCCGTGCCAGCGCCCTCGCGGCGGCTGGGGAGAGCGGTACGCGGGCGAGGTCGATCTCCGCGGAGCGCCCCTCCCCCTTCAGCATCTTCGTCAGGTCGCCGGCGAGTCCGTCCGAAACGTCCATCGCGGCTCGGGCGAAGCGGCGCAGGACTGGAGCGAGGTCGATGCGTGGGCGGGGATGCCAGTAGCGGTCGACGAGCGTGTCGCGGTCCGCCGTGCCCAGCCCGCCTGCCCAGCCCGGTGCATCGGGTCGGCGCAGGAGCAGGCCCAGGGCCGCATCCCCGATGGTGCCGCTGACGCAGATCCGGTCGCCAACCTGCGCGGTCCCACGCCGGACGATACCGCCCGCCGGCACTTCGCCGATCGCGGTCACGCCGATCAGTGCCGGGCCGGCCGACCGCACGGTATCGCCGCCGAGGAGGTCGAGGCCGAAATCCGCGAGGCCGTCGCGGAGGCCCGCGGAGAAGCCGGCGAGCCAGTCTTCGGTCCAGTCATCGGGCAGGGCCAGCGTCAGCAGGATGCCGCGCGGGCGCGCGCCCTTGGCGGCGAGATCCGAGACGTTCACGCCGAGGGCCTTGCGGGCGATCGAAGCGGGTGGATCGTCGGGAAAGTAATGCACGCCGGCCACGACGGCGTCGGTGGTCAGGACGAGGTCGCAGCCCGGGCTCGGCGTCAGGGTGGCGGCGTCGTCGCGCAGGCCGTCCGCGCCGGGGCCGGCCAGGGGCGCGAAGTAGCGCGCGATCAGCCCGTCCTCGTCGGGCCGGGCCACGGGGCTCAGGCTCGCCCGGAGGCCGGCAGGCCGGCGAATTCGTTTCCGCGCACGTCCCGGGCCACCTTGTCGAGAACGCCGTTGACCATGCCTGGCTCGTCGCCGCCGTAGAAGCTGTGGGCGACGTCGACGTATTCGGAGATGACGACCCGGGCCGGCACGTCGCGGCGGGACATCAACTCGTAGGCGCCGGCCCGCAGGATGGCGCGCAGGACCGCCTCGATGCGCTTGAGCGGCCAGCCGGAGGCCAAAGCTCCGTCGAGGAGCGGGTCGATGGCGCGCTGCTCGTCGACGACGCCGCGCAGGAGATCGCGGAAGAACGCGATCTCGGCGGCCGGATGCTCGATGCCGTCGATTTCGCGGCCGATCCAGAACGTCTCGAACTCGGCGAGCGCCTCGATCACGCCCTTGCCCGAGATCTCCATGTCGTAGAGCGCCTGCACCACGGAGAGGCGTGCGCCGCTGCGCTCGGCGGTCTTCATCCCGGGTTCGTTGGCCATGATGCTCAATCCTCTCCGACCGACGCCGCCGATGCGTCGCGCTTCAGCGACAGCACCGCGAGCGCGGCCTCGGCGGCACCGCCGCCCTTGTTCAGTTCGGCGACCCGGGCTCTGGCCTGGGCCTGGGCCTCCGTCTCCACCGTCAGGATGCCGTTGCCCAGCGGAAGGCGCAGGGTCACGGACAGGTCCATCAGCGCCCGCGCGCTCTCGCCCGCGACGATGTCGTAATGCCCGGTCTCGCCGCGGATGACGCAGCCGAGCGCCACCACGGCGTCGTAGGGCTGGCCGGCGCGGGCGGCGGCCTCGACCAGGATCGCGATGGCGGCCGGGATCTCCAGGGCGCCGGGCACCGTCACCACCGTGGCGACGGCCTCGGCCGCCGCCAGGGCGCCCTCGGCACCGGCCAGGAGTTCGTCGGCCAGATCCTCGTAATAGCGAGCCTCGACCACGAGGACGCGCGCACCCTTGACGTTTGCGGGAGCGGTGCGGGAAGCGTAGCTGAGCGATACCATCGAGGGGCCTTCACGGGACGCGAGCGGCGGACGGCACGACGGCCGGAACCGGGCGCGCCCGCCGGGACCCCCGGGGGCCATCGGCGCGCAAGCTTCGTCCGGCCGGACGTGTCCTGCGCCCGCAGGCGCGAGCGATAGACCGTAGGCGGCGTGGCGACAAGCGCGGCACCTGTTTATCCCGCCGGCCCGCCCGGCGCGCGAACCGTCGCTGAGGCTTCCGCAGCGCGGCTCTCGGACAGGCGCGCGGCGTAGCGGGCGATGAGGTCGACCTCCAGGTTGAGCCGGTCCCCGGCCCGGCGCTCGCCCCAGGTGGTGACGGCCAGGGTGTGCGGGATGAGCAGCACCGAGAACAGGTCGCCGTCCACCGTGTTGACGGTGAGCGAGGTACCGTCGAGGCAGACGGAGCCCTTCTCGGCGATGAAGCGGGCAAGCTGGGCTGGCGCGCGCAGGGTGAAGCGGTCCGAGGGCGCCCATTGCGGATCTCCCGCGCCGCCCGTGACGGCATCGCGGGCGACGAGTTCGGCGAGGCCGTCGACATGGCCGGTGACGAGGTGCCCGCCGAGTTCGTCGCCGATCTTCAGGGAGCGTTCGAGATTCAGCCGCCGGCCCTCGCGCCAGGCGCCCACGTGGGTCCGGGCCAGCGTCTCGGCCGCGGCATCGACGGCGAAGATGCAGCCATCCTGCGTCGGCTCGACCGCCACCGCCGTGAGGCAGGGGCCCGAGCAGGCGATGGAGGCACCCAGCGCGATGGTGGCGGGATCGTAGTGCGAGCGGATGCGGATGCGGCGCAGGCGGTCGTCGCCGGCGACCGACACGACTTCCCCGACATCCGTGACGAGACCGGTGAACATCTCAGGCGCTCCGCTCGTAGGTGACGGCCCGATCGGGACCGAGAATCCGGGTTTCGACGGGTTCGAGATGGCCATCGTCGAGCCGCTCGCGGAGCACCGGACCGATGGCCGGCAGGCCGCCGCTCTCGCCGAGGCTGCCCGGGCCGGTGATGAGCGTGAACACGTCGACGAGATCGGCACCCGCGAGGGCATCGGCAAGGTGCGGGCCGCCCTCGCAGCAGAGCCGCGTCACGCCCCGCTCGGCCAGCGCCCGGAGCGCAGCCTGGAGGTCGACCTGTCCGGCACCGTCGGCATCGACGCCGATCACCTCGACGCCGAAGGAGGCCAGCATGCGCCTGGCATGGACCGGCGCCCGGCGGGTGGTGAGGATCAGGGTCGGAACATCGCGGGCGCTCCGCACCAGGGTGGTGGAGGGCAGGAGCCGCAGGCTCGAATCGAGCACGACGCGCAGGGGCGAGCGGTCCGACAGGCCCGGGAGCCGAACCGTGAGGGAGGGATCGTCGGCCCGCGCCGTCCCGATGCCGACCAGGATCGCATCCGCGTGCGCCCGCCAGAGATGTACGGCGCCGTCGGCGATGGGGCCGGTGATCCGGAGGCGCTCGGCGGGCGCGCCGGCGAAGCCGTCCCGGGTCTGGGCGAGCTTGAGGTGCAGGCTCGGTCGCCCCCGGGTCACGCGGGTGACGTGGCCGCGATGATCGCGGGCCGCCGCTTCCGCCAGGACGCCCGTGGTCACCGCGATGCCGGCGGCGGCGAGGAGCCCGTGGCCGCGCCCCGCGACCCGCGGATCCGGGTCTTCCAGGGCGGTCACGACACGGGCGATGCCGGCGGCGATGATGGCATCGGTGCAGGGTGGGGTGCGGCCGTGATGGGAGCACGGCTCCAGGCTGACATAGAGCGTGGCCCCGCGCGCCGCCTCGCCCGCCATGGCGAGGGCGATCGGCTCGGCATGGGGCCGCCCGCCCGGGGCGGTGATCCCCTGACCGACGATCCGCTCCGCGCCGGGCGGCCCCGCCACCACCACCGCGCCGACGGAGGGATTCGGCCAGGTGCGACCGAGATTGCGGTGCCCGAGGGCGAGGGCGAGGCGCATGTAGCGGCGGTCGGTCTCGCGCATGCCGTCGCTCGTCATGCCGTCTCTCCTCACGCCCGCGATTTCGGCTGGCGCTTGGGCCGCAGAGGCGTGATCTTCGCGGTCAGGTCATCTCCGGCCGCGTCGTCTGTCTCGTCCTCGGCGGCGGGGCGATCGGAGCCCGTTCCGTCCGGGAGTGCTGCCGGATCGGAGAGGGTGCCGAGCAGCGCCTTGAAGTCGCTGGCCTCGCGGAAATTCTTGTAGACCGAGGCGAAGCGCACGTAGGCGACGTCGTCGAGCCCCTTCAGGCCCTCCATCACGAGTTCGCCGATGGCTTCGCTGCCGATCTCGGCCTCGCCGCTGCTCTCGAGCTGGCGGGTGATGCCGCTGACGAGGCGCTCGATGCGCTCCGGGTCCACGGGGCGCTTGCGCAGGGCCACGCCGATGGAGCGCTGGAGCTTGTCGCGATCGAAGGGCACGCGCTTGCCCGAGCGCTTGAGCACGGTGAGTTCGCGCAGCTGCACCCGCTCGAAGGTGGTGAAGCGGCCGCCGCAATCCGGGCAGACCCGGCGCCGGCGGATCGCCGCCGCGTCGTCGCTCGGGCGCGAATCCTTCACCTGGGTGTCGGGACCGCCGCAATAGGGACACCGCATGGGACGGACACCTGGGAGGAAGGAACGCTGGAAAAGGCAACGGCCGCGAACCCGAGGGTCCGCGGCCGCTGCATGGCATGGTGAGGGCCGCCGGTTCAAGCGACCGTGCGCACCCCTCGGCGGGGCGTTGCGCCTCAGCCGTAGATCGGGAAGCGGTCGGTCAGGGCGTGCACGCGCTGCTTCACGCTCGCCTCCACCGCGGCATCGCCCTCGTCGCCCTTGGCCACGAGGCCATCGAGCACCTCGACGATGAAGCCGCCGATCTGCTTGAACTCGGCGACGCCGAAGCCGCGCGAGGTGCCGGCCGGGGTGCCGAGGCGGATGCCCGAGGTGATGGTGGGCTTCTGCGTGTCGAACGGCACGCCGTTCTTGTTGCAGGTGATGTCGGCGCGGCTGAGGGCCGCTTCCGCCGCCTTGCCGGTGAGACCCTTGCTGGTGAGGTCGACCAGCATCAGGTGGTTGTCGGTGCCGCCCGAGGTGATGTTGTAGCCGCTCGACATCAGGGTGTCGGCCAGCGCCTTGGCGTTCTCGATCACCTGCTTGGCGTAGATCTTGAACTCGGGCTTGAGGGCCTCGCCAAAGGCCACGGCCTTGCCGGCGATGACGTGCATGAGCGGACCGCCCTGGATGCCGGGGAAGATCGCCGAGTTGAACTTCTTGGCCAGCGCCTCGTCGTTCGTCAGGATCATGCCGCCGCGCGGGCCGCGCAGGGTCTTGTGGGTCGTCGTGGTGACGACGTGGGCGTGCGGGAACGGCGACGGATGCACGCCGGCCGCGATGAGGCCCGCGAAGTGCGCCGCATCCACGAAGAAGTAGGCGCCGACGGCATCGGCGATCTCACGGAACTTGGCGAAGTCCCAGTGGCGCGGGTAGCCGGAGCCGCCGGCAATGATCACCTTGGGCTTGTGCTCGTGAGCGAGGGCCTCGACCTGCTCCATGTCGATGCGCTGGTCGTCGCGGCGCACGGTGTAGGAGACCGGCTTGAACCACTTGCCCGAGACGTTCGGGGGGGCGCCGTGGGTGAGGTGGCCGCCGGCCGCGAGGTCGAGGCCGAGGAAGGTGTCGCCCGGCTGCATCAGGGCGAGGAACACGCCCTGGTTCGCCTGGCTGCCGGAGTTCGGCTGCACGTTGGCGAAGCCGCAGTTGAACAGGCGCTTGGCGCGGTCGATGGCCAGGTTCTCGGCGATGTCGACGAACTGGCAGCCGCCATAGTAGCGCCGGCCCGGATAGCCCTCGGCGTACTTGTTCGTCAGCACCGAGCCCTGCGCTTCGAGAACCGCGCGCGAGACGATGTTCTCGGAGGCGATCAGCTCGATCTCGTGCTGCTGGCGACCGAGTTCCTGGGCCACCGCCTGGGCGATCTCCGGATCCGCGTCCGCGAGGGGAGCAGCGAAGAACGAGTTGGAGAAGTGCTTGTCGGCAGCAGTACCGGCGCTCATGGAAAGCCTCGATTGTTGAACGGGCGGACGCACCCGTAATCCGCTGGCGTTAGCGGGCGGGCGTTCGAAGGCTGGATTACTACACGCGACGAGTTCCAAGGCCAAGCACAGGCATTTTTTTGCGTGTGCTCAAAAAAATTCAGCACAGAGCGCGGCGCGCAGAGTCGACGCGACAACAACCCGTGTCGTGGCGTCGCATACACAAGGCAAGAAGGCCCGCACGATGCAAAGAGGCCCGCACCTGGGGGTGCGGGCCTCAAACGTCGGCCGGTCCGAAGTCGGTGAAGAGGCTCAGTTCTCCTCGTCGCCCGGCTCGAAGCTCTGGACCTGCTCGGCGCTGGCGACCGGGGTCGGAGCCGAGAGGGTCGAGGGCACGTTCACGCCGTCGCGCTTGTAGATGTCGTCGCGGAACTGGACGAGGCCGTCCGGGGTCGACCAGGCCGTGATGTAGGTCCAGTAGACCGGCACCGGCGTCGACAGGGTGGCGTCCACGCGCTTGCCGCTCTCGATGGCCTGCTCGACCTGCTCGCGGCCCCAGCCGGGCGTGTCCTTGAGCAGCCAGGTGATGTACTCGCGCACGTTCTGCACGCGGACGCAGCCCGAGGAGATGAAGCGGAAGTCGTCACCGAACACGCCCTTGGTGTTCGTGTCGTGCATGAACACGCCGTAGGGATTCGGGATGTTGATGCGTACGATGCCCATCGAGTTGAAGTCGGCGCCCGAATCCTGGCGGTAGCGGTAGCGCGTGCCCTCGTCCGAGTTCCAGTTCACCGAAGCCGGGGAGATCTCGGTCTCACCGGAGAAGATGCGGATCTTGTTCTCGGTGAGATAGGTCGGATCCTTCTGCATCTTGGGGATGAGGTCCTTCTTCACGATGGAAGCCGGGACCGTCCAGAAGGGGTTGAAATTGATCTGCGTCGCCTTGGTGTTCATGATCGGCGACTGGCGGTCGATCTTGCCGACGCCGGCGGCGTGCAGGGTCACGACCTGGCCGTTCTCCACCGTCTGAACCAGGGCGGCGGGAATGTTGGTGATGACGAAGCGGTTGCCGAGGTTGCCGGCGTAGGAGCGCAGGCGGACCACGTTGATCTCGAGCTGGTGCAGGCGCACGTCCGCCGGCACGTTCATGGCCTGCTGCGTCGTGGTGCTCATGGCGCCCGTCTGGCTCAGGCCGTGCCGGGCCTGGAAGCGCTTCACGCCGGCCGCCACGTAGGAATCGTAGACGCCCGAGCCGCCGGAGGCCGGGTCGAGGTCGCCCGTGATGATCAGGCGCTGCCGCAGGGCGGCCACCGCCGGACCCTTGGCGCCGACGCGCAGGCGGTCGGCGCCCGAGACCGGCTTCCAGCCGCCGCGATTGACGATGTCCCGGTAGCGCTCGATCATCTGCTCCGTGGCCGCCACGGTCTGTGGCGACAGGATCGGGGTCGAGGAGCGCTGCACCTGCATGGCGGCGGGCGAGGCGTAGTCCTGCGCCCACTCGGCCTGGGCGAAACCGCCGGCCTCGCGCGCCGTCGCCGACTGGCCGATGACGGCCGCCGATGCGAGCAGCGCGAAGCCGAGCGCGCGGGTGTGGAAAGCCTGATTCAGCATCGGACGTGAACTCTGATCTGATTTACGACGTGACTGCGGTGTCGTCGGTCCCGGCGACGCGCGCCGAGGTCTTCGAACACCCCTGTCACGACCGTGTCGGGGTACGGTTAAGAACTCATGGGGACCCGGCCACATTGTGGCACGGCGCGTCTTATCCCCGAGATCCCCGGACACATCCTCTCGACTGCGGCCCGTGTGCCACAGCACGGTGTCGCAGCGCGGAATCGGCATGGCGAAACGATGGCCGATGACGTAAGCCGAACGACGATGAGGCTTCCGGCGAACCAGGCTGGCCCCAGAGGGTGGGCCCCGCTGCGCGCGATCACCGCGGTGATCGCGCTCTATGCGTTTGTCCTGCATGCCGTCCTGAGCGGCCTCGTGCCCCTGCCCGTCTCCGCGTCACACGGTATCCTCTGCCTCGGGCTCAACGACGATGCCGGTCCGGGCGTACCCGATTCGACCCACGCCCATCACCAGCCCTGCTGCACCGTCGCCGGGCCGATGCTGCACGCGGCGCTGCCGGACGTCTCGGCCCGCACCATCGTCTGGCCGGCCCGCGCGATGCGCCGGGTCACGTGGTCTCGCGCGGCGTCCGTTTCCGCCCGTGGACCGCCGGGCGCGATTCCCCATCCCCGAGGTCCGCCCACCGTCTGATTCGATCGCCGCTCTCCGATCCCATCAGACACGGACCATCCGATGAACCGCATCCCCCGGGCCGAGCTCTTCGCAGGCCTTCTCCTCACGCTGTCCGCCACCGCCGCCCTCGCGCACGCCACCCTTGAGCGCAAGGAGGCGAGCCCGAACGCCGGCTATCGCGGCGTCGTCCAGATCACCCATGGCTGCGACGGCCAGCCGACCAACCGGGTCAGCGTCACCATCCCGGAGGGCGTCATCGGCGCCAAGCCGATGCCGAAGCCCGGCTGGACGGTGACGACCGAGAAGGGCGCCTACGCCCGTGCCTATCCGTACTATCACGGCGACATCCGCGAGGGCGTGAAGACCATCACCTGGACCGGCGGCAGCCTGCCCGACGATCAGGTCGACGAGTTCACCTTCCTGGCGCGCGTCAGCGACGCCTTCACGCCCGGCAGCACGGTCTACTTCCCCGTGGAGCAGGATTGTGCCACCGGCCAGTACCGCTGGAGCGAGATCCCGGCGGCGGGACAGGACGCGCATGCGCTGAAATCCCCCGCCCCGGGGGTCCGGATCGTGGCCGCCGCTTCCGCTGGTCCGTCTCGGGCCGAGGCGTCGAGCGTGAAGGCCGGGGATCTCAGCATCGAGACCCCCTGGATGCGCGCCACGCCCGGCGGCGCCAAGGTGGCGGGCGGCTACGTCCGCGTCACCAACACCGGCAGCCAGGCCGACCGCCTCGTCGGTGCCTCGATCCCCCTGGCGGGACGCGCCTCGATCCACTCCATGAGCATGGAGGGCGGCGTGATGAAGATGGCTCCGGTCGACGGTGGGCTCGTGATCAAGCCGGGCGAGACGGTGGAGCTGAAGCCCGGCGGCCTGCATCTCATGTTCGAGGATCTCTCGAGCGGCCCGAAGGCGGGCGAGATGGTTCAGGGGACGCTGCGCTTCGAACGCGCCGGCACCGTGCCCGTCAGCTTCAGCGTGGCGCCGATCGGCGCGATGAAGCCGGGTGCGCCCGCGGCCGCCTCGACGGCACCGGGTCACCACGAGCACTGACAGCGCGGTCCCCCGACCCCGGGGAACCGAGAGCCGGCCTGATCCTGCCGCGTCCCGCCGGGTCGAAGCCTTGCGGTGGCCGGCATCGGCACGGCCCGACCGATCGTTCCGCCGCGTGCTCCCCCCGCGCGGCGTCCCCCTCCCCACCCGTCTTCCACCGGGATCATGCCAGGCCCCTTCGCCGTGTCGCGAAGCGCGGGCCCATGGTCCGGAGCCTGTTCCATGCTCACGCCTCAAGATGTGTCCCATCGCTGTCCCTCGCGTCGCCAGGCCTGCGCCTGGGGCCTTCTCGGGGGTGCCTCGCTCCTGACCCTCGTCACGGCCGCGACGCCGTCCCATGCCGAGGAGACGGCCGCCGCGACGTTGTCCGAACTCAGTATCGAGGGAGCCTCGGCCGGCTCCCTGACGGTGCCGAGCGTCGCGGCCCAGCGCGCCGCGGTGAACGCCACCGTCGGTTCGGTCGCCTTCGTCGATGCCAAGGACTTCCAGGACCGCTACGCGAACACCCTGCGCGACACGCTGAAGGACGTGCCCGGCGTCTATGTGCAGGAGCGCTACGGCCAGGAACTTCGCCTGTCCGTGCGCGGCTCGGGCATCTCGCGCGGCTTCCACCTGCGCGGCCTCGAACTGCTCCAGGACGGCATCCCCCTGAACCTCGCCGACGGCAGCGGCGACTTCTACCAGGTCGACCCGCTGGGGCTGCGCTCGATCGAGGTCTACAAGGGCGGCAACGCCCTGACGTTCGGGGCCACGACCCTGGGCGGGGCCATCAACGTCGTCACGCCGACGGCGCAGACGGCCTTTGCGCCCAATATCCTGCGCATCGATGGCGGCGCGTTCAACACCATCCGCGAGAACTTCCAGGTCTCGCGGATCTCCGGTCCGGTCGACCTGCTGGTCAACGGCACGATCACCAATTCCGACGGCTACCGCGACCACGAGACCCAACGGACGCAAAACTTCAACGCCAATCTCGGCTACCAGCTCGCGCCGGGCGTCGAGACGCGCTTCTATACCGGCGTCTACCTCACCGACCAGAAGCTCCCCGGCACACTCAGCCTCTTCAATGCCCTGAACAATCCGACCCTCGCCAACCCGTCGGCGATCTCCGGCAACCAGTCCCGCAAGGTCGAGACCGAGCGGATCGCCAACCGCACGTCGTTCCTGCTCGATGTCGGCAAGCTCGATATCGACACCTGGGCGATCCACAAATCGCTCTACCACCCGATCTTCCAGGTCATCGACCAGGACGGCTGGACCTACGGGATCGCGCCGCACTGGGCCGGGACCTTCGACGTCGCCGGTTATCGCAACGACCTGATCCTCGGTCTGCGCGCCTTCGCCGGGCAGAATTCGGCGCTCCAGTTCGTCAACGTCGCCGGCCGGCGCGGCGCGCAGACGCTGCGCGCGGTGCAGAGCGCCTCGAACTACGAAGCCTATGGCGAGAACCGGTTCTGGTTCCTGCCGGACGTCGCCCTGATGGCGGGGGCCAAGGCGTTCTCTTCAAATCGGACCTACAGCAACAAGGGTGGCTTCACCGGCGCCAACGCATTTCCTTCGTCGGCCAACGAGACCTATGCGGGGATCAACCCGAAAGTCGGCCTCCTGTGGCAGCCTCTGCCCGACCTGCAGGTGTTCGGTGACATCACCGGATCGCGCGACGTGCCGGACTTCTCCGACCTCGTGCAGCAGAACACCCTGAACACCACCTTCGTCCCGCTACGGGCGCAGCGGGCCGTGACCTACGAGGCCGGCACCCGCGGCCGCATCGACCGGCTCTCCTGGGACGTGACTCTCTACCGCTCGGAGATCCGCGACGAACTGATCAACTTCTCGATCAATCCGGGCCTCAACATCCCGGCCGCGACCTTCAACGCGCCCCGGACCCGTCACCAGGGCGTCGAGGCCGCCGTCTCCCTCGACCTCGCCCGCGACCTGATCGGGACCGGCGACGGCGTCGTCGTCTCTCAGATCTGGACCCACAACGACTTCCGGTTCCTCGGGGACCCGGTCTTCGGCGACAATCAGATCGCCGGTATCCCGCGCGACGTGCTGCGCACGGTTCTGACCTATCGCAACCGGGAGGGCTTCCACGTCAGTCCTTCCGTCGACTGGGTGCCGCAGGGCGCCTTCGCCGACCATGCCAACAGCCTGAAGGTGCCGGGCTATGCCCTCCTGAACATCCAGGCCGGGTACGATTTCCAGAACGGCGTCTCTGTCTTCGTCGATGCCCGCAACCTGACCGACACCCGTTACGTCTCGGACATCTCCGTCGTCACGGATGCCCGGACCGTGGCGGGCGGTCCGGTGGCGTTCTACCCGGGCGTCGGCCGCAGCATCTTCGGTGGGATCCGCGCTGGATTCTGATCGTGTAGAAGCGGGCCGCCGGATGAGGGTGCGCCTTTCGTGCGCGCCCGCTAGAAGCGCGCGATGACTGAGGGTTTCACCATCGCGCGTCCCCCCGGCGATCCGGCGCCGGATCAGCACCCCGACGTGCATGTCGGCCGCGACGGCTGGCTCTTCCTGACCGGCGGCACCAATTCCGTGCTGGCCCAATACCGGGAGCCGGGGGTGCCGCGCGCCACCCTCTGGCGCTGGCGCCGCATCCTGGAAGCGCGTGTGCGGCGCTGCGCCGGCCTCGGCACCCGGTATGCCCACGTGGTGGCGCCGGAGAAGCTCACGATCTATCCGCAGGCCTGCGACGGGCTCGCCTACGACCCCGAGCGTGCGCCGGTCCTGCGCCTGGAGCGCTGGCTCCGTTTCTCGCCGGCCCGGCGCCACTGGATCGATCTCGTGCGACCGTTCCGGGCCCGCGCCGCCGAGGTACCGCTCTACTGTCGAACGGACAGTCACTGGACTTTCGCCGGATTTCGTCTCGCCTATGGCGAGATCTGCCGCCACCTCGGTCTCGCCCCGCGCCAGGATATCCTCCAGCGCCGCGTCGGCGCACCGGCGCCCTATGCCGGCGATCTTGGATTGAAATTCGATCCGATCCGCAGCGAGACGGTGGAATCCTGCCTGTTCGAGACGGCGGCACGGCGCATCCACGCCAATGACCTCGTCGCCGCCTTCGAGGCGGAGGGCCGGGGTCAGGCGGCGCATATCGGCGCCCATGTGGTCTACCGGAATGAATCCCGCGAGGCCGATCCGCGTCGGCTGGTGCTGTTCGCCGATTCCTATGGCCACCACACCTCGTCCCCGCACATGGGCAGCCTGACGCCGCTTCTCGCCGACACCTTTCGCGAGGTTCACGTCCTGTGGTCGACGAGCATCGACTGGGGCTACATCGCGCGGGTGAAACCGGACTTCGTCGTCGCCGAGATCGCCGAGCGGTTCATGATCGAACTGCCGCAGACGAGCTTCAACATCGAGAAACTCGCGGACCTCGCTCTCGCGCGAAAATCGGCTTGAACGACACAACGCCCCGGAGGTGTCTCCGGGGCGTTGTTCCAGTTGGCGTCTTTTACAGTGGATTCAGTACAGCCCGCCGGCCTGCGCGGCGCGATCGGCATCGGGCGGAACGGCTGCCGGGGCACCGGAGGATTGGGCCGGCGCGGCGACGTAGGCGTCGGGCGGGGCCGTGCCGGGCTTGAAGGCCTCGAGGATGGTGCCGCCGCCCTCGCCCGAGCCGGCGCGCATGCCGGAGGCGGCCGAGACGCGGATCAGCTTGATGCCCGGGGGCACGCGGAACGGGGTCGGCGGCTTGTCCTTGAGCGCCTGCTTCAGGAAGTCGAGGGCGATGGGGGCGGCGAGACCGCCACCGGTGGCGCGGTCGCCCAGGGAGCGCGGCTTGTCGAAGCCGAGATAGACGCCCACCGCGAGGTCCGGCGAGAAGCCGACGAACCAGGCGTCCTTGGCGTCGTTGGTCGTCCCGGTCTTGCCGGCGAGGGGCTTGCCGACCTGCTTCAGGATGGTGGCGGTGCCGCGCTGGACCACGCCTTCCATGATCGAGACCATCTGGTAGGCGGTCAGCGGGTCAAGGACCTGCTCGGAATCGTCCACGAGCTTTGGCTCGTCCTGACCCGACCACTTGTCCGCGTCGCAGCCGAGGCACTTGCGGTTGTCGTGCTTGTAGATGGTCTCGCCGACGCGATCCTGGATGCGGTCGATCAGGGTCGGGCGGATGCGCCGGCCGCCATTGGCCAGCATCGAGTAGGCGGTGACCATGCGCATGACCGTGGTCTCGCCGGCGCCGAGCGACATCGGCAGCACGGGGAGCATGTCGTCGTAGACGCCGAAGCGGCGGGCATATTCCGCGATGAGCGGCATGCCCACGTCCTTGGCGAGCCGCACCGTCATCAGGTTCTTCGAGTGCTCGATGCCGTAGCGCAGGGTGTGCGGGCCGCCGGACTTGCCGTCGTAGTTCGAGGGCGTCCAGGCCTCCTGGCCGGGACCGGCCTCAATGGTGATCGGCGAATCCTGCACGATCGACGACGGGGTGTAGCCGTTGTCCAGGGCCGCCGAGTAGACGATCGGCTTGAACGACGAGCCGGGCTGGCGCATCGCCTGGGTGGCCCTGTTGAACTGGCTCTCGTCGTAGGAGAAACCGCCGACCATCGCGTGCACGCGGCCGGTATAGGGGTCCATCGCCACGATGGCGCCGGAGACCTCAGGACGCTGGCGCAGGCGGTACTGGTTTCGGCTCGTATCCGTCGCCTCGACATAGACGACGTCGCCGGCATTGAGCGCCGCGGCGGGCGAGCGCCCGGTCCAGCGGGTGCCCTCGGCGGTGATGGTACCGGTCTCGCGCTCCTTCGACACCTGGCCGGAGGCTTCGCGGCGCGGCTGCAGGCCGATCTGGGCCGAGCCGCCAGTGGTGTTCAGCACCACCGCAAGGCGCCACGGCGCGACGTCGCCGAGACCGGGAACCTCGGCGACCGCCAGACCCCAGTCGCGACCGACGAGATCGACCTTGGCCTGCGCGCCGCGCCAGCCATGCGATTGGTCGTAGCGGACCAGGCCGTCCACCAGGGCCTTGCGGGCCCAGGACTGCATCTTCGGGTCCAGGGTGGCGCGCACGGAGAGGCCGCCCTCGTAGAGCTTCTTCTCGCCGTAGCGCTCGGCGATCTCGCGCCGGACTTCTTCGGTGAAGTAGTTGGCGTTGGCGGCGTTGGCGAACGCGACGCGCGGATTGACGCCGAGGGGCATCTTGCGGGCGGCCTCGGCCTCTTCCTTGGTGATGTACCCGTTCTGGGCCATCAGGCCGATGATCTCGTTGCGCCGATCGAGCGCCTTCTGGGTCTGGCGGTAGGGGTGATAGTTGTTCGGCCCCTTCGGCAGGGCGGCGAGATAGGCGGCCTCGTTGATCGTCAACTCGTGGACCGACTTGCCGAAATAATCGAGCGCGGCCGCCGCGACGCCGTGCAGGTTGCGGCCGGGCACGATCGTGCCGAGGAAGATCTCGTTCAGGTAGAGCTCAAGGATCTTATCCTTCGAGTAGGCGGCCTCGATCCGGAAGGCGATCAGCGCTTCCTTGGCTTTGCGCTCGAAGGTCTGCTCCGGGGACAGGAGGAAGTTCTTGGCGACCTGCTGGGTGATGGTCGAGGCGCCCTGCTTCTTGCCGCTCTTGAAGTTCGTCAGCGCCGCGCGCACCAGACCCTCGGGGTCGACGCCGCCGTGCTTGTAGAAGTTCTTGTCCTCCGCCGAGAGGAAGGCCGCGACGACGATCTTGGGCATCGCCTGGATCGGCAGGTAGAGACGGCGCTCGCTGGCGTACTCCGCCAGCAGCGAGCCGTCCGCCGCATGGACGCGGCTCATCACGGGCGGCTCGTAGTTCGCAAGCGCGGCGTGGTCCGGCAGGTCCTGGCTGAACTTCCAGTAGAAGAACGCGGCTGCCGCGGCGGCGATCACGAAGACCATCGCGCCGACGCTGAACAGGAAGCCGAAGAAACGAAGGATGAAGCGCATCCGGGTCCCGTCCGTCGATGATCCACCGCCGCCGGCCGGCCGCGGGAGCACCCGCCACAATGGCGCGTGCCTCCTCGGACCGTGTCCCATCCCGAAATGCAAGAGTCCCGCCGCGTGAAATGCGGTCGAGCCCACGATGTCGGCGGCGTTCGCTCAAGCGCGCCGCGATCAATCCTGCCGAGACCTTCGGCATCGGTGTGACCGGAGCGCTGTGAGCCCCGGTTTCACACGCATTCTATGGTGAAACTGGGGCGATTGCCGCCGAGCGACGGGGCGGTTGCGGACGGGTCAGGGACGTCCGGCTGCCGAAGAAGGCGTCGATCGCCTTGGCCATGCCGCCGGTCACCTCGGCGCGCCAACCCTCCGACTGCAGCAGGTCGAGGTCGTGCTTGCTGGACAGGTAGCCGAGTTCCACCAGCACGGAGGGGACGTCGGGCGAGCGAAGCACCTGGAATCCGGCCTCGCGGTGGGGCTTGGCGCTCATCTCCATGACCGGCCCGAGATGGGTCATCAGCCGCTTGGCGAACCCGGAGGAGAAGGTGCGGGTCTCGCGCAGGGTGAGTTCCTGGAGGATATCGGCGACATGGCCGGGCCCCTCGTTCGATTCGGTGCCGGCGGCCGCGTCGGCGCGGTTCTCGCGCTCGGCGAGCTTGGCCGATTCGGCGTCGGTGGCCTTCTCGGAGCCCGTATAGATGGTGGCGCCCCGCACCTGCGGGGCCGACGAGATCGAGTCCGCATGGATGGAGACGAACAGGTCGGCCTTGGCGTCGCGCGCGAGGCGGACGCGTTCGGAGAGCGGTACGAAGACGTCGCGGTCCCGGGTCATCTGGACCCGGTAGCGCCCGCTGGACTCGAGCCGGGTGACGAGGGCTTGGGCGAAACCGAACACGATGTCCTTCTCGAACACGCCGGTGGCCGCGATGGCCCCGGGATCGGTGCCGCCGTGGCCGGCATCGACCATGATCAGGGGACGGGCATCGGTCGGCTCCGGCAGGGTCGCGACCTTGCGCTGGGCCGGCGCCGGATCGCTCGCCACCGAGGCGCGTCGGAAGGCCTCGCGGTCGCTGCGCTGGAATTCGATGCTGAGCAGCACGGCGCCGTCGCGCGGGCGCGTCATGGTCTCGATCCGTCCCACCGTGGCGGGCTGGGCGAGGTCGACGACGATGCGCGACCGGCCCGGCGCGAACAGCCCGTAGCGGAAGGAGGCGACCACCCCGTCGCGCTTCCGGCCCGTTTCCGGTCCGAGCTGGAAGTTCACCTCCGCCAGATCGATCACGGCCCGATCGGGGCGCTCCATCACGAAGGCCTTCGCGTCGATGGCCCGGGAGAGGGTGAGGGTCAGCTTCGTCGTGCCGTTGCTCGTCGCGAGGTCCGCCGCGATGGCGACGGCCGCCTGGGAGGCGGTGCCACGCGCCTTGTCGGTATCCTGTGCCCGCGCGCCGGACCCGGCGAGCGGGAGCGCTCCGGCGCAGGCCAGGGCAAGGAGGACGGAGCGGAGAAGGCGGGCGCGTCTCGGCATCGTTCCGGCAATCATCCCCGTGAGGACGGTCACGCCGGAGCGGCGTGCTCGCGAGCGGGCTATCGCGTGAGCCAGCCTCTACGGGATACCGACGGGATGGTTAACCGTTCCTCAAGGGCCGCGTTCCACTTCGGCGCCCCTTGTGTCCCGAGGGCGACAGCGCCCGGGACGGCTGGATTTCCGGCGTTCCCGGGCGGAGGTCCGGCGCGGCGACGCCCGGACAGTGCGGCGGATCAAAGATTAAGGACCTTGCCAAAACGTCGCGACGCTCTGTAATGATAAGGTCCCCTTCCCGGTGCCATGCGGTTTGCTCCGCGGCCCGCGGGCGCGGTCCGGCTCAGCGTCGGATCGCTTTCGCAGTCGGTTCCCCGCGTCAGACATGGCGGCATAGCAAGGCCGGGTGGGAGTCGGTTCATTCGGTGGCCTTTTCGGCCGCCGCACCGTTCTTCACATGCCGGCCTGTCCTCGGACGGGCCCATACAGTCTTCGCGAGGTCAGGGAGAGAATGAGCGGACACACAGCATCGGTTGCCGTTGCTCGTGTTCAACGCCAGCGCGTTTCGCGTGGCGCCGCCTTCTCGTCGCCCCTGGCCAGGATCAACCCCACGCGCGCCGAGATCCGGCGCCCAAAGGCGGTTGGCGGCAATCCCTTCCCCACAGCTTCCGCGACCCCCTTCCCCGGGTCGTCACGGGCACCGATCCGCTGGGCCCTAGCGCCCGGACCGGTCGGCGCCCCATCGGGACCGCGCGGTTCGAGGAGAACGACGTCGACCGCCATGTCGAAAGTTCGTCATGGCCAACAACAACAAGATGCTCATCGATGCGATGCACCCGGAGGAGACCCGGGTCGTCACGGTCCACGGGTCTAGGGTCGAAGAGTTCGACTTCGAGGCCGCCAACCGGCGCCAGCTCCGCGGCAACATCTATCTCGCCAAGGTGACCCGCGTGGAGCCCTCGCTCCAGGCCGCCTTCATCGAGTACGGCGGCAACCGCCACGGCTTCCTCGCCTTCAGCGAGATCCACCCGGACTACTACCAGATCCCCCTCGCGGACCGTCAGGCGCTGCTCGAGGACGAGGCCCGCGAGGCC
This sequence comes from Methylobacterium sp. BI1, assembly GCF_056680125.1. Lineage (NCBI taxonomy): Bacteria > Pseudomonadati > Pseudomonadota > Alphaproteobacteria > Hyphomicrobiales > Methylobacteriaceae > Methylobacterium > Methylobacterium sp. BI1. The sequence goes on along the minus strand of NZ_CM155267.1, from coordinate 1,871,309 downwards.
GAGGAGCATCGGGAGCGCGAGGAGCGCAAGCCCCGCCGCCGCTCCCGCGGCCGTCGCGACGGCACCTCGGCGAAAAAGGCCCGTACGTCCGAGACCGTGACGTCCGAGGACATCGGCGCGCCGACCTCCGGCGAGACCGCTTTCGACGAGACCTCTCTCGACGAGACCTCAACCAACGATCCGGCGATCGGCGTCGCGGACGCGCTGCTGGAGGGCGGCCTCGGCAACGCGCCGCCGGCGATCCTGCCCGGCAGCGATGAATCCGCCGACCTGCCGCAAGCCGCCCTGGCCAGCGGCGAGACCTCCGAGAATTCCGAGGGCGCCGAGTCGTCCGCAGCGGACGTCGCGTCCTCCGGCGAGCTGGGTCCTGTCGGCGCCACCGCCGAGGCCCCTGTCGAGCCGGCCGCCGAGCTGGCCCTGGAAGCCGCGCCCATGGGCGACGCCGTTGCGTCCGAGGCCGACGCGGAGGTTGCGGCGCCTGCCGCCGAGACCGTGTCCGAGGACGAGTCCGACGAGGACGACGCGGACGAGGGCGACGAGGATTCGGATGACGACGAGTCGGACGACGAGTCCGAGGACGACGACGATTCCGACGAGGACGAAGACGAGGACGACGAGGAGAGCGACGGCGAGGACGGCGAGCGCCCGCAGAAGATCGCTCAGGTCGGTGGCGATGCCCTGGCCGAGATCCCCGAGCGCCCGCGCACCTACCGTCGCCATTACAAGATTCAGGAGGTCATCAAGCGCCGCCAGATCATCCTGGTGCAGGTCGTCAAGGAAGAGCGCGGCACCAAGGGTGCGGCGCTGACCACCTACCTGTCCCTGGCCGGACGCTACTCGGTGCTGATGCCGAACACCGGCCGTGGCGGCGGCATCTCCCGCAAGATCACCTCGGCCGCCGACCGCAAGCGCCTCAAGGAGGTCGCCCAGGACCTGGAGGTACCCGAGGGGATGGGCGTGATCCTGCGCACGGCCGGCGCCTCGCGCACCAAGCCCGAGATCAAGCGCGACTTCGAATACCTGATGCGCCTGTGGGAGAGCGTGCGCGAGCTGACGCTGTCCTCCTCCGCGCCGGCCTTGGTCTACGAGGAAGGCTCGCTCATCAAGCGCGCCATTCGCGACCTCTACAACAAGGATATCGACGACATCCTGGTGGCGGGCGACGAGGCCTACCGCGAGGCGCGGGACTTCATGCGCATGCTGATGCCCGGCCAGTCGAAGGTCGTGCAGCCCTACCGGGACCCGACGCCGATCTTCGCACGCTACGGGGTCGAGCAGCAGCTCGACGCGATGTTCTCCACCCACGTCACCCTGAAGTCGGGCGGCTACCTCGTCATCAACCCGACGGAAGCCCTCGTCTCCATCGACGTGAACTCGGGTCGCTCCACCCGCGAGCACGACATCGAAGACACCGCCCTGCGCACCAACCTGGAGGCGGCCGAGGAGGTCGCCCGCCAGCTGCGCCTGCGCGACCTCGCCGGCCTCGTCGTGATCGACTTCATCGACATGGAGGAGAAGCGCAACAACCGCGCCGTCGAGAAGAAGCTCAACGAGTGCCTGAAGAACGACCGCGCCCGCATCCAGGTCGGCCGGATCTCGCCCTTCGGCCTTCTGGAGATGAGCCGCCAGCGCATCCGCACCGGCATGCTGGAGAGCTCTTCCCTGCCCTGCGCCCATTGCGGCGGCTCGGGCTACGTCCGGGCGACCTCGTCGGTGGCGCTGCAGATCCTGCGGGCGATCGAGGAATCGCTCCTCAAGAGCACGACGCACAACCTCATCCTGCGCACCCGCACCGAGGTGGCGCTCTACATCCTCAACCAGAAGCGGGCACACCTGCGCGAGCTGGAGGTGCGCTTTGGCGTCTCCCTGACCATCGCGGCCGACGAGCGCCTCGCCGCGACCTCCGCCTTCCAGCTCGATCGCGGCGAGCCCGCGGTTCGCGCCGAGGGTCCGGTGACCGGCGTGCGCGCCGTGGCGATCAACTCCGCCCTCGAGCCCGAGGAGGATTTCGATCCGGAGATCGAGGAGGAGGCCGAGGCTGAGACCGAGGAGTCCGAGGCCGGTGCTCCCGCCGAGGACGCGCGCGAGAAGGCCGCCGACGGCGGTGAGGGCCGCGGTGGACGCCGCCGGCGGCGCCGTCGCCGGGGCGGTCGCCCCGACGCGGGCGAGCAGACCGGTGGCGAAGCGGCCTCCGACGGCGACGAGGATGGCGAGGGCGAGGAGTCCGAGGACATCGCCGCGCAGGCCGAGGGCGACGAGACGGTTGCATCCGCCGAGATCCCTGCCGCCGGCGAGGATGATGGCAGCGGTCGCCGCCGCCGCCGGGGTCGCCGCGGCGGCCGGGGTCGCGACCGCGACGGTCGCGGGCGCGATGGCGAGGGCGCCGGCCAGGAGGCCGGGCGCCATGGGTCCGATCATCAGGATACCGAGCATCGGAGCGATGACGACCAGGCCTTCGGCGATCGGCCGGTCGCGTCGGTCGAGGGCGACGAAGGGGCCGCCGATGCGCCATCCGCGTTCCTCGGCGGCGAGGAGCCGGTGAGCGCCGCGGCTTTGTCCGAGGCAGTGTCGCCCGCGACCGCGGAGGCTGCTGCGCCGGTCGCCCTGGAAGCGCCGGTGGCGGTCGAGCCGCAGGCCGACGCGCCTGAGGCCACCGAGCCGGCGCCTGCGCCGAAGCCCGCGCCCGAGCCGGTGGCGGTGGTGCTCACGCCCCCGTCCGATCCGGATCGTCCGAAGCGGGCCGGCTGGTGGTCCCGCACCAAGGCGGCCCTGACCGGCGAGTGAGTGTCCGCAACTGACCAGAGAACGAGCGGGGTGGGCGTCGTGCCCACCCCGTTTCGCGTTTCAGCGCAGCCAGGACTTCAGGCGCCGCACCGCATCGACGCAGTCGGCGTTCGAGCCGGCGAACGAGAAACGGACGTGATGGCCGCCGTCCTGGCCGTCGAAATCGAGGCCGGGCGTCGCGGCGACGCCGGCTTCGTCCAGCATGCGTCGGCAGAACGCGACCGAATCGTTGGTGAGGTTCGAGACGTCGGCGTAGAGGTAAAAGGCTCCGTCGGCCGGGTGCGTCCGCCCGAGACCCAGCCCCGGAAAGGCGTCGAGGAGCAGGGCCCGGTTGGCGGCGTAGCCCGCACGCACCGCCTCGACCTCCTCCGCCGCATCGAAGGCCGCCAATGCGGCGACCTGCGAGAGGTAGGGCGCCGAGATGTAGAGGTTCTGCGCCAGCCGCTCGACGGGTCGGGCGAGCCAGTCCGGGACCACCATCCAGCCGATGCGCCAGCCGGTCATGCACCAGGTCTTCGAGAACGAGTTGATGACGATCGCCTCGTCGTCGAAGCGCAGGGCCGTCTCGGTCGGAACGCCGTAGGCGAGCCCGTGATAGATCTCGTCTGAGATGAAGCGCAGGTCGAGCGCACGGGCCGTGGCACAGAGGTCGGCGAGGCGCGCCGGCTCGATGACGGTGCCGGACGGGTTGGCCGGGCTCATCACGAGGATCCCGGACAGGTTCTCCCGTTCGTGCAGCGCCCGCAGGGCGGCGCCCGTGGGGGCGAAGCGGTCCGCATCCTGCAGCACCAGGGGCGCCGGGACCAGGTCGAGGGCGTTGAGGAGGCTGCGATAGGCCGGGTAGCCGGGCTGGGGCACCGCGATGCGGGCGCCGGCATCGAACAGGCCGAGGAAGGCGAGCACGAAACCGGCCGAGGAGCCGGTCGTCACGACGATCCGGCTCGGCGAGACCGTGACCCCGTAGGTTTCCGCATAGTGGCGCGCGATGCGCTCGCGCAGGGCCGGCAGGCCGAGGGCCTGGGTGTAGGGCAGCGCACCGGTCGCGAGCGCGGCCTGGGCCGCGGCGATCACGGCCCGCGGGGCTGGTGCGGAAGGCTGCCCGACCTCCATGTGCACGACGCCCTCCCCGCGGGCCTCACGGGCGGCGGCGGCCGACATCACGTCCATGGCAAGGAACGGGGCAACCCGAGCCGCGCGTTCGGAGGGCAGGTTCGGGGAGCGGATCAGAGGCTGGTTCATCGACTTGGTCATAGCGGCTGCGCGGCGTCAGGGCCAAACCCGCCATTCGGTGATTGACCGCCCGCCGCGAAAACGCCTAACCCGGCCGCTAACCGCATGTCGCATCGACGACATGACCCCCGATGGCCGGCCTACGTCTGACCGGTCCCGCCCCGCGAGGACGTATGCCCCTCTTCCGTTCCCTGCTCTCCGCCACCATCCTGGTCGGTACCCTCGGTGCCGCGGTGGCCCAGACGACTCCGAGCCAGACCGCCCCGGCCGCCGCCTTCACGGATGCGCAGCGCCAGGCGATCGAGGGGATCATCAAGGACTACCTCGTCAAGAACCCCGAGGTTCTGCAGGAGGCGATCGCAGAGGGTGAGCGCCGCCAGCAGGAGACCCAGAAGCTGGCCCAGTCGGCGGCCCTCAAGGAATCCCGCGAGGCGCTGGTCAACTCACCCCACGGCGTGGTGGCGGGCAACCCGGCCGGCGACGTCACGCTGGTGGAGTTCTTCGATTACAATTGTGGCTATTGCCGCAAGGCCCTCTCGGACATCCAGGCCCTGATCAAGGGCGACCCGAAGCTGCGCGTCGTCCTCAAGGACTTCCCCGTGCTCGGGGCCGAATCCCTGGAGGCCAGCAAGATCGCACTCGCGGCCAAGCAGCAGCTCAAGAGCGACAAGATCTTCGAATTCCACACCAAGCTCCTGGAATCCAAGGGCCGGGTGAACGGCGAGCGCGCCGTGGCGGTGGCGAAGGAGATGGGGCTCGACCTGACCCGCCTGATGAAGGACGCGCAGGGCCCCGAGGTGAAGGCCGCCCTGTCCGAGAATGTCGGCCTCGGCGACAAGCTCGGCCTGTCCGGCACGCCCGCCTTCATCATCGGCGACGAGATCATTCCCGGCGCGGTCGGCCTCGAGCCGATCCGCAAGACTATCAGCGACGTGCGCCAGTGTGGCCACGCCAGCTGTTAAGCTGTCGACGTCCAGAACCGGGTCGTCGGTGCCGGGCGTGTGCCGCCCGGCCACGGCATTCGCCAGCGACCCCCGCCGCACCTTCCGCCTGACCTGAAGACGACCGAGCCGATGCCCAAGGAGCCGATGTCCAAGAACGACCCCTTCGATCCGGAGCTCGTCCGCGAGCTCGCCAAGCTCATCAACGAGACCGATCTTAGCGAGATCGAGGTCGAGAAGGGGGATCTGCGCATCCGCGTCGCCCGCCGCATCGAGGCGGTCCAGGTGCAGGTCGCGGCCCCCGCGCCGGCCCCGGTGCCCGCGATGGCCGCCGTTGCCGCGCCGGTTCCGGTCCCCGGCCCCGGGGGCGGCCCCGATCGCAAGGCCGGCGCCGGGCACCCCGGCTCGGTCCCCTCCCCCATGGTGGGTACCGCCTATCGCCGGCCCTCGCCTGAGGCGAAGCTGTTCGTCGATATCGGCTCGAAGGTCGAGGCGGGCGACAAGCTCCTGCTCATCGAGGCGATGAAGACCTTCAACGAGATCGTCGCGCCACGCGCCGGCACCGTCACCGCCGTCTTCGTCGAGGACGGCCAGCCCGTCGAGTTCGGCGAACCCCTCCTCGTCATCGAGTGAGCAGGGCCGCACCCATGTTCGACAAGATCCTGATTGCCAACCGGGGCGAGATCGCCCTGCGCATCCTGCGCGCGGCCAAGGAACTCGGGATCGCCACGGTGGCGGTCCACTCCACCGCCGACGCCGATGCCATGCACGTGCGACTCGCCGACGAGAGCGTCTGCATCGGACCGCCCGCGGCTCGCGACAGCTACCTGAACATTCCCTCGATCATCGCGGCCTGCGAGATCACCGGGGCCGACGCCGTCCATCCGGGCTACGGCTTCCTGTCCGAGAATGCGCGCTTCGCCGAGGTGCTGGCCCACCACAACATCGGCTTCATCGGTCCCAAGGCGGAGCATATCCGCATCATGGGCGACAAGATCGAAGCCAAGCGGACCGCCAAGCGCCTGGGCATTCCCTGCGTCCCAGGCTCCGAGGGCGGCGTCGAGGATCCCGAGGAGGCCAAGCGGATCGCCGCCGAGATCGGCTATCCGGTGCTGGTCAAGGCGGCCTCCGGCGGCGGCGGCCGCGGCATGAAGGTCGCGCGGTCCGAGGCCGATCTGGAGCAAGCGCTCGGGATGGCCCGAACCGAGGCCAAGGCGGCCTTCGGCGACGACGCGGTCTACCTGGAGAAGTACCTGGAGAAGCCGCGCCATATCGAGGTGCAGGTGCTCGGGGACGGGCGCGGCAACGCGGTGCACCTCGCCGAGCGCGACTGCTCGCTGCAGCGCCGGCACCAGAAGGTTTGGGAGGAAGGCGGCTCGCCGGCCCTGAACGCCGACATGCGGGCCGAGATCGGCGGCATCTGCGCCCGCGCGATGCAGGAACTGCAATATCTCGGCGCCGGGACGGTGGAATTTCTCTACGAGGACGGGAAGTTCTACTTCATCGAGATGAACACCCGCATCCAGGTCGAGCACCCCGTCACCGAGATGATCACCGGCATCGATCTCGTGAACGAGCAGATCCGCGTCGCTGCCGGACTGCCCCTGTCGATGACGCAGGACGAGATCAAGGTCGAGGGGCACGCCATCGAATGCCGCATCAACGCCGAGCATCCGGCCACCTTCCGGCCGTCGCCGGGCCTCATCACCTATTTCCATCCGCCCGGCGGCCTCGGCGTGCGCGTGGATTCGGCCGTGTTCCAGGGCTACCGGATTCCGCCGAACTACGACTCTCTGATCGGCAAGCTGATCGTGCATGGACGCACGCGCAACGAGTGCCTGATGCGCCTGCGCCGCGCTCTTGATGAGTTCGTGGTCGACGGTGTCGACACCACCCTGCCCCTGTTCCGAACCCTGGTGCGCAATCCGGACGTCCAGAACGGGGATTACGACATCCATTGGCTCGAGAAATTCTTGGCGGATGGCGGCCTCGACGAACCGTCAGTGGCCTAGGCCGGGGGAACAGGGACGGCGCAGACTCGTTCTTCCGCGTCTGCCCAGGCTTGGCGGCAGGACTTGTCGCCGGGCCGCACTGCAAGGAATGCCCCTCCCGTGCGCCTCACTCTCCCGCTTCTCGCCGGTCTCCTCATCGCCGGTCCCGCCCTTGCCCAATCGCCGTCGGGAAATGTCGGCCAGCCCGAGCGGGCCGTCCCGCAGGCCGGCGGAACCACCCGTGGGCCGATCGACAATCCCTCGACGCGCGACATGGCGCCGATGCCCGGCGCAGCCACCGCGCCGGCAGGCGAGCGCGGGATGAGCCCCGGCGCGGGCGCCGTCGATTCCGCGAAGGGCGGCAATGCCAACGACACCAACCGTGGTGTGCCGAACACCGGCAATACGTCGGGTGGCCCTGCCCGCTGATGGAACGACCCGCCGTCGCGGGTCTCGCTGCATCTTCGACCCTGAGCCGGCCCCGAAACGGGCCGGCTTTTTCGTGCCCCGCCCAACCCTGAGCGCCTTGTCGCGCATCGATGTGCGTTCACGCACAACCGAATTGCGCGTGAACGATCCGCAATGTGAGCTGGATGATCTCTTTTTTCCGCCGGCGCCGGGATGCTCGCCTTCAAACTGAGCCGTTCGGGTGCCGTTTGTCTGCCCTTGGGAATGATCTCACGATCGTCCAGGCCCACCGCCTGCGACCGATTGCCAGCGAAAGACCTTCCGGAACGCTTTGATCCGTCAGGACTTCTTCCAGCACATCAGTCAGGTGGAGACGGATCGGGCCTCTCGAGCCCCGAAGCGTCCTGCTCCACCGGCGACCGAATTCCTAACGATCGACCGTCCGAAAGACCCCCATGCGCACCTTCAGCCTCACCTTCGTCGCCGCCTCCCTGATCGCCTCTGCTGCGCTGGCGCAGTCGCCCTCCGGCAATGTCGGCCAGCCTGAGCGGGCCGTCCCGCAGGCCGGCAGCACCACCCGCGGCCCGATCGACAACCCGTCGGCCTACGGCGCCTACCGCAACGCCGATGGCCGCGTGGACATGGACGTGACCGGCTCGGTGGTCGAGACGCCCTACACCACCAACCGCGAGGCGATCTTCGAGGATTCCGCGAAGGGCGGAAACGCCGAGCAGCCGAACCGGATCGTTCCGAACCTTGGCACCACCTCGGGCGGCCCGAACTTCTGAGCGGCCTACCTCTCTGAGTCATGCGGGCGGAACCGAGAGGTTCCGCCTTTTTTCGTTGAAGCGACGCCCCGTGCGGCGAGCGTCCCTCTGGCCTTCCACGCGGCACCGCTCCAAACTCCGCTCATGTACGATGGCGACCGCGTCGAGATCACGCCCGAGATCCTGCTGAAGGCGTATGCGGCCGGCATCTTTCCCATGGCGGAGGATGCCGACGATCCGGCCATCTACTGGGTTGAGCCGCGGGCGCGCGGTGTCCTGCCCCTCGACGGCTTCCACGTCGCCAAGCGTCTCGCCCGTACCGTGCGCTCGGACGTGTTCGAGGTTCGGACCGACCAGGATTTCGAGGCGGTCATCGCCGGGTGCGCCGCGCCGCGGGGCGATGCCGAGCGGACCTGGATCAATGGTCGGATTCGCGAACTCTACGGCGCCCTGTTCGATGCTGGACATGCCCACACGGTCGAGGTGTTCCTCGACGGTGAGCGGGTCGGTGGCCTCTACGGGGTTTCCCTCGGGGCTGCCTTCTTCGGGGAGAGCATGTTCCACACCGTCCGCGACGCGTCGAAGGTCGCCCTGGTCCATCTCGTGGCCCGGCTGCGCGCGGGCGGCTACCGGCTCGCCGACACGCAGTTCGTGACCGATCACCTGATGCAGTTCGGGGCTGAGGAGCTTCCGCGCCACATCTACAAGCGTCGCCTGGCCGAGGCGATCACCCTGACGGCAGACTGGACGGTATGGCCCGGGGACGGGTCCGTGCGCGGGCAACAGGTCCTGGACGCACTAGCCCGAGGCTGAGGCGCTAGCCCAGCGCGAAAGGCAGGATCGACGTGTCCTACCGGAACAGGGCGTCGAACAGCGATTGCGGCTGCTGCGGCGGCGGTGCCGGAGCGGGCCCCTCGTTCGATGGGAAGAACTTGCGCGAGGGCTTCTGCCTGGGCTGGACCGGCACGCCGCGCGGCGCTTCCACGTCCACCTGACCGTTCGGATTCACCTGCTGGGCGGTCCGCGTCGCGTCCTGGCCACTCTTCGGGCGTCGCGCCTTCTCCGGCTTCGAGGCCATGGCGGGCACGTCCTCCTGCTCGCGCGCCTCGGCGATCACGTCCGAGCCACCCTTACAGTCGACGAGCCAGACGTCGTAGATCGGGTGCTCGATGGCGTGGAGGCCAGGGCTCGAGGCGAACATCCAGCCGGTGAAGATGCGGCGGTACTTGTTGTCGAGGGTGACTTCGTCGACCTCGAGGAAGCCCGTGGTCTTGGGGCTCTCGGTGGGCGGCCGGCTGTAGCAGACCCGGGGTGTCAGCTGCAGGGCGCCGAACTGCACGGTCTCGTCCACCGCCACCTCGAAGGAGACGATGCGCCCGGTGATCTTGTCCAGGCCCGAGAACACCGCGGTGGGGTTCTTGATCTTGTCGGCTGCGGCCGGGAGGCCGGAGAGGCCGATCGCGACCGATACGAGGAGGAGGCGCTTGACCACGGAGCGAGACGATCCTGCTGTGCTGCGGCTCACGGGCGACCCTCCTCGCTGGCGCCCCGGGCGGGCGCGACGACGCGAGGTCTTCTTAAGCGCGCGAAGATTGGTGGAAAAAGGGCCGGCCCTCGATCGTGGGGGCCGCTCTCAGTTGCCCGGGGTCCAGGGTACGTAGTCGCCGGTTGCGGCGGGACGCTGGCCGACATTCAGCTGCGAGCCGCGTGGGCGGTAGGCGCCGCTGGTGCCGGTCAGGTTCTCCACGTAGGGCTTCTGCCAGGCGCGCGGCGTGTAGTCCTGCTCGCTCGGGGGCACGTCGCCGTTGTGGCAGAGCCAGGCGCGCCAGCCCGGCGGCACCTTCGAGGCGTCGGCGTAGCCGTTATAGACCACCCAGCGCCGCTCCGTGCCGACGGAGCGATCGATCAGCGGTCCCTGCGCCCGATAGTAGACGTTGCCGAGATCGTCGGTGCCGACGCGCTGCCCGCTGCGCGCCGTGTAGAGCGCGAGCGACATCGTCTGCCCGTTCCACCAGGTGAAGATCCGCAGGAGCGTGTCCTTGAGAGCCATCGCGTTCGCCTGAATGGGGCGTCCGCGCCCCGCCATCGTGTTCCGGCGCGGACTATGGTGAGGCGCATCCGTGAAGTCCAGTCGGGACGCCGCGACCGCGACGCGATGGGCCGGAGTCCGATGCGGCCGAATTCTCACACCCGGCAGCGTTAACCATGCGGGCACCACCAGGGAGCGCGGGAGCACCTGTGGGCGGAAAATTTTTCGCGTCCGAATCCACCAAGCCAAAAGGGCACTTACGGATTGGTTCGCGATATCCACAGGATTAAGACGCGACCCACTATATGTAGCCAGGAACAGGCAGCCAGCACACTAGTTATTGACGTGAGACCCCGGGCTGGCATACCTTCGGATCATCGCCGAGGCTGTCGCGTCACCGGCGGATCACCGAATTTTCGATACCCATTCCGGCGCTTCGCGGCGTTCGCGGACGCTTGCCTTCAACATTCTTCGACACGGCGCCGCGCTTCGTCAGGCGGCTCGGGAGACAGGTTCCATGCGGTTCGAGCGGCGCCATACCACGGCCGGACAATCCCCCTACGCGACGATTCCCTTTCGCAAGACCCTGAGCGAGATCCGCAACCCGGACGGCTCGACGGTCTTCCGCCTCGACGGAATCGAGGTGCCGGAGAGCTGGTCCCAGGTGGCCAGCGACGTCCTCGCGCAGAAGTACTTCCGCAAGGCCGGCGTTCCGGCGGCCCTGAAGAAGGTCGAGGAGAACGACGTGCCGTCGTTCCTGTGGCGCTCGGAGGCGGATCTCGCCGCCCTGGCGGAGCTTCCCGAGGCCGAGCGCTACGTCTCGGAGATCTCCTCGACGCAGGTGTTCGACCGTCTCGCCGGCTGCTGGACCTACTGGGGCTGGAAGGGCGGCTACTTCACCTCCGAGGAAGACGCCTCGGCCTTCCTCGACGAACTGCGCTTCATGCTCGCCCGCCAGATGGTGGCGCCGAACTCGCCGCAATGGTTCAACACCGGCCTGCACTGGGCCTACGGCATCGATGGCCCGGCCCAGGGCCACTATTACGTCGATTACCGGACCGGCGCGCTGACGAAGTCCGCCTCGTCCTACGAGCACCCGCAGCCGCATGCCTGCTTCATCCAGGGCGTGCAGGACGACCTCGTCAACGAGGGCGGCATCATGGACCTGTGGGTCCGCGAAGCACGGCTGTTCAAGTACGGCTCCGGCACCGGCTCGAACTTCTCCATGCTGCGCGGCGAGAACGAGAAGCTCGGTGGCGGCGGCAAGTCCTCCGGCCTGATGTCCTTCCTGAAGATCGGCGACCGGGCCGCCGGCGCGATCAAGTCGGGTGGCACCACCCGGCGCGCGGCCAAGATGGTCATCGTCGACATCGACCATCCAGATATCGAGCAGTACATCGACTGGAAGGTGAAGGAGGAGCAGAAGGTCGCCGCCCTCGTCACCGGCTCCAAGATCGTCTCCAAGCACCTGACCGCCGTGATGAAGGCCTGCACCCAGTGCGAGGCCGAGGGCGACGCCTGCTTCGATCCCGAGCGCAACCCCGTCCTCAAGAAGGCGGTCAAGGCCGCCCGCAAGGATGCGGTGCCGGATTCCTACACCAAGCGGGTGATCCAGTTCGCCCGCCAGGGCTTCACCAAGATCGACTTCCCCGTCTACGACACCGACTGGGATTCCGAGGCCTATCTGACGGTCGCCGGGCAGAACTCGAACAACTCGGTCTCGCTCACGGACGACTTCCTGCGCGCGGTGGAGACCGATGCGGACTGGAACCTGACGGCCCGCACCACCGGCAAGACCACGAAGACCGTGAAGGCCCGCGACCTGTGGGAGAAGATCGGTGAGGCCGCCTGGGCCTCCGCCGATCCGGGCCTGCACTTCAACACGACGATGAACGACTGGCACACCTGCCCGGCCGGTGGCCGGATCCGGGCCTCGAACCCGTGCTCGGAGTACATGTTCCTCGACGACACCGCCTGCAACCTGGCCTCGGCCAACCTGCTGACGATGTACGACCGCGCCTCGAACCACTTCGACGTCGCCGCCTTCGAGCATCTCAATCGCCTCTGGACGGTGGTGCTCGAGATCTCGGTGATGATGGCGCAGTTCCCCTCGAAGGAGATCGCCGAGCTCTCGTACCGCTACCGCACCCTCGGCCTCGGCTACGCGAATATCGGCGGCCTGCTGATGAGCATGGGCCTGCCCTATGATTCCGAGAAGGGCCGTGCGCTGGCCGGCGCCCTCACGGCGATCATGACCGGCGTGGCCTACGCCACCTCGGCCGAGATGGCCGGCGAACTCGGGGCCTTCCCGGCCTACGAGGAGAACGCGGACGCCATGCTGAAGGTGATCCGCAACCACCGCCGCGCCGCCCACGGCGAGGCGCAGGGCTACGAGTTCCTCTCGATCGCCCCGGTACCCCTCGATCTCGCCAACGTTCCCCAGGCCGACATCGCCGAGCGGGCGAAGCACGCCTGGGACCGCGCCCTGGCGCTGGGTGAAGAGCACGGCTACCGCAACGCGCAGGCCACGGTCATCGCCCCCACCGGCACGATCGGCCTCGTGATGGATTGCGACACCACCGGCATCGAGCCCGACTTCGCCCTGGTGAAGTTCAAGAAGCTGGCCGGCGGCGGCTACTTCAAGATCATCAACCGCGCGGTGCCGGACGCCCTGCGCACCCTCGGCTACCGGGAATCCGAGATCGCCGAGATCGAGGCCTACGCGGTCGGCCACGGCTCGATGGGCCAGGCGCCGGCGATCAATCCCGGGTCGCTCCGCGCCAAGGGCTTCACCGACGACAAGCTCGCGGCGATCGAGGCGGGCCTGAAGTCGGCCTTCGACATCAAGTTCGTGTTCAACCGCTGGACGCTGGGCGACGATTTCCTGAAGGACGTGCTCAAGGTTCCAACCGAGAAGCTCGCCGACCCGACCTTCGAGATCCTGCCCTTCCTCGGCTACTCGAAGAAGGACATCGAGGCGGCCAACACCCACATCTGCGGTGCGATGACGCTGGAAGGCGCTCCCTTCCTGAAGCACGAGCACTACGCGGTGTTCGACTGCGCGAACCCGTGCGGCCGCATCGGCAAGCGATACCTCTCGGTGGAGAGCCACATCCGCATGATGGCAGCGGCGCAGCCCTTCATCTCGGGCGCCATCTCCAAGACCATCAATATGCCCAACGACGCCACCGTCGAGGATTGCAAGAACGCCTACAAGCTGTCCTGGACCCTGGCGCTCAAGGCCAACGCCCTCTACCGCGACGGCTCGAAGCTGTCGCAGCCCCTGAACTCGGCGCTGATCGCCGACGAGGACGACGATGCCGAGGACATGGTCGAGGCGCTGATCGCGGCTCCGGCGGCCGCCAAGGCCGCGCAGGTCGCGGAGAAGATCGTCGAGCGGGTGATCGAGCGCGTCGAGCGCATCCGCTCCCGCGAGAAGATGCCCCACCGCCGCAAGGGCTACACCCAGAAGGCGGTCGTGGGCGGGCACAAGGTCTACCTGCGCACCGGCGAGTACGATGACGGCCGCCTCGGCGAGATCTTCATCGACATGCACAAGGAAGGCGCCACCTTCCGGAGCCTGATGAACAACTTCGCCATCGCGATCTCCCTCGGGCTCCAGTACGGCGTGCCGCTGGAGGAATACGTCGAGGCCTTCACCTTCACCCGCTTCGAGCCGGCGGGCTTCGTGCAGGGCAACGACGCGATCAAGAACGCGACCTCGCTCCTCGACTACGTGTTCCGCGAGCTGGCCGTGTCCTACCTGGGTCGCGCCGACCTCGCCCATGTCAGCCCGTCCGAGATCGGCGGCACGGTGATCGGCGGCGGCGAGACCGACACCACCCGCGAGCCTGGAAAGCCCGAGACCACGGCGGCGAGCGTCGTCTCCCGCGGCCTCCTACGCGGTTCGGCGGACCGTCTCACCCTGATCCAGGGCGGACCGGCCGGCGGCACCGTCGGGGTCGGCGCGGCAAGCTCCGGCCAGACCGCCCCTGCCGGCGGCGTGGTCCATGCGATCCGCGGCGCCACGGCGCTGAAGGCCGAGCCGGCCCCGGCCGGCCATGCCGAAGCCCTGGTCGATGCACTCCCCTTCGCCAAGCCCGATCCGATCAAGCCCGAGCGATCGGTCTCCGACCGCCGAGCCGAAGCCAAAATGAAGGGCTACGTGGGCGAATCCTGCCCGGAATGCGCGAACTTCACGCTCGTCCGGAACGGCACCTGCCTGAAGTGTGACACCTGCGGCTCGACGACCGGCTGCTCGTAAGTCTCGGGAACCTTCGGAACGGCCGCGCGATCCCCCTCGCGCGGCCGTTTCGCGTGTTCGGGACGAGGATCGAGCATGCCTACTTCGCCGCTCAGCGCCGTGGTGATCGGCGCCTCCGGCGGGATCGGTCGGGCCCTGGTCGCAGGGCTCGTCGGGCGGGGGACCTACGGATCGGTCTTTGCCCTCTCCCGATCGGGAACCGACGCGCCCGCGCTCGCGGAGGCGGGATCGATCGACCTGACCGACGAGGCGTCCGTCAGAGCCGCGGCGGAGCGGGTGGGACAACGCGGTCCGGCGGGCCTCATCCTCGTGGCCACGGGCCTGCTGCACGGCCCCGGCGTGGCGCCCGAGAAGGCGATCCGGGCCCTCGATCCGGCGGCCATGGCCACGGTGTTCGCGGTGAACACGATCGGGCCGGCCCTGGCGGCCAAGCACTTCCTGCCTCTGATGCCGCGTGCCGGGCGCAGCGTCTTCGCCGCGTTGTCGGCGCGGGTCGGCTCGATCGAGGACAACCGGCTCGGCGGCTGGTACGCCTATCGCGCGTCCAAGGCGGCCCTGAACCAGATCCTGCGCACCCTCGCGATCGAGGTGCGTCGGACACATCCCGATGCGATCGTCGCGGGACTCCACCCCGGCACGGTGACCACGGCCCTGTCCGAACCCTTCCGACCGGACCCGAACACCCCCGGCCTGTTCACGCCCGAGATCAGCGCCGCGCACCTCCTGCAGGTGGTCGACGGCCTCGGGCCGGAGGATACGGGCCGGGTCTTCGCCTGGGATGGGACGCGCATTCAGGCCTGAGTGGCGCGGGACAATCGGAGCTCGACGCGTCCATCTGACTTCGCGGACACAGGGCGTCCCATTTCGAGGCACACGGTCGTCCGAAGCCGGACGAACCATGTCGCCCCGCACGGGATGGTGCTAGACAGGAAGCGGTCCTGTCGGCCGGGCGATCCGCCCTCGGCGCGCGGCCAGGAGCCACCTCGTGCCGGAACTCGCTGGCCCCCCAGGCCTTTCGACCCTGGCGGATGCCGGGACGACCCCCTCGCAGAGGCGATTCGCTGTTGCGGTCGCCACCGCCTTCGGTGTCCTCACGCTCGCCCTCCTCCCCATCGTGGCGGAGCCGGTCGGCGCGATGCCGGGATTCGTCCCGAGCTACCAGGCCGCGCTGACCACGGTCTACGCGGTCACCAGCTACCTGTTCTTCGCGCAATACCGGCGCACCCGCTCGGTACCGCTGCTGGTCCTCGCCGCCGGCAGCCTGTTCACGACGCTCATCGTCGCGGTCCAGCTCCTCAGCTTCCCGGGCCTGTTCGGACCGGGACGGATCATCGGCTCCGGGCCGGGCACCACGACCTGGCTCTGGACCCTGTGGCATGTCGGGCCCCCGCTCTTCGCCCTGCCCTACGCGATCATGGAGGGCGACGGGCGCCCGCGCCTCGTCCCGCGCACCCGCGTCGGAGCGGTCGGCGGCCTGACGGCCCTCGCCGTCGCGGCCGTCGTCGTCGCCCTGAGCTGGATCGTCGTCGGCTATGTCGAGTACCTGCCCCGCAGCGTCGAGGGCGACAATTACTGGCTGCTGACCACCTCGGGCGTCGGCCCGGCCGTGGTCCTTCTCACGGTGGCGGCCCTCGTGACCCTGTGCTGGCGCACGCGCCTGCGCACCGTGCTCCAACTCTGGCTCGCGGTCTCGCTGCTGCTCCTCGTCTTCGACAACCTGATCACCCTGCCGGGGGCGGCGCGCGGCACGGTGGGCTGGTTCGCCGGACGCCTGGAGGCCCTGGCGGCCGGGATCGTCGTGCTGGCGGTCTACCTGCGCGAGGTCGACATCCTCTACGGTGCCGCCGAGGCGGCCGCCGTCCAGAGCGAGCGCCAGCGGGCGGAGCTCGAGATTGCCCGGGACAACGTCGCGATCGCACTCGAAGCCGCCGATATGGGCAACTGGACTCTGGACCTTCGGACCGGGACCTCCGTGCGTACCCTGCGTCACGACCGCATCTTCGGCTACGACAGCCTCCTTCCGCGCTGGGTTCTGGCCGATTTCCTGGAACACGTGGTCGTCGACGACCGGCCGGTGGCGGAAGCCGCGATGGCGCGCGCGCAGGTGGACAACACCCTCTGTTTCCAGTGCCGCATCACCCGGGCCGGCGACGGCGCGGAGCGTTGGATCGACGTGCGCGGCCGACTCTATCGGGACCCGGATGGGACGCCCGCCAGCATGGCCGGCGTCGTGATCGACACCACCGATCGGCGGGAAGCCGAACAGCGCCTGAGCCAGGCGCAGAAGATGGAGGCGATCGGCCAACTCACGGGGGGCGTCGCCCACGACTTCAACAATCTCCTCACGGTCATCGTCGGAAACCTCGACATGATCGTGCGCCGGCCCGACAACGCCCAGCGGGTCGAGCGGCTGGCGACCTCGGCGATGACGGCGGCAAGGCGCGGCGCCGAGGTCACCGAGAAGCTGCTCTCGTTCTCGCGCCGGCAGGTGCTGCGGCCCGAGACGGTGAATCCCAACCATCTCCTCAAGGACTTCCAGGGCCTGTTGCAGCGCGCGGTCGGCGAGACCGTCGGCATCGTCCTCGACCTCGACGCGGCCCTCGATCCCGTCCGCCTCGATCCCGGGCAGTTCGAGAGCGCCATCCTCAATCTCGCCGTCAATGCCCGCGATGCCATGCCCAGTGGCGGCACCCTGACGATCCGGACCGAAAACCTCTCGGTCACCCCGGAGCGCCGCGCGGCCTGGCCCGACCTGACGCCCGGCGACTACGTTCGGGTCTCGGTCACCGATACCGGGCTCGGCATGGATGCGGCCACGGCCGCCCGGGCCTTCGAGCCGTTCTTCACCACCAAGGATGTGGGCAAGGGCACCGGCCTCGGTCTCAGCCAGGTCTACGGCTTCGCGCGCCAGGGCGGCGGGCAGGTCCGGGTCGCGAGCGTGCCGGGCCAGGGCACGACCCTCACCATCGACTTGCCGCGTTCGGCCGAGCCGGTGGTCCAGTCCGCCCGGTCGGACGTGCTCCTGCCCCTGCGTCGCGCCGCGGAGGGCGAGGTCGTTCTGGTGGTGGAGGACGAGGCCGCGGTGCTGGAGATGGCGGTCGAGAGCCTGTCGGAACTCGGCTACCGCACCCTTACCGCCACCCATGCGGCCGAGGCGCTGGAACGCCTGAAAGGACCGGAGCGCATCGACATCCTCTTCTCCGACGTTGTGATGCCGGGCGGGATGAACGGCGTCGAACTCGCGACCCATGCCCGCGCCCTGCGCGCCGGCCTGCGGGTGCTGCTGGCCTCGGGCTATACCGGCTCCGCCCTCGGCGAACAGGGGGTCCCCGTCGACCTGCCGCTCCTGAGCAAGCCCTACCGCCGCGAGGATCTCGCCGACAAGCTGCGGCTGGTCATGGGCGGGCGCTGAGGGCAACCGGGACCCGTCAGGGTTTCGGCAGCATCCGGTCGCTGATGATCCGACGCTGGATCTCGCTCGTCCCTTCGAAGATCGTGGTCAGACGTGCGTCGCGCCAGTAGCGCTCCACCCGGCGCTCGGTGGTGTAGCCGTTGCCGCCGTGAAGCTGCATCGCCTGGTTCGTGACCCGCACCGCCATCTCGGTGGCCACGAGCTTGACCATCGCCGACTCGCTCTCGGCCGGCTCGCCGGCATCGAGCAGGTGGGCCACCTGGTTCCAGAAGGCGCGCGCCTGCGCGACGTCGGCCGCCATGTCGGCCAGGGCGAAGCGCAGCGCCTGGAAGTCGCCGATCGGGTGACCGAACTGCTCGCGCTCCTGCAGGTAGGCCTGGCAATCCTCCAGGGCCGCCCGGGCCACCCCGACCGCGCGCGCCGCCGTGTGCACGCGCGCGATGTTGAGCCCCCTCTGGACCGAGGCGAAGCCGCCGGAATCCGCGTCGGCGCCCTGGTCGCCGTAAAGGCCGGTCAGGCGGTCACTCTCCGGCACGCGGACGCCATCGAGGTCCAGTTCGAAGGTGAGGAAGCCGTGATAGCCGATCTTGTCGATGACGCGGCCGGTCATGCCGGGCGGAAAGGTGCCGGGCTCCTTGACCACGAGAAAGGGTTCGAGCCCCGCCGACCGTGGCTCGCCGGGCTCCGGATCGCGGGTCCGGGCCAGGACCTCGACGAAGTCGGCGGCCTTCGCGAAGCCCGCCCAGCGCTTGGTTCCGGTCAGCACCCAGGTGTCGCCCTCGCGTACCGCCCGGGTCTGCACACCCGCGAGGTCCGAGCCGGCGGTGGGCTCCGAGAGCGCGATGCCGCCGATCCACTGTCCCCTCGCGGACTTCTCCAGGAGGGCCTTCCGCCGCTCCGGATCGAGGGTCTGAGTGCCGAGACCCTGGCCCCGCGCCAGGATGCTGCCCACGGAGAGCCAGGCCCGGGCGAGTTCCTCGGAGACGAGGCAGTATTCGAACACGCCGAGGCCGAGGCCGCCCTGCTCGGCCGGAATGGTGATGCCGAACCAGCCCTTGGCGGCCATCTGGTCGATGAGGCTTCGCGGCATCTCCGCCTTCTGCGGATCGAGGTCGTCCGCCAGCGGCATCACGACGTCCCGCGCGAAGGCACGCGCTTCGGCCTGGAGGCTCGCCCGGGCTTCGGTGCGCCACGGGGTCATCAGCTCCGGCGGAGTGGGTTCCATGCGCTCGCGCTTCGCCATGTCGTCCCCCCTGTCGTCGACCCGGCTGCGTTGGACGGGTTCGATCCTACTGGGAAGCTAGAGCGTCGCGATGCGATGTCGACCGAAGCCGGGATGTCGAATCATGATTGCAGGCGACCGACGATTGCGGGGCCTGCCGGATACGACGCGGTGCGGGAGTTCTCGCGGTCTGTTGTGGCCGCTGCGCATCGGGTCGCGTTGCGCCGCCTGCCCGATCCGCGTAACCAGCCGGCATATGGCGTGGATGACGGGGACGGTCAGGGAGGGAGCGGACGCTTTGACGGTGCATTCGCGGGGGTTGGACACGGGCTTGCCGCCCGACGAAGCGCTGACCGTCTGCGACCGGGAGCCGATCCACCGCCTCGGCACCCTGCAGCCGCACGGCTTCCTCCTCGCCCTCCGGGACCCGGACAGCCGGATCGTCCAGGCGAGCGCGAACGTCCCCGGAGGTGTCGAGGCCTGTTTCGGCCGACCCTGCGGGGCGGTTTTCCCGGAGCTGGCCGGCCTTCGGCTGGAGGGTGCGACGGAACCGGAGCGCGACGGCGCCCAGTACCTCCGTACCGTCACCCTGAAGACCCCCGAGGGCGCCCGCGCCTACGACCTCGCGATCCATCGCTCGGGCGGGCTCACCATCCTGGAATTCGAAGCGGTCGCGAGCGCCTTCGCCTCCGAGCACAGCCTCGACGCGCTCTATCCGCGCCTGAGCCGCTTCGTCGAGGGGCTGCACGACGCCGCTTCCGTCGCCGAGCTGTGCCATCTCGTGGCCGTCGACATTCGCCACATCACCGGCTTCGACCGTGCCCTCGTCTATCGGTTCGACCGGGACTGGCACGGCACCGTCATCGCCGAGGATGGCAACGGCGCCCTGCCCTCCTACCTCGACCTCCGCTTTCCCGCATCCGACATCCCGGCCCAGGCCCGGGAGCTCTACCGGCGCAACCGCCTGCGGATCATCCCCGATGCCGGATACGGGCCGGTCCCCATCCTGCGGCAGGCCGGGGAGGGCGCCGAGCCCCTCGACCTCAGCCAGTCGATCCTGCGCAGCGTTTCCCCGGTGCATGTCGAGTACATGCGCAACATGGGCACCATGGCGTCGATGTCGGTGTCGATCCTGGTCGACGGCGTGCTGTGGGGACTGATCTCCTGCCACAACGCCGAGCCCCGCCGGGTTCCGTTGCAGGCCCGTAACGCCTGCGACTTCCTCACGCGCATCTTCGCGTTGCAACTTGCCGCCAAGGAGCGTGGTGCGGAGGCCGAACAGCGCCTGCGCCTCGGGGCGATCCAGTCGCGGCTCCTCGGCTTCATGGCGGAGGAGGAGAACTTCCTCGACGGTCTGCTGAAGCATCCCGACGACGTCCTGGCCCTCGCCAATGCGTCCGGAGCGGCGGTGGTCACCTCGGATTCCTGTCGGCTCCTCGGGGCGACGCCGCGCGAATCCGAGGTGCGGGCGATCTACCATTGGCTCTCCAGCGGGCCCGGCGGCGCAGACCTGGTCGCCACCGACGCCCTGAGCGAAGACTATCCGCCGGCGCGCGCCTTCGCCGAACGGGCGAGCGGCCTGCTGGCGATCTCGATCTCGCAAAAGTATGCCAGTTACGTGCTCTGGTTCCGACCCGAGGTGGTGCGCACGGTGAAGTGGGGCGGCGACCCGCACAAGGCGGCGATCCCCGACCCCTCCGGCGGCCCGGAGCGCCTGCACCCCCGGCAATCCTTCGAGATCTGGAAGGAGACCCTGCAGAACCGCGCCCTCCCCTGGACGCGGGCCGAGACCGAATCGGTCAAGGACCTGAGGGCCTCCGTGCTTGGGATCGTGCTGCGGCGCGCCGAGGAGCTCGCCTCGCTGAGCGAGGAACTCCAGCGCTCAAACAAGGAACTGGAAGCCTTCTCCTACTCGGTCAGCCACGACCTCCGCGCGCCCTTTCGGCATATCGTCGGCTATTCGGAGCTGTTGCGTTCGCGCGAGGGCAGCCGCCTGTCCGACAAGGGGCGGCACTACATCAACACGATCATCGAGGCGGCGTTCTCGGCGGGCACCCTGGTCGACAACCTCCTGCGCTTCTCGCAGATGGGCCGCAATGCCCTGAACCCGGTCGCCGGCGATCTCAACGCTCTGGTCGAGGAGGTCCGGCGCGCCGTCCTGCGCGAGGTCTCGCCCGAGCGGACGATCCACTGGACCGTCGGACAGCTCGGACGGGTCAATGCCGATCCGGTGATGCTGCGGCTCGTCATTGAGAACCTGCTCTCGAACGCGATCAAGTACACCCGTGATCGGCCAGAGGCGACCATCGAGATCGGTCGTCTCGACGGTCGGAAATTCGAGGGCGCACAAGAGGACGATGGTGCGGAGCAGGCCGTCTTCTTCGTGCGCGACAACGGCGTCGGGTTCGACATGGCTTACGTCGACAAGCTGTTCGGGGTCTTCCAACGCCTGCACCGGGTGGAAGAATTCGAGGGGACCGGCATCGGCCTTGCGAATGTCCGGCGCATTGTCGAGCGCCACGGCGGCCGAACCTGGGCCGAGGGAGCCGTGGGACAGGGCGCGACCTTCTACTTCACGCTGCCGACGCCAAGGGCGGTACCCAATCCGAATGCCGCGAATCGAACCCGATCGACGCGGAACCCCAGAGAAACGCGCTGATCCATGCCCGATCTGAAGCCGATCCTCCTCGTTGAGGACAATCCGAACGATATCGAGCTGACCCTCGCCGCCCTTGAGAAGAGCCAACTCGCCAATGAGATCGTGATCTGCCGTGACGGCGCCGAGGCCCTCGACTTCCTCTACCGCCGCGGCGAATTCGCGGACCGCGATGCGCGCGACCCGGCCGTCGTCCTCCTCGACCTCAAGCTGCCCAAGGTCGACGGCTTGGAGGTCCTTGCGCAGGTGAAGGGCGATGTCCGGACCCGTGCGATCCCGGTCGTCATGCTGACCTCTTCGCGAGAGGAGACCGACCTCGTCCGGTCCTACGACCTCGGGGTGAACGCTTTCGTGGTCAAGCCCGTTGGGTTCACGGAATTCTTCGAGGCGATCCAGGATCTCGGCGTGTTCTGGGCGGTGCTGAACGAGCCGCCGCCGCATCGGGGAGGAGGTTGGCCATCGAACACGTGACGCAGCCCAGGCCCGATCAGGTGATGCAGGACGAATTCAGTCCGGCCCTCCTGAAAATCCTTCTTCTCGAAGACAGCGACCTCGATACGGAGCTCCTCGGTGCGGTGCTCGACGATCTCGGGCATCCCTATACGATCGACCGGGTGATGACCGCGCCGGACTTCACCGCCGCAGCTGCGTCCTGCAGGCATCACCTCATCCTCGCCGACTACGTCTTGCCGACCTTCGACGGCCTCAGCGCCCTCGCCATCGCGCGAGCCCAATGCCCCGGCACGCCCTTCGTCTTCGTCTCGGGCACCCTCGGCGAGGATGTGGCGGTGGAAGCCCTGAAGCGAGGCGCCACCGATTACGTGACGAAGCAGCGCCTCGACCGCTTGCCCCGGACCATCATGCGCGCCCTCGCCGAGGCGCGCGCCCATGCCGAGCGCGAGCGCGCGCTCCAGGAGCTCCGCGACCTCAACGCGACCCTGGAAGCCCGTGTCAAAGGGCGCACGAGCGATCTCGCGGCTGCCAATGCCGAGTTGCACCGGCAGATCGCCGAGCGCGAACGTGTCGAGGAGGCCCTCCGCCAGGCGCAGCGGCTGGAGGCCGTGGGGCAGCTCACCAGCGGCGTCGCCCATGATTTCAACAATCTGCTGACGGTGATCTCCGGCAACATCGAATTTCTGGAACGGGCCATCCCCGACGAGCGGTCTCAGCGCCGGCTTCAGATGATGCGCGGGGCCGCCGATCGCGGTGCGCGCCTGACGGCGCAACTCCTCGCCTTCTCGCGCCGACAGCGCCTCGAGCCGACGCCGGTGGAGCTGAACCAGACCGTCGCGTCCATGCGCGACTTGCTGCAAAGCTCGATCGGCGGTGCGGTGCGTATCGAGATGATGCTGCAACCCGATCTCTGGTCGGCCCTCGTGGATGCGACGCAGATTGAACTCGTGATCCTGAACCTCGCGATCAATGCGCGCGACGCCATGGCGGTCGGTGGCTGCCTCACCATCGAGACCGCGAACGTGACCCTGTCGCAGGCTCCTGCCCGTCCGGAGGAGCCGGCGCCGGGCGAGTACGTGATGCTGGCGGTGAGCGATACCGGCACCGGAATCATGCCGGAGGTCCTGGCCCGCGTCTTCGAGCCGTTCTTCACCACCAAGGCGGTCGATAAGGGATCGGGCCTCGGCCTCGCGCAGGTCTACGGCTTCGTGAAGCAATCGGGCGGTGGCGTTCGCATCGATACCCGTGTCGGCGAAGGCACTTCGGTGCGTATCTACCTGCCACGGGCGGAGCCCGCCTCCCCCGCCCGCGAGGTGACCAAGGTAGTGATCGACTGCGCCGAGCAGCGTCGGACGGGAGATCGTCCGGTGGTCCTCGTGGTGGACGACGATAGCGCGGTGCGGGAAATCACGACGTCCATCCTGTCCGAGAACGGCTATCGCATCCGCGAGGCGGGATCCGGCCTTGCTGCCCTCACGGCCCTCGAAGCCGATGCGTGTGTCGACCTGATCGTTCTGGACTTCGCCATGCCGGGCATGAACGGGGCCGAAGCAGCCTGCGAGATCCGCCTTCGCTGGCCGCATCTGCCCGTGATGTTCGTCACCGGATACGCCGATACCGCGGCATTGATGCAGGCGGGCGAGGTCGGCGCCGAGCGCATCGTTCAGAAGCCGTTCCAGCGCGGGGAACTCGAGCGTAAGGCGGCCGCCATCCTTGCCGAATCGTCCATCGGCCCGGCCGGCCTGCGCCTCGTGATCGGCCAGCGCCACTCCGCCTAAGGCTACCGCGTATCGGTCAGGGTCTCAGGCGCCGGCCGAGAGGGTCGCCCGCGCATCGATCCACGGCATCGGGCCGTAACGGTCGTTGTCGAGGGGCATCAATCGGCCTCGTCCGCTGGCCATGTCGCGCAGGTACTGCATGCCCTGCCAGGCCGGGAATACGGCGTTGCCGGTCGGCGTCACGGCGCGGACGATCCGGATCAACAGGCTGAGCCGGTCGAGGCCGCCGGCCCGCCAGAGGCCGTACCGCCGACCCGTCAGGTCCGTCATGATGGCTGCCAGGGCGCGCGGCGTCACGGTATCCCCGGCGATCCGCAGGATACGGGGGGCATCCGGATCGAGGGCGACCGCCGCCGTGTAGCGCGCGACATCGTCCTTTGCGGTAAAATCCAGCGGCTGGTCGGCATCGCCCCAGTAGAGGATGCGCCGCGGCTTCTGCAGGACGATCGGCGCCTCGCCCGTGAGGAGGTCCGCGAACGCGCCGTTGAGGATCGAGGTCGCTCGGATCGGTGTACGGTCGACCCGGTCCATGAAGCGGCGGCGCAGGTCGAGGTTGCGGTTGTCGCCTGGCCGTGTGCGGGTGAAGTCGAGGGAGAAATCCGAAGGAATGATGCGTGGGACCCCGGCGGCGACCGCAGCGTTGAGCAGCCGGCCCTGTGCTTCGAGGATGACCGGCTCCAAGCCGTTCAGGGCCGAGACGAGACAGGCGGCTCCCTCGCAGGCGCTCGCGAGCGACCGTGAATCCGCGTAGTCGACGGCGACTGGCGTTACGCCGGACGGAAGATCCCGGTGTGCGATGCCGACCCGCACGAGGGCTCTGACGTCCGCACCCTGCGCCACCAACGCCCGTGCGATGCGGCCGCCGAGATCGCCCCCGACGCCCGCGAGCGTGATGGTCTGCGCGGACGGGATGGTCGACGTCATGGGCGATCATCGTCCTGTTTACGCCGGTCGCCGACGGGAATTGCCCGGGATGCGGCCTCGCCCTCAAGGTAGGGGCGAAGTCCGAAAGTCCAGGTCTTCACCGACGATCGAGGCATGGCGCTCAGAAGCCGATGACCCGGATGAAGAGCGCGGCGAGGACGGCACCGAGGGCCGGGCCGGCCACGGGGGTCAGGGCATAGGCCCAGTCCGAATCGCCCTTTCCGGCGATGGGGAGGATCGCGTGCGCGAGGCGAGGCCCGAGGTCTCGGGCCGGATTGATGGCGTAGCCCGTGGTTCCGCCGAGAGACAGGCCGATCCCCCAGACCACCATGCCGACGAGGTAGGGTGCGAGGCCGGTGGGGATGGTGCCCGCTGCGCCCACCGTCCGCGACAGCAGGGCGCTGATGATGAGGATCAGCAGGAACGTGCCGATGATCTCGCTCATCCAGTTCGCGCCGGCGCTCCGGATCGCCGGATCGGTGCAGAAGCAGGCCCGCTTCGCCCCCTGGTCCTCCGTGACGGCCCAATGCGGCAGGTAGTGCAGCCAGACGACGGCTGCGCCCAGGAAGGCACCGATCACCTGCGCAGGCACGTAGACGAGGAGCTTGCTCGCGCTCCCGGAGGTGATCGCCGCCGCGATCGTCACCGCGGGGTTGATGTGCGCGTCGGGGCTGCCCGTCGCGGTGGCGACGAAGATCCCGGCCAGGACAGCGAAGGCCCAGCCGGCCGTGATCGCGATCCAGCCCGCGCCTTCCGCCTTCGAGCCGCGCAGGAGTGCCCCGGCCACGACGCCGTTGCCGAGGATGATCAGCACCATCGTGCCGAGAAGTTCGCCCAGGAACGGCGAGGTCATGGCATGTCCTCCGAAGTCTTGTTCTGTCTTTAGATGATCGATGCCGTGACGGGCTCAGTCGTCCTGCATGTCCCAGTCGAACGAGCGCTTCACCGCTCGGCCCCAGGCCGCGGTGATGCGCTGGCGCTGCGTCGCGTCCATGTTCGGCTTCCAGCGCCGGTCGACTCCCCAGTTGCGCACGAGGTCGTCGGTGCTTTTCCAGTAGCCGGTGGCGAGGCCGGCGGCGTAGGCGGCGCCCAGGGCGGTGGTTTCCGTCACCTTCGGCCGCACAACCGGCACGTCGAGGATATCGGCCTGGAACTGCATGAGGGTCACGTTCGCGACCATGCCGCCATCCGAGCGCAGCTCGCGCACCGGGATACCGGAATCCTTCTCCATCGCCTCGAGCACTTCGTGGGTCTGGAACGCCGTCGCCTCCAGGCAGGCCCGGGCGATGTGGCCGCGATTGGCATAGCGGGTGAGGCCGATGATCAGGCCGCGGGCGCCCTCGTTCCAGTGCGGCGCGTAGAGCCCCGAGAAGGCGGGCACGAAGTAGACGCCGCCATTGTCTTCCACGGTGGTGGCGAGGCGCTCGACCTCGGCACTGTCCTCGATCATGTGCAGGTTGTCGCGCAGCCACTGCACGAGGGCGCCCGTGATCGCGATGGAACCTTCCAGCGCGTAGACCGCGGGTGCGCCGTCGAGCTTGTAGGCCAGCGTCGTGACGAGCCCGCAGGTCGAGGGGACCGGCGTCTCGCCCGTGTTCATCAGTGCGAAGCAGCCGGTGCCGTAGGTGTTCTTCGCCTCGCCCGGCTGGAAGCAGGTCTGGCCGAACAGGGCCGCCTGCTGGTCACCGAGGATGCCGGCGATCGGCACCCCGGCGAAGGGCACGCGGGTCTCGCCGTAGACCTGGGAAGACGAGACGATCTCCGGCAGCATGGCGCGTGGAATGCCGAACGTGGCAAGCATGCCCTCGTCCCAGGCCAGCGTCGCGAGGGACATGAGTTGCGTGCGGCTGGCGTTCGTCACGTCTGTGATGTGGAGGCCGCCATCCGGGCCGCCGGTGAGATTCCAGACGAGCCAGGTGTCGATATTCCCGAACAGCACGTCCCCGGCTTCCGCCTTCTCTCGAGCGCCTTCCACGTTGTCGAGGAGCCAGCGCAGCTTCAGGCCCGAGAAGTAGCTCGCCAGCGGCAGGCCGGTGAGAGCCCGGAAGCGATCGCGGCCGCCGTCGCGCGAAAATTCGGTCACCAGGCGATCGTTTCGGGTGTCCTGCCAGACCAGCGCATTGTGCAGCGGGGCACCCGTGCGCCGATCCCAGATCAGGGTGGTCTCACGCTGGTTCGTGATGCCGATCGAGAGCAGATCCTGCGGCGTCAGACCGGCGCCATCGAGGGCGTCCTGCATGACGGCCTGGGTGTTGTGCCAGATCTCCATCGGATCGTGCTCGACATGGCCGGGCCGCGGGTAGATCTGCGCGTGTTCCCGCTGCTTGCAGGAGATGATGCGCCCTTCGCGATCGAAGACGATGAAACGGCTGCTGGTGGTACCCTGGTCGATGGCGCCGACATACTGAGACATGTCTGTCTCCTCCCTTTGAAGGTTTGTCGAAGATGCCCGGGCCGGTCTTCGGGCCGGCTTCGGCGGATGAAGGATCGGTGGCCTCAGGCCGCTTCGGCCTTCTGCGCGACGTAGGCGGCGAGACGCGCGGCGCTGTCCGGGCTCGTGCGCAGGCCGAGCTTCGAGCGGCGCCAGAGGATGTCCTCCGCGGACCGGACCCACTCGGTGCGAATGAGATAATCGACTTCGGCCGCCGTCAGTCCGCCGTCGAAGGCCTCTCCGAGGTCCGCGAGACTGCGGGCGCCTTTCAGGATGCTTCGCGCTTCCGTCCCGTAGGCACGGGCGAGGCGCCGCGCGGTCGTGGCCGGGAGGAAGGGCGCCTCCCGGCGGAACTGCGCCAGGAAGGTCTCGAAATCCGCATCCGGCATCGCTCCGCCCGGCAGGACCGCGTCGGCGGTCCAGGCTTTCATGAGCCCCGGGAAGTGCGGCGCGATCTTCTCGATCGCGTGCTCGGCGAGGCGTCGGTAGGTCGTGATCTTACCGCCGAAGACCGAAAGCGCCGGGGCCCGGTCACCGGCATCGTCGAGGTCGAGAACGTAGTCTCGGGTGACCGCCGAGGCGTTGGCCGCCGCATCGTCGTAGAGCGGTCGCACGCCGGAATAGCTCCAGACCACATCCTTCGGCTCGATCGTCTTCGCGAAGGAGCGATTGATGCAGTCGCAGAGATAACGCGTCTCCTCCGGCGAGATCGTCACCTTTCCCGGCTCGCGCTCGTAGGGCACGTCGGTGGTGCCGATCAGGGTGAAGTCGTGCTCGTAGGGAATGGCGAAGATGATGCGCTTGTCGGGCTGCTGCAGGATATAGGCCTGATCGCCCTCGTAGAGCTTCGGCACGACGATGTGGCTGCCCTTGATCAGGCGAACCGCAGCGCGGCTGTTGACCCCGAGGGTCGTGCCCAGCGTCTCGCTCACCCAAGGTCCGGCCGCATTGATGACGGCCTTCGCCCGGACGCTCTCGGTCTGTCCCGTCTCGACGTCGCGAAGCGTCGCGGTCCAGGATCCATCGATGCGGCGCGCCGACTCGACCCCGGTCCGCGTCCGGATCTCGGCCCCCCGCGATCTGGCATCCATCGCGTTGAGCACGACGAGGCGACTGTCCTCGACCCAGCAATCTGAATAGACGAAGCCCTTCTGGAGCCGATCCTGCAGAGGCGTCCCCATCGGGGATGTTCGCAAGCGAACCATTTCCGAGCCCGGAAGCGTGCGCAGGCGCGCGAGATGATCGTACAGGAAGAGGCCGATCCGCAGCATCCAGGCCGGGCGCAGGCCCTCGTCGTGCGGGAGCACGAAGCGCAGGGGCCAGATGATGTGCGGCGCCAGCCGCAGCAGGCGCTCCCGTTCGGCGAGCGCCTCCCGCACGAGGCGGAACTCGTAATATTCGAGATAGCGCAGCCCGCCATGGATCAGCTTCGTGCTCGACGACGAAGTGAATTCCGCGAGATCCCCCCGCTCGCAGAGCAGGACCGAGAGGCCGCGTCCGGCCGCATCGCGCGCGATACCCGTGCCGTTAATGCCGCCGCCGATCACGAGCAGATCGTAGGGAGCGCCGTCGGCCCGCGGGATCGATCCTGCCGTCATGATTCTCCTCCAGCCCTCGTCTTGCGCTAAGGCTGGCAGGATATTGCTTCACTCCAGAATTTTCGCAAGCGAAAATATGGATTTCGCTAGGCGCCTTCGTCTTCGGTCAATTCGAGTTTCACCCCGTGGCGTTCCATCAGGGCGCCGATGTCCGGCGGCGGCGGCCGATCCGTGAAGAACGTATCGATCTGCTCGAGGCGTCCCACCTCGACCATCGGTCGGCGCGCGAACTTGGTATGGTCTGCCACGAGGAAGGTCCGGCGGGCATGCGCGAGGATGGTCTGCGTCGCCCGCACCTCCTCGTAGTCGTAGTCGAGCAACGCCCCGTCGGCGTCGATGCCGCTGATTCCGATGACGGCCACGTCGACTCGGAATTGACTGAGCGTATCGCAGGTGAGTTGCCCAAGGACCGCCCCGTCGCGGTTTCGCATGGTGCCGCCGGCCACGACGATGCGAAAGGCGGTCGACGCCGCCAAGCCGATGGCGACGTTGAGGTTGTTGGTGATGATGCTGAGGTCGTCGTGGCGCACGAGTTCACGGGCCACCGCCTCGGTCGTGGTGCCGATATTGAGGAAAACCGAGCAGTGCGACGGGATGTGGGTCGCGGCCAGGCGGCCGATCCGCGTCTTCTCCGACAGCAGCGTGGTCCGGCGGTCGGCGTAGTCGATGTTCTCGACGCTGGAGGGGAGGCCGCCTCCCCCCCGGTATCGCTCCAGTCGCCCGTCAGCGCTGAGTTCGTTGAGGTCGCGTCGGATCGTCTGGACGGTCACGCCGAAATGGTTCGCCAGGGCCTCGATGGTCACGAAACCGCGTTGGCGGACCATGGCGACGATCGCGGTGCGGCGCAGCTCGACCGCCGGTGCTTCGCTGCGATCGATCGCCTTGCGCTCGAAACCAGTCCGGTCGGGTGGACGCGTCATGCAAACTCCGGTTGTTTCCGCACGCCGATCATCCCTGTCGAGATGTTTGAGGTTACCGCGCGGTTTTCGGAAGCGAAAGACATTTGCGGGAAGGATTCGCCCTGATCTTCCAAATCTCCCTCCGTCGACATTGCGTCGTCGTCGAAAGTCACCATCGTCGAGTGCGCGTCTGGCGATAGCTGCATGATATTTCGATACGCTGCGAGCTCAGTCGCCGAGGAGCCATAGCCTCAAAGCGTGTGAAACCGCGTGGGGTTGCTCGATCGGTGTCATGTGCCCGGCCTTCGGCACGATCACGAGACGCGCGCCCGGATTCAGAGCGGCCATGTCCCGGTGAACCTCCGGAGGTGTCACGGCATCGCTCTCTCCGCACAAGATAAGCAGAGGCCCGGTGAAACGGCGCAGGATCGCGCTTCCGTCCTTCCGTTCGATGGCATTCTGGCGAATGAAGACTTCGGGCCCGAGCCGTTCGGTCATTCCCCGGATGCGCGCGACGATGTCGGCCTCGTCGAGATGGGCCGGGTCGAGATAGGTCGCGAGCAACCGATCGCCGAAGCCGTGGAATCGGCCGGGGATGCGGGCGGCTTTGTCGAGGGCGCTGCGACTCGCGCGCCGCTCGGGCACGTCGGCCCGAAACGAGGTGTCGAGGAGGGCGAGACGACTGACCCGATCGGGAGCGCGCCGGACGATCTCCTGCGCCACGTATCCGCCGAGTGAGAAGCCCGCCAAGGCGAAGGTCTCCGGTGCCGCGGCCAGCACGGTCTCGGCAAGGTCCTCGAGCGTCCCGCCGCGTGTCAGGTCGCCGACCGTGCACGCCGCGATGTCGGAGAGGGCCGTGACCTGATCCCGAAACAAGTCCGCGTCATTGAGGAGACCGGGCAGCATCACGAGCGAGATCATGGCAAGTCCCTCATTGTTGTGGACCTGCCGCTCGAGGCCGAGCGCAGCGAGACGATCGGATCGGGCATCAAGTCACAGACATCCGGGGCGGCGAGCTCGATCCTGCGCTTCATCGGCACTTGCGTCTTGCGGACTGGTTTCGTCGGCTGCGATGAGGGCCCGGGGCGGCGATTCACCGGGGCGGTGAACGACCAACGGCAGGCCGCCCCTGAGTGCCGGTGCTGGCCCGGCGAGGACGGACGCGATGTGGCGACCCCGGTTGGGCTCGAACCAACGACCTGCCGCTTAGAAGGCGGCTGCTCTATCCAGCTGAGCTACGGAGTCGGGGGTGCCGTTGCCCGTAAAAGGCATGGGTGCCGCCCGGGGTCAAGCCTTTCGGTCTAGGGTGGTGAGGGCCCGGTTTTCGGCTCGCGACGATGGGTCGGTGAACGCGTTCCAGAGCGTCACGCAGAAGACCGCTTGAAAAATTGCCACCGGCCCTGTGGGATGCCGAGCCATCGTCGCGGGCAAGCACGCCGGGATCGGGCGGGCGTCTGCGGCCGGAGCGGAGAACCTGATGATGAGCAGCGCGAATCAACCGGACGGACCGGCCCCGGTGAAGGGGGGGCTCGTGCCATACCTGACGGTGGCGGGCGCGATGAAGGCGGCGGAATTCTACGTCCGCGCTTTCGAAGCGGAGATCATCACTGCGATGCCCGTCGACGATCAGGGCCGGACGATGCACGTGCATCTCCACGTCAACGGGGCGTCGCTGATGCTGGGAGACGCGTTTCCCGAGCACGGGCATTCGCTCCAGCCGCCCCAGGCCTTCGCCCTGATGCTGATGGTGGACGACATCGATGGGCGCTACGCCCATGCCGTCGCGGCCGGCGCGACCGCCGTGATGCCGCCGGCCGACATGTTCTGGGGCGATCGCTACGGCCAGCTGCGCGACCCCTTCGGGGTGCTCTGGGCCATGAACCAGCAGAAGCGCTGACCTGCCTGCTCCCCCGCAACGCCTGACGCGGATGGCTGCCATGACCGACCCGACCGAACGCGACCTCGTCCTCACGTGCCTCATCCCCGCGGCCCCCGCCGCTCTCTATCGCTGTTGGACCGAGCCGGATCTGATCAAGCTCTGGTTCGCGCCCGCGCCGTTCGTGGTCTCGGAGGCGGAGACCGACCTCCGGCCGGGCGGCGCGACCCGGATCGTCATGCGGGGTCCGGACGGCGCGGAATTTCCGAGCGCCGGAATCTACCTCGAACTGGTCGAGAATGCCCGGATCGTCTTCACGGACGCCTATGTCCGGGCCTGGGAGCCGTCGGCGAAGCCGTTCTTCACAGGCATCATCACCTTTGCGCCGGAGGGCGAGGTCACTCGCTACACCGCGCAGGTGCGGCACTGGTCGGCGGACGATTGCGCGGCTCACGCCGCCATGGGCTTTCACGACGGCTGGGGCCGCTGCGCCGACCAGCTCGCCGCGCTGGCCGCAACACTCTAGCGCAGGCGATCCCGGCCGCGTCTGAGGCCGCCAGATGGAGGCACGAAGTCATGTCGGACGACCGCGCCATGGTCAGCGAAACAGTCGGTCCCTGCCCCGTCAGCACGTGCCTCTGGTACGCGCGTGATGCGGAAGCGGCGGTCCGCCACTATGTCTCGCTGGTCCCGGACTCCCGGGTCGATCATCTCCAGCGGGCTCCCGGCCCCTGGCCGGGCGGCGCGCCGGGCGACGTGATCCTGATCCGCTTCACCCTCGGCGGCCAGCGTTTCCAGGCCCTGAACGGCGGTGTGGCAGCGGATTACGGAACGGCCGCCTCGATCTCGGTCTCCTGCGCCGATCAAGCGGCGGTCGACCGCCTCTGGACGGGGCTCGTGGCGGATGGCGGTTCGGAGATCCAGTGCGGCTGGCTGCGCGATCGCTGGGGCGTGCCCTGGCAGATCGTTCCGGAAATCTTGCCGCGCCTCCTCGCCGATGCCGATCCCGCCGTGGCCGACCGGGTCTTCACCGCAATGCAGTCCATGGTGAAGCTCGACGTTGCTGCCCTGCTGCGCGCGGCGGAAACGACGGATTAAAAACCGGGGGCGCCGTAAAAATGACGGAATCCGCACGGGCCGTGGAACCACTCTCCCATGCTTACGCTTGTATAGCAAAGGTTACGGCATAGGTAAGGGATCCAACATGAAGACCTTGGCGACCGCCCTCACAGGCATACTCGGTGTCTGCGTCCTCTCCACGAGCCCTGTTCTGGCTGCTCCCTATGATCCGTTCGGCACCAATGCCAGCGAGGATTACTATTCGTCTGATCCGGCCTACGGCTACGGCCGCACGACCGACGATCCGTACGGTTACCCGGGTACGGCCGGACAGGGCTACCAGGCAGCGCCCCAGGCGCAGGTCGCTCCGATCCCACGCGAGATCGTGGCGTTCACCGGAAACTACAAGCCGGGCACGATCGTGGTGTCCACGGCCGAGCGGCGCCTCTACTTCGTGATGCCGAATGGCGAGGCTCTCCGCTACGGAGTCGGCGTCGGTCGTCCGGGCTTCACCTGGTCCGGTGTGAAGACGGTGACAGCCAAGAAGGAGTGGCCGTCGTGGACGCCCCCGGCCGCGATGATCGCCCGTCGCCCCGACCTGCCGCGCTACATGGCCGGCGGCGTCGAGAACCCGCTCGGCGCGCGTGCCATGTATATCGGCAATACCGAGTACCGGATCCACGGCTCCAACGAGCCGGATACCATCGGGCAGGCCGTGTCGTCGGGCTGCATCCGGATGACCAACGAGGACGTTACCGACCTCTACGAGCGCGTGAAGGTCGGCGCCAAGGTCGTCGTTCTGAACTGAGGTCCCGGGACAGGGACGGACAAGCGAAGGCCACGCCATCCGGGAGGATGACGCGGCCTTCGTCGTTCGTAGCATCGGATGAAGCGTCGTTCAGGGGACCACGCGCCCGACCGCGGTCTGCGGCGGGCTGAAGGGCGCGATCGGCATGTTGCAGAAGCAGCGCGCGCCGAGGGGGCGCGGACCTGGCAGCGGGCAGGAATAGGGCTGGTAGCCGGTCAGGCCCGACTGCACCGCATCGCAGTTCAAGCCGGCCTCGCGACGGGGCGGCAGGCGGCGCTCGTCATAGGCGCGGCGCGGCGGGGGACGGTCGTAGCCGTCGTCGTAATACTGCGCGCTGGCCCCCTGGGCCGCGAACAGTCCGGCGAGGACCGTCAGGATCAGACTGCCTCGGGAGATACGTCGCATGGTCTTACGTCCTCGTTGACAGCGCCGGTCCGGGACACGCCGGCACGGCGGAGCGACAGGGTTAGGAGACCCGCCCGGCACGGGCAAGTCGGGTGATGGGCAACGGTCATCCCACACGGTGCCCTCGCACACAGTTGGGCCCGAACGCGAAACAGCCCGCTCGGCCGGGAGGCGAAGCGGGCTGCGAGGGGCGAACCGCGCGGTCGGCGCGGGATCGAGGATCAGGAGTTGGTGGCGTTCCGCATGGCCTGCTCGGCGTCGCTGCCGGCCTTGCGAGCGGCTTCGGAGCCCTGCTCCATTGCCTTGCGGGCGTGCTCCGCGCCCTCCTGCATAGCGCCCTTGGCCTTCTCGGCGCTCTGTTGCATGGCCGTCTGGGCGAGACCACCGAACTCCTTGGCCTGGGCCTGGATCGCGGCGAACTGGCTGCGCACGAACTCGGCCTGATGCTGCATCGCTTCCTGCAGGTCGCGCGAGCGGACGAGCTTCTGGGCGAGGTCGAAGGCCGCCGTCACGTTCTGCTCGGCGAACTCGAAGCCGCGGGCGGACACGTCCTGGGCATTGGTGCGCGCCATCTCGGCGGAGCCCTGAACGGTGTCGGCGGTGCGGCGGGCGGCGCTGATGAAAGTGTCGAAGGCCTTGCGGGCCTGATCGACGCTTTTCTCGGCGAAATCGCGCATCTCGGCGGGAACCTCGTAATTCGGGGTGCTGCTCATTATCCTCTCCTCGTTCTCAATTGTTGATGGCGTGTTGTGCACTGCACAATAGCACAGCTCCAGCCCTATGCCACCCTGCTCGGGCGCATTAAGGTTGACAACAGGTAAACGTGCGGCGGCCCCTCTCGTGGCTTATGGAGAGGCGGTGACGCGGTAAAAAGGACGTCACGTCCCAAGATTCGTCACGCGAAACAGGTGCGGATGTTCGAGAGTGGAGCCTCAGGGCCTGGCGGAAACGATGACGAGGCGATCCAGGCGGCTCTGCGTCGATGCGCGGATGATTCGCGCCTCGGCGCGCGCATGAGCGATTCGCAGTCGGCGGTACTGCTGCTCGATGCGGAGGGGACGCAGATCCTGCACGCGTCGCATCAGGCCGCGAGCCTGCGGGACGGCATCGGCGGAGTGGACGGCCGGGTCGATGTTGGGCTCAAGCTCGGGGAGCAGATCGCGCGTGCGCGCCTGCCCCTTGACCAACCTTTGCTGATGCGACTGCACCTCGACGCTCGCCGTCTCGCCGCGCCGGTACTGGCCAGCGTGATGCGGGTCTCCCTCACCGGGTCGCGCGACGCCGTCGTGCTCGTCTTGGACACGTCTTCGTCGACGCTGCTGCGGGGTCTCCGCAGGCGCCGCGATCCCGGTACGGCGGAACCGACCCTGCCTCCGATCGCCGAGCCGGACGCGCCGGATGACGCGAACACAGCCGTCGTGTCCGAACCGGCCATCGCGGCGGGGGAGGCCATCGTCGCCCGGCAGCGCTTCACCTGGGAGAGCGACGCGGCTGGGACGATCCTCCACATCTCGCATGAGGCCGGACCGGCCTTGCGGCAGCGCCTCGTGGGGCGCACCTGGCAGGCGCTGGCGGATGCGGACGTGCTGCGCGATGCGGGTGGCCTGCTGACCGCCCTTGATCGGGGCCGGACCTTCCGGGCGATCCCCCTCACGTTGATCGGCGCCGACGGCGCCACCTGCGACCTCGAAGTGTCCGGTGCTCCGAAGAACCGGGCCGGCGCGGGATTCCGCGGCTTCGGGCAGATCCGGTCGGTGACGGATCCGATCGTGGCGCAGCCGGCCCCCGTGGTCGCGGCGGCGCCCGCACCGCCGCTGCCTCCCGACGCGGTCGTCTCCCCTCCGCCCGCGGCCTCTCACATCGACGGCGATGCGCCGGCCGACACGGCACCCGACAGGCCGCTCGAGTCCGCCGATCCGCACCTCTCGAGCCACGAGCACGCCGCCTTCCGCGAGATCGCACGCGCTCTCGGTGCCCGGTTCGCGGGCGATGAGCGGTCGGATACGGAGGCCGAGCCCAGCCTGCCCTGCGCGGTGATGCCGTTTCCGGTCCCGTTCGCGCGGTCATCCGACGAGCAATCACCCGATGCCGCGATGGTGGCGACCCTGGAGCGCATTCCCTCCGGCGTGCTCGTCTATCGCAACGACACCGTGCTGTTTGCCAACCAGCCCCTTCTCCGCCTCGTCGGCCACGCGACGCGGGAGGATCTCACGGCGGCCGGTGGGGTCGCACACCTCTTTGGTGGCCTCGATCCCCAGGCCCGCCCGGCGGGTGAGGCACCCCTGATCCTGACCACCCGCGACGGCGGACGGGTCAGCGTCCTGATCGAGCATTCCGGCCTGGATTGGGCCGGCCGCCCGGCCCATCTCCTGCTCGCCCGCGATGCCGAGCCGAGCGAGGAGGCCCGCGCCGCCACGGCGGCCGCGATCGCCCAGGATTTCGCTGCCCGCCACAGCGTCGATGCCCGCGCGGTGCTCGATGCGCTGGACGACGGCATCGTGCTGCTCGATCACCAGGCCCGCATCCTGTCCCTGAATCGACGGACCGCCGAGACGTTCGGGCTCGATCCGCGCGAGGTGGTCGGCGCGAGTTTTCTCGGCCTGTTCGCCTCGGAGCATGCCGTCGACCTCCTGGCCCGCCTGCATGCCGAGCCGGGCACGGAGGTCCGGGACGAGATGCCCGTGACGGCGCGTGGCACGAGACGGCGCCTGCGCGTGAAGGTGCTGCCGCTCTCCGGAGATGCGGAGGAACGCGTCTGCGCCGTGATCCGTGACGACTCGGCACCCGCCGACCGCAGCGGGGCCGACCAGCGGAGTTCGAGCGCGGCGCGGGAGGCGATCCCGCCCCAGGCCGAACTTCTGACTCGGGTCGGTCAGACCATTCAGGCGCCGGTGAAGCAGATGCTCCATGCGCTCGAAGGCGTCATGCGGGAGACCGTCGGTCCGGCGGGATCCGAGCCCTACCGCGCTTCCCTGCAGGAGGTGCACGATTCCGGCGCGCGCCTGCTCGATCTCGTGACCGACGTGCTGGACCTGGCTCGGCTCGAATCCGGGACAGTCGACCGCGTCGTCGCGGATCTATCACTGAACGAGGTGGTGTCGCGCTGCGTCGCCCTTCTGCACCCGGAGGCCGTCCGACGGCGCATCGTCCTGCGTACCAGCTTCTCCACCGATCTGCCGCGCCTCTCGGGCGACGAGCGTTTCGTGCGGCAGGCGACCATGACCGTCATTGCGAATGCGATCGCGCTCACCGAGGCGGGCGGGCAGGTCATCGTATCGACGTCGCTCGCGGATCGCGGGGAGATCGCGCTGCGCATCCGCGATACCGGTGCCGGGATGACGGCGGCCGAGATGGAGGACGCCCTGCATCCGTTCCAGTCGGGCCTGCCGGTCGAACCATCCCGCGGGACGGGGCTGGGGCTGCCGCTGACCAAGGCCCTGACCGAGGCCAATCATGGCCGATTCCGTATCTCCAGCCAAAAGGATGAGGGAACGCTGGTGGAGATGCTCTTTCCCGTGCCCGGGGCGACGAAGCGGGCTTGATACCGCGCCGGTGCCGCTGCAACCGGGCCTCGCAGCGCGCGTTGGCTGTCCAGCGGAGGGGACCCCTCCCCTGCCATGGAGACGATGATGCGTGCGTTGACCTTGATCGCCGTTCTGGGGATCGGTTTGCCGGGGGCGGCCCTGGCCCAGCAGAGTGGCACCGAGACCAATCTCGGATCAGCCGGACAGTTCCGGAACATCACCTCGACCGGCGTGACCAAGCCCCCCGGTCGGGCAGCCGCGCCCTCGGAGGAGCGCATGTCCGACACCACCCGCAAGCAGCGCGCCATCGACAAGAAGGTCGATACCGGCATCTGCATTGGGTGCAATTGACAAGCGCACAAACAAAATAGCTGTCCTGTCCCGCACCTAGCCATATGGGTGCTTGCGGGGAATATCTCGTTGAGCCTATGACGGTATTCGGAAGACCCGGCTGCGTGAACAGTCGCGATACGATCGGGCACCGATAGGGACAACGCGATGGACGAGAAGGTGGTCGAAGTGCGTTCGACGTGGAGCGAGGGCGCCCACGTCGACAACGCGAAGTACCTGGCCATGTATCAGGCCTCCGTCGCCGATCCAGAGACCTTCTGGAGCGAGCACGGGAAGCGCATCGATTGGATGACGCCCTTCACGAAGGTGAAGAACACCAGTTTCGAGCCCGGCAATATCTCGATCAAGTGGTTCGAGGACGGGCAGACGAATGTCGCTTACAACTGCATCGACCGCCACCTCGACACGCGCGGCGATCAGGTCGCGATCATCTGGGAAGGCGACGACCCGACCGAGTCCAAGCACATCACCTATCGCCAGCTTCACGCGGAAGTCGGCAAGATGGCGAACGTGCTGCGCAACCGCGGCGTTTCGAAGGGCGACCGGGTCACGATCTACCTTCCGATGATCCCCGAGGCCGCTTACGCGATGCTCGCCTGCGCCCGCCTCGGCGCGATCCACTCCATCGTCTTCGGCGGATTCTCGCCGGATTCGCTCGCCGGCCGCATCGAGGGCTGCGCTTCCAAGATGGTCATCACCGCGGACGAGGGCCTGCGCGGCGGCCGCAAGGTGCCGCTGAAGGCCAATGTCGACGCCGCGATCGCGCGCCTGCCCAAGGACAGCGTGGACCACGTCGTGGTGGTCCGCCGCACCGGCTCGTCGATCCCGATGGAAGCCGGCCGCGACGTCTATTACGACGAGGCCGCGGCCCAGGTCACCGACGACTGCCCGGCCGAGCCGGTCGAGGCCGAGCACCCGCTCTTCATCCTCTACACCTCCGGCTCGACGGGACAGCCCAAGGGTGTCGTCCACACCACCGGCGGATACCTCGTCTATGCCTCGATGACGCACCAGTACGTCTTCGATTACCGCGAGGGTGAGGTGTACTGGTGCACCGCCGATGTCGGCTGGGTGACGGGGCACTCCTACATCGTCTACGGGCCGCTCGCGAACGGCGCGACGACCCTGATGTTCGAGGGCATTCCGACCTATCCGTCGAATTCCCGCTTCTGGGACGTGATCGACAAGCATCAGGTCAACATCTTCTACACTGCGCCCACCGCGATCCGCTCGCTGATGGGCGGTGGCGAAGGGCCGGTGAAGAAGACTTCCCGCGCCTCCCTGCGGGTCCTCGGCTCGGTCGGCGAGCCGATCAACCCGGAGGCCTGGGACTGGTACTACAAGGTCGTGGGCGATTCCCGCTGCCCCATCGTCGACACCTGGTGGCAGACCGAGACCGGCGGCATCCTGATCACGCCGCTCCCGGGGGCGACCAAGCTGAAGCCGGGCTCCGCGACGCGGCCGTTCTTCGGCGTCCAGCCCATCGTGGTCGACGCCGAAGGCAAGACCCTCGAAGGGCCGTGCGAGGGCAATCTCTGCATCAAGGACTCCTGGCCGGGCCAGATGCGCACCGTCTACGGGGACCACGAGCGCTTCGAGCAGACCTACTTCTCGACCTATCCGGGCAACTACTTCACCGGTGACGGCTGCCGTCGCGACGCGGATGGCTATTACTGGATCACCGGCCGGGTCGATGACGTCATCAACGTCTCGGGCCACCGGATGGGCACGGCGGAGGTGGAATCCTCCCTCGTCGCGCACCCGAAGGTCTCGGAGGCCGCCGTCGTCGGATACCCCCACAACCTCAAGGGCCAGGGCATCTACGCCTACGTCACCCTGATGGAGGGCGAGGAGGGCTCGGACGAGCTGCGCAAGGAGCTGGTGACCTGGGTCCGCAAGGATATCGGGCCGATCGCCTCGCCGGACCTGATCCAGTTCGCCCCGGGCCTGCCCAAGACTCGCTCGGGCAAGATCATGCGCCGAATCCTGCGCAAGATCGCCGAAGACGAGTTCTCGTCGCTCGGCGATACCTCGACCCTCGCCGAGCCGGCGGTGGTCGACGACCTGATCGAGAATCGCCAGAACCGGACGCACTGAGCGGGTCCGGCCCTTCGATCGCGCGGTGACGGTGACCCCGTCTCCGCGCGTCCCTCTGCCTAGACAATCGAAACGCCTTCAATCCGGAAGCCGCCCTGGCAAGAGGCGGATCCCTGGGAGAAACCCGTCATGGCCGATCTGGAGACTGCGCGGATCGCGCAGAGCCCGCATTTCAAGGAACTCGTCCACGAGCGCACGCGCTTCGGCTGGACGCTCACCATCATCATGCTGCTGATCTATTTCGGCTTCATCGGGCTGATCGCCTTCGACAAGGCGCTGCTGGCCGTGAAGATCGGCGGGGGCACCGCTTCCCTCGGCCTCGTCCTCGGCGTCGCGGTGATCGTGCTCGCCTTCATCCTCACTGGCATCTACGTCCAGCGCGCCAATGGCCGCTTCGACGACCTGACCGCGGCCCTCAAGCGGGATCTCGGACGATGATCCGCCTCAAGCATCCCCTCGTCCTCGGGACCGCCCTGGCGGCTCTGGCCGTGACGGCGGCCTACGCCGCCGGTCCGGACCTCGGCGCGGTCAAGCAATCGGCGACGAACTGGCCGGCCATCGGCATGTTCGCGTTCTTCGTGCTGTTCACCCTGGGCATCACCTACAAGGCCGCCAAGGGCACCAAGTCGGCAGCCGACTTCTACGCGGCCGGCGGCGGCATCTCGGCCGGCACCAACTCGCTGGCTATCGCGGGCGACTACATGTCCGCCGCCTCGTTCCTCGGCATCTCTGGCCTCGTCTACACCTCCGGCTTCGACGGCCTGATCTACTCCACCGGCTTCCTCGTCGGTTGGCCGATCGTGCTGTTCCTCATCGCGGAGCGCCTGCGCAACCTCGGCAAGTTCACCTTCGCCGACGTCGCCTCGTTCCGCCTCGATCAGACCTCGATCCGCATCATCTCGGCCACCGGGACGCTGGTGGTGGTGGCGTTCTACCTGATCGCCCAGATGGTCGGCGCCGGGAAGCTGATCCAGCTCCTGTTCGGCCTGCCCTACCTCTATGCGGTCATCATCGTCGGCGTCCTGATGATCGTATACGTTGCCTTCGGCGGCATGAAGGCGACCACCTGGGTGCAGGTGATCAAGGCCTGCCTGCTCCTTGGCGGTGCGACCTTCATGGCCGGCGCCGTGCTGTACAAGTACGGCTTCAACCCCGAGACCCTGTTCGCCGCCGCCGTCGCCACCCACCCCAAGGGGGACGCGATCATGGCGCCGGGCGGCCTCGTCAACAATCCGATCGAGGCGATCTCGCTCGGCGTCGGCCTGATGTTCGGTACCGCCGGCCTGCCGCACATCCTGATGCGCTTCTTCACGGTGTCGGATGCCCAGGCGGCCCGCAAGTCGGTCTTCTACGCCACCGGCTTGATCGGCTACTTCTACATCCTCACCTTCATCATCGGCTTCGGCGGCATCGCCCTGTTGATGTCCGACCCGGCCTACTTCTCCCTCGACGCGGCCGGCGCCTTCGACAAGCTCAAGGGCATGATTGGCGGCACCAACATGGTGGCGGTGAACCTCGCCAACGCGGTGGGCGGCCCGTACTTCCTGGGCTTCATCTCGGCCGTGGCCTTCGCGACCATCCTGGCGGTGGTGGCAGGCCTGACGCTCGCGGGTGCCTCGGCCGTCAGTCACGACCTCTACGCCCAGGTGATCGCCCGCGGCCGGACCAACGAGGCTGCCGAGGTGCGGCTTTCCAAGATCGCCGCCGTCGTCATCGGCATCGTGGCGATCTATCTCGGCTACGTCTTCGAGAACCAGAACGTCGCCTTCATGGTCGGCCTCGCCTTCTCGGTGGCGGCGAGCTGCAACTTCCCTGTCCTCACCATGTCGATCCTGTGGAAGGGCACCACCACCTGGGGCGCCCTCATCGGTGGCCTCGTCGGTCTCATCGCGGCCGTCGGCATGGTGGTGCTGTCGAAGGCGGTCTGGGTCACAACCTTCGGCAACCCGGTGGCGATCTTCCCCTACGACAACCCCGCGCTCTTCTCGATGCCGCTGGCCTTCCTGACGATCTTCCTCGTCTCGAAGCTCGACAACACCCGCCGCGCCAAGGCCGAGCGTGCGTTGTTCGACGCCCAGTTCGTGCGTTCGGAGACGGGAATCGGGGCGGACGGGGCTCACGCCCACTGATCACCCGCTTCGGCAATTGCCGGAATATCGGACAGGGCGCGGCGCGAGCCGCGCCCTTTCTGCTGTCCAGGCGACTTTAATCCCGCCTTAAGCCAAAAAAAACTTCGCCTACGGTCAAAAAAGATCTGAATCCGGTCGTCTGCGGGCGACTTTCGGACTTGGGCGAAAACAAGGCATCGCTTAGCATAGCGTCGCGGGTACTGGGTACGAGGACCGAATTGCGTCCGCTCGACAGGTCGAGCCGAACGCCAAGACGGTGCATCGATCCCCGCAGGGTCCAACAAGCCACGGGCGGACTACGCTCGGGCGAGAAAGTACTTGGAGAAACGCCAAATGGTTGCGTCGAGCGCAATTCCCGTTAGTGATTCGGCCACACGGCCGATGAGCGCGGGCGAGAAGAAGGTCATTCTCGCCTCGTCCCTCGGTACCGTCTTCGAATGGTACGACTTCTACCTCTATGGATCGCTCGCGACGATCATCGGCGCGCAGTTTTTCTCGGCCTACCCGGAAGCGACGCGCAACATCTTCGCCCTGCTCGCCTTCGCGGCAGGCTTCCTCGTCCGGCCCTTCGGCGCCCTGGTGTTCGGCCGGCTCGGCGACATGGTGGGCCGCAAGCACACCTTCCTCATCACCATCCTGATCATGGGCATCTCGACCTTCTGCGTCGGCCTGCTGCCCTCTTACGACACCCTGAACGGCTACGGCATCGGCTGGGTCGCGCCGGTGACGCTGCTGGCGCTGCGCATGCTCCAGGGCCTGGCCCTCGGCGGCGAGTACGGCGGCGCAGCCGTCTACGTGGCCGAGCATGCCCCGCGGGGCCGCCGTGGCTTCTACACCGCCTTCATCCAGACGACGGCGACCCTCGGGCTGCTGCTCTCACTGATCATCATCCTGTCGACCCAGGGCTACGTGAACGGCGCCTACGCGCCCACCGTGACCACCGCCGCCGACGGCACCCAGACCACCATCACGGCCTTCCAGGCCTGGGGCTGGCGCATCCCGTTCCTCGTCTCCTGCGTGCTGCTCCTGATCTCGGTCTGGATTCGCCTGCAGATGAACGAGAGCCCGGCCTTCAAGAAGATGAAGGAGGAAGGCACGCACTCGAAGGCGCCGCTCTCGGAGGCCTTCGGCCAGTGGCGCAACGCCAAGTGGGCGCTCCTCGCCCTCCTCGGCCTCACTGCCGGCCAGGCCGTGGTCTGGTACGCCGGGCAGTTCTACGCGCTGTTCTTCCTGCAGAGCATCCTCAAGGTCGACCAGTTCACCGCCAACGTGCTGATCGCCTGGTCGCTGCTTCTCGCCACCGGCGGCTTCCTGTTCTTCGGCGCGCTCTCCGACAAGATCGGGCGCAAGCCGGTGATCCTCGGTGGCTGCCTGATCGCGGCGCTGACCTACTTCCCGCTGTTCGAGCAACTCACCGCCAACGCCAACCCGGCGCTCTACCAGGCGCAATCCACGGTGCCGGTGGTGGTCAAGACCAACCCGGAGGCGTGCTCGTTCCAGTTCAACCCGGTCGGCACGGCCAAGTTCACCAAGGAGTGCGACGTCGCCAAGGCGCTGCTCGCCCGCTCGGCCGTGAACTACACCACCGAGCCGGTCGCCGCCGGCGCGCCGACCATCGTGACCATCGCGGGCAAGGACTTCCC
This sequence comes from Methylobacterium sp. BI1, assembly GCF_056680125.1. Taxonomy (NCBI): domain Bacteria; kingdom Pseudomonadati; phylum Pseudomonadota; class Alphaproteobacteria; order Hyphomicrobiales; family Methylobacteriaceae; genus Methylobacterium; species Methylobacterium sp. BI1. The sequence goes on along the minus strand of NZ_CM155267.1, from coordinate 1,827,630 downwards.
CGTCGCCGACCCGGCCTTCGCCAAGGCAGTGCCGGCGGCGCTGACCGCGGCCGGCTATCCGGCGCCCGCCGGCAATGCCACCATCGTCAAGGCCGCCAACCCGATCGACATCTTCACGGGCCAGAAGCTCGTGGTGATCGGTATCCTGACGATCCTCGTCCTCTACGTGACGATGGTCTACGGCCCGATCGCGGCGGCCCTGGTGGAGCTGTTCCCGACCCGCATCCGCTACACCTCGATGTCGTTGCCCTATCACATCGGCAACGGCTGGTTCGGCGGCCTGCTGCCGGCGACCTCCTTCGCGATCGTCGCCCAGACCGGCAACATCTATAACGGCCTGTGGTACCCGATCGCGATCGCGGCGATGACCTTCGTCATCGGTCTCCTCTTCATTCCGGAGACCAAGGATCGCGATATCTTCACCTACGACGAGAACCCGGTCCGCTGAGGTCGGCTCTCTCCGAGGGGCCCCGCCGCGAGGCGGGGCCCTTTTCGTTTCAGGCGGCCTGGGTCTCGGGCGTGGTCAGGAAGTCGGTGACCAGCAGGGCGTGGTCCGCGACGCTCTGGCGGGCATACGCCATCGCGAAGTCAGCGACCGCCTCGTCGAAGGCCGATCCCTTGCCGAGATAGCCGGCGATCATCGCCGCATCGCCCGAGCGGGCATGGGCGCGGGCGAGGGTCGTGCCGCAGAGCTGGGCGTAGGGCTTGGCCCCGCTCTCGGCGAGGATTTCGGCCACCGCCGACAGCTTCCGGTTCTTGAGCTGGCGCACGTAGTAGCAGCGACCGCTCGCGTCGGAGAAGGACGTGCCGAGGAAGAGGTCGCTCGCCGCCTGCATGATGCGCTGGCCGTCGATGACCCGCTGGCCTTCCGAGACCACGCTGAACGGCTTGAGCGCGAGCTGGCCGATCACCGACGGGCGGGCCTCCTTGATCTGCAGGAACAGCGGGGCGCCGTCCGCATCGGTGTAGATGCCGACGGCACAGACCAGACCCACCGAGCCGATGCCGACGACCTTGAAGGCGACGTCGCGCTGGGCGTAGCGCGAGAGCAGCGTCCAGCGGTCGGCCGTGAGGCTCTGCGGATAGGCGAGCAGCGCGGCCGCCGCGTCGCGCACGGCCTCGGTCAGGCCGTTGGGTCCCTCGTGGAAGAGGGTCGGCGCCTTGTCGGCGATGCGCCAATCCGCCGGGTCGGTCTCGTGCGGCGCCACCGCGAGGGTGGGTACGTCGCCGTGGCTGAGACCGTCGGCATTCTCGGTCCCGGCCTCGGACAGCAGGCGCCGGCAGAGGTCGCCGTCGCCGAGGCGGCCGACCTCGTGGTCGAGGTCGATCCGGCTATGCCAGATCGCCAGGGGCGAGAGGGCCGCGAGTTCCCGCATGTGCTCGCGATAGGCCCGGACGCCGGCCCGCGCCGCACGACGCGCCTTGGCCTCGCCGCGCGGCAGGGCGGCCAGGGCGATACTCGCGGCGAGCCGCTTCACGTCGACGGTGAAATCGACGTTCCACAGGGTCTCGTCGAAGTCGTTGATGTCGAACAGCGTCTGCCCCTCGGGGCTGCGGTAGACGCCGAAATTGCCGATATGGCAGTCGCCGCAGGCCTGAACCGGAATGCCCGGGACGGGCACGCCTTCGAGGTCGGCCGCCATCACGGCGGCGGCCCCGCGCAGGAACGCGAACGGATCCGCCCGCATCCGCTCCCGCCTGAGGGGCACGAGTTCGCCGAGCCGGCCGGCTTCCCCGGCCTGCAGGACCGCGAGGGGATCGCGCTGCGGCGTCGGCCGCCATTCGGCATGCGATTCCCGCGAGACCTGCTCGCGCAGGCGCTTGCCCGCCGCGCGGCGCTCCTCGCGGGGGCTGGAATGTTGTGCGTGGGTCATGGGATCGGGCCTCGTGGAATCGGAAAGCGTAGCCGTTCCCAGCCGCCCGGGCGAGGCGTCAGTGGCGGAAATGGCGGTGGCCGGTGAACACCATGGCGAGACCGGCCTCGTCGGCGGCCTTGATCACGTCGGCGTCGCGCATGGAGCCGCCCGGCTGGATCACCGCCGTGGCACCGGCTTCCGCCGCCGCGATCAGCCCGTCGGCGAAGGGGAAGAAGGCATCGGAGGCGACCACCGAGCCCTTGGCCAGGCTTTCGGCTGCCCCAAGGCGCTTGGCGCCCTCGGCGGCCTTCCAGGCGGCGATGCGCGAGGAATCCACCCGGGACATCTGCCCGGCCCCGATGCCGACCGTCGCGCCGTCGCGCGCATACACGATGGCGTTCGACTTGACGTGCTTGGCGACCCGATAGGCGAAGCGCAGGTCGGCGTATTCGTGTTCCGACGGCGCGCGCCGCGTGACGACGGTCAGGGGCATGTCGTCGACCACCGCCGCATCCCGGGCTTGGACCAGGAGACCGCCCGCGAGGGTCTTCACGGTCTCGCCGGCCCCGCGCGGGTCGGGCAGGCCGTCGGCGAGGAGAAGGCGCAGGTTCTTCTTGCCCGCGACGATCGCGATCGCCTCCTCGGTGGCGTCCGGCGCGATGATGACCTCGGTGAAGATCTCGACGATGCGGCGCGCGGCCTCGGCGTCCAGGGGACGATTCAGGGCGACGATGCCGCCGAAGGCCGAGGTCGGATCGCAGCTCAGGGCGCGCTCGTAGGCTTCGACGAGGCTCGCGCCCTCGGCCACACCACAGGGATTAGCGTGCTTGATGATCGCCACCGCCGCCGCGCGCGCCGGGTCGAATTCGGCCACGCACTCGTAGGCCGCGTCGGTGTCGTTGAGGTTGTTGTAGGACAGCTCCTTGCCCTGGAGCTGGCGCGCCGTGGCGACGCCGGGTCGCGGCAGGCCGGACGACCGGTAGAAGGCTGCGCTCTGGTGGGGATTCTCGCCGTAGCGCAGGGGCTGGGCGAGGCTGCCGCCGAAGGCGCGATAGGTGGGTGCCGCCTCGGTCTCGATCTGGCCGGCGAGCCAGTTGGCGATGGCCGCATCGTAGGTCGCCGTGCGGGCATAGGCTTTCTGGGCGAGGCGGCGACGGGTCCGCTCCTGCAGGCTGCCGGCATTCGCCTGCAGTTCGGCGAGGAGATCGGCGTAGTCCGCCACATCGACCACGACCGCGACGTCGGCATGGTTCTTCGAGGCGGCACGGATCATCGCCGGGCCGCCGATATCGATGTTCTCGACGCACTCGTCGTACGAGGCGCCCTTCGCCACGGTCGCCTCGAACGGGTAGAGGTTGACCACCAGGAGATCGATGGCGCGGATCCCGTGCGCCGCCAGGGCCGCCTGGTGCTCGGGGTTGTCGCGCACCGCCAGCAGGCCCCCGTGGACGCCGGGATGCAGGGTCTTCACCCGCCCGTCCATCATCTCGGGAAAGCCGGTCAGGTCGGCGACCTCCGTGACCGGAAGTCCCGCCGCGCGCAGGGCCTTGTGCGTACCGCCCGTGGACACGAGTTCGATGCCGAGGCGGTCGAGGGCGGTGGCGAACGCGACGAGGCCGTCCTTGTCCGAGACGGAGAGGAGTGCGCGGGTGACCCGCACCTGGTCATGCGACATGGCGTTGCGTCCGGAGGCAAGCGACGAGAAACTGTGCGGCGCCTACCACGAAATTGTGCGCTGCGGCCAGTCGCCCCCGTCAGCCCTGACGCGCCGGAGCCCGGGCGAAGCCCCAGCGGATGCGCGTGTCCTCTGCGACCGGCAGGTAGAGCACGATCTGGTCGGTGCGCCGGGCGCCGGTGATCCCTGCGAAGTAGACGCTCTCCTCCAGGGCCACGGGTACGCCCTCGGCACCGAAATGCCAGGTCTCGCCGATCGGCGACGTCAGTTCGAGGCGGCCGTCGTCGAGACCGCGCGCCGCGATCGCCGGGTGCAGGTGGAAGCGCACCGCCACCTCCTGCTGCCGGTTCCGGGTCTTGCCCCGCTTGCCGGCCGGCGAGCGGAGGAAGGCATCCTCGCCTTCGAGGACGTTGCCGTTGCTCGCCAGGCGCCAACGCCGTTCATGGACGATGCCGAGATCGCCCGCATAGCCGTCGTGGCGGGCAGCCAGGATGGTGGCGCCCTCCTCCGTCGTCCGCTCCGCCTTCACGTCGCGCGGGCCGCGCAGGATCACGGGTCCGATCCGGTGCGAGAGCCAGGTCACGGCCCAGCGCTCGTACCAGGCGCCGCCCCCGACGAGGAAGCGGCAGGACGACGTATCGCCCACCGTCGCGGTGGAATGGGCGGCGGTGCTGCGGGCGAGGCGGCGCAGCTCGGGACCGCTGGCCGGCAGGCCGCAATTGACGACGATGCGCTGGGGGCCGCTCGACATCTCGAAGGACAGGCACCCGGCCCCGGCATTGATCGAATCGGGCAGCGGCGGCGGCGCGCCGACATCGGCGACGACGAGCACCCGCCCGCCCTCCAGGCGCTCGTAGCCGGAGTTCGGTGCATGCATCATCGGCTGGGCCAGGGCGCCGTCGTAGACCAGCAGGGTGGCGAGGTGGTCGGCCGCCGTGGCCCCCATGCCGTTGAAGTGGCTCAGCGATGCATCGGCGTGCCGGAGCAGGCGCAGGAGCGGCAGCATGCGGTCGATGGCGTGCAGGAGCGCTTCCGGCGGGTCGATGCTGCGCGAGAGGAAGCTCTGGCGCAGGGGCAGCAGGTCGAGGAGCAGTTCCATGGCGAAGCGCGGATCGCGGCTGCGATGGCCGCCATCGCGCAGGATCTGCCGCTCGAGCTCCCGCACCAGGATGCGGGTCGAGCGGCGCAGGATCGCCTGGATGCCGTCGCAGCACAGGCCGGCATAGCAGAGGGCCACCGCCGCCAGCAGACGGCTCTGCGGGGAAATGCTCCGGCGCAGGTCGCTCTCCAGGTCGCGGGCCGTCTTGCCGAGGGCTTTCAGGAAGGCCTGGTAGAAGGCGTGGTCGGCGCCCTCCAGGACGAGGGGCGACTGGCACAGGAACGAGATCAGCCGGCGCGAGGCCACCGGCGTCGGCCGGGCGAGGGCCGCGTCACCTCGGCCGGCGATGAAATCGGCCACGAAGGCGCGGGCATTGGAGCGGGCCAGGGCGGTATCGGCCGCGCGCAGGTGGCGCAGCCAGCCGAACCCGTACAGGATGTCGGCCCATTCCGGAGAGGGCGGTGCATAATCGAAGGGCGAGCGGCCGCTGACCGACAGGGATCGCCCGGCGAAGACGAACAGGCCGGCGTAGATGTCGTCGGCGAAGGTCGCGTCGCTGGTGCGCAGATCATGCGGCGCGATGACGAGAGCGGTGACGCGGGCACGGGCAAGAATATCGGGTCGGCCGGTCACCCGGGCATAGGTGTCGCGCACCGAGCGCGCGACTTCGCGTCCGATCAGCCGATAGAAGCGCCAGCGATCAGTCCCCCAACGCACGCACTCTCCTCTTCCGGGGGCACAGCCGCGGGCTGGCGTCGCTCCGCGTCCTGTCCATCATGTAACTAAGGCGTGGGCCTTAACCTGCGGTTAACCTCAAGTCACCCGCCCCATCGGTGGCAGACGCCCTCACTCCGCGGGACCAGCGGCGACCTGGCGCACCGGTCGGGCGCTGCGGGCATCGGCGGCCTTCAGTGCCTTCCAGCTGTTCGGCTGTGCCACGAAGGCCCGCAGCGCCGCCGTGTTTGCGGCTGCTTCGTCCGGCGAGAGATCCTGGCTAGAAACGGCTTCCGCCTCGGCGAACTTGCCCTGCAGTCCGAGCACCAGGGCGAGGTTCTGGCGCACCCGGGCGTCGGCGCGGGGCTGTTCGGCGGCCCGTCGCAGGGTCGCTTCGGCCTGCGGCAGTTGGCGGCCGAGGGCATAGGAGAGGCCGAGGTTCGACAGGATGACGGGATCGTCCGGCTGGATCTTCAGTGCCGCCTCGTAGAAGCCCTGGGCCCGGGTATGATCGTTGAGCTGGTCCGCCACCGCGCCCTGGGCCGAGAGCACGCGCCAGTCCGGACGCGCCGGCGTGTGGGCGTTCTGCAGGACGTCGGCCGCCTCCTGGAACCGACCGACCTCGGACAGGCTCTTGCCGTAGGCCGCCAGGACGGTGTTGTTCTTCGGGTTGCGCAGGGCCGCCTGCTGGAGGACCGCGACGGCCTGCGTCTTCTGGTTCGTGGCGCGCAGGGCCTGAGCGTAGCGCAGGGCCAGCGACAGGTCGTTCTGGTCGGCGGCGTACTTCTCGCCGAGGGCCTCGACCTCGCGCCGGCCGACAATGGCTGGACCCTGTGAACGGCCGAAGCCCGGAAGCGAGATTCCCCCGATGGAACCGGTGGTTTCCGGGGATCGAGACTGGCAACCGGCGACGAGGCCCGCCACCAGCGCCGCCGCAAGGATGGGCATCGGGCGCACCCGAGTGAACTTGACCAGCGGCCTGACCATGACGCGCTCCACGATGGCCCACAGGGGCCCAGAATTTGCTGAGGCGAACGCTTCGCGCTCCCGTTGTCCCGGTGATAGAGCGTTAACCCTAACCCGCCGTTAATCTCCCGCCCCCGCCCCCGCCCCCGCCCCTGCCCTCGCGAGTGCCATGACCCAGCCCCTGTCCCGCCTCGTCGCCGATCCCGGCGATGCGATCCCGATCCTCAGCGTCACGCCGGAGAGCTGGCCCCGGGTCGAGGCGGCGCTGCCGGCGCCGCAGGCGGTCTATGCCCGCGCGACCGAGTTCGCGCCGAAGGCCGGGCGGATCGTTCTCCTCCCGGCGGCCGATGGTCGGCTCGGGCAGATTCTGTTCGGCCTGGGCGACGGCAGCGATCCGCTGATCGCCGGCAAGCTCCCGGGTTCCCTGCCGGCGGGCACCTACCGCTTAGTTGCCGAGGAGGGCTTCGATGCCGGTGCCGCAACCCTCGCCTGGCTCCTCGGAAGCTATCGCTTCGCACGCTACCGGGAGGCCGGCTCCGAGCGCCCGGCCCTCGTCGTGCCGAACGGGGTCGACGGCGCCGCCGTCACCCGCATCGCCGACGCGGTGGCCCGGGGCCGCGACCTCGTGAACACGCCGGCGAACGACCTCGGGCCGGCGGAGATCGAGGCCGCCGTGCGCGACGTCGCCGAGCGCCACGGGGCCACCGTCGCGGTCGTGACCGGCACGGACCTCGCCGCCGCGTTTCCCCTCGTCCACAGCGTCGGCGCTGCCTCGCCGCGGGCGCCGCGTCTCATCGACCTGTCCTGGGGACCGACGAACGCGCCGCGCGTGACCCTGGTCGGAAAGGGCGTCGCCTTCGATACCGGCGGGCTCGACATCAAGCCGTCCAGCGGCATGCTCCTGATGAAGAAGGACATGGGCGGCGCCGCTGCCGCCCTCGCGGTCGCCGACATGGTCATGGGCTCGGGCCTGAACCTGCGGCTCCGCCTGATCGTGCCGGCCGTGGAGAACGCCATTTCGGGTAGCGCCTTCCGGCCCGGCGACGTGATCCGCAGCCGGGCCGGGCTCACGGTCGAGATCGGCAACACCGATGCGGAGGGGCGGCTGATCCTCGCCGACGCCCTCGCCCTGGCGGATGCCGACGGGCCGGATCTCATCCTGGACTTCGCGACTCTCACGGGGGCTGCCCGGGTCGCCCTGGGTCCCGATCTTCCGGCCTTCTTCACCGAGGACGAGGCCCTGGCCACGGCGGTGTCCGAGGCGGGACGCGCCGTCGCCGACCCGGTCTGGCGCCTGCCCCTGCACAAACCCTATGCGAGCCTGCTCGATTCGAAGGTCGCCGACCTGAACAACGTCTCGGGCGGTCCGTTCGCCGGGGCGATCACGGCGGCGCTGTTCCTGCGCCGCTTCGCGCCCGGAACGCGGGCCCACGTCCACTTCGACCTGTACGGCTGGAATCCATCCACCAAACCGGGCCGGCCCGAGGGGGGCGAGGTGCAGACCGCCCGCCTCGTCCACGCCCTCCTGTCGCAGCGCTACCCGAAGGCCTGAACCGGGGCACCGTTAGAGGCCGAGCATCGCCTTCTCGGACTCGTAGGCGGCCCGGACGGGCGCCGCGCCGTAGGTCCGCTCCAGCCGTCGCACGGTGAAATGCGCGCGGGCGGTGGACTGAAAGTGGTCCATGAAGGCGGCGTTCACCGCGGCGCCGCCGACGGCCCCGAGGATCGGCACGGCCTGGGCCGCCACCTTCTGGGAGACGACGAGGCCGAAGCGGGCCGCGATCTGGGTCGAGAAGCGGATCAGGGCCGGCGCGGCCTCGTCGAGGAGGGCGCGGTTGCCAGCGTAGCGCGCCGCCTCGACCATCGTCTTGGCCAGTGCCGCCCGCACGGCGAAGTAGCCGCTCTCGGTCAGGGCGCTCCCGGCCGCCTCGCGGCCGCCGAGCGCGAAGACCTGCACGCAGGCGAGCGCATTCTCGGGATCGCTGAGATCCTCGCCCTCCTCCCGGGCGATCTGCGCGATCGAGCGCAGCATCAGGGTGGTGGAGACCGGCAGTTCGACCGCCAGGGTCGCGAGGCCGAAGGCGCCCCCGAGGGCCCCCGAGACGGCGGCCATCGCCTTGTGGCCGAAGGCGCTGGAGGGCAGGTACTTCGCCAGGCGCGTGGCCGTGCGGACCGTCGCGGTGTCCGTGTCGGCCGGACCGGCGAGCAGCGGATCGGTCGGGACCGGGATCGTGCGCCCCTCCGGCAGCGTCGCCAGGGCGACCTTCAGCGAGGCGCGCATGGCGCTCTCCGTGGCCTGCGACACCGCGTCGGTGACCGGGGCGGGCAAGGCCCGGCCGATCATATCGAGGGGTGCGCCGGCCACGGCCGAGAGCCGCGCCGCGAGGCCGGGCTTCTCGAGGGCCTCGACCGCGCGCCGCAGGGCGGCCCGATCGGCCTCGCTCAGCCCGGGCAGGCCGGGGCTCACGGTCGGGGCGGTGGTGGTGTCGTCGACGAGTTTAATGTTGCTCACGTCTGCCATCTCATCCGTGTGCCGGGTGGGGTTTCGCGGGCCGGCCTGCGCCAGGGGTATCCTGGCCGGTGGAAGCAAGGCCGGGGCCCCGCGGATGGTTCCCGCCGATCTCGTCGCCCGCGGCGGCTTCGGGGCGGACCGGGTCCGTCGCGGTCGCCGCCGCGGTGGAGGCCTTCCGCTCGCCCGCCCGGCCGACCAGCAGGCACAGGACGACCACCGGGATGCCGACCGCCGCCGTAAAGGCGAAGAAGACCGGATATCCGTAGGCCGCGACGACGAAGCCGGAGGTGCCGGCTACGAGCTTGCCCGGCAGTGCGTAGAGCGAGGAGAAGAGCGCGTACTGGGTCGCGGCGAAGCCGGGCGCGGTGAGGCTCGACATGTAGGCGATCAGCGCCATTCCGGCGAAGGAGCCGCAGAAATTGTCGATCGAGATCGCTGCGGTGAGGCGCCAGACCTCCGGTCCGCCGAAGGACAGCCACGAGAAGGCGAGGTTCGAGGCCGCGCCCAGGAAGGCGCCGACGACGAGGGTCGGGAACAGGCCGAAGCGCGTCATCGCCCAGCCGCCCACGAAGGCCCCCGCGATGCCGACCCAGATGCCGTAGAGCTTCGACACGGCGCCGATCTCCACGAGGCTGAAGCCAACCTCCCGATAGAGCGGGCTCGCCATCACGCCCGAGATGAAGTCCGGCAGGCGATAGAGGGCGACGAGGAGCAGGATCGCCCAGAGGCCGGCGCCGAGCCGCGTGTGGAGTTCGGTCAGGGGCTCCAGCACCGCGCCCTGAAAGGTCCAGGTGCGCGCCGGGGTGGCCGGCGTCGCCGCGGTGATCGCGCGATCGTAGGCCGGGGCGAGCAGCGCGGCCACCATGCCGACGCCCATCAGCGCCGCCATCGACAGGTAGGCGACATGCCAGCCATAGGCGCTGGCGATGAACAGGGCTCCGGCACCGGCCGACATCAGCGCGAGGCGGTAGCCGAGATTCGAGGTGGCGGCCATCACCCCCTGCAGGTCCGTGCCGGCCGCATCGATGCGCCAGCCGTCGATGACCACGTCCTGCGTCGCGGCGCAGAAGGCCACGAGGAAGGCGCCGAAACCGAGGAGGGCCAGGCTGGTGCCGGGATCGGCGAAGGCCATGAGGGTCAGTGAGAGGGCGACCGCGCACTGGGTCGCGATCATCCAGGCCCGGCGTCGTCCCAGCGCCCGGCTCAGCACCGGCACGTCGAACCGGTCGATGATCGGCGCCCAGAAGAACTTCAGGGTGTAGGGGAGCGCCAGGTAGCTGAAGAGGCCGATCGATTTGATGTCGACGTCCGAGTAGGCGAGGCGCGTCGAGAAGGTGCCGAGGACCAGCAGCAGTGGCAAACCCGACGAGAAACCCAGGGCGAGCATAAGGAGGATCCTGGGGTCCTCGACGATGTCCCGCAGTCGGAGGCGGCGGCTCGGAATGTCCAGCGCGTCGCTTTGGGCCATGGCATGGAACTCCTGGGGGCCGAAAGGCTTGATGCCCGCAAACCATAGCAGGCCTCGGCGCCGACCCGACACGGGACAGTCGCGGGGCCCGCGCGCCGTGGCGCATCGCTTATCATCGGCATCATGCCTTCCGAAATCTTAACGCGAGGTCTCGCATCTTTCTGTTAGCGGCCCGACCGCCCTCCAGAGGTTCCACGATCCAGGTGTTGACGGCGGGGTATCCCGGCAGTTCAAGTCTGTGTTCGCGCCCGATTGGACCGGCGACGGGTCAACGTCCAGGCCACCAGTTCGCAAGCCAACATTTCGGGTGTCTCGTCTTGGCTGAAGCCGATCATGACGCATAGGGAAACGCCGGCCACCAGTGCACGCGGCCTCGGCATCAACGCAGACGCATTCGTGGCGGCGTTCACCGCGAGTCCCACGCCGATGGTCCTGACCGACCCGCGCCAGCCCGACAACCCGATCGTCTGGGCGAACGACGCCTTCCTGAACCTGACCGGCTACGCCTGGGACGAGGTCTCGGGGCGGAACTGCCGCATGCTCCAGGGGCCCGAGACCGATCCCCGCGCCGTGCGCCGGTTGCGCGACGCGGTCGTTGCCGGACGGCCGATCGAGATCGAACTTGTCAATTACCGCAAGGACGGGACCTCGTTCTGGAACGGCATGACCGTCGCCCCGGTGCATGACGGGACGGGGCAGATCGTTCATTTCTATTCGGCCCAGGCCGACATGACCGGCAAGTACCGGAACGAAGTCGCGATGAAGGACGCGCACGACGAGCTCGAGCGACGGGTCGGCGAGCAGACCGCCGACCTTCGCGCCGCGCTCGAGCAGAAGACCGCGCTCCTCCACGAGGTCGACCATCGGGTCAAGAACAACCTCCAGGTCATCTCCTCGCTGATGCTCCTCAAGGCGCGGCGCACCCCGCGCGGTGAGGCCCGCGATGCCCTGCAGGGGATGGCGGAGCGCATCGGCGCCCTCTCGACGGTGCACCGGATGCTCTACTCGACCGGCGACGTCACGCGGTTCGACCTGCGCGAGTTCGCCGAGGACTTCGTCTCGGAGCTGGTGGCGGGGCTCGACACCGATCGGACGTCCGTCAGTGCGGAGATCGACTCGATCGCCGTATCGGCCGCGATGGCGGCGCCCCTGGCGCTGATGATGCACGAGCTGGCGACCAATGCGGTTCGGCACGCCTTCCCCGACAGCCGGCCCGGTCGCATCACGATCACCGCGCAGCGCAGTGACGACGGTCTGCGCATGCTGATCGAGGACGACGGCGTCGGTCTGGCCGGCGGGACGCCGAACCCGGCGGGCTTCGGTCGCTCACTCGTGGAGATGGTGGTGCGCCAGCTCCGGGGGGTGATCGCCTGGAGTGATGTCGCGCCGGGCACCCGCGTGGAGATCGTCGTTCCCCTCGACGCGATCTCGCTGCAAAGCGCCATCACGGATCGGGCACCCGGACCCGAATGGGCTTCCCCATGAGCGAGACGCCCCTGCGCATCCTCGTGGTCGAGGACGAGGTCCTGATCGCCCTCGAACTCGAATGCCTGCTTGATGACCTCGGCCACATCACGGTCGGCGTCGCGGGGAGTTCGGCTGAGGCGATCACCCTTGGACGGACGACTTCCCCAGACGTGGCGTTTGTGGACATCCACCTCATCGACGGCCCCACCGGCGTCGAGGTGGCGCGCGCGCTCAGCGCCGATCCTCACACCACCGTCGTCTTCATGACCGCGAACGCCAAGCGCATCCCTGACGATTTCGCCGGCGCGGTCGGGGTGATCGCCAAACCCTATTCCGAGCGCGTGGTCGCCGGCGCGCTTCGGTACGTCGCCGACCGGCGCGCGGGCCGCGCGGCCACGGTCGAGGGGCTGGACGGGTTTCGCCTGGCGTCGGCGACGGAGAACGCCGATCGGCATAGCCCGGCCCGATGAGGTCCAGGCCGTGCCCTCCGCGGCCTCCGGCGCCCTAGCGACCCGTGGGGCCGGCGCCGGCCGTAGCCAGGGCGCGGCGATTCTCGGCCTGGCTGCTGACCTCGCCGTAGAACTTGGTCGCGTCGCCGAGCTGGATCGAGGGCTGGCAGTTCGGCGTGCACGAATAGGATTCGCGTTCGAGGCCGCGCTGGACCGTGATCACGGCGGCTTGCGGTGCCTGCACGCTGATGGTGGTTTCCGCCAGCATGTGCCCGGCGGTGTCGAGCGCGATCAGGTTGGTGCTGCCGAAGCTCTTCCCCGTCAGGATCAGGACGCCGTTCCGCTGGAGGGCGACGTCGGCGATCATCGGGTTGCCGACGATGACGGTCTGGGTCTTCTCCGGCAGGCGCATGACCTTGGCGTTGTCGACCGTGACCGCCACGACGGTGGGCGGCGCCTCCGGTGCCTGGGCACGCACCGGCCTGCATCCGAAGACGGCGTACCCCGCGACGAGCAGCGCGGTCAGGATCCTGAACGGGATGTAGGGCGGATGGGTTGGGGAGTGCATCGGACGCTCACTGGACCGCACGGCACGACGCAGATCGTGATTGATCTCGGTGCATCGGGACGCACCCGCCGGCCGAAGCTCGCTCACCAAGAGACACCGTTACGGTAAACGAACCGATAACCGCCAGCGCGAACTGGTCGCGCGATGTTCCTGTGTCGACCGTCAGTGAATCGCGGCTGCGCCAAGTAGATTCCTGGGACCACCAAAAGTCTTGGATGGGGTCGGCGAGTTCGACTGCTGAACGCCGAGCGTGCGATTTAACCAAAACTTCACCAAATCCCGAAGCGGACTCCTCCGGTTTGGTTTCGAAGACCGATTTAACCCAATGGCAAGGGCACCCAGGCACACTGAACCTGTCGCCGATTGAGACGCCTACAGCGTGAACGGCACATCCACTTCCAGGGGAATTTTGCCATGACCACCATGTTCAAGCGTTTCGTGGCCGACGAGTCCGGCGCCACCGCGATCGAGTACGGCCTGATCGCTTCGCTGATCGCCGTCGCCGTCGTCACCGTCCTGGGCACTGTCGGGACCAAGCTGAACGCGACCCTGACCACCGTGGCGAACAACCTCAAGAGCTCGTAATCGCGGTCCGCGCACCCCGGACGGTCTCGCGGCTCCGGCCCCGGTGGCCGAGCGGTGCGCTGACGATCGTCCGATCTTGCCGGTTTCGAGGAGTATTGCGGGATGCCCGCGATGCTCCTCGCTCCGTTTCGAACACGCGGTATCGCGCGTCCGGCATCCGCCGCGTCGGATCGGGCGGCACGGACTTTTAATCCCGATCCGGGATCGTGGGGGTCAGGCCAAGCCTTCCCGAGGCTCGGCGCCGCAAGAGACAGGACCGAAAGCGACATGGCCAGCGTCAGTCTCCTCGTCGTGTTTCCGTTCCTGATGGCCTACGCAGCCGTCAGGGACCTCCTGACGATGCTGATTCCCAATACCGTCTCGGTGGCCCTGATCGTCGGCTTCGCGGTCTTCGCCGTCGCGGCCGGATTGGGATGGGACGATCTTTACGGGCATCTCGGCGCCGGTGCCGCGACCTTGCTCGTCACCTTCACGCTCTTCGCGTTCGGTTTCATCGGCGGCGGCGATGCGAAGCTCGCGGCCGCGACAGCCCTGTGGATCGGCTTCGACCAGCTGGCCGGTTATCTCGTGATCGCCTCTCTCGCCGGCGGTGCGCTGACGCTGACGCTCCTCGCCCTGCGCCAGCAGCCGCTCCCGTCCGCGGCCGCCCGCTTCCCCTTCGTGCTGCATCTGCATGACACGAAGACCGGCGTACCCTACGGCATCGCCCTCGCCCTCTCCGCACTCCTCGTTCTGCCCGACACGGCCATCTGGCTCCGCCTGGTCGCGGTCTGATCGAGCCTGCCCATCGATTCGGCATTGCTTCGGATCGATTACCCCTTGTTAACCGTAATTTGAGGAATGCTAGGCCACTCTGGATCGACACGGCGATGTGCCGTCGCAGGTTCGAGTTCGGCGATGAAACCAGCCAGACTGGCCGTCCTTGCCATAGCCCTCGTGGCAGGTGGTGGCGCGGCGTTGTTGATCAGCGGGGAGGACAAGCCGGTCGTTCAGCCGGCTGCCATCGTTCCACCGCCCGTCGTGCCGATGACGGACGTACTGGTGGCCGCCGCCGAATTGCCGATGGGCCAGAACATCCAGGCGCCGGACCTGCGTTGGCAGCCCTGGCCGAACGATGCCGTCACGACCGGCTACATCACCCGCACCAATTCGCCGCGCGGCATGGAGGAGATCGTCGGTTCGATCGCCCGGTCGGGTTTCCTCGCCGGTGAACCGATCCGCCCGCAGAAGCTCGCCCGCTCCGACGGCGGCTTCATGGCCGCGATCCTGCCCGCCGGCATGCGCGCCGTCGCCATCACCATCGATGCGATCGGTAGCAGTACGGCGGGTGGTTTCATCCTGCCCAACGACCACGTGGACGTGATCCGGACCTACCGGGACGAGGAATCCGCGCGCGGGAGCGCGGAGGTTCAGGTCTCCGAGACCTTGCTGCAGGACGTGCGCGTCCTGGCGATCGGTCAGATCCTGCAGGAAAAAAACGGCAACACCGTCGCCACGGGCCAGACGGCGACGTTGGCCCTGACTCCGGCCCAGGCCGAGACCGTCACGCTCGCCCAGAAGGTCGGTCAACTCTCGCTCTCCCTGCGGAGCCTGATGGATAGCGGGCGCGGGGGCGAGCCCCTTCTCGAGGGTCGTCCCGAGACGGCTCTGACCGTGGTGCGGTTCGGCGTCGCGAAGCAGCAATCGCGGCGCTGAGGCAGGCACACGCACCATGACTGAGGACATGTCGATGACCCTCTCCCCCTGGCCGGCGGCGCGCCGCACCCCGCTGCTGGCTTGCCTCCTCGCGGGCATCCTGCCCGGAGCGATGGTGAGCCCCGGTTTCGCTCAGCCCACGGGCGGACTGACGGCGGCCCCGGTCCTGGCGGTCGGAAGCAACGAGGCCGCGACCTCGCGCCGGATCGATCTCACCATGGGGCGCTCCCTGGTGATCGACCTGCCGCGCGACGCCAAGGAGGTCTTCGTCGCCAATCCGAAGGTCGCCAACGCGGTCGTCCGCTCGACCCGGAAGGTATTCATCATCGGCATGGAGAACGGGGCCACCTCGATCTTCATCATGGATGCCGAGGGCCGGCAAATCACGGCCCTCGACGTCACGGTGGCCCGCGACCTCAACGTGCTGCGCCAGACCCTGAACCAGAGCATCGCCGGCGGCCGCTTCGACGTGCGCGCCGCCGGGGATTCGGTGGTGCTGAGCGGAACCGTGAATTCGTCGTCCGAGGCGGCCCAGGCCCTCGACATCGCCAACGCCTTCGTGGGCATCTCAGGGGCCGGCGCCGCGGCGCGCGGCGCCGTCATCAACAACCTGACGATCCGCGGCAAGGATCAGGTCATGCTGCGCGTCACCGTCGTCGAGGTGTCGCGCACGGTCTTGAAGCAGTTCGGCGTCAACCTCAGCGGCGGCTGGTCCGGCCTGAACCTCGTGAACACGGCGCCGCTCGCCCTGAACGGCGGCTCGTTCCCGACCGGCAACCTCCTCTCCGGCACGATCAACGGGCCCGGCGGCGCGAACCTCACGGCGACCCTGCGGGCCTTCGAGCAGGCCGGCGTCTCCCGGGTCCTGGCCGAGCCGACCCTGACTGCGATCTCCGGGGAATCCGCGACCTTCACGGCCGGCGGGCAGATCCCGGTCCCGTCGAACCTGAGCTGTACGTCCGTCGGCACCAGCACGATCCAGACCTGCGTCCCGAGCGTGAGCTACAAGGATTACGGCGTCAGCCTCAACTTCACCCCCGTGGTACTGGCGGAGAACAAGATCTCGGTGCGCGTCGGCACCCAGGTCACCGAGATCGACCAGCAGAACGCCCTGAACCTGAACTTCACCGGGACCACCACGGCCGTGCCGGGCTTCACCGTCCGCAAGTCGGAGACCACGATCGAGCTCGCCTCCGGCGCCACGATGATGACCGCCGGCCTGATCCAGCAGCGCAACAAGGCGGCGATCACCGGCCTGCCCGGGCTGATCAACCTGCCGGTCATCGGCGCGCTCTTCCGGTCACGCGATTACCAGCGGCAGGAAACCGAGCTGATGATCATGGTCACGCCCTACATCGCCAAGCCGATGGAGCCGCGCCAAGTCTCCCGCCCGGATGACGGCTTCGTCGATGCGCAGGACGCGCAGGCGATCCTGCTCGGGCGCTTCAACCGCCTCTACGGCGTCGCCGGCGCCAGTCCCCTGGGCAGCGCCTATCGCGGCCGCGTCGGCTTCATCACCGATTAGTCCGGCGCCCTTCCCTCCGATCCAGGCGCTCCGGCTCCGGCATCAGCAGGACTTACTCCCGATGTCCACCTCGTCCCCCCGTACACCGCTCGCCCTCGTGGCCGTGGCCGGCGTCGCCGCCCTGCTCGGGGCCTGCCGCGCCGATCCCGTCGTGACCACCGGCTCGCTCTATCCGGCCGATTACCGCGCCCGGCATCCCCTGGCGCTCGCCGAGGGCGTGCGCACCCTCGACGTGTTCGTGACGGGCACGGGCCATATCGATCCGCGCCAGGCCGCCGACGTCGACGCGTTCCTCTTGGAATACCGACGCTATGGACGCGGAACGCTGGCCCTCGACGTGCCCGCCGGCGGCACGCCCGTGACGGCGGCCGCGGTACAGCGCACGGCCGCGTCCCTGCACCGGATGAGCCTGGAAGGCGGCGTTTCGGATCGCCAGGTGGTGGTCGCCCGCTATGCCGTGGCCAACCCGAACCTCGCAGCGCCGCTGCGCCTCAGCTTCCAGCGCATGGAAGCCAAGGTCGGGAGCCAGTGCGGGACCTGGCCGCAGGATCTCGGCGTCGGAGATCCCGCTTTCAGCGGCCGCAACGAGGCCTACTGGAACTTCGGCTGCGCGACACAGTCGAACATCGCCTCGCAGATCGCGGACCCGGTCGATCTCGTGCGCGCCCGCCCGGAGGGTCGCATCGACACCATCCGGCGCACGAACGACATCGGCAAGATCCGCGACGGCAAGGATCCGTCAATCGAATGGCGTCAGGATGGGAAGACCTCGATCAAGGCGCAGGTCTCCCAATAACCGCGCCGGGCGGGTGTCCCGCCTCGCTCGCGCCCCGACCCGACTTCGCTCCCGCCGTGGCGGCAACCTGAACCGGAATTCCCTTCATGACGGATCTGAACGAGACGTCCGAGCGCATCATCGCTCCCGTGCCGCGGATCACGATTCAGGCCTTCTGCGAGACGCCGGAAAGCGCGTCGCTGATCGAAGCGGCGGGCACAGACAGGCGCCTGCAGAAGGCGCACATCAAGGTTCAGATGGGTGGCGGCGCGGCGGCCGTCGAAGCCTATCGGCATGCCCCCACGCCGAACGTCATCGTCATCGAGACCCAGGGCGCGAAGTCGCGACCGCTGGAATGCCTCGACTCACTGGCAGAGGTCTGTGACGAAGGAACGAAGGTCGTCGTCATCGGGCACGTCAACGACGTCGCGCTCTATCGGCAGTTCATCCAGCGGGGCGTCAGCGAATACCTGATGGCGCCCGTGCGCCCGATCGACCTCATCCAGGCGATCTCCGACCTGTTCACCGCGCCGGGCGCCAAGCCGGTCGGTCGCACCGTCGCCGTCGTCGGCGCGAAGGGGGGGGTCGGTGTCTCCACCCTCGCGCACAACCTAGCCTGGACGATCGGTCGGGAGCAGGACACCGCGACGGTCATCGCCGACCTCGACATCGCCTTCGGGACTGCGAGCCTGAACTTCAACCAGGATCCGCCCCAGGGCATCGCTGAAGCCGTGTTCGCGCCGGATCGCCTGGATTCGAATCTCCTCGACCGCCTCTTGTCAAAGTGCAGCGACAACCTTTCGCTGCTTGCGGCTCCCGCCACCCTGGATCGCACCACCGATCTCGCCGAGCCGGCCTTCGACCACCTCCTCGATCTGCTGCGGGCCGCCGTGCCGTGCGTTGTCCTCGACGTGCCGCACCAGTGGACCGCCTGGTCGCGCCGGCTGATGATCAGCGCCGATGAGATCCTGATCGTCGCGAGCCCCGAGCTCGCCGCCCTGCGCAACACCAAGAACCTCCTGACGCTCCTGCAGCAGAACCGACCGAACGATCGCAAACCCCGCATCATCCTCAACGGCGTCGGGGTGCCCAAGCGTCCCGAGATCGCCGCGGCCGAGTTCGCCAAATCCCTCGACACCACGATCACGGCCGCGATCCCCTTCGATGCCGCGCTGTTCGGGACCGCGGCCAACAACGGGCAGATGATCGGCGAGGTGCAGGCCAACGCCAAGGTAGCGGAGATCTATTCGTCGCTCGCCGCCTCGATCACCGGCCGCGCCGAACTTCGCCGGGCGCGCCCGAATCTGTTCGAGCCCCTGCTCTCCAAGCTCGCCCGTCGCAAGGCGTCGTGATGCTCCGGCCTGCTCCCCGTGCCCTGATCGCCAGGAGGCTGCACCATGTTCGGTAGACGATCCGGCAGCGCGGCGGTGCAGGTGCCGCGTCCGGCGGCCGTGGTCGAGAAGCCGCAAGTCTCGCTGCCGGTCCACGACGATTCCGCACTGCGCCCCCGTGCGGAGGCGCCCCGCCGGCCCGAGCCCGTGCCCGTGATGGAGACGGTAAAGTCGGAGGATTACTTCCGCACCAAGAGCATGATTTTCGGGGCATTGATCGAGGCGATCGATCTGTCCCAGCTCTCGCGGCTCGATGCGGAGTCGGCGCGCGAAGAAATTCGTGACATCGTCTCGGAAATCATAGGCCTCAAGAACATCGTCCTGTCGATCGCCGAGCAGGAAGAACTGCTCGACGACATCTGCAATGACGTGCTCGGCTACGGCCCGCTCGAGCCGCTGCTCGCTCGCGACGATATCGCCGACATCATGGTCAACGGCGCCAGCCGGGCCTTCATCGAAGTCGGTGGCAAGATCCAGCTGACGAATGTCCGTTTCCGCGACAACCAGCAGCTGATGAACATCTGCCAGCGGATCGTCAGTCAGGTCGGCCGGCGCGTCGACGAAGCCTCGCCGATCTGTGACGCCCGGCTCCCAGACGGGTCACGCGTCAACATCATCGCGCCCCCGCTGGCCATCGACGGGCCGGTCCTGACGATCCGTAAATTCAAGAAGGACAAGCTGACTCTCGACCAGCTCGTCAGCTTCGGGGCGATCTCGCCGGAAGGCGCCCGCATCCTCCAGATCATCGGCCGCGTTCGCTGCAACGTCGTCATCTCGGGCGGTACCGGATCCGGTAAGACCACGCTGCTGAACTGCCTGACCCGCTACATCGACGCCGACGAGCGCATCATCACCTGCGAGGACGCAGCAGAGCTGCAGCTCCAGCAGGCGCACGTGGTGCGCCTCGAAACCCGGCCGCCCAACATGGAGGGGTCTGGGCAGGTCACGATGCGCGATCTCGTCAAGAACTGCCTGCGCATGCGACCCGAGCGGATCATCGTCGGCGAGGTTCGCGGCCCCGAGGCGTTCGATCTGCTGCAGGCCATGAATACCGGTCACGACGGCTCAATGGGCACGCTTCACGCGAACTCCCCGCGCGAAGCCCTGGCGCGTATCGAGTCCATGATCACCATGGGCGGCTTCAGCCTGCCGTCGCGGACCCTGCGCGAGATGATCTGCGGCTCCATCGACATCATCGTGCAGGCCACCCGCCTGCGCGACGGTTCGCGCCGGATCACGCACATCACCGAGGTGATGGGTCTCGAGGGCGACGTCATCATCACTCAGGACCTCTTCCTGTATGACGTGCTCGGTGAGGACGCGAACGGCAAGCTTATCGGGCGCCATCGCTCGACGGGCATCGGCCGTCCCCGGTTCTGGGAGCGCGCACGCTACTACGGCGAGGACGAAGCCCTCGCGGCAGCCCTTGATGCAGCCAGCGCCGGTGGGGGCGGACTGTGAACGCCAGCGGCCTGGCCCTCGCCTCCGGTCTCCTCGCGCTCACGGCCGGGGGGCTCGCCTACGTCTTCGTCTTCCCCTACCTCTCCGGAGAGAAGCGCTCCGCCGAACGGCGCCGGACCGTCAGCGTCGTGGCGGCGCCGGGAAACCGCGTCGCGACCGTCAATCGTCGCGAACAGGTCGCCAAGAGCCTCAAGGAAGTCGAGGCGAAGCGCGAGGGCACCAAGGTCACGCTGGAGCTGAAGCTGGCCCGCGCCGGCCTGTCTTGGACGCGCAATCAGTACATCGCCGTCTCGGCAGTGATGGCGGTGGTGTTCGGCCTCATGATCCTGATTACCACGGGCAATCCGCTCGCGGGCCTCGGGGCCGTGTTCGCCGGCGGCTTCGGGCTGCCACTCTGGCTCATCACGTATCTTCGCAAGCGGCGCATCAAGGCGTTCATCGACGAACTGCCGACGGCGATCGACATCATCACCCGCGGTGTGCGTGCGGGTATCCCGGTGGGCGACTGCTTTCGGATCATTTCGCGGGAGGCTGAGGAGCCGATCCGCAGTGAATTTCGTCAGGTGGTCGAATCCCAGACCCTCGGCCTGTCCCTCGGCGAAGCCCTGATGAAGATGCACGAGCGCGTGCCGGTGTCCGACGTCAACTTCTTCGCCATCGTGATCAGCATCCAGGCGAAGTCTGGCGGCAATCTCTCCGAGGCCCTCGCGAACCTGTCGAGAGTGCTACGCGAGCGCAAGAAGATGGCCGGAAAGATCCAGGCGATGAGCATGGAAGCGAAGGCATCCGGAGGCATCATCGCGGCACTTCCCTTTATCGTTGCCCTTCTCACCTACCTGTCGAGCCCGGACTACATCTCCCTGCTCTGGCGGACTGATATCGGTAAGCTCGCCCTGGTGGGTTCAGCGATCTGGATGTCGCTTGGGGTCTTCACGATGAAGAAGATGATCAGCTTCGACGTCTAGTTCGTCGATGCTCGCCCAGTTCTGATTTCGAATCCTCGTCCGGTCGGATCGTACGGAGACACCGCATGCTGGATCTCATCGCCGCCAAGGTCACCGAGCCGCGCTTTCTCGGCACGGCCCTCGCCGCCATCGCCGCGGCTGCGACCGCCTTCGCGCTGCTCCAGCCCATGCTGGAGCCTGACCGCCTCGGCAAGCGCATGAAGCTGATCGGCGAGGAGCGTGAGGAGATCCGCCGCCGGGAACGCGAGCGCATGAGCTCCAAGGCAAGCCTCCGCGTTGCCCCGAAAGCCTACATGAAACGGGTGGTGGAGCAGTTCAATCTGAGCCGTTGGCTCGGGACCGAGACGGCCCGAAAGCAGCTGATGATGGCGGGCTATCGCTCGCCCGGGGCCGAGACGGGCTTTCTGTTCTTCCGCCTGGTGACGCCCATCGTTCTCGCGCTTGTGGCGATCTTCTATCTGTTCGTGCTCGGTGTCCTCGATCAGCCCTTCGCCATTCGCACGATGATCGTGATCGGGGTGCTTCTCCTCGGCATCAAGGCCCCGGAATTGTACCTCCACAATCGCGCCAGCAAGCGTCAGACCGAGATCCGCGCCGCGTGGCCCGATGCCCTCGATCTCACGCTCATCTGCGTCGAGTCTGGCATGTCGGTCGAGCACGCGTTCCGGCGCGTCAGCACCGAGGTGGTCGGGCAATCCATCGTGCTTGCCGAAGAACTCGCGGTCCTGACCGCGGAGCTGTCCTACCTGCCCGACCGGCGCATTGCCTTCGAGAACCTCGCCAACCGTATCGGCCTCGATCAGATCAAGGCGGTGACGACGGCGTTGATCCAGGCCGAGCGCTACGGAACGCCCGTCGGTCAGGCCCTGCGCGTTTTGTCCCAGGAAAGCCGCGACATGCGGATGAACGAGGCGGAGAAGAAGGCCGCAGCCCTGCCGCCGAAGCTGACCGTGCCGATGATCCTGTTCTTCCTCCCGGTGCTGTTCGTGGTCATCCTGACACCGGCGATGATTCAGATCTTTCGCTAGGGTTCGGCCGTCAAATTCCCGTGGGCCGCGAGTCTCGAGACGGGCGTTGGCTACGGCGCCTGCTTAGCCCGGGGATGTTCAGTGCATCCGTTTCCTGCCATGCGACGGGCATGCTCCTGACCTCGGTACCGGACTTCGCATGAACGTCCTCACCTACGCGATCGGCGACATTCACGGCTGCGCCGATGCGTTGATCCGACTGCTGGAGCAGATCAACCTGCACCGGGCCGGGCGACCGGCCCGCATCGTCTGCCTCGGCGACTACGTGGATCGAGGTCCCGAGAGCGCCCGGGTGATCGAGATTCTCCGTCATCTCCAGCGCGATGCGCCGAATGCCCTGACTTGCCTCATGGGCAACCACGAGCAGATGATGCTGGAGGCCCATCGCGATGTGTATGGGGCTTCCGTATGGCTGAGCAACGGCGGCCGGCAAACCCTGCGTTCCTTCGGAGTCACCGGACCAGAGGCGTTTCCGCACGACGTGCTGACCTGGCTCGCGAGCCTGCCGACCGTCCATGAGGACGCTCGGCGCTACTTCGTTCATGCGGGCTTTCGCCCCGGTCGAACCGGGATCGATCCCGATCCCTGGAACCGCCTCTGGATCCGGGAACCGTTTCTCGGCACGGTCTTCGACTTCGGCAAGCACGTGGTGCACGGCCACACGCCGCAGATGGAGGGGGGCCCCGACCGGCAGCCCTATCGAACCAACCTCGACACGGCATGTGTCTACGGCAGGAGCCTCACGGCCGGTGTCTTCGACGAGACGCAGGCTCCCCCGATCGACTTCTTGCAGGTCGACCGCGACAGCTAGGCTGAGTCCGTTTCACCGCGATTGGTCTGGCCCGCAGATTTGCTTAAATCCTCCGGCGCCGGATAGGGTCTGATTGCCCTGTGATGCGGCTCGGGTTTCTCCGAGACACATGTCGGGCGCCCCGGGAACAGACAGCGTTCCACCGAATTCCTGGCGCTGTCGGACGATCATCTGTGAAAATCGTTGCCGATCGTGGCACACAGATTCTAGCATCCTGAACATCGGAGCCGATCAACGAGCGCCGAGGTCAGGGAGTCGATGCGATGTCGTGGTGCCCAGCGCCGCCCGACCCACACAACCGGCCTCACTGGTCGTCCCCTGCGCACATGACCCGGCCTCGTGACATCCTGCCTGGAGCGCTGACATGGACGCGGTGACCCGCCGAGCCTGGCTCGCCGGAGCGGCCGCGACGGGTCTCGCCGCCACGACAGGGGCCTGGGCGGACGCGGACCCGACCGGTCCTTTCGACCTCGTCATACGAGGCGGCGAGGTGATCGATCCCAGCCAGTCCCTGCGGGGGAAGCGCGACGTCGGCATCCGTTACGGTCGGATCGCTGCCCTCGCGGCGGATCTCCCGAGGGATCGGGCCAAGCAGACGATCGATGTTGCCGGCAAGCTCGTGCTGCCCGGCCTCGTCGACCTTCACGCGCATACCTTTCCCTACGGTTCGGCGATCGGCATTCCGGCCGATGAGACGGTTCCGTTCTCGGGGGTGACGACGGTGGTCTCCGCCGGCGATGCGGGCGCCAATACCATCGCCGCCCTGCGTCGTCACATCGTTGCGCAGACCCGGACACGGATGTTCGCCTTCGTGCACATCGCCAATCACGGGTTGTCGGCCTTCCCCGTCGCGGAACTCTACAACATCGACCATGCCCAGGTGGAAGCCTGTGCGCTCGCCATCGCGGAGAACCCGGACTTCGTTCTCGGCGCCAAGGTTCGGATGTCGGAGAACGTCATCTTCAAGCACGGCGCCGAGCCCCTGCGTCGGGCGATCCAGGCCTGCGAGTTGTCGGGACGTCCCGCCAAGGTGATGGCGCATATCGGCGGCGTCGAGACCGCTGACTTGATGAGCCGCATCCTGGACTTGCTGCGGCCGGGCGACATCCTCACGCACTGCTACTCGGGCGCGCCCAACACGGCCGGGCAGTTCACCAACATCGTGCAGGACGGCAAGCTCCTGCCGGCGGCCCTGGCCGCCAAGCAACGCGGCGTCGTCTTCGACATCGGCCACGGTGGCGGCTCCTTCGATTTCACTGTGGCAGAGGCGGCCATCGCCCAGGGAGCGCCACCGGACACCATCTCGTCGGATCTGCATGTCGTCTCCGGTAACACGCCGGGGATGCCGTTCCTGCCGCTGGTGATGAGCAAGTTCCTCCCCCTCGGCTTCAGCCTGGAGCAGGTCATCGCGATGGCGACCGCGGCCCCTGCCCGCGTCATCGATCGGGACGCGAAGCTCGGGACCCTGCAGGTCGGCGCACCGGGCGACGTCTCGGTAATGGAATGGATCGAACGGCCGCTCTCCATGGTCGACACCCGGAACAACCGACGTGACGGCACTGGCTTCCTCGCGCCCGTCCAGACGGTGAGCAATGGCGTGCCGTTTGGCCGCCCGTATCAACTCCCCTTCTCCGTCCGGTGAGGTCGTGATGATCGCAGCCTCCGACGCCATGAACTCCGCGGCTTGCGGCTGCTGCCTGCCACGGCGGGGCTTCATGCGAGCGGTGGCGGCTTTCGGGGCCGCAGCGGCGACGTGGCCAAGCGTGGCATCGGCGCAGCCCGCGCGTACGCCCTATCGCGGACCCGTCATCGACTGCCACGGCCACTACACGACCGAGCCGCCGGCCATGCTGGCGTGGCGCAAGCGCCAGATCGACGCCATCAACGACCCCGCGCAGTCGCCGTCGCCCTCGGCGTTGTCGGTCAGCGACGACGAGGTCCGGGCGAGCGTCGCCGAGCGCCAGATCAAGCTTCAGGCAGACCGCGGTATTTCCCTCGCACTGTTCTCGCCGCGCGCGGGCGGCATGGGCCACCACATCGGCAATGCCCGGACGAGCCTCGACTGGTCGATCGTCTCCAACGACATGATCCACCGCGTCGCCACTCTGATGCCGCGCAATTTCGTCGGTGTCTGCCAGTTGCCGCAGACGCCCGGCGTCTCGGCGAAGAACTGCACGGCGGAACTCGAGCGCTGCGTGACCCAACTCGGCTTCGTCGGCTGCAACGTGAACCCCGATCCGTCTGGCGGCCACTGGACCGATCCGCCCCTCTCGGATCGCTTCTGGTACCCGCTCTGGGAGAAGATGGTCGAACTCGACGTCCCCGGCATGGTGCACGTGAGCGCCTCGTCCAATCGCAACTTTCACGCGACCGGTGCGCATTACCTGAGTGGCGACACCACGGCCTTCATGCAGTTCGTCACCTCGGACCTGTTCAAGGATTTTCCGACGCTGCGCCTTATCATCCCGCACGGGGGTGGCGCAGTGCCCTACCATTGGGGGCGCTATCGCGGGCTGGCACAGGACCTCAAGCGTCCGCCGCTCACCGACCTTCTGCGCAACGTCTACTTCGACACCTGCGTCTACCACCAGCCGGGCATCGACCTGCTCCTGAAGGTTGTCCCCGCGGACAACGTGCTCTTCGCTTCCGAGATGGTGGGGGCTGTGAACGGCATCGATCCCGAGACCGGCCACGCCTTCGACGACACGAAGCGCTACGTCGAGGCGTCCGCGATCTCCGAGACGGACCGCGCGAAGGTCTATGCCGGCAACGCCCTGCGGATCTATCCGCGGCTCGCGGCCAAACTCGACCAAGCCGCGTCGGCGCCCTGACGGCGTTGATCCTCATGCGATCCTTATAAGATCGCGGCGGGCGCTCACTCGAACCCTAATGCGATTCCCGTCCATCCTCCGGGCGAACGTGATCGGTCGAGACGACCCGGGCCGATCCGCCGGACGGATTTGGACCCAGCATGCTCGACATCGCCTTCCTCGCCGCAGGCCTCGCCTTCTTCGGCCTCGCCGCCGGATACGCCCTGCTGTGCGAACGCCTCTGAGCGCGCTGCCAGGAGCCCCCCGCATGACCCTCGACCTAACCTTCGGTGCCCTCGTGACCCTCGGGCTGCTCGGCTACCTCACCTATGCTCTCGTGCGCCCCGAGCGGTTCTGACGCGCCCTCCGGACGGATTTCCCAAGGACCACTTCCATGACCATCAACGGCTGGATCCAGGTCGCGCTACTCTGCGCGACCGTACTGGCGCTCGTCAGGCCACTCGGCGGGTACATGACCCGCGTGTTCCAGGGTGAGCGCACGTTTCTCTCACCCGTGCTCGGGCCCGTCGAGGCGGCACTCTACCGCGTGGCCGGTATCGACGCCCGGGGCGAGCAGAGTTGGCTCGGTTACGGGCTCGCCATGCTGACGTTCCACGCCCTCGGCTTCGCGGCGCTCTATGGGCTCCTGCGCCTGCAGGATGTCCTGCCCCTGAATCCGGCCGGCCAAGCGGCCGTGGCACCGGATCTCGCCTTCAACACCGCGGCGAGCTTCGTGACAAACACCAACTGGCAGAACTACGGCGGCGAGAGCACCCTCTCCTACCTGTCACAGATGCTGGGCCTCACCCACCAGAACTTCCTCTCGGCTGCCACCGGCATCGCCCTCGCCGTCGCCCTCGTCCGGGGCTTCGCACGGGCGTCGGCCCGGACGGTGGGCTCGTTCTGGGTCGATCTCACACGCTGCACCCTCTACGTGCTGCTTCCGATCTGCGCGGTCTACACCCTGTTCCTGGTCTCGCAGGGCATCCCCCAGACTCTGGGCGCCTCCATCGAGGCCACGACCCTCGAAGGCGCCACCCAGACGATCGCGATCGGGCCCGTAGCGAGCCAGGTCGCGATCAAGATGCTCGGGACCAACGGCGGCGGCTTCTTCAACGCCAACGCGGCCCATCCCTTCGAGAACCCGACTGCGCTCTCCAATTTCATCCAGATCGTCTCGATCTTCGTCCTCGGCGCGGCGATGACCAACGTGTTCGGCCGCATGGTCGGCGACGAGCGGCAGGGCTGGGCGATCCTCGGTGCCATGGGCGTGCTGTTTCTCGCCGGCGTCCTAGTCACCTATGCCAGCGAGGCCGCGGGCAGCTCCGTCCTGAACGATCTCGGGCTGGCGGGCGGCAACATGGAGGGCAAGGAGCTCCGTTTCGGCATTGTCGGGTCCGCTCTGTTCGCGGTGGTGACCACCGCCGCTTCCTGTGGTGCGGTCAACGCGATGCACGACAGCTTCACCGCCCTCGGTGGCCTCGTTCCGATGATCAACATGCAGCTCGGCGAAATCATCGTCGGCGGCGTCGGCGCAGGCCTCTACGGCATGCTCGTCTTCGTCATCGTAGCAATCTTCGTCGCGGGGCTCATGGTCGGCCGCACCCCCGAATATCTCGGCAAGAAGATCGAGGCTCGGGAGGTGAAGATGGCCATGCTCGCCATCCTGTGCCTGCCCTTGATGATGCTGGGGTTCACGGCCCTCGCCACGGTGGTAGCCGCCGGTCTTGCCGGGCCTGCCAATGCCGGGCCGCACGGATTCTCAGAGATCCTCTACGCCTTCACGTCCGCCGCGGCCAACAACGGCTCGGCGTTCGCTGGGCTCAGCGGCAACACCCCGTTCTACAACACGACGCTGGGCATCGGCATGCTGGTGGGGCGGTTTTTCGTGATCATCCCCGCCCTGGCGATTGCGGGCGCCCTCGCGGCCAAGAAGACCGTGCCGGCCTCCGCCGGGACACTGCCGACCCACGGCGGTCTGTTCATCGGCATGCTGGTCGGCGTGATCCTGATCGTTGGCGGCCTGACCTTCTTCCCCTCCCTCGCCCTCGGCCCGATCGTCGAGCATCTGGCAGGCACGGCAGGCCAGACCTTCGCGGCGGGCGGCTGAGCGATGCGGCCCGCCCATCCACCGCGCCGGGGCCGGCGCCACCACTTGCACGGGCTCCGCGCTGGCCACCGCCCGCTCCACACGATGTCCGGGAGCCGGCCGGCCCGACTCTCGGACCTGATCCTGGCAGTGCTCGGGGTCACGCTCCTGGGCGCCCTCGGCCTGGTGCTCGCTGCCGAGTTCACGGGCCGCGCCCTCGCGCCCTGACTCATCGTACGGACCCGGCGCGTCGCGCCCGGCCTATTCGCGATCCTTTGTGGAACCCCCGTCATGTCTCGTCCCTCCACCTCCCTCTTCAGTGCCGCCCTCGTCGGCCCGGCCCTCGTCGGTTCTGTCCGCAAGCTCGATCCCCGGATCATGGTCCGCAATCCCGTGATGTTCGTGGTCGAGGTCGTCGCCGCCCTGACCAGCGTTCTGTTCGTCCGCGATCTCGCGACCGGCGCGACCGGGCTCGGCTTCTCAGGCCAGATCATCCTGTGGCTCTGGTTCACGCTGATCTTCGCCAATTTCGCCGAGGCCTTGGCCGAGGGCCGCGGCAAGGCTCAGGCCGACAGCCTCCGCCGCACCCGCACGGAGACGATGGCCAAGCGTCTCACCGGTCCTGGCGATACCTGGGACTCGGTGCCCGGAACGTCGCTGAAGGTCGGTGACGTGGTGCTGGTCGAGGCCGGCGACCTGATCCCATCCGATGGCGAGGTCATCGCGGGCGTCGCTTCCGTCAACGAGGCGGCCATCACAGGCGAGTCCGCGCCGGTCATCCGGGAGTCCGGCGGGGACCGGTCGGCGGTGACGGGTGGAACCCAGGTCCTGTCCGACGCGATCCGAGTGCGCATCACGGCGGCGGCCGGCTCGACCTTCGTGGACCGCATGATCGCTCTGGTCGAAGGTGCCTCACGCCAGAAAACGCCGAACGAGATCGCCCTCAACATCCTGCTCGCCGGTCTAACTCTTGTCTTCGTCTTCGCGGTGGCCAGCATTCCGAGCTTCGCGAGCTATGCCGGCGGCGCCATTCCCCTCGTCGTCCTCGTCGCCCTGTTCGTGACCCTCATCCCGACCACCATCGGCGCGCTCCTGTCCGCGATCGGCATTGCAGGCATGGACCGACTCGTACGCTTCAACGTGCTCGCGATGTCGGGCCGTGCCGTCGAGGCAGCAGGCGACGTCGATACTCTCCTGCTCGACAAAACCGGCACCATTACCTTGGGCAACCGGCAGGCGACCGAATTCCGGCCGGTGAGCGGGGTCGACGAGCAGGATCTCGCGGATGCGGCGCAACTCGCCTCCCTCGCCGACGAGACACCCGAGGGGCGCTCGATCGTCGTGCTGGCGAAGGACCGCCACGGCATCCGCGCCCGCGACATGGCCAGCCTGAATGCCACCTTCGTGCCCTTCACGGCGCAGTCGCGGATGTCCGGGGTCGACCTCGACGGACGGTCCATTCGCAAGGGCGCGGTCGAGGCGGTGATCGCGTCCCTCGGCGGCCAGCCGATTGCGTCGCGCAGCACGAACGCGGCTCTCGCCTTTCGGCCCGACATAAACTCCGATGCGGTGGCGGAGATCCGATCCATCGCCGAGACCATCGCGAAGGCCGGGGGCACGCCCCTGGCGGTCGCCCGTGGAGGACGGCTCCTCGGTGTCGTGTGTTTGAAGGACATCGTGAAAGGGGGCATCCGCGAGCGCTTCGCCGAACTCCGACGTATGGGCATCCGCACGGTGATGATCACCGGCGACAACCCAATGACGGCGGCGGCCATCGCGGCCGAGGCCGGCGTCGACGACTTTCTCGCGCAGGCCACGCCTGAGGACAAACTCGCGCTGATCCGCCGAGAGCAGGCGGACGGCAAGCTCGTGGCCATGTGCGGCGACGGCACCAACGACGCGCCGGCCCTGGCCCAGGCCGATGTCGGCGTCGCCATGAACACCGGGACGGTGGCGGCCCGAGAGGCCGGCAACATGGTCGACCTCGATTCCGACCCGACCAAGCTCATCGAGATCGTCGGGATCGGGAAGCAGTTACTCATGACACGCGGGGCCCTGACCACGTTCTCCATCGCCAACGACGTGGCCAAGTACTTCGCCATCATCCCGGCGATGTTTCTGACGCTCTACCCGCAGCTTCAGGCCTTGAACGTCATGAATCTCGCGTCGCCCCAGAGTGCGATCCTGTCGGCGATCATCTTCAATGCCCTGATCATCGTAGCACTGATTCCGCTCGCCCTGCGGGGCGTCTCCTATCGGGCAGTGGGGGCGGCAGCGCTCCTGCGGCGCAACCTGCTGATCTACGGCCTCGGCGGCATTCTCGTACCGTTCGTCGGCATCAAGGCAATCGATCTCGCCGTGAACGCCCTGCACCTCGCCTGATCCCCTCCTCGTCCAAACCAGAGTAGTCCCCATGCGCGCGTCCCTGCGTCCCGCTCTCGTCCTCTTCGTCCTGCTGACGGCGATCACCGGCCTCGCCTATCCCCTGGGCATGACCGGTCTCGCCGCGGCAATCTTCCCCGCCCAGGCCGCCGGCAGCCTGATCCGCCGCGACGGTACGGTCGTCGGCTCCAGCCTGATCGGCCAGTCCTTCACCACCGCCCGCTACTTCCATGGGCGCCCCTCGGCGACGGTGGCCGCCGATCCGACCGATGCCACCAAGACCGTGGTATCGCCCTACAACGCCTCCAACTCGGCCGGCTCCAATCTCGGGCCGACCAGCGCCGCCCTGGCCGAGCGCGTCAAAGGCGACCTCTCCGCCCTGAGGGCCGAGAACCCCGGCGCGACGGTGCCGGTCGATCTCGTGACCGCCAGTGGATCCGGGCTCGATCCAGACCTGTCGCCCGAGGCGGCACAGTTCCAGGTACCGCGCGTGGCCCGTGCGCGGGGCGTCAGCGAGGATCGGGTGCGCGACCTCCTCGCCGCGCAGGTCGAAGGCCGGACCTTCGGGCTCCTCGGCGAGCCGCGCGTGAATGTCCTGGCCCTGAACCTCGCTTTGGACGCGAGCCTCCGGCAATAATCCGCTTCGAGGGACACATGGGATGAAGGATTGTCGATGAGCGAGGATGGCCGTGAGCGGCAGCGTCCCTCGCCGGAGGCGTTGCTCGATCGTGCGCGTCGGGACGAGACGGGACGCGGGCGCCTCAAGGTCTTCCTCGGCGCCGCGCCCGGGGTCGGCAAGACTTACGAGATGCTGACGATCGGCCGGGCTCGTCTCAAGGCCGGGATCGACGTGGTGATCGGCGTCGTGGAGACCCACGGACGGAGCGAGACCGAGGCCCTTGTCGAGGGCTTCGAGGTCGTTCCGCGCCGACGGGTCCCCTACCATGACAGCGTCATCGAGGAGATGGACCTCGATGCCCTGCTGGCGCGGCGCCCGACCCTGGCGCTCGTCGACGAGCTCGCCCACAGTAATGCGCCCGGCTCACGCCACCCGAAGCGCTACCAGGATGTCGAGGAGCTGCTCGCGGCCGGCATCGACGTGCACACGACCCTTAACATCCAGCACGTCGAGAGCTTGAACGATGTCGTCGCGCAGATCACGCGCATCCGGGTCCGCGAAACGGTCCCCGACAGCATCCTCGACCGTGCCGACGACATCGAGGTGGTGGACCTCAATCCCGACGACCTCATCGAGCGCCTGAAGGCCGGCAAGGTCTACGTGCCCGCCAATGCGGAGCGCGCCCTGCGCCACTACTTCTCTCGCGGCAACCTGACGGCCCTGCGTGAACTTGCCCTGCGCCGAACGGCCGACCGGGTCGACGACGAACTCCTGAACCACATGCAGGCCCACGCCATCGCAGGACCTTGGAGCGCTGGCGAGCGGGTGATGGTCTGCGTGAGCGAGGATCCGCGCTCCCCCAGCCTCGTCCGCTACGCAAAGCGCCTGGCCGACCGACTGCACGCGCCCTGGACCGCCGTCACGGTCGAGGGCACGCGCAGCCTCGGCCTCAGTGAAGCGGACCGTGATCGGGTCGCCGAGACCCTGCGCCTCGCCGATCGTCTCGGCGGCGACGCCGTGACCGTGCCGGGGAGCCGGCGCGTGGCCGACGATCTCCTGGCGTATGCCCGCGGCGCCAACGTTAACCACATCGTCGTCGGCAAGGCGACGCGGTCCTGGCTGTTCGAGCTCTTCAACGGCTCGGTGGTCCACGATCTCGTGCGCCGGAGTGGTGCGATCAGCATCCACGTGGTGCCCGGCGAGACGCTGCCGACACCCAGCTCACCCAGGACGGTAGCGACGGCCCCGGAGCGCGCCAAGGTCGATGGCACCGGCTACGGCTTTGCTGCCCTCGCCATTCTCGCTGGCCTCGGCTTCGCCCTCGCGCTCCAGCCCTATCTCGGGGTCGAGAATGCCGATCTGTTCCTGCTGACCGCGGTGGTGGCGGTGGCGGCGCGGTTCGGCCTGGGGCCGGCGCTGACGTCGGTGGTCGCCGCGTCGCTGGCGTACAACTTCTTCTTCCTGCCGCCGGTCTACACCCTGACGATCGCCGACCCGACCAACGTCGCCGCGTTCCTGCTGTTTACGCTCGTCGCCGTGCTGGTTTCCAACCTCGCCGCTCGGGCTCGGGCGGTGGCGGTGGTCAGCCAGCGCCGGGCGCGGGCAACGGAGCGCCTCTACGGCTTCAGCCGGAAGCTGTCCGCCTGCGGTACGCTCGACGACGTCCTCTGGGCAACCTCGGCGCAGATCGCCGCGATGCTGCGCGTACGGGTCGTGCTGCTGCTGCCGGAGGGCGACACGGTGACGGTCCGGGCCGGGTATCCCCCCGAGGACCGCCTCGACGCGGCGGATCTGGCGGCGGCGCAGTGGGCTTTCGCGAACGATCGGCCGGCGGGACGCGGCGCCGATACGCTTCCGGGTGCCCGTCGTATTTTCATACCGACGCGAACAGGTCGCGGCCTCATCGGGGTGATCGGCCTCGACGCGGACGGCAGCGGACCGATCCTCACGCCCGAGGATCGACGGCTGTTCGATGCCCTCGCCGACATGGGCGCCCTCGCCATCGAGCGGGTCCGGCTCGTGGAGGATCTGGCGCGGGCGGAGCGAGATGCCGAGACCGACCGCCTGCGCCAGGCCCTGCTGACGTCGATCTCCCACGACCTGCGGACCCCCCTGTCCTCGGTCCTCGGGGCCGCCACAACCCTGCGCGATCTCGACGCCGATCTGGGGAGGGAGGCGAAGGGCGACCTCCTGGCGACCATCATCGCCGAATCCGAGCGTCTGAACCGCTTCATCGTCAATCTCCTCGACATGACCCGGCTCGAGGCCGGCGCAGTCTCGGCGAGCCTGACGGCGCAGGACGTCACGGAGATCGTCGATACGGCCCTGCGCCGTCTGGGTGCGATCCTGGCGGAGCACCGGGTCGTGCTGGAACTCGCCCCGGACCTCCCGGCCCTGCGGCTCGATCCGGTCCTGTTCGAACAGGTGCTGGTCAACCTCCTCGACAACGCCGCGAAATACGCACCGGCCGGCTCGACCGTGATGGTCACGGCGCAACTTATGTCGGGGCAGGCCGGCGGCCCATCCCAAGTGCGCCTTCAGATTATCGATGCGGGCGATGGCCTCCCGGAAGCGGAGCGGGAGCGGGTGTTCGACAAGTTCTATCGCGTCCGGAAGGGCGACAGCGTAAGAGCCGGCACCGGGCTGGGCCTCGCCATCGCCCGCGGCTTCGTCGAGGCGATGGGCGGGACGCTGACGGCGGGCAACCGGCAGGACCGCAGCGGCGCGGTCTTCACCCTCCTGCTCCCGGTGCCCGCCGCGAGCCGGCCCACCTCCGACCTCGCCGCATGAGTCTCACCGTATGAGTCACGCCACATGAGACTTGCCGCATGAGTCTCGCCGTCCTCGTGGTCGATGACGAGCCGCCTATCCGCAAGCTCCTGCGCATGGGGCTGGCGACGCAGGGCTACGCGATCTTCGAGGCGCCAAGCGGGCGGGTGGCCCTCGAACTCCTGGCCTGCGAGACGATCGACCTCGTCATCCTCGATCTCGGCCTGCCGGATATGCGCGGGCACGACCTCCTCCGCCGCATCCGGGAGGACCATCGCGACCTGCCGGTGGTGGTCCTGTCGAGCCGCGACGACGAGCCGGGCAAGGTCGAAGCCCTCGACCTCGGCGCGGACGACTACGTCACCAAGCCCTTCGGCATGGGGGAACTCCTGGCGCGCCTGCGTGCGGCCCTGCGGCATCAACTGGCGGTTCAGGGTGAGCGCGCCCTGTTCGAGGTCGACGGCCTCAGCGTCGACCTCGTGCGCCGCATCGTCCGCGTCCGCGGCGCGGAGGTGAAGCTGACGCCCCGGGAATACGATTTCCTGCGGGTGCTGGTGCAGCATGCCGGAAAGGCCCTGACCCACGCCCAGTTGATGAAGGCGGTCTCGACCTCCTCCGACCCGCAATATCTCCGGGTCTATGTGCGCCAGCTCCGCCAGAAGCTGGAGGCCGATCCCGAGCGTCCCCGGATCCTCCTCACCGAGACCGGGGTCGGCTACCGCCTGCGCGCGCCCGATGACGGGGGTGGACCGATCCGATGACCCTCGACGATCTCCTGCCTGCGGACCGCATCGTCTGCGGCCTGCGCGCATCCGGCAAGGCAGCGCTCCTCGATGACCTGGCACGCCGAGCGGGGCTCGCCCTCGGGCGGCAGGCGTCGGCGATCCGCGCAGCCCTGGCGGCGCGCGAGAGCCTCGGCTCCACCGGAATCGGCGACGGCATCGCCCTGCCGCATGCGCGCCTCGACGGCCTGGAGCGACCTTTCGGACTCCTGGCCCGTCTGCGCGATCCCCTGGCGTTCGAGGCGATCGACGGGCGCCCCGTGGACCTTGTCGCGCTCCTGCTGCTGCCGGTGGACCCCCGGGACACTTCGGTGACGGCACTGGCCTGCATCGCCCGGCGGCTGCGCGATCCGGCCGTGGCGGCGGCCCTGCGTGCCGCCCACGACGCGGCGGGCCTGCACGCTGTTCTTCGCCCGAAGGAGGGCGGGCCCGGCGGCTGAGGGCCGGTCCGAACGCCGTTCCCCCCTTTCAGATCCGGAGTTCGATGCGATCCGCGGCGATCCTGACGGCATTCGGCCGGTGCGCCGTCGCTTCCACGGCATAGTGCAGCGCGGCCTGGCGGGTGCGGAACAAGCCGCCGGCCCGGCCATGGACCTCGACAGCGACCCAGCAGCCGTGCCTGTCTCGTCCGATGACGAAGCGGGACGTGTCGGGGCCGGCGATCGGGTCGTCGGGCGTGACCGGAAGAAGACGGGACATGGAGGGCTCGCGGGTCGGACGATCCCGGTATCGGACCGCGCGAGGAACGTGCGTCGCGGCGCGTGAGGGTTCGAGCGGCAACGCGGTGCGATTCCATAAGGGTCGCATCAGGATCGCCCGCCGTTCCCCAGCCCCCCCTGCGCAGCGCCGGTCCCCAATCGTCCATCTGGTTCGCAGGACCGGCCGGCCTTCGCGGATCGCGTCGGCGGGACAGGGCTTCGGATGGGCCGCTGGCCTCGAAGCGACGGGATGCCCGAGGCTCGCATCCCGCGCCCGAACCATCGTCCCGCTCCCGCGAGCGGCGCGTCGAACGTCGCTCCGGGACGAGTGCCGCGCAGCATGCGGCGGAACTCATCTGGTGCAGGTTTGCGCTCGCCGCGGCGCTCGGGCCGGTCCTCATGCCCCCCGGTCTGGTGACCATTCCTGTCCGGCCGGGCCTGCAGCCTCGACGACCTTCGCAGCCTATGCTGACGGTCGGGCCGACCTTGACCCGGGCGCACCGGCGCGGGAAGGCAGCTCTACCGAATTGGATGAAGGATAGCCGCGATGGCGACGCCCCGCGACCTGAAGGTGCAGATGGCGGGCGAGACCCGCGCCCGCGAACGCGCCCAGGCCCTGGCTGCGACACAGGCAGCGCGCGCTCAGCGTGCCGAGGCGGCAGCGCGCGCCGCCGAGGCCGAGCGCGATGAGTGGAAGGCGCGCGCCCTGGCAGCGGAGGCGGAGCTGGAGCGATTGAAGCGAAGCTGACCGCAGCCGCTCCTGGACATCGACCTGGGTTGAGCCGGTCGTAAACGTGGCGGCATTCGATATGACCCTGTCGCGGCGGCAGAAGACATAGATGTCGCAGGCTGCGCCGGAACATGAGGCGGCACTGTGATCTTCTCGTGACGACAGCGAACGCTTTCGCGATTGATCGGGAGACTACGAACGTGGCTATTGAGACCCGCGAAATCTATGTGACCGCTCTGAAGAACACCCATGCACTCGAAATGCAGGCACTTCAGATCATGGAGCGGCAAGTCGAGCGCCTGCAGCGCTACCCCGAAATGGAGGCGGCCCTGCGCCGTCATATCGAGGAGACGCACGGCCAGAGGACCCGTCTGGAGGAAGCCCTGCACAGCCTGTCCGAGAGTCCCTCCGCCATCAAGGAGGGCGTGCTCGGCTTCGTCGGAAACATCATGGCGCTCGGGCACACGCCGGCCCAGGACGAGATCCTGAAGAACGCCTACGCGAACCACGCCTTCGAGAATTTCGAGATCGCAGCCTACGAGTCGCTTCTCGCCATTGCCGAGGCCGCCGGCCAGCAGACCGCCCTCACCGGCTTCGAGCAATCGTTGCGCGAGGAAGAGGGGATGGCCCGCAAGGTCCGCGAACTCGTGCGTCCGACCACCCTGCGCTACATCGAACTCACCACCGCCGGAGAGAAGGCGGACCGCTAATCCGGCCCCCCGGACTCGTCGCTCGGACGATCGATGGACCTTGCGCCGCCGCTTGCCGCGGCCGTGCAGGTGACTGGCTCGCGAAGCAGGCCGACCCATACCGTCGACGAATCGCTCGATGGGGTGTCTTCCGCTTTGCCGATACCTCTCGTCAGGAGATCGGCGAGTGTCCTGCAACCGAATGCGGTATTCTGATACCGCGTGCTTGAAATAGCTCGAAAGATTGCGCTTTTCGGCGTTTCGAGGCCGTGATCACGCGCCTTTCCGGCTTGACGAAAGACCCCCATCGGCCTAATGGAGCCGCCAACGCCGTCGCGTCCCGCACGCGGCGGCGCATCGTTTTGTCCAGACACCATACGGAACGCCACGGGATGAAGACCTTTTCTCTGAAGCCCGCCGACGTCGACAAGAAGTGGATCATCGTCGATGCGGAGGGCCTGGTCGTCGGCCGGCTCGCCTCCATCGTCGCCATGCGCCTGCGCGGCAAGCACAAGGCCGTGTACACGCCCCACGTCGATTGCGGCGACAACGTCATTGTCATCAATGCCGAGAAGGTGAAGTTCACCGGCCGCAAGCGCGAGCAGAAGGTGTACTACCACCACACCGGCTACCCGGGCGGCATCAAGGAGCGCACGGCCAAGTTCATCCTCGATGGTCGCTTCCCCGAGCGCGTCGTGGAGAAGGCCGTCGAGCGCATGCTCCCGCGCGGCCCCCTCTTCCGCCAAATCATGGGCAACCTCCGGGTCTACAAGGGCTCCGAGCATCCCCACACCGCCCAGCAGCCGCAGGCGCTCGACGTCGGCAGCCTCAACCGCAAGAACGTGAGCGCTTGATCATGGCGACCCTTCAGTCCCTCTCCGACCTGAACCGCGCGAACGTCGAGTCGCCGGAGAACGCCGCCCCGGTCCACGTCCAGAAGCTCGACGCCCAGGGCCGCGCCTACGCCACCGGCAAGCGCAAGGACGCGGTCGCCCGCGTCTGGATCAAGCCGGGCACCGGTAAGGTCGTCGTCAACGGCCGCGCCGTCGAGACCTATTTCGCCCGTCCGGTGCTGCGCATGATCCTGCGCCAGCCCCTTCAGATCGCGAACCGCGTCGACCAGTACGACATCACCGTCTCGGTGCATGGCGGCGGTCTCTCGGGCCAGGCCGGCGCGGTGCGCCACGGCCTCTCGAAGGCGCTGACCTACTACGAGCCGGAGCTGCGTTCGCCGCTGAAGCGCGAGGGCTTCCTCACCCGCGACAGCCGCGTGGTCGAGCGCAAAAAGTACGGCCGCAAGAAGGCCCGCCGCAGCTTCCAGTTCTCGAAGCGCTGAGCGCCTCGTTCGCGACGTATCTGGACAGGGCGGCTTCGGCCGCCCTTTCCTTTTTCAGCTGCAGAGAGACGACTTCCCATGGCGAAGCCCTTCCGACGTGTCACCCAGCCCGACGCCGCCGCAGTGACCCTCTGCCTCGCGCAGGCCGACGGCGCGACCACGGGGGAGGTGAAGCTTGCCGATGGGCGCCTCTTCAGCACCACCGGCGCGCTTCCCATCGCCCAGGCATTCGGCATCGCCGTCCACGTCGCCAACGAGAGCGACCGCGAGATCGTGGTGATCGACCCGCAGGACCTGTGGAAGTCCTCGTGGGGAACGCTGAGCGCCTGACGCCTCAGGCGTGGAGGGCGCGCTCGAGTTCGCCCTTCGACATCTTGGAGCGTCCCGGAATGTCCTTTTCGCGTGCCGCCTTCATGAGGTCGGCCTTGGTCTTGCCGGAACCGGCTTTGCGCGCCGCAGCGGTCTTCTTTGCGACGTCGGCGGGCTGCTTCGAGAACTGCTTGCCCTTTGCCGAATCGGCACGCTTCTTCTTCGTCGATCGGTCGTATTCGGACTTGGACACCGACTCGCGCGCTTTCTTGGGCAGGTAGCGCTCACCCGTCTCGCCGCTCTTCTTGCCGGACTTGGTGTCCCACTCTTCCTCCGTCCATTGCTTCAGGTGGTTGTCGTCCGACTTCTTGCCCTTGTAGCCACCGCCGGCATCCTTGTAGGCCTTGGTCGCCGCCTGGGCCTTGCGCGCCGACCATTGTCCGGGCTTTCCGCCCTTGTCGGAGTCCGTGACCTCCTTCTTCACCTTCTCCCAGAGCTTGGGATCGCTCTTCTCTGCGCTGGCCGACATCCGCTGTTCCTCGGTTGTAGATCTGTGTCTCAGATCCGCGTCTGAGCTCTCTTCGGGCCATAACCGGACAGTCGACGGCGCCGTTCCAGGCGCGCGGAAACGATACACAGGCTTGATCCAGCGTCATCACGCCTTATTCCAGCGTTGCGAAGACATTGACTTGACGAAGCGTCCCGGCCACGTGGCGCGCACGGGTCGATGCGGGACGCGTCTCCGTCGGCCCGACGAAAGGATCTCAGGTGTCCATGAGCGAGCACGGTGTCGGGCAAAAGCCCACGGTCTTCATCGACGGAGAGGCAGGAACCACCGGCCTCGGCATTCGCGAGCGCCTCGAGCGCGACGGCCGCATCGCCCTGAAGAGCATCCCGCACGAGAGCCGCAAGGACATCGCGGTCAAGCGGGACCTCCTGCAGGCGGTCGACCTCGTCGTGCTGTGCCTACCCGATGCTGCCGCCAAGGAGACTGTCGCCCTCGCCGATACCCTGCCGGACGGCGGACCCCGAATCCTCGACGCCAGCACGGCCCACCGGGTCGATCCGGCCTGGGTCTACGGCTTCGCCGAACTCGATCCCGCGCAGGCCCAGGCGATCCGGGACGCGCGTCGCGTCGCCAATCCCGGCTGCTACCCGACCGGTGCGATCGCCCTGCTCCGACCTCTGGTGGAGGCCGGTCTGATCCCGTCGAACCACCCGATCAGCATCAACGCCGTCAGCGGCTACAGCGGTGGCGGCAAATCCATGATCGAGACGTACGAGGGCGGACAGGGCGAGCCCTTCCTGCTGTACGGCCTCGGTCTCGGCCACAAGCATCTGCCCGAGACGCAGGCGTATGCCGGTTTGACGCGGCGGCCGATCTTCATTCCGTCGGTGGGGAACTTCCGGCAGGGCATGCTGGTGAGCGTGCCGCTGCACCTCGATACCCTGCCGGGCTCACCGGCCGTCGCGGATCTGGAAGCCGCCCTCCGGGCCTATTACGAGGGACAGGATCTCGTCCGGGTGATCCCCGCCGGCGACGAGGAGCGCATCGCGCCGGAAGCCCTGAACGACACCGACCGGCTCGAATTGCGGGTCTTCGGCAAGGACGCCTATCGACAGGCCGTTCTCGTCGCGCGCCTCGACAATCTCGGCAAAGGTGCGTCCGGCGCAGCCGTCCAGAACATCACCCTCATGCTTGGGCTCGACTGAACAATCTCGAGCGCGCCCCTGCCCCGTTCGGCGGGGGTGCTTCCCGGGGGTGTGAGCTATCCGTCGAGACAAGGCTCGCCGACACCGGATGGGTGGACGGTATTGGCCCCGCGATCGCGTGCCGAACGCCAGCTCCGCGCTGCATGCGCCGACGCGATTTGACGGCCTCGATCCATAGAACGCCTCCTGATCACGACTGGGTTGTCATTGGACCGAGATCGCTGTGGCGTTCGCGAAGATGAGCCATTGGCAAACCCAAAAATGGCGACCCCCCATCCTCGTCAATGACCTCTGCTCGGAGCGCCTGCATCGCCTTCCCCAAGCTTTTCTGGCCGATGCTGTACGAACTCTCTTCCCTTCATTGCGAACACCATAAAATTGTTCTATCCAACGCAACGTTATGTCCGGTGGTCGGTCCGATTCTAGTCGGAGGTCGTCGGGACAGCATTTGATGCTCTTGAAGAGGCGCAGGTTTCCTTTCGGAAGCGTGGGGTGAGGCCGACGATCGCGGACGTGCCAGCAACGTCGGGCGATCGAACGAGCGGATGTCGACCACGGCTGATCTTATTGCGCCGAAGAGGCGGTTTTAGTCAGCATCGTCCTGTGAATCACCCAAAAACGTCCAGGCGAGAGCGATCCGCGATGGTCTTGTTGGGCAACTGGAGCGCGACTGCTGCAAAGTGTGCATGCGATGCGCGAAAAATTGATAAATGATCCACACAGACACGATGAAAAATTGCTCCTCTTGTGATGTAACATCTTGCTTACGGAAAGATCTGAGCCTACGCTTCAAGACAACGCCGGCACTTATGCAGATTGGCTACGAAACATGACCGAAACAGACAACGACGCAGCTCGACTCATCACCCTGGCCGCCGACATCGTCTCGGCCTACGTCAGCAACAATCATGTACAGAGCGCGGAGCTGCCTAAGTTGCTCAGCGATGTGCATGAGGCGATCCGTGGCGTCACCGCCAGCGGCACGCCGGCTGCCGAGGCGGGTCCGCCGAAGGCGACGCCCCAGGAAATCCGTCGCTCGATCACGCCCGAGTATCTGATCAGCTTCGAGGACGGAAAGCAGTACAAGACGCTGCGCCGCCACCTCACCCTGCGTGGCCTGACACCCGAGCAGTACCGGGCCAAGTGGGGCCTCGCGCCCGACTATCCGATGACTTCGGCAAGCTACTCCGAGCAGCGTTCCGAGCTGGCACGGGCGCTGGGCCTCGGTCAGCAGCGCCGGAAGGGTGTGGCCAAGAGCGCGCCGGAGGAGACCGTGTCCGCTCCGCCGCCCGAGGAGCCGGCGGCCGAGGCTCCGCAGGCCGAGAAGAAGCGCCGCGGCCCGCGTAAGAAGGTCGATGCCTGAATGCGGCCCGCACTGCACGCGCTCAGGTGCGTGCAGTGCGCCTTGGATATCGCCTGAGAGGGTGATCGCGCTGATCGGGCTCCTGCCCGGTCAGCGCTTCTGCTATTCGGACCCTGTTCCGCGGCTTGCCGAATGCTGGAGCCGCATCGCTGTGGCCCTAGGCTCTTCGGTTGGCTCCCGTCGAACCGTTGCGCCCATCGATACCCCTGCGGCGTGCGGTCCTGAGTTCGCTGCGGGCCGTGCTGAGGCGCTTGCAGTCGGGCGCCCAGCTCCACCCCGGTCAGCACGTCGGCAGCCCGGCTTACGCGCAACGGCAGTCGATCTTCGTCGGTCGGTCCATCTCCAGTCCCACGGGTCCTCTCAGGACCCTGAGGAACGCCGGCGCGAGCGGCGAAGCGCATGGAGGGTTCTTCGGGAACGACACGCAGAGTGGCTTGGCGGCCCGGTGGATCCCATCCGTTCCGCCCAGCGGTGCCAAGCCCTCGGTCGTGAACGGCCGCCTGCGAGGCTCCCTGAGCCCTCAGGACAGGGGTATCGCCAGAACCTTGTCGATCCGTCGGCCGTCCATATCGACCACCTCAAAGCGCCAGCCGTGGGATTCGAAGTGATCGCCCGTTCCGGGGATGCGCCCGAGGCGGAAGATCACGAAGCCGGCGAGCGTGGTGAAATCGTCCGAATCCGGATGTTCGGCGAAGGCGAGGCGATCGAAGGCCTGCGAGGCCGGCATCATGCCGTCGATGAGGAGCGACCCGTCCTCGCGCTCGACCACGCTGGGTTCGTCGCCGACTTCGGGGATGTTTCCGGCGATCGCCTCCAGCAGGTCGGTCTGGGTCACGATCCCCTCGAGGCTGCCGTATTCGTCGACCACCACCGCCATCCGCACAGGTTTCGCTTGAAAGGTTTCCAGGACCGCAAGGATCGACATGCTCTCGTGCACGACGATCGGGGGCTGGGTCACCGCGAGAACATTGACGGGCTTGCCGTCGAGCAACTGGTTGAGCAGGTCCTGCTTGCGGACGACGCCGACGATCTCGTCGACTTCACTGCGGCTGACCACCAATTGGGCGTGGTCACAGGTACGCACGGAGGTCAGGATCGCCTCCGGCTCCTCGTCGGCATCGACCCATTCGACCTCGTGGCGGGGGGTCATGATATCGCGGACGCGGCGCTCGCCGATGGAGAAGATGCGCTGCACCGCCTCCTGCTGCGCTTCGCGGATGAGGCCGGCCTCCTGGCTCGCCTGGACCAGGAGGTTCAGTTCGGCGGTGGAGTGCAGCGAGCCCTCGCCGTGGCCCGCCTGGAGGCCGAACAGCCGGACGACGCCGTTGCCGAGGCCGTTCAGGAATAGGATCGCCGGGCGGAACACGAAGAGGAAGACGCCCAGGGGCCGGACGACCGCGAGGGCCGTCCGCTCGCTGCGCTGGAGCGCAAGGCTCTTCGGGGCGAGCTCGCCGAGGACGATGTGCATCGCCGTGATGAGGACGAAGGAGATCACCACCGCGATGGTGTGGGCCGCCGTGGTCCCGACCGGCTCCGGCAGGAAATGCAGTGCCGGAACAATGAGATGCGCCAGGGCCGGCTCGCCGACCCAGCCGAGGGCCAGGGAGGAGATCGTGATGCCGAGCTGCGTCGCGGCCAGGTAGGCGTCGAGCTGGTCGGTGGCGCGCTGGAGCGGGCGGGCGTTGGTCCGTCGCTCGGAAACCAGCTCGGCGACCCGGCTTTTGCGGACGGAGACGAGGGCGAATTCGGCCGCCACGAAGAACCCGTTGGCGAGCACGAGGGCAAAGACGGCGAGGAGGCCCAGGCCGGTCACCCATACATCGTCGGAAATCGTCGTCTCCCCTGGTCAGCGCCGGATCTCTACCAGCAACGCGCGAACCGGGCCACCGCGAACCGGAGCGCGCGCCGGGCCGTCCCAAAACGCCTGGGTATACCAAGAGGGTCGTGTCGAGGTCGCGGGGAATCCGACCGCCGCGCGGACCGCACTCACGCGCCCGGCGGAATCGCGTAGGTGCCGGTGGCGTGGCAGACCAGGGACCCGCCGTCGGGGCCGGTGATGTGGACTTCGCCGACGGCGAGGCGCCGGCCGAGCTTGAGCAGGCGGGCGGTGCCGAGGAGCCCGTGGGGGCCGGGCCTGCGCAGGAAATTGAAATTGAGGCTGGTGGTGACGGCGAGCGCCACCGGGCCGAGGCTGGCGAGGATCGCGGCGTAGAGGGCGTAGTCGGCCAGCGCCATCATGGAGGGGCCGGAGACCGTGCCGCCGGGGCGCAGGTGGCGCTCGTGGTGGTCCATCCGCATCCGGGCGAGGCCGGGGCCGACGTCCACGAGGTGGTAGGTCCGGCCCCCGGCCGCCATCTGCGGGAAGGCCGAGTCGAGGAAGGCCACCGTCTCTTCCAACGTAAGGGCCTGTGGCAGGGTCTCGGACATGGACGGACACTCCGGTTCAACGGGCCGCCACCGACCCGATGACGCGGGTTCCCCGCGCGACGACTGGACGACGCTCCGCGAGTCTTGAGGAAGACCCGCGAAGCCTTGCAGCACGCCCCCGCTTGCCCGACAAGATCAGGGATGCGCCAGTCCCACGATGCCTACGACCCCGCCCTGATCCGCCGGGTCCTCTCCGAGACCCGGACCATCGCGCTGGTCGGCGCCTCTGCCAACCCAGGCAGGCCGAGCCACCACGTCATGGCCTTCCTGCTGGAGCGCGGCTACCGCGTGATCCCTGTCAATCCCGGGCTCGCCGGACAGACGCTCCAGGGCCAGCCCGTCGTCGCCCGCCTCGCCGACCTGCCCGAGCCCGTCGACATGGTGGAGATCTTTCGCAGTTCCGACGCGGCCGGTGGGGTGGTGGACGAGGCGCTCGCCCTCCCCCAGCCGCCGCGCTTCATCTGGATGCAGATCGGGGTTCGGGATGATGCCGCCGCCTCGCGGGCGGAGGCGGCGGGGTGTGTTGTGGTGATGGATCGTTGTCCGAAGTTAGATTTAACTTAAATATATACAGTAAAGATTAAAAAGGAAGACAGAACGTGTTTGACGATCTCCATTATAAAATGTTTGACGAAAGAAATTTTAAGGAAGACTCCGTTAGAGAGTTGGTGATTACACCTATACTTCGACGCTTAGGATTCACTCTCTCTGGCCGGTACAAAGTAGTTAGAGGGTGGAGTTTGACTCATCCATATATATACATTGGGACCCGTAAGAGTCCAGTAAATATCGTGCCTGATTATGTTTTGATGGATGAAAATAAGCCTATTTTGGTTCTAGACGCAAAAAGTCCTTCAGAAGACATATCAAAAAGGCATCACATACAGCAGGCTTATAGTTACGCAATACATCCAGAAATAAAATGTCAGTATTTCGCCTTATGTAACGGCAGAAAAATTGTCATTCACAATATATCGGAGTCAAAGCAAATATTTGAGATTGAATTTCAGAACTATGATAGCAATTGGGGTGAACTCGAGAGATA
Source organism: Methylobacterium sp. BI1 (assembly GCF_056680125.1). NCBI lineage: Bacteria > Pseudomonadati > Pseudomonadota > Alphaproteobacteria > Hyphomicrobiales > Methylobacteriaceae > Methylobacterium > Methylobacterium sp. BI1. The sequence goes on along the minus strand of NZ_CM155267.1, from coordinate 1,782,859 downwards.
TATGGCCCCAAAATTTTTGATAAAGCCCTACCTACGAGATTTTGCACCTGATTTCGGCGCCGCGCTAATTAAGCTAGGATTAAACTCTGAGTCTCGGATCAACATGCGCAACGTGCAATTGAATATTTATTCTAGGCTCAATGAAAAAATGATGACAGCCAGTGCAAATTATGAATTTGCTGACCAATTACATTGTGCTACATTTGACTTTCATCAAAACAAACTGCGAAAAATAACTAGCTGCCTACCAAATGCATTGAGAGACAGATTTGAGAATGCTTTGAAGTGTGCTCCTTTCAGAGCTGCAGCTGAATTGGCGATCGGAATGGATATTGAAGCACAGTTAGGTCGATCAGTAACAGTACAAGACGAGACGTTTTATCCGCTCATTATACGTTCAATTTCAGCCACGCGATTTTTGCCGGAAAAACCATTTGAGCATGAGGCTGATCTGCCAGAGGGAATTTTCCGGCTGCGAGACCATTATGCCTTTTCAAAATAATCTGATGCCGAAAATCAAAATTACTTGTTGCGAGTCATCATCTGGTGTGAATTTCTGTAAAATAAAATGTCTATAAAATTAAATTACCGGAGAGATTTTTTAAAAAATTTTGCTGCGACTATCCTATTCGGATTAAATTCTGTGAGTTGAGAGAGATCAGATAGCTATATTATTTAATTTAGCTTGAATGAACGTTACCCATTTACTATGAAGTAATATTTATCAAATTGTAGCATTACCTTATCAAATAGTATCACTCTTTGTCTCACGCATGAACGTTACGGCCCCAAAGCTAACCCCAGCCGCTACGGCCAAGTACAGCCCCACCCAACCGACACCGCCCCACTCGCTCAACCTCTGCGCCAAGTACGGCGCAGCGGAGGCCCCCAGAATGCCCGCGAGGTTGTAGGTCACGCTGGCGCCGGTGTAGCGCACGCGGGTCGGGAAGAGTTCGGGCAGGAGGGCGCCCATGGGGCCGAAGAGCCAGCCCATGGCGAAGAGGCCCAGGCACAGGAAGCCGAGGACGAGGCCGCCCTGGCCGCTGCCGAGCATCGGGCCCATCAGCAGGCCGAGGCTCGCGGTGAAGACGAGGCCGGAGAGGAGGACGGGGCGGCGTCCGTAGCGGTCGGCGGCCCAGCCCGAGAGGGGGATGCCGAGGCCCATGAACAGCACGGCCACGCATTCGAAGAGCAGGAAGGTCGGCCGGGTGAAGCCCAGCGTCGAGACGCCGTAGCTCAGGGCGAAGACGGTGGAGAGGTAGAACACCGCGTAGCAGGCCACCATCGCGAAGGTGCCGAGCAGGGTCGCGCGGAGGTACTTGGTGAAGATCACCGCCAGCGGCACCTTCTCGGGGGCGGCCTTTTCCAGGGCGGCCTTGAAGACCGGGGTCTCGGTGAGCTTGAGGCGGACATAGAGCCCGACGCCCACCAGGGCGGTCGAGGCCAGGAACGGGATGCGCCAGCCCCAGGCCTGGAAGTCGGCGGGGCTCAGGGCCAGGGCGAGGCCGAGGAAGCCCAGGTTGGCGGTGATGAAGCCCACGGGGGCGCCGAGCTGCGGGAAGATGCCGTAGAGGGCGCGCCGTCCCGGCGGGGCGTTCTCCACCGCCAGCAGGGCCGCGCCGCCCCACTCGCCGCCGAAGCCGACGCCCTGGCCGAAGCGCAGGACGCAGAGGGCCAGCGGCGCCCACCAGCCGGCGGTGGCGTAGGAGGGCAGGCAGCCGATCAGCACCGTCGACAGGCCCATGATCATCAGGGAGGCCACGAGGGTGGCCTTGCGCCCGACCCGGTCGCCGAAATGGCCGAAGAAGGCCGCGCCCAGGGGCCGGGCGATGAAGGCGATGGAGAAGGTGGCGAAGGCGGCCAGCGTCTGCACCGCCGGATCGGCGGGCGGGAAGAAGATCGGCCCGATCACCAGGGCGGCCGCCGTGGCGTAGACGTAGAAGTCGTAGAACTCGATCGCGGTGCCGACGAAGCTGGCGATGAGGATCCGCGCCGCCGGCACGGCTTCGGCCGGTGTCGTCGGGCGGGCGGCGGCGGGGTGGAGGGCTGTCTGGCTCATGGCCGGGGGCCATAGCGCAGCTCGGACCGGCAGGATAGCGCCGGTTTCGCGCGGCGCCCCCTCCCCCGTGTGGGGAGGGGTCGGGGTGGGAGTGGCCGGGTGACCCGCCACCGGCCGGGGCCGATGGCGACGCCCTTTGGGCGCACGCTCGGCACGCGCGCGGGGATCGAGGGCCGGTGACACCACGCCGTCCTGCGGGGGCGCCATCCGCGAACCCGGACCCGGCGCGGCAAGGCCTCGCCGGTCGAGGCCGGCGGCGCCACCCCCACCCTCGATCCCTCCCCACAAGGGGGAGGGAGGCGCCCTGCCCTGCCTTGACCCTCCGGTCCGTCCGGCATAAAGAACCATCGTTCGTTTCGGCGGATGCCAGCCTCTTCCGCCGGCCTCGGCCGGGGCGTAGAGGATGGGCATGTGCGGGCCGGCGGGCCCGGGAGGTTTTTGCGATGACCGATCATCAGCCCGGCTTCAACACGCGGGCCATCCATGCCGGCGCCCTGCCCGACCCGACCACGGGCGCCCGGGCCACGCCGATCTACCAGACCGCCTCGTTCGTGTTCGACGATGCCGAGCACGCCGCCTCGCTGTTCGGGCTCGAGGCCTTCGGCAACATCTACTCGCGCATCACCAACCCCACCAACGCGGTGCTGGAGGAGCGCGTCGCGGCCCTGGAGGGCGGCACCGCCGCCGTGGCCGTCGCCTCGGGCCACGCGGCCGAGTTCCTGGTGATGCACGCCCTGATGCAGCCGGGCGACGAGTTCATCGCGGCCGACCGGCTCTACGGCGGCTCGATCAACCAGTTCAACCATTCCTACAAGAACTTCGGCTGGAACGTGGTCTGGGCCCAGACCGACGACCCGTCCTCGTTCGAGCGGGCGATCACGCCGCGCACCAAGGCGATCTTCTGCGAGTCGATCGCCAACCCGGGCGGGGTCATCACCGATATCGCGGCGCTCTCCGAGATCGCGAAGCGCCACAACATCCCGCTCATCGTCGACAACACGATGGCGAGCCCCTACCTGATCCGCCCCTTCGAGCACGGGGCCGACATCGTCGTGCACTCGGCGACGAAGTTCCTCGGCGGGCACGGCAATTCCATCGGCGGCCTCGTGGTGGACGGCGGCACCTTCCCGTGGGCGGGCGACGCGCGCTTCCCGATGCTGTCGGCGCCCCGGCCGGAATATGCCGGCAAGGTGCTGGCCGAGACCTTCGGCAACTTCGCCTTCGCCATCGCGGTGCGGGTGCTCGGCCTGCGCGACCTCGGGCCGGCGCTCTCGCCCTTCAACGCCTTCCTGCTGCTCTCGGGCATCGAGACCCTGCCGCTGCGGATGCAGCGCCACTGCGACAACGCCCTGGCGGTGGCGACCTTCCTGCAGACCCACCCGGCGGTGGCCTGGGTCAGCTATCCGGGCCTGGAGACGGACAAGTACCACCAGCTCGCCCGGCGCTACACGCCGCACGGCGCCGGCGCGGTCTTCACCCTCGGTCTGAAGGGCGGCTACGAGGCGGGGGTCAAGCTCGTCTCGAACCTGACGCTGTTCTCGCATCTCGCCAATATCGGCGACACCCGCTCGCTCATCATCCACCCCGCCTCCACCACCCACCGCCAGCTCACCGACCCGCAGCGGGTCGCCGCCGGGGCCGGGCCGGAGGTGGTGCGGCTCTCGGTCGGCCTCGAGGATCCACAGGATCTGATCGCCGATCTCGACGCCGCGCTCACCGCCTGAGCGCGCCCGTGTTAACGGTCTCTTTACCCTATCGGGTCGAGGCTGGCGTCGCGATCACCGGAGGTGGCGATGACGGCCTCGGCTGCGATGGACTGGGCATTCTGGGAACAGATCGGCGACGGCCTGGCGTTCCTCGCCATCCTGACGGCCCTGGTCGCCCTCGCGGTGGCCTTCGCCCCGGAGATGCCGGCGCGGCGCCTGCCCGCCCCGGTGAAACGGATGCGCGACACCGGCCGTTATTGACGGCACCGTCGGCGGGGCCTAGGCCCCCGTCTCACCCCCGTCGCGAGATCGTCCGGCCGCCGATGACGCAGAACCCCCCAGAGACGCCAGCCTCGCCCGCGAAGAAAGACCCGACGGACCTGCCCGTCGTTCTCCTCGTCGAAGACGATGGCCTGCTCCTGATGGAAGCCGCCGACACGCTCGCGGATGCCGGGTTCGAGGTGGTGGAAGCGAGCCACGCCGACAACGCCCTCTCGGTGCTGGAGAGCCGCGCCGACGTCGACGTGCTGATGACCGACGTGGACATGCCCCGCGGCTCCATGGACGGCTTCGCCCTGGCCCGCCTGGTGGCCCATCGCTGGCCCACCATCCCCGTCCTCGTCGTCTCCGGCATGGGCACGCCCGGCCCGCACGACATGCCCGACGGGGCGCGCTTCATCCCGAAGCCCTACGAGCCCTCGACCCTGGTCCGGACCCTGCGCGCCTTCGCCCGCCGCGCCGCCTGACCGCTCCCCCGACCTTCACAGACGGGAGGCCCCGATGGCCACCGAGACCCAGACCCATCGCTTCGCCACCCAGGCGATCCATGCCGGCGCCGCCCCCGACCCCGCCACCGGCGCCCGGGCCCAGCCGATCTACTTCACCAACGGCTTCGTCTTCGAGGACACCCAGCAGGCGGCGGACATCTTCGCCATGCGCCGCACCGGGTTCTCCTACTCGCGCGGCTCGAACCCGACCGTGGCCGCCCTGGAGCGCCGCGTCGCCGCGCTGGAGGGCGCCAAGGCCGCCGTGGCGGTGGCCTCGGGCCAGTCGGCCGTGCTGATGGTGCTGATGACCCTGATGAAAAGCGGCGAGGCCTACGTCGCCTCCTCGCGCCTGTTCGGCGGCTCGCTCGGCCTGATGAACCGCCTCGACGGGCGCTACGACCTGAAGCCCCAGTTCACCAAGGGCCTGACCCCGGCCGATTTCGAGGCCGAGATCACCCCGGAGACCCGGGCGATCGTCTGCGAATCCATCGTCAACCCCTGCGCCACCGTGATGGATCTGGCCGGCATCGCCGAGGTGGCGCGCCGGCACGGCCTGCCGCTCGTCGTCGACAACACCCTCGCCTCCCCGGCCCTGATCCGGCCGATCGAGCACGGGGCCGACATCGTCATCCACTCGACCTCGAAGTTCCTCGGCGGCTCCGGCCAGACCATCGGCGGCGTGATCTGCGACGCGGGCAAGTTCGACTGGGCGGCGATCCCCGGCCGCTACAACCTGATAAGCGAGCCCTGGGCCGACTATGACGGCCTCGTGCTCACCGAGCGCTTCCCGGACTTCGCCTTCGCCTCGGCCTGCCGCGTCTTCGGCATGCGCGAGCTCGGCCCCGGCCTGTCGCCGATGAACGCCTTCCTGACGCTCACCGGTATCGAGACCCTGCCCCTGCGGATGGAGCGGCACTGCGCGAACGCCAGGGCGGTCGCGGCCTTCCTGAAGGACCACCCGGCGGTGGCCTGGGTGAGCTACCCCGCCCTCCCCGGCCAAGAGGGCGAAGCGATGGCCGCCCGGTACGTGCCGCAGGGCCCGGGCTCGATCTTCACCGTCGCGCTGAAGGGCGGCGAGGCGGCGGCGGTCCAGTTCATCATGGGCCTGAAGCTGATCTCGCACCTCGTGAACATCGGCGAGATCAAGTCCCTGGCGATCCACCCGGCCACCACCACCCACCGCCAGCTCGCCCCCGCCGACAAGGCGGCCGCCAAGGTCGGCCCCGAGACGGTGCGCCTCTCGATCGGCCTGGAGAGCGTCGAGGACCTCATCGCCGACGTCGCGCAGGCCCTGGCCCCGCTCGGCTGACGAGCGCCCCTCGCGATCCAGCCGCGCTCAGCCGCGATCGGCCTCGATCTCCGCGAGTGCCGCGCGACCGGCCTCGGTGATGGTCCAGGCGATGACGGAATGGCCCCGGAGGGGGTGCGGACGCGCGCCGCCGACCCGCGCGATCAGGCCCAGCCGTTCGAGGAGCAGGTTCCGCGCATCGTCGGCCGCCATGGCCCGGCTGCGGGCCTCGATCAGGCGCAGGCGCTCGCCCTGCGTCCGCTTCAGGAGCGCGCTCACCGGCTGGCCGCGCGACCGGCGCAGGACTGCGGGCTCGACAGCCGCGACGCCCGATCGCGCCCGGCCGGCCTGGAGCGCGGCCGCCGCCATCCCGTGGCCGTCGGGAACCGTCGTGGAGAAGGATTGGTCGCTTGACACAGGGGTGTTGACCGTCTCTCGCGGCGGAAGGCGCCGCGGCTGCGATAGGCCGGGAGGGGGTTCGGCTTCGGCGCGGCCGGGACGCTTTGGCCCGGACGCGCCCGATCTCTCGAGCCGGCTCAGTTCGCCTTGAGGTACTTCTGCATGCTGGCCCCGAGCCCGGCGGAATGCGCCTGGAGCCTGTCGGAGATCCGCCGGACCATCTCGGCGAGCTGACCGGTCTCCCCGGCGGCGGCCGAGACGCCGGTGATGTTGGACGACATCTCCTGGGTCGAGGCCGCCTGCTGCTCGACGGCGCTCGCCATGGCCAGGGTGAGCTTGGAGAGTTCGGCGACCTCCTCGGTGATCTGGCGGATGGCCGTCACTGCCTCCCCGGTCGCCCTCTGGATGGCGTGCACCTTGTGGGTGATCTCGCCGGTCGCCCGGGCGGTCTGGCCCGCGAGTTCCTTGACCTCGGTGGCCACCACCGCGAAGCCGCGCCCCGCCGCACCGGCCCGCGCCGCCTCGATCGTGGCGTTCAGGGCGAGGAGGTTGGTCTGGTCGGCGATGGACTTGATCATGCCCACCACCGCATCGACCTCGCCCGCATTGGTCGCGAGGTTGCGCACGGTGGTGTCCGTGGCCGCCGCCTGGGTGGCGATCTGCTGGGTCCGCTCGGAGACACGGCCGACCTGTCCGGAGATCTCGTGGATCGAGCTCGTCATCTCCTCCGAGCCGGCGGCCACCGAATTCGCCCGCTCGCTCGCCGCCTCGGCCGACCGGTTCAGGCCTTGCGCGGACTCCTTCATCTCGCCGATCGCCGTCCCGAGGGCATCGACCACGCCGCCGACCTCCTCGGCCATCGCGAGCTGTGCCGTGACCACCGACCAGGTCAGCATCGGGCCGACATAGGCGCCGTCCGCATCCATGATGGCGGAGACCTGGAGGTCGAGGGTCTCGGGGCCGACCCGGATCTTGGTCCGGTGCGGCAGCCGGCTCGCATCGGCCAGCATGTTCCGCTGATGGTGCGGGTTCTTGTGAAAGACGTCGAAGGACTGACCCATCATCTCGGAAGCCTTGATGGGCAGGTAGCGTTCGATTGCCTCGAGGGTCTTGCGCGAGGTGGTGTTGAGATAGTTGATCTTGAAGTCGTTCTTCGGATCGGCGGTCATCACGGCAACCGGCATCTCGTCGATCATCCGCAAGAGCCGACTGGTCTCGTTCTTCTTCGCCGTGATGTCGCTGGCGAACTTGACCACCTTGAACGGCCTGCCATCCGGCCCGAGGATCGGGTTGTAGGTGGCTTCCAGCCAGACCTTGGCGCCGGACCGAGCCCGGCGCAGGAACTCGCCGGACGCGAACGTGCCCGCCTGCAGGCGCGTCCAGAACGCGGCGTAATCCGCGCTGCCCGCCACCTCGTCGCCGACGAAGATCCGATGGTGCTTCCCCTTCAGGTCGTCCAGATCGTAGCCGATGACGGAGAGGAAGTTGGGGTTCGCCCGCAGGATAGTCCCATCCATGGCGAACTCGATGATGGCCAGCGATCGCGCGAGCGCGTCGAGGGTGGCCTGGGTCTCGTTATAGGCAGATCTGCGAAACATGGGACGACTCTCGGAAGACGTCCTGATCCTCTCATCGTTCCTCTAAGTCTGCGTTACGCTGATCCTGGACTTAGCTGTGTTCTATGAAGGCTTTCTCTGCACGGAATCGTAATCTTAGGTCTAAATTCCGATGTCCTTTGAGGCTATGACATAAAATAGCTCAGCGAAGATCTTGCTCGGTGTTCAAATGGCGACGATTGGATGATGCGCAATTCGATTGATCGGCACAAAAATCCAACAAATGACTGTTTCAAGGTGGACTTTACTTGGAACGCTCGGAGCGAAGCCGGCGTGTGTCTCCCGCTGTCCCGATCGTGGCACGGGCCGGCGCAGCCGGTCTCGGCCCACGCGAGCCTGCGGGGACGCTCCGAGAGCTAGGGTCGGAGATCGTCGGGTCGGCAGCGCCACGGGTGGATGAGGCAGGCCGTCAGTGCCGGCCCCCGGCCTTCAGGCCGCGGCGGAGAGGCCCTGCGGGCTCGCGGCCTCGATGCGGTTGCGGCCGAGACCCTTGGCCCGGTACAGGGCCGCATCGGCGCTGGCCAGCAGCGCGCTCAGGTCGCTGCGGTCCAACGCCGCGAGACCGATGCTGACCGTCGCCGGGATGCCCGGCCCCTCCGCCCGCGCGGCGGCGGCGAACCGGCTGGCGATCAGGGCACCGCGACTCAGCGCCTGGTGGCGATCGCAATCGGGGAGGAGCGCGGCGAATTCCTCGCCCCCCAGGCGGACCAGGAGCGCATCGGGACCCGCGCTGGCGCGGGCGGTGTCGGCGAACAGCTTCAGGATCGCGTCGCCCGCCGGATGGCCGTAGCGGTCGTTGATCGCCTTGAAGTGGTCGAGGTCGAAGGCGAGGAGCGCGACGGGGCGCCCCGGGCGCTCCCGCAGCATCCGGTCCCCCTGCTCGAAGAAAGCGTGGCGGTTCGCGAGCCCCGTGAGCTGGTCCGTCTGCGACAGGCGCAGGAGGTGCTGCTTCTCCTCCTCGCGGACGAGGGCGAGGAATGACATCGGCATCGCCACCGAATACAGCACCGCCTCGTACATCGTCGCCTTGGCCACGATGAGGAGCATGTCCGGGCCGTAATGCCGGACGAGGACGGGGGCCACGAAGGCGCGGCCGAGATAGAAGACGGCGTGGACGGCGGAGATCGAGACCGCCACCGGCCGGGACCGCAGGCCCCGGGCTGTCCGGCTGCGCAGGAGGAGCCAGGCCGTCAGGCCGCAGGCCAGCGCGATGGGAAGGGCCGAGACGTGGTTCCAGAAGGCGGTCGGGAATTGTGTGCCGGCAACCGCCCACAGGATCGCGAGGGCCGCCAGGGCGACGAGGGAGGCGCGCAGGTGCCGCCGGCCGTCGAGGCTCGCCGCGGCGTTGAGGACCAGGAGATAGCCCGACACCATCAGGAGGTTGGTCGCCCCCATGCCGAGGGCGATCGGCACGCGGCTGCGGTTCATCGCGACGACGCAGCCCAGGACGAAGGCCACGAGGCCGGCGGCCAGGACGGCGAGACCCTGCGCGCGGGCCGGGTGCGCCTGCCGCTCCCAGAGCAGCAGCGCGGTCGACACCAGCAGCGTCCCGATCGTCAGGTACCAGAGGGTTTGGAGATCGATCTGCATCGCTTCGCCTGTCTCACGGCGAAGCTTACCGGCTCGGAGACGTCAGGTCCTTTATGGTTCCCGACGAATCGGCGACATGGTTCGCGCTGGGTTAAGGCGCCATCGGCGTCCGGGCAGCCTCAGGGGCGCGCGTCCTCCCGGAGCCCGATGCCGATCACCGCGCCCTCCAGGCGGGAGAACCGGATCCCGGCCTTGCGCAGGGTCTCCACCGCCTTGTTGCGGGATTGCTGGGCCGTGCCGTCGAGATGCTCCTCCATGCGCTTCACCGTCGAGAGGGAGAGGCCGGAGGCGTTGGCGAGATCGGACATGGACCAATCCAGCAGGGCTCGGGCGGCACGCAGGTGCCGCCCATCGATCGCCCGGTCCAGGCTCTCCTCGCGGGCAAGGCCGGACAGACCCGTGTCCAACCCCGTCGACCGGCCGGCACCGGTCCAATCCCCGCTGCCCGCTTCCGGCAGGTCCGTCGGCCCGGCAAAGGCCAGGTTGGCCTCGCCGAAGAGGCTCGCCGTGCCCCCTTCCCCGAACAGGACCCTGCTGCGGCGCTGGTCGGCCAGGCGCGCCTGCCGGAGACTCTCGTGGTCCGTCACATCCAGGACGACGCCCGCGGCCCCGCGCGGTCGCCCCTGCGGGTCGAAATAGATCTCGTTTCGTACCGACAGGACCCGCATCGCGCCGTCCGGCCGGCGGAATCGCACCGTCTGATTGCCGAGGGCGGTACCCTGGATCAGGTCGGCGCCGGTCTCCAGTTTCGCGCGGTCCTCCGCCAGGACCAGGGCAACCAGCAGTTCGTAGCTCGGCCGCGTGGTCAGTGGGTCGAGGCCGAGGAGATTGTACAGGCCGCCCGACCAGACGTGCTGGTTGTCGGCGAAATGCCAACCCCAGGTGCCGGTGAGACCGTGGCTTTCAATCAGGTTCAAGAACTGGGCCGGAGAGAACTTGAGATTGTCGACGTGCATGTCCCCGAGACCCGCTGAAACTTTCAAATGATAATGTCATCAATTGAGCATGGCTGCAAATCAGACTAGTCAAATCGGATACCGTCATTTCTGAGCCATTTTGGCTCAAACTGAGCTGAATTCACGGTTTATATTTTGAATATATGGTGTTCGCTCTGTGCGTACGGGTGTTGTGGGACCTTTTTTAGTCGTGGTTATTGCCGGCTGCACCGAGGGCCATCCGCGGCCGTGTCTTCGTGGACGCAACCGTGGCCGATTCTGCGTCTCCGGGGTATCGAAGCACGTCGATCTGCGGGTGAGGTCGTGAACGTTCACTGCGACGTCTGAAGGATGCGCGCCAAGTCGCTGTTTCGCGGGTGATCGGGGCTGGGTTTCCGACGGTTGGGCAGGCGCCGCGGACCGGCGATGGCCCGCCTCGTCCCACCTTCGTGCCCCGCCCGCCCGACTCAGGCGATCTGCAGGGCCGGCTCCGCATCCGCGTCGCCGAGGAGGTCGGGGCGGTTGCGCAGGAACCAGGGGACGCGGCTCGCCGGCATCGGCTTTCCGTAGAGGTAGCCCTGGACGTTGGTGCAACCCCCGTCCCGCAGGAAGGCGGCCTGTTCGGCCGTCTCGACGCCCTCGGCCGTCACGTCGAGGGCGAGGCTTCGGCCGAGCTGCAGCACGGCGGTGACGATGGCGGCGTCGTTGGCGTCGCGCTCGAGGTCCCGGATGAAGCTGCGATCGATCTTGATCTCGTCCACCGGGAACTGTTTCAGGTGGGTGAGCGAGGCGTAGCCGGTGCCGAAATCGTCGAGGGCGACCCGGATGCCGGAGCCGTGCAGGGCGGCCAGCACGTCGCTGACCCGGTCACCGTGGCTGCCGAGGAGGACGGTCTCGGTCACCTCGACGCCGATCCGGCTGCGTGGCAGGCCCGCGGAATCGACGTCGTCCAGGAAGGTCCCGGCGAGGTCGCCCTGGGCGAACTGCGCCGACGAGAGGTTGAGGAAGACCCGGCCGGGATCGAGCCCGAGGCTCGTCCAGTGCAGGAGGTCGGCGATGATCCGCCGGCGTAGGACGTCGCCCACCGCGACGCCGATCTCGGGATCATCGAAGATGGCCGAGAAGGCGCCCGGCGCGAGGAGGCCGCGGGTGGGATGCTGCCAGCGCGCCAGGGCCTCGAAGCCGATCACCGCCCCCGACACCAGGTTGATCTTGGGCTGGTAGTGGGGCTCCAGGCCGCCGCCGCCCTCGAGGGCCGCGCGCATCTCGCGGGTCATCGCCACCCGCTCCTCGATGTTCGCCCGCAGGGCCGACACGAACAGGGTCGCGCGGTTCCGCCCCGAGGCCTTGGCGGCGTAGAGGGCGAGGTCCGCGTTGGTGAACAGGTCGGCCGAGTTCCCGGCATGGTCGGGATAGAGGGCGAGGCCGAGGCTCGCCCGCGGTGCCACGATCCGCCCGCTGATCGGCATCGGCGGGTGCAGGACGTCGAGGATGCACTCCGCCAGCTCGTGGATGCGGGAGCGCCCCGCCCCATCGCGGCCGTTGCAGATGACGACGAACTCGTCGCCGCCGAGCCGGGCCACGAGGTCGTCCGGTGCGATCACGCCGCAGAGGCGCAGGGCGACCTCCTTGAGCAGGGCATCGCCGGAATCGTGCCCGAGGGTGTCGTTGATCTCCTTGAAGGCGTCGAGGTCGAGCAGGATCAGGCCGACCGGCGTGGCCCGGGCTTCGGCCTGGGCCAGGGCCGTCTCCAGGGTGGCCTGGAACAGCGCGCGATTGGGCAGGCCCGTGAGCACGTCGTGATGGGCGGCCGAGCGGATCTGGGCCTCGGCGGCCTTGCGGCTGGTGATGTCCACGAGGCTGGAGACGTGACAGGCGGTGCCGTCGATCTGGACGCACTCGATCGAGAGCAGCACGTCGCGGCGCTCCCCGGTGAGGACGACGATGCCGGTTTCCCAGTCGCGGATCGCCTGGCGCCGGTCGAGCACCGCCTGCATCCTGCGGCGGTCGGCCGAGGCGAGGAAGTCGCGGTTCGCGTAGTTCGCCAGGGTATCGCCGGGGGCGAGCCCGAAGAACTGCACCCCGGCATCGTTGGTGCTGACGATCTTCCCGGTCGCCGCCAGGGAGACGACGATCGGCACCGGCACGGCCCGGAACATCGTCTCGAACAGCTCCCGGCTCTCCGCGAGCTCCAGCCTCGCGCGACGCTCCACGTCGGTCGCCGTCCATTCCAGGCGGCGCAGGCGGTTCGACCGGGCGATGTAGAGCAGCACCGTCAGGTGGCCGAGGCCGAGTTCGATCGCCATGCCGAGGCTGATCTCGGCGGGAGACCGCACCGTGAGAAAGCCCGCCACGAGGATGAGGGCCGAGACGCTGCCGGTGAAGGCCGTCGCGACGAGGCTCAAGGGCATCACGAGCATGAAGACGGTGGGGATCAGCAGCGCTGCTAGGAGCGGGATCTCGGGACGCGCCAGGCAGAGCGCGCCGAAGCCCAGGCCCACGGCGGCCTGCCAGGGGGGAAGCCAGCGCCGCAGCGTCGCGAAGTCCGTGACCCCGCGCAGGGCCAGGAGACCGCCGAGCGTCGCCGCGAGGATGCCGAGTTGGGTGGCCAGGATCGCCCCGACCCCGGTGCGGGCCTCGCCCCGGCTGAGGTCGTCGATGAGGAGCAGGAGGTCGATGACGAGGCAGGCGACGAGGACCGCCCGGGTGTGACGCAGCGTCGAGGGCAGCCGCTCCGACCGGAACGCCGTCTCGTGGGCACGGGAGGCGAAGTCGCCTGCGAGAGTGATGAGCCGATCGGTCGTCATGGCGAACGACCGTGACACGCAAATATCGCGCAGGGGTTAAGACTGCCTGTGCTTGGCTCTATTTCACGGGCCGCGGCCCGCGCGCCGTCAGGGCCCGCAGGGCGCCCCGCATCGTGCGCACGTCCTGCTCGGTCATGGCCATGCGGTGGAGCATGTCGCGCATGTTGCGGGCGATGATGTCCCGCTTCTCCGGCGGGTAGAAGCCGGCGGCGGCGAGGCTGTCCTCCAGGGTGCCGAACAGCGAGGCCATGGCCTCGCGGGTCGCCGGGGGCGACAGCATCTCGCCGGTGAAGGGCAGCGCCGAGAGTCCGGCCGCCCGGCGCCACTCGTAGCTCATGAGCAGCACCCCCTGGGCAAGGTTGAGGGAGGAGAAGCGGGCATCGACCGGGAAGGTCACGATGGCGTCGGCCAGCGAGACCTCGTCGTTGTCGAGGCCGGAGCGCTCCCGGCCGAACAGGATGCCGACCCGCTGCCCGCTGCGGGCCACGACGTCGCGCATGGCCTCGTCGGGCGCGTAGACCCGCTTCATCTGCCCGCGCTCGCGCGCCGTCGTCGCCAGAACGTAGTGCAGGTCCGCGATCGCTTCGCCGAGGGTGGCGTAGACCACCGCACCGTCGAGGATATGGGTGGCCCCCGAGGCGGCCTCGCGCACGCCCTTCTTCGGCCAGCCGTTCTTCGGCGCCACCAGCCGAAGCTCCGACACCCCGAAATTCGCCATGGCCCGGGCGGTCATGCCGATGTTCTCGGCGAGCTGCGGCTGGACCAGGATGATCACGGGCCCGGCGGCCGGGGCGTTGGCGGTCTCGTTGTCGGGTGATTCGTTCTCGGGTGTCATCGGTTCGGTCGTGTTGGGATCGGGCGTTTGCGGGGCGGCGTGCATCCGCGCCGTCTGGCACGCGGCGGGCGCGACGGCAAAGCGCCGCCGGCCCGGGGAGGCCCGAACGGGCTCAGATCTTCCCGTCGAGGCCCATCTGGTAGTATTTGTGGACGATCTTGTCCTGGTTCTCCAGGAGCCAGTCGATCGAGGGCTCGTTGGACATGGCCTTGCGGATTGCCTCGGTCATGCCCCGGCGCTGGATGTCGAACAGCGCCTTGTGGTCGACGGTCTCGGCCTCGATCACGCCCGGGCTCAGCCAGACCGAGCAGATGATGCCGAGGTCGTTGGCTTTCTCCTTCGGGATGTAGCCGGCCCGCACCGCGTCGAGCACGCCGTTGGCGATGGCGAACTGCACCGTTCCCATCAGGATCGAGGTGTACTTGCTCTCGGTGACGCTCACCTTCGAGACGCAGAGCGTCACCGGACGCACCATGATGTCGGTGTTGAGCAGGGCGAAGACGCGGCTGTGACCGACGACCTGGTCGCCTGTGAGGGTGGCGAGGGCGGTGCCCACCGGACCGTCGAGTTCGCCGATGATCACCTCGGGCTCGGAAGCCGTGTTCGGCGGTCCGCCCGCGACGAGGGCCTCGCCGGCGCGGAGGATGATGCGTTCGCTCATGGGATTCTCTCAGGTCAGCGGAGGACGGGACGGCCGGGGCAGTCCCGCGCGGCGGGCAGATTCCGCGTGTGGGCGCCAATGTCCAGCCCCGTGGCCGCATGAGAGTTCTCGCCGCGCGCCGAAGCAGGCGTCCGCCCCGCTCCGGCCGTGGCCCGGTCACGGTGGAGTCACGGCGTTGCGGGGATGCCGGAGACCTTCGCGGAACGCAGTAATCCGACTTTAAGGCTTGGGGTGCATCGCTGGTCGATACGGGATCTCGGCACCGACTGTTCGTAACGACACCAGAGGAACCCTCCCGTCGGACCGTGATGGCAAGGCCAAGCGACCCGCGTCATCAGAACTCGATCGGTTTCGGCACTCTCATGTCTTGCGGCGCCAAGAAAAAGGGCTGGATGAGCCGCTTTCGCCGATCGTCGAGCGGGGCGACGGCCGTCGAGTTCGCCCTGGTCATGCCGCTCTTCATCCTGGTCTTCGTCGAGATCCTACAAGGCGGCCTGTACGTCTTCTGCTACGCGGCCCTGGAGAAGGCCACCGCCGATACCAGCCGGACGATCATGATCGGCGCTCTGACCGATACGGCCTCCACCTCCAACGGCTTCCGCACCTCGGTCGTCTGCGCCAACCTGATCGCCGGGCTCTCCTGCAACAACATCGTCACCAGCCTGCAGACCACCACCCTCACGGGCGCCGGTGGCGGCTACTCGGTGTTCGTCAATGCCGCGGAGACGAGCCTCGTCCCCGTTACCATGGACAATAGCCAGACCGCCTACTGCACGGGCGGTCCGGGCACCTACGGATACATCCAGGTCTTCTACGCGGTGCCGCTCTTCAGCCCGATCTGGATCGCGCTGAAGATGGGCACCCCCTGGAACGGGTCGTCGGTCGTGTTCGCCCGGGCGGCGGTGGCCTTCCGCAACGAACCGTTCACCACCGCCAGCGTCTCGAGCGGGTGCTGACGCCGCCATGAGCCTCCAAACCCTCAGGCGCTTCGGACGGGACGGGCGCGGCATCGCGATCGTCGAGTTCGCGCTGATCCTGCCGCTGCTGATCACGCTCTCGGCGGTGACCTTCGATCTCGTCCGCTACGTCATCTACATGCGCAAGGTCGAGCTCGCGGCCAGCACCCTGGCCGACCTCGTGGCGCGCAACGACACCGGCAAGATCACCCAGACCGACATCCTGGCGATTTCCCGGTCCCAGCTGGTGATGTTCCCGGAGGCGATGTCGGCTGCCAAGGACGCGAACGTCTCGGTCTGGACTCTGCTGAAATGGTCGCTGTCGGGGGTTCAGTTCACCCAGACCGTCCCCAGCTGCACCGCCAACTGCACCTACACGCCGAAGGTCACCTGGACCTCGGGCCAGAAACGGTCCTGCACGACACCGCCCGTACCGGCGCCCAACACGGCGGGGCCGAGTCCGACGACGTTGCCCAGCGACACGTTCGGCCCGGGCTTCCTCGTCGTGGCCGACGTGGTCTTCAGCTACCGGCCGCTCATCCTCCAGTCCGTCGTCGGCCCGATCGACATCGCGAAGTCCTTCTACTTCGCGCCGCGCTACGTCACGGCGATCACCTTCGATCCGAGCGGCGGGATCAATTCCGCCAATGCCTGCCCCTGATGAAGGCATGTCCCATGCGCGCCGACTCCCCGCACCGCATCCCTCGGCCCCGGCACCTGCTGCGGCGCCTGCGCGATGACACCGGCGGCAACGTCCTGATGGTCTTCGCCCTGGCGCTGATCCCGCTGATCGGCCTGACCGGACTGGGCATCGATTACGTGCGCGGCATCAACTACCGCACACACTTCGACCGCGCCGCCGATGCGGCCACGATCACCGCGATCGCGACGGCCCGCGACTACATCTCCACCAATCCCAAGAACGAGACCGACCCGACGGCCTCGGCCCTGGCGCTGGCCAAGACGCGCGGGCTGGCGGCCTTCCAGGTCAATGCCGGGGCGATGCTCAACAGCATGCCGCTGGTCCCGGACCTGACCGTCACCCGGACCGCCGGCGTCATCACCGCCCGGGCGACCTACGGCTCGAGCTTCGTCTCGCCCTTCAGCAAGGTCCTGGGCGATCTGACGGCGATCCAGGTTTCGGGCAAATCCACCTCCAGCCTGACGCTCAGCAACTACGCCGATTTCTACCTGCTCCTCGACACCTCTGGCTCGATGGGGTTCCCGACCTCCAGCACGGCGCAGACCCAGTTCGCCAAGCTCAACCCCGACATGGCCGATGCCAAGGGCAACAACTGCGCCTTCGCGTGCCACTTCTCCGGCTGGAAGGGCTTCAACCTCGCCAAGAGCAACAACATCGAGCTGCGCATCGCCACGGTGAGCAACGCGGTGCAGCAACTGATCGCCAAGGCCCAGACCAACCAGACCCTGGTCAACCAGTACCGGATCGGGCTCTATCCATTCGTGAGCTACCTCGAGACGGCGGCCGACATCACCACGAACCTGGGTTCCCTCACGACGGTGAACCTCGAGAACTACATGGATATCGGCGACTCGACGGTTCCGCGCGGCAGCGGCGGGACGCATTACGAGAACGTCTTCACGACCATCAACACCAAGATCAAGGTCATCGGCGACGGCTCCAGCGCCGCCAAGGCGCTGCCGTTCGTGTTCTTCATCACCGATGGGATCGGCAACAACCAGTACTGGGACAACAAGACCGGCTGGACCGGATCGCAGGCGAAGCTCCTCGATCCGTCCCTGTGCAAGACCCTGAAGGACAAGGGCGTCACCGTCTCGGTGCTCTACATTCCCTACGTGCCCCTCGCGATCCCGTTCAATACGAATGTCGGCTACGAGAACGTGGTGGTGAACGGGCTCATTCCGAGCGTTCCCCAGACCCTGCAGACCTGCGCCTCCCCGGGCTACTTCCGCACGGCGAGCTCGGCCAGCGAGATCCAGGAGGCGTTGAACGCGATGTTCGACCAGGCGACCCGCAAGGCCCGCCTCGTCGCCGGTCCCTGACAGGCCAAAACTTTTGTCATGGCCCTGGGGGGAGCCGCCTGCTTCCGCCCCGGGACCACCCGGGCTAAGGACGGCGCCAGATCGGCATCCGGCTTGCGTTCCGCAGGCGTGCGACGCCGGTGAACGCCCCGGCCCAGGAAGGTGTGCTGCAGATGGACAAGATCAAGGTTGCGAACCCGGTCGTCGAACTCGACGGCGACGAGATGACCCGGATCATCTGGAGCGAGATCAAGAACAAGCTGATCCACCCCTACCTCGACCTCAACCTCGAATATTACGACCTCGGCGTCGAGCACCGTGACGCCACCAACGACCAGGTCACCGTCCAGGCCGCCGAGGCGATCAAGCGCCACGGCGTCGGCGTGAAGTGCGCCACCATCACCCCCGACGAGGCCCGGGTGAAGGAGTTCA
This sequence comes from Methylobacterium sp. BI1, assembly GCF_056680125.1. Classification (NCBI taxonomy): domain Bacteria; kingdom Pseudomonadati; phylum Pseudomonadota; class Alphaproteobacteria; order Hyphomicrobiales; family Methylobacteriaceae; genus Methylobacterium; species Methylobacterium sp. BI1. Next base: position 1,764,804 of record NZ_CM155267.1, on the reverse strand, counting down.
ACCTGAAGGAGATGTGGAAGTCGCCCAACGGCACGATCCGCAACATCCTCGGCGGCGTCATCTTCCGCGAGCCGATCATCTGCAAGAACGTGCCCCGCCTGGTCCCGGGCTGGACCCAGCCAATCGTCGTCGGCCGCCACGCCTACGGCGACCAGTACAAGGCCACCGACTTCAAGGTGCCGGGCAAGGGCCGCCTGACCATCAAGTTCGAGGGCGAGGACGGCACGGTCATCGAGAAGGAAGTCTTCAAGTTCCCGAGCCCCGGCGTCGCCCAGGCGATGTACAACCTCGACGACTCGATCCGCGACTTCGCCCGCGCCTCGATGAACTACGGCCTGAACCGCAAGTACCCGGTCTATCTCTCGACCAAGAACACCATCCTCAAGGCCTATGACGGCCGGTTCAAGGACCTGTTCGAGGAGGTCTTCCAGAACGAGTTCAAGGCGAAGTTCGACGCGGCCGGCATCACCTACGAGCACCGCCTGATCGACGACATGGTGGCCTCGGCCCTCAAGTGGTCGGGCGGCTACGTCTGGGCCTGTAAGAACTACGACGGCGACGTGCAGTCCGACACCGTGGCCCAGGGCTTCGGCTCGCTCGGCCTGATGACCTCCGTCCTGCTCACCCCGGACGGCCAGACCGTCGAGGCCGAGGCGGCCCACGGCACGGTGACCCGGCACTACCGCGAGCACCAGAAGGGCAAGGAGACCTCGACCAACTCCATCGCGTCGATCTTCGCCTGGAGCCGTGGACTCGCCCACCGCGCCAAGCTCGACGACAACGCGGCGCTCGCGAAGTTCGCCAACACCCTGGAGACGGTCTGCGTCGACACCGTCGAGGCCGGCTTCATGACCAAGGATCTGGCCCTGCTCGTCGGCCCCGACCAGAAGTGGCTCTCGACCACCGGGTTCCTCGACAAGGTCGACCAGCACCTGAAGACCGCGATGGCCTGACAGGGCTCACCCGGGCGGTTCCGTCCGAGCGTTCGCGGGGGGCACTGGGCTACCCCGCGTTCGATTGTAGAGGCGTCCGCGCGGGCGCGTCCTTCGGCGAATGCCCACGCAGCGCACCGTCATCCCGGGGCCGCGGAGCGGAACCCGGGATCCAGACACACAGGTGGTGCAGGACTTTCCATCGGCGGCGGTTCTGGATCGCACGCCTCCGGCGAGCCCCTCCAGGACCGGGCTCGCCTGCGGCGCTCCGGAATGACGGGGGGCCGCCCGCGATCGCCTGGACCGTCGATCGATCGCGCGCCAGCAGCTCAGTGATCGACCCATTGATCGGACACCCGAGACGGGTCGGATCAGCCGGTCCTCCGCGCTCAGTCCGCCATGACCGAGACAGCCGTCAGGAGGCGTGCCGCGCGGCCTCCGCGTTGCGCTTGCGGGTGACGGCGGCCTTCTTGGCGGAGGCCGAGCGCTCCTCGGCGCTGCGACCGGCCGAGGCCTTTCCGCCGACCTTGCCGCCGCGATGGGCCGCCGGGTGGCTGCTCGCCTTGCCGCGGCCGGAGCCGCCGGGCTTCTTGCCGCCGCCGTCATCCTTGTTGACGGTCGCCCAGGCCCGCGCCTCCGCCTCCTTCTCGGGCACGCCGCGCGCCGCGTAGGACTCGGCGATGTGATCCGCCTTGCGGATCTGCTTGTCGGTGTACTTCGACTTGTCGCCCTGGCTCATCGCGAACCCACTCCGCTGGAGGACCCGGGCGGGGCGTCAGCCGACCGCGGCGGGCCCGTCGAGAATCGCCCGGACGCGGCGGACCAGGTCCGTCCGGCGGTAGGGCTTGTTCAGGAGATCGAACTCCGAACCCCCGGCATCGGTTCGCTCCAGACTGGCCTCGGCATAGCCGGTGGTGAGCAGGACCTTGAGCTCCGGGCGCCGGCGCTTGGCCTCGCGGCCCAGGGCGATGCCGTTCATGCCGCCCGGCATGATGAGGTCGGTGAACAGCAGGTCGATGGCGTTCCCGCTCTCCAGCACCTCGAGGGCCTCGCGGCCGTTCTGCGCCATCAGGGTGCTGTAGCCGAAGTCGCGCAGGATGGTGCGGGCGAGCTCGGCGACGTCCTCGCGGTCGTCGACGATGAGGATCGTCTCGGTGCCGGACCCCTCCTGGGGGCCTTCCGCGGCGGGCGCGGCTTCCAGCACCGCGGTCTCGGTGGCCGGGAAGGACAGGCGCACCACGGTCCCCTCCCCGAGAACGGACTCGATGCGCGCGGCGCCGCCCGACTGCTTGGCGAAGCCGTAGACCATCGACAGGCCGAGCCCGGTGCCCTTGCCCTCCTCCTTGGTTGTGAAGAACGGGTCCATGACCCGGGCCAGCACGTGGGCCGGGATGCCGCTGCCGGTATCGGTCACGCTGATGGTGACGTAGCGGCCGGGGGCCAGGGGCCCGGCCACGTCGCCGGTGATGACGTGGTTCTCGGTCCGCACCGTGAGGCGGCCGCCCTCCGGCATCGCGTCGCGGGCGTTGATGAAGACGTTGAGCAGTGCGACCTCGGCCTGGTTCGGGTCGACCCGGCAGTTCCACAGCTCGGGGCCGAGGTCGAAGGCGAGGCTGATGGTCTCGCCCAGCGTCCGGCCGGCCATATCGGCCATGCCCTGGACCAGGGTGTTCAGGTTCACGGAGCGGCCTTCGAGCCGCTGCTTGCGGGCGAAGGCCAGCAGCTGCTGCGTGAGGGTGGTGGCGCGCTCGGCGGCGGTGCGGATATTGTCGGTGGCGCGGCGCAGGCGGTTGCGGTCGGCCGTCGGATCGTCGAGGCCGGCGCCCAGGATGTCGACGTAGCCGACGATCACCTGCAGCAGGTTGTTGAAGTCGTGGGCGATGCCGCCGGTGAGCTGGCCCAGAGCCTCCATCTTCTGCGCCTGGCCCAGGGCCTCCTCGGCGTCGCGCCGGCGCGAGACGTCGAGCTGGGAGGCGAAGAAATACACCAGCGTCCCGTGCGCGTCGTAGATCGGCGAGACGAAGAGCGCGTTCCAGAACGGCGTGCCGTCCTTGCGGTAGTTGATGATCTCGGTGGCGACGTTCTCGCGGGCCGCGATCGCCCGCGCGAGTTCGCGCACCGCCCCGCGATCGGTGTCCGGCCCCTGCAGGAAGCGGCAGTTACGGTCCAGCACCTCGTCGCGGCGGTAGCCGGTCATCTCCAGGAAGGCATCGTTGGTGAAGATGATCGGATTGTCGGGCAGGCGCGGGTCGCTCACCACCATCGGCATGCGCGAGGCCGCCACGGAGGCGAAGAAGAAGGCCGCTTCCGGGCTGATCGGGGTCTCGGCCGGGGATGGGATCGGGTCCTGCGCGAGCGCCCCGTTCGGCGGCATCTTGGGCGTGTCGATCATCGTCGCGCTATCACATCGGCGGGGCTTGTCAGGCGAACCTTCTGGCAGGCGATCCTGACAGGCCGCCCCTTACACGGGTCAAACACCCGGCGCCATCATCGTTCCCTGCACCGGCGGCGACATCCACCGGCCGGCATGACGATTCGGAGAGGGACCGCCGCGCGCGGGGATGCGCGCGGCGGACCGGGGCGGTTCAGCGCTGCTCGGTCTCGAAGCGGACGCTGTGGACGTTGGCCCGCTCGAAGGCCTGCATCACGTGCTGGTACGAGCGCTCCATCTCGGTGGCCTCGACGCCGTCCACCTCCTCGGGCTTCAGGACGAACATCAGCATCGAGCGGCCGGTGACCTCGTAGGTCGCGCCGATCGGCTTGCTCACGACCTCCTGGCTGTCCGGCAGGTTGGTGTCGAGGAGCCGCGTCCAGCCGACGCCGCCCACCGATTCCGGCAGGGTGAACGACACGAGGTCGTGGTAGGCGTTGTAGAGCAGCAGCAGGGTCGCGTCGCCGCCGCGCTGGTGGATGCCCGAGGCCTGGGCCCGGCCGTCGAGCAGCACCGCGATGGCCCGGGCATCGCCCTGCGTCCAGTTCTCCGGCGACATCTCCCCGCCGTCGGGCCGCAGCCAGGTCACGTCCTTGACGCCGAACTCCTCGTCGTAGGCGCCCGTGAGGAAGCGTCCGCGGGTCAGGATCGGCAGGGCCTCGCGCAGCAGGGTCAGTCGCTGCGTGAACTCGGCCAGATCGCGCTCCTCGGGACCGACCGCTTCCCAGTCCAGCCAGGAGATCTCGTTGTCCTGGCAATAGGCGTTGTTGTTGCCGTTCTGGGTGCGGGCGAACTCGTCGCCCGCCAGCAGCATCGGGGTGCCGCGGGAGAGGAACAGCGTCGCCAGCATGTTGCGCATCTGGCGCAGGCGCACCGCGCGGATCTCCGGATCGTCCGTCGGCCCCTCGGCTCCGTAGTTGTTCGACAGGTTGTGCGAGTGGCCGTCGCGGTTGTCCTCGCCGTTCGCGAGGTTGTGCTTCTCGTTGTACGACACGGTGTCGTTCAGCGTGAAGCCGTCATGGGCGGTGAGGAAGTTCACCGAGGCCCAGGGCTTGCGCCCGCGCTTGTTGAACTTGTCGGCCGAGCCGGTGAGGCGGGCGGCGAGATCGGGCAGCATGCCCTCGTCGCCGCGCCAGTAGCCGCGCACGTCGTCGCGGAAGCGGTCGTTCCACTCGGCCCAGCCGGGCGGGAAGCCGCCGACTTGGTAGCCGCCCGGGCCGCAATCCCAGGGCTCGGCGATCAACTTGACGCTGTTCAGCACCGGGTCCTGCCGGCAGGTGTCGAGGAAGCCGCCGCCCTCGTCGAAGCCGTGCGGCTCGCGGCCCAGGATGGTGGCGAGGTCGAAGCGGAAGCCGTCGACCCGCATCTCGGTGGCCCAGTAGCGCAAGGAGTCGGTCACTAGCTGCAGCACGCGCGGATGCGACAGGTTGAAGGTATTCCCGGTGCCGGTGTCGTTGATGTAGTAGCGCGGCTCCTTGGGCATCAGCCGGTAGTAGGAGGCGTTGTCGACGCCCTTGTACGACAGGGTCGGCCCCTTCTCGTTGCCCTCGGCGGTGTGATTGTAGACCACGTCCAGGATCACCTCGAGGCCGGCGCCGTGCATCCGCGCGACCATCTCTTTGAACTCGGAGAAGGCGAAGTCGGGCACCGCGGCGTACCGCCGGGCGGGGGTGAAGAACGAGATGGTGTTGTAGCCCCAGTAGTTCACCAAGCCCTTTTCCTGCAGGTAGTCGTCCTGCACGAAGGCGTGGACGGGCAGGAGCTCCACCGAGGTGACGCCGAGGCTCTTGATGTAGTCGAGCACCGCCGGCGTGCTGAGGCCCGCATAGGTGCCGCGCAGCTTCTCCGGCACCGCCGGGTGCATCTTGGTGAAGCCCTTCACGTGGGTCTCGTAGAAGATGGTCTTCTCCCAAGGCACGTGCGGCTTGCGATCCCGCCCCCAGGTGAAGGCCGGGTCGATGACGCGGCTGCGCCGGGTGAAGGGCGCGGAATCCCGGTCGTCGAAGGTCAGGTCGTCGCCGGTCTCCATCTGATAGCCGAACAGCGCCGGGTTCCAGGTGATCGAGCCGACGAGGCCCTTGGCGTAGGGGTCGATGAGCAGTTTGTTCGGGTTGAAGCGGTGACCCGCCTTCGGCTCGTAGGGGCCGTGGACGCGGTAGCCGTAGATCGTTCCCGGCCGGGCGTCGGGCAGGTAGCCGTGCCAGATCTCGTCCGTGTACTCGGGCAGCTCGATGCGCTCGATCTCGTTCTCGCCGGCATCGTCGAACAGGCAGAGCTCGACCTTGGTGGCGTGGGCCGAGAACAGGGCGAAGTTCACCCCCAGGCCGTCCCAGTTCGCGCCGAGCGGATAGGGCGAGCCCTCCTTGATGCGCGAACGTTTGGCGCGGCCCTGCGGGCTCGAGCGGTCCGCGGGATTCGTCGTGTCGGCCATGTTCGCTCCGGGCGGTATCGATGGGTGCGTCGAGACAGGGCGATGCGCGTCGCCCCGTCTTGGAAACCTGAACAGGAACGCTCACGCTTCGCCGGAAGGTCCGCCCCGGGGCAAATCTTTTTGCATCGCACGGCCCGGCGCGTCGCAACCGCTTCCACACCGCCTGCGCTTGCGGCAGAACGGGTGCGGCAGACCTTTTGAGGCAGATCTTTTGCAGAAGGTCTTTTGCAGAAGATCTTTTGCGGAAGGTCTTCTGCGGCAAGACTGCGAGTGACGGCGCGGCGGGGGCCGCCCGGGGGCGAGGAGACCGGCGCATGACAGAACAGCCCAACGGCCTGCAGGCGATCGCGGATCGCTACCGGGTCAGCCTCGACGCCGTGCGCCACCTCGTCCAGGCGCTGGAGGCCGGCCACGGCCGGATGGCGCAGTTCAACCATCCCGAGCTCGGCGGCTTCGGCCAATGGTCGGGAGCCGGCATGACCATGATCGGCGAGATGTTCAACACCGACCTGAAGGCGCGGGTGGACGCCCTCTGCACCACCCTCGCCGCCGCGCTGCCCGTGGGCGCCTGGTCGGAGGTGCCGCGCGGCGCCGGGGCGCCCTGGCCCGCCGAATGGGGCGCACCGGCCACCGCCGGCTCGCAGAACGGGATGCGCTACGCCTACTTCCCGGCCCAGCGGCGCCTCGTGGTCGAATCGGAGGGGCGGGCCGCGATCTACGACACCGGCGACCACGCCATCAGCGGCGTCTCGCAGCAGCAGGGCAGCGGCACGAGCCTGCGCTTCTCCGGCCCCGGCGGACCCGTGGATCTCGCCAGCCTGAAGCGCCTCGACGAGGCCGAGCGCGGCGAGACCCGTCCCTTCGCCCCTGACCCGTTCGAGGCCGGTCACCCGGGCGCCGAGGCGCCGCAGGCGGGCAGTTCCGCGCCGGTGGCCGGCAGCGACGTGCTCTCGACGATCGAGCGCCTGTCCGAGATGCGCCGCAAAGGGATCCTCACCGAGGGCGAATTCACCGCCAAGAAGGCCGAGTTGCTGGCCCGCCTCTGACAGGGCGTCCGCCCGACCGAAAACGCCCCATCAGACGCCGTTCGGGAAATGCCCGTTCACGACGAGCGCATAGCGGTAGCCGAGCAGATCGACCGGGTAGGTGACCGTGACGGTGGTGAAGCTCACGGCGCCATAGGTCCGGCTGCGGTCGATGGCGACGTGCCGCGCCTGAAGACCGGACAGGCCGCGCTGGGACGCCACCCGCTCGAGGTAGCAGATTCCCGGGACGGCGGAGTCGCAGGCGGCGGCCGTGGCCGTGCAGGCCGGGGCGCCGATCGCGATGCACCGGGCCGTTTCGGTCGCGGATTGCTGCAGGGCGTTCTTCATCCAGAATCCCAGGCCCAGCGCCAGGGTGCCCAGGAGGATCGCCAGGACGATGGGGGACAGGATGGCGAACTCGATGGCGGTCGTGCCGCCCTGATCCGCTGGGAAACGACGGATCATGGAAGGCGAACCACGGCGACGTCGCGCGTCAGGAGGATCGCCGGGAGAATGTCGCCGAGCTGGAACAGGGAGGCCTGCGAGGCGGAGACCGAGATCGTGATGAACTTCGCCGACAGGACGTTCCCGCCGCAGGACCTGACGACCGTGCCGGTGCTCGACCAGGCGGCGGGCTTGCCCGATGCGCAGTAGAAGCCGTCCAGCGCACGGGCATCGGGCGCATTGTTCACCAGGACGCTGACGACGGGCGCGGGCGTCAGTCCCGACAGGTCGACGACGACGGCATTCACCTTGGCGAGAAACGCCGCGAGGTTGCCGGCATCCAGGGTGGACCCGTTCTGGAAGGCATAGATCGCGGCCGCGGAGGTCGCGTCGATGACGCGCAGCTTGAGGAAGAACGCGTATCCGAAGCCGAGCGACGCCATCATCAGGAGGAGCAGAACGGGCGCCAGCAGGGCGAATTCCACGGCCGCGATCCCGTCCCGCGCCGACGCGAAGCGGACGATCGGCCACGCGAAGCGATGGCGGCTCATTGCACCATCACCGGGGTCACGCGGCTTCCGCCGATGGTCAACCCCAGGCAGGGCGCGACGCTCAGGCGGGCGTTCTGATAGATGTCGAGAACGCCGGAGACGATGCCGAAGCAGCCGCCGGGCGGGTAGGTGATGGTCTGGCTCCCGTAGATCGACGCGTTGGAGAGCGGCACATAGACCAGTCCCGACATCGTGTCGGCGGCATTGTTCGCCTGATAGATGTTGAAGGCGCCCCCCAGGACCATCACCAGCAGGTTCTGGTGCCCCCAACGGGGATTCGCGCTTGTGGGCGCGGTCGCGATGATCGTGCCGACGCCGTACCAGCTGATGGTGCCGCCGTCGTACACGAAGGTGACGCCGCGGGCCGTCAGGTTCCGGGTCGTCAGGGACAGCGTGCCCCCGGAGAGCGAGACCGTCGAGGCCCCTGTCACGGCGGAGCCGCCATAGCCGAACGTGACGTTGTCGCCGGCGAGGCTGATGGTGCCGCCGTAGAAATCCACGTCGCCGACGCCGAAGCGTGTGTCCGACCCGGGACCGAGGCTCAGCGAGCCACCCTGGAAGGAGAAGGGTCCGTTGCCGAACGTCAGCGTTCCGCTGCTGGCGATCGACCCTCCGTAGAAGGTGAATGGCCCGTCGCCGAAGGTCATCGATCCCCCGGCCGTATTCGCGATGCCGCCACCCCACAGGGAGAAACGGCCGCTGCCGAAGCGCATGACTCCCGTTCCGTTGCTGATCGCCCCGCCGTTGACGGCGTGAAGACCGTCTCCGAATGTCAGTGTGCCGGCGCCGTTGCTGATGGCGGCACCGAAAGTCTTCGTGCCTGAACCGAACGTCAGGGTTCCATTGGCCGTATTCGTCACGTCGCCGGTGATCGAATAGGTCGCGTTCGGAAAGGTCAGCGTGCCGGTGCCGTTCTGAATGTATTTCTGGAAGACGAGGGTGAGCGCGGCACCGGGCTCCGCCGCGAAGGTCGCGTTGGAGGCATTCTCGACGCGGACATACCCATCGAAGACGTAGCAGCCGCTGGCGAAGGTGAGGGTGCTGGTTCCGCCGAGGATGAGGTTCCCCGACAAGGTCGTCGGCGACGCGCAGCCGGGATCGCCGCTCCCGCTGCCACTGAACCTCAGAGTTGCGCCGCTGACCGTCAATCCGCCGTATCTGTCCCGCGGGAGCGTGGCGCTCTGGCCGGCCGTGTAGATCCTGTCGGGGCCGCGCGCGACCGCCGGGAAGGCGATGAGCGCCTGGGGGGATCGGCTGCCATAGGGCCAGCCCGGACTGCGCATCGCGGCCATGTGCCGCTTGGCATCCACCACTGCGGGCGCGGCGGCGACCGTATCGGTGACCACGGCCCTGTAGGCGAAGGCCGAGGCGGACGGCGCCATCGTGGCCGTGTCGCAGAGATAAGGAGCCTCGGCTCCGGCCGAGTAGCCGACATTCGCCTTCGCCAGCGCCACGTTGGCCGCGCCACAGACATAGAGGAACGTCGTCGCGCTGACGCCGCAGGCGGGACCGGTGATCCTGGCACTGCCATAGAGATTGGTGGGTCCGACCAGGGAGGCCAGGCAGGACGCGCTCCCGTCCGAGTTCAGGCTGGCGGCCGAGATGGCCCGGACGGCGTTCGAGGAACCCGAGCCGAGCAGGCCGGCAAAGGTGGCCGGCCTGTCCCGCGTCACCGTCGTGAACAGGGCTTGCTGCCGCGCATCGGACGGTGAGGGCCCGCTCCGCGTGACCACGGTCGCGTCCGAGAGACCGTTGAGGCCGACGACATTGGCCGCGGTGGCGATCGCCTCCGGGCTGGCCGCATTGTCGACGATGGGTGACGCGGTCGAGGCTGCGGCGAGGTTGGCGAGATCGGCGCTGCGCTGATTCAAAAGTCTCGCAACGTAGAGGTTCGCCGCTTCGATGCAGAAAGCCATGCAGACGACCATGACGCCGATCATCAGCGTCGCCAGGATCGTGATGCTGCCGTCCGCGTTGCTGTGAAACCGATCCCGCATGGGTCGCCTGAGCATCCTCTCGGCCTGCGAGGGTGCGGGCGATCGATTGACCTATAGCCTGGATGAAATCGATTAATATTTATATAAGTGCGATATACGCAACATGAGGTTGGCACAGCTGGTGACTAATTGCCTTGAACGAGCCGATCCGTGAGGGTCTAGTCTTGGGCAATGCCTAACGCGTGCGCCCCCTGCTCGGGCGGTGCCGGCTCCCCAGGGGAGTAGGCGATGCCCCTGGTCCCGGAGGCCCGCGCACCCGATCTAACCGGACCATGGCCCGATCCCGCGATCTCCTCGACGTCTCCACGATCTACCACGAGCCCGCCGTGCCGGATTATCCGCGCGGCCAGGCGATCCTCGACCGCTTTCCGCAGGCCGAGCGCATCGTGGTGCCCTCGCACTGGAACATCCCGAGCTTGCACGGCAATGCCGGCTCGGTCGAAGATTGGGTGCGGATCAAGCGCTCCACCCTCGTGCTCGGGGTGAAGAAGGGTCTCGCCATGCGGCCGAACGGGCGCAGCGCCCACTTCATCGCCCCCTCGACCTCGAACGGCTGCGCCATGGCCTGCGCCTATTGCTACGTGCCCCGGCGCAAGGGCTTCGCCAACCCGATCTCGCTCTTCGTCAATGTCGAGGCCGTGTCCGCCGCCATCGCGCGCCATGCCGCGCGCCAGGGCCCCCTGCCCGAGCCCGACACGATCGATCCGGCTCTCTGGGTCTACGATCTCGGTGAGAACGGCGACCTCTCGGTGGATGCCATGGTGAGCGACACGGTGCGCGACCTCGTGGCGCTCTTCCGGGACATTCCCAACGCCAAGGCGTCCTTCGCCACAAAGGCGGTGAACCGCGACCTCCTCGCCTACGACCCGCAGGGCAAGACGCGGATCCGCTTCTCGCTCATGCCCGAGCGCATCGCCCGCATCGTCGACGTGCGGACGGCCCCGATCCCCGAGCGCATCGCCGCCATCGACGACTTCGTGGCCGCCGGCTACGAGGTCCACGTGAACTTCTCGCCAGTGATCCTCTACGAGGGCTGGGAGGCCGACTGGACCGCCCTGTTCGCCGCCATCGACGACGCGATCGGGCCGGCGGCCCGGGCGCAGCTCAAGGCGGAGATCATCCTGCTGACCCACAACGCCGACCTGCACGCGGTCAATCTCGGCTGGCACCCCAGGGCCGAGGATCTGCTCTGGCGGCCGGACATCCAGGAGGCGAAGGTCTCCGAGGGCGGCGGCGCCAACCTGCGCTACCGCACCGGCTGGAAAGGGAAGTGGCTCGCCCGGTTCAAGGCCCTGCTGGCCGAGCGCATGCCGTATTGCACGGTGCGCTACGCGTTCTGAGGAGCGTGCGACGCGGACCTTCTGCTGGCCCGCCTCGGCCCCAGGCCCCCTCGCCCGTGGCGATCCTGGCGCCGATCGCGGTCGTCAGGCCGAGGCCGATCTGCGTCATGCGGCTTCCTCCGATCCGGCGCGAAGCTCGGCCGCGAGCCTGTGCCGGTCGCCGAAGAGGATGCCGCCCGGCAGGCGTCGGGCGCCCCGGTCGTCTGCCAGGACGAGGCTGGGGACGCCCCGCACGCCGAACTGGGCCATCATCAGGATGGCGGCCTCGATCCGATGCCGGTTCGCCTCGCGCAGCGCCGCGTCGGGCTCGACCAGCCGGGCGGCGGCCTCCGGGAAGCCTGCGCCGGCGAGCACATCCGCCACGACGGTGCGCTCCGCCGTGTCCCGGGCCCCGACGTAACGCGCCTCCTGAAGCACCTCGAGCCCCTCGGCCTCCTGCCCGGGACGGGTCAGTCCGATCGCGACGAGGCCCAGGGTGGCCGCCGTCGAGTCGAAGGCGACGCCGGGCGAACCGAAGATCAGGGCGCGATAGGCCTCGCTGAAGGGCTGCCCGGTCTGGCGGGCGATGCGCTGGTCGTTCTGCCAGACATATTCGGCGAAGGCCGCGTCCATCGGCTGGACGCCATCGCCGGCGAACAGGCCCGTGGGGGCGAGTTCCAGGGTGACCGTTCCGGACCGGGCGATCCAAGCCAGTGCCGGGGCGGCCCCGTAGCACCAGCCGCACAGGGGATCGAACAGATAGGTCAATCGCATGAGCCTGACCCTGACTGATGGCTGTCGCCGCATAGGACAGACTGGATTAAACACACAAATTCAGACAAATCACCCTATACCGCCAGACTTTCCGCAAGACGAAATCCATCTTGAGCCCGGTCATCCGATCCGCGTGTGGCTGTGCGGGTCAAATCGAGCTCCGCCCTTACCGGGCCGGGCCTGAGACGTCACCGATGTCCCGCCCTTGCCGCATCCAGGCGCGGGCGAGGCATCGATCACGCGGTGGATCAGCGCGCCGATCAGGGCGCCGAGCACGACCTTTCCGCCCAAGGCTATCGGGTGAATCGAACGGCTTCGGATCTTGCGTGGCCGTTGCCGGCCCCAGGAGGTTCGGGAACGCGGCCCTCTCCTGCTGTCGGCGCGCCGCTCCAGTCTTCGGCGAGCATCAGCAGGTCGCGGGGTACAGGTCGCACAACGCAGGCATGTGTAGATCAGGCGCGCTTGCCCGCCATGCGAATCCGGGCTGTCGTTCTGGGGAGTTTCGGTGAGCCCTGGGCCGGTGCGGAACAGGCGAACCCCATGCCGTTCGGCCAGGGACCCCAAGGCTCACGCAGAGATCGGACGATCTGAGATCAGAATCTGGCGGAGGGAGCGGGATTCGAACCCGCGATACCGTTTCCGGTATACACACTTTCCAGGCGTGCGCCTTCAACCACTCGGCCACCCCTCCGGTCCCGTCGCCGCGTCTCGCAGCCGCCGGGGCGGCCGGGCTTCGCGATCGCGCCGGGAGGCGTCCTGTACAAGCCGCATGGGCCGGGTGCAAGCCTCAGAACGGCAAAGCTGCCGATTCCCGCGCGATTTCGGCACGGAGCGGCCCAGGGTGTCCGGAGGCACGAGACGACGTTCTCAGATTCGCCGCTTTTGCGGCCGATGCGCGACGGGTTGGCCCGCAGGCCTCGGGAGTCGTTCTCCGTCGTGATCCGCTTCGACAACGTGACCAAGATCTACCGGACGGACGGGCATCGCCGGACGATCCTGGATCGCGTCTCTTTCACCCTGAAGCCCGGCACCAGTTACGGCATCCTGGGGATCAACGGCGCCGGCAAGTCGACCTCCCTGCGCCTCCTGGCAGGCACCGAGATGCCGACGAAGGGCCGCGTGGTCCGCACCACGCGCGTGTCCTGGCCCCTGGGCTTCGGCGGTGGCTTCCACCCCGCCATGACCGGGCGCGACAACATCATCTTCGTGGCGCGCATCTACGGCGAGGATCCGCGCAAGGTGCTGGAGTTCGTGGAGGATTTCTCGGAGCTCGGCAGCTATCTCGACGTGCCGATCCGGACCTACTCGTCCGGCATGGGCTCGCGCCTGGCCTTCGGCATGAGCATGGCCATCCCGTTCGACTGCTACCTCATCGACGAGGTCACGGCGGTGGGCGATGCCCGGTTCCAGAAGCGCTGCGAGGAGGCTTTCGCGGCGCGCCGGGAGAATGCCGACGTGATCATGGTCTCCCACGGGATGGACACCCTGCGCACCTGGTGCCAGCAGGGCATCGTGATCATCAACGGGCGGGCGATCGTCTACGAGAGCATCGACGACGCCATCGAGGTCTATCGCCGCCTGAACGCCTGAGTTGCGCCGGCGCGCCGGCAGCCACGGTTTTGCCGCGCGGGTGGTGCAAAGGGTGTACGGTGGCGGCCGGATGGCCGGACGACATGGAATACCGGGGCGCATGAGCATCGAAATCCGCAACCCGCAGGGACAGCCGCTGACGACGGCCGACCGCTCGAATGCCGTCGCCGAATCCCTGAAGCAGATCGCCCGCGTCTCGCGCTTCGCCGACCGCAAGAAGGGCATCCGCTCCTACCAGAGCCACGTGAAGTCGGACCCGCTGATCCCGGTTCTGTTCGTGGTCTGCTTCCTGATCCCCACCCTGGCGGCCATCGCCTATTACGGGTTGATCGCGGCGGACCGCTTCGTGATCGAGTCGCGCTTCGCCCTGCGGCCGGCCCTCGGCAGCGTCGACAAGGCCTCGCCCGATCAGGTCGGCACCAATTCCGGCTCCCCGATCAAGCAGATGATCGCGCAGGACAGCCTGATCACGACGAACTACATCATGAGCCGGCCGATGATCGAGACCATCGAGAAGACGTATCCCCTGCGGGAGATGTTTTCCCGGCCGGAGGTCGACGTGTTCTCGCGCTTCAATCCCGAGAAGCCGATCGAGAAGCTGGTCAAGTACTGGCATGAGCGGGTGCACACCAAGATCGAGGCCGGATCGGGCATCATCAGCCTGACCGTCAACGCCTTCGATCCGGACGACGCCCTCAACATCTCGAAGGCGATCCTGGCCGAGAGCGAGCGCATGGTGAACGCCCTGAGCGGCCGCGCGCGCGAGGACGCCGTGCTGGAGAGCCAGCGCGAGCTCAAGCGTGCCGAGGAGCGGATGACGAAGATCCGCACCGAGGTGGCGGCCCTGCGCAACCGCGACGGCGTTCTCGACGCGCAGAAGACCAACGAGGCCAACCTGAAGGTGCTGTCGGAGTTGCGGACGACCCGCATCAACCTCGCGGTCCAGCTCATCCAGAGCCAGCGCGATCTCTCGCCGGAGACCCGCCGCATCCAGGACATGAAGGCCCAGATCAAGGACCTCGACGACAACATCGCCCGGATCGAGCAGCAATCCGCCAGCGAGGATCCGGAGCAGCGCCGCATCCTGGCGAACGCGCTGACCCGGTTCGAGGCCTACGACGCCGACCGGGCCGATGCGGAGAAGTACTTCGCCAAGGTGCTGGCCGCGAACGAGCGGGCCCGCATCATCGCCGAGCGCCAGATCGAGTTCTTCAGCATGATCGTCGAGCCGGTGAAGCCCGAATCCTCCCAGGAACCTCGGCGCCTCCTGATGATCAGCCTCATCGCCGGTGGCGCCGGACTGGTGTTCGCCCTCGCGGTGGTCACCCGCAAATACTTCGCCTGAGGCGGTTTTGCCGCCCCCGCGGGCGGCGGGCAGCCCGGTGTTAACCCTTCGCTAACCCTGCGCTCGGCAAATCTTGCCGAGCCCCCGACCATCGGGGGCAGTGAGGGTGACGATGAGCGAGACGGCTGCCGCCGCGCCGGCTCCGGCGGGGGGTTCCGGGGGGAGCCTCGCACATTTCGCGAGCTTCGCGATCCCGAACCGGGCGAACCTGAACGCGCTCTCCAAGCGCACGGACCTGTTCTTCGCCACCGCCGTGATGGGCATCCTCACGGTGCTCATCTTCCCGCTGCCGGCCTTCCTGCTCGACCTGCTGCTCGCGGTCTCGATCATCATCTCGGTGCTGATCATGATGACCGGGCTGTTCATCGACAATCCGCTCGAGTTCACGGTCTTCCCGACCCTGCTTCTGGTGGCGACGCTGCTGCGCCTCGCCCTGAACCTCGCCTCCACCCGCCTCATCCTCGGGCACGGGCACGAGGGCACGGCGGCCGCCGGCCACGTCATCGAGGCCTTCGGCAACTTCGTGATGGGCGGCAACTTCGTCATCGGGATCATCGTCTTCGCGATCCTGATCATCGTGAACTTCGTCGTCATCACGAAGGGCTCGGGCCGCATCGCCGAGGTGGCCGCCCGCTTCACCCTCGACGCGATGCCGGGCAAGCAGATGGCCATCGACGCCGACCTCTCGGCGGGGCTCATCGACGAGAAGGTGGCGAAGGCCCGCCGCGCCGCCCTGGAGGAGGAATCCTCGTTCTTCGGCGCCATGGACGGTGCCTCGAAATTCGTCCGCGGCGACGCCATCGCCGCGCTCCTCATCACCTTCATCAACGTCATCGGCGGGATCATCATCGGCGTCGCCCAGCAGGGCATGCCGTTCCTGGGGGCGGCGAAGTCCTACACCCTGCTCACCATCGGCGACGGCCTCGCCTCCCAGGTCCCCGCCCTCATCGTCTCCACGGCGGCCGGCATCCTGGTCTCCAAGGCAGGTGTGAAGGGCTCGGCCGACAAGGCCCTGGGCAAGCAGCTCGCGAACTACCCCAAGGCGCTCGGCATGTCCTCGGGCGTCATGGTGCTGATCGCGCTCCTGCCCGGCATGCCGATGCTGCCCTTCCTGGCGCTCGCCGGCGCATCCGGCTACGCCGCCTGGCACTTCGCCAAGATCGCCCGCGAAGCGCCCCCGCGGGATGCCGACGGCGCGCCGATGGACGCCTCGGCTGTGGCCGCCGCCGCGGCCGCCAAGGAGGAGACCGTCACCGACCTCCTGAAGCTCGACGACCTCAAGCTGGAGATGGGCTACGCGCTCCTGGCCCTGGTCAACGGCCCGGAGGGCCAGGATCGCCTGACGGACCAGATCAAGGCCCTGCGCCGGCAGCTCGCCGCCGAGCTAGGCTTCGTGATGCCCTCGGTGCGCATCCTCGACAACGTTCAGCTCGACGCCAACGCCTACGTGGTCCGCGTTAAGGAGATCGAGGCCGGCACGGGCCAGATCTTCCCGGGCCAGTTCATGGCCATGGATCCCATGGGCGGCCAGGTGCAGCTGCCCGGCCAGCACATGCTGGAACCGACCTTCGGCCTGCCCGCCACCTGGATCGACGCCTCCCTGCGGGACCAGGCCCAGCTCAAGGGCTACACCGTGGTGGATGCGGCCACGGTGGTCTCCACCCACCTCACTGAGATTATCAAGGCGCACGTCTCCGAACTCCTGAACCATGTCGAGGTCCAGAAGCTCCTGCGCGAGGTCTCCAAGGAGCATGCCGAGCTCCTCAAGGAGGTGATGCCGAGCCAGATCGGCACCACCGGCATCCAGCGCGTGCTGCAATTCCTGCTGGCCGAGCGGGTCTCGATCCGCGATCTCGGGGCGATCATCGAGGGCATCGCCGAGGTCGCCGGCCACGTGAAGAACCCGCGCGACATCGTCGAGCACGTCCGCGCCCGGCTCGGCCGGCAGATCTGTGCCCAGTACCAGGGGCCGGACGGCATGCTGCCGATCATCACCCTGTCGCCGGCTTGGGAGCAGGCCTTCCTCGAATCAATCGCGGGCGAGCGCGACGAGCGCTACCTGGCGATGCAGCCCTCGAAGCTCTCGGATTTCGTCAACACGGTGCGCGACCGCTTCGAGACCGCCGCCCGCATGGGCGAGATGCCCGTGCTCGTGACCTCCGTTCAGGCTCGCCCCTTCGTGCGCTCGATCATCGAGCGTTTCCGGCGCGAGACCCCCGTGATGAGCCAGGCGGAAATCCATCCCCGCGCCCGGCTCCGGACCGTCGGTTCGGTCTGATCCAGCCTACAACTCTCGGCCCGGGATCGTGCGGACCAGCGGCCCGATCCTCTTCCTCTCGTTCGGGGAACCTTTCCCGGTCCCCTTCGCGGCCTCCCCGGCACAAGATACGACCCGAGGCAGAAGAATTCGCAGGTGAGCGAGGGGCCTGAAACCGGAAGGGCCTGCCCTCGCGAACCCGGACGGGACGCGGTGGCAGGCCCTGGCCCGGCTTCGCGGTTCGCGGCGGCGAACGGATCAGACCGGCTTCTTCTCCATGCGGCGCTCGAGGGCATGGGCGTCGAGGCCGGGGGCGGTCAACGGCGCCTCCGGGGCGGCCGCATCGTGCGGCTTGTCCCGCAGGGCCGAGGCGAGGCGGTTGCGCTCGTAGAGGAGGACGACCACCACCGAGATCAGGAACGGGAGCCAGAAGTAGAACAGGCGGAAGACGAGCAGCGCGGCGATGACCGACGGCCGGGCGATGTCGGGCATCGCCACCACGAAGACCAGCTCGAACACCCCGAGGCCGCCGGGCGCGTTCGAGACCAGGGCCGCCGAGAACGAGGCGAGGAACACCGCGAGCACCACGAGGAAGCCCGGGTTCCCGGCCTCCGGCAGGGCGAAGTAGATGATCCCGGCGGCGCCCAGCAGCTCCAGCGGAGCGGCGATGAGCTGGCGGCCCATGATGCGCGGGCGGGGATATTCGAGCTTGAACTTGCGGATCGTCAGCGGCTTCAGGTGCAGCAGCGAGCCGGCGACGTAGAGGGCGACGAAGGCCAGGAGCCCGGCGCCGAGGATGCGGGCGGTGGCGGGGTCCGTCAGGATCGCCGGCAGGTAGCCGTTGAGGCGCGTCAGCGTGTCGGGCAGGACCGTGAGCACGAAGCCGCCGAGCAGGATCGTGCCGAGGCCGAAGGTGAAGGAGCAGAGGGCGACCAGCACCGCGACCTGGGCCGCGGAGAGGCCCTTGGCCGTGTAGGCGCGGTAGCGGACCACGGCGCCCGAGAACACCGAGGCGCCGATGTTGTGGGAGAGCGCGTAGGTCGTGAAGGAGCAGACCGAGACGAAGAACCAGGAGATGTGGCGCACGCCGAGATGCAGCAGCGCGATCCGGTCGTACCAGGCGAGCGCCGCGTAGGCGACGAGGGTCGAGAGCGCGGCGAGGAGGAAGCGGTGGACGGGGATCGCGGCGAAACTGCCCTTGATCTCCGCCATCGAGATGCCGGCCAACTCCTTGTAGAGCAGGTAGCCCGAACCGATCACCGCCGCGAGGCCGATGATCGGCCAGATGAAATCGCTGATCTTCTTCATGGTGGTCCGGACACGCCCCTGTTCGGGCCTTCCCTGCACGACGATGCGCCGCATCGCAAGCAAGGTTCCGCGCGGCCCCGGCAGGGCCACCTCTTCCCATGGGATCATGACGGTTTCGTGCCGGCCGCCCTGGGGAGGCCGGCACGCCGCCCCGGGGTCAGGCGCGGATGCGCGAGAGGCCGATCCCGTCCATGGCGGCCTGGTCGCGGGCCGCTTCGGCGACCCGCTCGGCGGTGCGCTCGCGGTCGTCCAGGATCTCGATCTTCTTCAGGTCCTCGAAGGCCTCGCCGAGCTCGGCCTTGGCCTCGGCCAGCTGCCCCTCGAGAGCGGCTGCGGACTGGCGCATGTTGTCCCGGCGGGTCGCGGCGGCGCGGGCATAGGTCGGGTAGGCGAAATGGGCCGGATCGGTGATGCCGGCGCGGCTCTCCTCATGGGCGACCTCGCGATCGAGCTCCATCGCCATGCGGGTGAAGTCCGCCTTCATCATCTCGATCTGCGTCACGCGCCGACGCTTCTCGTCGACCTGGAAGCGTCGCAGCCGGATCAACGTGTCACGGGATTTCATGGGCGGGTTCACTCCACGCAACGCACGGCTCGCCGGTGCGCGACTGGCCGCGCCCCGGGCCCGGCATCGGGAGATGGAGCCGGGGCGTCCCCTCAGGGAGCGCCGACGATCTCTGCCAGGCGACGGTAACCCTCGCCGATCGAAGTTGCTTCTTCCTTACCCTGACCCAGAAAAGCCTCCATTTCGGGCATCAGCGCGATCGCCTCGTCCACTTCCGGGGAGGCGCCGGCGCGATAAGCGCCGAGACGGATCAGCTCCTCCATGTCGGCGTAGGTGGAGAGCAGGCGCCGGGCCCGGCGCACCGTCGGCAGGTGCGCGGGGTCGCAGGCCCGGGGCATGGTGCGGGAGACTGAGCGCAGGACGTTGATCGCCGGGTAGCGCCCGCGCTCGGCGATGCCGCGCTCCATCACGATGTGCCCGTCGAGGATGCCCCGGACCGCGTCGGCCACGGGCTCGTTGTGGTCGTCGCCCTCGACGAGGACGGTGAACAGGCCGGAGATCGCCCCCTGTCCCGTCCCGGGGCCGGCCCGCTCGAGCAGCCGCGGCAACTCGCTGAACACGGTCGGGGTGTAGCCCTTGGCGGTGGGCGGTTCGCCGGCGGCGAGGCCGATGTCGCGCTGGGCCATGGCGAAGCGGGTGATCGAATCGATCATGCACAGGACCTGCGCGCCCTGATCGCGAAAATACTCGGCCATCGCCAGGGTGACGTAGGCGGCGTTGCGGCGCATCAGGGCCGGCTCGTCGGAGGTGGCCACCACCACCACCGAGCGGGCGAGGCCGGCGGCGCCGAGATCGTCCTGGAGGAACTCCTGCACCTCGCGGCCGCGCTCGCCCACGAGGCCGATCACCGCCACGTCGGCGGCGGTGTAGCGGGCGAGCATCGAGAGAAGCACCGACTTACCGACGCCGGAGCCGGCGAAGATGCCCATGCGTTGGCCGGCGCACATCGTCAGGAACGTGTTGATGCAGCGGATGCCGAGGTCGAGGGGCGGCCCGACCCGCTGCCGGGCATGGGCCGGGGGCGGGTCGGCCCGCAGGGGGTAGATTGCCGGGCCGGGGGGCAGCGGCCCGAGGCCGTCGATGGGCCGGCCGAGGGCGTCGATGGTCCGGCCGAGCCAGGCGGCGGAGGGACGCACCGCGCCGGCGGCCTCGTCGCGCACCAGGGCCGGACAGCCGCGCCGGACCCCCTCCAGTGAGCCGAAGGGCATCGCCAGCGCGCGGTCGCCCTGAAAACCGATGATCTCGCAGGGCACGGCGCCGAGGCCGTTCTCCACCGCGATGTCGAGGCGTCCGCCGAGCCGCATGGCTGCCACCGGACCCGCCACCTCGATCAGCAGGCCGCGAATCGCCACGACCCTGCCATAGGTCTCCAGCACCTGGATTCCCGCGAGGGCGCCGCGCGCATCAGCCAGGCGCAAGCGTCCGACGCTAGGGTCGCGATCGGTCATCGGCGCGTCTCTCAACCATTCGTTTACCTCCCTCCTTAACACTGTGTGCATCGGGCTTGTAGCGCGCCGCCGGTTCACGCCGGGACGTAAAAAATTTCTGTTCGGTGGACGACATTCCGGTGTCGTGGTTCCGAAGAGACAGCGCGCAACTAGTCCAAGCGGACAAGGGACTTGCGGGGATATGCGAAGGTTTCGCATCGGGCCCGGGGACGGTCGGACGAGAACAGACCGTCAACGGTTCGAAGCGTGGCCGGACACCAGATCCAATTGGGTGCTTGCGTCCGTGAAACAGGGTTTGTTAACGATTAACGAATAGCGTTTCACGTCATTGACGAATGAGCGTTCGCCACGGGCCGGTGGCGAACGAACGGCGGGGGCTTGCCCGTACGCTGCACACGGCCGGCTGGGCTGGGGACCGACGATGCGGGTACTTCTGATCGAGGACGACAGCGCGACCGCGCAGAGCATCGAGCTGATGCTCAAGTCCGAGAGCTTCAACACCTACACCACTGACCTCGGTGAGGAGGGGATCGATCTCGGCAAGCTGTATGATTACGACATCATCCTGCTCGACCTGAACCTGCCCGACATGTCGGGCTACGAGGTGCTGCGGAATCTCCGCGTCGCCAAGGTGAAGACCCCGATCCTGATCCTCTCCGGCATGGCCGGCATCGAGGACAAGGTGAAGGGCCTCGGCTTCGGCGCCGACGACTACCTCACCAAGCCCTTCCACAAGGACGAGCTCGTCGCCCGCATCCACGCGATCGTCCGCCGCTCGAAGGGTCACGCCCAGTCGGTGATCACCACGGGCGACCTGATCGTGAACCTCGATCAGAAGACCGTCGAGGTCTCCGGCAGCCGCGTGCACCTGACCGGTAAGGAGTACCAGATGCTGGAGCTCCTCTCGCTGCGGAAGGGCACGACGCTGACCAAGGAGATGTTCCTGAACCATCTCTACGGCGGCATGGACGAGCCCGAGCTGAAGATCATCGACGTCTTCATCTGCAAGCTGCGCAAGAAGCTCGCCAACGCTTCGTCGGGCAAGAACTACATCGAGACCGTCTGGGGTCGCGGCTACGTGCTGCGCGAGCCCAACGAGGGCGAAGAGCGGATCGCCGTCTGAACCACCGGTCGGACGACGAAACGGCCCCGCGCGAGCGGGGCCTTTTTTGTTGGTACGGGATCGCGCGGCGGCCCCGCGCCGATGGCCCCTCCCCCGCCCGGCGGGGAAAGTCCAAAGAAAATGGCGCGGGCTTGCGCCCGCGCCACGCGCCGTCGGAAGGATCGTCCGGGTGCCGCTCAGAGGCCGACCACCCGGCGCATCGCCGGGGCGACGGCCGCCGGGGCGATCGCGGCGGCGGCCGGATTGAGCACCGGCAGCGGCCGGGGCTGCGGCGCGAGGGACGCGCCGGCCTGATTGTACAGGCCCCGGTGCTTGGCGTTCGGGACGAGCTTCTCGGTCAGGCCGATCACGGTCTCGGCGGCGCCCAGGAGCAGCGCACCGTCCGCCGCGAGGCTGCTGCTGAGGCGGGCCAGCACGTCGCCCTTGGTCGGCGCATCGAAATAGATCAGCACGTTGCGGCAGTAGATGATGTCAAACGTGCCGAGCGAATCGAACGGCTGCAGCAGGTTCAGCGGGCGGTAATCCACCATCTGCCGCAGGCTGGCGGAGATGCGCCACTGCTCGCCGACCTGCTCGAAGTGCTTGATGAGCGACTGCACCGGCAGGCCGCGCTGGACCTCGAAGTGGCTGTAGAGGCCGGCCTTGGCCTTCTCCAGCACCTCGGTCGAGAGGTCGGTGCCGATGATGTCGACGGTCCAGCCGGCGAGGCGCGGGGCGGCGTCCTGCAGCATCATCGCCAGGGAATAGGGTTCCTGGCCGGTGGAGGCGGCGGCGCACCAGATGCGCAGGCGGCGCTGGGCGGCCCGGCGGGCCATGGCCTCCGGGAGCAGCACGTCGCGGAACAGGTCGAACGGCGTGCGGTCGCGGAAGAAGAAGGTCTCGTTCGTCGTCATGGCCTCGACCACCGCCCGCTCCATGGCGAGGTCGCGGCCACCCTTCAGGGCGGTCACCAGCGCCCCGAGATCGGCGAGGGCGAAGCGCCGGCAGATCGGGCCGAGGCGGCTCTCCACGAGGTAGCGCTTCTCGCCGCTGAGGGCGAGGCCGGAGCGGGTCTTGAGGTAGGCGCGCAGGAAATCGAATTCGACGTCGGTCATGCGCCCTGCCCCGTCAGAAGATTGCGCAATGCCGGGCCGATCTCGCCGAGCGGCAGGATCGCCTGGGCGAGCCCCGCCTTGGCGATGCTGCCGGGCATGCCCCAGACGGTGCTCGTCGCCTCGTCCTGGGCGAGCACCGCCGCCCCGGCCTCTGTCAGGGCGCGGGCGCCCCCCGTCCCGTCCGAGCCCATGCCGGTGAGGACGACCGCCAGGGAAGCGGCGCCGAAGATCGCGGCGGCATCCTGGAACAGCACGTCGACGGCAGGACGGCAGAAATTCACCACCGGACCGTCGTGCAGGCGGATCGTCACGTCCTGGCGGCTTCCGCCGAGGCCCATGTGGCGGCCACCCGGGGCCACGTAGATCCGGCCCGGCTGCAGGCGCTCGTCGGCCTTGCCCTCGGCAGCCGGCAGGCCGGTGCGGACGCCGAGATGCTCGGCGAACACGGCGGTGAAGACCGGCGGCATGTGCTGGACGATGAGGACCGGGAACTGGCGAAGCGTGGCGCTGCCGATCTTCTCCAGGACCTCGCCCACCGCACGGGGGCCGCCGGTGGAGGCGCCGATGAGCAGGACGCGGGGCGCGACGCCGGTGCGCGCTTTCGGCCGCAGCACCAGGGGCGCAGTCGGACGCAGGGCCGAGACCGGCGCGGGAGCGGGCGCTCCGGGGGAGACGGGGATCGGCGCCCCGGAGGCGCCGCGCTTGCGCGCCCGGGCGGAGCCGAACAGGCGCACCCGCTCGATCAGGTCGGTGCGGAAGGCGTCCGAGGTGGTGACGCCGCGGTTGCTCTCGGGCTTCGGAATGTAGTCGACGGCGCCGAGGGCCAGGCAGCGCAGGGAGATGTCGGCGTTGCGGGTGGTCAGGGTCGACATCATGATGACCTGCACGCCGGGGCTCTTGGCGAGCAGCAGCGGCAGGGCCTGCGTGCCGTCGAGTTCCGGCATGTCGATGTCGAGGAGGATGACGTCGGGGTCGTGGCGCGACATCGCCTCCAGGGCGATCCGGCCGTTGGCCGCCGTGGCGACGACCTCGTAGCCGGCCTCGCCGATCCAGCGGGCGACCAGCCCGCGCACCACCGCCGAATCGTCTGCGATCAGGACCCGGACGCGCTGCCCGGCGAGCGGCGGTGGCGCGGCATGGGTCGACGCGAAGGTCGGGGCGGTGGCGGCCATCATAACTTTCACGCTGTGAGCGACCCGGAGGAACGGTCAGGGGAGGTGCTGGCCCCGGACGGGGCGGGATGCCCGGTCCAGGTCCGCGTCAGGCCGCGTCGGCTTCGGTGGCGAAGCCGACCTGCGCGAGCTTCGCCGTGACGATGTCCCGGTCGAAGGGTTTCATGATGTACTCGTCGGCCCCGGCGTGCAGCGCCCGCGCGATGGCGCCGACGTCGTTCTCCGTGGTGCAGAACAGGACCTTGGGCTTCTCGCCGCCCGGCGTCTTGCGCAGGGCGCGCAGGAAGTCGTAGCCGTCCATGGTCGGCATGTTCCAGTCGAGCAGGATGGCGTCCGGCATGGTCTTGCCGCAGGCGCTGAGGGCCTTCTCGCCGTCCTCGGCCTCGCCGACCTCGAAGTTCATGGTCTCGAAGATGCGGCGCGCCACCTTCCGGATGACGGCGGAGTCGTCGACGATGAGGCAGGTTTTCATCGGTCCCTTCTCCTTGCGATGGGGCTCAGGCCGCGCCGGCGGTGCGGGCGTTCGTCCCGAAGGCGAGGAGCGCATCGACGTCGAGGATGACGAGGAGGCGGCCGTCGAGGCGATGGACGCCGAGGGTGAGGTCGCGCCAGCGGGCATCGAGGTTGATCGGCACCGGCTCGTGGGTCTCGGCGCCGAGCTTGAGCACCTCGCCGACACCGTCGACGATGAGCGCGAAGGTCTCACCGCCCTGCTCCAGGCCGATCGCCATCTGGGCACCGTCCCCCGTGCGGGGCGCCATGCTGAGGCGCCGACGCAGGCACAGGGCGGTGACGACCCGGCCGCGCAGGTTCAGGAGCCCGACGATCTCCGGCGGGGCGAGCGGCACCGGCGTGACGCCGGCCGGGATGAAGACGTCGTGGACCCGGTCGATGGCCAGACCGAACATGGTCTCGCCGACGAAGACGGTGACGAAGTCGTGGGTGCCGACGGTTTCCGCGGCGTTGGTGTTGGCGGCCTGCATCATGGGCTGGGACTCCGAAAGGGGGCGGGCCGGTCAGGCGGCGGCGGCGAGGCTGGCGACGTCGAGCTCGGCGAGAGCCGAGATCAGGCCGCTGCGGTCGAACTTCGCCACGAGGTCGGCGATGCCGAGCGTCCGCGCCCGCTCGATGGCCTCGGCCCCGATGGTGCCGGAGAGGCCGATGACCGGGAGCCCGGCGACGCGGCCCTCGACCTTGCGCATGGCGCCCACGAGGTCGAAGCCGTTGCGGCCCGGCATCTCGAGGTCGCACACCACTACGTCGATCCGGCCGTTGGAAAGCAGGGTCGCCACCGCCTCGTCGGCGCTGGCCGCAGTGACCACGCTGTAGCCGGCGGCCTTGAGGACCGGGCTCAGCATCTCGCGGAAGAAAGCGGAGTCGTCGACGAGAAGGAGCGTCGAGCTGCGCTTGACCGCCTTCTTCGGGCCGCGCGCCCAGTCGTCGTAGGCAAGCGGCAGGAAATGGGCGATGTTGATGATCTCGGTGGCACGGCCCCGCAGGACGGCCGAGCCGATGAGGTCCGAGCGGTCGGCGGAGATCTCCACGTCGAGGCGCTCCTCGACGATGTCGACGATCTCGTCGACCACGAGGCCCATGGCGCGCTCGCCGTCGGAGAAGACCACCAGGGCCTGGGTGCCGGAGGTGCGGATCTCGATCGACGGATCGGCCGGGACCAGCGGCATCAGGCGGCCACGGTACTGGATCAGCGGACGACCGCCGACCCACTCGACCTTGGCCGATTCGATCTCTTCCAGGCGGGTGACCAGGGAGAGCGGCACCGCCTTGTAGCTGCCCGCGCCGCCCTTGAAGACCAGGAGCGTCGCCTTGGCGTCGGCGGCCTCGATCTCCTCGACCTCGGCCTCGACCGGAATGGCGCCGGACTGCGAGCCCTGGCTGACCTGCTGCGCGATGCCGTTCGGATCGACGATCAGCACCACGGCGCCGTCGCCCAGGATGGTGTTGCCGGCGAAGAGCGGCAGGTGGCGCAGCTTGGAGGACATCGGCTTCACGACGATCTCCTCCGTGTGGAAGACCTCGTCGACGAGGATGCCGAAGCGCTGGCGCCCGACCTGCGCGACCACCACGAAGCCGGAATCCACGGCGTCGGCGGCCTGGTCCTGGCCGAGCACGCCCGTCAGGGTGACGATCGGCAGGAGGCGCTCGCGCAGGCGCAGCACCGGGGAGCCGTTGATGCGCTCCACCTTCTGGGCCGTCGCCTTGTCGACCCGCACCAGCTCGAGCACCGCCACCTGCGGCACCGCGAAGCGCTGCTCACCCGCCTTGACGATGAGGGCGGCGATGATCGCCAGGGTGAGCGGGATCTTGATGGTGAAGGTGGTGCCGCGGCCGAGCTGCGTGTTGATGTCGATGACACCGCCGATGAGCTCGATATTCGTTTTCACTACGTCCATGCCGACGCCGCGGCCGGAGACCGAGGTGATGGCGGCGGCGGTCGAGAAGCCCGGATGGAAGATGAACTTCGCCACCTGGGCGTCGGTCATCCGCTCGACCTCGGCCTGGCTGGCGATCTTGCGCTCCACGGCCTTGCGGCGGATGGCGGCCAGATCGAGGCCCTTGCCGTCGTCGGCGATCTCGATCGTGATCGTGCCGCCCTCGTGATAGGCGGAGAGGCGGATGGTGCCGCGCAGCGGCTTGCCCGATGCCTTGCGGTCGGCGGCCGACTCGATGCCGTGATCGGCCGAGTTGCGCACCATGTGGGTCAGCGGGTCCTTGATGACCTCGAGGACCTGGCGGTCGAGCTCGGTCTCGGCCCCGCTCATCACGAGCTCGATCTGCTTGCCGAGTTCCGACGACAGGTCGCGCACCACGCGGGGCAGCTTCTGCCAGGCGTTGCCGATGGGCTGCATGCGCGTCTTCATGACGCCTTCCTGCAGCTCGGCCGTCACGTGGCTGAGGCGCTGGAGCGGAACCTTGTAGGTCGAGTCGTCGTGCCGGCGGGCGATCTCGAGGAGCTGGTTGCGGGTCAGCACCAGCTCGGACACCATCGTCATGAGGTGTTCGAGGGTGTCGACGTTCACGCGGATGGTCTGGACCTTCGCGATGCCGCCCTCGCCGTCGGAGGTGGCGGGCGCGTCGGCGGATTTCGCGGGCGCCTCGGCGGCCTTCGCGGGCATCGGGGCGGGCGCCTCGCGCACCGGCTCGGGGGCTACGGCGACCGGTTCCGGCGCGGGGGCGACGGCGACGTCGAACGGATCGGGACCCTCGGCCTCCATGAAGGCGCGCTCGAGATCCTCGAGGCTCACCTCGCCGGGCTTGAGCTCGCGCACCACCGGGTCGGGCAGCTTGATCTCCGCGACGGGCGCGGGGGCGGCGGGTGCGATCGGGGCGGAGGCCATCTCCTCCAGCGCGCCGATCAGGTCGTCGTCGCTGCCCGCCGGCTCGGAGCCGGTGGCCTCGAGATCGCCTAGGATCGCCTTGAGGCGGTCGAGGGTGACGAGGATGAGGCTGACCGCGGGGCCTGTGACCGGCATGCCGTCGCGGAACTGGCCCATCAGGGTCTCGGCGGCGTGGGCCAGGGCCTCGAGGCGCGGAAGGCCGAGGAACCCGCAGGTGCCCTTGATGGTATGGACGAGGCGGAAGATATTCCGCAGGATCGTCTGATTGTTCGGATCCTGTTCGAACCGGACGAGTTCGGCATCGACCGTGTCGAGGTGCTCGGCACTCTCGGTCAGGAACTCACGCAACAAGTCGTCCATGAGGGTTACTCAGTCCATACGCGCACTACAGTCTGTGCAGGACCGACCTTGCCCCCTAACCGGTTAGGGAAGGGTTTCACCACGGACGATAAAGCCGGAGATCGCCACAATATTTGACGATCTCCCGTCGAAGGGCCGAAACGCGGCCCGCGTCAGGCCAGCGCGGTCTCCGGCGGCTCGGAATCCGATGGGCGATCCGCCTCCGGCGCGGCGGGTGCGGCGGCTGGTGCCTCGGGCATCGCGGCGGCGGTGGGCGTGGCCGTGATCGTCACGGTATCGCCCTCGATCGCGAAGCGCACATCCATCGCCGCGGCGCGGGCGACGAGGCCGGCGTAGAACGGCAGGATGCCGTGGGCATCGACGGTGCCGTTCTCGGGGGTGCCGGCGATCATCTCCTCCACATGGGCCGGAATCCGGGCATGCGAGCCCTTGCTCTTGAGCACCAGGGTCGGGGCCTCGCCGTCGCCCTGCACCACCACGTCGATGAGCCCGCCGCGCGGGATCGCGCTCTGGGCGATCATCACCAGGTTGAGCAGCAGCTTGACCTTGTTCTTCGGGTAGAGCGCCTGGGGCGCACGCCAGGCGAGCTGCGTCTTGTCGTCGGCGAACATCCCGCGTGACACCTTCTCGGCATCGGCGAGGTCGATGGAGGCTCCCGCCGAACCGGCGGCGCCGAAGGCGATGCGGGCGAATTGCAGGCGGGCCGAAGCCTGGCGCGCGCTCTTGGCGATCAGCTCCAGGGCGAATTCCCGCATGGAGGTGTCGCTCTCGTCCTCGAGGACCTCCAGTCCGTTCACGATCGCGCCGACGGGGCTGATCACGTCGTGGCAGACCCGTGAGCACAGGAGGGCGGACAGATCGAGGGCGTCGAGATTCAGGGGGGTCATGGTGCGCTCCGCGCAGGCGTTTCGGGGCCGCGTCCGGTCGTGAACGGCACCGATAGACGGCGCCGGAAGCTTTGAAAAGCACCCGGGCCGATCGCGATCCGGGTCGACAAGGGCCGGTGGCGCGGGCATCATGGCGCTTATCATGTCGATCGATGCGCCGACGCGCGACCGTATTGCGGCGACCCTGATGGAAATTGCCTGCCGGGCAGGCGAAATCCTGAAGCGGCACCACGGGGGCGACTGCCCGCACGTGCTCAAGCCCGACGGCTCGCCGGCGAGCCAGGCGGATGCGGAGTCCGAGGACTTCATCCTCACGGAGCTCGCCCGGCACTGGCCGGGCATTCCGGTGATCGCGGAGGAATCGTCCTACGACCAGCCGCCGGCACCCCTGTTCTTCCTGGTCGATCCCCTCGACGGCACCCGGGACTTCCTCGCCGGCAACGTCGAATACAGCGTCAATATCGGCCTGATCGCGGGTGACCGCCCGATCGCGGCCGCCCTGGCCGCACCCGGCCTCGGGCGGGTCTGGGGCGCGGGCGGGCAAGCCTACGAAGCGGAGATCCGGGACGGGCATCTCGGCGCGCGCCTGCCGATCGCGGTGCGCCCGCGGCCGGACCAGGGGCTGGTGGCCCTGTGCAGCAACCGGCACGGCGACACCGAGACCGAGGCCTGCCTCGGTGCCCTCCGGGTCGGGGCGACCCGCTCGGCGGCCTCCGCCCTGAAGTTCTGCCTCATCGCCGCCGGCGAGGCCGACATCTACGTCCGCTGCGGCCCGACCATGGAATGGGATACGGCGGCCGGTGACCATATCCTCACCGTCGCCGGCGGCTGCGTCGTGGCGCCGGCCGGCCGGCCGATGACCTACGGTCACTATACCCGTAACTACCGCAACGGCCCCTTCGCCGCCCTCGGCGACGCGAGTTACGCGGTCAACCTCGTGCTGCCCGAGCGCAGCCCGCCGACGCGCTCCGCCGACCGGCACGCGACGCAGGAAGGACGCCTGCTCTGATAGCCGGCTGTCCTCAGTCCGGGAAATTCCGCTCGATCTGATCCTTCAGCGTCGGCCAGAGCAGTTCCGCCTCCGCGCCGAGGTGCGGCTCGGCAATGAGGCGGAGCCGGTGCGCGTCGCTGCGGCAGAGATAGAGCCGGTCGCTTCCGTCCGGGCCGGGCAGGCGCACATAGACCAGCGGGTCGGTGTCCACGAGGCGGCCGGCGAGGATCCCGATCGGATCGAAGCCGCCGAGGCGGGGCGCGTAGGCGGCGGGATCGCCGCGGAAGGCCTCCCGGTTCGCCGCCCGTGCGAAACGCCAGGTCAGGCCGTCCCAGAGGGTCTCGTAGGCGGGTCGGCCCGGCTCCGGACCGTCGACGAAGTAGCTGACGGCGTCGAACCCCTGGAGGGCGATCCGTCCCCCGGGCAGGCGCGGCAGGGTCGCGGCGCGTGCGCCGACGGCGTGCAGCCCGGCGGCCGCGGCGCCGCGAAGCAGGTGACGGCGCGTTAACCACATGTTGCTTTGTTTCGCATCATGATCGCCGCGTATCGAGACGCACCGGCCCAGGCCGGAACGGTCTCTAGGATGACAGCCCGGTCCATAGCGCGGTCTCGGTTAGCAAGACGATAGCGCCCGCGGGCGGGTGTCGGCAGACAGGAGGGACGAGGCATGACGTCGAACCATCGGGCCGTCCGCGCCCGTCCAGCGCAAGAGCCCGCGTCCCGGCGCGCCGTGGTCGGCGCCCTGGCGAG
This sequence comes from Methylobacterium sp. BI1, assembly GCF_056680125.1. Lineage (NCBI taxonomy): Bacteria > Pseudomonadati > Pseudomonadota > Alphaproteobacteria > Hyphomicrobiales > Methylobacteriaceae > Methylobacterium > Methylobacterium sp. BI1. The sequence goes on along the minus strand of NZ_CM155267.1, from coordinate 1,734,654 downwards.
CGCCCTCCTCCTCGGTGTGTCGTCCCGCGCCCTCGCGGTCAGCGACGGCGCCCCCGGCAAGTTCCGCCCCGAGGAGCTGGTCGACAACGGACATCGCTTCTTCGGCTCGATGTCGCGCGGACTGGCGCAGCTCGTCGAGGAAGCCACCCGGCGCTGGGGCGAGCCCAACGGCTACATCCTCGGCCAGGAAGCCTCCGGCGCCATCGTGGGCGGCGTGCGCTACGGCGAGGGCACGCTCTACACCCGCAATGCCGGGCAGCGCCGCGTCTACTGGCAGGGTCCCTCCATCGGCTTCGACGTCGGCGGCGATGGCGACCGCACGATGATGCTGGTCTACAACCTTCCGGCGGTATCGGGCCTCTATCGCCGCTTCGGCGGCGTCGACGGCTCCGCCTATCTCGTCGGCGGCTTCGGGATGACGGCGGTGACCGCCGACGACATCGTCGTGGTCCCGATCCGCACCGGCGTCGGCGCCCGGCTCGGCATCAATATCGGGTATCTCAAGTTCACGGCCAAGCCGACCTGGAACCCGTTCTGATTCGCACCATGCCCGGGGTGTGTCCCCGCGCGTCTTGCCCATCACGGGGGGACATGGGCTAAACACACCGGCAAGGGTCGACGGCCATGTCCGTCGTCATTGCCGTCCACGGCGTGTTGAGCGAGCGTTCCCGCGTGATCGAAACCGTGATGATCTTCGCGCTCGGCTTCCTGGCTGCGAGCCTGTGCGCGCTGTTGCTTCTGCCGGCGGTGAATGCCCGGGCCGCTCGGCTGTCGGCGCGCCGCATCGAGGCACGCCTGCCCCTCTCGATCTCCGAAGTCACCGCAGAGAAGGACTACCTGCGGGCGCAGTTCGCCGTGGCCCAGCGCCGGCTGGAGCGTCAGGTCGAGGCCGTGCGGGCCCATCGCCATGCCGATCTCGCCGCCATCGGCGCCCGGACCATGGAGGCCGCCGCCCTCACGCGGACAGTCGAGGCCCGCGACACCACCTTGAGCGAGCGCGAAGCCGTCCTGGCCGCGACCCGCGCCACCCTCGGCGACGTGGAGCGTGACCTCGAGGCGGCGCGCCAGGATACCGCGCTGGGCCTCGCCACCCTGCAGGTGCTGGAGCAGGCGCACCAGGAGGTGCTCGACGACCTCCTCGCCGCCCGCTCCGCCCGGGTCCTGCCGGAAACGGCCGGCACTCCCGCCGCCGCCGGGTCGGAGGTCCCCGACCTGACCGCGGCCCTCGTCGCCGAGCGCGAGACCCTGCGGGCCAGCCTGATCGCGGCCGAGGAGGCCCTGGCCGAGGTGATGGCGCGCCGCGAGGGCGAGGCCGCGGATCTGCGCCGCCGGATCACCGACGTGGCCGAGAGCCTGATGCAGCGCGACCGGCTCCCGCCCGCCTCGGCCTTCTCGATTCCGGCCCGTTCCAACTGAGCGCCGTCCCCGGATCGAACCCGGCGCGGCATGTGCGCGGGAAAACGCCGCGGACGTTGCAAGGATTGGAAAACGCGGCGTAGAAAGCGGCCTGACCACGCGGCGACCATCCGCGCGCCATGTTTCGACCATCTCGGCGCTTCATCGGATCGCCCATTCCCCTGTTTCTTGAGACGGACCGCGCCCCCTATGGCCCTTAAGCTCACGTCGCTTGCCTTCCTCCTCGCCGCCACGGCCTCGATCGCGCCGGCGATCGCCCAGCCCGCGGCGCAGCCGCAAGGGGCCGCGACCGCGCCCCAGACGAAGCGCGGGAACGAGACCCTGAAGAAGTACTGCACCGGCGACTACCTGACCTATTGCGGCAATCTCGCCACCGATGATCCGGCCCTCGACAAGTGCTTCCAGACCAACTGGACCAAGCTCTCGGAGAACTGCCGTCGCGCCATCGACGTCTACCAGAAGACGGACGGCAAGAAGAAGGGCTGAAGCCCAGCCGACGCCGCGCGGGACAGCGTGGCCGTTTCACTCGCATCGTCGGGCCGCAACGGCTATGCTGACCGCCTCCGCGTCCCGGACCGCATGCGTTGATGTTCCTCCCTGCCCGCTCCCTGCCGACGATCGCCGCGATCGGCCTCATCGCGCTGTCCGCCTCGGCCTGCGGTCGGCGCGGCGCCCTCGAGCCGCCGCCCGGTACCGCCGCCGCCCGCTCCGTGGCGCGCCCCGGCCTGCCCGGCGTCGCGAGCCCGCGCGAGTTGCCCCAGAGCGTCGGCCTCGGCGGAGGGACGGCTGCGCCGGAGCCGGATGCGGTCCGCGCCGGTGACGAACTCGACACCCTGGCGGTACCGGGTTCGGGCGCCGAGGCGCCGGTGAAGACCACGCGCGGCGCGAAGCGCGGCTACGTGGTGCCCAAGGAGCCTTTCCTGCTCGACCCGCTGCTGTAGAAGCGGGTCACCACAGCCCTTTCCCCAGCCTCGCGCGGGAGGGCGCGCCCGCCCGGACGCGCCGCGCACGGGCCCCGAAATCCCGGGCGGGATACCCGCAGGCAGGCCGATGCACCACTTCCACTATCGCGACGGCCGTCTCGAGGCCGAGGATGTCGACCTCACGGCCCTCGCCGAGACGGTGGGAACGCCGTTCTACTGCTACGCCACCGCCACGCTGGAACGGCACTACGCGGTTTTCGCCCAGGCCTTCGGCGAGGACGATGCCCTCGTGTGCTTCGCCATGAAGGCGAACTCGAACCAAGCCGTGCTGGCCACCCTGGCCCGCCTCGGGGCCGGCATGGACATCGTGTCCGAGGGCGAGCTGCGCCGGGCATTGGCGGCGGGCGTCGATCCGCAGCGCATCGTCTTCTCCGGGGTCGGCAAGACCCAGGCCGAGATGGCCGCGGCCCTGAAGGCCGGCATCTTCTGCTTCAACGTCGAGAGCGAGCCGGAACTGGCCCAGCTCTCCGCCGTGGCCTCCAGCCTGAACCTGACGGCCTCGATCTCCATCCGGGTCAATCCCGACGTCGATGCCGGCACCCACGCTAAGATCTCGACCGGCAAGTCCGAGAACAAGTTCGGCATTCCGATCAGCCGGGCCCGGGCCGTCTACGCCCAGGCGGCGACACTGCCGGGCCTCGCGATCTCCGGCGTCGACATGCATATCGGCAGCCAGATCACCGATCTGGCGCCCTTCGACCACGCCGCCGGCCTGCTCGCCGGACTGGCCCGCGACCTGATGGCGGAGGGGCATCCCCTCCATCACATCGATTTCGGCGGCGGCCTCGGCATCCCCTACCGCGACGACAATGCCCCGCCGCCGGAGCCCGCGGCCCTGTCGGCGATCCTACGTCCGCATTTCGCGCCGCTCGGCCTGCGTCCGGTCTTCGAGATCGGCCGGATGATCGCCGGCAACGCCGGCATCCTGGTCACCCGCGTGATCTACGTGAAGCGCACCGAGGGCCGGACCTTCGTCATCGTGGACGCGGCGATGAACGACCTGATCCGTCCGACACTGTACGAGGCCTATCACGGGATTCGCCCGGTGAAGGAGCCCGGCGCCGAGACGCCCCGGATGGTCGCCGACGTGGTCGGGCCGGTCTGCGAGAGCGGCGACTACCTGGCGCTCGGCCGCGAGATGCCGGAGGTCGCCCCCGGCGACCTGATCGCGGTGATGAGCGCGGGTGCCTACGGGGCGGTACAGGCGGGCACCTACAATTCCCGCCTGCTCGTGCCGGAGGTGCTGGTGCGCGGCAGCGTGGCCGCCATCGTGCGCCCGCGCCAGAGCTACGAAGACCTGATCGCCCTGGACCGGATGCCGGACTGGCTGAGCCCGCAGGGCTGAGCGTCAGGCGGCGAGTTCACCCTCGATCCGTTCGACCGCCTCGCCCGGCACGTCGAGGGCCTCGGCGAGGCGCTTGAGAAACTCGCGCTCCTGCAGCGTGTCCGCCAGGATGGAAAGGCGGACCGCCGAGTAGATGCGCGTCGCCTGCTCGGGGGTGTCCACCGCGTCCGCGATGACGTCGAGGTCGACCGGATCGGCGATCTCCGCCTCCAGCCAGGCGGCACCGTCCCTGGCGAGGCCGGAGGTTTGCACCGCCGCGTCGAGGCGCTGACGCTCGTCCTTGTCGATCATCCCGTCGGCCAGAGTGGCCGCCACCATGGCGCGGAGCATGAGCCGGGCCTCGTCCTCGTCGATGGCGGGGGCGGCCGGGGCCGCGGTACCTGCGGGCGTGGCGGGCGCGCGCAGGGCCCGGGCGGCGAGGCCGGCCACCAGGGCGAGCCCGCCCAGGGCCGCCCCGGCCGCGAGACGGCCGCGGCGCGCCCGCACAAGGGCATCGACGAGGGGCTTCACATCGACCATGGCGGGCATCCTTCCAACGCGCTGAACGTGAGGCGGCAACACGCGAGGGCGGCAGCGGGTTCAGATCGCGGACGGGTCGACCCGATGACCTTGGCTGATTTGGGCCTGGGCTGATTTGGACCTGGGCTGATTTGACCCCGTCGCGTGGCGCCTTCACCATGCTAGCCTTGCGGCGAGGCGTGGCGCCGATGCGACGCGCGAGGAGCCAGACACGATGGGCGAGGCCGACCCGGCGACCTCCACGAGCAGCGGGCCCGCGCAGGGCACCGGCGGTCCGGTGCTGCGTCAGCGGCTCGACCGACTGGTCGCCCGCTCTCAGGCGGCCGGCCTCTGGGAGCGGGCCTGGCCGATCCTGTGGCGCGGTCTCGGGCTGGTCCTGGCCTTCCTGACCCTGTCCTGGCTCGGGCTCTGGCTCGACCTGCCGCCCCTTGGCCGCGTCGCCGGCCTCCTGCTTTTCACCCTGGCGCTCGTCGCCGCGCTCCTGCCGCTGGCCCGCCTGCGGCGCGACACCCGCCGCGAGGCCCTGGCGCGGATCGACCGCGCCGCCGCCGCCAAGGGCGGGGCCTTGTCCCACAACCCTGCCTCCTCCATCGAGGACACCCTCGCGGTCGGCACCGCCGACCCGGCGACCCGTGCCCTGTGGGCGGTGCATCAGGCGCGCGCGGCCGAGGCGGTGGCCGGGTTGACGCCGCCCCCGCCCCGCCCCGCCATGGCGCGGCGCGATCCCTTCGCGCTCCGGGCGGGGCTGATCGTGGCCGCGGTGGCGAGCCTGTTCGTGGCCGGGGCCGAGTGGCGCTCCCGGATCCTCGGGGCCTTCGACTGGCAGGCGCCGCCGCCGCCCGGGCCGACCTTCCGGGTCGACGGCTGGATCGATCCGCCCCTCTACACCCGTCTGCCGCCCCTGGTGGTGACGATGAACGGCGAGCAGCAGCGCCTGCGCGCGCCGGTGAATTCGACCCTGATCGTCCGGATCGCCGGCCAGGGCGAGGCGGTCCTGACGCCGAATGCCGGCCTGAAGCCGCTGCCCGGCAAGCCGCCCCACGCGGACCTGCGCGAGGACCGGTTCCAGCTCAGCGGCGGCGTCGCGGACCTGACGGTCGCGGCGGGCGGTACGACGCAGCACCTTCTCGTCGAGACCATCCCCGACACGCCCCCCGAGGTGGAACGCATCGGTGCCCTCGAGGTGAACGCCCGCGGGACCTTCAACCTGACCTATCGCGCCAAGGACGATTACGGCATCGCCTCGGCCGAGGGGCTGGTGGAGCCCCTGGCCAACACCCGCGCCCTCGTCCCGCCGCCGAAGATCGCCCTGGCCCTGCCGGCGGATGCCACCGGCGAGCACGACACCAAGACGCTGGTCGACCTCACCGACAATCCGTGGTCGGGCGCTCGCGTGCGCCTGTCGCTCATGGTGAAGGACGAGGCCGGTCAGGAGGGGCGTACCCCCACCGCCGAGGTGACGCTGCCGGCGCGGGTCTTCACCAAGCCCCTGGCGCGCGCCCTGGCCGAGGAACGCCGCCGCCTGATCACCGCGCCCGACGACAGCCGCGGCCGGGTCCAGACCGCCCTCGACGCGCTCCTCATCGCGCCCGACACCTTCACGCCGCAGGCCAGCATCTTCCTCGGGCTGAAGGCCGCCTCACGGCGCCTCAAGGCCGCGCGGAGCGACGAGGGTCTGATGGAGGTGGCCGACCTGCTCTGGGAGATGGCCCTGAAGATCGAGGACGGTGACCTCTCGGATGCCGAGAAGAGCCTCCGTGCCGCCCAGGACAACCTCAAGCAGGCGATCGAGCGCAACGCGCCCGACGAGGAGATCAAGAAGCTGACCGAGGACCTGAAGCAGGCCCTCGACAAGTTCATGAAGGGCATGGCCGAGCGCCAGCGCAAGGATGCGAAGCCCCAGGCGGAGAAGAGCCAGCCGAACCCGAACGCCAAGACGGTGACGCCGGACGACCTCAACAAGATGCTCAACGACATGGCCGAGGCCATGAAGCGCGGCGACACCGCCGAGGCGCAGCGCCTCCTCGACCAGCTCCGCGAGACCCTCGAGAACCTCCAGACCGCGGAGCCGGGGGGCAAGTCCGATCCGAACAGTCGGGAGATGAGCAAGCAGGCCGACGAGCTCGACAAGCTCTCCCGCGAGCAGCAGGACCTGCGCGACGAAACCTACAAGGACGGCCAGGACAAGCGCGGCCAGCAGGGGCAGGGTCAGCGCGGCCAGCGCCCGCAGCGCGGCCAGCCCGGCCAGCAGGGCGACGGCCAGAAGGGCCAGCCGGGACAACAGGGCCAAGGTCAGCAGGGCCAAGGTCAGCAGGGCGAGGGCCAGAAGGGTCAGGGCCAGCAGGGCCAGAAAGGCGACGGCCAGAAGGGCGGCGCCGGTCAGCGCCAGCAGGCGCTCCGCGAGCGCCTGGAGGACCTCCAGCGCCGCATGAAGGACCTCGGCATGCAGGGCGAGGACGGCCTGTCGGAGGCCGAGGAAGCCATGCGCGAGGCCGAGGGCGCCCTCGGGCAGGGCAAGGACGGCGATGCGGTCGATGCCCAGGGCCGTGCCCTGGACGGCCTCAAGCGCGGCGCCGAGGGCATGCAGAAGCAGATGCAGGAGATGGCCGAGGGCGAGGGTGAGGGCGACGGGAAGGGCGAGGGCGAGGGTGGCGAGAAGCCGAGCCAGCAGGGCCAGGCCGGCAACCGCGACGACGATCCCCTCGGCCGACCCACCAAGGGCCGCGACATGACCAACGGCAATGCCCGCGTGCCGACGGCGGACGAATCCGCCGTGCAGCGCACCCGGCGCATCATGGAGGAGCTGCGGCGCAAGCTCGGCGACCCGAACCGCCCGCGCGAGGAGCTCGACTATTTCGAGCGTCTCCTGCGCCGCAACTGACGCCCCGCCCTGCCCCCTGGGCTCCTCCCCCAGAGGGGCCCATATGAGGGGCGACGATCCCCGACCCGAAAGCCACGAGACCTGACGCCGTGATCTCCTCCAACTCCCTCGTGCTCCTCGCCTGCGTCGCGGTGGCGGTGGTCCTGTTCCTCGGCCTGTTCAACATGATGCGCGGGGGCAGCGCCAACCTCTCGCAGAAGCTCATGCGCCTGCGCGTGCTGCTGCAGTTCCTGGCGATCATCTTCATTATGGGCGTGGTCTGGTGGCGTTCGGCCTGACGCCGCTACGATGGGCGCCGCCGCGTTCCTGAGTTCGATCCGCGACCGGCGTACCGCGGCCATGCTGGGCCTGGGCTTCAGCTCGGGCATCCCCTTCCTCCTCGTCTACGTCACGCAGTCGGCGTGGCTGTCCGAGGCCAAGGTGCCGATCGGCATCCTGGGGCTGATGAGCGAGCTGACCCTCGCCTACAAGTTCAAGTTCCTCTGGGCGCCCTTCCTCGACCGCTATGACGCCCCCCTGGTCAGCCGGCTGGTCGGACGGCGGCGGGGCTGGATCCTGGTCTCGCAGCTCGGCGTGATCCTGGCGCTCGCCGGCATCGCCTTCGGTGATCCCGAGCACTGGCTCGCCTGGACCATCGTGTTCTCCCTCGCCCTCGGCTTCGCCGGGGCGACCCAGGACGTGGTCATCGACGGCTGGCGCATCACCGTGGCGCCGGCCGAGCGCCAATCGCTGATGTCGTCCTGGGCCGAGATCGGCTGGCGCATCGGCAATCTCGTGGCCGGGGCCGGCGCCCTCTACCTCGCCGATGCCTATGGCTGGCGCGCGGCCTACCTGTGCATGGGGGTCGCGATGGCGCCCGGCGTGATCGCCGCCCTCCTCGCCCCCGAGCCGGATTCCGACCGGAGCGCGCCCCACGACCGTCCCGGCTTCGTCGAGACCATCGTGGCCCCGATCCGGGACCTCGTCGGCCGCCTCGGTCCCCTGGCGATCCCGATCCTGCTCCTGGTGGCCGGCTTCCGGATGCCCGGCTACGTCGCCAGTGCCATGGCGATGCCGCTGTTCAAGAGCCTGCACTATTCGAACACCGACATCGCCACGGTGACCAAGCTGTTCGGCTTCGGCGTCGCCCTGGCGGGCACCGTCCTGGCCGGCTACGTCGTCCCGCGGATCGGTATGAAGGCGAGCCTGCTCGCCGGCACCGTCTTCGGCTCGGCCTCGCATCTCAGCCTCGCCTACCTGGCGCTGCATGGCGGCGACGGCGGCAACGCCTTCTGGACCTTCGCCATCGCGGTAAGCATCGACAGCTTCGCCTATGCGGTCGCGTCGATCGTGCTGATCACCTTCATGTCGACCCTGGTGGCGACCGAACATGCGGCGAGCCAGTACGCCCTCCTGACCTCCCTCTGCGCCCTCCCCGGCAGCCTGCTGGCGGGCGCGTCCGGCTTCGTCATCGAGACGACGGGCTTCGCCTGGTTCTTCGTGGCGACCTCCCTCATCGGCGTGCCGGTGGCGTTCCTGGCGTGGTGGGTCTGGCATCGGCAGGGCGGGACCGGGTCGATGGCGCCCGCGCCGGCAGCCTGAGCGGCCCGAAGAGGCGGCCATGGCCGGCGCGTGCGACCGGCTCGTGAGAGCGGCGAGTGTGGCCAGGAGGTCTCACCGCACAGCTATCGCTGTCGCGAGGCCCCTGACGCCTGCCGATGCCGCGAGCGGCCATGCTAGACACGTTCGGTCAACCCGGAACCATCCCGATGCAGTCCCACCCGCTTCGCCTCGCCGCTGCCGCCGTCGTGCTCGCCACGGCCATGCCGGTCCAGGCCGCCGACTTCCCGTCCGCGCCGCCGGCCGCCTATGTCAGCCCGGTGAAGCCCCTGAGCATCGTCTCCGAGGTCCGCATCGGCGGCGCCGTGCAGGACCCCGGCAGCGCCGAGCACAACACCAGCAACATCAACGGCGAAATCCTCTTCTCCAAGCCGCTGGTCAGCGTCGATCCGTTCTGGCAGGCCTTCGTGCCCAGGGCCACCGTCGGCGGCAGCTACAACTTCGGCGGCCGCACCAGCTACGCCTATATCGGCGCGACCTGGACCGTGGATCTCTTCCCGCAGACCCTGAACAACATCGTCTTCCTCGAGGGCTTCTTCGGCGCCGGCGCCCATAACGGCTATACCGGTCCGAAGCCCACGGCTCCGGCCGGGTTCAACACGCTGGGCTGCAACCCGCTGTTCCGTGAGGCGGCCGCCCTCGGCTTCCGGCTCACCGAGCACTGGAGCATCATGGCCACCGTCGAGCACATGTCGAATGCCGGCCTCTGCGCGAACAACCGCGGCCTGACCAATTTCGGCGGCAAGCTCGGCTACACCTTCTGAGGCGGCTGCGCCCGCATCTTGTATGAGACGTGAGGGCCGGTTCCGCCGCTGCGGGGCCGGCCCTTCGCATTCAGATTTGAGCGACTCCCAGCGGGGGCAAACTGCGCTAGGTTCCCGCTTCCGCAGGCCTCTCTCGCCAGCCCCGCTCAGGATCGGACGCCACCGTGGTCACCCTCAACCGCATCTACACCCGCACCGGCGACAAGGGGTCGACCGCCCTCGCGAGCGGCGAACGGCGCTCCAAGGCGGATCTGCGGATCGAGACCTATGGCACCGTCGACGAGACGAATGCCTGCATCGGCCTCGTGCGGCTCCATGCCGACCCGCGCCTGGACGCGATGCTGGGCGCGATCCAGAACGACCTGTTCGATCTCGGCGCCGACCTCGCGACGCCGGAAAGCGCCGAGCCGCCGAAATACGAGCCTCTGCGGATCGTCGCGGCGCAAGTCCAGCGGGTCGAGCGCGACATCGACGCGCTGAACGCCGACCTCGCGCCCCTGAAGTCTTTCGTGCTGCCCGGCGGGTCGCCGGCCTCGGCCGCCCTCCACCTCGCCCGGACTGTGTGCCGCCGGGCCGAGCGGCTGGCCGTCGCCCTGGCTGCGACCGAGGGCGAAATCGTCTCGCCGGAGGCGTTGCAGTACCTGAACCGTCTCTCCGACTTCCTGTTCGTGGCGAGCCGGACCGTCAACGCCAACGGCGCCGACGACGTGCTCTGGGTGCCGGGTCAAAACCGCTGAGGCTTCAGCATTTTGAATACGAACGGGCCGCGACCCTGAGCCCGTGAGGCCGCGTACCGCCCCTCGACAACCCTCGCTCGAGCGGGCGGCCGTGGGGCGCGTTGACAAGGCGGAAATGAGGCCGTTACGGTCCGCCGCCTCAATGACCAGGGTTCTGGACCTCCGGTTGTCCCGGAGTTCCTTTGCGCGCCGCGCCGGCCTGGTCGAAGAACATTATCCGCGCGGAGGATTGTGAACGCCATGAAGGTTCTGGTGCCCGTCAAGCGGGTCGTCGACTACAACGTCAAGATCCGGGTCAAGGCCGACGGTTCGGGCGTGGATCTCGCCAACGTCAAGATGTCGATGAATCCTTTCGACGAGATCGCCGTCGAAGAGGCGATTCGCCTGAAGGAGAAGGGCAAGGTCACGGAGATCGTCGCCGTCTCCGTCGGTCCGCAGCAGGCGCAGGAGACCCTCCGCACCGCGCTGGCCATGGGTGCCGACCGGGCGATCCTGGTGAAGACCGACGGCGTGGTCGAACCGCTGGCGGTGGCCAAGATCCTCAAGGCTCTGGTCGAGAAAGAGGCCCCCGGCCTCGTCATCCTCGGCAAGCAGGCCATCGACGACGATTCGAACCAGACTGGCCAGATGCTGGCCGCCCTCCTCGACTGGCCCCAGGGCACCTTCGCGTTCAAGGTCGAGTTCGGCGAGGGGTCGATCGACGTCACCCGCGAGATCGACGGCGGCCTCCAGACCGTGACTCTGACCCTGCCGGCCATCGTCACCACCGATCTGCGCCTCAATGAGCCGCGCTACGCCTCGCTGCCCAACATCATGAAGGCCAAGAAGAAGCCCCTCGAGGAGCTGGCCCCCGATGCCCTCGGCGTCGACGTGACCCCGCGGGTCACCGTGCTGAAGACCGTGGAGCCCGCAGGGCGGAAGGCCGGCATCAAGGTCGGGTCCCCGGCCGAACTCGTGCAGAAGCTGAAGGGCGAGGCCGGGGTCCTCTGAGACTCCGCGCCGCCGACGGCTTCAAGAACCCGCCGCACCGGTGCGGCGGGTGAGACGGGGTCCGGGACCCTCCCGCTATCGATTTCAAGGTTCGCACATCATGGCCACCCTACTCCTCATCGAGCACGACAGCTGCGCGGTCCGCGACGCGAGCCTGAAGGCCCTGACGGCCGCCGCCGCCCTGGGCGGGCCCGTGCACGCCCTCGTGGCCGGCGCCGGCAGCCGTCCCGCCGCCGAAGCCGCCGCCAAGCTCGACGGGGTCGAGAAGGTGCTGCTGGCCGAGGACGCCGCCTACGACCACCTCCTGGCCGAGCCGACCGCCGCGCTGCTCGTCTCCCTGGCGGAGTCCTACGACAACATCGTCGCGGCGGCCTCCACCACGGGCAAGAACGTGCTGCCGCGGGTCGCCGCCCTCCTCGACGTGGCGCAGATCTCCGACATCATCAGCGTGGTCTCCCCCGACACCTTCGAGCGCCCGATCTACGCCGGCAACGCGATCCAGACGGTGCAGGCCGGCGCCGGCAAGAAGGTGATCACCGTCCGGATGGCGGCCTTCAAGCCCGCCGGCGAGGGCGGCGCGGCCGCCGCGATCGAGTCCGTCCAGGCCGCCGCCTCCTCGGGCAAATCGAGCTTCAAGGGCGAGGAGATCGCCAAGTCCGACCGCCCCGAGCTGGCCGCCGCCAAGATCATCGTCTCCGGCGGCCGTTCGCTCGGCTCGTCGGACAAGTTCAAGGAGCTGATCGAGCCCCTGGCCGACAGCCTCGGGGCCGCCGTGGGCGCCTCCCGCGCCGCCGTCGATGCGGGCTACGCCCCCAACGACTGGCAGGTCGGCCAGACCGGAAAGGTCGTGGCCCCGGAGCTCTACGTCGCCGTCGGTATCTCGGGCGCGATCCAGCACCTCGCCGGCATGAAGGACTCGAAGGTCATCGTCGCCATCAACAAGGACGAGGACGCTCCGATCTTCCAGGTGGCGGATTACGGTCTCGTGGGCGACCTGTTCCAGATCGTTCCGGAGCTCCAGTCCGAGATCGCCAAGGCGAAGGGCTGAGGCGGAACAGGCACGTCCGGCCGGTGTGGGCTTCGTGCGCACCGGCTGACCGGTACGGATGGCCTTCCAGCGTGGAAATGCTCTAGGACGCTGCCGCCGCGAAACGTTATAAGCGAGGCGGGCGCCCTCGGCGGCCGGGCGGGGGGCCCGGACCGCGGCGGCGGGACGCCCCAGGGGTGCGAGTGCAGACGATGGGCATCGATATCAGGACGGTCGGCATCATCGGCGCCGGGCAGATGGGCAGCGGCATCGCGCATGTCTGCGCGATGGCGGGCCTCGACGTCCGCCTGAACGACCGCGATCCGAACCGCATCCACAACGGTCTGGCCACCGTCGACGGCAATCTCGCGCGTCAGGTGGCCAAGGGCACCATCGCGGACGATCAGCGCCGCAGCGCGGTCTCCCGGATCTTGGCGGCGGAGACCTTCGACGACCTCGCGCCCTGCGATCTCGTGATCGAGGCGGCCACCGAGGACGAATCGACCAAGCGGCAGATCTTCAGCACGCTCTGCGCGTCGCTGAAGCCCGACGCCCTGATCGCCACCAACACCTCGTCGATCTCGATTACGCGGCTCGCCGCGTCGACCGATCGGCCGGAGCGCTTCATCGGCATCCATTTCATGAATCCGGTGCCGGTGATGCAGCTCGTGGAGCTGATCCGCGGTATCGCGACGGAAGACCCGACCTACGAATCGGCCAAGGCTTTCATCGCCAAGCTCGGCAAGACGTCCACGATGTCGGAGGATTTTCCGGCCTTCATAGTCAACCGCATTCTGCTGCCGATGATCAACGAGGCGATCTACACCCTCTACGAGGGCGTCGGTTCGGTGGAGTCGATCGACACCGCGATGAAGCTCGGGGCGAACCACCCGATGGGGCCGCTGCAGCTGGCCGACTTCATCGGTCTCGATACCTGCCTGTCCGTGATGCAGGTGCTCTACGAGGGACTGGCCGATTCGAAGTACCGGCCCTGTCCGCTTCTCGTGAAATACGTCGAAGCCGGCTGGCTCGGACGCAAGTCCAAGCGCGGCTTCTACGATTATCGCGGTGAGACGCCTGTGCCGACCCGCTGAGGCGGACCGGCACGGACAATCGTCAAACTTACTGCTTATTGCCGTTCGCGGCCGGCTGGGCAGGGCTCGGATAGGCCGGGTTCGCTGCCGGCACCGAACCGGTGTTCGACGACGACGTCGCGTTCGACGAGCCCTTCACGGACCCCGTCACTTCCTGGCGCGAAGCGTCCTGGCTCTGGCTGGCGTAGTCCTTCGGTGAATTCGCACCCTGCCAGGTCATAAGGCCGGTGATGGCGATCGCGAGCAGCACGAGGCTGGCCACGAGAACGTAGAGCACCGGCTTGCCGCGCTTGCCCTGACGGGCGTCCTGGCCGTGGAGATTGTCTGCCATGCGATCCTCGCTTGAACGGTCCAGAGGACCGATGTTTCGACCCGAGCATCGATTTCCGTGAAATCGGCTCGTGATACGTGCTCGGGTCGGAAACGCGACGGTCGAGAGCGGAGTTCCCGCCGAGGTTCGACCTAGCGGCCGGTCACCAGCATGATCTTGCCGAGATGGGCGCTCGATTCCATCAGTTCATGCGCCTTACGGGCCTCCTCCAGCGGGAAGGTGGCGTGGATCACCGGCCGGATCGTCCCGGCTTCGAGCAGCGGCCAGACATCCCGGGCGAGGCCTTCGGCGATCGCGGCCTTCTCGGCCTTCGGGCGGGCGCGAAGCGTCGCGCCCGTGAAGGTCAGGCGCTTCATCATGATCGGGGTCATGCTGAAGGCATCGACCTTGTAGCCCTGCATGAACGCGATCTGGACGAGACGGCCTTCGATCGCCAGGGCCGAGAGGTTCTTGGCGAGGTAGGGCGCGCCGACCATATCCAGGATGACGTCGACGCCGTTGCCGTCGGTGAGGCGCTTCACCTCCTCGACGAAGTCGGCCTCGCGGTAGTTGATCGCCGCCTCGGCACCGAGCTCCCGACAGAACTCGCACTTTTCCGCCGAACCGGCGGTGGCGAACACCCGGGCACCGTGGTGCTTCGCGATCTGGATCGCGGTCGAGCCGATACCGCTCGATCCGCCATGGACGAGGAAGGTCTCGCCGGGCTCGAGGCGGCCACGCTCGATCACGGTGCTGTAGACCGTGAAGTAGTTCTCCGGCAGGCCGCCCGCCTCGACCAGAGACAGGGACGAAGGCTTCGGCAGGCACTGGCCGATCTCGGCGACCGCGAACTCGGCATAGCCGCCGCTGATGACCAGGGCACAGACCTCGTCGCCGATGGAAACGCCGGTGACGCCCTCGCCGAGGCCGACGATGCGGCCGGCGACTTCGAGACCGGGGATCTCGGTGGCGCCCTTCGGCGGCGGGTACTTGCCCTCGCGCTGCTGGATGTCCGGCCGGTTGATGCCGGCGGCCACGACCTCGATCAGCACTTGGCCGGACCCGGGCTGCGGCAGCGGCACCGTCTCCAGGGCCAGCACGTCCGGGCCGCCGGCGCCGTTGAAGCGGATCTGTCGCATGGTCTCGGGCAGGCTGGCTGTCATCGGGATCTCCTCCTGGGAGCTCCGTCATGTGCCGCCCGGACCGCTCTTGGCAAGGTCGCGCCGGGCCGCCGTCGCCGCTAGCGGGTGCCGTACATCCGGTCGCCGGCATCGCCGAGGCCCGGCACGATATAGCCGTGGTCGTTGAGATGGCTGTCGATGGCCGCGGTCCAGACCGGCACGTCCGGGTGGGCCGCCTGGAGCCGGGCGATCCCTTCCGGAGCTGCCAGCAGGCAGACGAAGCGCAGGTCCTGCGCGCCGCGCTGCTTCAGGAGGTTGATCGCCGCCACGGCCGAGTTCGCGGTCGCCAGCATGGGGTCGAGGACGAGGACCGTCCGGTCGACGAGATCGGAGGGCGCCTTGAAGTAGTATTCCACCGCTTCCAGGGTTTCGGGGTCTCGGTAGAGCCCCACATGCGCCACGCGGGCCGATGGCACCAGGGACAGCATGCCGTCGAGGAAGCCGACGCCGGCGCGCAGGATCGGCGCCAGGACGAGCTTCTTGCCGGCGATCTGCGGCGCCTCCATCGACTGGATCGGGGTCTCGATCGTCACCGTCTCCAGCGGCAGATCGCGCGTGACCTCGTAGGCCAGCAGCATGCCGATCTCGTTCAGGATCTGGCGGAAGCCCTTGGTCGAACGCTCGCGCTGGCGCAGCAGGGTCAGCTTGTGCTGGACGAGGGGGTGGTCCACCACCCGGACGGTCGCGGCGGCTGCCTGCATCGCTGGAACTCCAAAGGGCCGAGGTACGGAGCGGCCGAGGTCTGATCCAGGGCGCGGGGAGACCGAGGCAAGACCGGGACCGGATTTCTAGAGCATCGCGGCAGCGCGAGCGAGGGTGTTCGGTTCGGCATCGCCCACGAAAAAGGGCTCCCGGCCCGAAGCCGGAAGCCCTCGCGTCGAAGGGGTGTCTGGATCTGCCGGTCAGACCGAGCGGGTCGTGTCCGCGCTGCGGCGCTTCTGCATGAAGGCGTCGAACTGCTCGCGGTCCTTGGCCCGCTTCAGCTCCTCGACGAACTCGGCGAAGGCGCGGCTCTCCTCCTGAAGGGCACGGCGCTGAGCGTCGAGCCGCTCGATCTCGCTACGACGGTAGTCGTCGAAGGCGAGATTGCCGGTGCTGCCGCCATTGGCGGCCTCGAACGCCGCGGCGAAGCGCGAGCGCATGGCGCCCGCGTTCCACGAGAGGCCGCGACCGGCGAGGCCACGCAACTCGCTCAGCGCAGGGTAGCCCGCGACTTTCCAGGCGATGTAGGCGGCGGCCAGCGGCCACCAGTAGACGAAGGCGACCACGATGGCGCCGATTTCGAGGGATCGCTTGGGGAAGGGGCCGCTACGGCAGACCTTCCCGGTGGTGAAGGGGGAGGAAGAGAAGCTCACGGCTCACGGCTCCAATGTAAATGTGAACGACATTTACTTGCGGACGGGGCGGTGCGCTTTCAAGGGGCCCCACCGGTCAGGCCTGTTCGCGCGTCCGCCCGCCGGCCGCCGCGCCGTGGACGAGGGCGAGCACGCCCGCGCGCAGCAATTCGTACTTGTCCGGCATCCCGGCCGATCTCGGCAGATGTCCGGACGCGGACAGGGTCGCGAGCCCGTGCGCCAGCGCCCAGACCTCAAGGGCGATGAAACGGGGCGCGACGCCGCCGAACCCCTCCGGGAAGGTCGCCTGAAGCGCCTCGACGAGAAGGTCGAACGGGCTCGGCCGGAGACTCGCCACCTCGTTCGGCACGGCGGCCGCGAGGCCGCGGGTCTCGAAGATCGCCGCGTAGTAGCCGGGCTCCTCCTCGGCGAAGGCCAGATAGGCCTCGCCCATCCGGGTGAACCGCTCCAGTGGCGTGCCCTTGGCCGTGAGGGCGCGGGCCAGACGCTCGGCGAGGTCGGCGAAGCCCCGACCAGCGACTTCCTCGAGCAGCGCTTCCCGACCGCGGAAGTGGCGGTAGAGCGCCGCCGGCGTGACGCCGACGAGGCGGGCTGCATCCACCAGCGTGAAGCCGCCGATGCCGCGCTCGGCGATGAAGCGGCGCGCCGCCTCGATCAGCGCCTCCTTGAGGTTGCCGTGGTGATAGTTTCGCCGGTCACCCGGTCCTTCGCGCCAATGCCGCACGCCAAACTCCCCGCCCCCGCTCCGAATCGACATGACCGGTCGTATCGGCCGAAGGTTCCCCGTCCTCGCCTTCTCCTAACACGAAGGGATCAACCGACGAGACCTCCCCGAAGCCACAGGGATCGAAACACGGTGCGTTCTGCGTATCCAACGGGCAGATCACGCGATTTTGCCCCGAATACGCTTGTGAGCCGCGAAGCTTTGCCTGCAAGGTATTTACGAAGCAGAAACCTTCGGATGTGGATCACGAACCGTGCCGGAGTCCTCGGGACAGGGTGAATTCGAGACCCTGACGGACCTCATCTACGAGGCGGCGATCCTTCCCGAACTGTGGCCCGCAGTCCTCGACAAACTCGCTGCCATCGCCGGGGCGCAGGGAACGGTCCTGATCGCGGCCGATCTGGAATCTCATCGCTGGATCAACAGCGAATCCCTCGATCAGGTCATGGCCGATTTCGCCGCCGGGGGCTGGAGCAGCGCCGGCCAGCGCACGGCGAAGCTTCTCGGCGCCCGCCATGCGGGCTTCATCCGCGAGAAGGACGTCTACACGGAAGCCGAACTGGAGCAGGATGTCCTGATCCAGCAGTTCCTGCGTCCGCGCGGTCTCGGTTGGGCGACGGCCACCGCCTGCCCGCTCACCACGGGCGACACGCTGATCTTCAGCATCGAGCGGCGCTACAAGGACGGTCCGGTCCCGCAGGAGGCGACCTCAATCCTCGACACTTTGCGACCGCATCTCGGACGCTCGGCCCTCGTCTCGGCCCGGTTGAAGCTGGAGCGGGCGCGCGCCGCGGTCGGTGCCCTGGAGGTGCTGGGCCTCCCGGCGGCCGTCATCTCGGCCAATGGACGCCTGCAGGAACGCAATGCGAGCTTCGCCGCCCTCGTGCCACGGGTGGTACGGGACCAGCGCGAGCGGCTTACCCTGACTCATGCGGGGGCGGACGCCCTGATGGCGGACGTCCTCGCCGGTCGGCGAGCGCTGGCGGCGCGCTCGATTCCGATCCCGGCCGACGACGACCATCCCGCCATGGTGCTGCACCTGCTGCCCATGCGGGGCCAGGCCCAGGACGTCTTCGGTGGCGACACCATGCTGATGGTCGCCGCCCCCGTCCTGCCTCGTCCCGTGCCGGGGACCGAATTGCTGGCGGGGCTCTTCGACCTGACGGCGGCCGAGGCGCGGATCGCGCGGGGCATCGCCGACGGCGCCACCATCTCGATCCTCGCCGCGCAGCAGAGCGTGCGGCAGGAAACCATTCGCAGCCAGGTCAAGGCGATCTTCGCCAAGACCGGAGTGACGCGCCAGGTCGACCTGGCGCGCCTGATCTCGGGTTTCAGCCTGATCCGCTGACGACAGGGGTCAGCGAGCGTCCCGGCCGCCGCCCGCCCGGTTCGCCGCGAGCGCCCGGAACAGGATGACGTTCGAAAGATCGTACTCGATGGTGATCTCGGCGCGTTGCGCGGGCGACGCGACGCTGTCGGGCAAGGGAGCCGGGGCCGGATTGATCAGGCACGCGATCACCCGATCGCTCGTGCCCCGCTGCACGTGCCGTGCAAGCCGCCGGCGCATCCATGGCGCCATCGTCCATTTCTCAAGCATGACCGCCCTCGCCTGTCGTTCTGGCAACATTCAAGCGTGGGGTGGGGAGGCCTTCATCCCCCATTTGGGGGAGAGGGGAAATTCCTTCGCCGGAAACATCACTTTGAAGCAATTCCTTCGCGGGAAAACGCCTACAGCCGAAAGAGGGAGCCTGCCCGCTCCAGAGCTGCCTTCTTGGCCAGACGCGCCGCTTCCAGGCGCTCCACCTCGGACCGCAACAGCTGGATCCGCTCTTCGAGATCCTCGACCGACAGCGTGTCCAGCGGTTCGCCGACCCGGTGCGCGATGGTCTGCCGGATGGCTCGGTCCTCGTCGTCCCGCATGGTGATCCCCTTCTTGCCTCAGTGCCAGGCCGTCCCCGCATCGAGGGGCGCGACCCCGAGATGCTGCGCGAGGGTCGCGCCGATATCCGCAAAGGTCTCGCAACGGCCGATCGATCCCGGTCTGACGCCGGGGCCGAAGGCCAGCACGGGAACCTGTTCCCGGGTGTGTTCGGTTCCACCCCAGGTCGGATCGTTGCCGTGATCCGCGGTGATGATGCAGAGGTCGCCGGGGCGTAGAACGCCTTGGATCTCAGGTAGGCGGGCGTCGAAACGTTCGAGTTCGGCGGCGTAGCCGGGCACGTCCCGGCGGTGACCGTACTCGGTGTCGAAATCGACGAGGTTGAGGAAGACGAGGCCGCCCCCCGGCAACACCCGGAAGGCATCCAGCGCGGCGTCGAGGCAGGCGGCATTGCCGCCGGGCTTGAGCTCTAGACCGGTCGCCCGATGAGCGAAGATGTCGCCGATCTTGCCGACGCTGACGACCCGGCGTCCGGAGGCCGCGAGTTCGTCCAGGAGCGTCCGGCCGGGCGGCTCGACCGCGTAGTCCTTGCGGTTGGCGGTGCGCCGGAAGCCGTCCTGCGCATTGCCGACGAAGGGCCGGGCGATGACGCGGCCGACGCGATAGGCGTCGCAGAGCTCGCGGGCGATCCGGCAGGTGGCGTAGAGCCGTTCCAGCCCGAAGTGCTCCTCGTGGGCCGCGATCTGGAAGACGCTGTCGGCGGAGGTGTAGCAGATCGGCTTGCCGGTCCGGACATGCTCGGCACCGAGGCCGTCGATGATCGCGACGCCGGCGGCGTGGTTGTTGCCGAGGATGCCGGGAAGGCCCGCTCGCGCGATCAGCGCATGCGTCAGCTCGGCCGGAAAGGTCGGGACCGCGACGGGAAAGTAGCCCCAGGGCTCGCGCACCGGCACGCCGGTGATCTCCCAGTGGCCCGAGGGCGTGTCCTTGCCGGCGGCCACCTCCACGGCGTGGCCGTAGGCGGCGAACGGATCGCCCGGGATCGCAAGACCGGGCGGGATTGCGCCGGCCGCGCCTTGCGCCGCCAGGCCGAGGCCGAGGCGGGCCAGGTTCGGGAGTGCCAGCGGGCCCTGCCGCAGCCCCGCGCGATCGCCCCCCCCGTCGGCGCAGGCGCGGGCGATGTGACCGACCGTATTCGAGCCGGCATCGCCGTAGCGGTCGGCATCCGGTGCGCCGCCGATGCCGACGGAATCGAGCACGATGAGGAAGGCGCGCGGCATGCCCCTCCCCTTCAGGCCGGGATCGGATCGGCGACGGCGTCGCTCTGGAGATCGAAGGCGGCCGCGAACAGCGCCTGAGTGTAGGCGGTCTTCGGCGCGGCGAAGATGTCCTCGGCCGGGCCCTCCTCGACGACGCGGCCGTTCTGCATCACCAGCACGTAGTTCGCCAGCGCCCGCACCACCTTGAGGTCGTGGCTGATGAACAGGTAAGCGAGCCCGCGCTCGCGCTGGAGGTCGCGCAGCAGCGTGACGATCTGGGCCTGGACCGAGCGGTCGAGGGCCGAGGTCGGTTCGTCGAGGACGACGAATTTCGGCTTGAGCACGATGGCCCGCGCGATGGCGATGCGCTGCCTCTGCCCGCCGGAGAACTCGTGCGGATAGCGATTCATGGTCGCCGGATCGAGCCCGACGTCGTCGAGCGCCTTGGCGACGACCGCTTGGCGCTCGAGCCGCGTCTTCACCGCACCCTGGACCACCAGCCCTTCGGCGACGATGTCCGCCACGGTCATGCGCGGCGAGAGCGAGCCGTAGGGGTCCTGGAAGACCACCTGCATGTCGCGCCGGATCGGCCGCATGGCGGCGGGCGGCAGGCCCGCGATGGAGCGGCCGAGGAAAACGATGGGACCCTCGCAGCCGGTCAAGCGCAGGAGCGCCAGGCCGAGGGTGGTCTTGCCCGAGCCGGATTCGCCGACGACGCCGACGGTTTCGCCGGCCCGAACCCGCAGGGACACCCCGTCGACCGCCTTCACGTGGCTGGTGGTCCGGCGCAAGAGGCCCTCGCGGATCGGGAACCAGACCTTTAGCGGACCGGCCTCCAGCAGGCGCGCGGCGTCCGCCGGCACCGGGTTGGCCCGGCCCTTCGGCTCCGAGGCGAGGAGGCGGCGGGTATACTCGTGCTGCGGCCGGGCGAAGATCTCCGCCACCGGTCCGGCCTCGACGACGCGGCCGGCGAGCATGACGCAGACGTTGTCGGCGATGCGCTGGACGATGCCGAGGTCGTGGGTGATGAACAGCATCGCCATGCCGAGGCGCTTCTGCAGGTCGGCCAGCAGGGTGAGGATTTGCGCCTGCACCGTGACGTCGAGGGCGGTGGTCGGCTCGTCGGCCACCAGCAGGTCCGGCTCGCAGGCGAGCGCCATGGCGATCATCACGCGCTGGCGCTGTCCCCCCGAGAGCTCGTGCGGGTAGGCGTTGAGGCGCCGCTCGGCGTCGCGCAGCCCGACGAGCTCGAGCAGTTCGAGGATGCGGGCCCGCGCCTTGCGCCCAAGGAGGCCGCGATGCACCTCCAGCACCTCGCCGATCTGACGCTGAATACTGTGCAGCGGGTTCAGGGAGGTCATCGGCTCCTGGAAAACCATGGTGATGTCGGCGCCGCGGATGCCGCGCAGCCGCTTCTCCGGAAGGGTCAGCAGGTCCTCGCCCTTGAACAGGATGCGGCCGCCCGGATGGGTGGCGCTGCCGTCGAGGAGGCGCAGGATCGACAGGGCGGTGACCGACTTGCCCGAGCCGGATTCGCCGACCAGCGCCAGGGTCTCGCCGGGCGCGATGGTGAAGCTGACGCGATCGACGGCGCGGGTCTCGCGCTCCCGCGAGCGGAAGGCGACCGACAGGTCCTGAACGTCGAGGAGCGTTTCGGGCATCGAGGCCTGTTCTGCAGCAGGGCGGAATTCCCCGCCACGAGGGTTATAGCGTGGGCGACTGGGATCGGCGAACGCCGATGCGACGCGGTCGCGGGCCTTTGTAATTGATCGGCAGCGCGCACGCTCTACAACCCCGACCGTGACCTCGTTCCTCCGCCGTCTTCCCGCCGTCCTGTTCGTCCTCCTCCTCGTCGGTGGTCTCGCCCCAGGGTCGGCCCACGCGGCGGCCGAGGGCGCGACGGAGACGGTCGAGCAGGCCCTGTGCCGCCTTATCGAGGGTTCGGCGAAGGCCCGCGGCCTGCCGGTGCCGTTCCTAACGCGGCTGATCTGGCGCGAGAGCGCCTTCCGCGTGACCGCCGTCAGCCCGGTCGGCGCGCAGGGCGTCGCCCAGTTCATGCCGGGCACGGCCCGGGAGCGCGGCCTGATCGATCCGTTCGACCCCGAGCAGGCGATCCCGCACGCGGCCCACCTGCTCGCCGACCTCAATCGGCAATTCGGCAATCTCGGGCTGGCGGCGGCGGCCTACAACGGCGGGCCGGGCCGGGTCTCCGCCTGGCTCGCGGGTACCGGCGGCCTGCCGACCGAGACCCGGAACTACGTGCTGGCGATCACCGGCTCGCCCGCGGAGGACTGGCGTCCTGGCGCGGCGATCGAGAGGCCCGAGAGCGACACGCCGACGGGGAAGGACGGTTCGGCCGAAAGCTCCAAGAGCCAAGACGCCAAAAGCCAAGAGTCGAAGAGCCAAGAGTCGAAGAGCCAAGAGTCGAAGAGCCAAGATTCCAAAAGCGAAGCGTCCCGGGGTAAGGAAGCCGAGGCCAAGCCCGAGAGCGAGACCAGCTGTCTCAAGGTGACGGCGGCCCTGCGCCTTCCGTCGCGCGGCGATCGGTTCGCGCTGGGCGGGAACGAGGGACCGGCGGCGCCCTGGGGCATCCAGCTCGCCGGGAACTTCTCGAAATCCCTGGCGCTGCAGAGCTTCGCGCGGACACGGAAGCTCTACACAAGCGTGATCGGCGACGTTCGTCCGATGATCATCGGCACACGCCTGCGCAGCCGCGGCACGCGCGCCTTCTACCGCATCCGCATCCCGGCCCAGAGCCGCGAGGCGGCCGACGGCCTGTGCGGGCGCATCCGCCGGGTCGGCGGCGCCTGCCTCGTTCTCAGAACCTGACCGCGACGTTGCCGGACCTCGGAATCCGCCGCGCGCCCATCTGCGGACCGCCCCTGTGCCTACCGCCATGAATCCGCCGCGCCAGCCCTGTCACAGGGGGCTCGCCCCCCAACAGAGAGTTGCATGACCCGGGTTCTCGCCGTCCTTGCCAGCCTCGCCGGTCTCGCGCTCGTCGCGCTCGGCATCACGGCCTGCTCGCCCCTGGCCTTCTTCGACGCGATCGGCCCCCGCGACCAGGGCGGCCGCCTCAGCCTGAAGGACGCGGCGTTCGGCGCCCATCCGCGCCAGCGGCTCGACGTCTTCACGCCCGTGGGCGGGTCCGCCGGCGCCCCCGTGCTGGTGTTCTTCTACGGCGGTTCCTGGAAGAACGGCTCGAAGGAGGACTACGCCTTCGTCGGACAGGCCCTCGCGGCGCAGGGCTTCGTGACGGTGCTGCCGGATTACCGGCTCTACCCGGAGGTCCGCTTCCCGGATTTCCTCGACGACGGGGCGCAGGCCCTGGCCTGGGTCGAGCAGAACATCGCGGCCTACGGAGGCGACCCGAGCCGGGTCGTCCTCGCCGGGCATTCGGCCGGCGCCTACAATGCGGTGATGCTCGGGCTGAACCCGTCCTACCTGCGCCGGGCCGGCGTCGATCCGCGGGTGATCCGCGCGGTGGCCGGCCTGTCCGGTCCCTACGATTTCCTGCCCCTCGATGCCGGCACCGCCACGGAGCTGTTCGGCGAGGCCCCCGACAAGGCGGCGACCCAGCCCATCACCTTCGCGGGTCCGCACTCCCCGCCGGCTTTCCTCTCCTCGGGCGATGGCGACACGACGGTTCGCCCGTCCAACACCCGCAGCCTCGCCGCGCGCCTGCGCGCCGCCCGCGTGCCGGTGCAGGAGCGGATCTATGCCGGCCTCGACCATGCCGACACCCTGCTCGCACTCTCAGTGACCTTCCGGTCGAAGGCCCCGGAGCTCGCCGAGATGGCGGCTTTCCTGCGCCAGCACGCCGGCGAGCGGCCGCAGCAGGCGCGGGTGATCCCTCGTTAAGGGCCCGGAGCGCTGCGACTGAGAGATTAAGCGCCGCGCAGGGTATCCCGCGCCTTGAGATGGTCGGGCGCTTCCGAGAAGGCCCGGTGCATCGCCGACCAGAGCGGCGTGCGCGCGAGGTGCTCGTCGAGCGGCAGGGCGCGCTGGATCAGACCGTCGGCGCGCCGCCGCTCGGGATTGACGTTCAGCCAGGTGTTCCGGTTGGTGATGTCCCAGGTCAGGACGTTGAGCACCGCCGGCTCGTCCAGCACCACGTCGAGGAAGCGGCGGGCGAGATCGGAGACCGCCCGGTCCCGGGCTTCGAGATCGGCCGGATAGGTTCGGTCGTTGATATCGAATTCCGTGATCTCGATGGCGAGCCCGAGGCCGGCGACCTCGCGCAGGAAGCGCCGGAGCTTCTCCGCGTTCAGCGGGTGCTTCGCGTAGAGGTGCCCCTGCAGGCCGAGCCGGCGGATCGGCACGCCGCGCCGCCGCATCCCCTCCAGGGTCCGCAGCACCATGCTCCGGCGCTGGTCGATCCAGTCCGCGTCGAGTTCGAGGTCGTTCTCGTTCCAGACCCCGGCCGCCTGCGGCGCGACCGCGTGCTGGATACGGAAGGCGAGATCGACGTAAGCGGGCCCCAAAGCCGCGAGCCAGGGGGTACGCCGCAGGCCGTCCGGTCGTCCGTCCTGAGGCCCGCAAATCTCGTTGACGACGTCCCAGGCCTCGATCCGGCCCCGGTAGCGCCCGGCCATGGCGCCGATCCAGCGACGCAGGAAGGCTTCGCCCTCCCCGGCCGCGAGACGTTCGCCGACCCAGGCCGGCAGGCCCTCGTGCCAGACCAGGGTGTGGCCGCGCAGGCGCTGGCGGTTGCCCCCCGCGAAGGCGGCGACCTCGTCCGCGTAGGTGAAATCGAGCGTGTCCGGGGTCCGCCAGGCATAGGTCAGCTTCATGGCGTTCTCGGACACGAGGATGCCGGCCTCCCGTGCCAGGGCGCGTCCGTAGGCCGGGTCCTGCCGCAGGGTGGTTCCGTTCACCGCCGCACCGTAGGCCACGCCCTTGCGCGCGGCTGCAGCCTGAAGGCTGTCGGCCGACCAGGACGGCCCTGCGGCGAAGCCGGGGGTTGCGACGAAGCTGGGACTCCCGGCGAGGCCGAGGGCGCCGCCGAGGACGGCCCGGCGGGTCGCGCCGGAGCGTTTCACGCGCCGACGACCTCGGTCTCCGGGGGAATGACCCGGGGCCGGCGGTCCGGACCGATCGCCACGAAGGTGAAGAGTCCCTCGGTGACCTTCATGGTCTCTTCGCCCTCGCGCTCTCGGCGCCAGACCTCGACCTGGATGCCCATGGAAGTGCGGCCGACGCGCACGATCCAGGCGTAGATGCTCACTTCGTCCCCGACGATGACCGGCCGATGGAAGGTCATGGCCTCGACCGAAATCGTGGCGCAGCGGCCGCGCGAGCGCCGGGCGGCGATGTTGCCGGCCGCGAGGTCCATCTGGCCCATCAGCCACCCGCCGAAGATGTCCCCGGCCGGGTTGGTGTCGGCAGGCATCGCGATGGTGCGGACCACGGGCGGCCCGCGGTCGACGGGCTGGTGCGATGCGGGGGCGTCGGTCGTCATGGGGCGGGTCGCCTCGGGATGTGAAGGGTCGCCCGACGCAAGCGACGCGCCGTCAGCGTTCTGCGTCATACCCCGCGCGAACCCGTCGGGCGACCGTCCGAACGTCGATCCGGCACCGCCTGTAACGCGCCGGTCCCTCTCGCGAGCGTCCGTGCCGTGTTCAGTCGATGGCGTGAGTGCCGGACAGCATCTCGTCCCGCATCTGGCGCAGGCAGTGGAGGTGGGACCGATAGCTCACAAAGGTTTCCTCCTTCTCGGCGATATCCTCCCGCATCTCCAACGCGTCGACGATGCGGCCGGCCTGCGCACTGAGGGCTCTCTCGGCGGCGACGATGTGTCTGTTCAGGCGCAGCAGGTGGTCGATCCACCGGGTATTCGTTGCAATCATTTCGCGCCCCCTTCGCGCCGTGGAATCAGTTCGGATTTCTGTCTTTCGATCAGGCAGGATGCCCCATCGGAGGACGGGATGCCCTGGTGCCTGCGGCCCGCAGCCGGTCCGGATGAGGCGCGGAGCCGTTCAGGCCGACAACCATTGCGGGGTAGAGTTGCCGACGATCACTGGACGAGCACGGCCTGGTCGCAGCGCGTGCCTTCCACGGTGAGGTCGGCGTAGCCGAGGCGGATGCCGAGAACCCGCAGCGTGTTGTCCAGGACCTTGTCCAGCGCCGGGGTCGCCGCCGAGAGAGCGGTCGCGACCGTACTCCTGACGACGCCCGGGGCGAGCACGCCGAGGCCATTGATCTGGAGGTCCAGGTCGCCGATCAGGCGGCCGGTGAGTGATTGCGCGTATCCACCCGAAGAGACCGTGCGGACGGTGCGGCGGGCGATGTCGTCGTCGCTGAAGATGACCGGCTGGGCGGCGGGACTTCCGAGCGTCAGGCGGCTGCGGCCCGCAACCGTGAGAGCGGGAGCGACACGGAGGAGAGTCGCCGGCTGATCGAGGTCCGGAATGCGGGCATCCGGATTGAGCAAAGCCTTCGGGATATCCGCGATCGCGAGGTCGACAAGGCCCGTCTGGGCGTCCACCACGACCTGTCTGCTTTGCCGGTCCGACCATGGGCAGGTCACCGACCGCAGCCGTCCCTGCGCCTTGGCGGCCTGCACGTAGAGCGGCAGTTGGAGGGTGCCGAGATTGAGCGGCAGCGTCAGGGTGCTTTCGATGAGGAGACGCGTCTGCGCCGTCGTCACGGTGGCCTTGGGGCTACCGGGCTGGACGTAGCCCGAGCTCTGGCGCTTCTCGCCGATCCCCAGCGTCACCTGGGTCCGCAACAGGCCCGGCACGCTCGCGCCGAGATCCGCGGAGACCTGGCGATCGCCGTTCGCCACCAGAAGCGCTGCCGAGAGGGTGTCCATCAGCCCGATCGATGGTCCCTTGACGCCCGTGCTCGGTGCGAGGTTCGCTGCATCGCCCAGGTCGATGATGCGCCCGATGCGCACGGACCCGCCTGCCCCGCGAACCACATTGTTCAACTGCCCGAGGGCGGCCGCCGCGACGCTGTTGCCCGCGCTCGTGGCCGCGACCGATTGGAGCGCCGAGAGCACCTGACCGACCGTGGCGTTCGCGGTGACGACGTCGTTGTAATTGTCGACCTTGAGATCGAGCGCCGGCTGGAGCGCGTCGAGCACCCGGAAGCCGTCGACCTGCGCCGCCGCGAGGGCTTCGTAGTCCATGGCGGACAGGTTGACCGGCTTCCCGAGCAGAGCCGTGAACAGGCCATTGATGACGCCGGCATCGAGACGCAGCAGCCCGGATCCGATGCTGAAGGACGCGAATCGCGCAGAAGCGGCAGTCCCGCGCACATCGATCTGGACATCGCGCTTGAAGCCGATTGCCGGGGCGAAGAAGGTCGGGGTTCGCGTCCGCAGGTCCACCCGGACGGCGCTGGGCGACACCGCGTTGGACACGAAGCGGTCCGCGACAGGCACCTTGGCATCGCCCACGTAGACGCCCGGCTGGACCTTGATCACCACATCGGCGCCGAAGCCGTTATCGGCCAGGGACTGCCGCGTCAGAAGGTCGGCCCGCTGCGGATCGGCGGCGGCCAGGGTCGCGGCGAGATCGACCGCCCCCTGTGCCTTGCGCCGGGCGACCACCATGGAACCGTAATCGACACCGATCGCCGTCACCGTCAGGAGTGTGGTGATGGCAAGCGCCGTGAAGACTGCGACGGCACCGCGCTCGTCCTGCCTGAAGCGCCCGATCATAACCCACCCCGGCGCACGCTCACCGTGCTCTGGATGAGGTCCGGCGGCAGGGGAATCAGGCCCGAGAAGCCCGAGAATCCCAGGGACTTCGCATCGAAGGTCAGGGTCACGGTGAACAGGGTGGTGTCCGTGGGGTTCGGGCCGACCGCTACCAGCAGGGTGCCGGGTTTGAACATGGCGCCCTCGGTGAGGGCATCCGCGACCCGTCGGCGCGCGAGGTCCGCCCGTTCCTGGTCGCTCACACCGGCGATCGAGGCGCGGGCCGCTTCCGAGGCGATATGCTTCAGGTTGTGCGATGCACCGAGATAGATTCCGAAGGCAACCATGCCGCCAAAAAGGGCGAGCAAGACTGGAACAATCAGAGCAAATTCTACCGCAGCATTTCCATTCCTTGATCCAAGAAACCACCTCAGTAGCAGAGTGTAATCGCCATCAAATTTCATCGTCGAGCCCCCGACTCGCGGTCCGTCCGCTTCGGACTTGCTGACGATCACATCCAGTTGATAACGGAATCTTTCCAGGACGAATTGGAAGCAAGTGAATTCATTTGGCGCGTGAAGGAATATTTATGGCCGGCCCGGGCCGGCACACGCTGTGAAACGCGAATACAACTTGGATTATAATCTTATCGTTTGCTAAATCGCGCTCAGGTTCGCGATCTGATTGTACTAGAAACCGAATGTCTGCGACATATTGTCAGGCTGTTGGCTTTGCGGGAACTAATGTGAGTCGGCGCCTGAACGCCCCTGCTCGCGGAGCGGCGCAGTGGTCCGGCTCGCTCCGCGGCGACATCCTTGAAACGGAACAGGCCCGTTGCCGACGCGACCCTTGGTTCGCCGCCGACCGGTCGCCGGTCGGCGGTGTCAGGGCCGCGGGGACATCGAATCCGGCAGCGCGAAGACCACCAGGGCGTCCCCGGTGCCGAAGCCGGAGCCCTTGGTGAAGGAGGCGCCGCCCGCCGCCACCGCGACGTACTGCTTGCCGTCGAGGGCGTAGGTGATCGGCGGTCCGCCGATGCCGGCGCCGCACTGGAAGCGCCACAGGATCGCGCCCGTCTCGGCATCGTGGGCATCGAGGTGGCCGTCCTCCTCGCCGGAGAAGACGAGGCCCGAGGCCGTGGCCAGCGTCCCGCCGGAGAGTCGGCTGCCGCCCTTCACCGTCCATTTGATCGCGCCGCCCCGGGCGAGGTCCACCGCCGTCAGGGTGCTGAAGCTCGGCTCGGCCTTGGCCTCGGTGGTCTCGGTGTAGCGGATCGCCGGTCGGTCGCCGGAGGCGGGCACGGTCTTGACCACGTAGGTGGTCGCCCCGTGCCGGACCTGCGCGAAGGCGGTGCCCCGGCGCGCATCGTAGGCCACCGGATGCCAGGAGATCGCTCCGAGCGGTCCGGGGCTTACCACGGTGCCGGCCTCGGTCGGCGGCGCGTAGAGGTTCTTCTGGGTGATGAGCGGCTCGGACTTCGCCAGGAGCGTCCCGGTGGTGCGGTCGTGGACGTAGAGCCAGCCGGTCTTCGAGCCCTGCGCCACGGCCTTCACCGGGCCCTGCGGCGTTGGCTGGTCGAGGAGGAAGGGCGGGCTCGCCACGTCGTAGCCCCACTCGTCGTGGGGCACCTGCTGGTAGTACCAGCGCAGCTGTCCGGTGCGGACGTCGAGGGCGACGAGGCTCATGGTGTAGAGGTTGTCGCCCGGGCGCGAGAGACCGAAATTCTGCGGCGCCGGGTTACCGGTGCCGACATAGATCAGCCCCAGTTCCCGGTCGTAGGCCGGCGTCATCCAAAGGGAGCCGCCCCCGACCCGCCAAGCCTCGGGATGTGCCGGGGCGGCGGCCTTCTCGGCGGCGATGTCCCGGTGCAGCGGCACGCCGTCGGGCGTGGTCGCGGAGAAATCGCCCTCCCATCCGTCGGCCTTGGTCACGTACCAGCGCCAGCGCTCGGCCCCCGTGGCGGCGTCGTAGGCGGCGAGCCAGCCGCGACGGCCGTAGCCGCCCTCGATGCCCACCACCGCGCCGCCGTCGAGGCCGCCCTTGGCGTCCTCGACGTGCAGTCCGTAGCCGGCGCCGGCCACGCCGACGATGACGAGGCCGTCGGCCACCAGGGGCGGCATCTTGAAACCGAGCCGGCTCGAGCCCTGGACCGTTCCGGCCCCGAGCTTGTCCGCCAGGGCCGAGGCGGTCTCGGACTCGCCCTCCTCCGGGCGCACCGCCTCGTGGTCCCACAGGACCTTCCCGGTGACGGCATCCAGGGCGATGAGCCGCCCGTCCATGGTCGCCTCGAAGACCTTGCCGCCGGAGACGGCGACGCCGCGGTTCGAGGGCGGCCCGAAGATCTTCTCCGTGCGCGCCTTGTGGGTGTAGGTCCACAGGACCCGTCCTGTGCGGGCGTCGAGGGCGGCGACGTGGTTCTGGGTGGTGGAGACGTAGAGCGTCCCGTCCACCATCACGGGTTCCGCCTGGAAGTAGCCGGTGATGCCGGTCTGGAAGATCCAGGCCGGCCGCAGGGCCTTCACGTTGCCCCGGTCGATCCCGGTGAGCGGCGAGAAGTGCTGATTGGTGTGGTCGCGCCCGAACATCGGCCAGTCGTCGGCCGCCCAGGCCACGGCGGGCAGGCTCGCGAGAAGGAGCGCGGCGACGCCGCGGCGAAACGTATTCGGCATGAGCATTCCTCACCTCGGTCGCCCCGTGGCCGGGCGATCCGCAGCAGACCTTCCGATGGGAACGTTCCGGATCAGCCCGTTGTGCCGGAGCGTTTGGCCCCGGCGAGCTGCGCGGGCGTATCGGCGGCGCCCATGGACTCGGCCAGGGCGGCGGCATCGAGCCCCGAGGCGTCCCGGACATCCGGATCGGCGCCATGGGCGAGGAGCAGCGCGACCATCTCGGTGCGGTTGAACATCGCCGCGGTCATCAGGGCCGTCCGGCTGCCCGTTCCCGTCCCGTCGACCTGTGCGCCCTGGGCGAGGAGCAGACCGGCGATGGCCATGTCGCCCTTGAACGCGGCCCCGGCAAGCGGCGTCTGGCCCCGGTCGTTCGCGAGTTCGGGGTCGCCGCCGGCCTCCAGGATCACCCGTGTCGCCTCGGCCTGCCCGTTATAGGCGGCGAGCATGAGCAGGCTGTCGCCCTTGTCGTTGCGCAGGTTCGCCGGCAGGCCCTGGCCGAACAACTCCGCAAGCTCCTCCGCATGCCCCATGCGGGCAAACTGGAAGACCCGGCCCACGAAGGCCAGGGTGTCGGCGTCGAGTTCGGGCTTCGGCGAAGTCTCGTTGTCCGGAGCGATCTCGTTCTTCGAAGTGGTGTCGGGGTCCATCGGTCTGTCCGGTTCGGGGCGCGATTCGGCGGCGGTCCTGCGCGAAACCTAGCTCCGCGGACGGGAGCGTCGAGGACGTCGCCCGTGAATTCTTACGCTCGGGCAGCCGTTCGACCCAGACGGTGTCGACGGTCTCGCGGATGGTTGCAATCCCGATGGTGCTGCTGGGTCGCCGAGCGAAGGCATTTCCGATCTGACTGCGCGCAAGCCGCGATAAATCGCCCCGTGCGCCGTTTCCAGGCTCGGCGGATCGTCGGACGCATGACGTCCGGCGACTGCGAACCCTTTTCCAAGAGGCCGCTAGAAACCATACTGGCACGATGCCAACTCCGAAGAAGCCACGCGCCGCGTCCGCCTCCGCTCCCGATGCGGAGGTTCCGACCACGAAGCTCGGGACAACCGAGCGTTCGGAAGGCAGGGGTGTGGGAAAGCCGGCCGGAGCGAAAGCATCCGGAACGAAGGCCTCCGCGCCGAGGACGCCGAACTCCAAGGCTTCGAAGCCGGAGCTCCAGCCCCTCGACGAGCACCTTGCGGCCCTCCTCAGCCCGGCCCTGAACCGGAACCGGCTTCCACCGATCGAACCGCCCGCTCAGGCGCGTCCCGGCCAGCCGAAGCCGGCGCGTGGGCGTGGCAAAGCACCCTCGGCGTCCGGCGAAGCACCCGCGGCGTCCCGCAAGGCGCCCGCGGCTCTAGCCAAGGCGCCTGCGGCTCGAGCCAAGGCGCCCGCAGCCGCGCCCGACAAGGCGTCGGGCATGGGCTTCGGTGAGGCCGGGCAGGCGACCTTCGCCCATGGCGAGGCCGCCGACGTCGATCCGCGTCTCGCCCAGGCCCTCGGTCTGCGTGCGCCGGAGGACGGTCCGGTCCCGGAAGGCATGGGGATGCCCGATCCGGCCGATGACGGCGAGACGTCGCTGGCGACCGACGGCGTCTCCGCCACGGTCGACGCGCTCTCGCGCCTGCTCACCGAAGGCAACCCGCTGTTCCGGGACGGCAAGACCTGGGTGCCGCACCGGCCGGACCGTCCGAAGAAGTCCGAGGGCGGGGTCGCCTTCACGCTGAAATCCGAGTTCGAGCCGGCCGGCGACCAGCCGCGCGCCATCGCCGAGCTGGTCGACGGCGTGCGCAAGGCCGAGCGCGATCAGGTGCTGCTGGGTGTCACCGGTTCCGGCAAGACCTTCACCATGGCCAAGATCATCGCCGAGACCCAGCGGCCGGCCCTGATCCTGGCGCCGAACAAGACGCTTGCGGCGCAGCTTTACGGCGAGTTCAAGAGCTTCTTCCCCGACAACGCGGTGGAGTATTTCGTCTCCTACTACGATTACTATCAGCCCGAGGCCTACGTGCCGCGCTCGGACACCTTCATCGAGAAGGAATCCTCGATCAACGAGCAGATCGACCGGATGCGCCACGCCGCCACCCGCGCCCTCTTGGAGCGCGACGACGTGATTCTCGTGGCCTCGGTCTCGTGCATCTACGGCATCGGTTCGGTGGAGACCTACACCGCCATGTCGTTCACGGTGTCGCTCGAGGAGAAGATCGAACAGCGCCAGCTCATCGCCGACCTCGTGGCGCTCCAGTACAAGCGTATCCAGTCGGATTTCGCCCGCGGCACCTTCCGGGTGCGCGGCGACGTCATCGAACTCTGGCCTGCCCACCTCGACGATCGCGGCTGGCGCATCGGCCTGTTCGGCGACGAGGTCGAATCGATCACCGAGTTCGATCCGCTCACCGGCAAGAAGATCAACGACCTGAAGTTCGTGAAGGTCTACGCCAATTCGCACTACGTCACGCCGCGTCCCACCCTCCAGCAGGCGGTGAAGGGCATCAAGACCGAGCTGAAGCAGCGGGTCGACGAGTTGACGAAGATGGGCCGCCTGATCGAGGCCCAGCGCATCGAGCAGCGCTGCACCTTCGACATCGAGATGATCGAGGCCACCGGCGCCTGCAACGGCATCGAGAACTATTCGCGCTATCTCACGGGCCGGAAGCCCGGCGAGCCGCCGCCGACCCTGTTCGAGTACCTGCCCGATAACGCCATCGTCTTCACCGACGAGAGCCACGTCACTGTTCCGCAGATCGGCGGCATGTACAAGGGCGACTTCCGCCGGAAGGCGACCCTGGCCGAGTACGGCTTCCGCCTGCCCTCCTGCCTCGACAACCGCCCGCTGCGGTTCGAGGAGTGGGACGCCATGCGCCCGCAATCGATCCACGTCTCGGCGACGCCCGCCAAGTGGGAGATGGAGCAGACCGGCGGCGTCTTCGCCGAGCAGGTCATCCGCCCGACGGGCCTCGTCGACCCGGTGATCGAGGTGCGCCCGGCTCGCTCCCAGGTGGACGACCTGCTGGGCGAGGTGCGCGAGGTGGCGCAGGCCGGCTACCGCACCCTGGTGACGACCCTGACCAAGCGCATGGCCGAGGACCTGACCGAGTACCTGCACGAGAACAGCGTCCGCGTGCGCTACATGCACTCCGACATCGATACCCTGGAGCGCATCGAGATCATCCGCGATCTGCGGCTCGGCGCCTTCGACGTGCTGATCGGCATCAACCTGCTGCGCGAGGGCCTCGACATCCCG
Source organism: Methylobacterium sp. BI1 (assembly GCF_056680125.1). Classification (NCBI taxonomy): domain Bacteria; kingdom Pseudomonadati; phylum Pseudomonadota; class Alphaproteobacteria; order Hyphomicrobiales; family Methylobacteriaceae; genus Methylobacterium; species Methylobacterium sp. BI1. The sequence goes on along the minus strand of NZ_CM155267.1, from coordinate 1,701,054 downwards.
GAATGTGCCCTCGTGGCCATTCTGGATGCCGACAAGGAGGGATTCCTGCGCTCGGAGACCTCCCTGGTTCAGACCATCGGCCGCGCGGCGCGTAACGCGGATGCCCGCTGCATCCTCTACGCCGATCAGGTCACCGGCTCGATGGAGCGGGCGATGGCCGAGACCGAACGCCGGCGGCAGAAGCAGCTCGCCTACAACGAAGAGCACGGCATCACGCCGCAGAGCGTGAAGCGCGGCATCGCCGACATCCTCGACAGCGTCTACGAGCGCGACCACGTCCAGGTGGATACCGGGCTCGCCAAGAACGCCGTCACCATCGGGCACAACCTCAAGGCGGTCATGGCTGACCTCGAGAAGCGGATGCGCACGGCAGCCGCCGATCTCGATTTCGAGGAGGCCGCGCGCCTGCGCGACGAGCTGAAGCGCCTGCAGGCAACGGAGCTGCTGGTGTCGGACGACCCGATGGCCCGCCAGGGCGACGTGGAGCGGGAGGCCGGCCGCTTCGGCGCCAAGCAGAGCCGCATCTCCAAGCCGACCCTCGACAACATGGGGCCGGGTACCGACCGCGAACTGCCGCTCGGTGCTCCGGTCTGGCAGGAGCGCCCCAAGGCGCGCTCGACCCAGGGGCTCGGCGGCCAGAAGCCGAAATACAAGGGCGGGGGCGGACGCAAGCGCGGCTGATCGACGGGGGCGTCGGCGGTTCGGCCGCCGGCGCGCCGGAACCCGGGGGCGGCGGGGGGCTTGGTTCGGGAACAGACGTCCCTTCCCACCCGGAGCTTGTCCCGTGATCCACACAGCCTCGCCCCGCTCCGGGGCTTGCCGCCCGGCCTTCCGGCCCCGTGCCGGCGGTGCGGTCACCGCCCTGTTCCTCTCGGGCCTCGCTCTCTCGGGGGCCACCGCCCTGCTCGTCGGGCCCGCGAGCGTGCGCCCGGCCTCTGCGCAGACGGTGGCCAATCCCAACGACCAGCCGACGCCCGGCACCCTGCCCGGCCGCGACGCCGCGGCGGGGGCCGCCGAGCGGCCGACCGGCCAGGTCGCGCCGCCGAAGGCGATCTCCGCCACCACCGACGTCACCGCGTCGGATGCGAAGCCCGGAGCACGGACGAACCCGCTGGACCACCTGCCGGCGAAGGACCGCGCGAGCACCGGCGGAACACGTCGCGACTAGGACGGACGTTTCAGCGCCAACATAGGGGAGAAGTGCAATGGGTCTGCTCGATCAAGTCATCGGCGGCGTGCTCGGTCAGGTGCTCGGCGGCGGACGCGAGCCCGAGCGGGGTGGCGGTCATGGAGGCGGCACGGGTGGAGGCGGCGGCATGCTCGGTGGGGCGATGTCGCCGATCGTCCAGGCCCTCCTGATGCTGCTGATGTCGAAGGGCGCGGGCGGCCTCGGCGACCTCCTGGGGGGCGGCCATCGTGGCGAGGCGCGTCCCCCGCGCGGCGACGACGGCGATCTCGGTGGCTTCGACCAGGATCACGGACCGGGACCGGGCTATGACCGCGAGGAGCGCGACCAGGCACCCTCCCTGCCCGGCCGGGAGGGCGACTTCAGCGACCTGTCCGGGATGCTCGACGGACCGGGCGACCGCGCCGCGGCTCAGGGCGACCGCAGTACCGGCGCGGGTCCCTACGCGCATCTCGATCACGAGGCGCAGGACGGTCGCAGCGGCCTCGACGGGCTGATCGACCGCTTCCAGCGCGGTGGCCTCGGTGACGTCATGGAATCCTGGATCGGCCACGGCGAGAATCGCCCGGTGGCGCCGGACCGTCTCGCCGACGCCCTCGGCTCGGATACGGTGAACACCCTTCAGCAGCGCACCGGCCTGAACCGCGACGACCTGCTCTCGCAGCTCGCCCAGGCCCTGCCGCAAGTCATCAACGGGCTGACACCGCAAGGCCGCCGGCCCTCCGGGGAGGATATCCGCGGCTGGTAGCCGAGGATCAGGTCGGGCCGAAGCGCATGCCGGGCTCGTAAAGCCGGAAGGTGTTGCGGCCGGAATCCTTGGCCCGGAACAGGGCGAGATCGGCGTTCCGGCACAGCAGGTCGGGATCGGTCCCGTCCTGTGGCGCCATCGCGACGCCGACGCTCACCCCGACGGTGACGCTGGTGCCGTCGAGATCGATCGGTTGAGACACGACCTCGATCAGGCGCTGGGCCAGGGTCCGGATGCTGCTTCCCACCACGGGGCCGGTCTGGATGATCATGAACTCGTCGCCGCCGATCCGCGCCACCGTATCCTCGGACCGGACCAGGGCCCGCAGACGGCTCGCGACGGTTCGCAGCAGGACGTCGCCGGCCTGGTGCCCGAGGGTGTCGTTGACGAACTTGAAGCGGTCGAGGTCGAGACACAGGACCGCGAAGCTGGCGCCGCGCCGCTGGCTCACCGCGAGTTCCTGGACGAGGCGCTCGCGGAACAGGGTCCGGTTGGCGAGATCCGTGAGGGCGTCGTGCCGCGCCATGTGCGCGATCTGGAATTCCGCCTCCTTGCGCGCGCTGATGTCGCGCGCCGCGGCCACGTAGCCGGTCGCCCGCTCGTTGTCGGCATCGTAGGTCAGGTTGAAATTGACCTCGACCCAGATCCAGTTGCCGTCCTTTCGGCGGTAGCGCTGGGTCGACACCGCCCGGGTGATCCGCTCCGCGCAGAGATCGGCCAGGAGCCGTCCATACCCCTCGGCATCGGCCGGATGGACCTGATCCATGGGCCTGGTGCCGATCAGTTCCTCGGCCTCGTATCCCAGGAGGGTGCGGGAGGCCGGCGAAACGTAGCGGCGCACGGTGTCGAGGGTGGCCCAGATCACCATGTCGGAGCTGTTCTCGGCGAGGAGGCGATAATGCGCCTCGCGCTCGCGCAGCTTCGCCTTCGCCCGGTGCAGGCTGAGCTGCGCCGCCACGATCGAGGCGAGATCCTGCAGCCGGGCCCGGTCCGCCGCTGCGAACTGACGCGGCACCTGATCGAGAACGCAGAGGATACCGACGCGCAAGCCCGCCTCGGCGACGAGGGGGGCGCCGGCGTAGAAGCGGACATGCGGCGGGTTGATCACGAGGGGGCTCTCGCGAAATCGCGGGTCGGCCCAGGCATCCTCCACGACGAACACGTCGTCCGATAGGATCGCATAATTGCAGAAGGCGCCCTCGCGCGCCGTCTCGTCGAGGTCGAGACCGCACTTGGCCATGAAGTGCTGGTGGTCAGCCGTGATCAGGGAGACGTAGGAGATCGGCATGCCGAACAGGGCCGCCGCCGTCCGGCAGATGGCGTCGAAGTGCGGTTCCGGTTCGGCCTGCAGGATATCAAGATCCTGCAACGCTCGCAGGCGTTCGGCTTCGTTGCTCGCTTTGGGGTACATGCGTGCCCTGGATTCCAACGGACCGGCGAACCCGAATTGACGGGCTCGGCCCTTTCGGCGGCCGTGCCCAGCCGATTGCATCGGGCTGAAAGCGCTCATCGTGTAGTTGGACGGATAGTCTTCCGAAGAACCGGAAGCCCATTCGCCGAACAACATGTTCGCAGCGATTTATCAAATGAGCTTTAACGGGCCGGAGCCGAGATTTTCGGAACGCAGGGGCTGCGCGTCATCGTCCCCCGTTATTTTGTGGGACGAATCTGGCAAGTCGCGCAAAAGAATGTCGAGCGCCCGGACTGGACGATCCGCTCAATCGTGCCAGTACATCCCCGCGCACCACAGCGATGACCGACTCGGTCATAAACCCGGAATGCATGCTGAAACGCGCCGCTGCCACCGTCGGTGTGAGCGTAATCGCGCAGGGTCGATCCGCCGGCTGCCACGGCCTCGGTCAGGACTTCGCCGATGACCTTGGCCAGCCGCCGGGCCTTCGGCGTCGGCGTCCCGTCCGATTTGGCGAGCTGGCCCGCCCGCATTTCCGGGTGGAGGCCCGCCCGGTGGAGCGCCTCGCAGACGTAGATGTTGCCCAGGCCGGCGATCAGTCGCTGATCCAGGAGGGCGGCCTTGAGCGGCGTGATCTTGTTGCGGAACAGGCGCGCGACGGCGTCCGCGTTCAAGGCTTCGCTCAGGGGCTCGATCCCCATGCCGGCGAAGTGCCGGCTTTCCGCAAGCGTGGGCGTGGGTACGAGGTCCATGAAGCCGAAGCGGCGGACGTCGTTGTAGGTCACGGTCGAGCCGTTCGACATCGCCATCACGACGTGGTCGTGCTTGGCGTTGCCCTGGGCGCCCTCCAGGTAGAAATCCCCGGGCGAGAGATTGCGCCCATCCGGCAGGGCCACGTCGAAGCGGCCGCTCATGCCGAGATGCATGATCAGCGACTCCCCGGAATCGAGGCCGGCGACGAGGTACTTCGCCCGACGGGCGAGGTCGGTGACGGTGCGGCCCTCCAGGCGCTCGGCGAAGCGGTCCGGGAACGGGAACCGCAGGTTCGGGCGCCGCAGGATCACGCGGCTGAAGCGCGATCCCACCAGGGCGGGGGCGAGGCCGAGCCGTACGGTTTCGACTTCCGGGAGTTCGGGCATGCGTGCGATCGGGATCTTCGGTGCGGCAACGCCGACGGGACACGTGCGGCGTCGCCGATGGGGACTGGGTTCGGATGGCAGATGGCGATTTCGGCCACGTTTCGCTATGAGCGTCCGCGAGAGGGTGGTCCATGAGTTCGGTGAAACGGTCGGTCGATCAGTCCGCGGACGCGGCGAGCACGCATTTCGGCTTCGAAAGCGTGTCCCTCGACGAGAAGCAGGGACGCGTCGACGACGTCTTCCGCTCCGTCGCCAAGCGCTACGACCTGATGAACGACCTGATGTCGGGCGGCTTGCACCGCGCCTGGAAGTCGCACCTCATCTCGATGCTGCGGCCGCCGCGCAACCGGCCCTTCCGGCACCTCGACGTGGCCGGCGGCACCGCCGACATCGCCTTCCGCGCCCTGGAGGCCGGCGGCCCGGCGACCCACACCACCGTCCTCGACATCAACGAGGCCATGCTGCGGGTCGGCGCCGAGCGGGCGGGCGACCGCTTCACCGGGCGCATCGACTTCGTGACGGCCAATGCCGAGGCGCTGCCGCTGCCGGCGGAGCAGTTCGACGCCTATACCATCGCCTTCGGCATCCGGAACGTGCCCCGGATCGACAAGGCGCTCGCCGAGGCCCACCGGGTCCTGAAGCCCGGCGGCCGCTTCCTCTGCCTCGAATTCTCCAAGGTCGACCTGCCGGTGCTCGACCGGATCTACGACGCCTACTCGTTCCACGTCATCCCGCGCCTCGGCGCGCGGGTGGCCGGTGATGCGGATTCCTACCGCTACCTGGTGGAATCCATCCGCAAGTTCCCCTCGCCCGGGCGCTTTGCCGGGATGATCGAGGCGGCCGGCTTCCACCATGTTAGCCACCGCCCGCTCACGGGCGGCATCGTGGCGATCCATTCGGGCTGGAAGGTCTCGTGACGACGGATCCCGTCACGACGCGGATCGCCTGATGCTCGGCGCCATCGTTCACCTGGCCCGCGGCGCGCATGTCGGCTTCGTGCTGGCGCGCGAGGGCGCCCTCGCCCTGGTCGACCCGACCGAGTTGCCGCCGCATCTCCGGCTCGTCCTGCGGATCGGCCGGATGCTGGAACGTCCCGGCCTGGGAGTCGGTGCCGGCCCGCTCCAGCGCGCCCTGACGCGTCTCGGGCCGAGCTACGTCAAGTTTGGCCAGTTTCTCGCCACCCGCCCCGACATCGTCGGCATGGCGGCGGCCCGCGACCTCGAGACCCTGCAGGACCGCGTCCCGCCGTTCCCGCAGGAAACCGCAATCCGTCTCGTGGAGGCGGCCCTCGGCAAGCCCGTCGCGCACCTCTTCGTATCGTTCAGCCCGCCCATCGCGGCGGCCTCGATCGCGCAGGTCCACAAGGCCCATCTCCTCGACCTCGACGGCACCGAGCGCGTGCTGGCGATCAAGATCATGCGCCCGGGCGTGCGTGAGCGCTTCCAGCGCGATCTCCAGGTCATGCGCTTCATGGCCCGCGTCGTTCACGTGCTCTCGCCGAAGGCGGAGCGCCTGCGCCCGCGCGAAGTGGTGGAGATCCTCGCCCGCTCGGTGATGATGGAGATGGACTTCCGGCTCGAAGCGGCTGCGATGTCCGAGCTGGCCCAGAACACGAAGGGCGACGCGGATTTCCGTGTGCCGAAGCCCGACTGGGAGCTGACGGCCCGCGACGTCCTCGCCAGCGAATGGATCGAGGGCATCCGCCTCAACGACCGCGCCGCCATCGTGGCGGCCGGGCATGACCCGAAGGCCCTCGGCCGGGCGGTGATCCAGTCCTTCCTGCGCCACGCCATCCGGGACGGCTTCTTCCACGCGGACATGCATCCCGGAAATCTCTTCGTCGATCCGACAGGCACGCTCGTGGCCGTCGATTTCGGCATCATGGGCCGGCTCGGGCACATGGAGCGGCGCTTCCTCGCCGAGATCCTGCTCGGCTTCATCCTGCGCGACTACAAGCGGGTGGCCCAGGTGCATTTCGAGGCCGGCTACGTGCCGGCGCACCATTCCGTCGAGGATTTCGCCCAGGCGATCCGGGCGATCGGCGAGCCGATCCACCAGCGCAAGGCCGACGAGATCTCGATGGCCAAGGTGCTGACCCTGTTGTTCGACATCACCGCCCTGTTCGACATGAGCACCCGCACCGAACTGGTGATGCTGCAGAAGACCATGGTCGTGGTCGAGGGCGTCGCCCGCTCCCTCGATCCGCAGCTCGACATGTGGACCGGCGCCGAGCCCGTGGTGCGCTCCTGGATCGCCCGCAACCTCGGCCCGGTGGGCCGGGTCGAGAGCCTCGGTCGCGCCGCCCTGACCATCACCGACGTGGTCTCGGATATCCCCGACCTCGCCCAGCGCCTGCGCCGCATCCTGGTGCGCCTCGACGAGGCCGGCTCCGGTGACGGCAATCGGCTCGATGCCTTCGCCCGGGCCGAGCGCAAGCGCGCGATCTGGTCCACGCTCGCCCTCTGGGGTATCGCCATCGGTGCGCTGGTGATGGCGTTCCGGTAGCCTCCCGCGCAACGATCCGTCAGGCTCGCCTCCGAAGGGGTTCGACCATGACCCGTCCGCTCCAGAATCGCCGCATCCTGCTCGTCATCGGGGGCGGCATCGCCGCCTACAAGGCGCTGGACCTGATCCGGCGCCTGCGCGAACGGGGCGCGCAGGTGCGCCCTCTGCTCACCAAGGGCGCCCAGGAATTCGTGACGCCCCTGGCGGCGGCGGCGCTTGCCGGCGAACGCGCCCACACGGACCTGTTCGACCGGGCCGAAGAGGCCGATATCGGTCACATCAGGCTTGCCCGGGATGCGGATGCCATCGTGGTCGCCCCGGCTACCGCCAGCCTGATGGCACGCATGGCGACGGGCGATTCGTCCGACCTCGCCGCCACGGTGCTGTTGGCCACGACCCTTCCGATTCTGATCGCGCCCGCGATGAACGTCCGGATGTGGCAGCACCCCGCGACGCAGCGCAACCTCGCGACCCTGCGCGGCGACGGCGTCCAGGTCGTCGGTCCCAACGAGGGTGCCATGGCCGAGGCGGAGTTCGGGCCCGGCCGCCTCGCCGAGCCAACCGAGATTGCTGATGCCGTGGAGGCGATGCTGGCGGACGCCCGTCCGGCTTCGGGCTTCGGCTTCCTGGCGGGACGCGGAACGCCCGCGGTGGCGGCGTCCGGTCCCCTGGCCGGCCGGCACGTGCTCGTCACCTCCGGGCCGACCCACGAGCCGATCGACCCGGTCCGCTACCTCGCCAACCGCTCCTCCGGGCGCCAGGGTCATGCCATCGCAGCCGCCGCGGCCGCCGCCGGCGCGACGGTGACCCTGGTCTCCGGACCGGTGGCGATTCCGGACCCGCCCGACGTGCAGGTGGTGCCGGTCCAGACCGCGCGCGAGATGCTGGCGGCGGTGGAGGCGGCCTTGCCGGTCGACGTCGCCATCTTCGCCGCCGCCGTCGGCGACTGGCGGCCGGCCGAGACGCGCGAGTCCAAGATCAAGAAGGACGGTGCGGTGCCAGCCCCCCTCGCCCTGGTCGAAAATCCCGACATCCTCGCCACCATCGCCGGACGTCCGGCCGGGCGGCCCCGCCTCGTCGTCGGCTTCGCGGCGGAGACCGATGCGGTCCTCGACAACGCCCGCGCCAAGATCGTCCGTAAGGGCTGCGACCTGATCGTCGCAAACGACGTGTCACCGGCGGGCGGCGTCATGGGCGGGACCGCCAACACCGTGCATCTGGTCGGACGCGACGGCACCGTCGAGACCTGGCCGACCCTCGACAAGGACGAGGTCGGCCGCCGGTTGATCCGGCACTTCGCCGCCCTCCTCGACGCCTGATCCACAGGCTTTGGAAAAGCACGCGGAGCCGATCGTGCGCTGGCGCGTTAAGGCTTGACTAACGTCTCCCGCCGCATCATTTCGGCGTCGTTCGCACGTGCAGCAGATCAGCTCGCCCGCGCGGCTCCACAGGAACTCCCGACCCTAATGCCCAGCGACAGTAGTCGATGGACCGCGCCGCCGATGGCCCTCCGCGAGACCCGCGCCTGATCGCTTGATCGGGCTCGCCCGCGACCGGCCCCGATGGCCCGGTCGAACGAGGTGAGCCGATGACCTTCTCGAATGCCCTTCCACGCCTGCGCGTCGCCGTAGCGCCCGTGCGAACCTTGAGCCTTCGCCGTGCGGACGGCTCGAAGCTCGTGCGCGTCAAGGCGCGCCGCCCGAAAGCCCGGACGTCGGCGGCGGGCGATGCCAATGTCGCCCTGATCATGGCCGTGATGATGACCCTGGTCTTCGGCCCGGTGATCGGCGTCCACCTGATCGCCGCCTACGCGCCCGCCGCGCCGGCCTCCGACGTGGCGGTTCGCAGCGTCGGAACGCCGATGCCGCCGGGCTGAGTGTCCGGCCGCCTCCATCCGGCGGCCGGCGTCGACTCTCCAGTCAGGCCCGCGCCGCCTCCAGCTCCGCCGAGAGGGCGGCCTCGGCGGCCATGACCTTGCGCACCGCCGGACGAGCGTTGATGCGTCCGAGGTAGGCCATGATCGCCGGCTCTTCCGGCACCAGCTTGAAACTCGTCGTCCAGCTGAGTGCGGCGCCCCAGAGCACGTCGGCGGCCGAGTGCCGTTCCCCGAGAAGGTAGGGACCTGGCGTGAGGGCCTCGACCAGTGTCCGCAGCACCGCTTCGAAATCGCCGTAGGGTGACATCGCCCTGGGGCCGGGCTCACGTTGGAGCGCCCGGTCGACCACGGCCGGCTCGAAGGTCGACCCGTAGAAGACCATCCAGCGCAGGTAAGGGCCCCGTAGCGGGTCACCGATGGGAGGGGCGAGGCCCCGGTCGGGAAACTGGTCGGCGAGGTAGAGGTAGATCGCCGCCTGCTCGGTGATCAGCGCCTCGCCGTGGCGCAGGGCCGGAACCTTCCCCAGGGGATTGATACGCAGGTACTCCGGCTCCCGCCCCCGCCCCGAACGCAGGTCGAGCACATCCAGCGTATGCGGCGCGCCGAGTTCTTCGAGGAGGATGCGCACGCCGGAAGAGCGCGTCTGGGGAGCGTGGTAGAGCGTGAGATCGGTTTCCAAGCGGTGGACATTCCGGCTGAGTCGGGCGGCGCAGGCTCTGCGCCGGCGCCGCTCAGGTCAACCGTTCGCCCGGGGGGCGACGTGCCTCCTCTTCCGGACTGGCCGAGACCGCGCTCACCATTGGTAGCGCACACCTGCGGTCAGGCCATGGCCGAGCCCCGCCCGCGTCCCGATCGCGGCCTGGTAATCCAGCCGCCAGCCGAGCTGCTCGGTGAATTGACCCTGGAGGCCGGCACCGGCCGTGGCGAAGTCGCCGCGCAGGGACGGCACCGCCACCGTGGCGCCGGCCATGGCGTTCTCGACGCTGGCGAGCCGAACCGCGGTGCTGCTGCTCGCCGGACCCGTCCCAAGGTTGTAGGCGACGCGGATCGAGGGGATCAGGGCGCCCCAGCCGGAAAAGGCGAGTTCGAGGCCGAAGCGCGCGGCGTTCTGCGCGACGTCGAGGTCGCGGTAGGCGAGGTTGTTGCCGGCCGCTCCGCTCTCGGTGAAACCGTCGACCTGACCCGAGAGGTGGGTGAAGCCCGCGAAGGGCGTCAGGCGGATGTCGGCGCTGGCGAACGGCACGCCGAGCTCGGCATCCACGGCGAACGCGAGTCCCGAGGTCTTGCCGGTGCCCGTCAGTCCGTAGGCGGCGGGGCGGCGAGTCCGATCGAAGTTCACCATCGGCGCGCCGCCGACGATGCCCTGCGCGTAGAAGCCCGGGCCGTAATAGCCCGCATAGGCGGAGCCGGTGATCGCGCTCTGATCCTGGCGGAAGTCGCCGGGGCGGCTCAGGGACCCGCCGCCGCCACCGACGGCGATGCCGGCGCGCCAGGGACCGTCGATGGGCAGGTCGATGCCGGCGCTGCCCTGCGCCACCGTCCGGTCGAGTTCCGCGCCGCCGCTGCGCGGCTGATCGGCGAAGACGACATCGCCACCGATCCAGGCACCCCCGGCCTGTCCCCAGGGACCGGCCGAGCCGTTGCCGCGGCGCAGGGCCGAGAGATGATCCTGCACGCTGCGGGTCGCCGAGGCGGCGAAGCCCAGGAGCCCGCCGCCGAGGCTCTGCAGCACGACCGGCGCGGTCTGCTTCATCACCGCGAGCCCGTAAGGATCGACGTAGGTCGGGAGCGTCAGCCGGTAGGCGAACAGGAGGTTGTCGTTGGTCAGGCCCGCATCGTAGCTCTGGCCGTTGATCACCCCCTTGCGGGTGAGGAAGTCGTTGTCGTTGCCCACCAGCAGGAAGTAGTCGTTCGGGGCCTTCTCGCTCAGCACCGGAACGAAGCCCATCGCCTCCAGCTTCTCCGGCATCGTCGTCTGGGTGGCGGGGTTGGTGTTCAGGTTCATCCCGAAGCGGCCGAGATGGACGGGATTGAGCAGGTTCACGGCCTCGGTGGTCTGGACCGGCGTGATGCCCGCGCGCAGGACGCCGCCCGGCGCGATCGGCATGACCCCGTCATAGGCCGTGCCGGCGATGTTGGTGGCCTGGGCCGTGTCGACGAGCAGGACGCTCTTGTAGACGATCGGGTTGGTCGGGCCCGTGCCGAGGCCGTTGGAATCCCGCGACAGCACGAGGAACTGGGTGTCGTTCAGGGCGAGCATCTCGCTCTGGGCCGCCGTGCGGTTGGGGGCGCCGCCGTTGCCGTTCTGCCGGTAGGTGGGCAGTTGCAGGACGTATTCCCGCGTCGGCGCCCCGGGCGTCGGGGTGCCCGACACGTCGTAGTAAAGGATGCGGGTGTTGGTGCGCTGCTGCTGGTCGGCCCCCGAATCCTGCACCGTCGCGCTCTGCAGGATGGTGACGAGCCCGCGCCCGTCCGGCGTCAGCGCGATCGCCTCGAGACCCTGGTTGTTGCGGCGCCCGGACTCCGTCGGCGGATTGATCGAGTTGAAGTTCAGGCGTCCATCGGTGCGGGGCTGGAGGGCCGTCGGGATGCCGATCACGCCCTGCAGCTGCCCCGCCGCGGAGAAGTAGTAGACGTTGGGGCCGTACTCGTCGCTGACGTAGAACGATCCGTCGAGCTTGCGGACGAGGCCCTCGGCATCCAGGCTGATCCGTCCGGCACTCGGTCCCGTGGTGGCCGAGGGCAGCACCGCGCCGAGTTGCGTCGTCGAGCCGGCGCCCGGGTCGAGTCCGCTGAACCGCTGGCCGCGCGCATCGGTGAGGACGATCCCGCCGGCGGGGGTCAGGGTGATCTGCCGCTGGGACGCCGTAGCTTGCGGCAGGTTCGCACCGGGGTCCGGCGTGAACGCCAGGGTGAAGCGATTGAGGCGCCCCACATAGTCGGTGAAGAGGCCGCCGTCAGGGTTGTTGTAGCCGCGGTCGGGCAGCGTGTAGAGCGTGCCCTGGTAGCTTCCCCCGGTCTGGCGCCAGGTGCTCAGGTCCATCGCCAGGGACGAGAACGACCCGAGCGAATCGCCGAGGAAGTCCCGGGTGTCGGCCGAGAGGCGTCCGATGCCCTGAAGCCCCTGGTTGACGTTCGTCGTTCCGTTGAAGGGCACCGACACGGCCCCGTCCGCCCGGGTGATGTTCGGGGTCCGGATCTCCTTCGCGAAGGCGGCTCCGACCCCGATCACCGAGAGGATGACGGATCCGACGGCCCGTACCGCCCGGCCTCGATGGTGCGACACGGCCGTTCCCCACGGTTAAGCTTCCGCGGGCTCTGGGCCGGATCGCATGACGGGCGTGTGTCAGTCGCCTTCCATGCCCGCCCTGCGTGTGTCGACCGCCTCCGCCAGGAGGCAGAGGATCTCGAAGGCGAGGGTGGCACCGGCCAGGGCCGTCACGCCGGAGGGGTCGAGGGGCGGCGCGACCTCCACCACGTCGGCCCCGATCAGGTCGAGGCCGCGCAGCCCCCGGACGATCTGCAGCGCCTCGCGGGACGTGAAGCCGCCCATCTCGGGCGTGCCCGTGCCGGGGGCGTAGGCGGGGTCGAGGGCGTCGATGTCGAAGCTCAGGTAGGTCGGTGCGGTGCCGACCACGGCGCGGGCCTCGGCCAGGACCGCCGGCAGGCCGCGGTCGATCACCGCCTCCATCGGCACGATTCGCACGCCCTGGGCGAGGGCCCAGTCGAGTTCGTCGGCCGAATCGGTGCTGCCGCGCAGGCCGATCTGTACCATGCGGCGGGGATCGAGGACGCCGTCCTCGATGGCGCGGCGGAAGGGCGTGCCATGGGTCAGGCGCGTGCCGTCGTATTGCCCGTCATCGGTGTCGCCGTGGGCGTCGATGTGGATCAGCCCGACGGGATGCGCATTTCCGAGGGCCCGGAGCACCGGGTAGGTGACGAAGTGGTCGCCTCCGATCGAGAGGGGCACGATCCGGGCATCCGCCAGGGGCCGGTAATGGGCTTCGATGGCCCGGGCCGTGGCGGCCACGTCGATGGGATTGACGGGGACGTCGCCGAGATCCGCGCAGGCCGCGAGGTCGTAGGGCGCGACGCCGGTCGCCGCGTTCCGGACCCGTGTCCCGGTGGAGGCTTCGCGGACGCCGCGTGGACCGAGCCGCGCCCCGGGACGGTTGGTGGTCGCGCCATCGAAGGGAATGCCGACGAGGCCGATGTCGATTCGCCCCGGCGCCTCGGACGGGTCGAGGACGGGCAGGCGCATGAAGCTGGCGAGGCCCGAGAATCGCGGGGTCGCCATGCCCGACTGGGGTCGATACCGCGCGATCCGCACCCGATCCGCCTCGCTCAGCATCCGTTCCCCTCGCCGATCCCTGCCTGACCCGTTCAAGGTCCGGCGCACCGCGCCGACCCGACGACGGCACGATGACGTTCCGTTGACGGATCGGCAACGCGTGGCTATAGAGCCCACATCGCCGACGGACGCGCACCCCGCGATCGTCGGCTTCGCCATTGCCCGAACAACCTGCACGCGATCCACCGACACTCAAGCCCGAGGGCTCGTCGCGATCGCCTCAAACGTGACGAGGATGCCCCATGGCCAACACCGTGTCGGCCAAGAAAATGACCCGCAAGATTGCGAAGCGCACCGCGGTCAACCGCTCGCGTCGCAGCCGTATGCGCACCTTCGTCCGCAAGGTCGAGGAGGCCATCGCCGCCGGTGATCAGTCCAATGCACTGACCGCCCTCCGCGCCGCCGAGCCCGAGATCATGCGGGCCGCCCAGCACGGCATCGTGCACAAGAACAACGCCTCCCGGAAGGTCTCGCGCCTCGCCGCGCGGGTGAAGGCGCTCGCCGCCTAACTCACTCTTCCAGCAGAGACGCGAAGAAGCCCGGCAGCGATGCCGGGCTTTTTTCGTTCTGGCCATCCGCTACGAGACATCGGTCCGCGGTCACCTGCCCTATCCGACGGCCCCTCGCCGGAATACCGAACTCGGCCACCGAGTTCTCCGCAGCGCATCGCGTCGCGATCCCGAATCAGGACAGTTTTGGTGAGACGCCGTTAACGCTAATCAAAATCTGTCTTGTTGCGGGCGGACAAGGCCGAGTGTAGCTTAACGATGTGTCACGATGAACCAAACAATTCCCCGCTGCCCTGAGTCCAGAGCGAATCATCCACAAGGTGGGGCCGGCGACTGGACTCCGCTCACGTAACCCGCGCCGGAATTGCTTCAATTTTTGCTATCCCCGTAAGTCCCGTTGTTAGGAGAACCGTAGCTTATTGTTGATAGGCTTGCTTCATCGACAAAAGCCATCCCAGAGGCGGTTGACTCTGGACCGGCAATATGGGTCTCGCGAATGCCTCGCGGGGCGCAACGTCAGTCAAGTGTGCGTACGTACCGGTGGCGGCTCTCCGCTCTCGGCACGAGGAGAGCGATGATGCATGTCGACGGAAGCGTGTCCGGCAATGCCGAGATGGGCATGAGCGGCGTGAGCGGTCCCGATACGGTGGCTGCCTGGGCCCGGGTGAAGCGCCGCCTGCGGGCCGAGCTGGGCGAGGACGTGTTCGCGAGTTGGTTCGCCCGCCTCGAACTGGTGGAGGTCCTGGACGGAACCGCCCGCCTCACGGTGCCCACCCGATTCCTCAAGAGCTGGATCGAATCCCATTACCTCGACCGGGTGCTGAACACCTTCCGCAGCGAGGTCGAGTCCGTTTCGCGCCTCGACGTCTCGGTGCGCGGTCCCTCCGCCGCGGCCCGCCCGGTTCCCAGCACCCCGAAGACGGCCAGCAGTGCCGCGAGCCCCCTCGCCCGTCTCCAGGCCGCCGGCTCGGCGATTCCGTCTCACGGGGATGCCCTCGGCGTCGCCGACGGTGAGTCGGTCCAGGCCCCGCGCGGCGAAGCCGCCGGCGACCTCAACGGCGCCCCCCTCGACAATCGGCTGACCTTCGCGAGCTTCGTCGTCGGCCGCTCCAACGCCCTCGCCCATGCCGCCGCCGAACGTGTCGCCCGCCACGATGGTCAGGGCGCCCTCTACAACCCGCTCTACTTCCATGCCGGCGTCGGTCTCGGGAAAACCCACCTCCTCCACGGCATCGGCCATGCCGCGCGGGAAGCCGGCCGCCGGGTGATCTATCTGACGGCCGACCGCTTCATGTACGGCTTCGTCAACGCCCTGAAGACCCAGAACGCCCTCGCTTTCAAGGAGCGCCTCCGGGCCATCGACCTCCTCATCCTCGACGACGTCCAGTTCATCCAGGGCAAGTCGATCCAGGCCGAGTTCGGCCACACCATCAACGCGCTGATCGATGCCGGCCGCCAGGTGGTGGTCGCCTCGGACCGTCCGCCCACCGAGCTCGAAGCCCTGGAGGAGCGCGTACGCTCGCGCCTCGCCGGCGGCCTCGTGGTGGAGATCGGCAGCCTCGACGAGCAGCTGCGCGCCTCGATCCTGTCTGCGCGCTTGGCCGCCGTGCAGGTCTCGCACCCGAACTTCGAGGTCTCGCCGACGGTGGCCACCTACGTCGCCCGGGCGATCACGGCCAACGGCCGCGACCTCGAAGGCGCCGTGAACCGCCTCCTGGCCCACGCCACCCTCACGGGCACCGCCGTGACCATGGAGACCGCCGAGACCGCGATCCGCGACCTCGTGAAGAACCGCGAGCCGAAGCGCATCAAGATCGAGGACATCCAGAAGCTGGTGGCCTCGCGCTACAATGTCTCGCGCTCCGACATCCTGTCCGAGCGGCGCACCGCCGCCGTGGTCAAGCCGCGCCAGATCGCGATGTACCTTTCGAAGGTGCTGACCCTGCGCTCGCTGCCCGAGATCGGCCGCCGCTTCGGCGGGCGCGACCACACCACCGTGCTGCACGCCGTGCGCAAGATCGACAAGCTGATCGGCGAGGACAACGTGCTGAACGACGAGGTCGAGCTCCTGAAGCGCATGCTGCAGGATTGATGCCCCCGGGGCGTCGCGGTGATCCGCGACGCCCCGAATCATCTGCGGGATAGCCGGCCTCTCGCACTTGCGTTCCCCGGGAGGCTTCGCCAAGTTCAGCGGCCACGGTGCCAGGGTGCACGCAGGACCGGGGCGCGTCGAACGCGCGCCTTCCGGCGACGCCCGACGAGAGACCACGAGTTCAGACCATGAGAGTCACTGTCGAGCGTGCGGCCCTTCTTCGGTCGCTCGGCCACGTGCACCGCGTGGTGGAGCGGCGGAATACCATCCCGATCCTCTCCAACGTGCTCCTGCGCTGCCACGCGGACGGCCTCGAGCTGAAGGCGACCGACCTCGACATCGAGGTGACGGAGACGATCCCGGCCGACGTGGTGGATGCCGGCGCCACCACCGTGCCCGCGCACGTCATCTACGACATCGTTCGCAAGCTCCCCGACGGCGCCCAGGTCTCCCTCGAGACCAGCGGCGAGACCGGGCAGATGACGATCCGCTCCGGCCGCTCGCGCTTCTCCCTCGGCGCCCTGCCCGAGGGCGACTTCCCCGACCTCGCAGCCGGCGAGCTGCCGACCCGCTTCGTCATCGCTGCCTCCGACCTGAAGCGCCTGATCGAAAAGACGCAGTTCGCGATCTCGACGGAGGAGACCCGCTACTACCTCAACGGCATCTACCTCCACACCATCGAGGTGGAGGGGTCCCTGCGCATGCGCGGCGTCGCCACCGACGGCCACCGCCTCGCCCGGGTAGAGATCGAGGCGCCCGAGGGCAGCCGCGACATGCCGGGCATCATCGTGCCCCGCAAGGCCGTCGCCGAGATCATCAAGCTGGTGGAGGATGGCGGCGAGAGCGTCGAGATCGACCTGTCGCCGGCCAAGATCCGCTTCAAGTTCGCCAGTGGCGTGGTGCTGATCTCGAAGCTGATCGACGGCACCTTCCCGGACTACCAGCGCGTGATCCCCTCCGGGAACGACAAGTTCCTCACCGTCGAGCGCGACGTCTTCGCCAAGGCCGTCGACCGTGTCTCGACGATCTCGTCCGAGCGCGGGCGGGCCGTGAAACTCGCCGTGCAGGAGGGCCGTCTCGCCCTCTCGGTGAACAACCCGGATTCCGGCAGTGCCACCGAGGAGCTCGACGTCGACTACGATGCGCCGGCCCTCGATATCGGCTTCAACGCCCGTTACCTCCTGGACATCACGAGCCAGCTCGAGGGCGACACTGCCCTGTTCAAGCTCGCCGATCCGGGTTCGCCGACCCTGATCCAGGATCGCGAGGGGGCGGCCGCCCTCTACGTCCTGATGCCGATGCGAGTCTGATCGGCGCAGGGGGGCCTCGCGGTGCGAGACAGGTCCGGGCCGATCGGCTAAGGGCTGAGGCGTGCGCCTCACCCGTCTGATCTGCCGCGATTTCCGCAATCACGCCGACCTCGACCTCGCGGTCGGCCGCCGCTTCGTGGCCCTGGTCGGCGAGAACGGGGCCGGCAAAACCAACCTCCTCGAGGCGATTTCGCTGTTCTCCCCGGGCCGTGGCCTGCGCCGGGCCGATCTCGCCGCGATGCCGCGCAGCGGCGGCCCGGGTGGGTTCGCCGTCTCGATGACCCTGGCGGGGGACGAGACCGAGCACCGGATCGGGACCGGCTACGAGCCGCCCGGCCTCGATGGGCGTGCGGCCCGCCTCTGCCGCATCGACGGCACCACCGCACCCTCCCCCGTGGCCTTCTCGGAGTTCCTGCGGGTGGTCTGGCTGACGCCGGATCTGGACGGCCTGTTCCGCGGTCCCGCCGGCGACCGCCGCCGATTCCTCGACCGCCTCGTCCTCGCGGTGGATGCGAGCCACGGCGCCCGCGTCAACGCGATGGAACGGGCCCTGCGCTCGCGCAACCGGCTGCTGGACGAGCGCCCCAACGACGGCCAGTGGCTCGATGCGATCGAGCGCGAGGTGGCCGAACTCGGGGTCGCCGTGGCGCTGGCCCGGCGCGAGACCGCCGAGCGCCTGGACCGGCTGATCGCCGAGAGCCGCGACGATGCCCAGCCCTTCCCCTGGGCCGGCCTGCGCCTGGAGGGCGACCTCGACGATCTCGTGGCGGTCTGGCCCGCGATCGAGGCCGAGGACCGCTTCCGTATGGCCCTGCGCCAGGGCCGCAGCCGCGACCGGGCCGCCGGCCGGACCCTGAGCGGTCCGCAGACCAGCGACCTCGTGGTCCGCCATGGGCCGAAGGACGTTCCGGCGGCCACCGCCTCCACCGGCGAGCAGAAGGCGCTGCTCATCGGCCTCGTCCTCGCCCATGCCCGCCTCGTCCAGGCTATGAGCGGGCTGGCGCCCGTGATCCTCCTCGACGAGGTCGCGGCCCATCTCGACCCGCGCCGGCGGGCAGGCCTGTTCGATGCCCTCGAAGCCCTGCAAGGCCAGGTCTGGATGACGGGGGCCGACCCGGCGCTGTTCGGAGAGCTCGACGGGCGGGCCGATATGGTCAAGGTCGTGGATGGACGGATCGCGTCGACCTGATCGCGCACGCGCGTCGGGGCGTCAGACGCCTCCCCGGAATGTCGGTCCGCGCGAGGTCGACGCTGAGGATCGCCTGCGCCGACGCCGCCACCTTCTCGGCAAGGCGATTGACCTCCTCGCTTCGGATGTCCAGAGGCATGTTGCCGATCCCCGGATAGACCCGTCGCGTGCGTCAACGCTTCGAGCGTATTGCCGACACATCGGTGCTGCAAGCCGCTCGCCCGTCCGATCACCATCAGGCCAGGATGCCCATGACAAGCCGCCTCGACGAGGCTCGCGCCGCGTTGAAGACCACCTTCGGCTACGACGATTTCCGGCCCGGCCAGGACGAAGTGATCGGCGCCGTCCTCGACGGCACGGACGTCTTCGCCGTAATGCCGACGGGGTCGGGCAAGTCGATGACCTACCAGCTGCCGGCGCTGGTGGAATCCTCGCTGACGGTGGTGGTCTCGCCCCTCATCGCCCTGATGCACGATCAGGTGCAGCAGATGCTCGGCTTCGGCGTCGCCGCCGCGACCCTGAACTCGTCGGTGGCCGAGGCGACCGCCCGCGAGACCTGGCGGCAGATCCGTTCCGGCGACCTGCGCCTGCTCTTCGTCTCGCCCGAGCGCCTGATGATGGAAGGCCTGATGGACGCCCTGCGGGGCGCCGGCGTGCGGCGGCTCGCCGTGGACGAGGCCCATTGCGTCTCGCAGTGGGGACACGACTTCCGGCCGGAATACCGGGATCTCGCCCGGGCGCGCGAGGCCCTGGGCAATGTCCAGACCGTGGCGCTCACCGCCACCGCCGACAAGGCGACCCGGGCCGACATCACCGAGCGGCTGTTCCCGGCGGGCCGCGAACTCAAGGCCTTCGTCCATTCCTTCGACCGGCCGAACATCCGCCTGACCTTCGCGCCGAAGGACAACCCGACCCGCCAGATCGAGCGCTTCCTGCGTCATCGCCGCGCCGAGAGCGGGATCATCTACTGCTCGTCGCGCAAACGCACCGAGCAGCTGGCCGAGACCCTGGCCAAGGACGGCTTCAACGCCCTGCCCTACCATGCCGGCCTCGACCAGGGCACGCGGATGAAGAATCAGGATACCTTCCTGCAGGAGGACGGCGTCGTGATGACCGCCACCGTCGCCTTCGGCATGGGCATCAACAAGCCGGACGTGCGCTTCGTCTGCCACGCGGACATGCCGTCCAACGTCGAGGGCTATTATCAGGAGATCGGCCGCGCCGGCCGCGACGGCCTGCCGGCCGACACCCTCACCATCTATGGCCTCGACGACATGGCCCTGCGCCGTCGCCAGATCGACGAGAAGGAGGTGCCGGACGAGCGCCGGCGCGTGGAGCGGCGCAAGCTCGAGGCGATGATCGCGCTGTGCGAGGGCGCCACCTGCCGGCGCCAGTCGCTGCTCGGCTATTTCGGCGAGGCGAGCGAGCCCTGCGGCCGCTGCGATCTCTGCCGCAGCGGCGTCTCGCTCATCGACGCCACGGTGCCGGCGCAGAAACTCCTCTCGGCCATCGTGCGCACCGGCCAGCGCTTCGGCGCGGCCTATGTCTGCGACGTGGTCCACGGCAAGGAGTCCGACTCGATCCGACGCAACGGACACACGGCGCTCAAGACCTTCGGCGTCGGGGCCGACAAGCCCATCGCCGCCTGGCGCGCGATGCTGCGCCAGCTCTTCGCCGCCGGCGCCGTGACCGAGAACGGCGACGGCTTCGGCGGCCTCTCCCTCACCGACAAGGGCGAGGCGATCCTGTTCGGCCGCGAGCCGATCCAGATGCGCCCCGACCCCGAGCCGAAGATGGCCGAGCCGCGCGACCGCAAGCGCGGCGCCGCCCGCGAGGACGCGAGCCTCGACCTCGATCCCGCCACCGAGGCGCTGTTCCAGCATCTCCGCGGCCTGCGTGCCACCATCGCGCGCGCCGAGGGCATCGCCGCCTTCATGGTCTTTCCCGACCGGACCCTGATCGAGATGGCGCGCACGAAGCCCGTCGACCTCTACGCCCTGCGCACGGTCCACGGCGTCGGCGAGCGCAAGCGCGAGGCCTACGGCGAGCGCTTCGTGGCGGCGGTCGCGGATTTTCTGTCCCACGCGCCGGCCGACCGTTAGGGCGTCCGACCGGGGTGCGCCGGCGTGATGCGCTTTCGCACTCGTCTATCCGGATCGCCATCGTGTAGGGACGGGCGCGGCCAGCGGCCGCCAGCTTCGAATCGGACGGGTCCTCATCATCACGCCTTCAGATCCGCCCGCTCCGGCCGCCCGTCAGGTCTTCTACATGCCGGGCTTCGATCCCCGGGAACCCGAGACCTACTGGGGTCTGTTCCGGCGGGAAGCTCGGCTGACCGCCGTCCGGCGCGGCCTGGCCATCACGGTCGGGGATCCGGAGCGGACGGCCGACGGCCTCGCCGTCGACTGGCGCGTCGACCTCGACGGACACACCACCCGCTACACGCTCCTGCGCTGGGACGACATCGTCGCGGCCAGGTTCCCCCGAACGAACGGACGCCGCCTCGTCGAGGTGCCGGCCCTGTGGTGGCGCCTGATCCGGTCGGGCTACATCGGTCCCTTCCGGCGTGAGGCCCGGCGCTTCGCCCGGGTCATCGTCGGCGTCCATCTGATCTACCTCTTCCTCGTCGCGCTCAGCCTCGGCCTGGCGGCGGGTGCCGTCGCCCTGGTACCGGGCCTGTCCTGGGCCTGGGGACTCCCGGCGGTGCCCGTGCTGGCCTACGGAGTTCTCGCGCTGCTCATGCGGACCACCCGCGGCAAGCCGTTCTACGTGGCGCATCTCGTCGACGACACCGCCTTCACCCACGATCACGCCAGCGGTGCCGACACCCGGATGCGCACCCGGCTCGACGCCTTCGCGTCGATCATCCGGGGCGCGGAGGGCAAGGCTTCCGAGATCGTGGTCATCGGACATTCCTCGTCGAGCTTCCTCGGGCTCGAGGCCCTGGACCGGGCGCTCGTCGCCGATCCCGAGTTCGGCCGGCGCGGCACACCGGTCTCCTTCGTCAGCATCGGCAGCGTGATCCCGTGGATCACCCTCGATCCCCGCGCCACAGAAACCCGCGGCGCCCTCGCCCGGGTGGCGGCGAGCGACGCGATCCGCTGGCTCGACGTCCGGGCCAAGTGGGACTGGCTCTCGGTGCACCAGCGTAACCCGCTCAGCGCCTCGAAGCTGCCTGCACCCTTCGCTCATCGCCCGGTCGAGATTCACGTCCGGATCGAGGACCTGATCGAGAAGCGCATCATCGCCCGGCGCAAGTGGAACCTGTTCCGGATGCACTTCCAGCTGCTCATGTCGAGCCGCGACCCGGAGGCCTTCGACTACATCGCCTTCGTGGCCGGTGCCGAACCCGTCCACGCGCTGATCCGGCGCTGGCGGGACGTGAAGGAGCAGCCCAAGGGGCGTTTCATCGCGGAAAGCCCGGAGGATTAGCCTCCCGGATCGGGCTCGATCGACGATCGCGTGTTGCCAGGGCGCGGCGTTCCGCTTTAGAGCCGTCACGCACGGCCGGACCCGGACGGGGGCCGTGCCGAGAGGGTCGCATGTTCCGCAACGATGTTCCGATCACCCCCGAACTGGTCCGCCAGCACGGCCTGACGCCGGACGAGTTCGAGCGCTTCCGTGGCTTGATCGGGCGCGACCCGACCCTGACCGAGCTCGGCATCGTCTCCGCGATGTGGAACGAGCACTGCTCCTACAAGTCGTCCCGCAAGCACCTGCGCGGCTTGCCGACCTCGGCGCCGTGGGTGATTCAGGGGCCGGGCGAGAACGCTGGCGTCATCGATATCGGCGACGGCCTCGCCTGCGTCTTCAAGATGGAGAGCCACAACCACCCGAGCTTCATCGAGCCCTACCAGGGCGCGACGACCGGCGTCGGCGGCATCCTGCGCGACGTGTTCACGATGGGTGCGCGCCCGATCGCGGCCCTGAACGCCCTTCGCTTCGGCTCGCCGGACCATCCGCGGACCCGCCACCTCGTCTCCGGCGTGGTCGCGGGCATCGGCGGCTACGGCAATTCCTTCGGCGTGCCGACGGTGGGTGGCGCGATGGGCTTCCACCCGCGCTACGACGGCAACATCCTCGTCAACGCCATGGCGGTGGGCCTCGCCCGTACCGACGGGATCTTCTACGCGGCGGCCACCGGCGTCGGGAATCCGATCGTCTATCTCGGCTCGAAGACCGGCCGCGACGGCATCCACGGCGCCACCATGGCCTCGGCCGAGTTCGACGACGCCTCCGAGTCGAAGCGCCCCACCGTGCAGGTCGGCGACCCCTTCGCCGAGAAGCTGCTGCTGGAGGCCTGTCTGGAGTTGATGGCCTCGGGCGCGGTGATCGCGATCCAGGACATGGGTGCGGCCGGACTGACCTGCTCGGCCGTCGAGATGGGTGCCAAGGGCGACCTCGGTGTCGAGCTCCACATCGAGAAGGTTCCGGCCCGCGAGGCCGGCATGACCGCCTACGAGATGATGCTGTCGGAGAGCCAGGAGCGCATGCTCATGGTGCTCAAGCCGGGCATGGAGGCCGAGGCCGAGGCGATCTTCGTGAAGTGGGGCCTCGATTTCGCGATCATCGGGCACACCACCGACACGCTCCGCTTCGTCGTGAAGCATGACGGCGTCGTCATGGCCGACCTGCCAATCAAGGAACTCGGCGACGAGGCGCCCCTCTACGACCGGCCGCACATCGCCAACACGCATCAGCCGGTGCTCGCCGCCGCCGACGTACCCGAGACGGTGGGCAGCGCCGAGGCCCTGAAGCGCCTCGTCGGCTCGCCCGACCTGTCCTCGAAGCGCTGGGTCTACGAGCAGTACGACCACTTCATCGGCGGCAACACCGTGCAGAAGCCGGGCGGCGACGCCGCCATCGTGCGCGTCGAGGACGGCCCGCGCGGTCTCGCCATGACCGCCGACGTCACCCCGCGCTACTGCGAGGCCGACCCGGTCGAGGGCGGCAAGCAGGCCGTGGCCGAGGCTTGGCGCAACATCACGGCGGTCGGCGGCAGGCCGCTGGCCATTACCGACAACCTGAACTTCGGCAACCCGGAGAAGCCCGAGGTGATGGGCCAGCTCGTCGGTTGCCTCAAGGGCATCGGCGAGGCCTGCAAGGCCCTCGACTTCCCCGTCGTCTCCGGCAACGTCTCGCTCTACAACGAGACCAACGGCGTCGGCATCCTGCCGACTCCCACCATCGGCGGCGTCGGCGTCCTCGACGACGTGACGCGCCACGCGACGCTGAACCTGAAGCGCGCCGGCGACGTGCTTTTGCTGATCGGCGACACCGCCGGCTGGCTCGGACAGTCGGTCTACCTCTCGGTCATCGCCGGGCGCGAGGACGGCGCTCCACCCCCTGTGGACCTCGCCGTCGAGCGCCGCAACGGCGACTTCGTCCGCGGGCTGATCACGTCGGGCCTGGTCGACACGGTCCACGACCTGTCCGACGGCGGCCTCGCCGTGGCGCTGGCCGAGATGGCGATGGCCGGCAGCATCGGCGCCGCGCTCCCCGAGGTGCCCCAGGGCATACCGACCCACGCCTACCTGTTCGGCGAGGACCAAGCCCGCTACCTGCTCGCTGTCGACCCGGAGACGGCGCCGGACCTGCTCTACAGCGCTTCCGCGCAGGGCATCCCGGCGGCGGTGATCGGCGTGACCGGCAACGACCATTTGACCCTGCCCCACGGCGAGACCATATCGGTGGCTGCCTTGCGCGAGACCCATGAGGGCTGGCTGCCGGCCTACATGGCGAGCCAGCCGGCGGGCGTCCCGGCCTGAAGCCCCCTTTTCCAGATCGTCAGGAGCCAACCCGATGCCGATGGATGCGCGCGAGATCGAGGCGATGATCCGTGAGGCGCTGCCCGACGCCCGGATCGAGATCAAGGATCTCGCCGGTGACGGCGACCACTACGCCGCCACGGTCCTGTCCTCGGCCTTCAAGGGCAAGACGCGGGTCGCGCAGCACCAGATGGTCTACGGCGCGCTCCAGGGGCGGATGGGGGGTGTGCTGCACGCCCTTGCGCTCACCACGGGCGTCCCGCAGGATTGACGCTTCCCCGGAGGCGGACCGCATGGACCAGCCGAGCCTCTACGACAACGACATCGTGACCTGGGCCGAGCAGCAGGCCTCGACCCTGCGCGCCCTCGCGCGCCGGCCGGACCTGTCGAACATCCTCGATTGGGAGAACGTCGCCGAGGAGATCGAGAGCGTGGGGCGGTCTCAGATCAGAGCGGTCGAGCAACAGCTCCTCCAGACCCTCATCCATGTCCTTAAGTACATGTCCGCGCCGCGCGCGCAGTCGACCCGGTCGTGGCGGGTCGAGGTGATTGCCTTCCACGCGACCGCGCGGCGGGCCTACGCGCCGGGTATGCGGTATCGGATCGACTGGGACTGGATCTGGAAGACCGCCCGGCTCCAGGCGGAGGCGTCGCTCCAGATGTACGACGATCATCTCGTTGCGGGCTTACCGGACGGGATGCCGTTCACGCCGGACGAACTCGTCGCCGAGACCTTCACGATGGATTGGGCGCTCGAACGCCTGGCCGCGACCTTGAACAGGCCGGCCGACCATCATTAGATCAGCATCACACTGTAGAGGATCGAGAGACCATGAGCGACGTCAACAACGCGATCGAGAACGAGATCAAGTCCCAGGACGTGGTCGTTTTCATGAAGGGCACGCCGCAATTCCCGATGTGCGGCTTCTCGGGCCAGGTCGTGCAGATCCTCAATTACCTGGAAGTGCCGTTCAAGGGCGTGAACGTCCTCGACGATATGGCGATTCGCGACGGCATCAAGGCCTTCTCCAACTGGCCGACCATCCCGCAGATCTACGTGAAGGGCGAGTTCGTCGGCGGCTGCGACATCACCCGCGAGATGTTCCAATCGGGCGAGCTGCAGCAGTTCCTGTCCGAGAAAGGCATCCCCGTGAAGGCGCCGACCGCCGCTTGAGGCGTGTCGCACCTGTGGGACAGATCGAGGGCGCGCGAGCGCCCTTTTTCCTGTCCGCTAAGGCGATGATCGAACATCCGCCCGCTCGAACCGTTGAGGCTCGACAGTCCGAACCGGGGAGCGGCACGACATGCGCGACGTCATCATCGTCGGCGGCGGCCCTGCGGGGCTCAATGCGGCCCTCATCCTCGGCCGCTGCCGCCGGGACGTCCTCCTCTGCGATGCCGGCCATCCACGCAATGCGGTGGCCCCGCGAAGCTGGGGCGTCTTCACCCGGGACGGCACGCCGCCCCTGGAGTTGAGGGCCCAGGCCGAGGCCGATCTCGCACGATACCCGACGGTTGAGCGCCGCGCAGCGAAGGTCACGCGGGCCAAGCGCTGTGACGATGGGTTTGCCGTCGTGCTCGCCGACGGCACCCGCGAAATGACGCGCAAGCTCGTCCTGGCCACGGGGCTGCATCAGGCCCTGCCCTCGGTGGAAGGCTTCGAGGATTACTGGGGCCACGGCGTCCATTCCTGCCCCTATTGCGATGGCTACGAGAACCGGGACCGGCCCCTCGTCGTCTATGCCCACGGCGAGGCCGCCAGGGGCATGGCCCTGGAGCTGACGGTCTGGAGCGACGACGTCACCCTCTGCACCGACGCCCATCCGACGGAATTCTCCGACCACGACCGTGAACGCCTCGGTCGCCACGGGGTCCGCATCGTCGAGACGCCGATCCGGCGCCTGGAGGGCGACGGGTGCCAGCCGCAGCGCCTCGCCTTCGCGGACGGGACGAGCCTGCCCTGCCACGCGGTCTTCCTGATGCCGATGCCGTGCGAGCCGTCCGACCTCATCACCCAGCTCGGATGCGACCTGACCCGCAAGGGCGTGGTGCCCACGGGCGAGTACGAAACCACCAACGTGCCCGGCCTGTTCGTCGCCGGAGACGCCTCCCGCCGGGTGCAGTTCGCCGTCGTCGCCGCCGCCGAGGGCGCGATGGCGGCCTTCGCGGTCAACACCGAGCTACTGCGCGAGGACGTCGCCTGATCGACGTCGCCGCCCGAACGTGCCGCCGCCTTTCCCGTCCCAGCCCCCTGCCGAGCCCGGAGCCCGACACGATGACCCTGCGCGTCCATCCGCACACGCCCCGCGTCGCCGTTCCCTGCCGCTGCACCCTCGGCGAGGAGGCGACGTGGGACGCGCGCTCGGACACGCTCACCTGGGTCGATGTCGAGACACCGACGATCTGGCGCTATCACCCCGGCAGCGGCGAGACGCAGACCTTTCCGCAGGACGAGAAGCTCGGCTTCGCCCTCCTCACGGAGGATCCCGGCATCGTGCTCGCCGGTTTCGAATCCGGTGTCGCGCTCCTGCACCTGGAGGGCGGTCGCCGGGACCCCCTGGTGACGCCCGACGATCATTGCTCCGGCAACCGGCTCAACAGCGGCCATGTCGGGCCGGACGGTGCCCTCTACTTCAGCACCATGGACGATGCCGAGGCCGAGCCCACCGGCACCTTCCATCGCTGGCATGGCGGGCGCCTCGATGCCTTCGGCGGCGGGGTCGCCGTCTCGAATGGCCCGGTCGTCACGCCCGACGGCAGCCGGATCTTCACGGCCGATACCGCCGAGGGAATCATCCGCGTCCATTCCGTCGAAGAAGATCGCATCGGACCGCCGCGGCGCTTCGCGACCTTCGAATCCGCCTGGGGCAAGCCGGACGGGCTGACGGTGGATGCGGCCGGATACCTCTGGGTCTGCCATTACGGCGGATCACGCATCACCCGCTTCGACCCGACAGGCGGGATCGAGCGGGTCCTGCCGGTTCCGACCGCCCGCGTGACGAAATGCGCCTTCGGCGGACCCGACCTCACGACCCTCTACATCACGACGGCCCTGCGTGGACGCGACCCGGCCGTGGATCCGATGGGCGGGCACCTGTTCGCCGTAGAAACCGGCATCCCGGGGCTTCCGGCGGCGATCTACCGCGATGCGTGAAGACTGTAATCAGGTGCGCTGCCGCACCGCGTTAACCTTCGGCGAGGCGCAGAGGTAAATTAACGGTAAATAATCGCGGGCTTTCGGAACTTATTGCCGTTGTCCACATTATCTGCCAGTGACGGGTCCTGCGGCTCCCTCCGGGGGCCAGACGGGACCTTGGGTCCGGTGACCGCCATGCCAGTGTTCGAAGCCAAGAACCTTGATTCCGACTTCGAAGGCTTCGCCTTCCTGACGTCGATTCTGCATCCGTCGGCCGAAGCGCAGACGCGGGCCCTCACGCATGGCCGCAACCGTGCCGCGCGCGGATCGATGATCGCGGACCCGCTGACGATCGAGCCGCACTTCCCCGTCCGGAACGTGGAAACCGAGATCGAGGCTCAGGCGTCCTAACCAGATTTCGTCAGTTTGCCTGAATCGGAATTGGCTTCACCATGTCTGTGGCGTGATGGTGCCCTGCTTGGTGACCACCACCCAGCTCTTGCCCCGCCGCTCGATGCTCTCGATGCGTCCGACGCCCGGAACCGTATCACCGGGCCCGACCTCGACCAGGCGGCGCTTGCGATCCTCCAGAACCGCCACACCGTCGTAGACTTCGCGCACGGCCCAGCCCTCGGCCGGCGACGGCTTCGGCTTGTCCGGAATCGTACCGGTTTCGGTCGGCTCGGGAGCGGCAGGCTTGGCGGCCTGAGGCGCCACGACGGGCGCGGGGGCCGGAGTCGCGGCACGCTTCTCGATCTGCACGGTCAGGGCCGCGAGACGGGCGCTCTGATCCTTTTCCGCCTGCTCCAGACGGTCGCCGGTGGCGGCCAGCTTCGTAGCGAGGCTCTGCTCGGCGCGTCCGAGGCGCTCGGCCAAGTTCGTGTGGCGCGCCTTGGCTTCCGTGCGAGTGGCCTCCGCGTTGTCCTGCAACTGCGCGAGGCCCTTGGCCAGGCGTTCGACCTGACGCTCGGAGTCGATGCGGCCGATCTCCATCTGATGGCGGATCTGCGCGAGGGTCTCGCTGCCATCCGCCACGCGCGGAGTTGCGAGGCTCATGGTGCCGGCGCCGATGAGCGCACCGAGTCCCAGGCTCGCCGCGGCGATCGCGAGAAGGCGCGGCTCGACACGCAGCTTGGCGGTCCAAGGCGTGCCGTTCGTCACGGCCGGGGCAGCGGACCTCTCGGCCGAGGCGCGCGCGCCCAGGATGGCTTGCTTGAGCAGGGTGTCGGGCGAGGGTTCGGCCGACGCCGCGAGGACCTTATCCGTCATGACCAATGCTTCCTGATGGTGCAGGAAGCATTGGTTAAGGCTGTTTCTTTACGAAACCGTTACCCTGTTTTCAGGCCCTTCGGTCGTTAGGCCGCGAGCCCGCGCTGGCGCAGGAGCGGATCGATGCTGGGCAACCGCCCCCGGAAGGCGGTGTAGGCCTCGCTCGGGTCCCGCAGGTTGCCGGCACCGTAGACGTATTTGCGCAGGCGTGACGCCGTCTCGGGGTGGAAGATGTCCCCGGCCTCGCGGAAGGCGTCGAAAGCGTCGGCGTCGAGGACTTCGGACCAGAGATAGCTGTAGTAGCCGGCCGCGTAGCCGTCGCCCGAGAAGATATGGGCGAAGTGCGGCGTCCGGTGCCGCATCGCGATCTCGGCCGGCATGGCGATCCGCTTGAGGGCGTCCGCCTCGAAGGCGGCGACGTCGAGGCCGTCCTCGCCACCGCTCGACAGGTGCAGCGTCATGTCGACGATCGCCGAGGCGGTGTACTCGATGGTAGCGAAGCCCTGATTGAAGGTCCGGGCCGCGAGCAGACGCTTCAGCAGGTCCTCGGGCATCGGCTCCCCGGTGCGGTAGTGGCGGGCGTGCTTGCGCAGCACCTCCGGCTGTTCGAGCCAGTGCTCGTAGAGCTGGGACGGCAACTCGACGAAATCGCCGGCCACCGCGGTGCCGGCGAGCAACGGGTAGGTCACGTCCGAGAGGAGGCCGTGCAGGGCGTGGCCGAACTCGTGAAACAGCGTCCGGGCATCGTCGAAGGAGAGCAGGGTTGCCTCCCCCGCCGGCGCCTTGGCGAAGTTCATGACGTTGACGATGATCGGCTTGATGTCGCCGTTCAGCCGTTCCTGCGAGCGGAAGGCGCTCATCCAGGCGCCGCTGCGCTTGGTGGCGCGGGCGAAGTAATCACCGAGAAAGAGGCCGACCTCGGAACCGTCCGCGTTGCGCACGGCCCAGGCGCGCACGTCCGGATGATAGCGCGGCACGTCGGGCAGTTCTTCGAAGCGCAGGCCGAAGAGCCGCTCGGCCGTGTCGAAGGCCGCCGCGATGACGCCGTCGAGGGGCAGGTACGGCTTGATTTCGCTCTCGTCGAGGTCGTGCTCGGCCCTCCGCAGTTTCTCGGCGTAGTGACGCCAGTCGTGCTTGGCGAGATCGAAGTTGTGGCCTTCCGCCTGGACCAGGGCCTGGAGCCTGTCCCGCTCGGTGGCGGCCTGGTGGTGTGCCGGCGTCCAGACGTTGCGCAGGAGGTCCATCGCCCGGTCGGGCGTGCCCGCCATCGTGTCCGAGAGCTTGAAATGCGCGAAGCTGTCGAAGCCCAGCAGCCGGGCCCGCTCGGCTCGCAGCGCGACGATTTCCGCGATGATGCCGCGATTGTCGGTGGCGCCG
The DNA here is from genome assembly GCF_056680125.1 of Methylobacterium sp. BI1. Taxonomy (NCBI): domain Bacteria; kingdom Pseudomonadati; phylum Pseudomonadota; class Alphaproteobacteria; order Hyphomicrobiales; family Methylobacteriaceae; genus Methylobacterium; species Methylobacterium sp. BI1. The sequence goes on along the minus strand of NZ_CM155267.1, from coordinate 1,671,188 downwards.
CCGCCCTCGCCCCGGCGAGTCCAGGCTTCGTAGGCCTTTTCGCGCAGGTCCCGACGGGTGGAGAAGACGAGGAACGGCTCGATCAGCGAGCGCGACAGGGTGATGACGTGGCCGTGCGCGCTGCCGCGCTCGCGGGCGGCCGAAGCCGCGGCGGCGCGCAGGAAGGGGGGCAGCCCGGCAAGGTCGTCCTCGTTCTCCAGCGGCAGCGCGAAGCTGCTCTCGTCGGCGAGCAGGTTCTGGCTGAAGGTGGTGCCGAGCTCGGCCATGCGGGCGGCGATCTCCGCCATCCGATCCTTCGCCTCGGGAGCGAGGTCGGCGCCCGAGCGGCGGAAGCGGGTCCGGTAGCGGTCCAGGACCCGGCGCTCTTCTGGCCCGAGCTGCTCGGCCTCGGGGTCTACCGCCGAGATGCGGGCCCAGAGGGCGGCATTCAGGTAGATCGCGCTGCCGTGCCGGGCGAGGCGCGGCGTGATGGCCCGCTCGACGGCCTGCAGTTCGGCATTGGTGTGGCTGCCGGTCAGGTTGAAGAACACCGAGGCGACGCGGTCGAGATCGTGCCCGGCCCGCTCGAGGGCGGCCACCGTGTTGGCGAAGGTCGCCGGGGCGTCGTCGGCCGCGATGGCGTCGATCTCGGCCCGGTGGCTGGCCAAGGCCGCCTCGAAGGCCGGGAGGTAATGGGCGGCCGCGATCTGCTCGAAGGGCGGCAGGCCGTGGGGCGTCGACCAGTCCGCGTCGGCGAAGGGACCGATCTGCACCGCAGCGGAGGAGGCCTCCTGTACGGACTCCTGGGGAGCGTCGGGCGTTCCAGTGGTCATTCGCGTTCCTTCGTCCGGTTCGTCGCGTGTCGCGCCGCAAGGTAAGCACGCCGGCGCGAAGCGCAAATGCGGGCCTGTGGCCGGGGGCGACACGGTGACGGTTTCGTCTCTGGATTGACCCTCAGAACGACCCCCTCGAACCCCGGGACCCTCCCGACCGTTACAGGATGTCCGAAGGCCCGGACCAGATGGGACACGCCATGCGCCACCGATCCGCCTATCGCCTCGCCGGAGCCGCGACCCTCATGCTCGTCGGCGAACTCGCGATGCCGGCCGCTGTTTCGGCACAGGAGACGCCGGACCAGGAGACTTCGGCATACGGAACTTCGGCACACGGACCTTCGGCCCAAGCGAAGGGCGTGCCCTCGGATGCCACGGCGATCCCGATGCCGCCGCCGGCACCCCCGCCGCGTCCGGCGGACCTCGCGACGCCGGCCCCGGTTGACGCGCCGCGCCCGCCCGAACGACCGGCGGAGCTGTCCCCGCCCACGGAGGCGGCCAAGGCGCGCGAGCCCGAGCCCGTGAAGCCCGCGGAGGGGGCGGAGGTGCCGGCGCCGCCCCCGCGACCCGCCGAACTCTCCGCCCCCGCCCTGTCCATCACCGTCGCACCGGTCGACGACAGCGCCTGCCGACGCCGTCTGGAGCGCCTCGGTGCGCGCTTCGAGCCCCTGCCGGCCATCGCGAACGGTCAATGCGGCGCGGCCAAGCCCCTGAAGGTCACGGCGCTCGCCGACGACCTCGCCCTGGCCCCGCCGGTCACTCTCGTCTGCGAAGCAGCGGAATCCCTGGCCCGCTGGGCGACGGAGGCCCAGGTCGCCGCCGAGCGCGACCTCGGCCAGCCGCTGAGGGGGCTGACCATCGGGACCTCCTACGAGTGCCGGGGCCAGAACCACGATCCCGACGCCAAGCTCAGCGAGCACAGCTTCGCCAACGGCGTCGACGTGATGGGCTTTACCTTCGCCAATCGTCCGGCTGTCGCGGTGCTGGCCCTGCCGGAGGGAACGCCGGAGGCGACCTTTCTGGCCGCCGTGCGCGGGCGGGCCTGCGGGTTCTTCCGGACGGTCCTCGGCCCGGGCTCGGACGCCGCCCATGCCAACCACCTCCACCTCGACGAGCGGCAGCGGAATGCCGGCCACCGCCTGTGTCAGTGAGGGGCGGAACGCCAGCGGGCTCAACGCGCTTACTCCTGCGCCCTCAGGCGGATAGCGCGGGAGTTCTTCGGTGATCAGGTACCCTTCGACACGACTCGGCGGCGGCCTCGCCGCCCTCGCCCTGGTCGCCCTGGCGGGCGGCGCACAGGCCGAGACGAAGGACAAGGCGGAGGGCCCCGTTCTGACCCGTGAGGCGGTGGAATCCGCCGCCCTTGCGCCGGCCGAAGACGCCGCGAAGGCTGACGCAAAGGACGAGGAACCGAAGACGGGCACGGCGAAAAAGCCCGACAAGGCCGAGGCCACGGGCGAGGCGGCCAAGCGCAGCGGCGCCAAGCGGCCGGAGGCATCCCTCGTGAAGGCGCAAATTCTCCTCGACCGGGCCCACTTCTCACCGGGCGCCATCGACGGCCGGGAAGGCGACAACCTGCGCGGGGCCCTGGCGGCCTTCGCCAGCGCCAACGGCCTGAAGGCCGAGCCGGAGATCGCGCCGGACCTCGCCGACAAGCTCCAGGCGACGAGCCGCGATCCGGTGCTCGCCGAGTACACGGTCACGGATGCCGATGCGGCGGGACCCTTCGTCGAGAAGATGCCGGCGAAGATGGAGGATCAGGCCGACCTCGACGCGCTCGGCTATACCAGCCCGCGCGAGATGCTGGCCGAGCGCTTCCACATGGCCCCGGACCTCCTGAGCGCGCTCAACCCCGGCGCGGATTTCGGCAAGGCCGGAACGGTGATCCTGGTCGCCGCGGTGAAACCCCTCGAGACCGGCAAGGCGACGGCCGAGGAGAAAGCCGCGAAGAAGCAGGCCAAGGAGGCGGCCAAGGAAACCGGCAAGGAAACCGGCAAGGAAACCGGCAAGGAGTTGACCAAGGACGCTGCGAAGGAAGCCAAGCGCGACGACGGCAAGGCGACGGATGCGAAGGCAGAGATCAAGGCGGGAGGTGCGCCAGCGGCCGACGGCGGCGATGGCGATCGGAAGGATGTGACCCGCATCGAGGTCGACAAGGAGAGCCGCAACGTGCGGGCCTTCGACCGGGACGGCAAGCTCGTCGCGTTCTACCCCGCCTCGATCGGGAGCGAGGAGAAGCCGGCGCCGTCCGGCGAGGCCAAGGTCGAGGGCGTGGCCTACGCGCCGACCTACACCTATAACCCGAAATACCAGTTCGCCGGCGTGAAGGCGAAGACCAAGTTCACGATCCCGCCGGGGCCGAACAACCCGGTCGGTGTGGTCTGGATCGATCTGTCGATCCCCTCCTACGGCATCCACGGCACCCCGGAACCGGAGAAGGTCGGCAAGACCGAATCCCACGGCTGCATCCGCCTGACGAACTGGGATGCGCGCGATCTCGCCAACCGCGTCAGCCGCGGCGCGCAGGTGGTGTTCAAGGACGAGTAGCGCGCCATGCACCGACGCCCGCCAGCAGCGCGGCGTCGGCTAGAAAGGCCAGGGCGGCCGTGGCGGCGGTGCCCTGGAGCATCGCCACGGTGTTCTGGTTCTGCAGGCCCGCCACGATCGGCGTCCCGAGGGTCGAGGCCCCCGCCAGGGCACCGACGGCGGCGGTGGCGATGGCCAGCACCAGGGCGGTGCGCAGAGTCTCGACGATGTCGGGGGCGGCCAGGGGCAGTTCGATCCGCCACAGGATCTGGAGCCGGGTCAGGCCGATCGCCCGTCCCGCCTCGCGCACCTCCGGCGGCACCCCCGCGAGGGCGCCCGCCGTTCCCCGCAGGACCGGCATGATGCCGTAGGCGACGAGGGCGAGCAGCGTCGGGGGGCCTCCGAACCCGAGGATGGGCAGGGCGAGGGCGACCACGACCACCGGGGGCACCGCTTGAGCGGCTGCCGCAAGTCCGTCGATCGCCGGCCGCCAGGGTTCGGCGAAGCGGCGGGTGACCAGGATGCCGAGGCCGATCCCCAGGGCGGTCACGAGGGCGAGGCCGGTCCCCGCAAGGGCGAGGTGCGCGCCCGCCAGGGCGAGGAGGCGCTCCAGCGACAGGGGCCGCCGCGCCGACTCGCCCAGGGCCTCGGTGATCCAGACCGCCACGGCGGGGTGGCTGGCCCCGGCGAGGCAGAGGCCCATCAGCGCGAAGCCGAGGGCTGCGGAGATCCGTGACGTCCTCATGCGTGCCACCGCCGCCGCGTCGCGGCCTCCAGCCGGCTGAGACCGCGTTCGGCCAGCAGCGAGAGCCCCACCACGGGGATCGCCCCGAGGAGGATCAGGTCGGGGGCGAACTGCGCCATGCCGTCGAACACGATGCGGCCGAGGCCACCGGCTCCGACGAGGGCGCCGAGGGTGGCGAGGCCGAGGCCCTGCACGGCTGCGACCCGCACGGCCCCGACGAGGATCGGCGCCCCGATCGGCAGGCGAACCCGCGCCAGGACCTGCCCCCGCGAGAAGCCGAGGGCTTCGGCGGCCTGGAGGGTGTCGACGTCCGGCGCCCGCAGGGCCAGGGTCAGCCCGCGCCAGAGCGGCAGGGCCAGATAGGCGGCGATGGCGATGATGGCGGGGACGGGCCCCAGGGCCGAGAGACCCAGCTCCCGCAGGGCCGGGACGAAGCGGAGGAGGCCCGACATCAGGGCGACCATCGCCCCGAGGAGGGCGACGGCGGGCACGACCTGCAGCCCGCCGAGAACCAGGGCGACCACACCCTGCCCCCGCTGCAGCAGGATCAGCCCGACCGCGAGGAAACCCGCGAGAACCAGGGCGGCGCCTGCGAGGGCGAGGTGCTCTACGATCGCCGCATTCACCGTCGCGCGCCGCGCCGCGTACTCGACTGCGAGCGAGAGGGCATCGAAGGTCCCCGCCCCCCAGAGCACGGCGAACGCGAGTCCCAAGCCGAGGCCCGCGGCCAGGCCGAGACCCGGTCTGCGGCTCCGCCGAACCGCGAGGCCCAGGGCGCCGGCGAGGAGGAACAGGCCCAGCCAGGATCCCGCGCCGAGACTGGCCCGGCCGGCCGGCGGAAGCCCCGCGAGGGCGCGGGCGGCGGCCCCGCCGAGGCCAATTCCGAAGGCCAGGATGGCCAGGACGAGCAGGAGCGCGACGATCGACGCAGGCGCGCGCCGTCGCGGGACCAGGAGGACGACGGAAAGAGCGCTCAGCCCGAGGACGACGGCCCCCGGGCCGCCGAGCAGCATCAGGCCGCTCAACGGGTCCCCGAGCGCGAGCCGGTTCCGCGCGATGGTGAGAATGGGCAGCCAGGTCAGCGCGAGCACCAGCGCAATCAACCATGTGGTGCCGAGGAGCCACGGAAGGCGGCGCCCCATCATGATCGCCCGCGGCGTGCCTCCTGGTTTCCCCGGCGTCACGGCAGGAGCCCGTTCTCGGACAGGAACCGGGCCGCCACCGCTTCGGCCACCTCGCCGTCGACGGTGATGCGGGCGTTCAGGCGACGCAGCGTCTCGGCATCGAGGCGGCTGAACACACGCGCCAGGGCGGGCGCGATTTCGGGATGTCGGGCCAGATCGGTCTGCCGGATCACGGGTGCCACCTCGTAGACGATCTGGGCACCCAGGGGATCGCTCATGACGGTGAGGTCGAGGGCCGAGAGGGCCCCGTCGGTGCCGTAGACCATCCCGGCATTCACGCCGCTGATCTCCTGCGCGGCCGCCCGCGCCGTGACGGAGGTGTCGCCGCCGGGCAGGCTGACGATGCGGTCGAGGGGCAGGGAGAAGCCGTAGGCTGCCTCGAAAGCCGTAAGCGCCGCGGGGCTCTCCACGAACTCGGTGGAGGCGGCGAGCCGGATGAGGCCGCGGCGAACGACACCGGCGAAGTCGGTCATCGTGGCCAGAGCCTCGCGCCGCGCCAGCGCCCCGTTGACGGCGATCATCCAGGTGTTGTTGGCCGGCGCCCGGGTCAGCCAGACGAGGCCACGCTCGGCGTCGCGTCGGCGGATGGTGTCGTAGGCGCCCTGCGGCGACTTCCAGACCGGATCGCTCTCCGTACCGGTGAAGAAGGCGCCGTTGCCGGTATATTCGGGATAGACCGAGATCTCGCCGGACAGGAGGCTGTTGCGCACGATCAGGGTCGGCCCCAGCCCGAGCTTGCGCAGGACGGGCAGGTTCAGCCCCTCCAGAACCTGGGCGATCATGGCGCCGGTTAGGGCGCCCTCGGTGTCGCTCTTCGAAGCCACCACGAGGGGTGTCTCGGCCGTGGCAGGTGCGACCGCAGGCAGGCTCGACACGGCAAGCCACGTGACCGCCGACCGTCGCGTCCAGTCTCGCACGCCGGGCCATCCGATTAACATAGGTTGTTGGTGTCCCAGGGGGGCGTGCCTACCGGTAAGCGTCGATGGCGCAGAAATGTTTCAGACCATAACATTGGTGGCCTGCCGACGGCCTTTGACGACGGTCAGGTGCTTGACACGCCCTGCGGAACGGGCGACGGCTCGCTCTGCGCCGGGCCGTTCAGCGGGCCTTGCGGTCTCGCTCTGGCCCTGCATCATTCGCAAGGCGCGAGGCCGATCGCACACGGTGGGAGCGAACCCCTGAGCGTCTTCTGCGGAAGGCGTTCCGGAATTCCAGACAGATCGAAGGGAAGAAGCCCCGGCGTGAGTGCTCAAGTGGACGAAGACCTTCTCAACGGGGCTCGCGTGCTTGTCGTCGAGGACGAGGCTGCGATTTCGATGCTGCTCGAAGACATGCTGCTCGATTTCGGTTGCACCGTCGTCGGACCCGCCGCGCGCCTGTCGACGGCCCTCGAGATGGCGCAGAACGAGAGTTTCGAGGTCGCCATCCTCGACGTCAACGTCGCGGGCGAGCCGATCTACCCGGTGGCCGAGGCCATCGTGAACCGCAACCTGCCGATCGTGTTCTCGACGGGGTACGGCGGCGCGGGCATCCGCGAGCCGTTCCGCGAGCGTCCGGTCGTGCAGAAGCCGTTCAGCCAGGCCGACCTCAAGCGGACGCTGATCGCGGCCGTCGCCGCTGCGCGCGCCTGACATCATCGGATCGGGAAGGCGTCGGCCACGTGCCGGGGCCAGGCCCAGGGTGAGACGAACACCGCGTCCGCCCGGAAGGTCGCCGCGTCGGTGTTCGGGTGCCGGCTGATCCAGGCCCGGACCGCCCGCGAGAACCGCGCCACCTTGCGGGCGTCGATGGCCTCCTGGGCTGCTGCCAGCGTGCTGCGCGCCTTCACTTCCACGAACGCGATCGTCGCCCCGCGCCGGACGATGAGGTCGATCTCGCCGCCCGCCGCGCGAAAGCGCGATCCAAGGGGACGGTAGCCCTTCAGCATCAGGGCGAGGAGTGCCAGGGTCTCGGCCGTTCGGCCGCGCAGCTCGGTGACGCGCCGGCGCTCGGCCGCAGGACCCTCAGGTCTCATCGTCACGCCGGGCCAGGGCCAGGGCGCGGGCATAGACCACCCGGCGGGGCTGGCCGCTCTCTTCCGCCACCAGGGTCGCGGCGTCCTTGATCGAGTGCCGGGCGAGCGCCGCCGTCAGGGCCGCGTCGAGGCCAGCATCCGTCTCCGCCGCGTCGGGCGCCTCGTCCTGCGTGCCGATGATCACCACAACTTCACCCTTCGGCGCGCCCTCCTCCGCGTAGCGCGCGGCGAGGTCTCCGAGGCTGCCGCGCCGAATGGTCTCGTAGAGCTTGGTCAGCTCGCGGGCGATGGCGGCCGGACGCGTGGCCCCGAGGACCTCCACGGCGTCCACCAGCATCTCGGGCAGGCGATGGGGGGATTCGAACAGCACGAGCGTCCCGGGGATGCGCCCGAGCGCCTCGAACCGGTTGCGCCGGGCGCCGGATTTCGCCGGAAGAAAGCCCTCGAAGAAGAACCGGTCGGTGGGCAGGCCCGCGGCCACGATGGCGGTCATCACCGCCGAGGGGCCGGGGATGGGCGTGATGCTGAGGCCGGCCTCGATCGCCGCCTGCACCAGTTTGAAGCCCGGATCGGAAACGAGGGGCGTCCCTGCATCGGAGACCAGGGCCAGGGCCTCGCCGGCCTGCATCCGGGCGATCATTCGCTCGCGCACGGCCGCGTTGGAATGCTCGTGATAGGCCACCAGCGGCGTGGTGATCCCGTAATGCATCAGCAGCGTTCGGGTGACGCGGGTGTCCTCCGCCAGGACCGCGTCGGCGGCGGCCAGCGTCGCCAGGGCGCGGAACGAGACGTCCTTCAGGTTGCCGATCGGGGTCGCCACCACGTGGAGGCCCGGCTCGATCGCCTCGGCTTCGGCGGCGAGCCCGAAGGCCGTGAAGGTGGCGGGTGGGCGGGCGCCGGAACCCGTCGCGCTCGGGTCGCGCCGGCGCCGGGTCCGCGTGTCGTTCTTCTGGGTCATGGCCGGGACCTTGCCACGATCGGGGCCTCCTGCGGAATGCGTGCCGGGGTGTCGGCTCACATTTACTTTTGGCGCCTAGGCTGCAAGCGTGGGTCGTCAGCCGGCGACAGGGGGGCCACCGATGACGCGCACGAACAGGCTGAAATCCGGGCTGGTCGGGATCGCGACCCTTTTCCTGCTCGCAGCCTGCGTCGGCGGACCGGATGGCGGCGGCCGGTTCTCGAACCGGGTTCCGGCGCCCCAGGCGGAAGCTCCCGCGGCCGACGCACCGGTCCCCCCGGCCGGAGGGCGTATCGGCACCGGCGCGGTCAAGGTCGCCCTGGTGGTGCCGCTCACCGGACCGGGCTCGGCGGTGGGCACGGCGATGCGCAACGCGGCCGAACTCGCGATCGAGGATTTCCAGAAGCCCGACCTGCAGATCCTCGTGAAGGACGACCGTGGCGCGCCGGACGGCGCCCGCGAGGCGGCCCAGGCCGCCGTGGCGGATGGGGCCGAGCTGGTCCTCGGCCCGCTCTTTGCCGCTAACGTCCAGGCGGCGGCGGGCGTGGTCCGCGCGGCGGGCAAGCCACTCATCGCCTTCTCGACCGATGCCGGGGTGGCTGCCCGCGGCACCTATCTCCTGAGCTTCCTGCCCCAGGCCGAGGTCGACCGGGTCATCGACGAATCCGTTGCGTCCGGCCGCAAGTCCTTCGCGGCGATGATCCCGGATTCAAGCTACGGCAATGCCGTGGAGGCCCAGTTCCGAGAGGCGGTGGCCCGCAAGGGCGCGCGCCTCGTGGCGATCGAGCGCTATCCGGTCGGCAATCCCGCCGCCGCCATCGGGCGCCTCGGCAGCCTCATCACCGGCCCGGCGGCCCAGGCCGACGCCCTCTTCCTGCCGGACACCCCGGACGGGCTCGCCGCCGTCGCCCCGGCCCTGACCAAGGCCGGGTTCTCGCCCGGACGGGTCCGGCCGATCGGCACCGCCGTCTGGAACGATCCCCGAATCTTCGCCCTGCCCGCCCTCCAGGGCGGCTGGTTCGCGGCACCGGACGCCGCCGGATTCAACGGCTTCTCGCAGCGCTATCAGGCGCGCTTCGGCTCGGTGCCGCCGCGGGTCGCCACCCTCGCCTACGACGCGGTCTCCCTGATGGCGGCCCTGTCGCGGCAATTCGGTTCGCAACGCTTCGCCGACACGACGCTCACCAATCCCTCCGGCTTCTCCGGCGTCGACGGGACCTTCCGGTTCCGGCCGGACGGCCCGAGCGACCGGGCCCTGGCGGTCTACGAGATCCGCTCGGGCGCGCCGACCGTCGTCAGCCCGGCTCCGCGGACCCTCGGCCCCTCCGGAACCTGACCCTCCGGAGCCGGATCAGGCGGCGAGTGCGGCTACCACGGCGTTCAGCACCGGCGCGCCGGCGGGCGTCGCCGCGATGCGGCCATCCGAGCTGCGGGCGATGAGCCCTTCGGCGACGAGGTCGTCGATCCGGCCGGCCTCGAGGGTTCGTCCCTTCAGGGCGGCGTAGCGCCGGGGGTCGATGCCCTCGCGCAGGCGCAGGCCCATCATCAGGAATTCGTCGCCCTGGTCCGAGGCGGCCAGCGCTTCGGTCTCGACGATGCCGTGGCCCTGCGCCTCGACCCGGGCGAGCCAGGCCTCCGGCGCCCGCTCCGTGACGGTCCCGATCCGTCCCGCCCCTTCGACGAGGCGGCCATGGGCGCCCGGGCCGATGCCCGCATATTCGCCGTAGCGCCAGTACAGTAGGTTGTGCCGCGACTCGGCGCCCGGGCGTGCGTGGTTCGAGATCTCGTAGGCCGGGAGCCCGGCCCGGTCGCAGACCTCCTGGGTGACGTCGTAGAGGGCCCGGGCGGAATCGTCGTCGGGCGGGACCAGCTTGCCGGCGGCGGCGAGGCCGAAGAACGGCGTCCCCGGCTCGATGGTGAGCTGATAGAGCGACAGGTGCTCGGCCGCGCGGGCGATGGCGCCCTCGAGCTCGGCCCGCCAGGCGGCCGGGCTCTGGTCCGGCCGCGCGTAGATGAGGTCGAAGGAGTAGCGCTCGAAATGCGCAGCCGCGACCCGCACCGCCGCCATGGCCTCGGTCGCGCTATGCAGGCGCCCCAGCTGCTTCAGCGAGACGTCGTCCATGGCCTGCACCCCGAGAGAGACCCGGTTGACCCCGGCCGCACGATAGCCGCGGAAGCGCTCGGCCTCGACGCTCGTCGGGTTGGCCTCCAGGGTGATCTCGACGCCGGGCGCCACGCTCCAGGCCTGCCCGATGGCGTCGAGCAGGCCCGCCACCGTGGCGGGCTGCATCAGCGAGGGCGTGCCCCCGCCGAGGAAGACGCTCGACACGGTGCGGCCGGGCGTGCGCGCGGCCACGTGGGCGATCTCGGCCTCGAAGGCTTTGAGAAAGCGGCCCTCGTCCACGGGCGCGTGGCGCACGTGGCTGTTGAAGTCGCAATAGGGGCACTTCGAGGCGCAGAAGGGCCAGTGCACGTAGACCCCGAACCCCGCATCGCGGGTCGGGTGGTCCGGGCCTGTCGGTTCGGTCATGACGCGGATGTGCGCGCGGGACCGCCGTTTGGCAATCCCGCCGCCGGCCTCAGGGACGCCGCAGGCAGGTCTGGGCCAGAAGCACGAAGGCGCGGGCGCGATGCGACAGCGCGTTGCCCGTCTGCCAGTCGACCCCGTGCTTCTCCTCCGAGGAGATCTCCCCGAAGGTGCGGTCGTAGCCGTCGGGCAGGAACATCGGATCGTAGCCGAACCCGCTGGCACCGCGGGGCTCGACCAGCTCGCCGAAGACCCGGCCCTCGAAGGTCTCGGTGTGACCGTCCGGCCAGGCGATCACCAGGGCGGATACGAAATGCGCCCGCCGGGTGGTGGCGCCGCGCTTGTCGAGCTCCGAAGCGATCCGTGCCATGGCGCCGGCGAAATCCTTGGACGGACCCGCCCAGCGCGCCGAGAACAAACCGGGTGCCCCGTCCAGCGCGTTGACGCAGAGACCGGAATCGTCGGCGAAGGCGGGCAGGCCCGAGGCGGTCGCGGCGGCGAGCGCCTTGATGGCCGCGTTCTCGGCGAACATCGTGCCGGTCTCGTCGGGTTCGGGCAGACCGAGCTCGCCGGCCGAGACCGCATCGACGCCGAAGGGCGCCAGCAGCTCGCGCATCTCCACGAGCTTGCCGGCATTGTGGGTCGCGATGACGACGCGACCGGTGAGGATGCGGTGCTCGCTCATGCGGAGGCTCCCTGCGCCACGGCCTGCTTCTGGAGGGCGACGAGGGACTGGATGCCGCCCTTGGCGAGGCGCATCAGCTCGAACAGCTCCTCCTCCGAGAACGGCTTGCCCTCGGCAGTGCCCTGCACCTCGACGAGGCCGCCGGTGCCCGTGATGACGAAGTTGGCGTCGGTCTCGGCCCCGGAATCCTCGGCGTAGTCGAGGTCGAGGACCGGCTTGCCCTTGTAGATGCCGCAGGAGACCGCGGCCACGTGGTCGCGCAGGGGATCGACCGAGATGATCGAACGGCCGCGCATCCAGGTGAAGCAGTCGTGTAGGGCGACCCAGGCGCCGGTGATGGCGGCGGTACGGGTGCCGCCATCGGCCTGGATCACGTCGCAATCGACGGTGACTTGGCGCTCGCCGATCGCCGGCAGGTTGGTGACGGCCCGAAGGGAGCGGCCGATCAGGCGTTGGATCTCCTGGGTCCGGCCCGAGGGCTTGCCGGAATTCACTTCGCGCCGGGTGCGTTCGTGGGTGGCGCGCGGCAGCATGGCGTATTCCGCGGTGACCCAGCCCTTGCCCGAGCCGCGCAGCCAGCCAGGACCGCGCTCTTCGAGGGTCGCCGTGCACAGCACCTTGGTGTCGCCGAAGCTGACGAGGCACGAGCCTTCGGCATGGCGGGAGACGGCGCGCTCCAGGGTGACCATGCGCAGTTCGTCGTTCGCGCGCTTCGAGGGCCGCATGCCGCTCTCCTTTCGATGGTGATGGAGTGCGGCTTTACGGTTCCGGCTCCCGGCCGGCAAGCGAGGCCGGGCGGATTGTGGGCGGTGCCGGCGGATCGGTGCCGGTGGTCCCGGCAGCGGGTCGCAGGCGCGGAACGCTGTCCGCGGCCAAGCTGTTTCCCGTGTTCCTCCCCGCTTCCTTACAGGGATGGCGGCGGGGAGCATTGTGTAAATCACGGGAGACCGTCACACTCTCCACCTCAGGAATGGACCGTGACAGAGCCCGCCCGCCCCTTTTCGACATCCCAGCAGATGCAGGTTCTCAGCGCGCTGAACGAACGCTCGCGCGAAATCTTTCGGCAGATCGTCGAGAGCTATCTCACGACCGGTGAGCCGGTCGGCTCACGCAACCTCGCGCGCATCCTGCCCATGGCCCTGTCGCCGGCCTCGATCCGGAACGTTATGGCGGATCTCGAGCATTCCGGGCTGATCTTCGCGCCCCACGCCTCGGCCGGCCGTCTGCCCACGGAGCAGGGCCTGCGCTTCTTCGTGGACGCGATGCTGGAGCTCGGCGATGTCGGGCGGGAGGAGCAGGAGCGGATCGAGGCTCAGATGCGCGCCGCCGCCTCGGGCCACACCTTCGATTCCGCCCTGGCGGAGGCCTCGATGCTGCTCTCGGGCATCTCCCGCGGGGCCGGCGTGGTGCTCACCACCAAGACCAACGTCCACCTCAAGCACATCGAGTTCGTCCGCCTAGATCCGACCCGGGCGCTGGTCGTCCTCGTCTCCGATGACGGCTCCGTGGAGAACCGCCTCCTCGACCTGCCGGCAGGCCTGCCGGCGGGCGCCCTGCAGGAGGCCTCGAACTACCTGAACGCCCGGCTCCAGGGCCGGACCCTGGGGACGCTGCGCGCCGAGATCGAGTCGGGCCGGCAGGCGATGAAGCGCGAGCTCGACGCCATCACCGAGCGCCTCGTGGATGCGGGGCTCGCCGTCAGCGTCGGCCCGTCGGATGCGCGCCAGCTCATCGTGCGCGGGCAGGCCAACCTGCTGGACGACCTGCGGGCCGCCGAGGACCTCGACCGCATCCGCCTGCTGTTCAACGACCTCGAGACCCAGAAGGACGTGATCGAGCTCCTGTCCCGGGCCGAGGGCGGCGAGGGCGTGCGCATCTTCATCGGCTCGGAGAACAAGCTGTTCTCGCTTTCCGGTTCGTCGATGATCGCGGCCCCGTTCCGCGACGGCTCGCAGAAGATCGTCGGTGTTGTCGGGGTGATCGGGCCGACCCGCCTGAACTATGCCCGCATCGTGCCGATGGTCGACTACACGGCCCGGGTGGTCTCCGGCCTCCTCGATCGCAAGCGCTGACGCCGAAACGCGAGAGGGCGGAGCCGTGAAGCCCCGCCCCCTTCAAATGTCCTGAACGCTCGGATCAGCCGCGGATCACGTCGACGATCTCGTAGGTGTCGGGATCGACGATGACGATGTCGTCGTCCACCAGCACGTAGCGATAATCCTCGTATTCCGGCGCGATCCGGATGATGTCCGGCGGCAGGTCGTAGAGGGTGTAGCTGCGGGCGATGGCCGTGCCGACGGTGAGCGCGAAGGCTCCGGCGGCCAGGCGCGGGATGCCGCGGCGGAACACACTCTGGCGGAACTCGGTGCGCTGCGGCGCGCCGAGGCGGCCATAGGCACCCCGGACAGCGCCGCGATCGCCGCGATCACCACGTCCGCCCCGGCCCTCGCGCTCGACGCGACCGTCACGACCACCGCGCTCGTCGCGGTCGGCCCGGCCACCGCGCTCGTCGCGGTCGGCCCGGCCACCGCGCTCGTCGCGGCCGTCCCGGTCCGCCTTCCCATTTCGGTCCGCCTTGCCGTCCCGATCAGCCTTGCCGTCCCGATCGGCCCGGCCATCGCGTGCCGCGGCGCCGCCGTCCTCGCGACCGCCACGCTCGCCGGCCGCCTGGCCCGGACGACCGTCCTGTCGCGCGCCGCCCTCGGCGCCGCGGCCACCGGGCTCGCCGCGCTGGGCGCCACCGGCTGGGCCGGCCCCCGTCTCCGCACCGCCTGCGCCGCCGCGCATCCCAGCGCCGCCGCCCGCACCACCGGCCTCGCCGCCGCGCATGCCGGCGCCGCCGCCCGCACCACCGGCGCCGCCACGCATCCCGCCACCGGCGCCACCGGCGCCGCCCCCGCCAGCTCCTCCTGCACCGGCGCCGCCGCCAGCGCCCATGCCGGCACCGCCGCCTCCGCCGCCGGCACCGCCTGCCCCGCCACCAGCACCGCCACCCGGGCCGCCCTGCGCAAACGCGCTCGCAGCGCCAATCACCAGGGCCGCCGCCGTCACCGTGCTCCGAAAGAGCTTGCTCATGGGATCGCTTCCACTCTCGTTGCTGCCAGACGCCGCTCGACGTCGATGCCGTCCGCAACGAGGAGCTTGGAGAAACCGTTCCCGCTTTTCTTGCGCTGATCTTAGAGCGCACAATCTCGAACCTGATGGACTATTCCAGCCAAGCTCAGGCGACCATCTTCCACAGCCTGGTTTCATCGAGATCTTGTGATGTTGCTGCAACCCGCTGATCGCCCTTGTGAAATTCGCCTCAGTCGGTAACGTCCGACCAAAGCAAGCCGCGAACGGTCTTGCTCAGGGAATAGGGACGGAACGTATGACAGGTGGCGCCGGGACCATCGTATCGAAGGCGGACGAAGCCGCCGACAATCGCCGCCGGATCAAGGCGATCGTCGCCTCTTCGTCGGGCAATCTGGTCGAATGGTTCGACTTCTACTGCTACGCGTTCTTCGCGCTCTACTTCGCGCCGGTGTTCTTTCCCGCCGGTGACAGCACCAGCCAGCTCCTGCAATCGGCCGCGGTGTTCGCGGTGGGCTTCTTCATGCGCCCGATCGGCGGCTGGCTGTTCGGCCGCATCGCCGATCGCCTGGGCCGCAAGACCTCGATGCTGATCTCGGTGCTGATGATGTGCGCCGGGTCGCTGATGATCGCGGTGCTGCCGACCTACGCGACGGTCGGGCAACTCGCGCCGGCCCTCCTGCTCCTCGCCCGGATGATCCAGGGCCTTTCGGTCGGCGGCGAGTACGGCACCAGCGCCACCTACATGAGCGAGATCGCCGTGAAGGGCCGCCGCGGCTTCTTCGCCTCGTTCCAGTACGTCACCCTGATCGGCGGCCAGCTCCTCGCCTCGCTGGTGCTGATCATCCTCCAGAGCTTCCTCAGCGCCCAGGAACTCACCGCCTGGGGCTGGCGCATTCCGTTCGTCATCGGCGCCATCGCGGCGGTGGTGGCCCTCTACCTGCGCTCATCCCTCGACGAGACTGCGACCAAGGAGGACATGGCCAAGAAGGATTCCGGGACCTTCTCGGCCCTGTTCAAGCATTGGCGCGCGTTCTGCGTGGTGCTGGCCTACACCGCCGGCGGCTCGCTGAGCTTCTACACCTTCACGACCTACATGCCGAAGTACCTCTTCAACACGGCGCATATCGACAAGGTCACGGCCTCGCAGATCTCCACGGCCGCCCTGTTCGTCTACATGATCATCCAGCCCTTCTTCGGCTGGCTCTCGGATCGGATCGGCCGCAAGGCCAACATGCTGCTCTACAGCGGCCTCGGCACCCTGATGGTGGTGCCGCTGATGACCGGCATCGGGTCCACCCAGAACCCGGTCCTGTCCTTCGCGCTGATCATGATCGGTCTGGTCGTCATCAGCTTCTACACCGGCATCAGCGGCATCGTGAAAGCCGAGCTGTTCCCCACCCAGGTCCGCGCCCTCGGCGTCGGCCTGTCCTACGCCATCGCCAACTCGCTGTTCGGCGGCACCGCCGAGATGGTCGCGCTCTACCTCAAGCAGCTCGGCTCCGAGAGCACGTTCTTCTGGTACGTGACGATCATGCTCGGCATCGCCTTCATCGCCTCGCTGATCATGCCGAACCCGAAGCGGCACGGATATCTCGATGGTGACGGCACCGTCGAGGAAGCGCTGACCCGCAAGACCCGGCTCTCGGCCGCCTGACCGATCCCACCTTCGAAGGAACGACCGGCACGCGGTGAGCGATCACCGCGTGCTTTTTTGATCCGCTTGGTAGCAGACTCACGTTTGCCTCGAGCCGCCCCCTCGACGGGCTTTCTGTCAACGAATATTTGATGAACCGAACCTGACCAAACTTTAAGATGACACCGCACATGGTCGGGACCACATTCGCCTCAGAAGAGATCGCCAGCGCAGGTAGATCAGCTTGATCAGGGATCCGGGCGCAGCTCTTCTTCGGAGGTATTGCGATGAATAAGACAAGAACAGTTGCCGCTTTCCTTGCCGCAACCTCGCTCCTCAGCGGTGTGGCATTGGCCAACGATGCGGTGAAGCCCGCGACGGCGCCGCCGATGTCAGCCGCGCAGCAGGCGGCGGACAAGGATGTGGGCAGGCTGTCGAAGGACGGTGCCCAGGCCTTCCGCGATCTGCACCTCGCCCGCATCGCCATCTTCGATGCCGATCCCACCCTCGCCAAGACCCTGATCGGCAAGGCGCAGGCGTCGCTGGCCAAGGCCAAGACGGACGAGGCCGTCTATACCAAGGCGGAGGCGGAGCTGCGGAGCCCCGACAAGCACGCCGCGATGGCGAGGGCGGCCGACGCGAAGGCTTCCGACGCGCAGGCCGCGGATGCCAAGACCGCGGATGCCAAGACCGCGGATGCCAAGACCGCGGATGCCAAGACCGCGGATGCCAAGACCGCGGATGCCAAGACCGCCGACGCGAAGACCGCCGAGACGAAAGCCTCCACGCAGCCCACGGCATGGCTGCCCGTCGACGGGCAATTGACCCTCGGCGAGGATTTCGTCGCGACGCCGACCAAGGCGGCCGCGGTGGCGACCGCGAACAAGAGCCTCGAAAAGGGCGACCGCAAGTCGGCCATCGACCAGCTCAAGCTCGCCGGCGTGGACATGAACTTCGTCCTGGCCGTCGTGCCGCTGAACCAGACGACGACGGAGGTCGACCAGGCGGCGAGTCTGATCGGACAGGGCAAGTATTACGAGGGCAACGCCCTCCTCAAGAAGGTGGAGGACGGCGTGCGGTTCGACGTGGTCAACGTGTTCGGAACGCCGCAGAAGGGCGCAGCGCCCGCAGCGACCACCGGTTCGACCGCCGCGCCCAAGTAAATCTCGCATGCGGTTCAGACTCTGATCCGACCTTTCCGGCGCCGCGTCCCACGGAGGGCCCGGCGTCGGCCTTCGGCGCGCCCGCCCTGCGGTGGGCGCTCGTCCTGCTTCGGAGCGCACTTCCATGAGTATCGGGATCAGCCTCGGGCTTATGCTCTCGGCCATCGTCACCGGTTTCGGTGTCGTGCTGGTCTCCGGCCTCGCCGGTCATCCCATCGACGGGCAGCTCCCGAGCGACTGGGGCTGGAGCCTCCTCATGATGGGCGGGGCGAGCCTCTTCGCCTTCGGCTATGCCGGCTGGCGCCGGGCCACCGGGCGCCCCTGAAGGCCGGGAGCGCCCCTGCTCCGCCGGCTCTTCAACTCGTCTCGCCCAGAACCGCCCGGCGCTGCCGATCCAGCTCCTCGCTGTAGCGCTTCAGGGTGTGGCTCTCGGTGAGAAGACCGATCACCTTGCGGCTCTTCAGGTCCTCCACCACCGCCAGGGCCTCGCTCTCCGTCCGGTCGAAGATCGCCGTGGCGATCTTGGCGTTCATGTCGGCGGTGAGGACGTCGTCGGTGTGACGCAGGAGGCCGGCAAGACCGGGCGCCTCGGCCTCCGCCTCCTGCAGGGCCGCATGGGCTTCCGGCACCAGGATGATCCCGGCATACCGTCCCTGCCCGTCCACCATCACCACCCGGGAGGGCGAACCCAGCGGGTGCTTGCGCAGGAAATTGACGAGGCCCTGGTCGAGGGTGGCCGTCGGCACCTCGCGGCGCATGAGCTTGCCCACCGTCAGGGTCCGGATCCAGCCGACATCGTGCGCGCTGCGGATGCTCTCGCCGCGCAGGTGGAAGCGCCATGTCGCGAAGGAATAGCCGAAGGTCTTCCGCACGGTCAGCGACGAGGCGATCACCGCCACCAGCACGAGGCCGGCGATCGGGAAGCTGCCGGTGAGTTCGAGGGCCAGGAACGTCATCGTCAGTGGTCCGCCGATCACCGCCACCGCCAGCGCGCTCATGCCGATCACCGCGTAGGCGAGCGGGGTCAGCCCGAAGCTCGCGAGGCCGGGCAGGATCATCGGCATGCCGGCGGCGAAGATCTCGCCTGCGATCGCGCCGAGGAAGAGCGAGGCGAAGAACAGGCCGCCGCGGAAGCCCGACCCGATGGAGATCGCCGAGGCCGTCGCCTTGGCGACGAACAGCAGGATCAGCGCCGACAGGCCGAGGGTGGTGCCGTGGCTGTCGAGGTGCAGGTGCAGCGCCCCGTGCCCGCCGGAGAGGACCTGCGGCGAGGCGAGGAGCGCCAGGCCCCCGACGCACAGGCCGCCGAGGACCGGCACGCAGAGGGTCGGCAGCCGGGTGGCGCGAAAGCCCGCCTCCACCAGGGTCACGCCGCGCATGATCAGGATGCCGAGGCCGGCACAGATCAGGCCGAGGGCTAGGCTCGGGACCGTGTCGAGGGTGGTCAGGACCGTGGTGGTGACGGCGTCCGCCCGCTCCACCGTGACGAGGGAGGTCTGGGCCACCAGGGCGCGGGCGACGACGCTGCCGCAAAGGGCGGCGACCACCACCGGGGTCAGGGTGGCGATGGAATAGGTGCCGATGATAAGCTCGAAGGCGTAGAAGGCGCCGGTGAGCGGAGCGCCGAAGGCCGCCGCGATCGCCGCTGCCGCCCCGCAGCCGACGAGGGTCCGCTGGTCGGCCCGGCGCAGCTCGAAGGACAGGCCGAGCCGCGAGGCCAGTCCGGCGCAGAACTGCGTGTAGGCCGCCTCCATCCCCACCGAGATGCCGCTGCCGTTGGAGATCGTGTTCTGGATCACCACGATGGTCGAATCCCGGATCGACATCCGGCCCCCATGCAGGGCGTTGGCCTCGATGGGATCGACCACCGGGCGCCGGGTCCGTCGCTGCCAGCGCAGGGCGAGGGTGAACAGCGCGAGCAGGACGCCGCCGAAGGCCGGCGCCAGCAGGACCACGAGCGGCGGGAGATCGGTGGCCGCGCTCAGGCGCAGGCCCGGCGGCAGGCCGTAGAGCAGCTCCCGCAGGGCCTGCGTCGCGCGGTTCATCCCTGCCACGGCGACGCCGCCGCAGCATCCGATCAGGGCCGCCAGCACGATCAGACCGATCTCGCTCCCGCGCACCAGGGCGCGCAGCTGCCCGGGCGCTTGCACGAGCACCTGCCGGGCGAGCGGCGGACGGGAGGGGGTGGAGAACGGTGGCATCGACCGATGACCGGGAGCGTGCGCCGAGGGACGCGCGCGGGGGATGGCTCTGCGCACGGCTTAGCCTGTCGGCGACCCCGGCGTCGACCGCCCGCCTCCGTCGACCGCCTGGCGCCACGAAGGCGACGGGCGACTGGTCCACACTTTTGCCGACGATCGGCCGAAGGCGGCTTGAAATGCGGCGCGGGTCGGGATAGATCGCCCGCAGTGCCGCTGTAGCTCAGTTGGTTAGAGCGCTTGATTGTGGATCAAGAGGTCCCCCGTTCGAGCCGGGGCAGTGGTACCATTCCTTCCCGATGATGTTCGTGCGGCGGTCGTGCTCCGGCATGGCCGCGTTCGGCGTTTCGCGTCACGGCCGCTCCGGCCGCGATGTGCGAAAACGCTCTGGACACCGTGCCAATCTTGCCACGGGATTGCCCCAAACTGGGCCGTGTTGTCGCCACATCTGTCAAGCTAATCTCAATCCGTCGCCAGGGAACGGGTTGGGTCGCGCAGATGCAGGGTCGAAATGTCGGATCGTCACGGACCGTCTTCGCCAAAAGCCCCGTCGCCAAGGGTGCGCTCGCCAAGGGTGCGCTGACCAAGGGCTCGCTCGCTCCCCGCTCCGGCCTCGGTGCCGCCCCGTCGACCTCCGATGCCCTGACCCTCGGAGGCCGCGTCGGCCGCGATCACGGCAGCCGCCCCGCCCTCACCCGCTCGGTGCTCTCGATGCTGCTCCTGGCCGGCGGCCTCGGCGGCGTCCTGGTCTACGGCGTCGGGCCGGATACCGGCGTGGTGCAGTCGGCCCAGGCGATGACCGAGATCACCATGCCGCGGCCACGCATCCAGCCCGTCCCGGTCATCCTGCAGACCTCCGCCCAGGCGAGCGCGATCGCCCCCCGCGCGGTGATCACCGCCGCCTCCGCATTCGCCCCGGTCCACGACCTCGACACCGAACTCGGCTCCAACGCGGTCGACCGCGTCTCCTACGATTATCTCCTGACGGAGAGCTCGGTCGGCGACCCGAACGAGGTGCTCGAATTTGGTCCGATGAAGATCCGGCGCCACCTCGTGCAGAAGATCGTCCGTGCCGCCCAGGCGGTGGAGACCGATCCCGTCCTGCTGATGGCTGTGGCCGACAAGGAATCGAGCTTCAAGACCGAGGTCCAGGCCCAGACGTCCTCCGCCACCGGCCTGTTCCAGTTCATCGAGCGGACCTGGTTCGGCGTGGTGCGCGACTTCGGACCGAAATACGGACTCGCCGGGGATGCCGCCCTCGTGGTCGCGGGCGACAACGGGCGCCCCACCGTCCTCGATCAGGCCGACCGGACCCGCATCCTCGAAATGCGCCGCGATCCCTACCTCTCCGCGCTGATGGCCGGCGAGATGCTGAAGCGCGACGCCGCCCGCATCGCGCTGCGCATCGGCCGCGAACTCACCCTCGGCGAAGTCTATCTCGCCCACTTCCTCGGCCCGGACGATGCCGAGGACTTCCTCGCCACCGTGGTCGACAAGCCGAAGGCCGCCGCCGCGCAGATGCTGCCCGGCCCCGCCCGCGCCAACAAGACGATCTTCTTCGCCGCCCAGCGCGGGCGCCGGAAGGCCGTCAGCCTGTCCGTGGCGCAGGTGCACGAGAAGTTCGAAGCGATGATGAGCACCCGCGGCGAGCGCTACCGCGACGTGCGCTCGGTGGCCGGCATCCTGGCCTACGCCGACGCGACGGTGGACTGACGAAACGCACAGCGCGGACAGCGGCGGGGATGATTTCCCGCAACTGACCGTGTCCTCCCGGCTTTAATGTCGGCGAGCCGCGTCCGGCTCGCCTCGAGACACACACCGCGGAGGCCCTGCTTGCCGGACCCGAAAGGTACGAACGCGGACGATCCGTCCGCCGTCAGCCGGACAACGCTCGCGGACACGCTCAGTCCGGGGCTGTCGCTCGACCGGATCGGCCAGGCCCTCGCCGCCTTCTACGACGACCTCATCGCCGAAGGCGTGCCGGAACACCTCGCGGTGCTCGTGCGCAAGGTGGAACCCGAACCGGCGGCCAAGCCCAGTCCGGCCAAGCCCCGGCCGACCAAGCTCGCCCTCGTGGTCGAGGACGACGCCGCCACGCGCTCGCTGGCCGAGGCGCTGCTGAGCGACACCGAACTCACGGCCATCGGCTGCGACAGCGCCGAGGCCGCCCTCACCATCATGCGCGAGCGCGGCGGCGACGTCGCCCTGGTCTTCGCCGATGTCAGCCTGGCCGGCGCGATGGACGGGGTCCAGCTCGCCTCGGCGGTCGCCCTGCTCTGGCCGGCGGCCCGCATGGTGGTCACCTCGGGACGGCGGGCCGAACGCCCGGGCACCCTGCCGGATCAGGCGGTCTTCATCCCGAAACCGTGGCGCCCGTTCGATCTCCTGACCGAGGCCGAGATCGCCACCACCGCGCCTCAGCCCATCGTGCCCTGACGCGGCCCGAGTCCCCCGCTCCGGGGCTCTTCCGCCGAGCCCGGAACGGGTCGCTTCGGCGCACGACTTGCATCCGTCACCCCAGCGTCCGCGCCGACCAGACCACGCCGATGCGGCGCGGTGGAGCCCCTCGCCTTGCCCATCCTGTCCGTCCGCCACCTCACCACCTACCGTTACCGGCAGCCGGTGGGCTTCGGCGAGCATCGCATCCTGTTCCGGCCGCGCGACAGCTACGACCAGCGCCTGATCTCGGCGACCCTCAAGATCACGCCGGAGCCGAGCGGCCTGCGCTGGCTCCACGACGTCTTCGGCAACTGCGTGGCCGTCGCCACCTTCACGGGCCGGGCGGCGCAGCTCACCTTCGAATGCGCGATCACCCTCGACCACACGCCGGAATCGGCGCCGGTCTTCCCGATCGCCGCCCATGCGGCGTTCTACCCGTTCGGCTACGGGGCCGACGACATCCCGGATCTCAGCCGGTCGATGGAGCGGCAATACGCCGACCCGCGCAACGAGGTCGACGCCTGGGCCCGCAGCTTCGTGCCCCCCGCCGGACGGATCGGGACCCAGGACCTCCTGGCCGAGATGACCCGCAGTGTCCGGCGCAACTTCGCGTACCTGGCCCGCTCCGAGAAAGGCGTGCAGGACCCGGTCACGACATTGCGTTTGAAGCGCGGAAGCTGTCGTGATTTCGCGGTGTTGATGATCGAAGCCGTCCGGGCCCTCGGCATGGCGGCCCGCTTCGTCTCGGGCTACCTCTACAACCCACGCGGGGATCGCGACCGGCACGTGGGTGGTGGCTCGACTCATGCTTGGGTGCAGGTCTACCTGCCCGGCGCGGGCTGGATCGAGTTCGATCCGACGAACGGCATCGTCGGCAACCGGGATCTGATCCGGGTCGCGGTGGCGCGAGACCCGCGCCAGGCAGTCCCGCTGCACGGATCGTTCTTCGGTTTTCCGGCGGACGATCTGGGCATGACGGTGAGCGTCGATGTCGAGGAAGTCGAGCCGGGGGCCGGGGGGCCCCGGGTGACGGATCCGCATCTGGCGCGTTGACGCACCGGCACGGCGTCCGCCGTCCGGCCGCAGACGAACAGCGTGTGTTTCTCGACAGGATCAGGTGGTGGACATGAAGATCAGGACTGGGTTCGACATCGCCTTCGAATCGGTTCAGCCAACGCCGATGATCCTCGCGTTGAGCGTGCACCCCTCACGGATGCCGGACGTCCTGACCCCCCACGTCATCAACTTCGATCCGCCGATCCCGTCCCAGGACTATCGCGACGTCTTCGACAACATCTGCACGCGCATCGTCACGCCGCCCGGGCGGCTGACGATCTCGGCCGATTTCGTGGTCCAGGATTCCGGTCTGCCCGATGCCTACGCGCCTAACGCGCAGCAGATCGAGGTGCAGAACCTGCCCAACGATGTGCTCGTCTACCTCCTGGGCAGCCGCTACTGCGACACCGACAAGCTGTCCGAGACGGCCTGGTCGCTGTTCGGCGGCACGCCCCTGGGCTGGGGCCGGGTGCAGGCGATCTGCGACTACGTCCACGATCGCATCCGCTTCGACTACATGTGCGCCGACGCCACCCGGACGGCCTGGGACGGCTTCATGCAGCGCCAGGGCGTCTGCCGCGATTTCGCGCACCTCGCCGTCGCGTTCTGCCGCTGCATGAACATTCCGGCGCGCTACTGCACCGGCTACCTCGGCGATATCGGCATCCCGCCGGTCCCCGATCCGATGGATTTCTCGGCTTGGTTCGAGGCCTACCTCGACGGGACCTGGTACACCTTCGACGCGCGCCACAACACGCCCCGCATCGGCCGCATCGTCATGGCCCGCGGTCGAGACGCCACCGATGTGGCGATCACCACGAATTTCGGCTACGCGCACCTCGCCCGCTTCGACGTCCACACGGACGAGGTCTTCTGAGCCCGAGGCGGATCGGAGCGGGTCTCCGTAACGCCGCCCCGCCCGCCAGCCGGGCGAGCGGACCTACTTGTCGAGATCCTGCGCCATCTTCAGGTGGTGCTCGAGGGCCGGCTGGGTCTTGGCAGCCCAGGCCTTCAGGTCTGGGTTTTCGCCGCCTTTCGCGTAACGCTGGAACAGGTCGACGGCGTCCTTGTGCGCCTTCACCTGATCGCTGCGGTACTGCTTCGTGAAGGCGTCGCCCTGCAGGCCCTTCAAGGTGTCGAGTTTGTCCTGGTGCGTGCTGTCGAGGGCCGTCGGCAGGGTGGCCTGGACCTTTCCGCCCTGGACCATCGTCTTCATCTCGCCCGTGGTCTTCTCGTGGTCGGCGATCATCTGCTGGGCGTAGGCCTTGGTGGGCGCGTCGCTGTGCTCGGCCGCGAGCCGGCTGGTCTGGATCTCGAACAGGTCGCTGATCCCGGCCTGGGTCACGAAGTCGTCGGTGGAGGGGCTCACCCCGATCAGCGAATTCACTCCCGTCTTCTCGCCCACCGACTGCGCCGCGGCCGGTCCGGCGAGCAGCACCGCGACGGCGATCGTGGCCCTGCGTGTCATCGTACGCTCCTCGGATGAATGCATTCGCGTGAACCTCCTTACCGCGCCGGTGTTCCGAAACTCCGGGCGCTCCGCCGGCCCCGACCCCGGGTGTCCCGGTCCTTTTCGCTTCACCACGAATTCAGGTCACGGGGACGAAAAGGGGCGTGCTGTGCGTTGCACCTCTGCAAGCAGGAGAGACCGAGATGGATGCACGCCTCATCGCGATGAACAACGAGGCCAACCGGATTGCCTCCGAGCGCCTGCTGGAGCAGCTACGGGACGAGGGCCTGCGCTACCGCCTCTGGGTCACCGGGACGCCGCAGGGCGACACGCTCCACATGCGGGTGGACCACCTCTGCCCGGACATGCGCGAGCGCCTCGACAAGGTGCTGCGCGGGCGCGGCCTGACCTTGGAAATCGCCGAGGCCTGAGCCGACTTACGCGGTCGCGTCACCGTGCCGTTCGGCCCAGGGCGCGGCCGAGAGGGCGCGGGCCAGGTAGGCGATCAGGGCGGTGACCCGGGCCGGACGCGGATCGCCCGGCGGCGTCACGAGGTGGAGGTCGATCCGTGGCGGTGTCCAGCCCGGCAGTATCCGGACCAGGCGCCCGTCGCGCAGGTCCTCCCACACCATGAAGTCCGGCTGGACGGCGAGGCCGAGGCCGGCACGCAGGGCCGGCGCCAGCGCATCGGCGTTGTTCGCCCGCAGGGGACCGTCCGGGACCACCGTCGCTTCCTCGCCGTCGGTCCCGAGGAAGCGCCAGCGATCCGGGCTCGGCAGGTAGGCGTAGCCGAGGCAGGCATGGCCCGCGAGATCGTGCGGATGGGCCGGCGCACCGTACCGGGCCAGATAGCCCGGCGTCGCCACGAGCGAGCGGTGTATCGTGCAGAGTCGCCGGGCCCGGAGCGAGGAATCCGTCAGGGCGGCGATGCGCAGGCCGAGATCGAAGCCGCCGCCGACGAGGTCGATCAGGTCGTCGCCGAGATGCAGGTCGATGCTCAGGCCGGGATGACCCGCGAGAAAATCCGGCAGCAGCGGTGCCACGTGCAGCACCCCGAACGACATCGGCGCGGCGAGCCGGACCTTGCCGCGGGGCTGCGCCGCCGCGTCCTGCGCCAGGGCCTCGGCCGCCTCGCCCTCGGCCAGGATGCGGGCGGCGGCCTCCCGGGCCGAGGCGCCGGCCTCCGTCAGGGCGAGCTTGCGCGAGGTGCGATGGAACAGGCGCGCGCCGATCCGGGTCTCCAGCCGCGTCACCGCCTTCGAGACCGTGCCCTTGGTGATGCCGAGCTCGGTCGCCGTCCGTCCGAAGGACCCCGTCTCCACCACTTTCGCGAACACGGCCCAGGCCTCAAAATCGGGGAGCTTCATGGACGTCTTTCAGAAACGATGCGTTTCCATCGTTTCCATTTTCGAACGCAGAGGCAAGGCGCATCTTCCGATCATCGCAGCACGGCCGGTTCCCGGCGCGGTGCAGCCCCTACGGAGATCGTCCCATGTCGCAGAATGGCATCCACCACGTCACCGCGTTTTCCGGCGACGCGACCCGCAACGTCGACTTCTACACCCGGGTTCTCGGCCTCCGGCTGGTGAAGAAGACCGTCAACTTCGACGATCCGGGCACCTACCACCTGTATTACGGCGACGGGACCGGCCGCCCCGGCACGATCCTGACCTTCTTCCCGATCGCACACGCGGCCCCCGGCCGGGTCGGGATCGGCGAGACCCAGGAAACGGCCTTCCGGGTGCCGCGCGCCTCGATCGGCTGGTGGACCCACCGTTTCATCGAGAAGGGCGTCACCCACGAGGCCCTGGTCCAGGTGCTGGGCGAGCCAACCCTGCGCTTCCGCGATCCGGACGGCATGATGCTGGCCCTGGTCGGCACCGAGACGGCGGAGACCGACGGGCCCTGGACGGGTGCCGAGGTCCCGGCGGAGCACGCGATCCGCGGCTTCCACGGCGTCACCCTGCTCCTGAAGGAGGCGGAGGCCACGGCGGCGATCCTGACCGACGTGTTTGGCTTCCACGAGGCCGGACGCGAGGGCGCGGCGATCCGCTACGCCAGCGGCGCATCGGAAGGTGGGTTCGTCACCTTACGGGCCGTGGGCGAGTTCCTCCGTGGCCGCCAGGGCGCGGGCTCCGTCCACCACATCGCCTTCCGGGCGGCGGACGACGCGGAGCAGGCGCGGATGGTGGAGGCGCTAACCCGCACCTACGGGCTCGGCGTCACCGAGCAGCGCGACCGGCAGTACTTCCGCTCGGTCTACTTCCGCGAGCCGGGCGGCGTGTTGTTCGAGATCGCCACCGACGTGCCGGGCTTCACCGTCGACGAGCCGGTGGAGAGCCTGGGCCGCGCCCTCAAGCTGCCGGCCTTCCTCGAGCCGCACCGGGCCCAGATCGAGGGGCACCTGCCCGAGATCGCCTGAACGCGGTCTTCCGAATGTAACCGCCCGCTCCGACCGGAGCGGGCGCCCGCCGCCCGACCGCCGCGAGGTTGTCATGACAGACCCATTCCTGGGCTTCGCCCATCGCTTCGTCCCCGCCACCGCTCCCGGGCTGCCGCCGCTTCTGCTCCTGCACGGCACTGGCGGCGACGAGAACGACCTCCTGCCTCTCGGCCGGACCCTGCTGCCCGGCGCCGCCCTGCTCTCGCCCCGCGGTGCGGTTCTGGAGAACGGGATGCCGCGCTTCTTCCGTCGCTTGGCGGAGGGCGTGTTCGACGAGGCCGACATCCGCCGCCGCGCCGCCGAACTCGCGGGATTCATCGCTGCGGCGCGGACGGCCTACGGCCTCGCCGCGCCGGTGGCGGTCGGCTTCTCGAACGGAGCCAATATCGCCGCGGCCCTGCTGATGCTGCATCCGGAGGTTCTCGCAGGCGCCGTGCTCCTGCGCCCGATGGTGCCCCTGCGCGAGACGCCACCGGTGGATCTCGCCGGCCGGCCCGTGCTGATGCTCTCGGGGGCCGCCGACCCGATCGTGCCGGCTTCCAACGCGGGATCGCTCGCCGAGCGCCTGCGAACCATCGGTGCGGCGGTGACGCACGAGACCCTGCCCGTCGGACACGGGCTCTCCCAGACCGACGTCACGCAGGCCGTCACCTGGCTGAAGCGTCTCGCCGCCTGAGCTCAGGCCGATGCCCGCCCTCCCCCGCGGCGGGCATCGGCGAGGGTGTAGCCGATAGCACCGAGGACCATCAGGGCGAGGACGTACCAGGTGATGGCGTAGACGAGGTGGTTGTCGGGAAAATGCACGATCGTCAGCCCGCCCACCGGCAAGCCACCGGGATTCGGGGTGGCGTCGGCGTCGATGAAGTAAGGGGCGACGTTCGTCAGACCCCGGGCGGCCGCGATGGCGGCGACATCGCGGGAATACCAGCGCCCGGCCTCCGGCGCGTTGCTGCGCAGGAAGGCACCGCCCGGCTCGGTCAGGCGCAGCAGGCCCGTGACCGTGGTCTCGCCGTCGGTCTGCCCGGCCGCCCGCGTCCCAGGATCGCGCCGGTCCCCGGGGACGAAGCCGCGATTGACCAGGATGGTGGTCCCGTCGCTGCGCTCCAGGGGCGTCAGCACCCAGAAGCCGGCGCCGAGATCGGTGACCGCCTGGACCAGGGTCTCACGGTCGTTGCGGAAGCGTCCGCTCGCCTGCACCCGACGATAGGCGTCGGCGTCCGCCGTCAGGCCGTCCCAGGTGCCGGGGCCCGGCGCCGCGACCGGATCGGCATGGACCCGGGCCTCGACCCGGGCGATCAGCTCGTGTTTCCAGGCGCGGCGTTGGACCTGCCAGGTCCCCAGGGCCACGAGGGCCGCCACGAGGATCAGCCCCGTGGCGGCGATGGCGGCGAGGGTGACGGGAGAGCGCCGCGCCGCCGGCCGTGTACGGGCCATCAGCCCATATGCATGTGCTGCGGCATCATGTTGGTGTTGAGGTGGTACATGACCCAGAGGGAGCCCGCGAGGGTGATGATCACCAGCGTCAGGGTGAAGATCAGCGCCAGGACGGTCCAGCCGCCCTCGGACTTCGTGTTCATGTGCAGGAAGTAGATCATGTGCACCACGATCTGCGCCACCGCGAAGCCCATGATGACGATGCCGGTGATGCGGTCGTTCCCGAGGACGTTGCCCATCACCAGGATGAACGGGATCGCCGTCAGGACGACCGACAGCACGAAGCCGGTCATGTAGTCCTTGAAGGTCCCGTGGTTGCCGGCGTCGGCGTGTCCGTGCCCGTGATCGTCGTGCCCTGCCTTCGACGCGGCGCTCATTGCAGGACTCCCATCAGGTACACGAAGGTGAAGACGCCGATCCAGATGACGTCGAGGAAGTGCCAGAACATGCTCAGGCAGAGAAGCCGGCGCTTGTTCTCGGGCACCAGTCCGCGCTTGTGAACCTGCGCCATCAGCGTCACCAGCCAGACGATGCCGAGGCTGACGTGCAGGCCGTGGGTGCCGACCAGGGTGAAGAAGGCCGACAGGAAGGCACTGCGCTGGGGCGTCGCGCCCTCGTGGATCAGGTGATGGAACTCGTAGAGTTCGAGTCCGACGAAGGCGAGGCCGAACAGCCCGGTCACGGCGAGCCAGATCTGCACCCGGCTGAGGTCGCCCTTCTCCATCTCCAGCATGGCGAAGCCGTAGGTGATGGAGGAGAACAGCAGCATCGAGGTGTTCAACGCCACCAGAGGCAGGTCGAACAGGTCCTTCGGCGATGGGCCCGCGGCGTAGTTCCGGCCCACCACCGCGTAGGTGGCGAACAGCGCCGCGAAGATGAGGCAGTCGCTCATCAGGTAGAGCCAGAAGCCGAGCATCGTGCTCCCTTCCGGGTGATGCTCGCCCTTGGCGTCGTAGAAGGCCGTCGGATCGACCTGGGGAATCGTCACCGACGGGCTTCGGCCGGGCTCGAAGTTCATGGCGGGGGACGCGTGGGTTGCCATGATCTTAGACGCGCTCCGCCAGCAGGGCCGTCCGCTGGCCTTCCGTCCGGACGACCTCGTCGGCCGGGATGTAGAAGTCGCGGTTGTAGTTGAAGGTGTGGCCGATCGCGACGACCGCGATGGCGGCGAAACTGAAGGCCGCGAGCCACCAGATGTACCAGATCATCGCGAACGAGAAGACGATGCTGAGCACGCCGAGGATGATGCCGGCCGCGGTGTTCTTCGGCATGTGGATCGCCTTGAACCCCTGGAGCGGACGGGCGTAACCGCGCTTCTTCATGTCCCACCACGCATCGTGATCGTGGATCACCGGCGTGAAGGCGAAGTTGTAGTCCGGCGGCGGCGACGAGGTCGCCCATTCCAGGGTCCGGCCGCCCCACGGGTCGCCGGTCGTGTCGCGCAGCTGGTCGCGGCGCAGGACGCTGACCACCAGGGTGATGGCGAAGGAGGCGATACCGCACAGGATCAGCACGGCGCCGAAGGCAGCGATGATGAACCAGATCTGCAGAGACGGATCGTCGAAGTGCTGGACGCGGCGGGTGACGCCCATCAGGCCGAGGACGTAGAGCGGCATGAAGGCGACCCAGAACCCGGTCAGCCAGAACCAGAACGACACCTTGCCCCAGAAATCATCGAGCTTGAAGCCGAAGGCCTTCGGGAACCAGTAGGTGATGCCGGCCAGCATGCCGAACAGCACGCCGCCGATGATGACGTTGTGGAAGTGGGCGATCAGGAACAGCGAGTTGTGCAGCACGAAGTCGGCCGGGGGCACGGCGAGCAGCACGCCGGTCATGCCGCCGATGACGAAGGTCACCATGAAGCCGACCGTCCAGAGCATCGGCACCTCGAAGCGGATGCGGCCCTTGTACATGGTGAACAGCCAGTTGAAGATCTTCGCACCCGTCGGGATCGAGATGATCATCGTCGTGATGCCGAAGAACGAGTTCACGCTGGCGCCCGAGCCCATCGTGAAGAAGTGGTGCAGCCACACGAGGTAGGACAGAATCGTGATCACGACGGTGGCGTAGACCATCGAGGCGTAGCCGAAGAGGCGCTTGCTGGAGAAGGTCGAGACGATCTCCGAGAACACGCCGAAGGCCGGCAGGATGAGGATGTACACCTCCGGGTGACCCCAGATCCAAACCAGGTTCACGTACATCATCGGGTTGCCGCCGAGATCGTTCGAGAAGAAGTGCGTGCCGACGTAGCGGTCGAGCGACAGCAGCGCGAGAACGGCCGTGAGGATGGGGAAGGCGGCGACGATGAGGATGTTGGTGCAGAGGGCGGTCCAGGTGAAGACCGGCATCTTCATCATGGTCATGCCGGGCGCCCGCATCTTCACGATGGTGGCGATGAGGTTGATGCCCGACAGCAGGGTCCCGATGCCGGCGATCTGCAGCGCCCAGATGTAGTAGTCGACGCCGACCCCCGGGCTCATGGCGGGTCCCGAGAGCGGCGGATAGGCGAGCCAGCCGGTGCGGGCGAACTCGCCCACGAACAGCGAGGCCATCACGGTCACGGCGCCGCTCACCGTCATCCAGAAGCTGAAGTTGTTGAGGAACGGGAAGGCGACGTCGCGGGCGCCGATCTGCAGCGGCACGACGAAGTTCATCAGGCCCGTCACCAGCGGCATCGCCACGAAGAAGATCATGATCACGCCGTGGGCGGTGAAGATCTGGTCGTAGTGGTGCGGCGGCAGGTAGCCCTCGTTCGGCCCGAAGGCCATCGCCTGCTGGGCGCGCATCATCAGCGCGTCGGCGAAGCCGCGCAGGAGCATGACCAGCGCGAGCACGATGTACATGATGCCGATCTTCTTGTGATCGACGGAGGTGAACCAGTCACGCCAGAGGGGACCCCAGAGGCGGAAATAGGTGAGCGCGCCGAGCACCGCGATGCCGCCGAGGCCGACCATCGCGAAGGTGACGAGGAGGATCGGCTCATGAAGCGGCACGGCGTCGAGCGTCAGGCGCCCGAACAGGAGCTTCTGGAGATCCGGATTGGAGAACATGGAACCTGCTCGTGAGAGAAGAGTGCCGAATGGGGGTCGCGGGCGTCCGAGGCGTCCGCGCTATCGATTGAGTTGGCCGGGGGCCACGGGGTCCGAGCCCTTCGAGTCCTTGCCGTCGCCGGCCGGGCCGCCGTGATCGTGGCCCGAATGGTCATGGCCGGAATGGTCGTGGCCCGAGTGCTCCGGCGCCGAACCGGGCTTGACGTCCGGGGCGATCGACTTCGGCTTCATGCCCTCGGGCTGCTCCCGGCTGTGCGACTCGCGACCCGAGCCGCCCACCGTGGCGCCCGGTGCCTCGACGCCCTGCTCGGCGTAGCGGTTGTCGTATTCCAGCCGCTCGCGGTTGGCGTGGCTCTCCTTGCCCGCCCCGCCCATGGCGTCGATGTGCATCATCTCGTTCATGCACATCTTGCCGGGCACGGCGCACATGTTGAGGACCGCGCCGTAGAGGCCGTTCTCGACGCTGGAGAAGTAGCGCACGGGCTCGCGCTCGCTCGGCTTCTCCAAGGCGAGGTAGCTCTGGCGCTCGAGGGGCTTGCCCTCGGCCTTCACCTTGGCGACCCACTGGTCGAATCCGGCCTGGTCGAGGCCGTGGAACTTGAAGTTCATCCGCGAGAAGCCGGAGCCGCTGTAATTGGCCGAGAACCCCTCGTAGGTGCCGGCCTTGTTGATCACCGCGTGGAGCTTCGTCTCCATGCCGGGCATGGCGTAGATCTGCCCGGCGAGTGCAGGGATGAAGAACGAGTTCATGACGGTGGCGGAGGTGATCTTGAACGAGATCGGCCGGTCGACCGGAGCCGCCAGTTCGTTGACGGTGGCGATGCCCTGATCTGGGTAGAAGAACAGCCATTTCCAATCGAGTGCGACGACCTCGACCGTCAGCGGCTTGACCCCCGCGGGGAGCGGCCGGTCGGCGTCGAGGCGGCTCAGGGGACGGTAGGGGTCGAGGGTGTGGGTGCTGATCCAGGTCAGCGCCCCGAGGGCGATGACGATGACCAGCGGCGCCGACCAGATCAGCACCTCGAGCTGCGTCGAGTGGTGCCAGTCGGGATCGTACTCAGCCTTGGTGTTCGAGACCCGGTAGCGCCACGCGAACAGCAGCGTGAAGGCGATGACCGGGATGATGATGAGGAGCATCAGGCCGGTGGAGGCCAGGATCAGGTCGCGCTGGCGGGCCGCGATGTCGCCGGAAGGCTGCATCAGGACCATGTTGCAGCCCGAGAGCAGGCCGAACAGCGGGAGAAGCGCGAGCGTACGAAGCGTTTTGACCGGCATGGACTCGTTTGGCACCATCTCGGAAGAGCGACGTCCGTTGGCCGCGATTGGCCGACGGGGGAATCGTCGGATGTCACTTCGCTGCATTGCATCAATCTGACAAGTCGCGGCCAGCGCGTCTGATCAGCGCTAGGCTCATAGCCCTGAACAGACAAACCGCGCTATGGACCTTCTCCACACCGAGATGGATTGCGCCAAGATACCGCGCAGATTGCCCGGGGCCGCGTCACGCTGCGCTTTGACGCAGACAAAGGGCGAGGCGTACAGGTGTCCCATCCCCCCGGGCGTCGCGCAACGCGCTGCTCCCGATTCGGCCTCGAACGCATGAAGCGAGCACGGTTTCCTCGATGAGCGCAGACTATGCAGTGCCCTCCACCACATCGCTGGAGCGCGACGCGCACGAGGCGTCGAGCGATCACACCGTCGCGCCGGGCGAGATCGCCATCGGCGTCGTGATCGGGCGCGCCGCGGAGTATTTCGACTTCTTCGTCTACGGCATCGCCTCGGTGCTGATCTTCCCCGGCGTGTTCTTCCCCTTCGCCGATCCGCTGACCGGCACCCTCTACGCCTTCGCGCTGTTCGCCCTGGCCTTCATCGCCCGCCCCATCGGCTCGGTGATCTTCATGGAGATCGACCGGCGCCACGGGCGGGCCGCGAAGCTGACCATCGCGCTGTTCCTGCTCGGTGGCTCGACGATGGCGATCGGCTTCCTGCCGAACTACCATCAGATCGGCGCCCTCTCGATCTGGATCCTGGCGGCCCTGCGCTTCGGCCAGGGGCTCGCCCTCGGCGGCGCCTGGGACGGCCTCGCCTCCCTGCTCGCGCTGAACGCTCCCGAGAAGCAGCGCGGCTGGTACGCGATGATTCCGCAGCTCGGCGCCCCGGTGGGCTTCATGCTGGCGAGCGCCCTGTTCGCCTTCTTCCTCGGCAACGTCTCCAACGCCGACTTCCTCGATTGGGGCTGGCGCTACCCGTTCTTCGTGGCCTTCGCGATCAACGTCGTGGCGCTCTTCGCCCGCCTGCGGCTCGTGGCCACCGAGGAATTCTCGCGGATGCTGCAGATGCAGGAGCTGGAGCCGACCCCGGTGCTGGAGCTCCTGCGCAGCCACGGCCGCTTCGTGCTCATCGGCGCCGTGGTGCCGCTGGCGAGCTTCGCCCTGTTCCACCTTGTCACCGTGTTCCCGATCAGCTGGATCCACCTGTTCACGAAGCGCTCGGCGGGCGAGTTCCTGCTGGTGCAGTGCTCGGGCGCGTTCCTGGCCGCCGGCACCATCGTACTCTCGGGCGTGCTCGCCGACCGCATCGGACGGCGCACCCTCGTGGGCGTGGCGGCCGGCCTGATCGGCCTGTTCGCCCTGGCCAGCATCGCCGCGCCCATCATCTTCGGCGACAGCGAGCTCGGCCAGACCATCTACGTCCTGATCGGCTTCGGCCTGCTCGGTCTCTCCTACGGGCAGACCTCGGGCTCGGTGACCGCCAATCTCGGCACGCGCTTCCGCTACACCGGCGCCGCCCTCACCTCCGATCTCGCCTGGCTGATCGGCGCGGGCTTCGCCCCCCTGGTGGCGCTCAGCGTTTCCAGCCGCTTCGGCCTGTCCTGGGTCGGAGTCTACCTCCTCTCCGGTGCGGTCGCGACGCTCTGCGCCCTCGCCTTCAACCGGCGCGAGACCGCCCGCCTCTGACAGCCAGCCCGGACGGGTTGAAGATCGAGCCCCGGACGGCCGTCGCGCCGCCGGGGCTTTTTCGTTGCGGGCCGGCGGACACGGCCGCCCACCGCCGATGCGGATGCGGATCGGCCCGCTTCGCACGCGCGATCCCTCGGGTAGGATGCGGGCGCCGGACGCGGCGCGACGGCACACTCGGACAGAGGCACACCCCATCGTGGCGAAGCTGATCTACACCCGCCTCGAAGACCACCCGCGCGAGACCTACGTCATCACGAGCGGGGCGCTGATCGTCGGTCGCGTGGATTGCATCTGCGACGATCCCCCGCCCGCCGCGCAATGGACCTGGGGCCTGCACCTCGACATCGGGGCGGCCCCGTTCCGGCGGGGTGCGACCGTGACCTCGC
Organism: Methylobacterium sp. BI1; assembly: GCF_056680125.1. Taxonomy (NCBI): domain Bacteria; kingdom Pseudomonadati; phylum Pseudomonadota; class Alphaproteobacteria; order Hyphomicrobiales; family Methylobacteriaceae; genus Methylobacterium; species Methylobacterium sp. BI1. Next base: position 1,636,450 of record NZ_CM155267.1, on the reverse strand, counting down.
GGGACGAGGCCGTTGCGGCGCTCGAGCAGGCCTGGACCGAGTGGAAGCACTGGGCCGGCCTGCGCGATTCGGACCGGCCCGACCCGGCGGACGGAACGCCGGCGCCCCGGGTCCTGCGCTGAGGCGGACAGGAACCGGACTTGCGCTGGATCAAGGTACCTCGGTCCGCACAGCCGCATTCTCGCCCGGCCGCTTCAGGACAGCCGACGGGAGAGACGCCATGACGGACAAGGACCTTCGCCGCGACGTGCTCGACGAACTCGACTTCGATCCGAGCCTGGACTCCGCCGAGATCGGCGTCGCCGTCTCGGACGGCGTGGTGACGCTCACCGGCCATGTCGGCAGCTATGCCGAGAAGGTGGAGGCGGAGCGCGCGGCGAAGCGCGTGAAGGGCGTGCGGGCCATCGCCCAGGAGATCCTGGTCCGTCTCCCGGGAGCGAAGAAGATCGAGGACGACCAGATCGCGGCGCGGGCCCTCGCCATCATCGACTGGTCCGTGCACCTGCCGCGGGACAGCATCCAGGTGAAGGTCGCGCAGGGCTGGGTGACGCTCACCGGGGCGGTGCCCTGGTAGTACCAGGCGATGGCCGCCGAGGCGGCGGTCCGCAAGCTCTCCGGCGTCGTCGGGGTCACGAACCTCCTCGCCGTGAGGCCCGACATCCAGCCCGCGGCGGTGAAGGACCGCATCCTGGAGGCGTTCCGGCGGATCGCCCTGTTCGAGGCGGACGCGATCAAGGTCAGCGTCGAGGGCGACAAGGTCACCCTGGAGGGCGCCGTCACGGCCTGGGCCGAGCGCGAAGCCGCCGAGCGGGCGGCCTGGTCGGTTCCCGGCGTCCGCAGCGTCGAGGATCGCATCGTCGCCCTGCGCTGATGCGAGTCGGATGCCCGGACCGATCCGACGACGACCCCGTGACCCCTTGAGGGCGAACATGACCCCATTCTCCCCGGCGCCGCCCGTCAGCGATGTCCCCCCCGAGATCGCCATCGCCGAGATCGCCGTCGCCGAGAATGCCTGGATGATTCTCTGGCGCACGCTCTGGCTCGACCTTCCCCTCGCCTGGGCGCGGGAGACCGACCGCCTCCTGCAGGGATGGCTGCCGCCGTGCGAGGCCGGCGCGGGCGCGGGCGATGGACCGGCTGGCGCCTATCCACACGAACCCGCGGAGGCGGTCGCGCTCGGTCTCAGCTGCGGCGACTATTCCGAGGATGTCCTCGGATCCGGTCGGTTCGAGCCGGCGGCCTGACGCCGATCGCCCGGTCTCCCGCGTCAAGCTGGACCAATGCCGGCCGAACGCCCGTCGCGCGGTTGGCAAGGATGCAGCGACGTCGTCGACGGTCCTCCGTTACGCCAGGCGGGTGCCTGTGCGGACCCCGACCACGATCTCCGGGTCGAAGAACGCGACGCCCCATGCACCGCACCGGCTGCGCATTGATCCATCTCAAGGTGCTCGGCGAATCCCGGGTCATCATCACCTCCGCAAACAGCAGCGGGAGGCTTTGATGACGATCGTTTTGCGGTCCACGTACATCCGGTCTTTGCATGAGACGGGCGCGCCGTATCTCCGGCGTATGAGACTGTCGGCGATGGACCCGATCGTCTCGGACATCTTCCGCTTCCGGAGCATCGGCAGCCTGCAGGCGCTGAGCCTCGCGATCGCCGCCGCGATCGTCACCCCGGTCCTGCTCTGGCTGGTCCTCTGAACCCGGCGTGATGCCGAACGGGAGACGGGCGATGGACGACAGGACGCTGCGTCGACACGTGCTGGAGGAGCTGGACTTCGATCCGAAGGTCGATGCCGCCGGTATCGGCGTGGCGGTCCGGGACGGCATCGTCACGCTCTCGAGTCATGTCGGCACCTATGCCGAGAAGATCGCGGCTGAGCGGATCACCCAGCGGATCCGCGGGGTCCGGGCCGTCGTCGAGGAGATCGCGGTCCGCGACCCGGCCAACGAGAAGACGGGCGACGAGGAACTCGCCGCACGGGTCGTGAAGGTCCTGGCCTGGAACGTCCAGGTGCCGGACCAGACGATCGGGGTGAAGGTCGAGGATGGCCGCGTCACCCTCGATGGCTCCGTCCCATTCTACTATCAGAGGGCGGCCGCCCAGGCCGCCGTCGCGAAGCTCGCCGGTGTCCGGGAGGTGCTGAACCTCCTCGCCGTGACGCCGCCCGTGCGCTCGGCCGACGTCAAGGCCAAGGTGCTCGCTGCCCTGAAGCGGACGGCGCGGGACCCCGACACCATCACGGTGCGGGTGGAAGGCGACATGTTGATCCTGGACGGATGCGTCGGTCTCTGGCGCGAGCGCGCGCTGGCCGAGCGCGCGGCCTGGTCGGCACCGGGGGTCCGCGCAGTCGACGACCGCCTGAGGCTGACCTGGTGACAGCTTCGGGCCAACCGGCCCGGGACGGGGGCGAGGCCGCCTCGCGCGCCCCGTCGCGAGGCTGACGGGAGGCGCCGAATGGCTTTCGACGACCAGACGTTCTGGGGAGCGCGGGGCAGGTCCGGCCGCCCCCTGCCGCGCTGGCTGCGGGCGAGGCTGTCCCGGCGCCGGCGTGCGACCGTCGATGGGCAAGGGCACGGCGCGCCGCGGGCTCCCGGGAAAGCCGAACCGGCAGAGCCGCAGCCGGACGCGCCGACGGAGCGCCCGATGACCGTCGAGGCCCTGCTCCGGGTCGTCCAGTCGGTGGCCGATGACGGGTTCGGTCCCGGTCCGGTCCCCTTGGACGAACGCCTGCGCGCCTAGGAATCGCGGGGCGGAGGGCTCCCAGTCCCGTCCCGGTCCCGATGCGACGCCCTTGCGATGGATCAAGGACCGGGCGGCGGTCCCGGCCCACGATGTCCCATCCGGTCCGTCCAGCCCATGGGAGGCAGAGATGAAGATTTCGAACGTGATGGTGTCGCTGGACCGCGGCGCGGCGGCCGCGGATCGGGTCCAGCTGTCCGCGCGGCTCGCCGAGCGCTTCGACGCCACCCTGACCGGAGTCGCGGCGCGACAGGTGCCCGCCCTCATCGCCGTCAGCGACGTCCGCGAATCCGAGCGCATCTACGAGATCGAGGACCGGCATGCCCGGGAAGAGCTTGCCGAGGCCCGGGCTGTGTTCCTGCGCGAGGCCGAGCGCGGCATCCGCACGGCCTGGCGGGCCGCGCTCGCCGAACCCACGGCCTATCTCGTGGCGCAGGCGCGGGCCGCCGACGTGATCGTGGTGGGGCGCCACGGGCCGGCCGACGGCGATCCCGGTCTGATGGGCGTCTCGGCGGGCGCCCTCCTGATGGAGGTCGGGCGCCCGGTCCTCGTCGTGCCGCCGGGCATCGAGCGCCTGACGGCGAAACGGATCGTGGTGGCCTGGCAGGACACGCGGGAGTCCCGCCGGGCGGTGCAGGACGCCCTGCCGTTCCTCAGCAGGGCCGAGGCCGTCCAGGTCGTGGTGGTGGGGCCGGGCGCCCACGAGGAGGGCGCCGAGGACGTGGCCGTTTACCTCTCCGGGCACGGGGCCGCCGTCACCACCCATCTGCTTCCGAGCCCCGGCGCCGAGGCCGCGGAGGTGTTCCTCCAGTTCGCGCGGCGCGAGGGCGCCGACCTCATCGTGATGGGCGCTTACGGGCATACGCGGGTGCGTGAATGGATCTTCGGCGGGGCCACCCGCGACATCCTGCAGGCGACCGCGCTCTGTTGCCTGATGAGCCACTGATGCGCCGGACAGCCACCGCCACAGCCACCCTCGTGCTGGCCGTCCTCGCGCTCAGCGGCCCCGCCACCGCCTGGGACCGGGCGGTGCAGCGGGGCACCACCCTCGCGCGCACCCAATGCGCCCGCTGCCATGCGGTCGGGCGCACCGGCGCGAGCCCGCTCCGCGTCGCACCGCCCTTCCGCGAGCTCCACACCCGCTACCCCGTCGAGAATCTCGGCGAGGCCCTGACGGAAGGCATCCGCACGGGTCACCCGAGCATGCCCGAGTTCCGCTTCGATCCGGACGAAGCCGAGGCCCTGATCGCCTACCTGAAGTCCCTGGAGCGCTGACGAGGAGGACGTCCCATGTTCCTGCGCTGCCTCCTCGTGCCGACGGCGCCCGGCATCGATGCCACGCCGCGCCTCGACGCCGCGCTCCGCCTCGGCCGGCGCCTGCACGCCCATATCGGCGTCGCCTTCCTGGCCCCCGGTCCGGAGCACGTCCTGGCCGGTCTCGCGAGCCTTGTGCCCGTCGACGACACGACGATCGAGGCCATCGCGCAGGGCGTGCGCGAGTCCGCCGCGGACGGGAAGGCGGCCCTGCGGGCCTGGTGCACCCGGCACGGCGTCGCCTACATGCCGACTGGCGAGCGCCTCGACGCCACCTTCGCGACCTGGACGGAGCTGTCCGGCGAGGTCGAGCCTCTCCTCACGCGCCTCGGCCGGATCAACGACCTCGTCGTGGTCGACCGACCCGACCCGACCCGGCCCTTCACCGGGCGCGCCCTCGACACGGCCCTGTTCTCCGTCGGACGGCCGACCCTGATGATCGGGGAGCCGGTGGCCTACGATCCCCTGTACCACGTGGTGGTGGCGTGGAACGGCAGCCTGGAGGCGACGCGCCTGATCGGCCAGTCCATCACCCTCCTGCGCGAGGCCACGCGCGTCACCGTCCTCCACGTCCGCACCGAGCGTTTCGCCGAGTCCGAGGCGGCGGACCTCGCCGGCTATCTGCGCTGGCACGGCGCGGTGGCGGAGACCGCGACCCTGCCGGCCCAGGCGGAGATCCCGGTCGGCGCGGTGAACCTGGCGGAGGCCGAGGCCCGGGACGCCTCCATGCTTGCGCTGGGCGCCTATACCCACAGCCGGGTGCGGGAGTTCCTGCTGGGCGGCGTCACCCGCCACGTCATCGCGAACGCCCGGATGCCCGTTCTCCTCGCCCACTGATCCGGCCCCGCGGGACGGCCCCGTCAGTGGCTCATCAGGCAGCAGACCGGACAACCGGCGAGGAGGTCGCGCGTGACCCCGCCGAAGACCCACTCGCTCAGGCGGCCGTGACCGTAGCCGCCGGCCACGATCAGGTCGGCGGCATCCTCGCAGGCGGCGTCGATGAGGGCTTCGGCGGTGGTGGCGCCGTCGGCCTCCCGGCGGACGGCATGGACCGGGACGTCGTGCGCCTCGAGCAGGCCGACGATGTCCCGGGTCTCGGCGCCGCCGTCCGGGACGGTCAGCAGCGAGACGTGGGACGCGCGCGCGAGGAAGGGCAGAGCGTCGCGGACCGCCCGGTGCGCCTCGCGCGTGGACTTCCACGCCACGGCCACCCGCCGCGCCTCGCACCGGTCGATTCCCGGCGGAACCACCAGCAGCGGGATGCCGAGCCGCAACAGCGCGTCGCCCGGATCGACGGCGAGCCTTGAGACCCCGGCTTCGCCCCGTCCGACGATCGCCAGGTCGGCGGCGGGCGCCTGGCGGGCCAGGAACTCCACCGGGATGTCGAGGCTCGAGCGCCATTCGATGCGGCTCCGTCCGGCGCTCTCCGCGTCGAAGGTCGCGTGCGCGGTCCGCAGGTCGTCGAGGACGGCCTCCTCGGCGGAGGCGAGGCAGTAGGCGCCCCCGAGGGTCGGACCGATGGGCGCCGCCGCGTAGGCGGGCATCTCGGCCGCCACCCCGATGAGGCGGGCGCCGAACGCGTCGGCGAGGTGCCCGGCGAGGCGGATGCGGGCGCGGGCGGAGTCACCGAGGTCGACCGAGACCATGAGGCTGGCAAAGGACATGGGGATCTCCTGTTCGGCGATGGGTCGTGACAGGTCGGGGTTCGGGCCGGGCCGATGTGGCGTCTCCTCGTTCGGGGCCTCCCCTCAGGCGGAGCGCAGCGGAGGGATCGCGGTGAGCAGCATGGCGGCGACCGCGAGCAGCATGCAGGCGGTCGCCAGCCATCCGAGCCACCGGAGCGGGCCCCGCACCGCGAAGGCGCCCATGACGTCGCAGCGGGACGCGGCCAGCATCATCACCGCCATGATCGGCACCGCGATGATCCCGTTGACGACGGCGCTCCAGTACAGGGCGCGGATCGGATCGACGGCGCCGAGGCTGATGATCATGCCGACGAGGGTGGCGAGGGCCACCGTGCCGTAGAAGGCGCGGGCCTCCAGCAGGCGCCGGCCGAATCCCACCGGCCAGCGACGCGCCTCGCCGACGGCGTAGGCCGCCGAGCCGGCCAGGACCGGCACCGCCAGAAGCCCGGTGCCGATGATCCCGAGGGCGAAGATCGTGGCGGAGAACGGGCCCGCCAGGGGGCGCAGGGCCTCGGCCGCCTGGGCCGAGGTCTGGATGTCGGTGACGCCGTGCGGGTGCAGCACCGCGGCGGTCGTCACCATGATCGCCAGTGCGACGAGGTTGGAGAAGGCCATGCCCACGAGGGTGTCGACCTCGATCCGGTGCAGGGCCCGCGGACCCTGGCCGGGGGCGTGCAGCAGGTCGCGCCGCCGCGGAAAGGCGTGCAGGTCCTCGGCCTCCTCCGCCGCCTGCCAGAAGAACAGGTACGGGCTGATCGTGGTGCCGAAGATCGCCACCAGGGTCGTCAGGCTCGCCCCGCTGCCGTCGAGGCGCGGCACGGCCATCGCCCAGGCGAGTTCCTCCCAGGACACATGGGCGAAGACGACCACGCCGAGATAGGCGAACAGGCTCAGGGTCAGCCATTTCAGGACGGCGACGTAGCGGGTGTATTGCAGCACCAATTGCATGAGCACGCAGGCCCCCGAGAACAGGACGACGTAGAGCCAGCGCGGACCCGGCAGCAGCAGGTTCAGGGCGTCCGCCATGGCCCCCAGATCGGCGCCCAGATTCAGGATGTTGGCGACGAGCAGGAGCAGGACCACGCCCTGGAGCAGGCCGTTCGGGTAGTGCTGGCGCAGGACGCCGGCGATGCCGTGGCCCGTGGTACGCCCGATCCGCGCCGAGACCATCTGCACGGCGACCATCAGGGGCAGGCTGTAGAGCATGGTCCAGCACAGGCCGTAGCCGAGCTGCGCCCCGGCCTGCCCGTAGGTGGCGATGCCGCTGGGGTCGTCGTCGGAGGCGCCAGTGATCAGGCCGGGCCCGAGCACCCGGAGCAGGCGGGGCTTCGAGGGGCCGACGGCGGCGCTCAGGCCCTCCGGATCGTCGGGCTCGACAGGCTGGAGCAGGGCCGGCGTGAAGGCGTTCACCGGTCTGGCCTCGCGTCGGACGGCCTCGCGCGCGCGGCGCCCGCATGGCTCGCGAGGGCCACCCAGGGAACGTCCCGGTCCGCCCCGAGACCCGCGGGCAGAACCGGAGGCATGCCGTCCCGGCCTTCGATTCCGAGGCCGGTGGTCGCCCATGGGCACCGCTGCGGATGCTGGGGATCCATCAGATCATCGACCATGACGTCGCTCGCGCGCTCGAACCCGCCCGGCCGCGGGCCTCCTGCACAGCGGTGGCTTCGCAGGCATCCGCACGTAGGCGCCAGTCGACGATGGCGTTGGCCTCGCAGAACAGGGCTTGCCCGGCGCTGAGGGCCGCAGGGGCCGAGTCTGCCGGGACGAGGGCCTGGTGCTGCAGCGTGCGCCGCTCGTGGCCCGTGTCGTTGCAGACCACCTTGTGAAAGGTGACCAGGAACATCCTCATCGGATCGCCTCCGTTCCCCGATGACGCGACGCGCGCTCATCGCCCGACGGAGGGGCCGCCGTCCCATCCGTAGAGCCTTCGATTGCGCCCGAAACCGGCGGGATGCCTTGATCTGCCGCAATGCCCGGCCCGGGGGTGCGATGACGCGATCGCGCTTCCGGGGGCACCCGATCGGGCCGCCGGCGTCGCATAGGCTCCCGAGGACGGTCTTCGACCTCGCGCTCCGGTTCGGCTCGGGGTGGTCCGGAACGCTGCGCGGGTCGGCGCCGGCGCGCTTGAGACAGATCAAGGCCGAAGGGCGCCGCCGGCCGCACCATGCCGGCCTCTCGTGGTCGAGCCCAGGAGCGGGTCCCATGTCCGATTCAGGTTTCCCCGCAGGTGCCCATGCAGGTGCTGTCCAGGCAGGTGCTGCCCAGGCAAGTGTCGCCCATGCCGGTGCCTATGCCAGTCTGATGGTCGCGGTCGATGACGGGCGCCACGCGGCCGCACGGGTCCGACTGGCGGCGGACCTCGCCCATCGCTTCGGCGCACGCCTGATCGGTGCCGCCGGCTGCCTGCCGGAATACCCGCAGGGGTTCGGGGAGACCATCGTGCCCGCCGGCATGGCGATCGAGGAGATCCGGCAGGCCGCCCTTGACCGGCTCGCGGGGGCCGAGCGGGTATTTCGGCAGACGTCCTGCCTGAACGACCGGATCGAATGGCGTTCGGATCTCACTGCGCCGATCGCCTTCCTCGAGCGGCAATCCCGCGCCGCCGACCTCGTCGTGGTCGGGCGTCAGGCGGAGGACACGGGCGTATCGCCCGGCATGGCGGTCTCCGTCGGTGACGTGCTGATGGGCCTCGGTCGCCCGGTCCTGGTTGTCCCGCCGGGACTCGAGCACCTCGCCGCCCGCCGGATCGTCGTCGGCTGGAAGAACACGCTCCAGACCCGCCGAGCGCTCTCGGATGCCCTGCCCCTGCTCCGGCGCGCGGAAGCCGTCCGGGTGGTGCGGGTGGCCGAGACCGGCGACCGTGCGGAGATCGAGGACGTCGCCGCCTACCTGGCGCTTCACGACGTTCCGGCGACGACGCAGGTCATGGCGCCCGCCGGCTGGTCCGTGGCCGAAACCCTGGAGGGCGCCGCCGGAGCCTTCGGGGCCGATCTGATCGTGACCGGAGCCTACGGCTACAGCCGCCTGCGCGAGTGGTTCTTCGGCGGGGTCACCCATGATCTGCTGGCGCGCGCGACCGTCTGCTGCCTGCTCTCCCACTGATCCCGGGGCGGCCCCTGTCCGGCCTGGGTTTCGCCGCCCAGCCCCCCGGGACTGCCGGACCCATCCGGGGGTCGGCTTCAGGTGGCGAGGTGCAGCGGGACCTTAGTGCAGGAGACCGGCCCGTCGAGGCCGAGATAGCCGCCATCGAAAGTGGCGAACGCGCGCAGTCGCGCGAGGTCGGGGATTTCGACCCGGCCGCGGGACAGACGTGCGAGCCCGGCCTCGCGCAGGGTGCGCAAGGTGCGGTTCAGGTGGACAGTGGACAGACCGACCGCGTCGGCGAGGGCCGCTTGCCCGATCTCGAGGCGATACGCGCCGCACTCGGCCAACCCCACCGTTTGCAGACAGGCCTGCAATTCGCAGAACAGGTGAGCGGTTCGCTGCGGGGCCGGCATGGTGGCGGTGACGAGCCATTCCCGGGCCCGGGCGAGCTCGTTCAGGGTCATCCACCAGAGGGCACGGTTGATGTTCGGCCGCTGCCGGGTCAGCACGGTCAGGGCCTCGATCGGAATCTCCGCGACCGCGCATCGGCTTAGGGTCCGGATGTTCCAGTCCGAGGCCCTCGGTGGCATCTCCGGCAGCCGGCACAGGTCCCCCGGCAGGACGAACGACGCGATCCGCCGCGAGCGACCGTCCAGGATCCGGTACCGGCACATCACGCCCTGGGCGAGAACGAGCACGGTGCTCCGCCCCGGTTCGGCCGAGAGATCCTGCCGGGCGGACACGACGCGATGATGGGCCACGATCGCGCCGATGGCCGCGCGATCCGTTGCATCGGTGTGTCCGCTATGTTCGAGCTTCGTCAGAAAGGGACCGTTCACGTCGCAGCTTTCGCGGGTTTCGAGTGTCCGGGGCGGTCGGCCGCCCCGGGATTGCTGCCGGCCCGGCGCCGGTGTGGCCGGGCAGAGGATGGGTGCGCAGATCACGCCGCAGCGGAGCGCTTCGACCGTCCGGGCTGCCCCTGCCCCGAGGCCGTCGCCAGGGGTCCGAAGGCCCGGACCAGATCCATGTCGACCTTGCCGGCCATGCCGGCGAGGATCCTGTAGGCCTCGCCGGGGTCGAGGGGCGCCTTGTAGGGGCGGTGTTCGATCAACGCTCCGAAAATGTCGCAGACGGTGACGAGGCGGACGAGATCCGGGATGTCCGGCCCTTCGAGGCCGTCGGGATAGCCCGATCCGTCGAGGGCCTCGTGATGGGAGCGGACCACGGCGAGCATGATGTCGGGAAAGCCGCCCTGCTTCCGCAGCATGGCGTGTCCCAAGGCGGGGTGGGTGCGCATCACGGCCTGCTCGGCCGCATCGAGGCGCCCCGGCTTGTTCAGGATTGCGTGGGGAATCTGCGCCTTGCCGAGGTCGTGCAGCAGGGCCGCCTCGGTGAGGGCGCGGCAATCGGCCAGCTTCAGGCCGAGCTGGCGCCCGAATCCGGCCGCCAGACCGGCCACGAGCAGGCAGTGTTGGTGCGTCGCGTCGTCGAAGCGCCAGACGACGTCGAGCCAGCCCCGGATGTCGGCCTGGTCGAGGGCGCCGAGGACGAGGGTGGCGCCCTCCGTGAGCAGCGCCGGGTTCGGCGCCTGACCCGCCCGTCCGAGATCGAAGAGGCGCGTCAGGGATGTCGCCGCCGCCGCGGCGGCCGTCGCGACCGCCGGTTCGATCGCCGGCGTCGGGGTCGGTTTCGGCACCGGGACGACCTCCGCCAGGAGTGCGGCGATCCGTTCGAAGGGATCGCAGGCCGAGATCACCCGGCTGGCGCCGAGGGCATGCGCCTGGGCGTGGGCGCGCGGCGATTCCTCGTGCAGGATGCAGAGATAGGGCCGGTCGCCGGCGCCGAACTGCTTCAGGTAGCGGCGGACCGAGGCCACCTCGACCGAATTCGTGAGCGGCACGTCGCTGATCAACGCCGCCACGGAGTTCGGATCGATCGACGTCAGTGCCAAGTCGGGATCAAGCACATCGACCACGATGATCTGCCAGCGACCGAAGCTGAGGTCGTTCAGTTTTTGACCTCGCGTCGGCGAATTGGTCAGCAGGACAACGGATCTCACGAATTCCTCGTCATTCACGAAATCGATTGCTTGAAACTTAGGCGTCTGCTCTCAAAAAGTGATGAAAGGGCACGCAGAAACGCCGACGTATGGACCCGATCCGGCGGCATTTCGTGACCGGTATTGGCCTTTTGTCGAATGGTTATCCGGCTATATGCAAGATATCATGGCTTTTGGAGGCCGTTCCAGGGCCGGCGTGGACAAACCGATGCCAACCCGTTCGTTGATGCGCAACAACGCTGTCGCCGGGCAGAGCGGCTTTCGCGGCATGTCTTCGCGCCACTTCCTGAAGATGATCGAGGATGCGGGCGAGGTCGGTTTCTGGTCGGCGGATCTGCGCAAGGACAAGCTCGACGCCTCGATCGGCCTCTATCGTATCCTCGGACTCGATCCCGCGACCCCGTTCACCTTCGGCTTCGGCCTCGACATGATTCACCCGGAGGACCGGGCGGTGCACGGTGACCAGATCGCGGTGCTGCGGACCGGTCAGCCGATCAGCCGGGAATTCCGCATCATCCGGCCGGACCGGACGCAGCGCTGGATCCACCATCGCGCCGAGGTGCTCCTCGGGCCCCAGGGCGAGCCCCATCAAGGCCTCGGCGTGGTCTTCGACGTCACGGCGCGCCACGACACCCAGAAGGCCGTGGAGCAGCGCTTCGACCGCTACAACGCGCTGATCACGGCGACGGCGGCGGTGGTGTGGATCGTCAGTCCCGACGGGGAAGCGTTGGAGATGCCCCTCTGGCAGACCCTGACCGGCCAGAGCCACGCCGCCATGCAGGGACAGGGCTGGCTCGACGCCATTCACCCGGAGGACCGCGAGCGCACGGCCGCCGCCTGGCGCACCGCGGTCTCGCACGTGGCGCCCTACAACACCGACTTCCGGATTCTCTGCGCGGACGGCGTCTTCCGCTGGTTCAACTCGCGGGGCGTTCCGGTGCTGAACCGGGACGGCTCGATCCGGGAATGGGTCGGCGTCTGCCTCACGGTGCCGGGGCAGAATCGCTTCGGCGCCCCGCGGGCGCCGGACAAGCCGGCCGAGACCGGACAGGGCGCGACTCCGATGATCACGCCGGCCCAGATCCGGGGGGCGAGGGGCATGATCGGCATGTCGAAGGACGAACTGGCCCGCCGCTCCCAGGTCTCCGTCTCGACGATCATGCGGCTGGAGGATACGGACTCCGGCGTCCGGCCGCGATCGGAGACGCTGCAGGCCGTCCGGCGCGTCCTGGAGCAGGCCGGGGTCGAGTTCACCTTCGAGCCGGGCGCCAAGCCCGGTCTCCGGGAGGCCTGAGGCGGGCCGCGCCCCCTTGTCCTCAGGCGGCCTGGGTCTGGCTCGGGATCGCGAACTCCGCCGGGTCGCAGGCGGGGTTCGCGATCACGCGATCGATCTCCTCCTTCGGCATCGGCTTGCCGAACAGGTAGCCCTGGCCGAACGCGCAGCCCTGGTCCGAGAGCCAGCTGGAGCTGTCCTCCGTCTCGATCCCCTCCGCTGTGGTGACGAGGCCGAGGCTGGCGCCGAGCTTAATGATGGCGTCGACCAGCTTGGCGCGCTCGGCGCTCATCGTGACGCTGTCGACGTAGCTGCGGTCGATCTTCAGCTTGTCAAACTTCAGTTCCCGCAGGTGGTACAGGCTCGAATAACCAGTCCCGAAATCGTCGAGGGCGACCCGGACACCGAGATTCTGCAGCGAGGTCAGGGTTCTGCGGGTTCCGTCCAGATCCTGGATCAGGGCCGATTCCGTGATCTCGACTTCCAGCCGGTGCGGCGGAAACCCGGTCTCGGTCAGGATCGCCAGGATGCGCTCGGCCATCCAGGCGTCCAGGAACTGCTGCGGGGCGATGTTCACCGCCAGGGTCAGCGCGGCGGGCCATTCCCGGGCGTCGAGGCAGGCGCGGCGGATCAGGCTGTAGCAGAGATCCGAGATCGAACCGGTCTCCTCCGCCACCGTGATGAACTCCGACGGCGCCAGCAGGCCCCGGATCGGGTGGCGCCAGCGCGCCAGAACCTCGACGCCGATCAGCTTACGGCCGGGCAAGGACACGACGGGCTGGTAGAAAGGCTCGATCTCGCCGTTCTCGATGGCGGCCCGCAGTTCCGTCTCGAGCTGCGCCCGGGCCCTCAGCTCCTCGTCCATGGCACTCTTGAAGACCCGCACGACGCCGCGGCCGTCCTTCTTGCCCTGGTACATGGCGAGGTCGGCGGCGTGCAAAACGGCATCCGCATCGGCGAGCTCGCCCGTGACGAAGGCGATGCCCACCGTGGCGCCGACCTTGAGCTCGTTGCCGTTCCACAGGACCGGCGCCGAGATGCTGGCGATCACCCGTTCGGCGAGGCGGAGCAGGCCTTCGCTCCCGCCCTCCAGCCGGAGCAGCATGGCGAACTCGTCGCCGCCCATGCGGGCGGCCATGCCTTGGCGCGGCAGGAACGCGCGCAGCCGGTCGGCAACGGCGCAGAGGACGGCATTGCCGGCCGCATGCCCGTAGAGGTCGTTCACCGGCTTGAAGCGGTCGAGGTCGATGAGGAGCACGGCCGCCGGGGTGCCCGGCTCGTTCGCCGCCTGCCAGCATCCGAGGGTTTCGAGGAACAGCCGGCGGTTGGCGAGTCCCGTGAGGGCATCGTGGCGGGCGACCTGCTCGGCCTGGAGCGCCGCGGTATCGCGCTCGGCCATGGTCCGCCGCAGGATGATCGATTTCCGCACGAAGGCCCCGATCAGCGCCGCCCCCATGAAGGTCGCCAGCATCAGGAATTCGAGCAGATTGTACGCCAGGACGAAGTTCGTCAGCGTGTCGAACAGGCCGAGGGACACGCAGATGGTCCAGAAGCTCGTCCCGATCGAGAGGAGGCACAGGCTCTCGTAGAACTCCCCCTGCCCCCAGGAATGCCGAGCCGCGGTCTTCGTCATGGTCTCTCTCGCGATGGAGGGTGCGGGTGTGGGAGCGGCGCGCCGGACACCGCCTGGGTCGGGCCTGTCGGGGCGGGTGGACCGCGCGGCCCCTAGGACAGGGTGCGGTTCTGCCCGAACAGCCCGTCGATCGTGGCGATCAGATCCTTCGTGCAGACGATCAGGTTCGCCACCGCGTTGCGCGTGCGGAGGGCGTCGGGATCCTGCTCGGGCTCATCGAGGAAGATCTCGTCGATCGCCCGCTGCAGCAGCACGAGGAGATGGTCGAGCGAAGCCGAGAGCGCCTCCATCTGGACGCGGCGCGACCCGAGATCCACACCGGCCGCGAAGTCGGTCTCCAGCTGCATCTTGAGGCGATGCAGACCGTCCGACGCCGTGATCGGCGGAAATGAGAGGATCTGAGCCATTGTCGCTTCACTATGCGGTCGGGTTGCCGGGAGGATACTGAGGCCGGTTTGGGAGACACGGCTGGTCGACGCTTTGGGGTGTCGTGGCGGGCCAGCTTTCATCGCATCGGCGCAGTACCGTCGCGATCGACCTCTGGGCATCGGGACGACTGTGCTCGACGAAGGTTCGCCACTATCCGCCCCGATGATCTTGCGCGATACCGCCAATGATGCCCCGGGTTTAACTTCCTGAAACCTGTCAAGCTTGCGATCTCAGGCCGGCTTTACATGACTTATCTATTCCATTTGCCGTCCTAACGGAGTCTGAATTCGACGCCCGAAACGAGGGCATACAGTCGACTTGTTTGGGATGAAAAGGAACGAATTCAGGATCGACGGTCGTCTCGGCGGTAAAATGCCAGTAAACCGATCAATTCACAGCCCGGGCGCATCCCCCCGGTGTCAAAGGGCGCCGTCCGCGAGGCAGACCCGGTTCCGCCCGCCGCGCTTGGCTTGGTAGAGCGCCTTGTCGGTCCGCTCGACCAGGACCGCGCCGCCGTCGCGAGGGTCGTGCTGGGCCACCCCGATCGAGCAGGTCAGTTGCCCGCAATCCTCGCCGGAACTGCGTCGGATCAGGCGCCGCTGGGCGAGGCGGTCGCGGATCTGCTCGGCCACCGCGGCGGCGGCGGTCCGGTCGGCCCCGTCGAGGAGGATGGCGAATTCCTCCCCGCCGTAGCGGGCCACGAGGTCCCGCCCCTTCACGTTGTCGGAGAGGATTTTGGCCACGAACCGCAGCACGAGATCGCCGGTCTGGTGGCCATAATCGTCGTTGAAGCGCTTGAAGTGGTCGATGTCGACGAGGAGCAGCGAGAAGCCGCTCGCCGGTTCGCTGCGGGCCTGCTTCACCGCGCGGCGCAGGCGCAGGTCGAAGACCCGGCGGTTGGCGATGCCGGTCAGCGGATCGAGGGTCGCCTCGTGGCGGGCCTCCGTCAGGGTCCGGCGCAGCTCCGCGATCCGCGCGGACGCCGCGGAGAGTTGCTGCTCCAGGGTGCGATTGCGCGCCGTCGCGCTCGCCGTCTCGGCCGCCAGCACCGTCGCCGCCTGCATCAGGCTCTCCAGGGAGGCATGGCCCTCCAGGCATCCCGCCCAATGGGCGAGGGTCTGGCCGTAGCTCTGCAGCGCCGTGCGGCTTCCGTCGACCTGTTCGCAGATGGTATTGGCCACGCCCGCGAGCGCCGCCGCCTCGCCATCCACGGCGTCCGCATGCCGGGTCGCGGCATCGGTGCCAAAATGCTCGCCCCAGAGGGCCTGGAGGAGCGCCCCGGACCATGTCCTGCCGCTCTGCTCGTAGGTGTTCAGCAGCGCACTCAGGTCCGGGATCGATTCCGAATAATGGTGGAAGAGAACCTCGTAGTTCTGAGGTAGCAGAGGCAGGCCGTGCTCCTGCAATGCGGCCCAGGCCCGCTCACCGGGATTGGGGTCCGAGGCGAGATCGACGAACGTGTTCGATTCCGTCACCTGCAACATGGTTGGATCGCGCGCTCCGGCGTGTACGCTAGCTTCGGTCTATCGGTGGGCTCCGGTGTCCCATCCCATGGTCCGCCGCCCGCGTGCGCATGGGTGCCACGATCGCGGGCGGCCAGAACCGGCACGACGCGCGGTGCCGATACCTCCACCGGCCATCGCCCATTTCCGAAGACGTCCATGCGTTGAACCCTTCACCGGACAACCGCATCCTTATTTATGCCGGCGCCCATTAAGGTCGCATGGAAAGACCGCCCGAGGATTACGGTCGAAACGTTTTTCAACGATCAGAATTCGATCATTCACCGAAGCATTTCTTCGCCCGCGCGTCTCCGTGCGACGAATTCCGTCACGGCGAAGCAACGGAGCCTGTGCGCCGCGCAGCCGGCAGCCTGGATGCTCGGCGGGTCCTTGGCCTTACGGGCGGAAACACAGCCCGAGCCTTCCGCAGAACTTCCGACCTCCCGAAGTTTCGGTGCCTTGCGGTGAATCAATGCCTCCGAGCCTTCGACCGCCATGCTGGCCGGGGCAGGTGACCTGCGGGATGGGCCCGCGCCTGCGGCCCGGGGAGACGACATGCTGGCGGATCTGGACGTATGCGAACGGCCGGCGCCGGCCTGGCATCACAGGCGGTCGGAGAACGGCTGCGGCGATTGCAAGGTTCGCCTAATCAGCGTCTGCTCCGTCCTGGCGCTCCCCGAGTTGGAAGCCCTGGAGGCGCTGAGCCAGCACCTCGTGCTCGACAAGGGCCAGACCCTGTTCGGGCAGGGCGAGCGCGCCGGTTCGGTCTTCAACGTCATCGCGGGAACGCTGCGCCTGACGCGCCTCCTCCCGGACGGACGCCGCCAGGTCATGGGATTCGCCATTCCGGGCGACTTCCTGGGCCTGGCCCTGGAAGAGCGCTCCTCCGTCTCGGCCGAGGCCCTGACGCCGGTCACCACCTGTCGCTTCGATCGGCACGACTTCACCGCCGTGGTGGAGGCCAAGCCGCACCTGCTGCGGAGCCTGCATGCGCGCGCCGGCTACGAACTCTCCCTGGCCCAGGACCAGATGCTGCTCCTCGGCCGACGGACCGCCGAGGAGAAGGTCGCGGCGTTCCTCCTCGGCCTGCGCGACCGCTACGCCCGGATCGGACAGACCTCCGTCACGCTGGAGTTGCCGATGGGCCGCCAGGACATGGGCGACTATCTCGGCCTCACCATGGAAACCGTCAGCCGCATGCTGACCCGCCTGGATCGCGCCCACGTCATCCTTCTGGTTCCGGGGGGCGTGCGCCTCACCGATCCGAACCGTCTGGCGCAGCTGGCCGCGAACTGAGTTTCGCCCGACCGCCTCTCAATGGCTCATCAGGCAACAGAGTGGGGAGGCCCGCAGCATCGCCCGCGTCGTCCCGCCGAACAGAAGCTCCCGCAGGCGGGACCGGCCATACCCGCCCATGACCACGAGGTCCGCCTCCGCGCGGCGGGCAAAGCGCAGGAGTTCGTCGGGAGCCTCCGCGGCCGGCGCGTTCAGGAGGTGGGTGGTGACGGGGCTGCCGTGCCGGGCGAGGAGCTCGGAGACGTCCTCCGCCCCCTCCCCGCGGGCGTCGCGGCCCACGGCGACGACCGACACCTGATCCGCCCGTCTGAGGAACGGAAGGGCTGCGGACACGGCTCGGCGAGCCTCCGGTGCATCCTTCCAGGCGATCACGATCCGTGCCGCCCTCAGGCCGTCGACGCCCGGGGGAACGACGAGGAGGGGTCGGCCGGCCTCCATCAGGCTCGCCCCCGGATCCACCGCCATGGCGCAGCCTTCCGGTTCGCGCCCGA
The DNA here is from genome assembly GCF_056680125.1 of Methylobacterium sp. BI1. Classification (NCBI taxonomy): domain Bacteria; kingdom Pseudomonadati; phylum Pseudomonadota; class Alphaproteobacteria; order Hyphomicrobiales; family Methylobacteriaceae; genus Methylobacterium; species Methylobacterium sp. BI1. The sequence goes on along the minus strand of NZ_CM155267.1, from coordinate 1,618,941 downwards.
CGACGAGGAGGTCGGCGCCGCGGGCCCGCGCCACCAGATGCGCCGTCGCATCGGCCTCGGCGTGACGCCAGCCGGTCCGCAGCCCGTCGCCGACCCCGTCGTCGAAGACCGCACGGACCCGTGCGAGATCGTCGTCCAGCCGTCCGCGCGCCTCCTCATAGGCGACCTGCGCGGCATCGAGATCTTCTACCGGCCCCAGGCCGGGGATCTTGCGCGCCGCGACCCCGATGAGCGTGGATTCGAAGCGCCTGGCCATGTCGGCCGCGAGCCGTACCCGCCCGCCGGCCGAGCGACCGCTATCGAGGGAAACCATGATGCACGCGATGGACATGGGCGCCTCCTGGGGCAGCGCAGCTGAAGCGGTTCGGGATTTTCGGAGCGGCTTCGGCGCTCGTCCGAAGGCTCCGCAGCCACCTTCGCGGGCGCGGGCGGACGAGGCCTTGATCCAGCGCAAGATTCGATCCGGCGCGAGACGCGACCCAGGGCAGGAACGGTCCGGAAGGCCGCGCGCACGCCTCTGAGCCGGCGCACGCGGCCCCGCAGATGTCATGCAGATCGGAACCCCCGGGGGCCCCGGAGGGGATCGCCGCGACGTCCGGTCCGCAGCGCCGAAGCGCGCAGGGGCGGCTAAGCGGGCACCCGGTGCAGACCGACGCCGGCGTCGGCGGTCGAGGCGGGAATGGGCACACGAACCGGCTCCGGCGCCTCGGCCTCCGCGCATGGCGGGACCGGGACAGCCGGCATGCCCTCCATCCACTCCGGGCTTCGGACGCTTCCCCCTTCGAGCAGCGCCGTCACGTGGGCCTCCACCCCGCGCGACAGGCCGATCAGGTCGTAGCCCCCCTCCAGCACGGAGACGAGGCGACCGCCGCAGACCTGGTCGGCGACGGCGAGAAGCTGTTCCGTCACCCAGCCGAAATCGCGCTCCGTCAACGCGAGGTCGGCCATCGGGTCGCGCCAATGGGCGTCGAAACCGGCCGAGATCAGGATGAGGTCCGGTCGGAAGGCCGTGAGGCGCGGCAGGATCGCCCGGCGGAAGGCGTCGCGGAAGACGGGACCATCGGCACCGGCGGGCAGCGGCACGTTGACGATGTTGCCGTGCGCACCGCGCTCGGAGGCCGCGCCCGTCCCGGGATAGCAGGGCCACTGGTGCGTCGAGCAGAACAGGATCTCCGGATCGTTCCAGACGATCGCCTGCGTTCCGTCCCCGTGATGCGCATCCCAGTCGACGATCGCGACCCGGCCGGCGCCGTGCACCGCCTGCGCGTGCCGCGCCGCGACCGCGACGTTGTTGAAGAAGCAGAATCCGGCGGCGCGCGCGGGGCCGGCATGGTGCCCCGGCGGACGTAGCGCCGAGAAGGCATTGCGGACTGCTCCAGCCATCACCTCGTCGACGGCCCTGACGGCGCCGCCCGCGCTGTGCAGGGCCGCCACCAGCGTGTCCGTCGCCACATGGGTGTCGTCGTCCACCGGCGCGAGCGTGCCGCGCCGCAGCCCGTCGAGGGTCGCGACGACGTAGGCCTCGTCGTGGGCGCGCAGGAGCGCCTCCACCGCGACGCTGGGGGCCTGCTCGCGGATCAGGCCGGCGAACCGCTCCTGCTCCAGGCAGCTCTCGATGACACGGATCCGGTCGGCACGCTCGGGATGCGCCGGAGGGGCAAGATGCGCGAGGGCCGCCAGATGGGTGAGGTGTAGGGTCGTCATCACGGCTCCCTGCGGATAGGCGCCCCGGAACGGAAACTGGACCCGCCGCCGCTCAGCTCGCGAGGTGGCGGAGCGCGGCGGCGTTGCGAAGGACCACCGCGCGGCGGTTCGGCGGAAGCTCGATCAGGCCCTCCCGCTCCAGCTGGGTCACGGCGCGCGAGACGCTCTCGACGGTCAGGCCGAGATGGTCGGCGATGTCGGTCCGCGACATCGGCAGGTCCACCGGGGTACCCCGGCTGCCCATCCGCTGGGACAGGCCGAGCAGGAAGCTCGCGATGCGCTCCTTGGCGGACTTGCGGCCGAGCAGGAGCATGTGGTCCTGCGCCCGCTCCAGGTCCCGCATCATGCCGGCCACGACCTCCCGGGCCAGGGCGCCGTCGTCGCCGGTCAGCGCCCGGCGCTCCCGCCGATGGACGAGGAGCCGGGTCTCCACCACGGCCTCGGCGTGGAACCGGTGCTCCTCGCCGGCTTCGAGCCCGAAGATGTCGCCCGGCAGGTGGAAGTCGTCGATCTGCCGGCGTCCGTCGGAGAGCAGCTTGTAGGTCCGCACGACACCGGAGACGATCTTGTAGAAGGTCGTCGCCCGGTCGCCCTCGGCGAAGATCTCCTCGTCGGCGCCGAAGGTGCGGCGCATGGCGTGCCCAGCATCGTGCGCCGGCGCGGGCACGATGGGATCGACCCGATGGGGAAAGACGACGGGCGCAAGGCCGGTGGATGCGAGAACGGTCTGCATGGGAACCTCCGGACATCGGATCGTGGCTCCATGACTAGGCTCGCGGGGGACGCTGCGAAATTCCGGGGCTTCTCTTAAGGGGTTCTACGGAGGCGCCGGCCGGTTCATTGCGATGCCGCGAGGGCCTCGTGGATCCCATCGAGGAGCGCGCCGTCCTCGAACGGCTTGTCGACGATGCGGTGGAAGCCGGCCGCCCTGGCCCGGCGCTGCAGGTCGTTCGTGGAGCGGCCCGTGATCAGGATCGCGGGCAGGTCGACGGCGCGGTCCCGTAGCCGTCCGACGAGCTGGACGCCGTCCATGCCGGGCATCCAGTAATCCACCACCAGGCAGCCGTTCGCCGGCAGGGCGGCGTCGCCGAGGAGGTCGGCGCCATCCGCGTAGAGCCGGACGGCGTAGCCTTCGAGTTCGAGGATGAATTTGAGGGAGTGCCGGACCGCCTCGTCGTCGTCAACGACGAGCACCGGTCCCGTCTGCTTCGGCATGGTCGTGCCCGTCCTGTCTCGCGCGCATCTAGGGGCGCATCTCCGCGTCGCGCCTTGATCTGCCGCATGGGGCGGCGCGACTGTTCAGCCGAGGACGGGGATGGCGGGAGCCTGGCGCGGCAGGTGCGCCGGACAGGGCACGGGCGGGATGTCGCGCAGCGAGAGCATACCGATGACGGCCTCGCCGCGCGTCACCGGCAGGTGGCGAAACCCGCCGGCGCGCATGAGGCTCAGCGCCTCCGCCACGGAGGCCTCCGCCGCGACGGTCCGGGGATCGCGGGTCATCACCTCGCGGACCAGCGTCAGCATCGGGTCGTGATGCCGGGCGATGACGCGAATGCTCACGTCGCGTTCGCTGAAGACGCCGATCAGCACCCCGCCGTCCAGCACCGCCAGGGCGCCGACGCCGCCATCGCGGAGCCGGTGGCAGGCGGCCGCGACCGTGAAGCCGCCACCGATGCTGAGGAGGGGGCGGCTGCCCAGGAGGTCCGCCACGCAGAGTGATCGCATAACCAGGCTCCCCACCGTCGATGGCCCGAGCGAGAGGGTTCGCCGGCGCCCTGCCTGTCTGACGCGAACGCGAGCCCTGCGCCCTGATCTGGATCAAGGCAGCGCGTCCCGGCCCATCCTTCACGGCCTGCCCTCCCCCGACCCAGACGCGCCATGACCGCGCCGTCCCCGACGTCCGACGCCTCGCCTGCGATCATGGCTGACGAGGCCCTGCGCCTGACCCCGCCCGACGCCCGGCACCGGGCTGGCCCGACCGGGCCTCAGCTGCGCTCCGTCAGCAGGGTCATGCGGACCAGCTCCGAGAGGCTGCCCGCCTCGAGCTTGTCCATGACGTTGGCGCGGTAGATCTCCACCGTCCGGGGGCTGATGCCGAGATCGAGGGCGATGATCTTGTTGGCCTTGCCCGCCACCAGCCCCTCCAGCACCTGACGCTCGCGCTCGGACAGGGCGGCCATCCGGGTCCGGATGAGGCTGCGCCGGGCGACGACGTCGGCGTCCTGCTCCGCCTGGCTCAGGGCGGAGCGGATGCTGGCCAGCAGGATCTCGTCGTCGAAGGGCTTCTCGATGAAGTCGACGGCGCCCGCCTTCATGGCCGCGACGGCCAGGGGCACGTCGGCGTGACCCGTCATGACGATGACGGGCACCCGGATTCCCCGCTGCTTCAGGCGGCGCAGGAACTCGATGCCGTCCACCTCGGGCATGCGCACGTCGGTGAGGATGCAGCCGGACGGATCGGCCACCGCGGCCAGGAAGGCGACCGCCGATTCGTGCACGCGCACGGCCAGCCCGTCGGTGGCGAGCAGGAAGGCGAGCGACTGGCGCACCGCCGGGTCGTCGTCGACGACGTGCACGGGACCGTCATTCGACATGGCCGAGCTCTCTCCTGTCGAAGGTCGGAAGGGTGAAGCGGAAGATCGTTCCGCCCGCGGGGCCGGACTCGACCCGGATGCGGCCGCCGTGGGCCTCGACGATCGTGCGGCAGATCGAGAGGCCGACCCCCATCCCGTTCGGTTTGGTGGTGACGAAGGGCTGGAACAGCCGTGCGGCCACCTCCGGCGCGAGGCCGGTGCCGGTATCGGCCACGCTGACCTCGACGAGGCCCTCGGCGGCCAGGGCCCTTGTGGCGATGACGAGGTCCCGCCGGGGACGCTCGTGCATCGCCTCGATGGCGTTCCGCATCAGATTCAGGAGGACCTGCTGCACCTGGATCCGGTCGGCCAGCACCAGGGGCGCGTCGGGATCGAGGTCGAAGCGGACCCGCACGCTCTTCTCCTTGGCGCCCACGAGAGCGAGGGCGCTCGCCTCCTCGATGAGCTTCGGCAGGCCCTCGATATGGCGCTCGCCCTCCCCGCGGGCCACGAAGTCGCGCAGGTGGCGGATCACCTGCCCGGCCCGCAGCGCCTGCTCGGCGGCCTGGTTGACCGCATCGGACAGCATCGGCACCTCGGCGCCCTCCATCCGTCCGAGGATGCGGCGGCAGCCCTTCAGGTAGCTGGCGATGGCGGTGAGGGGCTGGTTGATCTCGTGGGCGAGGGTCGAGGCCATCTCGCCCAGGGCGGTGAAGCGGGACATGTGCACGAGCTCGGATTGCAGCTCCTGCAGCCGCGCCTCCGTCCGCTGCCGCTCGGTGAGGTCGCGGATGAACCCGGTGAAGTAGCGCTCGCCCCCGGAGCGCATCTCGCCGACGGCAAGCTCCATCGGGAAGGTCGAACCGTCCTTGCGCTGCCCGACCACCACGCGGCCGATCCCGATGATGCGGCGTTCCCCGGTGGTCAGGTAGCGGGCCATGTAGCCGTCGTGCTGGGTCCGGTAGGGCTCCGGCATCAGCAGGCTGACGTTGCTGCCGACGACGTCCTCGGGCGCGTAGCCGAACTGCCGCACGGCGGTGGTGCTGAAGGACCGGATGCGGGCCTGCTCGTCGATGACGATCATCGCGTCCGGCACCGTCTCGAGGATCGAGCGGAGGTGCGCCTCGCGGGCCCGGAGGGCTTCCTCGACGCCGCCGTGCTCGGACAGGGAGCGGATGAGCAGGCTGTAGGCGACGACCGCCCCGCCCCCGTCCGACTGCGCGACGAGGGTCGCGTGCGCGCGGTACGGCGTGCCCCAGCCGTCGAGGCGCAGGCCCTCGGCCTCGTACCGTCCGCCGGCCCGGGCCGCGGCGAGGTCCCGCTCGGGAGCGCCGGCCGCCCGATCCTCGGCGGTGTAGAGGACGGAGACGGGCCGGCCGAGGCGGTCGGCCTCCGGGCAGCTGGCCGCCTGTCCCGGACCGGGGTACCAGCTCGTGATCGCGCCGGCCGGGTCCAGGGTGACCAGCACGACCTCGGTGGCGGGGCCGGGCGGCAGCGCTTCGGCCGATCTGGGGCCCGCGCTCGGTGCCATCCCGGCCCGGGTGTCCTCGCCGACCCGGGCGTCCTCGTTCACACCAGCCTCCGTCCGCGTGGCATCGGCCCGCATGGTATCCCAGCGGGCAGGCGCGGTCCAAGGGACTGGCCGGCTCGGGGGCGGGAGCGCTCAGGCGGCCCGGCTGTGCACGGCGCCGGAGGTGCCGAGATGCGCGTCGAAGGCCGCGGCGACGGTCCGCACGAAGGTCCTGGCCCCGTCTGTGACCGTCAGGACGGCACCGTCCCGGTGGATCAGGCCGTCCTCCGCGAGATCCCGCAGCCGCGGGATCGAGGCGAGGAAGGCCTCGGGATCCCGCCTGTGCCGGCGGCAGATCGCGTCGACATCGACGGAGAAGTCGCACATCACGCGCTCGATCAGTTCGGCCCGGAGGCGGTCGCCGGCCGTGAGGGCATAGCCCCGCAGGACGGGCAGCGCGCCCTGCGCCACCCGCTCCCCGTAGACGCGCAGCGCCGGTTCGTTCTGGACGTAGCCCTGGGGCAGCCGGCCGATGGCCGAGGCGCCGAAGCCGATCAGCGCGTCGGCCACATCGGTGGTGTAGCCCTGGAAGTTCCGGCGCAACCGCCCGGATGCCTGCGCGAGCGCGAGGGGGTCGTCCGGCAGGGCATGATGGTCGAGACCGATCCGCCGGTAGCCGGCCTGCGCCAGCGTCGCGGCGATCGCCTCGGCCTGGTCCCGGCGGGCGGCGCCGTCCGGCAGCGTACCCGCGTCGATGTGGCGTTGGTGCTTTTTGAAGGCGGGCACGTGGGCGTAGCCGAAGACCGCCAGGCGGTCGGGACGCAGGTCCAGGCAGCGGTGCACCGTGTCGATGCAGGATTCCACGGTCTGGTGCGGCAGGCCGTAGATCAGGTCGAGGGCGATCCGCCCGATCCCCGCCGCCCGCAGGTCCGCGACCGCCGCATGGGTGATGGCATAGTCCTGGTGCCGCCGGATCGCCGCCTGCACCGTCGGATCGAAGCTCTGGACGCCGAGGCTCGCTCGCGTGACGCCGGCCGCCCCGAGTGCGCGCGACATTGCGGGCGCCAGGGTGCGCGGATCGATCTCGATCGCGACCTCCGCGTCGGCATCGACCGCGAAGCGGTCCCGCAGCAGGGTCATCAGGTCCCCGAACGCGGCCGGCGCCATCAGGGTCGGCGTGCCGCCCCCGAAATGGATGTGGCGGACCCGGACCGACGGCGCGACGTGCTGCGCCACGTCGGCGATCTCCCGCCGCAGGGTCGCCACGTATCCGGCAATGGGGCCGGCGTGCTGGGTGATGCTGGTGTGGCAACCGCAATACCAGCACATCGCCCGGCAGAACGGCACGTGCAGGTAGAGCGAGGCCGTCGCGTCGGCGGGGAGTGCCCGAAGCCAGGCCGCATAGGTCGCGGCATCGACGGCGGGGCTGAAATGCGGGCTGGGCGGGTAGCTGGTGTAGCGCGGCAAGCGCTCGTCGCCGTAGCGCGCCATCAGATCCTCGCCCATGCGTGCTCCGCTCCCGGCATCCCGCCCCTCGGCCCCACGACGGACCGATCTTGGACCGCAGCCATAGGCGTCCCGCGACCGGCACCGCCTTGATGTGGCTCAATCGTACGGGCGGGTCGCCGGTCCCGTCCCGGGCAGGTCCCCTCGCTTGATCCAACGCAAGGCCCCGAACCCGGAACCGGGGCATCGCTGGCGCCCGGGGCGGGCACTCATGCGACCGCCCCGCGAAGCGAGGACGTCCCGGTGACCCAAGTGCTCCAGATCGAGGCAGGACAAAGCTACGCCCTGGTGGAGGACGGCCTCTGGTGGCCGGGCCTCTACGATTCCCTGCAGACGGCGCGGCGGGCGGCGGACTTCCCGCAAACCATCCTGGCCGGGCTGCAGACGCGCAAGAACGCCGAGGCGGATCGATCGCGCAGAATCATCACCCTCGCGGATCTCGACGCCGTGGCGTAGCGGGGACGCCGGCGGTCCAACATCGCCGGACGCCCGCCCTTCGGTCCTCCGACCCCGCGTCGCGACTTCAGACCGGCGGCGCCCCGGAGGCTTGCGCCGCGTTTGCTTGGCTCCGGCCGGACAGCAGCGGGATCGCTCCCGCCGCGCAAAGGCAGAGGGCGCCCGCGATGACGAAGGCCGGCAGGTAGCTCCCCATGTCGACCCGGGACAGGCCGGCACCGGTGGCCGCCGCGACCGCTCCGACCTGATGCCCGACGAAGATCCGGCCGAGCATGCGGGGCGCCCGCTCCGGACCGAACCGGTCCAGGACCAGCCGCGCGGTCGGTGGAACCGTCGCGACCCAGTCCAGGCCGTAGACGCAGGCGAAGACCGACAGTTCGACGAAGGACAGGTCGGTCAGCGGCAGGCAGAGGAGCGACAGGCCGCGCAGGCCGTAGAACCAGAACAGCAGGTAGCGCCCGTCGAAGCGGTCCGCCAGCCAACCCGCCCCCATCGATCCGACGAGGGTGAGCAGGCCCATCCCGGCGAGAAGCCCGGCCGCCCGCACGGGGCGCACACCGAGATCGGCGCAGAGCGGGACGAAATGGGTCTGCACCAGACCGGTGGTGGTGGCGCCGCAGACCACGAACGTGCCGAACAGGATCCCGACCAGGGCCGCGCCGCCGGGCGCGGACGAGGGCGCGCCGGTCGACCGCGCCGCCCGTCCCGCAAGTGCGGCCTCCGGCCGGGAATGCCTGGGGACGCAGGCCTGCACGGCGAGGAACGCCGCGCCGAGGAGGCCGCAGGCCGCGAGGATGCCGGCGCGCCAGCCGAACGCCTCCGTGATCGCGGCAAAACCGGGCAGCGGCAGCGTCTGCCCGGCCGTCGCGGCGGCGCCGAACAGTCCGACCGCCAGGCCCCGCCGGGTCGCGAACCAGCGCGCCGCCACGGAGGTGCCAAGGACCAGGGACACGAGGCCGCTGCCCAGGCCGACGAGGACGCCCCACAGCAGCATCAGGTGCCAGACCCGGCTCATGGCCAGGGAGGCGAGGAGGCCCGCCCCGATCAGAACGAGGCCGCCGCAGGCGACGCGACGCACGCCGAACGCCTCGATCAGGGGCGCGGCGCACAGGCCCGCCACGGCGAAGACCGCGAGGCGGAGGGCGAAGGCCGCCGAGACGGTCGCGACGTCCCATCCGAAGGCGTGCCCCACGGGCAGGATCATCACGCTGCACGTGCCCGCGGCGCCCGCGGCGGCGAGGATCGCGAGCCCCGTCGCCCCCGCGACCATCCAGGCCCGATCCAGGCCCTCGGGGCGACCGTCCGACCGGCCCGGGGAAGCGTGGGCGAGCGCCAGCTCAGTCATCGTGCAGCACGCGGTACTCCGCACCCTCGATGTCGTCGTACTGGCCGCTGCGCAGCGCCCAGAGAAAGCCGGCGAGGCCCAGGCCGCCGAGGGCGAGCGCGACGGGGATGACGAAGAGGAGGACGGTCATCGCGACCTCAGGCGGGTTCGAGGGCGGTGTCGGTCGCCGGGGGGCGAGCCACGGCCCCCGCCGGAGGGTTCGGCCGGCCGAGGCGGGCCCGCAGGGCGTTGAGGGTGACGACCAGGGACGAGCCCGACATCGCCAGGGCGGCGATCAGGGGCGTCAGGGCGCCGGCGGCCGCGAGGGGGACCGCGAGGACGTTGTAGGCGGCCGAGAACCACAGGTTCTGCAGCATCAGGCGGCGGGCGCGCCGGCCCGCCGCCAGGACGGCGAGGACGGGGGTGAGGCTGCGGCCCAGGAACAGGGCGTCGGCGGCGGCCTGGCTGACATGCGCGGCGGTGACCGGCGAGAGCGAGGCATGGGCGGCGGCGAGCGCCGGCGCATCGTTGAGCCCGTCGCCCACCATGAGAACCTTGAGGCCGGCGACTCGCAGGGCGTCGATCCGGGCGATCTTGTCCTGGGGCGTCATGGCCGCCTCCCATTCGTGGACGCCGAGCCGGCGGGCGACGGACTCCACGGCGGGCACACGGTCGCCGGAGAAGATCATGACGCGATGCCCCAGTGCCGAGAGGGCGGCGACCACCGCCGGCGCATCGGGGCGCAGGGCCTGGCGGACGGGGAAGACCACCGGTGCCCGGTCGCCGTCGCGAAAGCAGATGACCGACGCCTCCGGGTCGGCGGCGAGCATTGCCGTGGCCTCGCGCTCCGCGTCACAGAAGGCGGGCGATCCGAGGTGCAGCACGACGCCGTCCACCGCGACGCGGACGCCGAGGCCGGCTGCCTCCTCGGCCCCCGGGAAGGGGTCCGAGCCGTCGGCCGCGGCGGCGAGGGCCGCCGCCATCGGGTGCCGGCTCGACAGGGCGAGACGGCCGGCTCGCGCCAGGGTGTCGGGGCCGAAGGTCCCGCCCGCGAGCGCGGGCTCCGGCAGGGTGAGCGTGCCCGTCTTGTCGAAGACCACGGCGTCGATCTCGGCGAAGCGTTCGAGGGCGGTTCCGTCGCTGAGCAGGACGCCCTCGCGGAACAGCGCGCCGGCCGCCGCCACCTGCACCGCCGGGATGGCGAGGCCCAGGGCGCAGGGACAGGTCACGATCAGGACCGCCACGGCATCGAGCAGCGCGACGTGCCAGCCGGCCCCCGCCGCGATCCAGCCGACAAGGGTCAGGGCCGCCGCCGCATGGACTAGGGGGATGTAGAATCGGGTGGCCCGGTCCGCGAGCACGAGGGCGCGCGAGCGCGCCTCGAGCGCCCGCCCCATCAGGGCCTCGACCTCGTCGAGGAGGGTCTGGCCCACCGCGGCCGTGATCCGCACCGTGAGGGCGCCGCTGCCGTTCAGGGCCCCGGCGAAGACCCGGTCCCCGCTGCGGACCGTGACGGCTGCGGTCTCGCCGGTGACGAGGCTCTGGTCGAGATCCGAGGTGCCGTGTTCGACCCGGCCGTCGGCCGGCACGCGCTCGCCCGGCCGCACGAGGATGCGCGTGCCCGCCGCGAGTTCGGCGAGGGGCACCTCCCGGAGGCCGCCGCCGGGCTCGGCGACCGTGGCCCGCTCGGCCCGCAGGGTGGCGAGGTTCTCCGCGAAGGCGCGGGTCCGCCGCCGCAGGGTCTGGTCGAGGACGCGGCCGATCAGCAGGAAGAACAGCAGCATCACGGCGCCGTCGAAGTAGGCGTGGCGCGCGCCCGTCAGCGTCTCCACCACGGACATCACCAGCGTCAGGACCACGCCGAGGGTGATGGGGAAGTCCATGGTCACCCGGCCCGCCCGCAGGCCGCGGAACGCCCCCTCGTAGAACGGCCGCCCGGCATAGGCCGCGGCCGGCAGGGCGATCACCGCCTGGATCCAGTGGAAGAGGTCCCGCGTCTCCGGCGTCATGTCCGAGACGTTCCCGGCCCAGACGGAGATCGCGAGAAGCATGACGTTCATCGATGCGAATCCCGCCACCGCCAGGGCGCGGATCAGGCGCTTGGCCTCCGCGGCATCGGCGTCGGCGACCCGGCCCGGGGCGAAGGGCTGCGCCCGGTAGCCGAGCCCGTCCAGGGTGCTCAGGACGGTGGCGACATCGGCCGGGCAATCCGGCCGCCACGTGACGGCGAGGCGCCGGTCCGAGAAGTTCAGGCGCGCGGAGGCCACGCCCGGCAGGCCGGCCAGCCCGCGCTCGATGGTGCCCATGCAGGCGGCGCAGCGCACGCCCTCGACGGCGAAGGCGGCGCGGGTGCTGCCATCCGCCTGCGCGGACAGGAAGGCGGCGTAGTCGCGGGCGAGGGAGGCGCGGGTGTTGGTCTCGCTCCAGGCGGCATGGGCCTCGACATAGGCCAGCGCCAGATCGGTGCAGCACATCGGGAGGCCCTCTCAATCCAGGACGAGGCGCTGCTTGCGCCGCAGCGCGACGCCGTCCCCATCCACGACCTCGACGACCAGCTCCCATTGCCCGGGCGCCGCGTCGGCGAGGTGGCCCGCATAGGTGCCCGGCGCGGTCTGCGTGAGGGTGAAGGGGCGGTCGGCGCGCTTGTCCGTGGGGCGTTCCAGGCGCGCCCGCAGCACCCGGCCGGCCAGGGGCTGGGCGTCGGCGTCGCGGAGGCCGATGGTCAGGGCGGCGCCGCCCTGCCCTTCGCGCAGCACGGCGGCATCCAGGCGCCAGCCGCGCGCGGTCTGCGCCCGGGCGCGCCTCAGCTCGGCATTGTAGCGCTGGCTCGCCTGGTAGGGCGAGGGATCGTCCAGGCCGGACCAGGTCTTCAGGGCCGAGGTCACCAGCACGGCGTCGGCGGTCGCGATGGTGCCGAAGAAGAGCGCGAAGATCGCCAGCACCCGGCGTTCGGTCAGGCGCGGGGCGGGACGCGGCGGAGCGGAAGGGCTCATGGGACCGGTGCTCATGGGACTGGAGCCTTGAAGCTGTCCCGGGCCCGGGCGGTCTCGCCCGTCGCAGGATCGGTGATGCTGAAAGTGAGCGGGACGGAGGCGTCGGTGCGGGCGCCGGGCGGGGCGAAGACCAGCACCCGGAACTCCTGGGTCGCGTCGGACGGGACGAGCATGTCCCCCGGCGTGCCGCCGACGACGTCCACCCGGGCGTCGGGGAGGCCTTCGACGGCGAGCGCGAAGCGACGCGGCGCCCGGCGCTTGTTGAGGAGCCGGACCGTGTAGCCGTTGCGGATGGCGCCGTCCGACAGCGTCACGAAGAGCGGGTTGCGGTCGTGCAGCACGCTGAGGCCGGTGACGCTGCGCGTCGCGAGGCCGTAGAGTATGCCGCCGCCGACGGCCGCCACGAGCACGCCGTACACGACAGTGCGCGGACGCAGGACCCGGCTCACCGGAGGGCCGCCGGCCGCCCGGCTCCGGCCATTCGCCTCGGTGTCGTAGCCGATCAGGCCCCGCGGCCGCCCGAGCCGGTCCATGGTCGTGTCGCAGGCATCGACGCAGAGCCCGCACTGGATGCAGTCCATCTGCAGCCCGTCGCGGATGTCGATGCCGGCCGGGCAGGCGGTGACGCAGGCGAAGCAGTCGACGCAGTCGCCCGCTGGCTGCCCGGCGGCGCGCAGGGCGGTCGTCTTCTTGGCCGAGGTCCGGGGTTCGCCGCGGTCTCCCCGGTACAGGATGTTCAGGGAATGCGCATCGGTGAGCGAGCCCTGGATGCGGGGCCACGGGCACATGTAGGTGCAGACCTGCTCGCGCATGTGGCCCGCCAGCAGGTAGGTCGTCGCCGTCAGGGTCAGGATCGCCCCATAGGCGACGGGCGGGGCCTGGAAGGTTGCCAGCTGCCCCACCAGGGTCGGCGCGTCGGCGAAGTACAGGACCCAGGCGCCGCCGGTCCACCAGGCGATCAGCAGCCAGAGGCTGTGCTTCAGGGTGCGCAGGGTCACCTTCTCCAGGGACCAGGGCGCCGCGTCGAGCTTCAGGCGGGCGCGGCGGTCGCCCTCGACGAGGCGCTCGACGGCGAGGAACAGGTCGGTCCAGACCGTCTGCGGGCAGAGGTAGCCGCACCAGATCCGCCCCGCGACCGCGTTCATCAGGAACAGGGTGAAGGCCGCCAGGATGAGGAGCCCCATCACGTAGGTGATGTCCTGGGGCCAGAGCTCGATGGCGAAGTCGTAGAAGCGGCCACGGTCAAGGTCGAGCAGCACCGCCTGCGAGGGCTCCCCGGGGCCCCGGTCCCAGCGCAGGAACGGCACGAGGTAGTAGACCCCGAGGGCGACCGCGAGGATCACCCACTTGATGGTCCGGAACGTCCCGCGGACGGCCTGCGGATGGATCTTGGTCCGGGCGGCGAAGAGGGCGCCGCTCGCGGGCGGAATCGCGGCCCGGGTCGCCCGCACGCCGAACGTCTTGCCGCGGGCGGCGGCGGGTCCGGTGGCGATCGGCGCGGCAGGCCGGGCCTCGACGGGCGGTCTGGCGAGGGACTGCGTCCCGGCGGGGTCAGCGAGCGACATCAGGGGGGTCCGTCAGGCCGCGGACGCGGCACCGGTGTCGTCTAGGCCGGGGTGGCGCCGGCTGCCTTGATCTCGCTCAAGCGGGGCATGGCCCCGCGGGCGGACGGGAGCGGGCGGCCTATTGGCCGCCGCCGAGGCTGTGCACGTAGATGGCCAGGGACTTGATCGTCGCCGCGTCGAGGCGGCCCTCCCAGGCGGGCATCACGCCCTTGCGGCCCTGGGTGACCGTGGTCACCACATCCTGCGGCGCCGACCCGTAGAGCCAGATCGGGTCGGTCAGGTCCGGGGCGCCCATCTCCGGGTTCCCCTTGGCGGCCTCCCCGTGGCAGGCCGCGCAGTTGCCGGCGAAGACCTCCCGCCCCTTCTCGACGCTCGCGCCCTTCACCCCGGGCTTGCCCGAGAGGGAGAGAACGTAGCTCGCCACCGCCTCCACCTCCGCCCGGGTCAGGATGCCGTCGCGCCCGAAGGCCGGCATGTCGCCGAGATGGGCCTCGCCATGACCGGAGCGCGCCCCGTACCGGATGGTCCGCTCGATCGCCTCGGGCGTGCCGCCCCAGAGCCAGTCGTCGTCCTGCAGGTTCGGATATCCGGTCCGCCCCGTGGCCGCGGTGCCGTGGCAGGCGGCGCAGTTGTCGCCGAACGCCGCCTTGCCGGTGGCGAGGGCGAGGCGCAGGAGGTCCGGGTCCGCGCGGATCTCCGCCACCGGGATGCTGGCGAGCCGCGCCTGCCCGCGGGCGTCGCGGACGGCGCGGACGCCGTCGACCTCGGCCAGCACGGTCTGGCGCTGCGAATAGCCGAGGAGCCCGGCGGTGTAGCCGCTCACCAGCGGCCAGGCCGGATAGGCGATCCAGTAGCCGATGGACCAGATCACCGTCGCGTAGAGGGTGTAGAGCCACCAGCGCGGCAGCGGATTGTTGTATTCGCGAATCCCGTCCCACTCGTGGCCCGTCGTGTCGGTCGCCGCGGCGGGGGGATCGCCCGGAAGGATCGTCTTGGGCACGGCGCTCAGTCCTCGCTCAGGGGAAGGTGGGCGGCCGCCTCGAACCGGGACCGGTTGCGCGGCCAGAAGGCGTACAGGATCACGGCGAGGAAGATGCCGATGAAGTAGAGCAGGCCACTGGTCTGCGCGAAGACGGCGGCGCTTTCGTAGGTCATGGCACTCACCTGAGGTTCTTCTTGTCTTCGTAGATCTTGAAGTCGACCATGGTGCCGAGGACCTGGAGGTATGCGACCAGGGCGTCGATCTCGGCGACCCGGGACTTGTCGCCGCCGAAGTCGCGGAGGGCGGCGCCGGGATAGCGGCGCTGCAGGTCCGCGGCGCCGGGGCCGTCCGGGTCGAGCTGGGCGCGCAGGTCGGTCCGGGCGAGCGCGATCATCTCGTCGCTGTAGGGCACGCCCACCGCCCGGTTGGCCTTCAGGTCCTCCGCGATGGCATCGGCGTCGAGGGGCCGGTCGAGGAAGGCGTAGGGCGGCATGATCGAGGCCGGCACGACGGAGCGCGGGTCGATCAGGTGCTCGCGATGCCAGGCGTCCGAATACTTGCCGCCGACGCGGGCGAGGTCCGGGCCGGTGCGCTTCGAACCCCACTGGAAGGGGTGGTCGTACATGCTCTCGGCGGCGAGCGAGAAGTGGCCGTAGCGCTCGATCTCGTCGCGCATCGGCCGGATCATCTGGCTGTGGCAGAGGTAGCAGCCCTCGCGGATGTAGATGTTGCGTCCGGCGAGCTCGAGCGGCGTATAGGGGCGGACGCCCTCGACCGCCTCGACGGTGCTCTTCAGGTAGAAGAGCGGCGTGATCTCGACGAGGCCGCCGATGGCCACGACGAGGAGCGCGGCGATGAGGAGAAGGATGGAATTCTTCTCGAAGATCTCGTGCCTCTTCCAGAGGCCCGGCTGGGCGAGCGCCATGACGATGGCTCCGTGATGCGGGGGTGAGGCGGGGGCCGCTCGTGGCCGCCGGAGGGACGGCCACGGCGGGAAGCAAGCGGCGGGAGCCGGGCAGCAGGGATCACTCGGCCGGGACGAGGACCGGCGCGACGCCGGCTCCAGGCGTCTCGGTGCGGGCGGCGGCCGTGCGGCCCGCGATGGTCATGGCGAGGTTGTAGGCCATGATCAGCGCCCCGATCAGGAACAGCACCCCGCCCAGCGCCCGGACCAGGTAGTAGGGCTGCATCGCCTCCACGGTCTCCACGAAGGAGTATTCGAGGAAGCCGAGGGCGTTGTAGGCCCGCCACATCAGCCCCTGCATGATCCCGGCGACCCACATCGAGGAGATGTACAGCACGATGCCCAGGGTCGAGATCCAGAAGTGCCACTCGACCAGCTTGAGGGAATACAGTTCCCGCCGGTTCCACAGCCAGGGCACCAGGCAGTAGAGGGCTCCGAAGGAGATGTAGGCGACCCAGCCGAGGGCACCCGAATGCACGTGCCCGATGGTCCAATCGGTGTAGTGGGACAGCGCGTTCACGGCCTTGATGGCCATCAGGGGCCCCTCGAAGGTCGCCATGCCGTAGAAGGCGAGCGACACCACCATGAAGCGCAGCACGGGGTCGGTGCGGAGCTTGTCCCAGGCGCCGGACAGGGTCATCAGGCCGTTGATCATGCCGCCCCAGGACGGCATCCACAGCATGATCGAGAAGGTCATGCCCAGGGTCTGCGCCCAATCCGGCAGGGCCGTGTAGTGCAGGTGATGCGGGCCGGCCCAGATATACATGAAGATCAGCGCCCAGAAGTGGATGATCGACAGCTGGTACGAGTAGATCGGCCGCTCGGCGCGCTTGGGGACGAAGTAGTACATGATCGCCAGGAAGCCGGCGGTGAGGAAGAACCCGACGGCGTTGTGGCCGTACCACCACTGGATCAGGGCATCCTGGACCCCGGCGAACATCGGATAGGATTTCGAGCCGAAGAACGAGACCGGGACCGCCAGGTTGTTGACGATGTGCAGCATCGCGATGGTCACGATGAAGCCGAGGTAGAACCAGTTTGCGACGAAGATGTGCGGTTCCTTGCGCTTCCACAACGTTGCCAGGAAGACCAGCAGGTAGACGACCCAGACGAGGGTCAGCCACAGGTCGGCATACCATTCCGGTTCGGCGTATTCCTTCGACTGGGTGACGCCCAGGAGGTAGCCGGTGCCGGCCACGACGATGAAGAGGTTGTAGCCGAGGATGACGAACCAGGGCGCGAGATCGCCGGCCAGCCGCGCCCGGCAGGTCCGCTGCACGACGTAGAGGGACGTGCCGATCAGGACGTTGCCGCCGAAGGCGAAGATCACCGCCGAGGTGTGCAGCGGCCGCAGGCGCCCGAAGGTGGTGTATTCGAGCCCGAAATTCAGCGACGGCGCCCAGAGCTGGAAGGCGATGGTGCAGCCGACGAGGAACCCGGCGATGCCCCAGACCATCGCGGCGATCACCGCGAACTTCACCGGCCCGAGATTGTAGTTCGGCTTGCCCGCGATGGTCTGGGGCGGAGCGGCGGCCGGCCGCCACTCGTAGCGCTTCAGGATCGCGCCGAAGCCCACCAGCGCCGCGAGGGCGAACAGGCCCATGTGGAAGGCGAAGGGCGCGTCCACCGCGTGGGCGGAGGCCAGGGCACAGAGCAGCGCACCCACGATCAGGACGAGGCTGAGGCCCGCCTCCCCTTCGGTCATGTATTTGGACGTTGGCATCGCGGGCATGGCGGCGTCGATTCCCAGCGCAGGACGGGTCGTCGCCGCATCTACGGACAGGCTCGGCCGGGAGCCTTGATTTGAATCAAGGAGGCGTCGGAGGCCGCCGGCGCGGGGCTGTCTCCGCACAAGCTCCGAAGCGTCGAGGCGACGTCGTCGTCAGGTCGCGACCCGCTTGATCCAGCTCAAGGACGACAATGCGTGGACTTCACAGGGTCAGGGCCGTTTCCTGAAGGATCGAGGCTCATGAACCGACCGTCCGCCGCCACCGCCCTCCCGTCGCGCGTCTTCGTCACCCTGTTCCTGCTCGCGGCTTCCTTGGGCCTGACCGCGCTGCTGTCCGTCGCCGCGATCCTGGTGGCGCTGGTGGTGTTCGATCAGACCGCCCTGGTCTTCGCGGTGGTGATGGCCGCCGCCCGGGCGACGCTCGTCGCCGCCGCCCTCGGGGCCGTGACGGTGAGCGCCACCCTGCTGATCCGTCGCTGGCCGCGCCGCTGAGGCGGATCGGGTGCCCCGGTCGCGCTGCGCGAGCAGGCTCGTCACCAGACAGGCGATTCCGGCCGACCCGTCCGGGTGCCCCCCTCGGGGGCTCGCGGGATCGCCGAGGCGGAGGGCGGTCCGCTCCGCGCCCGGCAAGCCGCCAAGATGGCCGACAGACAAGTCACGGGTCGAACGAAGACAAAGAACCATATCGGCCGCCGATCCCTGATTCAAATCAAGGATCGATCGACTTGGGCCCTGCACAAGACGGTGCCGGCCTGGTCATCGCCGGTACCAAGACAGAGGAATATGGACCATGCGTCTCCCAGTACTTGCCGTGTCGGCCCTCCTTCTGGTCGGCGCCGGACTTCCGGCCTCCGCGACGCCGTGCCGGCAGCAGGTCAGCGCACTCCAGCGCCGCCTGGACAGCATCGGGGCCGTGCGCATCGCCGGCCTCCAGCCCGGACACACCCTCGCCACCGGCTCGCTGAAGGCCCTGCCCCGGGCAGGCACCGAGCCTCCGAGCGACCCGCAGGCCGTGCCGAGCCGGGAGAACGTCGCCGCCGCGCGCCTGCTGATCCAGGAAGCCCTGGCGGAGGACCAGGACGGCAACCAGCGTGCCTGCGAGAACATCCTCACCGATGCCAAGCGCCTGATCGGCGCCCTGCCCTAGGGCGACCGGACCGGGGGGCGCCCCGGTCGTGCGCGGGGCACGCGGGGACGCGGCCGGCTCAGCGGGCCGGGTCCTGCGACAACTCCATCACGAGGCGGGTCGCGAGGTAGAGGCGCGGCGTGATGCTGGCGAGGACGGCGAATTCGTCGGCGCTGTGATACTGGCCGCCGACGATGCCGAGGGATTCGAGCAGGGCGGGCTTGGCCGGGCTGTCGGGCTGGAAGGCGTAGCCCGCATCGGTGCCGCCACCGATCTCCGCGAGGGCGAGGTCGGCGCCGAGTTCGCCGTAGATCGCCCGCGCCCGTTCGCCGAGGGCCTGCGTCGCGGGGTTCTGCGGCAGCGGCGGGCGCCCTCGGGCGAGGTCGAAGCTCACCTGCGTGTCGGGCACCCGGTGCGTCTGGATGATCCGGCGAGCCTGGGTCAGCACCCGGTCGTACTCGCTCGGCACGAAGTAGCGCATGTCGCCCTCCGCCCGGGCCGCCTCGGGGATGATGTTCGGCTTGGTGCCGCCCTGGACCACGGTCCAGTGCAGGCTGGTCCCCTTGGCCGGATCGCCGAGGTCCTGCAGCTGCAGGATCTGATGGGCGAGCTCGACCACCGCGTTGCGGCCCGCCTCCGGCGCCCCGCCGGCATGGGAGGCGCGGCCCTTCACCGTCAGGCTGGCGTAGTTGATTCCCTTGGTCGCCACGGTGACGGCGTCGACGCCGGCCTCGGCGAAGGACGGCTCGAAGGACAGGACCACGTCCTGGTCGCGGGCGATCCGGGCGATTTCGTCGCGCGAGCCGCGCGAGCCGCGCTCCTCGTCGGGGTTGAGCACCACCGTGAGGGTGCCGTAGCCGTCGAAGTGCAGCGCCTCCAGGGCGGCCAGGACGTGCAGGATCATGGCGACCCCGCCCTTCGCGTCGGCGACCCCGGGGCCGTAGGCGCGGCCGTCGCGCTCGGTATAGGGACGCTTGGCGGCATCGCCCGTGCCGAAGACGGTGTCGTAATGGACCAGCATCATGATCCGGCGCGCGCCCTTGCCCGCCCGCGTGCCGATCAGGGTGTTGCCGCCGAAGGTGGGGGCGGCGCGGGTCTCGACCGTCAGGCCCGCGGCCCGGAGGCGCGCCGTCAGGATCCCCTCGACCGTGGACAGGCCGGAGACGTCGCCCGTGCCGGTATCGACATTCACCAGGCCCTTCAGGGTCTCGCGATAGGGCGCGTCCTGGGCCTTCGCCGCGGCGAGCACGGCCTCGTTCGGGGCCGCCAGGGCCGGGACGGGCGCGAGGGCGAGAAGCAGCGCGAGGGCGAGACCGGCGTTCGTGCGCATGGCGATCCTGATCATCGGAGCAGCGGAGGGCGTACGGCCTGCCATGCTCCGAAAACGCCGAGCCCGCAATTTCGCCGCGGCGGCCCGTCGGCCCGCGGCGCGCGGCGCGATCGCGGAATCCCGGCCGGCGCCGGCTATCAGATCGGTCGGATCAGTCGGCAGGCGTCCGGCCCCGGGGCATCCGCCATGCGGGCGGCCCCGGGGACGATGGCGGCGGCTCAGACCATCCCGAGGGCCTGCATGTAGAGCTCGAGGATGGCTTCCTCCTCCTGGCGCTCGGCATGGTCCTTCTTGCGCAGGGAGATGATCCTGCGCAGGGCCTTGGTGTCGAAGCCGGTGCCCTTGGCCTCGGCGTAGACATCCTTGATGTCCGAGGCGAGGCCGGCCTTCTCCTCCTCGAGGCGCTCGATGCGCTCGATGAAGCTCTTCAGCTGGTCGGCGGCGACGGAGGAAGCGTCGACGGCGGGTGCGGCGGATGCGGCCATGGTCGTCTCAAGTCCCTGATCTGCGAGGCGCGGGAGGCTGCGCCGGAACCGCCTCGATAAGCCGTCAAGCTTACCGGGACCTTAGTGCGGCCCCGCGACGGCCTCAGTGCGGCTCGGCCGCGGCTTTCGCGAAGGCCGCCTGCTGCTCGGGCGTCGCCTCGGACTGGTGCAGGCGCTTCCACTCGGCGAAGGGCATGCCGTAGACGGCCTCGCGGCTCTCGTCCTTGGTCATCGGCAGGTTCTTGGCCTCTGCGGCGTCCTTGAGCCAGTTCGAGAGGCAGTTGCGGCAGAACCCGGCCAGGTTCATCAGGTCGATGTTCTGCACGTCGGTGCGGGTCTGCAGGTGCGCGACGAGGCGCCGGTACACGGCGGCCTCGAGTTCGGTGCGGGTGGCGTCGTCGATCTCGGTCATGGTGTGTCTCCCAATCTGCGCCTGAGGTCGGCGCGCCGGGGCCTCCCGTCAAGCGCGGATCGGCAGCATCGGCCGCAGAAGCCGCGCGAATCGGTCCGCCCACGCGGCCTGTCCCGCCTCCGCGACGATGAGGTCCTGGCGGATCTCCACCAGCGCGTTCGGCAGGCCGCGGGCCATGGCGTGGCGGTCGATGGTATCGCCGGGCAGGCCGCCGCCATAGGGCTCGTTGTCGCCCACCGTCAGCCCGTCCGGGTCGGCCCGCAGGCCCGCGATCAGCGGCGCGCTCATGCGGTCGTCCCGGTCCCACAGGATGCCGACCTCCCATGGGCGCGGCACCCCGCGCCAGTACGGCGTGAAGCTGTGGATGGTGACGATGGCCGGGCGCGTGCCGGTGGCCTCGGCCCGGGCGATCCCGGCCTCGATCGCGTCGTCGAAGGGCGCGTAGAAGCGCCGGATGCGCTCGGCCTTGCCGGCCTCGTCGATGCGGGCGTTGCCCGGCACCACGGCCCCGTCGGAGAGGCGCATCACCAGGGTCGGGTCGGCCCGGCCCCGGTTCGGGTCGATGATCAGTCGCGAGAACCGGGTCAGGATCGCGGGGGCGTTCAGGGCGGCCGCGAGCCGTCGCGTCACCGCGGCGGCGCCGATGTCGTAGGCGATGTGGCGGGCGAATTCGTGCTCCGGCACCCCGAGCTGGCCCAGATCCTCCGGCACGTGGTTCGAGGCGTGGTCGCAGATCAGGAGCAGGCCCCCGGCGGGATCGCCCGGGATGGTCTCGACGGGATGCGGTGGCTGCATGGGGCGGGCACGGTCCGGTTGGGCGCGGGCGGCAACGGATGACGGGCGGGATGCAAGGCCCCGGCCGCATCGTGGGGACGCCCGCGCAGGCGTGGCTTGCCGCGGCGGCGAGCGTCGGGCACAGCACGTATCGCGGATCGCGCCGCGACGGCAACAATCCGGCACCATGCCGGGGGCACAACAATCCGGAGGAGAACCACCGGGCCGCCTTTGCGATCGACCACCGGAATACGGAAACGCCATGACCGCACCCGACATGACCGCACCCGCCTCGACCGAATCCCGCCGCGCCCTCCTGCTCCACTGCCTCGACGAGGCGATCGCCGCCGCCCACCCGTCGCGCTGCCTCGTGCCCCACCTGCCCGCCCCGGGACAGGGCCGCCTCATCATCCTCGGCGCCGGCAAGGCCGGCGGCAGCATGGCGGCGGTCGCCAGCCGATTCTACCGGGAGGAGCACGGCGTCGATCCGAGCCGCATCGTCGGCCTGGCGGTCGCCCGCCACGGCTACGGCGAGGAGGCCCCGATGATCCGCATGGTCGAGGCCGGGCATCCGGTGCCGGACCAGGCCGGCATCGACGCCACCATCGACACCCTCAAGATCGCCGCCGATGCCGGTCCAGAGGACGACGTGCTGGTGCTGCTCTCCGGCGGCGGCTCGGCCAACTGGATCGCCCCGGCCGGCGCGCTCACCCTCACCGAGAAGCAGGCCATCACCAAGGCCCTGCTGCGCTCCGGCGCGCCGATCAACGAGATCAACTGCGTGCGCAAGCACCTGTCGCGGATCAAGGGCGGCCGCCTCGCCATGATGGCGCGCAACGCCCGCTCGATCCTGACCCTGGCCGTCTCCGACGTGCCGCACGACGACCCGGCCGTGATCGCCTCCGGCCCCACCGTCCCGGATCCGACGACGCTGGCCGATGCCCGCGAGATCTGCGAACGTCGCGGCATCCCCCTGCCCGAGACCGCCAAGGCGCTCCTCAACGATTCCGCCAACGAGACCCCGAAGGCCGGCGACCCCGCCTTCGCCCGGGCCGAGTACCGCATCATCGCCCGGCCCATCGACGCGCTGGAAGCGGCGGCGGCCGCCGCCTCCGCGGCGGGCTACGAGCCGGTGATGCTCGGGCCCGACGTCGAGGGCGAGGCTCGCGAGGTCGCCGCCGAGCATGCCCGGATGGCCCGCGAGATGGCCGCGGACGGCCGCAAGGTCGCGATCATCTCGGGCGGCGAGCTCACGGTGACGATCCGCGGCGAGGGCCATGGCGGCCCGAACCAGGAATACGCCCTGGCCCTCGCCCTGGCGCTGGAGGGCGCGGAGACCATCCTCGGCATCGCCGCCGACACCGACGGCACCGATGGCGGTCGCGGCGAGGCCACCGACCCGGCCGGCGGCCTCGTCGACCCGACGACTCTGGCCCGCGCCCGCGCCGCCGGGCTCGATCCCGCCGCGATGCTGGCCGACAACGATTCGACGAAGTTCTTCGCCACCATCGGCGACCTCGTTCAGCCGGGTCCGACACGCACCAATGTCAACGATTGCCGCATCATCCTCGTCGGCTAGGGCGTTCGCGCGCCTGATGGGGCGCACGCGTGCCCGGTCCCGGCAGGCGCACGTTCCCCTCGCTGTCCGGCGAGGGGAGGCCCGGACCGCGTCCGGCTCCCTCCTCGCCCGCGGCGGCGCCCGGATCCTCCGCTGGCGGCCCGGGCTCGCGGGCGCGGCCCTCCTGGCCGTCACCCTGCTCCCGGCTCCCGCCCGGGCCGACCTGCGCATGTGCAACCAGACCGCCAGCAAGGTCGGCATCGCGCTGGGCTACCGCGACCCGCAGGGCTGGGTCACGGAGGGCTGGTGGGACGTGGCGCCGAAGGTCTGCGAGACGCTGCTGAAAGGCTCCCTCGCGGCGCGGTTCTACTACGTCTACGCGGTGGACTACACGCGCGGTGGCGAGTGGAGCGGTCGCTCGCTGATGTGCACCAAGGACCGCGAATTCACGATCCGCGGCGTCGAGGATTGCCTCGCCCGGGGCCTCGACCGGAACGGCTTCTACGAGGTCGACACCGGCGAGCAGAAGAGCTGGACGATCCAGCTCACCGACCCGAACCAGCCGGTGGCGCCGACGCCCTGAGGCGTGGCGACTCCGGGTCGGGGCAGCCGTCGCGCCCGTCAGGTCGGGGGCCTCAGCTCCGCCGCGGCCTGGACCTCGCTTCCCCCGAAGATCAGCTGCCGGCGCAGGGGCTGCCGCGAGAGACCGTAGATCAGGCGCGGCGCCGCAGGCGCGCTCGCCGCGTCGAGGGCGGCGCGGTGCTCCGGCGCGAGGACCAGAGCGAGGGCCGCCACGTTGTCCCCGACCTGCTCCGCCCGGCTGACACCCATCAGGGTCGTGGCGACCCCCGGTCGGCCGACCACCCATGCCAGGGCGACCCGCGCGGCCGGTTGCCCGAGCGCGTCCGCCACCTGCCGCACCGCGTCGACGATCGCCCAGTTGCGCGGCGTGAACAGGCTGTCGCCGAAGGGGTTCGCGCCGTCGAGGCGCCGGTCCGCTTGAGTGGAATCGGTCTCGGCGTCTCGCGCCTCGCTCGGCAGGCCGGCCGCGCGGGCCGGGGCGGCCTCGACGGCGGCGCGGTCGTACTTGCCCGTGAGCAGGCCGTAGGCGAGCGGTGACCAGGGGACCAGGCCCAGGCCGAACTCGGCCGCCAGCGGGACGTGCTCGTCCTCTACCTCCCGGCTCACGAGGGAGTAGAAGTACTGCAGCCCGATCGGGCCCGGCAGCCCGCGCACGGAGGCCAGGGTCGCGAGCTTGGCCGCGTACCAGGCGGGCACGTTCGACAGGCCCCAGTAGCGGGTCTTCCCGGCCCGGACGAGACCCGCCATCGTGTCGAGCAACTCCTCGGCCGGCGTCACCCCGTCCCAGGCGTGCAGCCAGTACAGGTCGACGTAGTCCGTCCCGAGGCGGCGCAGCGAGCCCTCGATCGCCGCGTGGAGGTGTTTGGCGCCGCTCCCGCCCGCGTGCGGACCGGCTCCGGCGGCGAATCCCGCCTTGGTGGCCAGCACGATCCGGTCGCGCAGGCTTCGCTCTTTGAGGAAACGGCCGACCATGGCCTCGCTGGCGCCGCCCGCATACACGTCCGCCGTGTCGACGAAGTTGCCGCCGCTCTCGACATAGGCGTCGAACACCGCGCGGCTGCCGGCCTCGTCGAGACCCCAGCGGGCGGTTCCGAACGTCATGGTGCCCAGGGCGAGCGGGCTCACCGCCAATCCCGAACGGCCGAGGGTCCGATACTGTGTCAGGTCCATTGTTGTGCCTCGCTAATCACTGATGCCAGGCTAGCGCGGCTTTGCAGGGGCGATTAGCCTCCCGTGCCGGGAAGGGTCTGTGAGCGGGGTTCAGCAATTCGGCGCGGAGACCTCGACGATCTCGCGGCCTTCGCGGCCGTGGCGCGGACCCGCAGCTTCACCCGCGCGGCCGCCGAACGGGGCCTGTCGCCCTCGGCCCTGAGCCACGCCCTGCGTGGGCTCGAGGCCCGGCTCGGCGTGCGGCTCCTCGCCCGCACGACCCGGAGCGTCGCCACGACGCCGGCCGGCGAACGGCTGCTCCGATCGCTGAATCCGGCGCTGGAGGAGGTCGGCCGCGGGCTCGCGGCGCTGGCCGACTGGCGGAGCGAGCCGTCCGGAACCATCCGGCTGACTACCTTCGCCTATGCCGCGCGCACGATCCTCGAGCCGACGCTGCCGCGCTTCCTGCTCGACCATCCCGCCGTCTCGGTGGAAGTCGTGGTCGATGACCGCCTGACCGATCTGGTCGCCGCAGGCTTCGATGCGGGCATCCGCTTCGGCGAAACGGTCGAGGGGGACATGGTGGCGCTGCGGGTCGGTCCCGACCTGCGCACGGTGGTGGTCGGCACACCGGACTACTTCGCCCGTCATCCCGTCCCCGCCACCCCCGCCGACCTCGAGGCCCATAACTGCGTCTCCTACCGGCTGAGCGGCGGCGGGCTCCTGCCCTGGGAGTTCACGCAGGCCGACCGCGAGATCCGCCTGCGAACGGGCGGACAGTTCGTGGTGAACGACGGCGCGCTGGCGGCGGCTGCGATCCGGGCCGGCGCGGGCCTCGGCTACATGCTGGAATCCGACGTCGCGGCCGATCTCGCGAGCGGACGGCTGGTGCGGGTGCTGGACGCGTGGTGCCCACCGTTTCCGGGCTGCCACCTCTATTATCCCAGCCGGCAGATCCCCCCTGCCCTGCGCGCCCTCGCGGATGCGCTCCGCTGGCGTGGCCGCGGCGAAGAAGACGCCCGAGAGACCCTTTGAGCTCCCCGATGGGTGGGAGCGATTCGCTTTCTACGGGCCGGCATCATCGCCTCAGTCGCCGCAACCATAACGTCAGCCCTGCGGCACTGGAATGACCTTGACAATATTCCTATTATGTGATCTCTTGCCATCACTCGCCTCCCCCGATGGGAGGCCCGCCGGCGGACCGGGTCGGCGGGTTTGGGAGGAGGAGACGGCGCCCGCGTCGATGGCCCGGTTTCGCCATCGCCCCGGGCCGCACCGCGCGACGCAAGGTGTTCCGGCAGGGGGCCGCTCCGGCGGCCCGCTCCCTGGGTCACCCCCAGACAACGGACGGCCCGCCCACTACGAGGCGGGTCCGGGGCCGTGAGCCATGATCAGCCGGCCGCCGGGGCCGTCGATCCCGCGAGGGATCGGGGCACCGGAGGAGGGCCGCCACAAGCCGAGTCGCCGGCGCCGTAGACAGACGCCGTGACGTGACGGGTTCGGGCCTCCGGGGCCGGGCCCAGGGACGCCGGGGGACCGGCATACATTCTGTTCTCGTGGTTTCGCGGCGTCCCGCGTCTCCCACCATCGATCCCCCGCGCCGGAAACGGCGGCGGGCCGCGTCGCCATGCGTGGACGGGTCTGGCTTCGCCCGCCCATGTGCTGGCTGCATCGCCCCGATCCTGCCCGGCGCGGGCCGGCGCGGCGTTCTTGACCTCCCGGCCGCTTCGGTGCTTGTGGCCCTTCGCTCAAGATCCGGTCGTTTCGAAGCCGGCGGAGCCCACTCTGGGGATGGAGACAGCCTTGAAACGTTCACGCCGCACGAAGATCATCGCGACCCTGGGCCCGGCCTCCGACACGCCGGAGATGATCGAGAAGCTGTTTCGCGCCGGCGCGGACGTCTTCCGTCTCAACATGAGCCACCTGCCCCGCGAAAAGCTGCCGGAGAAGATCGAGGTCATCCGCACGATCGAGCGCGAGCTGAAGCACCCGATCGCGATCCTCGTCGACCTTCAGGGGCCGAAGCTGCGCGTGGCCGCCTTCGCGGAGGGCGCCGCCATCCTGGAGAACGGCGCCACCTTCGTCCTCGACAGCGACCCGACCCCCGGCGACGTCTCGCGGGTCTACCTGCCCCACCCGGAGATCCTCTCGGCCCTGGAGCCCGGCCACGTGGTCATCATCGACGACGGCAAGCTGCGGCTGACCGTGACCGAGGTCTCCGAGGGCCGGGCCGTGACCCGCGTCGAGGTCGGCGGCCGTATCTCGAACCGCAAGGGCGTCTCCCTGCCCGACACCGTGATTCCCGTGGCCGCCATGACCGAGAAGGACCGGGGCGACCTCGAGGCCGGCCTCGCGGCGGGCGCCGACTGGATCGCCGTCTCCTTCGTGCAGCGTCCCGAGGACGTGGCCGAGGTGAAGAAGGTCGCGGCCGGCCGCGCCCTCGTGATGGCCAAGATCGAGAAGCCCCAGGCCCTGACCCGCCTGGAGGAGATCATCGAGATCTCCGACGGCCTGATGGTGGCCCGTGGCGACCTGGGCGTGGAAATGCCCCTGGAGCAGGTGCCCGGCGTGCAGAAGCGCATCACCCGTGCCTCGCGCCGCATGGGCAAGCCGGTCGTGGTCGCGACCCAGATGCTCGAATCGATGATCACCGCCCCGGTGCCGACCCGCGCCGAGGTCTCGGACGTCGCCACCGCCGTCTACGAGGGCGCGGATGCGGTGATGCTCTCGGCCGAGAGCGCCTCCGGCACCTTCCCGATCGAGGCCATCTCGATGATGAGCCGCATCGCCGAGCAGGTGGAGCGCGACGCCCTCTACTGGACCATCCTCACGGCCCAGCGCTCCGAGCCCGACGCCACCGCCTCCGACGCCATCGCGGCGGCGGCGCACCAGATGGTCGATGCCCTCAACCTCACGGCCATCATGGCCTGGACGCATTCCGGCTCCACCGCCCTGCGCCTCGCCCGCTCGCGGCCCAACGCGACGATCATCGCGCTGACCCCGAAGCGCGAGACGGCGCGGCGCCTCGCGATGTGCTGGGGCACGCACCCGATCGTCACCAAGGACGCCAGCGACGTGGACGACATGGCGTTCCGGGCGGCGAAATTCGCGGTGCGCGAGAACTTCGCCGAGATCGGCGGCCGCATCATCGTGGTGGCGGGCGTGCCCTTCGGGACGCCCGGCGCGACCAACCTCGTGCGCATCGCCTTCGTCACCCGCGAGCACGCGGCCAAGGCCTGACCCGCCCGGAGCGCGTCCGGGCCCGGCCCCGGACGCGCCTCAGGGACCGGGGCGTGATTCGGCGAGGCGCTCGATCGCGTCGACCACGGCGTCCGTGGCGACGACGTGGACCATGTGGCCGATGCCGGGCAGGACCACGAGCCGCGCCCCCGGGATCAGGCGCGCCAGCGGCCTGGCGTGCCGCTCCGCCGGGACGATCGCGTCGCGGTCGCCCGTGATGATGACGGTCGGCGCGGCGATGCGGTCGTAGGCGGCGCTCTGCTGCTTCAGGGCCTCCGGCAGCGCCATCAGGTCCTGGACGTTGGCGAGCATGGTGCCCGGGCGCAGGACCAGGGCGGCCCGGCTCGACTCGAGGTAGCCGGCCGGAGCCTCCTGGGGCCGGAACACCGACCGGCCCGCCGGCTTCAGGTAGTAGAGCCCGATGGGCGTTGCCACCGTCCGGCTGAGGAGCCAGGTCACCGGCGGGACCAGGGCGAGGCGGTAGTACCAGGGGATCGGGCCGAGCGCGGGCAGCGGCATCGCCGCCGGCGCCAGCAGGACGAGGCCGGCGACCCGTTCGGGGTGATCGAGGGCGAGCGCGGCGGCCAGCGCGCCGGCCCAGGAATGGCCGACGATGAGGGCGGGCCCGATACCGAGGTCCCGCAGGGCCTCGGCGATCGCCGCGGCCTGGGCCTTCGGGGTGGCCATGGCGGCGCCGGTCAGGCGGTCGCTCCAGCCGAAGCCCGGCCGGTCGAGGGACACGACGCGGAACCCCGCGCCGGCGAGGCGGCGGCCGAGATCCGTCATCGGGTCGGCCGCGTTGGCCGAGGCGCCGTGCAGCAGCACGACGGTGCCGCGCGGCGAGGGATTCGGGCCGGCCTGGATCGTGCCGATGCGCCCGCCGTTCACCGTGGCGAACGGTCCCGCCGGCGGATAGCGCGCATCGATCCGCGCCGCGATCAGCAGCGTCACGCCCGCCGCGACCAGCGCGAGGACGACCCCGCCGGCCAGCAGGCCGGTGATCAGCTTGAAGAGAAGCATGATCGGCTACAGGTCGCGGCCGTCGACGTCCGGCGACAGCCGGTCGATGGCCTGCTGAAGCCGGTCCATCCGGGGATACAGTGCCGCCGCCCGGCGGAACGCCTCCAGGGCGCGGCGCTTGTCGTCGAGGGTCTGGTAGATCCGGCCGAGGGCTGCCCAGGCCTCGTAGTGCCGGGGTTCCAGCACGAGGGTACGCTGCAGGTCCGCGATCGCCGCGGAGGAGTCCG
The DNA here is from genome assembly GCF_056680125.1 of Methylobacterium sp. BI1. Lineage (NCBI taxonomy): Bacteria > Pseudomonadati > Pseudomonadota > Alphaproteobacteria > Hyphomicrobiales > Methylobacteriaceae > Methylobacterium > Methylobacterium sp. BI1. Next base: position 1,589,732 of record NZ_CM155267.1, on the reverse strand, counting down.
ACAGCATCCAGAACACCGTCGCGCGCCGGTTCCAGCCCTCCGACCAGCCGGGCTCCAGGGTCGTCGCCCGGTCCATCAGCTCGATCGCCAGGGGAAGATCCTGGCTGGACATCGCCTGCCGCGCCCGCTCGGTGAGCAGATCGGCCGTGGCGCTGCCGGACCGGCCGAGGCGCTGCTCGATCAAGCGCGAGATGCCCTTCGCCTCGGCATCGTCACCCGCCGCCTTCAGGCGCCCGTAGAGGTCGTCGAGCGTGAGTGGCTGCGCCTTCTTCGCCGGCTGCGCCTCCGGCGCCGGCCGGGCACCTGCGGCGGGCGCGAGGGAAACGCAGAAAGCCGCGACGAGCGCGGCTTTCAGGCAGGATCGATGGGGTGAGGGTCGCGACATGGGCGGAGCTTCCTCGCCCCGGATCGCGACGTCAACGTGCGCGCTTGCCGCGTCTCGCGGCCAAGCACCCCGTAGGCCTCAGCCCTGGCGCGCCTTGAAGCGCTTCTGGGTCTTGTTGATGACGTAGACGCGGCCCTTGCGACGCACGATCTGGTTGTCGCGGTGACGGCCACGGAGGGACTTGAGGGAGTTGCGAATCTTCATCGGTCTCACGTCGGTCGGGAACGGGCCCGCCGCCTGTCCATAGGGTCTCGGGAACGAGGCACCTGACGGCGGCCTCGGCGATGTGTCGATGCATCGCGGAAAGGCGGTTGCCTTATCAGGATTCGCGCCGGCAAGGCAAGGCGTCCCGCCCCATTCCGGACCGAAGCTTTGCCGGAAGGGGGTCTTCGCGTTGCACGGAGACCGGATCGAGGACGGCCGTCGGCCCACCGCCCGGACCGCGACGCCCGGTCATGAACGATTTTAGTGCAACACCCCCTCGCCGAGGTCGGATTGCGCGGAGAGCGATATGCGTCTGTAAAGATTCTCTCCGCTATGTCTTCGGAAACGCGCGTGGGGCGCGGAGATAGAACCCATGACGACCGGCATGGAGCAACCCGAAACACCGACGCCGATTCAGCGTCGTGAGGAGCGCAGTCCAACCAATTGGATCGCGACCATCCGTTTCCGGGACGGCACCGAAATTCCTTGCAGTGTGAAGGATGTCTCGAAATCGGGCGCGCGGATCTGTGTCGGCGCGAATCAGGTGCTGCCGCCCGTCTTCATGCTGCGGATCATCGGGCGAGATTTCCTGTGCCTCGTCCGGATCGCCTGGCGTCGCGGCGACTATGTCGGTGTGCGCATCGAGCGCGTGGGCAAGCTGCCGGCCGCCGCACCCGTCACGACAACGACGGCTCCGGCCCCAGCGACGTCGACGGACGCCCCAACGCCGGTGGAGGTCGACGGCGGCGGAATCGGTGTCCCCTCCCGGAAGCGCGGCATCTCGGCTTTCTGAGGCCGTCCGGCGCGGCAACCCATCACCCGCGTGCAAGCCCGCGAACGACAAAAAAACCCCGCCCTGCCGGAGCAGAGCGGGGTTTGTCGTTCACCAGTAGCCGGGCCGAACTGATCTCAGGCGGCGCTGCGGTTGCGGGCTTCGCGCTTGGTGTCGACGCCCGAGGCTTTGATCTCGGAGAGCTTCTGGGCGACGTTGCGTGAGAACACGAACTCGGCCGGACGTTGGTTCTCCAGGCTGACCTCGGGGGCCATGGTACCCTCGGTCTTGATGCCGCGAATGGCGTGAACCAGGGGCTTCCACGGCTTCTTGACGGAGTCGACGACCGAAGAGGCCTCGTAGCCCGAGTGGACCATGCAGTCGGCGCACTTCTCGTAGTTGCCGGTGCCGTAGGAGTCCCAGTCGGTCTCCTCCATCAGTTCCTTGAAGGTCGCCGCGTAGCCTTCGCCGAGCAGGTAGCAGGGCTTCTGCCAGCCGAACACGGTGCGGGTCGGGTTGCCCCAGGGGGTGCAGTGGTAGGTCTGGTTGCCGGCGAGGAAGTCCAGGAACAGGCCCGACTGCTGGAAGGTCCACTTCTCGCGGCCCTTCTCCTTGCCGTGCCGGAACACGCCGCGGAAGAGCTCCTTCGTGGCCTTGCGGTTCAGGAAGTGCTTCTGGTCCGGCGCACGCTCATAGGCGTAGCCCGGCGAGACTGTAATCCCGTCGATGCCCATCTTCGTGACGCTGTCGAAGAAGTCGGCGATCTTGTCGGCGGACGAGTTGTTGAAGAAGGTGCAGTTGATGGTGACGCGGAAGCCCATCTCCTTGGCCTTCGCGATTGCCGCCACGGCCTTGTCGTAGACGCCGCGCTGACACACCGACTGGTCGTGCATCTCCTTGTCGCCATCGAGATGGATCGACCAGGTGAAGTACGGGCTCGGCTTGTACTCCTTGATCTTCTTCTCGAGCAGAAGCGCATTCGTGCAGACGATCGCGAACTTCTTCTGCGCGATGATGCCCTCGACGATCTGGGGAAGGTCCTTGTGCAGCAGCGGCTCGCCGCCGGCGATCACCACCACCGGCGCACCGCACTCGCGGACGGATTCCAGGGCGTCGGCGACAGGCAGCCGCTTGTTCAGGATCTCGTCCGGGTAATCGATCTTTCCGCAGCCGGCGCAGGCAAGATTGCAGCGGAACAGCGGCTCCATCATCATCACAAGCGGGTAGCGCTTGCGACCGGTGAGGTGCTGCTTCAGGATGTAGCCGCCAATCTTCGCGACGTACCGGATAGGGATGCCCAAGACGCGGCTCCTTGTTGTTGGCCCCGATGTATCGGGCTGCTTAGCGTGAAAAAAGGCCAAATTCCAGCGAGCTAGACTGGAACCAATCCGAAAGGCTCCAAATGGGTGCCGTTCGCGCACGTTCTCTCGGCGCTGAAACAATCCGGCCACAGACACAGGCGCGGATCCTTTGGTCGGCCGAAATGCTCCGACGGCATTTAACCCCGCCAGAAGCGCTTATTCCTAGTCCTTGATTGCATGCCAGGGCCGCAGCTTGGCAGTTCGCCGCACTCCTGGCCAATCACCAAAGCTTGCACGCCGGAAAAGTGCGGTGCGAAACCGCACGCTCGGACGAACCCGGGGCCAATCGATCCGTTCGCGTTGCAATACAGATCTTTGGTCGCTACGTGAGCGCCTTAGTGAAGCAAATTCGTGTGAGCCATGCGATTCGCTCGATGAACCGCAGTATCGTCGCTCTACAGCCGCTCGCGACCCCGTTCGTGCGCCGGATTCGGGTTTTGCACCAACAGGTGATAACCGGCGTCACTCAGACAGATCGATTCCCGTCCCGTGGCCGGACCGGCCTCGGCGCCGAACCATGGCGCGGCCGGGCGGCAATCGGATCGCTCAGGCAGGTAGGATACTCGTGATCGAACGGCTCGTCGCGTTTTCCGTCCAGCGTCGCTGGTTGGTCATAGCTCTCGTCGCACTCGTCACCGTCGCAAGTGCCGGTGTGGCGGCCCACCTCTTCAAGATCAATACCGACGTGGAGCGGTTGATCGACAAGGATGTGCCCTGGCGCCAGGACGAGATCAACTACGAGAAGGCCTTCCCGCAACGCACCGGCACTCTGGTCGCCGTCATCGATGGCAAGACGCCCGAGGAGGCCGAGGAGGCGGCGGCTGAATTCTCGGCGGCCCTCGCCAGCCACAAGGACATGATCGAGTCGGTCTACCGTCCGGACGGCGGTGCCTTCTACGAGAAAAACGGCTTCCTGCTGATGTCGCAGGAGGAGCTGACCAAGACCACCGAGCAGCTCGTCCAGCAGCAGGGCCTTCTGGGTCCGCTGGCAGCGGATCCGTCCCTGCGCGGCATCATGCGGGTCCTGGGTCTCGGCGCACGCGGGATCAAGAGTGGCGATGCCAAGCTCGAGGACCTCGAGCGGCCGATGACGCAGATCGACGCGACCCTGCGCAAGGTGCTGGCCGGCGAGCCGGCCCGGATGTCCTGGCAGATGCTGCTGTCGAACGGGCAGACCCAGAGCACCGATCTGCGCAAGTTCGTGATGATCCAGCCCGTGCTGGACTACAACGCCCTGCAGCCGGGCGCGAACGCCACTGAGGTGGTGCGCAAGGTCGCCTCCGATCTGAAGATCAACACCCTCGGCGGTCCCGAAATCGCCGGCGCTCCGCGCATGCGGCTGACCGGGCCCGTGGCCGTGGCCGACGACGAATTCGCAACCCTCTCCGAAGATGCGCTGCTGAACTACAGCGTCACCGTCGGTGCGATCGTCCTGTTCCTCTGGCTCGCCCTTCGCTCCGCTCCGCTGATCGGCGCCGTGTTGATCACCACTTTTGCGGGCCTCATCGTCACCGCCGGCCTGGGCCTTCTGATGGTGGGCGAGCTGAATCCGATCTCGGTGGCGTTCGCCGCACTCTTCGTCGGTCTCGGCATCGATTTCGGCATCCAGTTCGCGGTGCGCTACCGCGCCGACCGCTTCGAGCAGCCCGACCTCCTCTCGGCCATGCGGGCAGCGGCCCACGGCGTCGGCTGGTCCCTGACCCTGGCGGCGATCTCGCTCATCGCGGGATTCTTCGCTTTTCTGCCCACCGCATTCCGCGGCGTCTCCGAACTCGGCCTGATCGCCGGCGTCGGCATGATTGTGGCCTACCTGTTCGCCCTCACCCTGCTGCCCGCACTCATCGCGGTGTTCAGGCCAAAGGGCGAGCGTGAGGCGGTGGAGACGACCTGGCTCGCCGGGGTCGACCCGTGGATCATTCGCAACCGCAAACCGATCCTCATCGGTGTCGGCCTCATCACGCTGGCGGGCATCCCGCTCCTGTTCAAGCTGCCGTTCGATTCGAACCCGATGCACCTGCGCAGCCCGAAGGTGGAGTCGATTTCGACCTATCTCGACCTGATCAAGGATCCGGCGACGAGCCCCAACATCATCGACGTGATGGCGCCCTCCGTCGAGGCGGTGCCGGCCCTGGCTGACAAACTTACGAAGCTGAAGTCGGTGGCCAAGGTAATCGACATCAACACCTTCGTGCCGCCGGATCAGGACCAGAAGCTCGCCACCATCGCGGAGACGGCGCAGCTCCTTGGACCGGTACTGAATCCGGGCCGCAAGCCACCGCCGCCCACGGATGCGGACAACGTCAAGGCAATCAAGGAGGCCGTCACGGCCCTGCGGGGCATCGCGTCCGGCTCGGATGCCCCCGGGGCGAAGGCGGCGGGCGAGCTTGCCACCGATCTCGACAAGCTTGCCGCCGCACCGGTCGGCACCCGCGAGGCCGCCAGCGTTGCACTCACCACCGACCTGAAAACGCTGCTGACCCGTCTGTCCGGCCTCCTGAACCCTGAGAAGGTCACGCTCGACAACCTCCCGCCAAAGTTGAAGGCCGAGTGGGTTGCCGCCGATGGCCGCTCGCGGATCGAGGTCCATCCGAGCGGTGATGCCAACGACAACCGTGTGCTGCGAAACTTCGCGAAGGAGGTGCAGAGCGTCGCGCCACACTCGACCGGCGCTCCCGTCGCGACGACCTCGTCGAGCTACACCATCCTCGGCGCGTTCCTGCAGGCCGCCATCACCGCCCTGGTGCTGATCTTCATCATCCTTTCGGTGGCGTTGCGGAAGCCTTGGGACGTGGCAATGACCCTTGGCCCCCTGGTGCTGGCGACCCTTTGGACGCTGATGGCGCTGCACATCGTCGGCATGCCGTTGAACTTCGCCAACATCATCGCGATGCCGCTCATGCTCGCCGTCGGCGTCGCCTTCCACATCTACTACGTCATCGCCTGGCGGGCCGGCGTGACCGACATGCTGGCTTCCAGCCTGACGCGGGCGATCTTCTTCTCGGCCCTGACCACCGGCACCGCCTTCGGCTCGCTGGTGCTCTCCAGCCATCCGGGCACGGCCAGCATGGGCAAACTCCTTGCCCTGTCGCTGTTCTTCACCCTGGTGGCGGCGTTCTTCGTGGTCCCGGCCTTCCTCGGCCCGCCGCCGAAGCATCCCGATCCGAAGCGTCCGGAAGGCGACGCGGCCCTCCCGCCGGCCGCGCGGCCTCACGCCGCCGAAGCGGTGCCGGCGAAGTAAGCCGGCGCTCCGGGAGCAGACATAAAAACGGGCGCGGATTTGATCCGTGCCCGTTTTTCGATCCGATCACCCGATCGCCGCAGAAACGTTCGAACCGTCAGTCTATAAAATCCGAGAACCCACCGCGCGGGATCCCGGCGACGGCCGCCAAGCTCGCCGGAGCGATGAGGGCATCGCGCTCGACCGCATAGGCATAACCCGGAGCCTCACCGGCGAACCCGGCCCCCGTCGCCGGATGGGTATAGAGTTCGGTGAGACCGTCCGGCAGATGTTCCAGGAGGCCTGCCACCCGGGCCGGCGTCATTGCGCCCGACCAAGCGAGACCCAGCGTCCGGTCGGGGATCAGGAGGCCGGCCTGGCGCGCGCGGACCGCGAGGAGCGCGGCCCAGGGCGCCGTATCGAGGGCCGCCTTCGCGGCCGTGCCCGGCTCGGCCGCCCGAAGTACAGCGCGGGTCTCCCGCGGCACCCGGATCGCCCGCATGCCGTGTCGCGCGCCGGCGGCGAGGACGAGCCCAGCGATCAGCGGATGCACGTGGAAATGCTTGTGGGCGTTGACGTGGTCGAGCGGCAGGCCCGTCGCCCCGTAGGCCTTGAACTGCGCTTCGATCTCGGCGGCAAGCTGACGTCGTGCGGAAGCCTTCAGGGCGAAGTCGAGACCGAGCCGGCCCATATCGCTGCGAATCAGACCGTTCGCCCCGACGAGATCCGGCAGTTCCGCCGCCGATAGGGTCGGCCAAGCCTCCACCATGACGAGATGCAGCCCGACCCGCAGCGACGGCAGGCGCTTGGCCCGTGCCACCGCATCGGCGGCGGCCGGCGCCGAGACCATCAGGCTCGCGGCGGTGAGGATACCGTCGCGGTGGGCCTGTTCCACCGCTTCGTTGACCTCAAGGCTAAGGCCGAAATCGTCGGCCGTGACGACCAATCGCTTCACAATGCTGCTCCGGTTGGCGGTAATCCTGTGCCCTTAAACGCGAAACGGCCGGGCTTTCCAGCCCGGCCGCCCCAGTTCAATGAGTCGTCGCCCTCAGGCGGCGGCGCTGGTCTGACGCTCCTTGAGGAAGCGGTAGAACTCCACGCCCTCGCGCAGACGGCGCTTCATCATGTCGGGCGAGCGAACCATCTCGGAGACGATCGAGGCGATCTTGGGCGCGCGGAAGTAGAACTTCTTGTAGAACTCCTCGACCGCCGCGAAGATTTCCGTGTGCGACAGGTGCGGGTAGTGCAGCGGCGCGATCTGCACGCCGTTCTCGTCGACGAGCTCGGCATTCTCGACGTCGAGCCAGCCGTTCTCGACGGCCTGCTTGTAGAGGAACGTGCCGGGATAGGGCGCCGCCAGGGAGACCTGGATCGTGTGCGGGTTGATGCGCTTGGCGAAGGCGATCGTCTCCTGGATCGTCTCCTTGGTCTCCCCGGGGAGTCCGACGATGAAGGTCCCGTGGATGGCGATGCCAAGGTCGTGGCAGTCCTTGGTGAACTTCTCGGCCACCTCGACGCGCATGCCCTTCTTGATGTTGTTCAGGATCTTCTGGTTGCCGGACTCGTAGCCGACCAGCAGCAGGCGCAGACCGTTGTCCTTCAAGACTTTCAGGGTTTCGCGGGGGACGTTCGCCTTGGCGTTGCACGACCAGGTAACGCCGAGCTTACCGAGCTCACGTGCGATCTCCTCGGCGCGCGGCAGATTGTCGGTGAAGGTGTCGTCGTCGAAGAAGAACTCCTTCGTCTGCGGGAACTCCTTCAAGCAGTACTTGATCTCCTCGATCACGTGCGCGACCGAGCGGGTGCGGTAGGTGTGGCCGCCGACCGTCTGCGGCCAGAGGCAGAAGGTGCAGCGCGACTTGCAGCCACGGCCTGAGTAGAACGAGATATAGGGGTGCTTCAGGTATCCGATGAAGTACTTCTCCATCTCGAGATCGCGCTTGTAGACCGAGGTCACGAACGGAAGCTGGTCCATGTCGGTCATGATCTCGCGGTCCTCGTTATGGACCACGGTGCCGTTGGCATCGCGATAGGACAGGCCCTTGATCTCGGACATCGGGGTGCCGTCGGCGACTTCCTTGACGGTGAAGTCGAACTCGTTGCGGGCGCAGAAATCGATGCAGGGGGCCTGCGCCATGGAACCGGCCGCGTCCACCGCCACCTTCGCGCCGATCAGGCCCGCGATGAGCTTCGGGTTGGCGGCTTTGAGAGCCTCGACGGTCTTCACGTCGGACTTGAACGACGGCACTGAGGTATGAAGCACCACGAGGTCGAAGTCGTTCGCCTGTGCGACGATCTCTTCGAGCTTGATGTTGTGCGGCGGAGCGTCGATCAGCTTCGAATTCGGCACCAGGGCGGCCGGCTGTGCGAGCCAGGTCGGATACCAGAACGACTTGATCTCGCGCTTGGCCTGATAGCGGGAGCCGGCGCCGCCGTCGAAGCCGTCGAAGGTGGGGGCCTGCAGGAAGAGGGTGCGCATGGGGTTCAAGGCCTCAGCGAGATCAAGGGAAAGATGAGACGAGGGTCGAAACGAAGGTCAGAGCGACGATGCACCAGCATCGCGGCCGAGCGTCGTCTCGGGGATCAAGGTACCGTCTGCAACCACGCGATAATCATGGCCCTTCCATGTCACCGCACCTGAGACGAAGCTCCAGGTGAAGTTCATGAAGGAGAGGATGTCACGTATCGGCAACAGCCAGTAGGGGTGCGGCGCGAGACCGAAGGCGCGTTCCAGCCGGACGCATAGGACGATGCGGCAGGCGAGCGCGAAGGCCGCAACCGCGAGCGCAGTGGTTCCGGCGCCGGGAATCAGTGCTCCGATCAAGGCCAGCGGGAACGCATGCGTGACGAACGAACCGGCGTAACCGGCAGGATCGACGTTCCGAATGGTGCGATTCCAGCGCAGCTCATGACTCCACAGGCTGGCAAGGTCGGTGTCGACGCAGGTGTGCCCGATGGTGAAGCTCGGGATCGCAACGACACCGCCCTGCGTACGCAGGGCCTCGCCGATGGCATAGTCGTCGGCGAGGTCGTCGCGGAACGCCTCGAAGCCGCCGATCTCGGCGAGTGCCGTCGTGCTGAAGGCGATGGTCGAGCCGAAGCACGGGTTGGCGAGGCCGAGGGACGTACCCATCACCACGTTAGGGAGGAACTGAACGTCGATGGCGAGTGCCGAGAGGTGAGCCCAGATACCGCGGTGCGCCGGCACGCCGTGATAAAGGCAGGTCACGCCACTCACGCCCGACTGGCTCAACGCAGCGACAACACGCGCAAGGTAATCCGGCTTCACCACCATGTCGCTGTCGGCAAGGACGACGACGTCATGGGCGATCCGGGCCGACATGTTGATGAGGTTCGAGACCTTGCGGTTCGAACCGTGTTGGCGGGCGTCGATGACGAGATCGAGACGTGCGGCCGGATAGGCCGCCTGGAGACGGCGAATCACCGCGATGGCCGGGTCCGTAGCATTCTGGACGCCGAAAACGATCTGGACCGGAGCCGGATAGGCCTGTTGGCAGAACGTCTCGAGGTTCTCATAGAGATTCGGCTCGATCCCGCAGAGAGGCTTGAGAATCGTGACTGTCGGGACCTCCGATCCGAGGTTCGGCTCCGGCTTCCGGGAAAAGCGGGTCGCCAGGGCGGCCGCGGTCAGGCCGTAGAAGCAACCGATTAGGGCGATCAGCGGCAGGAGGTGCGAGAGCCAGGTTAGGTCCATGGAGGGCATCGCTCGGTCACGGGTCTCGTGAGAGTGCCGCGATAGCGAGCGGCGCGAATCGTCGAAGGCGGGGAGAGGAACAAAGTCCGGGGTATAAGCCCCGACTCTAAGGCGCTGGTTTGACGGCGAGCATCCCCGTGGTGCGATCGCGCATGAATGTGAGCAGGCCGTCGGCACCGCCGGTCTTCAGCGGTTCGGCGAAACTGCCGCGCAGGCTCGCCACTTCGCTGACGTTCCCGTTGAGGTAGACGTCCTGGACCCGGTTGCCGGGACCGACCAGAAAATCGACCTGGGAGGTATCGCCATCCTTGTTGGCGACCTCGGTCTGGACGACGCGGTTGGGGCCGCGCACCTCGCTCTGCGGCTTCACCGAAAACTTGCCGCCCGCCGCTTGCGCGAGCCGTGTCGCGTAGGTTGCGGTGAAGTATCGGCCGAAGGCCTCGGTCAGGGCGCCCTGCTGCTCCGGCGTGAAGGTCTTCCACTTCGGTCCGGCGGCAAGACGGATCATGGCCGGGAAATCGAAGGTCTCGCTGAGGGTAGGACCGATGTTGGCCGCACGGGCGCCGACGTCCTTCGGCGCCTCCTTCAGGGCGATCTCGAAGGTCGTGTAGACCTTGCTGATCGAGTCCACCGCGGCATCGTCCGCCGCGCGTGCGACCGGGCTGAGCTGCAGCAGGCCCGCCAAGAGGCCCGCGAGAACGACGCGATTCAGGCGCACTTCTTGAGATCTCCCAGATCGGCGTCGGCGCGGGCGCGAGTGCCGAAGTCATTGGCGAGCACCGGGACGAGCAGGTCGTGGCGCAGGGTCGGCTCACTCCGCGCCTCCACAGTCACCGGCTCGACGGCTTGGGTCCCCTCCAGCGCATGCCAGGCGAAGAGGCCGGGAACGCCCACCAGGAGATCGGCGAGACGCTTCACGAGCGAGAGCGCCAGGGCCGCCTCGGCGGGGATGCCGAAGATGGCGCAGAGCGCGATGAGACCGCCCTCCTGGGCACCGAGGGCGCCCGGAACCGCGAAGGCCGCACCGCGCACCGCCTGAGCGAGGCTCTCGATCACCACCGCCTCGACGACGCTGACGGGGTAGCCCATGAAGTGCAGGGCGACGTAGACCTCGACCGTGCCGATGAACCAGCCGATCAGATGGATACCCAGGCCACCGGCGACGCGGCCACGGTTGCCGTACAAGCGCTTCAAGCTGTCGTAGAGGACATCGATGGCGCCGAGGGCTCGCCATTCACGAGAGCCGGCAAAGCGGCTGATCAGGGCCTGGATGACCTTGTGGCCGCTCCGGCGCTGGATCAGGTAGAAAGCGCCAAGGGCAGGCGCCGCGAGGGCGAGGCCGCCCGCGACCGTCCGGACGATCGGTCCATCGCCGGCGATCCAGACGAGGAGCAGGACGCCCGCGACGGTGAACAGGAACTGGGTGACCGCCTGGGTCATCAGGTCGACGAACATGCTGGCGCCGGCAATGCCGCCCGGCACGCCACGCTTGGTCAGGAGGCGGGCCCCGACGAAGTCACCGCCGACCTGCGCTACGGGAAGGAGCGTGTTGATGCCCTCGCGCACGAAACGAAGGGTCATGCAGTCCCACAGGGTGGGACGCGCCGCTGCCGGAAAGATCACGAACCAGCCGAGACCGGCCCAGGCCACCGCGAAGGCGCGCGCGACGACCACGATCAGGGCACCCCAGCCGGCGCTGACGACAGCAGCCGCGACGTCTTCCAGTCCCGAGGACAGGAACAGGCCGACGACCGTGCAGAGACCGGCGATTAGGGCCAATGTCGTGAGACGTTTCATGGGCCCCTTTCGGCCAGCAGCACAGCGGGTCGCAGCTTAGATCCGCCGTGTTTCCGACCGGAAAAAACCGTCGGAAACGGTGAACGTCTCCGGAAGTTGCAGCTTTGGGAACCGTTGTCTATCACCCCGGAGACACAGTCAGAACCAAAGCGGCACAGGGCGGAAGGCCCGAGAATCAGCCGTCGGGGCGGACAGGGAACGGAATTCGATGGACCGCGAATCACACATCACGGCTGGTGAGGTCGTGCACGACGACGCACAGGCGGAGCGTTACGCCGGAAGCGCCTACGGAGCGACCCGCGATCCCGCGCCGAGCTCGCCTGTCATGGCCTGGAACGAGTGGGACCCATTGGAGGAGGTCATCGTCGGAAGTCTTGACGGTGCGACCATTCCGACACACCACCTGACAGTCATCTTCAACCTTCCGCGAGCCGCCCAGCCCTTCTATCGCTTCGCGTCCGGTTTCCGGTACCCGAAGTTCATGAAGAAGCTCGCTCAGAAGGAGCTCGACAACTTCATCTCGATCCTGGCCGGCGAAGGCGTGAAGATCCGTCGCCCCGACTCCCTCGACTTCTCCCGGAAGTACAAGGCCCCGCGCTGGTCCTCCCGCGGCTTCTGCGTCGCCTGCCCACGCGATCCGTACCTGGTGATCGGCGACGAGATCATCGAGAGCCCGATGTGCTGGCGCTCGCGGTACTTCGAGGGTGATGCCTACCGTTCGCTGTTCAAGGAATACTTCCGGAACGGCGCGCGCTGGACGTCGGCCCCCCGCCCCCAGCTTACGGACGAGCTCTACAACTACGACTACCGGGTGCCGAACCTGAAGGCCGGCGAGCCGATGCAGTTCACCGTCAACGAGTTCGAGCCGGTCTTCGACGCCGCCGATTTCGTGCGCTGCGGGCGCGACATCTTCGTGACGCGCTCCAACGTCACCAACCTGATGGGCATCGAGTGGCTGCGCCGCCACCTCGGCTCCGGCTTCCGGGTTCATGAGATCGAGAGCCGCTGCCCGCAGCCGATGCACATCGACTCGTCGTTCATGCCGCTCGCGCCCGGCAAGGTGCTGGTCAACCCGGACTACATCGACGTCGAGAAGCTGCCCGCCGTCCTGAAGAAGTGGGACGTACTGATCGCGCCGCGCCCCGATCCCGTCGAGGGCTTCATGAGCAAGATCTCGATGTGCTCGCCCTGGACCTCGATCAACGTGCTGGCGCTCGACGAGAAGAAGATCGTCGTCGACGCGAGCCAGCCGACGCTGATCAAGGCCCTCAAGGACTGGGGCTTCGATCCGATCCCGGCGCCGTTCCTGTCCTATGGGCCGTTCGGCGGTTCGTTCCACTGCGCCACTCTCGACGTTCGCCGCCGCGGCACGCTCAAGTCCTACTTCTAGGGTCGGGCGCATCGCCGAACGAAGGATGGGGGGCGCAGCGTGCGCCCCCTTTTTTCGTGTCAGCGCGCGACGCCGTAGACCGACGCCGCTGCCGAGACCGGCGCGGTGACGGTTGAGAAGACGGAGAGGACCTTCTGGACTTCGGTGAAGGGGGCGTTGGAGACGTAGACGAGGTCGCGGTTGCGCATGCGGAAGGCCTGGGTGAGGAACAGGCTGTTGGGGTCGCGCATGTTGATCCGGTAGACCACCGGCACCAGGGGGGTGCCCAGCAGCGGGCTGCCCGGCTTCAGGCGGCGCACCACCGCGGCCGGCTCGAAGCGGAAGATGAAGGTGCCCGAGGGATCGGCCTGGAAGTCGGACAGGCCGCGCGCCTTGGCGAGCGCCTGGGCGAGGGTGATGCCCTCGGCCTGGAACGGGATCTCGGTGGCGTTGCCCAGCGCGCCCACCGCCAGGAAGGTCTGGGGATCGCGCACCAGGGTCAGGGTGTCGCCCGGGCGCAGGAAGATGTTCTCGGCCGGGTTCGACACCACCGTGGTCAGCGGCACCGTGGCGGTCTGCGGGCCGCGCGAGAGCCGCACGAAGGTCTCGTTGACCGGCGCGCGCACGCCCCCGGCGGTGGCGACCACGTCGAGCAGGCGGTCGCCCTTGCCCGAGAGCGGCACCCGGGCCCCGGCCACGACCTCGCCGGTGACGGTCACGGTCTGGGACACCGCCTTGGTCACCGAAACCAGCACCTGGGGCTGGATCGCCTTGCCGGCGAGCTCGGTCTCGATCAGGGCCTGCACGTCCTGGGGCCGGCGCCCGGCCACCTGGATGCGCCCGGCATAGGGCACGCTGATGGCCCCGTCGCGGGGCACCACCTGCTCGGGGATGAGGGCGGACTTGGAGCCGGCCGAGAAGCGGTCGGCCACCAGCGGGCCGGAGAACAGACCGCCCGAGCCCGCCTCCCAGACCGAGACGGCCACGTAGTCGCCGACCCCGATCACGGGCTCGAGGGAGGGACGCCGGTCCCCGAAGGAGGCCAGCAGGCTGTCCAGCGCACGCCCGCGCAGCGCCTCGATCGTGGCCGCCGACAGGTCCACGATCTCGTAGCGGGCAAACGTCCCCTCGCTCGTGGACACGTCCGCCCCATCCACAACCGCACCCGTCGTCGGTCCGGCCGCAGGAAGGAGTGAGGTACAGCCCGACACGAGGCAGGCCGTCAGGGCGGCCAGGGACGCCTTACGAAGCATTGTTACTCTCCTGACCGGACCGCGCACAGGTGCGGTCCGGGGACGACGCCCGCTTCATCAACGGCGCACGGGCGACGCCTTCGTGTTCGATGCGCCGGGAGCCCGACGTCGTCCGCGAGGCGACCGGGATCACGGGACAAGCCTCCGAGCGGTGGCCGCGTCGGACGATAGCGGCAAAACGCTGCGATCGGATTAATGGATCGTGCACCCAGCCGGGCTCCGATCGACCGACGCCGGGTTTGGCCGCCTATCGATCAGCAATGCGTCACGAGGGTGGCAAAGCCAAGCTCTCCCCCTCCCCGGAGAGCGCAACGAGCCGACGAAGGTGTCGCCCGAGCTCCGCCGCGGTGAGGTCGCGTCGTGCTCTTTCCTCGTCGGCATCCGGTCCGAACCGGAAGACGGCGTAATCCGTCGCGGTACCGCCGAAGCCGGGCCGGCAATTGGGAAGTGCCGGGGCATGATCGCCGAACACGCAGAGTGTGGCCGACAAGCCTTCCAATCCGGCGAGAAGGGCTTCGACGGCCCGGCCCGTGTTGCGCACATGGGTCAGGTATTGGGCCAGCGGGTCTTCGATACCCGGCAGCCGCCCCGGCTTCCACGGCCCGTGGTTCTCCATCGTGATGCCGTAGAGGAACAGGGGGCCGGTGCGCCCATGGATTTCGGCCAGGACACGTTCGGCCAACGCCGCGTCGCCCACATAGGGTCCTACCCGGGGAGCCCCGGAGAAGTCGTCCTCCATGATCAGGCGATCGAAGCCGAGGCGCGTCACCACCGCAGCGCGGTTGAAGAAGTCGCGGTGGAAGGGGTGCACGAAGACGGTCTCGAACCCGGCATCGCGGGCGCGCAGGGGCAGACTCGTCGGCTCGTGACCGCCATGGGTGAGGTAGGGGTCGAACACGCCGAAGCCGAGATCCTCGGCATCGGAGCCGGTCAGGACCGCGTGCTCGGTTCGCATCGTGTAGGCCCCGTGGGCCGGCACCCGCAAGCGTCCGTGGAGGGTCGCGCGCGCGCGGATGAGGTCCATGAGCGGCAGGGGCTCCCCACCGAGGCGCACCGGATCGAGGAAGGATTCCAGCTGCACCACCGCGATCACGGGTGCGTCGCCCCGTGGGATCGGGGTCGGAAGGGCGGCTCCCCGTTCCGTCCTGCGATGGACGCGCCAGCGCAGCGCGTAGCCGAGCAGGGTGGCCGGCAGTCCGAACCGGGCGATGTCGGCGTCCAGCGCCGGCGCCGGGAACAGTCGCGCGAGGGCCGCGGCGGCTTTCCCCTCCCCCGAGAGGACCACGCTGCTGTACAGCAGGAGCGGGAGGGCCAGGATCGCCAAGATCGCGACGCTCGGCTCGCCCGGCAGGACTGTCGGCTCGATCGCGTACCAGGCCACGACCAGTGCCAGGCCGGCGAGGATCGGCCCGGCCATGCGGGGGTCGGTGAGCGGGCGGGTGTAGTAGAGCTCCGGGTGGCGCGGCACCTGCCGCAGGAGGGCGAAGTCGCTGAACACCAGGGGTTCCCCGATGATGCTGCGCTTGAGCCGGCTGATGACCGTGAGGATCAGGATGGTGAGAATACACGAGAAGCCGGCGAGCCAGGGTCGCCAGGAGAACTGGAACCAGAACGCCGTCACCCATCCGTAGCCCGAGAGGCGGATCGCGAGGTCACGGGGACGCAGGCTCAAGGGTCGTACCTGCCCACCCTCGCGGGCCTCGATGGCGAGCCCGAGCAGCAGGGCGAGTGTCAGGCTGAGGAGGAAGGTCATCGCGGCCGTCAGGGCTTGCGCTCCGGAAATCGCTCGACGCCACGCTTGGCGCGCAGGCGTCGGATGAGGGGGTTCAGCAGAGCGTAGCGGACCCGCATGGTGAGTATCGCCATCGGACTCATGGCGAGACGCGAAGGGCCGGCCGCATCGCGAGCCGCGGTGAGGCGATCGAGGAGTTGCTCCGCCGAGCACGGCTTGAGGGTGACCGGATCGAGGTAGAGCGGGTAAAGCAGAAGGGTGCCGGCCACGAGTTCGTCGAGCGCGAGTCGGCGACCCCGATCCGCGCCAGGGGCCAGATCCTCCGTCAAACCCCAGCCTGCATAGAAGGGGCGCCCGTGGACCGCGACGGAGCGGCCGCGGATCAGCGCCTCGAAGCCGGCTAGCGATGTCATCGTCTCCACGTGGTCGGCCCGGTCGAGCAGATCGACGATGGAGAGCCCACCGACGATACGGTCGGCGAGGGTGAGGGCTTCGGCCTCCGGGATCGCACCGGTCCGGAACCCGGCCTCCACGTCGGGATGCGGCTTGTAGAGGAGGAAGGCATCCGGATTCCGGGCGCGGGCGGCCCGCAGCAGATCGCGGTTCGATCGTACCACCGGCGAGCCGTGCATCACCGAGGCGTCGTCCTCGACCTGACCAGGGACGAGCACGATCCGACGATCCCGGGGCCAATCGCCCGACGCGTCGGTGAGGCCGACATTGTACTTCGTCAGGCGGCGGGCGATCACGAGGTCGCGCAGGGCCTTCGCGCGCGCGACCAGTTCCGGCGGGAAGGTCGACGTGCGCAGGAGAAACGCGAGCCGGCTCTCCGTCCGCGGATCATAGTAGATCCCGCGATCGTCGACGACGATCGAGGCCCCGGGGGCGAGGCCGGCCCCGAGGCCCACGGAACGCAGGAATCCGTCCTCGATCCGCGCGAGGGGTACGCCCGCTTCGGCGCAGAGTGTTCCCAACCGCTCCGGCATGCGCGTAGCCCAAACTCGAACCTGAGCGCTGTGTTCCTGCGCGGCCGCCACGGCATCCTCCGCCGTCATGGTGTGGATCGGCGCACCCTGCGAACCGACCATGAACGCGTCGAGAACCGGACGCTTCCAGCCGGAGATGCCAACCAGCACCGTCCGGGTCTCGTTCTCGGCGAAGCGGTCGCGCAGCCATGCGACGCGGTCGAGGCAATCTGCGAACCCGATCGGAACCCGTGTCCAGGGGTCGAAGTAGTGGATGCCTTTGCGGTAGCGGAGATCCACGAGTTCGTGCGTCGTTGGAGGAGCGGAGGCGTCACCCGGGCGGACGACGTCGCACCCGGCAAGGCGCGCCTCACAGGCCGTCGCCCAATCGTCTATGAAGACCCGGCGAACCCGCTCGAACAGCACCCAGGGATCGACCGGGAACGGCAGAACCCGCATTCGCGGCGACGGGCTTGGCGACAGGCTCCCGCAACCGCCCGAGCCGGCGACGAGAAACGTACCGTCCGGGTCGGCGGCGAGCACACGCAGCACGAATGCGCGAAGGTGGGCCGTGGAGCGGGCCACGTCACCCTCAGCAAGGATGAGGGACGCACCGGCGAAGCCGGACAACACCTCCGAGATGGCGCCGGCGGTCCGGTGGGAGAACTGATTCCGCCCGAAAGTCCGCGCACGTACCAGCGCCTGGACATCGATCTGCGGCCCCTCGGCAGAGCGCCCGGCGCAGGCGATGCGCAGGCTCGCCATCCCCGTGCCGGGGGTATCGTACGGAGACAGCAAGGGACCGGGCCCTACGATCACCGGGCGTGTCAATCGATCAGCAATTCCGCGGAGGACACCCGAATCCCACACCACGGGTGCCAGCCCCGGACGCCAGCGCGCGGCGAAGGGGACATCGAGCGCGCCCGAGATCTCGGATCGCAGCGCGCGAACGCGCCTGCCTGTGGATAACAGGGATGACGGCAGGGTCGGGGGCATGCTCACTTTCGAACCGGCGTAACCGGCCGCTGCCTTAGCACCTTCGGGCGCCCAAGGGGCATGGGTCGCGGGAGATCGTGGACCTGAGCCGGGCATCCGCAGCCTGTCAGGCGTTGCTGTGGGGGCACAGACCTCAGGAAATCGCCGTCGGCCCTACGAGCGCCCAATTGCTGGGATGGGAGTCCCGTGCGACGGATTTGGCCGTCCAGGGTCGCCCGCATGAACGGGCGCAGGAGCAGGCGTCGGAGAGAATGCTTCAGCCCCGCGCAGACATGCAACGCGACGGACAGGCGACGTTCCTCTTCCTCCAGGGACTCGCATCCCCATTCTTCGCAGACCTGGGCCGCGCCCTCGAGGCGCGCGGTCATCGGGTCCGGCGGATCAATTTCTCGTCCGGCGACTGGCTGTTCTGGCGCCTCCCCTCGGACAATTACCGGGGCCGCTTCGACAAGTGGGGCGCCTACGTCGCGGATTACGTTCGCACGCACGGCGTGACCGACATCGTCCTCTTCGGCGACTGCCGGCCCTACCATGTCGCCGCCACGGCTGCCGCCCAGCCCTTCGGCGTCCGATTCCACGTTTTCGAAGAGGGCTATCTCCGGCCGAACTGGATCACCTGCGAGCTTGGGGGCGTGAACGGCAACTCGGCACTTCCGAAGACGGCGGATGAGATCCGCGCCGCGGCGCGGCGCCTGCCACAGCCCGGCCGCGCGATGCCGTCGAGCGGTGACATGGCCAGGCGCAGCCTCTGGGACGTCGCCTACAACATCGCGAATTTCGGTTTCCCGTACTTCTTTCCGCATTTTCGCAGCCACCGGCCGCATCACATCACGGTGGAATATGCCGGCTGGATCAAGAAGTTCGCCCGCCGCGCCCATACGCGGCGCGAGGCGGCACGGCTGAACGAGGCCTACACCGCGATCGGGGTCGATTACTTCCTGCTGCCGCTCCAGCTCGATAGCGACTACCAGATCCGCGTCCATTCCCCCTTCCTGGGGGTCGAAGGCTTCATGGATCGGACCATCGCGTCCTTCGCGGCCCATTCTCCCGCGCCGACCCGTCTGCTGATCAAGCTGCATCCCCTCGACAGCGGCCTGATCAACTGGCGCAAGTACGCCCGCCATTCGGCCCGTCGGCATGGGGTCAACGACCGCCTGGACATCATCGACGGCGGCGACCTGCCCAGCTTGATCGCCGGCAGCCGCGGCGTCGTCCTGATCAACAGCACTGTCGGAATGCTGTCGCTCGAACTCGGGCGACCCACCTGCGCCGCCGGCAACGCGATCTACAACTTTCCGGGACTCACCCATCAGGGCGGGGTCGACTCGTTCTGGACGGCACCGAGCCCGCCCGATGGTGCGTTGATGGCGGATTTCCGACGCGTCGTGCTGCACCGCTCGCAGATCAATGGCGGCTTCTTCTCCCGTGCAGCCATCGAGCGGGCGATCGCCGGGACCATCCCGCGACTGGAGGCGGCGCTGCCACCGGCGGCCTTGGCCGCGGCCCGGGCGATCCGGGCGGAGGACACCGAGCCCCAGGAACTGGCGCCGGTCTATTGATCCGGTCCGGCCGGCCGCGCTAGCAGTCCCGATGCCTGTCATTCTGATCACCGGAGCGTCGAGCGGCATCGGCGCCGCCCTCGCCCGTCACTATGCCGGGGCCGGAACGACGCTGATTCTCCAGGGTCGGGACCGGACCCGCCTGGATGCGATCGCCGAAGCGTGCCGTGCGAAGGGGGCCACCGTCGAGACCCAACGCCTCGACATCCGCGAGCGGGCGGCCGTCGCTGACTGGCTCCAGGGCGCTGACCGTGCCCGTCCCCTCGACCTCGTCATCGTCAATGCAGCGATCAACGGCGGTGATCCCGGCGGGGACGTGGAGACCGAGGCCATGGCGTTCGAGACCGTGGAGGTGAACCTCCTCGGCGCCCTGAACGTCACACTGCCCTGCGTGACCCTGATGCGCGCCCGCGGCCGTGGTCAGATCGCCCTGGTCTCGTCCCTCGCGGCCTTCGCGCCCCTCCCCGACGCACCCTCCTACAGCGGCACCAAGGCGGCGCTGCTCGCGCACGGCCTTGCCCTCCGGGAAAAGCTGAAGCCGCACGGCGTGCGCATCAACGTCGTCACCCCCGGCTACGTGAAGACCGCGATGGGCGGGGAGTACCAGGGCTGGCGGCCGCTCGAGATCAGCGCCGAGGACGCGGCGCGTCGGATCGCGCGCGGTTTGGAGAAGAACCGAGACATCGTCGCCTTCCCATGGCTCCTCGCGGCTGGTGCGCGTGGCGCGGCGCTGCTGCCGGAATTTCTGCGGCGCCTCGGCATGAGCGGCTTCAAGTTCAAGATCCGGGTCGGCCGGTGACCCGACCCCGGATCGCCCTGTTCGTGCTGGAGGCCCTGCCGAACGCCCGGGCGGTGCGCCGCTTCGTCGTCGACCACGCGGCGGACATCGCCTTCGTCGGTCTGTCGAACGCTGAACGCCCGAGTTCGGGCGGCCTCGTCGGACAGGTTCGGCGCCACCTCGCGCGCTCCGGGCCAGCGATCCTGCCCTATCTCGGCGTCAATTTCGGTTTGCCGGATCTCCTCGCGCCGCTCTCGCCGCTGTCACGCCGGCTGACGGGAGCCGGTAAGTCTGCCAGCGCTACGCCGCTGAGGGCGCTCTGTCGCGGCCTCGGCATTCCGACCCTCAAGGTCGACGACGTCAACGGTCCGGCGGTGGCGCAAGCCTTCGATCGGTACGCGCCCGACCTCATCGTCACCTTCCATTTCGACCAGATTCTCTCGGGGCCGACCCTGACCCGTGCGCCCTTCGGTGGCCTCAACGTCCATCCAGGCCTGCTGCCGCGTCATCGCGGGCCGGTACCGACGATCCACGCACTTGCGGAGGCGGCGCCGGAATTCGGCGTGACGATCCATCGCCTCGCCGTGACGATCGACGCCGGTGCGATCCTCGCGCAGGAGGCGGTGCCCCTCCCGGAGGATACAACCGCGACCCGTGCCTCGGTGATCCTGCACGAGCACGGGCGGGTCCTGCTCGACCGGGCGCTCGCGGACCTCGCGGACGGACGGCTTCCCGCCGGAACGATCGCGCCGATCCTGCCCTATTGTCCGTTCCCCGACCGGGGCCTGCTCAAGGACCTGCGTCGCCGGGGCCGCAAGCTCATGGATGGGCGGGACCTGAAGGACGCCCTGGAGCTGAGCGCCCGGGCCTGAGCCGGCGCCCGCCTCCTGCGAAGCGGTCGCCGGACCGTCGGCTTAGCGCGAAAACTTCTTGTACTTGATCTTCTTCGGCATCAGCGAATCGGCGCCGAGGCGACGCTTCTTATCCTCCTCATAATCCGAGAAGTTGCCCTCGAACCACTCGACGTGGCTCTCACCCTCGAAGGCGAGGATGTGAGTGGCGATGCGGTTCAGGAACCAGCGATCGTGGCTGATGATGACGGCGCAGCCGGCATAATCCTCCAGCGCCTCTTCGAGCGCCCGCAGGGTCTCCATGTCGAGGTCGTTGGTGGGCTCGTCGAGCAACAGCACGTTGGCACCGCCCTTCAGCGTGCGGGCGAGGTGGACGCGGTTGCGCTCACCGCCCGAGAGGGTACCGACCTTCTTCTGCTGATCCGAGCCCTTGAACGCGAAGGCGGCGCAATAGGCGCGGGAATTGATCTCGCGCTTGTTGAAATAGATGATGTCGTTGCCGCCGGAGACCTCCTGCCAGACGGTGGCATTCGGGTCGAGGGCGTCGCGCGACTGGTCGACGTAGCCGAGATGGACGGTCTCGCCGACGGAGATGGTGCCGCCGTCCGGCTTCTCCGCACCCGTAATCATCTTGAAGAGGGTCGTCTTGCCGGCGCCGTTCGGACCGATCACGCCGACGATGCCGCCGGGCGGCAGCTTGAACGACAGGTCCTCGATCAGGAGCCGATCGCCGAACGCCTTGTTGAGGTGCTCGAACTCGATGACGTTGTTGCCGAGCCGTTCGTCGATCGGGATGACGATCTGCGCCGAGGCGTCGATCTTGTCCTGCGACTTGGCCACCAGCTCCTCGTAGCGGGTGATGCGGGCCTTCGACTTCGACTGGCGGGCCTTCGGCGAGGCGGCGATCCACTCCTGCTCGCGGTTGATCGCGCGCTGGCGGGCCATGTCCTCGCGGCCCTCCTGGGCGAGGCGCTTCTGCTTCTGCACCAGCCAGGCCGAGTAGTTGCCCTCGTAGGGATAGCCGCGGGTCCGGTCGAGCTCAAGGATCCAGCCGGTGACGTTGTCGAGGAAGTAGCGATCGTGGGTCACGATCAGGATGGCACCCGGGTACTGGCGCAGGTGGCCTTCGAGCCAGTTCACCGTCTCGGCGTCGAGGTGGTTGGTCGGCTCGTCGAGGAGCAGCAGTTCGGGCTCCCAGAGCAACAGCTTGCAGAGGGCCACGCGACGGCGCTCGCCGCCCGACAGGGTCGCGACCGGCTGCTCGTCGCTCGGGCAGCCGAGCGCCTCCATCGCCTGATCGACCTTGGAATCGAGCTCCCAGAGGTTGGCCGCCTCGATCCGGTCCTGGAGTGCGGTCATCTCGTCCGCCGTCTCCTCGGAATAGTTCATGGCGAGTTCGTTGTAGCGGTCGAGCAGCGCCTGCTTCTCGGCGACGCCCTCCATGACGTTCTCGCGCACGGACTTGTTCGGATCGAGCTGGGGCTCCTGCGGCAGGTAGCCGACCCGGGCGCCCTGGGCGACGAAGCCTTCGCCGGTCCAGTCCTTGTCGATACCCGCCATGATCTTGAGCAGGGTCGACTTGCCCGATCCGTTGATGCCGAGAACGCCGATCTTGGCGTCCGGGTAGAAGGACAGGTTGATGTTATCGAGGACTTTCTTGCCACCCGAATAGGTCTTGGTCAGACCCTTCATGTGGTAGATGAATTCGCGCGCCATGGTGGTATCCCTGTCGTGTCGGCGGTCCGGCGCGCCTTGCGCCTCGACCGTCGGAATCAGCGAGTGCGTTGTTGCGCGGCTGCGTTCGGTCGAGCCGACCGGCGTGCCGCGCGGAAAGCGCCGACGCGGTCGGACCTCGGGCGCTCGCCGTCGTCGAACCGCTTCGCGTGAGAGTGTTGCGCCGGAGTATCAGGGCGGCGACCGACCGGCAAGAACTGGGACGGCGAAGAAGGACCAAGCCACCGAAGAAGGAGCCGGACGCGAGCCTCAGGCGAAGGGGTTCTTCACCGTGTCGGCCGGCCGCGTTTCGTCCGCGACCCGTTCGGGCAAAGGCTCGGCTTCCAGGAAGCTCACGATGGCGGCAAGTGCCGCGGCGAGGGCCCGGGCCCGCTCCAGCCCTTCCGCATCCCGCCCCAGGTCGAGGCTGCCATGGAGAGCGATCCGATCGCGGCCGTTTTCGAGCGAAAGACCGCCGATCGTCTGAACGGCCGCATCGTCCGCGAAGGGCGTGAACCGACCTGGACCTTCCTCGGACGGCAGCTCCGGCGTCGCCTCGGGGTGTTTCGGTGCCCTCCGCCTCGGCATCGGGATCTCCCTTCAGAAGATGGCGCGCATCAGGTCGCGCCAGAGACGCCGCAGGGCGCGATGAAGCTGATCCTTCGCCCAGGATTCGAACGATTCCGGCTCGGGCGCCCGGCGGCGCGGCCGCGCGTCGCCGTCGGGCTCGCCCCGGGAATAAGTCCGCGGCTCCGGCAGTTCCATGGCCCGTGCCTTGGCTTCGGGCGGAAGCATCGGAAAGACGTCGAACCCCGAAACCTCGCGCAGAGTGTCGAGGGAAACGGCCTGCCAGAGCGGATCGTCCTGATTCGGCACCAGATAGGCACCCGCTTCTCCTGTCGCAGGATCGTAGAGAGCCTTGAAGAGCTGCGTCGGCACCAGGACGCGCCCATTGATCGCCTGGATCGCGTCGCCGGCATAGATCGGCCCTGTCACGACGTAGAGCGTGCCGCGTCGGGTCGCGAGACGCCGGACACTCTCCTCGATCGCCGCCCAGAGCCCGCGATTGAGGGCGCGGTCCTGCGGCACGATGTTGGCGAGGCTGAAGGACTGCGCTTGGGCCGTCGCGGTCGGCATGTCGCCAGCGGGAGCCATGTGGCCGCGATCGTAGCCGCTACGGACATAATCATCGAGCCGCGCCCGGTCGGCCGCCGGCACCGCGTCCTCGTCGTGGAAGGCGTCGAGGCGGTCGACCCGGCGAGCCGCCGCGACGCTGTCCCGCGTCAGGCGCTCGGCAGCGTAGAGCGGCGTCCGCGAGACCCCGGAATGGAGCACCGCGAAGGCCTCGAAGCACAGCGGCACGGTGTGCGCGGTAAGCTTCGGGTTGACGATCTCCGGCCGGTGCCCATCCGCGAACGCATTGATGCAGGTCTCGGCCGAGGCTGCTGCCGGCACGACGCAGAGCCACACTGCCAGCAGCAGGTGCCGCGGACCAACCATCAAGCGCGCCGCCTCAGAAGCATACGCGGACCTTGCGAGTCCCCTGCGGCGTCACCCGTGCGCGATAGCCGCAGGGCCGGCCAAGGGTACCCTCGAAGGGACGCACATCGCGATCGGGCGGACCCGGGCTTGCCTGAACCCCACAAGTACCGGGCGTCTCGCACGGGAACGTGAAGGGCTCGACCGGCGCATGGCGGCGGACGAGCGACGGGTCGGCGCCGCCGCCTGCCGCCCAGGCGGAGCCGCTCGCGAGAACCGAGACCGACGCGAGGCCGGCGAGGAAGCGGATGAGCGACATGACCTGCCTCGATGCGGGGTCGGCGAACGGGAAAAGACGGCCGTACCGTTGATCGGAACGAGCAGTGCGATTACCTGCCGGAGTTCAGGCGTCGGCGCCAGCATCTCCACAGTCACGGCTCGGCGACGGATTGCGCTCCCGCGTACCGGATTTCGGAATGGTATTGCAGGCCGCGCGCGGCCTGTGGGAAAGCGCAGACGCCCCCTGGCGTGGCAAAGCTGCGTAATGACGTTATAAGTGCGATCGAAGGGCCCCGGTTTCGTCTTGGGGCGCGCATCGTTCGAGGGTCGGTCCGCGCAGAGCGCTCGCGGTGGGCCGGATCGGGCGGGTGCCATCAAACGAACGGGTGTGGATTCAGTGTCACGGCAAGAAACCTCGCAAGAGACGACCTCCAAAGATCAGGGTTCGGTGACCGCGTCGGAGGCGACGGCGATCCTGGACGGTCTGGCGGAGCCTTCGGCGCTGCGTCTGCTGCCGGAGAGCGCGCTTCAGGCGGTGGCGGACGCGGTGCGCACCGAGATGATCGACGCGGTCTCGGTGACGGGCGGGCATCTCGGCTCGGGTCTGGGCGTGGTCGAGCTGACGGTGGCGCTGCACCACGTGTTCGACACCCCCGACGACCGCATCGTCTGGGACGTCGGGCACCAGGCCTATCCGCACAAGATCCTCACCGGCCGGCGCGACCGCATCCGCACCCTGCGCCAGCCCGGCGGCCTGTCGGGCTTCACCAAGCGCGCGGAGAGCGTCTACGATCCCTTCGGGGCGGCCCATTCCTCCACCTCGATCTCGGCGGCGCTGGGCATGGCCGTGGCGCGCGACCTCGACGAGGCGAGCGCCAAGGCGCAGGGCGCGCCGATCCCGAAGCGGCGCAACATGGTGGCGGTGATCGGCGACGGCTCGATGTCGGCGGGCATGGCCTACGAGGCCATGAACAATGCCGGCGCCCTGCACTCGCGCCTCATCGTCATCCTCAACGACAACGACATGTCGATCGCGCCGCCCGTGGGCGCCATGTCGGCCTACTTCGCGCGCCTGGCCTCGGGCGGCACCTACCAGTCCCTGCGCGAGACCGCCAAGCAGCTGGGCAAGCTCCTGCCCAAGGGCCTCTACCAGCGCGCGGCTGCGGCCGAGGAATACGCCCGCTCCCTGGTGGTGGGCTCGGGCACGATGTTCGAGGAGATGGGCTTCCACTATGTCGGGCCCGTCGACGGGCACAACCTCGACCACCTGCTGCCCGTGCTCAAGAACGTGCGCGACTCCGAGCAGGGGCCGATCCTGCTGCACGTGGTGACCCAGAAGGGCAAGGGCTACGCTCCGGCGGAAGCCTCCGCCGACCGCTACCACGGGGTGGTCAAGTTCGACGTGCTCTCGGGGGTGCAGGCCAAGGCCAAGCCGAACGCGCCGGCCTACACCCGGGTGTTCGGCGAGAGCCTGATCAAGGCGGCGGACGCCGACGACAAGGTGGTGGCGATCACCGCGGCGATGCCGGGGGGCACGGGCATCGACCTGTTCGGCAAGGCGCATCCCGAGCGTACCTTCGATGTCGGCATCGCCGAGCAGCACGCGGTGACCTTCGCGGGCGGGCTGGCGACGGAAGGCTACAAGCCGTTCGTGGCGATCTACTCGACCTTCCTGCAGCGGGCCTACGACCAGGTCGTGCACGACGTGGCCCTGCAGAACCTGCCCGTGCGCTTCTGCATGGACCGGGCCGGGCTGGTGGGGGCGGACGGGGCGACCCATGCGGGCGCCTTCGACCTGGCCTATCTCTGCTGCCTGCCGAACATGACGGTGATGGCGGCCTCCGACGAGGCCGAGCTGGTGCACATGGTGGCCACCGCGCATGCCCACGACACGGGCCCGATCGCCCTGCGCTACCCGCGCGGCGAGGGGGTGGGGGTGGACCTGCCCGAGCGCGGGGTCGCGCTGCCGATCGGCCGGGGCCGGATGGTGCGGGCGCCGGAGGGCGCGCGGGTGGCGCTGCTGTCGCTGGGCACGCGGATGTCGGAGGCGCTGAAGGCGGCCGATGCGCTCGAGGCGGAGGGCATCGCGGTGAGCGTGGCGGATGCGCGCTTTGCCAAGCCGCTGGACGAGGCGCTCATCCTGGATCTCGCCGCGCGCCACGAGGTGCTGGTGACGCTGGAGGAGGGCTCGGTGGGGGGCTTCGGCGCGATGGTGCTGCACCTGCTGGCCGACCGGGGGGCGCTGGATGCGGGCCGGGTCCGGGTGCGCACGCTGACGCTGCCGGACAGCTACCAGGACCACAACACCCCCGACGCCATGTACGCCGAGGCCGGCCTCGACGCCGCCGGCATCCTCAGCACCGTCAAGGCCGCCCTGCCCGAGCGGAAGGCCGGCCAGTCGGGACGTCTGCGCCTCGCCTGAGCCGCCGAACAGGTGTGCGGAGCATCCGGGCTTTGCGGCCCGGGTGTGTCCCCGTTGCGCTTGTCCGGCAGCGGTTTCGATGACAAAAGCGCGCCATTCGCGGGCCCGAACTCCGTTTCGGGCCCGTACACTCGTTTAAGATCCTCAGACCCTTACGAGAGAAATGCCACAGGCGACCCCCTCCGGCCCGTTCGATGCCGGCCCGGTTCTCATCACGGGCGCGAGCGGTTTCCTGGGAGCGGCCCTCGTCGACGTCTTCCGCAAGGCCGGCTTCCCCGTCCGGATCATGGTCCGGGCCACCTCGCCGCGCACCAACCTGACCTGGACCGACGTCGAGATCGTCGAAGGCGACATGCGCGATCGCGCGGCCGTGGCGCGGGCGCTCCAGGGCCAGCGCTACCTCGTCCATGCCGCCGCCGATTACCGCCTCTGGGCACCGGATCCGGAGGAGATCGTCGCGACCAACCGCGACGGCGCCGTGATCCTGATGGAGGAGGCACTGCGCGCCGGCATCGAGCGCGTCGTCTACACCTCCAGCGTCGCAACCATCAAGCCGCACGACGACGGCACGCCGGCCGACGAGACCCGGCCGCTCACCCCCGCCACCGCCATCGGCGCCTACAAGCGCAGCAAGGTCGTGTCCGAGCGCGTGGTCGAGGAGATGGCGGCGCGCAACGGCTTGCCCGTGGTCATCGTCAATCCCTCGACACCCATCGGACCGCGCGACGTCAAGCCGACGCCCACCGGCCGCATCATCCTCGAAGCGGCCTTGGGACGGATGCCTGCTTTCGTCGATACCGGCCTGAACCTCGCCCATGTGGACGACGTGGCCGCCGGGCACCTGCTGGCCCTGCGGCACGGCCGGATCGGCGAGCGCTACATCCTCGGCGGCGAGAACGTGCTGCTGTCGCAGATGCTGGCCGACATCGCCGGCATGGTCGGCCGCAAGCCGCCGACGGTGAACCTGCCGCGGGCGGTGGTCTACCCGATCGCGTTCGTCTCCGAGCAGATCGCCCGCTTCACCGGCAAGGCACCCTTCGCGACGATCGACGGCATCCGGATGTCTCGCTACCGGATGTTCTTCTCCGATGCCAAGGCGCGGGCCGAGCTCGGCTACACTGCCCGGCCCTATCGCGAAGGCCTGTCCGACGCGATCGCCTGGTTCCGCCAGGAAGGACGCCTGTGATGAGCACGACGATCCAGACGGCCACCGAGGCGCGTACCGGCAAGGGCTACCGCGACGAGAACTTTCCCGTCGCGTCCCACCTGATTCATCCGAAGCATCGCAGCGCGATCCTGGCGTTCTACGACTTCGTCCGCGCCGGCGACGACGTGGCCGACCATACCGGCCTGTCGCCGGAGCGGAAGATCGAACTCCTCGATGCTCTGGCCGACGACCTGACCGGCAGCCGGCCGACGGATTCGGCGGCCGAGCCCCTGCGCCGCGAGCTCGCCGCCCGCGGTCTTCCGCCGACGCATGCGCTCGAACTGCTCGACGCGTTCCGCCTCGACGCGCGCAAGAGCCGCTACGCGGATTGGGACGAGCTGATCGCCTATTGCCGCCTGTCGGCCATGCCGGTCGGCCGCTACGTCCTCGACGTCCATGGCGAGGATCCGAGCGTGGTCTGGGGGCCGTCGGACGCGATCTGTGCCGCTCTCCAGATCATCAACCACCTGCAGGATTGCGGGAAGGACTACCGCGCGATCGACAGGGTCTACATCCCGCAGGACACCCTCGACAGCCACGGTGCGGCGATCTCGGAGCTCGGGGCCGACAAGGCTTCGCCCGCCCTGCGCGGCGTCATCGCCGAGCTGGCCGAGCGCACCATGGGCCTCCTCGAAGAGGGCGCGGTGCTGCCCGACCTCATCGCCGACCTGCGCCTCAGCCTGGAGATCGCCGCCATCCACCGCCTCGCCGTCGTGCTGTGCAAGGGGCTGATGGAGCGCGACCCGCTCAGCGAGAAGGTGCATCACGGCAAGGCCGCTTTCGCCCTGACCGCACTCGGCGGCATCGCCGCGACCCTGGCCCGCCGCCCCCTGCGTGGTCGCGCGCTGCGGGCGCAGGCCTCGAAGGTGGCGACTTCGAAGGTCGCGGAGGGGAGCTGGCCATGAGCGCCACGATGTCGCCCGCCGCCGAGAGCGCCGCCCCTGCGGTCGACGCCCTGCCCGCGAAATCCTCGTCCTTCTACACGGCGATGCGGCTTCTGCCGCCGGACCGGCGCGCGGCGATGTACGCGGTCTACGCCTTCTGCCGCGCCGTCGACGACGTCGCCGACGATGGCGGCCCCGCCCCGGTGCGGGCGGCGGAGCTCGACTGCTGGCGCACCGACATCGACGAGCTCTACGCCGGCCGGCCGGCGCCGCGGGTGCAGGACCTCGTCGTGCCGATCCGCCGCTACGGCCTCCTGCGCGAGGACTTTCAGGCGGTGATCGACGGCATGGCGATGGATGCCTTCGAGGACATCGTCGCCCCCGACGAGGCCACCCTCGACCTCTATTGCGACCGCGTTGCCAGCGCCGTCGGCCGCCTGTCGGTGCGGATCTTCGGAATCGCCGAGAAGGAAGGCATCGCCCTCGCCTATCACGAGGGCCGCGCGCTGCAGTTGACCAACATCCTGCGCGACATCGACGAGGATGCGGCCCGCAACCGCCTCTACCTGCCCCGCGAGAAGCTGGCCGCCATCGGCCTGACCGCACCGACGCCGCAGGCCGCCATCGACCATCCGCGGATCGGCGAGGTCTGCATCGCCGTGGCGCGTGAGGCCGAGGCGCATTACCGGGCGACCTGGGACATCATTGCCAAGTGTCCGCGCAAGGTGACGAAGGCGCCGCGCCTCATGGCGGCGGCCTACCGTCTCTACCTCGACGCGGTGCTGGCCCGCGGCTGGGAGAAGCCCCGCGCCCGCGTGAAGCCGGGCAAGCTCGCTCTCCTGGGCGTCGTCCTGCGGCACGGGATCGTCTGATGGCCGGTACGGTTCACGTCATCGGAGCCGGCCTCGCCGGCCTGTCCGCTGCCGTCTCGCTGGTGGAGCGCGGCGCCCGCGTCGTCGTGCACGAGGCGGCCAAGCAGGCCGGCGGGCGCTGCCGCTCGTACTTCGACCCGACCCTCGGGCTGACCATCGACAACGGCAACCACCTGCTCCTGTCGGGCAACACCTCGGCCCTCGAATTCATGCGCACCATCGGTGCGTCGGAGAGCGCCCTGTCCGGCCCGGCCGAGGCGGCCTTCCCCTTCGCGGACCTGAAGACCGGCGAGCGCTGGACCCTGCGCCCCAATGCCGGCCGGGTGCCGTGGTGGGTCCTGCAGGCCTCGCGCCGGGTCCCCGGCACGACGGCGCGCGACTACCTCGCGCCCCTCGGCATCCTGAAGGCCGCGGCCGGCAAGGGTCCGGGCCAGGGAGGCACCATCGGCGAGAGCATGGCCTGCGAAGGCACGCTCTACGAGCGCCTGTGGCACCCGGTGCTGCTGGCCGCCCTCAACACCGATCCGAAGGAGAGCGACACCGGGCTCGCGGCGACCATCCTGCGCGAGACCCTGGGCGCCGGCGGCAAGGCCTGCCGCCCCCTCGTCGCCGTGGGCGGCCTGTCGGCGGCCTTCGTCGATCCGGCGGTCGACTATCTGACCCGGCGCGGGGCCGAGCTGCGCTTCGGCCACCGGCTGCGCAGCCTGTCCTTCGGCGAGGGTCGGATCGCCAGCCTCGTCTTTAGCGACGAGACTATCGATCTCGGCCCCGCGGATGCGGTGGTCCTCGCCCTGCCGCCCTGGGTCGCCTGCGACCTGCTGCCGGGCCTGCCCGCCCCGCAGAGCCACCGCTCCATCGTCAACGCGCATTTTGCTGTGGTTCCGCCGCCGGGATCGCCGTTACTGCTCGGCGTGGTGAACGGAATGACGGAGTGGCTCTTCGCGTATCCGGATCGTCTGTCCGTGACTATCAGCGGTGCCGATCGCCTCTTGGATGTGCCGCGCGAAGATTTGGGACATCGGATCTGGTCCGAAATCGTGACTTTGACCGGTCTTGCACCGGAACTGCCAAGGTGGCAGATCGTCAAGGAGAAGCGGGCGACCTTCGCGGCAACGCCGGCCGAGGCGGCGCGGCGCTCCGGCGCCGTGACGGCCCACGAGAATCTCGTCCTGGCAGGCGATTGGACCGCAACCGGTCTGCCATCGACGATCGAGGGAGCCATCCGTTCAGGAACGACCGCCGCATCGGCCCTCGCCCGGAGGACCGGCACGTGCGGACAGGCACGAGCGCGCGGCGCGGCGTGAGATAAGGCGGCCGCCTGCGCGGCCGGTGAGGCGAGGACGATGCGGGACGCATTCAGGAAGGTCGAGGCGCTGCAGCGCCCCAAGACTCAGGAGATCTCACTCGAGGACGTCGAGCGGGGAGTCGTGCGCGCGACCCAGGCGCTGACGGCTTTGTCGCATGCCGACGGCCACCTGTGCTTCGAACTCGAGGCCGACGCGACGATCCCGTCCGAATACATCATGTTCCATCAGTTCCGCGCCACCGAGATCGCGCCGGAGCTGGAGACCAAGATTGGCAACTACCTGCGCCGTACGCAGGGCAAGCACGGCGGCTGGGCCCTTGTCCATGACGGCCCGTTCGACATGAGCGCCAGCGTCAAGGCCTACTACGCCCTCAAGATGAGCGGCGATTCGATCGAGGCCCCGCACATGCGCCGGGCGCGCGAGGCGATCCTGTCCCGCGGCGGCGCCGCCAATTCGAACGTCTTCACCCGCTTCCTCCTGGCTCTCTTCGGCGAGGTGCCGTGGCGCGCGGTGCCGGTGATGCCGGTGGAGATCATGCACCTGCCGAAGTGGTTCCCGTTCCACCTCGACAAGGTCTCCTACTGGGCACGCTGCGTCATCGTGCCGATGCTGGTGATCCAGGCCAGGAAGCCGCTCGCCCGCAATCCCCGCGGCATCGGCATCCCGGAGCTGTTCGTCGCCCCGCCGCAGACGGTGCGCACCTGGCCCGGCAGCCCGCACGCGACCTGGCCCTGGACGCCGATCTTCGGCGCCATCGACCGGATGCTGCAGGTCACGCAGGACTACTTCCCGAAGACGCCGCGGGCGCGGGCCATGGACAAGGCCGTGGCCTGGGTCAGCGAGCGGCTGAATGGCGATGACGGCCTCGGGGCGATCTTCCCCGCCATGGTCAACACCGTGCTGATGTACGACGTGCTCGGCTATCCGGCCGACCATCCCCAGGTGCGGATCGCCTGCGAGGCGATCGAGAAGCTCGTGGTCGTCAAGGAGCACGAGGCCTACGTGCAGCCCTGCCTGTCGCCGGTCTGGGATACGGCGCTGGCCGGGCACGCCCTGCTCGAAGCCGGCGGCCCCGATGCGGAGCACCAGGCCCGGCGCGGTCTCGACTGGCTTAAGCCGCTTCAGGTCCTCGACATCAAGGGCGACTGGGCGGCGGGCCGTCCGAACGTTCGCCCCGGCGGCTGGGCCTTTCAGTATGCCAACCCGCACTTCCCCGACCTCGACGACACCGCCGTGGTGGTGATGGCGATGGACCGGGCCTCGCACCAGCACGGACTCGTGGCCGATGTGCCGGATTACGGCGCCTCCATCGCCCGGGCCCGCGAGTGGGTCGAGGGCCTGCAGTCGAGCGACGGCGGCTGGGCGGCCTTCGATGCCGACAACAACCACCACTACCTGAACCATATTCCGTTCTCCGACCACGGCGCCCTGCTCGACCCGCCCACGGCAGACGTCACGGCCCGCGTGGTCTCGATGCTGGCGCAGCTCGGCGAGACCCGCGAGAGCTCGAAGGCGCTCGACCGCGGCGTCACCTACCTTCTGAACGACCAGGAGGAAGACGGCTCGTGGTACGGCCGCTGGGGCATGAACTTCATCTACGGCACCTGGTCGGTGCTGTGCGCCCTCAACGCGGCCGGCGTCGATCCGGCCTCGCCCGAGATCCGCAAGGCCGTCGCCTGGCTGATCCGCATCCAGAACCCGGATGGCGGATGGGGCGAGGACGCCTCGTCCTACAAGATCGATCCGGCCTTCGAGCCGGGCTACTCCACCGCGTCGCAGACGGCTTGGTCGCTGCTCGCCCTGATGGCGGCCGGCGAGGCCGACGATCCGGCGGTGACCCGCGGCATCAACTACCTGACCCGCACCCAGGGCGCCGATGGTTTCTGGGCCGAGGAGCGCTACACCGCCACCGGCTTCCCGCGGGTGTTCTACCTCCGGTATCACGGCTACCCGAAGTTCTTCCCCCTCTGGGCCATGGCGCGCTACCGCAACCTCCAGCGCAGCAACACCCGGAAGGTCGCCTTCGGCATGTGAGGCGAAGGCCGTGATGCGAAGGCCTGTGGCGGAAGGACGTCCGATGCGAAGGCCCCGGACCACGGCCGATCGAGCGGCCGCATGAGCGCGATCGCCCCGTC
This sequence comes from Methylobacterium sp. BI1, assembly GCF_056680125.1. Classification (NCBI taxonomy): domain Bacteria; kingdom Pseudomonadati; phylum Pseudomonadota; class Alphaproteobacteria; order Hyphomicrobiales; family Methylobacteriaceae; genus Methylobacterium; species Methylobacterium sp. BI1. Next base: position 1,556,480 of record NZ_CM155267.1, on the reverse strand, counting down.
CGGCGCCCTCCCCGTCCTGGCCGTAACCGGTCTCGCCAAGGAGGCACGCCTCGCCTCGGGCACCGGCGTTCGCGCCGTCGGCGCGGGCGGAAATCCGGACCGCCTGCGCGCGCTCCTGGCCGCGCGGCCCGAGCCGGACTGCCGCGCCGTGGTCAGCATCGGCATCGCCGGCGGTCTCGACCCGTCCCTGAAGCCCGGCGACGTGCTGATCGGGACCACCATCGTCACACCGACGCAGCGCTACCCGGCTGATCCGGCCATCGTCGCGACCTGGATACGTGCGCTGGCGGGATCAGGCCTGATCGTCCGCGAAGCCGTCCTGGCCGGCGTCGATGCCGCTGTGATCGACGTCCCTGCCAAGGCGGCCCTGCACACGGCCACCGGGAGCGCCGGGGTCGACATGGAATCGCACGTCGCGGCTGCCTATGCCGCGCAGCATGGGCTGCCCTTCGCGGCCCTGCGCATCGTCTGCGATCCGGCCGACCGCGCAATCCCGGCCTTCGCCGCGCAGGTGCTCAAGCCCGATGGCGAGCCCGACATCCGCGCGGTGCTGGGCGCCATCGCGCGCCAGCCCGGCCAGATCCCCGCCCTGATCCGCCTGGCGCGCGATTCGGGCCGGGCCTTCCAGAGCTTGACCCGATGCCGGGTCCTGCTCGGAACCGCCCTCGGTGTCCCGTCCGCCTGAGATTGCGACGTCCACGGCCTGCGCCGCGACGGCCACGCGTCAGCGACCACCCGGCCCGCCGGGACCACGCCCGGGACCACCGCCGAAGCCACCCGGCCCTTCCGGGCCGCCGAGCCCACCCCCCGGCCCGCGCCCGAATCCGCCGGGGCGCTCGAAGCCGCCGCCCGGCGCTCCACCGAATCCGCCCCCGGGTCGCGCGTGCTCGCTGCCCGGCGGCGAGCGGGTATCGATGTCGAAGCGCGGTGCGCCGCCGGGCTGGCCCCCGGGCAGACGCCCGTCGAGGCCGCGTCCTTCCAAACCCCGACCCTCCAAACCCCGACCGTCGAGACCTCGTCCTTCCAGGCCTCTGCCTTCGCCACCTCGACCGTCGAAACCACGGCCCTCGGATCTCGGTCGCGATCCGCGATCGGGATCTGCCTGGGAGCCGGAACGCTCGGTGCCGCGCGTGTCGATGCGCAGGCTCTCGACACTCAGGCGGCCGTCTCGGGACGGCTCGGCGATGACGACCGCGCGCACGCTGCCGCGACGGGGCAGTCCGGGGTCGGGCCGCCCCGTGATGTCGAGACCGGACCCGATCTGCAGACCTCGGGCATTGCGGCCGACATAGGCCTCGATCGAGACGCGGCGCAGGCCCGGGACGAAGAGCGCACGCGAATCCTCGATCCCCGCGACCGTGAGGCTCGACCCCGCCTGGGCGCCCGTGACGACCGCCCGCCGTCCGATCTGACCGGCATCGACACCGACGAGGCGGAGATCGCCGATCATCGGGTTTCCGTCCGGCCCCCGTCGAACCGGACCGGCCACCCGCGCGGGTCCGTCCGACCGACGCTCCACCAGCGAGGCGACGACCACACCGTCGGGGCGCCGCAGGCCACTCACCGCGACGCGGTCGCCGACCGTCCATCCCTCCCGCTGGGTCGTCGGCAGGGCAACCCGCTGCCCGAGGACGGTGAGGCCGCCCTTCCGAACGGCCTCGACGGGTCCCACGACTTCGCTCGTGACATCGATGCGCCGGGTGCCGAGGGTGCCGCCGGTCTCGAGAGCGACGACGCGGACCACGTGCCCGATCCGCAGGTCGCCCACCGCCGCGGAACGCCCGTCGATCCGCACGGGAACGTCCGGCGGGTAGGTGATGCGCAGGTCGTTGACGATGATCGATCCGAACTTGCGGATCGTCCCGATCACGCCGGTCCCGCCGAGGCCGCGGTCGCCTTCCGAGTCCGACCCGTCTCCGGGCGGATGGCTCGGACGGGCGCCGGTGCCGCCGATGCCCTGGTCGCGGATCGGCGGGAGCGGGTCCGCGCCGGCCGCCAGCGCGAGGGGTGCCGTGGCGAGCAGGCGCAGGGCGTCGCGGCGGTTCGGTGCGCGCATGGACGCCGTCCTCACGCCTTGGCCGCCGCGGGCGGCGCATCCTCGGCATAGACGTAGACGCCGAAATTCCAGCGATGAGTGCCGCCGGCATCGGTCTCACAGGCCGCGTGGGCCTCCCGGTTGGCCTGCTGCAGCGCCTCCATGGCGATCTCGCGGGCGCGGGCTTCGAGACGGTCAGCCAGCTCCTTGGACAGGCCGTCGTAATGGACTGCACGCTCGAGGAAGCGCGGCGTCGGCCCTGTGATGTTGGCGACGCTCGCGGCGATGTGGTCGTGCAGGTTTCGGCCGAAGTAATACAGCTGGGACTCCCCGCCCCCCTTCGGCACGTAGGCCGCCTCCGCGAGGACGATGTGGCCGTCGGCATCGGCGACCACGAGGCCGCGGTCGAGCCACTCGTCGAGGACGGCGCGAGGGCGCAGATCGCGGGTCACGGCCGCGACGAGCTCTTCGAAGGATGCGCCCTTCCCCTCGTTCGCCCGCGTCAGGGGCCGGGGTTGGCCATCCGCGTCGGTGAAGGCGGGATCGGCGAGCCAGCGCGCGATGATCCGGCTGGTGCGTGACACGGAGGACGGCACGGCGCTGACGGGGGCGCCGGCTCCGCGCAGGCGGCTGACCTCCTTGCGGTGGATTCCGGTCAAGAGGCTGACCCGGCTGTCGGTCTGCTCCTTACCGGGCAGCGCGAAGTCGTACTCGGCGACGTTCACGTAGAGCTCGCGCAGGAGCGTCGTGAGTGCCGGGAAGGTGATGCCTCGCGCCACGAAGAGGCGAACAAGCGGCCGGAGCAGACGCGCGACGGGGGCGTGGAGGTTCGCTCCCTCGGAGAGAGTCTCGGTCGGATCGGCCATAGGCCTACCATAGCCAACGCGGTGTGGGACACAATCCCACGGCGTGTGCTCCGACACCTTCGCTGGGCGAGAACGCAATTGACGTGGGAAAATTGCCCACATACGAAGATGGGAGCAAATCCACCCGGGAGCGCCGCCATGGCCCAGTTGACGCCTCTTCGTCTTACGGATGCCCTGCCGCCCCTGCGTGCGGATATGTCGGCGCGGGCGGCGGGACCGACGGGCCGGTCGCCGGCGATCTTGGCGCGCGGCCTGGGCGTTCTGGCGGCAGTCGCGCTGGGTACCCTCGTCCTGGCCTCGACCGGCCAGCGGACCACCCTGGCGGCGAAGGACCTGACAGCGGCAACGGACGTGTCGCGAGCCGTGGCGACCCGCCTTGCCCCGCCCAGCCGAATGGCTGCGGCGACCGATTTTGCGCGAGCCAACTGATGTCAGGCGTCGCGAGCCGTTCCCTCAGTCGGTCGGATCACCGGCAGCCGCGCCTGGTCATCGACCTGCTCCTTTGCGCCGTTCCGGCTATCGCCACCGTCATCCTGCTGATCCTGAGCCTTCAGGCCTGAGCCCTTCGGTCATGGACGGCCAGACACCGACACGACCCTTCGACCACCACCGCCGCCGCACGCGATCGCAGAACGCCCAATGTTTCGAGCCGATCCCCGCTTGAGCCCATCCCTACAGGCCTGCCTGCCCCGTCACCGGTCTGCGCGGACGCGGCACCCGTACGAACGGGCCTTCGTGGTCTGGTGGCGTACGCTGATCGGCCGGATGGCGAACACCCATCGGCGCGACTGAGTCACGCGAGCATCGCCCTCGGTAAGACCTACTCCAAGGATAGGCCTCGCCGTCGGAGCGAACGCCCGGTGGGATCAGGCGGCTCGGATGGAGGGCGCGACCGTGGGGACCTCGGGCACCTTGCGGACCGCCTCGGCCTCGCGGCACAGGGCCGAGGCCAGGCAACGGGCACGCTCCACCCACATGTCGCGCTCCTGACGGAGAGCCTCGACCGCGGCGTGGTCCTGTGCCTGTTCGATGCGCAGATCGTCGATCTCCTCGCGCAATGCCGTCGTCCGGCGCCGTTCCTGAGCCAGGGCCTCCCGAAGCACCGCCAGCGCGGCGTGCTCGGACGCTGCGGGGTGGCCTGCTGGAGCGCGCGGGCTCGCCGGAACAGGCGGGTTCGTCGGACGCAGGTCCGCCACCTCAGTGCGGATACGGTCGACGTCGAGACCGGTCGCATCGGGCGTCGGCGCTGCTGCGGCAGGTGTCTCCGTGCGCCCGGTCTCCGTGCCGGCCGGCGTCGCGCCGATCGATGCGCTGGCGGGTACCCCTTCCTCCTCGATCACCAGACCGTGGAGCATCCGGAACACAGCGTCGCCGTCGAGCCGGGAGAGGTCGAAGCCGCTCTCGCGGGCGAGGTCGCTCCACAGCGTCTGCCCGGCCTCGGCCTGGCCGATAAAGGCCATCGACCAGTTTGCGAAGCCCCGTACCTCCGTCGGCCCGCACTCCAGCACCGTCACGTCGCCGTGCCGCTGATCGCGCTGGATCCGCTCGAAGGTCCGCTCAACCCCCTGGCGCGGGCCTTCCAGAACCTGCGCGAAGGCGCCGCCGTTGAACATCAGGGCGCCGGTGACGCCGACTTCGGCGTTGTTCCGCTGTGAGGTCGCGAGGATCTGCGCCACGGCGCTGCTCGCCTCGGCGTCGCTCACCGTGAGCAGGTTCTTGCTGGCATAGACGAGACGATAGAGGTCGCTCACATCCGATCTCCGGAAAGGCTGGACAATCTTAAGGCTGAACACACTGGGCGATGGCCGCCTCCCGCCTGGGCGAGGCCGTGCGGGCCGAGGTCGGTGAACAGGGCAAGCAGCGCCTCGGCCGGGATCGGCCGGCTGACGAGGTAGCCCTGGACGTCGGTGCACCCCTCCGCGCGGATGCGGCGCATCTGGTCCTCGGTCTCGACGCCCTCGGCGACGGTGGTCATGCCGAGGCTGCGCCCGAGCCCCGCGATCGCGCGGATCACCGCGTCGCCGTCCGGCTTCTGGGTGATGTCGGCCACGAAGGAGCGATCGATCTTGATCTTGTCGAAGGGGAACGAGCGCAGGTAGCTCAGCGACGAGTACCCGGTCCCGAAGTCGTCCATGGAGACCCGGATGCCGAGGGCCCGCAGCCGGTGCAGGGTCCGCAGGGTCCGCTCGTTCTCCTGCAGGAGAACGCCCTCGGTGATCTCGATCTCCAGGCGGCTCGCCGGGAGGCCGGAACTCGCCAGCGCGGAGACGATGACCTCGACGAGGCGATCGCCCTTGAATTGGGCGGGCGACACGTTGACCGCGACGGTGATCGCCGCGGGCCACGTCGCGGCGTCGCGGCAGGCCTGGCGGATGACCCATTCGCCGATCGGGACGATCAGCCCGATTTCCTCGGCGAGGGGAATGAACTCCCCCGGTGGGACCAGCCCGCGTTCCGGGTGATGCCAGCGCAGCAGCGCCTCGCAGCCGGTGACGCGGTCGTTCTCCAGGTTCAGCTGCGGCTGGTAGTGGAGGGAGAACTCGCGCCGGCCGAGGGCCTGGCGGATATCGAGTTCGAGCCGGCGGCGCGCCTGCATGCGCGCATCCATCTCGGCCTCGAAGAAACGGAAGGCCCCGCGCCCGTCGAGCTTCGCCCGGTAGAGGGCGAGATCGGCGCATTTCAGGAGCCGATCCACGTCGGTCCCGTCGCGGGGCGCCACCGCGACGCCGACGCTGGCGCCGATGGTGAGCAACTGCCCTTCGATCATGTAGGTGCGGCCGATGAGGTCGACGATCCGACGCGCCAGGACCCGCGACTCCTCGGGGTCCGTCACGCCGCGCTGGACTACGACGAATTCGTCCCCGCCGATGCGGGCGACCGTGTCGCACGGACGGAGCGTGGCGAGGAGGCGGTCGGCGACCTTCGCCAGGAGCGCGTCGCCGATCGCGTGCCCCAGGGTGTCGTTGACGGGCTTGAACCGGTCGAGGTCCACCAGGAGCACCGCGCAGGCATCGTCGGAGGTCGCCACTTGGACGAGGGCTTCCTCCAGGCGTTCGCGCAGGTGCAGGCGGTTCGGCAGGCCGGTGAGCGGATCGAGGCGGGCGCGCTCGCTGGCCGCGGTCTCGGCGGCGCGGCGCAGGGTGACGTCCTCGAGGGTGATGGTCCAACCCCGGCAGGCGCCGCGGGAGCAGCCGAACGGCTGGATGCCGATCTCGAGCGTCAAGCCCGCGCGCAGGATCTCGAAGGCGAGGCCTTCGCAACGGTCGAGGGCGCGGCGCACCTGAGCGAACAGGGTATCCCGGCGGAGGGGGAGGAGACGGCAGAGCGTGTGGAGGGTCTGACGAAGGCTCGGACGGTCGGGCAGCCCGAACCCGCTCACCAAGTCCCGCGCCGGTCCCGTGCAGAGGAGCAGCTGGCCCCCCTCGAAGACGATGAAGCCCTGTCGCACGACGTCGAGATAGGGCGCCGGCCCGAGGGCGGTCTCGGACGACCCTGGGATCGTCTCCGGTCTCGCAAGAACCTGGACTGCCTGCATCACGTCGCCGCTCCGGTGCGCATCCGGAATGCGCCAGCGCCGAGAGATTAGAGGCTCGAAAGTAAATTATAGGTTTTTGACCCGTCGTTTTTCAGACGTTAAAATCAAGTCCGACGCGAGAGGCCGATCCACTACAATACGCCGGAGATTTTAAACTTACTCTCGCGAAATCGACTGCGAAGAATATCCAGATTGGAGAAAATCGACTCTATCCAGCGATGACGCAGCCGAACTCTATTGTTAGCTTTACCCCAAAATTCGAATGATCTCGCCGACGCAATCGGGGGGAAAGGCATCGGCGAGACCCGGTCGCTCCGAAGACGGCGCGACGGTTCGAACATGTCGGACAATTGCAGCCCGCACATTCACACACAACAACGCGACGCTAAATCGTCGAGGGCGGAAGCCTCTTCGAATGCGACGCTGAAGGATGTCTCAGTGCGGACGCGCGACAGCCCGCCATACCTAGCCGAAAGACCGATTCTCCGACAATTGCCGGGCGATCCAAGCCTGCGCCTCCTCGAGATCCGCGAAGATCGGCGCATGCGGATCCTCGACACATCCGAAGCCCACTTCCAGAAACCAGTGTCCAGCCTCGGAAACGTGCTCGCTGGAGAGTTGGACGAGCACCGCCACGAGCATCCCATCCTCGAAAACCAACCGGCTCTCGCGGTCATTGCTGCCCGTCGCGATCTGGACGGGCTGGAGTTTCATGGTCATGCCGCGGCCCGCGTTCCCAGGTGCAGGTATTTCGAGTTGAATTCCGCTATCGCTTTCAGACGCTGACGATCCAGAATCGTCAGCGTCCTGCCCTTGAGTTCAATCACGCCTTGGCGCCTGAGTTCCTGGAGCGACCGATTCACGTGCACATTCGAGAGCCCGACGGTGTCAGCGAGATCGAGCTGCGTGACCGGGAACTCGTAGGAATTTTCGCTCGCGAACCCGACCACCTGCAGGCGCACGAGCAGTTCACAGAACAAGTGGGCAATCCGCTCGATGGCCGATCGGCAGCCGACATTGACCAGCCATTCGCGCAAGGTCGCCTCGTCGACCAGTGTCCCGAGGCGCAGGGAGCGCGCGATCGCCGGGTGCTCGTCCATGATCCGTTTGACGACGTCGGTGGAAATGCGCACCACGCGGCAGACGGACAGGGTGGTGATGGTGTGGTCCATCTGCGTGAGCAGGGCCACATCGAGGTCGCAGGCGTCGCCCGGCACCAGATAGGCGGTGATCTGCCGTGCCCCATTCGCGCGGTGCTTCTGCCGACAGGCGATGCCCTCCAGGATTAGGATCACGCCATCCGGTGCATCACCCTCGCGGATCAGGTCGACGCGCGGACCGATGACGTAACCGTTGGCACTGATGCGCCGGAGCACGGCTCGATCCTCCTCGGCGAGGGGTCCGAACCCTTCGAGCTTCCGGACCAGGGGGTTCGATGAATCGGCGAGAGGGATCGAGGAATGAGACGACAAGACCTTGTCCGTAATCCTGGCAGCTATCTTCGGATCGCATGAGGTCGCGACCGGCGGTGCAGCGATCGACGCTCACATGGCGCAGAGTCGGCGGCAGATCGGCAAAGGGCGCCGGCAGGACGTCGGACCCAGCGGAACAGGCCTGTTCCGGAGCGCCGGACGCCCGCCGTCGGTCACACGACCCGGCCAGCTCCGCCATCGTCCCGCGCCGCGCCTGCGACATCGCCCCGGCGTTCCTGCCCGGCGTTCCCCTTCGGTGCGCCGATCCAACGATGTCATGCTGCGCTCCGACGGCGCCCCGCGCAGGAGAAATCGCAGGGTTTTGAATTATTTATCCCGCAGCTTCAGCAGTTGTAAGAACCCGCACCGCATTTGTATGATTTCAAACGTTTAACCTATGTTTATATCCGATGACTGCTGCGACTACGTGCTTCCGAGAGAAGCTGGTATCTTTCATTGACCTAGTGCTCGTCGTTCGCCATGGCCGCGCCGGAGCGGGAGTGGCGCGGTTCTCTGGCCTGAGAGAACATGGTCCGACCTCCCCGAATGCAAATCTTGCGTTGTAACCGCTTGCTATGGACGCTATCCGCCGAGGTTTAGGCGCAGCCACGGCAGCATCTGCATCCGAGGGACTTGGCAGCCCGGCAAATTCTAGTTCCGCCGGGCGCCGATCTCGGGAAAATTTACTTCGTCGAGCCGGTCTTATCTCGGTCATCCTGCAGGCCGGTGCGACGCGGATCGAGGTCGGGGTGATCGGTCCGGAAGCCTTCGTGGACGCGTCCAACGTGATCCCCGGTTCGACACCGTCGCCTTACGGACACGTCGGTCAGGTTGCGGGAATCGCCCGGGTGATCGACCGCCACGTTCTCGAGGCGGCGATGGAGCGGAGCCCGACCCTGCGGCGGCAGATGTTGCGCGTCGTCCAGGCGGCGTTGTTCCAGGCGCGACAGACCGCCTTCGTGAATGTCAGCTTCGGCATCGAGACCCGGCTCGCCCGCTGGCGACTCCAGTGCCACGACCGCGTCGCGGGCGACGAGCTTCTCCTCACCCACGAGATTCTGGCGGTGATGCTTTGGGGGTTCAGCGTTCCGGCCTGACACTGGCGGTCCAGAATCTCGAAGGCTCTAGCTTCATCCGGGCACGGCACGGACGGATCACGATCCGGAACCGGAACCGGCTCCAGGAGGCGGCAGGGAACGAGGCGGCAGGGAGCAATGACGGGGTCGCCGAGGCGGCCTATCGACGCCTCGTCGAGGAGGGATGCGGCGCTGCGCCCCCCTCGCGCCTACGTTCCCGGTGCGAGACCGGACTCACTCGGCGGCGTGGGAGGGATCCTCGGCCTGCACCGGTTCCACGTCGGCGAGGGATGGGACATAGGCGCACCAGGCGCATCGGCCGGCCTCCGCCGCGCGCGGGGTGTTCGCCTGAGAGCAGAGCGGGCAAACGTCGAGCCGGAGCCCCGCGTCGCAGAGGACGCCGCGTCCACGGCCGCGGAAAGTAATCTCAGCATCCTGGGAAATGGTTCGGAATCCTGCGTTGTCTGAAACCAGGGACGGGATCGAGGCGCCTGGCCTCGGCGGCACACCGGTCTCGGCGCGCGCGAGCGATAGCGGATGCGTCGCGACGGCGCAAAGTGAATGCTGCAGTGCAACGCTTCGGCCCGCGACGTATTCTGTGTGATCGTGCTGGCCAGGACAGTGGAGCGAGAGACGCCGTGAGACGCACCGAGCGAAGCACAACGTTCATCGCGTTTCGGCGTGACGCGAGCGCGGCCGTTTGACATCTAGCGGTATGCGCTCCTGGCTTCTCATCCTGCTCGGTCTTGCGGCGACGGCTGCGGTCTGGTTGCTCTTGCCGGTTCATGACTGGCTTCAGGCCTTCGGCGCCTGGACGTCGAGCCTCGGCCCACTCGGTCCCGTCGCCTTCGGCGCTCTCTTCATCCTGGCCACGCTGCTGGTCATCCCGGGTACGCCGCTGACGATCGCCGGCGCGCTGGCCTTCGGCTGGTGGTCCCTTCCGATCGTCCTGGGGGCGGCGACCGTCGGCTCCGTCCTGGCCTTCCTCGCGGCACGATCCGTCCTGAGACAGCGCGTCGAGCGCGTCATTGCCCAGCGGCCCGCAATGGTCGCGACGATGGAGGCGGTGGGCGACGGCGGCTGGCAGTTGCTGACTCTGATGCGGGTCAGTCCCTTCGTGCCCTTCAACGCACAGAACTACATCCTCGGCCTGACCCGCGTTCGCATGCGAGATTTCCTCGTCTCGACCCTCCTGGGCATGATCCCCGGGACGATCCTCTGCGTGTATCTCGGCGTGATCGGCCGGACGGCAGCCGACTCGGCCGCCCATTGGATTCCGCTGGGGCTCGGCCTGGTCGCGACCGTCGTGGCCGTCGCCGTGACGCGCCGTCGCGTGCAGGCGAAGCTCGCCGCGCGTGGATTGCATCGCACCGAACGAACCTCCCGGGCGTCCGATTCCCCCGCGCCGGGGCTACCGCGTTCCGAGGGCCGCTGGCTTCGGCCGGGCCAGACCTGCTGGCGCATCGAGCAGGCCCATCGGGCCGCCGTGCTGCATGACGGCGCCGCCTATTTCGCGGCGGCCCGCAGCGCGATGCTGGAGGCGCGTCACTCCATCTTGCTGATCGGCTGGAGCTTCGACCCACGCCTGCGCCTCGCACCGGATGGCCGCCACGCCCCGGAGGGAGAAACCCTGGCGGACCTGCTCCACCGCCTGCGCGCCTGCCGGCCGGACCTCGCGATCCATCTCCTGATCTGGGACATGCCGTGGCCGCTCTCGGCCGGACGGGACCTGACCCCGGAGGCCGTCCGCACCCTGCTCGGTCCCGGCATCACCTACCGGGTGGATGCGACGCTGCCCTTCGGCGCCTGCCAGCACCAGAAAATCCTCGTCATCGACGATGCGGTGGCCTTCTGCGGCGGCGGCGACTTCGAAGCCAACCGCTGGGATACGCCGGCGCATCGCGACCGGGACCTCCGTCGTCGCCTCCCCAGCGGCGAGACCTATCCGCCGCGCCACGACATCATGATGGTGGTCGACGGTCCGGCGGCGGCTGCCCTGGGCGACCTCGCGCGCCAACGCTGGCTCGATGCCACCGGCGAGCGTCTGGCACCGCCGCCCGTGCGGGACGACGCGCCCTGGCCTGTCTCGGTGACGCCCCTCTTCAGCGACACGTCGGTCGCCCTGTCGCGCACCCGGCCCGCCGGCCCGAAGCGCGCTGCGGTGCAGGAGAACGCTGCCCTCTACGCCGCGGCGATCCGGGGCGCCAGGCGGGCCATCTACCTCGAGAACCAGTACCTCACGTCCCCCCAGATCGGCGAAGCGCTGATGGAGCGCCTCGGCGAGGCCGAGGGGCCGGAGATCATCATCGTGGTGGCCGAGCGCAGCCCGAATGCCTTCGATCGGCTGACCATGGACAGCGCCCGGCGAGGATTGATCCGTAAGCTCCGGACGGCCGATCGCCACGACCGCCTGCGTATCCTGGCACCGCATACACCCGAGGGACGCCCGATCCTTGTCCATTCCAAGGTCGGCATCTTCGACGATCGCCTGGTGCGCATCGGGTCGACCAACCTGAACAACCGCTCTCTGGGCTACGACAGCGAGTGTGACCTCGCCATCGAAGTCCTGCCGACCGAGGACGCGCCCCTCCTGCGATCCGCCATCGTGCGGCTGCGGGACGGCCTGCTCGCGCACCACGCGGGCTGCCCGCGCGAGGACTTCGAGGCGGCCGTGCAGCGGTACGGCTCCCTGCGGGCAGCGCTCGACGATCGATCCCGGGTGGCGCCCCGCCGGCTCTGCCCGGTGGTACCGTCGCGGCGCGGTGCCCTCGCCCGCCTGGTGGAGGCCTGGCATCTCGGTGACCCGGCCAGCGTGCGCGATGCCTGGCGGCCCTGGCGCCGGGCCGGTGCCCTGGACACGATCCGGCAGGGCGAACGCCCCGCCGAGGCCGACGCGCCTCAGGCCTCCGGGGCGACCGCCAGCGCCTCCTGAGAGCGCAGTACCGCCCGCGGTGCCTCGATCAGATCCAGGGTGGCGAGGAGGGGGAGGTGATCGGAGGCGCAGCACGCGGCACCGTCCCGCAGCACCGCCACCCGGTCCACCCGGAGCCCCGGACCGACGAACACGTGGTCGAGACGCAGCACCGGATAGCGGCTGGGGAAGGTCGCGAGCCCGGCCCGGCTGAGCGCGATCGCGCGGGCATCGCTCAGGTGCGCGCTCAGCTGACGATAGGCCCGGGACCACGGCGTCGCGTTGAAGTCCCCCGCCAGCACCACCGGTCCCGCCGCCGATGCAGCCGCGAGCCAATCGGGACCGAGGAGGGCCGCGAGTTGCGCCTTCCGCTCCGCCGCGACGAGGCCGAGATGGGTGTTGAGCACCTGCAGCCGGTATCCGTCGCACGCGACTTCCACCCACAGGGCGCCCCGCGGCTCGAGGCCGGGCCGTCCGGCGAGGCCCGGCAGGCTCCCGGCCCTGACGAGGCGGGAGGGATGCGTCGTGAGGATCGCGTCGCCGTAGCGCTCCGTTCCGACCTGGAGCGCGGCGTGGAAATGCGCCCGCATGCCCAGGTGCCGGGCGAGGGTCTGGGCCTGGTCCACGCCGCCGGTCCGGGCACGGCCGAGGTCGACCTCCTGCAGCGCGACGATGTCGGCGCGGCTCGACCGGATGGCGCGGGCGACGCGCTCCAGGTCGACGTGGCCGTCGGTGCCGCGGCCGTGCCGGATGTTGTAGCTGAGGAGGCGCAAGCGCGGGCCGATCGCCGTCAGGCCAGAGGCTCGGCCAGGCGCGTGCGATGCCGGTCGAGGGCGGCCCGCAATTGGGGCAGGAAGGGCGAATGGCTGTCCCACTGCGCCACCGCCTCCTGCAGCCGCTCCAGCGCCTCGACCTGGGCGGACAGGCCCGGCGCCTGGGAGAGATAAGCCCAGATTGCGTCCTCGGCCTCACCGATATCGACGGGCTGTTCGGCCAGCAGGAGGCCCTGGAAGCGCTGTAGCGTGTGGTCGAGATCGGCCATGTCGAACTCCCGGGGTCCTCTCTCAGCATCAACGCCGCACGATCCGGGCGCGGTCCACGCCTCGCGGCGATCCCGACCATATGGAGCGGCGCCCGCGAACGGGGAGCGTCGCCGACCCGCGTCTTCCCGCATCCGGCCCGTGTCATCCGGATGCACCCGCGGTGCGTCACGGATCCGGTGGGTTGGGACTTGACCGATTCGTGGCTATTGACCGATTTTTGGGCATGGGGCGGCCCGGTCGATGGGCGATGGCGGTCCCGCAGCATCGGCGTGGACGGCGCGGAGAACCCGGTTCGGGCTTGGCCCGATCCATGCCAAGGTGCACGTCATGCCACGGTGTCGGCAGTCGCCTGGGAAGCAGACTCGAAGAGGATGGGTGCCTTGTTGAAGTCCACGGTCAAAGCGTTCGTTTCGGCCACCGCCCTCGCCGCCGTGCTGGGCCTGTCCGCCACCGCCCCGGCCGCCGCGGCGAACGTCTTCCGGTTCGCCTTCCAGGGCGACATCAAGTCCCTCGACCCCTACTCCCTGAAGGAAAGCTTCACGATCGGCATGCACGGGGCGGTCTTCGACTCGCTCATCACCCGCGACAAGGACCTGAAGCTCGCGCCCATGCTGGCGGAATCCTGGGAGAATCCCGAGCCGACGCGCTGGCGCTTCCACCTGCGCAAGGGCGTGAAGTTCCACGACGGCTCGGACTTCACCGCCGACGACGTGATCTTCTCGGCCAACCGCGTGCGGGCGCCGGGCTCGAACTTCACCACCAACGTGCCGTCCGACGCCGAGTGGGTGAAGATCGACGACCACACCGTCGACATGAAGCTCAAGAGCCCCAACCCGATCGCCCTGTACCAGTTCTCGACCTGGTACATCATGTCGAAATCCTGGGCCGAGAAGAACGGCGCCGTCGCCCCGACCCTGCCGAGCGCGACCTCCACCAGCTACGCCGCCCTGCACGAGAACGGCACCGGGCCGTTCATCATCACCGAGCACCAGCCCGGCGTGCGCACGGTGTTCAAGAAGAACCCGAATTACTGGGCCAAGGTGGAATCCAACATCGACGAGGCGGTCTTCACCACCATCCAGAACGACGCCACCCGCGTCGCCGCCCTGATCTCCGGCGAGGTCGACTGGATCGACCCCGTGCCCCTGCAGGACGCCCAGCGCGTCAACGCCAGCGGCACCGCCACCGTGATGGCCGGGCCGGAGCTGCGCACGATCTTCCTCGGCATGGATCAGTCCCGCGACGAGCTGAAGGACTCGAACGTCAAGGGCAAGAACCCGTTCAAGGACGTCCGCGTCCGCGAGGCCTTCTACCGGGCCATCGACGAGGAGACGATCGCCAAGCGCGTCATGCGCGGGCAGGCCGTGCCTTCCGCCCTGCTGATCGCGCCGGTGCTGTTCCCCCGCGCCTCGGAGTTCAAGCGGCCCGACTACGATCCGAAGCGCGCCAAGGCGCTCCTCACCGAGGCCGGCTACCCGGACGGCTTCTCGCTGGGCATGGACTGCCCCAACGACCGCTACGTCAACGACGAGGCGATCTGCCAGGCGGTGGTCTCGATGCTGGCCCGGGTCGGCGTGAAGGTGAATCTCAACGCGCAGCCCAAGGCCAAGTACTTCGCCAAGGTGCTGGCGCCCGCCTACGACACCTCGTTCTATCTCGTCGGCTGGACCCCCTCCTCCCAGGATTCGCACAACATCCTGTTCGAGATCGCCGGCTGCCGGGGCGGCTCCAAGCCCGGCCGCGGAAACTGGAACCTCGGCAATTACTGCAACCCGAAGGTCGACGCGCTGGCCGATTCCGTCGAGGCCGAGAGCGACCAGACCAAGCGCAACGCCGAGATCAAGGAAGGCTTCGACACCATCCAGGCCGATTGGGGCTTCATCCCCCTGCACCAGCAGGCCCTCGCCTGGGGCGTCTCGAAGAAGGTCACCCTGGTCCAGCGCCCGGACAACATGCTGATGCTGTACTGGGTCTCGAAGCAGCCGTGATGAGCCCGACGGATCGGTTTCAGGACGTCGCGCCGGCCCGCGTCTCCGCCCAGCGGGGAAAGGGTGATCGCATCCGCGGCGTTGTCCGCCGAAATGGCTCAGGGAGCCCTCCGTCATCCCGGGGCCGCGCAGCGGAGCCCGGGATCCAGAAACGGAGGTGGTGCCAGACTTTCCACCGTCGGCGGTTCTGGATTCCGGGCTCGCCTGCGGCGCCCCGGCATGACGGCGCGCCACGTTTCACGATCGCTCGGAGTGCCGGTCTCGGCAATGTGCACGACCGGATCGCCCATTCATGATCGCCTTCATCCTCCAGCGCCTGCTCCAGTCCGTCGCCGTGCTGTTCGCCGTCGGCCTGATCGCCTTCTCGATGTTCCGGTTCGCGGGCGATCCGGTGAACCAGATCGTGGGCGTCGATACGCCCTATGCCGAGCGCGTCGCCATCCGGAAGGATCTCGGGCTCGACGATCCGGTGGCTGTCCAGTTCCTGCGCTACGCCGGCAACGTCGTGCGCGGCGAGTTCGGCACCTCCTACCAGTTCCGCCAGCCGGTCTCGGCGCTCCTGGCCGAGCGCATGCCCGCCACCCTCGAGCTTGCGCTGTGCGCAACGCTCTTCGCGCTCACCGTCGGCATCCTCATGGGCGTCTACTGCGCCCTGCGGCGGGACACCTGGCTCGCCAAGATCTTCCTCGCCATCTCGCTCGTGGGCATCAGCCTGCCGACCTTCCTCATCGGCATCCTGCTGATCTTCCTGTTCTCGGTGACACTGGGCTGGCTGCCCTCCTTCGGGCGCGGCGACACCGTGCGGCTGGGCTGGTGGACCACCGGTTTCCTCACCGCCTCGGGCCTGCGCGCGCTGATCCTGCCCTCCGTCACCCTGGGGTTGTTCCAGATGACCCTGATCATGCGGCTGGTGCGCGCCGAGATGCTGGAGGTGCTGCGCACCGACTACATCCGCTTCGCCCGGGCTCGTGGCCTCACCACCCGCTCGATCCACCTCGGCCACGCCCTCAAGAACACGCTGGTCCCGGTCATCACCATCGCGGGCCTGCAGCTCGGCTCGGTCATCGCCTTCTCGATCATCACCGAGACGGTGTTCCAGTGGCCGGGCATGGGCCTGCTCTTCGTCCAGGCCGTGCAGAACGTCGATATCCCGATCATGGCGGCCTACCTGCTGCTGGTCGCCGCCATCTTCGTCGTCATCAACCTCGTGGTGGACGTGCTCTACACCATCGTCGATCCCCGCCTGCGCCTGTCCACGGGACGGGCCGCATGAGCGCCTCCGTGCAGGACGCTCCCCTCCTCCCGCCGGCGCCGGCGAAGCGTTCCACTTGGGCCCGCTTCCTCGATTCCGACGTCTATGCCAGCTTCCGGCGCTCGAAACTGGCCATGGGCGCCTTCGCCGTGACCCTGGTCTTCGCGCTGCTGGCCCTGGCGGCGCCCTGGATCTCGCCGCAGAACCCCTACGACCCGGCCCAGCTCGAGCTCATCAACTCGAACCTGCCGCCGATCTGGTACGCCGACGGCGTCGCGCCCTTCACCCTCGGCACCGACGACCAGGGCCGCGACGTGCTCTCGGCGGTGTTCTACGGCCTCCGGCTGTCCTTGGTGGTGGGGCTCCTCGGCGTCCTGGTCTCGGGCGCCCTCGGCATCCTGCTCGGGCTGGTGGCGGGCTATTTCGGCGGCTTCGTCGACACGCTGATCATGCGCATCGCCGACGTGCAGCTCACCTTCCCGGCCATCCTCATCGCCCTGGTGGTGGACGGCGTCGCCAAGGCCGCGGTGGGCAGCCAGATGGACACGAACGCCGCCATCGGGCTCATCGTGCTCTCGATCGGGCTGTCCTTCTGGGTGCAGTACGCCCGGACCGTGCGCTCCTCTGTGCTGGTGGAGAAGAACAAGGACTACGTCCAGGCCGGGCGCCTGATCGGGTTGTCCTCGCCCGTCATCATGGTGCGGCACGTCCTGCCCAACGTCCTCGGGCCGGTCTTCGTGATCGCCACCATCAACCTGGCGCTCGCCATCATCACCGAGGCGACCCTGTCCTTTCTCGGCACCGGCCTGCCCGACTCGATGCCTTCGCTCGGCACGCTGATCCGCACCGGCAACCGCTTCCTGTTCTCCGGCGAGTGGTGGATCGTCGCCTTCCCGGGCTTGGCGCTGGCCGGCCTCGTCCTGGCGATCAACCTGCTGGGAGACTGGCTGCGCGACGCCCTGAACCCGAAACTCCAGTGATGGCGTCGGTATGACAGAGCCCGTTCTCTCGGTCCGCAACCTGCGCGTCGCCTTCGCGGGCCGGCGCGGCACCCTCACGGCCATCGACGACGTCTCGTTCGACATCGCCCGGGGTGAGATCCTCGGCGTCGTCGGCGAATCCGGGGCGGGCAAGTCCGTGACCGGCTCGGCCGTCATCGGCCTGATCGATCCGCCCGGTGCCATCGTGGGCGGCGAGATCCGGCTGCAGGGCGAGCGCATCGACACCCTGTCGCCCGAGGCCATGCGGCGCATCCGGGGCCGGCGCATCGGCATGATCTTCCAGGACCCGCTGACGAGCCTCAACCCGCTCTATCGCGTGGGCCGCCAGATCGTGGAGACCGTCCGCACCCATACGGACCTGTCCGAGAAGGCGGCGCGCCAGCGCGCCATCGATCTCCTGGCCGAGGTCGGCATCCCGGCGCCCGAGCGGCGGATCGACGGCTATCCGCACGAGTTCTCCGGCGGCATGCGCCAGCGCGTGGTGATCGCCCTGGCGCTCGCCGCTGAGCCCGAACTCATCATCGCCGACGAGCCCACCACCGCCCTCGACGTCTCGGTCCAGGCGCAGATCATCGCGCTCCTCAAGCGCCTCGGGACCGAGCGCGGCACCGCCGTGATGCTGGTGACCCACGACATGGGCGTGATCGCGGAAGCCGCCGACCGGGTGGCGGTGATGTATTCCGGCCGCATCGCCGAGATCGGGCCCGTGCGCGACGTGGTGCAGAACCCGCTGCACCCCTACGCCAAGGGTCTGATGGGGGCGATCCCGACCCTGGCCCAGGAGACCGACCGCCTCGCCCAGATCCCGGGATCGATGCCGCGGCTCTCGAACATCCCGACGGGCTGCGCCTTCAACCCGCGCTGTCCCTCCGCCTTCGCCCGCTGCATGGTGGAACGGCCCGACCCGATCCCGGTTGGAGCGCACCGGGTCGCCTGCCACCTCTACGACCGGTCGGAGGCCTCCGCCGCATGAACGCGCCCGTCATGCCGCCACCGATCCCGGGCGGCCGCGCCCCGGACGCCCACTACGTCGCCATCGAGGGCCTGCGGCGCACCTTCGACGTGTCGCGCCCCTGGCTCGCCCGGGTCATCGAGCGCCAGCCGCGCCAGATCCTGCGCGCCGTCGACGGCGTGAGCTTCGAGATCCGCCGGGGCGAGACCTTCGCGCTGGTCGGAGAATCCGGCTCCGGCAAATCCACGGTCGCCCGCATGGTCGTGGGACTGCTGCCGCCCAGCGCCGGCGACGTGCGCATCACCGGCGTCTCGATGACGGACCCGCGCCAGGCCGCCGATCGCCGCCGCCTGCGCCGCCGCATCCAGATGATCTTCCAGGACCCCTACGCCTCGATGAACCCGCGCTGGCGGGTCCGGCGGATCATCGCGGAGCCGATCCGGGCCTTCAACCTGCTCCAGGGGGACATTGCCATCGCCCGCCGCGTCGGCGAGCTCCTCGGCCTCGTCGGCCTGCACCCCGACGACGGGGTGAAGTATCCGCACGAGTTCTCCGGCGGCCAGCGCCAGCGCATCGCCATCGCCCGGGCCCTGGCCTCGGAGGCGGAGTTCCTGGTGGGCGACGAGCCGACCTCGGCCCTCGACGTCTCGGTCCAGGCCCAGATCCTCAACCTGATGCGCGACCTGCAGGACCGCCTCGGGCTGACCTACCTCTTCATCAGCCACAACCTCGCCGTCGTGCGCCACATGGCGAACCGGATCGGGGTGATGTATCTGGGGCGCGTGGTCGAGATCGCAGACGGACGGGAACTCTTCCGTGCTCCGAAACATCCCTACACGCGCATGCTGCTCGATGCGGTTCCGGATATCGGGCTCACCGGGCGCAGGCGCATCCCCGTCTCCGGCGAGATCCCGAACCCCATCGATCCACCCTCGGGCTGCGCCTTCAACCCGCGCTGCCCCTTCGCGAACGAGCGCTGCCGCATCGAGGTCCCGGCCCTGGTGGAGGGAGTGGCCTGCCACGCCTTCCAGGAGCGGCGGCTGCCGGCCTGACGGCCGGTGGCACCCCGAAGGCCCGTGGCATGCGCGGGCGCGTTCCAGAGCCAGAACATGAGCACAGACCCATCCATCGCCGCAGCCGATTGGGCGGCGAGCGCAGCGTCGGACAACGACATCCTCGGCCTCAGCGCCGTCGACCTCTCGGCCGCGATCCATGCCCGGCGCCTCTCGTGCGTCGAGGTCATGACCGCCTATCTGGATCAGATCGATCGGCTGAATCCCGTCGTCAACGCCATCGTGGCCCTGCGCGATCGGACCGAGCTCCTCGCCGCCGCCGAGGAGCGCGACGCACAAGCCGCGCGCGGTGAATTCCTCGGGCCGCTGCACGGATTTCCCCACGCGGTGAAGGACATCGATGCGGTGAAGGGCCTGCCCTTCACACAGGGGTCGCCGATTTTCCGCGATCGCATCGCCGCGGCCGACTCGATCATGGTCAAGCGCCTGCGCAAGGCGGGCGCGATCTTCACCGGCCGGACGAACATGCCGGAATTCGGCCTCGGCTCGCAGACCTTCAATCCCGTCTACGGCGCCACCCGCAATGCCTATGATCCGAGCAAGACCTCCGGGGGCTCCAGCGGCGGCGCGGCGGTGGCCGTGGCCCTCCACATGCAGCCGGTGGCCGACGGCAGCGACCATGCCGGCTCCCTGCGCAACCCGCCCGCCTTCAATAATCTCTTCGGCCTGCGCACCGGCTACGGCCGCATCCCGATCGAGACCAAGGACGCCTTCACGCCGGGCCTCGGAGTCTCGGGCGGGATCGGGCGTTCCCCGGCCGATATCGGCCTGCTGCTCTCGGTCCAGGCCGGCTACGACGCGCGCGTGCCCTACGCCAACACGCAGGACCCCGCGATCTTCACGGAAGGCCTGCAGCGGGACTTCGCCGGCGCGCGGATCGCCTGGTTCGACGATTTCGGCGGCTACCTGCCCTTCGAGCCGGGCGTGCTCGACCTCGATCGCAGCGCCCTCAAGGCCTTCGAGGCGCTGGGTGCCACGGTCGAATGGGATCGCCCGCGCTTCGACATGGGCAAGGTCTGGCGCGACTGGCTCATCCTCAGGGCCTGGATGACGGCCTCCAACCTGCGTCCGCTCTACGACGAGCCCGCCTACCGCGCCCTGCTCAAGCCGGAGGCGGTCTGGGAGGTCGAGCGCGGGCTCGCCCTCTCCGCCGACCAGGTCGCCGCCGCCCAGGAGGGCCGCACCGCCTGGTACGAGGCCGTGCGCCGGTTCCAGGAGCGCTACGACTTCCTGCTCATGCCCTCGGCCCAGGTCTTTCCCTTCGACGTCGAGGAACGCTGGCCGGAGACGGTCGGTGGTCGGGCGATGGACACCTACCATCGCTGGATGGAGGCGACGATTCCCGTCACCATGAGCGGCCTGCCCGCCCTCAACGTGCCGGCGGGCTTCGATCCGGCCGGGCGGCCGTCCGGCATCCAGATCGTCGGGCCGAACAACGGCGAGCGTGCCTGCCTGCAGCTCGGCGCCGCCTACGATGCCGAGACCCGATGGGTGACCCGGCGCAGGCCCGCCCTGCTGAACCCCGCCTGATCCGCCTCCAGAATTCTGATCCGAAATCCCTTTCCGAGCCCCCCGATGACCGACACGTCCGCGCCGCATCACGGCCGCTACGCCTACAGCGCCCTGCCCGACCGGCCGGTCTACGACTGGCCCGGGGGCAAGCGCCTCGCGGTCTATCTCGGGCTCAACCTCGAGGGTTTCGATTTCGGCCGTGGCCTCGGGGCCGAACTCGCGCCGGGCGGCCCGCAGCCGGACGTGCTCAACTACGCTTGGCGCGACTGGGGCAACCGGGTCGGCGCCTGGCGCATCAGGGACACCCTCGATGCCCTGGAGATGCCCGCGAGCGTCCTCGTCAACAGCCGCCTCTACGCCGATTGTCCCGGCCTGATCGAGGCCTTCCGGGCGCGCGGCGACGAGATCGTCGGCCACGGCCGCACCAATACCGAGCGCCAGGGCGACCGGCCGGAAGCCGAGGAGCGGGCCCTCATCGCAGAAGCCACCGCGATCCTGACCGCCCAGGAGGGCAAGGCCCCGAAGGGCTGGCTCGGGCCGTGGATCTCGCAGAGCCATTCGACGCCTGACCTCCTGGCCGAGGCGGGCTACACCTACCTGCTCGACTGGTGCCACGACGACCAGCCGACCTGGTTCTCCACCCGCGACGGCGGGCGGATCCTCGCTGTGCCCTACCCGCAGGAATTGAACGACATCCCCGCCATCGTGGCCCGCAAGGAGACCGGCCAGCAATTCGCCGACGCCATCGTCGAGGCCTTCGACGAGATGCTGGAGCAGTCGCGCCAGGCCCCCCTGGTCATGGGCATCGCGCTCCATCCCTACATCGTCGGCCAACCGCATCGCCTGCGGCCCCTGCGGCGCGCCCTCGCCCACATCGCGGCCCACCGCGACGAAATCTGGCTCACCACCGCCGGCGGCATCGCCGCCTTCGCAGCGGAGAGCGAGACCGCGCTGTAGCCGGACCGGCGCCGGCCGATCGTTCAGACATCGATCAGACAGGGGCAGCTAAAGCGAAGGCTCGCGTTTCTGCAACGCCCCTGCCGAGCCCCCCCATGCATGCCGATGCCTTCCTCGCCGCCGCCGAACGCCTGCCGGTCGCCGACCTCGACGCCCTGACGGGCGGCAAGGGCGTCGTTGTGGTGGCCCCCCACCCCGACGACGAGAGCCTCGGCTGCGGCGGCCTCATGGCCGAGGCCCGGGCGCAGGGTCGCGAGGTCCGTATCGTCATCGTCAGCGACGGCTGTGGCTCGCACACGCACTCGACACTCTATCCGCCGGCAAAATTGCGCGACCTACGCGAAACGGAGACGGTCGACGCAGCTGGTATACTGAGCGTTCCGCCGGAGGCCGTGACCTTTCTCCGCCTGCCCGATGCCGGGGTCCCCAGCGCCGGCCCGGTCGCCGAAGAAGCCGCGGCCCGAATCGCCGCCATCGCCCATGACGCCGGTGCCGGCGCCGTCTGCGTCACCTGGGGCCACGACCCCCATTGCGACCATCAGGCCGCCGCCGCCATCGTCCGCCTCGCGCGGCCCCACCTCGGACAGATCCGAATTTTCGCTTATCCCGTCTGGGGTTGGACCCTGCCGGAGGGCACCGAGGTCGGCCCCGATCCGACCGGCCTGCGCCTCGATGTCGGCGCCCACCGCGCCACGAAGGCCGCCGCGATCGGCGCCCACCGCTCCCAGACAACCGATCTCATCTCCGACGACCCGACCGGCTTTCGCCTGGAGCCGGCCATGGTCGAGCGCTTCACCGGCCCCTACGAGATCTTCGTCGCGATGGACGCGCCCGCCCCATGATCGCCGACACCACCCTCATCACCCTCAACAAGGGCCGCGACGCCCATCTCGCCCGCCTGCTCGAAGGCGTCGCGCGGGGCCCGCATCCGCAGGCCTGCGTCATCGTCGAAATGGGCGCCGAGCCTAAGCCCTTGCCCGATTACGGCTTTCCGATCCGCCGGATCATCCTCGATAGCGACGGCCTGCCCCTGGCGCGGGCGCGCAACGCCGGGCGCCATGCCGCCGAGACCGAGCGGCTGATCTTCCTCGATGTGGATTGTATACCCTCTGCCGATCTCGTGCCGAGCCTCAGCGCCGATCTAGCCGAAGCCGACGGGCTGATCTGCTGCGAGATCCGCTACCTGCCGGCTGGCGCCGTCCGAGAGGGCTGGACGGAGGCCGGACTACGCGCGGTGGGACACGCCCATCCCGTTCGTCAGTTCCCTACTCAGGGCATCGCCCAGTCCGACAATGCCGGGCTGTTCTGGTCCCTCGCCTTCGGCGTCCGGGCAACGACCTTCGACCGCCTCGGCGGCTTCGATGAGGGTTTCGACGGCTACGGGGCGGAAGATACCGACCTGGCGTTTCGCGCCGAAGCGCTTGGAATTCCGGTGCTATTCAGCGCCGGCGGCCAAGCCTTCCACCAGCACCACCTCGCCTGTGACCCGCCGCTGCAGCACTTCGCCGACATCGTCCGGAACGCCACGCGCTTCCGGACGCGACACGGCCTCTGGCCGATGGACGGATGGCTCGATGCCTTCGCGCAGCGCGGACTCATCAACGCGGGATGGCGCGATGGCCTCATCGTTCTGCGCCAACCGGGCGCCGACGAGGTTGCCGCGACGCGGCTCCCCGCCGACCGGCCTTTCTGACAGGTCGGCGCCTAACGGCGGCGCGCGTCCAGGTGATCCGCCAACTCGGCGATAAAGGCGCCGGTGTGCGCGATCGCGCCTGGCCGCGTGAGACCGCCGATCACGCTCGGATCGAGCCGTTCCGCAGCCGCGATGACCCCCGGCCACGCCGCCGGTTCGGGCCAGGACTCACAATGGAGGGCCGCACCCATTGCCGCGAGGGCATGCGATTTTTGGATCTGCTCGTCGAAGGCTCGCGGTTCGGGAAGGCATATGAAGCGCTTTCCCGCCGCCGAAACCGCCGAGACGACCCCATCTCCTCCGCCGCCGACCACCAGGGAAGCCCGGGCGATATAGGGAGCCGGATCGGCGACCCATCCATGAAGATGCAAGTTCGCCGGGACGTCACTTCTTGTTCCGTCGACGGGACCGAGAACGTGCCAGTGCCGCTGCGGCACCGCAGTCGCGGCTGCTGCGAGATCCGCCCAGCGGCCACCGGTCCCGCCGCGTCCATAGATGACGAGGATCGATCCATCCGCATCCATCTGGCGGTTTAATGCGGGCGTTCCGGAGAGAAGTCCGGCGTAGAAGGTCTTGGCGCGAACCCATTCCGGCATCTCGGGGGAGTCGAGTTCCGGCGGGAAGAACGCGAGTAGCCGCTCAGCACTGCGAAAGGCTTCGAGATGCGGCATGTCCGTGCGCGACCCGGCGAGCCGGACGACCAGGGTCGGCACGGACATCAGGCGTGCGAACAACGCGATCTCTACGGACACATCGACGACGATCATCGTGGGATCTTCGGATGTGATCCAGTTTGCGAGACGGCCCATTCGCGCGCGCACGTTGTCAGCACCCACCGGAGCGTAGTGCAAGGCCTGCGGTCGCTCAGCAGATCCGTCCCGCCCGTCGAACTCAACGGCCACCCGATCGTCGGGCAAATCGAGGATCGATCCCGGTGCGGTGGCGAGGTCGAAGTCGGAAAGCGTTCCGATCAACGTCATCGGGCGATCAAGTGCTCGCGCGATCAGGCAGGCACGCTGCCAATGGCCGGCCCCCTGATGGTGAACGTAATAGCCGATCGGGCGCCGGCTCATGCGACCCGCGCGGCAGGAGCTGGTTGTGCCTCGACCAACATCGCGCGGAGACCTGCGAGAGCTTCGTCGAGCGGAACCGGGACCGCCTCGGGAATGCCCTCTCCCACCTGTGCCTCGACCCGCTCGACGAGTGCGATACCGTTCGGGCAGGTCTGCCAATCGATGGCGGCGAGATCGGCGTCGGTAATACCGATAGCGCTCAGGGCCGCAGCGGTCCCTGCCGGGTCCGTGAAGCATCGCGCCAACTTGCGTCGACGCTCGATCAATGCGCGCCAGTGTGCCGCCGGAGGAAGGCAGTAGGTTTCGAGGCCCTGTGCCACGCGTGTCCGGCGGAGCATCTCAGTCGCCATCCCGCCAGTTACCCGGCCCGTTCCTCGATCGGAAACCGCGATGGACACGCCGGGGCAATGGCGGACCCGTCCGCCATGCCAGCGAACCCGCGCAACCAGGGCATTGTCTTCGCCGCAGGGGAGCATCGGCAATCCACCCACGCGACGATAGAGGTCGGCACGCAAGGCGAGACTGGCGGCCACATGATCGCCATGGCGGGGGGCTGGATCGTGGGTGGGCGGGTCGAAGACCTCTTCCAGGCGCCGCACAGCCACCCAGTAGTCCTCGATCCGCGCATGGAGCGCGGCGAGGCGTGGGTCGTCCGCTGGCGTCTCGCCGTGAAGGACGAGGCGTCCGCCCACCAACTCGGCGTTTCGCAACGCTCGGAGATTTGCCATCACCCAATCGGCGGGCGCGACCGCGTCGGCATCCGTGCTGATGAGGACACCCTCGGCGACGCCCTCCTGATCCAGCCAGGCAGCGCCGGCATCGAGGGCCCGGCGCCGCGCGGTGCCGACATGCGCATCGGGTGAGGCGATCGTCGCTTCTATGATCCGCAGGGTAAGGTTTGGAATCTCCGCGTTCCGTTCCATCCCATGCAGGGTCGCCACCGTATCATCGGTGCAATTGTTGGCGAGAACGACGACGCGCAGGCGCGCACCATCCCCGATACCGTGTTGGCGGTCGAGTGACCGTATCAGGCGCGGCAGCGCTTCGGATTCGTTCCGAGCGGGCACACAGACGACCACCCGACCGAGGGTAAGATCCGGCTCACGCATTGCTGACCCGGGCAGTCACCGCGGTGTTGGCTGCCCGCTGGAGCTCGAGCGCGTAGAGGGCTTCGTACTGATCGGTCATGGTATCGGCATTGAAAAGTTGCTCCGCCCGACGCCGGCAATCGGCCCGGGAGAGACCGATGGCCTGCGTGACGGCGCGGCCGAGATCGGCGACATCGTCCGCCGCCGCCAGGACCCCACAGGAGCCATCGAGGATGTCGGGGATCGCACCGCGCCGAAACGCCGCCACTGGTGTCCCACAGGCTAAAAATTCAGCGAGAACCAGCCCGAACGGCTCTTCCCAGCGCGGCGTACAGAGAGCCACATGAGCTTTGGCGACCTGAGCCGCGAGTGCCTCATGTCCCAGATGCCCGAGATACGTCACATCGTCGCCGAGGCGCGGCGCAATCTCGTTGTCCCAATACGCCGGATTGGAACGCGGACCCGCAAACTTCAGGGGGAGGCCAGCGGCGCGTGCCGCGTCAATGGCCAGATGAGGGCCCTTTTCGGGAACGAGCCGGCCCATCCAAATCGCATGCGGTTCGCCCTCAGGATCAGCGGCATAGGCAAACGCCGTGAGATCGATGCCATTGCCGATGACCTGCGGATCGCCGATCAGGTCGTGCCATTCTCGAGCGAGGGACGGCGAGACGGCTGCAAATGTCATGTCCCGCGCCCGTGCCCGAACACCACGGACG
Organism: Methylobacterium sp. BI1; assembly: GCF_056680125.1. Lineage (NCBI taxonomy): Bacteria > Pseudomonadati > Pseudomonadota > Alphaproteobacteria > Hyphomicrobiales > Methylobacteriaceae > Methylobacterium > Methylobacterium sp. BI1. The sequence goes on along the minus strand of NZ_CM155267.1, from coordinate 1,530,237 downwards.
AAAGGCTCGAAGGGCGGCGTATGCAGCGCCGTCACCATCGGAACGGCGAGTTCACCAGCTCGAAGCAGGGGCAGGAAGTGAAGGCTGTTGTTGTGGACGAAATCGTAGCCGCCGGTCACGACCGCATCCATGATTCTGACGTAAGCGGAATGCTCGGCTGCATCGATTCGCGCCTCCGAAACATCATCGAACGCGCAGCCGGTGGGGGGGCAGACGGCGATAACTCGAAAATCACCCTGCGACCCCTCGGAGGCGTAGAGCGTGACATCGTGGCCACGAGCCTGCAGGGCGGACGCAAGTAGATGCGTGTGCATCTCCAATCCTCCCGAGAACGGCTGCGCGATCGGGAATTTGAGATGCGCGAGGATAGCGATCTTCACAGGATGCGGGTCACGATGTTCGAGGGATCGAAGCGCCGGATTGGCATCATCCAAGCCGTGGACTCCCGCACCACGGGGATGCAGGCAGGTGAGAGATGGCCATGGCGAACCACAACGTAGCGTGAACAAACGGGAAGATTCGTATTTGGTGTACCACCACTTTCCCGGGCGAGCCGCGAAAAAATTCAACTGACTGAGTTGTGGCGACGAAGTTTCGTTCTAGGCGCCTCCTCGGATACTGGAGCGCGGATCCGAAGTTTTATTATCCGATCATCCTTAAGTGCAAAAATAACGCTCGGTAAAGACATATACGTAGAGATTATCCACTCCGATGTATAATTTTACAAAATAAAATAAACTCTCTAAATAGTACTTCTCAATAGCGGAGATAAAATTCGAAAAGTATTTTCGATAAAATAAATATACTACTCGATATTGTCCATATTGAAAACTTTGAATATTGCTTTCACATATATGTATTATTCACTTATGGATAATTTATCCGATGTAATTTTACAGATTTGGCAGTTTTCTGTTTAAATTATCAAATCGGCACGTAGATCGGTGAGCGGTTGTTGCGGACCGCAAGCGAGCAAGGAAGCTCAGCGGTGAATACTCTTTTTATCGAACGGTGGGGCTGCAACCTAAAGTCGCCTCGCTGACTGCGAGGCCTGATCGTTGGAAACCAACTGCGATGATTTGTATCTGTAATGTTTCTTGAACGCGGTTTACGGTCTGAGAACACTTATTGGTCATTATTGGACTGTGCTACCGCCTCTGAACCTTATCAGATGACGAATTTCTCTCACTCGATTTCTGCCACCAAAAACCCTTAGGATAAATTTTCTAGCTAAGAGGGCCGTTGCAATCTTACTAATATGGAAATAAAAATTCTGAATAAGGTAGAATATAATATTAAATATTGATATTTTATTTACTTTCATGGTCGGGACAAATGATCTAGGTCGTTGGAGGAAGCCTGCACGTCATGGCGCAAGGAGCCATTTACCTGCTTACCGATCGTCCAGATCGAAGCGCGTCCCTAGAAACTCTTATCAGAACGATCGGACCCTGCGAGGTTATTGCCGCGGGTGACGATCACCCTGCGAGCGTACAGCCGCGCGCAATCGTATCCGATTTGACGTTGAGCCGCCGGGAGTCGGTGAGCCGCCTTCGTAGCTTCCTACACCACGGCAAGATACCCGACATGCCGGTGATCTGCCTCCTACGCTCGACGACCGACCACGATCTGCGGCAGGCCCGCAACCTCGGCGCTACCATCTGCTTCCCCGCATATACTGCGCCGCATCTCGTCGTTCAGGCACTCGAGGCGGAGATGAAGCTGGAGAAGCCGGACCTTGCCACGCAGCCGGTCATACAAAACGTCACGCGCGCCAAGGAAATTCTCAACGGTCTCTTTGACGGAGTCCGGGGAGGCGGCCCGATCTCCCTCGCACAGGTTGATGCGGGGCTGGATCCGATTCTTGCTGCGGTGAAAGAAGGCGGTCTGACCCGTTGGCTTGAGACGGTGTGGACACATGACGATGCCACGTACCAGCATTGTCTTCTCGTTGCAGGAGTGGCGGCTCAGTTCGTGTTGCACCTTGGCTTTCGCACGGAAGATCGCGAACATTTCGTCCGCGCCGCCCTCCTGCACGATGTCGGCAAGGCGCAAATTCCGCTCAAGATCCTGAACAAGCCCGGGCGCCTCGACGCGGATGAACTGGTCATCATGCGCCGCCATCCGGTCATCGGTTACGACATCCTGCGCGAAAGCGGGTGTGACGCAGCCACCCTGGGCGCCGTGCGTCACCATCATGAGATGCTGGATGGATCCGGCTATCCCGATGGTCTCGTGGGTTCAGAAATCAGCGACACCGTGCGGCTGCTGACAATCTGCGACATCTACGCGGCGTTGACGGAGCGCCGATCCTACAAGAAGCCGATGCCCCCACGCGAAGCGTTGTCGATCCTGTCAGGGATGACTGGCAAACTAGAATTGAGCCTTGTGCAGCATTTCGGGAACGCGATGCTGCAACCTGGTTCCCAGGCCTAAAAACGGGACATCGGAAAAGCTTGATCGGCTTCTCCGACGTCGTTCGGTGAGTGGTGCGCTACTCGGCAGCGTCGAGGCGGGGGCGTTCGATCGCCGAGCGCTCACGCTTCACGAGTTCCGCCGTGAGGAACGCCACTTCTAAGGCTTGTTCGGCGTTCAGGCGCGGATCGCAGTAGGTGTGATAGCGATCGCGCAGATCTTCGGCCGTGAGCGCCCGGGCGCCGCCGGTGCACTCTGTCACGTCTTTGCCGGTCATCTCCAGGTGGATACCGCCCGCAATGGTCCCTTCGGCACGGTGGACCCCGAAGAATCCTTCGATCTCCAGCATCACACGCTCGAACGGACGCGTTTTGAAACCGCCAGCCGAGATCGTGTTGCCATGCATCGGATCACAGACCCACACCACCTTACGGCCCTCGCGCTCGACAGCTCGGATTAGCCCGGGAAGGTGGTCACCCACCGTCTCGGCACCGAAGCGACAGATCAGCGTCAGGCGTCCCGCCTCGTTAGACGGGTTCAACTGATCCACGAGTTGGATCAAACCCTCGGCCGTCATCGACGGACCGCACTTGAGACCGATCGGGTTCTTGATGCCGCGCGCATATTCGACGTGCGCGTGATCCGGCTGGCGGGTCCGATCACCGATCCAGAGCATGTGGCCCGACGTTGCGTACCAGTCGCCACTCGTCGAATCGACGCGGGTCAGCGCCTCCTCGTAGCCCAGGAGCAGGGCTTCGTGGCTGGTGTAGAAATCCGTTGTGCGGACCTCCTGGTGCGTCTCTGGATTGATCCCGATGGCCCGCATGAAATCGAGGGTTTCGGTCATCCGCTCGGCACAATCGGCGTAGCGCGAGGATTGCGGCGAATCCTTCACGAAACCGAGCATCCACCGATGGGAATTCTCGAGATTGGCGTATCCGCCGGTCGCGAAAGCGCGCAGCAGGTTGAGCGTTGCAGCCGACTGGCGATACGCTTCGAGTTGCCGGCGCGGGTCGGGCACCCGCGCTTCCTCCGTGAAGGTCAGCCCGTTGACGATATCGCCGCGATAGCTCGGGAGGGTTACTCCGTTCAGTGTCTCGTTCGGTGAGGAACGGGGCTTCGCGAATTGGCCTGCGATCCGACCCACCTTCACCACGGGTGAACCGCCTGCGAAGGTCAGAACGAGAGCCATCTGTAGGAACACCCGGAAGAAGTCGCGGATGTTGTCGGCCGAATGCTCGTCGAAGCTCTCGGCACAATCCCCCCCTTGAAGCAAGAACGCTTCGCCGGTCGACACTCGGGCTAGAGCCGACTTCAACTTGCGGGCCTCACCTGCAAACACGAGCGGCGGAAAGCTAGCGAGTTGGGCCTCGACCGACTCCAGGGCGGCGGCATCCGGATAGGCAGGCACCTGCTGGATCGGCAGGTTTCGCCAGGTCTTCGGTGTCCAACGCTCGCCCATAATCGTCTCCGTTCCGCCTTTCGGTCGGCTCCGCACGACGGAGGGCCGCGCGGAGAAGCGCGGCTTATAGAGCGGTTCTTCGACAGAGGCGAGAGATGCGGGGCTGTAGCTGCTATTCCTGGCACGCGCGAGAAACTGGATTGGAAAGCTCGTTCGTCGAACCCAGATAAAATTTTTGTTCCATCAGTCCCCGGCCGGATCGCTGTCCTCAATGGCAATGCCGTGTTCCGACAGGATCCAGAAGATCGCCGCAAGGTCTTCTGCCGTGACATCCCGTTGCGGCAACGCTTCCTCCAGATCCTCGTAGGTCAGACGACGTTGGCGTTGTGCCTCGGCTTTGGCCAGAAGGACATCGACTACCAGCCTCATGTCCTTCGGCAATCCGTCATGACTTGGGCTCCGCTCGTTCGAGGCGGGGTGAAGCGCATCGGCGAGCATCCGGTCAATGACGATCTGGCGGCGGGCGTAGGCGTCGTTGGAGTGTTCCATTCCGTCGATTATGGGTCATCGGCGCCGGCCGTCGAGGGGACCGGCGCCGGAAAAGCAGCCGGCGTCAATCGGCGAGCGCGATCGGCGTTCCCTTTCGAATCCGCACCGGGATCGCCTTGGCGGCAGGTGTCTTGGCCTGCTCGTCGTAATGCCAAAGCGGAATGAGCGCGTTGAGCTCAGGGTAGTAGCCCCCAACGTTCCCTTGCGGGATACCGTACTGGATAACCCGCAGGCCGCTCACCTCCCGCAGGAACTCGTCATCGGCGTCGGCTGAGAGATCCACCGTCTCTCCGTCGGCAAGTCCGAGACGTTCCATATCGTTGCCGTTCATGAAGAGAACCAGCCTCGTACCTTTCACGCCGCGAAAGCGGTCATCGTAGCCGTAGATCGTCGTGTTGAACTGATCGTTTGAACGCAGGGTGATCAGGTCGAGCACATCGCGGCGATCGCTACACATGTCTGGATCTACCTCGAGACCACCGGGCACGGTGAAGTTGGCCTTACCGGTTTCGGTCTCCCATTTGCGGTCTCGTGCCGCGAGCGGCTTGTGGAGGCCCCCGGGCTGGAACATTCGCCCGTTCAGGTCGTGGAAGACCTCCGGGTAGGTTGCCTCGATCGCATCCCGAACCCGGCCATAGTCGCCAACCCAACCGTCCCAGTCGACCCTTGGGTTCGGCGGTAGCAAAGCCTTCGCCATCTCAGCAACGATCCACGGCTCGGAGCGAACCTGATCGCTAACCGGCTTGGTCTGTCCGCGGGAACCGTGGAAACAGGAGGTAGAATCCTCCATCGAAACTGCCTGGGGGCCGCTTGCCTGGACGTCGACCTCGATCCGGCCAAGGCAGGGCAGGATGTAAGACACGGCACCATGGACGAGGTGCGAGCGATTCAGCTTTGTCGAAATTTGCACCGACAGGCGCAACCTACTCCAAGCCTCCTCCATACGCACAGTGTCGGGTACGGCGCGCACGAAGTTGCCGCCGAGACCGATAAACGCCTTCACCTCACCCGCAAGGATCCCTTCGCAAGCCTCGACGGTGTTGCGACCCTTCTCCCGCGGTGGCTCGAAACCGTAGAGTTCCTTGAGTTTGTCGAGGGGCGCTAATTCCGGCTTCTCCGTGATGCCCACGGTCCGCTGTCCCTGGACGTTGGAATGCCCGCGGACTGGACAGAGCCCAGCCCCGGGACGACCGACATTGCCGCGCAGAAGCATAAGATTCACGAGCATCTGGACGCCCTGGGTGCCACGGCGATGCTGAGTCAGACCCATGCCGTAGACTGCGACGACCGAACGAGCTCGCGCATAGACTGTGGCGGCTGCCTCCAGCGCCTCGCGGGTCAGCCCCGAGCGTGCCCCGATGTCCGCCCAGGACTGAGAGTCACAGAAAGCAACGAACGCCTCGAAGCCATGGGTGTGCTCGGCGATGAAATCGACGTCGAGAATACGCGGACGACCAACCTGTATCGCCTCGCGGTCCGCGGCGATCAGAACCTTGCACATGCCAGTGATTGCCGCGAGGTCCCCGCCCGCCTTGACCTGATGATACTGCGTCGAGATCTCAGTAGAGCTGCGCGTCAGCATCTCGGTCGGTGATTGCGGGTTCGTGAAGCGCTCCAGGCCGCGCTCCCTCAGTGGGTTGAACGTGATGATCGGAACGCGTCGCCTACGCGCCTCTTGAAGAGGGTGCAGCATGCGTGGGGCGTTGGAACCGACGTTCTGTCCGAAGAACAGGATCAAATCGGTCGATTCGAAATCCTCAAGGATCGTCGTACCGACCGGCGATCCAATCGATGATTTCAGGCCGACTGAAGTCGGCTCATGGCACATGTTCGAAGAGTCGGGCAGGTTGTTCGTGCCATGCATCCGCGCCATCAGCGCATACATGTAAGATGTCTCGAGGGAAGCGCGTCCGGAAGTGTAGTAGATTACTGCGTTCGGATCGAAGGCGCGCAACTCGTGCCCAATCTCCGCGAAGGCATCTTCCCACGAAACAGCCACGTAGCGGTCGCTGTTTAGATCATAGCGGAGCGGATGGGTCAGGCGCCCCTTTTCCTCAAGGGCATAATCTGTCCAGGTGAGAAGCTCTGTTACAGTGTGACGCTGAAAGAATTCGGGTCCGATCCGTTTGGCGGTTTGCTCCCAGACCGTCGCCTTCGCCCCGTTCTCGCAATACTCGAATGTGCTAGGCTTAGCCGGCTTCGACCAAGCGCACGAGACGCACATGAAGCCTTCCGGCTTGTTCTGCTTCATCAGCAGAGCTGCGCCCGAAACCGGGATCTGTTCGCGCGTCAGAATTTCAGCCAGGGAACTCGCAGAACCCCAGCCTCCCGCCGGGCCGTCATAGGGTTCGATTTTGGGTTCGGCCATCGGTTCGGTCATGCGCGTGTCCCGACATCTTGGGTGTCAGGACAGCAATGATGCGCGGACCCGGCGTGTTCCGGACTGCGACGGCAAGACGTCGCAATCCGGCCCGGCATGACCCTCAGCGCGGCAGGATGCTCGCACCCATCAGGGCCTCGTCGATCGAACGCGCTGCTTGGCGTCCCTCGCGGATTGCCCAGACCACAAGGGACTGTCCTCGACGCATGTCGCCCGCCGCGTAGATCTTTTCGTTCGAGGTACGGTAGTCGAGCTCGTTCGCCGTGACATTGCCGCGCTTGTCCATAACGACGCCGGACTCTTCCAGAAGGCCCTTGCGGATCGAGCCTGCGAAGCCGATCGCCAAGAACACGAGATCGGCAGGCAGCGTGAACTCGCCACCCGGGATTGGCTGGCGCTTCTCGTCGACGCGTGTGCAGACCACACCAGTCAGCTTACCCTTCTTGCCCTCAAGCCGAAGCGTCGCGGCTTGAAACTCGCGTTCGGCGCCCTCGGCCTGGCTGGAAGACGTCCGCATCTTGGTCGGCCAGTACGGCCAAACCGAGAGCTTGTCTTCACGCTCCGGAGGGCGCGGCCGGATGTCAAGCTGAGTCACCGACAAGGCGCCCTGGCGGAAGGAGGTCCCGACGCAATCGGACGCCGTATCGCCGCCGCCGATGACGACGACGTTCTTCGCGGTCGCAAGAATGGGAGCCTCGCCGTTCCCCGGCATCGGCTCGGCCCCGACGCGGCGGTTGGACTGGACCAGGAAGGGCATGGCGTAGTGGACGCCCTCAAGGTCCTGACCTGGTAGCTGCGGGTTGCGCGGATCCTCGGCACCACCGGCGAACAGCACCGCGTCGAACTCGGCGGTCAGTTCATCGAGCTGCCTGTTGACGCCGACATTCACACCGTAGTGAAACCGGACGCCCTCACCTTCCATCTGCTTCACGCGCCGATCGATGTGGCGCTTCTCCATCTTGAAGTCGGGGATGCCGTAGCGGAGTAGACCACCCGCCTTCGGCTCGCGCTCGAAGACATGAACGTCGTGCCCGACACGGGCCAGTTGCTGCGCAGCCGCGAGCCCGGCCGGACCGGAGCCAATGATCGCAACTTTCTTCCCGGTCTTATGGTCGGCGGGCTCAGGCTTGACCCACCCGTTGTTCCAAGCGCGATCCGCGATCGCCTGCTCGATCGTCTTGATCGCCACCGGCTGGTTCTCGAGATTTAGCGTGCACGCCTCCTCGCAGGGAGCTGGGCAGATGCGACCGGTGAATTCCGGGAAGTTGTTGGTGGAATGGAGGTTGCGGGCCGCCTCTTCCCAATCGGATTGGTAGACGAGCTCATTCCAGTCCGGGATCTGGTTATGAACCGGGCACCCCGTCGGACCGTGACAGAACGGAATACCGCAATCCATGCAACGGGCGGCCTGCTTCTTGAGATCGTGCTCGTCGAGCGGCAGCGTGAACTCGCGGAAGTGGCGCACGCGATCGGCGGCGAGCTGATACTTCTGCTCCTGCCGGTCGAATTCGAGGAAACCCGTGACCTTGCCCATCGTCTGACCGTCTTTCGCGAGTCTGTCTGATCCGTCGCGCGGAAGGCGGCCGCATCAGCCTGTTCCGCTTCCATCGCCAAGCCGGCTACACAGCCGGTCCGCATTATCTTTCAGCCATCTTAGAGGGATGACCCGTGAAACGCCCGGCTTCGACTATAGCCGGGTGCTGTCACGATAGAATGTCCGTCGGCGCGCGCTTATTCGGCCGCCACCGGCATCCGCGCCATCTCCATTTCGCGGAGGGCGCGCCGGTACTCCACCGGCATCACCTTGACGAACTTGGTGCGGTAGCCGGCCCAATCATCGAGGATCGCCTTGGCGCGCGGGGAGCCCGTGTATTTCAGGTGATTGGTGATGAGCTGAGACAGGCGTTCCTCGTCGTGTCCCGACATGTCGGCCAGGATATCCACGCGGCCCTTGGTCTCGAGGTCGCCGTCCTGGTGGAAGCGCCGCATCAGGTCGTCCTCCTCCTCGACGGGTTCTAGATCGACCATGGACAGGTTACAGCGCGCCGAGAATGAGCCGTCCTCATCGAGGACGTAGGCGATACCGCCGGACATGCCTGCCGCGAAGTTGCGCCCAGTCTCGCCGATCGACACCACCACGCCGCCAGTCATGTACTCACAGCCGTGGTCGCCCATGCCCTCGACCACCGCGATGGCGCCCGAGTTGCGGACGGCGAAACGCTCGCCAGCCGACCCGCGGATGTACGCCTCGCCGGCAATCGCTCCATACAGCACGGTGTTACCGGCCATGATGGTGTGCGAGCCTGGCGCCCGCAGGGCGTCAGACGGACGGATGATCAGCTTGCCGCCCGACAGGCCCTTGCCGACGTAGTCGTTGGCGTGGCCGGTCAGAAGCAATGTCACGCCGGCTGCGAGCCAGGCGCCGAAGCTCTGGCCGGCCGTACCGGACAGCTCCACCCGGATGGTATCGTCGGGCAGACCCTCGTGGCCGTACCGCTTGGCCACAGCTCCGGAGAGCATGGCGCCAGCCGTACGATCCGAGTTCCTGATGTCGTCCCGCACCACCACTGGCTCACCGCCGTCGAGGGCCGACTGCGCGCCTGCGATCAGGCGGCGATCGAGAACCGTATCGATCGGATGCTTCTGCTTTTCGGTATGCCGGATCGCGACATGCTCGGGCACCTCTGGACGGTGGAACAGCTTCGAGAAGTCGAGGCCACGCGCCTTCCAGTGATTGATGACCTCCAACGTATCGAGGAGATCGGCCCGGCCGATGAGATCCTCGAGCTTGGTGTAGCCCATGGATGCCATCAACTCGCGCAGCTCCTCAGCTACGAAGAAGAAGTAGTTGATCACGTGCTCGGGCGTACCCTTGAAACGCTTGCGCAGGACGGGATCCTGTGTCGCCACGCCCACCGGGCAGGTGTTCAGGTGGCACTTGCGCATCATGATGCAGCCGGCCGCGATCAGCGGCGCGGTCGAGAAGCCGAATTGATCGGCTCCGAGCAGGGCCGCGATCAGCACGTCGCGACCCGTGCGGATACCGCCGTCGGCTTGCAGGACGACGCGCCCCCGCAGGTGGCTGAGAACCAAGGTCTGTTGGGTCTCGGCAAGGCCCGTCTCCCAGGGACCGCCCGCATGCTTGATAGAGGTCAACGGCGCGGCGCCGGTACCACCATCGAAGCCAGAGATTGTGATGTGATCGGCGCGTGCCTTCGCGACACCGGTGGCGACCGTGCCGACGCCGACTTCGGACACAAGCTTCACCGAGACATCTGCCTCGGGATTCACGTTCTTCAGGTCGAAGATCAGCTGAGCGAGATCCTCGATCGAGTAGATATCGTGATGCGGCGGTGGCGAGATCAGGCCGACTCCCGGTGTCGCGTAACGAACCTTGGCGATCTTGGCGTCGACCTTATGGCCGGGCAACTGGCCACCCTCGCCCGGCTTGGCGCCCTGCGCGACCTTGATCTGCATCATGTCGGAATTCACGAGGTATTCCGTGGTGACGCCGAAGCGGCCTGAGGCCACCTGCTTGATGGCCGAACGGCGCGAGCGCCCATCCGCCATCGGCTTGAAGCGCTCGACCTCCTCGCCGCCCTCACCTGAATTCGAGCGTCCGCCGAACGAGTTCACCGCGATCGCGAGGGTTTCGTGCGCCTCCTTCGAAATAGACCCGTAGGACATGGCGCCCGTCGCGAAGCGCTTGACGATGTCGGCCGCCGGCTCGACCTGATCGATGTCGACCGGCGCACGTCCGATCTCGGCCGCCTGCTTGATCCGAAACAAGCCACGGATGGTCTTGAGGTGGTTCTCCTGCTCGTTCACTAGGCGCGCATATTCCCGGTAGCGATCGGGTAGGCCGAGGCGCACCGCGTGCTGGAGCGTCGCGACGGAGTCGGGCGTCCAAGTGTGGCTCTCGCCACGCAGGCGGTAGGCATACTCGCCGCCGACATCGAGTGCAGTGCGGTAGATCGGCGAGTCACCGAAGGCGTCGGCGTGACGCCGCGCGGTCTCCTGTGCGACCTCGGCCATGCCGATGCCCTCGATCGTCGTCGCAGTTCCGAAGAAATCGCGGGCGACAAAGGACGAATTCAGGCCGATTGCATCGAAGATCTGCGCACCACAATAGGACTGGTAGGTCGAGATGCCCATCTTGGACATGACCTTGAGCAGACCCTTATCGATCGACTTGATGTATCGGTAGACGATCTCGTCCGGCGTCAGATCCGGCGGGAACTCGTCCTTCATTGCAATCAGTGTCTCGAAGGCGAGGTAGGGATTGATCGCCTCAGCGCCGTAGCCGGCCAGACACGCGAAGTGGTGTACCTCGCGCGGCTCCCCCGATTCAACCACAAGGCCTACCGACGTGCGAAGCCCCTTGCGGATCAGGTAGTTGTGCACGGCGGCGGTTGCGAGCAGCGCAGGGATCGCGATGCGATCCGGCCCGACACCACGATCCGACAGAATGATGATGTTGTAGCCGCCGCGCACGGCGACCTCAGCCCGGTCGCACAAGCGGTCGACCGCACCCTCCATGGCCGCCGCACCGGTCTCGGCCGGGAAGGTCATGTCGAGGGTCTTGGTGTCGAAACGATCCTCGAAGTGCGAGATCGAACGGATCTTCTCGAGGTCACCGTTGGTCAGGATCGGCTGACGGACCTCGAGGCGCTTCTTGCGGGAAGCTCCCTCCATGTCGAGCAGGTTTGGGCGCGGACCGATGAACGAGACGAGGCTCATCACGGCCTCCTCGCGGATCGGGTCGATCGGCGGATTCGTCACCTGCGCGAAGTTCTGCTTGAAGTAGGAGTAGAGGGACTTCGGCTTGTCCGACAGCGCCGAGAGCGGTGTGTCGGTGCCCATGGAGCCGACGGCCTCCTGGCCGGTCACGGCCATGGGCGCCATGAGGAGCTTGAGATCCTCCTGGCTGTAGCCGAAGGCCTGCTGGCGATCGAGGAGCGATACGTCCGAGCGCGAGGCGCGTGGGATCACAGGCTTCAGATCCTCGAGGACGATCTGGGTGTTCTTGACCCACTCGGCATAGGGATGGGCAGCGGCAAGCTCGCTCTTGATCTCTTCGTCGGAGACGATGCGGCCCTTCTCAAGGTCGATGAGCAGCATCCGGCCAGGCTGCAGACGCCAGGACTCGACGATCTTCTCATCCGGAATCGGCAGAACGCCCATCTCGGACGCCAACACCACCAGCCCGTCGTCGGTAACCAGGTAGCGGGCCGGGCGAAGACCGTTGCGGTCCAGCGTCGCGCCGATCTGGCGGCCGTCAGTGAAGCAGACGGCCGCAGGGCCGTCCCACGGCTCCATCAGGGCGGCGTGATACTCGTAGAACGCACGGCGCTCCTCGCTCATCAACGGATTGCCGGCCCAGGCTTCCGGGATCAGCATCATCATGGCATGGGCGAGAGAATAGCCACCCTGGACGAGGAACTCGAGAGCGTTGTCGAAGCATGCGGTATCGGACTGGCCCTCGTAGGAGATCGGCCAGAGCTTTGAGATGTCGTTGCCGAACAGCTCCGAATCGACGCTCGCTTGGCGCGCCGCCATCCAGTTCACGTTACCGCGCAGCGTGTTGATCTCGCCGTTATGCGCGACCATCCGGTAGGGGTGCGACAGGCGCCAGGTCGGGAACGTATTGGTGGCGAAGCGCTGGTGCACCAGGGCGAGTCCCGAAACAAAGCGCTCGTCCTGCAAGTCGCGGTAGTATTCGCCGAGCTGATCGACCAGAACCATGCCCTTGTAGACGATGGTACGGGTTGAGAGCGACACAGGATAGTAGGTGCTCGCGCGCTCGTCCTTAAGGCCATAGACCTTGTTCGAGATCACCTTGCGGGCGGTGAACAGGCGACGCTCGAAGGCATCCTCGTCCGACACGGTCCCAGGGCGGCCGATGAAGATCTGCCGATGGCACGGCTCTGTCTCCTTGACCATCACGCCGAGATCGCTCGGATCGACAGGCACGTCGCGCCAGCCAAGGAAGGGCAGCCCCTCGTCAGCCAAGGCCTTCTCGACGATCTCCTCGACGATGCGGCGCGCCTCGGCATCCTTCGGCATGAAGAATTGGCCGACCCCGTAATGTCCGGGCTCAGGCAGAATGATCCCAAGAGCCTCGCACTCGGCCTTGAAAAAGGCATGGGGGATCTGAACCAGGATTCCGCAGCCATCGCCCATCTTCGGGTCTGCGCCGACGGCACCCCGATGATCGAGGTTCTTCAGGATTTGCAGACCCTGCTGGACGATGGCATGCGTCCGCCGGTCGTGCATGTCTGCGACGAAGCCCACGCCGCAGGCATCGCTCTCGCGCGCAGGGTCATAGAGCCCCTGGGCTTTCGGGAGCGCGCGGTCGCGTACGATCAGCGGTGCGGTTCCGTCACGCATCGCGGGAACCGACGCCTGCAGCGCCTCGAACTCAGAAGATGCGACCACGTCCACCATCTTTCGCCTCCGACCTGCCCGCATGCGAGCATGTTTCATGCCCAGAGCCTGCGGGGCGTCCGGGTTTTGTCTCTCGACAGCGTCGGCTCTGGGCGGGTTCTTCGGTCAGGAAGCGCCCGCAACTCGCGGGCTCGACGCCGGCTTGGTTTCAAGCCGTGCGGGCCCGGATCGCCGCAATGGCGGCCGGCTTCGAATCTCGTTTGGTCGCCGGCAACGTCACCTGAGCGAGATCCTCACAGCCACCCAGACAGGCACTCTGCCGGGAATGGGACAGCTTTACTGTCCTACCGACGGAAAGTGACAGATTTTAACCGCTCCAGCAAGGGCGTGACCAGCGGCACGCTGCGGTTTTCCGGCGCATGGTTCCATCGTGCTGGTGGCTTTGTTGCCGCAGCCTCGCAGACCGCTGGAACACCAGAGATCCATCGACGAGGCACCCAGATAGCAGCTTCGCAATGTCGCCCCATTCAGTCTGTCTACACGGAGGGCCAAGCACAAGCGGCGTGCGGGGATCGTCCCAAATCCCGGCGGACCTTGGAGCGGAGGACCTGCGCGAACAGCAGGCCTCCGCACCCACCCTTCTCTGGATATCGCAGCGATGGTTTCGTCTCGCAGGAAGCCCATTCGTGCATTCGCCTCGTTCCGCGCCCTGTCGGCCGGTATCCTGGCCCATGTCGCGATAATGTCGGCGATCGGTGCCGCGCAGGCGCAATACGCCTACGAACCCGACCTGCTCCTCCCGCCGCGTGCTGTGGTCTGGCGGCTGAATGACCGCGGTTTCACGGATGTCACGCGTCCGCACTTCGACGGCCGGGCCTATGTTGTCGAAGCCTCGAATCCCTACGGCGATCGCCTTCGCCTTTTCGTCGATGCCCGGGACGGCCGAATCGTAGGACGCCAGCGTCTGGACACAACGCTCGATACGCCCTCGCAAGTCGTGCGCCGTGCCCCCGGCTATGGCTGGACGGAAGACGACGAGGCTCCCCGTCGTCCAATCCGGGAGGCCGAGCGAATCATACCGCCTGCGAACATCCCCTTCCCGCAGGATCAGGCTCGCCCAATCCGCCCCGAGATTGCCGGGCGCTCGGATCTCGCAGCTCGATCGGAACCCGGAACGCGGACCGGTCCGCAGGCGCGGCCCGAGCCGGCTGATCGGAATCCCATGGGCCTGAACCCCGATGCCCGTGGAGCCGAGTCAAAATTGAAGGCCGAAGCGCCTCGGAAAGTCGTTCGCCTCACCCCTGCGCCCAAGGCGGCGCCACCCGCCGGCACGCCCGGAACGCAGAAGCTGTCCGATGTGCCCCCTGCTTCGCCGAAGGCGGAAGCTGCCCCCGCGGCCGGGACCGTCGCGATTACAACACCTCCGAAGGCTGAAGCCCCGGCCACCGCCATGACGCCAGCCTCGGTGCAGCCGGCACCACCTGAGAAGGCGCTTGCGCAGAACTGGAAGGACGTGCCAGCCGATGCCAAGCGACCTATCAGGGTAATTGGTGGTGCAACGATCGTCCCCGGCCCCACGAAAGAGCCCGAGAGGGACTGAAAGCCGTCGTGAACGGATATGATACAAGAGGGGCCGCGCGGTCAGCACCACGCGGCCCTTCGTTCGTTGGAATCGCGAGGCGGGATCAACCAGCGTCGCTTGCGCCTGCGCCCTGGAGATGCGGGTCGCGGGTGGCGGCACGTACGGGACTGTCGGCGACTGGCGTGTCCTGAAGGGCTCTGAGCGCGAGGGGATCGAGGCCACTGTCTGAAATGGGTCCATAGGCTTCGAGGGCTCTGCGCATCTTAGGCGTCCAGAATGCCACGATGTGCTTATGAATGCCGGCCACGGCTTCCTCGTCCGGGTAGGAGCGGAAGAACGTGGCGATCTGATTGGCCATGCGGACCAGCTTATCGTCGGACGTCAGGGCGCTCATGGGCTTGGAAACTCTGTCGAGAGAACGGGAATCGTGTGGCGTCAGGGCTGTACGGGTAAGTCGAGACGTTCGCGGCCGGTGAACACTGTCAGGGTGTCGGCGCGGGCGATGGCACACAGCGTCATGCCATGGAGACGCGCCCGATCGATCGCCAGTGAGGTTGGAGCGGAGATTGCGACGAGCACTGTCGCGCCGAGACTCGCTGCCTTCTCGACCATCTCGAAGGAGCAGCGACTGGTGATAACGATGAAGCCGTCCGCCGGGTCGGCGTTGCGCCGGATCAGGGCGCCGATCAGCTTGTCGAGGCCGTTATGCCGCCCAACATCTTCGCGAAGCGCCACAAGGCCTCCGTCGAGATTCGCCCAGGCCGCGGCATGGACCGCCCGCGTCTCCGCGTTCAGGATCTGCGCGTCGCCCATGGCCGTCAGCGCCCGCTGGATCGCCGCGATGGTGACCCGGCCGGCACCATGGAGAGGTGCATCGGCCTTCGGTAGCGACGCGAGGTCGTCGATTCCGCAGACGCCGCAGCCGGTACGTCCCGACATGGCGCGCTTGCGTGCGAGGTGTTCCCGTAGGCGGCCGGGCACGAGATCGACCAGAAGGCGCATGCCTCCCTCCGCCGAATCGGTCTCGACCTGAACGGAGCGGATTTCTTCGGCGGCCGCGATGATGCCTTCCGTCAAGCTGAACCCGTAGGCGAAATCTACGAGGTCGGCCGGCGTGGTCATCATGACGGCGTAGGGTACGGTGCCGTAGACTAGGTTGATCGGCATCTCGACAGCCAGGGGCCGGGTACCGCTGCGCGGCTCCGGATGGTCGTAGGCGACGACCAAGGTTGGGACGCGGCGGGCGGTCTCGACCGCCGCGTCCTCTTCATTCGCCGTCAGGCTGGTCTTGTCATTCGGCCGCATTCAGCTGGGTCGCAATCCGGGTCAACGAGAAATCTTCCTCGAAGAACCGCGCCTGCCAATCGGAGGGGCGGTTCGTCCGCCGAACCTGCACCGCGGTCACCTTGTACTCGGGGCAGTTGGTCGCCCAATCCGAGTAGTCGGTTGTGATCACGTTGGCGCCGGTCTTGGCGTGGTGGAAGGTCGTATACACCACACCAGGCTGCATGCGTTCGGATACAATCGCCTTCAAGGCTATGTCGCCGGAGCGACTTTCCAGCGCAACGAGGTCTCCGTCGACGATGCCACGCACCTCTGCATCGAAGGGGTGGATCTCCAGTACGTCCTCCTCGTGCCAGCGCGAGTTTTCTGTTCGGCGGGTCTGCGCGCCGACGTTGTACTGCGACAGGATGCGGCCGGTGGTGAGGATCAGCGGGAAACGCGGGCCCGTCCGCTCTTCCGTGGGCACGTACTCGGTGATCATGAATTTGCCGAGGCCGCGCACGAAGCGGTCAACGTGCATCATCGGCGTGCCGGTCGGGGCAGCCTCGTTGCAGGGCCACTGGATCGAGCCGAGCTCGTCCAGCTTATCGAAGCTGACGCCGGAGAAGCTCGGCGTCAGGGACGCGATCTCATCCATGATGTCGCTGGGGTGGCTGTAGTTCATCGGATACCCCAGGGCATTGGAGAGCAGCATGGTGCCCTCCCAGTCCCCGACGCCGGAGAGCGGCGGCATCACCTTGCGCACCCGGGAGATGCGACGCTCGGCATTGGTGAAGGTGCCGTCCTTCTCCAGGAACGAGGCGCCCGGTAGGAAGACGTGTGCGTACTTCGCCGTCTCGTTCAGGAAGATGTCCTGGATGACGATGCATTCCATCGCCATCAGGCCGGCCGTAACGTGGTGCGTATCGGGATCCGACTGGGCGATGTCCTCGCCCTGAATGTACATGCCCTTGAATGCGCCATCGACGGCCTCGTCGAGCATGTTGGTGATGCGCAGACCCGGATACTGATCGAGCGACACACCCCACAGGGCCTCGAACGTCTCGCGGGTCGCATCGTCCGACACGTGCCGGTAGCCCGGCAGTTCGTGCGGGAACGAGCCCATGTCGCAGGAGCCCTGCACGTTGTTCTGGCCGCGCAGCGGATTCACACCGGCGCCGAGCATGCCAATGTTGCCGGTCGCCATGGCGATGTTGGCCATGCCCATCACCATGGTCGAGCCCTGGCTGTGTTCGGTGACTCCGAGACCGTAGTAGATGCCGGCGGCTCCGCCCTTCGCATAGAGGCGGGCGGCGGACCGCAGTTCGGCCGGGTCGATGCCCGTATAGGCGGCTTGAGCTTCCGGCGAATGGCGCTCGTCGGCAACGAAGCGGGCCCAGGCCTCGAAGTCTCCGAGATCGCAGCGCTCGCGAACATAAGCCTCGTCGACGAGGCCTTCCGTGACGATGACATGTGCCATCGCATTGATGAAGGCCACGTTCGAACCGGGCTTCAGGGGCAGATGGAAGTCCGCCTTGATGTGCGGCGACTTCACGAGGTCGATCTTGCGGGGATCGGCGACGATGAGCTTGGCTCCCTCGCGCAGGCGCTTCTTCATGCGGGAGGCGAAGACAGGATGGCCGTCCGTCGGGTTGGCGCCGATGACGAGGATCACGTCGGAATGCGCCACGGAGGCGAAGTCCTGCGTACCGGCCGAGGTACCGAGCGTTGACATCAGCCCGTAACCGGTCGGCGAGTGGCAGACGCGGGCGCAGGTGTCGACGTTGTTATTTCCAAAGGCGGCGCGTACCAGCTTCTGGACGAGGTAGGCCTCCTCGTTAGTGCAGCGGGACGAGGTTATGCCGCCGACCGAATCCTTGCCATATTTCGCCTGAATGCGTTTGAACTCGGAGGCCGCGCGATCAATCGCCTCCTCCCAGCTCACCTCGCGCCATGGATCGGTGATCTTCTCGCGGATCATCGGCTTGGTGATCCGGTCCTTGTGTGTGGCGTAGCCGTAGGCAAACCGGCCCTTCACACAGGAATGGCCCTCGTTCGCCTTGCCGCCCTTGTAGGGCACCATCCGGACGATGCGGGTGCCCTGCATCTCGGCCTTGAACGAGCAGCCGACACCACAATAGGCGCAGGTGGTGATCTCGGAATGGTCTGGCTGGCCATGCTCGATGATCGACTTCTCCTGAAGGGTCGCGGTCGGGCAGGCCTGCACGCAGGCGCCGCACGACACGCATTCGGAGTTGAAGAAGTCGGTCGGGCCGGCGGCCACGCGGCTGTCGAAACCGCGACCGGAGATGGTCAGGGCGAAAGTGCCCTGCGTCTCTTCGCAGGCGCGGACGCAGCGGTTGCAGACGATGCACTTCGATGGATCGTACGTGAAATACGGGTTCGATGTGTCTTTGGGCAGGTACTGCTCGGAGGTCGGTTTGACGTGATTGGCCCCATCATAACCGTAGCGCACGTCGCGCAGGCCCACCGCGCCCGCCATGTCCTGCAATTCGCAATCACCGTTGGCGGCGCAGGTCAGGCAGTCGAGCGGGTGGTCGGAAATGTAGAGCTCCATCACACCCTTGCGGAGCTTGGCGAGCTTGTCGGTCTGGGTCGAGACCACCATGCCGTTCTCGGCCGGCGTGGTGCAGGAGGCGGGCGTGCCGCGGCGTCCCTCGATCTCGACGAGACAGAGACGGCAGGAGCCGAAGGCCTCCAGGGAATCGGTGGCGCAGAGCTTGGGGATCTGTGTGCCGGCATGCATCGCCGCCGCCATCACTGACGTTCCCGCCGGCACCGTCACGCTCATCCCGTCGATGGTCAGCGTCACGGTCTGATCCGAAATGCGGATCGGTGTACCGTAGTCGATCTCTTTGATGAGGGCCATGGATCGCGCCTCCTTACTCGGCCGCAACGGACATGGGCCCGCGCTGCTGGAAATCCTCGGGGAAGTGGGTGATCGCGCTCATGACGGGCATCGGCGTCAGGCCGCCCATGGCGCAGAGAGATCCGTCGGTCATCACGTCGCAAAGGTCTGCGACGACGGCGAGGTTCTCGGTCGGCCGGATGCCGGCGATGACCTTGTCCATGGTCTCGACGCCGCGGGTCGCTCCGATCCGGCAGGGCGTGCACTTGCCGCAGGATTCGACAGCGCAGAACTCGAACGCGAACCGCGCCTGCTTGGCCATGTCGACGGTGTCGTCGAAGACGACGATCCCTCCGTGACCGACGAGGCCCTTATTGGCCGCCATCGCTTCATAATCGAGAGGCGTATCGAGGAGGTGGTCGGGGAAGTAGGCCCCAAGGGGGCCACCCACTTGCACCGCGCGAACTGGACGTCCGCTCTGCGTACCGCCGCCGAAATCCTCGATGATCTCGCGCAGCGTGATGCCGAAGGCGTACTCGATCAAGCCGCCAAACTTGATGTTGCCGGCCAGCTGGATCGCGAGGGTTCCGAGCGAACGACCCATGCCGTACTCGGCGTAGGCCTTCGCACCATGCTTGAGGATGTAGGGCACGGCGGTGAAGGTCATCACGTTGTTGACGAGTGTCGGCCGGCCGAGAAAGCCCTTCAATGCGGGGATCGGCGGCTTGGCACGCACAATGCCGCGGCGACCCTCCAGACTCTCGAGAAGCGATGTCTCCTCACCGCAGATGTAGGCGCCAGCTCCGAGGCGGACTTCCAAGTGGAAGGCCTTACCGGAATTCATCACGTTCTCGCCGAGCACGCCGGCCTTGATGCCATTGGCGATCGCCTCCTTGAGGGTCGCGAAGGCCTGCGGATATTCGGAGCGAAGGTAGATATAACCGCGGGTAGCGCCCGTCGCAACGCCAGCGATGGTCATACCCTCGATGAGGTTGAAGGGGTCGCCTTCCATCATCATACGGTCGGCGAACGTCCCGGAATCGCCCTCGTCGGCATTGCAGACCACGTATTTCTGCTCCGCCTGCGCGAGCATCACCGTGTTCCACTTGATCCCAGCCGGAAATCCAGCGCCCCCGCGACCGCGCAAGCCGGATTCGCGCACTTCGGCGACGATGCCGGCCGCGTCGAGCTTCAGGGCAGCTTCCAGCCCCTGGTAACCCCCATGCGCACGATAATCCTCCACCGAGACCGGATCGACCACGCCGCAGCGCTGGAAGGTGAGCCGATGCTGACGGGCGAGATAGGGGATCTCCTCCGGTCGCCCGAGTCGGAGCGGGTGGGCGCCGCCCTCGACGAGACCCGCATCGAGCAGACTGTCGACGTCGGCGGGCGTGACCGGTCCGTATGCGATACGACCTTCCGCGGTGGCGACCTCGATCATCGGCTCAAGCCATAGCAGGCCACGTGAGCCGGTACGGACGATCGTGACGTCGAGGTTGCGGCACTCGGCGCCAGTGAAGAGCGCACGGGCGACACGATTGGCGCCGAGCCCCAAGGCCACGGCGTCGCGCGGAACGGTGATCGTGATGCTCACGACGTCATCTCCGTCAAGGCGGCTTGGAGGGAATCGGCCGTGAGTCGCGCCAAGGGCTCGTCGTTCACGAGGGCGCCGGGACCGTTGGCACAGAGACCAAGGCAGTAGACGGGCTCGACCGTGATCTCGCCATCGGCCGTGGTCTCGTGCCAGTCGACTCCAAGACGCGACAAGATCTGAGCGTGCAAAGCGTCTGAGCCCATGGCCTGACAAGCCTCGGCGCGACAGAGCTTGACTTGATGGCGACCCGCCGGTGCGCGACGGAAGTCGTGATAGAAGGTGATACAGCCGTGAACCTCAGCACGCGACAGGTTCAAGGCGTCCGCGATTAAAGGTACCGCGCCTTCGTCGACATAGCCGAAGGCTTCCTGCAACGCATGAAGGATCGGGAGCGTCGCCCCTTCGAGGTGGACGTGTTCGGCGATGATCCCGGCGGCACGCGGCTCGCTCCAGGTCTCGTTCGGCACCATTGTTCCTACCCGGACTGAGATTGTTCTCATTCCAGGGTGGTATATCGCCAACCCCCGATCAATCGCGCTGATCCGTGGCACGACAATGGAATTTTGTCGAAGCGCGTCGTTGCAACGCGAAAAGACATCGCAATCACCGTGCGATTTGCCGCGCCTTCAGGATGTTTTCACAACCCGTCGATCATCTGCGTGATCAATCCCGCCACGTTCCGCGCTTCCACAATCAAGCTGGCGCAAAGAGGTGTCATCGGTTCGCGTTCCGGTACCACGAGGCCGACGACGTGGCTAAGGTCGGGATCGATGATCGGAACGGCCCTGATACGATCGCTCAGACGAAACGTATCTGCGAGAACGGCCGGCATGATGCTCGCCCACTTGGCTGTCCTCACGTGAGTCAGGAGAACGATCATCGAATTGGACTCGAGCAGCGGCGCGGATACCGTCCCGGCTTTGAGCAACTGCCGATCGATGATCCGTCGGTTCTGCATATCAGGGGTCAGCAAGCATAGCGGCAAGCTCGCCACCTCGTCCCATGCGACTGACTCACGTTTGCCAAACACCCCGTCGATCGCGGTGAGCAGCCGATAGCGCTCCCGATAGAGCGGCACGGCGGTCAATCGGCCAAGGGGCTCATTTTCCAGATACGTGATGCCAGCATCGATCTCGAGATCGGCGATCAGTCGCCCGATCTCGCCGGAGGTGGTGGATTGGACGGAGAAGCGAACGTTTGGGTGGCGCGCCCGGAACGGAGTCGTGAGCGCGGCGACGATCGGGGTCGCCGTCGGAATTGCCGCAAGTCGGAGCGTTCCCGAGAGGCCGCGCCGTAGGCTCGCCACCTCCTCGCGCATCGCTCTCGCGTCGCCGACGATGCGGCGGGCCCATTCGAGGACGCGCTCACCTTCCGGGGTGAACCCCTGGAATCGTGATCCCCGTTGCACGAGAAGCACACCCAGACGTTCTTCCAACTGCTTCACGCCGGCCGAGAGGGTCTGCTGCGAAACGTTACAGACCTGGGCCGCCCGGCCGAAATGACGCTCGCGGGCAAGGGCCAGGATGAATTCCAGTCGATCGATCACGCGCAGCCCCTCCGCCGGCCTCGGGGCTAGGCGTCGCCTCCTCACCTTGCATCATGAATACCGGAGGACGCATCGCTCAGCCTGCGACATTTCGATAGACGGTCAACGGTCTGAGTCGAGACCTTCAAGCGGCATGATGCGACGCTGTTGCGGTTGCGCACCTGACGGCCTTGTGGTCTGACACGCCAATCGGCCCGACGTGGGTTCTCATCCGCGAACGGCCCGCGATCCGCGAAATGCACTTGCGATTTAGACCAAACCCAGCAAGACGCGCGGCATCGGCGATCACAATCACGGGGAGCCACGAGAGGCACATGCGGACGACGCAGGCGCAACACCGGTCATCATGGGGGCTTGCCGCGCTCGGCGCGTTCCTCGTTTCTTCGTCATCGGCTCTCGCGGCCGGCATTGGCCAGCCCGTGCCGTGGCAGATGGACCGTCAGGTCGCCGTCACCGAGAACGCCCGGGACATCCATTCGTTCGAGCACGGCATGCACTGGCTGTCGTTCGGCATCTCGCTGTTCGTGCTCGGCCTGATCCTCTACTGCGTCTTCCGCTTCAGCGAGAAGGCGAACCCGACGCCTTCGAAGACCACCCACAACACCATGATCGAGGTGGCCTGGACCATCGTTCCGGTGCTGATCCTGGTCGCAGTCGCGATCCCGTCGTTCCGCCTCCTGCGCACGCAGCTCTCGGACCCCAAGGCCGACGTCCTCGTGAAGGTCATCGGCCATGCCTGGTACTGGTCCTACGAGTACCCGGCTGTAGAGAACGGGGGTGGCTTCACCTTCGACGCCAACCTCGACGAGGACAAGCAGCCGAAGTTGCTGGGTACGGACAACGACATGGTCGTGCCGGTGAACAAGATCGTTAAGATCCAGGTCACTGCTGCCGACGTCATGCACTCCTGGGCGATGCCGTCCTTCGGCTTCAAGATCGATGCCGTTCCGGGCCGCCTGAACCAGTTCTGGTTTAAGGCCGAGCGCGAAGGCACATATCATGGCCAGTGCTCTGAGCTCTGCGGAGCGCGCCACGCCTACATGCCGATCACCGTTCAGGTCGTGAGCGAGGAGGCCTACGCCAAGTGGCTCGCCGAGGGTAAGACCAAGTTCGCCCGCATCGACGATCCGTCGAAGTTCGCCGACGCCCGGTAAGGGCACGGACCCTGGGAACCGGGCCCTTAGCGGCGTCCGGTTCCACCCATCGAGATGATCACGAGAAACCTGGACTAAGGTCTGCATCCATGGCGAACGCCGCTGCACATACGGGGCACCACGACGCCCACGACCACCACATGCCGTCTTTCTTCTCCCGCTGGTTCCTGTCGACGAACCACAAGGATATCGGCACCCTCTACCTGCTGTTCGCATTCTGCGCGGGCATCATGGGAGCGTTCCTTTCCTTCGGTATCCGCATGGAGATGGAGGAGCCTGGCCTGCAGTACTTCGCCAATCCCGGCACCTACAACGTATTCGTGACCGGCCACGGCCTCATCATGGTGTTCTTCATGGTGATGCCCGCCCTGATCGGTGGCTTCGGCAACTGGTTCGTGCCCCTCATGATCGGCGCGCCCGACATGGCGTTCCCGCGCATGAACAACGTCTCGTTCTGGCTGACGGTCGCGGGCTTTTTCAGCCTCGTCTGCTCGCTGTTCGTCGAAGGCGCCCCCGGCTCCTCCGGCGCCGGTACCGGTTGGACCGTCTACCCGCCGCTGTCGAGCGCAGGGCACCCGGGTCCCGCCGTGGACTTCGCGATCTTCGCACTCCACCTCTCCGGCGCTGGCTCAATCCTCGGTGCGATCAACTTCATCACCACCATCCTGAACATGCGCGCGCCGGGCATGACCTTGCATAAGATGCCGCTGTTCGCCTGGTCGATGCTCGTGACCGCTTTCCTGCTGTTGCTGTCGCTTCCGGTGCTCGCCGGTGCGATCACGATGCTCCTCACTGACCGCAACTTCGGCACGACCTTCTTCGACCCGGCCGGCGGCGGCGATCCGGTGCTCTACCAGCACCTGTTCTGGTTCTTCGGTCACCCCGAAGTGTACATCATGATCCTGCCGGCCTTCGGCATCGTCTCGCACATCATCTCGACCTTCTCGCGCAAGCCCGTCTTCGGCTACCTCGCTATGGCCTACGCCATGGTCGCCATCGGCGTCGTCGGCTTCGTCGTGTGGGCGCACCACATGTACACGGTCGGTCTCTCGCTGCAGACGCAGTCCTACTTTGTCTTCGCCACGATGGTCATCGCGGTACCCACCGGCGTGAAGATCTTCTCATGGATCGCGACGATGTGGGGTGGCTCCATCCGCTTCACCGCCGCCATGCACTGGGCCGTCGGCTTCATTTTCCTGTTCACGGTCGGCGGCGTCACTGGCGTTGTCCTCGCGAACTCGGCCGTCGATAAGTACCTGCACGACACCTATTATGTCGTGGCGCACTTCCACTACGTGCTCTCACTTGGTGCCGTGTTCATCATCTTTGCCGGTGTCTACTACTGGTTCCCGAAGATGACTGGGCACATCATCCCGGAATGGGCCGGCAAGCTGCACTTCTGGCTCGCCTTCATCGGTGCGAACGTCCTGTTTTTCCCGATGCACTTCCTCGGCCTCGCCGGCATGCCGCGTCGCTACGCCGACTATCCGGAAGCCTTCGCCGGATGGCACAAGGTCTCCACCTGGGGTGGGCACATCTTCGCCCTCGGCATGGTCGTGTTCTTCATCGGCGTCGTCCTAGCCTTCCGCTCGAGCAAGCGGGCCGCAGACAACCCGTGGGGTGAGGGTGCGACCACCCTGGAGTGGACGCTGTCCTCTCCCCCGCCCTTCCACCAGTTTGAGACCCTGCCCCGGATCGTCGACGAGCCGGGCCACCACTGAGCAGAGTTCAGCTTCGAGGATTGCGAGGACCGCGCGAGCGGTCCTCGCTCTTTCCCGGAGGCCCCGCCAAACTCCCGCAGTTCGCTCTGCGATTTTGTCGAGGCCTCCCGCAAAGGGCGGCGCAGCGGCGCGATCCGAAGCCTCACCAGACACGAAAAACGTATCGGGACCCCATGACGAGCCTGTCGAACAGCCTATCCGCTGGCGCCGAGCCTCAAGTTCTGTCGCCGGTCGGCGGTGAGGTGTCGGACTTCTTCGCCCTGCTGAAGCCGCGGGTGATGGTGCTGGTCATCTTCACTGCCCTCGTCGGCATGCTGGTCTCGAACGTCCATATCCAGCCGGTGGTCGGCTCCATCTCCCTGCTGATGATCGCCGTCGGCGCCGGAGCTTCCGGCTGCCTCAACATGTGGTGGGACGCCGACATCGACGCGGTGATGACCCGGACCGCCAAGCGTCCGATTCCGGATGGCCGCATCCGCCCGGATGAAGCTCTGGCCTTCGGCATCGTGCTGTCGGTGGGCTCGGTGCTGGTCCTCGGTCTCGCGTCCAACTGGCTGGCGGCCGGGCTTCTTGCCTTCACCATTGTATTCTACGCCGTCGTCTATTCGATGTGGTTGAAGCGGGCGACGCCGCAGAACATCGTCATCGGCGGCGCAGCGGGCGCCCTCCCCCCGATGGTGGGTCAGGCGGCCGTCACAGGTACCATCGGCATCGAGTCGCTGGTCCTGTTCATGGTCATCTTCATCTGGACGCCGCCGCATTTCTGGGCGCTGGCCCTCATCAAATCCGCCGACTACGCCAAGGCGGGTATTCCGATGATGCCGAACGTCGCCGGACCGGAATCTACCCGCCGCCAGATCATCGCCTACTCGCTCCTGCTCTTCCCCCTCGGTCTCGCGCCCGTCGCGCTCGGGTTTGGTGGATGGCTCTATGCGGTTACCGCGCTGGTGGGCGGTCTCGGGATGCTGGCCTTCAGCGTGCACGTCTTCCGCAATCGCGAGGGTGAGCCGGAGCGCAAGGCCGCCATGGGCATGTTCGGATTCTCGATCCTGCACCTCTTCCTGATGTTCGCGGCCCTGCTCGCGGAGCAGAGCCTTGGCCTCTTCCGCGCGGTGAGTCTGTGAGCGAACGCCCCGGCCTGCCGGGAACCCAGCGCCCGCTGACGCCCGAGGAATCGCAGCGTCGGCGGAAGCGCTCCATCGCAATCGCCGCCGTCCTGTTCGCGCTGGTGACCATCTTCTACGTGCTCACGATCGCGAAGCTCGGGCCTCAGGTCCTCAACCGCCCGATCTGATCGCGCCGGACAACGGAGACGCTTCTGATGGCCGACCCCAGACATGCGCCGCCGGGTGGAGCTGCCCGCAAGGCTGGCGTGACAGCCTTCGCCTGTGCAGGCCTTGCCTTTGGAATGATCGGCCTCGCCTTCGCGTCGGTGCCGCTTTACGACATGTTCTGCAAGGCAACCGGCTACGACGGCACGCCGCGTACGGGCCTCGCCCCGACCGCTGCGGCAATCGACGACAGCATGGTGGTACACTTCGACACCAACGTTTCGTCAAGCCTGCCCTGGCGCTTCCATGCCGAGGCGCCGAAGGTCGAAGCTCGGCTCGGAGAGACGAAAACCGTTTTTTTCCGCGTTAAGAACACCGGCACGACGCCATCGACCGGCATCGCCACCTTCAATGTCCAGCCGGGTCTGATGGGCAGCTTCTTCGTCAAGGTGCAATGCTTCTGCTTCAACGAGCAGACTCTGCAGCCGGGCGAGACGATGGACTTCCCGGTGGTGTTCTACATCGACCCCGAGGTTCGCAAGGATTCGAACACTGCGCACCTGTCAGAAATGACGCTGTCCTACACCTACTTTTCGTCCAAGAACGGACAGCCCACGGCCGCGCTTGCGACAACGGGCGGCACGGGGACGAAGTCGAATTTTTGACGGCACAAGCGTGACAACAGCGCGTGACCCTGGGTAAGGGTTTGCCACAACAAACCGGGGCAACCCGGTCGAGACGACGCATTCAGTGGATCGAGGATCGGCGACGGTCCGGAGGTCGGGGGTAGGAGAAGAGTTCCATGGCCGAGGCGCACGCCAAAAATCACGACTTCCACATTCTGGCCCCGAGTCCCTGGCCGCTGATCGGCGCTTTCTCGGGCTTCCTGATGGCGTTCGGCGCCGTGTTCTGGATGAAGAGCCTTCAGATTGGCACGCTCACCCCCGGTCCGTACATCTTCGGCGCCGGCACTCTCGGCGTGCTCTACACTATGTTCGCCTGGTGGAAAGACGTCGTGCACGAGGCCAACACGGGCGACCACACCCGCGTCGTGCAGCTTCACCACCGCTACGGCATGATCATGTTCATCGCCTCTGAGGTGATGTTCTTCGTCGCGTGGTTCTGGGCCTATTTCGAGGCGGCTCTCTACACGGCCGATCCGATTCAGGCCTCGCGCGTCGACTTCACGGGCGGTACTTGGCCCCCGAAGGGCATCGAGGCGTTCGACCCGTGGCACCTGCCGCTTCTCAACACCCTGATCCTTCTCACCTCCGGCACGACGATCACCTGGGCGCACCACGCCCTGCTGCACGATGACCGGAAGGGTCTGAAGTACGGTCTGTGGCTCACGATCATCCTCGGCGTCCTGTTCTCCGCCTGTCAGGCCTACGAGTACGCCCACGCCCATTTCGGCTTCTCGGGTAGCATCTATTCGTCGACTTTCTTCATGGCGACGGGCTTCCACGGCTTCCACGTCATCATCGGCACGATCTTCCTCGCGATCTGCCTCTACCGGACCTATCTCGGTCAGTTTACCACGCGGCAGCATCTCGGGTTCGAGTTTGCGGCCTGGTACTGGCACTTCGTCGATGTGGTTTGGCTGTTCCTCTTCGCCTCGATCTACGTCTGGGGCGCAGGCGCCGGTCATGCGGCGCATTGAGCCCGGCTTGCACAGCATGCCAGTGTTGAAGAGGGCGGCGCGAGCCGCCCTTTTTCATGGTCGCGCCTGAAGCGCACGCGTTCCGTCCCCATATGCGGTGGCATGGCATAGCGCCGTACGAGGAGTAATCGATCTTGGACGCATCGCGGCTGAAGCCTCCCCCGATCTCCGCCGGTCTGCGTGGCCGTTGTCCCCGTTGCGGAGAGGGGCACATGTTCGACGGCTTCCTGACGTTCCGCCCCTCCTGCGAGGTGTGTGGATTGGATTATGGCAGTTTCAACTCCGGCGACGGGCCGGCTTTCTTCGTCATGTCGATCGTGGGGATCATCGTCGTCGGGCTCGCGCTTTGGATGGAGATCACTTACGAGCCACCTATCTGGGTCCATGCCCTGGTGGCCGGCTCTCTGTCGATCGGACTCAGTCTTCTAATGGTACGGCCGCTGAAGGGCGTCCTCGCGGCCCTGCAGTTTACCAACAAGGCCGAGCAGGGACGCTTCCGCTAGCCATGGCTTCCATCTTCCGTCCGGGCGCTTGGCGCAGTCTCCTGGCTCCGGGGCTCGTCTCGCTGATCTGCCTCGCGATTCTCCTCGGCCTTGGAGGTTGGCAGCTCGAACGTAAAGGCGAGAAGGAAGCTTTAATCGCGCGTATCCTGGCGCGATCCAAGGTCGAACCGCCGGCCGTGCTGCCGCCGCCACAGAGTTGGGACTCAGCCCGCGACGAGTTTCGACGTGTCCGGGTCACCGGCCGGTTTCAGCACGGGGCGGAGACGCTGGTCCATGGTCTCGCTGCGGGCGAGGTCCCGGGACGAGCCCTTCAAGGCTACTATGTCCTGACCCCCTTCCTGCTTGAGGATGGCGGCTCCGTGCTGATCAATCGGGGCTTCGTGCCCACCGAGTTGAAGGCACCTGCAAGTCGCGCGGCAGGGCAGGTCGAGGGGGTCACTACCGTCACCGGCATCCTCCGTGGATCCGAGCCGCGGACGATGTTCGTGCCGGCACCGGACCCGGTGCGAAACGAATGGTTCAACCGCGATATTGCCGGGATCAGCGCCTCGCGCGGCATCGCCAATCCCCTCCCCTACCTCGTCGAGGCGGATTCGACACCGAATTCTGGTGGGTGGCCGAAGGGCGGTCAACTCCGGGTCGATCTGCCGAATAACCATCTGCAATATGCCTTTACGTGGTTCGGCATCGCGGCCTGCCTCGTCGGCGTATTCGCGGTCTTTGCTTGGCGTCGCCTGCATGACGATCTGCCCCCCGCGCAAACGTGACGCGTGCGGCCGAAAACTTGCTTCGCCTACTGCGCTGATCCAGCTAACCTTCGGGTAAGTGGTCACGATACGGAGTGGGCCCTATGCGCACCGTCCTCCTGTGCCTCATCTTGATGTCGTTGCCTTCGGCCGCTTTCGCAGTCGACGCAGCCGCGCGGGACGCTGCGAAGGCTACGGTGGAACGCCAGATCGATGCGTTCCGCCGGGACGATGCGGCCACCGCCTATGCGCAAGCCGCCCCCGCGATCCAGGGGCTCTTCCCAACGCCAGAGACCTTCATTGCAATGGTTCGACAGGGGTACGGCGCCGTCTATCGAAACCGGCGCTACAGTGTGGATCGGATCGAGGATGCCGGCGACGACGCGGTAGCCCTCGGCGTTAGCTTGCAGGATGAGGATGGGACCGACTGGGCTGCCCTCTACAGCCTGGAGAAGCAGCCGGACGGCGCTTGGCGGATCACGGGGTGTCGCCTGATGAGGGCCCCGGGCAGCAACGCCTGACCCCGTCCAAGATTTTCGACACGCCCGCCGACATCGTGTAGACGGGGCGCCTTCCCGGAGGCCCCCTTGCTTCACGTCTCGACCCGCGGCGCCGCGGCGCCCCTCAGCTTTTCCGATGCCCTTCTCGCCGGCCTCGCGCGCGACGGCGGTCTCTACGTGCCCGAGAGTTGGCCGCAGATCACCAAACCGGCCATCTCCGATCTGGCCGGCCTGCGTTATGCCGATGCGGCCAAGACCGTGTTACGCCCCCTGATCGACGGGGAGATCGCGGATGCGGACCTCGATCGTATGATCGAGGAGGCCTACGCCACGTTCCGGCATCCGGCCGTCTGCCCCCTCACGCAACTCGGCGACAACCTTTTCCTGCTGGAACTCTTTCACGGCCCGACGCTCGCGTTCAAGGACGTGGCGATGCAACTCCTCGGGCGCCTGATGGACCATGTCCTGCGCGCCCGCGGCGCGCGGGCCACCATCGTGGGGGCCACATCGGGTGATACCGGTAGCGCCGCGGTCGAGGCTTTCCGTGGCCTTGATCAGGTCGACATCTTTATCCTGTTCCCGGAAGGGCGTGTGTCCGAGGTCCAGCGCCGGCAGATGACGTCGGTGGGAGCCCATAACGTCCACGCCATCGCCATCGACGGCAATTTCGACGACTGCCAGAACATCGTCAAAGCCCTGTTCCAACACGCTGATTTCGCCGACGACGTTCGGCTCTCGGGCGTCAATTCAATCAATTGGGCCCGAGTTGCCGCCCAGGCGGTCTATTATTTCACCTCCGCGGTGGCCCTGGGTGCCCCCCATCGGCCGATCTCCTTCGCCGTTCCGACCGGAAATTTCGGGGACATCCTCGCAGGATGGGTCGCCAAACGCATGGGCCTACCGATCGATCGCCTGATGATCGGCACCAATGCCAATGACATCCTGGCCCGTACGCTGGAGCACGGCACGTACGAGGTCCGCGGAGTCCAGCCGACCACATCGCCCTCCATGGACATCGAGATCTCTTCGAACTTCGAGCGCCTGCTATTCGAAGCCTTGGGGCGCGACTCTACGAACCTCGGCCGGCTCATGGCAGGGCTGAAGCAGTCGGGCGGTTTTCATCTCGATCCGTCCGTCCTCGATACCGTGCGTAGTGAGTTCGATGCCGCGGCCGTTTCCGAGCCGGATGTGATGGCTGAGATCGCCCGCACCCATGCGGAGACCGGCCATGTCATCGATCCGCACAGCGCCATCGGCGTGCATGCCGCACGGAAACTCCTCCGTCAGGCTCCTCACACACCTGTCGTAGCGCTCGCCACCGCTCACGCCGCCAAGTTCCCCGATGCCGTCGCACAGGCGATCGGTGGGCGGCGTCCCGAGCTTCCGCCGCACCTCGCCGACCTGATGGATCGCAAGGAAACTTTCTCGCGCGTTGCCAATGATCAGGCGGCGGTCGAGACCTTCATCCGCGAGCGTGCCCGCATCATCAAGGGAGCGTGACCGCTCATGAACCAGCATTTCGCCACGCACGGCGCCTCGCCCGATCTCAAGATCACCAAGCTCGACAATGGGGTCACCGTGGTCACCGAGGCGATGCCGGGCGTGGCGACGGCGACGCTCGGCGTTTGGGTCGGGGCCGGCTCACGTCATGAACGCGCCGACGAGGGTGGTCTGAGCCACCTCATCGAGCACATGGCGTTTAAGGGCACGAAGACCCGCTCCGCCCGCCGCATCGCCGAGGACATCGAGAATGTCGGCGGCGATATCAATGCCGCGACGAGCGCGGAAGGGACGAGCTACACAGCGCGCGTACTCGGCGAGGATGCGGGAGTCGCCCTCGATGTGATCGGAGACATCCTTACCGACTCGGTCTTCGATGCCGGCGAGCTCGCGCGCGAGAAGAGCGTGATCCTGCAGGAATACGCGGCGATCGAGGATACGCCCGACGACGTCGTCTACGAGGCGTTCACCGAAGCGGCATTCCCCAACCAGCCGATGGGCCGGCCGATCATCGGTACGCCTCAGACGATCAACAGCTTCGACCGCGAAGCGATCGAGGCCTACATCGCGCGCGAATACACCCCCGACCGCATCGTTCTGGCCGCGGCAGGCGCCATTGGCCATGACCAGATCGTCGAATCGGCATCGCGCTATTTCGGCAACCTAAAGCCGACTCGGCCGCCAGAGACGGTGCCGGGGATCTATGGTGGCGGCGAGAAGCGGTTGCCGAAGAAGCTCGAGCAGGCCAACGTCGTTCTCGGCCTGCCGGGCCTCTCGTTTCGCGACGACAACTACTACGCGCTCCACATCTTCGCGCAGGTGCTGGGCGGCGGCCTGACCTCGCGGCTATGGCACGAGGTGCGCGAGACGCGTGGACTCGCCTACGAGATCCAGTCGTTTCATTGGGCGTTCTACGATTGCGGCCTGTTCGGGATTGGCGCCGGCACGTCCGGGGGTGATCTCGCCGAACTGATGGACGTGACGCTGGATGCAACCATCCGCGCCGCGGCAGATGCCGACACGGTCGAAGTCGCTCGAGCGAAGGCACAGCTTAAGGTCGCGCTGCTCTCCGCCCTTGAAACGCCGGGCGGTCGGATCGAGCGCAACGCGCGCCAGATCCTGGCCTGGGGCCGGGTCATTCCGGCCAGCGAGGTGATCGCGAAGGTGGATGCCGTGACGGTCGACGACGTTCGTCAGGCTGGTCAGCGGCTGCTGAAAGGCGCCCCGACGCTGGCCGCCATCGGCCCGATCAGGAAGCTTCCGACCCTTGATCGCATCACAGCGGCTTTGAAGGCAGCGTAAGCTTGGCAAACGCGGCTTGTTTTGGCCGCAAAGGCGGGCGATCGAAACTCGTCGGCGCCACGGTTCAGAACCGGTGAACGCCGTCACGCAAGGTGTCCGTTCGCCTTGCTCGTCGAGGCCCCCACCGATACGACTGGATGCACAGCTGAGCCGTCTCCCGTCGCCTGTCTCCACCGATCATGCCTCGCCCGGCCGGAACACTCGCCCGTTGCGTAGATTCGCCCTCGTCCTGGCCGCCTTCGCCGCGGCTCTCCTCAGTGCCCTGATCGTCGGAGGACCGGCGCAGGCTGTCGAGGCGGTCCGCGTTACCCTCGACGCGCCCGTCATCGATCTTACGTCAATGATCGAGCGCTATCGCTCCGATGGCGACCTGATCCAGATCTCCACCGCACCCGGGAAGGACGGCATCGTCCGGCGTATCGTGGTGAAGGCCCGGGAGACCGGTGCCCGTCCCGACTGGATGGTGTTCGCGCTCACCAACGACACCGACGAGCAGGTTGATCGGGTTCTTGTCGCCCCGCACTTCCGCCTCGTGGGTTCCGGCGTGGTCTGGCCCGACCTCGGAGGTTCGCGCATCGCCGCGATCACTGCGAGCCAGGGCATCCGGCCCGAGCGCGACGAGAACCCGGAAGCCGATCAGTTCGTCATCACCCTCGACCCCGGTGCGACCGTAACCTACGTCGCGGAGTTGCGGGGGCCGAACATCCCACAGGTGTACCTCTGGGACCAGGAAGCTTACCGAAAAAAGGCCAATGGCCTGACCCTGTACAAGGGTATCATCATCGGTATTGCGGGCCTCCTCGCCCTTTTTCTAACGATCATCTTCGTTGTGAAGGGCGCGATCATTTTTCCCGCCGCCGCATCGCTGGCTTGGGCCGTGCTGGCCTATGCCTCGATCGATTTCGGCTTTCTGCAACGCGTGTTTCCCATCACTGAGGTGGCCGAGCGGGTCTACCGCGCCTCGACGGAGGCGGTTCTCGGCGCGACACTCCTGGTTTTTCTGTTCGCCTATCTCAACCTCAGTCGGTGGCACGTGCGCTACAGCCACGTTGCGATCATCTGGCTCCTGTTCCTCGCATGTCTGGTAGGACTCGCGGTGTTCGATCCGCCCGTGGCGGCGGGCGTCGCCCGG
The DNA here is from genome assembly GCF_056680125.1 of Methylobacterium sp. BI1. Taxonomy (NCBI): domain Bacteria; kingdom Pseudomonadati; phylum Pseudomonadota; class Alphaproteobacteria; order Hyphomicrobiales; family Methylobacteriaceae; genus Methylobacterium; species Methylobacterium sp. BI1. Next base: position 1,496,761 of record NZ_CM155267.1, on the reverse strand, counting down.
ATCTCCATCGCGGCGGTAGCGGGGGTCGGCCTGCTGCTGATCGTCTATCTGGCGGCGCATAATGGTTATGACCGCGCCATCCTGCTGGTGCCAACCTGGTGCCTGCTTCTCGTCTGGGTGGTGGCTGCCGGGTTCGCGATCACGGGGCAGATCAGCAGCGACTTGGTGCAGCCGGCGCTCATCGGCGGGCTCGTGCTGATCGTCATGCTGATCGGCTTCACGGTAATGCAGCACGCCTTCGCGGGCGGTGGCCTGACCCATGCTCTCGTCTCGGACACCGAGCGCCGTGCCTTGGCCCTCACGGGCGCGGGGGACGTGGTGTTCGACTGGGACGTTCCGGGGGATCGGGTCTTTGCCGGTCAGGAAATTGAGGGACAGCTTGGTCTGAAACGCGGCGCTCTCGAAGGTCCGGCGGCCAACTGGCTGAGTCTGGTCCATCCCTTCGACGTCGAGCGTTACTCGGCGGCCCTCGACACGGTCATCGAAGAGCGCCGTGGGCGCATCGTGCACGACTTCCGCCTGCGCTCCACCGCTGGCCCGTACTATTGGTATCGCCTCAAGGCGCGACCCGTGATCGGATCCGATAGGGAGGTCATCCGTGTCGTCGGCACGATCAGCGATGTGACCGAGGTGAAGACAGCGGAGGAGCGCCTGCTCCACGATGCGGTACATGACAGCCTGACGGGCCTGCCGAACCGCGAACTCTTCTATGACCGTCTTGATGCGGCCCTGGCCTTTGCCAGCCAGGATCCACGGCTACGGCCCACGACGATCGTCCTCGATATCGACCGGTTCAAGGCCATCAACGACGCCATCGGTCTTTCGGCTGGTGACTCGATTCTGCTGACGCTGTCACGCAGGCTCGGACGCCTTCTTCGGCCGCAGGATACCCTGGCCCGGGTCGCTGGCGATGAATTCGCCCTGATCCTGATCTCGGAGCGCGAGCCGGACCGTATCCTCGCCTTCGCCGAAATGATTCGCAAAGCCATCGCGACTCCGATCACCTATGCGGATCGCGAAATCTTCCTGACTGTCTCCGTCGGTCTCGCCCTCTACGAGGGGGGTGCGAACCTGAAGCGGGAAGAGGTGTTCAAGAATGCTGAAATGGCGATGATTCAGGCGAAGCGCGGCGGCGGAGATCGCACAGAGGTATTTCGGGCCACCATGCGCAACGAGCGCGGCGATCGCCTCATGCTGGAAGCCGATCTGCGCCGGGCGCTGGATCGCAATGAGATGAAGGTACTTTTCCAGCCGATCGTCCGCCTGGAGGACCGCACCGTCGCCGGTTTCGAGACGCTCCTGCGCTGGGACCATCCGAAGCTGGGCCGCATCGCTCCCGCGACGTTCCTGCCGATCGCCGAGGAGAGCGGCTTCATCGTCAACCTCGGAATTTTCGCCTTGGAGCGGACCGCCCTCGAACTAGCAGCTTGGCAGCGGTCCCTCGACGTGGAGCCGCCGATCTTCGCCTCCGTCAACGTTTCCTCGCGGCAGCTCCTGCGCCATGATCTCCTACATGACGTGAAGACGATCCTCGCCCGCTCCGGCGTCATACCAGGTTCGCTGAAACTGGAGATGACTGAAAGTCTGGTCATGGAGAATCCAGAATACGCCGCGCAGATGCTTCACCGCATCCACGACCTCGGCGCAGGCCTGTCCCTGGACGATTTCGGGACTGGTTACTCAGCCCTCTCCTATCTTCAGCGCTTCCCTTTCGACACGATCAAGATCGATCAGTCCTTTGTCCGCCAGATCGCGACGGGCCAAACCGCCATTCTGCGATCAATCGTCAAGATGGCTCAAGAACTTGGCCTGTCGATCATCGCTGAGGGTGCCGAGTCAGAAGTCGACACTCAGATCCTGTTCGAACTAGGCTGTGAATATGCGCAAGGTTTCGCGTTCGGCGAACCGATGTCGATGCTTCAAGCTCGGCATTTGCTCGGCGCAGCGCCTGAAGCCGCCTGAGTGAGATCAGACGGATGGCGGCAAACCATCGGATCGAGTTAAACCTCCCTTAACCATGATCCGGCATCGTCAGCGTCGAGTTGATGTGCGGGCGGCAAGGCGCAATGCGCCGGCCGAGGGAGATGAGGTTATGGCGCAGGCTGCGTTGCGGATCGTGGACGACGAGATCGACACCGGTCTCGTCCGACGCTTGATGGCCCGCCCGCTTCGTGCGGCGCCGGACGCTCCGATGACTCCCGAGGCCCCGACTGCCGCATCGGTCGCTATCGCGCCGACGGGTACGTCTGCGGCAGGTGAAGTGTCCCGGCTCAAGGCCGAAGTCATGGTGATGAAGGCCGTACTCGGGGCCGAGCGTCGCGAGTCCGACCGCCTCCGTGCCTGCATCAGCCGGATCGACGGCGCCGAGCTGTTGTCGCCGGAAGCCCAGGCGGTCCGCGACCGTTGGGCCGCCCTCGTCGACCATCTGCTCAACGAACCGCGCTGAGGCGAGGGGTCGCAAAGCGACCTCTGTGCGACGCACCCACTCCATTCCCCACACCTGAAGGACGACCATGAGCGCCCGCTGCTCGCTCGTCGTCAACGGCAAGTCCGTGCGCGTTTCCACCGGCGACACCCCGCTGGAAGCCGCTCTCGCCGATGGGATGATCGCTGCTACACCCGGAGCCGGTGGCCAGGGCGCCGGCCCATCGCCCCGTCGAGCGCAGAGCCGTGCGCATCGCGGTGAGGCCATCAAGCTTTCGCTGCCTCGCGCGGCGGCCATCGAGCCGCCAGTGCGCCTCGTCTTGCCGAGCCGGCCGGCCGCCGTGCAGAAGCGAACCGGTACGGTCACCGAGATCACCGCCCTCGGTCCGCATACCGTCCAGGTCGTCGTCACGATCACCCGTCGGCTCGCCCTCGAACCCGGCCATGGGGTCGACGTCACCTTCGAGAATTTCGCACCTGTCACCCTGAGCCCGACGCTGCGCGTCGATGGATCGGCCGAACTCAATGAATTGGTCTTTCATCTGCGCCAGGACCGCGACGGCTTCGGTCTCGGTCACGAATTGGTGGAAGCCCTCGGGTGCGACCATCCGGTAAAGGTGAAAGGTCCGGTCGGCCGCGGCTTCTACCGTGCCGGGGGCGGACGCCTCGTTCTCGTTGCTTCCGAGACCGGTTTCGCTCCGATTTGGTCTATCGCCCATGCGGCCCGCTACATCGAACCGGCCCGGGAAATCATCCTGGTGGTCGGCGCTCGCAATCCACTCGACCTGTACATGCGCCCGGCCCTCGATTGGCTTCGCGCGACCGGCGTAACTCGGATCGTCACCGTCTCGGATCGTGCCCGCCAGCGCCCCCCCGAGGTTCGCCCCGGTCCGCTCACGGCCCATCTGCCATCGCTGCGAAGCACAGACGTGGTCCACGTCGCCGGGGACGCCTCCACGGTCGGGGCCGTAGAGGTGCTCGCAGCAACGACCGGCGCCCGGTGCCATCCGATCCTGATCGACGCCGGTATTTGATCTGGCATTCGCTGACGCTGTGGAGACTAGACGAAACGAGCCGCATCCCCCCTGCCGGAGATGCGGCTCAATCGTTTCCGGACGGCGACTGCGGTCTGCCCGGCTCCTTTCAAGGGAACCGGGCGTAAATGGCTGATTAGCCGAGCCGAACCCGCCAGATCTCCTCGGCGTATTCTCGCATGGAGCGGTCGGAGGAGAACCACGCCATTCGGGCGGTGTTGAGGATGGCCGTCCGCCACCAGGTCTTCGGATCGTTCCAGGCCCGATCCACAATGCGCTGCACCCGCCAGTAATCGTCGAAGTCCACCGTGAGGAGATAGCGGTCGTTGTGGCGCAGATCGTTGACGATGGGTCGGAAGCGGCCCGGCTCCTCCAATGAGAAGCCTCCCGCCTCGATCAGGTCGAGGGCGGCATTCAGGCGGGGCGAAGCGGCGATGGCGACCTCAGCGTAGTTCGGCTCGGCCATCCGCGCCTGCACGCCGGCAGCATCCAGGCCGAAGATGAAGATATTGTCCGCGCCGACATGGTCGCGGATCTCGATATTCGCGCCATCGAGGGTACCGATGGTCAGCGCACCGTTGAGGGCGAGTTTCATGTTGCCGGTGCCGGAGGCTTCCATGCCGGCCGTCGAGATCTGCTCGGAAAGGTCGGCGGCGGGGATGATCGCCTCCGCCAAGCTTACCGAGTAGTTCGGCAGGAAGACCACCTTCAGGCGGCCCGCCACATCCGGATCGGCGTTCACCACCTCGGCAACGTCGCAGGCGAGCTTGATGATGAGTTTGGCCTGGACGTAGCTCGGCGCCGCCTTGCCGCCGAAGATCTTCACACGCGGCGTCCAGCTGGCCTTCGGATCCGCCTTGATTGCCTGATAAAGGGCGACGGTCTCGATCACATTGAGGAGCTGGCGCTTGTATTCGTGGATGCGCTTGATCTGTACGTCGAATAAGGCCGACGGATCGATCGTGATACCGGTGCGATCGGCCACCACCTCGGCGAGAGCAGCTTTCCGTGCACGACGCATGGCCGCGTAGCGGGACTGGAAGTTCACGTCGGATGCGACATCGGCCAGGCCGTTTAGCAACTCCGGCGTATCGAGCACCTCCGGTCCGACCGCCTCGACAGCGAGGGCCGTGAGCTCCGGATTGGCATTGTGGAGCCAGCGCCGGAAAGTGATGCCGTTGGTCTTGTTGACAATTTTGTCGGTGTCGAGGGCGTGGAGATCCTTGAACACCGTCGAGCGCATCAGATCGGTATGCAGTGCAGAAACGCCGTTGACCCGGCGCGCGCCCAGGAACGCCAGATGGCCCATGCGGACCCGCTTACCGTGGGTTTCGTCGATGAGCGACACCGCGGCGAGCTTCTCGGCGGAACCCCGGCCCTGCTTGCCTTGCTCTTCGAGATGCATCCAGTTGATCAGGTAGATAATCTGCATGTGGCGCGGCAGCACGCGCTCCATCAGCTCGACCGGCCAAGTCTCCAGGGCTTCGGGCAGGAGCGTATGGTTCGTATAGCCGAGGGTATGCGTCGTGACGTGCCAGGCATCCTCCCAGTTGAAACCATGATCCTCGAGGAGAAGCCGCATCAGCTCCGGCACGGCGATGGCGGGATGCGTATCATTGAGCTGGATGGCGGCGTGATCGGGCAGCGACCGCAGATCGCCGCGCTCGGCCGCATGCCGGCGCACCAGATCCTGCAGCGAGGCGGAGGTGAAGAAGTATTCCTGCCTGAGGCGCAACTCCTGGCCCTCGGCCGACGAGTCGCTGGGATAAAGTACCCGGGAGATCGCCTCGGCCCGAGCACGCGACGCGACGGCGCCCACGTGGTCGCCGCCATTGAATCGCGCCAGCTCAAGAGGCACGTCGGCCTCGGCCTTCCAGAGGCGAAGCGTGTTCACATGGCGACCGCGCCAGCCGACGACCGGAACGTCATGGGCTACCGCCCGGACCGTTTCGGCCGGATGCCAATGGCGGCGGATCACGCCTTCCGAGACCGAAGACATGGTGACGTGGCCGCCGAAACCGATCGTGTAGGTCGCCTCAGCCCGGGGAAACTCCCACGGGTTACCCTCGGCGAGCCAGGTCTCAGGGGCTTCCTTCTGCCAGCCATCCTCCAGCGATTGTCGGAAGAGGCCGTGATCGTAGCGAATGCCGTAGCCGATTGCGGGAATCGACAGACTCGCCATGCTGTCCATGAAGCAGGCGGCAAGGCGTCCGAGGCCGCCATTGCCCAACGCGGCGTCCGGCTCCGCCGCTTCCACGTCGCCGAGTTCAACGCCGAGTTCGCGCAGGGCAGCGCGGGTGGTCTCGACGAGGCCGAGGTTGTTCATGGCATCGGAGAGGAGGCGACCGATCAGGAATTCCAGCGACAGGTAATAGACCCGCTTGTTCGGGATCGACCCTTCGGCATCGTGGCAGGCGTCGACGACCCGGTCGCGCAAGGCGAGTGCCGTCGCGGCGAACCAGTCGCGCTCACGGGCGGTCCGAGGCGTTTTTCCGATGGCGTAGACCAGCTTGGCCAGGATTGCCTCCCGCAGGTCCGCTACCGCATCGCCGGACGGCTTGTGCACCGGTCGGGTTCGTTCTCGCGCCATCGGCGAGGGCGATCGCGAAGCCATCTCCGACGCCTCCACGGAAGCCGTGACGTCGGAATTGTCTCGTCCGATGAGTTTGTCGTTCAGCACGTCTCAGTCCTCCCTTCTCGGCCGTCAAACTTGGAAGCCGCGGTCGTGATGACAACCCTGGGGCTGCCATCCTCTCGGGCTTTCCTGTTCTGCGTTCGGCCTCGTCCCCTTCGTCTCGTCTAGCGGACCGGTGCTGCCTCGGCGGCACGGAACCCTTGATCATTCTGTGGTCTGGTGTCCGATCGTCGCGCCGGAGCGGCTTTCCCGCACGCCACCAATCCTAAAATTTCGATACCTCTATAGAATGCAGTGTGTTGCTTGCCCGAGCGTGCCCTGACGGAATGCCTTCCAGACCACGACAGTCCGTCGGAAATCAAATCTGCGTCATCGTTTCCGACAGTCCCAGCCAAACCGCGCGGGAATGAGACCACAGCACGTTCGAATATTGTCTGAACGCCCTGTGGTTCTAACGGGTCGCGCGCGGTGCCGTCTGCGGCTAGGGTCCGGCCCGGACGCGATCGGAACGCGTCGCCGGAGGATGGCATGGCGGAAACGGTCTGGTGGAAGAGCGGCACCGTCTATCAGGTCTACCCGCGCTCCTTCCAAGACAGTGACGGAGATGGGATCGGGGATCTCCGCGGCATCACCCGCCGCCTCGACTATCTCGCCTGGCTCGGCGTCGATGCCGTCTGGATCTCGCCGTTCTATCCCTCGCCGATGGCGGATTTCGGTTACGATGTCGCCGATTATTGCGGCGTCGACCCGCTGTTCGGAACGCTGGAGGATTTTGACGCTCTGGTGGCGGAAGCCCATTTCCGCCGGCTCAAGGTGATCCTCGATTTCGTCCCGAACCACACCTCGATCGCCCATCCGTGGTTCGCCGAAAGCCGTGCTTCACGCTCAAGTTCAAAGCGAGATTGGTACATCTGGCGCGATCCAGCGCCCGATGGTGGTCCGCCGAACAACTGGATCAGCAACTTCGGCGGCCCCGCCTGGACCAGGGACGAGGCGACTGGGCAGTACTACTATCACGCCTTCCTACGCGAGCAGCCGGATCTGAACTGGCGCAATTCAGACGTTCGCGCCGCGATGCACGATGCGCTGCGCTTCTGGCTCGACCGCGGCGTCGACGGCTTCCGTGTCGACGTGATCTGGCATTTGATGAAGGATGAGGGATTCCGCGATAATCCCGAGAACCCGAGCTTCGGCCCCGGGCAGGCCGAGATCAATCGGTTCGCCCAGGTCTATTCTGCCGATCGTCCGGAGATCTTCGATGTCATCGCCGAGATGCGAGCCGTTCTCGCGCCCTATGGTGAGCGGGTTCTGATCGGCGAGATCTACCTGCCCGTCGAACGCCTCGTCGCCTATTATGGCGCCGATCTGGCGGGGGTCGATCTGCCCTTCAACTTTCAGCTGATCCAGACACCCTGGAACGCTCGCTCGGTGGCCGAGCTCGTGGTGTCCTATGAGGACGCCCTCCCCCCGGGCGGATGGCCGAACTGGGTGCTCGGCAACCATGATCAATCCAGGATCGCGGCACGGGTCGGCGCCGCTCAGGCCGGAATCGCGGCGATGCTCCTGCTGACCCTGCGCGGCACGCCGACCCTTTACTACGGTGATGAGATCGGTCTCGCCCACGTGACAATTTCGTCAGACCGTGTCCAGGATCCCTGGGAGCGCAACGAGCCGGGCCATGGCCGCGACCCGGAACGCACGCCGATGCAGTGGGACGATTCACGCAATGCTGGGTTCAGTGCGGGAGAGCCATGGCTCCCATTGAGCCCGGACGCGGCGACCCGGAATGTCGAGTGGCAGCGCGACGATGCCCGATCGCTTCTTACCCTCTACCGCCGGCTCCTGCGCCTTCGCAGGGATCACGCGGCCCTCTCGATCGGAGAATTTCGCCGTCTTCCCATTTCGACGGACTTCGTTTTTGCCTACGAACGGCACGACGGTGATGCGACACTCCGCATACTGCTAAACTTCAGTGCATCTCCACAAACCGTTAACTTTACCGCCGGAAATGACGGCAGCTGGGCCATTCTACTTTCGACTCACACGGATCGACCCGACAGCCGGTCCGAGAGCGATGTGGTTCTTGCGGCCAATGAGGGTCTGATCCTCTTTCAGAATTCGGTCGGAACCTAGTTCGATCCTCACAACAGCGTGTGAAAAGCGGGCACTTTGGTCCCGTTTCGAGAAAGTTCCTGAACGTGGCTTGAATTGTGCAACGCAACGGAACATTAGCCGTCACGCTGCGTTCACGAGGTCGACGTCGATGCTGGGCTCTCGCTCTCCGTTCCCGCCCACCGCTCGACGCGGGAACGCATTCATGAGCCTGGCGGACCAGCAAGACCCCATCGATTTCCACCACAGCACCCGATCCCGGCAACAATTACAGCCCCGCATCCTTTTCGCGACGCCGGAGATGGCCGACTTCGTGAAAACGGGTGGCCTCGGCGAGGTCGCTGGCTCCCTGCCGAGAGCCCTGCGTAAACACTACGATGTCCGCGTCCTGATTCCGGGCTACCGGCAGGTCGTTGAGCAGTTCGATCATATCCCGATCGTCGCGCAGTTGCCCGGCCACGCCGGTGTTCCGCCGTGTGATCTCGGCCTCGTGGAGACCAGCGACGGGTTGCAAGTCTACGTCGTCCTTAACGCAGATCTCTATCAGAGAGACGGGACGCCTTACGGCAATGCCCAGGGCGATTTCGGCGACAACGACATACGCTTTGCCCGCCTGAGTCTCGCCGCCGCGGAAATCGCGCGCGGCATCGACGGATCCTGGGCTGCGGATCTGCTTCACCTGAACGACTGGCAGGCAGCCCTCGCCCCGGCCTACCTCGCGTGGAACGGATTGCGGGTTCCGAGCATCCTCACGGTACACAATCTTGCGTATCAGGGCGTTTTCCCCCGCGAATCCCTGGGACGCCTCGGGGTACCCGAAGATGCCTTCCAGATGGATGGCGTCGAGTTCTACGGCCAACTCTCCTTTCTCAAGGCTGGGCTCTACTACGCGTCGCACGTAACGACGGTCAGCGAGACCTACGCCCGGGAAATCATCACGCCGGAATCAGGCTGCGGCCTCGATGGCCTGCTTAGAACTCGGGCCGCGCAGGGGCGTCTAGCCGGCATCTTGAACGGCATCGACGAGAGCTGGGATCCTCGCACCGACCCGCATCTTGCCGCTCGCTTCGAGATCGATGACTGGAAGGGCAAGCGCGCCAACGCCGAGACCATTCGCCGACAATTCGGTCTGGCCGTTTCGCGTGGGCCTCTCTTTGCCGTGGTCTCGCGCCTCGTCCATCAGAAGGGCATCGACCTCAGCATTGGGGCGGCCGAGTCCATCGTGGCCGAGGGCGGGCAACTGGTGGTAATCGGCCAGGGCGAAGGCCGTTTCGAAGGCGCATTGCGCGATCTTGCCCGCCGTCACCCATCCTCCGTCGGCGTCCATGTCGGCTTTGAGGAGCGGGATGCCCGCCGCATGTTCGCCGGCAGCGACTTCCTGCTAATGCCCTCGCGCTTCGAGCCCTGTGGGCTCGCCCAGATGTATGCGCAACGCTTCGGATCTCTGCCGATCGTTCATCGTACCGGCGGACTCGCCGATACGGTCGAGGACGGGGTCACCGGCTTCACCTTTGGCGAAGCCTCCACACGCGGCTTCTCAAGTGCCATTCGCCGCGCGTTTGACACCTTCGCGCAGAAGAAGCGTCTGAATGCCATGCGCCGCCACGCGATGTCGCGCTCCTTCGGCTGGGATCAGGCCGCGACGAACTACGCCTCGCTCTACGCCCGAGCCTTCGGCAACACGGCCGCCCTTCGCCTCCGCGCCGCCTGATATCGGCACGTCCCGCTTATCGACGAGAACAGCCGGCGGGGTTCATCCGCCGGCTGTTCTCGTTTTCACTGGCAGGCTGCGACCCATCTCGGTGGACGGGACGCACGGTACCCCGGTCCTACCCCTCGCGCAGGAAGATCGTCGTCGCCAGCGGCGGGATTGTCAGGGATACGGAGTAGGGCTGGCCATGGCTCGGTACGGCCTCGGCCTGGACTCCGCCCATATTGCCGACGTTCGAACCGCCGTAACGTCCGGCATCGGAGTTGATGGCTTCCCGATAGAAGCCGTCCGCCGGCACACCGACTCGGTAGCCTTCACGCGGCACTGGCGTAAAGTTGGAGACGACCACCGCGATCTCCTCGGGCTCACGACCCTTGCGGGCCCAGGCGATGACGCTGTTGTCCTGGTCGTCCGCCACCAACCATTGAAATCCACCGGCTTCGGTGTCGCGGCTATGAAGGGCGGGCGTGGACTTATAGAGGTGATTGAGGTCGCGGATCAGATCCTTGACGCCCTGGTGCATCCCATCTTCCAGAAGATGCCAATCGAGGCTCTGATTGTGGTTCCATTCCTTTTCCTGGCCGAACTCGCAGCCCATGAAGAGGAGCTTCTTGCCGGGATGGCCCCACATGAAACCGTAATAGGCACGCAGGTTCGCGAACTTCTGCCAGCGATCGCCGGGCATTTTGCCGAGCAGCGAGCCTTTCCCGTGCACCACCTCATCATGGGACAGGGGTAGGATGAAGTTTTCCGAAAACGCGTAGAGCAAACCGAAGGTCAGGTCGTGGTGATGGTATCGCCGGTGGATCGATTCTTTCGAGACAAAGTTCAGGGTATCGTGCATCCACCCCATGTTCCACTTGAAGCCGAAGCCAAGGCCACCCGTGTAGGTCGGGTGTGAGACGCCCGGCCAGGACGTGGACTCCTCCGCCACCGTCAAGGTGCCGGGTGCATGGGCGTAGGTCGCCTCGTTGGTCTTGCGGAGGAAATCGATGGCGTCGAGGTTCTCATTGCCACCATACCGGTTCGGGATCCATTCGCCCTGACGACGCGAGTAGTCGAGGTAGAGCATCGACGCGACGGCATCCACGCGCAGGCCGTCGAGGTGATAATGTTCGAGCCAGAACCGCGCATTGGCGGCGAGGAAGCTGGAGACTTCTGTACGGCCGAAATTGTAGATGTAGGTGCCCCAGTCCTGATGGAAGCCCTGCCGTGGGTCTGCGTGTTCGTAAAGGTGGGTTCCATCGAACTGGCCAAGGCCGTGGGCGTCGAGAGGAAAGTGACCTGGCACCCAGTCCAGCATCACACCGATTCCGGCCGCGTGGGCCGCATCCACGAAAGCGGCGAAATCGTCCGGCGTCCCGAAGCGGCTCGTCGGCGCGAAGAGCGAGACCGGCTGGTAGCCCCATGAACCGTCGAAGGGATACTCCGTGATCGGCAGCATCTCGATATGCGTGAAGCCCATCTCCTTCACGTAGGGGATCAGGCGCTCGCCCAATTCCCGGTAGGTCAGATAGCGGTTGCCCTCCTCGGCCACGCGGGCCCAGGAGCCGAGGTGAACCTCGTAGATCGAGATCGGGATGTGACGCGGGTCCTTCTCTCCGCGTGTCGCCATCCAGTTCTCGTCGTGCCAGGCTGGATCGTTGGTCCCCTGGAGAACCGAGGCGGTCTCCGGTGGTTTTTGGGCAGCGAAGGCGACCGGATCGGCCTTCAGCGGTAGGAGAGACCCGTCGGCTCCACGGATCTCGTACTTGTAGTGCGCGCCGGCCTTCAGGCCGGGGATGAACAATTCCCAAATCCCGCCGTTCTGCCAGAGCCGCATGGGGTGGCGACGTCCATCCCAGTTATTGAAGTCTCCGACGACGCTGACGCGGCGGGCATTCGGCGCCCAAACCGCAAATCGGAAGCCGTCAATTCCGTCAACGGGGCGATGCTGTGCGCCGAGGATGCGGTAGGTGACGTTGCTGCCGACCTCACGCAGGTTGTCGATGTCTTCTTGGCGCAGGGACGAACCGAAGCCGTACGGATCGTGCCGCGAGCGCTCGACGCCGTCCCAGGTCTCGACGGAGAGTTCGTAGAGCGGACGTCCCTCGCTTGGCAGACGCGCAATGAAAAAACCGTCCGGATGCTTGCGCTCCAAAGGAATACGCTGACCTCCCACCAGCAGGCTCGCGGATTTCGCCTCCGGCAGCACAGCGCGAATTTCCCACTGATCCGAACCCACCTGATGGGGGCCCAGCACCGAGAAGGGATCGCCATGGCTCGCCGCCATGATCGCGGCGATCACGTCAGGGTGGAGAGAACCGGTTTCGGACGCCGCGGCCTGCGGCGCCCGGGTGGTAACGGGCGCGACGTCCGCCGATCTGGAGGTGCCGGACGCCTGGCCGGTCCTGCTCGCGAACGTCTCGTCGATGCCCATCATTCAAACGCCTCTCTTGATCTCGTCCAGAATGTTGAGAACCCCACGGGCGGGGATTTCGATCCAGTCAGGACGATTGTTGGCTTCGTAATCGACCTCGTAGAGCGCCTTCGTCAGAAGTGAGAGCTTGAGCAGGCGGCTTTCGGTCTCCAGATCGGTCACGGCAGCCCGGCTCATGGAAACGGCTTCGCGGTAGCCGTCGAGGAAGGCCGCATCAATCATGCCGCGCCAGGCGATTGACGCCCGACGAGCCCGCTCCTCGGAATCCGAGAAACGCGCGGCGATCCCGCGGGTCACGGTCTCGGCGCCATACGCGAAGGAGCGCAGCATCCCGGCAACGTCGCGCAGCGGCGTCGACTTGATTCGGCGCTCATCGGCCGGCCGCGAGGGTTCGCCTTCGAAGTCGACGATGATCAGATCGTCCTCGGCCGCCAGCACCTGCCCGAGATGATAGTCGCCGTGGATGCGGGTCTTCGTGGCGCCCTGGGGTGCCTTGGCGGTGAGGGTCTCGATTGCTGCCTCGACCTCGTGACGGCGCCCAGCCAGCTCGGTGCTCGCGGCATTGGACGCGCGGCCCGCGAGGCCGTCGAGACCGCGGAAGGCACGTTCGGCCTGACGGCGCGTGTCGTCGCCGAGGGCGTAGAGATCGGCATGGTCGAAGGGCTCGGCCGCGAAGGCTGGGTCGTCGGTCTCGACCGCGAAGGCGTTGTGCATCTCGGCCGTGCGGCGGCCGAGCAGGATCGCCCAGCGCAGGTGGGTCTCGAAGGCTTCGGCCGGCGACGGCGCTTCACTTTCCGGAGCCAGCACCACCGTGTCGAAGTCACGGCGCAGCCCTTCCAGCATGAGGGTCCAGGCATCGCCCTGATTCGGCACGAACTTCTGCAGTACCGCGAGTGCCGTGCGGGTTCCCTTGGCATCGACGTGCTCGAGGACGCCGAGAAGCGCCGGCGTGTTGTTGAAATGCGCAGTCTCGGTGAGGAAGCGCCCGACCTCGATTTCCGGATGGGTTCCAGTTTGGAGGCGGCGCAGCAGCTTGAGCATCATCTTCGATCCGATCGCGATCGAGGTGTTGCTCTGCTCGGCATTCAGAGACCGGACTTCGCCAGCTTCGACGCTGATCTCCCTGTCGAAAGCAGACGTGGTCGAAAACACGAGGCGCCCGGTCTCGGTGGCGATCTCGCGGCCCTCGCGCATGCTCTCGATCATCGAGACAGCGAAGTTCGGCGATGCCGCCGCACCAAGCAGCAAGCCGGTGCGCGGACCACGGCGCACGCGGGCGACGGCGTGCTGGAGCATCGCCTCGTCCTCGCGCCCTTCATCGACAGCCACAGGCACGAAATAGTCCTGCCGCTCACCAGTAGAGAGATGAACCGCGACGCGGGGCAGAAGGAACTTCGCCTCGCCGGTGCTGTCCTTGAGGGCCGCGCTGTCGGTGACCTGCACGGACTTGATCCGCGAGCCCTTAGCGGCGAACCAGCGGCGGGTCGCGATGAATCGGGGGGCGACGGTGCGCTCGAAGGCCGTGCGCTCGCGCCCGGCCATCAAGGTCTCGATACCGCCCGTGAGAACGAGGGTGAAGAGTTCGGGCAGTTCTGGCTGCGGGCCGATGCTGCCGGTGTTCGCCGCACTGAGGGAGAACCAGTAGAAGCCGTAGGACGGCAGGGTAAGCAGGTAGGGCAGCTCGCCGATGGCCGGGAACTCTGACCCACCGGTCAGCTCGATCGGCACCGCGCTGCGCAGTTCTGACAGATCGAGCTGCACCGCCTGCGGTGCCCGTGACAGGTTGGCCACGCAGAGGACGCGCTCGCCTTCGAATTCACGGATCCAGGCCAGAACCTTGCGGTTCGACGGATACAGGAACTGCATGCCGCCGCGGCCCAAAGCCACCGAGTTGTTGCGGATCGCGATCATCCGGCGCGTCCAGTTCAGCAGGCTGGTCTGCGACTGGGTCTGCGCCTCGACGTTGATGGCGTCGAAGCCGTAGATCGGGTCCTGCACCGAGGGCAAGAACAGCTTCTGCGGGTTGGCCCGCGAGAAGCCGCCGTTGCGATCCGGCGACCACTGCATTGGCGTGCGCACGCCGTCGCGGTCGCCGAGGTAGATGTTGTCGCCCATGCCGATCTCGTCGCCGTAGTAGAGCACCGGCGTACCGGGCATCGACAGGACAAGGGACTTCATCAACTCGATCTTGCGCCGGTCGTTCTCCAGCAGCGGCGCGAGGCGGCGCCGGATACCGAGATTGATGCGGGCGCGGCGCTCGGCGGCATAGAACGACCAGAGGTAGTCGCGCTCCTCGGCGGTGACCATTTCGAGCGTCAGCTCGTCGTGGTTGCGCAGGAAGATCGCCCACTGACAGCCCTCGGGAATCTCCGGGGTCTGGCGCATGATGTCGGTGATCGGATGCCGGTCCTCGCGGGCGATCGCCATGTACATGCGCGGCATCAGCGGGAAGTGGAATGCCATATGGCACTCGTCGCCGTCGCCGAAATACTGAGCGGTCTCCTCGGGCCACTGGTTGGCCTCGGCGAGCAGCATCCGGTCAGGATAGCTCGCGTCGAGAGCCGCGCGGATCGCCTTGATGACCGTGTGGGTCTCCGGAAGGTTCTCGCAGTTCGTGCCGTCGCGCTCGATCAAGTACGGGATCGCGTCGAGGCGCAGGCCGTCGACGCCCATATCGAGCCAGTAGCGCATCACCTCGATGACCGCCTCGAGCACGGCCGGGTTGTCGAAGTTCAGGTCCGGCTGGTGGCTGTAAAAGCGGTGCCAAAAATACTGCTTGGCGACAGGGTCCCAGGTCCAGTTCGAGACCTCGGTATCGAGGAAGATGATGCGCGTGTCGGAGTACGGGGTGTCTGTATCCGACCAAACGTAGAAGTCGCGCTCTGGCGAGCCGGCCGGGGCCTCGCGCGCCCGCTGGAACCATGGATGCTGGTCCGAAGTGTGGTTGATGACGAGCTCGGTGATCACCCGCAGGCCGCGTTCGTGCGCGGCGTCCACGAACTTCCGGAACTCTTCCATCGTGCCGTAGGACGGGTTGACGTCGCGGTAGTCGCCGATGTCGTAGCCGTCGTCGCGAAGGGGCGACGGATAGAACGGCATCAGCCAGATGGCCGTGACACCGAGGTCGCGGACATAGTCGAGCTTCTGCGTCAGGCCCTCGAAATCGCCGATCCCGTCGTTGTTGGAGTCGAAGAACGACTTGACGTGGATCTGGTAGATGATGGCGTCACGGTACCATTGCGGATCGCTGCGATCGATCATCGCGTCGTTGCCTCATGCGTCGAGTTCAAGGGCGTGTCCGGGGCATCCGCACCACTCACAGCGATGAGACTGGCGAGCGCGGCGTCCGTCGGCTGGGTAGGCGCCGACAATCGGGCGACACGACGACGGCCCGTCGGGGCCGCCGGTTTTTTTGCTGACACGGGCACGCGGCTTACGCAACCCGGCTCGGGGCACGAAGGCGCCAGATCACGGCCGAGCGCTCCGCGGGATCGAGGGCGATGCGGTGCGATTTGCCACGCAGCTCGAACTTGTAGCCAAGCAACAGGTCCTCGACCTCGACCGCGCCATGATCGGGCTGGCCCAGCAGCCAGAGGGGAACCTCGTACGTGCATTCCTGGCGGTTGCGCGGATCGAGGTTGACCAGCACGAAGATGCAGTTGTCCCCATCCGGGGTCACCTTGGCGTATCCGATGATCTGGTCGTTGTGAGCGCCGGTGAAGACGACGTTGCGGAAGTCCCACAGAGCCGGGTTATCGCGCCGGATCTGGTTGAGCTTTATAATGTGGTCGCGGATGTTGCCGGGCCGGTGGTAATCCCAGGCCTTCAGCTCATACTTCTCCGAGTTGAGGTATTCCTCCTTGCCCGGGTAAGGCTCGGCCTCGCACAACTCGAAGCCGTTGTAGATGCCCCAGACGCTCGACAGCGTAGCAGCCAAAGTCGCGCGCACGATGAAGCCCGCCCGTCCACTGGTCTGCAGGTAGATCGGATTGATGTCCGGCGTGTTGGCAAAGAAGTTCGGCCGATAATATTCGCCCATCTCGCCAGCCAGATCGGTGGAATAGGCGATCAGGTCCGGCTTGGTATCGCGCCAAGTGAAGTAGGTGTAGCTCTGCTGGTAGCCGGCCTTGGCGAGCTTCTTCATCATCTTCGGCCGTGTAAACGCCTCCGCCAGAAAGATTACGTCCGGGTAGCGGGCATTCACTTCACCGATCATCCATTCCCAGAACGGGATCGGCTTGGTGTGCGGGTTGTCTACGCGAAAGATCCGCGCCCCGAGTTCGGCCCAGCCCATGACGATATCGCGGAGCTCGATCCAGAGGGACGGCAGCGCGCCGCCGTAGAAGTGGACGTTGGAAATGTCCTCGTATTTCTTGGGTGGGTTCTCGGCGAACTTCAGTGTGCCATCGGGACGCCATTCGAACCATTCCGGGTGGTTCTTGATCCAGGGATGGTCCGGCGAGCACTGGATTGCAAAGTCGAGTGCGATCTCCATACCGTAGGCGTGACTCGCCGCCACGAGGCGCCGGAAATCGTCGAGGGTGCCGAGGTCCGGATGCACAGCCTCGTGGCCACCTTCCTCTGACCCGACCGCGTAGACCGAACCGACATCCCCGGGCAGCGCCTTCAGGGTGTTGTTCTTGCCCTTGCGGTTGGTCTTGCCGACGGGGTGGATCGGGGTGAAATACAGCACGTCGAAGCCGAGTTCGCGGATCTCGGGCAAGCGCCGGATCACATCGTCAAAGGTGCCGTGGCGGTTGACGTCCATCGATTGTGAGCGCGGGAAGATCTCGTACCAGGCCGAGAACCGCGCCGCGAGGCGATCGGCGATCACCGGCACGTTCACGGGATAGCGCGAGAGGTTGATCCGCGGCGCATGTCGACGGATCAGATGCGCGTTGGCGGGCGCCAGCATGAGGTCGAGCTGTCCGGCAGAACCGGACGACTGAGCCTCTAGATCGCTCACGAGAGCCTTGAGCCGATCGCTGTCCGAACCCGTCGCGTTCTCGACGGCCGCCATCACGAAGGCGACGCCCTCAATGGTCTCCAGGCGGACATCGACCCCGGCGTCGCGCTTCTTCAAGGTGTCGCGGACCCAGGACGAATAACCGTCGCGCCAAGCCTGTATGGTGAACTCATATCGAGCGTTGCGCAGGAGCGGGAAGTGGCCACCCCAGCGATCGTTGTCGACGAACACCATGCGGTCGGCCCGCCATTCGGACTCGCCGACGACACGAGACAGGATCTCGGCATCGATGATCTCGTGGCCGTCGCTGAAGATGTCGGCGGTGACCTTGACGCTCTCGCCGACGACGCGCTTGACCGCGGAGCGTCCACCATCGAGTTCCGGCATGACCGCCTCGATGACGACCCGGCCCTCGCCACTGGGCGTGCTCGGCTTCGGCGCCGTTTTCACGCCGGAACGCTCCGCGGCGAGGATGCGTACCTCGCCCGGTGCCAGTGCCAGGGCGACGCCCGGGCGGAAATCGATCGGCTCCGCCTCGGGGGTCCGATCGATGAAGTCGCCGAGCATGCCACCGGTCCGGGCCAGAAGGGCCTCAGGCTTCACCGGCACGGCGGACTCTGTCGGGTTGTACAGCACCAAGGTGGCGCTGCGCGCGGAAGCACCGTGGCCGGTGTCAAAGCGCAACAGGGCAGTGTAGGGCGCATCCGGCGACGATATCCGTGCCTGGGCACCCTCGACATTGGCAGCCGGAAGCTCGGAACGAAGAGCATTGATCGCTGCAATCGAAGCGGAGATGTCGATGCCGGTATCGGTTTCACGCACCTCCGGGGTCGTCTCGACCACGTGCAGGGCACGCTGGTAGCCCCATTCGTAGCCGATGGGCATCAGCACGCCGGCCGAGAAGAAGGCCGACAGGGCGTAGCGCGCCGTCAGATGACGGGCGATGGCTGCGGCGTCGCCGTCGAGGTCGGCCGCCAAGCGGGCCATATCGTGATTTTCGGGGAAGGCGATGGAGGGCGCGATGACCCGCAGGCGCTCATATTGGTCGAGCGCCCAGGAGGCCTTCAGGTCCCACCAAGCGAAACTGTTGAACAGGTAGTCGAACCCAGCACCTGCCGTGGACTGCGCCTCCTCGAAGGTACAGCCGAGGGTCTCGGCCGCGAACAGGCAATCCGACTCCAAAGCCTTCGCGGCACCGATCAGGTCGCACCAGACGGTCGCCGGCACCTTGTAGGCGGCATCGCAGCGAAAACCCTGTACGCCGAGGTCCTGCAGGCGGTTCACGTAGCCCGACCAGAAGGCCGTCAGTTCCCGGCGTGATCGTTCCGAATGATAGTCGAGTTCGGCGAGATCGCCCCAGACCGTGCGGATCGACGGATCGTCGGGGTCCACCGCATAGGGGCTCTCGATCTGACCCTCGGCATCCCGCACAAAGAGGTCCGGACGCTGGCTGGCCAGGGGACCATCCATGGCGGTGTGGTTGATGACGAGATCCGTCATCACGCTGAGGCCGTGGGCCGCGGCAGCGGCGCAGAACCGGCGGATCTGCTCGTCGTCCGAGGTTCCGTCCTGGTCGCGGAATCGCTCGTCAAGGCGGTCCGGGTCGGCCACGGCGTAGAGGCTGCGTGACCCACCGGTCTGGTGGAAGGGGTTGAGATAGACCCAGTCGAACCCGAGGGCGGCGATCCGGGGCAGTTCGGCGGTCCATGCGGACACCCGGCCGACGAGAAGCGGGAAGAGGTTGTAGATGCGAGGGCCTTCCGCCCGGGGCGCGAGGGTTGCGGGAAGCGGCACCTGACCGGCTGCGGTCCGCTGGGCGGCGGTCGTTGCGGGGCTGGGTGCGTTCATGCGTGCTCCATCTCGTCTTCTGCGTGCACGGCTGAGGAGCCTGAGAGGGGCCACCTGAACCGGCGAGCGGCTGTCCCACGGACGGTACAGCCGTGACGGGGAAGGTCGATCCTTTCCCCGCATCGATCGTGTCGGTACGCCCCACTGTTGCGCGGCGTTCGATCCGCCGTCAGCGGATCCGCTTCAGGACGGCATAGGGCAGACGCGCGAAGGCCCGTCCGAGTTCGATCTGGCCACCCTCGGAAACGACTTCGTCGCCGGTGACGAGATCGACCCAGGCTGAGCCGGGCGCCACCGCCACATCCGTTCCGGCAAAGGCCTCACTCGACCAGAGGACGTCGCCGACGAGGCGCGCGACGAGGCGCGGTATCGCCACCACGAGGTCTCCCTCGCCCGTCGTCGCATCGGAACGTGTAAATGCGATCACATGCTCCGCATGCGGACCGGACACTGGAAGCGCCTGATAATCGGCATCGGCGTAGAAGCTCGGGCGGGCGGCGCGATCGGCCAGGAGCCGGGCGAGGGTCGCTTGCTTCACACGCCCGTCCGTCCAGTGCTTCAGAAGATCGGCCGCTGGCGCGCCCTCCTCGAGGGCACGGGTCAGGGCCGGATAGTCGACCGGACGCCGGTTGTCGGGATCGACGAACGAGAAGTCCCAGAACTCGGTGCCCTGATACGTGTCGGGCAGGCCGGGAAGGGTCGCTTTCAGCACGGTCCGTCCGAGACCGGCGATCATGCCAAGGTGGGCGAGGCGCCTCGCGAAGGGACGTAGCTGTTCCAGGAATATGGAGCCTGGCGCGATGAGCCGGGCGAAGAGTGCGTGGACCGCGCCCTCGTATTCCTCGTCGACGTTGACCCAGCTCGACCGTCGCTTGGATTCGCGCAGGGCCTTCTCGGCGTAGGCGTCGAGCCGCTGCCGGAAATCCTCGATCGCCGCCGAATCGTCCACCTCCAGAAGCTCCAGCGGCCAAGCACCGAGGATGGCCTGGAAGAACATCCACTGGTCGTTGGCGTCCGGCACCGGCTCCTTGTCGATCACCGTCAGGTGGGGCTGGGCGAGGTTCGTCCACGTCTCCCAGGCAGCAGCCCAATCCTGAGGAATTTCCGACAGGGCGAGCAGGCGTGAGCGAGCATCCTCGCCACGCTTGGTGTCATGGGTCGCCGTCGTGATCATCGCGTTCGGCCAATCGCGCGCCCGCGCGGCCTGAAGCGCGTGGAAGTGCTCCGCATCAAGACCGTACTCGCCCGGATCGCCTCCGACCTCGTTGAGGGCGAGGAGTTCGGCGAAACGATAGAACAATGTGTCTTCCAGGCTCTTGGCCATCACCGGACCGGTCAGCTGCTGAAAGCGACGGCGGAAGCGCAGAATCACCTCCGGATCGGGTCGACCCGGGCCCGTCACGTCGATACGCCCAAGCATGGCGTCCGCGGCGAAGTCATGCACGGACCGGTCCGGCAGCGCGCTCCAGCGCTTGGCCTTCTTCACGGCCGTCTCGATGAGACGGATATCCTCGTCCTCTACATCGCTCTCGTCGAGATCGCCCGGCAGATAGCTGCGATAGGTCGGGAAGCGGGCGATTATCTCGATAAGCGCCCGGCGGATCGCATTTACGGAAAAATCGCGCGTCCGCCGGTCGGCATCGGCGACCGCCTTAAGGTCGGACGTCATGACCTCGAGCTCAGAGGCGAAGCTGATCTCCAGAATTTCGGCCTTGGCGGCGCGGAGCATGAACTTGTACGGCTCGTCGAACTGAGTGCGGCTTTCGTAGAGTTTGCGGATTTCGGCGCGCTTGCCCCTGTCGACGAGAATGCCGTCGAGTTGGTTCAAGACATCGTAGCCGGTCGTTCCTGCCACGGGCCAGGGCCGCAGGCGCTCACCGGGTTCGAGGATCTTCTCCACCACCACATAGAAGCCCGGGCCGATGGCGGCCTGGAGCGCCCGCGCATAGCCGACCGGGTCGGCGAGGCCGTCGATGTGATCAATGCGCAATCCGTCGATCCGTCCCGCCTCGATGTGACGGAAGATCGTCTCGTGCGAGCGCTGGAACACGTCGGACTTCTCGACGCGAAGGCCCGCAAGCCCGTTCACATCGAAAAATCGACGGTAGTTGATGTCGCTCGCGGCGATCCGCCAATGGGCGAGACGATAGGATTGCTGCTCCAAGAGCCGGTGCAGGGGACCGAAGCTGTCGGGGTGACCCTTCGCGCCGTTGAGGAGCTTCAGCGTCCGGCCGATCGCGGCCGCAATGGCAGGTGATGCCTCGACGGCTTCCACGAGGCGTTCCTTCAACTCCTCCGCCTCTGCAGGGAAAACTCGGCGACGCTCGTCGCTCGTGTCCTCGCCCATGAGGCGCAGGCGCTCCGAAATACCCAGCACCTCCAGCGCGGCCGCGTCCTCGATGTCCCCCAGGGCTGCGAGCGAGCGGTTGAGGATCGTCGGATATTGCAGCGGGCAGATCGGGAATTCGTGCTCGTAGTGCCAGATGCTGAAGGCACCCTTCTCCGGGTCGAACTTCAGCTCCAGCGTCCCCTTCTCAAGGGCTTCGCCGTAACGGTCGCCGAGGAAGGGCACCACGAGCTTGTTCTTGGCGCCAAGCCGCGACCAATCGATATCGAAGGCCTCGGCCGAGGGCGAGAGCCCCCCCCATTCAAGAACGGAGAGCCACCAGGGATTGTCGGCTCCGCCGACGCCCATGTGGTTCGGGACGATGTCGAGCAACAGCTTCAGGCCGGCGCCGTGCAGGGCGTCCGAGAAGCGGGCGAAGCCCTCCTCGCCGCCGAGCTCCGGGTTGATCGTGGAATGGTCGACGATGTCGTAGCCGTGCGTCGAGCCGGGCCGGGCCTTCTGGATCGGCGACGCGTAGACGTGGCTGATGCCGAGCTTGGCGAGATAGGGAACGATCTTCTCCGCATCCGCGAAGGTGAAGTCCTTATGGAATTGCAGCCGGTAGGTCGACCGGGGCGGAGCGGAAGCGAGGCGCGCGGCGCCCGAACGCGGCCCACGATCCTCGGCAGCGAGAGAGGCGGCGAGCTTGGCGAGAGGTCCTCCCGGTGCAGCGATGCTCTCCAGGGTACGATCAAGCTTACGTCGCCAGTTCGGATAGCCCTCAGTCGAGCCCGGCACGTTGGCTTGGGACAGCTCTGACACGACGTCCTCGTACTGGACCGCCGTGAGCATGGACGGCGCGCGGCCGAGGTAACGGGCGGCGGCCTCGAAGGGCGCCGCCTCGGGCGGGTCGTAGCTCGGCAACAACTGCTCGGAAGCGAGCGCCTCCGTCAGGCGGGCACGCTCCTCGACGCGCTCGCGGCGCTCTGCATCGGCCCGCTCGGAATCGTAGAGCCCGAGGGCTTGGCGCGTGTCGGTGTCGACGCCCCGCCACCAGCCGACGAAGGTAGGCAGGTCGTGGGTGGTGATGGCCGTGAGGGCATCGCGGGGATAGGCAGCCGGTGGCTTGAACCTTGCTCCCTGCTCGCGCTCGAAGGCGAGGATTCGGTAGCTTAGGATGCCGGCCTGCATCAGGGCGTCGGAGAACCCCTCCGGTGCGGTCCCGAGGTCTTCGGCGATCACGAGGCACTTGGCGCGATAGCTCTCCAGGCGCAGCACCGCGAGCATGGGCTCGAAGGGCATCGCCACGTAGGCCCCCTCCTTCGCCGAGCGCCCGACCGGGATCAGGAAGAGGCGCGCGAGCTGGAATGCATGGTCGATCCGGATCGCGCCGGCATGACGCATGTTGGCGACTACCAGGGCGCGGAAGGCTGCAAGCCCGTCGCGCTCCATCTCCAGGGGATGGAATGCCGGCAGGCCCCAATCCTGACCCTTCGGCGCGAGCAGATCCGGCGGCGCTCCAATGGAGACGCCGTTGGCGAACCGCTCGGGATGCGACCAGATCTCCGAGCCGCCGCGGTCGGCGCCGACGGCGAGGTCGCGATAGAGCCCCAGGCGCATACCGGTGGCGAGCGCCGTGTTGGAGGCGTCTTCCAGCTGCCGATCCGCGCGGTACTGCAGCCAGATGTGGTAGGTCACGGTATCGGCATGGGCCTCGGCGAAGGCCCGCACGGCGGGTGTCCCGTTGCGGCGCATCTCCTCCGGCCAGTCGCCGAGCCACTGGGCGCCCTGGGCCTGATAATGCTCGGCGAGCGCTTCGAAGGTCCCGTGCGCTTCGAGGTCCTCTCCACCGGCGGACCGGAAGGCGGCGAAGCCCGCATCCGTCCCGTCACGCGCCGCGGATTCCTCCCAGAGGACCCTCAGCACCGGCGAGAGTACCGCCCAGATCCCGGCATGCTCGACGAGCTTGGCCTCGCGCAGACTTTCCACTCGGTCCGCCATGGAAGCCAGAAGATCAGCCGCCTTCGAACCGACGAAGCCCGGCAGGACGCCGGGTTCGATGAAGAGGGTTTCGAGGAAGAGTCGCGACGAGGGGGAGTAGGGTGAGATCTTGGTGCGATCCGTGGCGAACAGCGCATGGACCGGGCTCAGGCCCAGGAATGACGCGCCGCGCAAGCCCGCATCCCGCGCCGCCCGGCCGGCATCGGCATAGGAGCCGATTCCCAGATTGTCGGGCGAGCGCAGTCCGTAGAGCTGTGCTGCGAGCCCCCAATCGCGGGCGCCCTCGTCGGCATAGGCCCGCGGGCGCCAGCAGCGCTGCGGCGCCGAGATCACCCAGGAATCCGAGCGATGTTCGCCGAGAGTGACTGAGAGGTGATGATAGCCCGGGGTGAGCGGCGGCAACTCGAAGTCGGAGCCTGTGACCGTGACACGACCCTCACGGTGATGTCCGCGCTCGTCGACCAAACGCCAGGACAAGGTTCCGTTGACCCCTTTGATTTGGATCGGGACGCTGATGGCGCGGCGGGCTTCGGCCGGCAAAAGAGGCGGGATCAACCCGCTGCGCACGGCCGCGACTTCGGCAAGGCTGGCAGCAATGTCGGTATCGGTCTCAACCGGGAAGCCCAGAGCGGCGATCATCCCGCGCCGGACCTCCAGCGCGGTCTCCACGGGCTGACCGAAGGCATCAGTATAGCCGGCGGCGACGCCGAGAAGGTCGGCAAGGCGTTCTAGATCGCGGCTCATCAGTTCACACCCGTCAGGAAGACACCCGTCCAGGACGGAAGTTCGATCGATCCGTTGCCCGACCCGCTCGACCAGATGACCTGACCACTGCCGCGTTCGACCGAGAAATCATCTGTGCCGACATTGGCGACGAAGCGCAGCCAGCCGCCCGCATAGGTCCATCTGCAGTCGACGACGTCGGGCCGCGGCAAGGACGCCTTCGCGCCCAGGTAACGTGTCTTCGTGAGCGGCACCACGCTCTGCTGCCGGATCTGAAGCAGGTTGCGGGTGTCGGCCAGCACCGCGCGGTGTGGCGGCTCCGAGCGCTCCGACCAGTCGATGCGCGAATCCGTAAAGGTTTTCGCTTCGGTGGGGTCTGGAATCACCGAGGTGTCGTCAGCGAAGGCCGCGAAGCTCTTAAACTCCCGGCGGCGTCCCTCGCGCACGGCCTTATTCAGTTCTTCATCCGGCGCAAAGTCAACGAAGAACAGGAACGGCGCGGTCGCCGACCACTCCTCGCCCATCCACAACATCGGGATCTGCGGGCTCAGGAGTAGCCCCGCCCGGGCGAGCGCGACTTTCTGCGGATCGCATAACGCGCTCAAGCGCTCACCCAGGGCTCGGTTTCCGACTTGGTCGTGGTTCTGGAGGAACGTGACGAAGGCCGACGGCGGCAGGTGGGCCGAGGGCTCACCGCGGGGATGGTTATCGAGGGTCGGGAACGGCTCGCCCTGATACGCGAAGCCCTCAGATAGACAGCGAGCGAGGTGCTCGACAGGCTTGTCGGCGAAGCTCGCATAATAGCCAGCATCTTCGCCGGTCAGGAGTACGTGCCAGCAATGGTGCAGGTCATCGGCCCATTGCGCGTTGTGCTGGATCGCTTGCCCCTGCGGATCGCGCTCGAGCCAGCGGGCTTGGTTCGCCTCGTTTTCAAGAACCAAATGGATGTGGCGGCCTGAAAGTCGCCCACGGATCGATTCCGCGAGCTCACCGATGAAATGCTTCTCGGAATCGTCGAGGATCGCATGGACGGCGTCGAAGCGCAGACCGTCGAAATGAAATTCCTCGAGCCAGTACAGGGAGTTCTCGATGAAGAAGTCACGGACCACGCGTCCACTGGTCTCCCCGTCGAAATTGATCCCGGCGCCCCAGGGGGTCTGGTGTCGCTCGGTGAAGAAGGTCTTGGCGTAGGCGTTGAGGTAGTTTCCGGCCGGCCCGAAGTGGTTGTAGACGGCATCGAGGAAGACCATCAGCCCGAGGGAATGCGCCTTGTCGACCAAGGCCTTGAGGTCGTCCGGTCGGCCATAGACACTGTCCGGGGCGTAGGGCAGAACCCCGTCGTAGCCCCAGTTCCGCGTGCCCTTGAAGTCGGCCAGCGGCAGGAGTTCGATGGCGGTGACGCCGAGGTCGCGCAGATCCTCGAGCTTGCCTTCGAGCGCCACGTAGGTGCCTTCCGGCGTCGCCGTTCCGACGTGAAGCTCGTAGAGAACGACCTCCTCCCAGGGGCGTCCGGTCCAGGCACCGTCGGTCCAATCGTAAGTCCGCGGGTCGATCACCTCGCTGAGGCCGGAGATGTCGTCGGGCTGAAACCGCGATGCCGGATCCGGCACCACGAGGTCGCCGTCTATGCGATAGCCGTAGCGCGCGCCGCCGGCCGCGTCCGAAACCGTGACACGGCGCCAGCCTTCACCGGTTTCCGGCATCGGATGGTCAGCACCATCGAGGACCAGGCTGACCTCTTGAGCGGTCGGAGCCCAGAAAGCGAAGCGGACTCCGTCCTTCCCCACTTCGCTGCCGAATGCCATGCTGTGGGCGCGCCGCATTAAGCCACCATCTTCCGTCTCTCGCATTCGTCGGGGGACGTGAGCGTCCGTCGCACCTTGCAGAAGCCGGCGCGCCCGGTGTTGTTCCCTGCGTG
The DNA here is from genome assembly GCF_056680125.1 of Methylobacterium sp. BI1. Taxonomy (NCBI): domain Bacteria; kingdom Pseudomonadati; phylum Pseudomonadota; class Alphaproteobacteria; order Hyphomicrobiales; family Methylobacteriaceae; genus Methylobacterium; species Methylobacterium sp. BI1. Next base: position 1,470,644 of record NZ_CM155267.1, on the reverse strand, counting down.
ATCACTGTCGAGGTAAGGCGCGGCTCGGCGACGACAACCGCTAGCTGAAAGAGTTTTGTGCACTGCACCGATTTCCCAGCGTCGAGCCGAACGCGGTCCGACACTTGCCTCGCATGGGACGAGCACGGTCGCTACGGTATGAGATCGAAGATGACAGAGATTGATGAGGTGCTGGTTCTGGCGAGGGCCAAGCTGAACCTCGCCAGGAAGGGGCATGGAGAGCGATGCTGGGACATCGACGGCGCCGAGGCTCACCCAACCTCCGAATGCCCCCTGCTGCCTCTTTCGGAAGCCGAACGGGAGGAATTCCTGGAACAGGCCCGTTATGAGCTGCACCGTGAGGGCCCGTCAGGCTGACCTCTTGTCGAATTTACAATCGATGGTGTTGGTCCGTCGTCCGCTCATCCCCGATAGGCCGAAGCCGGCCTCGCGCGCAGGACGTAGATCGCTTGCGGATCGAGGCGGAGTCCGGCCCCGGGTGGGAACAGGGCCTGTCCGGCCGGAACCGCACCGGTCTGCCTCGTGGTGTCGAAGATGGCCGTCCAGGGGCCACCGATGATTGGCGCCAGGGTGAAGTCGCAGGGCTCCTCGGCCGCGTTGACGAGGATGAGGAGGCGGTCTGCCTGTGGCAGATCATTGCCGATCTGCATGCCGAAGGCCTGCCGATCGGAATCCGCCCAATCCCCAGCGCTCATTTCAGTGCCCCCCGGGGCGAGCCAATGAACGTCCCGGAGAGGCCCGTCATTGACCGGCGCACCCGTGAGATAGTCGCGCCGTCGAAGGGCGGGCTGCTCGCGGCGAAGGCGCGTGAGGTTTCCGACGAACGTCGTCAGGCTGAGGTCGGGATCGGTCTCCCAGTCCATCCAACTCGTAGCGTTATCCTGCGCGTAGGCATTGTTGTTGCCGCGCTGACTGCGCGAACGTTCATCGCCCATGAGCAGCATCGGTACGCCCTGCGCCAAGAACACCGTTGCGAGGAGATTGCGCTTTTGGCGAGCGCGTAGATTCAGGACAACGGGATCGGTGGTTTCGCCCTCGACGCCATAATTGCGAGACAGATTGTGCCCATGCCCATCGCGATTGTCCTCGCCATTGGCGAGATTGTGCTTCTCCTCGTAGGCGACGACGTCGGCAAGGGTGAAGCCGTCATGAGACGCAGCAAAGTTGATGCTCGACAGCGGCCATCGCCCGGATGCGGCGAAGATCTCGCGTGAACCCGACAATCCCTGTGTAATCTTAGCCAGAGTGCCGCGATCGCCGCGCCAGAAGCCTCGGATGCTGTCGCGAAACTGATCGTTCCATTCACTCCAGCCGCGGGGATAACCTCCCAGCTGATACCCCCCGGCACCGATGTCCCAGGGCTCGGCTATCATCTTCACGTGGGCGAGGATGGGATCCTGGGCAACGGCCTGGAAGAAGGCGGCCTTCGGGCTGAAATCATGCGGGTTGCGGCCGAGGCTCGTCGCCAGATCGAAGCGGAAACCCGCCACGCCGTAGGCCGTCACCCAGTGACGCAGGGAATCGAGCACCATCTGCATGACGCGCGGATGGTCGAGATCGAGGGTGTTGCCGCAGCCCGTACAGTCGATTTCCTCGCGGCGATTGTCCGGCTTCAGTTTATAGTAACTGGCATTGTCGACGCCGCGGAATGAAAGGGTCGGGCCGGTGTGATCGGCCTCTGCCGTATGATTATAGACGACATCCAGAATCACCTCGATTTCGGCGGCGGCGAGCTCGCGGATAGCCGCGCGCAGGCCGCCGATGCCGGCCGGGCCGCGGTAGCGCGGATCGGCAGCGAAGTAGTTCAGCGGTGAGTAGCCCCAGAAATTCACGAGACCTTTCTCAACGAGGAAGCGATCGTCGGCGAAGGACTGGATCGGCAGGAGTTCGACAGCAGTAACGCCGAGTTTCAGCAGGTGTTCGATAATCGCCGGATGAGCGAGCGCCGCATAGGTGCCCCGTGCCGCTTCCGGCACATCTGGATGAAGCTGCGTCAGCGCCTTGACGTGCGCCTCGTAGATCACCGTCTGAGACAAGGGCCGCCGAACCGGGCTTACCGCGAGGTCCGGTACCTCTGGCGGCGTGACGATGCCACGCGGCATGAATGCGGCGCTGTCGCGCCGATCGATCTGATCGGCACGCTGGAGGCCGCGGCGATGGCCGTAGAGTGAATCGTGCCAGCGGATGCGACCCTGAATGTCGCGAGCATAGGGGTCCAGGAGCAGTTTGGCGGGATTGAAGCGGTGGCCTTGCGCAGGATCCCAGGGACCATGGATACGGTACCCGTAGAGCTGGCCCGGGAATACGCCGCGCAGGTAACCGTGCCAGACGTCGTCTGTACGGCAGGGGAGTCGAATTCGCCGGGTTTCATGGCGCTCGCCTGCATCGAACAGGCAGAGGTCGACGGCCGTGGCGTTCTGTGAGAACAACGCAAAGTTGACACCGCGCCCGTCAAAATGCGCGCCGAGCGGCGCCGGTACGCCGTCATCGACGCCGATCATGTGGTCAGTTGCGGTCAAGAAGCTGGTGCCGTCCCGGGTTTAGGCGCCGCCGGGCGACGCAGACAGATTACTCCGCAGCAGCTGCGGCACGGGGCGGTTCACGCTCGATCGTTCGGAAATTCTCGAGTTCCGCCATGAAGTTGCGTGCCCACCAGTCCACATCCTCGCGCGTCATGCGCTCGACCATCGGCTTCCAGCGCTCGAGGCGCTCACCGCGCGGCATGTAGAGCGCGGTACGGATCGCCTCCGCGACCTCGAAGCGGTCGTAGGGATTGACGAGGAGCGCCTCGGGCAACTGCCGCGCAGAGCCGGCGAACTTCGACAGCACGAGGACGCCGGGATCCTCCTCGGTCTGCGCGACCACGTACTCCTTGGCGACGAGGTTCATCCCATCGCGCATCGGTGTGACGAGACCGACGCGCGCCGCACGATAGAGCCCCGCCAATACGGGGCGCGGATAGGCCTTCGTGACATACTGGATCGGCGTCCAGTTCGGCTCGCCGAGGGTACCGTTGATGTGCCCGACGGTCTCGTTCACCTCTCGGCTGAGGTCTTCGTATTCGGGAACCTCGGTGCGGGATTTCGGCGTGATCTGAAGGTAGACTACGTTGCCGCGCTGGTCAGGATTCGATGCGAAGAAGCGGTCCACCGCCTCCATGCGCTCGGGTACACCCTTCGAATAATCTAGCCGGTCGACGCCGATCAGAAGCTTGCGCGTCCGCAGGCCCGCCATCGTCTCGCGGACGGTGCGGTTGGACCCGGCATTCTCGGCCGCCTCCTTGAAGCCGGCCACGTCGATGCCGATCGGGAAGCTACGGATGCGCGTACGACGACCGTCAACCATCAGCGACCCGCCGCCGAGAGGGATCGCCCGCAGTTCGTCGATGAGGTTCCGGGTCAGATTGTGCACGTCCGGATCGGTCTGCAGGCCAATCAGGTCGTAGTCCGCGATGCCGCGCAGAAGATCGCCGCTGGCAGGAAGCGTGTTGAACACGTCAGCCGCGGGCCACGGGATGTGGTGGAAGTAGCCGATTGGATTCGCGATCCCGAGACCACGAAGCTCGGAGGCCAACGGCAGTAAGTGGTAGTCGTGCACCCAGATTATGTCGTCGGGCTCGACGAGGTTCGCGAGGGCTCGGGCGAAGATGCGGTTCACGCGCTGGTAACCGGCATAATCGGAGCGAGAGAAAGCTCCGAGGCCGAGCCGATAGTGCATGATCGGCCAAAGGGCCCGGTTGGCAAAACCGCTGTAATACTCCCGGTGATCCTGCGGTGACAAATCGACCACAGCGTAACTGATATGACCCCGATCGATCAGGGTCGGTTCGCTGGACGGGTTCTCGACGACATTGCCGCTCCAGCCGAACCAGAGGCCTTCATAGGCGGTGAACGCCTCCTTCACGGCCACTGCGAGGCCGCCCGCCGCGACGGCTTTTCCCCCTTCCTCGGGGATTGCAACGCGGTTCGATACGATGACGAGACGTGCCACGAAGCCGGCTCCGGTCCTCACGGGTCTCGCGCAGAATCGCGCGCGACCAGAATGATACATTGGGTGAACGCGCGGAAGCCAAGCGCGATCCGTCGGTGTAGCCAAGCGCGTTCGATGGACCTGGGTCAAGGCCTGAATGCGTGGGGTTCACGGCAAACAAATCCTCATCGAACCATCTCCTGTCCAATTCGGGCGCGCCGCGTTGCCCCCCGTCGGACCTCATCTATCACCTCAACGGTCAAGCTTCCGCAGCTTACCGAACGCCAGCTGAACGGAGGCTGACGTGTGTCGGGCCATGCTCTGGTCAAGGCACGGTGCTTGAGGGCGGAACCGTGTCTCTTCCGCTGCTGTTTAACCGTCGCAACTGCCAGTTCTTTTCAACTCGTGTCGAGGAGTATCACCGTGACCGCAAACCAACCCCCAGGCCCCACGGGCGCGGAGCCGGCGAACCAGACGGCCGATTGGAAGGCCCTTCGCGGCGATGTCGAGGGTATTGCGGATGTTGCGGCCGAGCGTGGCCGAAGCTTCGTCGAAGCGGCTCGTTCGCATGCGACCGACTACATAGACCAGCGCAAGGGTGACGCTGCGCGTTCCGTCACCGACCTCGCCAAGTCAGTTCGGGAATCGAGTAAGACCTTCGAGGCACAGCCGAACATCCGTGCTTTCTTCGACAGCGCTGCCGATGGTCTCGAACATCTTGGCTCCTCGATCGAAGAGCGCAGTTTCTCCGAATTCTACGAGGACGCAGAAGCGTTTGCCCGACGCGCGCCAGTGGCCGTCGCGGTCGCCACCTTTCTTACCGGCTTCGTGGTGGCCCGTTTCATTAAGTCGACGAGCGCTGCTCCTCTGACCGATACCTATCCAACCCACCATCGCCTCTAAGGACCGTTCGATGACCACCGGTCCGCAATCCAGCATCCAGGGCCTGATCGGCGACGCCCTGCGGGAAACCAACGAACTCGCGCGGAAAGAGATAGCTCTCTTCCGCAACGAGATGACCAGCAACGTTCGAGCGCTGTTCATCGGCCTCGGGCTTCTCGTCGGCGCCGCTGTGTTCGGCGTCGTCGCTCTTTTCGTCCTCGTCGACGCCCTGGTGAAGTGGCTCGCCACCGTCGTTCACTCAGAGGCACTGGCAGCCCTGATCGTGGGCGGCGTCCTCCTCGTCGTCGCAGTGGCCCTCGCCCTGATCGGGCGGAATGCCATGTCGCTCTCGACCCTCGCCCCCGTTCGGACGACCCGCCAGGTTCGCGAGGACGCCCGTACATTGTCTGAGAGGGTCTCGGGATGACCGAATCGTTGAACGAGCTCGAGAAGGACATCGAGGCGAGCCGGGCTCGTCTCGATCAGACCATCGACCAAATCCAGGAGCGCCTCTCGGTTTCCAGCATCGTCGATGAGATGCTGGGCAATGCCCGGCGCACGCCCCTCAGCGGGGCGTATGACGGGGCTCTGGAGGCCGTCCGGCGCAATCCTGTTCCGGTGCTATTGATCGCCGCAGGAGTCGGCTGGCTCATCCACCGCATGTCGACCAATCAGACGACGCCAGGCATTCGCCGGCGTGCGCGCCTTGCGGTCGACGGCCTCCCGGTCACGAAGACCGGCGCGGACCGCGTGTACGACCCGGACCTCCCAACGCAGCACCCCGTCAACCATCTCTCCGGCGAGACCCAGATTTAGTCCCTCGCAGGGCGATCGCATGTAGCTCGACCCGGCCCCAGCGGCCTTCGGCGACCCTTAGGAGTAACCCATGAGTTCGACACAGAAACCCGGTGACGAGCACCGCTCTCTCCCCGACGACATCGCCCTCGCCGCCGGCATGCCGCGGGGCCACCTGTCCGAAGGCTCCCTTCACGATGTGCCGAGTCCTGGCTCTCACCACACCGGCACTCAGACCCATAGCATCTACACGACGGAAGGCGGCCATGCCGGTTCGACCGCAGACGAGGTGAAGGCGCGCGCCAACGACCTTCGCGACCGCGCGGCCGAGACAGCCGGCGATGTCCGCGATCAGGTTTCCGATAAGGTCCAGAACCTGCGTGAGCGCGCCTCGGATGTCTACGATGATGCGCGGAATTGGGCATCGGACACCCATCAGGAAGGACGTCGTCGGATCAATGAGTTCAGCGAGCGCAGCGGCGGGCGCCTCCGGGATGGTCGCTCGGCCGTCGAGGATTTCGTGTCCGAGAACCCGCTTCTCGTCGGCGTCGTCGGGCTTGCGGCCGGTCTCCTGATCGGCGCTCTGCTGCCGCGGACGCGTACCGAAGACGAGAACGTCGGCCCCTGGGCGGACGAAGTGCGCGATCAGGGCCTTCGTTACGCCCGCGATGTGACGCATCGCGGGCGGGAGTTCGTGGCGACCGCCCTCGATCCAGAGAATCTGAACGCCGCCGTCCAGCGTGCGACCGGCAACGAACAGCCTGACGTCGGAGCTCCGACCGAATCCTCGCCGGTGTCCTCCGCGACTAGGCCGCATTGATCCGACACGCGAAACTCACGCGTCTGCATGAAAGGGGTGGCACGCGATCGTGCCACCCCTTTCCGCGTCGAAGGTCTCGAACGCCTCGACGATGTTGAGCTCAGCCGTTATCGGAAAAACCATGAAGATTGCCGATTGCGAGATCCTGATCCTGCCGGGCTATGCCGGCTCCGAAGACGAGCACTGGCAGGCTCGCTGGGCCGATCGGCTTTCGACAGGTCGGATCGTCGATCAGGAAGACTGGCATCACCCCAACTCCGAGGCTTGGCGCGCGCGGATCGTCGAGGCCGTGAACGGGGCGAACCGCCCCGTGATCCTGATCGCGCACAGCCTCGGCGTCGTGGCGGCGGTGCAGGCCGCCCCGGGCTTCGCGCCCGGGATCGTGCGCGGCGCGCTCCTCGTGGCGTTTCCGGACGTGGAGACGACGCCGAACCTGCCACCCAGCGTCACCGATTTCGCGCCGGTGCCACGTGATCCCCTGCCCTTCCCGTCCCTGGTGGTGGCCAGCCGCAACGATCCGTACTGCAGCTATGCCCGCGCCGAGGACTTCGCCTATGCCTGGGGGGCAGTCGTCTTGGATGCGGGCGAGTCTGGACACATCAACGTGGCGAGCGGGCATGGCCCCTGGCCGGAAGGTCTGATGCGCTTGGCCGGCTTCATGAAGACCCTTTAGCGATCAGCTCTTTCCCTCGTCCGCCAGCGGCTTGAGGAGCTCGCCTGCCACATCCGAGAGACGCGGCGGCGCTTCGCGTACGAACGGCAGCGGACGGCAGACGGCCATCGCGGCGAGGCCGAAGCGCGCCGTCATCAGGCCGTTGAGCACACCTTCCCCCAGCTTGGCGGAAACGCGCGCGGCGATGCCGAGACCGAGCACCTGCTGGATCATGCTTTCGCCAACTGCCATTCCGCCCGTTACCGTAAGATGGGCGAAGGCGGCGCGTGCGAGGCGCAGGAAGCCGAGGAAGCCCGGGCGTCCACCATAGATTGTGGCGATCCGGCGCAGCAGGCGCACGGCGGCGAAGATCACGAAAGCGACGTCGACGATGGCACGGGGGCTCAGTGCCGTCACCGCCGAGACCTGCTTGGCCGCCGCCGCGATCGCATTCCGAGCCTGGTGGTCGAGGAGCGCGAGCAATTCGTGCTCGGCGAGGCCGATCCGGTCATCCACATCGAGGATCGCGTCCCCGAGGGTGGCGAGGCGCGCACGGCCCGGTGCCAGAGCGGTGCGCTCGGCGTAGAGGCCTGTTAGATCGCGGACGACGGCCTGCGCGGCGGAATGATCGCGAGCGGTAATCGCCTCCATAGCCTTGGCACGGACCCGCTCGATCTGGCGCTCGCGCCAGATCCCCGACAATTCTCGCGCGACGAGGGCCAAGAATGCGACTGCGGCGACGGCCAGCAGGACCAGGGCGACGGCGCCGAGCCACGGGGTGGCGCTGATGAGATCAGCGATCAGGCGCTCCACCGACAATCCGATTCCGAGGGAAACGAGACCACCGAGGGCGACGAGCAGCAGGCTGAGCCACGGCGCCCGCGCCTTGGGCGCGACCGGAACGGACACTCCGTCAGCCGCTTCGACGATCTCGAAGGGCTCCTCGACGATGCGGACCTGGGTCGGCGCCGCAGGCGGTGGCGCTACGGCATCGGTGATCGCATCGGATCCGCTCGGTGGAATGCGAAAGGCGCGAGGGCGATTGCTGGAGCTCATGGGTGGGACATCCCGGTGGTCTTAGGCGAGTTTGTCGCCGATGAGGAACTGCATGGCGCGGTCGAGCCGGATCTGCGGGAGGTCGCCGGGTCGACCGAGGGCATCGGGCTTCACCAGCGGGGGGCGGAAGCGCGGGAACCGTAAGGACCCGGGCGGGACGGCCCCTTCGAGCACTGATTCTGGACGCTGCGGCAGCTCGCCAGGGAAGATCGCTGCCTCACTCAAGCCGTCGAAAACCTCGTCGCCGACACGCTCGCCCGCTTCCGGCGTCCCGGATACGGCGCGAAGAATCTCGTCGCCGTCATGTACTGTGGTCTCGCGCGTCGCACGGACCGAGGCGAGGGCCACCGTGCCAACCCGTGCACCAGCCGCCTCCGTCCGCCGCATGGCCCGTGAGACGAGGAGGCGCAACAGGGCGTCGAGGCGATCGTGGCTGGTTTGGTGCAGGTGGTCGGCCTTGGTAGCGGCGAACAGGATGCGCTCGGCGCGCGGGGCGAACAGCCGGGATAGGATGGTGTTGCGCCCGATGCGGAAGCTGAGGAGCACGGAATCGAGGGCTTCTTCTAACTCGGCGAGCGCGGCCGGCCCGGCATCAACCGCCGCGAGGACATCGACGAGAACGATCTGCCGGTCGACCCGCTGGAAGTGGTTTCGGAAGAACGGCTCGACGACCTTCGCCTTGTAGGCCTCGAAGCGACGCTCCATCAGTCCGGCGAGGCTGTCGGGGCCTAAGGTCTCGGGCAGGCTATCGAGGGGCGCGAAGGTCAGGGCCGGCGAGCCGGCGAGGTCGCCGGGCATCAGGAAGCGTCCGGGCGGGGTGGTCGCCACCGCCTCGGGTCCGGCACGTAGCGCCGACAGGTAAGTCTTGAACGCGGTACTCGCGTGTTCGGCCACTACCTCGTCGAGGGGCGCCAGCGGATCGAGGCCCTTCAGGGTTTCCAGCCAAGGCGCCGCCATCGCGCCACGCCCGGCCCGACGTGTCCCTGCGATCGTGGCCCGTGACCAGGCCGTGTAGCTTTGGTCAATCAGCGCGAGGTCGAGCAGCCACTCGCCGGGATAATCCACGACATCGAGCATCAGCGTCCCGGGGCCGGAGCGCCAGCCGCCCGAGCGCTCGTATTCAATGGCGAGCCGGAACTGACTGATCCGGTCAGTCGAGCGAGGCCAGAGCCGCTGCTCGGTCAGGGACGCGTAATGCTCCTCATAGGGAAAGCGCGGAATGTCGTCGTCCGGCTGCGGTACGAGGCGTGCCCGGCGCAAACGGCCCTCATGGGCTGGCGCAAAGGCCGGGAGGGCATGGGCCTCGACGAGGTGATGGATCAAGGCCGTCGTGAAGACAGTCTTGCCCGATCGCGCCAGTCCGGTGACGCCGAGCCGAAGGGTCGGCTGAATCAACAAGTCGCTCGATGCTTCGGCAAAGGCCTTGACCGCGGAACCCGCGCGCGCGGCGAAGCTGTTCATGGCAACCTTTTCTTAGAGCGGGCGAGGGAAGGCGATGCGGGGGCCGCGGCGCTGTCGCTCAGGTGGCGCGACCGAGATGCCGCCGCAAGACTTGAGCGTTGGCGCCCGGTGATCAGGGTATCGTGACTTGTGCGTTGAATGCGGCAAGAGTCATGGCATCGAGACGCGCAATAGCTGCCTCCACCAGGGCCGGGCCGGCGCGGAGGGCGCCGAGTTCCACGCTCGACATCGCCTGCATGACCGGGCGCAGATTCGGCAACGGACGCCCTTCGGGCCCGAACAGCTTGAGGTCGTCATCAACCTTCAGGCCGACGCTCGCGGCGATCCGCGTGGCATAGTTCCGGATGCGGTTCTCGTCGTTTCCGCATACGGGCGGAGGCACGCTGAGATCGAGGAGGGGCAGGCTCGGCAGACCCGCCGCAATCACCGGCAATGCCGCGGATTCTGCCACGAAACGTTCCTGCAGACTCGCTACCGAGCCGGGCTTCGGGAGCGGCGTCCGCTTCTGGCCGGTCGACGCGCCTCCCAGCACAGCGCCCGGCGCTACGAGAAGCACGGATGGTCGGGCGATCACCGTTGAGGGCTTCACCATAATTTCGGAAGGGCGGACCAGGAGCGCCGATTGCGAGGGTGTCGCCGCTGGCGGTTTCGCAGAGTCCCGAGCCTTGGCGGATTCATGCATTGGGCTCGGACGCCCCCGCATGCGTGCTAGCGGGGACCAGGGCTGAATCCGCAGTGGACCGCCCCGGGGCGCGATCGCGGCGCGGGCGACTCCGCCGCGTGGATGGCGAGCCAGGAAGCGCGCCCGAAGTGTACCGCCGATCCCCCGGGGCGCAAGCTCCGGCGAGATCTTCGCGCCCATTCGACGGCTCGCACGTGGTGCGATCGATCCGCCGATCCGGCACTCGGCGGGAGCCCAGCGCCGTACGACGGCGAGGGCCGAGCGGCGGCCGAATTCGCGGTAGTAACGCCGGAGCAACTGCGCCGCGGCATCGGCTCCATTGGCCGCGGTAGCGAAACCGGTATGGCCCTCGCTATCGGCGCCGATCTCGCCGTTCCAGCGGGCCTTCTTGATGCACCAGTAATTGTTCAGCTTGACGCAGCGGGCGACGAAGGCCGGCTCACCGGCGATGTAGCGGGCGACGAGGGCGAGCGAGGCCGGGCGCAGGCTCTCGACCGCTTCATAGCGCCAGTTCGAGACGGCGCGGCCCTCCGACTGAAAGACCGGGAAGGGCGCGGGCACTCCTTCGAGAGCAACGACCGCCGTTCGCCAACGCGTCACATCCGGGCGGAGATCTTCGACCGTCCCCTCCAGGCGCGGCAGCAGCGTCGTGAGGACAAGAAGCGTGGTCAGGAGCACGGGATCTGCGAAGCTTGAGCGGGTTCAGTGCAACGGCGATTGGTCAAGAAGGGTTCAATCCGCGCTGTCGATGTCCCGCGGGGCAACGAAGCGCTCCAGTCGTCCGGTGCCGGCCGCGACAGTACTCCAGACGTCCCCTTCGAAGTCCAGGACCACCACGGCGGCGGTGGGAAACTCCAATGCCAGCCGTCTGCGCGCAGCCGTCTCGCCGGAGCCGACCAGCCGCATCGCCAGATCCTGCAGGCCAGGATTGTGGCCTATCATCAGGAGGCTTCCGGCCGTATCCGGCGTCGACTGAACCACGGCGAGCAGGGCCGTCTCCGGCGCCTCGTAAATCGAAGGGACGATCTTGGCCTCGAGCCCCTTCAGGGCGCCCTGTACCGCCTCCCAGGTCTCGCGCGTCCGCCGTGCCGGCGACACGACGACCACCTCGGGAATCAGGCCTTCGGCTGCCAAGTATACGCCCATTCTCGGAGCGGCCCGCTTGCCGCGGGTGTTCAGCGGACGATCGAGATCGGCGATGCCGGGGGGACGGTCAGACTTGGCGTGACGCAGAAGAATCAGACGACGCATGCGAACTTGGACTTTCAAGTGAATCCGACGACGGGATGCGGGGTATAAGGCGCTTCGAGGGCACTCATTTCGTCGAAGGTGAGTTCAAGATCGAGGGCTGCGACGGCATCCGCGAGATGGCTCGGTTTCGAGGCGCCGATGATCGGCGCGGTCACGACGGGTTTCCGGAGGAGCCAGGCCAGGGCGACCTGGGCGCGTGGGACGGCCCGCGCGGCGGCGATGGCCGAGACCTGACTGACGATAGCGCGGTCGGCGGCATCCGCGGAAGCGTAGAGGTGTCGTCCGACCTCGTCGCTGTCCTGGCGTGCGCTGCGCATGTCCCAATCGCGGGTCAGCCGGCCACGGGCCAGGGGACTCCAGGGCAGCACCGCGATGTCCTGGTCCAGACAGAGCGGCAGCATCTCGCGCTCCTCCTCCCGATGCAGGAGATTGTAATGGTCTTGCATCGTGGCGAAGCGGGTCCAGCCGTAGCGATCAGCTGTGAAGAGCGCCTTGGCGAATTGCCAGGCGTACATCGACGAGGCGCCGATGTAGCGGGCCTTGCCCGCCTTCACCACGTCGTGAAGCGCTTCCAGCGTGACCTCGATCGGTGTGCCGTAATCCCAGCGATGGATCTGGAAGAGATCGACGTAGTCGGTGCCGAGCCGCTTCAGGCTGGCGTCGATGGATGCGAAGATCGCCTTGCGCGACAGCCCGCCGGCATTGGGCTGGCTCGTCAAAGGGAAGAAACACTTGGTGGCCAGCACGATGGCATCGCGGTCGGCGTAGTCGCGCAGGGCGCGCCCGACGATCTCCTCGCTGGTACCGTCCGAGTAGGCGTTGGCCGTGTCGAAGAAGTTGATGCCGAGATCAAGCGCCTGCTTTATCAGCGGCCGACTCTCGTCCTCGCGCAGGGTCCAGGGGTGGGGACCACGCTCCGGCACACCGTAGGTCATGCAGCCGAGGCAGAGGGGCGAAACGTCGAGGCCGGTGCGGCCGAGCTTCTTCAGTTTCATCGGGAACGATCCGCTGGAAGTGAGCCTGCGCGGGTGACCTTTCTTAATTGGGTTTCACCAACGCTCGGGGCCAGGGGCCGACGCCCGTGGGTACAGCTCAGCCGCCGCGCTGCTCGCGGCGCATCAGGAACGCGAGTTTTTCGAACAGCCCGACATCCTGCTCGTTTTTCAGGAGCGCGCCGTGCAGCGGCGGAATCAGCTTACGGCCATCACGCTCGCGCAGGGTTTCCGGCGCGACGTCCTCGGAGACAAGGAGCTTGAGCCAGTCCAGCAGCTCCGAGGTCGACGGCTTCTTTTTCAGGCCTGGCACCTCGCGGGTCTCGAGAAAGACTCGCAGGGCTTCTTCCACAAGGCGGTGCTTGATGCCGGGATAGTGGACCTCAACGATGGCCTTCAGGGTCTCAGCATCGGGGAACTTGATGTAGTGGAAGAAGCATCGGCGCAGGAACGCGTCCGGCAGTTCCTTCTCATTGTTCGAGGTGATGATGACGATCGGGCGCCGCTCGGCACGAACCGTCTCGCCAGTCTCGTAGACGTGGAATTCCATCCGATCGAGCTCGGTCAAGAGGTCGTTCGGAAATTCGATGTCGGCCTTGTCGATCTCGTCGATGAGCAGGACCGGACGCTCCGGAGCAGTGAAGGCCTCCCACAGCTTGCCGCGGCGGATGTAGTTGCCGATGTCCGAGACGCGCGGGTCGCCGAGCTGGCTGTCGCGCAGGCGTGAGACCGCGTCGTACTCGTAAAGGCCCTGCTGCGCCTTGGTGGTCGACTTGACGTTCCAGGTCAGCAGAGGCGCGCCGAGGCCCTTGGCGATCTCCTCGGCCAGGACTGTCTTGCCGGTCCCAGGCTCCCCTTTCACCAGCAGCGGACGCTCCAGGACGATGGCGGCGTTCACTGCCGTGGTAAGATCGGAGGTCGCGACGTAGTCGGCAGTGCCGGTGAAGCGCATGACGGAACTCGCGGGATGGGGACGCTGAGACGTCCGGGGTTAAAATGCGACCGGGTTCCCCGCAAGGCACCGACCGCGGTCGTTGACGACTGGCCGGGCTAGAGTGTCTTCCCGTCGTGCCAGACGCAGTTCGAGGCCAGGATGCCGAGATTGACGTCGGATTTTTGCGGTTGGGGCAGGGTCTTTCCATCCATCGCAAGATCGATCTTGATCTCAACCTGCCCCTTCGCCTCGTTCTGGCGCCGGGAGAAGTAGCAGTATTGCTGAAACGGCTGGTCCTCGTTCGCCCGGAAGTTCCAGCCGGTGACGATCTGGCCATCCATGTAGGGCACCTGCTTGAACACCGTGAAGGTGGTGTTCACGGGCGCCTTGGAGGCTGGCGCCGCGTCGTTCCCGAGCTGCGCCTTCGTCGGGGTGGGCGCGCCACCCGGCTTCGGCAGCGAGCCCTCGAGCTTCAGGACATTGTCGGTCAGCGTGACTTCGCCCTTCGTCTTCAGGGTCACGTCAGACAGGGCCGCCTGCATCGCGGCCGCGATCTTCTCGGCCGCTGAGTCGAATTGGTTCATGTAGGCATAGCCGTAGGAGGCCGCGCCGACTCCGGCGCCGGCCAGAAGCAGGAAGGCGCCAGCCCCGATGGAGCGAAACAGGAAGGCGCGCGCGGCGACGATGCGCGCCTCAGCCCGAAGGCGCCCGTTCACGCTCTGAGCGAGGACGACGTTCTCGGGGGTGCCGGAGGTGTGGATGCTCACGCGCCGGCTCCTGCGCTGGCGGCCTGGGCCGGGCCGCGTCGATCGATCGGGATCACCGCGCCGCCCGCCGCCGCCGGGGCTGCAGGCGGTACGGCGGCCGGTGCCTGGGCTGCGACCGAAGGTTCTTCCGGGACGCCCCGAGGTTGGCTCAACGCCATTTCCTGGCGTAGGGCGTCGGTAATCGAGTCGAGCATGTAGGGAGTCGCGGCCGGGTCGACCGTAGCGCCGAGATCGTCCTCATCCATGAAGGTCTTGCGCACCGAAACGGCGCAGAGGGCGAGGATCGTCGAGGCGAAGGCGGCGCAGAGAGCCGGCACGAAGACGAAGATGCGTAGGAACGCGTGGACCTGCGCCTCGCTCACGTCGATCGGGTCGACGCCGTAGACCATGGCGGTGAAGGAATGCAGTTGCGAGCGGTTGACCGAATTGCGGTAGGCCTGCTCGGCATCGGCGACCTTGCGCTCCGCCGCGCCGCGGTCGAGGTCGCTGCGGGCCTTGCGAGCCTCCTCGAGCATCTTCGTCACGGCGCCCCGGTCAGTGCCGGCCTTGGCGACGGACGCGTTCAGGGTCGCCGTGCGCGGATCGGTGACGCACTTCATGTTGGAGTAGCGCTGCCCGCGACTGTTGGTGCCGTAGACGCGCTCACAGCGCTGCGCAGGCAGTCCGGCGAGCTGACTTGCATTCTCGGCGGCGCGCTTCTCAATCTGCTCGAGCTCGGTCGTGTACTGCGCCACTCGGGCATCAGCCGCGGCGATGCGGTTGTCGATGGTGCCACGATCGGCCTGGGCGTCCTTCAGCGCGGTCTTTGCCTTGGCGGCGTCCATCAGGCGGGGATGGAACATCATCTCGCCGAGCTGAGACACGGACTTTGTGGTGACGCCGGCCGCGAAGATGATGCCCACGATCGCGAGCGCGCGAATGAAGTAGGACCGCTGCGTGCGGGCCAGGATCCCGAGGGGAACGCGGCACAGCTCCACAGCCGCGTAGACCAGCGGCGCGAGCAGCATGAAGTAGAAGGCCTTCGAGTCGCCGTCGCTGTAGACGCCCGCGAACAGCCATGCCCCCCAGAGGGAGGCACCGATGACCATGAACTCCACGAGGTAGGCGATGGCGACGTAGCCCCACTTGATGCGGTAGCCTCTCTCGATATGCCGTTCGTGAGTCCACCGATCGGACTCTCGGCGCCATTCTCGGGCTTCACGTTGCACGTCGCGGTTGGGCGGCGTCTTTCGCATGGGTCACTCGTATCTCGAAACGCGACGCTGCGCGCTTAACCGTCCGTTAAGGCTTTGCCTTATGCTCATATTGTGCCGTTTTTGCGCCGCATCAGGCGTGCTGACCAGCACGGTCTCCCCATCCGAATGGTCGCAGCCGACCATTTCGTTGTTTCCAGGCGTGTGTGCTGTTGCGCCGGGATGCAGCCGGTGCCCATGGTCAGCGACGGAGAGGCCGGGCGACACCTGCGCGCGCCACCGTCGCTTCCGGCACCAGGAGACATTCCCGACCGATGATGGACGTGCACGCCGGATCTTACAAGGAAGCGATCCTGTTCCTCGTCACCGCGGGCGTGGTGGTGCCGTTGTTCCATCGGCTGCGCATCAGCCCGGTGCTGGGCTTCATCGGCGCGGGCGCGCTGCTCGGCCCCTTCGGTCTCGGGCGCTTCGCCGAGACGCACCACTGGGTCTCGACCTTCACCATCGCAAACCGGGCGGAAATCGAACACCTCGCCGAGTTCGGTGTCATCTTCCTCATGTTCATGATCGGCGTCGAGCTGTCGTGGGAGCGTCTGCGAACGCTGCGCCGCCTCGTCTTCGGTCTCGGCTCGATCCAGGTCCTCGCCTCTTCGGTCGTCATCGGCCTGATCCTCCTATCCCTGTCGGTACCCCTCGCCGCCGCGATCATCGTCGGCCTGGCCCTCGCCCTCTCGTCGACCGCGATCGTGCTGCCGGTCCTAGCGGACCAGAAACGACTGAATACCCCGGCGGGCCGCGCCAGCTTCGCGGTCCTGCTGTTTCAGGACCTCGCCGTGGCTCCGGTCCTGTTCGCGATCGCGGTGCTGGGCCGGAACGACGGCTCGGATGTGGGGGGAGCCTTGGCCCTCGCGCTCGGCCAGGCGGCGGTCGCCATCGTGGTGATCGTCGTGGTCGGTCGCGTGGCGCTGCGGCCGCTGTTCCAGCTGGTCGCCCGGACACGCTCACCCGAGCTGTTCATGGCGGCCTGCCTCCTCGTCATCATCGGCACTGCCGTGACGGCCGCCGCCGCCGGCCTCTCGATGACCCTCGGCGCGTTCGTGGCCGGGCTGCTGCTGGCCGAGACGGAATATCGCCGCGCCATCGAGGCGACGATCGATCCCTTCAAAGGCCTGCTGTTGGGCGTGTTCTTCGTCTCCGTGGGCATGAACCTCGATCCGGCTCACCTCATGTCGGCCCCGGGCGCGGTGCTGGGTCTCGCCCTCACCCTAATCCTCATCAAGGGGACCATCATCTTCGTCGCGGCGCGCTTCCTGAAGCTCTCCCGGTCGGTGGCGATCGAGGCAGCGCTGCTGCTGGGGCCCGGTGGAGAATTCGCCTTCGTGCTGATCGGCGGCGCCCTGGCGGGGGGCCTCGTGCCCGAGGAGGTCGGGCAAGCCGCACTGATCGTCACCACTGTGACCATGATCGCGATCCCGGCCCTCGCCGTACTCGCAAGGCGCCTCGGGAAGCAGCTGTCCAGCGCGCAACTCGGCCGCGCGCGGGCCGAGCCGGTGCCGGACCGTCAGCAGAACCGGGTCATCATCGCGGGATACGGCCGCGTCGGTCGGCTCGTCGGGGAAATGCTGGTCCGCCACAAGATTCCGTATCTGGCCCTCGACGCGGATGCGGCGCGGGTCTCGGAACACCGGCGCTTGGGCAATCCGGTCTACTTCGGTGATTCGGCCAATCCCGAGCTGCTGCGCCGCTGTGACATCGCCAATGCCCGGGCCCTCGTCGTCACCCTGGACAATCCCAGAGCCGTCGAGGCCGTGGTGGAAGCGGCTCGAGCCGAGCGACGGGACATCACCATCGTGGCGCGGGCGCGCGATGCCCGCCACGCCACGGCGCTCTACGAGATGGGCGTCGACGATGCGGTTCCAGAAACCATCGAAGCCTCGCTCCAGCTCTCGGAGGCCGTTCTCGTCGATGTCGGGGTACCGATGGGGCTCGTCATCGCTTCGATCCACGAGCGACGCGACGAGTACCGGGCGATGCTGAAGAAGAAGGAGACCGAGGTCCGGCCTGCCTTTCGCGCTCGCCGCACCGTCGGCAAGGGCGTCGAGGTCCGGGACGGGACGCCGGCGGACGACGCCAAACCGGTCAGCAAGACGGCGTGAGGGACGAACCGGAGCGCCTCAGAGCAGCCGGCCCTGGCCACGGGTCGGCATCACGGGCGTGCCGAGGGAACTCGAAGCGTTCGATTGCGATGGATTGGGCACCGTACCGCGTCCGGACTTGCGCCCCGGAGGCGACTTCGCGGATGCCGGCTTGAGGGCATCGGGCGGCTTCGGCGTCCGGGGCTTGGCACGACGGACGGATGAATGGGCGGTCGGATCCATGCCGGGCGCATAACTACAGCGGTAGACGATCTCGTCCGGCGGACCGAGGCCGGTGTCGAGCGGAATCGTCACCGTATCGTCGTTGAAGCGCCATTTGCGCGTGCCCTTGTCCCAGTACAGCCAGATCGTCGTCGGATGCCCCTGGATCGAGAAGATCGCCGCCTTCTTAGAGACCGCCCGGATGGTGCGCGGCTCGTACATCCCCTTGGCCCGATAGGCATCGGCGAACGAGGCGGGCTGACGGTCGATGAAGGTGTTGCGCACAACCTGAATCGTCGCGCCCGGCTCCGAGAGGAACCGCTTAAAATCGCTCAACGAGCGCAACGCGAGCGCCATGTCGGTCACTCCTAAACTCTACGCGAAGACCATGCGCCCTGACGACTTGTCCTGACTTGCACGAGACCGTGCGGCCAAGATGTTCGATTCAGATGACAAGTCCTGTTCGCCGGAATAACGGTCGCATGGCGATATCAACAGAAATCCGGGGTTATACCCAGCTTAACGTATGTGACTCCGCCGGCGTCAGTGACTCGGCTAGGTGTCGCGCGCGGGACGGGTCTTGACCCCGACACCGGCTTCCCGCGTTGTCGCCCCATGCTGCTTCAGTTCTTCACCGCCCTGCGCGAGGCCAAGGTCCCCGTCACGCTTCGGGAATTCCTGACGCTCCTGGGTGCGCTCGACCGCGATCTGGCCGGGAAACGGATCGAGGAGTTCTACCTCCTTGCCCGCACAGCCCTGGTGAAGGACGAGCGCAACCTCGACCGCTTTGACCGCGTGTTCGGTACCGTGTTCAAGGGTATCGAGACCGTGCGCGAGGTGGCCGGGCCCACGCCGATCCCGGAGGAGTGGCTGCGGAAGCTCGCCGAGAAGTACCTCACCGATGCCGAGAAGGCGGAACTTCAGGCGCTTGGCTGGGACAAGCTGTTCGAGACCCTGAAACAGCGCCTCGCCGAGCAGCGCGAGCGCCACCAAGGCGGCAACAAGTGGATCGGCACCGGTGGCACCTCTCCGTTCGGGGCCTACGGCTATAATCCCGAGGGCATCCGGATCGGCCAGGACGGCAACCGCAACTTCCGCGCGGTGAAGGTCTGGGACAAGCGCGAATTCCGGGATCTCGACGACACGGTCGAGCTCGGCACCCGCAACATGCGGGTGGCTCTGCGTCGCCTGCGCCGCTTCGCCCGCACCGGCGCAGCGGACGAACTCGACCTCGACGGCACCATCCGTGAGACCGCGGCCAAGGGCTATCTCGACGTGAAGCTCCGGCCGGAGCGACGCAATGCCGTGAAGGTGCTGCTGTTCCTCGACGTCGGCGGCTCGATGGACTTCCACGTGGCTCTGGCCGAGGAGCTGTTCTCCGCTGCCCGCTCGGAGTTCAAGCACTTCGAGCACTTCTATTTCCACAACTGCCCCTACGAGCGCGTCTGGCGCGAGAACCGGCGTCGGCACGACGAGACGCTGCCGCTCCTCGACGTGCTGCGCACCTACCCGCCGGACTATCGCGTGGTGTTCGTGGGCGATGCCTCCATGAGCCCCTACGAGATCGCCATGGCGGGCGGGTCCGTGGAGCACTGGAACGAGGAGCCGGGACAGGTTTGGCTGACGCGCATCCTCGAGAGGTTTCCGAAGGCGGTCTGGCTGAACCCTGTTCCGGCGCAACACTGGGCCTACACCCAGTCGATCGGGATGGTCCGCCGGCTCATGGGCGAACGCATGTTCCCGCTTAACCTGGAGGGCATCGATGGGGCGATGCGGGCGCTCATCCGGTAAGTTGTTTCACCGCCATCAAGAATTCTGTGCGGAGCGCCGTCGGACCAGCGCGAACCCCGGCCCCGGGATGCCGCCTCAGCCCTGTCGGGCCGGTGTCGTGACGCTGAGGCCGTCCAGCTCCGGGGTGATGCGGATCTGGCAGCACAGCCGCGAGGTCGCCCGCACGTCGGAGGCGAAATCGAGCATGTCCTGCTCCATCGCCTCGGCGGGACCCACGACCTCGGCCCAGGCCGCATCGACGTAGACGTGGCAGGTGGCGCAGGCGCAGGCGCCGCCGCATTCCGCATCGATCCCCGGCACGTTGTTGCGGATCGCCGCTTCCATCACGGTCGATCCCACGTCGCCCTCCACGGTCCTGGCCGTTCCGGCGTGGTCGACGTAGGTGATCTTGGGCATCGGGGGCTCCGGGCTCGGACAACGCGTAGAACGGCCGGTTGTGCGGCGCAAAGCCTGCCTTGAAGGGGCAGGCCTCCGAATGCAAGCGCGCTCGCCGACCGGGCGATGTTTCCTGCCCTTACGCCGCAGCCGCCGTGCCGTTCCATCGCCGGTCCGCGACGCGACGTCCGGGCCCGGTATTTGGCCCGGTATTTCACGAGGGTCGCGACAAGGTCGCGAGGGTTTGGGCCACCGCGGCGGCGAGCGTTTCGACCGGGGGAGCGGTCCCGCCCGCGCGCAGCGTGTCTTCGATCGTCCCCGAGAGTTCGGCGACGCGGACTGCGCCGATCCCGAGGGCCGAGCCCTTCAGGGTATGGGCGAGGTCCGCCCGCTCGGCCGGAGCCAGGTCCGGATCGGCGATCCCGGGCAGGAGGCGGCCGCACTGGTCGGCGAAGAGTGCGAGCAGTTCCGCGGCGAGCGCCGTGTCGCCGAAGGTCTGGCGCGACAGGTGCTCGGCGTCGAACAGAACCGCCTCGGAGGGGTCTCGGGAATCCGGATCTCGCACAACATCCTCGCGCCTGCGGCGACGGCCATCCTGGCTATCCACAGCTGAGCCCCGCCGTCGTTCGCTTCCGTCTACGCGTTGAGGCATCATGCAGAAAGACGACGGCGCGGTGCCGGCCACGGGCTTGGTAACCATTCCGTTAAGGTTTTTTGGGCGCCGCGGCGGGCTCGGGTATCGGAGCCTCGTGCCGAAGTCTAAAGTTCCTTGGTAAATTGGTAAAAGTAACCTTGATCGACGGGCGCGGCCGGCGATCGGGATACGCGTAACGAGGCGTTGTATGGCCACGGAAAAGAAGCTCAAGGATCCGGCCGAGGCGGCTCTGTCGGCGATCGAGCAGGCTTTGAACCTCGACGCTTTCGCCCCGGGTGACGAGGCATCGCGGGTGGAACCCCGCCTTCCGGACGTCGGCGACAGCGATCCCTTACGCGATCCGAGCGGTCGCCTCGCGCCGCCGCGCCTCGACCTCGACCAGCCCCTCGCCTCGGACCTGCCGCCGCCGGACCGCAACCGGCCCCGCCGCGAGGGCGGACTCCTGCCGCCCGACCGCTCGATGGTGGCCAACGACGACCGCCAGAACATCGGCATCCTGCAGCAGACCCTGCGCGTCCGCCCCTCGCGCACGCCCTACCTCATCGCCGCCGCCGCCGGCGCCCTCTGGATCGCCGGCCTCCTCGCCCTGGCCTGGGTGCAGTCCTCCGGCGACCTGCGCGGGTTCTTCCAGGGCCTGACGGCGATCCAGGGCGCGGTCGCGGCGACCGCCCTCGTGGGGCCGGTGGTGCTGTTCGCCATCATGGGGATGCTCGCCGTGCGCGCCCAGGAGATGCGCCTCGTGGCCCGCGCCGTGGGCGAGGTGGCGATCCGCCTGGCCGAGCCCGAGAACTTCTCCACCGACGCGGTGCTGACCATGTCGCAGACCGTCCGGCGCGAGGTCGCGGCGGTGGGCGACGGCGTCGAGCGGGCGCTGGCCCGGGCCGGCGAACTCGAGACCCTGGTGCGCGGCGAGATCGCGACCCTAGAGCGGGCCTATTCCGACAACGAGATCCGCATCCGCTCCCTGGTCGAGGAATTGGTCGCCCAGCGCGAGTCGATCATCGCCAATGCCGAGCGCGTGCGCGGAGCCATCACGGGTACCCACCAGAGCCTGACGGCCGAGCTCGACGGCGCCGCCGAGCGCATCGTCTCCGCGGTGACCGGCGCCGGCGACCGGGTCACCAGCGCCCTCGACGCCCGCGGCGAGGCCATCACCTCGGCCCTCGGCGACCGCGGCGACGCGATCACCGCCGCCCTCGGCGAGGCCGGCGACCGCGTGGTCGAGCTGGTCTCCGGCCGCGGCGACGACCTCGTGCAGCGCCTCGCCTCCACCAGCGAGGGCGTGCGCGGCAGCCTCGCGGAGGTCGGCAGCGCCCTCACCCTGTCCCTCGAGTCCCGGGCCGACGAGGTCACCCGGGCCTTCGAGCGCACCGGCGGCATCCTCACCACCACCCTGGCGGAGAATGCCGGACAGGTGGCGCGGACCCTGGCGCAGACCGGCTCCGAGGTGATCGAGGCCCTCAACCGCCAGGGCGGCGAGGTCCGCCAGACCTTCGAGCTCTCCGCCCGCGGCCTGGAAGAGGCCTTCCTGGCCCGCGGCTCCGAGCTGACGGCCCAGTTCTCGTCCACGGGCGGCGAGATCACCGCGCGCTTCGCCGAGACGGGCGATGCCCTGCGTGCCCACTTCGCCGAGACCGGCGCCGCCCTCACCCACGACATCTCCGTCCGCGGCGATGCCCTGCGCAGCGAGATCGAGACCGCCGGCACCGGCGTGTCCGCCCTCATCGAGTCCCGGGCCCGCG
The DNA here is from genome assembly GCF_056680125.1 of Methylobacterium sp. BI1. NCBI lineage: Bacteria > Pseudomonadati > Pseudomonadota > Alphaproteobacteria > Hyphomicrobiales > Methylobacteriaceae > Methylobacterium > Methylobacterium sp. BI1. The sequence continues at coordinate 1,448,270 of NZ_CM155267.1, read as the reverse complement.
AGGCCCAGACCGGCCTCGCCGCCGCCGCCGGCAGCATCATCGAGACCTTCACGACCCGCGCCGACGGCGTGCGCGAGGATCTCATCCGCTCGGTGGACGGCATCGCCTCCGGCCTCGACACCCAGGGCGGCGCCCTGGCCGAGCGCATCGAATCCGCTGCGGCCCGCCTGCACGAGACCATCACGGTGCACGGCGCCGAGGTCTCGACCCTGTTCGAGACCCGCGGCCGCGACACCCAGGCCGGCCTGGCGCTGGCCGCAAGCGCGATCATCGAGAGCTTCGGCGCCCGCGCGGACTCCCTCCGCGAGACCCTGATCGGCTCCGTCGAGGAGGCGACGACCCGCCTCGACGAGCGCGGCGGCACCCTGGCCGAGCGCATCGAGGCCGCGGCCGCCCGCCTGCGGGAGACGATCGACGTCCATGGCGGATCGGTCTCCGAGCGCATCGACGCCTCGGGCCGCGAGGCCCAGGCCGCCCTGGCGCTCGCCGCCAGCGCCATCGTGGAGACCTTCGGCAACCGCGCCGGCGGCGTGCGCGACGAGCTCTTCCGCTCGGTGGAAGGCCTCGCCACCGGTCTCGACCAGCACGGCGCGGCCCTGGCCGAACGCATCGAAACGGCGGCGAGCCAGCTGCATCGGACCGTCACGGTCGAGGGCGCGAACCTGGAATCCACCCTCGGGGCGACCGGCGACCGCGTCGGCGAACTCCTGCGGGTGCGGACCCAGGAAGCCACGCAGACGCTCGAGGGCGCCCTCTCGGCCCTCGGCCACACCTTCGAGACCCGCGCCCTGGAAGCGGTGGACAGCCTGCGCGTCACGGCGGCGACCCTCGAATCCGAGATCGGCACCCGGACGGCCGAGGCCGCCGACACCTTCCGCCGCAGCGCGGAGGAGACCACCGTGGCCCTCGGCGCCAGCACCACCGAGGCCGCGCAGTCCCTGCGCCGCGCCTCGGCCAGCGCCACCGGCGAGCTGGAGGCCCGCACCGTCGAGGCGGTGCAGATCTTCGAGAACCGTCTGGCCGCCACGTCGGCCGATCTCGCGGCCCGGACCGCCGAGGCGGCCGAGCTCCTGCGCAACGCCGCCGACGGCCTCGGCGGCACGGTCGGCAGCAGGGCCAGCGCCTCCATCGAGGCCCTGCGCAGCACCCTGGATGCGGTCAACGACGAGCTGGCGCGCCGCGCCGACGAGGCGGCCGGCACGATCGCCCGCGCGGCCGACGGTCTCGGCGGCGATCTCATCGCCCGCATCCGCGACGTCGAGACGGTCTTCGACAACCACGGCCGGACCCTCGGCGATCTCATCGCCGCCCAGGCGCAGGACGCCCAGACCCAGCTCGCCAATACCGGCCGCGACATCGTCCTCGCCGTCACCGCGCAGGGCGCGCGGGTGAACGACGCCCTGAGCCAGACCGGCGCCAGCTTCGCCGACACGACCGAGACTCGCGTCCAGGCCATCGACCGCGTGCTCAACGACCGCCTCGCCACCCTGCAGGAGACCATCGCCCGCGGCGACATTCTCGCCGAGCGCATCTCCCGCGACACCGCCGCCCTCACCGAGTCCGTGTCGGGCCGCCTGGAAGAGATGGACCGCGTCATCACCGTGCAGGGCAAGGTGGTGGCCGACAGCATCGCCGAGCGCACCCGCGAGGCCCAGGAGGCCGTCGAGAACCAGCTCGGCGCCCTCGAGGAGCGCTCCGCCCGCCGCTCCACCGAAATCGGCGAGACCTTCGCCAACCTCGTCGCCCAGATCGACGGCCATCTCGGCGGCCGTGCCACCGCCCTGAACGAGGCCCTGATCGTGCGCACCGCCGAGATGGCCCGCGTCATGGCCGAAGGCGGCCGAGACCTCGTCCAGGCCCTCGACACCCGGGCGGACACCATGGCCCTCGACATCGCCCAGCGCGGCGCCAGCCTCGGCGACGTCCTCGGCGAGCGCTCGGCGGAGATCGCCCGCCGCCTCGACGAGCAGACCCTGGAGCTGTCCCGCCGCCTCGACGAGGGCGCCGGACGCTTCGATGCCGGCGTGCTCGGTCGCCTTGAGGCGATCGGCACGGCCCTCGAGGAGCGCAGCCGCCTCATCGAGGAATCGTTCGGGGCCCAGGCCTTCGAGGCGATCCGCCTCATCGAGAGCCGCACCCGCGCGGTGGACGAGGATCTGGCGACCCGCACTCGCGAACTGGTCGAGATGATCGTCGATCGCACCGGCAACGCCAATCAGGCCCTGGACACCCAGGCCGTGGCCATCCGCGAAGCCTTCTCGGAGCGCGCCGACGAGCTCGTCCGCCTGATCGACGCCCGGACCGCCGCGATGGGCACCGAGCTCGACGAGAAGGGGCGCGCCGTGTTCGGCGCCCTCGGCGGCCGCATCACCGAACTCGCGCGCCTGTTCGACCTCGGCAGCAACTCCCTCGGCGCGGTGCTGGAGCAGCGCGGCGAGACCATCCTGGCGCGTCTGCGCGAGATGGTCGCCGAGGCCGACCGCCAGCTCAGCGAGGGCGAGGGCCGCCTCGGCACCACCCTCGACCGCCGCACCTCCGATATCAGCTCGCTCCTCGACGAGGGCGTGCGCACGGTCCACCAGCTGCTCGACGACCGCACGGGCGAGATTCGCGCCCTGCTCGACAACCACGCCAGCTCCCTGGGCGCGAACTTCAGCGACCGCATCGCGCCGCTGCACGACACCCTCGACCAGCGCGGCCGGGCGTTCGTGGACACCATCGCGGCCAGCCTCGGCAGCGCCGCCGAGGCGGTCGAGGCCCGGACGCGGGCCCTGGCCACCCTCTTCGACGAGCGCATCGATCACCTCGACGAGGTGGTGGACCGTCGCGGCGGCAGCCTCGCGGACTCGGTCGAGGCCCGGACCCGCGCCCTCGCGGAGACCTTCGACCAGCGCATCGGCGTCCTCGACGAGCTCGTGGACACCCGCGGCAAGCGCCTCGCCGAGACCCTGGGCGCCCAGACCCAGAGCCTGGTCGAGCAGTTCGACCAGCGTCTCGGCAGCCTCGACGACGTGGTCGAGCGGCGGAGCGGCGAGATGGCCCAGGCCGTGGACGAGCGCACCCGCGCCCTGGCGAACCTGTTCGACCATCGCATCAACATCCTCGGCCAGCTCGTCGACCATCGCGGCGCGCATCTGACCGAGACCCTTGAGAGCCGGACCGAGGCCCTGACGACTCTTCTCGACCAGCGCATCGGTGCCCTGGACGAGATCGTCGACGGCCGCGGCAACCACCTGACCCAGTCCCTCGATGCCCGGGCCCAGGGCCTGCGCAGCCTGTTCGACGAGGTCCTGAGCGCCCTCGACGGGCTGCTCGACGGCCGTGCCGAGGCCCTGACCGACCGGGTCGAGAGCCAGACGCGCGGCCTCACCACCCTGTTCGACGAGCGCCTCGGCGCCCTCGACCGCCTCGTGGACCACCGTACCGGAACCCTGTCCGACGAGGTCGATGCCCGTGCCCAGGCGCTGGTCGCGCTCATCGACACGCGGGTCGGTGCCCTCGACCAGGTGGTCGATACCCGGGCCGGCGCCCTGCGCCAGCAGGCCGAGGCCATGGCGCAGACCCTCGTCGCCCTCTTCGAGGAGCGCGCCTCCGGCCTCACCGCCCAGGCGGACGACCGGACCCGTGCCCTCGTGGCCCTGTTCGACGAGCGCCTGCAGGCCCTGGAAGGCTTGGTGGACGGGCGCGCCGGCACCCTGGCCGACCGCGTCGAGGAGCGCACCCGCACCCTCGCCTCGGTGTTCGACACCCAGCTCCGGACCCTCGACGAGACCGTGGACCACCGCGCCAACGTCCTGGCGCAGCAGGCCGAGGACCGCGGCAGCGCCCTGGCGGCGATGTTCGACGAACGGCTCACCGCCCTCGGCGGCCTCGTGGAGGCCAGCGCGGCGGAGTTCGCCCGCACCATCGATACGCAGGGCCAGGCCCTGACGGAGGCGGTGGACAGCCGGTCGGAGGCTTTCACCAGCCGCATCGACAACCGGATGAAGGTGTTCGCCACCCTCGTCGCCTCGCGCGGCGACGCCCTCGCCACGGCCTTCGACGACCGCCAGGACGCCTACGCCTCCCTGGTGGACGCGCGGTCCGCGGCGATGCTCGCGGCCTTCGACGAGCGGGTCGACCGTCACGCGGCCCTCGCCGAAGCGCACAGCCAGGCCCTGGCCACCGCCCTCGACCAGCGCAACGAGGCCGTGGCGGCGCTGCTCGACACCGGCACCGGCGCCCTGGCCGAGGCCTTCGAGCGTCGCTCGACCGCCCTGGCCGGCCTCGTCGAGGCCCGCGGCCAGGCCCTCGCCCGCCGGCTGGCGGAGAGCGCCGAGACCATCACCCGGGCCATCGAAACCGGGGGTGGTGCCCTGGTGGAGACGCTCGACGGGCGCGGGAACGCGGTCGTCGCCCAGCTCACGGACCAGTCGGAGCGCCTGCGCGCGATCGTGGACGGACCGGCGGCCGAGCTCGTGGAGGCCCTGGCGCTGCGCGGCGACGCCATCGAGCGCGCCCTGCAGGAGAGCGGAGCCCCGCTGGTCGCCGCCATCCGCGAGCGCACCGAGGCCCTGGCCGCCCAGTCCCGCGCCTCCGCCGAGTCGCTGCTCTCGGCCATCGACGGCGGTGCGACCCGGGCGATCGCGTCCCTGAACGACGCCAACGACCAGATGCGCGGCGAACTCACCACCGTTCTCCAGCGCATCGACGGGGCCAACGAGGCCCTGCGCGAGCTCCTGGCCGGGACCGGCCAGAACCTCGGCCAGATCGAGGCGGGTCTCTCCCACCGGATCGCCGACATCCGCGACGGCCTCGCGGCCGTGGCCAGCGAGACCGAGCGCGCCAGCGCGGGCGTCTCGGAGCAGGTCCACCTGCTCCGGAGCGTCGCGGAGGGCGCCCTGCGGGACGCCGCCGAGCTGGCGGTCTCCCTCGACGAGCGCGGCCGGGCCCTCGACGCGATCGGCCGCACCCACGCGGGGACCCTGCAACAGGCCGTGGGCCACCTCGAAGGCGCCGCCGGTCAGCTGCAGGGCGCGGCCGGCCAGATCCAGGGCGCCGAGAGCCGCCTCGCGGACCGGCTGGGCGAGCGCGAGGCCGCCATCGCCAGCGTGCTGTCGCGGATCGAGGAGCGCTCCGGCACCCTCGACGCGCAGACCGCGCGCTTCGACGCGATGATCGGCGAGACCCTGCGGGCCGCCGAGGAGCGGGCGCGGGCCCTGGGCACCAGCCTGTCCGAGACCGCCGCGGGCGCCGGGACCACCGTCGCCAAGGCGTTCGAGGGCCTGCGCGCCAGCGCCGACAGCGAGAGCGGTCGCACCGCCGAGGCCGTGCGCAGCGCCATCGAGGCGGCGTCGCAGCAGATGATGGGCGTCCTCGAAACCGCCTCCGGCCGCTTCGGCGAATCCGTCAACGGACTGCGCGAGATGGCTGCCGAGATCCGGCGTGAGCTCGACGCCACCCGGGCCGACCTGCAGCGCGGCGTGCTCGAGATCCCGCGGGAGACGCAGGACGCCACCGGCGAGATGCGCCGCGTGGTCTCCGAGCAACTCAAGGCCCTGACCGAGCTCTCCAGCCTGGTCCAGAGCTCGGGCCGGGCGGTGGACGCGGCGGTGCCGCAGGTGTCCGAGCCGAAGCGCCCCGCCGCCGCACCGGCTGCGGCACCGGCTCCTGCCCCCGCGCCGGCGGCGACCGCCCCGGCGGCTCCGGCGAAGGCCGCCCCGGCCAAGCCCGCCGCCGCACCCGCGGCCAAGCCCGCCGCTCCGGCGGGCCGCCCCGGCACCGCGATGAACCTCGTCTCCGCCCCCGCGGCGGGCCGGGCCGCCCCGGCGCCCCGCCCCGATGCCCGGACCGGCGAGGGCCGCGGCTGGCTCTCGGACCTGCTGACGCGCGCGTCCATCGACGAGGACGCGGACCCGGCGGAGTCCGCGCCCGCTCCGGCCACGAAGCAGCAGGCCGAAGCCCAGAAGAACGCCGCGGAGCGCGGGCGCACCGCCCTCGAGACGATCTCCAGCGACATCGCCAAGATGATCGACCACCAGACCGCGGTGGAGCTGTGGGAGCGCTATCGCCGGGGCGAGCCGAACCTGTTCGACCGGCGGATCTACACCGCGCAGGGCCGGCAGACCTTCGAGGAGGTTCGCCGCCGCTACGCCGCGGACGCCGATTTCCGGCGCACCGTGGACCGCTACGTCGGCGAGTTCGAGCGCCTGCTCGGCGACGTCTCGAAGAACGACCGCGACTCCTCGCGGGCGGATGCCTACCTCACCTCGGAGACGGGCAAGGTCTACACCATGCTGGCCCATGCCAGCGGCCGCTTCGACGGGGCGTAGGGCTCCGCGCACCGAACCGGACGAACGGACCCCCGCCCTCCCCCCGGAGGGCGGGGGTTTCCCGTTCGCGATCGAGGACCGTCAGATCAGGCCGAGACCGGCGAGTTCGCGGCGCAGAGATTCCGGCATCTCGGCGAGCCCGCCCGCCGTGCGGGCGTCGAGGTCGGCCGGCGCATCCTCCGCCTTGAGGTAGCGCCAGCCCTGGAACGGCCGGCAGGGACGGGGCGCGACGGCGGTGACGTCAGGTTGCAGGATCAGCCGGCAGCGACCGATCCCGTCGGTATCGGTGAACGGCGTGATGGCGCTGATGGACTGGCGGCAGAGCAGCGTGCCCTTGATCACCCAGTAGATCGAGCCGCGCCCGACGATCTCGGCGGCGCGGGTCGGCACCATGCGGGTGGTGTGGACGGGGGCGGGATCGCGCCCCTCGCGCAGGGCCGCCTCGCGGTTGCGGGCGATGCGCTCCTCGAGCTCGCCGATGCTGGCGGGACCGACGCAGAGCTTCAGCAGGTGAAGGGTCTGAGCGGCGGGCTTGGCAAAAGGCGCGGCAAGGGACGTTCCAAGTGATCTGGCAGGGGGCATGGCGACGTTGTAGCAGCCGCGCCGCAGCCGCGCGCCTTCGGTGTGGACGGCGCGACCCCGCGCCGCTCACAGTCCGGTGTTCTAGGAGAACAGCGCGCGCTTCTCGTCCTCGGAGAGGGCATCGATCTCGGCGAAGGCCGTCGCGATATCGGTCTGCGCCTGCTCGGAGACGTGGAGCGTCGCCGGGGTGACCGGCTCCGGCGCATCCTCGGCCGCGAACAGCGCGTCGGCCTCGTCCGGGGCTTCGGTCTCGCATTCGTCCGCCTCGGGCGCGGCGAGGGCGGTCTCGGGCGCGGCCTCGTCCGGCGGCGCGTCGGCGACCGGGTCCGACTCCGGCAGCGTCATCGCGGCGGCCTCGTGCGCCGGGGCCTCGTCCGTCTGGGCCTCGTCCGTCGGGCCGTCGTTGGCTGGGGCGTCGGTCGCCAATGCGTCGGTGGCTTCCAGGAAGACGATGTCGTCCTCGGCGGACGGATCGTCCGTCAGCGGCGCCCGGACGAAGGGGACGGGCGGCACCGGCTCGGCAGACGATCCGTCCATGTCGATGTAGCGGTCGACGTCGCTTTGGCAGAGGTCGGCCTGCACCTCCGGCGCGCCCTGGCCCGCGGGCCCCGCCGGGACCGGATCGAGGGCATCGCCCCAGATCGCCATCATGGCGGCGAGGCGCTCCTCGAGGTAGCGCAGGGTGTGGATGATGCGCGCCGTGCGCTGGGCCGTGAGGTCCTGGAACGAGCAGGCCGTGTAGATGGCGGTGGCGCGCCGGTCGAGCTCGTCGCAGATCTCGGCGTCCGAGCCGGATTCGCGCAAGGTCCAGGCGGCCTCCTGGACGTGCTCGGCGGCGCTGAGGATGTCGGAGGTCGCGTTCTCGGTGGAGCGCACGATGGCGTCGAGGGCCGCGGAGGCACCGCCGAGGCGGGTCTGGTCCTGGTCGGGGGTGTTGATCGCCGCGATCTCGGCCTTCGTCCGGGCGATGGCGTGGGCCATGTCCATCAGGTCGCCGCGCACGCGCCCCATCTGGCTGCTCTCGCGATCGCGGGTGACCACGCTCTCGAGGCGGGCGATCGCGTCGAGGACGATCCCGGTGTCGCTGGTGCGGTTGCGGCGGAGATAGGCGTCGAGGAACCAGCGACCGCGCTCGCTCTCGGTCATCGCCGCCTCGATGCGATCGTATTCCGAGATGTCGAGGGACGTCAGCGAATGGGAACTCGACATCAAGCACGTGTCCTTGGCCGCGGGGACCGGCACGCGATAGCCGGGTCCAAGCCGTCGCAGGTTGACAGGATCGTTTTAACGCCGGCTTTACGCAGCCTCCGCCTGACGCGACGTTCTCCCAGGCCCCCCTCGTCCCAGTCCGGTCGTTGTGTCTGACCCGTTTCCTGCGCCCCCGGAGCCGAACGCCTTTCGGCTGTCGGTGCTCTACGCCGTCGTCTTCGTCGAGATCGGCATCGCCATGCCGTTCATGCCGGTCTGGCTGAACGCCCTCGGCCTCGACGCGGCCGTCATCGGCGCCCTGCTCGCCCTGCCGATCGCCATCCGCATCATCGCCACCGCGCCCCTAGTCGGGCTGATCGACCGGGGCATCGCGGCGCCGCGGATCCTGCTCGTCGGCAGCCTCGTCCTGGCCGGAACCTACGTGCTGATGCCCACCGGTGCGGCCCTCGGCTGGCCCGTGCTCGCGCTGCTCATCGCGCTGAACGCCGTCGCGGCCGCGCCCCTGGTGCCGAGCATCGACTACCTGACCCTGGGGGCCGTGCGCCGGAGCCGCCGGCTCGACTACGCCCGGATCCGGATGGCCGGCTCCATCGGCTTCCTCCTCGCCAACTTCGCCGGCGGCGCCGCCCTCGGGGCGATGGGCGAGCGCCTCGCCGTCCCCCTCCTCCTCACCGTGCTGGCGCTGATCGCCGCCGGGGTGGTGGCGGCGTCCCGCATCGAGGCGCCCCCGGTGCCGCCCCGCCATCCCGAGGCCGGCCGGCCCGCCCTGCCCCGCGTCCTGTGGTTCGCGATCGGCGCGGCGGCCCTGATCCAGTCGAGCCACGCGGCGATCTACGCCTTCGGCAGCATCCACTGGAGCACGCACGGCATCCCCACCGCCTGGATCGGCACGCTCTGGGCCATCGGCGTCGCCTCCGAGATCCTGCTCTTCGCCCTGATCGGCCGCCTGCCCGCGCGCTGGCGCAACCCCTTCGCCCTGCTCGGCCTCGGCGGCGGGGCCGCCCTCCTGCGCGCCGTCGGCATGGCCGCGTTCGGGGACCGGCTCGGGCCGGTGATCGCCCTGCAGGTCCTGCACGGCCTGACCTTCGGGGCGACGCAGCTCGGTGCCATGGCGGCGGTGTCGCGTTTCGCCCCGGACGGCGCCCGCGGGCGGGCCCAGGGCACGATCAGCTCGGCGGGCGCCCTCGCCTCGGCCAGCGCGACGCTGATGACCGGCGCCGCCTACCAAGCCGGGGGCGGACCGCTCGCCTTCGTGTTGATGGCGCCCCTGGCCGGCCTCGGCTTGTGCCTCGTGGCACGCGCCGCGCAGGCCGCCCGCGCTTTCAGCCTTCACAGCACCACGATTGTGGGCCAGGGGGCAGGACAACCCGATTAACCTTGACCGTCCGGTAACCGCGATCGGTGTACCGTGACCGCGGCAGGGAGTGCGGCGTCATTGGCTAGAGCCGAGATCAGGAACCATCCGGACGCTGCCGACGCCGCGATCCTCGAGGGCGGCCGCGTCGGCCTGTCCGGGCGCTGGACCGCCGACCAGGGCGCGGCCGTGGAGGTCGCCGCCGCGCGCATCGCCGGCAGCGCCGCGGGCACGCCCCTCCTCGTCGACCTGAGCCGAGTCGTCCGCCTGGACACCCTCGGCGCCTGGGTGCTGGAGCGGACCCGCGCGGAGATCGAGGCCGCGGGCGGACGCCTGGCCTATGCGGGCGCCTCTCCCGAGCACCGCATCCTCCTCAGCGAGGTGAAGCTGCGCGCGGCCGAGCCTCCGCCGCCGCGCCGCGGACGCCTGTTCGGCTTCCTCGACGACCTCGGACGGCGCGTCGTCGGCGCGAAGTCGGACTTCGTCACCGGACTCGCGTTCTTCGGCGAGGTCGTCACCGCCTGCATCCGGGTCGCGGCCCGCCCCGGCACCTTCCGGGGTACCGCCCTCGTCAACCAGATCGAGCAGGTCGCCTTCCGGGGCGTGCCGATCATCGTGCTGATCTCGTTCCTGGTCGGCGGCATCGTCGCCCAGCAGGGCATCTTCCAGCTCCAGCGCTTCGGCGCCCAGAGCTTCGTGGTGAACCTGATCGGGCTCCTCATCCTGCGCGAGCTCGGCGTGCTCCTCACCTCGATCATGGTGGCGGGCCGCTCCGGCTCGGCATTCACGGCCGAGATCGGCTCCATGCGGATGCGCGAGGAGGTCGACGCCCTGCGGGTCATGGGCCTCGATCCCATCGAGATCCTGATCGTCCCCCGCATCCTCGCCCTGGTGATCGGGCTGCCGATCCTGACCTTCCTCGCCTCCCTGGCGGCCCTGGCCGGCGGCGGCCTCACCGCCTCGCTCTACGGCGGCATGACCGTCGACGCCTTCCTGGCGCGCCTGCAGGCGGCGGTCTCGCTGCACCACGTGGCGGTAGGGCTGATCAAGGCGCCGTTCATGGCCCTCATCATCGGCATCATCGCGACGATCGAGGGCTTCGCCGTGGAGGGTTCGGCCGAGTCCCTGGGCCGCCACGTCACGGCCTCAGTCGTCAAGTCTATCTTCATGGTGATCGTCCTCGACGGATTGTTCGCCGTCTTCTTCGCCGCGATCGACTTCTGAGGCTCGGCCCCGACGTGTCCGCCCCGCACCTCCAGACGAGCCCGACCCAGCCGGCGCCGGCGACCGCGCCGGAGCCGATCATCCGCGTGCGCGACCTCGTGGTCGGCTTCGGCAGCAAGATCGTGATGAAGGGGCTGAACCTCGACATCCGGCGCGGGGAGATCCTGGGCTTCGTCGGCCCCTCCGGCCAGGGCAAGTCGGTGCTGACCCGGACGATCCTCGGCCTCGTGCCCAAACGGGCCGGCACCATCGAGGTGTTCGGCGAGGACGTGGACGGGCTCACGGTGACCCGGCGGCGCCAGATCGAGCAGCGCTGGGGCGTGCTGTTCCAGCAGGGCGCGCTGTTCTCGGCGCTGACCGTCAAGCAGAACATCCAGATGCCGATGCGCGAGCACTTGAACCTGTCCGAGCGCCTCCTCGACGAGTTCGCCCGCCTGAAGATCGAGATGGTCGGCCTGAAGCCGGATGCCGCCGACAAGCTGCCCTCCGAACTCTCCGGTGGCATGATCAAGCGCGCGGCCCTGGCCCGCTCCCTGGCCCTGGATCCCGAGATCCTGTTCCTCGACGAGCCGACCTCGGGCCTCGACCCGATCGGCGCCGGGGAGTTCGACGAGCTCGTCGCGACCCTGAAGCAGACGCTGGGCCTGACCGTGTTCATGGTCACCCACGATCTCGACAGCCTCTACACCGCCTGCGACCGCATCGCGGCCCTGGGCGACGGCCAGATCATCGCGCAGGGCACGATCGAGGAGATGCTCCAGAGCGACCATCCCTGGCTGCGCTCCTACTTCCACGGCAAGCGCGGGCGCGCGGTCGTCTCGCCAGGCACGCATCATGCGCCGGCCTGACGTCCGCCGCCCACGGCGTGCCGCCGCGCACCGCCCGCGCCCCACCCCGTCAAGGTATTGCTGATCCGATGGAGACTCGTGCGAATTACGCGCTGATCGGCGCCTTCACCCTCGCGGTCGTGGTGGCGGCCTTCGGATTCGTTTTCTGGCTGCAGGGCGGGTCCCGGAGTCAGGTCCGGCAGGCCGTGCGCATCGTGTTCTCGGGCAGCGTCGGCGGCCTCGCCAAGGGCTCGACGGTGGCCTTCAACGGCATCAAGGTCGGCGAGGTGATGGATGTGCGCCTGCTGCCGCAGGACCCGCGCCGGGTCGTCGCCATCGTGGAGGTCGAGCGCACCACCCCCCTGCGGGCCGACACCCGCGCCCGCCTCGATTCGGCGATGCTCACCGGCGTCTCGACGATCTCGCTCTCCGGCGGCAATGCCGATGCCCCGGCCCTGACGCCGGGCTCGGGCGACCAGATGCCGACGATCTTCGCCGACAGCTCCGACATCCAGGACATGATGGCGGCGGCCAAGCAGATCGCCCAGCGCGCCGACGACGTGCTCCAGCGCCTCGACAAGGTGGTGGCCGGCAACGAGGGCGCGATCACCCGGACGCTCGCCAACGTGGAAGCCTTCTCGAAGACCCTGGCGGAGGCCGGGCCGGCGGTGAGCGGCCTCGTGAAGGCGATCGACGGGCAGAAGCTCAACCGCGTCATCGACAATGCCGATCGCTTTTCCGGGGCCCTCGCCGCCGGGAGCCCGGACATCGAGGGCGCCCTCAAGGACGCGCGTTCCCTCGCGGCCAAGCTCAACGCCTCCGCCGACCGCGTCGATGCCGTGCTGAAGGGGGCCGAGGGCTTCCTCGGCTCGGCCTCGGGCTCGGCCGGCACCAGCACCTTCACCGAGGTACGCGAGGCGGCGATTTCCGTCCGCGATGCCGGAAAGGCCTTCCGCACCCTCTCCGAGAACCTCGACAAGCGCACCTCGAACATCGCCACCAGCTTCAACCGCTTGAGCGGGACCGGGCGGCGCGAGGTGGAGGCGCTCTCCACCGATGGCCAGCGCACGCTGAACACTCTGAACCGGACGGTGAAGAGCCTGGAACGGGACCCCTCGCAGGTCATCTTCGGCGGCAAGCCGTCGTTGCCGGAATACAACGGTGGCCGTTGAAGCGACCGCCCTCCGGCCGTGCGTGCTGCGACGCACGGCAACATTCCGGCCTTGCGTTAGTTTACCGCCACGCTGTGCGTCAGCGCGGCGACGGGTTTCCGGAATGCGTATGACACTTCACCAGACGGCCCCCGCGCTCGTCGCGATGCTCCTCGCTTCCGCCCTCGGCGGCTGCGGCGGCGGCGCGGTACCGCTCACCTTCGATCTCGCCGCGCTGCCCCCCACCGGGCGGGCCGTCGGCGCCGCGCGGTCGTTCACCGTGGCCGAGCCGGTGGGCATCCAGCCATTCGAGGCGGACCGCATCATCGTGCGCGAGCCGGGCGGAGCGCTGTCCTTCCTCGGCGGCGGCCAGTGGGCCGACCGTCTGCCGCGGCTGATCCAGACGCGGCTGATCCAGAGCCTGGAGAATTCCGGCCGCCTGAAATCGGTGAGCCGCCCCGGCGACAAGATCACCTCCGACTACCAGCTCATCAGCGAGATCCGGGCCTTCGACATCGCCGCCGGCACCGGCGAGGCGGTGGTCGACCTCTCCGCCAAGATCATCGCGGAGGGCTCCGGCAAGGTGATCGCGGCGCGGATCTTCACCGCCCGCGTGCCGGTGCCGCAGGTCGATGCCGGCACCGCCGCCGTGGGCCTCGACGCCGCCCTGGCGCGGGTTCTCGGCGAGATGGTCGCCTGGGTGAATTCCGGCCGCTGAGGTGCCGAGGGGCCGAGGCCCCTTCACCTCACTCCATCACGGCGGCCTTCATGATGACGACCATGATGGCCTTGGCCGGCTCCGGACCGATGCAGCGCACGGTGTGCGGGCGGTCGCAGCGGTAGCGCAGGGTCTCGCCGGCCCGGGCGCGCTGGACGGTGCCCGCGACCTCGACCTCGAGCAGGCCCGACGTCACCGTCAGCGATTCCACCGAGCCGCGCTGATGCGGGTCCGAATCGAGCACGCCGCCCGGATCGGCGGTGAGGTCGTACCATTGCAGCCACTCGACGGTCTTGATCCAGCCGATGATGGCGAGGCGGACCTTGCCGTCGTCCGAGACCAGGATCGGCGTGTCGGCGCGGGAGGTCTTCTCGATGAAGGGCTCCTCGTCGCTCGTCGCGAGCACCCGCTCGATCGAGACGTCGAGGGCCTGGCTCAGGCGCCAGATCGTGGCCAGGGTCGGGTTGGTCTCGTTGCGCTCGATCTGGCTGATGATCGACTTGGCCACCCCGGACTGCTCGGCCAGCTCCGACAGCGACAGGTTGTAGGCCTTGCGCAGACGCTGGATCGTCTTGCCGAGCTGGCCGGAGAGCACCTGCGCCCCCGTGAGTATGTCCCGCTGCCGCCCGCGCTCGGGCGTCGTCACCTGGTCGTCCATCTGTCCCGACATCCGCGCGTCCGTTCCATTAACCGGACGCTTGTGCGTTACTTCAAACGCAAACGGAGGGACGACGCAAGGCGCGGTCAGACCCAGAGGGCGTGGAAATGGTGCACGGGGCCGTGGCCGTGACCCACGGGAACGCCGTCGGCCCCCGCGATGGCGGCGGAGACGTAGCGCTTCGCCTGCGCCACCGCCTCGACCATCGGCAGGCCGCGCGCGAGGCCGGCCGCCACGGCCGACGACAGCGTGCAGCCGGTGCCGTGGGTGTTGCGGGTGCGGATCCGCGGCGCGGCGAAGCGCCGGAGCGTGCCGTCGCCGCTCATCAGGTGGTCGACGCTCTCGTCGCCCTCGCCGTGGCCGCCCTTCACCAGGACGGCCCTGGCCCCGATGGCGAGGAGGCGGCGGCCCTGGGCCACGGCGGCGTTCTCGGTCTCGGCGGTGGGTTCGCCGATCAGGGTCGCGGTCTCCGGCAGGTTGGGGGTGACGAGGTCGGCCAGCGGCAGGAGGTGGCGGCGCAGGGCCTCCACCGCGGCCTCCGAGATCAGCCGGTCGCCCGAGGTCGCGACCATGACGGGATCGAGGACAATCGGGATTCGACCCGCGTGCCGGGCGAGGCCCGCCGCCACCGCCTCGATGGTGGCCACCTGCGAGAGCATCCCGATCTTCACGGCCCCGACGGCGAGATCGGAGAACACGCTGTCGATCTGCGCCGCGACGAAGTCGGCCGGGACGTCGTGGATGGCCTGGACGCCGCGGGTGTTCTGCGCGGTCAGGGCGGTGATGACGCTCGCCCCGTAGACCCGAAGGGCCGCGAAGGTCTTCAGGTCGGCCTGGATGCCGGCCCCGCCGCTCGAATCGGATCCCGCGATGGTGACGGCGATGAAGGTCATGGTGTGAAGATCCTGGCGTCAGAAATGCTGGCGTTTCCCGAAGCTTAGGCCGCGACGCCCCGCGCGGCGAGGGCCGAATCGACCCGGACGCGCAGGTCGCGGGCGCGCCCGGCCACCGACTCGCCGGAAAAGAGCGACGAGATCACCGCGATCCCGTCGGCTCCGGCCTCGATCACGGCGGCGGCGTTACTGGCGTCGATGCCGGCGATCGCCCCGAGGGGGAAGCCGGCGCCACGGGCGAGGCGCCCCCGGAAGACGATGCGGGCGAGGCCGTCGAGCCCCACCGGCGGGTCGGGATTGTCCTTGCTCGTCGTCGCGAACACGCCGCCGATGCAGGCGTAGTCCACGGGCAGCCGGTAGAGCTCGTCGGCCTGGGTGCCGGTCTTGAGGGTGAGGCCGATGAGCGCCTCGCGTCCGAGGAGGCGGCGGGCCTCGGCCGGGTGCAGGTCGCTCTGACCGAGATGCACGCCCTCGACCCCGGCCGCGAGGGCGAGGTCGACCCGGTCGTTGACCAGGAGGGGCACGCCCGTGCCCTCCAGGGCCGCATGGATCGCCCGGATGCGGGCCAGGGCCGCCCGGGCATCCGCGATGGATTTCTCCCGGTACTGCAGCAGCGTGCACCCGCCCTGCACGGCCTCCGCCGCCATCGCGGCGAGGCGGTTGCCGTCGGTGCCGGACACGCCGGTATCGAGGAGGCCGTAGAGCCGCAGGTCGACCGGCCGGCCCCGTCCGATGGCTTCGTCCCGTCCGATCACGCTGCGTTTCCCCGGTTTCGTCGCTGGTTTCGTGCAGTGTAGGGCTGCGCCGCCGCGATCGGAAGCGCCGGCCCGGGCGGAGCTTTCCGGCGCGGCGTCGCGTTGCCACCCCCGACCCCCATCATCACCCGAGGCAGGCCCCGCGCATGGACCGCACGCAGAAGCAGAAGATGCTCGCCGGCGAGATCTACGATCCCGACGACCCGGAGCTTCACGCCGACAGCCACGCCTGCAAGGTCTGGATGCAGCGCTACAACGCGGCCCTGGCAGAGACGCCCGCCCTCCGCCGCGAGCTCCTGCGCGAACGCCTCGCCGCGGTCGGCGCGGGCGCGGTGATCCGGCCGCCCTTCCACTGCGATTACGGTCTGCACATCAGCCTCGGTGCCCACGTCTTCCTGAATTTCGGCTGCGTCATCCTCGATTGCGCCCCGGTGAGCATCGGCGACCGCACCCAGATCGGGCCCGGGGTCCAGATCCTCACCCCCGACCATCCGCGCGAGCCGGGGCCGCGGGAGGCGGGCTTGGAATTCGCCCGTCCGATCCGGATCGGCCGCAACGTCTGGATCGGCGGCGGCGCGATCCTGCTGCCCGGCGTCACCGTGGGCGACCATGCCATCATCGGCGCCGGCAGCGTCGTCACCCGCGACGTGCCCGAGGGCGCCACGGTGGTGGGCAATCCCGCTCGCGCCCTGCCCCACCGCCAGGCCTGAAACATCCGCCCCGCTCGAGGATCGGCCCGATCGCGGCTTGGGACACGGGCGCCGCGGCGGTTTTTCCACATTCATCACGTCGCCGCGATATGCCATGAGCAGGGGCCGGCACTGCGGGCATCACGGATAGCGGCGGGGATCGGGGCGCGTGACCACGGCGGAGGAGACCCAGCGGGATTCGGAGAGCGCGCTCTCCAATCCCTCCGCCGTCGGGCTCGTGGCCGTGATCATCGCCGCCACCGACGGCGAGCCGCGCGCCCTCACCGTCCAGGTCGGCGGCCAGGCGAAGGGCCGCTCGGACGGCCTCCCGGCGGGGCCGCTGGTGCCCGAGCACCCGACGCTGGAGCGCGGCCTGCGCGCCTGGGTCGAGCGCCAGACCCACCAGCGCCTCGGCTACGTCGAGCAGCTCTACACCTTCGGCGACCGCGACCGTCAGGGCGACGATGCCGGCGGCCTGCACTCCCTGTCGGTGGCCTATCTCGCCCTGGTGCGCGAGGTGCGCCCCGGCGGACTGGCGGAGGCCTCCTGGCGCAACTGGTATCGCTACCTGCCCTGGGAGGATTGGCGCGCGGGCCGACCCGAATCCCTCGGCGAGATCGAGACCAAGCTCCTGGCCTGGGCCGAGCAGGCCTCGGACCCGAAGCTGCGCCGCCGGCGGGAGGACCGCCTCGGCCTGACCTTCGGGCTCTGCGGCGGCGCCTGGAACGAGGAGCGCGTGCTGGAGCGCTACGAGCTGCTGTTCGAGGCCGGGCTGATCCCGGAGGCGCAGGGCCAGTCCGGCGAGGCGCGCGAGGCGGACCTCGCGATCACGGGCCAGCCCATGGCCCTCGATCACCGCCGGGTGCTCGCCACCGCGATCGGCCGCCTGCGGGGCAAGATCAAGTACCGCCCGGTGGTGTTCGAGCTGATGCCCCCGACCTTCACGCTCTTCCAGCTCCAGCGCACGGTGGAGGCCCTGTCCGGCACCAACCTGCACAAGCAGAACTTCCGCCGCCTCGTGGCGCAGCAGGGGCTGGTGGAGGAGACCGACGACGTCACCAGCGGCGCGACCGGCCGCCCGGCCCGCCTGGTGCGCTTCCGCCGGGAGGTTCTGCTGGAGCGCCCGGCCCCGGGCTTCCGCCTGCGCCCGGCCCGCCGCCCCGCCTGAAACCCCGCGATCGCCCCGAATGACAGTCGCGGTGCAGCGTCATTTTCGCATCGCAAAAACGTTATGCTCAAACCCTGCATATCTGGACAAGGCGATCCGGGCCGCCTACGTTAGTCGGCACAATGCTCAATTTGAGCATAAGTGAGGACGCGTCAATGGCGGCGACCAGTCACCCGATCGGCCAGGCTCTCCAGGGGCTTCCCAAGGGCCAAGGTCTTCCTTTTGGCCAGGATCTTCCTCCTGCCCAGGATCTTCCCGCGGACTTTCCCCTGCCCGAGATCTACGCGCGTGTCAGCCGTCACGTGCCGGCGATCGAGTGGCCGGCCCTGGCCGGGGACGTCGCCGCGATCCTGGAGCTCAAGAAGGCCCGCAACGCCGTCATCCTGGCCCACAACTACCAGGCGCCGGAGATCTTCCACACGGTGGCGGACATCGTCGGCGACAGCCTGGCGCTGGCCCGCGAGGCCGTCACGGTGGATGCCGACGTCATCGTGCTCGCCGGCGTCCACTTCATGGCCGAGACCGCCAAGCTCCTGAACCCGGGCAAGACGGTTCTGATCCCCGACAGCCGCGCCGGCTGTTCCCTCGCCGACTCGATCACGGCGGCGGACGTGCGCGGCCTGCGGGACAAGTATCCCGGGGTTCCGATCGTCACCTACGTCAACACCTCGGCGGCGGTGAAGGCGGAATCCGACCTGTGCTGCACCTCCGGCAACGCCGTCGAGGTGGTGCGCTCGCTGAACGCGCCGCGCGTGCTGATGATCCCGGACGAGTTCCTGGCCCAGAACGTCCAGGCCCTGGTGCCGGAGGTCGAGATCCTGACCTGGGCCGGCCACTGCGAGGTGCACGAACAGTTCACGCCCGCCGACATCCGCGAGGTGCGCGAGAGCTATCCGGGCGTCACCGTCATCACCCATCCGGAATGCCCGCCGGAGGTGGTCGCCGAGGCCGACTTCTCGGGCTCGACCGCAATGATGATGAACTTCGTCCTGGAGAAGCGGCCCAAGCAGGTGGTGCTCGTCACCGAGTGCTCCATGGGCGACAACATCGCGGCCGCCAACCCGGACATCGAGTTCATCAAGCCCTGCAACCTGTGCCCGCACATGAAGCGCATGAGCCTGAAGAACATCCGGCACGCCCTGGAGACCCTGACCCAGGAGGTCACGGTGGAGCCCGAACTCGCCGAGCGCGCCCGGATGGCGGTGGAACGCATGCTCGCGGTGCGGACGCGATGAACGCGCACGCCCCCTTCTCCTTCGCGCTTCCGGGCTCGGACCGGATCATCGTGATCGGGGCCGGCATCGCCGGCCTCGCCACGGCCCTGCGCCTCGCGCCGCGCCCCGTCACCCTGGTCACCGCCGCACCCCTCGGGTTCGGCACCGCCACCGGCTGGGCGCAGGGCGGCATCGCCGCCGCCATGGGCAGCGACGACGCGCCGGCCCTGCACGCCGCCGACACCGTGGCGGCGGGCGCCGGGCTAACCGAGGCCGACGTCGCCCTGCGCGTCGCCGAGGCCGGCCCCGGCCTGATCGACTGGCTCGTCGGCCTCGCGGCCCCCTTCGACCGCGACGCCGCCGGCGCGCTCGCCCTCGGCCTCGAGGCGGCGCATTCCCGCCGCCGCATCGTCCGGGCCGGCGGGGATTCGACCGGGCGGATGGTGCTCGAGACCCTGGTCCGGGTCGTCGCGCGCACGCCCTCCGTCACGATCCTCGTGGCTTCGGCCCGCGACCTGATGCGGGATGCCCGCGGCGCCGTGGCCGGCGTGGTCTGCGAGCGCGACGGCGCCCGCTTCCCCCTGCCCGGCCGAGCCGTGGTCCTGGCCACCGGCGGGGTCGGGGCGCTCTATGCCTCGACCACCAATCCCCGGGGGGCCACCGGGCGCGGCCTCGCCCTGGCGGCCCGGGCCGGCGCCGTGCTGCGCGACATGGAGTTCGTGCAGTTCCACCCCACCGCCATCGCCGCCGGGGCCGACCCGATGCCGCTGGCCACCGAAGCCCTGCGCGGCGAGGGAGCGCGGCTGATCGACGAGACCGGCGCGCCCGTCATGGCCGGCATCGCGGGGGGCGACCTCGCCCCGCGGGACGTGGTGGCGCGGGGCATCTTCCAGGCACAGGCCCGCGGCGCGCAGGTCTTCCTCGATTGCCGGGGCGATCTCGGTGCCCGCATGGCGACCCGCTTCCCCACCGTCGCGGGCCTCTGCGCCGCAGCCGGCATCGACCCGCGGCTCCAGGCGATCCCGGTCCGGCCGGCGGCGCACTACCACATGGGCGGCGTGAAGGTGGACGCGACCGGCGCCAGCACGGTGCCGGGCCTGTTCGCCTGCGGCGAGGTCGCCTCGACCGGACTGCACGGCGCCAACCGGCTCGCCAGCAACTCGCTGCTCGAAGCGATGGCCTTCGCCCCGGCGATCGCCGAGGCCGCCGCCGTCGTACCGGCCCCGGGCCAGGGCCGCGCCGAGGCGACGACGCCCCGCAGCGACGGCGACCCCGAGGCCCTGCGCGCCGTGATGGAGCGGCAGGTCGGCGTGGTGCGCGAGGCGGAGGGTCTCGCGGAGGCCATCCGCCACCTCGCCCCGGCGGCGCGGGCGGGCTGCGACGCCGCCCTGACCGGCCTCGCGATCGCGGCCTCGGCCCTGTCGCGGCGGGAGAGCCGCGGCGCGCACTGGCGCAGCGATCATCCGGCCCAGGACGTCCCGGCCCACACCGAACTGACCCTGGCCGACCTCTGGGCGATGGCCGAGGCGGTCGAGCCCGGCCGGGCTGTCGCCGCCGCCTGAGCCCTGCAAACCCGGACCGGCCCCCTGGGCGGGGCCGGCCCCGCGTCCTCCGTACCGGAAGCTCAACCATGTCCGATTTCTCGGCGCTGCCACCCCTGCCCCGCTTGATGATCGAGCCGATCGTCCGCGCGGCGCTGCTGGAGGACCTCGGCCGGGCCGGCGACATCACCACCGACGCCATCGTGCCGGCCAGCGCCCGCCTCGCGGGCGTCATCGCCGCCCGCCAGGACGGGGTGATCTCCGGCGTCGACACGGCGGTGATCGCCTTCGGGCTGATCGATCCGAGCGTCACCGTCACGGTGGAGCGCGGCGACGGCAGCCGGGTGAAGCCGGGCGACGTGGTGATCCGCCTGGCCGGTCCGGCCCGGGCCATCCTCACCGCCGAGCGCGTCGCCCTCAACCTCCTGTGCCGCATGTCCGGCGTCGCCACCGCCACCGCCTCCCTGGTCGAGGCGGCCCGGCCCCACGGCAAGGCCCGCATCGTCTGCACGCGCAAGACCACGCCGGGCCTGCGCGCCCTGGAGAAGCACGCGGTGCGCGCCGGGGGCGGCTCGAACCACCGCTACGGCCTCGACGACGCCGTGCTCATCAAGGACAACCACGTCGCCGTCGCCGGCGGCATCGTGCCGGCGATCGAGCGGGCCCGGGCCTATGCCGGCCACCTCGTGAAGATCGAGGTGGAGGTCGACACCCTGGCGCAGCTCGCGGAAGCGCTCTCGGTGAAGGCCGACGCGGTGCTCCTCGACAACATGTCGCCACAGCAGCTCGCCGAAGCCGTGGCGATGATCGATGGGCGGGCCATCGCGGAGGCGTCCGGCCGGATCAACCGCGACACCGTGGGCGCGGTGGCGGCCTCGGGCGTCGACCTGATCTCGTGCGGCTGGATCACCCACAGCGCGCCGATCATCGACCTCGGCCTGGACGCCGTCTGAGGCCTTCCGCACGGCCAAGGTGCCACGGTGTTGCCATGAAATCACGACGCCGCGGCAAGCGTCGTTGCGGTGCGAATTCGGCTTGGCTTTGAAGCGTGAGCGTTTACGTCTTGGGCACACTTCGCGCCGTAACGTGCGTCAAGTTTTCCAAGCCGTTTCCACAGAATACGTTCGCCTTTGAGAGGCTCCGATGCGCCGTTTCGCCCCCGCCCTGACCGGGCTCGTCTGCGCGCTGGGCGCGTGGGCGTCGCCCGCCGCCGCCTACGAGATCGATCCGCTCACCCGCCAGCCGCTCGATAACGCCCTGGTCATCCGGGTGCGGCCGCAGAACGAGCCCGTCGCGCTCCCGACCGCCAACGCCTCCCTGCCCGCCGCCGACCCGATGGCCCCGTCCTCGGCCGTGCCGCAGATGTCGGCGATCCAGCGCGAGGAAGTCGCCTACGCCGGCAGCTACGCCCCGGGCACCATCGTGGTCTCCACCGCCGAGCGGCGCCTCTACTACGTGCTCGGCGACGGCAAGGCCCTGCGCTACGGCGTCGGCGTCGGCCGCCCGGGCTTCACCTGGGGTGGCGTGCAGACCATCACCATGAAGCGCGAGTGGCCCGATTGGCGTCCCCCGGCCGAGATGCTGCGCCGCCGCCCCGACCTGCCGCGCTTCATGAAGGGCGGCATCGAGAACCCGCTCGGCGCCCGCGCCATGTATCTCGGCAACTCGATCTACCGCATCCACGGCTCGAACGAGCCGGAGACGATCGGTACCGCCGTGTCCTCGGGCTGCATCCGCATGACCAACGACGACGTGGCCGACCTCTACACCCGCGCCAAGGTCGGCGCGAAGGTCATCGTCCAGCGCTGATCGTTCAACTTGAGCGACAAACGAGAAAGGGGCCGGTGGAGACACCGGCCCCTTTCTCGTGGGCGACACGTGAGCCGCAGTCCTAAACCGCCTCTACTTCGACACCGCGAAGAAGCGCGACAGGAGCCAGAGGGGCACCACCACGACGGCGCCGGCCAGGATCCAGCGGCCGAAGTCGTGGAAAGTGGCGAGGCCGAGATCGATCAGGGTCCGCACCGCGTCGTAGGCGTGCCAGAACAGCAGGCCGGGAGTGACGCCGAGGGTCGCCATCACGGCGCCGACCAGCACCGACAGGAACAGCAGCTTCATGAAGACGGCGGCGGGCGAACCGCCGAGGAAGCGCCGCAGGGCCGAGCGCCGGCCCTGCTCCGGGAACGGCGCGCCGGCATAGGGCTGGCCGCCGTAGGGCGGCGGGCGGCGCGGATCGTGGTCGAGCGTCATCGGGTCCTATCCTTGGCCGTGCTGCCGGCCGATTCTTCGGGCCGCGCCTGAGTGCCGTTTCCTCGGGCCGCCCGGTCCCGCCTCTCAACCCGGTGAACCCGGCGGAACCGTGACGCGGGCGACACAGTTTGCACGAAACGCGGCACATGCGAGAGCGTTAGGCGTTTTCGCACGGGGGACGGATGGCACCGTCGCGCGCACGGTCCCATCTTACGGATGCGATCTGCGTCCTCCCCGACCGCATCTCGCCCCGCAGACTGACCCGTCCATGAAACGAAACGCTCCATGATCGACCACGCCCTGTTCGATCCGGCGATGATCGATCCCGAGACCAAGCGCCTGAACGCCGAGATCGTGGCCGCCCATGCCGCGCAGGCGGATCCGTGGTCGATTCCCATGACCGAGGTCCGCGCCCGCCGGCGCCAGGGCACGCAGGCCTCGCCGGCCATGCCGCGCAGCGCCCGGGCCGAGATCCTGACCATCGACGGACCCGGCGGCCCCCTGCAGCTGCGCGTCATCCGCCCCGATGCGCGGAAATGGACGAAGCTGCGCGGCGCCTACCTGCACATCCATCGCGGTGGCTGGGTCTGGGGCTCGGCCGACGAGCAGGACCCCTGGCTGGAGCGCATCGCCGACACCTGCGGCTTCGTCTGCCTGTCGGTGGAGTACCGCCTCGCGCCCGAGCATCCCTATCCGGCGGCCCTCGAGGATTGCGAGGCCGCCGCCCTCTGGCTCGCCGGTCCCGGCCGAGCCGAGTTCGGCGTCTCGGCCCTGACCATCGGCGGCGAATCGGCGGGCGCGCAGCTCGCCGTGATGGTGCTCCTGCGGCTGCGCGACAAGCACGGCCTGCCCCGCGCCTTCCGGGGGGCGAACCTGAATGCCGGCTTCTTCGACCTCGGCCTCACCCCGAGCGTGCGGAACTGGGGCGACGAGCGCCTGGTGGTGAACACCCAGGACCTCACCAACTTCGCCAACGTCTACGTCCGCGAGGGCATCGACCGGCGCCGGCCCGACGTCTCGCCGGTCTATGCCGACCTGAAGGGCCTCCCGCCGGCCCTGTTCACCGTGGGCACCCACGACCCGCTCCTCGACGACACGCTCTACATGTCGGCCCGCTGGGCGGCCGCCGGCAATGGCGGGCACACCGCGATCTATCCGGGCGGCTGCCACATCTTCGTGCGCTATCCCGGGGCGATGACGGAGCGGGCGCTGGAGCTGATCGACCGCTTCCTGATGGCCCTGGCCTGAGCAAGCGCGCGGCCGCATCCCCGCTGCCGGAGCGCTTCGCCGCGTGGTTCTCCGCGCGCGGCTGGGCGCCCCGGCCCCACCAGCTCGAACTCCTCGACATCGTCGGACGCGGCCGTTCGGCGCTCCTCGTGGCGCCGACGGGCGCGGGCAAGACCCTGGCGGGCTTCCTGCCCAGCCTCACCGCCCTGGCGGACCGGCCGGCCTCGGCGAAGCCGCGCGGCCTGCACACCCTCTACGTCTCGCCCCTGAAGGCGCTGGCCGTCGACATCGCCCGCAACCTCGACGCGCCCATCGCCGAGATGGGTCTCGGCGTGCGCGTCGAGACCCGCACCGGCGACACGCCCTCGCACAAGCGCACCCGCCAGATCGCGCGGCCGCCCGACATCCTGCTGACCACGCCGGAGCAGCTCGCCCTGCTCATCGCCCACCGCGAGGCCGCGGACCTCTTCGCCGGCCTGTCCTGCGTCGTCCTCGACGAGCTGCACGCCCTCGTCACCTCGAAGCGCGGCGACCTCCTGTCCCTGGCCCTCGCGCGCCTGCATCGCCTCAGCCCCGGCCTCACCGCCATCGGACTCTCCGCCACCGTGCGCGAGCCGGACGAGCTGCGCCGGTATCTGGTTCCGCAGCGCCTGCCTTCGCCCTCCGGGGAGACGCAGGCCGATCCTGCCATGGCGGAACTCGTGGTGGTCAGGGGCGGCGCCGCGCCCGACCTCCACATGCTGGAGACCGGCCTCACCCTGCCGCTGGCGGGCCACACCGCCTGGCAGGCGATGCCGGCGATCTACGACCTGATCGGGCGGCACCGCACGGTGCTGGTCTTCGTCAACACCCGGCTCCAGGCCGAGTACACCTTCCAGGAACTCTGGCGCATCAACGACGCCAACTATCCCATCGCCCTGCATCACGGCTCGCTCGACGCCACCCAGCGCCGGCGGGTCGAGGCCGCCATGGCGGCGGGCCAGCTGCGGGCGATCGTCTGCACCGCCACCCTCGACCTCGGCATCGACTGGGGCGACGTCGACCTCGTGGTCAACATCGGCGCACCCAAGGGGGCGAGCCGGATCATGCAGCGCATCGGCCGCGCCAACCACCGCATGGACGAGCCGTCCAAGGCTTACCTCGTGCCGGCCAACCGGTTCGAGATGCTCGAGTGCCAGGCCGCCCTCGACGCCGTGGAGGCCGCCGCCCAGGACACGCCCGACGCCCGCCTCGGCGCCCCCGACGTTCTGGCCCAGCACGTCCTCGGCATGGCCTGCGCCGATGCCTTCGACGCGGTGCAGCTCTACGAGGAGATCGTCTCGGCCGCTCCCTACGCGACCCTGTCCTGGGAGGATTTCGAAGCGGTGGTGGATTACGTCGCCACCGGCGGCTACGCCCTGCGGGCCTATGAGCGCTTCGCCAAGATCCTGCGCGGGCCGGACGGCCTGTGGCGGGTGCGCGATGCCCGCATCGCCCAGCAATACCGGATGAACGTCGGCACGATCGTCGAATCCGCCAAGGTGAAGGTTCGCCTCGCCCGCGGCGTGCGCGGCAAGCCGGGCGCGATCCTGCCCCGGGGCGGCCGGGTGCTGGGCGAGATCGAGGAGGACTTCGCCGACACCCTCACGCCCGGCGATACCTTCCTGTTCGCCGGCGAGGTCCTGCGCTTCGAGGGCCTGTCGGAGGACGAGGCCCTGGCGACCCGCGCCGGGCCGGGCACCGACCCGGCGATTCCTTCCTATGCGGGCGCGAAGTTCCCGATCTCGACCTTCCTGGCGGCGCGGGTCCGCGCCCTGATCGCCGATCCCTTCGAGTGGGACCGGCTGCCGCGCCAGGTCTCGGACTACCTCCTGCAGCAGCGGACCCGCTCGGTCCTGCCCGGCCCCACGGGATTGCTGGTGGAGAGCTTTCCGCGCGCCGGGCGCTACTACCTGACCGCCTTTCCGTTCGAGGGTCGGCTCGCCCACCAGACCCTCGGCATGCTGCTCACCCGGCGCCTGGAACGGGCGCGGATGCGGCCCCTGGGCTTCGCGGCCAATGATTACGGCATCGCGATCTGGCTCAACCGCGATGTCGGCGAGCGCATCGGCCGCGAGCCCGACTTCCTCGAGACCCTGTTCGCGGAGGACATGCTCGGCGACGACCTCGAGGCCTGGCTCGACGAATCCGCCATGATGAAGCGCACCTTCCGGCAATGCGCCGTGATCGCCGGGCTGATCGAGCGGCGCTATCCGGGCCAGGCCAAGACCGGCCGGCAGGTCACGATCTCGACCGATCTGGTCTACGACGTGCTGCGCAAGCACCAGCCGGACCACCTCCTGCTCAAGGCGGCGCGGCAGGATGCGGCAACCGGACTCCTCGACGTGAAGCGCCTCGGTATGATGTTGAGGCGCATCCAGGGGCGAATCATCCACAAGGCGCTCGATCGCGTCTCGCCGCTCTCCGTCTCCGTCATGCTCGAGATCGGGCGCGAACGGGTCTACGGCGAGGGCGCCGACGAGATTCTGGCCGAAGCCGAGGCGCAGCTGCTCGAAGAAGCGCTGGCCTGAGCGCGTGGTGAAACGCCCTGCCCCGAACGCAGAGGATGCGGTTTTGGCGCTCGGCCAGAGACTTGAGAAGACCATCCGGGCTCCCGGCCTGACCCTCGCCGGCGAAACCCTCGCCCTCGACCTCTGCGGCGGCCTCTGGCTCGCGCAGCACCGCACCCTGGTGGTGTCCGATCTCCACCTGGAGAAGGGCTCCGCCTATGCGGTCCGCTCCGGGCAGTTCCTGCCGCCCTATGACACCCGCGAAACCCTGGCCTGCCTGCACGAGGTGATCGCCCGCCTCGACCCCGCTCGCGTCGTCGCGCTCGGCGATTCCTTCCACGATTCCCGGGGGCCGGAGCGCATGGAGCCGGGCGACCGCGCCATGGTGGCGGCCCTGCAGGAGGGGCGCGACTGGGTCTGGATCGCCGGCAACCACGACCATGCGGTGAGCGAGGGCGTCGGTGGCCGCTACGCCGAGACCCTGACGGTGGGCGGCCTGACCCTGCGGCACGAGCCGACCGTCGATGCGCCCGAGGGCGAAGTGTCGGGCCACCTGCATCCCTGCGGCAAGGTCGCGATGCGCGGACGCGCCGTGCGGCGGCGCTGCTTCGTCACGGACGGCCGCCGCCTCATCATGCCGGCCTTCGGCGCCTATGCGGGTGGCCTCAACGTGCGCAACGCCGCCTTCGAGCCGCTGTTTCCGGCCGGCTTCACGGCGCACCTCCTCGGCGACGGCCGCGTCTTCGCCATCGGCAAGGGGATGCTGAGCAAGGACTGACGGGAGCGGGACGGGCTCAGGCAGCGATCAGCAGGGAGGCTCCGGCGACGCCCGACAGGGCCAGGCGCAGGCGGCCGAGCCAGACCGGGACGAGACCGCGGCGTGGGAGGTCCTGGTCGACGAGGCCCCAGGCCAGCACGAGGATGCCGAGGATGCGCAGGTCCCACGGCATCGGCGCCGCGAGGGCCGCCCAGGCGATCAGCGAGGGCAGGATCGCGATGGCGTAATCCGCGCCGCCCGAGTTGCGCGCGGCCGCCGCGCCCCAGCGGATGCCGCCGAGGAACGACGCGATGAGGGCGCCGTAGGTGGAGAGCACGAGGCGGGGACTGAGGCCGATGGTGCCGAGGCCGCCATCGGAGCCGCTATAGGCGAGCAGGGCGAAACCCAGGAACGGAATCAGCCCGGCGATCCCCAGGATCAGGGCGGCGGGTGGAACCGTCGTCACGCGCGCCATCGGCTCTCCGCTTGTCCGGGCCGCCCGAGGGGGGGACGACCTGCGCTTCGGAATGGATCACCCCGCCACCATGGTCCGGGGATCACCGCTTCGACAACGCCGGGAACCGGGGGTTCGCCGCAACGCGCGGCGGCGTCAGATGCTCGCATCCCCCGCCCCCTCGCCGCCCCTCAGATCCGCCGGGCCGGCGGCACGTTGCCGGTGGGGGGCGCCGCGCCGAGCAGGCTCATCGTGTTCTCAGCCGGTAGCGGAGCGGGGATCTCGTTGGCCGCCGGCTCCGGAACCTTGGGCTTGAAGGCCGTGACCTGGGCCCGCGCGGCGCTCAGGGATTTCGCGTCGAGCTTCGAGGCGACGTCGTCGCGCTTCTTGGCGGCGTCCTCGTCGCCCTGCGCGGCGGCGGCCGAGAACCACAGGAAGGACTGTCCGAGATCCTGCTGGACGCCCATGCCCCGGGCGTAGAGGACCGCGAGGTTGTACTGGCTGTCGCGCACGCCGAGCTCGGCCGCGCGCTTGAACCAGAGGGAGGCGGTGGCGAAGTCGGGCTTGCCGCCGGCCGCCGGGTTCTCGGCGTAGATCACCGCGAGGTTGTGCATGGCGCGGGCATTGCCGAGGTCGGCGGCACGGCCGTACCAGAGCTTGGCCTGCGCCAGGTCGCGGGTCACGCCGACGCCCTTCTCGTACAGGCTCGCGAGCTTGTACTGAGCCGGCGCGAAGCCGCTGGCGGCGATCTGCTCGAACACCTTCACCGCGAGGGCCGGGTCGCGCGTCATGCCGCGGCCTTCGGCGGCCCGCATGCCGAGGTCGTAGGCGGCGGCACCGTCGCCGCCGAGGGCGGCTTGGCGCAGCTTCACCAGGTTCGGCGGCACCGCCGCGAGATCCGTGGTCAGGCCGGCCATCGTCGTCACCCGGGGCACCAACGACCGGGCGGCCTCGGCGGTCGCCGCCCCCTTGGCGGGCGGGCTCTCGGCCAGACTCTGCGTCGTCTGCGGATCGGACCCGGCGGGCGCTGCGCCCTTGCCATCCGGAGCCTTGCCATCCGGAGCCTTGATATCCGGCGCCTTACCGTCCTGCGGCTTGGCGTCCTGCGATTTGGCGTCCTGCGATTTGGCGGCCGGCTCGGCGGCGCCGGCATCCGGGGCCGGATTTCCGGCGGGCGTCGAGAGCGCCGCGACCGGCTCGGTCCCCGACGACGCTGTGTCCGAGGTCCGGCGGGCGGTCACCGCCTGCAGGGCGCCGAGGAGGAGCACCACCGCGGCGAGGCCGAGGAGGAGCGGCTTGCGGCGGCGGTCGATGCCCGCGCGGAAGCGCGCCAGGCGTCCGTCCTGGCGGGCGGCGTCGGGACCGTCGCGCAGGCCGTCGGCATCCTGCGCCTCGGCCTGACCGGCGGCCTCGGCCTGCGCGGCCTGCGCGGCGCGCCGGGCGGCGGCGATGAAGCTGGTCTTGATGTCGCTGTCGGCCGCGCCCGCGGCCTCGCCTGCCTCGACCCGGCTGGCCGGGCGCTCACGGCCGGGGCGTCCGGCGCCCGGCTCCAGCGGCAGATCGGGACCGGAGACCACGAGGCGTTCGGCCCGGAGCGCGTCCGGCCGGCGCGACGGTGCGCCGCCGACGGGATGGTCGGCGCCCGGCTCGCGGATCGTCTCCTTGGCTGCCTCGCGCGACGCCAGGTCCCGGGCCAGCATCTCGCGGGCCAGGATGTCCTTCGCGGAGAGGTCCAGCGCGGTCCGGGCGCTGCCCGGGAGGGCGGCGTCCGTGTCGGCGGTGCCGATCCGGCCGACCAGACGCTCCAGGGCGGCGTAGACCCCGGTCAGCGTCGATTGCATCCGCTGCTCGGAAGCGACCTGATGCGCGCGCAGATCGGCGAGGCTGGCCCGCAGGAGGGCGACTTCGCCGGTCTCGGCCGCGGCGCCCATGGTCTCCGCGACGGCATTTCGGGCGGCGCGCTCGACCGCGGCCTCCATCGGCGCCTCGGCCCGCAGGGCCGAGACCTGGTCGAGGAGATCCGTCATGGTGCGCTCGAGTCCGGCCAGGGCCGGATCGGCGTCGCGGGTGTCGATGCGCTCGGCCAGCGCCAGGACCTGCTGCTCCAGGGCGTCGAGGCCCTCGTCGCGCGGGCCTTCGCCGGTGCCGATGCGATCGAGCTTGACCGTCAGCTCGTGCAGCATGCCGTGGATCGAGGCGAAGTTCTCGTCGGGCATCGCCGGCCGGCGCAGGGTGGCGCCGATATCCTCGAGGCGCCCGATCAGGTCGCCGACGGGATTGATGCTGACCCGGTCGACCTTCTCCGACAGCGCATCGATCCGATGCAGGATGACGTCGGAATCCTGGTGGGCGGCCATCGGGCCGGCGCCGCGCAGGGCGTCGAGCTTGGCGCCCATCTCCTGGATCTGCTCGCCGATTCCGGCGTCCGCGTTCGAGCGCAGGCCGATCCGGATCTCCTCCAGCAGGGGGCGGAGCTCCGCCATGCTGGCGGTCTCGCCGGGCATGCCGGCCTGGAGCTGCGAGATCTGGGTGCTGATGGCCTGGAGGCCGTTGGCGAGGCTCTGGATCCGCTCGGGTCCGGCTAGGGCGCCGATCAGGCGGCGGATCTCGTCGAGCTCCCGGAACAGGCCGGCGACTACGTCCTGGTCGGCGATGCCGGAGGGGACGCCCTGGAGCGTCCCGTTCATCTTGGCGGCGAGGCGCTCCACATCGGCGGCGACGCGGGCGTGGACGTTGTCGGCGACGTCCTCGGCGAGGCGCTCGACCTGCACCCGGATCGCCTCGATGGGGGCCGCGATCGCGGCGAGGTCGCCGGGGACCTGGGCCTTCTCGACGCCGGCCGCGAGGGTCTGCATCGCCTTTTCCAGCGCGCCGACGTCGCGTCCGCTGGCGAGGCTGCCGATCGATTCGCGCAGGCGGATCGTCTCGCTCTGGAGCTCGGCGATGACGGGCGCGGCCAGGGCCGGGGCGACGGTCGGGGCCGGGGCGGCGGCGGGCGCGGGCGCGGGGGTGGCACCGGCCAGCTCGCGCTGGCGCTGGCGGATCTCCGTGACCGCGTCGCGGATCTCGGTCACGGCCGGCCGGCCGCGGCGGCCGAGCGGACGGGGCGTGGCGAGCTGCTCGCCGATCTCCGTCATCCGACGCTCGATCTCGGCGAGACGCTGCGCCATCTCGGAGGGCGGCGAGCTGACGGGCTCGACCTTCGGGGCGACGGGCGCGGGCGCCACGGACACGGGAGTGGGCGCCAGCGGAACGGACGCCTCGGCGCCGATGCGCTGGTCGATGCCGTCCAGGCGACGCATCATCTCGGTGAGGGCCGCGTTCTTGCCTGTGGGCCCGGTGGGCGCGGCGCCGGCCGACGGCCGGACCGCGACGGGCGCCGGGGCGGCGGCGACGGGGGTCGTCTCAACGCTTGCGCCCGGTGCCGCCTGCGGTTGCGCGCCCGGTGATTCGGGTGCAGCCTTGTCCACGAGCGCGTGCGGATCGACGATGGAGGCGATCCAGGTCTCGACCGGAATGCCGGCGCGACGGGCGACATCCCGCGCCGCTTCGAGAACGTCGGGATCGAAGCCTTCGAGGTCGAGCGTCGCGTTGCGTGTCATCGTCAAACCTGACCCGGCGAAGTCCATGGTTCGATCCGCGAGTGCCCCCCGCCACACGGAAAGCGAGGGAGGGGTTAACGGCAGATCCGTCATCCCCGACATTTGGTAGTCTTGGTAAACAGGCGGTTAAGGCTTGGCCGATTGTGGCTCACGACCGATTTGCGCCGCAGCCCGGCAAGCCCCCCCTTTCGCCCGCCGCAAATTAGTTTATATGTGAACCATCAGGTGCGCCGGCGGCCGCGAGGCCGTCCAGGAACGCAGCCGTTTCCGGGAGATGATGCGCGATGCCAAGCTACAAGGCACCGGTCGAGGACGTCCTGTTCCTGCTGAACGACGTGTTCGGGTTCCACCGCTACGACAACCTGCGCGGCTTCGCGGACGCCTCGCCGGACGTGATGGAGGCGGTGCTCAACGAGGGCGCCAAGCTCGCCGAGACGGTGCTGGCGCCGCTCAACGCCGTCGGCGACCGCGAGGGCTGCACCCGCCACCCCGACGGCAGCGTCACGACCCCGAAGGGCTTCAAGGCCGCCTACGACGCCTATGCGGGCGGCGGCTGGATGGGCCTGTCGATGCCCGAGGCCTATGGCGGGCAGGCCCTGCCGCACACCCTGAACACCGCCATCCAGGAATTCGCCTCCGGGGCCAACCTCGCGCTCGGCATGTATCCCGGCCTGACCCAGGGCGCGATGGCCGCCCTGCTGGTGCACGGCTCCGAGGAGCAGAAGGCGCGCTACCTGCCGAAGATGGTGGAAGGCGCCTGGACCGGCACCATGAACCTGACCGAGCCCCATTGCGGCACGGATCTCGGCCTCCTCAAGACCAAGGCGGTGCCCAACGGCGACGGCTCCTACAGCCTGACCGGCACCAAGATCTTCATCTCGGCCGGCGAGCACGACCTCTCCGAGAACATCATCCACCTCGTCATCGCCCGCATCGAGGGCGCGCCGGCCGGCACCAAGGGCATCTCGCTCTTCGTAGTGCCGAAGTTCCTCGTGAACGACGACGGCTCCCTCGGCGCGCGCAATCCCGTCTCCTGCGGCTCCCTGGAGCACAAGATGGGCATCCACGGCAACTCGACCTGCGTCATGAACTACGACGGGGCGCAGGGCTGGCTCGTCGGCCAGGAGAATCGCGGCCTGAACGCGATGTTCGTGATGATGAACGAGGCTCGCCTCGCCGTCGGCGTGCAGGGCCTGGGCCAGTCCGAGGTCGCCTACCAGAACGCCGTCGCCTACGCGAAGGACCGGCTCCAGGGCCGCGCCCTCACCGGTGCCCAGGCGCCCGAGAAGGCCGCCGACCCGATCATCGTCCATCCCGACGTGCGCCGGACGCTGATGGGCATCCGCGCCTTTAACGAGGCCGCCCGCGCCCTCGTGCTCTGGACCGCGCTCCAGGCCGATATCGGGCACCGCTCGGACGACGCGACGCAGCGTCAGGCGGCCGAGGACCACATGGGCCTGATGACCCCCGTGGTGAAGGGCGTGCTGACCGACCGGGGCTTCGCCAACGCGGTCGAGGCCCAGCAGATGTTCGGCGGCCACGGCTACATCGAGGAATGGGGCATGTCGCAGTTCGTGCGCGATGCCCGCATCGCCATGATCTACGAGGGCGCCAACGGCATCCAGGCCATGGACCTCATCGGGCGCAAACTGCCCAAGGACGGCGGCCGGGCGATGATGAGCTTCCTCGGCGAGGTGCAGACCTTCATCAAGGACCACGGCGAGGACGAAGGCATGACGCCCTACGTAGCGCCCCTCCAGGCCGGCCTCAACGACCTGCAGGGCGCCACGATGTGGTTCATGCAGAACGCCTTCACGAAGCCTGACAATGCGGGCGCCGGCGCCACCGACTACATGCACCTGCTCGGCCTCGTGGCCATGGGCTACATGTGGGCGCGCATCGCCAAGGCCGCCCTCGCCCGCCAGGCCGAGGCCGCCACCGAGGCGATGGCCGCCAAGCTGGTGGTGGGCCGCTTCTACATGGAGCGCCTCCTGCCCGAGACCGCGACCCGGCTGGTGCGGATCAAGGCCGGCGCCGACACGACGATGGCGCTGAGCGCCGAGGCGTTTTAGACCGTCGCGACCGTTGCGCCCCGCCCCTCCCGCGGCGGGGTGATGCCCGCGCCGCCAGGGTCAAGAGAACGAGGACACGCATGCCCGAGGCCTTCATCTACGACCATGTCCGCACCCCGCGGGGCCGCGGCAAGCCCGATGGATCGCTGCACGAGGTGACGGCCCTGCGCCTCGCCGAGGTGGCGCTCCGCGCCCTGAAGGAGCGCAACGACCTCGACACCCGCCGCGTCGACGACGTGGTGCTCGGCTGCGTCGATCCGGTGGGCGAGGCCGGCGGCGACATCGCCCGGGCCGCCGCCCTGGTGGCCGATTACGGCACGCACGTGCCGGGCGTGCAGATCAACCGCTTCTGCGCCTCGGGCCTCGACGCGGTGAACTTCGCCGCCGCGCAGGTGATGGCCGGCCAGCACGACCTGACGGTGGGCGGCGGCGTCGAATCCATGAGCCGCGTCGGCCTCGGCGCATCGGGCGGCGCCTGGCCGGTGGACCCCGCCATCGCGATCAAGTCGTACTTCATGCCCCAGGGCGTGTCGGCCGACCTCATCGCCTCGAAATACGGCTTCAGCCGCGACGATTGCGACGCCTACGCGGTGGAATCGCAGAAGCGCTCGGCCGCCTCCTGGGCCGAGGGCCGCTTCGCCAACGCGGTCGTGCCGGTGCGCGACATCAACGGCATCACGCTGCTGGCCAACGACGAGCACATGCGGCCCAGCACCGACATGCAGTCCCTCGGCCAGCTCAAGGCCTCCTTCGTCCAGATGGGCCAGATGGGCGGCTTCGACGCCGTGGCGGTCGATGCCCACCCGGACGTCGAGACCGTCAACCACGTCCACCACGCGGGCAATTCGTCGGGCATCGTCGACGGAGCCGCCGCAGTGCTGATCGGATCGGCCGAGGCCGGCAGCGCCGCGGGCCTGAAGCCCCGCGCCCGCATCCGCGCCTTCGCCAACATCGGCTCGGATCCGGCCCTGATGCTCACCGGCCCGGTGGACGTGACGAAGAAGGTCCTGGCGCGGGCCGGCATGAGCCTGTCCGACATCGACCTGTTCGAGGTCAACGAGGCCTTCGCCGCGGTGGTGCTGCGCTTCCAGCAGGCCTTCGACGTGGACCCGGCCAAGATCAACGTCTGCGGCGGCGCCATCGCCATGGGCCATCCGCTGGGCGCCACCGGCGCGATGATCCTCGGCACGGTGCTGGACGAGCTGGAGCGCACCGGCAAGGAGCGCGCCCTGGTGACCCTCTGCATCGGCGCCGGCATGGGCACCGCCACCATCATCGAGCGGGTGTGAGGCTGGGTCGCCTCCCAAAGGCGGCGCAACTGAGGTAGAGGGCGGCGCCCGACGCCGCCCGGCGCCGGGCTCACGACAAGAATCTCTGAGGACACGCCACGATGACGCGCCTGCTCGCCACCCTCTGCCTGACCACGGCCCTCTGCCTGCCGATGGCCGCCCGCGCCGACGATGCCGCCGAGCGCATCGCCGTCGCCAAGGACCTGGTGCAGAAGACCACGATCAAGAACCTGGAGGTCGGCTTCACGGGTGCCCTCGAGAAGACCGTCGCCCCGATGAAGGAGGACAAGGCCGAGGCGATCCGCAAGGAGATCCGCGCCGAGTTCGACAAGCAGCGCGAGACGATGCTGGACGGCCTGTCGAAGGCCTATGCCGAGAAGTTCACGCTCGACGAGCTGAAGCACCTCGCCGAGATCTACGGCGACAAGACCTATCAGAAGTTCCAGACGGTCAATGCCGACCCGGCCTCCACCGTGACGACGATCACGCAGGCCTCGGTGACCAAGCTCCTGAACATGCTGGCCATCGCCTCGGCCGGCGACTCGGCCGCCAACGCCGCCCCGGGCGCCCCCGGCGCGCCGATGCCGATGCCGGCGCGCTGAGGCGGACCGACGGGAATCCCGATGGCCGGCTCAAGCCACATGCGCGCGGGCGAACCCGCCCGCCGGAGAGCCGGCCACCGGGAAGCCGCGGACCTGGGGCAGCGCCTCCAGGTGGGGCTTGGCGAAGTGGTAGCCCTGGAACAGGCTCGCGCCGAGGCTGCGCAGGGTGGCGAGTTCGGACGCCGTCTCGACGCCCTCGGCGATCACCGCGATGTCCAGGGAGCGGGCGATGCCGATGATGCCCGCCACGATGATCTGGCGGCGCTGGTCGGTGTCGATGCCGCGCAGCAGGTCCATGTCGATCTTGATGAGGTCGGGCTGGAAGTTCGCCAGCAGGCTGAGGCCGGCGAAGCCCGCGCCGAAATCGTCCAGGGCGGTCAGGAAGCCCTGGCGGCGATACTCGGCGACTATGCGCGAGACGTGGGCGGTGTCGCGGAACTTCTCGTTCTCGGTGAACTCGAACATGATCCGGTCGTGGGCGAACCCCGCCTTGCGGGCCGCCTCCAGGGACGAGCGGATGCAGGCCGCCGGTTCGTAGACGGCGTTCGGCATGAAGTTGATCGACAGGCGGGTCGCGTCGTCGGCCGGGAACAGCTGCCCGGCGAGCTCGATCGCCTTGACCCTCGCCGCCTGGTCGAACCGGTAGACGGTCTCGGGCGTCACGCGGCCGAGAATCGAGGCGGCGGATTCACCCCCCGGGCCGCGCACGAGCGCCTCGTAGCCCCAGACCCGGTTGGCCGGGAGGTCGAGGATCGGCTGGAACGCCATGGTAAAGGTGAAGTCGAGTTCGGCGCCCTCGCGGCAGCCCTGGCAGCCGGTCCGTGCGGTCATGGTCGAGTCCTGTCGCGGAAAGGTGCCCCCCGGCAATTCGAGTTGCCACCGCAAGTTTTGACATTGGCTTAAGCTCGCAGGCCGACGCCGCTCACCCGCCGCATATTCGAGGATCAGTGATGAATCTGACCAACTTCCGACTCGAAACCGACGCCGACGGGATCGCATTGGCGACCTGGGACATGCCCGGCCGCTCGATGAACGTCTTCACCGACGCGGTGATGGACGAGCTGAGCCAGGTGGTGGACGCCGTGGTGGCCGACCCCGCCATCAAGGGCTGCGTGATCGTCTCGGGCAAGGACAACTTCTCGGGCGGCGCCGACCTGACGATGCTCCAGGGCCTCGGCCGCGCGTTCGAGAGCCTGAAGGCCGAGCGCGGCGAGGAGGAGGCGATGCGCCACTTCTTCGAGGAGTCGCGCAAGCTCAGCCTCGTCTTCCGCAAGCTCGAGACCTGCGGCAAGCCCTTCGCGGCGGCGGTTCACGGCATCTGCCTCGGCGGCGCATTCGAGCTCGCCCTCGCCTGCCACCACCGGGTGCTCTCCGACGATCCGAAGACCCGCGTCGGCCTGCCCGAGATCAAGGTCGGCCTGTTCCCGGGCGGCGGCGGCACCCAGCGCGTCGCGCGCCTGATGCAGACCGGCGACGCCCTGCAGATGCTGTTCAAGGGCGAGCAGATCCGTCCGCTGATGGCCCGGAACATGGGTCTCGCCCAGGAAGTCGCGGCCAAGGACGAGATCGTCGCCAAGGCCAAGGCCTGGATCGCCGCCGGCGGCTCGGCCGTCGCGCCCTGGGACCAGCCGAAGTTCAAGGCGCCCTCCGGCAAGGTCTACTCGCCGGCCGGCATGATGATCTGGCCCCCGGCCAACGCCATCTACCGGCGTGAGACGCACGACAACTACCCCGCCGCCAAGGCGATCCTGGCCTCGGTCTACGAGGGCTTGCAGCTGCCGATGGATCAGGCCCT
Organism: Methylobacterium sp. BI1; assembly: GCF_056680125.1. NCBI lineage: Bacteria > Pseudomonadati > Pseudomonadota > Alphaproteobacteria > Hyphomicrobiales > Methylobacteriaceae > Methylobacterium > Methylobacterium sp. BI1. The sequence continues at coordinate 1,411,400 of NZ_CM155267.1, read as the reverse complement.
GCGCGTCGAGAGCCGGTACTTCGCCCACATCCTGCGGACGAAGGAGGCGGCGGCGATGATCCGGACGCTGTTCCTCTCCATGGGTGAATTGAACAAGGGCGCGCGCCGTCCGAAGGACGTGCCGGCCACCAAGGTCCAGCGGGTCGGCGTCGTCGGCGCCGGTTTCATGGGAGCGGGCGTCGCCTACGTCACCGCCAATGCCGGCATGGAAGTCGTCCTAGTCGACCAGTCGATGGAATCCGCCGAGAAGGGCAAGGCCTACGCCCACAAGCTCGTCACCGACCAGATCAACAAGGGCCGGGCGAAGACCGCCGACCGCGACGCCCTCCTGGCCCGCATCAGCGCCAGTGCCGACTACGCCGACCTCGCCACCTGCGACCTCGTCATCGAGGCGGTGTTCGAGGACCCGAAGGTGAAGGCCGAGGTCATCGCCAAGGTCGAGGCCGTGATCCGGCCGGAGACGATCTTCGCCTCCAACACCTCCACCCTGCCGATCACCGGCCTCGCAAAGACCTCGGCCCGGCCGGAGCAGTTCGTCGGCATCCACTTCTTCTCGCCGGTGGAGAAGATGATGCTGGTCGAGATCATCAGGGGCGACCAGACCGGCGACGCCGCGCTGGCCACGGCCCTCGACTACGTCCGGGCGATCAAGAAGACCCCGATCGTCGTCAACGATGCGCGCGGGTTCTTCGCCAACCGCTGCGTCGGCGCCTACCTGCTCGAGGGCCACAAGATGCTCAACGAGGGCATCCCGGCGGCGATGATCGAGAATGCCGGCCGCCAGGCGGGCATGCCGGTCGGTCCCCTCTCGCTGACCGACGAGGTGGCGGTCGACCTCGCCCTGAAGATCGTCAAGGCGACGGAGGCGCAGCTCGGAGCCGACAGCATCGACCCCGCCCAGAAGGCGCTGCTCAGCACTCTGGTCGAGGGCGAGGGCCGGCTCGGCCGCAAGAACAAGAAGGGCTTCTACGACTACCCCGAGGGTGCCCCGAAGCGCCTGTGGCCGGGCCTCTCCGGCCTCCAGGCGACGAAGGTCGACCCCGACGCGGTGGACTTCACCGAGCTGAAGCAGCGCCTCCTCGTAGTGCAGGCCCTCGAAGCGGCCCGCACCGTCGGCGAGGGCGTGGTCACCGATCCGCGCGAGGCGGATGTGGGCTCGATCCTGGGCTTCGGTTTCGCCCCCTTCACCGGTGGCGCCCTGTCCTACATCGACTTCATGGGCGCCCAGGCCTTCGTGACGCTGGCCCAGGGCCTCGAAGCCAAGCACGGGCCGCGCTTCGCCGTGCCGCAGAACCTCCTGGACATGGCCGCCCGCGGCGGCACGTTCTACGGCGACGCGGCGGTGAAGAAGGCGGCGTGAGGCGGAAACGCCGCCCGGCTTGAACCCGGGCGGCACGCATGGCGGGCGGGGGCGGTCGCCGCCTCACCCCACCGAGGCGGCCGTCATCCGGATCCGCAGCACCTCGACGTCGTCGTGGTTGCTCGACAGCAGGTCGGTGATGTCGCCGGCCAGCAGCGCCTTCACGTGGCGGCACCGGGTGCCGTAGCGGCCGGCCATGCAGGTGCAGCGCAGGTGTGGGCCGCCGGTACGATCCTCCAGGGTCACGGCGTAGCGGTTGCCGCTGCTGCCGCGCACCGCGAAGTGCAGGCCCGCCGCGGCGCTGGACCGCGCGCCCGCGGCGAGGCTGGCCCGTTCCGTCAGGGAGCCCGGCCGGCTGCGCGGCGGCAGGGCGAGATCGGGCCCGGCCGGCACCGTGGTGATCGGCAGGCGGAGCGCCCGCGACAGGGCTGGCACATCCGGCGCACCGGTTTCCCGCACGGCCGCCAGGGCGATCTCCGCACAGGCATAGGCGTCCTCGCCCGCATCGTGGTGCGCGAAGCGGATGCCGAGGCGCGCCGCGACCTTGCCGAGGCCGCAGCCCTCCTCCGCCGGGAACACCCGCCGGGCGATCTGCAGGGTGCAGAGATAGGCGAAGGCCGGCGGCCGGTGCCCGTACGCGGCCAGGGACGCCCGCAGCACCCCGAGGTCGAAGCCGGCATTGTGGGCGAGGATCAGCCCGGAGGCGAGGTCGGGCAGGAACTCCGCCATCACGGTGGGGAAGTCCGGCTGGCCGCGCACGTCCGCCGGGAGGATGCCGTGGACCCGGATGTTGCCCGGCGAGAAGCGCAGCTCCGGCGGGCGGATCAGCCGGGATTCCCGCCGGACGACCCGGCCGCCGGCGATCCAGGCGAGCCCGACGGCACAGGCGCTGTCGCGCCGCTCGTTGGCGGTCTCGAAGTCGAGGGCGATGACGGTCATGCGGAAATCGCGGGGCCCTGTGCCGGCCGGACGCGGCCAAGCGCCTGCGGGTGCAGGACCCCGAGTCTAGGCGTCCGCGATTCCCGGCTCAAGCACTGGCGACGAGCGCCAGCCATGCCTCCTCGCTGATGACCTCGACGCCGTGCTTCTGGGCGTCCGTCAGCTTGGAACCGGCGCCCGGCCCCGCCACGACGAGGTCGGTCTTGGCCGAGACCGAGCCCGAGACCTTGGCACCCAGGCGCTCCGCGGTGGCCTTGGCCTCGGACCGCGTCATCCGTTCCAGGCTGCCGGTGAACACCACCGTCTTGCCGGCGAAGGCCGTGGCGGTGGCCGGGGCCGCCATCGGCTCCGTCCGGACCTGATCGAGGAGCGCCCGGACCGCCCCGTCGTTGTGCGGCTCGGCGAAGAACGCGATCAGCGAATCCGTCGCCACCGGGCCGATCTCGCCGTCATCGGCGAAGTGGCGGTAGGCATCCCCGGGACGCTGCTCGGCCGCCCGTGCGAGGGCCGCCGCGATGGCCTCCTCGTCGCCGTAATGGCTCAGGAGGCTGGCGCGCTGCGGCGCGGACAGGCGCACGCGTCCCTGCGGCTGCTGGGTCTCGGCCTCCTCGTCCTCGCCGGTCTCCGGCTCGCCGCCGGCGCGGGGATAGCCCAGCTCCAGCAAGCGGTCGCGGGTGGTCGGGCCGATGCGGGGTACGGCGGAGAGCTCGATCCAGTCCGCCCCGGCCTGATCGCGGGCCGCGGCGGCGACGCCCGCCATCAGGGCGGGCATGTCGGGGAAGCGCTTCGCCAGAGCCTTGGCGGTGGACTCGCCGATCTCCGGGATGCCGAGGGCGAAGAGAAAGCGGTTCAGGGGCAGGGTACGGCGATCCTCCACCGAGGCGAGGAGGTTCTTGATCGCCTTGTCCTCCTCCTCGCCCTTCTTCTTGGTCGGCTTCTTCGGGGCGGGGGTACCCTCGGCCCGGCGCTCGGCGGAGAGCGCCTCCCGCCGCGCCACGATGGCGGCCTTGAGCGGTTCGAATTCCAGGCGGAACAGGTCGGCGGGCTGGCGCACCAGCCCGGCCTCGAACAGCACCTCGATATAGGTCTGGCCGAAGCCCTCGAGATCGAAGCCGTTGCGCGAGACGAAGTGCTTCAGGCGCTCGACCCCCTGCGCCGGGCAGATCAGGCCGCCGGTGCAGCGGCGCACGGCGTCGGGCTTGCCCGTGCGCGGGTTGATCTCGCGCACGGCGCGGCTGTCGCAGGCGGGGCAACGGGTCGGGAAGGCGTAGGGCTTCGCATCGGCCGGGCGCTTCTCCAGCACGACATCCATCACCTTCGGGATCACGTCCCCGGCCCGCTGGACCACCACCGTGTCGCCGACCCGGATGTCGCGCCCGTCGCGGATCGGCTCGCCGTCGGCCCCGACGCCCTGGACGTAGCCCTCGTTGTGCAGGGTGGCGTTCGAGACCACCACGCCGCCCACCGTCACCGGTCGCAGCTTCGCCAGCGGGTTCAGGGAGCCGGTGCGCCCGACATTGATCTCGATGTCCTCCACCACCGTCAGCGCCTTCTGGGCGGCGAACTTGTGGGCGAGCGCCCAGCGCGGCGAGCGCGAGACGAAGCCGAGGCGGCGCTGCAGGGCCAGGTCGTCGACCTTGTAGACGACGCCGTCGATGTCGTAGCCGAGGTCGGCGCGCTCGGCCTCGATGCTCCGGTAATGCGCGATCATCGCCGCCGCATCGGGGCAGAGCGTCGTCCGGTCGTTGACCGGCAGGCCCCACTCCGAAAACCGCTCCAGCACCCCGTGCTGCGTGCCCTCGAACGCCGGCACCACCTCGCCCCAGGCATAGGCGAAGAACTTGAGCGGCCGCGCCCGGGTGATCTCGGGGTCGAGCTGGCGCAGGGAGCCGGCCGCGGCGTTGCGGGGATTGGCGAACAGGGCCTTGCCGGCCGCCGCCTGGCGGGCGTTGATGGCCGCGAAATCCGCGTGGCTGAGATAGACCTCGCCGCGCACCTCGCAGACCGGTGGAACCTCCGCCCCGGCGAGCCGCTGCGGGATATCGGAGACCGTGCGGGCATTGGCGGTGACGTCCTCGCCCACCTCGCCGTCGCCGCGGGTCGCCGCCGTGACGAGGCGCCCGTCCTCGTAGCGCAGGGCCAGGGAGAGGCCGTCGATCTTCGGCTCGGCGGTGAAGGCCAGGGGCTCGGCCTCGGGCCAGTTCAGGAAGCGCCGGACCCGGGCCACGAACTCCGCCACCTCCTCGTCCGCGAAGGCGTTGCCGAGGGAGAGCATCGGCACGGCGTGACGCACCTTCGCAAATTTCTCCGAGGGCTTGGCGCCCACCGACGCGCTGGCGGCGCCCGTTCCGGCGAGATCCGGAAACCGCGCCTCGATCTGCTCCAGGCGCCGGCGGAGGGCGTCGTATTCGGCATCCGTGATCTCGGGCGCATCCTCCTGGTGATAGAGCCGGTCGGCCTCGGCGATCCGTTCGGAGAGGTCCGCATGCTCGGCCCGCGCCGTCTCGGCGGTCATCGTCTCGAGGCTGTCGGCGGGGCTGTCTGCGGGCATGGAGCGGCTTCGTGATCGGGGGCGGGCGCGGCGTCGGCTTATAGCAATCGACAACCGTCCCGGCACCGGCCAAGGTTCCGGTTCGTTCAGAGCTCTGCACAGGCCTGTAACCCCCGCGCCCGCCGCGCGAATACCGTCCAAGACCCCGCACGCCCCGGTGGTCCGCGACGCCGGCTGCGACCCCGCGCCACCTCACGGATCCCTCCCGGCCCCTATCTTTCGACCCAGTCGCCCAACGATCCCGGATCGCCATGCCAGCCCTGCCCGTCTTCTCCGCGCCCTGGCGCGACCGCACCGGACGCGTCTCCGGCCTGAAGCTCGCGACCTTCCTGTTCGCCCTGGCCCCGGGCCTGTGGCTCGCCGGGGCCTACGCGGCCGACGCCCTCGGGGCGAAGCCCATCACGGCGCTGCTCCACGGCACCGGCAAGTGGGCGGTGCGCTTTCTTATGCTGTCCCTGGCGGTGACGCCCCTGCGCCGCATCGCCCACGCGCCGAAGCTCATCCTGGTGCGACGCATGCTCGGCCTGACGGTGCTGGCCTACGGGCTCATCCACCTGATGCTCTACGTCGTCGACCAGAACTTCGTGCTGACCAAGGTCGTCAGCGAGATCGTGTCGCGGATCTACCTCACCATCGGCTTCGTGGCGCTGCTGGGCCTCGTGATGCTCGGCGTCACCTCCACGGACGGGATGATCCGGCGCCTCGGCAAGGCCTGGCCGCGCCTGCACAAGACCGTCTACGTCATCGCGATACTGGGCCTGATCCACTACTACCTGCAGGCCAAGATCGACGTCTCCGACCCGGTGTTCTGGACCGGGGCCTTCCTGCTGCTGATGGGTCACCGCGCCATGCAGCGCTTCGGCTGGCCGACCAACCCGCTGACCCTCGCGGGCCTCGCCGTGGCGGCCGCCCTCCTGAGCGCGCTGCTGGAAGCAGCCTGGTACGGCGTCGCCAGCGGCATCCCGGCGAGCCTCGTCCTGTCGGCCAATCTCGATGTCCCGGACACCATCCGTCCCGCCTGGTGGGTGCTGGCCCTCGGCCTCGCCGTGCCGGTCCTCAACGCCGTCCGGGCCCGGATGGACAAGAGTGGGCGCGGCAAGGCGAAGGTCGCGCCGGCTTCGCGCCCCTCCCCGGCGCCGGCACCCGCGCGGGAGGTCGTGGCGGCGCGCTGACGGCCGGCGGGCGAGCTTGCTCCGGGTCCGCAGACTTGCTCCGGATCAGCGGCACGCGCATGTAGCGCCTGTCGCCACGGAGGGGGGAAAGCCCGCATGCGGATTCGGATCTTGCGGGCTGCGGCCCTCGGCCTCGGCACCCTGGTGTCGGTGAACGCGGCCCGCGCCGCCTGCACCCTGCCGGAGCCGCCCCCGGCGACGGCCCGTCCGGCCAAGCCCCCGCTCCCGGCCAAGCCCGCCTGCCTCGACGCCAAGGGGGGTTGCCCCGGCTGGGAAGCCTACAGCTACAACGACGCGATCAAGGCCTACAACGAGAAGGCCGCCGCGTTCCGCCCCCTGGCGGAGGCCTACGTCAAGGCGCTGAACGCCTACGTGAAGGCGAGCAGCGACTACGCGCAGTGCGAGGTGAAGACGCTGCAATAGGGACGCGGGGCGCCTTCGGCGAACGCCGCACGCGTGTTACGGCTGGACGTCACCGCCTGCCTGGCCGAGCCCTGAGGTCGGCGGCCGTCGCTTGACCCCCGCCGGGGGCGGTGCCACAGCCCGCGCAGTTTCCGCTCACCGCCAGACTGGACGGCCCGATGCCCGACTCCCTCGACCTGCTCGTACTGGGCAACGCCATCGTCGACCTCATCGCCCGCACCGAGGAGGACTTCCTCGCGGCCCAGGGCGTGCCGAAGGGCGCGATGCAGCTGATCGACGAGGCGCGGGCCGAGTCGCTCTTCGCCGCCATGGGTCCGGCCACGATCGTGTCGGGCGGCTCGGGCGCCAACACGGCGGTGGGCGCGGCGATGCTCGGAGCCAAGACCGGCTTCGTCGGCAAGGTCCGCGACGACGAGCTCGGCGGCCTCTTCGCCCACGATCTGAAGGCGACCGGCGTCCGCTTCCCCGTGGCCGCCGCCACCGACGGACCGGCCACCGCCCGCTGCTTCATCCTGGTGACGCCCGACGGCGAGCGCACCATGAACACCTATCTCGGCGCCTGCCAGGGGCTCTCGCCGGCCGATGTCGACGAGGCCACCGTGGCCGCCGCCCGCGTGGTCTACCTCGAGGGCTACCTCTGGGACCCGCCGGCCGCCAAGGATGCGTTCCGCAAGGCCGTGACCATCGCCCACGACGCCGGCAACGCCGCGGCCCTGACCCTGTCGGACGCCTTCTGCGTCGGGCGCTACCGGGAGGAGTTCCTGGGCCTGATCCGCGACGGCAGCATCGACATCCTGTTCGCCAATATCGGCGAGCTGCAGAGCCTCTACGAGACCGACGACGCCGAGGTCGCGATCCGCGCCCTGCGCGAGGAGAGCGCGGCCCGCGGCCGGGACCTCCTCGGCCTCGTCACCCGCTCGGCGGACGGCGCCCTCGTGATCCAGGGCGGTGCGGTGCAATCGGTATCCGCATCCCCGGTCCACGAGCTCGTCGACACCACGGGCGCGGGCGACCTGTTCGCGGCGGGCTTCCTCGCCGGCCATGCCCGCGGCCTCGACCATCGCGACAGTGCCCGTCTCGGGGCGCTCGCCGCCGCCGAGGTGATCCAGCACATCGGCGCCCGGCCCCAGCACGACCTCGTCGCCCTCGCCAAGGCCCAGGGCCTGCTCTGAGGGACCGCGCGGCCCGTTCGTCCTCCCCCCTCTCCGGGGGGAGGCGGATCCGGATCGCGCCCCCCCGGCCAGGAAAACTCATAGCCCCAGCAGCACCTTGCCGACGGCCTCGCGCCGCTTGAGGATGCCGAGGGCCTCCGCGTAATCGGCGAGCGGGTATTCGCCGTGCACCTTCGCGGTGAGGCGCCCCTCCGCCACCCAGGCCAGGAGCTGCTCCTGGTTGGCCCGGTGCGCCTCCGGCTCGCGCTCGACGAAGACGCCCCAGTGCACGCCCTGGATGTCGATCCCCTTGAGAAGCGCCAGGTTGAGCGGGATGCGCGGGATGTCGCCGGCGGCGAAGCCGATGACAAGGTAGCGCCCCTTCCAGCCGAGCGACCGCAGGGCCGGCTCTGCGTAGTCACTGCCGATCGGGTCGTAGATCACGTCGACGCCGGCCCCCTCGGTCAGCGTACGCAGGGCCTCGCGCAGGTTCTCGGCCGCGTAGTCCACCGCCATCGCGGCGCCATGGGCCTGCGCCGTCGCCAGCTTCTCGGGGGAGGACGCGCAGGCGATGACCCGGGCCCCCATGATCGCCCCGAGCTCCACCGCCGCGAGGCCGACGCCGCCGGAGGCCCCGAGGACCGCCAGGGTCTCGCCCTGCTGAAGATTGGCCCGATCGCGCAGGGCATGCAGCGACGTGCCGTACGTGATGGTGAGCCCGGCGGCCTGGGCGTCGGAGACCCCGTCCGGCACGGGGGTGAGGTGCCGGGTGGCGACGGCGATGCGCTCGCGGCAGGTGCCGAATTTCCGATGGACGATGACCCGGTCGCCCACCGCGAAGCCCTCGGCGCCTTCGCCCAGGGCCTCGATGACGCCGCAGGCCTCGCCGCCGGGTGAGAACGGCAGCTCGGGCTTCACCTGGTAGCGGCCGGCGATGATGAGAGTGTCGAAGAAGTTCAGCGCCGCCAGGGTGATGCGGACCACGGCCTCGCCCGGCCCAGCCACCGGATCCGGCAGATCCGCGAGTTCCAGATCCTCCGGTCCGCCGAGACGGGTACACAGCAGCGCCTTCATGCCCAAACCTCCCTGGATCGTCGTCTCGGCGCTTGCACCGGCGCGGGCGTCCGCGCAAGCGCCGAGGCCGTCAGGGGCGCTCGTAGGTCCCGATGAGGCAGCCCTTGGCGAGAACGCGGTCCGCCATCGCCTCCAGGAGCGCGCCGCGGCCGGGATGCTCGGGCAGGTCCAGCGCCCGGTCGAGGGCGTAGGCCTGGAACAGGTAGGCGTGCGGGCCGTGGCCGGTGGGCGGATCGGGCGGCAGCCAGCCCGGCTTGAGGAAGCTGTTCTTGCCGAGATCGAGCGCCGATTCGGACTGGCTCGCCGCGCCCTCCGCCAGTGGGGCGCTCGGATCGAGGTTCCAGGCGATCAGGTGGACCAGCGGGTTCGGCGTGGGGCTGCCGGCGTCCTCGCACAGGAGGACGACCCGGACCGTACCGGGCGGCAGGCCGGTCCAGGCCAGGGGCGGCGACGCGCCGGCGCCGTCGGCGGTGAAGCGGGCCGGCATCGCCGTCCCGTCCGTGAAGGCGAGGCTGGTGAGGCCGAGGCCCTCCGGCACGGTGGCGAAGGTGGTCCGGTAGGCAGTCTTGTCGAGCCCGGCCTTCAGGCCTGACAGGGCGGCGCCCACCGCGTGCGGAATCTTTTCGAGCAAGGTCGGTCTCCCATGAGGTCTGCCGACCAACCGCGGGCGCCTCCGAAGGTTCAGACCGGGTGCCCGCCTGCGGCCGGGTGCGCGGCCGCAGGCGGGCGCTGCGCCGTGATCATGTAGTTCACCGCCGTGTCGCGGCTCGCCCGCCAGGAGCCGTCCAGGGGGTTGAGCACCACCCCGGTCGTGTCGGTGACGGTGAGGCCGCCCGCGCTGACGGCGCGGCCGAGCTCGTCGGGCCGCACGAACTTCTCCCAGTCGTGGGTACCCTTGGGCAGCCAGCCGAGGACGTACTCGGCCCCGACGATCGCCAGCGCGAAGGAGCGCAGGGTCCGGTTGAGGGTGGCGGCGAACAGGAGGCCGCCGGGCTTCACCGCCCGGGCCGCCTGCGCCACGAAGGCCGGCATGTCCACCACGTGCTCCACCACCTCCATGGCGAGCACGATGTCGAAGCGTTCGCCCCCCGCCACCACGTCCTCGATGGTGCGGGCGCGGTAATCCACCGGCACGCCCTCGGCGTCGGCATGGGCCTGGGCGACCTTGATGTTGGTCGGTGCCGGATCGAGGCCGGTGACCTCGGCGCCGAGCCGCGCCAGGGGTTCGGACAGGACGCCGCCGCCGCAGCCGATATCCACCAGGGTCAGGCCCTCCAGGGCGAAGGGCGCGCGCGGATCGCGCCTGAAATGCCGGCAAGCCGTGTCGCGGATATAGGCGAGGCGGACGGGGTTGAAGCGGTGCAGCACCCGCATCGGTCCGGCCTCGTCCCACCAGGTCGCCGCGATGGCTTCGAAGCGAGCGACCTCGTCGCGGTCGATGGAGGCGCCTGTGGGTCCGGTCATCGTCTCGGCATAACTCGTGCAGGGTGGGCGCGTCCCATTGTTGACACGCCCGGGCGGCCCTTGTACCCGCCGAAGCCCTGTCCGGTACAGCAGCCAAGCGACGCGGCAGGCCGTTCGGGTTCCGGGAAATCCGTCCCGCGGCCCGCCGAATCCCTGGTCACGCTCGATCCCCGGCTCAAGCGACGTGTCGCGGACGCGACAGGCTCCGTCTGGTGAGAACATGCCCCGTCTGGTGATGAAGTTCGGCGGTACGTCCGTCGCCAATGTCGAGCGCATCCGCAACGTGGCGGCCCACGTGGCGCGCGAGGTCGCGGCCGGCTACGACGTGGCCGTCGTGGTCTCGGCCATGTCCGGCAAGACCAACGAACTCGTCGCCTGGGTCAAGGACGCGAACCCGATCTACGACGAGGCCGAGTACGACGCCGTGGTCGCCTCCGGCGAGCTCGTCACCGCCGGCCTCCTGGCCATCGCGCTCCAGAAGAACGGCATCAAGGCCCGCTCCTGGCAGGGCTGGCAGATCCCGATCCTGACCTCGGACGCCCACGGGTCCGCCCGGATCGAGGGCATCGACGGCGCCCGCCTCGATGCCGGCTTCCAGCGCGGCGAGGTCGCGGTCATCGCCGGCTTCCAGGGCATGCACGAGGCCACCGGCCGTGTGACCACCCTCGGGCGCGGCGGCTCCGACACCAGCGCAGTGGCCATCGCCGCCGCCATCGGCGCCGAGCGCTGCGACATCTACACCGACGTCGACGGCGTCTACACCACCGACCCGCGCGTGGTTCAGAAGGCCAAGCGCATGGAGCGCGTGACCTTCGAGGAAATGCTGGAGATGGCGTCCCTGGGCGCCAAGGTCCTGCAGGTCCGCTCCGTCGAGCTCGCCATGGTTCATCGCGTGCCGACCACGGTGCGCTCCAGCTTCGATCCGCCGGACAACGCCCGGCCCGGCACCCTCATCTGCGACGAGGACGACATCGTGGAACAGCAGATCATCACCGGGATCGCCTTCTCCCGGGACGAGGCGCAGATCACGCTTCGTCGCGTGAAGGACAGCCCCGGCATCGCCGCCGCGATCTTCGGACCGCTGGCCGACGCCAACATCAACGTCGACATGATCATCCAGACCGTGTCGGGCGACCAGTCGACCACCGACATGACCTTCACGGTCCCCTCGGCCGATTACGACCGGGCGCGCAAGATCCTCGACGCGCAGAGCGGCGCGATCGAATTCGCGCAGATCGAGGGCGCCACCGACGTCGTGAAGGTCTCGGCCATCGGCGTCGGCATGCGCAGCCACGCGGGCGTCGCGGCCAAGGCCTTCCGGGCCCTGGCGCAGAAGGGGATCAACATCCGGGCGATCACCACCTCGGAGATCAAGTTCTCCGTGCTGATCGATGCCGCCTACACGGAGCTTGCCGTTCGCACGCTCCACTCGCTATACGGCCTCGACCAGGCCTGAAGACCCGGAGCGCGCGAACGCCCGCGCGCCAACCGGACACGAGGCCGAAGCCGGATCGAGGAGACCATGCCCGCTGCGCCCGGAGGCCCGCGCCTGCTTCTGCGCCGCCTCCGCGAAGCGATGGCGGAGCCGGTCAGTCCACAGGCTCGTCTCGACCGCATCGTCACGTTGATCGCCGCCAACGTGATCGCGGAGGTGTGCTCGGTCTACGTCCTCAGCGATGACAACATCCTCGAACTGTTTGCAACCGAGGGTCTGAACCGGGAGGCGGTCCACCTGACCCGCCTGCGGGCCGACGAGGGCCTCGTCGGCCTCATCGCCAAGACCGCCGAGCCGCTGTCGCTCTCCGACGCCCAGTCCCACCCGGCCTTCTCCTACCGCCCGGAGACGGGCGAGGAGGCCTATCACGCCTTCCTCGGCGTGCCGCTCCTGCGCGCGGGCAACACCCTCGGGGTGCTCGTCGTCCAGAACAAGACCTACCGGGTCTATTCGGAGGAGGAGATCGAGGCGCTCCAGACCACCGCGATGGTGCTCTCGGAGATGATCGCCTCGGGCGAGCTGCAGGCGCTGGCGCCGGGGGCCGGCTCGGCCGCGCGCCGCCCGGTGAGCCAGCGCGGCGTCGCCCTGGCCGACGGCATCGGCCTCGGGCACGTGGTGCTGCACGAGCCGCGCATCGTCATCAAGCAGCTCATCGCCGAGAATGTCGACCGCGAGGTCGAGCGCCTGGAGCAGGCCATCGGCGAGGTGCGCTCGGCCATCGACGACCTCGTGGAGCGCGGCGACATCATCGGCACCGGGGAATCCCGCGAGGTGCTGGAGACCGTGCGGATGTTCGCGCACGACAAGGGCTGGCTGCGCCGGATGCGCGAGGCCGTGCATTCGGGCCTGACCGCCGAGGCCGCCGTCGAGCGCGTCCAGTCGGACAACCGCGCCCGGATGATGCGGCAGAGCGACCCCTATCTCCGCGACCGCCTGCACGACCTCGACGACCTCGCGAACCGCCTGCTGCGCACGCTGATCGGCGCCGAGGGCAACGGCGCGCAGCGCGTGCTGCCCGAGAACGCGATTCTGGTGGCGCGCTCGATGGGTCCGGCCGCCCTCCTCGACTACGACCGCACGGCTTTGCGCGGCGTCGTGCTGGAGGAAGGCGGGCCGACGAGCCACATCGCCATCGTGGCCCGGGCGCTGGGCATCCCGGCGGTGGGCGAGATCGCCAACGCCACCGCCCTCTGCGATGCGGGCGACGCGATCATCGTCGACGGCGCCACCGGCGAGATCCAGGTCCGGCCCGGCCCGGAGATCGAGGCGGCCTATGCCGAGATGGTGCGCCTGCGCGCCCGCCGGCAGGAGCAGTACCGGGCGCTGCGCGACGTGCCGGCCGTGACCCTGGACGGCACGCAGATCGGCCTGCAGCTGAACGCCGGCCTCCTCATCGACCTGACCCACCTGCACGAGACGGGTGCGGACGGCATAGGCCTGTTCCGTACCGAGCTGCAGTTCATGGTGGCCCAGCGCATGCCCTCGGCCGCCGAGCAGCAGGCGCTCTACGAGGCCGTCTTCGCCGCCACCGGCGACCTGCCGGTCACGATCCGCACCCTCGACATCGGCGGCGACAAGATCCTGCCCTACATGCCGGCCCTCGAGGAGGAGAACCCGGCCCTGGGCTGGCGCGCGATCCGCATCGGCCTCGACCGCCCCGCCCTCCTGCGGGTGCAGCTCCGCGCCCTGCTGAAGGCGGCCGGCGGCCGGGCCCTGAAGATCATGTTCCCGATGGTGGCGACGGTGGACGAGTTCACCCGCGCCAAGGCCATCGTCGAGCGCGAGAAGGCGCACCTGCGCCGGCACGGTCACGCCCTGCCGAGCGACTGCAAGCTCGGCGTCATGGTCGAGGTGCCCTCGCTCCTGTTCCAGATCGACGAGATCGCCAAGGCCGCGGACTTCCTGTCGGTGGGCTCCAACGACCTGATGCAGTTCCTGTTCGCCGTCGACCGCGAGAACCGTCGCGTGGCCGACCGCTTCGACACCCTGAGCGTTCCGGCCCTGCGCGCCTTCCGCGTCATCGCCGAGCGCGCGGCCGCCGCGGGCTGCCCCGCCACCGTCTGCGGCGAGATCGGCGGACGTCCCCTCGAAGCCATGGCCCTGATCGGCCTCGGTTTCCGTCACCTCTCGATGTCGCCGGCCGCCATCGGCCCCGTGAAGGCCATGGTGCTGGGTCTCGACGTCCAGGCGGTGGCGGCCTTGCTCGACACCGAACTGGCCCGCGCCGGAGACGGCGCCAGCCTCCGTCCGGCCCTCGCGGCCTTCGCGAAGGCGCAGGGCGTGCCCATCTAGCCTCGGCGTACCTATCTCAACGGGTCGTGCCGCGGCCCCGTCGTCGACGAAGGCCTCCGGCCCGACGAGCCCTTGTTCTGATGAGAGTTTTCCACGGGCGATGACCCCCATTCCTGCAGAGCGTCTCGACGCGATCCTGACGCGCCACGACATCGTCACCGCCACGCTGAGCGCCGGCTCGGCGGATTCCGATACCTTCGTGCAGCTGTCGCGCGAATTGTCGGAGTTGGAGAGCGTCGTCGCCGCCATTCACGCTTACCGCGCCGCCGCGCAAAACCTCGCCGACATCGAGGCGCTGATCGACGAGCCCGGCAGCGACTCGGAGATGCGGGCGCTCGCCGCCGACGAGAAGCCGGAGGCCGAGGCCGGGCTGGAGGCCGCCCACCGCGCGCTCCAGCTCATCCTGCTGCCGAAGGATTCCGCCGACGAGAAGAGCGCCATCCTCGAAATCCGCGCCGGCACCGGCGGCGACGAGGCGGCCCTGTTCGCGGGCGACCTCTTCCGGATGTACGGCAAATACGCCGACGCCAAGGGCTGGAAGGTCGAGGTGATTTCCGAAAGCGAGGGCACCGTCGGGGGCTATCGCGAGGTGATCGCCGAGGTGAAGGGCAAGGGCGTGTTCGCGCGCCTCAAGTTCGAGAGCGGCGCCCACCGGGTGCAGCGCGTGCCGGACACCGAGACCCAGGGCCGCATCCACACCTCCGCCGCCACCGTGGCGGTGCTGCCCGAGGCCGAGGAGGTCGACATCGTCATCAACGACGCCGACCTGAAGATCGACACCATGCGCTCGCAGGGCGCCGGCGGACAGCACGTCAACAAGACGGAATCGGCGATCCGCATCACTCATATGCCGAGCGGCATCGTGATCTTCGTCCAGGAGGAGCGCTCGCAGCACAAGAACCGCGCCCGCGCGATGTCGCTGCTGCGCTCCAAGCTCTACGACGCCGAGCGTACCGCCAAGGACGCGGCCCGGGCCGCCGACCGCAAGTCGCAGGTGGGCTCCGGCGACCGCTCCGAGCGCATCCGCACCTACAACTTCCCCCAGGCCCGCGTCACCGACCACCGCATCAACCTGACTCTCTACAAGCTCGAGGAGGTTCTGGCCGGCGAGGCGTTGGACGAGCTGGTCGATGCCCTGGTCACCGAGCATCAGGCCGAGCTGCTGGCCGCCGAGGGCATGGCCTGACCCGGATGGACGCGCCGGAGCCGATGCGCCTGGATCCGGCGCTCACCCGCACCGACGCCCTGCGGCGCATGAGCGAGGCGCTCGTCGCCCAGGGCCTGCCGGCGCGCGACGCCCGCTTCCTCCTTCTCGACCTCCTCGGGCTCAGTGCCACCGACCTGATCCTGCGGGGCGACCTGCCGCTCGGACACGAGGCCGCCGCGACGCTCGAGGGCGCCGTCGCGCGGCGCCTCCGGGGCGAGCCCGTCGCCCGGATCGTCGGCGCCTGGGAATTCTGGGGCCTGCCGTTCGGGCTCGCACCCGAGACCCTCGTGCCCCGGGCGGATACCGAGACCCTGGTGGAGGCCGCCCTGGTCCTCCATCCCGACCGCCGGCGCCCGGTGCGGATCCTCGATCTCGGCACCGGCTCGGGCTGCATCCTGGTGGCGCTGCTCAGCGAGTTGCCGAACGCCGGCGGGATCGGCCTCGACCGCTCCCACGGGGCCCTCGTGCAGGCCCGCGCCAACGCGGTGCGGAACGGCGTCGGGACCCGCGCCGCCTTCGTCTGCGCGGACTGGACCGCGAGTCTCCGCGGGCGTTTCGACCTCATCGTGTCGAACCCGCCCTACATCGCCCGCGACACCATCCAGGGGCTCGACGTCGAGGTCCGGGGCCACGACCCGATGGCGGCCCTGGACGGCGGCCCTGACGGCCTCGACGCCTACCGGAGCATCGTCGACGCCCTGACCGGCGGGCCGGTCGGACTCGCCCCGGGCGGCGCACTCGTCCTCGAGGTGGGTTACGATCAGGCCGAAGCCGTCGAGACCCTCGGGACACGGGCGGGCCTCGGCCCCGCCATGCGGCATCACGATCTGGCCGGGCATGCCCGGGTGGTCCGCTTCGGTCCCGTCTGAGGGGAGAGAGAGACGAAAATCCTGTGGGACAGGCGAAAAAACTGCGCCTGACGGCTGCATCGGGGCAAAAAACGCTTGTTGCCCCCTCGGCGAACCGCTAGTGTCGCAGGCAGATCGCGAACGATCCATTAAGATGGGTCGTGGTAAGACGGGTGGCGGCTTTGGTCCGCGACGCTCTTAGACGGTCCCCCCACGATCAGGCTGGCGCGCGCGGGCAGAGGCGCAGGAGCTTGGTCAACTTCGTGCCTGAAAACCGAAGGACGCCTGGACGCTCAGAGCGCGCCTTGGTCAACGGACAGAGACGACAAGCACGGCGATATCGATCACGGACACACCGGACCCGGATCACGCGGCGCCAGCGACGAGCCTGAGGACAGGCCGCGTCGTGGCCGCCTGGAACCCGCCGCATCATCAGACGCTCCGAGACGAACGAGGGTCAATCGAGACCGATGAGACCAAACCAGAATAGACGGATGCGCGGTCGCAACCGCCCCAAAGGTCCCAATCCGCTCACGCGTTCCTACGAATCCAACGGGCCGGACGTCAAGATTCGCGGTACCGCCCAACACATCGCCGACAAGTATGCCCAGCTCGCGCGCGACGCGCAGGCCAGTGGAGACCCGGTGGCGGCAGAGAACTACTTCCAGCACGGCGAGCACTATTTCCGGATCATTTCCGGCGCCCAGGAACAGACTCGTCAGCAGGTCGGCGGCTACGCCCGCGGCTTCGACGACGACGGCGACGAGGGCGACGACGAGGGCCAGGGCGCCCCGCAGGGCTACGCAGCCTCGAGCTACGGCGCCAATGCCTACAACGAAGAGTACGGCGACCCGGCCCAGCAGCCGCAGCCGACGGCCTACGAGCCCCGGCAGGACACGCGTCCGGACAATTACCGGCAGGATTACAACCGGCAGGATTCGAACAGACAGGATTCGAATCGGCAGGACTCCAATCGGCAAGACGCGAACCGGCAAGACGCGAACCGTCAGGACTCCGGTTCGGACAACAACCGGCAGAACCGCCGCGACCGCTTCGCCAATCGCGGCGACCGTCCGCAGCGCTTCGACAATCAGCGCGACGGCAATCGTCCCGACTACAACAACCGGCGCGACGAGTTCAGTCGGCCGGACGGCAATCGCCAGGACGGCAATCGCCAGGACGGCAGCCGTCAGGACTACAATCGTCAGGATGGCAACCGTCAGGATTTCCGGACGGACTCCCAGCGTCAGGAAAGCCCTCGGCAGGACTACAATCGCCAGGACCAAGCCCGGCAGGATCAGCCGCGGCAAGACCAGGCGCGCCAAGACCAGCCTCGCCAGGATCAGTCACGGCAGGATCAGCCGCGCCAGGATTTCCGTCCCGCCCCGGCTCGCTCCGACGCCCCCCGCTACGAGAATGGGCGCGCGGACAATCCGGTGAACGAGGCGCCGCGCGGCGAGTTCGGCGGCCAGGATGCCGTCCGTCAGGACGCGCCCCGGGCCGCCCGCTCCGGCGAGGCGCCGCCCCGGCGCAGCCGTCGCCGCGACGAGCGGGATACGGCCGGTCCGACCGAGGACGTGGCCGCCCTGCCGGCCTTCCTGATGACGCCGCCGCGTCCGGTTCCCGTCGCCGAGCCGTCCGGGCAGCCGGATGCCCCGGGCGATGTCAGCTCCGCGGCACAGGACGACGGCGCACCGGCGCCCAAGCCCCGCCGCCGTCGCCGCGCCCGGTTCGAGGGATCGGACGGTCCCGTGGGCGCCGACGATCCGACGCCGGTCACCGAGTAAGCCCGGTTCCATTTCGCGGAACGGCAGGAAGCCGCCCCACCGGGCGGCTTCTTCGCGTTTCTAGGGGCCGCGCCAGTCGAGGAAGGCCTCGACCCGGTGGATCAGCCGGCGATGGCGCGCCGCTTCGCCGAACGGGGCGAGGTCCCAGCTCCAGCGTCGATCGGGCTGACCCAGACGCACCCCGTGCAGCAGGTCGAGGCGCCCGGTCACCCCTGCGCTCCGGTCCTCCTCGACCTGCTCCACGTCCGTGACGAGGCAGACCCGGGCCCGCAGACCCGCGAGCCCGTCGAGATGGGCCCGGACGATCCGGCCTCCGAGATCCGGCGGCACGAAGCCCGGCCGATCGAGGGGCAGGATCGGCAGCTGCGACAGGAGATTGGCCGAGACCACGAAGTCGACGGCCTCGTCGCCGCAGAGGGCGGCCAGGGGTTCGGGCCGGTCGGGCCGCAGGGCGAGGTCCGCCGTGACGAGGCGGACGTTGGGATAGGCCCGCGCCCGAAGGCGGGCCGGCCAGAGGTGCACGGCATCGACGAGGTGGACCTGCGCGAAGCGCGCGGCGAGCTCCGCGAGCGGGACATCCTGGAGGAGGCCTGAGCCGAGCACCACGGCCACGCGCCGCTGCGGGAGATCCTCGCAGGCATCCAGGATCGCGGCCCGCGCCGCGGCGAGATGGGGAGCCCAGGCGCTGCGGCAGCGGCGCCCGCGGGACATCAGCAGGACGCTCTCGCGCAGGTGGCCCCTCCGGCGATGGGCGAAGGGCACCGGCGTGACGAGGAGGTGGAAGAGTTCGACGAGCACTGGAAGCCCCGGATCAGCAATCCGAGCCCGATGGCGCCCGCGCGTCCGGCGCACCGCCTGGCTGCGCCGAGAGGCGGACCACGCGCTGGGCCGTCGTCACCGACAAGGCCTGGAACGCGGCCTGGATCCCGTTCCATTCCTCGGGCGGCCGCACCGGCCCGGGTTTCGCCCGCAGGAACAGCTTCAGGGTCCCGAAGCCGAGGCGGATCGAGCGCAGCAGAAACAGCAGGGGATCGTGATCCGCCGTCTCGTAGGCGCGCCGGGCGAAGGCGGGCGACACCGCGGCGAGGCGCGCGACCTCGGCCAGGGCCGTCTCGAGGTCGCCGGCCCGGATCAGGTCGTCGATGCGCCGCTCGTCGGCATCCGTCGCGCGCGGAAGGGTCTCGCCCACCCGCGGGGCGTCCATCGCTGCGGCGGGCTGTCCCCGGGGCGCGACGCGGGTCACCAGCATGGCCCGCAGGACGGCATCGCCCCGGGCCCGTTCGCCGAGCGCGGTATAAGTCGCGCCGGAGAAATGCGCGCCGGCATTGCCCGCGACCACGTGCACCGTCTGCCGATCGCCGCGCGCCACCAGGACGTCGGTGACGCGCTCGCCGAGGGTCGGCCGCTGCGCGACGGCCCGAAGGTGCTCCTGCCCCCGCGATTCGGAAACGGTGACGAGATCGGCCTCGTCCAGGCGGGGCGAGCGCTGCAGGATGGGCCGGGCCACCGCGATGTCCGGGTCGAAGGCCAGGTCCCGCACCACGTCCCGCGGCGCGTTGCGCACATCGGCCAGATCGTCCGCCAGGACGATGCGCGCGGCGCCGTCGACGGCGCGGGCCAGGGGCAGCATCGCGGCGTCGAAGACTTCCACCGCCTCCTCGCGCAGCCCGGCGGCCCGCTCGGTGAAGAGCGTCGACAGCCGTTGCAGCACCCGTCCGCGCTGGAGCAGGCCACCGGACTGGACCACCTGCTCGATGTCGCGCACGAGGGTTTCGATCATACGCGGACTCCCTGCGCGGTCCGTCCTTCAGCGATGTTCGACACCATCCTGGGGACGCAGAGATTAAGAAACTGAAATTCGCGATGGGCCGGCCGGGGAACTTGGCCGCGACGATTCCGTTGCGCTTGGGCCGTTGCGACCGCATTCCCGCGCGCGCAGTCTACCCGGAGCGACCGTGTCGAATCTCGTCCGCATCATCCTCGCGATCTTCCTGCCGCCGATTGCCGTCCTCATGACCACGGGCATCGGCCTGCAGTTCCTCCTCAACATCCTGCTGACGCTGATGGGTGTGCTGCCGGGCACCATTCACGCCCTGTGGCTGGTGCTGCGCGATCGCTGAGGGAGTGATAGCCTGCCGCGCGGGCCGATCGTCGAGCCACGGTCGCCGCGACCGGTCGGACAGCGCGAGGGGAGCATGAGCACACGAGGTTTCACGGGGCGCAGGCCGCCCGAGGCGACCCGCGAGCGTCTGCCCCCGGGCCAGTACCTCACCGAGGACTTCCCGGTGCTCCAGATCGGTCCCAACCCGCGGATCGACCTCGCGACCTGGTCCTTCACCCTGCGCGAGGGCTCGCGCCCCCTGAAGAGCTGGAGCTGGGAGGCCTTCCAGGCCCTGCCCCGCACCCGCTGGGGCGGCGACATCCACTGCGTGACGAAGTGGTCGAAGTTCGACACCGCCTGGGAGGGCGTGAGCTTCGACGACCTCCTGGCCGATGCCGGCATCGCGGCGCCGACCGCCTTCCTGCTGGCCGAGGGCTACGACGACTACACCACCAACGTGCCGGTCGCGGACCTGACCGGCGGCAAGGCCATGGTGGCGACCCACTACGACGGCGCGCCGATCCCGGTGGACCATGGCGGCCCGGCCCGGCTGCTGGTGCCACACCTGTATTTCTGGAAGAGCGCCAAGTGGGTGAAGGGCCTGCGCTTCACGCAGCGGGACGAGGGCGGCTTCTGGGAACTGCGCGGCTATCACATGTACGGCGACCCCTGGCGCGAGCAGCGCTTCACCGGTGATTGATCCCGCCCCAGGACCCCTGCCCTGGCAGACCGCGACCCTGACGGCCATCCGGCCGGTGACGCGGCGCGTGAAGAGCTACCGCTTCCGGGTCGCCTTCGACCGGCCGATGCTGGCCGGGCAGCACGTCGACGTGCGCCTCACCGCCCCGGACGGCTACCAGGCCCAGCGCAGCTACTCGATCGCCTCGCCGCCGGACGGCGACGGCACCATCGAACTGCTGATCGAGGGCCTGCCGGACGGCGAGGTCTCCGGCTTCTTCGACGCGGTGGCGGCGGTCGGCGACACGATCGAGCTGCGCGGGCCGATCGGCGGATCCTTCGTCTGGCGCCCCGAGGATGGCGGCCCCCTCCTCCTGGCGGGCGGCGGCTCGGGGGTGGTGCCGTTGCTCTCGATGCTGCGCCACCGCGCGGCGGCGGCGCCGGGGGTCCCCGCGCTCCTGCTCTATTCCGTGCGCGATGCCGGCGAGATCATCGCCGCCGAGGAGCTGGCCGTGCGCGCCCGCGACGAGCCGAATTTCCAGCTGATGCTCAACCTGACCCGGGCCGGAGGCCGCCGGGTCGATGCCGCGATGATCGTCGAGGCGCTGGACCGGCTCGGCCCCCCGCGCCACGCCTATCTCTGCGGCGGCAATCCCTTCGTCGGGGCGGTGGCAGACCTCCTCCTCGATGCCGGGGTGGACCCCGCCCGCGTCCGGACCGAGCGCTTCGGCGGTTGAGCGCCCATCGCGGGGCCGGCCGAGCCCCGCGACGGATCACGGATCGCGAACATCTTCGGGAGACGGAGGGACACGGGAATGTCGGCGGAAGCCAACCAGCGCGAGGGACAGTGCCATTGCGGCGGCGTCCGGTTCCGGGCGTCCCTGAGCGACGGTCTCGATACGGTCCGCCGCTGCACCTGCTCGTATTGCCGGATGCGCGGGGCGGTCGTCGTCTCGGCCGAGGCCGGCGGCGTCGAGCTCCTGCAGGGCGCGGACCTGCTGACCAGCTATCGCTTCAACACCGGCGTGGCGCAGCACTTCTTCTGTTCGCGCTGCGGGATCTACACGCACCACCAGCGGCGCTCGAACCCGGAGCAGTACGGCGTCAATGTCGCCTGCCTCGACGGCCTCAGCCCCTTCGACTTCGCAGAGGTCCCGGTGGTCGATGGCGTCAACCATCCGAACGACACCGGTGGATCGAGCCGGCTCGCCGGCACCCTGCGCTTCGTGCCCGCGACCTAGTCGCCCCGCCCCGGCCCGGGGGACTGCGTCCACGGCCGCGTCCCTAAGGTCGCTGCCGGACCCATCCCCGAGGCACGGAGGGGCGGCGCCGGAGGTCAGGCCGCGCGGACGGTCGCGAGGAAGCGGGAGACTTCCGTCCCCAGCTGCTCGGACTGGCGCGAGAGCTCGGAGGCCGCGGAGAGCACCTGGCTCGCGGCCGCGCCGGTCTCCTCGGAAGCCTGGGCCACGCTGGCGATGTTGCTCGTGACCTCGCTGGTTCCGGTGGAGGCCTGTGCGACGTTTCGCACGATCTCCTGCGTCGCGGCGCCCTGCTCCTCCACCGCCGCCGCGATCGACGCGGCGACGCCGTTGATCTCGCGGATGCGCGTGCTGATCGAGCCGATGGCCGAGACCGCCTGCCCGGTCACGCCCTGGATCTGGCCGATCTGCATACCGATCTCCTCGGTGGCCCGCGCGGTCTGGGCGGCCAGCTCCTTCACCTCGGTGGCCACCACGGCGAAGCCGCGCCCGGCATCGCCGGCCCGGGCGGCCTCGATGGTCGCATTCAGGGCCAGCAAGTTGGTCTGGCTGGCGATGTTCGAGATCAGCCCGACCATGTCGCCGATCCGCGCGGAGGCCTGGCTCAGGGCCTGGACCAGCTGCATGGTCTGGTCGGCCTCGCCCACGGCCGTCTGGGCGAGATCCGAGGATCCCGAGACCTGACGCCCGATCTCCTGCACGGAGGAGCCGAGCTCCTCGGCCGCGGCCGCGACGGTCTGGACGTTGGCGGCGGCCTCTTCGGCGGCGCCCGCCACGGTGACGGACTGGCTGGCCGTGTCGCTGGCGGTGGTGGTCATCGTCTGGGCGGTCGCCTGCAGCTCGGTGGCGGAGGACGAGACCATGCCGACAATGCCGCCGACGGCGCGCTCGAAGGAATCGGCCAGCTCCACCATCGTCCGCTTCCGCTCGAGGGCCGCGGCCGCGTCGGCGATGCGCTTCATCTCGGCCTGCTCGGCCGCCTTGACCGCCACCATGGCCTTGATGCCCGCGACGGCGCGACCGATGGCGCCGATCTCGTCGCCGCGGGCCGCTTCCTTGATCTCGGCCTCGATGTCGCCCTTGGCCATGCCCTGCAGCACGTGCACCAGCTGGCCCATCGGCCGGGTGATCCCGAAGGCGACGATCGCGGCGGCCAGGGCCATCGCGCCGAGCAAGCCCGCCACGGTCGCGGCGAGCAGCATCGCGCTGGCGGCGCTGACGGCCCGCTCGGCATCGTCGCGGGCCTGGCGGAGCTCGGCGGTCAGGATCTCGAGGCGGGGCTGGATGATCTCCCGGACCTTGGCCCGCGCCGCGGAGCCCTCGATCAGCAGGATCTTGGCGGCCGCATCCGCCTCGTTCTTCAGGCCGAGCGTGTTGGACCGGTCCATGATGGCAAACAGGTCACCGATCGATGCGCGCAGCTTCAGCGGCGCCGCCTTGCGCTCAGGCGTATCGGACAGGGCAATCAACCGGTCGGCCCCATCCAGGGCCGCTTTCGTGGCCGCGTCGTAACGCGACCTGTATCCGGCCATTTCCTGTTCGCGGGTCTCGATGATGATGTTGCGCGCCTGGACCGAAGCCTCGTTCACGTTGATGCGGATGCTCAGGATACTTTCGAGCCGCGCGGCCTGACCGTCGACGATGCTCACCGTCTGCTGCGCCAGACTTCTCAGCGTTGTGTATGAGTAGAACGCCAGACCAGCTGCCAGAACGGCAAGAATAGCAAGCGGAGACGCCACCTTGACGATGATCTTGGCGTTCTGGAGGATGCGCATAACGGTAACCCAGGAGTAAAATGATCCCGGGGTCCTTAGGAACATTCGCTTAAGAAGCGATAAACACTATTTCTCACATGTTGCTGAGAGCAACAAAATTCTTTGCGTCAACGAAATATCTTGAAAGATTATTTTGGAGGCGCCGGGGGCGTGATGCTCCTCGCCCTACCCTAAGGAACCCGTCGCCCCGCCGCGTTCCCCGGCCGGCTGCGCTCAGGCCTCGACCAGCCGGTCCGCGACCTCCTCGGCCAGGGACAGGCTGGAGGTCAGGCCCGGGCTCTCGATTCCGAAGAGATGGATCAGGCCGGGAAGCCCGTGCTCGGCCGGGCCGTCGATCCAGAAATCGGCGGCGGGCTCACCCGGTCCCGTCAGCTTCGGACGGATGCCGGCATAGTCCGGGGTCAGCACGCCGTCGGGCAGGCCGGGCCAGTAGCGGCGGATCGCGCGGGCGAAATCCTCGGCCCGGGCGGGATCGACCCGGTAGTCCAGGGTCTCCACCCACTCGACGTCCGGTCCGAAGCGCATGCGCCCGGCGAGATCGAGGGTCAGGTGGATACCGAGGCCGCCCTCGACCGGCGCCGGGTAGATCAGGCGCGAGAAAGCCGGCCGGCCGGTGCAGCCGAAATAGCTGCCCTTGGCCAGGACCTGGCGGGGAATGCGCGCGGCGGGATAGGCCTCGACAGCGCCGGCGACCGCCTGGGCCCCCAGGCCGGCGGCGTTCACCACGGCCTCGAACGGCAGGGCCTCGCCATTGACGGTGACGCTCCAACCCTCGGAAATCCGGGCGATCTCCGTGATGCGGCTGTTGAAGGCGATGGCGCCCCCGGCATCCTCAAGGTCGCCCTGGAGCGCCAGCATCAGCCCGTGGCTATCGACGATGCCGGTGCCGGGCGCGTGCAGGGCCGCCACGCAGGCGAGGTTCGGCTCCAGGGCGCGGGCCTCGGCTCCGTCGAGGAGCGCCAGACCCGGGACCCCGTTGGCGTCGCCGCGGTCCTTCAGCGCCGCGATGGCGTCGCGCTCGGCCTCGGCGGTGGCGACGATGAGCTTGCCACAGCGGCGGTAGGCGACACCGTGGCTGTCGCAGAAGGCCGCGAGCAGGGCCGCGCCGGCGACGCAGTGCCGGGCCCGGAGGGAGCCGGCCGGATAGTACATTCCGCCGTGGATCACCTCGGAATTGCGCGCCGAGATGCCCGTGCCGATCGCCCCCTCGGCCTCCGCCACGATGACCGCGTGGCCCCGGCGCGCGAGGGCACGGGCCACGGCGAGACCAACGATTCCGGCACCGACGACGAGGATATCCATGACGGGCCGGAGATGAGCACGAGACGGACGGGGAACACAACATGAGGCGTGCCCGCCGCAGGCCCGGGTGCCCAGGGGTGGAGGGGCATGCATCCGCGGTCATGGCGCTGCGCCGCAGTTCCGGCTACAAGAGACAGCATCCGTAACCGTTCGAGGCCGGAATCACGTTGGTTTGGAGAGGATCGCGCCCGTCGCGACGGCTCCCCGGCGGGTTCTCCGCCTGCTTGCCCGCTAAGGCTTCCGTCACAGTGCCCTTCCCAACCCTGCCGGCCCCGCTCGCCCGAGCGCTGACCGCGCGCGACTATGAAGACCCGACGCCCGTCCAGAGCGCCGTCATCGAGGCGGCCGCGCAAGGCCGCGACCTGCTCGTCTCGGCCCAGACCGGCTCGGGCAAGACCGTCGCGTACGGCCTCGCCTTCGCCGAGACTCTCCTGGGCGACGCCGAGCGCTTCGGCCCCGCCGGCGCGCCCCTCGCCCTCGTCATCGCCCCGACGCGCGAACTCGCGCTGCAGGTCGAGCGCGAATTGTCCTGGCTCTATGCGGAGACCGGCGCCCGCGTCATCTCCTGCGTCGGCGGCATGGACCCGCGCCGCGAGAGCCGCCAACTCAACGACGGCGCCCACATCGTCGTCGGCACCCCGGGCCGCCTGCGCGACCACCTGGAGCGCCGCAACCTCGCCACCCAGGACCTGCGCGCCGTCGTCCTCGACGAGGCCGACGAGATGCTCGACCTCGGCTTCCGCGACGACCTGGAATTTATCCTCTCGGTAACCCCGAAGGAGCGGCGCACCCTGCTGTTCTCCGCGACCCTGCCGAAGGCGATCGCGACCCTGGCCGAGCGCTACCAGAACGACGCCCTACGCATCGCCGTGAAGGGCCAGGAGCGCGGCCACGCCGACATCACCTACAAGGCGATCCGCGTGGTGCCGCGCGAGCTGGAGCACGTGGTGGTCAACACCCTGCGCTTCATGGATGCACCGACGGCGATCATCTTCTGCAACACCCGCAACGCAGTGCGCCACCTCCAGGCGGTGCTCACCGAGCGCGGCTTCTCGGCCGTGGCGCTCTCGGGCGAGCTCGGCCAGGGCGAGCGCAACGCGGCCCTGCAGGCGCTCCGCGACGGCCGGGCCAAGGTCTGCGTCGCCACCGACGTCGCCGCCCGCGGCATCGACCTGCCCACCGTCAGCCTCGTGATCCACGCCGACCTGCCGCACGATGCCGAGGTGCTGCAGCACCGCTCCGGCCGCACCGGCCGCGCCGGGCGCAAGGGCACCAGCCTGCTGCTGATCCCGGCCTCGAAGCGGCGCCGGGCCGAGCAGATGCTGATGATCGCCAAGGTCTCGTTCGAGTGGGCCGGCCCGCCCACCGCCGACGAGATCCGCCGCCTCGACGGCGAGCGCATGTGGCAGGACCCGATCTTCACCGAGGAGCCGGCCGAGGAAGACATCGCCATGGCCGAGACCCTGATGGCGCAGCGCACGCCGCAGGAACTCGCCGCGGCCCTGGCGCGGATCTATCGCTCCCGCCTGCCCGCCCCCGAGGACGTCACCGATCCGGGCGCAGGCCCCGAGCGCAAGTCCCGCCCGGTCTACGACCCCGCCGATGCCGACCGCATCGACGCCCAGGGCCCGGCCGTGTGGTTCCGGCTCAATCTCGGCCGGCGCGACAACGCCGATCCGCGCCGCCTGCTGCCGATGCTGACCCGGCGCGGCAATATCGGCCGCCAGGAGATCGGCGCGATCCGCATCTTCGATCGCGAGACCAAGTTCGAGGTCCGCGGCGGCGCCGCCTCGCGCTTCGCCCAGACCTTCGCCAAGAACGGCTCGCCCGAGATCCAGGTGGAGCCGCTCCTCGACGATGAGCCGGCCCGCGAGGAGAAGGGGCCGAAGGGCTTCAAGAGCCCGCGCGGGGCGCGCCACGAGCGCGAGATCGCCAAGAAGCCGCGCGCCAGCCGGGCGCGCTGACCGGACCGGGCGCGTCGGTTCGACGAAGGGCGCCCGGAACCGGGCGCCCGTTCGCTAGAAGTGGTCGGGCAGGCTCTTCACCGCATTGCCGAGGGCCTCGACGCTCTCGGCGATCTTGCGGCCGGCCGGGGCCAGCGACGGCACCTTCACGCCCAGGAACTCGGTCTGCTCCGGCTCCGGCTCCGCCTGCGCGACCTGGGGCGCCGCAGCGGTCTCCGGCTTCGCCGGCTTGACGCTCTGGGCCCTTGCGACGGTCGGCTTGGTCACCACGGGCTTGGTCTCGGCAGACTTGACAACCGTCGTCCTCGCCTCCGCCTTCGCGGCGACGGGGCTGTGCTTCGGCGTCTCCGGGGCCAGGGCCGTGAAGGTGCCGTTCGTCGCCCGCGACCGGGTCGTCTCGTTGGGCAGCGGCGCGATCAGGGTCGCCGTGCGCGTCGCCGGCACCAGCGAGGCCGGGCGAGCCGGCGGCAGGACCGCGACATTCTCGATCTGCGGCAGGCGCGCCGGCTTCGCGACGACGGGCGTCGCGACCGGCATCGCCTCGGCCGCCCGT
Source organism: Methylobacterium sp. BI1 (assembly GCF_056680125.1). Lineage (NCBI taxonomy): Bacteria > Pseudomonadati > Pseudomonadota > Alphaproteobacteria > Hyphomicrobiales > Methylobacteriaceae > Methylobacterium > Methylobacterium sp. BI1. The sequence continues at coordinate 1,384,005 of NZ_CM155267.1, read as the reverse complement.
ACCTCGGCGACCTTCGGGCCGGCGAGCTTTGCGTCCACGGGTCGCGCGTCAGTGGGTTTCTCTTGAATGCGCCTGATGTCGGCGACCTGCGCCGCGGGCGGGGTCACCGCCGCCGGCAGGAGCTCAGGCTTCGCCGCGGGCGGCTGATCCGGCGCGGCCGCGATCGGCTTCGGCCGCGACGGCGCGAGGGCCGGGACGCCATCGCGCAGGTCCGGCCATTCGGAGGCGTTGTGCCCAAGGCTCGCGGGCGTCGCGGACGCCGTGGCGAGGGTCGGACGGGTGAATTGCGGACCCGCGAGACTGCCGAGCGCCGCGAAGGCGAAGGCCGTGAATCCGGCAAGGCCCAGGAGGCCGGCGCCGGAGAGCAGCACCACCCGGAGGTTCACGCGGGACGGGTGCGGGGCCGGCGCGGCGGGGCGCCGAGTCTCGGAGGGATCGATCGCTACGGACATCAGGGTCTCAGACATCTCGCACGCTTCAGGAGGTTCGGATTGACCGTTGCCGGTCGATCACGCGGCGCTGGTCGGGCACGACCGGCGCGGCGACGCCGGAGCGGCGACACCTGCGTGTAACGAAAGAGGCGCCGCAATGGGGCATGAAGATGTCCTTAACCCAATCCTTGAACAGGCTTGGATCAGATGCGGCACGAATCTGAATATAACCAACAGGTTTAACGCGAGGTGTCTGGGGAGGACTTAGCACTGTCCTGATTCGCCGCCGCAGCAGCCTGGACTTGGACGAGGCGCGCGACGGCGCGCGTGGTGCGGCTCGCCGCCCCGGGCGCGACGGCCTCCCCCGCGAGCAGGCGCGCCTTCAGGCGGACCCGTTCCGGGTTGCCCCAGCGGGTCAGCATCGCCTGGAACGCGGCATGCGTCGCAGGGTCGAAGGGGCAGGGCCGGCCCTGTCCGTCCCGGCAGGGATGCGGCGGGATGAACTGCGCCACGGGCACCATCCCGGCCGGGATCGGGGCGGTGGCGGCATGGGTGCGGCCGAGGGCCAGGATCTTCGGGTCGAGGAAGGCCCGCGGCGCGCCCGGATGCTCAGCGGAGCCAGCGAAGACCTCGATCCGGCCGAGCGGCGTGGTGACGACCGCGTCGGCGGCGGCCATCAGGCTCCGCACCGCAGCGGGATCCTCCGCGACGGTCCGGCCGGCCAGGGCGTCGAGGCGCGCGAGTACTCCCGGATCGGCGGAGCGGAGGCGCAGGCGGCCCTGCGGCAGGTCGAGGCCGAGATCGAACCACTTATCCCCAAGATTCCGCGGCTGCAGCGCGTCGTCGTCGCGCCCGGCCGCGCGGATCGGCCCGCCCCCCGTCCGGGGGCAGCGCGCCTGCGGCAGGCACAGGGCGACGGCGTGGCTCCAGCCGCCGGCGAAGGCGGTCTCGTAGGCCACCGGGATCGCCTCCGCCGGATGGAGGGCGATGCCGCCGAACCGGGTGACCCAGCCCGGGCGGCCGTCCGCGAGGGCGGTGACGGCTTCGACGCCACGGCACCCGACGCTCGCGAGCGCGCCGAATCCCCCCATCGCCCAGGCGGTCTCCGGATCGGCCAGGGCTCCGGCCACGAGGCGCGAAACCGAATCGGGGCGCTGCCATCCGGCGTCGGGTTCGCTACACACGGGGCGACGACCGCGCACGCATCCCCCGACGGGTTCCCCTCAGGCCGCCATGCCTCACGACGCCGCCTCCGCGCCCCGATCCCGGTGGGGCCTCTCCGCCCGGACGGCCGGCAACCCGGCCCCGACGGAGCGCATCGGCCGCTGGCCGCACTGGGCGTCGTGGTCGACCCGCACCCGGATGATCGTCCTCGTCCTCGCCATCGACGTCCTGGCCGCCCTGGTCTCCTGCGGCGTGATCGTGCTGAACGCCCGCTCCGCCGTCGAGGTCGAGATGCAGGCGGCGATGACGAATGTCGAGCTTCTGGTCTCCGACACCATCGATCTCGCCCAGGCCGGCCCGCCGGCCGGCATCCTGCAGACCCTGAACCTGCGTATCCACGACCTGCGCCACGTCCGCGTCACGGTCCTGGACGGCGCGGGCAAGATCATCACGGGCGGCCTCGGCCGGGTCAGGCGGGATCAGCACGCCTCTCCGGCCTGGTTCGCGGCACTGATCGCCCCGGCGATCCGGGAGCACGACCTGCCCATCGTGGCCCAGGGCCAGCGCATCGGCACGGCGCGCATCACCACGCAGCCCCGCGACGAGATCGACGAGGTCTGGGGCTATGCCCTGTCGCTGTCGCTGGCGAGCCTCTGCCTCAGCCTCGGCCTGCTCGGCGCCCTCACGGTGGCGTTCGGCCGAGTGCTGGCGCCCCTGACGCAGCTCTCCGAGGGCCTGATCCAGCTCGAACAGCAGGACTACACCGCGCGCCTCGAACCGCCGGCCTCCCGGGAGCTCGCCGCCATCGCGGCCCGCTTCAATCGCGTGGCGCAGGCGCTCTCCGAGACACGGGCGGCCAACGGGCGCCTGAACCGCCAGCTCCTCTCGGCCCAGGACGACGAGCGCCGGCGTACGGCCCTCGAGCTCCACGACGAGTTCGGGCCCTGCCTCTTCGCCCTGGAGGCCACCGCCGCCTCGGTCGTGCGCATGGCCGAGGCGGAGGCGCCCCCCGACCGGGACCGCCTGAAGCAGCGCGCCCAGGACATCGCCAGCATCGTCGGCCAGGTCCAGACCCAGAACCGCGACCTCCTCAACCGCCTGCGGCCGCACGCCCTCGGCCAGGTGCCCCTGCCGGACTGCCTCGACCTGCTGCTGCGCGACTTCCGGCGGCGGCATGCCGGCACGCGCTTCGCGGGCAGCTTCGAAGGGTTGGCCCGGGGCTACGGCGACGTCACCGACCTCACGGTCTTCCGCTGCATCCAGGAAAGCATGACCAACGCGGTCCGTCACGGGCGCGCCTCGAACGTCACCGTGCGGGCCCTCGACGAGGCGGTTCTGGGCACGGCCGGCGCCCGCGCCCTGCACCTCACCATCCGCGACGACGGCAGCGGCATCGCGCCCGAGCACGGCCTCGGGCTCGGTCTGTCGGGGATGCGCGAGCGCGTGGAGGCCCTGGGCGGCACGTTCCGGCTTGACAATGCCCCACCCGGCGCGGTTGTCCGGATCATGATTCCGCTCGATGATGAGCGCGACGCCGAAACGAGCCCGATTCCCAGCGCATGAACGCGATCGCCCCCACCGCCGAGGCCCCCACCCTCGTCATCGACGATCACCCGATCGTCCTCCAGGGATGCCGGCGCGTGCTCGAGGATGCGGGCATCGAGCGGATCCTCGAGGCCACCAGCGTGGTGGCGGCCTATCGCCACTTCCTGCGCGCACGCCCCGCCACCGTCATCTGCGACCTCACCTTCCAGGGCAGCGGCCTCGCCGGCCTGGAGCTGATCCGCCGGATGCGCACCGCCAGTCCGGGGGTGCGGGTCCTGGTGTTCAGCATGCACAACGATCCGGTGATCGTCTCGCGGGCCCTGGAGGCCGGCGCCCTCGGCTACGTGCTGAAGGACCACGCCTCAGGCGAGCTGTTCGAGGCCTTCGAGCGGGTCCGGTCCGGCCGGCCCTACCTCGATCCGCGCCTGGCGACCGAGGTCGCGATGCTCCGCACCGACCCGAAGCGCACGCCCGAGACCCAGCTGACGCCGCGCGAATTGCAGATCCTGCAGCGCCTGGCCCAGGGCAAGTCTTACGGCGCGATCGCGAGCGACCTCTCGGTCAGCTACAAGACCATCACCAACGCCTGCTCGATGATGCGTCAGAAGCTCGGCCTGCGCACACTGGCGGAGCTGATCCACGTGGCGGTGACGCAGGCCCAGCGTCAGGGCTGATCGGCCTGAGGGTCAGGCGAGCCCGCCCATCTCGCGCACCACCGCCCACTCGGCCTCCGTCACCGGCTGGACCGACAGGCGCGAATTGTTGGCGAGCACCATGGCGGCGAGGCGCGGCTCGGCCTTGATCGCCTCCAGGGTCACGGGGCGCGGCAACGCCTCGACGGCGCGCAGGTCGACCATGCCGAAGCGGCCGGTCGCGTCGGAATCATCCGGGTAGTAGGGCCGGATCACCTCGACGATCCCCACGACGGCTTTGCCCTCGTTGGAATGGTAGAAGAACCCGCGCTCGCCCACCTCCATGGCCATGAGGTGCTTTTTCGCGACGTGGTTGCGCACGCCGTTCCAGTGCGTGCCGGCGGCGCCCGCGGCGACCTGCTGCTCCCAGGACCAGGTCGAGGGCTCGGACTTGTAGAGCCAGTAGGCCATGCACTTCTCCAGAGACGCCGGCTCCATAGCACCGGCCAAGCGTGGCCGTCAGGCCCCGCAAAAGCGCGCTGCACAAGCGTGGCCGTCAGGCCCCGCAAAAGCGCGCTGCACAAGCGTGGCCATCAGGCCGCAGCGAAAGCGCATCGACCGAGCGTGGCCGTCAGGCCCCCCGGAGCGCCGACTTCCAGTAGTTCAGGCTCGTGGTGTTGATCGGGGCGCCGGCCTTCGCGTTCCGGGCGGTGACGAAGGCGTGGAACTCAGCCGCTGCCGCCGACCCGAGGAGATCGGACAGGGCCGAGAGGATGCGGGTGATGCGCAGGTGGTTGTGGTCGTGGGACCGGAGCCAGCCGTCGGTCTCGGCATAGAAGCGGGTCATCCGCCCGAGGGCGGCCCGCAGGCCGGACAGGGCCGCCGGATCGTTGCGGATCGCCTCGGCCTCGGCCCGGCTGAGCACCGGCGCGCCCGGCACGGCGAGGCTCGCCTCGTGCAGGGGGAAGCACCACTGGATGAAGTCGTGCACGCCCTCGATATGGGCGTCGTCGAAGGCGAGGACGTCGGTGAGGCGACGCCCGGCGCCGTCGTCGCCGGTGCCGGCAAGGAAGGCGCGGACGGGGTACTGACTCACTCGGCTTCTCCGCGCAGGGGCCGCGCCAGCAGGGCGGCGATGACGCCGTCGACGCTGGCGCCGCCCGAGACGATGGCGGCCACCGCCTCGGCCACCGGCATCTCGATGCCCCGGGCGCGGGCGAGATCGACCAGGGCGGCGGCCGTGAAGGCACCCTCCGCGAGCTTGCCGCCGGCGGCCGCCTCGGGCGAGGCCCCGGCGCCGAGACGCTCGCCGAAGGCGAAGTTGCGCGATTGCGGCGAGGAGGCGGTGAGCACTAGGTCGCCGAGGCCCGACAGGCCCATCAGGGTTTCCGGCCGGCCGCCATAGGCGCGGGCGAAGCGCATGAGTTCGGCGAAGGCCCGGGCGATCAGGGCGGCCCGGGCGCTGTCGCCGAGGCCGCGCCCGGCGACGATGCCCGACGCGATGGCGAGGACGTTCTTGCCGGCCCCGCCGATCTCGACGCCGCGCACGTCGTCGGTGTGATAGACCCGCAGCGTCGGACCCGAGAGGATGCCGGCCAGGCGCGCGGCCAGCGCGGCATCCGCCGCCGCGAGCGTCACCGCCGTGGGCAGGTTGCGGGCGACGTCCGCGGCGAAGCTCGGGCCGGACAGGACCGCGACGGGGGCCGACGCGCCCAGTTGCCCGGCCGCGACCTCGCTCATGAAGGCATCGGTGCCGCGCTCGATTCCCTTCGCGCAGAGCACGATGGCGGCGTCCGGGGCGAAGGCGGGGGCGAGATCGGCCAGCACCCCGCGCAGGGTCTGGGCCGGCGTCACCATCAGCACCGTCCCGGCCTCGGCGAGGTCGGTGGCTACGGCGGTGACGGCGATGCGGGCATGCAGGGGTACGCCCGGCAGGTAGCGGGCGTTCTCGCGGGTGTCCTGCAGGCGCGCCGCCGCCTCCGGGTCGCGCAGCCACAGGGTGACGTCGTGCCCGGCCGCGGCGGCCGCGTTGGCCAGGGCCGTGCCCCAGGCACCGCCGCCGACGACTCCGATCCGCCTCATGGGGTCGTCCCTCGCGCTGTGAAGTGATCCGCCCGGAGACGATACAGGAGATGCGGCCGCAGCGGATGCCCCGGTGGCAGGGCCGGATGCGCGAAGCCGCCCTCCGGGCGCATGCCGAGGCGCTCCATCACCCGACGGGAGGGCGTGTTCGCCTCGGCCGTGAAGGCGACAACCTCGGGCAGGCCGCAGCGGCCGAACAGGTCGGCCAGCGCGAGGCGGGCGCCCCGCGTGGCGATCCCGCGGCCCCAGGCGTCGCGCGCGAGGCGCCAGCCGATCTCGACGGTCTCGCCCGGCCGCTCGCCCCCCGGGAAGGGCATCGGCCGCAAAAGGCGCGCGCCCCCGATCATCCCGACGAACCCGCCTCCCTCCAGCGCGACGGCCCAGGGCCCGAAGCCGTCCACCGCGAAGCGCCGGGCGCAGCTCTGCGCCTCCGTCCGGCTCGCGGCCGCGTCCTTGGTGGCGGGGAAGTGGCGCATGACCTCCGGGTCGGCGTTGAGGGCGGCGAAGCGCGCCGCGTCGCCCGCCTGCCAGGGCCGCAGCCGGAGATCCCCGTCGCGAAGGCCCTCGGGCGGCAACGCCGCGGCGGCGTCCCGCAGCTTGCCCCGCATCTTGCCCCGCAGGGCCAGCGACCGCCGGTTCAGCGCGAACAGGTCGGCCCGTCCGACCAGGACCGCCTCGCCGAGGTCGGTGGCGGCGCCGAGCTGGTCGAGGGACAGGTTCGCCCAGGCGGGGGCCGGCACGCTCTCGCGCCAGGGTCCACCGCAGGTGTTGTCGAGGAGGATGCGGGCGAAGCAATGGTCGCGGTGCACGGGCCAGTCCGCGCGGGCCGCCTCGGGCAGGCGCCGCTCCACGAGGTCGCGCCAGCGCAGCCGCGCGGCCTCAGGCAACCGCCTTCGGCTCCGCGAAGGGCCAGCGGGCCCGGGCCGGCGCGGTGAGGTCGTCGACGAGGCCGAGGCGCAGGCGCTCGATCCCCGCCCAGGCGATCATGGCGCCGTTGTCGCCGCAGAGGGACAGGGGCGGCGCCACGAAGGCGAGGCCCGCCTCGCCGGCCTGGGTGGTCAGCGCCCGGCGGATCGCGCCGTTGGCCGCGACCCCGCCGGCCGCCACCAGGGCGGTGGGATGCCCGGCGACGCCCGCGAAGTCGCGCATCGCCACCCGCAGGCGGTCGACCACCACGTCGACCACCGCCGCCTGGAAGCTGGCGCAGAGGTCGGCGACATCGACGGAGGAGAGCGGCGCCAGCTTCTCGGCCTCGATCCGCAGAGCGGTCTTCAAGCCGGACAGGGAGAAGTTGGCCTCGCGCCGGCCGAGCATCGGGCGCGGCAGGGCGAAGCGCTCCGGGTCGCCGGTCTCGGCCAGGCGCTCGACCTCGGGGCCGCCCGGGTAACCGAGGCCGAGAAGCTTGGCGACCTTGTCGAAGGCCTCGCCGATGGCGTCGTCGATGGTGGTGCCGAGGCGGACGTAGTCACCGACCCCCTTCACCGCGACGAGCTGGGTGTGTCCGCCGGAGGCGAGGAGCAGCAGGTAGGGGAAGCCGATGCCGTCGGTGAGCCGCGCGGTCAGCGCGTGCGCCTCCAGGTGGTTCACAGCGATCAGGGGCTTGCGCGCCACCAGCGCCAGGGTCTTGGCGGTGACGAGGCCGATGAGGACACCGCCGATCAGGCCGGGGCCGGCCGCCACCGCGATCCCGTCGACCTGGGCCAGTCTCAGGCCGGCGCCGGAGAGCGCCCGGTCGATCAACCGGTCGAGCACCTCCACGTGGGCGCGGGCCGCGATCTCGGGCACGACGCCGCCATAGGCCGCGTGCTCGGCGATCTGGCTCAGCACCTCGTTGGAGAGGATGCGCCCGCGCCCGTTCTCGCCGGGGGCGACCACGGAGGCGGCGGTCTCGTCGCAGGTGGTTTCGATGCCGAGGACGTTCATGGACGGCGGATCATCTCGAAGGGGGCCTCGTCAAAGGCGTGCGGGGTGGCCCGTGGGATGCGCCGCACCCTATCGTCCGCCTCCCCCGGCGGCAACGACGGGTTGCCAGCGCCGGCGGGACCGGCATGGATGGGCGCGGAGTTCGGGGAGCGCGGGGCGGAATGCGGATCTGGGTGGCGCGGCCGGAACCGGGGGCGGCGCGAACGGGCGCGCGCCTCGCCGCCCTGGGACATAGCCCCCTCGTCGCACCGGTCCTGGCCGTCGACGCGACGGGCGTCCGCCTGCCGGAGGAGTCCTTCGCCGGGCTGATCCTCACGAGTGCCAACGCCGCGGCGGCGCTGGCGCCGGAGGATCGCGAGCGCCTCCGTACCATCCCCACCTTTGCGGTGGGGGCACGGACCGCCGCCCTGGCGCGTGAACTGGGCCTCGCCGACGTCCGCGCGGCGGAGGGCGACGCGCGGTCCCTGGCCGGACTGGTCCGGGCCGTCCTTCCGAGGGGCGCGCACCTCGTCCACGCGGCGGGAGCCGAGCGCAAGGCCGAGCCGGCCGCAACCCTGGTCGCGGCCGGGTACCGCCTCACCGTGCGCGAACTCTACGCCGCCCGGGTGCTGGCGCGGCTGCCCGGCGCGGCGGCGGAGGCCCTCGCGGCGGGACGGCTCGACGCGGCGCTGCACTATTCTCGGCGCAGCGCGCAGGCGGCACACGATCTCGCCAACGCGGCCGGGCTCGGCGGAGCCTTCGGGGGCCTGACGCATTACTGCTTGTCGGCCGACGTCGCCGTGCCCCTGGTCACCGCCGGGGTCGCGGTCCATTTCGTGCCCGAACGCCCCGGGGAGGACGCGCTCCTCGCGGGATTGCCGGCCCCCGGGCCAACTGGAATGCGATAAGGGCCTCGCTCCGGCGGCGGCCCTGGTGCTAGGACGAGCGCAAGAAGCTGCGCCGCCAGCCTCGACCCACCGGGCGCCGGATGCGCCGAACGGGCCGGGCGGCGGGAGACGGGAAGGGAGCCTTGAACCGTGAAACCACCCAACAGCGACGCCAACCGCCCGGGCTCTCCCACCGGCAACCGGCCGGCCGAACCCGGCAAGCCCGCCACGCCGGGCGGCTCCGTTCCGCCGACGGTCGAGGGCGCGACCAAGCCGGGCCAGCCCGGCGGCGCGCCGGGTACACCGGGCAAAGGTGAGCCGATCAAGGGTGAGCCGGTCAAGGACGGCACGAAGACGGACGCCGTGAAGACGGAAGCCGCAAAGGCGGCGATCCTCACGCCCGAGGCCGCGAAGTCCGACACCGCGAAGTCCGACACCGCGAAGTCCGACACCGCGAAGTCCGACACCGCGAAGTCCGACACCGCGAAGTCCGACGCCGTGAAGTCCGACGCCGTGAAGTCCGACGCCGTGAAGCCGGATGCTTCCAAGCCGGACCCGACCCGGCCCGATCCGCTGGCCGTCGGCGCCGCGAAGACCGAGACGATCAAGGCCGACGCGCCGAAGCCGGATGCCCTGAAGACCGAGCCGTCGAAGATGGAGCCGTCGAAGACCGACGCACCGAAGGCCGAGCCGTTCAAGGCCGATGCCGGGAAATCCGAGCCGCCCCGCTCCGGCGGGTTCGCAGGCACGCAGCCCGGCGCACGTCCGGGTCAGCCCGTGACCGACGGCCCGATCATCGACCTCAAGGCCAAGCGCATGCCGGATCCCGTGCCGCCGGCGAAGCCTGCCGGTGCTGCCGGTGCTGCCGGTGCTGCCGGTGCTGCCGGTGCTGCCGGTGCTGCCGCGGGGATGGCGGGCAAGCCCGCCGATGGCAAGCCGATCGATAGCAAGCCGGTCGATAGCAAGCCGGTCGACAGCAAGGCGTCCGACAGCAAACTCTCGGATTCCAAGCCCTCCGCGGAGCCCCCGAAGGCGGGCGGTCCGACGACGCCGCGCATCACCCCGGCCGCCACAGCTGCCCCGGCCGCCTCGTCCGGGGCCGGCTTCGGCTCCCTGGTCACCGCCGGCCTGCTCGGCGGCGTGGTGGGTGCGGGCCTCCTGTTCGGCGTCGCGCGCAGCGGCCTGATGGCGCCGGGCGAGGATGCCCGCATCACCGCCCTCGACCAGCGGATCGCCGCCCTCGCCCCGAAGGACGCGGTGGCCGGCCTGGATAAGCGGGTCGCCGCGAACGAGGCCGCGCTCAAAACCGTGCCGGAGGCCGTGTCCACGGCGCGCCAAGCCCTCGAGAAGGCGCAGGGCCTCGAGAAGGCGAACGCGGCCGAGGGCGGCGCGCCGGCTCCGGCCGAGGGTGCACCGGCCGCGGCAGCGGCCCCGGCCGCCGTCCCGTCCGATCTCGTTGCGCGCCTCGACGCCCTGGACCAGCGCGTTTCGGCGCTTCAGGAAGAGCCGGGCCGCGACCAGGGCTCCGATGCCCGGATGGCGGTGGCCCAGTCCGCCGGGCCGCAGCTCGCCGAGTTGCAGCAGCGCCTGAAGGCCATCGAGGGCAAGGTCGAGTCCGCCCCGAAGCCGGCCGCGCAGCCCGACCTCGCGCCGAAGCTCGCCGCCCTGCAGGGGGACGTCGAGGCCAAGACCAAGGCCAATGCCGAGGCTGCCCAGGCGCTGAGCCAGAAGGTGGCCACCCTCCAGCAGTCCCTCGACGCCCGCGTCCAGGCCGCCACCGAGGCGGTCCAGGCCGCGACCCAGGCCAGCGAGAAGGCCGCCGACGCGAACAAGACCCAGGCTGCCGAGACGGCGAAGGCGGTGGAGCGCCAGCTCCAGGCCCAGGCGGACAAGATCGCCGGACTCGACAAGGCCGTCTCCGAGCGCGCCGAGACCGCGACCCTGCAGGCCGCCCTGCGGGTCGTGTCGGCCGATCGGATCGTCACCGCCCTCAACACCGGCGCCCCCTACGCGGATGCCCTCTCGGCCCTGCGCGGGCTGGAGCCGGGCGACCCGGCCCGCCTCACGGCGGTGGCGGCCTTCGCCGACAAGGGCGCGCCGACGGCCCGCTCGCTCGCGGCCGAGTTCCGCCCCATCGCCGAGAAGATCGCGGCGAAGCGCCGGGCCGCCCAGAGCAAGGCCGTGGCCGAGACCGGCGACATCGGCACCAAGCTGATGAGCATGGCCGAGTCGATCGTCCAGGTCCGCCGCGTCGAGACCCCGGCCGCCGGCGGCAGCGCCAACGCCACGGCCCCCGACACCGCCCCGAAGGTGCAGGACGCCCTCGATCGCGGCGCGATCAAGGAGGCGGCCGAGGCCTTCGCGGCGCTGCCCGAGGCGGCCCGGGCCGAGGCGGGCGAATTCGGCACCAAGCTCGCCTCCCGCGCCGCCGCCGGCGACGCCGCCCAGGGCCTGCTCGCCGACGCCTTCAAGGGTCTGCCCGCCACCGGCGCCTCCCGTTGAGCGCGCGGCCGCGCGCCCTGCCCGCCGGCGGGATGCGCGGCCACCCGGATTCCGCGCGGGAGCGCCGAACGCTCCCGCCCCCGACTCTCGGTGTCGCCGGACCGGCCGACGCCACTCCCAGGAGTTTCTGATCTCATGTGGCGCGCCCTCGCCTTCCTGGCCCTTCTCGCGGTTGCCGCCTATGGCGCGACCTGGGTCGCCGATCACCCCGGCACCGTCACCATCGTGTGGAACGGCTACGAGGTGGCCACCAGCCTCGCCATCGGGCTGATCGGCGTCCTGATCGCCGCCATCTTCGTCGGCTTCATCTGGGCCATCGTGCGGGGCTTCATCACCCTGCCGGAGACGCTGGTGCGCGGCTCGCGCGACCGGCGCCGGGCCAAGGGCTTCTCGGCCCTGTCCCGCGGCATGGTCGCGGTCGGGTCGGGCGATCCCCTCGCCGCCCGCCGCCACGCCAACGACGCCGAGCGCCTGCTCGGTGCCGAGCCGCTGACCCTGCTCCTCAAGGCTCAGGCCGCCCAGATTTCCGGCGACCGCGAGGCCGCCGAGCAGGCCTTCCAGCGCATGGTCAACGATCCCGAGACCCGCGTGCTCGGCCTGCGCGGTCTCTTCGTCGAGGCCCGCCGCCGCGAGGACGACGCCTCCGCCCGCGCCTACGCCGCCGAGGCCGCCCGCCTGGCGCCCAGCGTCACCTGGGCCAACGAGGCCGTGCTCGAGGCGCAGTGCGCTGACGGCGACTGGAGCGGCGCCAACGAGACCGTGGAGCGCCGCGCGTCCCTCGGCCTCATCGACAAGTCGACCGCCCGGCGCCAGCGCGCCGTCCTGCTCACCGCCGCCGCGCAGGAGCGCGAGGCGGGCGAGCCGGAGGCCGCCACCGAGCGCGTGCTCAAGGCCGTCAAGCTCGCCCCCGACCTCGTCCCGGCCGCGGTGCTGGCCGCGCGCCTGATGGTGCGCCGGGGCGACCTGCGGAAGGGCGCCAAGATCATCGAGGCCGCCTGGCGCGCCGGACCGCACCCGGACCTCGCCAAGACCTACCTGAACCTGCGCACCGGCGATTCCGTCCGCGACCGAATGGCCCGGGCGGAGACCCTGGCCAAGATCTCGTCCTGGCACCCGGAGGCCCGCCTCGCCATGGCGCAGGCGGCCTACGAGGCTCGCGAGTTCGGCCAGGCCCGCGACGCCCTGGCGCCGCTCCTCTCCGACCGGCCCACGGTCCGCGCCTGCCTGACCATGGCCCGCATCGAGGAGGCCGAGCACGGCGCCGGTTCGGGCCGGACGCGCGAGTGGCTTTCCCGCGCCGCCCACGCCCCGCGCGATCCGCTCTGGATCGCCGACGGCATCGCGTCCGAGACCTGGGCGCCCGTCTCGCCGGTGAGCGGCCGCCTCGACGCCTTCGTCTGGAAGACTCCGACCGAGCTGATCGCCGGTCCCGAGACCCCGCACGACGGGGACGAGACGGCCCCGGAGGGCGCCCTCGCGGCGCCGATGCCGGCCGGCCAGCCGGCGCACACCGCGATGCCGATGCCGACGGCGTCCGCGAAGGCGGATGGCGCGGCCGAGCCCAAGCCCACGACGGTGCTGTTCCCGTCGACCGCCAAGGAGCCAGCCACCGCGAAGGAAACGGCCACCGCCAAGGAGACGGCGCCGGTGGCCGCCGGCATGGCGGCCGCGGCCGCGCACCCGGTCTCGGGCTCCACCCCGTCCGGAAACCCGACGCCGGGTCCGCTCTCGGCCAAGACGCCGACCCCGGTGGTGTTTCCCCCGCCGAAGGCCGGCGGGGACACCCAGCCTCGCCGCGCAGGCTGACCACGGACCCCGACGCCGAGCCCGGTCGCGACCCCGGGGCTCGGCGCCAGCATGGCACAGGCTGGGTGGCACATGCAGGGACGGTCCCGGGCGACCATCCTTAAAGGTCGGTTCACGCAATTCCGCTAATCCTGTCGATCAGCGAGTTCTGCGTAACCAAAGTGCCATGTCCCCATCATTCGACGATGCGCCGGACCTCTCCGGCCTGATCGAATTGTCGCGTCTCGACAACCTCGATCTGAAACCGCTCATCCTTCGGGTGCAGACGGATCTCTTCCTGTCGGCCCCGGTTCGGGACCGAAAGACCGTGTCCGCCTTCGCGTCCCTGGCCGGGGGCCTGATCCCGATCGTCGACGACGAGACCGCAGAGATCGTCGCCCGCAAGCTCGCCGCCTTCCCCGACACGCCGCCCGGCATCCTGGCCGCCCTGGTGGAGCGCGGCGGTGCCGCCCGCGACGCGGTGATCGCGCACGCACCGATCCTCACGCAGCCGATGATCCAGGCCGCCCTCGCCGAGGATGCCGAGCTCGGCCCCGCCATCGCCAGCCGGCACGATCTCAGCCGCGCCACCGTCATGGACCTGATCGGCCGCGAGGAAGCCGCCATCGACCAGGCGCTGGCCGTGAATCCGGCCGTCACCCTCCAGGGCGAGGTGCTGGCCCGCCTCGTCGCCCGGGCCCGTCGGAATCCGGACCTCGCCCGGGCGCTCCTGGCCCGCCACGACCTCGCCCATGCCGACGTGGCGCCGCTGTTCCTGCTGGCCGACGAGACCCGCCGCGAGGCGATCGGCCTGGCAATGATGGCGACGGCTGCCCTGCGGCCGACCCCGCCCGCGCCGCGCGAGGCCGGCGCCGTGCTCACCGGCTTTTCCGCCCGGGGCGACGTGGCCGGGTTCGTAGCCGCCCTCACCGAGATGCTCGCCCTGCCCAAGGGCTTCCTCGCCACCACCCCCGACCCGTCGCTGCGCTACGAGCTGCTCACGGTCGCCCTGCGCGCCACCGGCCTGCACGAGGAGGAGGCGGTCTACATCTACCTCACGCTGAACGAGACCGTGGCCCAGTCGGTCGACCGGGTGTTCAGCCTCGTGAAGCTGTTCCGGACCCTCCCGCGCGTCGCCGCGCGCGACCTCCTGGCCGCGATCCTGGGCTGGACCCCGCCGGAGCGGGCATCGCAGGCGGCCCACCAGCCCTACCATGCCCCCGACGCGCAGCGGCCCCGGGCGCAGGCCTCCGCCAGCGAGCGTCCGCCCCTGCGCACGCCCCTGCCGAGCCGGCAGCGCCAGGCGAACTGATTCCGCGCCGACGCCGGACGCGCTACGCGCGGGCCGTGCCCTACTCGGCGAGGTCGAGGCGGTGGCGCCCGGCGCGATCGTCGATCTCGACGATCCAGAGATCGTCGTCGAAGCGCAGTTCCTTGCCCAGGCGCACCTCCACGTCCGCGGGCGTGGCCTCGCTGAGGAGCGCCACGAAGCGGCGGTCGCCGTCGGACTCGGTGTCCACCAGGGATTGCGGAGCCGGGCCGTAGAGATCGGCGCGGCCGTCGAGGCGATCGACCTTCACGAAGATCGCCCCCGCTTCGGAGGCGCCGCGGCGGCGCTGGACCGCGGCGATACCCTCGATGTCGAGGCGGCGAAGATGGGCGGAGACCCAGAAATCCGAGCGCAGGCGTGGCATGCGCCGGTCTATAGCACGCCGCCCCGCCGGATCAGCCCCGCCGATCAGCCCCGGGCGGCGCCCGCCCGGGTCGCGAGTTCGCGGAAGGTCCGCGTCGAGGGCTCGCCCTTCACCGGCAGCTTGCGGTCCCGCTCGAACTTCTCGATCGCCGCCCGGGTGCTCGCGCCCATCAGGCCGTCGGCCTTCAGCGGCCCGTAGCCGAGCTTGACCAGGGCGCGCTGGGCCTGGGCGATGGAGAGGCCCCCGAGGGTCGCCACCGAGGCGGTGGTCTCCGCCCCCGCCGGCTCGCCGGCCCGGATGATCTCGCCGATGCCGTCCCGCGGGGCCCGGGCCGCCGTTTCGGCCCGGGCCGGCTCCGCCTTCGACGCCTCGGGTTTATTGGACGCTTCCGGCTTGCTCGACGCGTCCACCTTGGCGAGGGCGGCGGAGGCGGGCTTCGGGGCCTCGGCCGCCCGGGCGAGCGCCGGCTTGGCGGGCAGCTTGGGGAAGATCGGCGCGGGATGGCGGCCCATCTGGTAGCCGAGGGCGTTCAGGCAGATCATCGACACCGCGCCGAGAACGACGGCGACCCCGAGAACCTCGCCGGGATGGCGCAGGACGGCGCGGCCCGCGCCCCCCGCCAGGGCCGTGACCCCTGCAAAGCGCCCGGGGGCCGGCCGGCGGCGGGCGGCGGGCCGGGCCTCGCGCCCGCGGGACGGGACGACGATCTCTCGCTGGTCGCGGCGTGCGTGCGGCTCGCGCATTCGATCTCCTCAGGACTGTTCGCAACGGCGTACGGGCCCCGCGCGATGCGGGGCCCGGACCGTCCGGCGCCGGCAGGATCGCGACGCGCTCATCCGGCGCGCCGCAGGGGAACGTAGCTCTCGCGCACGGGCTCGGGGCTCGTCTCGAACAGGCCCATGGGCCGGCGCATCGGCACCGGGCCGTCTTTCACGGCGCCCACGAGGCTGCCGCCCGAGACCGGCGGGCGCAGGCGGGTGCGGATCGGGGCCGACGGGATGGCCCCGGTGCCGACCCGGCAGGCGCGCGGCAGGGTGACGATGATCGTGGTGCCCTCGCCCCGGGTGCTCTCGATGGTGATGGCACCGCCATGCAGGCCGACGAGGCCCTGCACCACGGAGAGGCCGAGGCCGGTGCCCTCGTGGGTGCGCTCGTAGCCGCCGGCGCACTGGTAGAACGGGTTGCCGACGCGGGGCAGGTCGGCCTCGCTGATGCCGATGCCGGTATCGGCGACGATGAGGTCGAGGTGCTTGCCGGAGCCGCGCAGGCCCACCTCCACCCGACCGCCGCGCGGGGTGAACTTCACCGCGTTCGACAGGAGGTTGATGACCATCTGGCGGCAGGCGCGCATGTCGGCGGTGATTTCCACCGGCGTGACGCTCGCATCGCGCACCAGGGCGATGCCGGCCTGGTCGAACTTGAGCTGCATCAGGTTGCAGCAGGTCTGGATCAGCGCCGAGAGGTCGAAGGGCTCCGGGGCATAGTCGAAATGGCCGCTCTGGATCCGCGACATGTCGAGGAGCGTGTTGACGACTTCGAGCAGGTGCTGGCCGGAATTGCGGATGATGCCGGCATATTCCCGGGTGCGCTCCGGATCGGTCGCCATGCCGCCCTCCCCCGAGAGGACCTCGGAGAAGCCGATGATGGCGTTGAGCGGCGTGCGCAGCTCGTGGCTCACGTTGGCGAGGAAGCGGCTCTTCACCTCGTCCGCGCGCTCGGCCTCGGCGCGGGCCTGCTCCAGCTCCTCGGCGTGACGGCGGTGCTCGGTGACGTCGCGGGTCACCGCGACGACGCTGGAATGCAGGCGGCCGGGCGCGGCCGTCTCCGCCGTCTGGCCGTCGATCCGGTGGATGCGCATCTCGGCGAAGATCACCCGGGGCGCCTCCTCGGCCCGCGCCGCGGCGGAGTCGAGGTGCAGGCGGAACTGGACCCGGGCCGGACGGCCATGGGCGGCGACGTCGCTGAGGGCCTGCAGCAGCAGGGGGCGGTCGCCGACATGGACGCGCTCCAGGAGGCCGTGGCCGTGCAAGGAGGCCGGCTCGGCGCCGAGGAAGCGGGTGGCCGAGGCGCTGGCATCAAGGACGCGGCCGTTGTGGTCGTGCCAGGTCACGAGGTCGTCGATGGCCGAGAGCAGCATGCGGTCGCGGCGCTCGTTGTCGCGCAGGCGGGCGAGCCAGCGGCCCTCGTGGCGGAAATGTTCGAGGGCCTGCGCCGCGATGTGGCCGATGGCCGTGATGGCGAAGACCGGCATCGCCAGGGCGCGCGACCACTCGGGCAGCGGGGTGCCGTCGGCCAGCGGCGGCAGCAGGGCCACCGCCAGGGCGCCGAGGGCGGCGATGATGGCGGCCGCCAGGGTGGCGCGCTGCGAACCGGAGACCACGGCCTCCAGGGGGATCGCCACCAGCCAGATCGCGGCGGCGGAATTGGCGCCCCCCGTCATCATGGCGAGGCAGACCACCACCCCGGTCAGGCCCGCCGAGGAGATGGCGTGGGCGAGCCAGAGGATGCCGGTGCGGGACAGGAGGACGGCGGCGAAGACCGGCAGCATCAGGCTGGCGATGGCCAGGGCCTCGACGGCGGTGGGCACCCCGCGCAGCACGAGGTAGGGCGGCAGGCCCAGCATCATCATCAGGCCGGTGGCGAGGCGGGAGACCAGGAAGCGCTCGTGCCGGAAGCGCACGCCGCCATCCTCTTTCACCGACTCATGGACGAGCCCCGCGAGGCGGACATCGATGAGGGAAGCCAGGGCACCGTAGATACGCAATACCGACACGCACAGCGCGGATCAGGCCCGACGGCCATCCCCGACGCCCCTTGGCTCGACGAAAACTCGACTGAGGCGAACTTCGCAGAGCCGACTTAAGCGAGTCTTGCGCTAGACAGTCCGATTGTCTCCGCATGCTTTCCGGGACGTAACCGTGACCGGTCCACCCAATAGACCTTTTCGGGGCACGACACGAAAAAGCCTCGAACGACATCGGGATAAGCTTGTGTTCACCATTCCGGCGCTTTGCGGGCCGCGCGTCAAGCGGTCTTTACCGATCGCGCCCGACGGTGATCGCGCCCCGGCCGGGGCGCGTCCGGGCCGAGACCCATGTCCTTCCTGATCCGTGCCGGTCTGGTGATCGGCGTCCTGTCCTGGCTGGCGCTGCAGCGCCAGGGCGAGCGCGCGCCCGCGCCACCGGCGGTGGCCGAGGCGGTCGCGGCGGCCTGGGACGCGCTGCCCGCGCCCGTGCGCGACGCCGCCCTGCGGGAGGGCGCCGCGGAGATCGGGCGGCGGGCCGGGCAAACCCTCGCGGCGCCGTCCGCTTCGAGGCCGGCCTCCGGCGACACGCTCTCGGACAGCGACAGGAAAGTCCCGTGGCGGGGCGCGCAAACCCGCGCGGATCGCGCTACGCTGGCCCAGCGCGGGGAACGCGCATCCCCGTGAGGGGGTAGATGGTTCGCGACGCGGCGAGGGGTCCAGGGGATGTTCGGCTTCGGGATGGAATACGAGGGCGCCGCCTTCTGGCTGCCCGTGGTCTGGGCGGCCCTCCTGGCGCTCGCGGTGGCGATGTACGTCGTGATCGACGGCTTCGACCTCGGGGTCGGGATCCTGTTCACGGCGGCGCAGAAGGGCAATTGGCGCGACCGGATGATGCTCTCGGTCGCCCCGATCTGGGACGGCAACGAGACCTGGCTGGTGCTCGGCGGCGGCGGCCTGTTCGCGGTCTTCAGCGTCGCCTACGCCATCCTGCTCCCGGCCCTCTACATCCCGATCATCCTGATGCTGATCGCGCTGATCTTCCGCGGCGTCGCCTTCGAATTCCGGTTCAAGGCCGACCGCTCGCAGTTCGTCTGGGACAACGCCTTCCACTACGGCTCGCTGCTGGCGACCTTCGCGCAGGGCATGGTGCTCGGCGCCTTCGTCCAGGGCTTCAAGGTCGAGGGCCGGGGCTTCGCCGGCGGCACCATGGACTGGCTGACCCCCTTCAGCGTGCTTACCGGCATCGGCCTCGTCTGCGGCTACGGCCTCCTCGGGGCGACCTGGTGCGTGATGAAGACCTCGGGCGAGCTCGAGATCTGGGCCCGGCGCAAGAGCCTGCAATTCCTGGCCGCCACCATCGTGTCGATGGCGGTGGTGAGCGCCTGGGTGCCGTTCCTCGGCCTCGACATCCAGTGGCGCTGGATCTCCTGGCCGAACATCCTCTACGTGGCGCCCGTTCCGGTGGTGACGGCGCTGGTCGCCTGGGGCATTTTCCAGGGCATCCGCAGCGGCCGCCACGTGGCGCCCTTCCTCCTCACCATCGCGCTGTTCCTGCTCGGCTTCCTCGGCCTCGCGATCAGCCTGTTCCCCTACATCGTGCCGCCGCACTACACGATCTGGCAGGCGGCCAACGCGGTCAGCGCCCTGCAATTCGCCCTCGTCGGCTATTCCGTGGTGATGCCCCTGACCCTGGCCTATACCGCCTACGCCTACTGGGTCTTCCGCGGGAAGGTGGCGGAGGACATCCAATCCGGGGGCTACGGGCATTGAGCGCGGGCCCGTCCGGGGCGAAGGGCCGCCGGCTGCTCTGGTTCGTCGCCTTCTACGCGGCCAGCCTCGTGACCTTCACGGCGCTGGTCTACTTCCTGCGCGCCATCGTGAAAGGGTAGCGCCGCTCGCGATCGCGCCCACGCCGTCCGGCGGAGCCCTGCCCGCGTCCCGCTAGCAGGGCACGTAGACGGGGCCGCCGTAGCAGGACCGCGAACGGCTGGGATCGAGGGACGTCGCATTGTCCCGGCCCGGGTTCGATCCACCCGACTGGGTCGCGGCGCAACCCGCGGCGAGGCAGGCGACGATCAGGGTCGCGATGAGGGTCCGGCGCATCCTGTGCTCCTCGGTTCGGGTCGCGTATCGCGCCAAAATGGGCGACGCATCGGCCGCGGGCAGCGGACACCGGCCGACGCTCCGCGCATCGGCCCACCTGCCTCGAACGTCCGCGACGGACCGGCCGCGCCCGCCGCGTCGTTGGACCTCGGCCGGTCCGAACCGCGCGCCGCCCGAAACCGCGCCATCGCGCTTCGGCGGGAAGCGCGCAGGCTCATCCCCACAGGGCCGGCTCGGGCGGATGGATCAGGCTGCCCTCGAAGCGCAGGCCCGGCTCCCGGTCGCGGGCCAGCAGCAGCGGACCGTCGAGATCGACGTAGTCGGCGTGGTGGGCCAGCAGCATGGCGGGCGCCATGGCCAGGGAGGTGCCGACCATGCAGCCGATCATCAGCGAGAAGCCCCGCGCCCGCGCCTCGTGGGCCAGCATCACCGCCTCGGTCAGGCCGCCGGCCTTGTCGAGCTTGATGTTGATGGCGTCGTAGCGCCGGCTGAGGGCGTCGAGGCCGGCGCGGTCGTGCAGGCTCTCGTCGGCGCAGATCGGGATCGGCCGGGCGATCTCGGCCAGGAGGGCGTCCTCGCCTGCGGGCAGCGGTTGCTCGATCAGGCCGACGCCGGCGGCGACGCAGGCCGCGAGGTTGGCCTCGATCGTCTCCGGCCGCCAGGCCTCGTTCGCATCCACGATGAGGCGCGCGTCGGGAGCGCCGCGCCGCACGGCGGCGATCCGCTCCGGGTCGCCGACCCCACCGAGCTTCACCTTGAGCAGGGGCCGGTGCGCGGCCTGGCGGGCCGCCGCCGCCATGCTCTCCGGGTCCCCGAGGCTCAGGGTATAGGCCGTGGTGGCGACCTGCGGGGCCGACAGGCCGGCGATCGCGAAGGCCGGGCGCCCGAGCTGCTTGGCCTCCAGGTCGAACAGGGCGCAATCGAGGGCGTTGCGGGCCGCGCCCGGCTTCATGCCGACCTGCAGGTCAGCCCGGGTCGCCCCCATGGCGATGGCCTCCTCGTGGTCCCGGATCAGCGCGGCGACGCTCTCCACGGTCTCGCCGTAGCGGGCATAGGGCACGCACTCGCCGCGCCCGACGCGGCCCTCCCCGTCCGTGACCGTGGCGACCACCACCACCGCCTCGGTGCGGCTGCCCCGAGCGATGGTGAAGGCCCCGGCGATCGGGAACGACTCGACGGCGACGTCGAGGCGCCGGGTCACGCGCTCGCCCCCGTCACCGCCGGGGGAAACTCGGAGACGATCCGGTCGACGATGGCCTCGACGCCGAAGCGGACCGGGTCGGTGGCCGGCAGGTCGTGCGCGCGGGCGAGGGCGGCCAGCAGCGTGCGGGCCGCCCCCTCCTCCAGGTCCTGGGTGTTGACGGCGATGCCCACCGGGCGGATGTCCGGGTTGGTCAGGCGCCCGAGCTGGACGGTGAGGTCGATGACCTGCCGGATCGTCGGCAGGGGGTGCTGGACGCCGCGCATCGTCGTCCGGGTCGGCTCGTGGCAGACCACGAAGGCGTCGGCCTGCGCCCCGTGCAGCAGCCCGAGGCTGACGCCGGCGAAGGAGGGGTGGAACAGCGAGCCCTGACCCTCGAGGAGGTCCCAGTGGTCGGGGGCGGCCGCGGGGGCGATCCACTCGACGGCGCCGGAGATGAAGTCGGCGACCACCGCGTCGATGGCGACGCCGCGCCCCGAGATGAAGACGCCGGTCTGGCCGGTGGCGCGGAAATCCGCGTCGAGGCCGCGCTCGCGCATGCCGCGCTCCAGGGCGAGGACGGTGTACTTCTTGCCCACCGAACAGTCGGTGCCGACGCTGAGCAGGCGGCGGCCGGGCCGCTTCGTGCCCTTGCCGGTGGCGAAGGTCTCGGCGGTGTGGCGCACGTCGTGCAACTGCCGGCCGTTGCGCTCGGCCGCCTCGGCGATGGCCGGCACCGCCCCGAGGCGGGCATGCAAGCCGCTGGCGATGTCGAGCCCGGCCTCCAGGGCCGCCACCACCTCGGCGACCCAGTGCTCGGGGAGGACGCCGCCCGCATTGGCGACGCCGATCACCAGGGTGCGGCAGCCCTTCGCCACGGCCTCGGCCAGGGTGAGGTCCGGGATTCCGAGGTCGGCGGCGCAGCCGGGCAGGCGCAGCTGGCCGACGCACCACTCCGGACGCCAGTCCTTGATGCCGTAGGCGGTCTTGGCGGCCAGGCGATCGGGCACGTCGCCGAGGAACATCAGGTAGGGCGTTTCGATCTGCATCGCGTCACTCATCGGCCGAGGATGGACACCTCGTCCCCTCCTATGCGCGATGATCACGGCGCTGCCAAATCGTGCATTCGACGGGCATTCGCCGCCAGAACGGGCTTGCGGGCGGGCGCGATGTCGGGTGTGGTCCGAACCGATAAGAGACGGATAAGATTCCGCGAAGAGGAAACGTTGCGCGCATGAAGATGTACGGCAATTGGCGCTCGGCCGCGGCGTTCCGGGTCCGGGTCGCCCTCAACCTCAAGGGCATCGCCTACGAGGAGGTTTTCCTCGACCTTGATGCCGGCGAGCAGTTCAAGCCGGAGTTCCTCGCGATCAACCCGCAGGGGGCGGTGCCGGCGTTCTTCGACGGCGACGGACCGCCGCTGATCCAGTCGCTCGCCATCCTCGACTATCTCGAGGACGTCCATCCGGCCACGCCGCTGCTGCCGGGCGAGCCCCGCGCGCGGGCTCGTGCCCGCTCCCTCGCCCAGGTGGTCGCCTGCGACACCCATCCGCTCTACGTGCCGCGGGTGCGCAACTTCCTGATGGAGACCTACGACCTGCCGCGCGAGCGCATGCTCGAGTTCGTGCGTCACTGGATGGCGACCGGCCTGAAGACCCTGGAGACCCGCCTCACCCAGGAGCCCGGCACCGGCCGCTACGCGCAAGGCGACGCGGTGAGCCACGCCGATCTCTGCCTCGTCAGCCTCTGGGTCGGCACCGGCATCTTCGGCGTCGACACGGCGCCCTTCCCGACCGTGCGCCGGATCGCCGAGGATTGCCTCGCCCAGGACGCCTTCGCCCGGGCGCATCCCCTGCGCCAGCCGGGCGCGCCGGCGTGACGGGAATGGCGGTCGATTCGCAATCCTTCTAAGCTGAACCCTGACCTGAACATGCGTCGCTCGTCGTGGGAGCACGCACCCGCCCCCGAGCGGCACACGAGGACCTGAGCGACATGGTACCGGGCGAAACCGAGGACAATCTGCACCGCATCGTCGTCGTCGGCGGCGGGGCGGCGGGGCTGCAGCTCGCCACGAAACTGGGCGATAAGCTCGGCCGCACGCAGAAGGCGCACGTCACCCTGGTCGACCGGGCGCGGACCCACATCTGGAAGCCGCTGCTGCACGAGGTCGCCGCCGGCAGCCTCGACGTCGGCCACCACGCGGTCGACTACCTGCACCACGCCCACCGGCACCATTTCCGCTACCGCATCGGCGAGATGACCGGCCTCGACCGGTCCAAGCGGGTGATCCACCTCGCGGCCAGCCACGACACCGAGGGCCGCGAGGTCACGCCGATCCGCGAGATTCCCTACGACACGCTGGTGATGGCGGTGGGCTCGACCACCAACGACTTCGGCACGCCCGGCGTGCAGGAGAACGCCATCGCCCTCGACACCCAGGGCCAGGCGGTGCGCTTCCACCAGCGCCTGATCAACGGCATGCTGCGCGCCCATACCCAGCCGGGACCGGTGCGGGCCGGCCAGCTCCACGTCGTCGTCATCGGCGCCGGGGCGACGGGCACCGAGCTCGCCGCCGAGCTCCACCGTACCACCCGCGACGTGGCCGCCACCGGCCTCGACCGCATCGACCCGGCCAAGGACCTGAAGATCACCCTGGTGGAGGCGGCGAGCCGCATCCTGCCGGCGGTGCCGGAGCGCATGTCCCGCGACGTGATGGTGCTGCTGGACAAGATCGGCGTCGAGGTCCGGACCGCGGCCCGGGTCACCGAGGTCCGTCCCGACGGCGTCCAGCTCGCCGATGGCGGCTTCATCCCCTCCGAGCTGGTGGTCTGGGCCGCCGGCGTGAAGGCGCCGCCCTTCCTGCACGAGATCGGCGGTCTCGAGACCACGCGCAACAACCAGCTCGTGGTCACGCCGACCCTGCAGACCACCCGCGACCCCGACATCTTCGCGATGGGCGACTGCGCCTACCTCGTGGAGAAGGGCTCCGACACGCCGATCCCGCCCCGCGCCCAGGCGGCGCACCAGCAGGCCTCGCACCTCATCAAGATCATCCCCGACAAGATGGCCGGCAAGCCGCTGAAAGCCTTCAAGTACCGCGACTTCGGCTCGCTGGTCTCGCTGGGTGAATACTCGACGGTCGGCAGCCTGATGGGGTTCATCAAGGGCAAGAACATGTTCATCGCCGGGCTGTTCGCCCGGATGATGTACCGCTCGCTGTACAAGATGCACGAGCAGGCCCTGCACGGCACGGTCAAGACCACCCTCGATGCGGTCGCACGGGCCCTGACCCGGCGCACCGAGTCGCGCGTGAAGCTGCACTGAGCACAACTGGGAACCGATCGGCATGTTTCTCGACATCGTAAAAGCGGTGCAGCAGCGCAATCCGGCGCTCGGCTCCTACGTCCTCGTCCTGCGCGGCGATTCCCGGGCGCGCGACGCGGCCGACCCGTCGCGCCTGTCGGACGAGGCGGAGGCCTGGCTCGCCGCGCACGCGCCGGGGGCGAAACTGTCCGAGGAGAAGGTGCTACTGTCGCCCTATCCCGGCGGCATGCCGGCGGACCGGGCCGTCACCGTCCTGGCCTTCGCGGATGCCCGCCACCTCGCCGCCTTCGCGACGACCTGGACGGCCGATCCGGAGCCGGAGGAAACCGAGGCGGCGGACGACGCGCAGGCGCAGCCGGACTGACCCGAGCCGGATGCGGGCCTCTCCGCGCGCCTCCGTAAGAGACGCCTACGGGTACGTCCGTCCCTCGGCCCCACGCCAACCGGACAGCCAGCGCAGGCGGGCGGCCTCGAGCCCCCAGATCATGCCCAGCATCATGTAGACATGGCGCCACTTCTCGATGTCGATCTGGAAGGCCTGCAGGAAGAACATCAGCAGGGCCGGCCAGACGATCTGGGCGTGGCGGCGATAGGGCGTGTCGCGGCGCATCAGGCGGAAGCCGACGACGCTCGTCGTCAGGACGAGGCCGATGAAGGTGACGCCGGCGAGCCAGCCGCCATTGGCGAAGCTGCCGATATAGGTGTTGTGCGGTTCGAGCGCGAAGATCAGGCGCCAGCGCAGGGGTCCCATGCCGAGGGGTTCGTCCACCAGCATGTTGAGGCCGCGCAGCTGGTTGCCGAAGCGCCCGGTCTCGCCGGTATCGTAGTCCTGCGTGACCGCGGCGCGCTTGGAGAACATCTCGGCGGTGTCGCCGATCGAGAGCAGGCCGACGATGGCGACCGCCGTGGCCACCAGGGCCAGCACCGTCAGGGTGACGATGCGGCGGCGCAGGCGCACCGACGGGGTGGTGGTGTAGACGCTGCCGACCATCACGGCGACGGCGATGAGCGAGCCCGCCCAGGAGCCGCGCGAGAACGACAGGAAGATGCCCGCCACGATCACCATCAGGATCGCGGACGCGAGGATCGGCCGCCGGCTGGTGCCGAGGAGGAGGCCGTGCATCAGGTAGAGGGCGCCGAGCGTCAGGAACGAACCGAAGACGTTCGGGTCCTGGAAGGTGCCCGAGGCGCGGCCGTACTTGTAGAACAGGTCCTCGGTGGGGATGAACCCGAAATAACCGACGATGCCGAATGCGCTGGACAGCAGGCAGCTCGCCACGAAGGTCTTGAGCGCCAGCTCCATCCGCGCCTGCGTGTCGTCGGAGAACAGCATCGCGAAGAACACGCCCGTAATGGCGAGGTAGGCGAGCTGGATCGTCCAGGTCACCGGCAGGGGCTGGTCGATATAGGGCAGCAGCGCCACCGTGATCGCACCGACGTAGAGGATCAGCAGCCCGAGCAGCGGCACCACGCCCCGGTGCAGGCGCAGGCCGAGGCAGAGCCAGAGCACGATGGTGGGGATCGCCACCACGTCGTAGGGCGAGGTGTCCGAGAAGGCGAAGCAGGCGAAGAAGATGAAGGCGACGAGAAGCAGCGTCGCGAAGCGCCGGAGTACGTGCAGGACGGGGATGTGAGCCCAGGCTCCCGCCTGCCAGCGCGACGCGCCGGGTGCCATCGTGAACGCCATGCACTCAACCCATCACCGCGCCGCCGACAGGGCGGGACCGCGCTACGAGCCCGTGATGGGACGCGACAATGATTGAGAATTTGGAACGCGAATCCGCGCGCGGCCGGCCTCAGGGCAGCCCGCGCACCAGATTCCGGAATTGATCCCCACGATCCTCGAAACTCCGGAACTGGTCGTAGGAGGCGCAGGCCGGCGAGAGCAGCACCACGGGCTCGGCCGCCTCCGACGCGGCCGCGGCCTCGGCCGCCAGGGCGGTGGCGACCGCCAGGGTGCCGCAGGCCGTGTAGGGCACCCGGCCCTCCAGGGTCGCGGCGAAGGCGTCGCTGGCCGCGCCGATCAGGTAGGCATGGGCCACCCGGCCGAAGAGAGGCGCCAGGGGGGCGATGCCGCCCTCCTTGGCCTTGCCGCCGAGGATCCAGTGGATGTCGTGGAAGGCGGTGAGCGCCTTCTCGGTGGAATCGGCGTTGGTCGCCTTCGAGTCGTTGACGAAGAGCACGCGCCCGCGCCGGCCGACCTCCTCCATGCGGTGGGGCAGGCCGGGGAAGCTGCGCAGGCCGGCGACGAGTTCGGCATCGCCGATCCCGAGGGCCCGGACGCAGGCGGCGGCCACCGCGGCGTTCTGCCAGTTATGGGCCCCGCGCAGCGACCCGATCCCGGCGAGGTCGGCGATGGGCGTGCCGTCGGCGTCGAACACCGTCCCGTCCCGGGCCGACAGGCCGTCGAAGCCCGCCTCGGGCATGCCCACGTGGATCCGCACGCAGGGGCCGGTCCGCCGGTCGGCGATGGCGCGGCTGAGGTCGTCGTCGATGCCCACGATGGCGCGGTTGGCGCCCGCCACCAGTCGCTCCTTGATGGCGGCGTAGGCGTCCAGCGTCCCGTGGCGGTCGAGGTGGTCGGGCGTGATGTTGAGCAGGATGCCGAGGCTCGGATCGAGGCTCGGCGTCAGGTCGATCTGGAACGAGGACAGTTCGATCACGTGGATCCGGTCCGGCGCCGGGGGTTCCAGGGACAGGATCGCGGTGCCGATATTGCCGCCCATCTGCACGTCGCGCCCGGCGGAGGCCAGGATGTGGGCGATCAGCGCCGTGGTGGTCGACTTGCCGTTGGTGCCCGTGATGGCCACGAAGGGCGCGCCCGGCGCCCGCGCCCGGCGCTCCTGGCAGAACAGCTCGATGTCGCCGATCACCGGGATGCCGGCCTCGGCGGCCTTCCCGACGGTCCAGTGCGGGACCGGATGGGTCAGGGGCACGCCGGGGGCGAGGATGAGCGCCGAGAAGCCGCTCCAGTCGGCCTCCCGCAGGTCGAAGACCGTGATGCCCTGGTGGCGGGCCCGGCCCGTGCTCTCCGGGCTGTCGTCCCAGGCCAGCACGTCGGCGCCCCCGGCGATCAGCGCGCGGACGGTGGCGAGGCCGGAGCCGCCGAGGCCGAACAGGGCGACCTTCTGGCCGGCGAAGGTGGTGACGGGCGTCATGGTGACCGGCTCAGCGCAGCTTCAGGGTGGCGAGGCCGGCGAGCGCCAGGATCACGGCGATGATCCAGAACCGGATCACGACCTGCGGCTCCTTCCAGCCCTTCTGCTCGAAATGGTGGTGGATCGGCGCCATGCGGAAGACCCGCTTGCCCGTCAGCTTGAACGAGGCGACTTGGATGATCACCGACATCATCTCCAGGACGAACAGGCCGCCGACCACGGCCAGGACGATCTCGTGCTTCGTCGCCACCGCGATGGTGCCGAGGAGGCCGCCCAGCGCCAGGGAGCCGGTATCGCCCATGAAGACCTGGGCGGGGGGCGCGTTGAACCAGAGGAAGCCGAGCCCCGCCCCGATCACCGCGCCGCAGACCACCGCGAGCTCGCCGGTGTCGCGGACGTAGTTCACCTGCAGGTAGCCCGCAGTGAAGACGTTGCCGACGAGGTAGGCGATGACGCCGAAGGTGCCGCAGGCGATCATCACCGGCACGATGGCGAGGCCGTCGAGGCCGTCGGTCATGTTCACCGAGTTGCCGGCGCCGACGATCACGAAGGCGGCGAACAGCACGTAGAACCAGCCGAGGTTCAGGAGCGCGTCCTTGAAGATCGGGAAGGCGAGCTGGTTCTGCAGGGTCGGCGCCGAGTAGACCGAGATCAGCACGCAGGCGGCGATGGCGATGCAGGCCTCGAGCAGCAGGCGGAACTTGCCCGAGAAGCCCTTGTGCGACTGCTTCGTCACCTTGAGGTAGTCGTCGTAGAAGCCGATCGCGCCGAAGCCGAGCGTCACCGCCAGGGTGACCCAGACGTAGTGGTTGCGCGGGTTGGCCCAGAGCAGGATCGCCACCACGCAGCCGGCCAGGATCATCAGGCCGCCCATGGTCGGGGTGCCGCGCTTCGTCAGCAGGTGGGACTGGGGGCCGTCCTCGCGGATCGGCTGGCCCTTGCCCTGGCGCAGGCGCAGCGAGGAGATGATCAGCGGGCCGAACCAGAACACGAACAGGCCCGCGGTGAACAGCGCGCCGCCGGTGCGGAAGGTGATGTAGCGGAAGACGTTGAGGGCGGAGACGGTGCCGCTCAAGTCCGACAGGAGATACAGCATCCAGCACCCGGCCGTGGTTCGATTCGGAATCGGCCGGAGACCGGGGGCGCGCCGCGCCCCCTCCCCGGCCGTGATGACGGTCGCCTCAGCGCGCGGCGGCGCGCGGCGTTTCGGCTTGGGCGTTCGCGTAACGGGCTTTGAGCGCTTCGACAATCCGGCCCATGCGGATGCTGTTCGAGCCCTTCACCATCACGGCGTCCCCGGGGCGCAGGGCCGAGAGCACGGGTTCGAGCAGGTCGGCGGAGGTCGCCGCGGAGGCGCCGCGCCGGCTCACCGGCAGGGCCTCGAACAGGTTGCGCATCAGCGGGCCGGCCGTGAAGACGAGGTCGACCTTGGCGGCCTCCACCGGTCCGGCGAGGTCGCGATGGTGGGCCTCGCCCTCCGGTCCGAGCTCCAGCATGTCGCCCAGCACCGCGATGCGACGGCCGCGCGGGCCGGTCTCGATGCCGGCGAGCGTCGCCAGGGCGGCGCGGATCGAGGCCGGGTTGGCGTTGTAGCTCTCGTCGACGAGGAAGGCCTCGCCCTCCCCGATCGCCAGGGCGGTGCGCTCGCCGCGGCCGACGGGCGGGCGCAGGGCCGCCAGCGACAGGGCCGCGCGGGCGAGGTCGGCGCCGAGCGCATGCACCACCGCCATCACGCCGAGGGAATTCATCGCCGTGTGCCGGCCCGGCGTGCCGAGCTGGTAGGTCACCGGAATGCCCATCACCACCGCGTCGACCACCGAGAGGTCGGGGCGCAGCACGATGCGCTGGGCGCGGACATCCGCCTCCGGGTGCTCGCCGAAGCTGACGACCCGGCCGGCCCGGGAGGCCTGGGCATGGGCGAGGAGGCGGGCGTAATGCGGGTTGTCGCGGTTGAGGATCGCGGTGCCGCCGGCTTTCAGGCCGGAGAAGATCTCGCCCTTGGCGTCGGCGATGGCCGAGACGGAGGCGAAGTGCTCGATATGGACGGGCTCGACCGTGGTGATCAGGGCGATGTCGGGCTGCACCAAGGCGGTGAGCGGCACGATCTCGCCCCCGTGGTTCATGCCGATCTCGAACACGCCGAACTGCGTCTCGGCCGGCATGCGCGCCAGGGTCAGGGGCACGCCCCAGTGGTTGTTGTAGGAGGCGATGGAGGCGTGCGTCGCCCCCTGCGCGGAGAGGACGTGGCGCAGGGCCTCCTTGGTCCCGGTCTTGCCGACCGACCCCGTCACCGCGACGATGCCCGCGTCGGTGCGGGCCCGGGCCGCGGCGCCGAGGGCCCGCATGGCGTCGAGGACCGGGTCGTCGCCCACACCCGAGACGGCCAGCACCGGCCCGGCCTCGGCGAAGTCCGGCGCCCGGTCGGCGGCGACCACGGCCGCGCCGGCCCCGCGCCCCAGGGCGGCCGGGACGAAGTCGTGCCCGTCGCGGGCCTCGCCCCGGATGGCGAAGAACAGGTCGCCCGGCTCCAGCGTGCGGGTATCGATGGAGGCGCCGGTGATCGGCCTGCCCGCTCCCAGGAGGGTGCCGCCGGTGGCGGCTTCCAGGGCTTCGGGGGTCCAGAGCGGGGACGTTGGGATCATGCTGAGCGTTCCGCGATCGCAGCCCGGAGGACGTCGTGGTCCGAGAAGGGCAGGACCTGTGACCCCACGATCTGGCCGGTTTCATGGCCCTTGCCGGCCACCACGAGCACGTCGCCGGGCTCCAGCGCCCGCACGGCGGTGCGGATCGCCTCGGCCCGGTCGCCGATCTCGACGGCCCCCGGGGCGGCGGCCAGGATGGCGGCGCGGATCGCGGCCGGGGCCTCGCTGCGCGGGTTGTCGTCGGTGACGATGACGGCATCGGCCTGCGCGGCCGCGATGGCACCCATGATCGGGCGCTTGCCGGTGTCGCGGTCGCCGCCGCAACCGAAGACGAGGCGCAGGCGCCCGGTCGCGAAGGGGCGCAGGGCGGTCAGCACGCCCGCGAGGGCTTCGGGCTTGTGGGCGTAGTCCACGAGGCAGAGGCCGCCATTGGCCTCGCCGATCCGCTCCATCCGGCCCGGGACGCCGGTGAGGTGGTCGAGGGCGGCGACGACGCCGGCGGGGTCGGCCCGGCCGGCGGGGGTCGCCAGCACGAGGCCGGCGGCCAGGAGCGCGTTCTCCACCTGGAAGCCGCCGACCAGGGGCAGGCGCACCGTATAATTCTCCAGCCGGCCCGCGGGACCGGGTGCCTGGATGGCGAGGTGCTGGTGGAAGCCCTCGGTGCGGGCCGAGAGCAGCCGCACGGTGTCGCCCTTGGATCCCGTGGTGTGAACGTCGAGACCGCGGGCGGCGGCGGCCGCCACCACGACGTCGGCATAGGCGCCGTCGATGTTGATCACCGCCGGGATGCCGGGCTGCGCCAGGGTCGTGAACAACCGCAGCTTGGCCGCCAGGTAGTCGTCCATGGTGGCGTGGTAGTCGAGATGGTCGCGCCCGAGATTGGTGTAGCCGACCGCGGCGAGCGCGACCCCGTCGAGGCGGCGCTGCTCGATCCCGTGGGAGGAGGCCTCCATCGCCAGGTATGCGATGCCGTCCTCCGCGAGCCGCGCCAGGGTGGCGTGCAGGGTCACCGGATCGGGGGTCGTCAGGGAGCCGTAGGTGGCGCCCCGGTTGGTGACGATGCCGACCGTGCCGAGGCTCGCAGCCTCGGCGCCGAGGCGGGCCAGGATCTGGCGCACGAAATCCGTGACCGAGCTCTTCCCGCTCGTCCCCGTCACCGCCACCACCTGCGCCGGCTGCCGGCCCG
This sequence comes from Methylobacterium sp. BI1, assembly GCF_056680125.1. Classification (NCBI taxonomy): domain Bacteria; kingdom Pseudomonadati; phylum Pseudomonadota; class Alphaproteobacteria; order Hyphomicrobiales; family Methylobacteriaceae; genus Methylobacterium; species Methylobacterium sp. BI1. The sequence goes on along the minus strand of NZ_CM155267.1, from coordinate 1,353,042 downwards.
AGAAGGCCCGGGCCGCGAGGGCGAGGCTGCGGCGCACATCCGCCACGGCGAGGTAGGGCACGCCCGCGTCGAGTCCCTTCGGCCGCGCCCCCTCGCTCACCACCGCCACGGCGCCGGCCGCCGCGGCGCCCGCGGCGAAGCGGCGGCCATCGGCGACGGTGCCCGGCACGGCGACGAAGACGAAACCCGGCGCGACCTTGCGCGAATCGGCCGTGAGCCCCGCGACGGGCAGGTCGGCGAGGCCGGCCTCCGCCTCGGGAAAGAGCCCGCCGAGGGTCCTCTCTCCGCCCGGGGTCGGCCCGCTCATCGTCCGTCCACCTGCGTGGCGTGGTAGGCGCCGAGCTTCACCATCAGGGGGAAGGGCTTCACCGGCGGATCGAACTGCGGCGGCAGGCCGAGCACCGGGGCGACGCGCTCGATCACCCGGCCGGTGACGACGCCGGAATTCCAGGCGGCGGTGGCGTAGCCGCCGGATTCCGGCAGGCCCTGGGGCTCGTCCATGATGGTGACGAAGAGGTATTTCGGGTTGTTCATGGGGGCGGCGGCCATGAAGGTCGTGAACAGGCGGTTCTTCACGTAGCGGCCGTGGATCACCTTCTCGGCGGTGCCGGTCTTGCCGCCCACGAAGTAGTACGGGATCGCCGCCTTCTTGGCCGAGCCCTCGACGGCGTTGAGGCGCATGATGAAGCGCATCGCCTCGCTGGTCTCGGGCTTGAGCACGCGGGTGGCCTTGGCCATCGCCTCCTCGGCCGTGGTCTTGAGGAAGGTCGGGGTCATCAGGAAGCCGCCATTGGCGATGGCCGCCACCGCCGCCGTCGCCTGGATCGGCGCCACCGCGAGGCCGTGTCCGAACGCGATGGTGATGGTGTTGATCTCGGTCCAGCGCGGCGGGACGATGGGCTCGGCGCTCTCTGGCAGCTCCGTGCGCATCCGGTCGGTCAGGCCCATCTTCTTCAGGAAGGCCTTGTGGCCCGGCACGCCGATGCCCAGGGCCATCTTGGCCGAGCCGATGTTCGACGAGTGGGTGAACACCTCCGGCATGGTGATGACGCGGTTGGTGCCGTGGTACTCGTGGATCTTCTGGCGGCCCCAGTTCAGCACGCCACCGCGGGTGTCGAAGGTCGAGTTGACGTTGAACTTGCCGGAATCCAGCGCCATCGCCAGGGTCATCGCCTTGAAGGTCGAGCCCATCTCGTAGACGCCGACGTTCATGCGGTTGATGCGGTCGGGGTTGAGCGCGTCCGCCGGGTCGTTCGGGTCGAAGTCCGGCAGGGAGGCGAGCGCGATCACCTCGCCGGTCTGGACGTCGAGGATCATGCCGGCGGCGGCCTTGGCCTTGAAGTGGTCGAGGCCCCAGGCGAGCTCGTCCCGCACGGCGAACTGCGCCCGCAGGTCGATGGAGAGCTGGATCGGCTTCAGGTCGGTCTGCTTGGCCACGAGGCCGAAATCGTTGAGCGCCTTGTTGCCCTGGTTGTCGATATACTTCTCGATGCCGGCGATGCCGATGTTGTCGAGGTTGGTCACGCCGAGAATGTGCGCCGCCGCGACCCCGTTCGGGTAGACGCGCTTGTGGTCGGGCAGGAAGCCCACGCCCGGGATGCCGAGGCGGTGGACCTCCGCCTGCTGCTTCGGGGTGATCTCGCGCTTGACCCAGACGAAGCCCTTCTTGGTGGAGAGCTTGGCGCGCAGCTCGGTGGCATTGATCTGCGGCAGCACGGCGGTGAGGAGTTCGACCGCCTCGTCCTTGTCGTAGATGTTGCGCGGCTCGGCGAAGATCGAGACCGTGCGGATGTCGGTGGCGAGGATCTCGCCGTTGCGGTCGACGATGTCGGGGCGGATCGCCGTGGTGGCGGCGGCCGCGATCCGGCGGTCGCCGTTATCCGCCTCCGGGAAGGCGGCGCCCAGGATCAGGCGCCCGCCGATGGTGGCGAAGACCAGGGTGAAGGCGAGGCCAACGAGGCCGACGCGGGTGTAGGAGCGCTCGATGGCGAGGTGGAACATCGCCCGCGCGTTGCGGGCGACCCAGGCGCGCTTCGACAGGGCCGGCGGCGCCACGCCCTCGGCGGCCGGCTCCAGCCGCGTCCGCTCGACCTGGATCGCGTCCGGCGCCGCGCTCGCCTCGGCGGGCGCGGGGGTCGGCTCGGCGGCGGGGTCGAGGTCTCGGGGGGAAATCGGGTCTTGGCCGGGCGGCGGGACTTCGGACACGGGCACTACCTCGAAGTCGTGGTCGGGGTTCTGGTCGTGGTGGTGCGCGGCGTGATGCTGCCGGTGGTGCGCGGCTCGTCGCCGCCGCGCCCGGCCACCGGCTTTTCCTTCGGCGTCGCCGTGGCGGCCAGCAGCCGGCCGATCTCGTCGCCGCGGTCGGGCCGCGCCGGCAGGTCGACGAGGCGGCCGAGATGGGCGGTGCCGATGGGCTCGAGGGCGAGGTAGCGCTCCACCGCCGCCTGGAGCCGGTCCGGGCGGGTCAGCAGCTGCCACTCGGCGCGCAGCACCGCGATGGCCTGGCGCTCCTTCTTCAGCTGGGTCTGGGCCTTCGAGACCTGCCCGGCCTGGTAGAGCGTGTCGTACTTGATCGAGTAGGCGTAGATCGCCGAGCCGATCAGGCCGAGCACCGCGATCAGGTTGAGCAAACGGATCACCGGCGCGCTCCTCCGCTCCGACCGATCCGCGCGGGCAGCGCGGCCAGGGTCTCGATGGCGGCCAGGGGGGCGGGCACGGGGGCGTCCGTGCGTTCCACCGCGCGCAGCTTGGCCGAGCGGGCGCGGGGATTGGCGGCGGTCTCGGCCTCGCCGGGCAGGACCGGGCCCTTGGTCACGGCCGCGAAGCTGCGCGGAGCCGGCGCTTCCAGGCTCGGCAGGTGGCGGGAGGCCTGGGCCGCCCGGCCGCTGCGGGCCGAGAAGAACTGCTTCACGATCCGGTCCTCCAGCGAGTGGAAGGTCACCACCGCGAGGCGGCCGCCGGGGCGCAGGATGCGCTCCGCGGCGTGGAGCGCCTGCACGAGCTCGCCGAGCTCGTCGTTCACCGCGATGCGCAGGCCCTGGAAGGTCCGGGTCGCCGGGTGGATGCCGCTGGCCGGGTCCGCCCAGACCACGCTGGCGACGATGTCGGCGAGGGCCGCGGTGGTCTCGATGCGGCCCTTGCGGCGCGCCTCGAGGATCGCCCGGGCGACGGCGCGGGAGCGGCGCTCCTCGCCGTAGTGGAAAATGATGTCGGCGAGGTCGGCTTCCTCGGACTCGTTGACGAGGTCGGCCGCACTCGGCCCGGCCCGCTCCATGCGCATGTCGAGGGGGCCGTCGTTGCGGAAGGAGAAGCCGCGCTCGGGCTGGTCGATCTGCATCGACGAGACGCCGATATCGAGGACGACCGCGTCGGCGGAGGCGTGACCGGCGTCCCGCACGCAGGCGTCGAGCCCGCCGAAGCGGCCCGGGACCAGGGTCAGGCGCCCGCCGGCCTCGGCCACCAGGGGCGCACCGCCCGCGATGGCGCCGGGGTCGCGGTCGATCGCCAGAACGTGAACGGCCGGGTCGGCCTTGAGCATCGCGCGGGTGTAGCCGCCCGCCCCGAAGGTGCCGTCGACGGCCAGCGCCCGGCCCGGCAGGTCGAGGGAGTCGAGAACTTCCGCCAGCAGGACGGGGACGTGCGGCGCCCCGTCGATGGACCGGCTCACCCGCGCCTCGCGGGGGGCGCGCGTCATCGGGCAACCCCGGCGCGCGGCGATCGCGCGGGCCTGGGGGCGGACTCCGGACGGGCGCGGAGACGGAGCGAGGACTCGACCGGACTGATGCGGCGCATGCGTCCCTTCCACGGGGCTGGAGCGCGCAGGCGCGGCTCGGAGAGACGGGGCGTCTCCGGGTCGACGCGTGACGCGACCGCGCATGCGGACACCGGCCTGCCTGGGACAGGCTGCGTCCGTCGATCCGAAAATCGCCGTTGACGGGATGAATCGGGGTACCATGGGCCTCTGAGCGCCGTCAACGAACCTGGCCGAGGGGGAGCGGCTCGGGACGATCAGACCTCAGCAAGGTTAACCGAGCGTAAGTTTTCGCCCGCAAAGCGGTTTCCCGATGCACGATGGCGCCAGCGTTCCGCTGCGCACTCGACGACCGGCGCGAGGCACGCCCGGATGCCCGGGCGCCTGCCTTCGTCGCGGGACCATGGGGGGATCAGCCGGCCTATAAGCCGGGTTCTGTAGGGCCCGGAGACCTCGCGGTCCCCGGACGTGGCGGCCATTCCTCTGGGACGATCGTTGCCGACCGCCTCGAGCAACCAACCCGGGCGACGGGCCTGGAGAGAGGGCCTGACGGACCGTGAGGCCCGCCGTGTCGCCCCTATTCGGTTTTGCTCCCGGTGGGGTTTGCCGTGCCGTCCGCGTTGCCGCGTCCGCGGTGCGCTCTTACCGCACCCTTTCACCCTTACCGCGGGCCGGCCGAAGCCGATCCGTGGCGGTCTGCTCTCTGTGGCACTGTCCCTGGGGTCGCCCCCGCCGGACGTTATCCGGCACCGTCTCTCCATGGAGCCCGGACTTTCCTCCCCGGAGCCTCGCGGCCCGGAGCGGCCGCCCGGCCGACTGATCCGGCGCGGGTGTGCGCCGGGCACGGGCCGGGGGTCAAGGCCCCGGACGACGGCGCGCCGGATGCCGCCCGGAACGGCATGCCGGGATTATGCCGAGATTTTGGCCACGCCGCTTGCGGCGCCCGCGGCCCGCGCCACGTCACCAGGGCTGGCGCACCGGCAGGCCCGGCGCCGCCAGGGACCATCCGGGGTCCCGAACCCGACAGGATCCCGGCCCGCAACGGATCAGGAGGACGCGATGGCGACGAACGATACGGCCTGGACGCTCGAATCCGTCCAGCAACTCACCGAGATGGCCCGCGAGGGCATCCCGGTCTCGGTCATGAGCCTGAAGCTGCGCCGGCCGATCGAGATCGTGGCCGCCAAGCTGAGCCAGCTCGGCATCACGCCCGCGCCGGAGACCGGCAGCGCTTAAGGGCGGGCGCCCGTAACCGGGACGAACGACCCCACCGGGGGCGTTCGTCCCGTGCGGCACCTACCAGGAGCCGGTGTTCTCCATGGAGGACCAGGGCTCCTGCGGCGGCTTGGCCGGGCCCTTCTGCAGCAGCTCGATCGAGATGCCGTCGGGGGACTTCACGAAGGCCATGTTGCCGTCGCGGGGCGGGCGGTTGATCGTGACCCCGGCGGCCTGCAGCTTGGCACAGAACGCGTAGATGTCGTCGACCTCGTAGGCGAGGTGGCCGAAATTGCGCCCGCCCGAGTAGGTCTCGGGATCCCAGTTGTGGGTCAGCTCGATCACGGGCGCCTGGGTCTCCTTGGCCGTGCCGGCATCGTCGGGGGCGGCGAGGAACACGAGGGTGAAGCGGCCCTTCTCGTTGTCGACGCGCCGCACCTCCTGCAGCCCGAAGGTGGTCACGTAGAAGTCGAGGGCGCGGTCGAGGTCCGCGACGCGGACCATGGTGTGCAGGAATCGCATGGGTTGGAGCTCTCCGAGGGACTAGCGCCTATGTGGTCCGGCGCCGTCGGGCGTCAACGCGGGGCGCGCGTCAACGCGCCGGCGTCCCTGCGCGTTGCGCCGCCGCGGCGCACCCAGCACAGTGGGGGCCCAGCCTGAGGAATCCGCATGCGCACCGAAGCCCCGATCCCGATCCGCCTGGAGGATTACCGCCCCAGCGACTACCGGATCGACACGGTGGATCTCGACGTCGCCCTGCACCCCACCGAGACCCGCGTCCGGGCCCGGCTCAGCCTGGCGCCCAACCCGGCCGGGCACCCCGGCGCTCCGCTCGTCCTCGACGGCGAGGACCTGGTGCTGGAGCGCCTCACCCTCGACGGCGCCGACCTCGCGCCCGAGGCCTACAGCCTCGCGCCCTCCGGCCTGACCCTGCACCGCCCGCCGGCGGGCCCCTTCTCCCTCGGCATCGAGACCCGGATCGATCCGAGCGCCAACACCAAGCTGATGGGGCTGTACCGCTCGAACGGCGTCTACTGTACCCAGTGCGAGGCCGACGGCTTCCGGCGGATCACCTACTTCCTCGACCGGCCCGACGTGATGGCGGTCTACACCACGCGGATCGAAGCCGATCGCGAGGCGGCGCCGGTGCTGCTCGGCAACGGCAACCGGGTGGACTCCGGCGCGGCCGGCCCCGGCCGCCACTACGCGATCTGGCACGATCCCCACCCGAAGCCCGCCTACCTGTTCGCCCTGGTGGGGGGCCGCCTCGACCGCGTCCGGCGCCCCTTCACCACCAGCGAGGGCCGTACGGTGGAGCTCGCCGTCTATGTCGAGCCCGGCAAGGCGGAGCGGGCCGACTACGCCCTCGACGCGGTGGCGCGCTCGATGGCCTGGGACGAGACCGCTTTCGGCCGCGCCTACGACCTCGACGTCTTCAACGTCGTCGCGGTCTCGGACTTCAACATGGGCGCGATGGAGAACAAGGGCCTCAACATCTTCAACGACCGCTACGTCCTCGCCTCGCCCGAGACGGCCACCGACGCGGACTACGCCGCCATCGAGGCGATCATCGCGCACGAGTACTTCCACAACTGGACCGGCAACCGCATCACCTGCCGCGACTGGTTCCAGCTCTGCCTCAAGGAGGGCCTGACGGTCTTCCGCGATCAGGAATTCTCGTCCGACATGCGCTCCCGCGCGGTGCATCGCATCGGCGAGGTCCGCACCCTGCGGGCGCGCCAGTTCCCCGAGGATGCGGGGCCGCTGGCCCACCCGGTGCGGCCGCGGCACTACACCGAGATCAACAACTTCTACACGGCCACCGTCTACGAGAAGGGCGCCGAGATCGTGCGGATGCTGCGCACGCTCCTCGGCGCGGACGCCTTCCGGGCCGGGATGGACCGCTACTTCACCGACAATGACGGCACCGCCGCGACGGTGGAGGATTTCCTCGCCGCCTTCGCGGCCACCTCCGGCCGCGACCTCGACGCCTTCGCCCGCTGGTACGCGCGCCCCGGCACGCCACGGGTGGCGGTGCAGGGCCGCTACGATGCGGAGGCCCGGACCTACAGCCTCGCCTTCCGCCAGAGTCTGCCCGGCGCGGCCGACGCCCCGCCCCTGGTGATCCCGATCCGCCTCGGCCTGATCGGTCCGGATGGCCCCCTCGATGTGGCGAGCGACCGGGTCGCGGATGGCGTGTTCGTGCTCGACCGGGCCAGCGACAACCTCACCTTCACCGACGTGCCCGTGCGACCCGTGCCCTCGCTGTTCCGCGGCTTCTCCGCCCCGGTGCGGGTCGAGATCGAGATGACCGATGCCGACACGCTGACGCTGCTGCGCCACGACACCGACCCGTTCAACCGCTGGCAGGCGGCCCAGAGCGTGGCCATGCGCCTACTCGTGCAGGGGACCCGCGCGGGCACCCTGCCGGAGGCCGGGGCGGAGGGGTTCGGCGCGGCGCTCGCCGGGTTCCTGGAGGGCGAGGCCCTGGCCGACCCGGCCTTCGCCGCCCTGGTCCTCGCCCTGCCAAGCGAGGCGGACGTCGCCAACGAGATCGCCACGGAGATCGACCCGGACGCGATCCACCGGGCCCGGCACGCCCTGCGCCGGGCGCTGGGAACGCGGCTGAAGCCGCAGCTCCTCGCCCTGCGCGATGCGCTGGCGGACGCGCCCGGCACGCCGTTCAGTCCCGAGGCCGCGGCCGCCGGCCGGCGCGCCTTTCGCAACGCCGCCCTCGACCTCGTGGCGGCGGCCGACCCGGATTCCGCGACCCTCCTCGCCGCGCACCAGATGGCGGCGGCGACGACGATGACCGACCGCCTCGCGGCCCTCGCGGTCCTGTCCCAGGTTCCGGGGCCCGAGCGCGAATCGGCGCTCGACCGATTCGCCGAGACCTACCGCGCCGAACCCCTGGTCCTCGACAAGTGGCTGGCGATCCAGGCCGGGATTCCCGAGGCCGAAACCCCCGAGCGCATCCGCCGGCTGCAGAATCACCCTGCCTTCTCGATGACCAATCCGAACCGCGTCCGGTCCCTGATCGGCAGCTTCAGCATGGGCAACCCGACCCAGTTCAACCGCCCCGACGGCGCCGGCTATGCCCTTGTGGCAGAGACGGTTCTGGCCCTCGACAAGACCAACCCGCAGGTGGCCGCGCGCCTCCTGACGGCCTTCGGATCGTGGCGGATGATGGAGCCGGAGCGGCGCGGACGGGCCGAATCCACATTGCTGAAAATTCGCGCTGTTGCCGGTCTGTCACGGGACGTCGGGGACATCCTCGAGCGGACCCTAGCCGGCTAGCAAGTGCCTGAACAGAATCGTTTTTTCGGCCTCTCCCGACGTCGATTCCGCGCCCCAGATTCGCCTCGGGAGTCAAGCGTGGCCGGAAAAAACGCGTGGACAAAACCCCACCGGAAATGTTGAATCGTATACGATTCGGAAAGCGGGGCAGCCCCGCCTTCCCGGTGCACAAATCCCAACGGCGGAGTTAGTCCATGCTGGAGGCGGATTCCGCTTCCCTCTCCGCGCGCGCGGATACGATTCTTGGCATCCACCGGCCGCAACACGCCGCTCATGTCCGTTTCGTGCGTGCCGAGACCTGGCTGCGCTTCGCCCTGCCGGCGCTTTTCGCCACGTTCCTGATCTGCCTCGGCGCGGTGGCGGCCATGCTGCTGCAGGCCCAGCGCGAGGAGGTGATCCGGGCGGCCACCACCGACGTGGAGGCGGTGACCCGCCTCGCCGCGGCAGCCTTCGCCGGTGTCGACATCGACGGTGAGGCCAAGGGCGAGGCGGCCCACCGCAACCTCGGCGCCCTGCTGCCGCCGGGCCTGCTCCATGCCGGTCGCCAGATCCTGCTGATCTCGCCCAACGACGTCATCGTGGCGGCCAATCCGCCCCTGCCCGGCCCCCGCCGCACCCTGACCCAGCATCTCGGGGAGATGCAGGCGCTCTCCACCCTGGGCGAGAGCGCCGGCGTGATGACCGTGACCCTGGCGGACGGCTCCGTGGTGATCGCGGCGCTGCGCAACCTGCCCGCCGGGCGCGGCCAGGTCGCGGTGCTCCAGCCGCTCACCGCCATCACCGCCGCCTGGACCACGCGGATGCGCAACCAGGCGATCCTCCTCGGCGCCGCCGCCCTGGTCATCATCGGCACCGGCATCGCCTACGCCCTGCAGACCCGCCGGGCCTACGCCGTCGACCGGGTCTGCGAGGAGATCAAGCAGCGCCTCGACACCGCCCTCGGCCGCGGTCGCTGCGGCCTCTGGGACTGGGACATCCCGCGCGGGCGGATCTACTGGTCCGACTCGATGTACGCGCTGCTGGGCTATCACCGCGAGCGCGAGTTCCTGTCCTTCGGCGACGTCAACGCCCTGGTGCATCCCGACGACGGCGACCTCTACAGCCTCGCCCGGCACCTCGCCGCGAGCCAGTCCACCGTCGACCACGAGTTCCGGGTGCGCGGCGCCACCGGAAACTGGGTCTGGATGCGGATGCGGGCCGAGATCGTGCCGGATACGATCGACGGGGGCCGCCACCTCGTCGGCATCGCCCTCGACGTCACCGAGCAGCGCAACCTCGCAGAGCTCAACGCCACCGCCGACATGCGCCTGCGCGACGCAGTCGAGGCCATCTCCGAGGCCTTCGTGCTCTGGGACACCGGCAACCGCCTCGTCCTCTGCAACTCGAAGTTCCGCCACCTCCATGCCCTCAGCCCGGAGGATGCGATCCCGGGCCGGCGCTACGCCGAGATCATGGGCCGGGGCGTGCTGCCGCCGGTGCGGCGCGAGCTGCGCGACCTGGAACCGAGCGGCGCCACCGCCCGCACCTTCGAGGCCGAGCTCACCGATGGGCGCTGGCTGCAGATCAGCGAGCGCCGCACCAAGGACGGCGGCTACGTCTCCGTGGGCACCGACATCACCAGCCTCAAGCGCCACCAAGAGCAGCTGGTCCAGTCCGAGCGCGAGCTGATCGAGACCGTGCGGGACTTGAAGCGCTCCCGCCGGACCCTGGAGCTCCAGACCCAGCAGCTCGCCGACCTTGCCGAGCGCTACCTCGACCAGAAGGCCCAGGCCGAGGGCGCCAACCAGGCCAAGTCCGAATTCCTGGCCAACATGAGCCACGAGCTGCGCACGCCGCTCAACGCCATCATGGGCTTCGCCGAGCTGATGGAGAGCGAGGTCTACGGCACCCTCGGCTCCCCCCGCTACACCGACTATTGCCGGGACATCCGCACCAGCGGCGACTACCTGCTCTCGGTCATCGACGACATCCTGAACATGTCGCGCATCGAGGCCCAGACGGTGAAGCTCGCCCCGCGCGAGATCGCGGTGGCGGAGGCGATCGAGGGCACCCTGAAGCTCGTGGGCGAGGCGGCCCGGGCGAAATCCCTGACGATCAACGTGGACGTGGTCGAGGCCCTGACCGTGCTCGCCGACGAGCGCGCGCTGCACCAGATCCTCACCAACCTCGTGCAGAACGCGGTGAAGTTCACGCCCCCCGGCGACGGCCGCATCATCATCAAGGCGCGGCCGGCCGGGGCCAACGTGCACATCTACGTCGAGGATACCGGCATCGGCATCCCGAAATCGGCCCTGCGCCGCCTCGGCGCGCCGTTCCAGCAGGTCGAGACCAACCTCACCCGCAGCCACAAGGGCTCCGGCCTCGGCCTCGCCATCGCGCGGTCGATGGCCGAACTCCACGGCGGCGCCCTGCGCATCCGCTCCCAGGAGGGCCTCGGCACCATCGTGATGGTGCGCCTGCCGATCCCCACCGCGGAGAGCCGCCGCACCCTCGTGGCCGACGCCGCCCAGGAGACCGTCGCCTCCCTCCGCGACGCCGCCGGCGCCACCCCGCGCCCGCCGGAGGCGGTGCCGGCGTCGGCCTGACGTTTTTTGGGGTTCTGGTCACTGACGATGGAGGCGCGCGCGGCCCTCCTCCCCCTTGTGGGGAGGAGATGGAGGTGGGGGTGGCTGGGCGACCCTCGACTTGCGGAGGCTGGCGCCCCCCCCACGCCAAACCTCTCCCCACAAGGGGGAGAGGGAGGCGCCCTTCACCCCGCCATCAGGCGCTCGAACAGCGCCCGGATCTCCGCGCGCGTCTCGTCCAGCTGAGCGATCAGGCGGCCCGAATCCGGGGCGCCCGTGGCGACGGCGAGGCGGGAGAGGGCCACCGGGGAGGCCTCGGCCGGGTCGCCCTCCACCATCAGGCGCTGCCAGTGCAGCACGTCGTCGAACTGGCGATAGGCCTCGATCAGGCGCTCGGCGTCGGGCCGCGGGAGGTCGCCGTGCTCGGCCGCCTTGGCGAAGACCGCGCAGGCCCCGAGGCCGACGAGGTCGGGCCGGCGATGGGCCTGCCCGAGCACCAGGGCCTGGGCCAGGAAGTCGAGGTCGAGGAGGCCGCCGGGGGCGAGCTTCAAGTCGAGGGGGCCGCGATGGCCCTTCTCCCGCTCCACGAGGGCGCGCATCTCGCGCACCGCGCGCCGGACCTCGGCCGGGTCCCGCGGCCGGGCCACGAGGGCGCGGATCTCGTCGTCGAGCGCGGCACCGAGGCCGGCATCGCCGGCGACCACCCGGGCCCGGGTCAGGGCCATGTGCTCCCAGAGCTCGGCCTCCTCGGCGTGGTAGCTGCGGAAGCTGCGCCACTGCACCGCCACCGGGCCCTGGCCGCCGCCCGGGCGCAGGCGCAGGTCGACCTCGTAGAGGTGTCCGCGCCGGGTCGGCACCGTGAGGGCGGCGACGATGCGCTGGGCGAGACGGTTGTAGGCCACCGCCGCGTCGAGGGGTTTCGGGCCGGCGCTGGTGCGGTCGTCGGGGTCGAAGTCGTAGACCAGCACGAGGTCGAGATCGGAATCCGCCGTCAGCTGGCGCGCGCCGAGGCGCCCGAGGCCGAGCACCGCGAGGCGTCCCTTCGGCACCGCCCCGTGCTCGGCGAAGAAGCTGTCCGAGACCCGCTCCACGGTGACGGCGATCACCGCGTCGGCGATGCCCGCGAAGGCGCGGCCGGCCTCCTCGGGGGAGAGGATGCCGGAGAGGAGCCGGGCCCCGGTGAGGAAGCGGAGCTGGCGGGCGGCGTCCCGGACGCGGTCGAGGAAGTCCTCGTGGTCGCTCGGCTGTCCGAGGCGGGCGCGGACCTGCTGGGCCAGGGCCTCGGGCTCCGTGCCGGCCTCGGCGAAGTCCCGGTCGATCACCGCGTCGAGGACGTGGGGGCTGAAGGCGACGGTCTCGGCGAGGCGCGGCGCCGTGCCGAGGAGGTCGGCGAAGAGCAGGCGCAGGCGCTCGTTCGAGCGCAGGATGGTCAGGAGCTCGAGGGCGGCCGGCATCCGAGCGAAGGCCCGGTCGAGGGTGTCGAGGGCGGCGTCCGGGTGGGCGGTGCCGCCCAGCGCCTGCATCAGCACCGGCACCAGCTCGGTCAGCACCTCGCGGGCACGGGGCGTCCGCACGGCGGGGCGCCGGCCGAAATGCCAGCCGCGCACCGTCTCCACCGCCCGCTCGGGCTCGCGGAAGCCGAGCTTGGTCAGGGTCGCGAGGGTCGCCGGATCGTCGCCGGTGCCGCTGAAGACGAGGTCGCCGACCGCCGCGGAGAGGTCGGGCTCGGCCTCGAACAGCAGGGCGTAGTGGCCCTGCACCCGGCGGGCATGGTGGAACAGGGCCGTCTCGAAATCCGCCAGGGTCGCGAAGCCGGCGAACCGCGCGAAGCGGTCGAGGTCTTCGGCCTCGCTCGGCAGGCGCTGGGTCTGCTCGTCCCGCAGCATCTGCAGGCGGTGCTCGATGGTGCGCAGGAAATCGTAGGCCGCCGTGAGGTCGTCGCGTGCGGTGGCGTCGATCCAGCCGTCGCGCGTCAGGCCGTCGAGCATGGCGACGGTACCGCGCCCGCGCAGCTCCGGCCGGCGCCCCCCGAAGACCAGCTGCTGGGTCTGGACGAAGAACTCGATCTCCCGGATGCCGCCGCGCCCGAGCTTGATGTCGTGGCCCGCCAGCGCGATCGTGTCGTGGCCGCGCACCGCGTGGATCTGGCGCTTCATGGCGTGCACGTCGGCGATGGAGGCGAAGTCGAAGTACTTGCGCCAGACGAAGGGGCGCAGGTTCGCCAGGAACGCCTCCCCGGCCGGGACGTCGCCCGCGATCGCCCGCGCCTTGATGTAGGCCGCCCGCTCCCAGTTCTGGCCGAGGTTCTCGTAATAGACGTAGGCGGCGTTCAGCGAGAGCGCCGCCGGGGTCGAGCCCGGGTCCGGACGCAGGCGGTAATCGACCCGGTGGACGTAGCCGTCGGCGGTGCGCTCCTGCAGCAGCTTGGCCATCCCCTGCGCCAGCTTGCTGAAGAACGGCGTCGCCGGCAGGTCCGCCTTCAGGGGCGCGGTCTCGGGGTCGAAGAAGACGACGAGGTCGATGTCGCTCGAATAGTTGAGCTCGCCGGCCCCGTGCTTGCCCAGAGCCAGGACGATCAGGCCTGAGCCGGCCTGCGGCGCGTCCGGATCGCGGGGCAGGAAGCGCCCGGCGGCCGCGGCCTGGAGCAGCATGGCGTCGGCGGCCGCCCGCACCGAGGCGTCGGCGAAGTCCGAGAGGGCGCGGGTGACGGTGGCGAGCGGCCAGAGGCCGCCGATATCGGCCAACGCCACCAGCAGCGCGTGCTCGGCCCGGTTCCGGCGGAGCTCTTTCGCGACGGCGTCGAGGTCCGGTCCGCGCCCCGCCGCCCGCTGTCGGGCAACGAGATCCGCCAGGGCCGCTTCCGGCTCGGCCTCGACCAGGGCGGCGAGGCGCTCGGGTGCCCGGGCGACCAGCTGCCAGAGGAAGGCGGAATGGTCGGCGAGGCCGAGGAGCAGCGCCCGCAGGGGTCCGTCGAGGAAACCCGCCGGCCAGGCGGGCGCGACCTCGGCCAGCCGCGCGGCCGCAGCCTCGGGATCGGACAGGACCGGGGCAGCGGACAGGCGCGCCCGGAGGCTGCGGCTCTGCGCGTCGGCGGCCTGGTTCATGCCCTACCCTCCCGTCGGATCTCCGGCCGGCAGGGTTATCACGACGGCGAGCCCGGGGGCATGGTCTTCCAGCGCCAGCGTGCCCTGGTGCAGGCGCACCACCGCGTTGACGAGGCTCAGGCCCAGGCCGAAGCCCGGCCGCGAGCGCGCCTCCTCCAGCCGGACGAAGCGGTCGAGCACCCGGCCGCGGGCCTCGCTGGGGATGCCCGGGCCGGAATCGGCGACGCCGAGGCGCACGGTGTCGCCGACCCGCGCCGCGCTGAGGCGGATCTCGCCGCTGGGCCCGCCATACTTCACCGCGTTGTCGACGAGGTTGGCGAGCGCCTGCCCGATCAGCTCGCGGCTGCCGCGCAGGGTCAGGGGCGCGCCCGCGGTCTCCACGTGCAGCGCCAGGCCCTGCTCGGAGGCCAAGGGCTCGTAGAGCTCGGCCACAGCCTGCACCACGGCGGCGACGTCGAAGGTCTGGAAGTCCTCGCGGGCGTTCACGCCCTCCAGCCGGGCGATCATCAGGAGCGCGTTAAAGATCCGGATCAGCCCGTCGCTCTCCTCGATCACCCCCTCCATCGCCGCCCGCAGGGCGTCCGGCGTCTCGGCCGTGCGCAGGGCCTCCTCGGCCCGGTTGCGCAGGCGGGTCAGGGGCGTCTTGAGGTCGTGGGCGATGTTGTCGGAGACGTCGCGCAGGCCGCGCATCAGCTCGCCGATCCGCTCCAGCATGGCGTTGAGGTTGCGCGCCAGCCGGTCGAGCTCGTCGCCGGTCCCCGCCACGGCGAGGCGTCCGTCGAGGTCGCCCGCCATGATCCGGCGGGTTGTCTCCGTCATGGCGTCGACGCGCTTCAGCACCCGGCTGGCGATGAACCAGGCGCCGATGACCCCGAGGAGCACCACCAGCCCCACCGACGAGCCGAAGGTCCGGCCGATCACCACGCGCAGGCGGTCGCGCTCGGCCACGTCGCGGCCGACCAGGAGCCGGAAGCCCCCCGGAAGGACGAAGATCTGCATGATCGCCCGGTGCTCGAGGTCGCGTGCACCGCCGATGCGGGCGTAGTTGGCCTCGGTCTGGCCGGGATCGACGATGAGCCCGGTAGGCAGGGCGTCGATGTTGCCGACGAGGCGCTCGCCGGCCGCGTTGGTGACGAGGTAGAGCGAGGCCCCGGGCTCGCCCGCCCGCCGCTCCACCGCGGAGATCAGCCGCCTTAGGCCGCCGACCTTGTACTGCTCGGACAGGCCGTTGATCTCGGCCTCGATGGTGGAGACCATCTGGTCGTCCAGGGCCCGGCTGGCGTTCCAGGCCACGTAGCCGAGCGCCAGCAGGGCGAAGGTGGCGAAGACCACCAGGTAGGCGAAGGACAGCTTGAAGGCCGTCGTGCGGAACAGGTTGCCGAGGCGCCCGGCCGGGGCGTCGTCGAGGTTCGTCACGTCCGGGATCTCGTGCCGCGCGTCACGCCGAGGGTCCCGGGGCGCGCGCCTCGTCGACGCGCAGCACGTAGCCGGTGCCGCGCACGGTGTGGATGATCGGGTGCTCGAAATCCTTGTCCACCTTCGCGCGCAGGCGCGAGACGTGGACGTCGATGACGTTGGTCTGCGGGTCGAAATGATAGTCCCAGACGTGCTCCAGCAGCATCGTCCGGGTCACGACCTGCCCGGCATGGCGCATCAGGTACTCGAGCAGGCGGAATTCGCGCGGCTGCAGCACGATCTCGTGCCCCGCCCGGGTGACGCGGTGGGACAGGCGGTCGAGCTCGAGGTCGCCGACCCGGTAGGCGGTCGCCTCCGCGGCCGCGCCCGGCCCGGCCCGGCGGCGGGCCAGCACCTCGGCCCGGGCGAGCAGCTCGGAGAAGGCGTAGGGCTTGGGCAGGTAGTCGTCGCCCCCGGCCCGCAGGCCCTTCACCCGGTCGTCCACCTGGCCGAGGGCCGAGAGGATCAGCACCGGCGTGGTCACGCCCTGCTCGCGGAGCGAGCGGATCAGCGACAGGCCGTCGAGCTTGGGCAGCATGCGGTCGACGATGAGCACGTCGTAGTCGCCCTCCTGGGCCAGGGCGTAGCCGTCGAGGCCGTCGGATGCCTGATCCGGCACGTGCCCGGCCTCGCGAAAAGCCTTGACCAGGTAAGCGACCGCCTCGCGGTCGTCCTCGATGATGAGCAGACGCATGGGACGGAGTGATAGGGGCTCGCCCGCGTCTCGGAAACCGACTTGTCCGGGAATACCCATGCCGCGTTCCTCGATGCCGGATCGTCGGTCGAACGCTAGGTGCGGGTCCGTTGCGCGATGCTGGCGGGGGCATGACAATTTGGTCATGTCGGCGCAGTCGCCCCGCCGACACCGGTGGCGCTCCCCTCGGATCGATGCCCCGGGGCGCCCGATCGACCGCCCGCGAAACAAGACCCATTATAGCTCAATTTAGCGGTCCTTTTCCGCCTGTTCTCCCGCAATCCGTATCTGAGTTTTTCAATCTTACGACGCCTATAGTCGGTTTGTTTCCCAATACCGGAACACATAACGTTCACTTTAACAATGTTTTAACCGTTATGTTCTAGAAGCAAAAGTACAGATTTCAAACTCGATTGCCGATAATCCGCGCTGCATTCAGGGCGAAGGGAAGATCTCGTGAACGTCAGACAGTTTTCCGCAGTCCTAGCCTGCGCCTTGACCTGGTCCGTGACGGCCACCGCGCAGGTGCGGAGCGACGTCGCCGGGGATCGACCGGCCCGTACCCGCTCGCCCCGAGCGGACGGCCAGGACATCACGGGGGCCCAGAGCGCGGCGGGCGCCGCGGACACCCTCGGCCAGAGCGCCACCCCCGCCACCCTGCCCCCCGGCGTGTTCGACCTCGGCCACGGCCTCAGCCTCAGCGCCAACTACACCGGTCAGGCCGCCGCCAACCCCATCGGCGGCATCCGCCAGGGTAGCGCCTATGCCGGGCAGCTGTTCTTCGGCATCGACGCCGACCTCGACCGCATCGCCGGCCTCGCCGGCGGCGCCCTCCACGTCGCCGTCACCAACCGCCACGGCGACAACCTCGCGGGCGACTTCATCGGCAACAACACCTCCGTCCAGGAAATCTACGGCGGGGGCCAGACCACCCGCCTCACCCTGCTCAGCTACGAGCAGAAGCTCCTCGACGACCGCCTCGTGGTCGAGTTCGGCCGCCTCGTGGCCAACATCGCCTTCCTCAACTCGCCGATCTACTGCAACTTCCAGTCCAATTCCGCCTGCGGAAACCCGACCTTCGTCTTCAAGACCTCGAACTTCACCTTCTGGCCCGTCGCCAGCTGGGGCGCCCACGCCAAGGCCTGGCTCACCGACCGAATCTTCGTCCATGCCGGCGTCTACGAGGTCAATCCCCGCCACCAGCAGCCCGGCGACAACGGCCTCGACTTCTCCACCCGCGGCGCCACCGGCGCGATCCTGCCCGTCGGGCTCGGCTACTCCACCACCTTCGCCAACGATCCCCTGCCCCGCAACTACGGCATCGGCGGATGGTACGACGCCTCCGACTACGCCGACCCCGTCCGTGACCTCACCGGCCAGCGCGCCGTCCTCACCGGCCTCGCCCCCGCCACCCGCTTCGGACGCTCGGGCGTCTATGCCCGCTTCGACCAGATGGTCTGGCGCCCCGATCCCGCCGCCATCCAGGGCCTGACCCTCTTCGGCGTCGCCATGGCGGGCACCTCCGGGCGCCTCGTCGAGGACTACTTCCTCGAGATCGGCGCCCTCCAGACCGGCACCTTCCCGGGCCGCCCCTTCGACACCCTCGGCTTCGTCGTCAACACCCAGCGCTTCTCGCCCCTGGCCCTGTCCAACATCAGCGCCGTCCAGGCCAGCCTCGGCCTCGGCCGCCCCCTGCCCCGCCAGCAGATCATGATGGAGCTCAACTACGGCATCCAGGTCACCCCCGCCGTCCGCCTCATCCCCAACCTCCAGTACATCGTCAACCCCGACCAGACCCGCTTTCCCGCCTACACCAGGAACATCCCCGACGCCCTCGTCGTCGGCGCGAAGCTCTCCGTCGACCTCTTCACCCTCGCCGGCCTCGCAACCGGGCCGGGGCTCTGAGCCGACAGCCCCGCGCCTCGCCTCCCTCGCACGCCCGTATCCTGGAGACACACTTGATGCGCCCGGTTCCCGTACCGTCGACGTCCGGACATTCACCGACAGGTTTCGTCATCTCCATCCGCCTCCTCGCGATCGGCGTGATCGTGATGATCAGCGCCATCGCGGCGATGATGAGCTCCAGCAAGGTCCTCTCGTCCTGGGACGAACTCCGGCTGTTCAATCGGGTCGAACTCTACGCCAGGGTGGAGGACGCCATGCTGACTATGCAGAAGGGCCTCCTCTCGGAACGGGCCGACAGCCCCAACGTGCTGTCGCTGCAGGGACAGGAATTCGAGAGCGCGCGGCGGTCGGTCAACGAGAACCGCCGCACGGTCGATGCCGGCTTCGCGCACGCCGTCGCCGTCGCGGCCGCCCTCGACGATCCGGAGCGCGCCCGGCTCTTCCAGCGCGTCGCGGACAACATGGAGGCCCTCCGGAAGACCCGGAAGGCCCTGGACGAGGCCTACGACGCGCCGAAGGCGGCACGCGATCCCGCCGTCGGGCGGAGCATGCTCACCGTCGGCCAGACCCTGATGTCCTCGATCGATGCGCTGTCGCGCCTGCTCGATCGGGACATCGGCGACTCGAACGCCCTGGCGGCGCAGCTCTCGACCGTGAAGCAGCTGGCCTGGCAGACGCGCGGCATCGGCGGCTCCGTCTGGGAGGTCGCCCACATCCCCTATACCGGCGGACCGTCGCTTACCCCGGCGCAGAAGGACAGGATCGTCTTCATCCAGGGCCAGACGAAGTCCTACTGGGACCGGGTCAAGCTGATCGCCGAGTCCTACGCGTTGCCGGAGAGCACCGCCAAGGCGATCGCGACCGCCGACACCGCTTATTTCGGGGACGCCTTCGGGGCCGTCCAGCAGAAGATCCTCGGCGCGCTGCACAACGACCGGATGCCCGAGATGGCCTTCTCGGCCTGGCTGGAAACACTCATCCCGGCGATCAACTCGGTGGCCGATGTCTCGAGCCTCGCGATGAATGCCGTGGTCACGGTCGCCCAGGAGCAGGTCCGGCAGGCCTTCGCCACCTTCGTGCTGAACACCGGCATCCTCGCCGGCGTCCTGGCCCTGATCGGTGCCGGCTTCTGGATCCTGCAGCGGCGGCTCTTCGGTCCGATCGAGGTGATCACCGAGACGCTCACGCGGATCTCCACCGGCGACCTGAGCGCCGAGATCGCCTACCGGACGCGCCGGGACGAGATCGGCCGGATGGCGGCCGCCATCCAGGTCTTCGAGGATCAGATGAGCCGGAACGCGACCCTCGAACGGGAAGCGCTCTCGCACCGGGAGGCGGCCGCGCGGGAGCGCCGGAACGCCGTGATCGCCCTCGCGGATTCCTTCGAGACCGCCGTGGGCGGCATCGTCTCCATGGTCTCGGCCTCGGCGACGGAACTGCAGGCCACCGCGCAGACGATGACGACGACGGCCACGGAGACGGCCGCGCAATCCGCCACGGTGGCCGCCGCGGCGAAGGAAGCCGCCACGAACGTCAACACGGTGGCGGCGGCGGCGGAAGAGCTGGGCTCCTCCGTGGTCGAGATCGGACGGCAGGTCAGCGGGTCGGCCGAGCTCGCCGAGAGCGCCGTGGCCGAGGCGGCGCAGACGGCCGCCCTGGTGCAGGAGCTGAGCGAGGCCGCCGGCCGGATCGGCGATGTCGTGGCGATGATCGCCACCATCGCCAGCCAGACCAACCTCCTGGCCCTGAACGCGACCATCGAGGCGGCGCGCGCCGGCGAGGCCGGCCGGGGCTTCGCGGTGGTCGCCGCCGAGGTCAAGGAGCTCGCCAACCAGACCGGCAAGGCGACGGCGGAGATCGGCCAGCAGATCGCGCAGATCCAGGGGGCGACGGCCCAGGCCGTCTCCGCCATCGGCGGGATCGGCACCCGAATCCGGGAGATCAGCGACGTCGCCACCAGCATCGCCGCGGCGGTCGAGCAGCAGGGCGCCGCCACCCAGGAGATCGTTCGAAACGTGGCGCAGGCCTCCACCGGCACGATCGAGGTCACGACGAACATCTCGGGCGTGGCCCAGGCGGCGGACGAGACCGGTGCGGCGGCCAGCCAGGTGCTGGGCGCGGCCTCCGAGCTCTCGCACCAGTCCGAGCACCTGAACGCGGAGGTCGTTCGCTTCGTCGCCTCCGTCAGGGCCGCCTAGGGCCGGCGATGCGGGCCGCGCCGATCCGCCCGCAACATCATGGCGTGCGGGGTGTCGGGCGGGCCGGAGTCTTTTCCCCGATGTGGGGCGCAGCGCCGATCCGCCCCGGATCAGTAGCCCTTCTTCACCTGCGCCAGGGCGCGGGTCAGGCCGTCGGCGATCACCTCGCGCTCGGGAGGCGAGGCGTCGCGGGCCACCACCACGAATTCCCGGCGGGATTCGAGGGTGAGGGTCTGCATCCCGTACTCGTCGTCCTCCACCCGGGTGAGCTTGGTCCAGAGCGGGTTGAAGCGCCATTCCCGGCGCTCGCCGCGATGGGTCACCCGGGCGAGCATCACCTCGATCGGAGTGATGACCACCTCCTCGAACGAGCGACCGCGCCGGAAGCTCGCCTTCAGCGCCACGTAGAGGGCGATCATGTCGAGGCCGAAGAAGCCCGCCACCGGCCAGAACCCGGCCCGGACGCAGGCGACCGAGGTGACGAGGGAGACGGCGCAGCAGCCGATCATCACGTTGCGGAAGCCGTCGGGCCCCAGGGACTGGTGCGGCCGGATGGTGGCCTGGAAGACAGGCCGGTCCATGCTGTCGGGATCGAGGCCGTCCGGATGCCGGCCGATCGGAGGGACGTGGTCATTGCCGCTCGCCATACGGGGAATATAACGCAGGGATGCCCAACCGACAGCCGACCCGCCCCCGGAAATCGCCGATCTCCGCGCGCCTCGCCGCGCCGATCGTCGCAGCCGCGCCCGCCACGCCCGAGCCCGTCGGGCCGGAGGCGGTCTCGGAGATCTTCGCCCGCCTGAGCGCGGCCAATCCGGAACCGCGCGCCGAGCTCGAATTCCAGAACCCCTTCACGCTCCTGGTTGCGGTGGTGCTCTCGGCACAGGCCACCGACCGCAGCGTCAACCTCGCCACCGCGCCGCTCTTCGCCATCGCCGACACGCCGGCGGCGATGCTGGCCCTCGGCGAGGCGCGGGTGCGCGACTTCATCCGCACCATCGGCCTGTTCAACACCAAGGCGAAGAACGTGATCGCCCTGTCGCGCATCCTGGTGGAGGAGCATGGCGGCGAAGTGCCCCGCACCCGCGAGGCCCTGGAGGTGCTGCCCGGGGTCGGCACCAAGACCGCGAGCGTGGTCCGCAACGTCGCCTTCGGCGAGGAGACCATCGCGGTCGACACCCACATCTTCCGGGTCTCCAACCGGATCCCGCTGGTGGTCGCCCCCACCACCGACAAGGTCCAGGCCGGGCTCGAGGCCCGCGTGCCCGCGCCCTACCGGCTCAACGCCCATCACTGGCTGATCCTGTTCGGCCGCTACATCTGCAAGGCGCGCAAGCCCGAATGCTATCGCTGCCCCATCGCCGACCTCTGCCGCTTTCCGGCCAAGACCCCTTCCCCGTGATCCGCCGGCCCCCTGATCCGCCCACTCCGGGACCGGCGCCCGCCGGTTCGAAAAAACCGGGCTTGCACGGGGCTCGGGTCCGGCCCACCTCCCCCTGAGGCATCGGTCCCCTTGCGGCCTCCCTCGCCGCCCCCCTTGCCTCCATTCCGTTCACCGCTTTATCACCGGTGTCCTCCCAGGGCGGCATGGGTCCCATCCGGCCAGCGCGTTGTGCTGCCAGCCGCCTTCGGGTAGTTTGCGCCACGGTCGCGGAGGCTTTCGACGTACGACGTGTCTCTCGGCCCGGCCCCACCCACAGGCCGCCACGCCGCGGATTCCGCATCGTTCGCTCGCAAGGAGTCACGGCCCATGGACTTCCTCAAACCACGGTACACGCCTATGAACCGCCGCCGTCGCATCTACGAGGGCAAGGCGAAGGTCCTCTACGAGGGTCCGGAGCCGGGAACGCTCATCCAGCACTTCAAGGATGATGCCACCGCCTTCAACGCGCAGAAGCATGATGTCATCGACGGCAAGGGCGTGCTGAACAACCGGATCTCCGAGTTCGTCTTCCAGCACCTCAACGACATCGGCGTGCCCACGCACTTCATCCGCCGCCTGAACATGCGCGAGCAGCTGATCCGCGAAGTCGAGATCATCCCGCTCGAGGTGGTGGTGCGCAACGTTGCCGCCGGCTCGCTCGCCACCCGCCTCGGCCTGGAGGAAGGCACGCAGCTGCCGCGCTCGATCATCGAGTTCTACTACAAGAACGACGCGCTCAACGACCCGATGGTGTCGGAAGAGCACATCACGGCCTTCGGCTGGGCGACGCCCCAGGAGATCGACGACATCATGGCCCTGGCCATCCGGGTCAACGACTTCCTGTCCGGCCTCTTCCTCGGCGTCGGCATCCGCCTCGTCGACTTCAAGATCGAGACCGGCCGCCTCTGGGAAGGCGACATGATGCGCATCGTCGTCGCCGACGAGATCTCCCCGGATTCCTGCCGCCTCTGGGACATCAAGTCGTCGGACAAGCTCGACAAGGACCGCTTCCGCAAGGATCTCGGCGGCCTGATCGAGGCCTACACCGAGGTCGCCAAGCGCCTCGGCATCATGTCCGAGAACGAGAAGGTCCAGACGGGCGGCCCGCGCCTCGTCCAGTAAGGAGCCGTCCGGGTCCGCGGGCCTCTCCGGCCCGCGCCGGCTGGTTTTTAACGACAGCGGCTCCCGAATGCGGGGCGTTCGTACTTTGTAACGCGCCGTCATTCCGGGGCGCCGTCGGCGAGCCCGGAATCCAGAGCCGCTGACGGCGTCATGTCTGGCACCCCTTGCGTGTCTGGATCCTGGGCTCCGCTGCGCGGCCCCAGGCTGACGCGTTGCTGCGCGCGATACGCTCTCGATTCGTCAGCGAAAACAACGACTCCTGAACGCGAGGTCGTGGGCTCCCGGCACCACTCCGCCATTTCGGGGCGCCGCAGGCGAGCCCGAAATCCAGAACCGCTGACGGCGTCAGATCCGGCACCCCTTGCGTGCCCGGATCCTGGGCTCCGCCGCGCAGCCCCAAGATGACGGGGTGCTGCGCGTAGGTCCTCGAATCCCGCAGCCCACACGCTTTACCGCAGATCCACCGCGCCCGCCTCCGGCCAGCACGGGCGCAGGCGGGCATAGGTGCCGAGATCGGGGTCGAAGCCCGGGTGGTAATGCGGGTCCTGCGCCAGTAGCAATCCCCATCGGTCCCGGAAGGCCGCGACTTCGCGCGCGTGGCGTGCCCAAGCCTCCGGCGTCCAGCGCCGGCTCGACGCCTCGTCGTGGCGCAGCACGGCGCCCGGGACGAACAGGGTGCGGTAGCCGGCGGCGTTCAGGCGCAGGCAGAGGTCGACGTCGTTGAAATCGACCGCGAAGGCCGCCGCGTCGAAGCCCCCGACCGCCGCGAACTTGTGCGCCTCCACCACGAGGCAGGCGGCCGTGACCGCCGCGACCTCGCGGGTCGCCCGCAGGCCGCCGAGGTAGCCCGGCGCATCCCCGGGGAAGAACCGGTGCGCGTGGGTGACGAGGCCACCCGGCCCGAGGAGCACGCCGCCGTGCTGGATGCGGCCCCGGCCGTCGAGGAGCTTGGCACCGACCGCGCCCACATCCGGCCGCAGGGCCTGTCGCACCAGCCGCTCCAGCCAGTCCGGATGGAGCGCCGTGACGTCGTTGTTGACGAAGGCCAGGACTTGACCCCGCGCCGCGGCGGCGGCCCGGTTGTTCATGCCGGCGAAGTCGAAGGGGCCGGGACAGGGCACGATGCGGGCGATGCCGGCCGCCTCCAGCGCCCGGAAATACGCCAGAGTCTCGGGGGCGCGACTGTCGTTGTCGCAGATCAGGATCTCGCGCTCCGGCCAGTCGGTGCACTCGATCAAGCTGGTGAGGCAGGTCCGCAGGAGATCGACCCGGTCGCGGGTCGGCACGATGAGGCTGACGCGGGGCGGCGTCTCCGGCAGCGGGTGCGCCAGGGTGAGCACGCCGTCCGCCTCCACGTGGATCGCGACGGTATGGTCGCCCCGGCGGTCGAGGGCCCGGCGCAGGATGGTGGCCCGGGCCTCCGGGTCCTCCGGACCGTCCGCGACCGCGTCGCTGCGTGAGAGGAGGCGCGGCAGGTGCCCGATCGCGCCGCGCCCGAACCGCTCCGCCACCCGCAGGGTGAGGTCGAAGGCATCGGTGGCCGGCTCCGCCCCCTCGGTGACGGCCGCGAGGGCCGAGGCCCGGACCGCCAGCACGGGACCGCCATAGGCCACCGCCTCCGCGTAATCGGGGTCGAAGGCCGGGCGCAGCAGCGGCATCGCCGGCCCGACCTCCGGCCCCAGCAGCGCGTCCCCGTAAGCGAGCTGATGCGCCGGGCTCCGCGCGAAGGCCGCGGCGAGGTGCGCGGCGGCGCCCGGCAGAAGATTGTGCCCCGGCGCCGTGAGGACGAAGAGGTCGGCGCCGGAGGGCCGGTCGCTCCCCAGATCCGCGAAGGACCGCACCGCGACGGCGCCGTGCGGCCCCGACGCGCCCTCGGACGTTCCCAGCAGGCGAGCTTGCGCCGCCGGGCCGCACAGGAGGCCCGCATGGTCGAGACCGAACAGGGCGGCCGCGGCCTGGCCGGCGCGGACGCGCTTGCCCGCCAGCCGCGCCCACAGGATCGCGATCCCCTCCCCCCGATGCCGGAGAAGGAGCGCGGCGGCGCGTCCCCAGCGCCGCCAGACCGGGCTCCGGGCCGCGCCCGCGAAGGCGAGCGCCGGGTCGGGCCTCCTATTCAAGGTCTTCCCCGAACGTCGTCAGCGACAGGGCTGGATGGTAGTAGGGATCGTGCCGGATGATGTCGCGCCAGCGCTCCACGAACCGGTCGGCCTCCTGTTCGAAGCGCAGCCGCGCCGCGCCGACGGCGGGTCCGCGGCTGGTCGATTCGAGGTGGGCCATCACGGCGCGCGGCGTCCAGATCGTCCGGTAGCCCGCCGCCGCGAGGCGCAGGCAGACATCGACGTCGTTGAAGTCCACCGCGAAGGCGTCCGCATCGAGGCCGCCGACCGCGTCGAACTTGGCCCGCTCGACGGCGAGGCACGCCGCGGTGACGGCCGAGACCTCGTGGCCGACCCGCATCCGGCCGAGCATCCCGGAGGTGTCGGCCGGCCGCCGGCGCAGGATGTGCCCGGCCCGGCCTCCGAGCCCCACCACCACGCCGGCATGCTGCAGGGTGCCGTCGGCGTAGAGGAGCTTCGCCCCCACCGCGCCGATCTCCGGTCGGCAGGCCTGCCGCACCAGGGCGGTGAGCCAATCCTCGCGCAGCACCGCGACGTCGTTGTTGAGGAGGACCAATACCCCGCCCCGCGATCCGGCCACCCCGGCATTGATCATCGCGGAGAAATTGAACGGCCCCGGATAGGACAGAATCCGGACCCGCGGATCCCGCCGCAGGGTCTCGTAATGGGCGAGCACCGCCGGATCGGTCGACCCGTTGTCGACGATGACCAGCTCGATCGCCGGGTAGTCGGTCCCGTTGAGCACCCCGTCGGCCGCGACCCGGATCAGCTCCAGGCGATCCCGCGACGGGATGATGACGCTGGCCAGCGGCGGCGGCTCCGGCAGGGCCCAGAGCAGGTCGAACCCGGTGGGGTTCGCCTCGACCCGTGCCGGACAGCGGATCTCGGCGAGGTGTGCCCGGAGAATCGCCGCGTGACGCTCGGCCGAATCCGGCGGCGGGGGTGCAACGCGCGCGAGAACGCGCGGAACATGCGCGACCTCGTCGCGACCCACATGGTATACCGCGGCCAGTCCGAGGCGGGTCGCGAACCCGTCCGGCGCCCCGAGCGGGATGGCCTTCAGGCGCGCGAGCAGGCCCCCGGCATAGAGGGTCGGCGTGCCGGCATAGGCCGTGACCAGCGCCAGGTCCGGACTCCAGTCCGGCTTGAGCGCCGGCGTCGGGTCAGGGCCGTCGACCCGGGCGTCCGCGTAGACCATCTGTGGTCGGTCGGGCTCCGCCAGGGCGCGGACCAGGATCGCCAGGGCGTCCGGGTCGAGTTCGTCGCCCGGGGCAAGCACCCCCAACACGCTGTCATCGTTGACGAAATTTCCGAGACAGTCTGAGGCCGGCCAGAGGCGCTGCGCGATGCGCGCATCATCCGTCGGGACGGCCACACCTGCCTCCGACCATGCCACGACGAGGCGCCAGGCTGCGTCGCGCTGGGCCCTGAGGCTCGCGATCGTCGCCGTGACCCGCTCCGCGTCCGCCGGCCCGGCCGGCATCACCAGCCGGACCGTAGGTCCGTCCGGCACCGGGCCCGCGTCGGCGCGGGTCCGCCCGCGCGCCCATTCCGCGAAATCCGCGATCGGTGTCACGCCGCAGCTGCCCCGAAGGATGTCGCGCGTGCGCCGCTCGTTTCGTCTAAGTCGCTGATAGAA
Source organism: Methylobacterium sp. BI1 (assembly GCF_056680125.1). Lineage (NCBI taxonomy): Bacteria > Pseudomonadati > Pseudomonadota > Alphaproteobacteria > Hyphomicrobiales > Methylobacteriaceae > Methylobacterium > Methylobacterium sp. BI1. The sequence continues at coordinate 1,326,558 of NZ_CM155267.1, read as the reverse complement.
TGCGGAAATCGCCCGCAGCGGTCGCCTGCGCAGACATTCGGCGAAGACACTCGCCTCCGAGCGCAGACCGACCCGTTCGAGCACGAAGCCGCTGCGTTCGTCGATGGCGAGGTCGATCGCGGCGCCGTCCGGCGGCACGTATCCGAGCCAGATCGCCGCCCCCTGGCCCGCTCCCGGCAGGACGAACACCTCCCGCCGGCCGTCGTCCCGGGTCAGGCGCAGCAGCGGCCGCAGCGGTCGCGCAACCGGATTTCCTCGATAGATCAAGACGATCCAGCGACCACGCCCGTTCTCGCCGAGGCGAAGCCGGCTTTCGAAGAGAGGATCATCCGTCGTATCGAGCGAGAAGGCGACGGAGCGTCCGGATGCGGTCAGGACATCACCTGCGCAGGCTCGCCGCTCACTCGGCCGCGCCCGTCGCGGGCGCCGCCACCCGATCCTCCGACGAGGCAGCCACCGCGGGCTTCCTCGATTTCCGGGGCGCCGCCTTCTGAGGCGCCGCTCCGAGACGCACCTCGATATCGTAGTCGCGAGCCATCGCCGCCGGAACGACCAGATTGTCCTCGACGAAGGAGAACAGGCCCTGCGCAGCCCCCGCCGGCACCGTGACCGATACCCGGTGGACGCGCGACAGCACGACCTTGTCGCCGGCCTTGATGCTGATCGAGACCGGCGCATCGAAGCGACCCGGCTTCCCGACCGGTCCCAGCAGGACCTGACCCTCGACGCCGACCTTCACCGACACGGAGCCGTCCTGAAGCTTGGCGCATTCCCGGGCCAGACGCCCGATCGTGACCTGATGCCGGAGGCTGCCGCTGTCTCCGGCCCGTCCTCCATAGCTCTGGATCGCCGCGCCGCCCTCCGGCACCGCCACCGTGGGGCAATAGGGCGGATCGCTGTCGTCCGGCTGCGACGGCGGCACCGAGGTCCCGCCGTATTTCAGCATGTTCGTGAAGAAGTTGCCCTCCTCCGCGGAGGTCGCGTCGATCCTGACGCCGCTCGCCGCGAGGGTCGCCGCCAGGAGGAGCCAAAACCGCTGCCGGCCCTTCATCGTGCTGAGATACATGCCGAGATCTCGCTCTCTTCGCACCGTCCGTCTCATCCGCGTGCCACCTGGGTCGTCACTTGAGGCTGTCGAAGCCTTGGGCGAATCCCTTCATAGACAGGGGAATGCCGACGCCCTCCTCCGGGGTCTGGAACACGATGAAGGTGGCCTGCGCCCCACCGCTGAACTGCTTGATCAAGCCGTCGTCCATCACGACCTCGGCGACACAGCCCGTTGTCAGGCACCGGACGAACCCGGCGCGGCCCACGTCGGTCTTGTCGATCTTCAGGCCGAGGCCGGACGGCAGCAGGACACCGAGCGGCGCGACCACGCGCAGGAGGTAGCCGCGGTTGTCGGCCGTCTTCAGGACGATGACGACCAGCGTGAGATTCGGCCGATCCTCCGCGGCGAGGTATTGCACCAGGGCACATTGTTCGGCCTTGGCGCCAGCCGGTGTCTCGCACCGCAACTGCCAATCGCCGAACGTGTTGCGAACCATCCCCTGGGCGGCAGCGCCCTCGGGCCCGAAGCCGGCGAGCAGGATTCCTGCACCGAGCAGGCCTACCGCGACGCCCCGGGCGACCAGGCCGCGTGCAAGCTGCACCATTCCTCGAAACCCCACGCGTCGACCCTTTCACATGGCCCGCCGCCCCGCGAACCGTTAACGGAAAACACGGGTGTTCCGACCATGCTGGGCCATCGAATGTCAAGCGAAGGCCGGCTCGCGGGAACCGACTATCGCGCCGCGCGTACAGCCTCTAGTGCTGACAGCCACGCTTGCCGACAACGGACCGATCCATGCGACTGCGCGCCCCCCTCTTCCTTGCCACCCTCGCCCTCGCCGGTCCGGCCGTCGCCGAACCGCTCCCCGTGGGCGAGACGACCTATGTCGAGCGCTCCCTGAACCGCGATGGCCCCCTCGTGATCGAGCACCGCCCGGTGGCACGCACGCCCGGTGGACGCCGCGGCGGAAGCTCGGCCGAGATCGCGGGCTTCTGCCGCGATGGTGGCATCATCCGCCGGCGGGACGAGTTCGGCCAGCCGGTGATCCTGCGCCAGCGGGAAGTCTGCGACAGTGTCGCGCCGCGCACCCTGAATCCGGGGGATATGGATCCCCGTCCGACTTGGCCGGCCGAGCAGGTGGTTCGCAACCGGGCCCTGCGCGTTCGAGGCTGAGACGGTCTCAGCCGTAGCGATGAAGGGTGGCGCCGTTGCGCTTCAGCCAGCGTTCCGCTTCGTCCATATGCGGGCAGAGCGACCCGACGAGGGTCCAGAAACGTGCCGAGTGGTTCATCTCGCGGAGGTGCCCCATCTCGTGCGCCACGAGATAATCGAGCACCATCGGTGGCGCTAGGATGAGCCGCCAGGAGAAATTCAGCTCGCCGCGCACCGTGCAGGAGCCCCAGCGGCTTCGCGTGTCCCGCAAGGTGATGCGTGTCGGCCCCTGCCCCAGCTTCTCGGTGTAATGCGCAACCGCCTCGGTCAGGTCGCGCCGGGCTTCCCGCTGCAGGAAGTCCGTGATTCTCCGCGCGATGTGCGGCGCGTCGCACGCAACCGAGAGAACGGGCTCCTCGGCGAGCGTCTCGAGGCGGGTAAGTCCGCTGCGACGATCGCGATGTAGGACTCTGTGAGGCACTCCTCGGATCGGTAGAACGGCGTCCGCCGCGAACAGCACGCGTTCGGGCATGCGCGCGAGCCGAGCCGCGATCCATCCGCCGTGGCTCATGGCGAAGGTCCGGGCGACGCCAATCGAGGTGCGCGTCGGAAGCGTCATGACGACTTCGCCGGTGGCACTCGAAACCCGCAGGGTGAGACGGCGTGCAGTCGGCCGGCGACGCAGCAGGACGCGAAGGGTCTCACCCTCGTGCAGGATGTCGAGGTGATCCGGGTCCGCCCCGCGCAGCAATGCCAATCGCATCCGGCCAGCTTAACCGCTGTCGGGCACCTTCGCCATCGGCCCGAGTGCCCCCATCCTCAGGCCGGCGCTCCGGACAGGTCGAGTTCCGGCTGGTGGGTGATCGACTCTCCTCCTCGTTCGGAAGCACCCATCTGGCGGATGAAGGCAGCGATCCGGGGGGCGATGATGGTGCGATAGCGCGACCCGTTGAACACGCCGTAATGGCCGACACCTTGTTGCAGATGATAGGCTTTTCGCTCCGCCGGGAGGTTCGGCGTGAGATCCAGGGCAGCCTGAGTCTGGCCAACTCCGGAGATGTCGTCGTTCTCGCCCTCGATGGCGAGAATGGCACACTCTCGGACTGCGCCGAGGTCGACGCGGGCGCCGCGATGGATCATCGATCCCTTCGGCAGGGCGTGATCGACGAAGACCGTCTTCACCGTCTGCAGGTAGAACTCGGCCGTCAGATCCATCACCGCGAGATACTCGTCGTAGAACTCGCGATGCTTCTCCGCCGAATCGCCATCACCCGTCACGAGATGGTCGAACATCTCGGCGTGCGCGTTGACGTGGCGGTCCAGGTTCATCGCCATGAAGCCCGAGAGCTGGAAGAAACCGGGATAGACGCTGCGCCAGACCCCCGGATAGCCGGCTGGCACGGTGGTGATGCAGTTGCGCTCAAACCAAGCCGTCCCACGCTCCTGCGCCACGCAATTCACGGCGGTCGGTGAACGCCTTGTGTCGATCGGACCACCCATCAGCGTCATCGAGCGCGGCACCGGTGTGTAGCCTTGCGCCTCCATCACGGCGACAGCCGCCAGGACCGGCACCGCCGGCTGGCACACGGCCATGACGTGGAGCTCCGGTCCGAGGTCTCGGAACATGTCGATGAGGTAGTCGATGTAGGAATCCAGGTCGAACCGTCCGGCTCCGATCGGCACCATGCGTGCGTCGACCCAGTCGGTGATGAAAACCTGGTGGTCGGGCAACATGGCCTCAACGGTGCCGCGCAGGAGCGTAGCGTAGTGGCCCGACATCGGCGCGACGATCAGGAGCTTCGGCTGTGGCGCAGCAGGACCGCGTACGAAGCTTCGATCGAAGGTGATCACCCGGCAGAAGGGCCGCTCCCAGACCACCCGTTCGCTGACCGGGACACTCGTTCCGTCAACTGTGAGGCTCTCGAAGCCGAAGGAGGGCTTGCCGTAGCGCCGTGTCACCCGCTCGAACATCTCGCAGGCGGCCGCCATCGAGCGGGCATAGGGCGAGTAGGCCAGCGGGTTGGCTGGGTTCTGCAGACTGTGCCGAGCAACGTCGGCGACGAGCCGCGCCGGCGTCGTCATCAGTCGGGTGGCCTCGTACCAAAGATAGGACAAGTTCACGGACCACTCCCCCATTTCGCAGGCGTCGCTTCGCCGCGTTGCCCGCGCGTTGCGCCGTCTGCACGGCGTACCGCGGCGATCTCAACGGATTCGATCCGTTCGATTTAGTGCAAAAGCGATGTCGACAAGAGCGGATGCCCGAACCCAGAGGGATAGACGCGAGACAGCCGAGCCCTATCGTTCCCTCGACATGATCGACATGAGCACCAACGGCTTCGTCCGCGACGCACGGCACCTGCGTCTCGACACCTTCGTGCGCCTGCGATGGCTCGCGATCACCGGACAAAGTGCGGCGGTGGTCGGGGCGCAATTCGGCCTGGGCCTGCCACTGCCGTTCGGCTGGTGCTTCCTCGTCATCGCCACCTCGTCTTGGCTGAATCTGGCGCTGCGGATTCGTTTTCCCGCGAGCTACCGCCTGAGCGACGATTCCGCGGCCCTCCTCCTCGCCTTCGACATCATTCAGCTCGCCGCGCTGCTGTTTCTCACCGGCGGTTTGCAGAACCCCTTCTCGCTTCTGTTCCTCGCGCCCGTGCTGATCTCGGCCACCGCTCTTCCGCCCGAGCGGACCCTAGCATTGGGCCTCCTGGCGATCGGCCTCGCGACCCTGCTCGCCCTCGTACACCGGCCACTGCCGTGGTTTGCCGACGGACGGCTGGAACTGCCCTTCCTGTACATCTCGGGCATCTGGACCGCGATCCTGCTCGGGACCGCCTTCACCGGTGTGTACGCCTGGAAAGTCGCGGAGGAGACGCGTCAGCTGGCGCAGGCATTGGCCGCCACGGAATTGGTGCTGGCTCGAGAACAGCACCTGTCGCAGCTCGACGGGCTCGCTGCCGCCGCCGCGCACGAACTTGGGACGCCACTCGGCACCATCATGGTGGTGACCAAGGAGCTGACCCGCCAATTGGCCATGACCGCCAGCCCTTCCGTACGGGAGGACTTGGCCCTCTTGCGCGATCAGGTCGATCGTTGCCGCGGGATTCTATCGAAGTTGACGTCGCTCGATAGCGACGAGGCCGGCTTCCTGCAAACGGTCTGCCTCAGCCATCTCGTGGAGGAGCTCGTTGAGCCTCAGCGGGCCATGGGCATCTTCCTCGACGTCTCGAACCAGGGAGACGGCCCAGAACCGTCCTGCCGACGCAATCCGGGCGTGATGTTCGGCCTAGCCAACATCGTCGACAACGCCGTCGACTTCGCCACCGAGCGGGTCATCATCGAGGCGCGCTGGACCCTCGAGCGGGTTTGGCTGGAGATCCGGGACGACGGTCCGGGTTTCTCAAGCGAAGTCTTGCTCCGGGCCGGTGAACCCTACGTGACGACCCGAAGTCCGGATCGCTCCCGCAGCCCAGACAGCACCGGCGCTGGTCTCGGCCTGGGACTGTTCATCGCCAAGACACTGATCGAACGCTCTGGCGCTCAGCTCACGTTGTCGAACGTTTCCCAGCACGAGGCGACAGGCGCCGTAGTCCGGGTCAGCTGGGCGCGACATATCTTCGAGCGAGGCGCCCTGACAGTCGATCATGCGCAATTCAGTAGTGGGCAACCCCTGACGGAAACGGGTGCGACACCTATATGAGCATCAGAGCAGAACCCTGTCGAAGATGTTTCTTGAACTACGGAGGAGCGTCGGATGCTGACGCAGACTGGAACAACGGCGCCGAGTGCCGATATCGCTCAGCTTGCCGACAATGATCCCCTGGCCGCTTTCCAAGATCGTTCGTTGCTGATCGTTGATGACGACAAGCCGTTCTCGACCCGGCTGGCGCGTGCCATGGAGATGCGTGGCTACGAGGTGCAGGTCGCCGAGAGCGTCGCCGAGGGCGTATCGATGGTCGATGTCCGGCCGCCGGCCTTCGCTGTCATCGACATGCGGCTTGGCGACGGTAATGGACTTGACGTGATCGCTCGTCTGAAAGAGCGGCGGCCGGACGCACGGGGTGTGATTCTCACCGGCTACGGCAACATCGCGACGGCGGTCACGGCTGTGAAACTCGGTGCGTTCGACTACTTGGCCAAGCCGGCGGACGCAGACGAGATTCACGGGACGCTCATGGCGCAGCCGGGCGAACGGGCCGATCCGCCCGAGAACCCGATGTCGGCAGACCGGGTGCGCTGGGAACATATCCAGCGTGTCTACGAGCTCTGCGGACGGAATGTGTCCGAAACCGCGCGTCGTCTGAATATGCACCGCCGTACGCTTCAGCGCATCCTGGCCAAGCGCGCGCCGCGCTGAAGCTAGTGGCTGATATGAGGGCGACGTTGCGCGACCGGTCCGGTTCGCGCTACGTCGCCCCCACGATGTTGCGCCGGGTCTCGCGCGCGATGCCGGCAGTGGGGGCGACATTTCTGTGATTACGCGCAATCTCATTACGATTCTGAGCATGATGGTTCTGGTCGGTACAGAGGTGTTCGCCGTTGCCATCGCAGCCGGCTGGGCCTTGGCCGGATTGTTCGACCTCGGCGATACGGTGGGGCATGTGCTGATGGCACTCTTCAGCCTCTTCGCTGCCTGGGTGATGCTGCAGCTCTGGCGGCGCGCGACGAGCATCGAGCCGTTGCGGGGCCCCGACCCCACCACGCGCTGACCAGGAAACCAGAGGTTCGACGTCGACACGCGGCCCCTCCGGGGCCGTTTCGCGTTGCCTGACCGGCATTTCCCGATTATCGGCAGGGTAACCCGACACCAGACGAGTTCGAACCCATGAAAGCACGCATCATCGTCACCCTGAAGACCGGCGTGCTGGACCCGCAGGGCAAGGCGATCGAAGCGGCCCTGACGTCGTTCGGCCTGTCCGGCATCGACGGCGTGCGCCAGGGAAAGGTCTTCGACGTCGAGATCGCTGTGGAGGACCGTGCAGCCGCAGAGGCAACGCTGAAAAGTGCCTGCGAGAAGCTACTTGCCAACACCGTTGTCGAGAACTACGCCATCGAGATCGCCTGATGCGCGCCGCGATCATCATTTTCCCGGGCTCCAACCGCGATGCGGACGTGGCCCGTGCCCTGACCCAATCGGGTGCCGAGGTCGTCAAGGTCTGGCATGCGGATACCGCGCTGCCGGCTGGGACCGATCTGGCGGTTCTGCCAGGCGGATTTTCATACGGCGATTACCTTCGTTGCGGCGCCATTGCTGGCCGGGCAGCGGCGATGGATGCCGTTCGTGCGCACGCCGCGCGGGGTGGCTTGGTGCTCGGCATCTGCAACGGTTTCCAGATCCTGTGCGAGTCCGGCCTGCTGCCCGGCGTCCTGATGCGGAACGTGGACCGGCGCTTCATCTGCCATCGCCAGTTGCTCCGGGTGGAGCGTGCCGACACCCGTTTCACCTCGGCCTATACGAAAAATCAGATCATCGACGTCTGCGTGGCCCATGGGGAAGGCAACTATTTCGCGGACCAAGACACCATCGCACGCCTCGAAGGCGATGGCCGGGTGGCGTTCCGCTACTCGGACGCGGCCGGAAACCTCACGGTGGACGCGAATCGCAATGGCTCGCTGAATTCGATTGCAGGCATCTACTCCGAGAACCTCAATGTTCTCGGCCTGATGCCCCACCCCGAGAACTTCGTGGAGGACCTCGTCGGCGGGACCGATGGCCGCGGCCTGTTTACAAGCCTAGCGGCGTAGCCCCCGCCTGATGCTTTTCCTCCGAACGGAGGATTTTAACCAGCGGCCGAAGATCGGACGAGCGAATGAGGCTTAGAAGCCATCGGCCCTCTATCATCGCCTGCGTAGAGGGGTGAGGGTCGAGAGGCGTTTCAGTGGCCGTCGAATTCCATCAAGGTCCGGACCGGGACATCGAGGTCGCGCAGCTTCTGCGCGCCACCGATCTCGGGCAGGTCGATCACGAAGCAGGCGGCCACTACTTCGGCACCGATCCGGCGCAGCAGGTTCACCGCTGCGCAAGCCGTGCCGCCCGTCGCGATCAGGTCATCCACCAGAAGCACCCGGTCGCCCGGCTTGATGGCATCGACATGGATTTCCATTTCGTCGGTGCCGTACTCAAGGGCGTAGGCGATCGACACCGTCGTGTGTGGAAGCTTGCCCTTCTTCCGAATCGGAACGAAGCCGGACGAAAGCTGGTGTGCCACTGCGCCGCCGAGGATGAAGCCGCGCGCCTCGATGCCCGCCACCTGATCGATGCGTCCCCCCGCATACGGATGTACCAGCGCGTCGACTGCCCGGCGGAACGCGCGGGGATCACTGAGGAGGGTGGTGATGTCGCGAAACACGATGCCGGGCTTCGGGTAGTCCGGGATGGACCGGATCGAATCCTTCAACGCGATGTGGCGGCGGGTTTCCATGGGGGAGACCTTGTCGAAGAGAGTAGAGATGAAGACGAGCGGGGCGCCCCTCAGGCGTTGGCGCGGCGCAGGAGCTTCACGAGCTCGCCGTGCAGGATCTCGTTGCCGCAGGCGACGGACCGTGCCGCCAGTGGTTCGGCGCCGCCATCGGCGCTGGTGACGAAGCCGCCGGCCTCACGCACAAGAATAATCCCCGCAGCAATGTCCCAGGTCTGCAGATCGCGCTCCCAGTACAGATCCGAGCGGCCGCAGGCGACATAGGCGAGATCGAGGGCAGCCGAACCGAAGCGGCGGGCACCTCCGGTCACGGCCATCACGGCGGCGACTTCCCGAAGGAGCTTCGGATGATCGCCGCGACCGAGATAGGGGGAGCCGTAGGCGACCAGGGCATCGGCCATGTCGGTACGCCCGGAGACCCGCAGGCGACGGTTGTTGAGATAGGCGCCCTTCCCCCGCTCGGCCACGAACAGCTCATCCTTGGCCGGATCGTAGATCACGCCGGCAACGATCTGGCCTTCACGCTCCAATCCGACGGAGATCGCGAAATGCGGGATGCCGTGAAGGAAGTTGGTAGTCCCGTCGAGGGGGTCGACGTGCCAAGTGTGGCTCTTGTCCGCGCCCTCGACGTTGCCGGATTCTTCCAAGATGAGCCCGTAGCCCGGACGCGCCTTCATCAGCGCATCCTTCAGAACTTCTTCAGCCTTGCGGTCCGCGGCTGAGACGAAGTTTCCAGGTCCTTTGCGAGAGACCTGCAGGTTCTCGATCTCGCCATAGTCGCGCTTGAGACCGCGGGCCGCCTTGCGTACGGCGTCGACCATGACGGTCATGAGAGGTGAGCTGATCATCGATCTTCAGGTCCAGGCCGATTCAAAGAACGTCGGTTCACGTAACTTTCGGCGCGGCCATAGCACGTTTGCATCCAGGTGCGCCCCTTTCCAGTGCGGGTCTGCCCCCCGGGTCGCCGCTAATTGACCTTCGCGCGATCCGCGGCCAGGGCCTCGGCGCGCTTGCGCTCGGCGGGCTCCAGGCTCTTCAGGTTCTCGTCGAGCCAAGCGTCGGACAAACCTTGTGCGGATGCCGCAAGATTCCAGGCCGCTGCCTCGACGAGATTCTTCTGAACACCGCGCCCAACCACGAACAGCCGCGCGATTCGATTCTGGGCGATAGCATTGCCGCGGGCGGCGGCATGCTGGAAGTAGCGCGCCGCACGAGTTTCGTCTTTCGGCAACCCAGTGCCATTGAACAGAAGAATGGCGAACTCGACCTCGCCGGCCAGATCTCCGTTGTCCGCCGCGCGCCGGAACCATTCAGCCGCTTGGGTCGGATCCTTCTGCACTCCGCGCCCCTGCAGATAGAGGACGCCAAGATCATGTTGAGCCGCGCCGATCTCGCCGTCGGCCGCTTTGCGAAAAAGACTGGCCGCGCGAGCCTGGTCCGGCTCGGTGCCGGTTCCGAGGAGGATCAAAGCGAGATTGTAGGCCGCCGTCGTGTCGCCGTTATCGGCAGCCTTCTCGAGCCATTGCCGGCCAGCCTTCATGTCCTTGGCGCCACCCCGTCCGTCGATGGACATCAGGCCGAGCGACGCCATCGCATGCACATCGCCCTGGGCCGCCGCGAGGCGGTACCATTCCGCCGCCTTGACCGGGTCCTGCTTGATGCCGAGGCCCTGGTTGTAGAGTTCACCCAGCAGCGTCATCGCCGCCGCGTCTTTCGGATCGGTTGCGATCCGTTTCGTCGCCTCGCGAAACGCGGTGGTGTACTGTCCGCGCTGATAGGCACCAAAAGCCGCGTCGGCCGGTTTGTCGCTGGGCTTCGCCGTGAAGGGAACCGCCCGCATGGCGTTCGGCGAGTAGGGTGTCGGCAATTCCTTCAGCGGCGCGGAGAAGACTTCACGCGTCGCCGGCTTGGCGGCTTCCGGCGACAGGGACGACGCAGCTTGAACGTCGGACAGGCCGAGCATCAAAGCCATCAGGCCTGATGCCACCCTCACGCGGCCGTCTCCCCGGCGGCACGAATCTGTGCCTGGATACCGGCGACGTCGGCGTTCTGGCCGATCCAAAGGGCGCTCTCCAGGCCGAGAAACTCCGCGCCGGTGGTCAGGAGTGAACCGATCTGGTCGACGGCATGGGCGACGGCGATGCAGGGTGTCTCGAAGATCTCGGTCCACCAGCCGGCGCGATTCAGAACCGTCTCTGGGTCGGGAGCCATCCCATCGGCGTAGAGGCCGCCGAACATGACATAGTCGACGCCAGCCTCACCGGCCTCCATCGCAGCGTGCTTTTGCTCCTGGCTGCCGGCACCCAGAATCCGTCCATCGGACAAGCGCTCGCGCAGGGCACGCAGGTCGCCCTCCCGCGCCTTGTCGAGGTGAACGCCATCGGCGCCACCACGAGCGGATACGCTGACGAGGTCGCCATCGAAATGGTTGCAGGCGACGACGACGGCAGCGCCGGCCTCCTGCGCCACCGGTGCCAGACGCTTGACCAGATTGACCAAGCTGCGCTCGTCGGCCGGGGCCAGTCTCAGGATGACGGCCGCGACGTCACCAGCCGCACAGGCGGCCGTGATTGCGGCGCCGAGTGCGTCGGCGTCACCGGCCTCGACCCGGTGGGGGCTGAGCAGGGCGAGGCGGGTCCGAGGTTCCGACATACGGGGTCCTTCCGGCGCCTCAGCCGGCTGCGTCGATCTTAGGATCGAGAGAGCCGTTGGCGTAGCGCTTGGCCATGGTAGCCACGGAAACCGGGCGGATCTTGGAGCCTTGACCGGCAGTCCCGAACTCCTCGAACCGCTGCTTACAAAGCTTCGTCATCGCCTCCATGGCGGGCTTCAGGTACTTGCGCGGATCGAATTCGGCCTTGTTCTCAGCCAGGATCTTCCGGATCTGGCCCGTCATCGCCATCCGGTTGTCGGTATCGATGTTGATCTTGCGCACACCGTGCTTGATCCCGCGCCGGATTTCCTCGACGGGCACGCCCCAGGTCGGCTTCATCTCGCCGCCGTATTGGTTGATGATGTCCTGCAGGTCCTGCGGCACCGACGAAGAACCGTGCATCACGAGGTGGGTCGTGGGCAGGCGGCGGTGGATCTCCTCGATCACGTTCATCGCCAGCACGTCGCCGTCGGGCTTGCGGGTGAACTTGTACGCCCCGTGCGAGGTGCCCATGGCAACAGCGAGCGCGTCGACTTTGGTGGCCTCGACGAACTTCACAGCCTCGTCGGGATCGGTGAGGAGTTGGTCATGGCTGAGCACGCCCTCGGCACCATGGCCGTCCTCGGCCTCACCCTGGCCGCTCTCCAGAGAGCCGAGCACGCCGAGTTCCCCCTCCACCGAGACGCCGGCCCAGTGGGCCATCCTGGTGACGTTACGGGTGATCTCGACGTTGTAGTTGTAGTCGGCCGGGGTCTTCCCGTCGGCCTTCAGAGACCCATCCATCATCACCGAGGTAAAGCCGTACTGGATCGCCGTGGCGCAGGTGGCCTCGTCGCTGCCGTGGTCGAGATGCATGCAGACGGGAATGTGGGGATAGATCTCCACGAGGCCGTCGATGAGCTTTGCCAGAACGATGTCGTTGGCATAGGCGCGCGCGCCCTTGCTCGCCTGCAGGATCACCGGAGAGTCAGTCGCATCCGCCGCCGCCATGATGGCGAGGCCCTGCTCCATGTTGTTCAGGTTGAACGCCGGCACGCCGTATTCATGCTCGGCGGCATGGTCCAGGAGCTGCCTCAGGGTGATGCGGGCCATGGGTTTCTCCTCACATACGACCGCCGCCGAGGCGATCCGCCAAACGTCGCGCCAGAAAACGCGATCCTTCCGAATTCGTTCGTCTATTCGGACCTTTGCCGGTCCGTTGCAACTCTCGCGGGACCGCATTCCTGTGGCAACGCGCGATGTCGAAGAACGAAGGCCGCCGGCCCGTAACGCACCGCGTCGCGGACGCGATCAGCTCTTGGCCCTCAGGGCCTCGACACCGGGTAGCTCTTTGCCCTCGAGCCACTCGAGGAAGGCGCCGCCCGCGGTGGACACGTAGGAGAAGGCCTCACCCACGCCCGCGTGGTTGAGCGCCGCGACGGTGTCGCCGCCGCCCGCCACCGAGACGAGCTTGCCGGCCTTGGTCCGCTCGGCCGCGTGCTGGGCGGTCGCCACGGTCGCGGCATCGAACGGTGTCAGCTCGAAAGCGCCCAGCGGGCCGTTCCAGACCAAGGTGGCGGCCTCATCGATGGCCACGTTGATCTCGGCCACCGACGCAGGTCCGGCATCAAGGATCATGCCGGTCTCTGGAACGGCATCGACCGGGACGGTCTCGTGTGCGGCGTTGGCCTTGAACTCGGAGGCCGACACGGCGTCAACGGGCAGGATGATCCGGCACTTGGCTGCCTTGGCCGCCTCGATGATGCGCAGGGCGGTGTCGGCGAGATCCTTCTCGCAGAGCGACTTGCCGACTGCTCTACCCTGCGCGTGCAGAAAGGTGTTGGCCATGCCGCCTCCGATGACCAGCATGTCGACCTTCGCCACAAGGTTCTGGAGAAGATCGATCTTGGAGGAGACCTTGGCGCCGCCGACGAGGGCGATGACCGGACGCGTCGGGGCTTCGAGCCCCTTTGTCAGAGCGTCGAGTTCCGCCTGCATCAGGCGTCCAGCATAAGCTGGCAGAAGATGAGCCAAGCCCTCGGTGGAGGCGTGCGCCCGGTGCGCTGCCGAGAAGGCCTCGTTGACGTAGATGTCGCCGTTGGCTGCGAGTCGCTCAGTGAAGGCCCGGTCGTTCTTTTCCTCGCCGGCGTGGAAGCGGGTGTTCTCGAGGAGGAGGACGTCACCATCCTTCAGCCGCGCAACGGCATCCACCGCAGCCGGTCCCACGCAATCCTCGGCGAAGGCCACGGAACGGCCGAGCCTCTGGCTCAGCGTCTCGATCACCGGCTTCAACGACTCCGACGCCACGGGCTTACCCTTCGGGCGCCCGAAATGGGCCAGGAGTACGACGCGGCCGCCCTTGTCGGCGATCTCGTTGATCGTCGGCACGATCCGCTCGATACGGGTGGCGTCGGTGACACGCATACCCTCCATCGGCACGTTCAGGTCCACGCGCAGGAGCACGCGCTTGCCCTGGAGCGGGCCGGCATCGTCAAGGGTGCGAAACGCGGTCATCGGAGCCTTGCTTTAAACGGGCGGGACGGAGCGATCAGCGCGGGGGAAGCATCGCATCCAGGTGGAAGCGCTGGGCCGCAATGGTCAGCGCGACCGTGAGAACGGCGGTGATGATGGCGGTGAGTACGAGCGCGCCGGACCCGGGCAGGCCGCGGGTGCGGTCGGCGATCGCACGGACCTCGCTGCGCAGGGCGGAGAGGTCACTCTGGCGGGCTGCCTCGTTCATGCGGCCGGCGGCGCCCTCGACCTTTTCTTCGACGCGCGACAGCAGCGCCTCGGACCGAGCGTACTTATCCTCGATCCGCGAGCACTTGTCCTCGATTCGGGCAAGCTGATCGCTGCCCAACGTGCTGCCCTGCGACGGCAGAGGTTCAGCCTTTCCCAAGACGACGGGGGTCGTGGGAGCGGGAGCGGCGGGAATTGCCGCCGGCGCAGATGCCGGCGGCGGGGGTGCTGAGGTGCCTGGAACGAAGCCGCGTCCGGAGGGGGAGGTCTCTGTCATGTCAGGCACACCCTGCTGTCTTCGCGTGGTCTTCGAGAGCGTTCGATCCGTCAGAATACGGCGATGCGGCTCAGAGCAACTTGCCCATCGCCACGGCCGTGTCGGCCATCCGGTTCGAGAAACCCCACTCGTTGTCGTACCAGGACAGGATGCGCACGAAGGTACCGTCCATGACCTTGGTCTGATCGAGATGGAAGGTCGACGAGTGCGGATCGTGGTTGAAGTCGATCGAGACGTTGGGCTGATCGGTGTAGGCCAGCACACCCTTCAACGGACCGTCCGCAGCAGCGCGGATCGCGTTGTTGATCTCCTCGACCGTGGTCTGGCGCTTGGCGGTGAAGACGAGGTCGACAGCCGAGACGTTCGGGGTCGGCACTCGGATCGAAGTTCCGTCGAGCTTGCCCTTAAGCTCCGGGAGCACGAGACCAACGGCCTTTGCGGCGCCTGTCGAGGTCGGGATCATCGATAGCGCAGCGGCACGGGCCCGGTAGAGATCCTTGTGCATCTGATCCAGTGACGGCTGGTCGTTCGTGTAGGAATGGATCGTCGTCATGAAGCCGCGTTCGATCCCGACGAGATCGTTCAGAACCTTGGCCACCGGCACGAGGCAGTTGGTGGTGCAGGAGGCATTCGAGATGACGAGATGATCGGCCGTGAGCTTGTCGTGGTTGACGCCGTAGACCACCGTCAGGTCGGCTCCATCGGCAGGTGCCGAGACGATAACGCGCTTGGCCCCGGCATCGAGGTGGGCCTTGGCCTTTTCCTTCGAGGTGAAGATGCCCGTACACTCGAGGGCGATGTCGACGCCGAGTTCGCGGTGCGGCAGCTCGGCCGGATTGCGAACGGCGGTGACCTTGATGCGCTTGCCGTCAACGACGATGAAGTCACCATCGACTTCGACCTTGGCGTTGAAGCGGCCGTGGATCGAATCGAAGCGCAGCAGGTGGGCATTGGTCTCGACGGGGCCGAGATCGTTGATCGCCACCACCTCGATATCCTGGCGGCCGGCCTCATGGATGGCGCGCAGAACGTTGCGGCCAATGCGTCCGAACCCGTTGATGGCAACCTTCACCGACACGGCGTGAGTCCTTCCCATAATCGGGCGCCGGCCACGCCGCACCCTCCAGCAAGTTGATCGTCGCGGCTTGCCCGAACGGCAGGCCTCGATCGGTTGCCCGCTCTGTGCGAGTCCCGATTGAACGACAGATGAACTGCCGCGCAGGCTCGGGCGCGCGATCGCAGCCGAAGACCGAGGTAGCGCGCGGCAGGACGGTGCCCAGAACAGCGGACAGGGTCCCTGCCCTCTCGTCTGAGCGCGTCGCGTGCTGCCGTATAACCGGTCTGCGGGCGGCCGGTCTCTAACATGGTGACAAATCGAGGCAAAGGTCACATGGCGCGACGCCGGGGGTGGATAACCGTTTCACGGTGGATACCGTGCAGATGTTCGAGCATGGCGTGAACGCTTTCGTTCGATAGAAACAGGTAGAAGAGAAGGGCACCCCTCCGTGAGCCAGACCATCGATCTGGCGCTGCAGCGCCTCGAAGCCGTGCTTTCACGACTGGAGGGGGCGGTGACGCAGCGTTTCGAGGCCGAGCGTGACCCGAGCAACCTGGAAACGGAGCTCGCGATCATGGGCGAGGATCGGGCGAGGCTTGCCGCCGAACTCGATGCTGCCAGCGCTCGCCTAGCGGAAGTCGAGGCGACCTCGACCGATATCGATCATCGCCTCGGGCGGGCGATCGACGCCGTCGAGGGCGTGCTGACACCAGCCCGTGCCCTCCGCTAAGTACCGAACCACAACGTCCCAGCGATCCCACGCCCGATGCCTCAGATCAACGTCACCATCGACGGCAAGAATTACCGGATGGCCTGCGCCGATGGTGAGGAGGCGCACCTCACCGCCCTCGCGGAGGGGCTCGATGGACGGATCAGCGAGATGCGTCAGTCCTTCGGCGAAATCGGCGACATGCGCTTGCACGTGATGGCCGCTCTGATGCAGGCGGACGAATTGCAAGACGTACAGGGACGCCTGGCTGCGCTGGAGCAGGAAGCCGCCGCACTGAGGACAACAGTGGAATCGGCCGAAGCGGTACGCGCGACCGCGGAGGAGCGGATTGCTGAGGGACTCGTGCGCTGCGTTGAGCGCATCGAGCGGCTCGCCCACGTCATCTCGGCCGGCTGACGATCTCGATCGCCGGTATACACATCTCCGAAGCGTCGCAGCGCCAGCCTCGTCCGGGATTTCTGCGGGTCGGACCGATGCCCCCCCTGGCGCCAGCTGCGTGCCGACGCTACATGAGACCGGCGGGGCTGCCGGGTCCGTCAGGAGAACTTATTCCCCGGGGCCTTATCGACTCCCCAGGGAGCTGTCCCTGGCCTTGTCCCTGGACTTGGCCAACACGGCGCCCACCTACATTGTAGGTTTCCCGGGATCGACACTCCAACGGCTCACGTGGCTCCGCACTCAGATCTTTCTCCCTCCGAGACATCCATTCCCGCCTTCAAGGCGGCCTTGCGCAACGAGGCCCTAGCGCGCCGTGATGCACTCCGGGACGAGCACCGCCGAATTGGTTCGATGCGGATCGCCGAGACGGTGATGACGATCGAGGCGCTGGCGGAGGCCGAGATCGTCGGGGCTTTCTGGCCCATCCGCAGTGAAGTCGATCCGCGTCCCCTCGCTCGCCTCCTGTTCGCACGTGGGCAGCGCATCGCACTTCCGAAGGTCACGCCCGACGGATTGGTGTTCCGGGAATGGCGCGAGGGCGAGGCCCTCGTCGCCGGTCGCTTCGGGCTCAGCGAGCCACACGACGACCTGCCGCCTCTTGATCCCACTGCGCTCCTCGTGCCGCTGGCGGCCTTTGATCGGCGTGGCCATCGGATCGGCTACGGGCGCGGTTACTACGACCAGGCGATCGAGCGTCTGTCGCGGAACGGCCCCGTGCTCACCATCGGGATCGCCTTCTCGGTCCAGGCCGTGGATACCGTGCCCGCGGAGCCGCACGATCAGCCCCTCGATCATCTCATCACCGAAGCAGGGCCTGTCCCGCTGATACGGACCTGACGTCCTGCAATGCGCATCCTCTTCCTCGGCGATGTGGTGGGCCGTCCTGGCCGGACCGTCATCTCGCACCGGCTGCCGGGCCTCCGTGAGCGTTGGCGCCTCGACTGCGTCGTCATCAACGGCGAGAACGCCGCGGGGGGCTTCGGGCTGACGGAAGCGATCTGCGACGAACTGCTTCAGGCGGGAGCCGACGCGGTGACGCTCGGCAACCATTCGTTCGACCAGCGCGAGGCCCTCGTCTTCATCCAGCGGCAGACCCGCCTGGTCAGGCCGGCCAACTATCCGCCGGGTACGCCGGGCCGCGGAGCCACGGTGATCGAGACCCACAAGGGCGCTCGCGTGCTCATCCTGAACGTCATGGGCCGGCTCTACATGGATGCCCTGGACGATCCCTTCGCTTCGGCAGAGCGGGAACTCTCGGTCTGTCCCCTGGGCGCGGTGGCGGATGCGGTCATCGTCGACGTGCACGCCGAGGCCACGAGCGAGAAGCAGGCCTTCGGTCATTTTCTCGACGGCCGAGCCAGCCTCGTGGTCGGCACCCACACCCACACGCCGACCTCGGATCACAGGATCCTGCCCGGCGGCACCGCCTATCTCTCGGATGCCGGCATGTGCGGCGACTACGATTCGATCCTCGGCATGCAGAAGGACGAGCCCCTGCGCCGGTTCCTGCAGAAGACGCCCGGCGCCCGCCTGGAAGCGGCCCAGGGCGAAGGGACGCTCTGCGGCATCGCGGTGGAGACCGACGACGCGACGGGCCTCGCCAGGAGCGTGGCCGCGGTGCGCCTCGGACCGCATCTGGAGGAGGCCTGGCCGCGGGCGTGGGATTAGCCGGCGTACCGCAGCCCCCATACACGGGACGACGCCACGCCCGACTTGATCAGCGCCGAACCACCCTGCAATGTGCCGGCGCGTTCGCCCCGCACCCTGCGCGCGGGCCGACAGTTCCGCGTTGAGAGTGTGCCCGAGCCGATGGCGACCCCCCCCGCACCCGCGACGATCGCCAAGCCGGGCATCTACCTCGTCCGGATGCTGGTATTCCTGATTCTGGTCGGCTTTCTCGCCTTCGTCCTGTTTCGGCAGATCACGCCGGCGTTCCTTGCCAATCCGGGCCTGAACGGACTCATCCTCGGGGTCCTGCTCATCGCCGTGCTGCTGGCCTTCGGGCAGGTGGTGCGGCTCTATCGGGAGGTGACCTACGTCAATGCCGTGGCGGCGGGCGAGAGCCCGAGCCGGCCGCCACCCCTGATGGCGCCCCTGGCCCCCGCCATCGCGGCCCGGCACGACGGAATTACCTTGCCGACCAGCCGCGCTTTCCTGGACACGGCGGCTGCGCGCCTCGACGAGGGCCGGGAAATCCTGCGTTATGTTTCAGGTCTCCTGATCCTGCTGGGCCTTCTCGGCACGTTCTGGGGCCTGATCGACACGCTGAGCGCGGTCGGCTCGGTCATCAAGACGATGCGGGGCGGCGGCGAGGCCGCGGCGATGTTCGACGAGCTGAAGAACGGCCTCGCGGTGCCGCTCTCCGGCATCGGTCTCGCCTTCTCGGCTTCCCTGTTCGGCCTGGCGAGCTCGCTGATCATCGGCTTCCTCGACCTGCAGGCCGGGCAGGCCCATGCGCGCTTCCACAACGAGCTGGAGGACTGGCTTCTCTCCGGCGAAATACCGCAGGGTCGTGTCGAGGTCGCGGCCCCGGCGAAGGCGCAACCCATGTCACCCCCGACACAGGATCCCACCAGCGCCCGCGAACTGAAGGAGGCGGTGGATCGCCTGACCGCCGTGGTGGCGGAGGGTGCCAACGGGCGGGTCGCCACCCAGGCCATGACGAATCTCGCGGAAGGCATCCAGGGGCTCGTGCAGCACATGCGTGCCGAGCAGCAGATGATTCGCGACTGGGTCGAGGCCCAGGCGACCCGCGAGCGCGAGCTGAAGCAGGTGCTCGAGCGCCTGGGTCGCGAGCGGAGCTGACATGGCCTCGACCCGCGGTCGCCGCGACCGGAGCCTCAACGTCTGGCCGGGCTACGTCGACGCCCTCGCGACGCTGCTGCTCGCGGTCGTCTTCCTGCTGACGATCTTCGTGGTGGGCCAGTTCTTCCTGTCCCAGGAGATCAGCGGCCGCGACTCGGTGCTGACCCGGCTCAACCGCCAGATCGCCGACCTCACGGACCTCTTGGCCCTGGAGCGCTCGACCCGGAAGACGCAGGAGGAGCAGGCCTCGTCCCTGCGCAGCACCCTGCTCGGGGCGCAGGCCGACCGGGACCGGCTCAAGGCGCAGGCCGAGGCGTCCCAGGGCGCGGCCGGGCGCCAGGGCGAGATCGACAGGCAGCTGGCGGCCGAGCGCGCCAACACCGCCCGGGCCGTCTCGCAGATCGACCTCCTGAACGAGCAGATCGCGGCGATGCGCCGGCAGCTCGCCGCCCTCGAGGACGCCCTGGCGGCCTCCGAGAATCGGGACCGCGAGAGCCAGGCCCGCATCGCCGATCTTGGAAGCCGTCTGAATGTGGCCCTGGCCCAGAAGGTCCAGGAGCTGGCGCGCTACCGCTCGGACTTCTTCGGCCGCCTGCGCCAGATCCTCGGCAACCGCCCCGACATCCGCATCGTCGGCGACCGCTTCGTCCTGCAATCCGAGGTGCTCTTCCCGGCGGGCTCCGCCAGCCTGAAGCCGGAGGCCGGGCCGGAACTTGACCGCATCGCCGGCGCGATCCTCGACCTCGCCAAGCAGATCCCGGCCGACCTCCCCTGGGTGCTGCGGATCGACGGCCATACCGACGCCCGGCCGATCGCCAGCGCGCAGTTCCCCTCGAACTGGGCGCTGTCGGCGGCCCGCGCCATCGCGGTCGTGCAGGCCATGGTCGCCAAGGGCATCCCGCCCCAGCACCTCCTCGCGGCGGCCTTCGGCGAGTTCCAGCCCATCGAGGCCGGGACGACCGAGGAGGCCTACGCCCGCAACCGCCGCATCGAGATAAAGCTCACCGAGCGCTGAGCCGGACCTTCACTTGACGATGCGGTCGAGGCGGTTGTTGACGAAGAAGTACAGCTCCTTCGCGCCGGGCTCGTTGTAGAGCACCTGCACCTCGCGGCCGGCGCGCCCCTCCCCCACCAGCACGTCGGTGGGCGGCTTGCCCTTCAGCCGGACGAGGTCGCATTCGCCGATGCCGATCTCGATCGCGGCGGCTCCGGCCGGTGCCGGCGCCGTGCAGGTGCCGTCCCCCGTCAGGACGGGTCCCTGGAAGGTCGGGGCCGGGGCGGGCTTCGGCACGGCGACGGGGAGCGGGTCCGGCGCCCGGGTCTCGGTGCTGGTGCAGGCGGACAGGCCGGCGGCCGCGAGCGCGGCCAGGACGAGCAGGCGCGGATGGAGAAGAGCGGGCAAGACGGGGTCCTCAGCGCTGCGCGGGGCTCCGCGCGCTGAGCGCGGCCGCGTAGAGAGCCGCCGCATCCCGATGGAACGCGGCGCGCGAATCCGGTCGGGAATAGAACATGTGCCCGCCCGGGTACACGGCGAGATCGAGGCGTCCGCCGCCATAGGCCGGCATCTGGTCGATCAGGAGCTTCGAGGCGAAGTACGGTGTGACGAGGTCGGTATAGCCGTGGGCGACCAGGACCCGCATGTTGCCGTCGAGGGAGAGCACGCCGCGGAGGGCGCCGAGGGATTCGGGGGCCGAGCGCCCGCCGCCCCAGGTCCAGCCCCGGTTCACCGCCCCATTGAGCAGTTCGTAGCGCAGGTCCGGCACCCGGTAGTTCAGAGTGTCGTTGTAGAGCGCGATCATCGCGCTGGTCAGCGGCGCCTGGAGCGCGGTGAGCAGTGGGTCCTCGAAGCCCGAATGGGCCGCGTTCGGATCGGGGTCCCATCCGGTCACGCCGGTGTCGTAGGCGCTGGCGACGCGGCCGGTGTCGCGCCCGATCTCGCGCTGAACGCTCTGGCCGGAGAGCCGCCCGGCCTGGCGCCGGACGAAGCTCGGGTCGAGCCCCGCCAGGGCACCGACCCGGTCGCCCAGCCGCGCCACGGCGGCGTTGTCGGACGGCCCCTTGAGGAGATCGGCGAGGTAGGGTCCGGTGGCGTAGGCCTCGGCATCCGCCATGGTCTCGCGCGTCGGGACGCCGCCCGCCCGCTCGATGGCGGCGGCGGCGAAGGAGGGCAGCTTGATCACGTGGCCCCAGGGGGTCGTGCGGGGCGCCTGCAGCCAGGCGAAATCCAGCACCGGCGAGAGCAGAACCATGCCCGACAGGCCGATTCCGATCTCCTCCTGCAGCTTCGCGGCGATCAGCGGTCCCCGGAAGCCGCCGTAGCTCTCGCCGACGTAGAATTTCGGCGCGGCCATGCGGTCGTTGGTACGAAGCCAGCGGGCGATGGCCGAGGACAGCACGGACGCGTCTGCGTCGATGCTCCAGTAGCGCTTGGCGTCGCCGTCGGCCGCGCGGCTGTAGCCGGTGCCCACGGGATCGAGGAAGACGAGGTCGGTGAAGTCGAGCCAGGTCCCGTCGTTGGGCACGAGGCCGATCGGCGCCGAGGGGCTGATGCTGGCCCCCTCCACCGGCAGGCGCCAGGGTCCGATCGCACCGATGTTGAGGTAGGCCGAGGCGGCGCCCGGCCCGCCATTCACCGCGAAGGTGACCGGGCGCGCCGCATCCCCCTTCCGGCTGCCGCCTGGGCCGGCCAGCGTGTAGGCGATGAAGGCGATCTCCGCCTGGAGCTTGCCGGCCTCGTCGACCAGGGGCAGGCTGCCGGCGCGCGCGGTGAAGGCGAGCGTGCGGCCGTCCGGCAGGGTGACGCTGTGCTCGGTGACGGAATCCGCGGGGAGCTTGCCGCCCTGGGTGGGGCGCGGCTCCGGCGCCTTTCGCGCCTCGGCCGGACGCTCGCCCTGGAGGGCGGGCTGCGCCTGCAGCGGCGGGGTCGCGATCAGCATGGCCGCGAGGCCGATGGCGAGACGTCTCATGGCAATCCTCTCGGCGGTGGTCGGAATGGCAAGGCGCCGTCAGGCCTTCTTTTGCCAGCGGCCGTCGTCGTCCTGCTGCCAATAGGCGATCGTATGCCCGGCGGCCTTCGCCTCCTTCCACTGCTCGCGGGCGCGCAGCAGGGATTCCTGGTCGGTGCCGTCGAACAGCACGCAGATGCGGGCATAGTCGGCGGCATCGGCCGGAAGGTCGGCGCCCTCCACCAGGAAGCGGATCGAGGCGGCGTTCGGGTTGACATCCTTCAGGGTCAGCACGACGGGCTGGCTGGCCGCATCGCTGTCGCGGTCGGTCCCGTGCGGCAGGAAGCTGTCGTCGCTGTAGGTCCAGAGCTGGTCGTCGAGCGCCTGGAGCCGCTCCTCGCTGGCGGCCTGGATGGCCGCCCGCCACTGGCGCTCCAGCGAGCGCTCCAGAAGGTTCGGAAGCACCTTCTCGAGGGGCTGGTTCTGGAGGTGGTAGAACAGGATCTCGGTCACAGGCTGCAAGGTAGTCGACCGCGGCGCCAATGCCAGCGCCATGGCCGCGCCCCACGCCCCTTCCGGCGGGCGGACCCGCGCGTGAAAACCGCGCAGGCGCGTCCTGAAGACAGAACCCGGCGCACCCGCGTGGGTAAGCGTTTCGCGGACGCGGATGGCGATCCGCCGGACAAGTCGGGGGACGAGACACCATGCGACACCGGAATGCTCGGACCGATCACCGGGGGGTGCTGGACACGTCGAGCCGATGCGCGGGCGTCACGACCCCACCCCGCGCCGATCATGACGGGTCCTCGTCCTGATGGGGATCGGCCCCATCGACAGCCCGGCCGGGTGGATCTCGCCGGCGGTCTCCCGCCGCCTCGTGCCGCGATCGACCATCGACCTGCAGGACGGGCGGACGCTCGCCTACGCCGAAGCCGGGACCGGAGCGCCCGTCGTGGTCATCCACGGCACGCTGATGTCCCTGGAAGACCTCTGGCTCGGACCGGTGCCGCACCTCGCCGCACAATTCCGGGTCATCGCATTCGACCGCCCGGGCCATGGGTTCAGCCGCCGCCAGGGCGCCGCCGACGCTCATCTCTGGCGGCAGGCCGCCCTGATCCGGGACGGCGTTCGGGCGCTCGGCCTGGAGCGGCCGATCATCGTCGGGCATTCCTTCGGCGGCGCGGTGGCGCTCGCCTACGGCCTTCAGTTTCCCGATGAAATCGCGGGCGTGGTCGCCTTGGCGCCGATCTGCTTCCCCGAACCGCGCCTGGAGCACCTGCTGTTCGGCCCGCGGGCGGGGCCGGGTGGGCAAGTGGCGTCGGACCTCCTCCAGCGCACCGTGGACCCCGCACTGCTGCCGCTCCTGTGGAACGCGATGTTCCTGCCGGCCACGATGCCGCCGGACTTCGCCGCCGCCAATCCGTTCGGGCTGGCCGGTACCGCGGACCAGCTGGTGGCCGAAGGCGAGGACGCCGCCGGCCTCATGGCGGGGCTGACCCGGAACGCGTTGGCCTATGCGACCTGCCGGGTGCCCGTCCGCATCCTGGGCGGTGATTCGGATCTCGTCGTCAACACGCCGCGGCACGGCTACTGGGCCTCGTGGCGGATTCCCGGAGCCGATTTCACCCTCCTGCCGGGGACTGGCCACATGCTGCATCACCAGCATCCCGAGGCGGTCCTCGCTGCGATCCGCGCCCTCGCCGGTCACGTTCGCGCGAAAGCCTGATCCGAATCGCGTCGGGCGCGTTTCCGCTCAGCCTTCGTCAACCGAAGGCCATTATTGCAGTGCACATGCAACCCGCCGACGGCAGGCCCCTGCCCGCCGCGCGGCTCTCCATCCCATGTCGAGCCGCATCCCGAGGCCGGGGTGCCGAGCCACCAGCCAAGGATCTCATCCCGTGAGCTTCACCGTCAGCGCGCGCGTCTCCGACCGGTGCTTCAGTTTCCGCCACAGCTCGATCCTGGGCGCCGTGGAGCAGGGCTGGTCGCTGATGACCGCGGGGATGACCGAGGTGCGGATCACCGATGTCGCGGGCCGCGTCCATTGTCCGAACGCCCTGCACCAGCACCTGTTCGGGCCGCGCGAGCCGGTTCTGCCCGCCGCGGCCGTCATCAAGCTCGCGGCCTGAGCCGCGCCTCAGCGCCGGACGGTCTTTCCTCCGAAGGTCGAGAACGACTCGTCGATGACGCCCTTCCGGGCGTCGTCGGCTTCGACCCGTACCTGGATCGCGCCGGTCAGCGCAGGCTCTCCCTCGGTCTCGCCCTTCCGCTGCCCGTCTTCCAGGTCGCCCCCGGCCTGTTCCGTTCCGGCGCTGTTGCGGTCCCCCGCCGAGACGACCGTGATCGCCTTCCGGTCGAGCCCGTGCTCCTGGACGAGGTGCTCGACGCTCATCTCGGCGTCGCGGCGGGTCTCGAAATCGGCGGTGAAGATCGGCGGCATGCTGTGGCTCCCTGCGGGCCGTCAGGGCCCGTGTCCACAGTCAATGGAGCAGCCGGAGCGACGTTCCCCTCTCGGCCGGGCGTCGCCGGATCAGGCACCGATGCCGCGCGTCCCCGTCACGGCCCCGGGGATTCCACCGAGCCGCCGCGGCAGCCCTGGGCTTCGCGCGCGCCGCGAGGCAGGCCGGGTTTCAGATCAGACCAGGCGGCTCTGGACCATCGCGGCACCGACGAAGCTCTCGAACAGCGGATGCGGCTCGAAGGGCCGGGACTTCAGTTCCGGGTGGAACTGCACGCCGATGAACCAGGGATGCCCGACATGCTCAACGGTCTCGGGCAGGAGCCCGTCCGGCGAAAGGCCGGAGAAGCGCAGGCCCTTGGCCTCCAGGCACTCGCGATAGGCCATGTTGACCTCGTAGCGGTGGCGGTGGCGCTCGGAGATCTGGGTGCTGCCGTAGATCTCGGCGATCTTCGAATCCGGCCGCAGGCTGGCCTGGTAGGCGCCGAGCCGCATGGTGCCGCCGAGATCGCCGGCCGCGGCGCGGCGCTCGAGCTCGTTGCCCTTCAGCCACTCGGTCAGGAGACCGACCACCGGCTCGCTGGTCTCGCCGAACTCGGTCGAATTGGCGTCCGCGACCCCGGCGAGCGACCGGGCCGCCTCGATCACCGCCATCTGCATGCCGAAGCAGATGCCGAAATACGGGATCTTGCGCTCGCGGGCGTAGCGGGCCGCGCGGATCTTGCCCTCGGCGCCGCGCTGGCCGAAGCCGCCCGGGACGAGGATGCCGTGGATGCCCTCGAGGAACGGCGCGGGGTCCTCGCGCTCGAAGACCTCGGCCTCGATCCACTCGAGGTTGACCTTGACCCGGTGCGCGATGCCGCCGTGGGTCAGCGCCTCGGTGAGCGACTTGTAGGCGTCCTTGAGGCCCGTGTACTTGCCGACGATGGCGATGGAGACCTCGCCCTCGGGGTTCTTCACCCGCTCCGAGATGGTACGCCAGCGCGACAGGTCCGGCTCGTCCTGCGAGGGCAGGCCGAAATGCGCCAGCACCTCCCGGTCGAGGCCGGCCTCGCGGTAGGAGAGCGGCACGTCGTAGATCGAGGCGACGTCGCGGGCCTCGATCACGGCCGTCTCGCGCACGTTGCAGAACAGGCCGAGCTTGCGCCGCTCGTCCGTGGGGATCGGCCGGTCGCAGCGGCAGAGCAGCATGTCGGGCTGGATGCCGATGGAGCGCAGCTCCTTCACCGAGTGCTGCGTCGGCTTGGTCTTCAGCTCACCGGCGGACGGGATGTAGGGCAGCAGGGTCAGGTGCACGAAGGCGGTGGCGCCGCGGGGCAGTTCCTGCCCGAGCTGCCGGATCGCCTCGAAGAACGGCAGGCCCTCGATGTCGCCGACCGTGCCGCCGATCTCGACCAACACGAAGTCGAAGGCCTCGTTGCCCTCGAGGACGAAGTCCTTGATCGCGTTGGTGACGTGCGGGATCACCTGGATCGTCGCGCCGAGGTAATCCCCGCGCCGCTCCTTGGTGATGATGTCGAGGTAGATCCGCCCGGTGGTGATGTTGTCGGCGCGGGTCGCGGGCAGGCCGGTGAAGCGCTCGTAATGCCCGAGGTCGAGGTCGGTCTCGGCCCCGTCGTCGGTGACGAAGACCTCGCCGTGCTGGGTCGGACTCATCGTGCCCGGGTCGACGTTCAGGTAGGGGTCGAGCTTGCGCAGGCGGACCTTGTAGCCCCGGGCCTGCAGCAGGGCCGCGAGGGCGGCCGATGCGAGACCCTTGCCGAGCGAGGAAACCACGCCGCCGGTGATGAATACGTACCGCGTCATGGGCCTCGGTCCATAAACAAGGGAGAACGATTCGCCAAACAACAAAAACGCCTATCCCCCGCGAAGCCTGCGCATGCGCGGTGGGGGCATCGGTCGATCGGCATTGCGACGATGATCGGCGTCCGAACCCTCGGACGCCGCGGTCAGGTCCCGGTCGAGGCCGGCGCCCGTGGGGCCGCCGGCCGGCCGATCAGCGCGACTGCGGGGCCTGCGGCACGGCCGGCTGGGCCGGCGCGGTCTCGGGAACCTGCGCGGGGGTGCCGGGCTGCGTGCCCGGCTGGGCGCCGCCCTGCCCCCGCAGGGTGTCGAGCAGGTTGCCGGCGTTCGGCTGGGTCGCCGGCTGGCTGGTCCCGGTCCCGTCCAGGATCGAGCGCGGGGCCGCGCTCCGGTGCGACAGGATCGCCAGGGCCATGCTGGTGGTGAAGAACAGGGCCGCCAGGATGGCCGTCGCGCGGGTCAGCGCATTGGCCTGGCCGCGTCCCGTCATGAAGCCGGCGACGCCGCCGCTGCCACCGCCGCCGAGACCGAGGCCGCCCTCGGAGCGCTGGAGCAGGACCACGGCGATGAGGCCGAGGACGACGATGAGATGGATCGAGATCAGAACGGTCTGCATCGGGTTTCCGGAAGCTTCATCCGCCGCGCGCCGGTTCCGATGAGAGACCCGGGCACGGGTGCGTTACGGGCCGGAGAGTCCTGGCACCGCCGACATATCCGCGGGGCCATACACCAGATGGCCGCGCGCGCCAACCGGACCGGGGCTTCGGCGCGCGTCCGGCGCGACGGCTTTTCCGACGCCGAAGGGAATCGCGCGGGAAGCCCTAGTCGCGTCGGCGGTAGCGATAGCCGTAGAGGTTGCGGGAAAACCCGAGCCCGGCATAGAGCGCCCGCGCCGGCGCGTTCCCGGCGACCACCTGCAGGCAGGCCCCGCTCGCCCCCGCGCCCCGTGCCCAGGCCATCAGCGCCACGATCAGGCTGCGGGCATGCCCCGCCCGGCGATGGGACGGGTGCGTCGCGACGGATTCGAAGACGAGGATCCCGCGATGCAGGACGCCGTAGGCGACGGCGATGGTCCGGCCGGCCTCGATCCGCCGGGCGAACATCCGGGGCAGGATCAGCGACGCGATGGACTCGCGATACGTCCGCAGGGCGAGCGCGGACGCCGCGCCCTCGCAGGCGGCCCGCGCCTCCAGCCACGCCGCATCCGGCGCGGGCGCGAGGACGACGTCGGCGGGCCCTTCGCGATCGCCCGGCGGCAGCGCCGCGAAGAGCGTGCAGGTCTCGCCCTCGGACCGATATCCGAGCCCGTCGAGCAGGGCATCCATCTCCGGGACGAGATCCGGGACCCGGACGATCAGCGGGCGCCCGAGGGTCCGGTAGACGATCTCGGCCTCCGCGACGACGCGGGCGGGATCGTCGCGCCAGCCGCGCAGGGGATTGAGCGAGTTCGTCCGCCGCGTCGGACCGCCCGAGGCCCGCAGGACCCAGCCGCCGAGGCCGATCTCCAGCGGCGAGGGGCGCGCGTTGCGGCAGGCCTCCTCGACGGCCCAGGCCCGATCCGCGTCCGATTGCCAGATCATGTCCACCGACGAATCATGGGGCCGCTCCCGCCGAAAGAAACCCGGCGCAGACGGGCGGTTCGAGCCCGGACCTCAGCGCAGGTAGGCGCGGGCGATGCCGAGGAAGTCGTCGGCGACCAGGCTGGCGCCGCCAACCAGCGCGCCGTCGACGTTCTCCACCGCCATCAGCTCGCGGGCGTTGCTCGGCTTGACGGAGCCGCCGTAGAGGATCCGCACCTTCTGCGCCTCGGCGCCGATGAGCTGGCCGAGCATCTCGCGCAGCGAGGCGTGGACCTCGGCGATGTCCGCCGGGGTCGGGGTCAGGCCGGTGCCGATCGCCCAGACCGGCTCGTAGGCGATGACCGTATCCTTCGCAGTCGCCCCCTTCGGCACGCCGATCGCGAGCTGCGCGCGCACGATGTCGAGGGTCCGGCCCTCCTCGCGCTCTTCCTTGGTCTCGCCGACGCAGATGATGCCGCAGAGGCCCGCGCGGCGAGCGGCCAGCGCCTTGGCGTGGACGCCGTCATCGGTCTCGTGGTGGTAGGCCCGGCGCTCGGAATGGCCGACGATGACGTAGGAGGCGCCGAGATCGGCCAGCATCTCCGCCGAGATGCTGCCCGTGAAGGCGCCGTTCGGCTTGGCGTGGAGGTTCTGGCCGCCGATGGCGATCGGCGAGCCGTACGCGGCCGCAACGCAGGAGGCGATCAGCGTCGAGGGCGGGCAGATGAGGACGTCCACCGTGTCGAGCAGGTCGGCGGTGAGGCCGTTCCGGACGGCTTCCACGACGGCGACCGAGCTGCGCAGGCCGTTCATCTTCCAGTTGCCGGCAACCAGCGGCCGTCGCCCCGACTTCGTCATCCGTCCCTCGCTGTTATGGCTTCGCTTCGCGCTCGCGCCGGCCCTAACAGAGCCTCCGGAAGGGCGCAAACCGCGAACGCCCTTTGCGGTGACAGCGCGGATGGTCTATCGCGGGCGACCTTCCCAGGAATGACGGGCGCTTCCGGCGCCCACGCGACGGGTACCCGGACGTTCGATGCTGCAGAACATGCGCAAGGCCAGCCAGCACTGGCTCGGCAAGATCATCCTCACGGTGGTCTTCACCTTCCTGATCGCCGGCGTGGCGATCTTCGGTGTCGAGGAATTCTTCCGCGCGGGCTCGTCCACCAGCGTGGCCACCGTGGGCCGGGCGCAGATCTCCGCCGAGACGGTGCGCAGTGCCTATCAGAACCAGCTCCAGCGCTACCAGAGCCAGACCCGCCGCACCCTGACGCCGGACCAGGCCCGGGCCCTCGGCATCGACCGCCAGGTGCTGGCGCAGCTCGTCAGCGAAGCCTCCCTGGACCAGCAGACCGCCGCCCTCGGCCTGAGCATCCCCGATGCGGCCGTGCTGCGCGCGATCCAGGAGGAGAAGAGCTTCCAGGGCGCCGACGGCAAGTTCGACCCGGCCCTGTTCTACCAGACGCTCCAGCGCGCCGGCATCAACGAGGCGACCTTCGTGCGCGAGCAGCGCTCCGTCGCCGCCCGCCTCCAGCTCGCCGAGGCGGTCGCGGCCGACCTGCACGTGCCCGAGGCCCTGCGGGAGGCCGTGCACCGCTACACCACCGAGCGCCGCTCGGCCGCCCTGATGATGCTGCCGCCCTCCGTGGCCGGCGAGATCCCGGCGCCCTCCGAGGAGGCGGTCAAGGCGTATTACGAGGACAACAAGTCCGCCTTCCGCGCACCGGAGGCCCGCGCCGTCACCCTGCTGGTCCTCGACCCGCAGGCGATGGCCAAGCCGGAGGCCGTGACCGCCGAGGAGATTGCCAAGCGCTACGAGTCCGAGAAGGCGCGCTACGGCACGCCGGAGCGTCGCACGATCCAGCAGATCGTGTTCCCGGATCAGGCCGCCGCCGAGGCGGCCCGGAAGGCGATCGAAGCCGGCGAGAAGCCCTTCGAGGCCGCCGCAGCCGAGACCGGCGCCGATGCCAAGAACCTCTCCCTCGGCACGCTCTCGAAGGCGGAGCTGTTCGATCCCGCCGTGGCGGACACCGCCTTCGGCCTGCCCCTGAACGCCGTGAGCGCGCCGGTGAAGGGCCGCTTCGGCACCGTCCTGCTGCGCGTCACCGCCATCGAGCCGGAGACGGTGAAGCCCCTGGCCGACGTTTCCGCGGACATCGCCAAGACCATCGCGTTGGAGCGCGCCAACAGCGGCATCGACGCGACCCACGACGCGATCGAGGACCAGCGCGCGAATTCGAAGCCGCTCGCCGACATCGCCAAGGAGCGCGACCTGCCGCTCAAGACCATCCCGGCCGTCACCGCGCAGGGCCTCGATCCCGCCGGCAAGACCGTCGAGGGCATCCCGGATCGCGACACCACCCTGACCGCCCTGTTCCGGGCCGAGATGGGCGGCGACAACGAGCCCCTGCGCACCAAGACCGGGGGCTACATCTGGTACGACGTGACCGGCATCGACCGGGCGCACGACAAGCCCCTCGACGAGGTGCGCGACGATGTCGTCACCCGCTGGCGCGCCGCCGAGGTCCAGAGCCGGCTGCTGGCGAAGGCCAAGGCGCTGACGGAGCGCCTCGACAAGGGCGAGACCGTCGAGGCCGTCGCATCGGAAGCGGGCCTGAATGTCCAGACCCTCACAGACCTCGCCCGCAACCAGGCCCAGGGCGATCTGACGGCCGAGGTGGTCAACCGCGTCTTCGCCACGGCCGTCGACAAGTCGGCCTCCGCCGAGGCCGGCGAGAGCCGCGCCCTGTTCAAGGTCACGGCCGCCACGATGCCGGCCTTCGTTCCCGGCTCGTCGGAGGACGAGGCGATCACCAAGCGCTTCCAGCCCACCATCGCCGACGATGTCCTGGGCCAGTACATCGGCGACGTGCAGACCTCGGTGGGCGTGACCGTCAACCAGGCGGCCTTCCGCCGGGCGATCGGCGGCGGCGAGTACTGAAAAGAGATGTCCGAGGACTCAGCTTTCGCGGCCTTCGTCGACGCCTACGAGGCGGGCCGTCCGACCCTCCTCAACATCACCCTGGTGGCGGATCTCGAAACGCCCGTCGCCGCCTTCCTGAAGCTGCGGGCGCAGCACGGTGGAACGGCCTTCCTGCTCGAATCCGTCGAGGGTGGCGTCGTGCGCGGGCGCTACTCGATGATCGGGCTCGACCCCGACTTGGCCTGGCGCTGCCGCGACGGCCGGGCGGAGATCGCGCGCGGTCCCGAACTGTCGACGTTCGTGCCCGAGGATGCCGCCCCCCTCGCGAGCCTGCGGGCCCTGATCGCCGAGAGCGCGATCGGTGCGGAGCGCGACGCGGATGTGCTGCCGCCGATGGCGGCGGGCCTGTTCGGCTATCTCGGCTACGACATGGTCCGGGCCATGGAAGCCCTGGGAGACCCGAATCCCGATCCGCTCGGCGTGCCGGACGCGATCCTCGTGCGCCCCCGCCTGATGGTGGTCTTCGACTCGGTGCGCGACCTCATCACCGTGGTCGGCCCGGTCCGCCCGGCCGCCGGAATCGGCGCGCGCGCCGCCTACGAGGCGACGCTGGGCCGACTGGAGCGGGTGGCCGAAATCCTCGAAGGCCCCCTCCCCGTCGAGGCGCGGATCGACCCGCGCGCGATCGCCCATCCGGAACCGGTCTCGAACACGACCCCGGACGAATACCTGGGGATGGTCGCCCGGGCCAAGGAGTACATCGTCGCCGGCGATGTCTTCCAGGTGGTGCTGTCACAGCGCTTCGAGGCGCCCTTCACCCTGCCGGCCCTTGCCCTCTATCGATCCCTGCGCCGGACCAACCCGGCCCCGTTCCTCTGCTACCTCGATTTCGAGGCGTTTCAGCTCGTCTGCTCCTCTCCAGAAATCCTGGTCCGGGTCCGGGACGATCGCGTCACCATCCGGCCGATCGCCGGCACGCGCCGGCGCGGTGCCACGCCCGCCGAGGACCGGGCACTGGCCGAGGAACTGCTGGCCGATCCGAAGGAGCGCTCCGAGCACCTCATGCTGCTCGACCTCGGCCGCAACGATGTCGGCCGCGTCGCGCGCATCGGCAGCGTCACGGTCACGGGCTCGTTCTTCCTCGAATTCTACAGCCAGGTCATGCACATCGTCTCGAACGTCGAGGGCGACCTCGACCCGAAGCACGATGCGCTCGCCGCCCTCGCCGCCGGCTTCCCGGCCGGAACCGTCTCCGGGGCCCCGAAGGTGCGGGCCATGGAGATCATCGACGAACTCGAGCGTGAGAAGCGCGGCCCCTACGGCGGCTGCATCGGCTATTTCGGCGCGCGCGGCGAGATGGATACCTGCATCGTGCTCCGTACGGCCCTGGTGAAGGACGGCCGCATGCACGTGCAAGCCGGGGCCGGCATCGTCTACGATTCCGATCCGGCCTCCGAGCAGCAGGAATGCGTCAACAAGGCCAAGGCCCTGTTCCGGGCGGCCGAGGATGCGGTGGTGTTCGCGAGCCGGGCCCGGCGGGGGCAGTAGAGGTCAGCGCAGGCACGGGTTGACCGCTCCCGTGTGTTGACCGCTCCGGGGAGTCCGGTCAAACCGCTGGCATGCCTGCGCGTGAGCCGCCCATGTCCGACGTCCTCGTCATCGACAACTACGATTCCTTCACCTGGAATCTC
This sequence comes from Methylobacterium sp. BI1, assembly GCF_056680125.1. Lineage (NCBI taxonomy): Bacteria > Pseudomonadati > Pseudomonadota > Alphaproteobacteria > Hyphomicrobiales > Methylobacteriaceae > Methylobacterium > Methylobacterium sp. BI1. The sequence goes on along the minus strand of NZ_CM155267.1, from coordinate 1,293,888 downwards.
GTCCACCTGATCGGTCCCCTCTGCGGCTCGATCGACGTGGTGCGCAACGACGCGATCACCACCGCGGAGATCCGCGCGCGCCGGCCGGACGCCGTGGTGCTGTCGCCGGGACCGTGCTCGCCGAACGAGGCCGGCATCTGCCTCGACGTGGTCAAGGACCTGTCGACCGAGATCCCAATCTTCGGCGTCTGCCTCGGTCTCCAGGCCATCGGGCAGGCCTTCGGGGGCGACGTCGTGCGGGCGCCGACGCCGATGCACGGCAAGGTCTCCAGCATCCAGCACCGGGCCTCCGGCATCTTCCGCGGCCTCAACGGGCCCTTCGATGCCACGCGCTATCATTCCCTGGTGGTGGAGCGCGGCGGCTGCCCGCCCGATCTCACCGTCACGGCCGAGGCCGACGGCCTGATCATGGGCCTGCAGCATGCCCACCGGCCCGTGCACGGGGTGCAGTTCCACCCCGAGAGCATCCTCTCGCACCACGGTTCGCAGATCCTGCGCAATTTCCTCGACATCGCGGCGGCCTGGAACGCAGCGCGTGACAAGGGCCGCGACGGCGTGCATTGACGGAACCCGTCGCTCGTCAGGAATCATCCCGGTTCTCCCACCGGATCGTCACGCCCGAGTTCTTCGCGCCCGAGACCCATGGAATCGTTCAAGCCCCTCCTCGCGAAGGTTGCCACGGGTGCGAGCCTCACCCGCGACGAGGCGCGTCGGGCTTTCGACGACCTGCTCTCGGGCGAGGTGACGCCGGTCCAGGCCAGCGCCTTCCTGGTCGCCCTGAAGGTCCGCGGCGAGGCGCCGGACGAGATCGTCGGGGCCGTGGAGGCCATGCGCGCGCGAATGCTGCCGGTGCGCAGTGTCCCGGGGGCGGTCGATGTCGTCGGCACCGGCGGCGACCATTCCGGCAGCTACAACGTCTCGACCCTGGCGGCGATCATCACCGCCGCCTGCGGTGTGCCGGTGGCCAAGCACGGCAACCGCGCCGCCACCTCGCGCTCGGGCGCCGCCGACGTGCTCGCTGCCCTCGGCGTCCGCATCGGGCTCGCCCCCGACGAATTGAGCCTCTGCCTCGCCGAGGCGGGCCTGTGCTTCATGTTCGCGCAGACGCATCACGCCGCCATGCGCCACGTGGCCCCCGTGCGGGCCGAACTTCCGACGCGCACGATCTTCAACATGCTCGGCCCCCTGGCCAATCCGGCCGGCGTCCGGCGCCAGCTCTTCGGCGTGTCGTCGCCGGCCTGGGCCGAGCCGCTCACCGGCGTGCTGGCCGAGCTCGGCAGCGACCGGGTCTGGACCGTCCACGGCAGCGACGGGCTCGACGAGATCACCGTCACCGGTCCAACGGCGGTGGTGGCCCTGGAGGGGGGCCGGGTGTCCCGGTTCACCATCGATCCGCGCGATGTCGGATTGCCCCTGCACGGCCTCGACGCCCTGCGCGGCGGCGATCCAGCCCACAACGCCGCGGCGCTCGCCGAGGTCCTGGACGGCGCGCGGAACGCGTATCGCGACATCGCCGTGCTGAATGCCGGGGCCGCCCTCGTCGTGGCCGAGGCGGCACAGACCCTCGCCGACGGCGTCGCCCGGGCGGGTCAGGCCCTCGACAGCGGCGCCGCGCGCGCCACACTACGGACGCTGGTCCGTCTCTCGAACCTTCGCTCGAACGCCTGAAAGCCCGTCATGTCCGAGCTCAAGTCCGAGTCCAAGCCTGAGTCCGTCCCCGAGATCGCGCCGGCCGAGCGCAAGGACGTGCTCGCCCGCATCGAAACCTACAAGCGGCGCGAGATCGCCGAAGCGAAGCTGCGCGTGCCGCAGACGAAGCTCGAGAAGCGCATCGCCGACGTCACGCCGCCGCGGGGCTTCGCCGACGCCATCGCGGCGCATATCGCGCAGAAGCGGCCCGCCCTGATCGCCGAGGTGAAGAAGGCCTCGCCCTCGAAGGGCCTGATCCGCGCCGACTTCGATCCGGCGATCCTGGCCGCGGCCTACGAGGCCGGCGGTGCCACCTGCCTCTCGGTCCTGACCGATACGCCCTCGTTCCAGGGCAAGCCCGAATACCTCACCGAAGCCCGCGCGGCCTGCGCCCTGCCGGTGCTGCGCAAGGACTTCCTGTTCGAGCCCTACCAGGTGTTCGAGGCGCGGGCCTGGGGCGCCGATTGCATCCTCGTCATCATGGCCTGCCTCGACGACGAGGAGGCCGCCGCCCTGGTGGAGACCGCCCACGACCTCGGCATGGACGTGCTGGTCGAGGTGCACGATGCCGACGAGCTGGCGCGGGCCCTGCCCCTCGGCACCCGGCTGGTGGGCATCAATAACCGGAACCTGAAGACCTTCGAGGTCTCGTTCGAGACGGCGATCCGCCTCGCCGAGGGCGTGCCGGCGGACCGCATCGCCGTGGCCGAGAGCGGCATTGCGGGCCATGCCGACGTGGTGCGCCTGGCCGAGAGCGGTCTCGACACGATCCTGGTCGGCGAGAGCCTGATGCGCGAGGCCGACGTCACCGCCGCCACCCGCCGCCTGCTCTTCGGCGACGCGAAGGCGTGAGTGGAACGATGGCCGAACTCACCCACCTGGATGCCTCCGGCGCGGCCAACATGGTCGACGTCTCGGAAAAGGACGCCACCACGCGCACGGCGCGGGCCACCGGTTCGGTGGTGATGCTGCCCGAGACCCTCCGGCTGATCCGGGAGGGCGACGCCAAGAAGGGCGACGTCATCGGCACGGCCCGCCTCGCCGGGATCATGGCCGCGAAGCGGACGCACGAGCTCATCCCCCTCTGCCACCCCCTCCTGCTCTCGAAGGTCCGCGTCGATTGCGAGCCCGACGACGGCCTGCCGGGCCTTCGGGTGACCGCGGAGGTGAAGGTGCTGGGGCCGACCGGCGTCGAGATGGAGGCGCTGACGGCGGTCTCGGTGGCCTGCCTGACCATCTACGACATGGTGAAGGCGGCCGATCGCGGCATGCGCATCGAGGGGATCCGGCTGCTCGCCAAGGATGGCGGCCGGTCGGGGCCCTACCGCGCCGAGGATCACGCTTGAGCGGCAAGCCGTCGAAGCGGTCGGCGTCCGGAGGCCTGATTCCGGTCGCCGAGGCGCTGTCGCGGGTTCTCCAGGCCATCCCCGGACCGGTCGAGACGGAGACCGTTCCGATCGGGCAGGCCGCCGGGCGTACGCTCGCGACGGATGTCCGGGCGACCCGGACGCAGCCGCCCTTCCCGGCCTCGGCCATGGACGGCTACGCGGTCCGCAGTGCCGATGTCGCCGCAACGCCCGCCACCCTTCGGCTGATCGGCGCCAGTGCCGCCGGGCACGGTTTCGCCGGTGTGGTCGGACCGGGCGAAGCCGTGCGGATCTTCACCGGCGCGCCGGTGCCGGAGGGCGCCGACGCGATCCTGATCCAGGAGGACGCCGAGGCGAGCGCCGACAGCGTGACCGGCCGGGAGCCCGTGCCCGCGGGGCGTTTCATCCGCCCGAGCGGCCTGGATTTCCGGAGCGACGATCGGCTACTCGCCGCCGGCGACGTGCTGGACTCGCGCCGGATCGCCCTCGCGGCCGCCGGGGGGCACGGCCAGCTCTCCGTCCGGCGGCGCCCCCGGGTGGCCATCCTGGCCACGGGGGACGAGCTGGTGGCCCCCGGGGAACCGGCGCGCTGGGATCAGATCGTCGCCTCGAACGGGCTGGCGGTCGCGGCCCTGGTCCGCGAGGTCGGTGCCGAGGCCATCGATCTCGGCATTGCGGGCGACACGCTGGCGGCCCTGGACGACGCGATCCTGCGCGCGGTGGCGGCCGACGCGGATCTGCTGATCACCCTGGGCGGGGCCTCGGTCGGCGACCACGACCTCGTGCAATCGGCCCTGCGGACCCGCGGTCTGGAGCTGGGTTTCTGGCGCGTCGCACTCCGCCCCGGCAAGCCCTTGATGCACGGGCGCCTCGGCCGGATGGCCGTCCTCGGCCTGCCGGGCAATCCCGTGGCCTCGGTGGTGTGCGGGCTGCTGTTCGTGGTCCCGGCGATCCGTGCGCTGCTGGGCGATCCGCGTGCCGCCGCGGACCTGTCCGAACCGGCGATCCTCGGCTGCGATCTGCCCGAGAACGACCTGCGCCAGGATTATCTCCGCTCGCGGATCGAGACGGCGCCCGACCGCATCCCGGTGGTCCATCCCGAGAACCGCCAGGATTCCTCGATGCTCTTCATCCTGGGGTCGGCCGAAGCACTGCTGATTCGCGCGCCGCATGCACCGGCCGCCAGGGCCGGCGACCCCTGCCGCATCCTCAGGCTCGACCGGCGGCTGTTCTGACGACCGAGCTGGGTTCAGACGAGGTAGAGCGTGGCCTCGGCGCGGAACACCCGCGGGCAATGGGCGGCATCGACCCAGAGGCGCGCCTCATCGAGACTGATGCTGCGGGACTCGGCGATGTCCTTCAGGGTCATCCAACGTGACGACATGGTCAGCTCCCTCATGGTTAACGAGGTAACGGCCGAGGCTGTCGTTTGTTTCCGCGCGGGCGAATGACCGTCTCAACGCTCACCGCAGGTACGTGACACTGTAGAGCGTGCGGCGCAGGGCCTCCTCGTCGACCCAGACGCGGCCGTTCTCGCAGGCCTCGCGCATGCCGGGTCGCATGCGGGCGCAGTATTCGCCGGTGTTGTCCTGCACCCGGTACTGGCAGCGACCGCCGACGTTACGCCGCCCGATGACCGGACTGGCGTGATCCGCGTGCAGATCCGGGTCCTTCGGATCGCGGTCCTCCAGGAGGTACCAGCTGTAGCCGATGGTGGGTACGCGGCGATGGTCCAGGGCGTAGTCGATCATCGCCAGGATCCGGCCGATCGACCGCGGACTCGGCGGCGTCCCGGAATCCCGCATCTCGACGAACTCGGCCTGATTGGCGGCGACCCGATAGGACACCGGCAGCAGGGGGACGGGGAGGCCGACGCGCCGGCAGCGTGCCTCCACATGCGCGATCCAGCCCGCGTTGAAGGTGTCGGTCCGGGGATGCCGCAGATGAGGAACCGTGCCGGCGAGGCTGCGGAAGCTCATCGGCTTGGGCGCCAGGCGGCTGCGATAGCGCAGGCGGTTCAGGGTCGGCGCGGCGTAGCGGTAGCCGTCGTTGGACGGCAGGTCCCGGTCCTCGCACAGGCCGCCGATGTTGTAGAGGAGTGCGGCCGTATCTTCCTCGCCGCCTTCGATCTTGTCGAAGAATGGCAGCAGCTTCGGATTGCCGATCGCCGACATCTCGGCGGCGTTGCGGCTCCAGGCGATGTCGGCCCGCCAGTTCGGGTGCGCCGTCAGGTGCTCGCGCAGGGCCGGAATGGCGGTCAGGCGCTCGGGATCGGCGAAGTAATATTTCGTGGCGACGTCGAGGGGCGCGATCTGGCGGTCCAGCCGGTGGGAGATCATGTCGGCGGTGGCGTAGGCGAAGCAGATCGCACTCTCGCCCTGGTTCAGGGGCATATCCCGCGGAGAGGGCGACAGGCCGACATCGCGCGTGCCCGCATGCTCCTCGAAGGGGATGCGGGTCTCCACCGGCGCACAGGTCGGATTGCGCGCGTAGGTCGGATGGAGCGGCAGTATGCGCGGATCGACCTGCGCCCGGGCGGGCATCGCCCCCACGACAAGCGATGCCAGAAGGACCCAGATCGGGACGAAGCCCGGCCCCAGGACCGGTGCCGCTCCACGACGGAGGCGTCCGAGCCGGACCGGGACCATCGCTCAGGTCTTTCGACGCAGCCGGCTCGCGAAGAAGCCGTCGAGGCCGCCGCGACCATCCGGCGTGGTGCCGTCGAGGTGGGCGGGCAGCGTCCGCAGGTCGCCGGCGGCATCGATCGGTTCCGACAGGCCACCGAGTTCGGAGGCCTCGACGGGGATCCGTTCGAAATCCGGGTTGCGGGTGAGGAAGGTCGCGACCTGATACTCCCCCTCCTCCCGCTCCAGGGAGCAGGTGCAGTAGACGAGGCGTCCTCCGGGGCGCACCAGGGCTCCGGCCTTGTCGAACAGGCGCTTCTGCAGCCCGATCAGGCGACTGATATCGCTCTCGGTCTTGGTCCAGGCGACATCGGGGTGCCGCCGCAGGGTGCCGGTGGCCGAGCAGGGCGCATCCAGGAGGACGGCATCGAAGGCCCCGTCATCGGTCAACGCCAGGGCATCGCCGACCCGGATCTCCGCCTCCAGCCCGAGCCGGGCGAAGTTCTGCGACAGGCGCTCCAGGCGCGGGCTCGACCGGTCGACGGCCAGGACCGTGGCGCCGGCCGCCGCGAGTTGCGCGGTCTTGCCCCCGGGCGCGGCACAGAGATCGGCGACGCGCTCGCCGGGGCGGACGGCGAGGAGCCGGGCCGGCAGGGCCGCGGCGGCGTCCTGCACCCACCACTGGCCCTCGGCATAGCCCGGCAGGTCCGCGACGGCGGCATGGACGTCGTGCAGGCGCACGCTCCCCGTCGGCAGGGCCACTCCGCCCAGGCGTTCCGCCCATTCGGCCGCCGAGCCCCGCACCGTGATGTCGAGGGCGGCGCCCTGGAGATGCGCCGCGGCGATGGCGCGGGCCGTCTCCTCGCCGTAGGCGGCGCGCCAGCGGCGGGCGAGCCAGTCGGGGGTGTTGTCGGCCAGGGGATCACCGGGATCGGCCACGATCTCGGACCGCTCACGCACGATCCGGCGCAGGACCGCGTTCACGAGGCCGGAGAGGTGCTGCAGCTGCGGATCGGCCTTGGCGAGGCGGACGCCGAGATCGACGGCGGCGTGGTCGGGGACGTTCAGATCGAGGATCTGCACGGCGCCGGTAGCCAGGAGCGCGACGAGACGCGGCTGATCCTCGGGCAGCCCCTGCGACAGGCGGGCGGCGAGCACCCGGCGGAGGAAGCCGAGGCGCCGGAAGGTCGCGGTGGCGATGGCGCGGGCGAGGCCCGCATCGGCGACGTCGAGGCCGGCGTTCCGGCTGGCCTGCGCCAGGGCATCCTCGAGAGCGAAGCCGCGGGTCTTGCCGATGAGGTCGGCCACCGCGCTGTGCGCGACCTGACGGGCGGCCAGCCCGGCGACGCCGCGATCAATCGGCGCCGTCGGCGCATCCGTGTTGCGGCGTGTCGCCATGAGTGCCACTTCCTGAAGCATGTGCCCGCGCATGGCGGGCCTCCCTGCGATGCCCTTCCACCCGTGACACCGAGATGCAAGCCATGACCAGCCCGGAACCGACGGAAATCGCTGCGAATGAGGCCCCGGCCGAGGGCCGGACCCTGACGCCGGAGGCGGCGCGGGCGCTGGCCGAGGCGGCGGAGCGGCGGGCGGCGATCGATGCCCATGCCGCCGAGATCGCGGCGAAGCGGGAGCGCCAGGGCCGGGGCGGCCTGGAGCCGGTGCGCTACGACGATTGGGAGATCAAGGGCATCGCCGTCGACTTCTAAGGGCACTTCGCCGCCGGAACGGCGGTGGTCCCCTCCCGTTGTTCCGGCCACGGACAGACCGGAGGGAGCACGACGATGGCGATCAAGGTTTCGAGCAAGAATGCGGGCGAGGGTCCGCACGGCGAAGTTGCCCTGGCCCGCGGGCAGGTGGTCGCGATGCGGATGTGGCGCGATGAATCGCCCAGCGCCGACAAGCCCATGGCCAAGCGCCCCTACGAGACCGTCGGCTACGTGATCGCCGGGCGGGCGGAGCTGATCGTCGAGGGCGAGACGGTGCTGCTCGAGCCCGGCGATTCCTGGCTGGTGCCCGAGGGGGCAGAGCACACCTACCGCATCCTCGAGGCCTTCACGGCCGTCGAAGCGACGTCGCCGCCCGCGCGCTGACCGCGCTGGAATGCCCGCGCGATCGTGTCGAGGTCGCGCGGGTGTTCGCGTTTGCGGGTGTCCGCGTCAGCGGGTGACGTAGACCTGCGTGCCCACCGAGACGCGCTCGTAGAGGTCGGCGATGTCCTGGTTGTACATCCGGATGCAGCCGTAGGACGCGTAGGTGCCGATCGAGTTCGGACGGTTGGTGCCGTGGATGGCGTACTCGCCGCCGGCGAGGGTCATGGCCGCGACGCCCATCGGGTTCGACGGCGAACCGCCGGCGATGACGGCGGGGAGGCGCGGGTTGTCGCGCTTGACCTCCCGCGGCGGCGACCAGGCCGGCTCCACGTACTTGCCGTCGATCTGGGTGGCGCCGCTCCACTGCTTGCCGGGCTTGCCGACCGCGACGGGGTAGCGGATCGCGGTGCCGTCGCCGTTGACGAGGTAGAGCCGGCGCTCGGCGGTGCGCACGATGATCGAGCCCGGCATCACGCCGTCGTGGAAGGCCACGACCTCCCGGGCCTGGGCGGGTGCGCTCAGGAAACCCGCACCGAGGGCGGCGCCGAGGACCGCCGCAGCCCATGCGTGAGGGCGAACCGTGCCGTGCCGAACCATGACCTGTCTCTCCGAAAGCGTGACCGTTTGCCCGACCATCAATCGCGGAGGCAGGTTCTCGTTCCGGTAAAACGAAGCGTTCGCACGCGGGGAATACGCAGGTTTTCTGAAGCGCGGTAAAGCAGGGTCCGCGAAACCCGACCAAAGCTTGCGCTTCGCCTTTGGACTTTCTTGACTCTGCGGACTTTCTTGACTCTGTCAGTCCTCGGACAGTCAGCGCTCGATCAGGGGCATGCCGCTGCCGAGGCGCTGCTGCCAGCCGTGGCGGACGAGTTCCGGGTCCTCGTGCTCTTCCTCGGGGAAGCCGACGCAGAGATAGGCGACGAGGCTCCAGGCACAGGGGACCTCCAGGGTCCCGCAGACCGTTCCGGGCTCGAGGATCGAGACCCAGCCCACGCCGAGGCCGTGGGCCCGGGCGGCGAGCCAGAAGGTCTGGACGGCGGTGACCACGGAGTAGCGCAGCATCTCCGGCATGGTGGCGCGCCCGAGGCCGTGCCCGGTGGCGGTGGCCTCGTCGCAGAACACCGCGAGATGGACCGGGGCCTCGCGCAGGCCCGCGAGCTTCAGCCGGACATAGGCCTCCCGATGCGCGGCGCCATAGGCCTCGGCGGCGGCGGCGTTGCAGCGCTCGAAGCTGGCGATCACGGCGGCCCGGCGCGCCGGATCCGCCACCCGGACGAAGCGCCAGGGCTGGCTGTTGCCGACGGAGGGGCTGAAGCACGCGAGGTCGAGGCAGCGGCGCAGCAGCGCCTCGTCCACCGGGTCGGTCCGGAACCGGCGCACGTCGCGGCGCCAGGCGAACAGGCTCGCGAGCGTCTGGCGAAACTCGGCATCGAAGCTGACCAAGACCCGTCCCCGGCGGTGAATGCCCCCCTTCATAGACGGAGTTTCTCGGCGGAGCGGATTTTTCGCGCACGGGCTCGCGCGCCGAAGAGCTCGCGCGCTAACGGGCTCGCGCGATCGAGGTCTGCTGCGATCCGACGCCCTGGCCGCTGTCCGACAGCGCCCCGGGCGGCGACTGCCGCGCGACGAGGGAAGCACCGCCCGAAATCCGGCCCTCAGGGCTCGAGATCGCCCGATCCCGACTCGGGGCTCATCCACAGACCCGAGAAGGTCAGGGTCGCGGAATAGACCGGCGCGCTGTCCGCGTCGCGGACGATGACGGTGAAGGCCTGAGCCTCCGCGCCGCGCTGGGGGATCGCGTCCCGCGCGATCTCCGGCAGGGCGCGCATGGCCTCGCGGCGGATCTGGTCCGTGTCGACGCAATCCTGCCCGATCGGATCAGGGAGGAACGCCCGGCCGTCGTGGATGTCGAAAAAGTAGCGTGCCACGCCGGTGCCCCGCTGTCCTCGCCTCGGCTTCCTAGACGTGAAGTGCCGCGCAAGATCACCGGTTCTGTCGGGTAGACCACAGAAAGCACAGGCCGGCACCGGCACCGGCGCGCGGTCGCGGCTTAAAAAAAGGGCCGCGCTCCGAAGAGGCGGCCTGAAGTCCTTGGGTCTCGAAACCTCTGGAATGTCGGTCCCGCCGAACCGGGCGCCGTCCGAAAAGCTGGGGAGCCGTGGAGATCGGACGCCGCACCGGAACGGGATCGACGAAGTTTCAGCAACAGGTGTCGCGCCTCATCAAGGCCGACGCTGGGCCTTATGACGGCGAAATCATGGTGATGTGTTTCCGCCGGCGGGCGCGAATCGCCGCTCTTGCAGGCCGGAAAGCCCGGCATCATGATGGTGGATCAGTCCGGAACAGGAGTGACGATGAGCGAGAGAGCCGGTGCCGATACGCGATTGCCCGAGGCGGCTGCCCGGGTCATCCCCTTCCCGACCGCGCCGGTCCAGCCCCAGATCGCCTTCGACCGCGCGGAGCTGCGCGTCCTGTTCAATCTCTATGGACGGATGGTGTCGCAGGGCGAGTGGCGCGACTACGCCCTCGATTTCCGGCGCGACAAGGCCGTCTTCTCGATCTACCGCCGCAGCTCCGAGATGCCGCTCTACCGGGTCGAGAAGGACCCCAAGCTCGCCCGGCGCCAGGGCGCCTATGCCGTGGTGGCCGCCTCAGGCCTCGTGATGAAGCGCGGCACCGACCTCGCCCGCGTCCTCGCCGTGCTGGAGCCGCCGCTTCGGGCCGTGTGAGCGCGCCAACGCGGCAAGTACCGAGAGAGGCGACGTCGCCCTCCTGGGCACGGGGGCAGCGGCATGGAGGACGTGCCACGACGCCCACTCCTTCCAGGGAGGGAGCCCACGCCTCCCACGAATCGCGAAGGCGGACGGATCGGTGCCCGCCCAAGCAAGAGCTCGCAGGGGCCGCACCCACATCCTCCCTTGATCCAGCAAAAAGGCCCCGGCGGTCTCCCGCCGGGGCCTTTTCGTCACGCGTTCGAATGACTGGGTTCGCTTAGCGGCGGTCGCCGAGGAGCGAGAGCAGCATCTGGAACATGTTGATGAAGTCCAGGTACAGGGTCAGGGCGCCGTTCACCGACAGCTTGGCCGCACCCTCGGCATCGGCGCCGCTGTAGAGGAACATCTCCTTGAGCTTCTGCGTATCGTAGGCGGTGAGGCCCGCGAAGATCAGGACGCCGATCACCGAGATCGCGAACTGAAGCGCCGAAGAGGCGAGGAAGATGTTCACCAGCGAGGCGATGATGAGGCCGATCAGGCCCATGATCAGGAACGAGCCCATGCCCGACAGGCTGCGCTTGGTGCTGTAGCCGTAGAGGCTGAGACCGCCGAAGGTCGCCGCCGTGATGAAGAACACCCGCACCACGCTCGCGCCCGTGAAGACGAGCAGGAGCGAGGACATCGAGGCGCCCATCACCGCCGCGAAGGCGAAGAAGGTCAGGCGCGCCGAGGCCGCGGACATCCGGTCCATCCGCATCGAGAAGATGAAGATGAAGGCGAGCGGCGCCAGCATGACGACCCACTTCAGCGGGCTGGTGTAGAGCAGCTGGCCGAACGGCGTCAGGGCGACGCGGCCGGTCGCCGTCTGCGCGACGGCGGCCATGTTGAGGCCGAGTGCCACGAGACCGGAGATCCCGAGGCCGATGACCATGTTGTTGTAGACGCCGAGCATGAAGGTACGCAGGCCCTGGTCGATCTCGACCTGGCTGCCGGCATACCCGGTCGGCTGGGCGCCGTACCGGAAGGGGCTGTTATCGAATGCCATGGGAGTTTCCCTTGGAAGCTCTCTCAGCGTGTGATTTCGGAATGAGGCTCACGCACAGGACCTCTTGGCGCCAAGCGACGCCTCACGACGAAATATGTTCGGTCACGCTGCCCCGCACAAGGGGCCGGCCCAGGCTGAAACGCCTGAATCGCACCGGTCTATGCTGGTATTTTGCTCGGTTCGGCAGGGATTAAAATCGGTCCTGACCATGCGAGCATTGCGCGGGCCGGGGATTAACCAAGGTGGACATCGGATCCCGTCGCGGCGCCGAACCGGCGCATGGATGGGACGCCGCGAGGTCGCCGAGCGGGCAGGCGGATGAGCGCGGTTCCCGCGGCGGCTGCGCTCAGGTGACGGCCTTGTCCAGGCAGCACTTCTTGAACTTCCTGCCGCTGCCGCAGGGGCAGGGATCGTTGCGGCCGACGTTCTTCAGGGGATTGCGCACGGGCTGGCCGAAGCCCTCCGCGGTCCAGGCGAGGTCCGCCAGGGGATCGTCGATGGGCCCGAAGCGCAGGGGATCGAAGCGACCGAGGTCGTCGCCCTCCGCCTCCGCCTGGCTCAGGGCCCTGGGGAACCAGGTCGGATCGCTGTTCGACGCGTTGAGGCGGCCGTCCCGGCGGGCGGCGGCGACGCGCTCCGCGAGGTCGCGCAGGCCCAGGAGGGCGATCGCCTCCTCCCAGCCTGCCCAGGCGAGATCGCCCTCGACCGCGGCACGCTTGTCGTCGAATCGGACCAGGAGGGCCTGGGTCTCCGGACGCGGGATGCGGCCGGTCTGTGTGAGGTAGGCCAGGGCGGAGAAGGCCACGTTCCGCACGGCGTCGTCGACGGTGCTGTCGAGCAGCAGCGCACCGAGGGGCGCCGCGTCCCCGTCGAAGACGCCGATGAGGAGCCGGGTCAGGGTCGTCGAGACCGCGTCGCCGAGGAGGATGTCGAGGGTCTCGCCGTCGAGGGCGAGCAGCCGGATGAGCGGCCGGTAGGCCCGGGTCTCCCCGACCGAGCCGAGGACGTGCAGGCCCCAGAACAGCAGGTCGGCCTCGGACTCCTCGAGGTCCGGCTCCCGGGCGGCCCGTTCGAGGACCGCCAGCACGGCGTCGACGATGCGGTCCGGCTCCGCCAGGGCCGCGCGCATCTCGGGCACCGGGAGGTACTTGGCGGCCGAGAGGGCGGCGACGAGGTCCGGATCGAGCATTGGTGGTCTCTCCTGTCAGGAGCGTAGGGTCGCCCCGGTCTTGCGCGCGACCTCGGCGACGATCCGGGCGCTGACCGCCTCGATCTCCGCATCGGTGAGGGTCCGGTCCAGGGGCTGGAGCCGGACCGCGATCGCCACCGACTTCGCGCCCTCGGGGATGCCGACGCCCTCGTAGATGTCGAACACGTCGATCCCCGTGACGAGCTTGCGCTCGGCGGCCTGGGCGGCCTTCACCACGTCCCCCGCCGCCACGTCGCGACCGACCACGAAGGCGAAGTCGCGGGAAATCGGCTGGAAGTCAGAGAGGGCCAGGGCCGCCTTGACCTTGGTGGGACGGTATTTCGGCAGCGGCACCGCGTCGAGGGTGATCTCGAAGGCGACCAGCTGGCCCTTGAGGTCCAGGGCCTTCATCACGCGGGGATGGACCTCGCCGAAGACGCCCACCTGGTTCTTGGGGCCGAACTGCAGGGTGCCGGAGCGGCCCGGATGCAGCCAGTCCGGCCCGCCGGCGACGACCTGGAGGCCGCCACCGGGGACGCCCAGAGCCGCCAGGAGCGCGAGGGCGTCGGCCTTGGCGTCGAAGGCGTCGACGCCGTCGGTGCGTCCGTCCCAGTGCCGGCCGGCGCCCGCATGGGTGGCGGTGCCGCGGCGGATGGCGGCCACCCGGATGGTCTGGCCCTCGGGCTGGTCGGTGGCGAAGCACTGGCCGACCTCGAACAGGGCGACGTCGGGGCTGCCGCGGTCGGCATTGCGCTGGGCGGCGCGCAGCAGGCCGGGCACCAGGCTCGGGCGCATGTCGGAGAGATCGGCCGCGATCGGGTTGGCCAGGGCGAGGTCCGCGCCGCCGCCACCGAACAGCACGGCATCGTCATGGGGAATGAACGACCAGGTCACGGCCTCGACGAGGCCGCGGCTGGCGAGCGCCCGCTTCGCGAGGCGCGTGCGCTTCTGCATCACGGTCAGGACCGGCTTGCCCACAGCCGCCTCGATGCGCGGCAGGGGCTTGGGCTCGATGCGGTCGAGGCCCGCGATCCGGACGATCTCCTCGACGAGGTCGGCCTTGCCCTCGACGTCGGGACGCCAGGAGGGGGTGAGCACCTTCACCCGGTCGCCGGAGCCCGCGACGTGGAAGCCGAGGGCCTCCAGGGTCACCTTCATCTCGGCGCGGGACAGCTCGATGCCGGCGAGGCGCCGGGTCTCCGTCCACGGGAAGTCGATGACCCGCTCGGTCTGGGGCGGCTCGCCCACGATCACGGGCTGGCTCGGGCTGCCGCCGCAGATCTCCAGGACGAGGCGGGTGGCGAGGTCGAGGCCCGGCAGGGTGAAGGCCGGATCGACGCCGCGCTCGAAGCGGTAGCGCGCATCGGTGATCACGCCGAGGCGGCGGCCGGACTGGGCGATGTTCACCGGGTCCCACAGGGCGGATTCGATCAGCACGTCGGTGGTGCCGTCGTCGCAGCCGGAGGCCTCGCCGCCGATGATGCCGCCGATGGACTCGACGCCGTTGTCGTCGGCGATGACCACGGTGTCGCCGGTCAGGGTGTAGGTCTTGCCGTCCAGGGCCTTCAGGGTCTCGCCGTCGCGGGCGCGGCGGACCACGAGGCCGCCCGCCACCTTGGCGGCGTCGAAGACGTGCAGGGGCCGGCCGCGGTCGAAGGTCAGGTAGTTGGTGATGTCGACGAGCGCGTTGATCGGGCGCAGGCCGAGCGCGCGCAGGCGCGCCTGCATCCAGTCCGGCGAGGGGCCGTTCGTCACGCCGCGCACGAGGCGCAGGGTGAAGTAGGGGCACAGGCCCGTGTCGGGCGCTTCGAAATCGAGGGTGACGGGCACCGGGCAGTCGCCCTCCCCGCGCACCGGCGGCTGGGGCGGGCGCTTGAGGTCGCCGAGGCCGGTCGCCGCGAGGTCGCGGGCGATGCCGTGGATGGCGGTGCAGTCGGGCCGGTTCGGGGTGAGGTTGATCTCGACCACCGGGTCGTCGAGCTTGGCGTAGAGGGCGTAGGGCTGGCCCGTGGGCGCGTCGGCGGGCAGGTCGAGGATGCCGCTCGACTCCTCGCCGAGGCCGAGTTCGGCGCCCGAGCACAGCATGCCGAGGCTCTCGACGCCCCGGATGGTGCCCACCGCCAGGGTCTTGTCGAGGCCGGGCACGTAGGTGCCGGGGGGCGCGAACACCGTCTTCATCCCGGCGCGGGCGTTGGGCGCGCCGCACACCACCTGGACCGGCTGGCCGGTGCCGGAATCCACCGTGCAGACGCGCAGGCGGTCGGCGTTCGGGTGCTGCTCGGCGGTGAGGACGTGCGCGACCACGAAGGGCTTCAGGCTCGCGGCCTTGTCCTCGATGCCTTCGACCTCGAGGCCGATCCGCGTCAGGGTCTCGGCCACGGTGTCGAGGGACGCCTCGGTGTCGAGGTGGTCCTTTAGCCAGGAGAGGGTGAGTTTCATCGCTTGAATCCCCTGGCGTCCGAGGCTCCCTGGAGGGTGGGATGCCGGCGCCGAACAGGAAAGGAAAGGTCTCGTCCGGCCTGAGCCGGCGCGCGAAAGCCCGGGCTCAGCCCGTCAGCCCGGCCACCAGGCTCGGAATGTCGAGGGGCCGGAAGCCGTAATGGTCGAGCCAGCGGACGTCCGCCTCGAAGAAGGGGCGCAGGTCCGGCATGCCGTATTTCAGCATCGCGATCCGGTCGATGCCGACGCCGAAGGCGAAGCCCTGGACGCTGTCGGGATCGAGGCCGCAATTGCGCAGCACGTTAGGGTGGACCATGCCGCAGCCGAGGATCTCGAGCCAGTCCGTCCCCTCGCCGAAGCGGATCTCGCCGCCCTTGCGCGAACACTGGATGTCCACCTCCGCCGAGGGCTCGGTGAAGGGGAAGAACGACGGGCGGAAGCGCATCTTCACCGCCTCGACCTCGAAGAAGGTGCGGCAGAATTCCTCCAGCACCCATTTCAGGTTGGCGATGTTGGCGGCCTTGTCGATCACCAGGCCCTCGACCTGGTGGAACATCGGCGTGTGGGTCTGGTCGGAATCGTGCCGGTAGGTCCGGCCCGGGCAGATCACCCGGATCGGCGGCTGCTGCGCCCGCATCGTCCGGATCTGCACCGGCGAGGTGTGGGTGCGCAGCACCTTGCGCTGGCCGTTGCGGTCGGGAGCCAGGAAGAAGGTGTCGTGCATCTCGCGGGCCGGGTGGCCGGGCGGGAAGTTGAGGGCCGTGAAGTTGTAGTCGTCGGTCTCGATGTCGGGCCCCTCGGCCACCGAGAAGCCCATATCGGCGAAGATCGCGGTGATCTCGTCCATGACCTGGCTGATCGGATGGACGCGGCCGCGCACCTCGGGCGCCTCGCGCACCGGAAGGGTCACGTCGATGCGCTCGGCCGAGAGGCGGGCGGACAGGGCCGCCTCCGCCAGGGCGTCCCGCCGGGCGCCGAGCGCGCCCTGCACCCGGTCGCGCAGGCCGTTGATCAGGGGGCCGCGCGCCTTGCGCTCGTCGGGGCTCATCGCCCCCAGGGTCTTCAGGAGTTCGGAGACCGACCCCTTCTTGCCCAGGGCGGCGACGCGCACGGCATCGAGGGCGGCCTCGTCGGCGGCGTCCGCGACCTGACGGAGCAGGTCGCCTTCGAGGGTGTCGAGATCGGTCATCGGTTCCACTCACCGGCTGCGGCGCCGGCCCCTCGCGGGACCGGGCGGGCTCGATCGGCCTTGGGGCATCGGCCTACGGGCATCGGAATCGGGCGTCGGCCTGGGGCGAGGGTTTTCCCGGTCCCCGGCCGCAACGCAAGCGGGCACGGGCCGAAAAACCCTCAAATCGTCGGGCCGAAAGACGAAAGGCGCGGCGCCCCGGGGGTGCCGCGCCTTTCGTGAAGAACAGCGCCCGGCTCGGGTGAGCCGGGATCGCCTCGGGCGGCCTTGACTCAGGCGGCCTTGGCAGCCGGGAGGGCGGCCTTGGCCATCTCGACCACGGCGGCGAACGAGGCGGGCTCGTGGATGGCGAGCTCGGAGAGGGCCTTGCGGTCCACCTCGATGCCGGACTTGGACAGGCCGTTGATGAAGCGCGAATAGGTCAGGCCATGCTCACGGACCGCGGCGTTGAGGCGCTGGATCCAGAGGGCGCGGAACGTGCGCTTCTTGTTCTTCCGATCGCGGTAGGCATACTGCATGCCCTTCTCGACCGCCTGCTTGGCGATCCGGATCGTGTTCTTGCGGCGGCCGTAATAACCACGGGCGGCCTTGAGGACTTTCTTGTGCTTCGCGTGACTGGTCACGCCGCGCTTGACGCGGGCCATGGGAGTTCTCCTGGATTACGAAAAAAGCAGTGTCGGCGTCGTGAAGGCTTACCGGCTGTTGGGCAGGAAGTACTTCTTCACGTTGGCAGCATCGCCCTCGAACAGGGTGGTGGTGCCGCGCAGGTTGCGGATCTGCTTCGTCGTCCGCTTGATCATCCCGTGGCGCTTGCCGGCCTGGGCATACATGACCTTGCCGGTGCCGGTGATCTTGAAGCGCTTCTTCGCGCCCGACTTGGTTTTCAGCTTGGGCATTTGGCTCTCCTGAACGCGCAGCGGCTCCGACCCGGTTGGATCGAAGAGATGCGCTCGGTTGATGCTTCTGATGGAGCAGCACGAACCGCCACGGCAGCCCGATCGGCCGGGCGGTTCAACGCGAGGGGGCTATGACAGAAAAGCGACGCGGTTTCAATGCCGCGCCTCGGGCCGCGTCATCGCCCGAGTTTCGGGCCGAGTCGCGACACCGGAAATTCCCGGCCGAATGCGCTCCGGGATTGCTTGACAGCCCCCGGCGCGGAACCTACACCCCCGACACCGCCGGAAACGGGGCGGGACGTCAAGCGGGCGTAGCTCAGTCGGTTAGAGTGCCGGCCTGTCACGCCGGAGGTCGCGGGTTCGAGTCCCGTCGCCCGCGCCACGTCACTTCTTCCCCGAATATTGGATGCGGGCGTAGCTCAGTCGGTTAGAGTGCCGGCCTGTCACGCCGGAGGTCGCGGGTTCGAGTCCCGTCGCCCGCGCCATCGCGCCCCAGGCGCGTTCACCTCGCCTTCCCCCACCGACGCCCTACACTTCTGCAGAGACTTTGCGGAGGGCGACGGATGTCGGGTGTCTTCTTCCTCTACTTCACCGCCTGCCTCGCCCGCGCGCCGGATACCTGCGAAGCGCGCAAGCTCGCCCTCGACGTGGACGACGCTCCGGCCTGCCTGCACGTGGCGCAGCCGCAGCTGGCGCAGTGGATCGGCAGCCATCCCGAATTCCGCATCACCGCCTGGCGCTGCGGCGCGCCGCCCCGCGATCACGGCACCCGGATCTGAGGCCGCCCCGTGACCGGGGAGACACAGGCGCGCCTCCGGCGCGCGCGCGCGGCAGGATCGCCGCGTTTTCGCCGCACGGAACGCGGAGGCGGGAGGCCGATCCCCGAAAGCCCCTCCCCCGAGATCCGTCCAGACCGATGCGCAGCTTCCGTTCCGCCCTTCCGCACCCGACGCCTCGCCTCGGGGCGGGCGCCCTCGGCCTTGCCGTCCTCCTGGCGCTGGCCGGCTGCGGCAGCCCCACCCTCCTCGCTCCCGACCAGCCCACCAGCGTGGTCATCCTGGACGAACAGGCGGCCGCGGCCGCGATCTCGCGCTACCGGGCGCAGCACGGCCTCGGCCCGGTGGTGATCGATTCGAGCCTGATCCGGGCCGCCTCCTACCAGGCCGCCTCGAACGCCAAGGCCGGCCGCCTCAGCCACGAGATCGGCGGCACCTTCGATTCCCGCATGGCCCAGGCCGGCTTCGGCCGGAGCTACGCCGCCGAAAACCTCAGCGCCGGCTCGGCCACCTTCGACGAGGTGCTGGCCCGCTGGAAGGCATCGGGCGAGCACAACAAGAACATGCTCATCCCACAGCTCCGACGCATCGGCATCGCCCGCGTCGACGCTCCCGGCACGCGCTACAAACGCTACTGGGCCCTGGTGATGGCCGGCGGCTGAGGCCTGCGCTGGCCGGCGACGCCTCAGAGCGCCCCGGTGCCGGTCGTAAGCGTCGCCTCCCGGGGCTGGGCGCGTTCCTGGGCGCCCTGGAACAGGCGTTCGCTGGTGAGCTTCAGGAAATAGAAGCCGAATTCCGGGTTCTGGTAGTAGAGCTGCTTGACCTCCGAGTAGGAGATCCGCAGGGCCTGCCCCGCCTCGACGCAGACCAGCGAGGCGGTCCGGGTGTTGCCCGGCGAGAGCAGCCCGAGCTCGCCGACGACCCCGCCGGCACGCACCGCGATCCCGTATTCCGGAATGCGGAAGCTGCCGCTCTCCACGTAGAACATCTCGCCCGCCGCATCGCCCTTGCGGAAGACGGTCTGTCCCGCCTTGAAGCGGACCGCGCTGCCGAAGGGCCGGAGCCAGTCGAGGGACAGGTCGCCCTCGGCCGCCGACTCCACCTGGCGCACCAGGCGCACCATCTGCCAGAGCCGATAGGCGTTGAAGGGGATCTGGATCGCCTCGGTGAGCACCACCGGCCAGCTACCGATCAGCACCCCGTAGGTGATGACGGCGACGCTGGCGACGAGGGCGATGATCCGCAGGGGGATCATGGTCGTCATCGCCGAGGCCGTGATGGTGAGGGCCGTGCCGAGATAGCCGATAGCCTCGACCCCGTCGATGCCGAGGACGGTCATCGCCTGGGCCCGGCCGATCGCGGCGTCTCAGTCCCGCGCATCGTCGGCATCCGCCTCGGCGAGCCCGTCCTGCAGGGAGCGGATGATGGTCCGCATCTCCGGCACCATGGCGATCGCCTTGGCGATCCGCTGCGCCTCCTCGCGCGTCATCGCGCCCGTGGCCGCGCGCGCCTCGGCCTCCTCCGCGAAGTAGGTCCAGGCCACGGCCAAGCCCTCCCCGTCCTCGACGCAGAAGCTGCCGTCCCGCTCGACCACGATCCAGGGCGGCGGGAATCCCCGGGCCGGCCGCGGGTGGATCTCGCCATCATCCGCCACGGGACACCTCAGCGTTGGGGCAGGGTCGCGATCGCCGCGTTGCAAATGGTGGGCGGTGAGGGACTCGAACCCCCGACCCTCTCCGTGTAAAGGAGACGCTCTACCAACTGAGCTAACCGCCCGTGCGCCGGCATGCGGTGCGACGGCTTCGTAGCGGACGCGCGGGCGGGGGCGCAACCCCCTCCCCCGGCGGGCCTCGGGTCCGGGCACGAAAAAGGCCCCGGCTTGGTGCCGGGGCCTCGGTTCAGGTCAGGGTTGCATCGGTCCTCAGTGGGCGATGACCGTCGCGGAATCGTCGTCGGCGATGACCGGGCGGACCTTCGGAGCCGGCTCCTCCCACTCGATCGCCTCGGGGACGCGGACCAGGGCGTGCTGGAGCACCTGGTCCATCCGCGAGACGGGGATGATCTCCATCCCGTTCTTCACGCTGTCGGGCACCTCGGCGATGTCCTTGGCGTTCTCCTCGGGGATGAGGACCGTCTTGATCCCGCCGCGGAGTGCCGCGAGCAGCTTCTCCTTCAGACCGCCGATCGGGAGCACGCGGCCCCGCAGGGTGACCTCGCCCGTCATCGCCACGTCGCGGCGCACCGGGATGCCCGTCAGCGTCGAGATGATCGCGGTCGCCATGCCGATGCCGGCGGACGGACCGTCCTTCGGGGTCGCCCCCTCGGGAACGTGGACGTGGATGTCCCGGCGGTCGAACAGCGGCGGCTCGATGCCGAAGTCGACGGCCCGCGAGCGGACGTAGCTCGCCGCGGCGGAGATCGACTCCTTCATGACGTCGCGCAGGTTGCCCGTGACCGTCATCTTGCCCTTGCCGGGCATCATGACGCCCTCGATCGTCAGCAGCTCGCCGCCGACTTCCGTCCAGGCCAGACCTGTGACCACACCGACTTGATCCTCTTCGTCGATCTCGCCGTAGCGGAACTTCGGTGGCCCGAGGAAGACCGGCAGGTTCTCCTCGGTGACGTTGACGGCTTTCACCTTGGTGATGAGGATCTCCTTCACTGCCTTGCGGATCAGGTTGGAGATCTCACGCTCCAGGTTGCGGACGCCCGCCTCCCGCGTGTAGCGGCGGATGAGCATCAGCAGGCCGGAATCGTCGACCTGCCACTCCTTGGCGTCGAGACCGTGCTTCTTCACGGCGCCCGGGATCAGGTGCTTGCGCGCGATCTCGAGCTTCTCTTCCTCGGTGTAGCCGGCGATGCGGATCACCTCCATGCGGTCCATCAAGGGCGCAGGGATGTTCAGCGTGTTGGCCGTGGTGACGAACATCACGTTCGAGAGGTCGTAATCCACCTCCAGGTAGTGGTCGTTGAACGTGGCGTTCTGCTCCGGGTCGAGGACCTCCAGCAGGGCGGCCGACGGGTCGCCCCGGAAGTCCATGCCCATCTTGTCGATCTCGTCGAGCAGGATGAGCGGGTTCGAGGTCTTCGCCTTGCGCATCGACTGGACGATCTTGCCGGGCATCGAGCCGATATAGGTCCGGCGGTGACCGCGGATCTCGGCCTCGTCGCGCACGCCGCCGAGCGACATGCGCACGAACTCACGGCCCGTCGCCTTGGCGATGGACTTGCCGAGCGAGGTCTTGCCGACGCCGGGGGGACCGACGAGGCACAGGATCGGGCCCGTGAGCTTGTTCGCCCGCTGCTGCACGGCGAGGTACTCGACGATCCGCTCCTTCACCTTGTCGAGGCCGAAATGGTCCTCGTCGAGCATGACCTGGGCGCCGAGGAGATCCTTCTTGATCTTCGAGCGCTTGCCCCACGGGATACCGAGCATCCAATCGAGGTAGTTGCGCACCACGGTCGCCTCGGCCGACATCGGCGACATCTGGCGCAGCTTCTTGAGCTCCGCCACCGCCTTGTCGCGGGCTTCCTTGGTGAACTTGGTCTTCTCGATCTTCTCCTCGAGCTCGGCCAGCTCGTCCTTGCCGTCCTCGGAGTCGCCCAGCTCCTTCTGGATCGCCTTCATCTGCTCGTTGAGGTAGTACTCGCGCTGGGTCTTCTCCA
The DNA here is from genome assembly GCF_056680125.1 of Methylobacterium sp. BI1. Classification (NCBI taxonomy): domain Bacteria; kingdom Pseudomonadati; phylum Pseudomonadota; class Alphaproteobacteria; order Hyphomicrobiales; family Methylobacteriaceae; genus Methylobacterium; species Methylobacterium sp. BI1. Next base: position 1,272,201 of record NZ_CM155267.1, on the reverse strand, counting down.
TCTGCCGCTTCACGCGGGTCCGGATGCGCTTCTCCACCTGGAGCACGGAGATCTCGCTCTCCATCAGCGACAGCACGCGCTCGAGGCGCTGCGCCACGGTGGGGATCTCCAGGATCGCCTGCTTGTCGGCGATCTTGACGGCGAGGTGCGAGCCGACGGTGTCGGCGAGCTTCGAGGGCTCGTCGATCTGGGTCACCGCGGAGACGACCTCGGGCGAGATCTTCTTGTTGAGCTTCACGTAGTTCTCGAACTCGGCGATGACCGAGCGCGCGAGGGCTTCCGCCTCGACGCTGTCACCGAGCTCGTCGGTGAGGGTCTCGGCCTCGGCCTCGTAATAGGTGTCGGACTTGGTGAAGCGCGAGATCTTGGCGCGGCCGGCGCCCTCGACCAGCACCTTCACGGTGCCGTCGGGCAGCTTCAGCAGCTGCAGCACGCTGGCGAGGGTGCCGATCTTGTAGATGGCGTCCGTCGAGGGGTCGTCCTCGCTGGCGTTGATCTGCGTGGCCAGCAGGATGTGCCGGTCGGTGCGGACCGCCTCCTCAAGAGCGCGGATCGACTTCTCGCGGCCGACGAAGAGCGGCACGATGATGTGGGGAAACACGACGATGTCGCGCAGGGGGAGGACGGCGTAAGAGCCCGTCGAGCCCGGAACGACGGGCTGGCGCGATTTCGATTGGGTCATATCGGACTTCCTCATGATGGACGCCGGGCAGTCGCTCCTCCTCCGGAGCAAGCATCCTGCCAGGGGCCGACCGGGCCGCGAGGGGGTCGGAAGTGTCTTAGGGGACAGTCTTGGGAGACAGTCGGGAAACGGTCTTGGACTGTGCGGCTGGTGGCGGGACACCGCACCTCAGAGGGTGAGCGTGCGGCCATCGCGCTGAGGCTTCAGATGGAAATCGGGGCGGATGTTTTCAAGCATCCGCCCCGTGGCTCGACCAGACCTGACGAGACCCGAACGGGCCTCAGGCGCTGACGCTGGCCGGGGCTTCCTTGTTGCGGTCGCCGTGGATGTAGAGCGGCCGGGCCTTGCCCTCGACGACCTCAGGGCCGATCACGACCTGCTCGACGGACTCGAGGCCCGGCAGGTCGTACATCGTCTCCAGGAGGATCGTCTCCAGGATGGAGCGCAGGCCACGGGCGCCGGTCTTCCGCTCGATCGCCTTGCGGGCGACCATGGAGAGCGCCTCTTCCTGAAAGGTCAGGTCGACGTTCTCCATCTCGAACAGGCGCTGGTACTGCTTGACCAGGGCGTTCTTGGGCTCCTGCAGGATGCGCTTGAGGGCGGTCTCGTCGAGGTCCTCCAGGGTCGCCAGCACGGGCAGGCGGCCGACGAACTCGGGGATGAGGCCGAACTTCAGCAGGTCCTCGGGCTCGACGTTGCGGAAGATCTCGCCGGTGCGGCGGTCATCCGGGGCCTGCACGGTCGCGCCGAAGCCGATCGAGGTGCCCTTGCCGCGCGCCGAGATGATCCGCTCCAGGCCCGCGAAGGCGCCGCCGCAGATGAACAGGATGTTGGTGGTGTCGACCTGCAGGAATTCCTGCTGAGGGTGCTTGCGGCCGCCCTGCGGAGGCACGGAGGCGACCGTGCCCTCCATGATCTTCAGCAGCGCCTGCTGCACGCCCTCGCCCGAGACGTCGCGGGTGATCGACGGGTTGTCGGACTTGCGCGAGATCTTGTCGATCTCGTCGATGTAGACGATGCCGCGCTGCGCCCGCTCGACGTTGTAGTCGGAGGCCTGGAGCAGCTTGAGGATGATGTTCTCGACGTCCTCACCGACGTAGCCGGCTTCCGTGAGGGTGGTAGCGTCCGCCATGGTGAACGGCACGTCGAGGATGCGAGCCAGGGTCTGGGCCAGCAGGGTCTTGCCCGAGCCGGTGGGCCCGATCAGCATGATGTTCGACTTCGCCAGCTCGACGTCGTTGTGCTTCGAGGCGTGGGCGAGGCGCTTGTAGTGGTTGTGGACCGCGACCGAGAGGACCTTCTTCGCGAAATCCTGGCCGATGACGTAGTCATCGAGGACGCGGCGGATCTCCTTGGGGGTCGGGACCCCGTCGCGCGACTTCACCAGGGAGGACTTGGACTCCTCGCGGATGATGTCCATGCACAGTTCGACACACTCGTCGCAGATGAACACCGTCGGGCCCGCGATCAGCTTGCGGACCTCGTGCTGGCTCTTGCCGCAAAACGAGCAGTACAGCGTGCTCTTTGAGTCGTTGCCGCCAGTCTTGCTCATATCGGTCTCCGTTCGCGGGCATGGCGCCGGTCCGGGGCGCACACGCATCCTTCGAATTTAATGGCGTCCGCCTAAAGAAACAGTCACCTGCGCGCATCTGCCGGCTTCGATCAGACTGGCGATGCAAGCACGCGACCGCGACGGGATCAAGGCAGGCGCCGAAATTGCGCCCCGCCTCGAAACGACGCGCCGGGCCGGACGGCCCGGCGGTCCCGGTCGGCTCTACGCGGCGACGGGCTCGGGCCGCTTCTGGATCACCTCGTCGATGAGCCCGAACTCCTTAGCGGCATCGGCCGTCATGAAGTTGTCGCGCTCCAGCGCCTGGACGATGGTGTCGTAGTCGCGGCCGGTGTGCTTCACGTAGATCTCGTTGAGGCGCTTCTTGAGGGCCTCGATCTCGCGGGCATGGATCAGGATGTCGGTGGCCTGGCCCTGGAAGCCGCCGGAGGGCTGGTGGACCATGATCCGGGCGTTCGGCAGGGCGAAGCGGTGGCCCGGCTCGCCGGCGGTGAGGAGCAGCGAGCCCATCGAGGCGGCCTGGCCGACGCAGAGCGTGGTGACGGGGCAGCGGATGAACTGCATGGTGTCGTAGATCGACAGGCCGGAGGTCACGACGCCGCCCGGCGAGTTGATGTAGAAGGAGATTTCCTTCTTGGGATTCTCGGCCTCGAGGAACAGAAGCTGCGCGACGATCAGCGACGCGCCGTAATCCTCGACCGGGCCGGTAAGGAAGATGATGCGCTCGCGCAGCAGGCGCGAGTAGATGTCGAAGGCACGCTCACCGCGGCTCGACTGCTCGACCACCATGGGCACGAGCGCGCTGTTATAATAGTCGACCGGATCTCTCATCATCACGTGCCCCAGCTACAAGGGGTCCGGCCGCGCCGCGAATCGGGCGCGCACCGGACGTTTCAGCGAACTACGGCGATGGTGAACATCGCCTTACTCTCGAGCCCGCCGCCCTCGTGGGAGCAGCGCGGCTCAGTCGGCCTTGGCGACGGCGGGCAGGCCCTCGTCGGTTCCGGTCGCGGCGGACTCGCTGGTCTCGCTCTTCGTCTCGGACTTGCCCTCGGCACCGGCCTCGGCGTCGTCCTCGTCGGCGAACAGCGCCTCCTTCGAGACGGGCTCCTCGACCAGCTTCACCTGCGCGAGCACGTGGTCGACGACCTTCTCCTCGAAGATCGGCGCACGGAGCTCGGCGAGCGCCTGGGCGTTCTTGCGGTAGAAGTCCCAGACCTGCTGCTCCTGGCCGGGATACTGCCGCACCCGGGCGATCAGCGCCTGGTTCACCTCGTCGTCCGAGACCTTGATATCGGCCGTCTCACCGACCTGTGCAAGCACCAAGCCGAGGCGGACGCGACGCTCGGCGATTTTGCGGTACTCGGCGGTCGCCTTCTCCTCGGTGGTGCCCTCGTCCTCGAAGGTCTTCTCGCGGGTCTTCAGGTCCTGCTCGACCTGCGCCCAGACGGCGGCGAACTCCTGGTGGACGAGGCTCGGGGGCAGCTCGAAGGCGTACTTGGTGTCGAGCGCGTCGAGCAGGTCCTTCTTCAGCTTACGGCGGGACTGCGCCTCGAAGTCGCTGCCGATGGCGGTGGCGACCGCCTCCTTGAGCTTCTCGAGGGATTCCATGCCGAAGGTCTTGGCGAGCTCGTCGTCGATCTTGGTCTCGCCGGGCGCCTGGATCGCCGTGACGGTCACGTCGAACTCGGCGTCCTTGCCGGCGAGGTGAGCGGCGCCGTAGGCCTCCGGGAAGGTCGACTTCACGACGCGCTTGTCACCGACCTTGGCGCCGACGAGCTGGTCCTCGAAGCCGGGGATGAAGGAACCGGAGCCGAGCTCCAGGTCGATGCCCTCGCCGGTGCCGCCCTCGAACTCGGTGCCGTCGATGCGGCCGACGAAGTCGATGGTGACGCGGTCGCCGGTCTCGGCGGCGGCACCCTCCTCGCGGGGCGCGAAGGACCGGTTGGACGAGGCCATACGGGTGATGGCCTCGTCGACCTCCGAGTCGGAGGGCTTGGCCACCTGCTTCGTCAGGCTGACGTCGGACAGGTCGACGAGCTCGAAGGTGGGCAGCACCTCTAGGGCGACGTTGAACGAGACGTCGTCCTTTGCGTCGAGGGCGCGCTCGACGATCGACTTCTCGCCAGGGAACTCGATCTTGGGCTCGAGGGCGAGCTTGAGATTGTTCTCGGTGACGATCTTCTGGTTCGCCTCGTTGACGGCGTTCTGCAGCACGTCCGCCATGACCGAGCGGCCGTAGAGCTTGCGCAGGTGCGCGACCGGCACCTTGCCGGGACGGAAGCCCTTGATCTGGGCCTTGTCCTTGAGGGTCGACAGCTCGCTGGTCAGGCGCTCCTCGAGCTCGTTCGCGGCGAGCAGGACCTGAAACTCGCGCTTCAGTCCCTGGGAGAGTGTCTCGGTCACCTGCATGGTCGTCTTTCCGCTGTCGTCCGTGTGATCGCGCAAATTCGGTTGGTCCCTCGCGGCCCGCCCCTGCGGGCCCCACGAGGTCGGCGCCGGAACGATGCGCCGCCCGGGGCCGGCTTCCTGCAGCGGGCCGGCCGGCCATCGCACTGAGCCAATCCGTTCCCGATGGCGATGGACTGGTGCGGGCGGAGGGGCTCGAACCCCCACGTCTTGCGACACTGGAACCTAAATCCAGCGCGTCTACCAGTTCCGCCACGCCCGCAAGCGCCAACGCCCGGCGCGCTTTCCGCCGCCAGAGCGGGGTCCTATAGCACGCGCGCCACGGGCCGCAGCAAAAAAATCGGGCCCCGCCCCGGATCGTCCCCGCGGCCGGCGACCGCCTCCGCGCGGGGATTTGGCGTCCGCCGAATCCGCATTCTACAAGCGCTGCCCGGACCACGAACGCCGCCCGGCCGCGCCCGCGCCCCGCCCTGCCCTCCCCGATGCCGAGGTTTCATGCCGAACACCCGATCGCTCGTCCCGAACGATCCCGTCTCGGCCTCGCGCCGCGCCCTGCTGGGCGGCGTCGCGGCCCTGGCCCTGCTGCCCCGCGGCGCCCGTGCGCAGGGGACGAAGGCGCCCCCGCCCCCCGCCGCAGCACCGCCGGCTCAAGCCACGGCGGGTCCCGCCCGCACCCTGACGGCGGCCCCCGGCGCCCTGCGGCTGAAGCCCGAGCCGGCCGCCCCGACGCCGGTCTGGTGCTTCGACGGCCAGACGACGCCCCCAGTGGTGCGGATCCGGCTCGGCGAGACGGCGCGGCTGAAGGTCGAGAACAGGACGGACAAGCCGCTCAGCCTGCACTGGCACGGGGTACGCAACCAGAACCCCATGGACGGCGTCGGCGGCGTCACCCAGCCGCCGATCGCCCCGGGCGCCGACTTCACCTACGCGTTCGTGCCGCCGGATGCCGGCACCTTCCTGATTCGTCCCCTGGTGGTCGGCGGGTCGAGCGAGCCCTCCGGCCGGGGCCTCGCCGGCGCCCTGGTGGTCGAGGAGGCCACGCCTCCCGCCGTGGACCAGGACCTGACGCTGCTGATGCAGGACTGGCGGCTCGACGACGCGACCACCCTGCTGCCCTTCGGCCAGCCGCTCTTCGCGGCGAGCTCGGGGCGCCTGGGCAACATCGTCACCCTCAACGGCGTGCCGGTGCCGGCCCCGATCACCGCCCGTCCGGGCAGCCGTCTGCGCCTGCGCCTCGGCAACGTCTGCAACGCCCGCGGCACCCGCATCCGCTTCGACGGCGTAAAGGTCTACGTGCTGGCGGTCGACGGCCAGCCCACCGACACCTTCGAGCCCCTGCGGGCCACCCTGCCCTTCCCGCCCGGCACCCGCTACGACCTGATGCTCGACATGCCTACCGAGGCCGGCGCCAAGGGCGCGATCACGGCGCTGATCGGGAACGGCATCGCCCTCGCGACCCTCGCGACCACGACGGAGTCCGCCGCACCGCCGCGGCCGCCGATCGCCAAGATCGGCGACAACCCGCTGCTGCCGGCGGAAGTGAAGCTGCAGAACGCGGTCCGGCGCGACATCACCCTCACGGGGGGCGCCCGGGTCGACAAGGACAAGCCCGCCGCCGAGCCGGTCTATACCGGCGATCCCGCCCGGGTCTGGTCGGTGAACGGCGCCCCCGGCACGGCCGGCATGGCGCCGCTGTTCTCGGTCAAGCGCGGCCAGGTCGTAGTGCTGGCGATCCGGAACGAGACCGCGTTCCCACAGTCGCTGCACCTGCACGGCCACGTCTTCCGGCTGCTCCACCCCCTCGACGACGGCTGGGAGCCCTACTGGCTCGACACCTTCCAGCTTCTGGAAGGGCGTACGGCGCGGATCGCCTTCAAGGCCGACAATCCGGGGCGCTGGCTCATCAGCGCCACGGTGCTGGAGCGCTTCGACACCGGGCTCTGGACCCTGTTCGAGGTGACCTAGGCCAGCAGCGCGCCGAGAACCTCGGGCATCATCTCCGGCAGGTCCTCGGCGATGAGGCCCGGCCCGTGGCGCAAGCCGGCATCGCCGTGGAGCCAGACCGCCGCCGCGGCCGCCTCGAAGGGCGCCATGCCCTGCGCCAGGAGCCCCGCGATGAGGCCGGCCAGGACGTCGCCGGCGCCGGCGGTGCCGAGATAAGGCGTGCCGTGATCGTTGATGGCGGCCCGTCCGTCCGGGGCGGCGACGACCGTGTCGGCGCCCTTCAGGACCACGACGGCGCCGGCCAGGGCGGCGGCGCGGCGGGCGCGCGTCAGCTTGTCCGCCTCCGGATCCGCCGCGTCCGTCCCCTCGAACAGGCGGGCGAATTCCCCATCGTGCGGCGTCAGCACCGCGGTGGACCCGCCGTCCGAGAGGTGCGCCCCCAGGAGAGCGGCCTGCCCCTTGAAGCTCGTCAGGGCGTCGGCATCGAGGACCAGGGTGCGGCCCGCCGCGGCGGCCACCGCCACCAGGTCGCGGGTGGCCGCGCCGACCCCGAGGCCCGGACCGGCCAGGACGACGTTGAGGCGCTCGTCCACGAGGAGGTCGTCGAGGTCGTCGGCGCTGTCGCAGGCGCGCAGCATGATCGCCGTGCAATGGGCGGCGTTCTCCGCCAGGGCGCCGCTCGGCGAGACCAGGGTGACGAGGCCGGCGCCCACCCGCAGGGCGGCGCGGGCCGCCATCCGGGCCGCCCCCGTGCGGGTGGCGGGGCCAGACAGGACCAGGGCGTGCCCGCGCGTGTACTTGTGGCTGGCGGCGCTCAGGCGCGGAAAGGCCGCCTCCCAGAGGCCGGGGCCGTTGCGCCAGGCCGGCGCGGCCCCGGCGAGGCTCGCCTCCAGGGCGTCCGCCCCGGTGCCGATCTCGGCCACCTGCAGGCTGCCGCAATGGCTCCGTCCGGGCTGAAGCAGATGTCCGGGCTTGAGGGCCACGAAGGTGACGGTCTCGGTGGCCCGCACCGCGATGCCGCGCACGGCGCCGGTATCCCCGTCGATTCCGCTCGGCACGTCGACGGCGAGGACGGGACAGGCGGCCTGCCCGAGCCGCTCCACCAGGGCGGCGACGTCATCCGCGAGGTCTCGGGCGAGGCCCGCTCCGAACAGGGCATCGATCACGAGGTCGTAGTCCGAGAGGTCGCCGACTGCGCCGAGAACGAGCACCGGCCCGGTCCAGCCCTTCGCCGCCTCGGCCGCATCCCCGGACAAACCCGCAGGCGGCACCAGTCCGGCGAGGTCGACCGGATGGCCGGCCTCGACGAGGCGGCGGGCCGCCACGTAGCCGTCGCCGCCATTGTTGCCGGGTCCGCACAGGACCAGGATGCGCCCGCCCGTCCCGGCCAGCGCCCGGGCGCGCTCCGCCACGGCGGCTCCGGCCCGCTCCATCAGGGCGAGGCCGGCGGTCCCGGCCGCGATCGCCGCCGCATCGACCCGGCGCATCGCCTCGACGTTGAGCAGACGCAGGGTGGTCATCGGGGTTTCCTTCGGCGTTTCGGGCTGGGCTGCTCGTATGAGGCTCATGAAACGGCCTCAACTCCGCCAATCGCCCAAACGATTTGCGGTGCGTGCATATTCGTTGTGCAGTTTTCCGCCCTCACCGAACAAATCGGCGTGGCGAAGGCCGGACGGCGATGATACCAACGATGGATCAAGCAGCATCGAGGTCAGGCCCGCCCGGCATGAAGAAGATCGAAGCGATCATCAAGCCTTTCAAACTGGACGAGGTGAAGGAAGCTCTTCAGGAGGTTGGCCTCCAGGGCATCACCGTGATCGAGGCGAAGGGCTTCGGACGCCAGAAGGGCCACACCGAGCTCTATCGCGGGGCCGAGTACGTGGTCGACTTCCTGCCCAAGGTGAAGCTCGAGATCGTCCTGTCGGATGCGCTGGTGGAGGGTGCCGTCGAGGCGATCCGCAAGTCGGCCCAGACCGGTCGCATCGGCGACGGCAAGATCTTCGTCTCGACCATCGAGGAAGCCATCCGCATCCGCACCGGCGAGACCGGGACCGACGCGATCTGAGCTGGCGCGCCTCGCCCCCTTGGCGCAGGCACCCTGCCGCTCGAGCCGGTCCGCGATCCGCGAGATTGGCGTGATGCCCACCCGATCCGACAGGCCGTCTCCGGGTGCCGCACGGACGACGTTCCGGATCATCCGCCTTCCCACCACCATCCCCTGCGCCGGACCGGCAGCGTGGCCCCGCTCGGCTCGGTACGACTGAACGGGCGCCGGACTTCGCCTGGGACGCCGACGAATGGGTCGGCCACCCGGCGGAGGGCATCCGGAGGCGCAAGCGCCTGAAAACCGGACAGAGCCTTGCCGGCAGAGCCTTGCCGGCAGAGTCTTCCGGACGCGACGGGGTTTGAAGGCGCTGACGGGCCCGGTCTCCGCCGCCCGATTTCATCACGGCTGTCCGGCCCGGCCAAGATGGGTGAAAGACAGAACTAAGTTTCTGTTTTTGCGGATCTTCTCCCGGCCGCTCCGAGCTGGTCCGCGTGAAATTGCGCTGGCCGGAAGGCTTCACCTGCGCTAAACGCTCGACGCCCAAGACGCTCGACGTGCCAGACGCTTGACGCCTGGGACGCTTGGCGCCGAAGACGCTTGACGCCGAAGACCCTTCCGCTCTGCGGCGCGCCGGTGCCCGCTGCGGCAAAACCACGGCCGCAACGGGCCGAGACATGAAGGAGACCCCCAAGGATGGCCAAGACTGCAGCCGACGTCCTGAAGGAAATCAAGGACAACGACGTCAAGTACGTCGACCTTCGGTTCACCGATCCGCGCGGTAAGTGGCAGCACGTCACGTTCGACGTCTCGCTCATCGACGACGACATGTTCTCCGAAGGCACGATGTTCGACGGCTCGTCGATCGCCGGCTGGAAGGCCATCAACGAATCCGACATGCTGCTGATGCCGGACCCGGCGACCGCCTGCATGGACCCGTTCTTCTCGGCCTCGACCATGTCGATCGTCTGTGACGTGCTCGAGCCCTCCACGGGCGCGCCCTACAGCCGCGACCCGCGCGGCACCGCCAAGCTGGCCGAGGCCTTCCTCAAGTCCACCGGCATCGGTGACACCATCTATGTCGGCCCCGAGGCCGAGTTCTTCGTATTCGACGACGTCAAGTTCGGCGCCGACCCGTACCACACCGGCTTCCAGCTCGACTCGACCGAGCTGCCGACCAACGGCTTCACCGACTACGAGGGCGGCAACCTCGGCCACCGCGTCGCCACCAAGGGCGGCTACTTCCCGGTGCCGCCGCAGGATTCGGCGCAGGACATGCGCGGCGAGATGCTGGCCGCCATGCAGTCCATGGGCGTGAAGGTCGAGAAGCACCACCACGAGGTGGCGTCCGCCCAGCACGAACTGGGCATGAAGTTCGACACCCTGACGCTGCTCGCCGACCACATGCAGATCTACAAGTACTGCATCCACCAGGTCGCCCAGAGCTACGGCAAGACCGCGACGTTCATGCCGAAGCCGGTCTACGGCGACAACGGCTCGGGCATGCACGTGCACCAGTCGATCTGGAAGGACGGCAAGCCGCTCTTCGCCGGCGACAAGTACGCCGACCTCTCGCAGGAGTGCCTCTGGTACATCGGCGGCATCATCAAGCACGCCAAGGCGCTGAACGCCTTCACCAACCCGTCGACGAACTCCTACAAGCGCCTGGTACCCGGCTACGAAGCCCCCGTGCTGCTCGCCTACTCGGCGCGCAACCGCTCGGCCTCCTGCCGCATCCCGTGGACGACGAACCCGAAGGCCAAGCGCGTCGAGGTCCGCTTCCCCGACCCGATGGCGAACCCCTACCTCGCCTTCTCGGCCCTGCTGATGGCCGGCCTCGACGGCATCATCAACAAGATCGATCCGGGCGCGGCCATGGACAAGGATCTCTACGACCTGCCGCCGCGCGAGCTGAAGAAGATCCCCACCGTCTGCGGCTCGCTCCGTGAGGCCCTGCAGAACCTCGACCGCGACCGCGCCTTCCTCAAGGCCGGCAACGTCTTCACCGACGACCAGATCGATTCCTTCATCGAGCTGAAGATGACCGAGGTGATGCGCTACGAGATGACCCCGCACCCGGTCGAGTTCACGATGTACTACTCGCTCTGAGAGCGACCGAGCCGGGCCGCGCGCCCGGCTCACCGGATGACGGCGCAACGCCGGGGCCTCGCACGGGGCTCCGGCGTTGTGCGTTTCCAGCGACCTGCGGAATCCCGACCGTGGGTCGCGGCAGGCTCCGAAGGCGGAACCATGACCCTGCCAGCGGGCTTGCCGCCCCGACGTGAGGGCCGGGACCGGGATGCAGACGGACGACCAGATTCAGCGATCCCGGCGGGGCGACCGCCTGGAGCGCACCAATGCCCTGGTGCAGACCCTCGCGATCCTCGCGGCCGGCGCATGGGCGGTCTACACCTTCATCTACGAGGCCCGGATCAAGCCGGCCCTGGAGCCGCCTGCCGTCTCGGTGACCACGAGCCTCGTGCGGGCCGGTGAGCGCGACCGGCACGTCGCCATCCGCTCCACGGTGACGCGCAAGAACGTCGGCCAGACCGGCGTGCGCGTACTCGGCCTCGTCTACAACGTTACGGGGGTACGGGTGCGCTTCGATGCGTCCTCCGGCGGCAAGCCCGCGGACGGGCAGGCGTCGGCGGATCGCACACGGACGGCGCGCGCCTACGACTTCGCGGGTCCCGGCGAGGCGATCCTGCGCGAGGGCCGGCTGTTCGCCGGCGCCACCGCGACGGGGGGCGAGCCCTCCGATCTCAATCCCGGCGAGTCGGTCTCGCGCGACCTCATCGTCTATGCCGATCGCGACCGCTTCGATTTCGTCCGCTTCGAGGTCAGCCTCGCCTACACCAAGGGCGACGAACCCCCGGTGCTCCTGACTTTCGAGACCGCCCCGGACGGGACCCTCGCGTTGAAGCCCGACGCGGATTGCCGGGCGGACCCGCAGACCTGCGATCGGCTCAAGACCACGGATTTCGGCACGGAATTCTCGCTCTGGTAGGGGCACGCGACACGGCGACATCGATTCGGCGACGAAGACGGATGCGTCGACGAATCGAACGCCCTGACGTGCCCGACGCCTCGTCACGCAATCTTGCGCAAGATATCTCCGCACCCCACCATCCGAACTCGGACTTTCGTGGCGCATTGGCGTAAGCAGGCTGCAAAGGCCACCGCTGTCGCGAGAAGGCCTGCACGATCGTGCGAGGAGTGAAACGCCATGCGGATGTCCCACCGCGCCGCCGCCCTGAGTGCCGGCCTGTTCCTCGCGGCCCTGGCCGTACCCGTCACCGTCCGGGCCGCAGCCGGTGACGACGTCGCCGAGCGCGACGCGCGCTGGAAGGAGCTGCAGCAATCGATCTTCGGGAACCGCCCGGTCGAGACCGCCAAGCCGCTGGTGCGGATGGACCTTCCCGACCGCGCCAACGACGCCTCCCTCGTGCCCCTGACCCTGACGATCGCCGACAAGGACCGGATCAAGGGCCTCTACCTCGTCATCGACGACAACCCGGCGCCCCTCGCCGCGCACTTCACCTTCGGCCCCGCCGCCGATCCCGAGGAACTCAAGCTGCGCGTCCGGGTGAACACCTACACCAACGTCCATGCGGTCGCGGAGACCAAGGATGGAGCGCTGGTGCAGACCACCCAATTCGTGAAGGCCTCCGGCGGCTGCTCGGCGCCCATGGGCATGACCGACGAGGAAGCGATGAAGGGCATGGGCGACATGCGCCTGAAATTCGCCGATGCGGCCCCGGGCAAGCCCATCGGCGCGACCCTGATGATCCGCCATCCGAACTTCACCGGCCTGCAGATGAACCAGGTCAGCCGCGAGTACACGCCGGCGCGCTACATCAACCGGATCAGCGTCAACTACGGTGGCAAGAACGTCTTCGTGATGGAGGGCGACATCTCCATCTCGGCCAACCCGGTGATCAATTTCGCCATGCTCCCCGAGGGCAAGGGACCGGTCACGGTGGTGACGCAGGACAACCAGGGCGGACGCTGGGAGCACAGCTTCGATGCACCGGTCGCCAGCAACTGAGCGCCTCTGCGGGGTCGCGGCGGTCCTCCTGGCGGTCACGGTTCTGACCGCCGCGGCCCCGGCAGTCTCGCCGGTCGACGTCCCCGAGCCGGCCGGCCTGTGGGAGGGTGCGCTCCAGGGCTACACCCCCAAGTCCCTGGCGGGCGCCACGGTGGTCGACGGGCCCAAGCTCGACGCCCTGATCGCGACCGGCTCGGCGTTGCTGATCGACGTGTCCGACGCCGACCCGACACCGCCGAACCAGCCGGCCGGGCGCCTGTGGCGGCCGATCCACCGGGCCATCCCGGACAGCACCTGGCTGCCGGGGGCCGGGTCGGGCACCCTCTCGGCGCCGGAGCAGACCGCCCTCGCCGATCGGGTCGCGGCCCTGACGCAGGGAGACCGCGGCCGGGCGATCGTCACCTACTGCCACCCGGATTGCTGGGGCAGCTGGAACCTCGGCAAGCGCCTCGTCGGTCTCGGCTACCGGAACGTCCACTGGTATCCCGAGGGCATCGAGGGGTGGCAGGAACGGCACGACACGGCGGCGATCCGCCCCGACGAAACCTGGACGCGACGCGCCAAGGACGGCGCCGGGCCATGAGGCCCGATCCACATCAAGCCGAGGCTAGGCCTTCCATGCTGTACCGCCGCTCGCTCCTCGCCCTCCTGGCCCTGGCGCCCCTCGCCCTCGCGGGGCCAGTCCGCGCCGCCGAGAGCGTGCCCTTCACCCCGGAGGCCTTCGCCGCCGCACAGAATGCGGGCAAGCCGATCCTCGTCGAGGTCAGCGCACCCTGGTGCCCGATCTGCAAGACCCAGAAGCCGATCCTGGCCAAGCTCGCCGAGCAGCCCCGCTTCAAGGATCTCGTCATCTTCGACGTGGATTTCGACACCCGGAAGGACGTGCTGCGGCAGTTCAACGCCCGCATGCAGAGCACCCTGATCGCCTTCAAGGGCGAGACCGAGACCGGCCGCTCGGTGGGCGAGACCCAGCCCGAGTGGATCGAGGGCCTCGTCGAGAAGACCCTCTAGGGCGACCCCGTGGGCACCAGCCTGGGACTGGCCTTCCTCGCCGGCCTGCTGTCGGTGCTCTCGCCCTGCGTGCTGCCGCTGCTGCCGCTGGTCCTCGGCGCCGCCGCCTCCGAGCACCGGCTCGGGCCGCTGGCGCTGGCCTCCGGCCTCGCCCTCTCCTTCGTGGCGATCGGCCTGTTCGTGGCCACGATCGGCTTCGGCCTCGGGCTCGACACCGGGATCTTCCGGACGGGCGCCGCCGTCCTGATGATCCTGCTCGGCGTGGTGCTGATGCTGCCGGCGGCGCAGACACGGCTCGCCGTCGCCGCCGGCCCCTTGAGCAACTGGACCGAGGCGCGCTTCGGCGGCCTCTCCACTGCCGGCCTCTCGGGGCAGTTCGGGGTCGGTCTCCTCCTCGGCGCGGTCTGGAGCCCCTGTGTCGGGCCGACCCTTGGGGCCGCCTCGCTCCTCGCGTCCCAGGGGCGCGACCTCGGCGCCGTCGCCCTCACCATGTTCTTGTTCGGCCTCGGCGCGGCCCTCCCCCTTGTCGTCCTCGGCACCCTGTCCCGCGCCACCCTGGTGGGCTGGCGCGACCGGATGATGGGCCTCGGGAAGGGCCTCAAACTCGCCCTCGGGCTCATCCTCGTGGTGACGGGGCTGGCGATCGTGCTGGGGACCGACAAGGCGCTGGAGACGCTGCTCGTCGATGCCTCTCCCGACTGGCTCACGCGGCTGACGACGCGGTTCTGACGATGGAGCCACCGGGGCGGCGGGCTTGGTGGCCACCGGCACTCCGGCGTATCCAGGGACGGCATCCCCCGGAGGTCCTCCCATGTCCCTCGTCGTCCCCGTCATTCTCGGCTCGGTCCGCTCCGACCGGCAGGGCCTGCGCGCCGCCCGCTTCGTCATCCGCGAGCTGGAGAGCCGGGGCATCGAGGCGCCGCTGGTGGACCCGGCCGAGCTGAAGCTCCCCCTCCTCGACCGGATGTACAAGGAATACCCGAAGGGCGAGGCGCCCGCCGTCCTTGAAGAACTGGCGACGCTCTACCGACGCTCGGACGCCTTCCTGGTCGTCTCGGCCGAGTACAACCACTCGATTCCGCCGGCTCTCTCGAACACCCTCGACCACTTCCTGGAAGAGTATTCCTGGCGGCCCTCCGGGATCGTCTGCTACTCGGCCGGCCAGTACGGCGGCGTCCGTGCGGCGATGCAGCTGCGGGCGATGATGGCGGAGCTCGGCGCCGCGAGCATTCCTTCGCTGCTGCCGATCCCCCGCATCGGCAAGGCCCTGGACGAGGCCGGAGCGGCCCAGGACGACTGGCTGCCGAAGGCCGCCAAGCGCTTCCTCGATGAGCTGGTCTGGTATGCCGAGGCCCTGCGGGCGCAGCGGGCGACGGGAACGCCCTACTGAGGCGCCTCGGCACACGGTCTGGCGCGAGGCTTGCCCCGGGTCCGGACCGATCCCTCGCGCCGAGCGCCCTTCATGTCCGAGACCGCCACGGAACTGCGCACCCTCCTCGCCAACCTCGTGCGGGCCGCCCTGATGTCCGACGACCGGGCGAGCGCCCTCTGGCGCGAGGCTGCACGCCAGAGTCAGGCAAAGCTCGCGGCGGACCCGGACGGCACGAAGAGCCTGAACATCGAGGGCTTCTGGACCCAGGGCGTGCGCGAGGCCGAAGCGCCCGCGTACCGCGAGGCGGAGGCGCACGTGGAGTTCGGCTTCCCGGCCCTCTGTCCGTTCACCCTGGCCGAACTCACCGCGCCCGGCTTCGACGTCGACGCGGCGGTCGAGCGCCTGCGCAAGTCCGCCGCCACCGGCTGAACCATGTTGAGGGCCGGGCCAGCGCCGTTGCCGGTGCGGGGTTCAGCGCCCATGTTAAGACCTCGTCGTCGGGTCGCGATCCCGCCCCCGGCGAGACACGTCCTCTTCGCGTATGGCTTCGCGCCCACGCAGCGAGCCGGATCCCTTGGCAAAACGCATCAATCCCAATCCCGGCGCCGCCGGCCTTCCCTCCCGCGAGCAGATCCTCGCCTTCATCTCCGCCTCGACCGAGAAAGTCGGCAAGCGCGAGATCGCGGCGGCCTTCAACATCAAGGGCGCCAACCGGATCGGCCTGAAGCGCATCCTGAAGGAGATCGAGGAGGACGGCGCCATCGCCCGCGGGCGCGGCGGCCTCGCGCCCTCCGGCCGCCTGCCGCCGGTGGTCCTCGCCGACATCACCGCCCGCGACCGCGACGGGGAATTCCTGGCAAGCCCCGCCGAGTGGGATGTGGGCAACGGCGCCCCCCCGAAGATCACCGTGCCCACGCCCCGCGGCGGCAAGCGCCCGGGCCAGCCGGCGCCCGGCATCGGCGACCGCGTGCTCATGCGTGTGGAGGCCAGCTCCGGCGAGCCGGGCCGCTATACCGGTCGCGTCATCAAGGTGCTGGGCAAGAACAAGTCCGACATCATCGGCGTCTTCCGCGTCGGCCCCGAGGGCGGGCGCATCATCCCCGTCGAGAAGCGGGCACAGGGCCGGGAGGTCGCGATCCCCGCCGGGGAGGAGGGGGAGGCCCGCGACGGCGATCTCGTCAGCGTCACACTCCAGCGCGAGAGCCGCTTCGGCCTGCCCCAGGGCCGGGTGCGCGAGCGCCTCGGCTCCCTGGGTTCGGAGAAGGCGATCAGCCTGATCGCCCTGCATCTCCACCACATCCCCCACGTCTTCGCCGCCGCCACCCTGGCGGAGGCCGACGCCGTGGTGCCGGTGGGCCAAGACGGGCGCGAGGATTGGCGCGACGCGCCGCTCCTGACCATCGATCCGCCGGATGCCAAGGACCACGACGACGCCGTGATGGCGGTCCCCGATCCCGACCCGGCCAATCCGGGCGGGTTCGTCGTCACCGTGGCCATCGCCGACGTCGCCGCCTACGTGCGCCCGGGCTCGGCGCTGGACCGCGAGGCGCTCCTGCGCGGAAACTCGGTCTACTTCCCCGACCGGGTCGTGCCGATGCTGCCCGAGCGCATCTCCAACGACCTCTGCTCCTTGCGCGAGGCGGAGGACCGGCCGGCCCTGGCCGTCCGCATGGTGATCGACGGCGAGGGCACCAAGCGCCGGCACAGCGTCCACCGGGTGATGATGCGCTCGCGGGCCAAGCTCAGCTACGCCCAGGCCCAGGCCGCCATCGACGGCTTCCCCGACGCGGTCACCACGCCCCTCCTCGAGCCCGTGCTGCGCCCCCTCTGGGCCGCCTACGAGGCCCTGCGGCGCGCCCGCGACGCCCGCGGACCGCTGGCCCTCGACCTGCCGGAGCGCAAGGTGCTGCTCACGGCGGACGGGGCGGTCGACCGCGTGGTGATCCCGGCCCGCCTCGACGCCCACCGGCTCATCGAGGAGTTCATGATCCAGGCCAACGTCGCGGCGGCCGAGACCCTGGAGCAGGCGCGCCAGCCGCTGATCTACCGGGTGCACGACGAGCCCGCCTTGGAGAAGATGCGGGCCCTCGGCGAGGTGCTCGCCTCCATCGGCATCAAGCT
>NZ_CM155267.1:0-1245000 GCF_056680125.1 Methylobacterium sp. BI1 | reverse complement strand
GCCGAGGCGGGCCCGTAGGGCTGCCGAGCTCTCGCCGGATGCGCGCAGGTCGGCGAGGGATTGCGAACCGCGGGATTTCGCGAGCTTCTCGCCGGCGGCGTCCCGCAGCAACTCGTGGTGATGGTATCGGGGCGACGGTACCCCGATCAGCGCCTGCAGCAGGACGTGCAGGTCGGTGCTGGCGCGCAGGTCCGCGCCGCGGACCACGTGGGTGATGCCCTGCACGGCATCGTCCATCACGACGGCGAGATGATAGCTCGTCGGCACATCGCGCCGGGCGATCACGGGATCGCCCCAGCGCGCCGGATCGGCGAGCTCGTCCCGCTCGGTCCCGATCCCGCGGACAGGCCCCCTCCCCTCCCCCGACGTCACGGCGAAGGTCCGCATGACGTGCGGCCCGGGGGCGGCGGCCAGGGCCCTGGCCGTATCGAGGCGCCAGCTATGCGGTTCGCCGGCGGCGCGGCGCCGGTCGGCAACGCCCTCTGGCAGCGCCCGGCAGGTGCCCGGGTAGAGCGGCGCTCCGTCGGGGTCGCGCGGCACCGGCATACCGCTTCGTACGGCCTCGGCCTCCACCATCGCGGCGATCACGCCACGCGAGCAGAAGCACGGATAGGCTAGGCCGCGTTCGGCCAGGGTGGAGACCCGGTGCCGGTAGGTGTCGAGATGCTCCGACTGGCGGCGCTCCGGGGGAGCGAAGCGCAGGCCGAGCCAGGCGAGGTCGCCGCGGAGACCCTGGATCAATTCGGGGCGTGACCGAACCGGATCGATGTCTTCGATCCGCAGAAGCAGGCGACCGCCGGTGCCCCGCGCGAGGGCGTCGTTCAGGAGGACGGACGCGGCGTGCCCGAGATGCAGGCGGCCGTTCGGACTGGGGGCGAAGCGGAAGACCGGGCCGCTCACGGGCGGATCGCTCACGACCGCCGGTCGATCAGCCGCCGACGCGGCGCAGGCAGCTCTGTTCCTTCGCCACGCAGGCGATCCCCGGCAGGGAGCAGTGGATGCCCCCCTCGCCGCGCTGGCAGACGCGACAGCCGTCGCCCCACTCGGCACAGGCCGTGTCCTCGCTCGGTGCGAGGCTCGCCTTGGGATGAGACGGCGCCGGTACGGCGGCTCCGATCAGCACCGTCGCGGCCGTGAGGGCGACCACGCCCCAGGCGACGCGGCGGTCGTGGTTGCGCGTCGGCGCATCGGAAGTGAGGTCATCGGCCATGGCGCGGTGTTCGCGCGGGAGGATCGGCGTGTCAACGCTCATGCGGCCGCAGCGCGACGGGCCAGCAGATCCGGCAGGAGCCGCAGATCCAGGGGCTTGGCGAGGAAATCATCGAAGCCGGCGGTCCGAGCCTGACGCTCGTCGTCGCAGCCCGCATTGGCGGTGAGCGCGACGAGCCGCAGGGCGGCGGCGCGCGGCCCGCTGTCGCCCGCACGAATCCGTCGGGCGGTCTCGAGCCCGTCGAGCCCGGGCATGCGGATGTCCAGGAGGGCTAGGTCGAAGGGCGCCGCGTCGGAGGCCTCGCGGATGCGGGCGAGCGCCTCCTCCCCGTCCCGCGCCAGGACGACGATCGCCCCGAGGCGCTGCAGGGCCTTGGTAGCCAGCAGGGCGTTGATCGGGTTGTCCTCGGCCAGGAGCACACGCGGTCCGAGGGCGATCGAGGCGGGCGAAGCCTCCGGTTCGGGACAATGGGTCTCCTCCGGGCGGGGAGTGTTCCTTTGCGGAGTCGCGTTCGCCGTCGCTGCGCGCGCGCTCCGCGAAGAGGTCGGCGCGAGCAGGCGATCGAACAGCGAGCGGGCGCGCACCGGCTTCACGAGATAGCTGTCGAACCCGGACGCGGCCGGGGCGCCGAAGTCCCGGCGATCGAAGGGTGACAGCAGCACCAGGCAGCAGCGTACCCCGTGGCGCCGGGCCTCCCCGGCGAGGGTCCGCACGGCGGTGTCGCCGAGGGTCCGATCCGCCAGCAGGGCGTCGAAGCCCGCCCCCGGCAGGGCCGCGAGCCCGGCGGCGAGGTCGGGCACCACCAGGGCGGTGGCCCCGGACCGCGTCAACCGGCGCGCGAGGTACGGCGCCTGGAACGGCGAGGTCGCGACAATGAGCACCCGGCGTCCAGCGAGGGCGGGTGGGCGCTCCCGTTCTCCCTCGGCGATGTCGAGCGGGAGGGCGACGGTGAAGGTGCTGCCCGTGCCGAGGCGCGACGTCGCGTCGACTTGGCCGCCCATTCGGGTGACGAGGCGGCGCGTGATGGCCAGGCCGAGCCCGGTTCCCTCGTGGCGGCGGCTCGCGGTGTCGTCGCCCTGCTCGAACTCCTCGAACAGGCGCGGGATTCGGTCCTCCGGGATGCCCGGACCCGTATCCGCGATGGCGATGCGCAGGTGGCCGTCCCCTTGAGTCAGTTCCACCCCGACGCCGCCGGTCCCCGTGAACTTGATGGCGTTGCCGGCCAGATTGACGAGGATCTGCCGGACCCGGTCGGCGTCGCCGATCACGAGGCGGGGAACGTCGTCGGCGACATCGACCGCGATCTCGATACCCTTGTCCTGGGCGCGGGGCGCCAGCAGTTCCACCACGCCCTCGGCGATCTCGGCCGGGTCGAAGGGCTCGGCGGCGAGGTCGAGGCGCCCCGCCTCGATCCGTGAGAAATCGAGGATGCCGTCGATCAGGGTCAGCAACGCCTTGCCGGAGGTGCCGATGGCCTCGACGTAGGTGCGCTGCTCCGGATCGAGCCCGGTCTCGAGGACGAGGTCGGCCATGCCGAGAATCCCGTTCAGGGGCGTCCGGAACTCGTGACTCACGGTGGCGAGGAAGCGCGACTTCGCCACGTTGGCGGCTTCGGCCCGGGTCAGGGCCTCGTCGAGGGAACGGGCGGACTCGACCCGCTCGGTGATGTCGGCGCCGGCGCGCAGCCACTGGGTCTCGCCGTTGCTGCCCGGCACCGGCATCTCGATGAACGCGTACCAGCGCGGAGGCCCCGCGTCTGGGGCGAGCCGCATCTCGATCCGGCGGACGCCGTCCGCCTGCCGCACCATCTCGCCGGTCTCCAGCACCTCCGGCTGGCGGGTCGTGCCGAGGAGCGACAGGGGCTCGGCCCCGACGAGGCGGCCGAAGCCCGCATTGGCGAAGGTGATCCGGCCCTGGGAATCCCGCTGAACGATGATTTCCGTGGTGGCCTCCACCAGGGCGCGGTAGCGCTCCTCGCTCTCGGAGAGGCGCCAGATCCGGTCCTCGAGATGCTCGGTACGCCCCCCCTCCTGGGTGGCCAACCGGGCGCCGACCGGAGCCGGGCGGGTGCGCGCGCGCAGAAACCAGCCGGCCAGGAAGGCGAGGCCGGACGGGAGGACGACGAGGACGATGTCCGGCAGAGTCATGCAGCCACCCCCTGGCGAGTCGAAACCCCGCCGGGCTCCGACCATGCCGCCCGAGGTTGAAGGCCGGCTTTCGAAAGGCTGTTAAAGGTTCGTTGCCGAGCCCCTCGGGATCGACGCGACGCGCCGCACGCTTCACGGGCCGGTCGCGATGGTGTAGGCGCGGCGGCTTGATCCCGGGCCGCACCTCCGGCGGCTCCGAGGAACGCGAGACGTGAGTGTCATGACGGCTACGAGTTCGGCAAATCCCGGTCAGGCGCGGATCGCCGCCGCCTTCGCGCGCTGCCGCGCGGAAAAGCGGGCGGCCCTGGTCACCTACGTCATGGCCGGCGACCCGGATGCCGAGACCTCCCTGAAGGTGCTGCAGGCGCTCCCGGCCTCGGGGGCCGACATCGTCGAATTCGGCCTGCCCTTCACCGATCCCATGGCCGACGGTCCCGCGATCCAGGCGGCCGGCCTGCGCGCGCTCAAGCACGGACAGGGCGTGGTGCGGACCCTCGACCTCGTCCGGCGCTTCCGCGACGGGAATACCGAGACACCGGTGATCCTGATGGGATATTATAATCCCATCCATGCCTACGGCGTCGATCGCTTCCTCGACGACGCCCTCGCGGCCGGCATCGACGGGCTGATCATCGTCGACCTTCCGCCCGAGGAAGACGACGAGCTTTGCCTGCCGGCGCTGGCCAAGGGCCTGGCTTTCATCCGTCTCGCCACGCCGACCACCGACGAGAAGCGCCTCCCGGCCGTCCTCGCGAACACCGCGGGCTTCGTTTACTACGTCTCGATCACGGGCATCACCGGGACGGCGAAACCGAATTTCGACCGGGTCGCGGAAGCCGTGGGCCGGATCCGGCGCCACACCGACCTGCCGATCGTCGTGGGCTTCGGCGTGCGCACCGGCGCGGATGCCGCCGCGATCGCGCGCGGCGCCGACGGCGTGGTGGTCGGCTCGGCCCTGGTCGATGCCATGCGGGCGACCCTCGACGACGAGGGCAAATCGAAGGGCGGGACGGTCGAGGCCGTCAGCGCCCTGGTCCGCGAGTTGGCCGAGGGCGTTCGCTCCTCGCCCCGCGCCTGACGCAATTTGCAGAGACCTTCCGGCTCGCTCGCTTCGAGCCCGCACAAGGACGCCGTCGCATGATGGTTGAACCGATGAACTGGATCTCGGAGGTCGTTCGCCCCAAGATCAAGACCCTGTTCAAGCGCGAGACCCCGGAGAACCTCTGGGTCAAATGTCCCGACACGGGCCAGATGGTCTTCCACAAGGAGGTGGAGAGCAACCATTGGGTCATCCCGGGCTCCGAGCACCATCTCAAGATGAGCGCCCAGGCGCGCCTCAAGATGATGTTCGACGAGGGCACCTGGATCGACGTGCCGCTGCCGGAGGTGGCCGCGGATCCCCTCAAGTTCCGCGACGAGAAGCGCTACGTCGACCGCTTGAAGGACGCCCGGGCCAAGACCGGAATGGCCGACGCCTTCAAGGTCGGCTTCGGCCGGGTCTCGGGCCTGCCGATGACGCTGGCCGTGCAGGACTTCGCCTTCATGGCCGGGTCCCTCGGCATGGCGGCGGGCGAAGCCTTCGTGCGCGGCGCCGAGACGGCCCTCGACAAGCGCACCCCCTACGTCCTGTTCTCCGCCTCGGGGGGCGCCCGCATGCAGGAGGGCATCCTCTCGCTGATGCAGATGCCCCGCACCACCGTGGCGGTGCGCCGGCTCAACGCGGCCAAGCTCCCCTACATCGTGGTGCTCTCCAATCCGACCACCGGCGGCGTCACCGCCTCCTACGCCATGCTGGGCGACGTCCATCTCGCCGAGCCCGGTGCCCTAATCTGCTTTGCCGGCCCCCGCGTCATCGAGCAGACGATCCGCGAGAAGCTGCCCGACGGCTTCCAGCGCGCGGAATACCTGCGCGACCACGGCATGGTCGATCAGGTCGTGCACCGCCACGCCCTCAAGGACACGATCGCCAACCTGTGCGGCCTTCTCATGAACCAGGAGCCGGGCGCGCAGCCGATCCGGACGGCCACGCCGGTCCCGGAGCCTGCCTGAGGCGCCACACCCGATCCCCCTCCCCTTCGCGACACGACGTTCGATCATGGATTCCTCCGACGCGCTGATGGCGCGCTTCCTCGCCCTCCACCCGCGCACGATCGACCTGTCGCTCGGGCGGATCGAGCGCCTGCTTGCCCGCCTCGGACATCCCGAGCGCAAGCTTCCGCCGGTGATCCACGTCGCCGGCACCAACGGGAAGGGCTCGACCATCGCCTTCATGCGGGCGATCCTCGAGGCGGCGGGCCTGGCGGCCCACGTCTACACCTCGCCCCACCTCGTGCGCTTTCACGAGCGCATCCGCATCGGCGCGATCGGGGGCGGGCATTTCGTACCCGAGGATCAGCTCGCCGATGCCTTCGCCCGCTGCGAGGCGGCCAACGAGGGCGAGCCGATCACGGTGTTCGAGATCACCACGGCGGCCGCCCTGCTGCTGTTCTCCGAGCAGCCGGCCGACGTGCTGCTGCTCGAGGTCGGCCTCGGCGGCCGGGTGGATGCGACGAACGTCATTGACAGCCCCGCTGCCGCGGTGGTGACGCCGATCGGCCGGGACCACGCGGAATACCTCGGCGACACCGTCGAGGCCGTGGCCACCGAGAAGGCCGGGATCTTCAAGAAGGGCTGCCCGGCGATCATCGCCGCGCAGGACTACGCCGAGGCCGATTCGGTGCTCTGCCGCCTCGCCGAGGCCGCCGGGGCCATGCCGATCCGGGTGGGCAACCAGGACTTCTCGGTCCATGCCGAGCGCGGTCGCCTCGTCTATCAGGACGATCTCGACCTGTTCGACCTGCCGAAACCGCGCCTGAACGGCCGGCACCAGTTCACCAACGCGGGCACGGCGATCGCAGCTCTGCGCGCGGCCGGCTTCGGCGATATCGGCACCGCCGCCATCGAGGCGGGTCTCAACAGCGTCGAGTGGCCCGGACGCCTGCAGCGGCTGAACCGCGGCCGCCTGTCCGAACTCGTGCCGCCGGGCGCCGAGCTCTGGCTCGACGGCGGTCACAACGTCGACGGCGGACGCATCCTCGCCGCCGCCATGGCGGATCTCGGCGAGCGCTCCGATGTGCCACTGGTCCTCATCGTCGGATTGCTGGGCACCAAGGACGCTGAGGGCTTCCTGCGGAACTTCATCGGTCTGGCGCGGGTGCTGATGGCAGTTCCGATCGCCGGGCAGATGGCGGCCAGACCGGCAGACGAGGTTGCGAGCATCGCGGCAGATGTCGGACTGAATGCGCAGTCCGCGCCGAGCGTAGAGGCCGCGTTGGAAAGCTTGGGCGATATCGCGTTCGAGAAGCCGCCGCGCATCCTCATCTGCGGTTCGCTCTACTTGGTCGGTGCTGTCCTCACCGCGAACGGGACGCCTCCCACCTGATTTTCCTTAACTTTTCCGGGTTCGATCACGACCACGTCAGCTCTGCTGTGTGACCCTGGCGCTACATCTTGGCTGTGGAAACTGCAGTAGGTTCTCCATCGATCGGGCATATCGCTGGGGATCAAATAATGAAAAAGCTTCTTACGTCTTTCGCGGCCTTCACGGCCCTCACCGCGGCCGCTTCGGCCGCTGACCTTCCGCGTCGCGCTGCGCCGCCGGTCTTCGTGCCGGTGCCGGTGTTCACCTGGACCGGCTTCTACGCCGGTTTCAACGCTGGTTACGGCTTCGACGCCTCCAGCAACAACCAGCCGACCGTCATCGGCGTGAACGGCGCCAGCACCCTGGTCCTGCCGGGCACCACCCAGGTCATCGCCTTCGGCAACGGCCAGAACAACGACGGCTTCGTCGGCGGTGGTCAGGTCGGCTACAACTACCAGTTCACCCCGGGCTCCGGTGTCGTGATCGGTGTCGAGGCCGACGCCCAGTACGTCGACTTCGGTCGTGAGCGGAACCGCTTCTCGGCCACCGGCCCGCTGGCTGCCCAGCAGGTCTTCAACCCGGCCGGCATCTCGGGCCTCGACTACTTTGGCACCGTCCGCGGTCGCCTCGGCTACGCCTTCGACCGCGTTCTGTTCTACGGCACCGGCGGCTTCGCCTACGGTTCGGGTGGCGGCCGCGATTTCGGTCTGCCGAACCGCAGCCGTGACGAGTTCCAGACCGGCTGGGCTGCCGGCGGCGGTATCGAGTACGCGCTCCCCACCGACTCGTTCCTGAACTTCTTCCGGTCCTCGGCCGTCACGCTGAAGGTCGAAGGTCTGTACGTGAACCTCGACCAGGGCAACCGCAACAACGGCGCCTTCGCCATCAACAACGCCGGCGCCGTCATCACCACCGCCAGCCCGGGCGTCGTCCTGGTCAGCGGCGGCACCCAGGTGCGCAACACCGAGTTCGCCGTCGTCCGCGCCGGCCTGAACTACAAGTTCGGCTCGTACTAAGCCGACATATCGGGTCTCGAAACGGGGAAGCCCGGCCGCATGGCCGGGCTTCTTCCGTTTGGGGATCGCCCACGCTCCGCGACCCTCTGCGCGATGCTGCTACCACCATCCGACAATGAAAAAAGCCCGGCTGCACGGCCGGGCTTTTTTCATTGTCAGGGATGCGTACGGCCCGCCTATGGGACGGCCGCGCCCCAAGCTCTCAAGCGCTGGCCTGGATCCAGCGGGACAGGTCGCCCTTCGGCGCTGCACCGACCTTCTGGCTCGCGAGCTGACCGTCCTTAAAGATCAGGAGCGTCGGGATCGAGCGAATGCCGTACTGGGCGGCAATTCCCGGGTTCTCGTCGACATTGACCTTCGCGATCTTCACCTTGCCCTGGAGATCCGCCGAAATCTCCTCAAGAGCCGGGCCGATCTGGCGGCAGGGGCCACACCACTCGGCCCAGAAATCCACTACGACCGGCTCCGCGGACTGGAGAACGTCCTGCTCGAAGCTCGCGTCGGTCACTTTCACCGTCGCCATGGGGTAACTTCCTTTCCGGTTTCCGCGCCTGCGGAACCACCTCTTCGCCGTCATCGCGCCGCGAGACTGTGCGCTGTTGACGAGACTTGGCGATGGCGTGGGGAACGGTCAAGGCATCCTGCACTGCAAGCAGGGCTGACCTCCATCGGGAACGTGGTTTGTCCACGGTCCAGGCGCGTACCGATCCCGCCCGGCGATCCACGGCCGGCCAACCCTCGTCAAAGCGTGTCCGTCGCCCCATGTCCCTCTCATCCCTGCCCCGGCGGACCGGTCGGCCGGCCGATGGGGCTCGATCCGAAGCCGGTCCCGGGACCGGCATGGAGGAACACCCGACGTGAAGCGCAATCCGTATCGTCTGCTCGCCACCGCAGCCCTCCTCAGCCTCGGCACCGCCGTCCATGCGCAGGAGCCGGCGGCGACCGAACCGAGGCAGCCCCGGGTGGGCGGCGATGCCTTCGCGGCGCCTACCAGCGCAGCCACCGGCAACAGCCCGGCCGAGACGGAAGCGCCGAACGCGCCCTACAAACCCCTTCTGCCGAACCAGACCCGGGCCCCGAAGCCCGAGGTCGCCACGAAGGTGAAGACCGAGGTGGTGGCCAAGGGCCTCGACAGCCCCTGGGCGATGGAGTTCCTCCCCGACGGCCGAATGCTCGTGACCGAGAAGGCCGGCAAGCTGCGGATCGTCGCCAAGGACGGCACGCCCGGGCCGGCGATCCCGGGTGTGCCGAAGGTCGACGCGCGGGGCCAGGGCGGCCTGCTGGACGTCGCCCTCAGCCCGAGCTTCCCGGCCGACCGGCGGATCTATCTCAGCTATTCGGAGCCGCGGGAGAAGGGCAACGGCACCAGCGTGCTCCGGGCCAAGCTGATCGAGGAGAACGGCGTCGCCCGTCTCGACGAGGTCAAGGTGATCTTCCGGCAGATGCCGACCTATGATGGCGACAAGCATTTCGGCTCGCGCCTCGTATTCGCCCCCGACGGCAAGCTGTTCGTCACGGTTGGCGAGCGCTCCGACAAGGTCACCCGGGTTCAAGCCCAGGATCTCACCAGCGGGCTCGGCAAGGTGTTCCGCATCGACACCGATGGGAATGCGCCCAAGGACAACCCGTTCTCGGGTGGCGAGAAGGCCAAGCCCGAAATCTGGTCCTACGGACACCGGAACGTCCAGGCAGCCGCCCTCGACCCACAGGGCCGGCTCTGGACCGCCGAGCACGGCCCAAGGGGCGGCGACGAACTCAACCGACCGCGCCCGGGCGTGAATTACGGCTGGCCGGAGGTCACGTACGGGCTGGAATACAGCGGCGAGAAGATCGGCGAGGGCAAGACCCAGGCAGGCGGGACCGCGCAGCCGGTCTATTACTGGGATCCGGTGATCGGACCGTCGGGAATGGCCCTCTACGCCGGGGACGCCTTTCCGGCCTGGAAGGATGCCTTTCTCATCGGCGGACTCGTCAGCGAGGGCATCGTCGCGGTGAAGCTCGACGGCGACAAGGTCGTGACCGAGGAGCGGATTGCCCTGCAGGCTCGCATTCGTGACGTCCGGGTCGGCAGCGACGGTGCCGTCTATGCCGTCACCGAGGGGGCGGACGGCAAGATCCTGAAGCTGACGCCTGGCAGCTGAGCCCCAATCCCGACCGTCGACCCGGTGATAGGGCCGAAGGGATCAGGGATCGGGGATCAAGCGGTGTCGTAACCGCTCCAGGGTTCGCCCGAAGGCTGCGGGCTCGTTCAGGGCCCGCGACAGGACGAGCCCGCCCTGGATCGCCGCGACGGCCTCCTCGGCGAGGTCGGCCGCCGCCTCCGGGCTGTGTCCGACCCGCCGCAGGGCGGCGGCCAGGGCGGCGCGCCAAGCCACGAAATATCCGGCGATCGAAGCGGAGAACCGATCCCGGCCCTCCGTCAGGGCGAAGGCCCCGACGAGGCAGGCCCGGCCGCCGGAACGGAAGTAAGCATCGGTCTCCGACAGCATCCGGGTGATCGCCGCATGCGAATCGGCCTCCTCCCGCAGCGGCGCGTAGATCCGTGTCTCGAACCACGCCGCGATCGCCGCGAGCACAGCCTCCGCCATCTCGGCCTTGCCACCCGGGAAGGCGTGATAGAGGCTCCCCTTCCCGAGCCCGGTGCGTGCCCCGAGGAGCGCGAGGCTCGCGCCCTCGTAGCCGTATTCCCGGAAGACCTCGGCCAGCACCGGGATCGCTGCGGACCGGGCGCCCTCCCCCTTCGCCATGCCGAGCCCCTAGAGACCGAGCTCCGTCAGGCCCGGGTGATCCGTGGGACGCGGCGCGGCGCGGTCCCACCGGAACTTGCGTTCGGCTTCGGTGATGGCGAGATCGTTGATGCTCGCATGGCGCTCGCGCATCAGCCCGTTCGCATCGAAGGCCCAGTTCTCGTTGCCGTAGGCGCGGAACCACTGCCCGGACGCGTCGTGAAATTCGTAGGCGAACCGCACCGCGATCCGGTCATCGCCATGCGCCCAGATCTCCTTGATCAGGCGATAGTCCAGCTCGCGGGCCCACTTGTGCTGGAGGAAGGCCACGATGGCGGGGCGACCGGAGAAGAACTCCGCTCGATTCCGCCACCGGCTGTCCGGCGTGTAGGCGAGCGCGACCTTCTCGGGGTCACAGCCGTTCCAGCCGTTCTCGGCCGCACGCACCTTCTGGATCGCAGTGTCGAGCGTGAAAGGCGGCAACGGCGGACGCGATTCGGACATGACGGCATCTCCCTGGTTCAGGTTCGACGCCCGGATCCTTGATCGACTTTTGAGCGCCTGTACCGATCGGTACAAACATGCGTCCGAACCGTCAAGCGTGTCCGAGAATTGTGAGCCAGACGACGGTCGTCACGATCGCGAGCAGGGTCGAGAGCATCACGGCGGCGGCGACCACGCCGGTTTCGGTCTTGTAGCGCGAGGCTAGCAGATAGGCATTGATCCCCACGGGCATGGCGGCGAAGAGGGTCGCCACGCCCGCATAGGCCGGCGGCATGGTGAAGACGTGGAAGGCCAGCACCCAGACCGCGAGGGGATGGATCACGAGCTTCAGGCCGGTGATGACCATGGCGCTGGGCAGGTCGTGAAGAACCCGGTAGCGCACGAGTCCGGCTCCCAGGGCAATCAGCGCGCAGGTCGAGGCGGTCCCCGCCAGGGCATCGACCAGGGACTTGACCATCCCGGCAGGAGCGAGCCCGAGGCCCTTGAGGGAGAGGCCGGCGATGAGCGCCAGGAAGATCGGATTGCGAAGGAGGACCAGGGCGAGCCCGCGCAGGCGCCGGAGGATCGAGGCCTGCCCGTCCGCCTCGATCAGGAACGTGGCGCAGCCCATCATCAGGGGCAGATGCACCGCCAGCAGCATGAAGAGCGGGAAGGCCCCCTCCTCGCCATAGGCCTGGAGGATCATGGGCACGCCGATGAAGACGGTGTTCGACTGGCTGGCGGCGAAGCCATGCAGGATCGCGCCGCGCCGCTCCACGCCCGTGCGGCGCAGGCTGAGGAGCGAGCCGATCAGCCAGGAGAGCCCGGCGCCGCCGAAGTAACTGAGCCAGTAGGACGGCGTGATCTCACCGGTGAGGCCCGGGCGCGTCAGCGTCGACAGGATGAGGGCCGGGACGGCGATGGAGAAGACGTATTCCGACAGGCCGTCGCTGACCTTGTCGGACAGGAAGCCGGCCAAGGCCGCGACCCAGCCGACCAGGATCAGCCCGAAGATCGGGACGACGAGCGACAGGACGGTCATCGACGGCGAGCCGGTGCTCCAACGCGAACGGTCGCCGCACGCGCTGAGCGTACGGCGACCGTTCGGGAACCTGGACGGAAGCGTTGCGCGGGATCGCCGGCGGTGCGTGCCGAAGCGATTCGATCCCGCCGAAACCTCAGGCGGCGACGGGGGTCTCGACCTCGGCCAGCTTCTTGTGCAGCTCGCGCTTGAGGAGGCGAGCCGTCTGCGACAGCTCGATCTCGCGAGCCTTGATCAGGAAGGCGTCGAGGCCACCGCGGTGCTCGACCGAGCGCAGGGCGTGCGCGGTGACGCGCAGGCGCACCCGGCGCTTCAACGCGTCCGACTGCAGCGTGACCTGACACAGGTTCGGCAGGAACCGGCACTTGGTCTTGCGGTTCGAGTGGCTCACGAGGTGGCCGGTCTGCACGGCTTTGCCCGTGAGTTCGCAACGGCGCGACATTGTTCTATTTCCCGTCTCGTTCCGCATGTCCGACAGGCTGGCGGGAAACCAGAACCGCGTGGCGGCAAACGGTTTCTCGCACGCCAGGCCCGGTGGAGCGGCGTTCTCATTGAAGGCGCGAGCCTATAGGGGACTGTGCCCCTTGGCGTCAAGGTCCGACGCGATCTTTCGCGCCGTTTCGCCGGCCGGTGGAACGCAGGCGCACAAGCCTGACTGGTCCGCTCCCAACGATGTGTTAACCATGAGGACGGACGATGCCGGCGAGATGTCCCCGGCCCGTTCGCCCGGAGACCGACAGCCAACCCCGAGTCCCCAGCCATGTGCGGCACCCGCAAGCGCCCCGCCCCTCTCTCTCTCCTCGGCGCCAGCCTGCTGACGCTCGCGGCCCTGCTCGCCGCCCCGGCGGCGGAGGCACGCACCAAGGCCGGCAGATCGGCCTCCAAGACAGCGGCCACCGTCACCGTCGACTACGACATCGCCCTGGCCGGGCTCACCATCGGGAACGCTCAGGTGGCCGGCGCCTTCGAGGGATCCGGCTATCGGATGGACGTCTCGGCGCGCCTGACGGGCCTCGCGGGCGTGGTCACCGGCGGCATGGGCTCGGCCCGCGCCAGCGGCGCCATCGCGGCCGCGCCGCAGCCCAACACCTTCGCGATCGCCACGAAGACCACGAATTCCGGCATCGCCGTCCGCATGGCCCTGGCACGCGGCACCGTCACCCAGGCGGAGATCACCCCGCCCCTCGTCGACATGGGCGACCGGGTGCCGATCACGCCCGCCAACAAGCGCGGTGTCATCGATCCGGCCAGCGCCCTGATGATGCCCGTGCAGGGACGCGCCGACCCCATGGATCCAGCCAACTGCAACCGGACCCTGCCGATCTTCGACGGCGCGACCCGGTTCGACGTCGTGCTGAGCTACGGCGAGACCCGCAGCGTGGCCAAGCCCGGCTACAGCGGTCCCGTCCTCGTCTGCAATGCGCGCTACACACCCATCGCCGGCCATCGTCCGGACCGGCCGGGCGTCAAGTTCATGGAGGACAACCGCGAGATGTCGGTCTGGCTCGCGCCGGTGGAGGGCACCCGCGTCCTCCTGCCGGTGCGCATCGCCGTCCGGACCACGGTGGGCACCAACATCATCGAGGCCACCCGCTGGACGCAGACCGGCGGGCAGCAGGGCAGCACAACGGTGTCCGCGCCGAGCAACCCGGTCACACAGGCCAGCCTGGCCCAGTGAGCGCGATCGCCCGCTCGCGAATCGCCCGGCCCTGCGCGCTCGCCGCAGCGCTCGTCCTCATGGGCGGGCAGGCGCTGGCCCAGTCGAGCCTGTCCACCGGACAGGATTGCGGCGGCGACGCCTACTCCTCCGCCCAGGTGATCGAGAATCGCCCGCCGCGCCGCGGCCCCCTCACGGCGGTACCCGACACCCTCTGCGCCGATGTCGCACCGCAGGGGGGCCAGCCCCCAGTGGAGATCGGAATCTACCCCAGCCTCGGCACATCCGGCATGCCGCAACGGGATGGCAGGCGGGGCTATGGCGACCCATATGAAGCGCAGCCGCCACGGCAGCGCCGACCCTGACGGCGCCGCGGCGGTCTCCCCCGTTCCTGAGCCTGCCGGCCTCGCCGAAGGGACCGCCCCCACCTCATGATCCGCCCCTCCCTCTCCCCGCAGGCCCGCGCACGCGGCGTCACGGCGGTGCTCGGGCCGACCAATACCGGCAAGACCCATCTGGCCATCGAGCGCATGCTCGCCCACCCGACGGGCATGATCGGCCTGCCCCTCCGGCTGCTCGCGCGGGAGGTCTACCTGCGGGTCGTCGCGAAGGTGGGGGTCGACAAGGTCGCCCTCGTCACAGGCGAGGAGAAGATCAAGCCGGACCGGCCGCGCTACTGGATCTCCACCATCGAGGCGATGCCGCGCGACCTCGACGTCGCCTTCGTGGCGATCGATGAGATCCAGCTCGCCGCCGACATGGACCGGGGCCACGTCTTCACCGATCGCCTGCTGCACCAGCGCGGGCGCGAGGAGACCCTACTCATCGGCTCCTCCACCATGCTGCCTCTGGTGCAGTCGCTGATTCCCGGCGTGCACACCACGACGCGGCCGCGCCTGTCGCAGCTCACTTTCGCGGGCGAGAAGAAGCTCGGCCGGCTGCCGCGACGCTCGGCCATCGTCGCGTTCTCGGCCGAGGAGGTCTACGCCATCGCGGAGCTGATCCGGCGCCAGCGCGGCGGCGCGGCCGTGGTGCTCGGCGCGCTCTCGCCGCGGACCCGCAATGCGCAGGTGGAGCTCTACCAGTCAGGCGACGTCGACTACCTCATCGCCACCGACGCGGTGGGCATGGGCCTCAACCTCGACGTAGACCATGTCGCCTTCGCGGCGAACTGGAAATACGACGGCACCCGCTTCCGTAAGCTGACCCCGCCCGAGATGGGGCAGATCGCGGGTCGCGCCGGGCGCCACCTCTCGGACGGCACCTTCGGCTCGACCGGCCGGTGTGCGCCCTTCGAGCCGGAGATGATCGAGGCGCTGGAGACCCACGACTTCGAGCCCCTGCGCGTCCTGCAATGGCGCAATCCCGACCTCGACTTCTCCACGCTGAAGGCGCTGCAGGAAAGCCTGGACGAGCACCCGCGCGAGAAGGGCCTGACCCGCGCGCCCATGGGCGAAGACCAGTCCGCTCTCGAAATCCTGATGCGCGAGGACGACATCCGCGACCTCGCGAACCGGCCTGCCCATGTCCGCCGACTCTGGGACGTCTGCGGCGTGCCGGATTACCGCAAGGTGCATCCGCAGACCCATGCCGACCTCGTCGCCCAGTTGTACCGCTTCCTGATGCGCGGCATGGCAGGGCGCATCCCCGACGACTGGTTCGCCAAGCACGTCGCCATGATCGACCGTACCGACGGCGACATCGACGCCCTCTCCCAGCGCATCGCGCAGGGGCGGACCTGGACCTTCGTGGCGAACCGTCCGGATTGGCTCGTTGATCCGGTGCATTGGCAGGGCGAGACGCGTCGGGTAGAGGACAGGTTGTCCGACGCCCTGCACGAACGCCTCGCGAGCCGTTTCGTCGATCGGCGCACCAGCGTCCTGATGCGGCGCCTGAGAGAGAATACGATGTTGGAAGCTGAGATCACCGCCGGCGGGGACGTCACCGTCGAGGGCCAGCATGTCGGCCATCTTCATGGCTTCCAGTTCGTTCCGGATCCCGGTGCGGAAGGACATGAGGCCAAGACCCTGCGCTCCGCGGCCGAGAAGGCGCTCGGCGGCGAGATCGAGGCCCGCGCCGAGCGGTTCTCGTCGGCTGCCGACGCCTCCCTGGTGCTGAGCCACGACGGCGTCATCCGCTGGACGGGCGACCCGGTCGCCAAGCTGATGCCCGGCGACAAGCTGTTCGAGCCGCATGTCCGCCTGCTCGCCGACGAGCAGCTGACCGGCCCGGCCCGCGATAAGGTCGAGGCCCGGCTCGTCGCCTGGCTCAAGGCTTACGTGGTACGTCTCCTCGGCCCGCTGATGGAGATCGAGACCGCGGCCGATCTGACCGGTCTCGCAAAGGGCATCGGCTTCCAGGTGGTGGAGGCCCTCGGCGTGCTGGAGCGCGCCAAGGTGATGCAGGAGATGCGCACCCTCGACCAAGAGGGCCGCGGCGCCCTGCGCCGTCACGGCGTCCGTTTCGGTGCCTACCACATCTTCTTGCCGGCCCTGCTGAAGCCGGCGCCCCGGACCCTGGCGGCCCAGCTCTGGGCCCTGAAGAACGGTGGCCTCGACCAGCGCGGCCTCGACGAGATCGCCCATCTGGCGAGCTCCGGCCGGACCTCGATCAAGGTCGATCCCGAGATCGCCAAGGGTCTGTATCGCGCTGCCGGCTTCCGGGTCTGTGGCGAGCGCGCCGTGCGTGTGGACATCCTCGAGCGCCTGGCCGACCTGATCCGGCCGGCCATCGCCTATCGCCCCGGCACGACTCCGGGCGAGGCCCCGGTGGGTGCGGCCGATGGCGATGCCTTCGTGGCGACGGTGGGCATGACCTCCCTGGTCGGCTGCTCCGGCGAGGATTTCGCCTCGATCCTCAAATCCCTCGGCTATGCCTCCGAGACGCGCCCGGGCCCGGCCATCACCGTGCCGCTGCTCCCGGCGGCCCCGACCCAGCCCGTCGTACCCGCGACCGCCAGCACCGACGCCACCAGCGCCGGGGCGGCGACAGACGAGAACGCCCCGGCGGAGGCCGCGGGTGAAGCGGTGCCCGAAGGCGGCACCGACGAGGCTCCGGTCGCCGAGAGCCCGGCACCAGCCGAAGTTACCGAGCCCGCGATCACCCCAGGCTCGACCGAGGATTCCGTCGCAGCCGGCACGCCGGAAGCAGACGCCGAGGAAAGTCCCGCTCAGGAAAACACAATCCAGGAAGACGCTGCCGGGGAATCGTCCGAGCCTGCGGAGGACGCCGCACCGCAGCCCGTCGCCGACGCCGCGGCCGTCGCCGAGGCGACCGAGCATCCCGCGGAAGGCGCCGAAGCTGCGCAGCCGGAGGCGACCACCACGGAGGCTGCGGCCGAGGCCGCGGACGGCGAAACGCCATCCGAAGGGCCCGTGGCCGAGGTGGCCACCGTCGAAGTCTGGCGGCTTCAGCGTCACCAGCGCCATGCCAACCCGCGCCAGAATCGTCCGCGGGGCCAGGGTCGCGACGGTGGCGCCCCGAACCGCGCGGCGGGCGACGCGCGTCCCGACCATCGCCGTCCAGGCGCCCCGGGCGCCGAGGGTCGCGACCGTCCACGCGGCGGAGCGCCGGGCGAGCGACCCGAGGGCGGGCGTCGCGGCGGCCCCGGCGAGGGACGCCCGGATGGCGGCCGACCGCAGCGTCGCGAGCGCTTCGAGCCGGGCCGGACCCGGCCTGAGCGTCGGGACGAACCGCGGGCCGCACCCCGCGACGAGCCCCGTCCGCAGCGGCGCGAGCGTGCGCCGGACCCGGATTCGCCATTCGCCAAGCTCGCCGCACTGAAGGCTCAGCTTGAGGCCGGGAACGACCGCAAGCGCTGAGGTGGGATGAAGCCGGGACGTCAACGGCTCGACAAATGGCTGTGGTTCGCGCGTTTCGCGCGAACCCGGTCGCTCGCGGCCCGCCTCGTCGCCGACGGCTATGTCCGGGTGAACGGAAAGCGGGTCGACGCCTCCGCGACGGCCGTGGCCCTCGGGGATGTGGTGACGGTGGCCGCGGCGCACGCCACGGTGATCGCCCGGATCCTCGATCTCGGCGAGCGGCGTGGCCCGGCGTCGGAGGCCCAGCAACTCTACGAAGTGGTGGGGGACGCCCCCGAATAGCCGAGCCGTCCGTGTCGCCCGCGCGACACCGGGCGCATGGCGGTGCGGGAGGTCCGCCGGCGCGCTTGTCAGCCTCCCGGCCAGGGTCTAGAGCCAGCGCGACTCCATCTTGCCCATGCGACCCAGCATTACCGCCACCCCGCATTAAGGCATCCGTGCAACGATCTTGCGCGAGCGACCATGCATCGGCATCGGGACGCTCCCGGCGATGGCCGGATCAAGGACTGAAGGCCCCATGACCTACGTCGTCACCGACAACTGCATCAAGTGCAAGTACATGGACTGCGTCGAGGTCTGTCCGGTGGACTGCTTCTACGAAGGCGAGAACATGCTCGTCATCCACCCCGACGAGTGCATCGATTGCGGCGTCTGCGAGCCGGAATGCCCCGCCGAGGCGATCAAGCCCGACACCGAGCCGAGCCTCGAGACCTGGCTGAAGGTGAACGCGGACTACGCACGGACGTGGCCGAACATTACGCAGAAGAAGGACGCCCCGGCGGACGCCAAGACCTGGGACGGCGTCGCCGGCAAGTTCGAAGCCCACTTCTCGGCCAATCCCGGCACCGGCGACTGATCGCCGCGAGGGAGATCGTGGAGCGCCCCTTCGTCGGCGCCATTCTCCTCACGAAGCGGTGACGAAGAGGCTGTGGAGGGCTGGCGAGCGGTCGCCGTTCCCACGGCTCGGCGCGGGCAATCCTTTGATTCGTCGGCCGGTTTGTGTTATTACAAATGTCTGCCGTCGTTCGTGCCCGACGTGCTGCCTCCAGCCATCACCTGATGGGTCTCACACTCAGCTGTGGACTGGGGTCGCATGCGATCGATTGCTGAAGGCTCAGGTGCTTTCGGCGACCGTTCTCTCGTCGCGCGATCATCGGCTTGCCCGGGAACCGGCAGGTTATGCGTCGCTGATGCAGATCCTTCGGACAAGGGGCTGGAGCCGGGTGACCCACCCCGGATTACAGGGTTCGGCGCGGCGTTCAAGGCCGCGCAATGTTCTGGAGGCGCTTCTCGCATGACCACAGCCAAGAAGACGACGGCAGGCCGCCAAGGCTTCAAGACCGGCGAAGCGGTCGTGTACCCGGCTCACGGTGTCGGTCGCATCACCGCCATCGAGGAGCAGGAGATCGCCGGCTACAAGCTTGAGCTGTTTGTGGTGTCCTTCGAGAAGGACAAGATGGTCCTGCGCGTGCCGACCGCCAAGGCCAACAGCGTCGGCATGCGCAAGCTCGCCGAACCGGATCTCGTGAAGAAGGCCCTGGACCTCCTCACCGGCCGCGCCCGGATCAAGCGGACCATGTGGTCGCGTCGTGCCCAGGAATACGAGGCCAAGATCAACTCGGGCGATCTCCTCTCGGTGACCGAAGTGGTGCGCGACCTGTATCGCTCCGAGGCGCAGCCCGAGCAGTCCTACAGCGAGCGCCAGCTCTACGAGTCGGCCCTCGACCGGGTCGTGCGAGAGATCTCGTCGGTGAACCGCATCACCGAGACCGAGGCCCTGAAGCTCATCGAGCAGAGCCTTGCCAAGTCCCCCCGCCGCGCCAAGGGCGAGGCCGAGGCGGAAGGTGAAGCCGAGGGCGACGATCTGCAGGAAGAGGCGGCCTGATCGGCAGCCACCCTGGTCTCGGACACGTTCCGGGACCTCCCATCGTTCAAAGCCCGGTGCCCACGCGCCGGGTTTTCTTTTTGACCCGATCAAAGACCTTTCGAACGCTCACGAGACCGTGTGAAGCATCCCGCACGCGGAACCATCCCACCGACCTCGGGTTGTCGCGTTGCCAGTCACAGGTTTCCCGCCCGATTTCGATCGGCGACGGCTTCCTGTGGTCAGAAGCACACGTTTCATCGAGGCGGAGGCGGGGATGGCGGATATCGCAGGGATACGGCGGCAGTTCATACGCACGGCGATGGAGGCGCCCTTCCTTGCGCGGGACGAGGAACGGGGACTCGCCGTCCGCTGGAAGGACGAGCGCGACGAACGCGCCCTACACGGGCTGATCTCGGCGCATATGCGTCTCGTCATCGCCATCGCCGGACGCTTCCGGCATTACGGCCTGCCCATGGCCGATCTCGTCCAGGAGGGGCACGTAGGCCTGATGGAGGCCGCGGCCCGCTTCGAGCCCGAGCGGGAGGTTCGCTTTTCCACCTATGCAACGTGGTGGATCCGCGCCTCGATCCAGGACTATATCCTCCGCAACTGGTCCATCGTTCGCGGGGGCACGAGTTCGGCCCAGAAGGCGCTCTTCTTTAACCTCCGTCGTCTGCGGGCCCGGCTGATGCAGTCGACGGAAGAGCATGTCGGCGACGAGATCCATCGCCGGATCGCGACGGCCATCGGTGTCTCGAGGGAAGACGTCGCCCTGATGGACGCGCGGCTGTCGGGTCCGGACATGTCCCTGAACGCGCCGGTGGGCGAAGAGAGCGAAGCCTCT
This sequence comes from Methylobacterium sp. BI1, assembly GCF_056680125.1. Classification (NCBI taxonomy): domain Bacteria; kingdom Pseudomonadati; phylum Pseudomonadota; class Alphaproteobacteria; order Hyphomicrobiales; family Methylobacteriaceae; genus Methylobacterium; species Methylobacterium sp. BI1. The sequence continues at coordinate 1,224,787 of NZ_CM155267.1, read as the reverse complement.
TCCGAGCGCATGGACTTCCTTGTCGATGGGGCCGCCCTTCCAGACGAGACCGTCTCCGCGACTGTGGATGGCGAGCGGCGCCTGATCTGGCTGAACGAGGCCCTGACGGTCCTGTCCGAGCGCGAGTTGCGCATTCTCAAGGAGCGCCGCCTCGCCGAGGATCAAGCGACTCTCGAAGCCCTCGGCCATCGACTCGGCATCTCCAAGGAGCGGGTCCGTCAGATCGAGAATCGTGCGCTCGAAAAGCTGCGGCGCGCCCTGGCAGAGCGCTTCCCCCAGACAGGCGGCAACGTCTACGCCTAAGAGATTCGCGGCGCCTCTGGGCTCCATGCAGCGAAACTTCGGCTTCCGTGGGTCAAGCGGATTGGATTACAGCTCTGCCAACGCCCGCTTTGCGAGTGTGACAGGGCTATATGCACCGTAGGATGGATAGGCTCCCCGCGAACGGCCCGGCGTCCAACCTCATCAATGCGGCGACTCCAGCCCATCGGAACTGGGCTTGTACCCTCCCTTGCGCCACTGCCGGCGCGGTCGTCTGGCGGGTCGATCTCTCTCTCGGTACGGCTCTCCCACCTGAACGAACCGCTTGGCTCTCGGACGAAGAGCGCGTCCGCGGTGACCGCTTCCTGCGGACCGAAGATCGTGCGCGCTTCGTCGAGAGCCATGCGGCGCTTCGGTTGATCCTGGCGGGTTATGTGAATCGGCGTCCCCAGGACCTGAGCTTCGTACAGGAGGCCGACGGAAAACCGGTTCTGGCGTCGCATCAACGTGCGGGCCTTCACTTCAACCTTTCACATTCCGGCTCCTTCGCGCTGGTAGCTGTCTCAACCGAGACGCCGATCGGCGTGGATGTCGAAGCCATCAGGCCAGTCGGCGACCCGCTCGCGATCGCGCGCGCGCACTTTCACCCAAGGGAGATCACCGCCCTGGTGCAGATGCCGCGATCCCTCCAAGAGTCCGCGTTTTTTCGCCTCTGGACGCGGAAGGAGGCCGTGGTGAAGGCGCTGGGCACTGGCCTGATGCATCCCCTCGACGGCTTCGACGTCAGTGTCGCGGAACCCTCGACTTTGTCCGTGACCTGGGAGGGTGCCGACCCACTCGGCTCCGGCTGGTCGCTGTCCGATCTGGAGCTCGGACCGGAGGCCGCCGGTGCCGTCGCTATTCCGCGGCCCGGCCAAACCTGCCACCTTTACCGCCTCCCGGAGAACTGGGCCGTCCGGATCTGAGAACGACACTGTCCCGACGATTTCCCGCAAGGAAGCGCTTGCGGCTCCGATGAGGGCTCGCTATACGTCCGCTCGCCGGCCCACCAAGCCGGCTTTGTCGGAGTGTAGCGCAGTCTGGTAGCGCACCACGTTCGGGACGTGGGGGTCGCAGGTTCAAATCCTGCCACTCCGACCAGTATACCTAGACCCTGTCTTTTCCCGAGATCACTGAAAATTCGGATTTAAGAGCTTTCGCACGGGATGTCCCGACGGATGCTAATTATGTGGTCGCCGCGACGCTCAGAGTTCGTCCGGTCGGCCCACGCGATCGCGCCCCAGGATGCGTTGGGGTCAGCAGCGCGAACGCAGTCCCCCGCATACGGAAGATTCAGCTCTTCGCTGCATCCTTAACACCGTCGGCCCTCGGCCTTTTCGAGGAATCCAGACAGGCGGTGATCGGGCAAAGCGTGATCGGGCAGGCGTGACGGACCTATCGGACGAAGCCGTCGCGCGGCCGACGGTCGACGGAATCGCTGACCGCTTCGGTCCACAGGCGCATGGCATCGCCGCTTGGCCCTTCGGATCGTCCCGTCCCGATCTGGTCGATCCGCCTCTGACGGATCGGGACTGGCCGCACCTGAACGTGGTCACGCTGGTCGATGGATCCTGCGACGGACTCGCTGCCACGCGAGCGTCCGTGGATGGGCAGGGCTATCCGAACCTCACACACACCATCATCCCGCAGGCCGAGCGTGCAGCGCAATTGCTCCGCATCGTCGCGGACGAGGTCTGCGACGCCCTTCTGGTTCTCCCGCCCGGCGACCTGCTGGCGCCGGATGCGCTCACAGCCCTTGCCCTGCAATTCATGCTCAGCGGTGCCGACGTCGTCGTGGGCCTGCGTGTCGTCTTCGATACGGGACAGATCGGGGTCGACGCCCCAGCGGCGTCCCCAGGAGCGCTCGTCGATCCCGCGCCCCCGGACGGGCCGCTCGCCCCCTTCAGCGGCGGCGAGGTTCTGCTGAAGCGCACCTGCGTACAGGCCGTCGGCGGCTTCGACTCCGACGCCACGCGTCCGGTTGCCGCCCTCTGGCCCCGCCTCGTCCGGGGGGGCGCCGTGCTCGCACGCGTGGGTCGGCCGGTGCTTCTGCACGCCGCACCGGTCCACCTTGCGCCTGCCATGGCTTCCGGCCTCTCGGTGGCCAGCCTGACCGACCAAGGTCCGCTCGGCGGCGCCGGGATCGCCCATCGGCGCCTGTGCGATGCCCTCGCCCTCGCCGGCCACATCGTGAGCGATCACTGCCTCGCGGAGGAATCGCCGCTGGCCGCGGCCGAGTGGGTCGAGCGATTTCCGCAGACCGAACGGACCCTGTCCCAAGGCGGTTACGATCTGGTGCTGGCGGGCAACCTTCACGGCGCGACCCGCCGCACCTCGATCCTGGGGCGGCTCGCCCGCACTGTCCCGGTTGCCGCGGTGCTGCACGATCTCTTCCTCGTCACCGGGCGCTGCGCCTCCCCATCCGGCTGCCCGATCATCGCCGAGGGATGCGATGCTCGCTGCCCCTCGCCCAACGCCTATCCGCAGGTGCTGCCGGAGCGGATCGCCGGCGCTTTCACGGAGAAGAGGGCGATCCTCGCCGAACCCGGGGGACCATTCCTTCTGGCCGCCTCCGCCTGGACGGAATCAGCGGCGATCGCCCTGGCACCGGCGGGCGCACGGGTCGACCGTATCGATCTAGCGTTTCCGACGGGGGTGTTTCGCCCCCGATCGCGCGAGACCCTGCGGCGCGAACTCGGTTTGCCGGCCGACGACGTCCTCGTCATGTTCGCCGCCGTGATCGCGGACGCGCCGAGCAAGGGGACGGCCGAACTGACCGGGATCCTGCGCCGGGTCGCCCGGCCGGGACTCCGTTTCGTCGCCGTCGGGCGACTCGACGATCCGGACTCCCTCGGGATTCCGGACTTGATCGCGGCAGGTCCGATTGGCGATGAGGCGACGCTGGCGGCTTGGTACGGCGCCTGCGACCTCTACGTGACCGCGAGCCGCCAGGAGACGTTCGGGCAGACCCCTGTGGAAGCCGGGCTGTGCGGGACGCCGACCGTCGCGTATCGCGCCACCGGCCTAGCCACGGCCGTCATGGACGACATCTCGGGTCGCCTCGTGCCAACGGAGGCGGGTGCCCTCGAGGAGGCGCTCCGGGCGCTGATCGCCGATGCTCCCGAGCGCCGACGCTTGGGGCTCGTAGGACGGATCGCCCTCGAGAGCCGCAACAGTCACGCGGCTTGCGCGATGCGCCTGAACGATGTCTTCGTCGCGCGCGGTCTCCTGCCAGCCTCGGCCGGGTCCGGACGCATCTGCTTCGCCCCGGAGATGCTGTCGACCTTTGCGATGGCGCTGGACCGCGCCCCCGGACGGACGGGCCTGATTCCCAGCGACGCGTCGCGGGTGGTCCGCCTCGCCCGACGGACCAAGCACGCGCTCGTCGGACGCGACATGCCGCCATGGCTGCGCCGGGCCCTCTACGGGGCCGCGACACTTCGCAGAATGCTCCGGCCCGCCGCCGGCGGAGAGGCGCGATGACCGTGCTGTCGGAGCCGCGTCGCATCTACCTCGATCACACGCATCTGCGCGGACACGTCACCGGGATCGAGCGCGTCGCCCTCGACCTGTTCACGCCCGACACGCTGCAACCGCACCCCATCACCACGGTCCGCGCACGGGGAATCCCCGGCATGATCGCGGCCCAGCATCTCGGTCTGCCCCTGCGGGCCCTGTGTGATCCCGCGGCCCTGTTCCTCTTCCCCGGGTTTCCCCCAGGTCCACTTTCGGTCCTGCGTCGGCGCCAGTGCATCACCTACGTGCACGACACCTTCCTGCTGACACGCCCGCAGGACCTGAGCTGGAAGAGCCGCCTCTACATGGCGCCGAGCTTCGCCTTCGCCCTACGCTTCGGGCGCAGCTTTCTCGTCAACTCACGCACCACCGGCGAGGCGGTGCGGGCGTTATGTGCCCGCGAGGCCTTGGTGGCCCTGCTGCGGCCAGCCGTCCGCGATGTGTTCGGACTGGCCGGCCTGCCAGCCCCGCCGACGCCCACCGCCGCTACGCCGCTCCGGCTCCTCTGCATCGGCACCATCGAGCCGCGCAAGGACTACGCGTCGGCGCTGGCGATCGTCGCGGCCCTGAACGCGGGCGGGATCGCGGCGGAACTCCACGTGGTCGGGCGGGTCGGCTGGGGCCACCATGCTTTCCTCGCCGCACCGCCTCCATTCCTCACTCTGCACGGCTACCTCGACGACGGAGCCCTGCGCGGTCTCGCGGCCCGGTGCCATCTCCTGCTCTCGACCTCGCGCGCCGAAGGACTCGGCTTGCCGCTCTTGGAGGCCCAGCACGGCGGACTTCCGGTCGTTGCCCCGTACGGACAGGTCTTCTGTGAAGTCCTGGCCGACTCCGGTCTGCACATCGAGACCTCCGATCCACAGAGCGCCGCCGCCGCGATCCTCGCCTGGGTCCGGAGTTCCGCCTTCGCGGCGGTCCCGGATGCCTCGCGGGCCAACGTGGCACGCTGGAACCGCCTCGCGGCCGGAGACGCAGTGTGTTTCTCGAAGTTTCTGAAGGTTGGCCCACCCGCCTACGACCACGCGGAAGATCGACTCGTGCCGCCCGACAATCGTGAGCCAGCATGAAGCCGGCTGGAGTTGTGCACAGGTAAGCGACGAAGGGCGGGCGGACTACGCAGATCGCAACCTGTTAGCAAACCTGTTCTTACCAATATCATGTCGATTCTCGCTCTCTACGAGGAGATCGTAGGGTGCGTCCATCGCGACGCTCAGCGCGGCAGCTCCGCTGGCATATGTCCTGCGCAGACGACGAAGTGGATGCCGTTTCGGTGCTCGCCTGTTCCGTTTCGAAACAGACAGGCGGTGAAACTGAGACAAAGTTGTTCGAGGCGGAAGACAAGAACCGCGCGAGCGGCGACCAGGTCGGGAGACGAGACAGATGTTCGACTTCGGAAGCCCGGTCCGTGGCGAGCCGGTTGTCCTCGAGACCGGGACACCGAGCGGGCTCGACCACCGCCTGATCCTGCGTCGCCTCTGGCGCGGTTCCGGCGTCATCCTGCTCGGCGGACTCGCGGCCGTGATCCTCGCCGTGGTGCTGCTGAACGCCGTGACGCCGACCTACACCGCCGTGACGCAGATCCTGGTCGATCCGGCCGATCTTCCGGTGATCCAGAACGACCTCAGCAACCGTCAACCCCAGGCCGACAGCGGCGTCTCGATCGCTGAGAGCCAGACGCGGGTGATGCAATCCGACAGCGTCCTGCGGCGGGTCATCGACCGTCTCGATCTGACCCAGGATACGGAGTTCGTTCCCCCAGCCTCGACGAGCCCGCTGGTGCAGAGCCTCAAGGCGCTCCTCGGCATGGAGCCGCCCCCGGCGAGCCGCGAGCCGGTCAATCTGGCCCTCGACAACCTTCGTCTCAGGCTCGGCGTGCGTCGGGCGGAGCGGACATTCGTCATCGACGTCTACGTCCAGACCCGGGATCCGGAGAAGTCGGCCCGGATCGCAAATGCCATCGCGGACGCGTATTTCGCGGAGGATGCGGCGGCGCGCACCGATGCGGCGCGCCGTGCATCAGAGGCCCTGACGAGCCGGTTGACCACCCTGCGCCAGTCGGTCGAGGAGGCCGAGCGCAAGGTTCTGCAGTATCGCGTGACGAACAAGCTGGTGACGTCAAGTGGGCGTCTTCTCAGCGATCAGCAGCTCAGCGACCTCAACCAGCAGCTCGTCACCGCCACCCTGAAGACGGCCGAGGCCAAGGCGCGCCTCGACCAGGCCCGGCACATGCGCACCGGCGAGGCCGGGACGGCCCTGCCGGAGATGCTTCAGTCCCTCGAAATGCAGAACCTGCGGCAGCAATATGCGACGCTCTCGCGCAACACCGCAGAACTCGCCCAGCGCCTCGGCGACCGCCACCCGGCCATGGCCGACCAGTACGCTCAGCAGCGCGATCTCCAGCGCCTGATCCAGCGCGAGAAGGAGCGGATCATCGACACCTCGCAGAAGGACTACGACCGGGCGGTGGCGAGCGAGACCGCCGTGCGCCGGAGCCTGGAGCGGGCCAAGACCGAGACGGCGGGGAACGACCGCGCCAATGTCGGCCTGCGCGAACTCGAGCGCGAGCTCGATGCCCGGCGCTCGATCTACGAGGCGTTTCTGCGCCGCTCACGGGAGACCAACGAACAGGAGCGCCTGAACAGCTCCAACGTCCGGGTCATCTCGACGGCGACGCCGCCGCGGAGCCGCGCCTGGCCGCCCTCTCCCAAGCTGGTGCTACCCTTCGCCCTCCTGATGGGCCTGGGCCTCGGAGCCGCCGCCGCGCTCTGGCTCGGAGCCTGGCGCGACCGGCGCGAAATCCGTTCGCCTCGCACGCGTGCGACACCCGGAGCCCGCAGCTTCAGAGCCGTCGATGCCTGAACCCAACCCTGTCCACCACGGCTCCCACGTTCGATCCCTCCAGATCTCTCCCGCGCCCGTTTCTTCCCAGGCGCGATGGATCAGCCCCGGGTTCCCGTCACCCATCCCCCGGATGCGCACGGGACACGTCCCAAAGGCGATGACATGAGCGTTCGCTTATTCGACATCACGTTCACGCCCGGATCGGCCGCAGACATTCTCGCGACCGCAGTTCGGCAACCGGCGACCCGGCCGCGCATGATCGTCACCGCAAACCTCGATCACATCGTCACGCTGTCAGAGAATATGGCGTTCCGGAAAGCCTACGAGGGCGCCGTCGCTCATACCCTCGACGGCATGCCCCTTGTCTGGCTCGCCCGTCTCTGCGGTGCCGGATCGGCCCGACGGGTTACGGGCCACGACCTCGTCGCGACCGCCTTCGCCGCGCCCTGGCCCGCGGGCCGACAGATCTTTCTGGTCTGCTCGACGGAGGCCGTCGGGCTGCACCTCACCGAGCGTCTGGTGGCGGAGGGCATCCCGCGCGCCGGGATCGCCTTCACGGTACCGCCCTTCGGCTTCGAGAACGATGAGGCCTACGGGGCCGGCCTCTGTGCAGCCGTGCGCGCCCACGGCACGACGTTGCTCGTGTTCGGCGTCGGTGCGCCACGCTCGGAAATCTGGGTCGACCGTCAGGGGAATGCGCTCGGTAGCCCCGTAGTCCTGGCTGTCGGCGAAGCGCTGAACGTCGCGGCTGGGCTTGTACCGCGCGCACCCGCCCTGATGCAACGCGTCGGACTGGAGTGGTTCTTCCGGTTCTGGCACGCGCCGCACCGGCTGTTCCGCCGCTACTTCGTACGCTCCTGGGGGCTGATCGGGATCACGCTGCGCCGATCGCTTCTTCGGAAGTCGCGCCGGCGCCTTCATCCCGCCCGGCCCCGTCCGACGCCCAACGCGCGGCGCGCGCCCGAGACGCCCTGAAACGGCGACAACGGATCAGGCCAAGCCGAACAGGTGCGGATGCCGCACCCGCAGGGTCAGGATCAAGACCAGGGTCTTGATGTCGGTGACCTCGCCGCGATCCGTCATGGCCGCGAGTTCGCTCAAGGCCATTTCGCGAACGGTGATGTCCTCGTGCTCCCCAGCCAGGCCGCCGCCGGGACCGACCCGGTCGGGCGCCTCGTAAGGCGCCAGGAACAGATCCATCTGCTCGGTCGAGATTCCCGGCATGCTCCAGCCACAAGTTACTGGTTCGAGGGCGCCGAGACGCACGCCGGTCTCCTCGTAGGCTTCGCGCCGAGCCCCCTCCTCGGGCTCCGACTCGTCGAGAAGGCCGGCCGGAACCTCCAGCACGGAGGTGACTCCCGCCGCATAGAAAGCCGGGGTCCGGAACTGCTCGATCAGCAGGGCGACCCGCCGGGTAGGATCGTAGGGCAGTACCGCGGTCGCCCGTCCGTGATCCTCGATCTCGCGCGCCAAGCGTGTGCCGTCGTCCATCGTCACCTCGGCGACGAGAAAACGGCTCCAGCCATCATGCACGATCCGGGTGCCGCGGATAATCGGCGCCATTCTGCTCTCCCCCGTCGGATCGCCGAGGCTGCGGCGACCGTTGGGAGCGCCCTAACAGGGCGTTGGCGCATCAATGAGGCGTGGAGCGCGTGTTTTCGGCAACGGTCTCGGGGATTGTGAGACGTCTGCGGATCGTGAAGGTCGTTCGACCCGCCTCCCGCGCCTGCGCCACGAGGGTGTCGCCTTCCTCCTGCACAAGATGGGGGATGTCGATCACCGCCATCGGATCCGTACACGTGACCACCAGGACCGCGCCGGACGGCATTCGACGCAGGGCTTTCCGGGTTCGCAGAACCGGCAGGGGGCACTTCAATCCGGCGAGATCGAGATGGGTGGCCTCGCTACCTCCGTCCGTCATGGGTGTCGCTTCCTAGGGTCCGCGTCTCCTGGTCAGCGCTGCTCTACCACCGTCACGACGAGAAATCCCGCCGACGGCTTCGACCATCGACGGGATCTTGGAACTTGGGCCCAGGCGCCGCGGGCACCCGGACGGCATGACCTCAGTAGCCGTAGCCGTAGGCGGGGTAGCCATAGCCATAGGACGGGGCGGCGTAGTAGCCGTAGGCAGGCGCCCCATATCCATAGCCATAACCGGTACCGACGTAGCCCCGATCATAGTAGCCGTAGCGCGGGGCCTGACTGGCTGCGATGGCGCCGCCGATGATGCCGAGAGCCGCGCCGGCCGCGAGAGCGCCACCGACGCCGGGGCCGCGGCGGTAGCCGCCATAGTAGCCACGGCCGTAACCGCGATAGCGCACGGTCTCGATCGCCGCGCCGCCGCCAACCTGGGCAGCGTTGAGGGCCGGCATCGGAGCGGCCTGAGCGGTGGTGAAGGAACCGGCCGAGAGACCGACGGCGGTGGTGCCCGCGAGGGCGAGGGACAAGATGCGCGACATGCGAGCGTTCTCCGTCACAGGATAAGATATCCCTGAAACGGTGAAGTTGGAGATCCGTTCCAGAATCGCAACAGTCAAGACGCTGCGTCGAGTGTCTTCAAGCACATTCGCGGATTCGCCCGCACATTTCCCCTGCTTCGACGATCCGCCGGAGTCAGTAGACGCATTCTGTGAAGGCGGGCTCGACGGAGCGTTGCCAGCGACCCTCGTAGTCGGCGAGGCGTTCCTCGGCGAGAGAGCGTCCGGCGGCGACGATCGCCTCCAGCGGCTGCAGGAAGTGTGTCTCGTCCCGCCCCTGGGCGTCGCGGCGCGTCCGCGCTGCAAGCCCGGCGCGGGCGATCGTCAGCGCCTCGGCCGCCACTGCCCCGAGGGGTCGGCCGGCGATGCGAGCGGCGAGACCGAGACGGGGAACGGTAGCACGCAGGCCCTCCCGATCGCAGGCGTTCCAGTTCTTGGCAATGTCCCAGGCGGCCGCCAGGGAAGCCTCGTCGTAGAGCAACCCGACCCAGAAGGCGGCCTGTGCGGCGATCATCGCCGGGTTGCCCACATCGGATCCGCGCATTTCGATGAAGCGTTTGAGCCGGACCTCCGGGAAAGCGGTCGAGGCGTGGTTGGCCCAGTCCGACACCGTGGCGCGCTCCCCCGGCAGCGCCGCGAGCTTGCCGGCCATCAGGTCGCGGAACGAGGCGCCGGAGACGTCGTGGTAGGTCTCGCCGCGCTTGACGAAGTACATCGGCATGTCGAGCAGCCAGTCGACGTAGGACTCGTAGCCGAAGCCGGGCTCGAAGGCCCGCGGCAGCATGCCGGTGCGGTCGCCATCGGTGTCGCGCCAGATCTCGGACCGGCGCGACAGGAAGCCGTTGGGGCGCCCATCCGTGAAGGGCGAATTGGCGAAGAGGGCCGTCGCCACAGGCTGCAGCGCCAAGGCAACGCGCATCTTGGCGACCATGTCGGCCTCTGAGGCGAAATCGAGATTCACCTGCACCGTGGCGGTACGCAGCATCATGTCCAGGCCGAGGCTGCCGACCTTGGGCATGTACGCGGCCATGATCTTGTAGCGGCTCTTCGGCATCACGGGGGTCTCTTCCCGCGTCCATTTCGGACTCATGCCGAGATCGAGGAAGCCGATGCCGAGATCGTCCGCGACCCGGGCCGTCGCCTCAAGATGCGTCCGCAATTCCGCGGCCGTCGCGTGCACGTCGGCCAATGGCGCCCCGGAGAGCTCGAACTGCCCGCCGGGCTCCAAGGAAATGGCCCCGCCCTCGGCGCCGGCGAGCCCAATGAGGTGGCCGGCATCATCGATCGGTTCCCAGCCAGTCTCCCGCCCGACTCCCTCGAGCAGCGCCCGGATGCCCGTCTCACCGGCATACGGGACCGGGCGGTTTCCATCGCGGTAGAAGGGCACTTTCTCGTGTTCGGTGCCGATCGCGAAACGCGCGCGCGGCTTCTCGCCGTCCGCGAACCAAGCGATGAGCTCGTCCCGCGTGGTCAAGGGCGTCGTATCGGACGTGTCGCGCGCCATGCGCTGCCTCTTCAGGAAGGTCGTTCAAGGGAGAGGCGCGCCGGACCGCAGCGGCGTGGCCCCATAGATCGGGTCAATGCGCCTCATAGGCCAGGGGACCCGCGCGAACAACGCGGGCAAGCGACGCCTCAGCGGGCGTCGCCGAGCACCGCCTGAACCAGAGCCAGCACCGTCACCGCCGCCGTATCGGCCCGCAGGATACGCGGACCGAGGGACAGGGCCACCGTGTTCGGACGTTCGAGAATGAGCGCGCGCTCTTCCGGCGCAAACCCGCCCTCGGGTCCGACCAACACTGCGAGAGGCGGGGCAGCCGCGGGGTCCGCGGCTTGCCGGAGGGCCCGGACCGGGTCCGAGACCGGGGCGTTCTCGTCGCAGAAGACCAGCAGGCGCAAGGGGTTGAGGTCATCCAGCGCCGCCGGGAGCTTGGCCGCCTCCTGGATCTCGGGCAGGTCGAGGATGCCGCATTGCTCGGCGGCTTCGATGGCGTTCGCACGAAGGCGATCGACGTTCAGCCGCTCACCCTGAGTGTAGCGGGTAAAGACCGGGCGAAGGGTGCCGGCGCCCATTTCCACAGCCTTCTGGGCCATGTAGTCGAGCCGGGCCGACTTCAACGGTGCGAACAGGTAATGGAGGTCCGCGCGAGGCGGCTGCTGGCGTGTGCGCTCCCGCACGATCAGGTCCGCACTCTTGCGCCCGGTCGGGGCGATCTCGGCACGCCATTCGCCATCGCGCCCGTTGAACAGGAGAACAGGATCGGTAGGGCCGCGCCGCAAGACGTTCAGGAGGTAGTTCGCCTGGGCCCGGTCGAGGGGCAGCGTCGCCCCGACCGAGAGAGGGGCTTCGACGAAGAGGCGGGGGGCAGTGAAATCGTAGGCGGCCATGCCCGGCGTGGTCGCGTGCGGTGAGTCGGCTGTCAACGGCGCGGTCTACACAACTGCCGCTGATGCAAAGCCGCAACACGCGGCAACATTGCGCCGTAAATCCACCTCCGAATGTGCCCCGGCGTTTGCGGCTTGAAAGACGCCACATTCCTATGCCGAAACAAAACCAACGCCGGAGGACGCGGATTCTTGCGCGCAGCCGGGCACGCATCAGGCCATTCCGCATCCGGTCGCCGGGCTCACCCCCACCGGATCGAGGATGGGGGGAGAAAGGATCTCAAGGCATGTCGTTCAAGACCATTGCGGCGTTGGCCGTCGCCCTCGCCGGCACGGCGCTCTTCAGCGAACAGACGTTCGCCCAGTCTGCCGAGTGCGGCGAGATCCAACAGACACTGCAGGCCCGCAAGGACCTGATCGGTAAGGCGAACGCCGCATCGAGCTCGAAGAAGAAGATGACGCCGGCCGAGGCCTGCTCCCTGTTCGGCAAGCTTCAGGCCAACGGCGCCGCCGGCCTGAAGTGGATCACTGCCAACAAGGAGTGGTGCTCGATCCCCGATTCCTTCGCGGAAGGCTTCAAGGCCGACCACCTCAAGGTGTCGGGCATCAAGACCAAGGTGTGCACCGTTGCGGCCCAGGCCTCCAAGATGGAAGCCCAGGCCCGCGCGCAGGCCCAGAACGGCGGCGGCGGCGGCCTTCTCGGCGGCCCCGGCCTCACGGGCAGCCTGAAAATGCCGCAGGGCGCCCTCTGATCCTGTGCTGACTTTCAGGACGATCCGGCCGAGCGCGTTCCTGCGTCCATGGACGGCGTGAGTTCCCCGCAGGCGGATCGCCGTGTCGCCGACGCGGTAGCGGGACATTGGGTCGACCGGATCGCGCCGCGCCGGGCGCGGCCCTATCTGCGTCTGGCCCGCATCGATCGCCCGATCGGCTGGTGGCTCCTGCTTCTGCCCTGCTGGTGGTCGGCCTCCCTCGCGGCCATTCGCTCCGGCGCCGCTTTCCCCGATCCGGTCCATCTGGGCCTGTTCTTCGTCGGCGCCGTCGCCATGCGGGGTGCGGGCTCGACCTACAACGACATCGCCGACCGGGACCTCGACGCGCAGGTGGAACGCACCCGCTCGCGCCCCCTGCCCTCGGGCCAGGTCCGCGCACGCCAGGCTGCCGTTTTCCTCGTGATACAGGCCCTGATTGGCCTCGCGGTGCTGCTGCAGTTCAACGGTCCGGCGATCGGCGTCGGCATCGCCTCGCTGATCCCGGTGGCGATCTATCCGTTCATGAAGCGCGTCATGCCTGTCCCCCAGGCGGTCCTTGGCCTCGCCTTCGCGTGGGGCGCATTGATGGGATGGGTCGCGGCGTTCGCGCGCCTCGATGCGCCGGCCCTGCTGCTCTACGCCGGCACCATCGCCTGGGTGATCGGCTACGACACGATCTACGCCGTGCAGGATATCGAGGACGACGAGATCGCGGGCATCCGTTCCTCGGCCCGCTTCTTCGGGCGCCGGATGCGGGGGGCGATCGGTCTGTGCTACGGCGCCAGCACCGGCTTCATCGCGCTGGCGGCAATCCTGGCCGGCGCAGGCCCCGTGGGTCTTCTCGGCGTCGCCCTGTTCGGCGCCCATCTCGGGCGACAGGTGCTGCGTCTCGACACGCGTGACGGTCGGGGTGCCCTGACGCTCTTCCGCTCCAACCGGGAGGCGGGCCTGATCCTGTTTCTCGGCCTCGCAGCGGATGCCGCGGTGACGCATATCTTTTGAGGCCGGCTCGCGGTCCGGCGACCCTGGTTCAGCAGCGGGCGCCGGAGATGATCTCGCTCTCGCCGCGATGGATCAGGGGGCGGACCGGCAGCGTGCCGGTCTTACGCCGGACGAGGAAGCGCGGGCGGCGGCCATTGAGGAGGCCGTGACGGCGACGGGTCCGGGTCCGGCCCAGGGCCACCGGGCCCAGCTGGTTGGAGACGCTGGCGAGTTCGCCGTCCTCCTTCACGATCATCCGCGGCAGGCCCGATTTGGCGGAGACGTCGCGCCAATGGGCCACCACCTCGTCCTCGCAGAACGGTCCGAGGCGGGTGACCACCCGGCCGGCCGCATCGACGAGGAGAAGGTCGAAGCGATCTTCGCCGCAGGCATCCGAATCATCCTCGGCGAAGGCCAGGGCCACGCCGGCGGGCCGAGCCGCACCCATTCGGTCGATGACCGGCAGACGAGACAGCACCAACACGGGGGCAGCACCGACGTAGGTGGCATCCGCCGACATGTCGTTCATGTTCGGGAAAGTGTTCATTGCTCGTATACCCTGTTGGCGCCGGCAACCTCTATGGGTCACCCATCTATGACAAGCAGATTTACGTCTAACCTCCTCAGGCCAGCTTAAGAGTGAGCGTTAAGCGAGTATGGACAAGGGTGAAGCACGTGGAATGCTCAACGCTTCCTTGCTTCGATCTGAGAGACTTGCCCGTATCGACATCTGCGTCGCTCTGCTTGTGACAACCCGCCCAGCATCCTACAACGAAGGCAGCACCGCCCTCCATGCATCCGTGCTGGGGCGACGGGCCCTTCAACAAGCGCCCAGCCTGACATCCAGAGCCGTATGGAGACGCATGTCCGATCCGATCGCCCCGGAAGCCGCACTCGCCCTCGTTCCCGCCCTGCGTGAGACGATCCGCGAAGCGGCCGCCCTCGCGTTGCCGTTCTACAAGGCCGGGGGACAGACGGGGGCGCGGGTCTGGTCTAAGGCAGGCGGTTCACCGGTGACCGAAGCTGACGTGGCGGTAGACACCTTCCTGAAGGTGCGCCTCAGCGCGATGCTGCCCCGGGCAGCCTGGCTCTCGGAGGAGACCAGTGACAATCCTGTACGGCTCGATGCCGGTCTGGTCTGGATCGTCGATCCCATCGACGGGACCCGCGCGTTCATGTCTGGACATCCCGACTGGTCCATCGCCGTGGCGCTTCTGTCGGCCGGACAGCCGATCCTCGGCTTCGTCCACGCGCCTGTGACCGACACCTTCTACGAGGCTATCGCGGGCGCCGGCGCGACCCGCAACGGCCAGACCATCACCGTCTCCGGTCAGCGGGCCATCGAAGGCGCGCGCGTCACGGGCCCTAAACCGATGATGGACCGCCTAGCCCGAGGCGCCGGGACGAACGGGCAACAGGCCGATCTCGTCGCCGTCGAGCGGGTGCCGTCCCTGGCTCTGCGCGTCGCGCGGGTGGCCGAGGGCTCCATCGATGTCGGGCTGGTTTCGCCCCATGCACGGGACTGGGATCTTGCGGGCGCGGACCTCATCCTGCGCGAGGCAGGCGGCACGGTCAGCGATCTCCAGGGCCGTCCCACGACCTACAACCGTCCGGATCCGGTGCACGGGGAACTCGTCGCCGTATCGCAGGGCCTGCGGGACGACGTCGTGGCGGCGCTGGCGCCTCGCTGAGGGTGCCGGGCGAAGGCTGCATCGGGGAATCTCAGAAACAGGAAAGCCCAGCACCTGGGCGCTGGGCTCGACCGTCACGACGGTTCGATGACGTGGCACGCGGTCCGCCCCGACAGGATCAGGGCAGCCTCGGATCAATGATGCTCGCGCAGGGCGATCGCCTCTGGAGCCATGCCGAACCGCTCGGCCAGATGCCAGCGCAGTTCGCGCGGCGAATGGTAGTTGTAGGAGGTGTCGATCAGGTGGCTGAGGTCGACGGTCTTGGCCTCATGCGCCATCGTCTGCTTCAGGTGACCGACCTTGAAGGTCGCCGCATCGGTGACGGGCGAACGGACGCCGCGGCGTCTGGTATATTCAAACAACATATTTTTCTTGTGTACTTTCAATAACGTGCAGGTTTTGCGTGCAGTGTCTCGGACGCATCGTGCCAAATCGGCTGCGGGCGTCGTTGGTGTTGCGGGATGTGCCAGATCCTCGACCCATTCTCCCCAGAAGGGTGTCGGTCGCCGGCGGCGGAGGCTTCGTGGGAAGCCGTTCGGGGTGACGCCAGCCCGGGGGCTGGCGCCGGGAGCGTCAGGCCGCCTGGAGGTTGCCAGCCGAGTCCTTGCCACTGCGCTTGTCGGTCTGAATCTCGTAGGAGATCTTCTGACCCTCGATGAGGTTGCGCATGCCAGCGCGCTCGACCGCGGAGATGTGCACAAACACATCCTTGCCGCCATCGTCAGGCTGAATGAAGCCGTAGCCCTTGGTCTCGTTGAACCACTTTACAGTGCCGGTATTCACGAAATAGATCCTCGTATCGTTCGTCGATCAACAGCCTGCGTCTGCTCGACGCAAGCGGCGGATCCTCTTCGGTAGGCCTGACGGAATCAGCAGGACGTGAGACACTTGCGGTACAAGATCCCAGCTCACCGATACCCGCTATCCCTCATGTAGTCCGATCATGCGGCGGCAACAAGGCGTTCTACCCGACGGAAACGACGCCGGTCCGAGGCGCCCGCGACGGCGGCCCCTGTGTTATTCGCGCGGTCGACCGCATATAAGAGTTCTTGAGCAAGCGGTTAGGCGATTCATGGCGGGCATCTCGGTTTCCCTCGAAGGGGCGAACATTCAGCTTTCATTTCAGAAGGACGATCAGGCCACGGCAGTCGTGATGGATGCCCGGGCAGCCCGCGCCCTGGTGCGGGCGGTGGGCCAGCTTCTCACTGCCATCGATGAGCCCGATGACGGCGATCTGCCCGAGGACATGTCCGACGAGGAGATCGCGATGCTCGACGTCACCTCGTCGGCGATCGAGGTCGGCACCGACGAGCAGGGTCAGGCGGTCGTGGCTTTGCAGGCCGGCGCCCTGCCCCCGTTCCAGCTTCGCCTGACGGACGAAGAGGCCCGCCACGTGGCGACGAGCCTCTCCGAGATCCTGAGCGCGCCACGCGACGTGCGCGCATCGCATGGGGATCACTGAACCCGGCTACATCCGGACGCCGGGGTCGGTCGGGCCTCCCGGCAAATAATCAGGCTCCGAGCCAGGGCCGGCAGGCTCATCGATCCCCGGATCGTTGACCGGGTAGGGCGTGCGCGGACCCGTGGGTCCGATATCGGGCTGCTCGTCCGGCGGGGGCGGCGTCGGCAAGTCGCCAGGGATTCCACCCGGCAGCGGCTCGGGGATCGGCAGGCCGGGATTGGCCATCTCGTGGTTGGCCATACGAAGCCTCCTGTCTGTCTGAGGGATGTGCGGACCAACACGGCCGAGCCGGCCGGGTTCCCCCACCGAGAGCGTCGGTCAGGAGCTTGGGGGGACATCAGGAACCCAGTGGGAACTTGCGTCCGGCGGGACCTGTTCAGTGCCGTACCCCCACAATTCCGGAGACAATCCATGTCTGACATCGGGCAGGCCAAGGTCTTGATTCTCGCGACCGATGGCTTCGAGGAGACCGAACTCACCGTCCCACAGAGCAAACTGAAGGAAGCCGGGGCTACCGTTCACGTCGTGGCACCGCAGTCCCGCACGGCGAAGGAATCCATCCGTGGTTGGGACAAGACCGATTGGGGCAAGAACGTCGCCGTGGACAAGGATCTCGAGTCCGTGTCTCCGCAGGACTACGACGCCCTCGTCCTGCCAGGCGGACAGATCAACCCGGACAAGCTGCGTCTGGAGCCGAAAGCTCTGGCAGTGATCCGCAGCTTCCTGGATTCAGGCAAGGTGGTCGCCGCGATCTGCCATGCGCCATGGCTGCTGATCGAGGTCGGCGCGGCGAAGGGACGCCGGATGACCTCGTTCGCCTCGATCCGGACGGATGTGGTGAATGCCGGCGCGGACTGGACGGACGAGCCCGTCGTCACGGACCAGGGTCTCATCACCAGCCGCAACCCGGGCGACCTCGACGCCTTCTGCGCCAAGATCATCGAGGAGATCCAGGAAGGCCATCACGGCAGAAGCGCTGCCGCTTGACCCCTTAACGGTCCCGCTGCCGACGATCGCACGCTCCGGTTGGGGGTGTGCGGTTCGTCGGCCCCCTGTATCGGAGGTAATCCGGGGATCGATCTAGCGCTTGTTCGCCGTCTTCTGCAGCTTCACCTTCTCGGGCGCCGCACCGGCGAAGAGCTCGGAGAGGTGGCGCTGATCGAGGGTCTTGGCGAAATCCGGAGCCGGCTCAGCCAATACGGCAGGCTCAGCCTGCCGCGGCGTGATCGATCCGGTCGTGATCGGGTCGGGAAGCTCCGCCTGGGCGCGGAGCGAGGGGGTCGGCTCGCGCTGCAGGCGCAAGGTCCAGTGAGCGGCGGTGGAGAGCGCAGCGACCGCGAGGATCGCCTTGATGCCACCCGTCAGGAGGCGTCTCATAGTGGTCAGGCCCGAAACTACGCAGTGGCACGCGACCGGTTCCCCGGCCGATACCTACACTTGCCGAGGATCCTTAACGACCGTGACGGGGAGCTGTCCGGGGTTCGTCCCGGGATGGGACGCGGCTGATGAGGTGGGCCTTGCGCCACGGCTGCGGTTCCTGTTCCCCGCGTCCGTGACACGCCTGTCGCCACCCGGCCCACTAGGCCTCACAGGAACCGCGCAGAGAACTGGTCCGCACCGCCCCGTCACGACAGGCCCCGCCGCCATGCCAAGCCCGAGAGGGTTCGCGAAACCATCGGGCGCCTCGGCAGCAGGGACCGCCGATGTAGGCGGCGGCGCCTGAGCCGGCAACCGGCTTCCCCCGCGTCATGACGGCTGCGACGATCCGCACGCCTCGGCGAAGGCCCGCAGGCGGGCGCCGTCGCCGGCCTCGTCCGGCCCGGACAGGCGTGCGTAGAGGTCGGCCGCGCCGGCGAAGACCTGGCGCCCGGCGGCATCGTCACCGAGGAACGCGGCGATCTCGTGCATCTCGGCGACCCAGCGCCCGGCTTTCGGCAGCATGTCGGGCAGGCCGCGGGCGAAGCGCGCAAGGAGAGCCGGCTCAGTTTCGGCGAGCTCCGCCCGCAAGGCCGCGCCGGCGCCCGCCCGTTCGGCCCCCAGGACCATGAGGGCAGCGAGGGCGGTGAGGCCCTTGTTGATGCCCGCATAGGCCATCTTCAGGCCCGAGGCCGCGCCAATACCACCGGTATTCACCCTGAGGTCGACACCGAGGTCGCGAAGAGGTCGCGCGGATTCGGCGGCGTCGCCCGACACGTGCAGGCGCGGACCGGGGGTGCCGGGTTTCGGCGGCAGGCCGATGATCGCACCGTCGAGGAAGGTCGCCCCGGTCGGCGCGACGATCCCGGCGATGCGGCGGACCGTCTCGACGTTCACGGCGTTGCAATCGACGTAGACGGGCTTGTGCGCCGCCGCCGCGAGGATCGGCGCCAGGGTGATGGCGAGCGCCTCGGCATCGGCCGGCGGGACGATGGAGAGCAAGAGGTCGGCCCGCATCAGGCCGGGCAGGTCGGTGTCGGTCATGCCGGCGGCGACGGCACGGTCCCGGGTCGCCGGGCTGCGGCCGTCGAGGAAGGTGAGGACCGCGGCGCCGTTCGCGGTGAGGCGCGCCGCGAGCGCGCTTCCCATCGCGCCGGCGGCCAGGATGGCGATCGTCGTCATGAGCACGGACCTCCGGAAACGCGAACGACCGCGCCGCGGCTCTCGGCCGGGGCGCGGTCGCTCGCGGGATGCAAGATCCGGGCGCGGCCTGCGGACCGCGCCGGACGCCGCCGTCAGCTCAGGGAGCCGCAGAAGCGCTGGATCCGGGTGCAGGCCTCTTCGAGGGCCGCGTTGGAGGTGGCGTAGGAGATGCGCAGGTTGGGGCCGAGGCCGAAGGCCGAGCCGTGGACCGCGGCGACGCCCTCCGCCTGGAGCAGCTCCACCACGAAATCCTCGTCGGTCTCGATGGTCTTGCCGGCCGGCGTCTTGCGCCCGATGGTCTCGGCGCAGGACGGGTAGACGTAGAAGGCGCCCTCCGGCGTCGGGCACTTCAGGCCCTTGGTCTGGTTCAGCATCGAGACGACGAGGTCGCGCCGGGTGTGGAAGGCTTTGCGGAACTCGGCGAGGTGCGCCTGCGTCCCCTCGAGGGCCGCCACCGCCGCCCATTGCGAGATCGTCGAGGCGCCGGAGGTCTGCTGGCCCTGGACGAAGTCCATCGCCTTGATCAGGTGCTCGGGGCCGGCGGCGTAGCCGATGCGCCAGCCGGTCATGGCGTAGGCCTTGGACACGCCGTTCATGGTCAGGGTGCGCTCGTAGAGGCCGGGCTCGATCTGGGCCGGCGTCACGAATTCGAAGTCGCCGTAGGTCAGGTGCTCGTACATGTCGTCGGTGAGCACCCAGACCTGCGGGTGGCGCATCAGGACGTCGGTGATCTTCTTCAGTTCGTCGCGGGCATAGGCCGCGCCGGAGGGGTTCGAGGGCGAGTTCAGGATGATCCACTTGGTCTTGGGGGTGATCACCCGCTCCAGCTCCTCGGGCTGCAGCTTGAAGTCATGGGCCATGTCGGTCTCGGCGAAGACCGGCGTGCCGCCGCACAGCACCACCATCTCCGGGTAGGAGACCCAGTACGGACGCGGGATCACCACCTCGTCGCCGGGGTTCAGGGTGGCGAGGAGGGCGTTGTAGATGACGTGCTTGCCGCCGGTGCCGACGATGGTCTGGGACGGCTTGTAGTCGAGGCCGTTCTCGCGCTTGAACTTCTTCGCGATGGCCTCGCGCAGGGGCACGATGCCGGAGACGGGCGGGTACTTGGTCTCGCCGCGCCGGATCGCCTCGATGGCCGCGTCCTTGATGTGCTGGGGGGTGTCGAAATCCGGCTCTCCCACGGAGAGGCTGATCACGTCCATGCCCTGCGCTTTCAGCTCGCGCGCCTTCTGCGTCATCGCAATGGTCGCGGACGGCTTCACGCGGGACAGAGCGTCGGCCAGAAAGCCCATGGGGGGTCACTCCCGTATATTGTATGAAGGTCGGATCGAGCGGCGCGGACCCTAGTCGCGCCGCCGCGCACGGGCAAGGGAGACCCGAAGACATCGGAGACCCGAAGACATCGACAGACCCGGAGACATCGACAGACCCGTGTCGTCCGGCGATCGTGTGCCGCTCAGGCCTTGGTCAGGATCGCGACGGACTGACCGAGCGGCACGCCCGAAGGCCACGGGCCCGTGTTGCCGTCGATGAAGGTCGCGTCGGCGTAGCCGAGATGCCGTCCCCAGGCCTGGATCTGGTTGCGCTCGATGAACTGGTTCAGGTGCGGCACGGTGCTCGCGCGCTGCGACTCCACCGTCTGGGCGAACACGGCCCAATGATCGTCGATGGCGAATTCCAGGAACGACATCACGACCCGGCCGCCGGGACGCAGGCAGCGGAAGGCGTCCTCGAGATACAGGTAGGTCTCGGCATGCAACAGGTGGGTGAACAGGCTGAAGGCGCACAGCAGATCGACCGAGTCCGCCGGCATCGGCAAGGTCAGGGTTCGGTTGAGTTCGAATCGGTAGGAAGCCGGAGATTTCGAGCGGGCGTATTTCAGCAACGCCGGCACCACGTCGAGGCCGAGATAGTCGATCTCGAGATCCCGCGCGAGGGCGACGGCGAGACGTCCGCTGCCGCAGCCGAGATCGACCACGGTCTGCCCGGCCTGCAAGCCCGCGTGGCGCAGGATCTCGCACTCGATCGCCCCGATCTCGGCAAACGAACCGCCGACGGCCAGGCTCATCGCGGTGTCGATCGGATGGGTCCGGATCAATTCTGCGACGTAGCGCTCGTAATCTTCGACGAAATGAAACTTGGCCATGCGCGGGACGTGTAAACCTTCAGTCGCGTGTCGGAGATCGACCCATCCCACAGGGACGGCCCGTCGACCAACCCTCTTTCTCGCGACGCCGTGACGCCACCGTGGCTCCGGTCGGAGCCACGGTGGCGACGATCTCGGTCCTTCGCCCGGTCACGGCCGGGGGCGAACCCGGCCGGATGGTCTCATGCCACATCCGGTCGATCCCTTCGGGATCGCGGATTTGGGCTCCGCTCAAGCGCCGCGCGGGCTCCTCCTGAAACGTTCCCCGCTTCGATCGAGTGGAGACCGCATCAGATCCCGCCGAAGACCCAGCGCAGCTTCGACAGGAAGCCGCCGCCGGAGCGCTTCTCGCGCACCTCCGCGGGCTCGTCCCGGACGGTGCTCGCCGCGGCATCCGCCTGGATCAGCCCGAGCGCCGCCGTATCGGTGGTCTCGCGGTCGATCAGGATGAAGCCGCCGGTGTCGCGGTTGGCCGTGTAGGCATCCACCGCCACCGCCCGGTCGAGGGTCAGGGTCACGTCGGCGATGTCGTTGGCGGTCAGGCGCGCGGCCGGCTCGGGGTTGCCGGTCTCGGGATCGATCCGGGTCCGGATCGTGGTGACGACGGCGTTCACCGTCACGGTGCCGATCTTGGCGAGCAGGGTGGCGCCGGGCAGCAGCTCGGTCTCGGCCGCCCAGAACAGGCGGGCGTCGAGGCTGTCCGTCACCCGCATCGGGGCGTCGGCGGTGACGATCACCGAGCCGCGCGAGGCGTCGATCTCGTCGGCGAGCACCAGGGTCACAGACTGGCCCTCCACCGCGTGGGGCAGGTCGCCGTCGGCGGTGAAGATGCGGGCGATCTTGGAGGTCCGGCCCGAGGGCTCGACGATGACGGCGTCGCCTGGGGCGACGCGGCCGCTGGCGATCAGGCCGGCAAAGCCCCGGAAATCCGAGTTCGGCCGGTTCACCCACTGCACCGCCATGCGGAACGGGGCGGCCTGCTCCTCGACGCGGACCGGGACCTCTTCGAGGTACTGGAGCAGCGGGGTGCCGGTGTACCAGGGGGCGGCGGCGCCCGGCAGCACGACGTTGTCGCCGTTCTTGGCCGAGAGCGGGATCGCCCGGACGTCGCTGAAGCCGAGGGGGGCCGCGAAGGCGTTAAAGGCCGACAGGATCTCCTCGAACCTGGTCTGCGACCAGCCGACGAGGTCCATCTTGTTCACGGCGAGCGCCACGCGCTTGATCCCCAGCAGGGAGACCAGGAGGGCGTGCCGCCGGGTCTGCCGGGTGAGGCCCTGGCGGGCATCCACCAGGATCACTGCCACGTCCGCCGTCGAGGCGCCGGTGGCCATGTTGCGGGTGTACTGCTCGTGGCCGGGGGTGTCGGCCACGATGAAGGAGCGCTTGTCCGTGGAGAAGAAGCGGTAGGCGACGTCGATGGTGATGCCCTGCTCGCGCTCGGCCTGGAGACCGTCCACGAGGAGCGCCAGGTCGATCTCGGCGCCCTGGGTGCCGTGCTTGCGCGAATCGCGCTGCAGGGCGGTCACCTGGTCGTCGAAGATCTGCTTGGTGTCGTGCAGCAGGCGGCCGATCAGCGTCGACTTGCCGTCGTCGACGGAGCCGCAGGTGATGAAGCGCAGCACTTCCTTGTTCTGGTGCGCGGACAGGAAGGCGTCGTAGCCGAAGGCTTCGGGTGACTGATGGATCGTCATCTTAGAAATAGCCCTCCTGCTTCTTGCGCTCCATGGCGCCCGCGCCGTCCTTGTCGATGACCCGGCCCTGGCGCTCCGAGGTGCGGGCGGCCAGGGTCTCGCCGATGATCTCCGGCAGGGTCGCGGCGTCGCTCTCGACGGCGCCGGTGAGGGGATAGTCCCCGAGGGTGCGGAAGCGGACCGACACCTGCTGGGGCGTCTCGCCGGGGTTCAGGGGCAGCCGGTCGTCGTCGACCATGATGAGCTGGCCCTCGCGCTCCACCACCGGGCGGGGCTTGGCGAAGTAGAGCGGCACGATCGGGATCTGCTCCTGCTCGATGTAGAGCCAGACGTCGAGCTCGGTCCAGTTCGAGAGCGGGAACACCCGCAGGGATTCCCCGCGCTTCTTCTTCATGTTGTAGAGGTGCCAGGGCTCGGCGCGCTGGCGCTTCGGGTCCCAGCGGTGCTGCGCCGTGCGCAGGGAGACGATGCGTTCCTTGGCACGCGAGGCCTCCTCGTCGCGCCGGGCGCCGCCGAAGGCCGCGTCGAACTTGTGCTTGTCGAGGGCCTGGCGCAGCGCCTGGGTCTTCATGACGTCGGTGTGCACCTCCGAGCCGTGGCTCACCGGGCCGATGCCGCGGGCGAGGCCGTCCTGGTTGGTGTGCACGATGAGGTCGAGGCCGAGCTCCTTCGCGCGCTGGTCGCGGAAGGCGATCATCTCCTTGAACTTCCAGGTGGTGTCGATGTGCATCAGCGGGAACGGCAGGCGCCCGGGCGCGAAGGCCTTCAGCGCGAGGTGCAGCAGCACCGACGAGTCCTTGCCGATGGAATAGAGCATCACCGGGTTCTCGGTCTCGGCGACCGTCTCCCGCATGATGTGGATGCTCTCGGCTTCCAGGCGCTGGAGATGGGTGAGCCGGGCGGACCGGCTCGCCGCGTGGGTGGTGAGGGGGGCGGCGCTCATCGGGCCATCTCCAGGGCGTTTGAGGTCGGGGTCGTTTCGAAGGCGGCCGCTTCCCGGCCGGGCGCGACGGTCTCGCCGGAAGCCTGTCCTTCGGGGGCTTGTCCTTCGGGGATTTGGCCTTCGGGGATTTGGACGTGCAGGCCGCATTCCTTCTTGGACGCCTGCTCCCACCACCAGCGGCCGGCGCGCTCGTCCTCGCCGACGCGGATCGCCCGGGTGCAGGGCGCGCAGCCGATGGAGGGGAAGCCGCGATCGTGCAGCACGTTGTAGGGGACGTAGTTGTCCGAGACGAAGCGGTCGACGTCGGCGCGGGACCAGTCGGCCAGGGGATTGATCTTGATGAGGCCGCGGACCTCGTCGGCCTCGGCCAGGGGCGTGTCGGCCCGGTTGGCCGATTGCCCGGCCCGGAGGCCCGTGAGCCAGCCGGCGGCGCCCGCCAGGGCCCGGCCCAGGGGCTCGACCTTGCGGAAACCGCAGCAGGCCTGCCGGGCGGCGACCGAGTGGCGGAACCCGTTGATGCCGGATTCGGCCACGAAGCGCTCCTCGGCCTCGCGCTCCGGCGCATAGGCGCGGATGCGGATGCCGTAGGCCGATTCGGTCTCGGTCCAGGTGTCGTAGGTCTCCGGGTAGAGCCGACCGGTATCGAGGGTGACGATCTCGGTCCGGCCCTTGTGCATCGCGACCGCGTGCGTGAGCGCCTGGTCCTCGATCCCGAGGCTGGTGGTGAACACCAGGCGACCCGGCACCGTCGCCTCGATCAGCGCGATCCGGCCCTTCAGGTCGCGGCCCGCCATCGCGGACGCGAGGTCCCGCGCCGCGTGTTCCAGTTGAGAGCTCATGAGAGACTTCGCGCTGTACCGTTGTGGGGGTGGCTTTGTGGGGGTGGCTTGGTGACGAATGTGGCGATGTGACTTGTCTGGCACCTGAAATGTTCGCTATAACGAACGCTGTCAAGGCATGGCGGCCATCGATACCGGGCAACCCCCCGGTCCCGCGCGCCCTGTGCCGAAACGGGCTGCAGGGGCATTCTGTTGCTCGACGAAGGAAATTCCTTCTCATTGGGCGGTCACGATGTGCTGACCTGCACATCGCCGCGTCTCACGAACCCGCGAGGCCAGCTTGGATTCGATCGACCTGAAGATCCTGGCGCTGCTGCAGCAGGACGCCACCCTGTCCATCGCCACCATCGGCGAAAAGGTCGGCCTGTCGCAGACGCCGTGCTGGAAGCGCATCCAGCGGCTGGAGGCGGACGGCGTCATCGATCGGCGCGTCGCAGTGCTCGATCCGGTGAAGCTCGGCCTCGGCCTGACCGTCTTCGTCTCCATCGAGACGGCGGATCACTCGCGCGAATGGCTCGAGCGCTTCGCCGAGACTGTGTCGGCGATGCCGGAGGTGCTCGAGTTCTATCGCATGGCCGGCGACGTGGATTACATGCTCCGCGTCGTCGTCGCCGATATGCGCGCCTACGATACGTTCTATAAGCACCTCATCGCGACTCTGCCGCTCAAGAACGTGACCTCCCGGTTCGCGATGGAAAAGGTCAAGTCCACCACCGCCCTGCCCCTCCCGGTCCCGCCCGCCAACGGACGCTTCACGCCGACGCTGTCGGTGGTGGCCGGGGAATAAAATTCTCTTTTGCACTGCACACGCAGGCAGCTCCTTCTACCGTGACGTCGTTCTGTAAAACGGACAACCCCGTTGACAGCCGGCCTCTCAGGACGACATGGCTTCCCACATGGCACGACACGCGATCATTCCCCGCACGGCTCCCTTCGGCGACACCGAACGCGCGAGCCTCGACGCCGTCCTCGGCGCCGCCTCCCCGATCCAGCGCGCCTGGCTCGCGGGCTTCCTCGCCGGCCTCGACGCCAGCGGCGCGCCGCAGGCCGCCGCCGTCCCGGCCGCGCCGCCGAAGGCCGCCGAGCCGCTGACCATCCTGTTCGCGAGCGAATCGGGCAACTCCGAGAAGCTCGCCGGCGACATGGCCAAGCTCGCCCGCAAGAACGGCTTCAAGCCGAAGGTCGTCGACTTCGCCGACCTCGAGATCGCCAGCCTCGCCAAGGAGAAGCGCATCGTCGCCATCGCGGCGACCTGGGGCGAGGGCGAGCCGCCGGCCCGGGCCGTGCGCGCCTATAACGAGCTGATGGCCGACGGCGCGCCGCGCCTCGACGGCGTGTCCTTCGGCGTGCTCTCCCTCGGCGACACCTCCTACGCGGAGTTCTGCGCCATCGGGAAGGCACTCGACGCCCGCTTCGAGGCCCTGGGCGGCACCCGCGCCCACGAACGCGCCGACCTCGACCTCGATTTCGAGACGCCGGCCGCCGCCTGGATCAAGGACACCCTGAAGGCCCTCGCGCCCCCGCCGAGCGCCGACAACGTCGTGGCGGTGGACTTCGCCGCCCGCGCCGCCGGCGACGAGGACGAGGAGGCCGAGCCGAGCCGCGAGCCCCGGGTCGTCGAGGTCATCGACCACGTCAACCTGAACTCGTCGCGCTCCGACAAGGAGACGATCCACCTCGCCCTCGAATTCGAGGACGGGGCGCCGGCCTACGAGCCCGGCGATTCCCTGGAGATCTATCCGGAGAACGACCCGGCCCTGGTGGACGAGATCCTGGCCGCCACCGGCCTGTCCGGCGACGCGGCCCTGCGTCAGGCCCTGCTGGCCGAGCGCGACATCACCACCCTGTCGGCCACCACCGTCGAGCGCTTCGTCAAGGCGACGGGGCATACCGAGGCCCAGGCGCTGATCGACAGCGGCGAGCTGCGCGCCTGGATCGAGGGCCGCCACCTCATCGACCTGATCGCCGCCTACCCGGCGACGCTGACGGCGGAGCACCTCAACACCATCACCCGGCCCCTGCCGCCGCGGGCCTATTCCATCGCCTCCTCGCGCAAGGAGGTGGGCGACGAGGTCCACCTCGTGATCGCGGCCGTGCGCTACGAGACCCACGGCCGGGCGCGCAGCGGCGTCGCCTCGACCCACGTGGCCGACCGCATCCGGAACGGCGCCAAGCTGCGGGTGAAGCTGAAGCCCAACCGGCACTTCCGCCTGCCCCAGGACCCGGCCACCGACATCATCATGGTCGGCCCCGGCACCGGCGTCGCCCCGTTCCGCGCCTTCGTGCAGGAGCGCCGCGCCGTCGAGGCCGCCGGCCGCTCCTGGCTGTTCTTCGGCGACCGGCACTTCACCCACGACTTCCTGTACCAGCTCGAATGGCAGGAGGCCCTGGAAGACGGGTCGCTGACGCAGATCGACGTGGCCTTCTCGCGGGACCAGCCCGAGAAGGTCTACGTGCAGGACCGGATCGCCCAGCACGCGAAGGAGGTCGTCGCCTGGCTCGACGGCGGCGCCAGCTTCTACGTCTGCGGCGACGCCACCCGGATGGCCAAGGACGTGCGCAACGCCTTGGTGAAGGCCTTCCAGGACGTGAAGGCCTTCAGCCCCGCCGAGGCCGAGGCGGCGGTGGCCGCCCTGGAGAAGGCGCACCGCTACCAGCAGGACGTCTACTGACGGGAGCATGAGCCCTCCCCCCCCCTCTCCCGCAAAAGGGAGAGGGCCGCGCACCGATCGCGCAGCATCGATTCGAGAACACCGGAAAGCCCGCCATGGCCGACAAGACCACCACCCGCACCTACGAGACCCCGCCCACCGACCGCCCGATCTCGGAAGCGGAAGCGGCGCGCGCGGCGGGCCTGGCCGCGAACGAACACATCAAGATCGCCAGCGGCTACCTGCGCGGCACCCTCGCGGACGGCCTCCTCAAGCACGCCACCGGCGCCATCTCGGAGGATGACGGGCAGCTCGTGAAGTTCCACGGGATGTACCTGCAGGACGACCGCGACATCCGCGCCGAGCGCACCAAGAAGAAGCTCGAGAAGGCCTACAGCTTCATGATCCGCCTGCGCATCGCCGGCGGCGTCGTCACCCCGAAGCAGTGGCTCGCCCTCGACGAGATCGCCACGACCTATGCGGGCGGTGCCCTAAGGGCGACCACGCGCCAGACCTTCCAGTACCACGGCGTCATCAAGTCGAACCTGAAGCGCACGATGGCGGCCATCGACGCGACGCTCCTCGACACCATCGCGGCCTGCGGCGACGTCAACCGCAACGTGATGGCGGCGACCAACCCGGCCCAGACCGGCGCCCACAAGGCCGCCTACCAGCTCGCCAAGGACATCTCGGACTCGCTCCTCCCCAAGACCAGCGCGTGGCGCGAGATCTGGCTCGACGGCGAGCGCGTGGTGGGCGGCGAGGACGCGGCCGAGATCGAGCCGATCTACGGCAAGACCTACCTGCCCCGGAAGTTCAAGACCGTGGTGGCGGTGCCCCCATCCAACGAGGTCGACATCTTCGCCCACGACCTCGGCTTCATCGCCATCCTGGACGAGGCGGGCCGGGTGACGGGCTGGAACGTCACGGTCGGCGGCGGCATGGGCATGACCCACGGCGAGACCGACACCTTCCCGCGCACCGCCGACGTGATGTGCTTCGTCGCGCCGGAGGACGCCCTGAAGGCCGCCGAGGCCGTGATGACGGTCCAGCGCGACTGGGGCAACCGCAAGGTCCGCAAGAACGCCCGCCTGAAATACACCATCGAGCGCTACGGCCTCGCCGCCTTCCGGGCCGAGGTCGAGAAGCGCGTCGGCAAGCCGCTCGCCGACCCGAAGCCCTTCACCTTCACGGCCAACGGCGACCGCTACGGCTGGACCGAGGGCGATGACGGGCGCCACCACCTCACGCTCTACGTCGCGTCCGGCCGGATCAAGGACTACGAGAACGGCCCGCAGCTGCTCACGGGCCTGCGCCGGATCGCCGAGATCCACGCGGGCGATTTCCGCCTCACCGGCAACCAGAACGTCATCATCGCCAACGTGCCGTCCGAGAAGCGGGCGGAGATCGAGGCCCTGGTGGACCAGTACGGCATGATGAAGGGCGCCAGCGCCCTGCGCCGCAACTCCATGGCCTGCGTCGCCCTCCCGACCTGCGGCCTCGCCCTGGCCGAGAGCGAGCGCTACCTGCCGAGCCTGATGGACGAGCTGGAGGCGAGCCTCGCCTCCCACGGCCTGCAGGACGACGAGATCACTATCCGGATGACCGGCTGCCCCAACGGCTGCGCCCGGCCCTTCATCGCCGAGATCGGCCTCGTCGGGCGCGGGCCCGAGCGCTACCACCTCTATCTCGGGGCGGCCTTCGACGGCTCGCGCCTCGGCAAGCTCTACGCCGAGGACGTCACCGCCTCCGAGCTCAAGACCCTCCTCGACCCGCTCTTCGCCGCCTATGCCCGGAACAAGCAAGCCGGCGAGCGGTTTGGCGATTACCTGATCCGCGACGGCTACGTGACCCGGACCATCAACGGCCCGGATTTCCACGAGAGCACAGGCGCGCTGAAGAGCGCCGCCTGATCCGGGACGCGACCGGCATCCGCGACGCCGGGGGGCATCGGCCCTCCGGCGAACGCGCCCGGCAGCAATCTCTGCGCGACTCGATCTCCGCAACGCCCAATCTCTGAAAGACCTGGGCATCGAAGCGAGACAGTTGCGCCGCACCATCCGACAGTGCGACGCGGCTTCCCTGCAGTCTAACGGCCAAGCTCGAACTTCGTTAACCGGGCGCGCAACCGTTCCCGGCCCGGCCCGTTGTCTGGAGAGACAGCCGGGGAGGCCCTCATGGCCAAGCATGAGATCTTGAATTTCTTCGAACATCGGCGCGACGGCGCCTGGGTCTGCGTGAAGCCCTTCACGCTCACGACCAAGAGCAGCAGCGTGGACATCCGCCAGGGCATGCGCTTCGACTACGGCAAGCGTATCGGCGGCGTCGATCTGGCCGAGTACCTGGAGCAGCTGGGCTCGCAGTTCGGATCCTGACCCGGTCCGATCCGCATCCATCGCGAAACCTCCCGGCGTCGCGCGGCGCCGGGTGCTCCGTCGCCGCGGCTTTGACGGCGACGGGCGGCATGGCGCGGCGCGGTTTTGACGCCGCCGTGGCAACAGCCTAGTTTGACGCCATGACCCGAGCAGCGGCGATCGTCCGCGTCATCCCCGACGAAGCGGCCCCCACCACGCGCTGCCGCATTCTCGCGACGGCGGAAGAAGCCTTTCGGCTCGTCGGCTACCAGAAGACCACCGTCGCCGACATCGCCAAGACGCTGCGGATGAGCCCGGCCAACGTGTACCGCTTCTTCGAGTCGAAGAAGGCGATCCACGAGGCCGTCATCAAGCGCCTGATGGACGATACGGAGCAGCGGGTGGCCCAGGCCGCCGCCGCCTCGGACCACAGCGCTGCCGCGCGCATCACCGGGGTCATCACGGTGATGCACCAGGCCTGCGTCGAGCGCTGCGAGGCGAACCCGCGCCTGCACGAGATGGTGGAAGCGGCCATCACCGAGAGCTGGGACGTCTGCCGCGCCCATGTCGACCAGATCGGCTCGGTCCTGCGGGAGCTCGTCCAGGCGGGGGTCGCTGCCGGCGAGTTCGAGGTCGCCGATCCGGCGATCGCGGCAGCCTGCCTCCACACCGCCGTCATCCGCTACTGCCATCCCGCCCTGGTCAGCCACTACCCGGATGCGGGCGCCCCGCCCCTGGACGCGATGATCGCCTTCCTGCTCGGCGGCCTGCGCCGCGCGGCCTGACGCGTCCGACCCTATCGCATCTCGGCGACGATGCCCTGCGCCACCGCGCGGGGGTCCGTCGCCTGGGTGATTGGACGCCCGACCACGACGTGGTCGATGCCGATCCGGCGGGCCTCGCCGGGCGTCATCACGCGCTTCTGGTCGCCGGCCTCGGCGCCGGCCGGCCGGATGCCCGGGGTGACGATGGCGCGGTCCGCCCCGATCCGGGCGCGCACGGCCTGTGCCTCGGCGGCGCTGCAGACGATCCCGTCGATCCCGGCCTCCGCCGCCTGCCCGGCCCGCCGGGCCACGAGGTCCGCCACCGGCAGGGCATAGCCGGCCTCGGCCGCGTCCCCGTCGTCGTAGGAGGTCAGGACCGTGACGGCGAGGATCTTCGGGCCGCTCAGGCCCCGGCCCCGGATCGCCGCCCGCATGGTCTGTGGATAGGCGTGGACGGTGAGGAAGGTGGCCCCGAGGTCGGTGAGCGCCCGCACCCCCTCCTCCACGGTGTTGCCGATGTCGTGGAGCTTGAGGTCGAGGAAGACCTTGTGGCCGGCGGCGGCGAGACGCGGCACCAGGGCGAGCCCGCCCGCATAGGCCAGCCGGTAGCCGATCTTGTAGAAGGTCGCCGCGTCGCCGATCCGGTCGACCAGGCGCTCGGCCTCGTCCACGGTGCCGACGTCGAGGGCGACGATCAGGCGGTCGCGCGGGTCCAGCAAGGCGGTCATGGGGCTCTCCGGTTTCGCCGCGAGCGATCCCGCGCCGGGCCGCTCCTGTCAACGGGCGATCTTGCCGGCGGCAGCGCCCTTTACCGGGGCGCCATCGCCCGCGCCACCTCGGCCTTCAGGACGGGCAGCAGCTCTGCCTCGTACCAGGGATTGGCCTTCAGCCAGCCGCTGTTGCGCCAGGAGGGATGGGGCAGCGGCAGCACCCTGGGCGTACCGGGGCCCGCCAGGATCTCACGCCAGCGCCGGACCGTGTCGGTGAGGCCGGCCTTGGAGCGGCCGAGGTGCCAGGCCTGCGCGTATTGCCCGATCACCAGGATGAGCTCGAGGTTCGGCAGGCCGGCGAACAGCTCGGGTCGCCAGCGCTCGGCGCATTCCCGGCGCGGAGGCTTGTCGCCCCCCTTCGCGTCGTAGCCCGGAAAGCAGGCCCCCATGGGCACGATGGCGAGGCGGCTGGCATCGTAGAAGGCCGCCGCGTCGAGGCCGAGCCAGTCCCGCAGGCGGGTGCCCGAGGGGTCCATGAAGGGGATGCCGCTCTTGTCGGCCCGGTTGCCGGGCGCCTGGCTCGCCACGCAGAGCCGGGCCGAGGCCAGGCCCTGGACGATGGGGCGCGGCTCCTGCGGCAGGGGCGCGCCGTAGCGCGGCGCATCCCGGCAGATCCGGCAGGCGCGCAGGCGCGCCACGGTGTCGTCGAAGGGCGTTTCGGCCGGCTTGGTCTCGGAGAGCATGATGCCCTCCGAGATAGGCGGAGGCGGGGCGGCGGACGAGGGGCCGCGACGTCGCTCCGGCTCAGGCGCCCTTCAGGCCGCTGAGGTCGAGGGGCAGCGAGCGCAGGCGCTGGCCGGTGGCCGCGAAGATCGCGTTCGAGATCGCCGGGGCGATCACCGGCACGCCGGGCTCGCCGATGCCGGTGGGCGCCGCGGTGGAGGGCACGATGTGCACCTCGACCACCGGCATCTCGCTCATCCGGGTCGGCTCGTAGGCGTCGAAGTTCTTCTCCTGCACCACGCCGTCCTTGAGCGTGATCCTGTTGCGCAGGACCGAGGACAGGGCGAAGCCCACGGCGCCCTCGACCTGGGCGCGGATCACGTCCGGGTTGACCGCGACACCGACATCCACCGCCGCAACGATGCGGTTCACCTTCACCTTGGCGTCTTCGGCCGTGACGTCCGCCACCATGGCCACGTAGGAGCCGAAGGATTCGTGCGCCGCGACGCCGAGGCCGCGGTTCTTGTCGCGATTCTTGTCGGCGCCCTTCTTCGGATCCCAGCCGGCCTTCTCGGCGGCGAGCTTCAGGGTGGCGGAGAGGCGCGGCGCGCCCCCCAGCAGCCCGAGGCGGTAGGCGACGGGATCGGCGCCGGCCGCGTGGGCGAGCTCGTCGATGAACACCTCCATCGCCTGGGCGGTGTGGGTGTGGCCCACCGAGCGCCACCACAGCACCGGCACGCCCTCGCGGGCGTTGTGGACCTCGAAGCGGTAGGCGGGCAGCGCGTAGGGGGTGTCCGAGGCGCCCTCCACCGTGGTCGCGTCGACGCCGTCCTTCACGATCATGGTCTCGAAGGCGGTGCCGATCATGATCGACTTGCCGATGGTCCGGTGCTCCCAGCCCGTGATGCCGCCCTTGGCGTCGAGGCCGGCGCGGAGGCGGTGGACCACCATCGGACGGTAGAAGCCGCCGGCCATGTCGTCCTCGCGGGTCCAGACGAGGTGGATGGGGGCCTTGCCGCCGGTGGCGCGGACGATGGAGGCGGTCTCGGCGAAGTAATCGGCGCCCGGGGTCGCGCGCCGGCCGAAGGAGCCGCCGGCCCACTGGGTGTGCAGCCGGACCTTGTCGGTGGTCACCCCGAGCGTGGCGGCCACGACGGCCTGCTCGATGGTCTGGAGCTGGCAGCCGGCGAAGACGTCGTAGGTGCCGTCCGAGGCCTTCTCGATGGTGGCGTTCAGGGGCTCCATCGCCGCGTGGGCGAGGTAGGGGAAGGTGAACTCGGCCTCCAGCACCTTGGCCGACCCGGCGATCGCGCCGGCGGCGTCGCCCTTCTTCGAGGCGACGAGGCCGGGCGTCTCCAGGCGCTTGCGGTGATCGGCCAGGATCGCGTCGGAGGAGCGGGTCTCGGCCGCGCTGTCGTCCCAGGTGATCTTGAGCGCCTCGCGGCCCTTCATGGCCGACCAGGTGTCGCGCGCCAGCACCGCGACGCCGGTGGGGATCGTGACCACGTCGACCACGCCCGCGACGGCGCGGGCGGCCTTGTCGTCGACGGTCTTCACGGTGCCGCCGAAGCGCGGCGAATGGGCGACCAGGGCGGTCAGCTGGCCGGGGCGGCGGATGTCGAGGGAGTAGATCGCCGTGCCGTCGGTCTTGGCCGCCGAATCGGTCCGCGGGACCTTCTTGCCGATCAGGGTGAACTGGCTCGCCTCCTTGAGGCGCGGCTCCTTCGGCACCGGCTGGGCCGCCGCGGCTTCCGCCAGTTCGCCGAACCGGGCCTGCCGGTTCGAGGCCGCATGGCGCACCGTGCCGGATTCGACCGTGATCTCGGATGCCGGAACCGTCCAGCGCTCCGCCGCCGCCGCGACCAGCATGGCGCGTGCGGCCGCTCCGGCCTTGCGCAGCTGGACCCAGGAATTGGCGATGGCGGTGGAGCCGCCGGTGCCCTGGACGGGGCCGAAGGCGAAGTTGTTGTAGAGCGTGGCATCCGCTGGCGCGAAGGTGGTGCGGATGGTGGCCCAGTCCGCATCGAGCTCGTCGGCCAGGATGGTGGCGAGGCCGGTGGTGTTGCCCTGGCCCATGTCGAGATGCTTGATCACCACCGTCACGGTGTCGTCGGCGGCGATCCGCACGAAGGCGTTCGGCATCGGCGGCAGGGCCGAGAGGTCGGGGCCGGGGGCGGCCTGGGCGAACTTCGCCGGGTCGAGGGTGAAGCCGATGACGAGGGCCCCGGCGGCCACGGTGGCGCCGCCCAGGAAGGCGCGGCGGGACGGCACGGGCGGGGCGGCCTGACGGACCTTCAGCATGGGGGGCTCCAGTGCAGACGCGGGATTCGGGGAATGGAGGAAGGCTGGGAGGCGGGACCGACGCTCAGGCGAGGGTTCGCGCCGCCTCGTGGATCGCCGCGCGGATGCGCTGGTAGGTACCGCAGCGGCAGACGTTGCCATCCATGGCCCCGTCGATGTCGGCGTCGGTCGGCTTCGGGTTCTCGGACAGGAGGCCGATGGCCGACATGATCTGGCCGGACTGGCAATAGCCGCACTGGACCACGTCGAGGCCGCGCCACGCGGTGCGCACCGCCTCGGCGACCTTGCCCGAGACGCCCTCGATGGTGGTGATCTTGGCCGCGCCGACATCGCCGATGCGGGTCTGGCAGGCGCGGACGGGCTGGCCGTCGAGATGGACCGTGCAGGCGCCGCACTGGGCGATGCCGCAGCCGTACTTGGTCCCGGTCTGGTTGAGGTGGTCGCGCAGCGCCCAGAGGAGCGGCATCTCCGGGTCGGCATCGACCTCGTGGGAGACCCCGTTGACGGTGAGTTTCAGCATCTCGGCCTCCCGATCGCAGTTTGGAACGAGGCTAATCGTTGCCCGATCGTAACCATGTGCGGCAGCACACGCTGGTAGACCGCATTCCATGTCCGGCGCTGCGGCCCGTACCCCCGGGATCCTTCGCGGATTCCTGTTCACAGGCCGCCGCCGGGCCGCGGATTCCGACAATCCGCCCGGTTCCGGCAGGCGGTTCTTAACATATCCGGCGCAGGCTCGGAGGGGTTGTATCCCGGCCTCTCGGCGGTCCCGATCTCGACCGCGATGCCCCCTCCGACTCCTCAAGACGGTGATGACCGACCTGACTGCCGAGATGATTCAGCGTGGCCGCGGTCCCTCCGCCCAGGAGGCGGCCCGTCGCCGCGAGGTGGCGCGCGACATGCGGTCGGCCCGGGAGAAGCTCACCTCGACGAGCGGGCTGGAACGCGCCTTCGACTACGAGCTGATCCGGGTCTACGCGCAGTACCGCTCGGGCGCGGTCATCCCCCTGGCGCTGCTCGGCCTCGCGGTGGCGGGGATCGCGGCGATCTGGACGCCGCCGGCCATCGCGGCGGGCTGGGGCGTGTGCCTCCTGGCGACGGTCACGGTCTCCAAGCTGTTCACCCGCCGCTTCCTGGCGCAGGACCCGGCCACCGTCTCGGTGCGGAGCTGGCGCCGCACCTTCATGGCGGCGGAGTTCCTCCAGAGCACCGCCTGGGCGATGATGGTGCTGGTCGGCGCCTCCGGGGCGCGGACCTTCGTGCTCTTCGGCCTCGTCATCGTGGCCGCCATGGCGACGATGCTGGCCGCGACCCTGCCGGCCGCCGCCGGGGCCGCCCTGGTGCCCCTGTGCATCGCCGCCCTGTCGCTCCTGGCGGTGTCCCAGGACATGAACACGATGATGCTGGTCACCATGGTGGTCGGCGCGCAGCTGTTCTTCCTCGGCCTCGGCCGCCGCGTCTACGCCTCCACGGTCGAGGCGCTGCAATCCCAGGCGGAGAAGGATTCGATCTTCGGCGAGCTCGAGCAGGCCAAGGCCAATTCCGACGAGGCCCGCCGCCGCGCCGAGGAGGCCAACCTCGCCAAGTCCCGCTTCCTCGCCACCATGAGCCACGAGCTGCGCACGCCGCTCAACGCCATCCTGGGCTTCTCCGAGGTGATGAAGAACGAGGTGTTCGGCGTCCACGTCGCCCCCTCGTACAAGGAATACGCCTCCGACATCCACGACAGCGGGATGCACCTCCTCAACCTGATCAACGAGATCCTCGACCTCTCGCGCATCGAGGCCGGGCGCTACGAGCTCAACGAGGAGGCGGTCCAGCTCGGGCATGCCGTGGAGGAGTGCCGCCACATGATGGGCCTGCGCGCCCGCGGCAAGAACCAGGTCATCCACGAGTTCATCGACGGCAGCCTCCCCCGGCTCTGGGCCGACGAGCGCGCCTTGCGCCAGATCGTGCTGAACCTCCTCTCCAACGCCGTGAAGTTCACGCCGCCGGGGGGCGAGATCACCATCAAGGTCGGCTGGACCTCGTCGGGCGGCCAGTATGTCAGCGTGAAGGACAGCGGCCCCGGCATCCCCGAGGACGAGATCGGCACCGTGATGTCGTCGTTCGGGCGCGGCTCCCTGGCGATCAAGACCGCCGAGCAGGGCTCGGGCCTGGGCCTGCCCATCGTGAAGGGCCTCGTCGACCTGCACGGCGGCAACTTCCAGCTGAAGTCGAAGCCGCGCGAGGGCACCGAGGTCGTGGTGATCCTGCCCGCGAGCCGCGTGATGGAGACCCTGCCGGCCCTGGAAGTGCCCGGCGAATCCCAGGCCGCCCCCGCCGAGAAGCGCGCCCGCGCCGCCTGAGGGCGTTCAGCCGGCGCTGCGCTCCGAGACCCCGGCCTGGGCGAAGGTTGCCATGTCCCGGTGGCAGGCGAGCGCGCCCTTGAGGAGCCCGAGGGCCAGGGCCGCGCCGGAGGCCTCGCCGAGGCGCATGCCGAGGGCCAAGAGCGGCACGAGGCCCAGGCGCTCCAGCACGTCCGCATGGGCGCCCTCCGCCGAGACGTGCCCGGCGAGGCAATGGTCGAGGAGCGTCGGGTCGAGGCGGTGCAGAAGGGCGGCGGCCGCCGTCGCCACGTAACCGTCGAGCACCACCGGCACCCGCTGCAGCCGCGCCGCCAGGATCGCCCCCGCCATGGCGGCGATCTCGCGACCGCCGAGGCGCGCCAGGATCTCCAGGGGATCGTCGAGATGGCCGGCGTGACGGGCCAGCGCCGCCTCCACGGCGGCGACCTTGCGGGCGAGCCCCGCCGCGTCGACGCCGGTGCCGCGCCCGACCCAGTGGGCGGCTTTCCCGCCGTAGAGCGCCGCGTAGATCGCCGCCGCCACGGTGGTGTTGCCGATGCCCATCTCGCCCAGCGCCAGGCAGTCGGTTCCGGCGGCCACCGCCTCCATGCCGAACGCCATGGTGGCGACGCAGGCCTTCTCGTCGAAGGCCGGCCCGACCGTGATGTCGCCCGTGGGCATGTCGATGGCGAGGTCGAACACCTTGAAGCCGAGGCCGTAGGCGGCGCAGATCTGGTTGATCGCTCCGCCGCCGGCCGCGAAGTTGTCGAGCATCTGGCGGTTCACCGCCGCGGGGAAGGCGGAGACGCCCCGGGCGGTGACGCCGTGGCTGCCGGCGAAGACGCAGACGAGGGGCCGGTCGAGGGTCGGCTGGCCCTTGCCCTGCCAGGCGGCGAGCCAGGAGACGAGGTGCTCCAGGCGCCCCAGGGAGCCGGCGGGCTTCGTCAGGGTGGCGTCGCGCTCGGCCACCATCGCCACCGCGTCCCGGTCCGGCCCCGGCAGGGACTCGACGAGGCGGCGGATGTCGCTGAAGGGGCTGTCGGAGGGAGTCGCGTCAGACGTCATGGAGCAATTCCGGTGGTCGGCCCGGCGCCAGGATGGCGGGCCGCCCGTCGCGGGAGCTATAACGGTCCGGGCACGGGTGGTGAAGGCGAGGCAGGGTCGCGATGAACGAGCAGGCCGAACCCGCCTTTCCGGGCGCCCGCCTGGCCTACGACCTCGCGGGCTGCCTGCGCTTCTATTCCCGCCTGCCGGTGCCGGCTTTGCCCGGCGAGGGCGACCCGCACGGGGTGCCGGACTTCCGCACCCTCCCCCGGATGCTGCCCCTGGCGGGGTTCCTCCTCGGCCTGCCCGGGGCCTTGGTGCTGCTCGCCGCCTGGGGCCTCGGCCTCGGACCCTTCCTCGCCGCCGGCCTCGCGGTGACGGCGGGCGTCCTGGTGACGGGGG
Source organism: Methylobacterium sp. BI1 (assembly GCF_056680125.1). Lineage (NCBI taxonomy): Bacteria > Pseudomonadati > Pseudomonadota > Alphaproteobacteria > Hyphomicrobiales > Methylobacteriaceae > Methylobacterium > Methylobacterium sp. BI1. The sequence continues at coordinate 1,186,865 of NZ_CM155267.1, read as the reverse complement.
CTCTGCACGAGGACGGCCTCGCCGACGTGGCCGACGGGTTCGGCGGCGGGACCACGCCGGCCCGGCGCCTGGAGATCATGCGCGACAGCCGGATCGGCGCCTATGGCGGCGTCGCCCTGATGCTGTCCCTGGCCCTGCGGATCGGCGCCCTGGCCACCCTCCTCGACCGGATCGACCTCCGGGCGGCCCCGGCCCTGCTCCTCGCCGCCGCCCTCTCGCGCAGCGCCGCCCTGGCCCCCCTCGCCCTCCTGCCGCCCGCCCGCCGCGACGGGGCCGGGGCCGCCGTGGGGCGCCCGAGCCGGCGGACCCTGGCCACCGCCGGGGGCCTCACCCTCCTGGTCGCCCTGGCGGCCCTGGCCCTCGGCCTGCCGGGGCGCGGCCTCGTCCTGATGCTCGGCCTCGGCCTTGGCGCCGCCCTCGCGGTCACCGCCCTGGCGCGACGGATGATCGGCGGGCAGAGCGGCGACGTGGTCGGCGCCGCGCAGCAGGCGGCCGAGATCGCCGCCCTGATCGGTCTCCTGGCGGCTTGCCCCGCCTGATCCGGGGCCAGACTTGATCCCGACGCCATGGCCCTGGCATGGACGGGGACGATGACCCAGCCCCGCCCCAAACCCTCCAGCCCCTGCACGAAGCTCTGTCTCCTCGATGCGGCCACTGGCCTCTGCGAGGGCTGCGGCCGGACCCGCGACGAGATCGCCCTCTGGGGTTCGATGTCGGAGCCCCAGCGCCGGGCGGTGATGGCCACCCTCGACGCGCGCCTGCGGAGGGCCTTCCCGGCCAAGACCCCGACCCCAACCCCGACCCCGACCCCGGCGGCGTCATGATCCTGGTCGGCCTGCTCATCCTCGGCGGCGCCCTGGCGGTGCTGCTCCTGTCCGACGACAGCCAGCGCATCGCCGGGATGGAGCCGGACCAGTTCGCCCAGCTCGCCATGAGCGCCGGCCTGCTCGCCGTGGTGGCGGCGGGATTCTGGCACCAGTTCCGCAGCCGCATGGGTGCGAACCTGACGGCCCTGCTGCTCTGGGGCGCCCTCGGGGCGGCCCTGGTGGCCGGCTACGCCTATCGCGACGACGCCCGGATCATCGGCGACCGGATGCTCGGCGCCCTGCGTCCCGGCAGTGCGGTGACGGGTTCGGACGGCACGGTGACGATCACCCGGCGCAGCGACGGCAACTTCCACGTCCGGGCCGAGGTGAACGGCCAGCCGCAGGGCTTCCAGTTCGACACCGGCGCCAGCGCCGTGGTGCTCACCGCCGAGAGCGCCGCCGCCCTCGGCCTACGCCCGGCGGAGTCCGAGTTCAGCGTCCGGGTCTCGACCGCCAACGGCGTCACCGTGGCGGCCCCGGCCTTCCTCGACAGCCTCCGGGTCGGCGGCATCGTCGCGCGCCGGGTGCCGGCCCTGATCAGCCGGCCCGGAGCCCTGCGCGAAAACCTCCTCGGCATGAGCTTCCTCGACCGCCTCGCCTCCTTCGAGGTCCGCGGCGACCGTCTGGTCCTGCGCGACCGCTGAGATCGCGGCTCCGAACAGCGAAACGCCGCTCCCGGAGGGCCGGCCCGGAAGCATGAACCGCGGCCCGGAGGGCGACACCGAAACAGGAAACACCGCCCCGGAGGGCGGCCCGGAAACGCGAGACGCCGCCCCGGAGGGCGGCGTCGGGCATGCCGTGGCGCGTCGGCGCGGTTCAGAACCGATAGGTGAAGTTGCCCTTCACGGCGTGGTCCTGGGCGCGCTCGCCGACCTGGCCCGTATAGGCGACGCCCAGGGTGGTGTCGCGCGCCACCCGCACATCGAGGCCGGCCTCGGCCACCAGCGCGTCCCGACTTATCGGCGTGCCGGCCACGAGGAAGCTCGGGCCCGTGCCGAAGCCCAGGAGCGCCTTGGGCACCACGTCGCCGTAGGCCCGGCGGTAGCCCACCAGCCCGTGCAGCGAGACCGGCGCGGCCACGCCCCAATCGAGGCTGGCCTGCCCGCGCAGGCCCACCGTGGAGGTCGCGACCTCCGTGGTCTGCGCCGCCCCCGTCAGCGCCGCCGGCCCGCCCGTCTCGGCGAAGCGGTCGCGCCCGATCGACACGTAGGCCCCGCCCACGAAGGGCTCGAGATAGGCCGGCTGGAGCGGCGCCGTCGGCCGCTCGCCCTTGGTGATCAGCCCGGGCTGCGGCGCCCCGAGGACGATCCGGTAGCCGAGCTCGCCGAAGCCCTGCACGGTCGCGCCGCCGATGCGCGCGGCGGCGCTGTCGGAGAACCCGGCAAAGCTGACCGCCCGGCGCAGGCGGCTCGCCTGGTCGGCATAGACCGCGCCCAGGCGCAGGGCCACGGGTCCCTGCTCGAAGCCGCCATAGACGCCCCCGAAGCCGCTCTCGATCGTGCCCGAGGCGAGCTGCCCGGCGCTGTCGAGGCTGGTGGCGGTGTAGCCCCCGGCCACGCCGAGGCGGAACCCCGTCTCCAGGCGCGCATCCGCGCCGAGCACGAAGCCGGAGGTCTGGCGCGCCAGGGACGCGGCGTTGCCGTCGCTGCGGGCCTGGCCGAAGCTGCCGAAGCCCTGGCCCCAGAGCCCGAACACCCGCGGGTCGAGGACCCGCACCGGCACCGGCGCCACCGGAGCGGCCCGGCCGGGCAGGTCGGCGGTGTAGGTCGCCGGCAGGGTGCCGTAATCGGCCAGCTCGGCCGCGCCCGGGCTGGCGCCCCAGCGCAGGCGGTCGAGGATGGCCTCGCGCACGAAGAAGGCGGTCTCGAACTGGGCGGCGGCCGCGCTGGCGTGGATGTCGCCGGTGAGCGCGCCGAAGGCGGCGCGCGCCTCGGGCGTGGTCAGCCCGACGGTGCGCCCGTAGAGGGCGGCGCCCGCCCCGGCGGCCTGGATGGCGTCGGCGACGCTCCCCTGGTTGCGGGTCTGGGCGATGCTGGAGAAGGCGAGGTCGTTGCGCGTGAGCGTGAGGTCGACGGCGCCGGGAGCGTAGCGCAGGGTGGGGGTGAGGAAGGCGAAATTGGACGTGACGCCGGCGAACTGGCCCTGCACGCCGCCGCCGGCGGTCAGGACGGTGTAGCGGGTGCGCGGATCGTAGGTGCCGGGGGCCGCCAGCACCTGGACGGTGCCGCCGGCGAGGGCGGCGGTGCCGGCCACCGCGAGGCGGTCGGCCTGGCCGGCGGCGTTGGCCTCGACCTGCAGGGTGGAGCCGGCGGCGAAGCTCGCATTGCCGGCGACGTTCAGGGTGCCGATCGAATTGCCCGGTGCCACCACCGCCCCGGACTGGGCCACCAGCCCGCCCACCGTGCCGGTGCCGCCCAGGAGTCCGCCCGTCCCCACCGTCACCGTTCCGGCGATGGTTCCGTTCGCGTAGAGCGCGCCGGTCTGGCCAATGGTGACGTCCGTGGCAACTTGGTCGCTCGCCGCCATCGACAGGGTGCCGATGACGTTCTGGAAGTAACCGGCGGCGCTGTAGAGGTCGATGCGCGCCCAGTAGCTCAGCGGCGTGCCGTAGAAGGCGCTGAGGGCGTTCGTCTCGGTGTTGACGATGATCTGGTTGATCGTGCTGGTCTGGAGCGTGCCGTAGAGGCCGCCCTTCGGGGCGATCTGCGCCGCCGCGTCACTGCTGCCGCCGTAGAGGGGCGCGAGCAGGATCGCGGCATCCGGCCCGCCCGCGGGGGCCGCCTCCCTGGGGGCCTGGGCGAAGGTCAGGATCGGCAGGCCGTAGGTGAGGCGCGCCTGGTACAGGGCCTGGTTGGCGGCCGAGGGCAGGTAGGGATTGTTCGCGGTGTTGGCCGCGCTCGCGGCGCAGGTGGCGACGGCGGCGCCGCACCCGGCCGAGAGGGTGCTCTGAAGCTCGCCCTGCGCCTGGGTGAAGAGCGATGTCAGGTTGATCGCGGTCCCGGTGGTCGCGGCGTTGTCGATATAGGCCGGGTTGGTGAAGGCCTGGGCGAGGTCGTAGGCCGCGAAGGCGCGGCTGGCGATGATGTCGAGCGGATAATGCACGCCCAGCACGATGCGGCTGTTGGCGTAGTCGGCGCCGCGCAGGAGCATGTTCTGGTAGAGGGACGGCGTCAGCATGCCGAGCAGGATCGAATCGGTCACCGCGTAGTTGGTGTGCCCGCTCGGGAACGAGGGGTTGGTGGTCAGACCGTTGATCGAGGTCGGGTCGAACTGGTTGACGGCGCTCGGGCGGGCCTGGACCGGACGCGAGCTGCCGTAGACGTCCTGGCCGGCCTGCGTGTTGGTGACGCCGGCGGCGATGTCGAGGACGCTGGTGGTCGTGTTGGGCAGATTGTTGAAGCGCGGCAGCGTGTAGCCGGCGGGTGCCACGGCCGGGACCGCGACGTAGCCGGCCGGGGTCACGCTCGGGTTGGTCGCGGCGCCGTTGGCGAAGTAGTTCTTCGCCACCCCGAGATCCGAGCTCGTGAAGCTGTAGGCCCGGTTGAGGAGGTTGAAGGTCCGGGCGAGCGGTCCCGTGGTCGCCGTGCTGGCGCGGATGCCCTGCTGGAAGAGCGGGCCCAGGACCGGGCCGTAGCCGCCCACCGGCTGGACCGGGTTGATGGTGCCCGGCGCTCCCGGATTGCCCTGGATCGCCTGGAGCGGCAGCCCGCCGGCGAGGTTGTCGGCCGGGCCGAGATTGACCACCGAGCCGTTGACCAGGGTGATCGAGCCGAGGAAGGGCGTGCTGCCCGGCAGAGCCTTGTCGCTGATGGACAGGGCCCGCTGCTGCGGCGTCGCCTGGTTGTTGGTGGCGATGGCCTGGGAGAGGTTGAGCTGCAGCGTCGCCTGGCCGACCGGACTGGCGTTCAGGCCGAGGAACGGCCCGAGCAGGTTCAGGACGTTGACGTTGGCCGGCGTGACGTTCGCCGTCTGCGCCTGCGCGGGGGCCAAGCTCGCCACCGAGAGAAGGATGGCCGCCGTCGATACCCCGTGATGGAACCGCATGATTCGCTTCCCCTGCGCCCGTCCGCCGGACAGGGGCCTGGATAGCGAAGCTTACGCCTCGCGGTTGTTCATAATTCCGTCACAGTATCTGGAAGTAGAGTCCGTACCAAATCAGCAACAATGCCGCATAGTCCGATTAATACTTTGCCAGCGCAAGGATATCTCGATGTCCTTCATGCGGCGTTCTGGGCCCCAGAGGCGTCCAGGGGGATCGACCCGGGCGCGGGCGCGTGCCGGGAGACCCGGGCGATGGCCGCCCGCAAAGTCGCGAGGTCCGCATCGGCCTGGGTTCCGGCGGTCGAGAGGTGCCGGCGATAGGCACGGGCGCCCGGGCGGCCATTGAACAGGCCGAGCATGTGCCGGGTGACCGCGTGGAGACGCACGCCCTCCTGCAGGAAGCCGGCGAGCACCGGTTCGAAGGCTTCCAGGGCCGCGAACGGGTCGGCGGCCGGCGCGGGCGCGTCGAACAGGACCGGGTCGACGTCGAGGAGGATCGCCGGATCGCTGTAGGCGGCCCGGCCGATCATCACGCCATCGACGTCCGCCAGATGGGCGGCCGCGGCCGCGATGGTGGCGATGCCGCCGTTGATGGCGATGGGCAGGCCGGGATGGGCCCGCTTCAGCCGCGCCACCCGCGGATAGTCGAGGGGCGGCACGTCGCGGTTCTCCTTGGGCGAGAGCCCCTGGAGCCAGGCCTTGCGGGCATGCACCACGAGGCCGTCGACGCCGGCCGCGACCACGGCGTCCGCCAGGGCGTCGAGGGCCTGCTCGGTGTCCTGGTCGTCCACGCCGATGCGGCACTTCACCGTGACCGGCACCGACACCGCCGCCTTCATGGCGGCGATGCAGGCCGCCACCACGGCGGGCTCGCGCATCAGGCAGGCGCCGAAGCGTCCGTCCTGCACGCGGTCGGACGGGCAGCCGACATTGAGATTGACCTCGTCGTAGCCGTAACTCTCGGCGATGCGCGCGGCCTCGGCGAGGTCGGCCGGGTTCGAGCCGCCGAGCTGCACCGCCACCGGATGCTCCCGCGCATCGAAGCCGAGCAGGCGGTCGCGCGGTCCGTGGATGACCGCCCCCGTGGTGACCATCTCGGTGTAGAGCCGGGCGTGCCGCGACAGGGTGCGGTGGAAGGCCCGACAGTAACGGTCGGTCCAGTCCATCATCGGGGCGACGGAGAAGCGGAGGTCGCGGGCGATCATCCGGCGGACATAACCGTCCGCGCCGCCGGCTTCAACGCGGGGCGTCGGCTCGCTCAGTGATCGTGCTTGCAGTCCGGCCCGTGCACGTGGCCCGGCGCGCCGTGGTCGTGCCCATGGTCGTGCCCATGGGAATGGGTGTGCGCGTGCGCATGGTCGTGTCCCGGATGGTCGTGTCCCGGATGGTCGTGTCCATGGTCGTGCGCCGCATGGGAATGGCCGTGATCGTGGGCCGCGTGGTCATGCCCGTGGTGATCGTGATCCGCATGCGCGTGCGCGTGGTGATCGTGGCCGCACTGGCTGTGGTCGTGGGCCGCGCGCTCCGGCTTGAAGGCACGGGTCACCGGGCTGGCGGCGCAGCCCTGGCCGCGGACGAGTTCGGCGGCGCTGCGGGGCACGTAGAGCACGTCGGCGGCGATCTCGGCCGGCACGTGGCTGCCGCCGAGCTGCCAGGCGAGGCGCAGCAGCCGGGCCGGGTTCTCGGCCCGGACCTCGAGCAGCGGCTCCCCGGCGGCGCGGATCGCGACGAGGCGCCCGTCCTCCAGGCGCAGGGCATCGCCGTCCTCCAGGGCGGCGGCCTTGGCCAGGGCGAGGGTCAGGCTCAGGCCGCCCTCCGCGGTCAGGCTCTCGGGCGGGGCCTGCCGGGCGGCGTGGTCGAGAACGATCGTGTCCACGATCGCATCGGCGCGGACGGCGACCTTGCGGACGATGGCGGTGGCGCGCTGCATGGATTCCTCGCGGCGGGAGGGGCGGCCGGCGCCGCCCGGATGGGCCCTGATGGCCGCATCACTAGAGGGTTTTTCGGCGAAACGGAAAGGCGGGACGGAACCTTAGCCGTTCGGCGTGCATTTCTCGCCCGGAATGCTTAAGCTCGGGCGGCACGAACATCACGGCCGAAGGCCGGGTCACGACGCACAAGGGAGTCTCGGAACCATGAAGAAGCTCATTGCCGCCACCCTCGCGGGTGCCCTCGCCCTCTCGGTCGGCGCCTGCAACACGCCGCAGGACCGCGCCCTCGGCGGCGCCGGCCTCGGCGCCCTCGCGGGTGCCGCCATCGGTGGCGCCGCCACCGGCCGCGCAGGCGGCGCGCTCGCGGGTGCCGCCATCGGCGGCGCCGGCGGTGCCATCGTGGGCGCCTCCACCGCCCCGCGCTGCCCCTACGGCACCTACCGCGACGCCTACGGCGACGTGTACTGCCGCTGAGAACCAAGGCCGCGCGGCCCGCAACGGCCGCGCCGGATCCTCAGGCTCCCTCTCCCCCGGGAGGGAGCCTTTTTCGTGGGTCGGCGCCTCACGCGTCCCTCTCCATCCAGGCCAGCATGCCCGCCGCCGCCGCGCGGCCCGAGGCGAAGGCACCCTGGAGGAGATAGCCCCCCGTCGGGGCCTCCCAGTCGAGCATCTCCCCCGCCACGAAGGTGCCGGGCCGCCGGGCCAGCATGAAGCCGGCGTCGAGTGCGCCGAAGCGGACGCCGCCCGCCGTCGAGATCGCCCGATCGAGCCCGCGCGGGGCCAGGAGGCGCAGCGGCACCGCCTTGATCAGGGCCGCCAGGGCTTCGGCCGACACCGGCAATGGATGCGCCGCCTCGCGCAGGAGGCCGATGCCCACGGGCGTCAGCGCCGCGGCCTTGCGCAGGCGGTTGGCCAGGGACAGGCCGGGCTTCGGATCGCTGAGCGCCCGCGCCAGGGCCGCCGCCTCGAGATCGGGCCGCAGGTCGAGCGTCAGCCGGGCCTCGCCGCGCTCGGTGGCGTCCCGGATCCGGTGCGCCAGGGCGTAGATCGCCCCGCCCTCGATCCCGTCCGCGCTGATCACGGCCTCGCCGCGCACGCGGATGCCGTCGAGGCCAAGGGCGATCCGCTTCAGGGGCGTGCCGGCGAAGCGCTCGGCGAAGACCGGCGACCACGCGACGGTGAAGCCGACATTGGCAGGCTTGAGCGGCGCCACCGCGACGCCGTCCCGTTCGAGCAGGGGCACCCAGGCGCCGTCGGAGCCGAGGCGCGGCCAGCTCGCGCCGCCGAGAGCCAGGAGGACCGGGCGGTGCCGGGTCTCGACCCGTCCGTCCGGGGTCTCGAAGATCGGGCCGCCCGCGTCCGACCAGCCGGTGAAGCGGTGGCGGGTCCGGATGCGGACGCCCAGCCCGTCGAGCCGCTGGAGCCAGGCCCGCAGCAGCGGCGAGGCCTTGAAGGCCTCGGGGAAGACACGGCCGCTCGACCCGACGAAGGTCGGCTGGCCGAGGTCGTCGCACCAGGCGCGCAGGGCGCCGGGCGGAAACGCCGCGATGGACCCGGCGAGCGCCCCGCCGTCCGGCTGGTAGCGTGCGAGGAAGGCCGGCAGCGGCTCGGAATGCGTGAGGTTGAGCCCGCCCCGTCCCGCGATGAGGAATTTGCGCCCGACGCTCGGCATCCGGTCGTAGAGGGTCACGGCATGCCCGGCGCGTGCCAGCACCTCCGCCGCCGCGAGGCCGGCGGGGCCGCCGCCGATCACGGCAGGTCCGGCCCCGTCCCGGCCATTGCGTTCGCTGTCAGTCATGCGCCCTGGGAAGCCGCCGGGGGGCGGCCCTGTCAAGCGTGACAGGTCGATGCCCTTGATTCGCCCGGTTCAGAGTCCCAACTGCGCCTCATCGGCTGCGGGCCCCTCTGGCGGGATGCTGCATGATGCGTTCCGTGATGTCGGAGCCGATGCTTTCTCTCCTCAAGAAGCATCGACGGTCCTGCGTCATGGTTGATTTTCTGTATTACGAGTGGCTCGGCAAGCCCGTGTGGATGTGGCTCGGGTTCCACGCCCTCGTGGCCGGGTTGCTGGCCTTCGATCTCGGTCTCCTGCATCGCGACAAGAACCACGAGATCGGCGTCAAGGAGAGCCTGCTCCTGACGCTGTTCTACTTCACCCTCGGCATGATCTTCGGCGGCTGGGTCTGGTGGTATCTCGGACCCCAGGCCGGCCAGGAATACGTGGCCGGCCTCGTGGTCGAGAAATCGTTGTCCATGGACAACGTCTTCGTGATCGCCGTCATCCTCACGGCCCTGGGCATCCCCCGCGCCGCCCAGCACCGGGTCCTGGTCTGGGGCATCCTCGCCGCCGTCCTGCTGCGCGGCCTGATGATCGGCCTCGGCGCGGCCCTCGTGCACCAGGCCGCCTGGGTGCTGTCGATCTTCGCCGCCTTCCTGATCTTCGCCGGCCTCAAGATGCTGTTCTCGAAGGACGAGGAGCCGGGCGACATCCGCGAGAACCGGGCCGTCCGGTTCCTGCAACGCGTCCTGCGCATCACGCCCGAACTGCACGGGCAGCACTTCATGGTGCGAAAAGCCGACCCGAAGACCGGCAAGACCGCCCTCTGGCTGACGCCCCTGGCCCTGGCGCTCATCCTCGTGAACGGCGCCGACGTGATCTTCGCCGTCGACAGCGTGCCGGCGATCTTCGCCATCACCACCGACACCTTCGTGGTCTACACCTCGAACATCTTCGCGATCCTCGGCCTGCGCGCCCTCTATTTCGCGCTGGCCGCGATGGTGGACCGCTTCGCCTATCTCAAGACGGCGCTGGCCTTCATCCTGATCTTCATCGGCGGGAAGATCGTGGTCGCCGATACCTTCGACCTCGTCCACGTGCCGCCGTGGGTCTCCCTCGCGGTCACGGTCGTGTTCCTGATCGCGGGCATCGCCTACAGCCTGTGGCGCACCCGCGGCACGGTGCCGGAGGCGGCGCACGGGCATGACGGCGGGGCGATGCAGCACCGGGCGTGATCGGATAACACTCCACCCTCTCCCCTCTGCGGGGGAGGATGGCTGCGGAGCAGGCGGGAGAGGGGGCATCTTCTCCGAAACCGGCGCTCCCCGCTCCCGACCCGCTGATGCGGGCCACCCGCTCCCGCATGGGGGGAGAGGAGAACGCGCCGCGTTCTGAGATCGTCAGACCTTACCGTCCCGGCAGCGCCGCGATCAGGTCGCGCAGGGTCGTGATGGTCGAGGCGTCGGCGACGCCGTCGACCCGGGCCGGCCGGAAATGGCGCTGGAACGCCGTCACCACCGCGCCCATGCGGGCGTCGAAGGTGGCGCTCACCGGCAGGTCGTAGCCGTAGAGGGCGAACATCGCCTGCAGGGCCTCGATCGGCGGGCCGGCATCGCCCTGCGCGAAGAACCGCCCGTCGCGGATCGGGGCCGGCGGCACCCAATGGCCGATGCCGGCACGGGCGAGGGTCTCCCAGGGGAAGTGCTCGCCCGGATCCTCCTTGCGCTCGGGGGCGATGTCCGAATGGGCGAGGATCCGGTGCGGGGCGAGGCTCCAGCGCTTGGCGAGGTCGCCGCACAGGGCGATCACGGCCTCGATCTGCGCACGAGGATAGGCCGGCAGGCCGCCCGCGTGGCCGCCATTCACGATCTCGATGCCGAGGGAGCGCGAGTTCAGGTCGCCGGTCCCGGCCCAGGAGCCCTGGCCAGCGTGCCAGGCCCGGCGTCCCTCGGGCACCATCTGCACCACGCGGCCATCCTCCAGCACCACGTAATGGGCCGAGACCTCCGCCACGGGGTTGGCGAGGCGCTGCAGGGCTGCGGCGGCGCTCTCCATGCCGGTGTAATGCAGGATGAGGTGGTCGACCGGGCCGGAGCGCCGCTCGCCGTGGTTCGGCGACGGGTGGACGCTGGTGGCGACGGGGCTCTCGGGCGTCGGTTTCACGTGAGGCCCCGCTCGCTGCTGATCCGGTCATAGGCGGCGTTGATGGCCGCGAGCCGGCGGGTGGCAATGGCCACCGCCTCCGGCGGCAGGCCGCGCGCGATGGCTCGGTCGGGATGGTTCTCCCGCACCAGGGCGCGGTGGGCGGCCTTCAGCCCGGCATCGTCGACATCGTGGTCGAGGCCGAGCACGAGGTAGGGATCGTCGGTGAGCCGGACGTGGCGGGCGGCGATGCGGCGGAACGCGGCCTCGTCGTAGCCGAAGGTCTCCGCCACTGCGCGCAGGTAGCGCTCCTCCGCCTCGTGGATGGCGCCGTCGGCCTTGGCGATGTGGAACAGGCCGTCGAGCACGTCCTCCAGCAGGGCCGGCTCGTCGTGGAAGGTGGTGGCCAATTGGCGGGCATAGGCCTCGAAGCCGTTCGCCGTGCCCTTGGCGAGGTCGAACAGGCGCTGCACGCCGGGTCGGGCGCGCTCCTCGACCTGCACCACCTTGGCGAAGGCCTCGACCTCGGCCGGCGTCACCACGCCGTCGGACTTGGCCATCTTGGCCGCCAGGGCCACGAGGCCGGTGGTGAAGACCACATCGCGCGGCGTGGTGCCGAACAGCGCGCCCTCGCGGTCGACCAGGAAGTGTCCCGCCACCCCGCCGACGAGGCCGCCGAGGGGACCGCCGATGGCGAGGCCGAGGCCGGCCCCGCCGAGCTTGCCCCAGATGCCCACGCTCATCGGGCGACCCCGCGGGCACAGGGAACGGGGCGGGAAGAGTGAGGAAACATGAACGGTATCGACACGGGCAGGATCGGCTTCGGCGCGAAACGAAGCGCGTCCTTACACCGGACGGCTCCGTTTCGGCGAGGGGCGATCGCCCGGGTCGCGCGTCCGCTCAGCGCTTGGCGCAGAGGCCGACGAGGCCCTGGCTCTCGCTGGGGCAGGCTGCGCTCAAGGTTCCGTCGGCCCCCGCCGTCACGATGGCGCTGCCGCCCTTCAGGCAGAGGGCCGAGGCCAAGATCTCGGTGCCCTCGCAGGAGATCGCGCAGCCCGAGGCCGGGCAGGTGTCCTGGCGCACCACCCGGAACGGGGATGCGGGTGCGGCGGTCGCCAGGGCGGCCTGACCGGCGTCGCCCTTCTGACCCACCGGGCCGCGCTCGCCGGCCGGCCCCTTCGCACCCATCTCGCCCTTCGGTCCGGCTTCGCCCTTCGAACCCGTGTCTCCCTTCGGACCCGGTTCACCCTTGGCCCCCGGCTCACCCTTGGGGCCGGCCTCACCCTTCATCCCCGGTTCGCCCTTCGGTCCCTGGGGACCGGGCAGGCCGGCGACGCCCTGCGGGCCGGCGGGACCGGTCTCGCCCTTGTCGCCCGTCTCGCCCTTCTGCCCCGTCTCGCCTTTGGGGCCGGGCTGGCCGGCGGGGCCGCAATTGGCGATGACCGCCTCGCGCTCGTCCTCGCCCGCCTTCAGGGTGGCGATGCAGTTGGTGGGCACGTAGGGCAGGCGGAAGACGAAGCGGCCCCGGCTGTCAGCAATGATCGAGATGTCCTCGTCGAGCACCACCACCGTGCCGGGCTTGCGCACGCTGCCGGAGATGCGGAGGTCCCCGTTCTCGAAGCGGGCATCGTAGACCTGGATCGGCTGCGACACGACCTGGGGCCGGCGCCCCTTGGACGCGGCCCGGGACGCATCGCCCCCGGGTTGGGCCGCCGTCTGCGCGGCGGCAGGGAGCCCTCCCGCGACGGTGATCAGGCCCGACAGGACCACGAGGGCACGAGCGAGACGCATGAAGTTCTCCCGGCTGATCCGCGTCTTGTGCGCGGCAGGTGAGGAGTGCTGCCCTGCCCTCGCCACAGGGTCAAGGGTGGCACGGAGGCGGGCTCGGGGGACGCCATCCACAGGCATCCACAGCCTTCCACAGGCCAAGTCCTTGAGCCGCAGCGAAATTCTGAATCGCCCCGGAAACCGATTGAGTGTGTTCCTGTTTTGTTCTTAGCGTAGCGGGAAGGAGCGGAGCCGATGAAACAGAGCCCTGAAGACCCTCCCGATGCGGAGACCGAGATGGCGTCGACGGACCGGGCGGATGGGGCATCGCCGTCCCGGGATTCCGAGCCCCTGGACGGGAAACCCGTGGATTTGGCCGCCCTGCGCGACCTCGTGGCCCATCACGGAGGGGCCTCGGTCCTCCGGGGGGCCCTTCCTTTCGGCATCCACGACGTGGATTCGCGCCTCGCGCAGGGTGGACTCGCCCTCGGGCAGTTGCACGAGATCGCCCCCGCCCAGGTGGGCGACGAGCCGGCGGCCCTCGGCTTCGCCCTGGCGCTGGTGGCACGCCACCTCGCCCGGGTGCGGGGCGAGGCCCTGCTGGTGGTGGGCCAGGGCCACCCCCTCCCCTACGGGCACGGGCTCGCCGGCCTCGGCCTCGACCCGGGGCGGCTCCTGCTGTTCGAGGTGGCCAGCGACGGCGACGCCTACCGGGCCCTGGAGGAATCCCTGCGGGCGCAGGGGATTGCCGCGGTGGCGGGCCTCGTCGACGCCGCCCTGCCCCTGGCCCAGAGCCGCCGGCTCCACCTGGCGGCCGGGCGAACCGACCTGCTCCTCCTCGTGCTGCGGCCCCCCGAGGCGGAGAGCCCCAACGTGGCGGCGACCCGCTGGCGGGTCGCCGCCGGCAAAGCCCTGCGCGACCGCTTCGGCTGCATCGAGCGGCCATGCTGGCAGGTGACCCTCGACCGAAGCCGCAATGGGCGGACCGGACACTGGCTTCTGGAGTGGGATCATGCCGCGCATCGTTTCGGTCTGGCTGGAGCACTGGCCGGTCACGCGGCTGAGGCGGGCGCGGGCCTGCCCGACCGGCGCGTCCAGCGCTCGGGCTGACGGCGCTCAGGAGGATGGCCCCCTGGTGGTGGCCGCGATGGAGGCCAACGGCCTGCGCCTGATCGCGGTGGACGCCGCCGCCCGGGCCCTCGGCCTCGAGCCCGGCGAGACCCTGGCCCGGGCCCGGGCCCGGATCGGCACGCCCGTCTCCGTCCATCCCGCCGACCCGGAGGCGGACGCGGCCGCCCTGCATCGGCTCTGCCTCTGGGCCAAGCGCTACACCCCGATCGTGGCGCCCTACGGCCCGGCGGAGGGCGGCGACGGGTTCTTCCTCGACATCGCGGGGGCGAGCCACCTGTTCGGGGGCGAGGCGCAGGTGCTGGCGGACCTCGCCGAGCGCCTGTGCGCGGGCGCGATCCCGGCGCGGATCGCCCTCGCGGACACGCCCGCCTGCGCCTTCGCCCTGGCCCGCTACGGCGGCGGCGGCCTGGTGGCGCCCGGATGCAACGGGGAGGCCCTGCAGGCCCTGCCGGTCTCGGCCCTGCGCCTCGATCCGGGCACGGCGCAGGCCCTGGCCCGCCTCGGCCTGCGCCGGATCGGCGACCTCGCCGCCGCGCCCCGGGCGCCCCTGGCCCGGCGCTTCGGCGAGACCCTGCTGCTGCGCCTCGACCAGGCCCTCGGCCGCCGGCCCGAGCCCCTCGTCACGGCCGAGGACCCGCGCGACTTCGAGGCCGTGCGCGGCTTCCTCGAGCCGATCGGGCTGCCGGAGACCATCGTCGCCACGGCCACGGGCCTGATGGAGGGGCTGGCTCCCCGGCTGGAGGCGGCCGGCCTCGGAGCCCGGGCGCTGCGGCTGTCCCTGACCCGGGTCGACGGGGTGGTGCGGACCCTCGACCTCGGGATGAGCCTGCCGAGCCGGTGCCCGGCCCAGCTCGCACGCCTGCTGAGCCTGCGCCTCGATCGCCTCGGCCCGGCCCTCGATGCCGGCTTCGGCTTCGAGACCGTGGGCCTCGCGGTCACCGCCACGGGCACGATCGCACCGCGTCAGGGCCTGCTGGTGGAGACGCCGGCCGAGGGGGGCGGCGCCGGGCCCCTGGGCGATGCCCTGCGCCAGCGCCTCGGGCGGCGGATGATGCGGCTCGGCTTTCGCGCGAGCCACCTGCCCGAGCGGGCCGACCTCGTGGAACCCTGGCGGGCGGATCGCCCGGCGCCGGCAGCCCGGCCCGATCCGGCGTCCAGCCCATGCCTGCCGCCCCGGCCCCTGGTGCTGCTCAGCCGGGGCGAGGCCGCCGAGGACGTCATCGCCCTCGCCCCCGACGGTCCGCCGCACCGCTTCCGCTGGCGCCGCCGCCTGCACCGCGTCGCCCATGCGGACGGGCCCGAGCGCATCGCCGACGAGTGGTGGCGGGCGCCGGGTCCGCTGCGGGACTACTACGTGGTCGAGGACGAGGCCGGCCGCCGCCTCTGGGTCTACCGCGAGGGCTTCCCCACCATGGAGACGCCCGCGCGCTGGTTCGTGCACGGGCTGTTCGCGTGAGCGGCATCGTCCCGGCAAGCCCGGCCGAGGCCATCGACGCAATTTAAGATTGCATTGCGCGAAAGATCGCGCATTCTCGCGTGGCTCGCACGCATCGGTCGGGTTCTGGAATCGCCAGGATGAATGCCACCCCGGGGATGCCTGTCGGCCTTCGATCCATCGGGACCGCACTGGTGGTGATCGCCGCCGGTTCCGTGTCGGCCGCAGCCCCGGCGGATCGCGGACGCGCGGAATTTGTCGCGACCCATCGATGCGCCGTCGTCGAGCGGCTGCGCAGCATTCACCGGCTCGGCCCGACCTCCACCTCGCGGGATCGTTTCCTCGTCGTGAGCGATGCACATGTGGGCCAGAGCTACGTCCAGTGCATCTTCTTCGATTCGGATACCCAGATGCACTGCGAAGCCTCCTCGGCGGCCTATGGCCCCAGGACGGACACCCTTCGCTTCGAACTCTCGCAGCCTTCGGCCCAGGCCCTTGCCCGACTGGGCTTCGCTCAGGCCGATCCGGTAAGGAACTATGTCCGGGAGATCGCCCTCGGGACGCCGCCTGATTTCGACGTCGCGGCCACGCTCATGCTGAGCACGCTCCATGACGCGTACGGCGCCCGGTCGGACACCCAAATCGCGTTCAAGGCACCGAGGGCGATCCTTCCCCTTCGTCCTTGCCCCGGACCGGTCAAACGCCGGTGACCGATCCGGGGACGAGCGGCCTATTCCGCCGCGTCGACGTAGAGCTTGCCGCCCTCGGCCTGGAACTCGGCCGATTTCGCCGCCATGCCGGCCTCGCGCTCGGCCGCGCTCAGGGGCGCGGCCTCGCCCAAGACCTGCCCGGCCGCCTCCATCGCCAGCACCTCGGCGCGCAGGTCCTGCGTGATCTTCATCGAGCAGAACTTCGGGCCGCACATCGAGCAGAAATGCGCGACCTTGTGGGCGTCCTTCGGCAGGGTCTCGTCGTGGTAGGCACGGGCCGTGTCCGGGTCGAGGGAGAGGTTGAACTGGTCCTCCCAGCGGAAGTCGAACCGGGCCCGCGACAGGGCGTCGTCGCGCAGCTGCGCCGCCGGGTGGCCCTTGGCGAGGTCGGCGGCATGGGCCGCGATCTTGTAGGTGATCACGCCTTCCTTGACGTCGTCGCGGTTGGGCAGGCCGAGATGCTCCTTCGGGGTGACGTAGCAGAGCATGGCGCAGCCGAACCAGCCGATCATCGCGGCGCCGATGCCGGAGGTGATGTGGTCGTAGCCGGGGGCGATGTCCGTGGTCAGCGGGCCGAGGGTGTAGAACGGCGCCTCGCCGCACTCCACGAGCTGCTTCTCCATGTTCACCTTGATCTTGTGCATCGGCACGTGGCCGGGGCCCTCGATCATGGTCTGGCAGCCCTTGTCCCAGGCGATCTTGGTCAATTCGCCCAGGGTCTCCAGCTCGGCGAACTGCGCCGCGTCGTTGGCGTCCGCGATGGAGCCGGGGCGCAGGCCGTCACCCAGGGAGAACGAGACGTCGTAGGCCCGCATGATGTCGCAGATCTCGTCGAAGCGCTCGTAGAGGAACGACTCGCGGTGACCGGCGAGGCACCAGCGCGCCATGATCGAGCCGCCGCGGGAGACGATGCCGGTGACCCGGCGCGCGGTGAGCGGCACGTGGGCGAGGCGCACGCCCGCATGGATCGTGAAGTAGTCGATGCCCTGCTCGGCCTGCTCGATGAGCGTGTCCTTGAAGACCTCCCAGTCGAGCTTCAGCGGGTCGCCGCCGACCTTCTCCAGGGCCTGGTAGATCGGCACGGTGCCGATCGGAACGGGCGAGTTGCGCACGATCCAGGAGCGGATGTTGTGGATGTTGCGGCCCGTCGAGAGGTCCATCACCGTGTCGGCGCCCCAGCGGGTCGCCCAGACCAGCTTCTCGACCTCCTCGGCGGCCGACGACGTCACGGCGGAATTGCCGATGTTGGCGTTGATCTTCACCAGGAAGTTGCGGCCGATCGCCATCGGCTCCACCTCGGGGTGGTTGATGTTGGCCGGGATGATGGCGCGGCCCCGGGCCACCTCGTCCCGGACGAATTCCGGCGTGATGAAGGCCGGCAGCGCGGCGCCGAAGCTGTTGCCGTCGGCGAGCGCGGCCTGCGCGCCCTCCAGCATCGTCTGGCGGGCGAGGTTCTCGCGGTTGGCGACGTAGATCATCTCCTCGGTGATGATCCCGGCGCGGGCGAACTCGTACTGCGTCACCATCTGGCCCGGGCCGGCCTTGCGGATCTCGCGGGTGGCCGGACAGGGGGCCACGAGCTTGTCCTCGGGCACGAAGCCGTTGTCCTCGGGCTTGACGGCTCGCGGCGTCACGGTGGCGTAGCCGCGCCGGGCGATCCAGGGCTCGCGCACCAGCGGCAGGCCGGCATGGAGGTCGATCCTGGCATCCGTCTCCGTGTAGGGGCCCGACGGATCGTAGACCCGCACCGGGGCCTCCTTCGGATCGCTGAGCGTGATCTCGCGGAACGGCACCCGGATGTCGTCGTGCCCGGCCACGGGAGCGTAGACCTTGCGCGAGCCCATGATCGGGCCGGTGGTCACAGCCTGGGGCTGGCCCTGCGGAAGGTCCTTCGGGAGAACGGGTGCATTCATCGGTTTCGCTCCTGGCGTGGGAGACGATCCGGTTCATCGGCGGCGGGGTCGGATGGGATGACGCCTGGGGTGACGCGTCGTCGAGGAGATTCCCGTCCCTCCGCCGGTACGAACCGGATCAGGTTCAAGGGTCAGGGCGACGCGCCCAATCTCAGCTCCCGTACTCGGAGCCCCCCTCGGAATGTTTCCAGATTCGAGGGCGGCGGCCGATTTGTCAATCGCCGGCCCGACGCCGTGCGGCGAATAGGGTGCGAAACGAACTTTATCGTCAGCCCCCGCGTTCGTTCACCAGAAGTTCGACCCTCGGGGTCGGCACGCGAACCACAGGTTCTCCCATGAAACGCATATTCCTGGCCTCGGCCGCCCTGGTCGGAGCCCTCTCGATGATTCCCGCCGCCGCGGACGCGCGTCCGGGTGGCGGCGGTGGCGGCTTCCGGGGCGGTGGCGGCGGCTTCCACGGCGGCGGCCTGGGTGGCGGCGGCTTCCGCGGCGGCAACTTCGGCGGCGGCGGCTTCCGCGGCGGCCTCGCCCAGGGCGGCGGGTTCCGTGGCGGCAATGTCGGAGGCAACTTCGGCGGTGGCGGCTTCCGCGGCGGCCTTGCGCAGGGTGGCTTCAACCGGGGCGGCTTCAACCGAGGCGGAACCATCGGCGTGGGTGCCGTCGGCGCCGGGGCGGGCCTGGCCGCCGGCAACGGCTTCCGGGGCGATCGCGGCGGATTCAACCGCGGTGGGTTCAACCGGGGCGGTGCCTATGCCGGACGGGGCTACGGCTACCGCCGCGGCTACGGCGGCCTGGGCCTCGGGCTCGGGCTGGGTCTCGCCGGTGCCGGGATCGGCTACGGCCTCGGCAGTGCCTATGGCGGCTATTACGGCGACGACTATTACGCCGGCGGCTACGCACCGGCCTATTACGGCGGCTACGCGCCCTACGGTGGCGGCTATGCCGCGACGGGCTACGAGGCCGGCCCGGAGGTCGCGACCAGCGGCGAGGACGTGGCCTATTGCGTCCAGCGCTTCCGGTCCTACGACCGCCGCACCGGGACCTATCTCGGTAATGACGGCCAGCGCCACGCCTGCCCGTAACGGCTGACGGGCTCCCTACCCATCGGAAGGGGCTCCGCCACGCGGCGGGGCCCTTTTTTACGTCCTGAAGGCCCCTTCGAGGTCTGCGAAGGCCGGGACGCGTTCCGCCTCACGAGCCCTGCAGGCTCTCGGCGAAGTCGTCCGGCACCTCGCCGAAGCTGCCCAGGATCGCGGCGCTCTCCAGTTCCCCCGTCTCGTCGTCGGCCACGACCTTGATCGCTGCCGTGCCGGGAAAGCGCGCGGCCATCGCCTCGGCCTTCTTCAGGGCCCCGCTCTCCGTCACCGCCACCTCGCGGTCGCCCGGCGAGAGCCGCTTGCGCTTCAGCACGAAGGTCTGCACCAGGAACGTCGTCTTGAGGGCCATCGCAGGGTCTCTCCACCGGGCCGCGCCGGATCGCGTCGGAATCCGGTGGCCGAGCGCACCTAGCACGAAAGCCCGGTTCCCAGGGGTCCGGAACGTTGCGGCCGGAACGCCGCGGCCGGACCCGGGCCGCCCGCCCTGGTCTACGCCGTCGGATTGTGCGGGGCCTCGAGCCGCCGGATCAGGCGCCCCGCGTCCCAGAGTTCGACGGAGCGGCCGTCCATGAAGGCCCGCGCCCGATCCAGCGCCTCCGCCTCGGTGCATCTCGCGAGCGACTTGGTGCGAAGGACGCGACCGGCAGTGTCGAGGAGCAGTACGCGGTAGCCGGACGACGGCGTCCAATGCCCCGGTGCATCCTCCCGCATGACCCGCTCCCGCCTCGAGGATCGTGAAGGCCGGTGCGTCGCTCCTGAATTCGAGACGAACAGCGCGCTGGCCCCAGCACGCATCGCAAGAGTACGGCTGCGCTCGTTAACGTACATACCGCGCCGGCAGATCATCCGGCGATGGGCTGAAGTCTTCCGTTCGCGCTTCTCGTCCTGACGGAGCGGATCACCACAGGCGCACCAGCCGGAACCCTGCGATCACATCTGCGAGATCGATCCCGAACAGGTCCGTCAACAGCAGGCTCGCGCGGAACAGCGGCCGGGTGAAGGCGGCGGAGACGAGGAAGAGGCCCAGCAGCACCAGACCCGAATGCCGGGCCATCCGGTCCGCCATGCTCCAGGGCGCGGCGGGTGGCGAAGCCGGCGGCCCGGAGAGCCAGGGCCGGACGATGCCGTAGCCGTCGAGCCCCGGGATCGGCATCAGCCCCAGCACCAGGGCCGTTCCCTGGAACAGAACCGAGACGGCGAGCACCGCCCTCAGCGTCGCGGCGCCGGGACTCGCCAGGGAGTAGAGCAGCGCGAGCACGACGAGGAAGAGGACGCTCATCGCCGGGCCGGCAGCGGCCACCGCCGATTGCCGTCCCCGGCTCAACGGGGTTTTGGACGAACCGCCGGCGCCGTCGGGCATTCCCACGCCCCCCGGAAATCCGACGCCACCCATGATGGTGAACAGCGCCGGCAGCAGCATGGTCGCCACGGGGTTGGGGGCCCGAAGGGGATCGAGGGTGAGGGCGCCCGTGCGGGGCAGGCCCCAGAGCAGCGCGGCCCGGGCATGGCCGTACTCGTGCAGGCACAGGCCCAGCACCCAGCCGGACATCAGGAAGACGAAGGCGGCGCCCGAGCCCACGAGCGCCCCGGCGCCGATACCGAAGCCGACTCCGCAGAAGATCAGCCCCACGAGGAGCGCGTTCGGGCTCAGGCCCGGATCGCCCATGCCCTCCACGCGACCGGCCGCGTCCCTCATGCCGCGCCGCGCCGGACCGATGGCAGCGCGTCGGACCGGTGGCGGGTCATCGGGGGGACGCTCGGGGCGAGGACGGGCGCAAGAGCATTCACGCGACGCAACATCGCTGGTGACACGCCAAAGTCCAGCCCTACCTCTCGGGCACGCCAAAGTGTCCCTTCCATCCCAGGGTCCGGCACGGTTCGGCGCCCCGCCAGCTTGGCCCGGGGGCGTCGCTCGGTCGCGGCCTCCCCGTCATCCAGCGCATGCGCCTCCTCGCCTCCCTCGTGGCCACCGCCGTCCTCGGCCTCTCCGTCCTGGCGGTGACGCTGCTGACCGTGTTCCAGCGCCACCTGATCTATCCGGGCGCCTTCCGCAGCCAGGCGCCCGCCGCCGTCCGACCGGCGCCGACGGGCACGGTGGCGGTGAGCCTGCCCACGGCCGATGGCGAGCGCCTGCTCGGGTTCTGGCGCGCGCCGGAGCCGGGCTGTCCGGTAGTGCTCAGCTTCCACGGCAACGGCTCGCGGCCGGAGCCCGCTGCGGCGCGGTTCGCCGGCGCCCCCTGGCGCCCAGCGGGCTGGGGCGTCCTCGCCATCGCCTATCGCGGCTATCCCGGCTCGACCGGGAGCCCGAGCGAGGCCGGGCTGATCGCCGACGGAGAGGCGGCCTACGCGATGGTGCAGGCGCGGGCTCCCGGAACCCCGGTGCTGCTGCACGGTCATTCCCTCGGGGCGGCGGTGGCGGTGGCCCTGGCCGAGACCCGGCCGCATCTCGGCCTCTATCTCGAGGCGCCCTTCGACTCCCTCTCCGCCATC
Organism: Methylobacterium sp. BI1; assembly: GCF_056680125.1. Classification (NCBI taxonomy): domain Bacteria; kingdom Pseudomonadati; phylum Pseudomonadota; class Alphaproteobacteria; order Hyphomicrobiales; family Methylobacteriaceae; genus Methylobacterium; species Methylobacterium sp. BI1. The sequence goes on along the minus strand of NZ_CM155267.1, from coordinate 1,165,565 downwards.
GTCGCCGGGCGCTTCCCCTTCCTGCCGACCCGCCTGCTCCTTCGGGACACCTTCCGGTCCGATGCGCGCATCGCCGACGCGGGCGGTCCGATCGTCATCGTCCACGGCCGGGACGACCCGGTGGTGCCGCTGGCGCATGCCGAGCGGCTGGCGGCCCAGGCCGGGGCGCGGGCGCACCTGACCGTCATCCCCGGCGACCACGTTTCCATTCTCGGGACCCAGGACCGCGCGGCCGCGGCCCTGTTCCATCCGAACGTCCTCGCCTGCCGCCGGCTTGTCCCGGCAGCGGCCCCTTGAGCCACGCATCCGACGGGAGAGACCCCCTTGGGACGACGAGCCCGACTCTGGCGCGACGACGACCCGACCACGCACGGTCCGCAGGCCAAAGCTCCGGTGATCTGCCCGCTCTGCGAGCGGCCGATCCCGGCCCATGCCAAATCGAGCCTGCACCACCTGACCCCGAAGCTGAAGGGCGGGGCACGGGCCGGCACGGTGCGCCTGCACCAGATCTGCCACTCGGCGATCCATGCCCGCTTCAGCGAGGCCGAGATCGCCCGCCGCCTCGCCGACGTGGAGGCCCTGCGGGCGGCGCCCGCATTGGCCGAGTTCCTGGCCTGGGTCCGCACCAAGCCGGACGACTTCCACGCCGCGACCCGCATGACCCGCGACCGCCGGGGCGCCAAGCGCGACCCGCACTGACGCCTGCACGGGTCTGGGCTTGAAGAGGTCTGAGCCTGTACGGGGTCGCGCATCCCGGGAAGGCGCCCTCGCCCGCAGGAAGACCCGGCCCGGCCTTTACCTTCCGTTCGGCATGATCGGCGACCAATCCCCGCCGTATCGCCATCCTTAAGACCTGGCGCCGAAGGATCGCGGCCCTGTGGGCGGGGACGGATCATGGCGGCGGTCACGGCGGAACAAGGATCGGCGAACGGAGCGGGACGGGTCGCAGCGGGATCCCCGGAAGAGGCCGCCCGGCTCGCCTGGGTGGATGTCGCCAAGGGCCTCTGCATCATCCTCGTGGTGATGATGCACTCGACGCTCGGCACCGGGATCGCCATGGAGGGCGAGGGCTTCCTTCACACCGTCGTGGCCTTCGCGCGCCCGTTCCGCATCCCGGACTTCTTCCTGCTGTCGGGCCTGTTCCTCGGCCGGGTCATCGACCGCGACTGGCGCCTGTTCCTCGACCGGCGCCTCGTGCACTTCGTCTATTTCTACGTGCTCTGGGTGCTGATCCAGTCGGCCTTCAAGTACGGGCCGATCACCGACGGAGCCGGTCCGGGCGCCTTCGCCGCGCACTTGGCCCTGGCCGTGGTCGAGCCCTACTCGACCCTGTGGTTCATCTACCTGCTGGCGGTGTTCTCGGTGCTGACCAAGGCGCTGCGGTCCGTGCCGACGGCGTGGCTCCTCGGCGGCGCGGCGCTGCTGCAGGTCCTGCCGATCCATACCGGCCTCGAACTGATCGACGAGTTCTGCGACCGCTACGTCTGGTTCCTGGTCGGCTACCTCTTCGCCGCGCGCATCTTCACCTTCGCCGACCGCGTGCAGCGCCATCCCCGCGCGGCGCTGCTTGGCCTGGCGCTCTGGGCCGTGGTCAACGCCGCCCTGGTCTTCGTGCCCACGGGCATCCGGGCCGTGCCGGTGCTGGCGAACCTCCCGGGCCTCGCCCTCGTCCTGAGCGGCGCCGGCGCCCTCGCGATCGTCGCCATCGGCGCCCTGATGTCCCGGGCCGGCGGCCCGGTAACGGCGGCGCTGCGGGCCTGCGGCCAGCGCTCGATCGTGATCTACCTCGCGTTCTTCCTGCCGATGGCCCTCACCCGCACGCTGATCGTGAAGTCGGAGGCGATCGCCGATATCGGCCTGGCGAGCCTCGTCGTCACGGTGGTGGCGATCCTGGTTCCGCTGGCCTTCGAGCGGATGGTCCGCCATACGCGGCTGTCGTTCCTGTTCGTGCGACCGCGGGCCTTCCACATCGTCGGGGCCCGCCCGCGGCCGGGCGCTGCCGCCCTGCGCACGGTCTGAGCCCTCAGGCCGCGGCCTCGACCCGGGGCCGGACGAGACGGTCGAGGAAGTTCCCGATCTCAGCCCGCCGACGGGCCGGCTCCACGAGGTCGGGACCGAGCCGGTGGCGGGCGATCAGGTCCCGATGGCCCTCCGGCTCCGCATGGATGCGGCAGAGGTCGGCCGCATAGGCCTCCACGGCCGCGTGGTCGGGCAGCGCGCCCGCCTCGACCACGTCGTCGGCGCTGAGGCGCAGCATGGCGGCCAGGGCGTCGAGGTCGAGCTCGGGATGGTACTGCGTGCCCCAGAACACGCCCGGTCCGTGCCGGATCTCTATCGCCTGGACCGACAGCACCCCGTTGCCCGCCAGCACCGTGGCGTGGGCCGGCGGCGTGATGACGGCATCGAGATGCATGGCGGGTGCGTCGAAGCGCTCGCCGCGCCCGGCCAGGAGCGGATGCGCCCGACCGGCCTCGGTGCGCACGAGATCGCGCGAGAACCCGTATTCCGGTCCCTTCGGATTGCGGGCCGCGTGACCGCCCGCCACCACCGCGGCGACCTGGACGCCCCAACACGAGCCGAAGACCGGGAGACCGGTGCCGAGGGCGTCGCGCACGAGGGCGATCTGGCGCCGCACGGCGTCGGACTCGTCGCTGACGTGAAGCGTCGAGCCCGTCAGGATCAAGGCGTCGAAACCGCCGAGCGTCGTCCCGGGAGACAGGGCCGCATCGGCGTCGGCGGGGTTGATCAGGGTGCAGTCGACCCCCGGCGAGACCTGGCGCAGGACCTCCGCATAGGCTTCCGCCGAGGTGACGCCGGTGGCTGAAACGTGATCGGCCCGTCCGGACCGATCGTTTCCGTCGGCCACGAGGAGGTGCAGCATGTATTCGGTCCCATCCGGCCCCGGGGACCGGTCAAAGGGACGGGGAACGATCCCTGGCTGCCCTCGTTCCCGTCAGGCCGGACGCCGCATCGCCGCATGATCGATCGCCGCATGATGGCCAGAGGGCGGACGGTGCCGATGCGCGGCGCGAGCGCACGAACGGAGGCTTCGATGGTCACGCGACATCCCGCCACCGCCCCGCTGCTTCGCCCCCGACCCCTGTGGGCGTCCCTGGGCCTCGCCCTCGCGGGCCTGATGCCCGGCCTCGCTCCGGCGCCCGCCGCGGCGCAGTACATGGCCCTGACCGCCCCCGCGCCGCGGTCGGCCGCGCCCGAGCCGCCGAAGCCGGTGCCGTCGGCGACCCGCGCGGCCGAACACGCCTTCAACGGGCAATTGCCGAACCAGCGCACGGGCCACGGGCGCGAGCGCGTGGTGCGCGACATCTGCATCGGCTGCGACCGCTGACCCCGGTCGATCAGGACTCGCCGCGGGCGCCCCGGGTGATCGCCTCCACCATACCCTGCGACAGCCGCACGAACTGGCCGGTGCCGTGCCCGCGCGCATCGAGGAGTTCGGCGAAGACGGGCTTGGCCGGCTCGTAGGCCAGGGCTTCCCGGGACCGCGGCCTGCGGCGCTTCTCCCGCAGGCGGTCGGCAAGGGCGGCAGGAACGAACGGATCGCGCAAGTCCGGCAGGCTCCTCGTCACGGCCCGCGCGGGTGGGACCCGCCGGGCGAGGCCCGGGCTTAGGTCCGGGGTGGTTGCCGGAAGCTTAAGGCCGGGCCGCACCGCACGCCCGGAACCCGCGCTCACGGAACCGTATTCCCGCGGCCGAGGTTGGGTCTGCCGAACAGGGAGAAAACTTGATGTCTGACAGCGTGTTGGCGACCGTGACCGTTCCGTCCCTCAGGGCTGCCCGCGTAGCGCGGGACCGCCTGTCGCGCGCCGGCTTCGCCCGCAACAGCATCGAGATCGATCGCCTGGACGACGACGCTTTCGAAGTCTCGATCGCGACCCGGCCTGAGAACCATGACCGCGCCGAGCGCATCCTCAGCGGCTCGCCCCTGGGCAACGACCTGCGGGCCGCGGGACAAGCGGCGGCGAGCCGCTTCCAGGACAATCGCGGTCTCGCCCTCGGCCTCGCGGCCCTGGCCGGCTTCGCCCTGTTCGGCCTGATGCGTCGGGACTAGTGGTCTGAGTTAGAAGTTCTGTTGCAGATTTTGAGCTTGCACCTACGTGTGGGGGATGTCCGCACGGAGGTGACCGATGGCCCGTGGTCCAAAACCTGCTCCTCTCCATTTGACTGAGGACGAGCGCACGCGCCTAGCGGGGCTCATCCGCCGTCGCAATGTCGGCCAAGCCTTGGCTCAGCGCGCGCGGATCGTGCTGGCCTGCGCCGAGCCGGGATCGACCAACAGTGGCGTTGCCCGTGATCTCGGCGTCAGCCGGATGAGCGTCACGACGTGGCGCGCCCGTTTCCTCGCTCATCGCCTCGACGGCCTCGTCGACCTGCCCCGCTCCGGTGCGCCACGTGCCGTCACGGACACGGCCATCGAAGGGATGGTCACCCTCACGCTGGAGAGCCAGCCAGAGAACGCCACCCACTGGTCGACCCGCGCCATGGCCCGGCGGGTCGGCATGAGCCAGAGCATGGTCTCGCGAGTCTGGCGTGCCTTCGGGCTGCAGCCGCACAAGACCGACACCTTCAAGCTCTCGACCGATCCCGCCTTCGTCGACAAGGTCCGGGACGTGGTCGGCCTCTACATGGCTCCGCCGCATCGTGCCGTGGTGCTGTGCGTCGACGAGAAGCCGCAGATCCAAGCGCTGACGGGCACGGCCCCCGTGCTGCCGATGCGGCCCGGCCAGCCGGAGCGCCGAACTCACGATTATCGTCGCCAGGGTACGACCGACCTGTTCGCCGCCCTCGACGTCCAGGCCGGGACGGTGATCGGCCACTGCACAGGCCGGCACCGTTCGGTCGAGTTCCGCGACTTCCTCGATCAGATCGAAGCGGCCGTCCCAAGCGATCTCGACGTGCACCTCGTGCTCGACAACGCGGCCACCCACAAAACCAAGCTGATCCACGACTGGCTCGTGAAGCGTCCGCGTTGGCACCTTCATTTCACGCCGACGTCCGCATCATGGCTCAATCTCGTCGAGGGTTGGTTTGCCCTGCTCACCCGTCGACGTCTGCAGCGTGGTGCCTTCCAACAGACCAGCGATCTCGAAGCTGCGATCCACGCCTACATCGCTCAGACCAACACCGATCCAAAGCCCTTCGTCTGGACCAAACCCGCTGATGCGATCCTCGCAAGCGTCGGACGCTTCTGTCAGAGAACTTCTAACTCAGACCACTAGATCAGCCCGCAAGATCTTCGCTCCGCCGGCTCCGGCCGGGGGAGCCGACCGGAGTGAGGCGTGGCGAGCCGTTACGGCCTCGAGATCCGGGCGGCGAACGTCGGCGACGCGGCGGGCCTCGCCGAACTCCTGCGCGGCGCCGGGCCGCCGGTCGCCGCCGAGAGCCTGGCCGAGCGGATCGAAGCCCTTCGGCACGGCTCGGGCGCGGCCCTCGTCGCCGTCGAGTGGGGTCCCCCGAGCGGCCTCGTCGTCCTGCACTGGTATCGGTCCCTTTCGGCCAGCCTGCCGACGGCGCAGATCACCACGCTGCTGGTCGATCCCGACGCCCGACGGCGCGGCATCGGCCGCCTCCTCCTGAAGGCGGCCTCGCAGGCAGCGCGCTCGGCCGGGTGCGGCGAGATCCAGTTGCTGGCCGGTCCCGAAGGCGCGGACCTGCAGGCCTTCGCCGCCGCCACCGGATTCAGCGATCAGGGCTCCGTGTCGGTTCGGCCCCTGCGCAAGAAGGGATGATCCGGCGACCGTGGCCACCGCTCGGACATCCGGCGCACGAACCGCGAAGGCCGTGCAATTTCCCCTGATTTTTCAAAGCTTTGAAAAATCAGCCGGTTAACACCCCTTAAACCCGCCGCAATTACCGTGCGCAAGCAGGGTCGCTCGAATCGCGAACGAACCTTGGGGCAGACGGGACGCATGGCGAAGGGACGTGGCGGCGCAGGCAGGGGGGAGCCGAACTTCGACGTGCCCGAGGGCCGCGTCGGGGACCCGGCCGATCTCGACCTGCGGCTCTCGCGCGCCGATCGCGCGGGAGGCGGCGTGGCACGAGGCGAGTCAGGTTCGAAGGGCGGCCGCGGCGCGAAGAGCCGTGCCCCCGCCCCATCACGGGCGCTGCGCAAGGCGCCGCGCCGGGCCCGCCGCTCGATCCTCGGCCGGCTCGTCTACGGCGTCCTCGTCCTCGGCCTCTGGGGCGTCATCGGCATCGCGGGGCTCGTGGCCTACCACGCCTCGCAGCTGCCGCCGATCGACCAGCTTGCGGTACCCAAGCGCCCGCCCAACATCGCGATCCTGGCGAGCGACGGCTCGCTCCTGGCCAATCGCGGCGAGACCGGCGGCCGGGTCGTCGGCATCAAGGAACTGCCGCCCTACCTGCCGCGCGCCTTCGTGGCGATCGAGGACCGGCGCTTCTACAGCCATTTCGGTGTCGACCCCGTCGGCATCGCCCGCGCGGTCGCCCAGAACGTGACCCGCCGCGGCGTCTCCCAGGGCGGCTCGACCCTGACGCAGCAGCTCGCCAAGAACCTGTTCCTGACGCCCGAGCGCTCGGCGTCGCGAAAGATCCAGGAGGCGATCCTCGCCCTCTGGCTCGAGCACAAGTACAGCAAGGACGAGATCCTCGAGCTTTACCTGAACCGCGTCTATTTCGGCGCCGGCGCCTACGGCGTGGAGGCCGCGGCCCAGCGCTACTTCGGCAAGCCGGCGAAATCCGTGACCCTCGCGGAGGCCGCGATGCTCGGCGGCCTCGTCCAGGCGCCCTCGCGCCTGGCCCCGAACCGCAACCTGCCGGCGGCCCAGGCCCGCGCTGCCCAGGTGCTGGCCGCCATGGAGGAGCTCGGCTTCGCCAAGCCCGCCGAGGTCAAGCTGGCCCTGGCGAGCCCGGCCCGGCCCGCCGGCGTGCGCGGCGGCGGCTCGGCCAACTACGTCGCCGACCTCGTCATGGACGTCCTCGACGACTTCGTGCCGAAGTTCGAGAGCGACATCGTCATCGCCACCACCGTCGATACCGGCCTCCAGGGCGCCGGCGAGAAGGCGCTGGTGGACGAGCTGAACCAGAAGGGCGGCCGCTACAACGTCGCCCAGGGCGCCCTCGTCTCGATGAAGCCGGACGGGGCGATCCGCGCCCTGGTGGGCGGGCGCGACTATGCCCAGAGCCAGTTCAACCGCGCCACCACGGCCAAGCGCCAGCCCGGCTCGTCGTTCAAGCCCTTCGTCTACCTCGCGGCGGTCGAGCACGGCCTGACCCCCGACACCGTGCGGGAGGACGCCCCGATCAGCATCAAGGGCTGGAGCCCGGAGAACTATTCCCGGGATTACCGCGGCCCGGTGACCCTGCGCGACGCCCTCGCGCTCTCCCTGAACACCGTGGCGGTGCGCCTCGGCCAGGAGGTCGGGCCCAGGACCGTGGTGCAGACGGCCCAGCGCCTCGGCATCTCCTCCCCGCTGCAGGCCAACGGCTCGATCGCGCTCGGCACCTCGGAGGTCACCCCCCTGGAGATGGTGGGCGCCTACGCCGCCTTCGCCAACGGCGGCACGGGGGTGATCCCCTACATCATCGCCAGCGTGAAGAGCGCCGACGGCAAGGTGCTCTACAAGCGCAAGGACGGCGGTCTCGGCCGCGTCATCGACGCCAATGCGGTCTCGATGATGAACGCGATGATGCACGAGACCTTCGTCACCGGCACCGCCAAGAAGGCGGAGGTTCCGGGCTGGGACCTCGCCGGCAAGACCGGCACCAGCCAGGATTTTCGCGATGCCTGGTTCATCGGCTACTCGGCCACCCTCGTGACCGGCGTCTGGCTCGGCAACGACGACGGCGAGCCGACGAAGAAGGTCTCGGGCGGCAACCTGCCGGGCGAGATCTGGAAGGCCTACATGACCGTGGCGCTGAAGGGCCAGAGCCCGGTGATGCTCCCGGGCGCCAACCGCTGGCGCAACCGCGGCCCGTCCGAGCCCGCCGTCACCAACAGCACCCCGGGCGGCCTGATCGGCGCCCTCCTGGGCGAGCCGCAGGCCGCCGCTCCGCCGCGCCCGGCGGCCCGCCACGCGGATGCGAGCCGCGGCCCGAGCCAGGACGACCGCAACTTCCTCGAGAAGCTGTTCGGGGTCGGCGAGTAGCGCCGGCTCCCGGGCCGGCTGATCCCCCGCGGGGTCGGGTCCGGCGCCCTTCCAGCCGGAGCCGTGTCAGCGGTCGACGCTCCAGGTCAGCCCGTGCTGCGCCTGGAAGGCGGCCAGCGTCGGGACGGAGGCTTCCGCATCGGCGAGGGCCACGTAGCCGTCGGGCCGCACGAGGTAGAGGGCATTCCGGGCGAGGCCCACGCGCTCGGCCTCCGGACTCCAGGCGAAGACCTGCAGGCGCAGACCCTGCTGCGCGCACCAGCGCGTCAGGTCCGGCGCCGCCGCCCCGTGGATCCGCACCTGCCAGTCCGAGCCGTCCGCCTCCGCGCCCGGCACCCAGGGCAGCCTATCCCCGCCATGGACCCGGCCCGCCCGCAGGGCGCTGAGGGCGCTGTGCCGGTAGGCCAGGGCGATCTGCGAGATCGTTCGGAACAGGAAGCGCCGGAGGGCCGGTGACGCCGCGATGCGCGGCGCCAGCAGGGGCGCGAGCGTCGTCCGCCCGAGCCGCGCCAACCGGCTCTCCGACGTCGCCAGGGTGAACACCCGGTCCGTCGTCGCGACGAGACGCCGGGCAAAGCCGATCCGCTCGGTCTCGTAGGTGTCGAGCAAAGCGTCGTCGGCCCGGCCCCGGAGGCAGGCGGCGAGCTTCCAGCCGAGGTTCATCGCGTCGCCGATGCCCGTGTTCATGCCCTGCCCGCCGGCCGGGCTGTGAATGTGCCCGGCATCCCCGAGCAGGAAGGCGCGCCCGTCGCGAAAGCGGTCGGCGACCCGGTGATGCACCCGGTAGGTCGAGAACCAGTTCACGGTCCGCGGCACGATCCGCAGCCGCTCCAGGGCGGTGGCGGCGATATCGTCGAAGGTGAGGGGCTCGCGGCGGCCGGCGTGATCGTCGAGCACCGTTCCGACGAGGCGCGCCCGCCCCCGCTCCGCCAGGGGGAACACGGCGAGGAAATCGGCGGCCCCGTCGAGGTTGAGATGGATCTCCCCGTCGATGGCCGGGCCCTCCGCCGCGATGTCGGCGACGTAGAAGACGCATGCGTAGGTGCCGCCCGGGAACCCGATCCCCAGGGACTCGCGCACCGTCGAGCGGGCGCCGTCGCACCCGGCGAGGTAGGCGGCCGCCACCTGGACCTGCGCGCCCTCGGCCGTGCGCAGGGTGGCGACGACCCGTGCCCTGTCCTGCGTGAACCCGACGAGTTCGGTCTCTCGCTCGACCCGGATCCCGACCGCGGCGAGGCGATCGATCAGGAGCCGCTCGTGCGCGTCCTGCGGGTAGATCAGCAGGAAGGGATAGGGCGTCGGGTCCCGCGGGTCGGCCGCGAAGGCCACGCGGGCGCGCTTCGTGCCGGCGGCCCAGACGTTGACGGCCGGAACCCGGTGCCCCGCGCCGACGACCGCGTCGGCGAGGCCGAGGAGACGATAGAGTTCGAGGGTGCGCGCCTGGATGCCGAGCGCCCGGGAGGTGGTGCCGGGTCCCTCCGTCCGGTCGACGATCCGGACGCGGATGCCGAGCCGTGTCAGCCAGAGGGCGAGGACCAGGCCCGTGGGCCCGGCGCCGACGATCAGGACTTCCGTGCGTTCCATGGATCGTCACGCCGACCCGGATCGCCGGGCGCGGCCCGGCCTGCCCATGCATCGTAGCACCGCCCCGGGGGCCGGCCGCAAGCCTGCCCAACGGGCTTCGGAGGCGTCGGGCCGCCTACCAGTAGAGCTGAAACCGCCCGATGAAGCTGTCCGCATCGATCGTGCGGCCGCCCTGCACCGCCGACGGGCTGGTATGCGAGCGGACGTAGTCGGCGACCACGCGGATGTTGCGGTCGGGATACCAGTTGAGCCCGACCGTCACGTCGCGCTCGATGCCGCCGCGGATGCCGGCATCGTCGAGGTCGATGGCGCTGAAGCGGGTGCCGAGTTCGAACACGCCGATCCCGCCCCGCGAGACCCGGTCGGACTCCGCCACCTGCACGCCGGAGAAGACCGCGTAGGTGGCGCCGTAATCGGGGGCGAGCTTGTAGGCGCGCCCCTTGCCGTTGAGGATGACGCTGGCCTGGACGTAGCCGCCCTGGAAGCCGACCGTGCGGGCGCCCCCGAAGCGCTCCACCTCCGTGCGGATGTACTCGGCCTGGACCAGGAACGGGCCGTCGCGATAGGCCGCTTCGAGGCCGATGCGGCGGATGCCCGACGCGTCGCGGATGTCGCCGGTATCGACGAAGTTGCGCTGATACAGGAAGGCTTCGGACCGGCTCGACAGCGACAGTCCCTGCCCATCGCGGGGCAGGTCGCGAAAGCTCCCGGCGAGGCCGAGGTGCAGAACCCGGTCGTCCTCGCGGATCGGCGCGTAGGTGGCGCGCCCCGTGGCGGCCACGCCCTCGCTGCCCACCCCGGAATTGGCGTTGCCGCCGAAGACGCTGGCGACCACCGTCCAGTCCTCCCCGTGGCGGCCCAGGGCGAAGCCGAAGTTGCGGGCCGGCGCGAAGGCGTCGGCGAGCGAGCGCTCGGTGAACAGGGTGGTGTTGTCGCCGGTCAACTGGTCGAGGCTGAAGGGCTCCTTCATGTTGCCCACCGTCAGGAGGGTGTCCTCCAGGCCCGTATAGGCGGCGGCCGCGTCGTTGATCGGCCGCATCGGGTCGGCGAAATCGTACTGGAAGGCGAGTTCCAGGCTCTTGCCGAGGGTCAGGTAGCTCTCGATCCAGGCCCGGCGCACTGCGAAGTTCTCCGGAAAGGGCTCGGGAAAACCGGCCTGCCGGATGGCGGCCGCGCCGTAATCGAGCTGCAGCTTGCCGCCGATGCGCAGCTTGGCGACATCCGGGAAGCGCAGGGTGATGCCCTTCTCGTCGATCGTCAGGGTCTCGCCGTTGGGCTGGTCGGGATTGCGCGTGTCGCGCTCGGACTCCTCGGACAGCGCCGGGCTCCCGGTGAGGCAGCACAGGCCGAGGACGACCGCACCCAGCCATCGCACCATCGCTCGCACTCCTCACACAGATCCGGCGCCGACCGTCGGCCCCGGATCATCCCCGGCCATTGGCCACAACTTCGCCCGGGGCGCTACAGCATCGGCAGGCTGCGCGGGCGCGGGCCGCGCGGGAAGGCTGCCTCGAGGGCGGTACAATCCTCCGGCGTCAGCGTGATGCCCCCCGCCGCCGCGTTCTCCCGGGCCCGCTCGGGCCGCGCCGTCTTCGGGATGGTGAAGGTGCCCTCCTCCCGTGTCAGGAACGCGACGGCGATGGCCCGGGCGGTCGTGCCATGCGCCTCCGCCAGGCGGGCGAGGACCCGGCCACCGGGGCTCCGAGGCTCGGGGAAGTCGCCGCTGCCGAAGGGCGAATAGCCGACCAGGGCGACCCCGTTGCGCCGGCACCAGGGCAGCACCGCGTGCTCGATGGCGCGCTCCTGCAGGTGGTAGAGCACCTGGTTACAGGCGATCTCGCCCGGCCCCGCGATCGCCAGGGCCTCGTCGAGATCGGCGACGTCGAAGTTGCTCACCCCCCAGGACAGGATCTTGCCCGCCTGCTTCAGGGCGGAGAAGCCCGCGATGGTGTCCTCCAGCGGAACGCGGCCGGGCCAGTGCAGCAGGTAGGCGTCGAGATGATCGGTGCCGAGGCGCTTCAGCGAGCGCTCGCAGGCGGCGACTACGCCGGCCCGGCTGGCATTGCCCGGCACCACCTTCGACACCAGGAACACCTCAGCGCGCCGGCCCGCGATGGCCTCGCCCACCAGGGGCTCGGCCTCGCCGTACATCTCGGCGGTGTCGATATGCGTCAGGCCGGCGTCGAGGCCCGCCCGCAGCGTCGCGCGGGCGGTGGCGTGATCCGCCTGGTCGAGGTGCCACGTGCCCTGTCCGATGACCGGCACCGCCGGCCCCGCCGCACCGAAAGTCCTGCTCCGCATCCGCCGCGCTCCCAAGATGGTGATCTCCCCAGGCAACGCATGGCGGCCACACCGGTCCCCGATCCGCCGGCCTGCGTCACCTTGGCCTTACTCGCGCCATCATGGGGCGATGATCAGGACGGGGTTCGAAGCTCGGCGCGCCAAGGGGCTGCGCCGCCTCCGGACCCTTCCCCGAAGGGGCCAATCCGTTGCGCAGCGCTGCACTCTCCCCCACCCCTGCCGGATCGCCGCCGCCGGCCCCCGCCGGGACACCGCACGGGGGACGCCGCTGATGCTGCCGCAGCACCGCTGGTTCTGGCTCCTCATCCTCATCGCCTGCGGCGGCGCGGGCCTGCTCTACAACGTGCTGTTCGCCGGGGGCGCGACGCCCCTCGCCGGCCTGACCTACGGTCTCGCCGTGGGCGGCACGACGCTCGCCTTCGACCGGGGCATGATCCTGGGCGGCCTGCAGGCGCGGATGCGCCGGATGCCGGCGAAATTCTACGTGCCCGCGGCCGAGTTCGCCTACGTGCTGATGATCGCCGCCGGCATCGCGCTGGGCGGGCTGCTGGTCTGGGCCCTCGGACTCACCGACGACGACCTCAGCCACGCGGTGCGGATCACCCCGCGGGTGCTGGCCTACTGCCTCGCGGTCTCGGCGATGCTCGTCTTCGTCATCCGCATGCGCGACCTCATCGGCGGCGAGGTGTTCGTAAACTTTCTCGTCGGGCGCTACCACCAGCCCGTGCGGGAGGAGCGGATCTTCCTGTTCCTCGACGTCGTCGGATCGACCGCCTTCGCCGAGACGCACGGCGACCTGAAGGCCCAGGCCTATCTCGGCGCGGTCTTCGCAGCCCTCGCCGAGCCGGTCCGGCGCAATGCCGGCTCCATCGACGACTATATCGGCGACATGGCGATGATCACCTGGCCGATGGCCCGCGGCCTGAAGGATGCCCGCTGCGTCGCCTGCGTGTTCGACGTGATGGACCGCCTGGACGCGGAATCCGAGGCCTGGATGGCGCGGTTCGGCACCGTGCCGCGCCTGCGCGCGGCCCTGCACGGGGGCGCGATCGTCACGGCGGAAGTCGGGGTCGACCGGCACAAGATCGCGTATTTCGGCGATGCCGTGAACGTCACCGCGCGCATCGAATCCCTGTGCCGGCCCCTCGGCACCGAGATCCTGGTCTCCGACGACCTGCTGGCCCGGATCACCCGCCTGCCCGCGGGCATCCGCGCCCGGGCCCTCGGCGCCCACGCCCTGCGCGGGCGCGGCCAGCCCCTCAGTGTCTCGACCCTGGAGCGGGTCGGGACGGAGACGGTGGAGTCCGGCGTGCCCCCGCACGCGGTCGCGGCACAATGAGCGAGGCCGACAACGCCCGCACCATCGTCGTCTACATCGACGCGGATGCCTGCCCGGTGAAGGACGAGACCTACCGGGTCGCGGGCCGCTACGGACTGCACGTCTACGTCGTGGCCAACAGCCTCCTGGCCCTGCCGCGGGAGCCCTGGATCGAACGGGTGGTGGTGAGCGATGGGTTCGACGCCGCCGACGACTGGATCGCCGAGCGGGCCCGGCCCGGCGCCATCGTCGTGACGGCCGACGTGCCCCTGGCCAGCCGCTGCGTGAAGGCCGGCGCCGAGGTGCTCGCACCCACGGGCAAGCCGTTCAGCGAGAGCGGCATCGGCATGGCGCTGGCCACTCGCAACCTGATGCAGGACCTGCGCGAGGCCGGTGCGATCACCGGCGGGCCGAAGCCGTTCTCGGCCCGCGACCGCTCCGCGTTCCTTGGTGCCCTCGACCGCACCGTGATGCGGCTGAAGCGGGGCGGCTTCGGCTAGGTGCCATCGACCGAACCGGTCCTGCGGCGTTGAGGCGATCCGCCGCCTGACTCAAAGGCCGGCGGCGGCCTTCAGCGCCGCGTTGATGCGGTCCTGCCAGCCGGGGCCGTCCTTCTGGAAATGCTCCAGGACGGCGCGGTCGAGGCGCAGGCTGACCATCTCCCGGGCGCCGGGAACGGCGGAAGCCGGGGCTGCCGGTGTGGCCGAGACCGGTTTGGCCGTCTCGACCGGCTTGGTGGTGGCGGCCTTGAAGGCCGCCTCGGCGGCCTGTCGCGGGTCGCTCGGTCGACGGGAGCGATCGAATGCCATGGCTTCTCCTCCGCCGGGCCGTCTCAGGACCGCTTGCGCTTCGGCGCGGGCGGCGGCGCGGCGGCCTTCGCCTCGGCGTCGGCGGCCTCCTTGGCGAGGCGCAGGGCCCGCAGCTTCACCGTCCGCTCGTCCACGGCCTTCACCGAGGCGAGATGCTCGGCCATGGCCTGGGCGCCTTCCTTGGCCATCCGCTCGGCCCGCTCGGCGCGCTCCTCGGATCGGGTCCGGGCGTCGGTCTCGTCGCTCATCGCATTCCTGTCCTTGAACCCTCCCGCACGCGCTCGGCGCGGCGTCGCAGATACCCGTCGGCGCGGCCGCGTGGGCGGTCCGGGCGCCGGAGTTCGGTGACCGATCAGGTCGTGACGCGTGCCGGACTCGGCCGGGAGACGGCAATCGGGCGGCACGAGAGGCTGTCCACACACCCTTGACGCGGATCGGCTCCGGGCGGGATCGTCGGAGGTTTAGCACGCCGGGCGCCGAAAAGGCCAACGTTTCCCGGCGGCTGCAACCGCTTGTCCTCAAGCTTCGCGTTTTCGAATACGTACGAGCCGCTCAAAACACCGAGATCAGGACGATACCGGCGACCATCAGGGCGGCGCCGCCGAGACGGGCGGGGCCGGCCTTGACCTGCTTCATGCCGACCCAGCCGAAATGGTCGAGGGCCACCGAGGTCAGGAGGTTGGCGGTGATGAGGAGCCCGTTGAAGGCGCCCGCCCCCACCTTGTCGACGAAGAGCAGGCCGCCGAACACCGCCACGGCCCCGGTGATGCCGGCCAGCGGCATCCACCAGCGCACGCCGGACACGTCCTGGCGCGTCGGCAGCGGCGTCGGACGCACGAGGAACACCAGCACGAAGACGAACACGACGGGCAGGAAGGAGACGGTGGCGGCGAGCCAGGGGTTCACCAGGGCGCCGCGCAGCTGCGAATTCCAGACGACGCCGACGGCCTGCAGGATGCCGGCGATGACGATGAAGGGGTAGAGCAGCTTCGGGTTGAGGCCGTGCCCGCCGTCCTTGTCGCCGCCGGTGTCGGCGGTGGTGCGGGCGATGAAGAACACGCCGATCGCCATCAGCAGCCCGCCGAGCCAGGGCATCAGCTTGAAGCCGCCGCCCTGGAGCCCGAACAGGCCGAAGGAATCCATGGCGAGGGAAGCGAGGATGTTGGCCGTGAGGGTCAGCCCGTTGAAGGGCCCGGCGCCGACCTTGTCGATGAAGGCGAGCCCGCCGAACACCGCCACCGCGCCGGCGACGCCACCGAGGGGCGCGTACCAGGGCATCTTGCCCAGGGTCTCCAGGGTCGGAAGCGGCGTCGGCATCACCAGGAACAGCGTGGCGAACACGAACACGATGGGCAGGAACGAGACCGAGGCGGCGAGCCAGGGATTCACGAGCCGGCCGCGCAGCTGCGCGTTCATCGAGTTGCCGAGCGCCTGCAGGACGCCTGCGACGAGGATGAAGGGATAGAGCAGTGCGGCGTTCACGGGGGACCTTGGGCTGAGGGATTTTCGACCGGAGACTTCGGGCTGAGGACTTCGGGCCGAAGACTTCGGGCTGAGGACGCGTGGGAACTAGACGAGGAGGAGGCCGGCCAGCGCCAGCAGCAGCGCGGGCGGCATGACGAGCAGCCCGAGCTTGAGGAAGCGCCAGAAGCCGACGTCCTGGCCCTCGCGGCGGATCGCGGTCAGCCACAGGATGGTGGCGAGCGAGCCCGTCACCGATAGGTTCGGGCCGATGTCGACGCCGATCAACACGGCACCCGCGACCTTGTCGGGCACGTGGGCGGTCTGCACGGCGGCGCCCGCGATGAGGCCGGCCGGGAGGTTGTTGACGAGGTTGCACAGCACCGCGATCAGGGTGCCGGCGCCCCAGGCGGTCTCGACGGGCGAGGCGGAGGCCGCCTGCTTGAGCGCATCGGCGATCATCCGCAGGACGCCGGTCTTCTCCAGGGCCTCGACCAGCACGAACAGGCCGGCGACCAGGGGCAGCACGCTCCAGGACACGTCCTTGGCGACCTCGACGAGGCCGCCGCGCTTCATCAGCAACACCGCGGCCGTGGTGAGGCCGCCGGCCACGAAGGTCGGGAGGCCGAGATCGAGTCCCAGGGCGGAGGCGCCGATGAGCACGCCGCCGGTGGCGACGATGCCGAGGCCGGCGACGAGCCCGGTCCGCGACAAGTGCACGGCCTCGACATCGGTGGCGACCTGCTGGTCGCGCAGGACGGAATTCTGGGTCAGGCGCAGGGTGGCGTAGGTGGCGACGATGGCGAGCACCGAGGGCAGCGCGAACATGGCCAGCCACTGCGTCAGCGGCGGCATGTGCTCGGCGAAGACCACGAGGTTGGCCGGGTTCGAGATCGGCAGCACGAAGCTCGCCGCGTTGGCGATGAAGGCGCAGATCAGGAGGTAGGGCAGCGGGTTCTCGACCTTGGCGGCCTTGGTGGCGGCGTAGACGGCCGGGGTGAGCACCACCGCGCAGGCGTCGTTGGACAGGAACACCGTCACCACCGTGCCGACCGCGTAGATCAGGGTGAACAGGCGGGTGGCCGAGCCCTTGGCCGCCCGCACCGCGATGCCGGCGAGCCAGTCGAACAGCCCCTCCTTCCGCGCCACCTCGGACATCAGCATCATGCCGACGAGGAAGAGGTAGACGTCCGTGCCCTTCAGGACGCCCTCCCAGGCGGTCCCGGCCGGCATCAGGCCGAACACCACGAGGGCCGCGGCCCCGAGTACCGCCCAGATCGCCTCCGGCCAGGAAAACGGACGGGTGATCACCCCCAGGGTGGCCACGGCGGCGATCGCCCATGTGACGAGGTTCGGGGTCAGCGTCAGCGCACCCATCGGGCTCGGCGTCCTTCGATCGAGAAAAAGTCAGGCGAGGCGGGTGCGCCTCACCAATGGCGCCCGTTGCGGTTCGGCCCGAGCTGGGTGCCGAGGATGCCCCGGTCCGGCCAGGTCCCGACGGAATCGGCGTCGCTGCCCAGGCCCTTGGAGGTGACCAGGGCACCGGCATCGCCGGCCGGCTCGATCCGGTCCTCGCTGACGCCGCCCTCGGCATCCTGCGCCCGGACCGTGAGACGCCCGGCGCCCGCCGGCCAGTCGACGGTGGCGCGGAAGCGCCGCTCGCCCTCGGCACGCCGCATCGGGCGCCAGGGACCGCCGTCGATGCTGAATTCGCAGACGGCGATGCGGCCGGCGCCGAGCACCAGGGCGCGGATCTCGGTGGAGCCCGAGACGATGTGATCCTCGGCATGGGCGAGGCGCCGGTCGGCCGGCGCAGTGACGATCACGAACGGCCAGCCCTGCGCCAGTTCCTTGAAGTGCCAGCTCACCACGCCCCGGTCGATCGCCGCGATGGTGTAGCCGACCGGCCCCTCCTCGATCTGCCCCGTCGAGCGGGTAGCCGCGTAGATGGTCCGCCCGTCATTGGCGAGCTCGTTGTAGTGGGTGTGCCCCATCTCGACGAGGCGGATGCGCGAGCGGTGCACGAGTTCGGCGACCGCCGCAGCCTCGCCCTCCCCCGTCAGGTCGGCGGGGTAGCTATGCATGAACAGGGCGCAATCGTGCCCCTCGGCCTCGGCCGCCTCGACCTCCCGCCGGAGCCAGGCGAGCTGCTCGGCGCCGAGGCGGAAATCCGGCCCGCCGGAGCCCGGCCCGCACATGTCGAGGAACAGGCAGCGGGTGCCCGACACCGTCACCGCATAGGGCAGCTGCGGCGCGCCGAGGCCGGCATAGAAGGCCTCGAGGCTCCCGCTCTCCATGTCGTGGTCGCCGGTGATGACGTGGACCGGGCGACGCAGGCGATCGAGTTCGGCCCGGACCAGCGCGTACTGCTCGGGCGCGCCGTTGTCGGCGTTGTCGCCGGGCACGTAGACGAAATCGAGCCCGTCCACGGCGTTGATCTGGTCCACGATGGCGTGGAGGTCGCGGGCGTTGTCGGCGTCCGCCTCGGTCAGGTGCAGGTCGCCGATATGCGCGAAGGCGAGGATGTCGTCGGTGGCGCTCATGCGGATCAGGCCGCCGCGACGGGAACGGGGGTCAGGCCACCGCCATCGGCACCGGAGCGGCCGGGCTCGTAGCCCCGCGTCTCCGGCATCGCGAACAGGTAGAGGGCGAAACCGAGACCCGCGATCGCCGCCAGCGACAGGAACGCTGTGGAGTAGCCCGCCGAGACGATGATCACGCCGGCGAGCGTCGCGCTGAGCGCCGCGCCCAGGCTCTGGGCCGTGGCGACCGCCCCCTGCGAGACGTTGAAGCGTCCGGTCCCCCGGGTCAGGTCGGCGACGATCACGGGGAACAGGGCGCCGTAGATGCCGGCGCCGACGCCGTCGAGGAGCTGGACGCCCACGAGGTAGAACGGGTTGTCGGACAGGGTGTAGAGCACGCCGCGGATCGCCAGGACGCCGAAGGCCGCAAGGAAGATCGGCTTGCGCCCGATCGCGTCCGCCTTGGCGCCCACGAACACCGCCACCGGCACCATGACCAGCTGCGCGGCCACGATGCAGATCGCGATCAGCGAAGTGGCGTTGTCCTTGCCGGACAGCTTGGTGAGCAGCTGGCCCACCGAGGTGAGCATCGCGGCGTTCGAGAGGTGGAACAGCGCGGCCAGGACCGCGAAGAGCAGCAGGTACTTGTTCTTCAGGAGCGCCGTGAGGCCCGAGGGCTCCTCCTGGCCCTCGGCGCGGGCCTGGGTCTCGGTCTGGTCGAGGCCGCGGGCGATGTCGTCGTCGATGGCATCCGCCGGCACCATCAGCATGGCGCCGATGCTGCACACGGCCAGCAGGGCCATCAGCCAGAACACCACGATCGGTCCGAAGAAGTAGGCCGTTCCGCCCGCGATCGCCGCCGAGGCGGCATTGCCGGCATGGTTGAAGCCCTCGTTGCGGCCGATGCGCTTGGCGAACATCTTCGGGCCGACGACGCCGAGAGTGATGGCGGCCAGGGCCGGCGGGAAGATCGCTCCCGCGATGCCGGCCACCGACTGGGTCGCGGCCACCACGTAGAAGTTCGTGATGAAGGGCAGGACGAGGCAGCTCACGGTCACCGCCACGGCCGCGGCGATGACGATGGCGCGCTTGTGGTTGGTCCGGTCGATCAGCGCCCCCGCCGGTGTCTGGGCGATGAGGCCGGCGATGCCCGCAATCGTCATGATCAGGCCGGTGGTGGCCTCGTTCCAGCCCTGGTCCGGGCCGCGCACCGCGATCAGGTAGATCGCCAGGTAGGGGCCGAGGCCGTCGCGGACGTCGGCGAGGAAGAAGTTGAGGGCATCGAGGCCACGCAGGGCGCGGGTCGAGGGATTTCGCATCGTAGTGGTGCGGGAGGAGAGCGGCTCGGCCATGAGGGGGCCCTTCCGGACGTTCGAGCAGGACGATGTGAGATCGGGCTCGCGGGGGACCGGACGCCCTGCCCCCACCAGCGGTGGCACAAGCGTGGGCACCCGCGTTTGTTCCTGGGGCAAGATTAAAATGTCCGTGATGACGTAAGTGGCTGCGAAACGTCAGGTTTCGGAAGCGCGCGCCGGCCCGGTGCGGAAGCGTCGCCGCACGCGTCCGGCGCCGTCGATGAATTCAAAATGCTGCGTCCGGTTGAGGGTGTGCAGGCCCGTACCGGGGAAGCGCGGCCCCGCGCGCAGGATCATCTCCACGCTCTGGGCATAGCCCTCCGGGTCGAGGCGCCGGATGCGGGCGAGACCGAGGGCGCCGCCATAGCTCTCGCGGCAATCCTGCACCGGGCGGAACAGCGCGCCGTCCCGCGCGACGATGCGCCCGCCGGACCGGGCGGCGGCGACGTCGACCAGCACCGGATTCGCGGGATGCGGCGTCCACGGCCCCCGGAAATCCGGCGCGGACCAGAGGTGCAGGCTGTCGGAATTCGACCCCCAGGCGGCGAAGGGGCCATCATGCTCGCCGTCGTCCCGCACCGTCGCGAACAGCCACCAGCGGCCGTCGTGCCGGAGGAGGGTCGGGTCGCTGGCGTTCAGTCCCGCGATCAAGGTCGCCTCCTTCACCCAGCCGCCGGGGAAGGCGGTGGCGCGGTAGAGGTCGAGGGTTCCGGTGGCGCCGCTCTCGGGCACCATCCAGTAGGCCCCCTCCTCCGCGAAGACGAACGGGTAGGAGAGGTGGTGGGCGGCCTCCAGCACCGGCACCGGCGCCCCGAGGGGACCGTCGGCGCCGAACCGCACAGCCGAGATCACGCCCTTCTGCAGGACATGGCTGTAATCCTCGACGAACAGCACCGTGCCGGCGGCATCGGCGATCGGGAACGGATCGGCGTAGAAGCGGCGCCCGTCGTCGGGCAGGGCGTGCCAGCCGGTCTCCGGATGGGCCTGGAGGTCGATGAGGTCGGGACCGTCGAGCCGACGCCAGCCGACCCGCCAATGGGGCGCCCAGGTGCAGAGGGCGTAGAGCCGGCGGCCGGCCATCCGGGCGCAGGTGCGGGCGGCGCGAACCGTGAGGGCGGCGGCCGTGAAGCCGGTCGGCGCCGGGCCCGGGATCGGAACGCCATCGGGCGCGAGCCGCGGCCCCGCTCCGCCGAGGGCGGCCAGGATCAGGCTCGTGGTCCGGACCAGGGCATCCTCGAAGGCGGTGAGCATGACGCCCAGCGCCTCGGTCCCGACCCGCCCGGAAGCGACGATCCGCCCGGCCTCAACTAAGCTGACCACGGGCGGCCGCCCGGCCAGCAGCGAGGCGAGCAGGGCCGCCTCGCCGCAGGCCCCGTCGAAGGCGAGGCGCCAGACCGGGACGCCCGCCGGGCCCACCGCGTCGCCGCAGAGGTCGAGGATCAGGTCGGGGGCTGGCCCGGCCGGTGACGCGCGAGACTGGAGATCGGCGCGCTCGACCCGCAGGGCCGGCCCGGTGCGCGGCAGCCGGCGCAGCATCGCCTCGAGTTGGAACAGCAGCGCGGCGTTCGGCGGCAGCGCCCCCGGACCCGGCGTGAGGTCGAGGGACACCGACAGCCCGGGGCGGCGCAGGAGGCGTTCGATCAGCCGGAGGTGCCAACGGCGGCACATGCCCCCGTCGAGGCGAACACTCAGGCGCATGGAGACCGTTGTCCGCGAACGAGGGATTGGCGCGATCTCCCGGCATGCCGCCTCCCGCGTGAGGCGTCAATCGGCGCGTGCGCGCGCCCGCGCCGGGTTCCACCGCGGCCAGCCGAGGAGGCGCTCCGGCGCAAAGGGCGCCACCGGAATGGCGGGCGCGGCGCCGGTGGCGAGATCGGCCACCAGGCGCCCCGTGATCGGCCCCGTGGACAGGCCGATATGGCCGTGGCCGAACGCGAAGATCAGACCGCGATGCCGGGGCGCCGGCCCGATCACCGGCAGGCCGTCCGGCGTGGAGGGGCGCGCGCCCATCCAGGGTCGGTTGTCCAGGGACGCGCCCAGGCGCAGCGTTCCGCCCGCCTCCTGCGCGGCGGCCTCGATCTGGAGATAGTCCGGGGGCGCCTCGCGGGCATTGAGTTCGACGCCGGAGAGGACGCGCACGCGTCCCTCGCCCATCGGCGCGATGATCGAGCCGGCGCCGGTGTCGAGGACCGGGCGCGTCAGCGGCGGGCTGTCGGGATGCAGGGCGTAGTGGGCGTGGTAGCCGCGCTCCGCCGCGAAGGCGAAGCGGTAGCCGAGGCCGCGGGCGATCTCGCCGGAGGCGGCGCCCGCCGCCAGGACGACCTGGCGGGCCCGCACCGTGCCGCCCTCGTGCTGGACGCACCAGCCCTCCCCCTCGGGCGAAAGGCTCGTCGTAACCATCCGGAGCGTTCGTCCGCCGAGCCCGAGATAGAGCTGTTGATAGGCTTCCAGCAGCCCGCCCGGATCGCTGACGGCGCCGGTCTCCGGCAGGAGCATGCCCTGTGCGTAGGGACGGATCAGCGCCGGCTCCGCGGCGCGGATATCGTCCGGGTCGAGGAGCTCGAAGGAGACCCCGTGCCGCCCCAGGATCGCGCGCTCCAGGGCCGCGCCGGCGAAGGCGGCATGCGTCCGGTAGAGCTTGATCCAGCCGCAGCGGCGCAGCAGGTGGCCGGCGCCCGCCCGCTCGGCCAGGGCGAGGTGCGCGGGCAGCGCCGCGTTCGTCAGCGGCAGCAGGGACGCGGCGGCCCGCTCCCAGGCAGAGGTCCGGGCGGAGGCCAGGAAATGCGCCGTCCAGGGCAGGACGCGGGCGACGTGGGTGTGGCGCAGGCGCAGGCCGCGATCGGCGTTGCGCAGGTAGGTCGGCAGCTTGGCCCAGAGGGCCGGGCTCGACATCGGGAAGATCGAGCCCCGGCTGATCACGCCGGCATTGCCGTAGGAGGTCCGGGCCCGCGCCTCCCCGGGATCGCAGAGCAGGACGTCGAGGCCCCGGTCCCGCAGGGCGATGGCCGAGGCGAGCCCGACCATGCCGCCTCCGATGACGACCACATCCGCCTTCACTGTCTCGACGCTCATCGGACCTCGTCCCATCCCTGCCGGCGGATTGGCGCGTATCAGGGTGCGGCCCGATGATCGAGACCGCTCGCGCGCACGCCAGCCCCTCGTGGGCCGCGAGACCCGTTCGCGCGGCTCAGGACGCGCCCCGTTCCCCCGCATGTTCCTGCTGGCGGTCGACCTCGTCCCGGATGCCGCGCCCCGCCATCAGGATCTCGGCCAGGAAGGCGCAGACCGCGACCACCGTGCAGACCAGCGCCACGCCGAAGCAGGCGAACAGGATCGAGGCGGTCGCGGCATCGCGCAAGGCCCCGACGAACAGGGTCAGCACGGCGATCCCGGTCATCACCGCGCCGGTGGAGGCCAGGACCACGGCGGCGTCCAGCATGAAGGAGCGCCGCCGCAGATACGACAATTGCCGGGAGAGGCGGACGGCCTCGCGCGGGTCGGCGGTCCGCAGCCCGGCGGCCGCGGCATCGACCTTGTCGGCGACGCGGCCGAGGCGCGTCGAGAACACGTTGAGCAGGGTCGCGAGGGCCGTCAGCAGGAATGCCGGCGCCAGGGCGATCTGGATGACGTGGGCGATGTCGTCGGGGGCGACGGGCGTGGTGGACATGCGGGCCTGATAGGCCAAAGCGCGACCCGCCGGAATACGCTCGGACGCCGCCTAGAGCGCGGCGCCGGGTCTCGCGGCTTCGATCCCGGCCGCCCGCAGGGAACCGCGCCGCCACAAGACGGTTGACGTCTACATTGGATCTGTTCTAATTCGTAAGTGGAAGCGGCGCCGAGCCGCGCAGGCTGGAGATCACCGACATGGCGAACGCGAAGTGCGAGAGCTGCAAGTTCTTCGACGAGCACAAGGTCAACGGCGCCGCCGCGGCGGCCGACGAGGGCCTGTGCCGGTTCAACCCGCCGGTGAACCAGCCGGGTCCGTCGGATCACGGCCTGTGGCCGGTGGTCGGCGCGGCCGACTGGTGCGGTCACTTCTCGCCCGAAATGACCGCCGCCGAGTAAGCAGCGGCGCGTAAGCGGCGGCCTCGA
Organism: Methylobacterium sp. BI1; assembly: GCF_056680125.1. Lineage (NCBI taxonomy): Bacteria > Pseudomonadati > Pseudomonadota > Alphaproteobacteria > Hyphomicrobiales > Methylobacteriaceae > Methylobacterium > Methylobacterium sp. BI1. The sequence goes on along the minus strand of NZ_CM155267.1, from coordinate 1,141,997 downwards.
TCCCGCTGCGACCGTCCGAAGGCCAGCCGCGAGGCTGGCCTTTCTCGTTTCCGGGACGGCCTGGTCTTCGCGACCGGTCCCGTCGGCGGACGGGCCGCGGCGTCACATGTCGGTTTCCGCGTCGTCCGGGAAGGCCAGTACCTCCAGGGGATCGCCGACACCGCGCAGGGGAAAGGTCCCGAGGGGCACGAGCCGGTGCCCGTCGCCGGAGCGGGCCGCGAAGGCGGCCGAGAACAGCACGCTGACGTCGAGGACCTTGGTCAGGCTTTCCAGCCTGGCCGCCACGTTCACGGCGGGCCCGATGATCGTGAAGTCGAGGCGCGAGCGCGAGCCGATATTGCCGTACATCACCGCGCCCACATTGACGCCGATGCCGTAGCCGAGGCGCGGTTGTCCGCGCTCGGCCCGCGCCGTGTTGAGCGCCCGCATGGCGGCGCGCGCCTCCCAGGCGGCGGATTGCGCGGCGGTGCAGGCGGCCGGCGTGTCGAGGTGGAAGATCGCCAGCAGGCCGTCGCCCATGAACTTCAGGATCTCGCCCCCGTGCCGCTCGATCGGCAGGGAGATCGCGTCGAAGTAGTCGTTGAGCAGCGAGATGACGTCGTCGCGCGGCCAGAGCTCGGAGATCTCGGTGAAGCCGCGCAGGTCGATGACCATGATGGCGGCCTCGACGGTGACGCCGCTGCCGCGCCGGGTCGCCCCGTTGAGGATCATCTCGCTGGCATGCGGCCCGACATAGGTATCGAGGAGCAGGCGCGTGAGGCGGTTCTTGTGCCGGACCTCCGTCACCACCGACAGGGCGGGCAGGAGCGAGGCCAGGAGGTCGAGGTCGTCGGGCGCGAACCCGCCGGGCCGATCGGCCGAGAAGGTGACGATGTGGCTCTTGCCGAGGGTGTAGTGCAGCGGCCAGGCGACGTAGTCGGTCAGGCCCTCTGCGCGCAGATCGCTGTAGATCCCGTAATCCGTCGCCGGCTGCGCCGGCTCCTCCAGGCGCTTGCGGACCCGCTCCGCGCCGTTGAAGATCTCGGCGGCCGGGCTGAGCTTGAACGAGTCGGTGTCGACGATGCCGTACTCGAAGTTCTGCAATTCCGCCGCCGCCGCGCCGGTCCGCCAGAGGATGCGGGTTCCGAGCCAGAGGGGATGATGCGTCCGCAGGTGGATCGTGCCCCGCGCCACCGGAATCCCCGCCTCGCGCAGGCGCCAGCAGAACGCCACGAAGATGTCGTCGAGGAAGCGCTCCCCCCGGGTTCCGGCCAGGAGCCAATCCAGCATCTCTCCACGCAGCTGCGCCCGCGCGAAGCGGCGGGTCTCGTCCTGCTGCAGGGGACTGTTCATGTCCGCGCCTCGCTGCCTCGTGTCGCCGTCCGGGCCGTGCACGGCGTGCCGGGACCGCCCTGTGGTTCCGCGATCATGGGGCCGCCCGCGCGCTCACGCCAGGGTCCTTTCCCGACAAGGCTCCTTCCCGACGAACCCCTTCCCGACTGGGCGCCGGCACGCCGGGGCATCCCTGCGATCCCTGTCCGGCTCGTCCGACTCGACCATCCGGCGCCAGCGGCCGGGACTCATGCCCGCCTCGCGGGCGAAGACGCGGGTGAAGTGGCTCTGGTCGGCGAACCCGCAGGCGAGGGCGATCTCGGCCAGCGACGAGCCGCGCCCGCGCATCAGGCTTTTGGCCCGGGCGATGCGCTGACGCACGAGCCAGGCATGGGGCGACACCCCGAGCGACTGGCGGAACGCCCGGGCGAAATGACTCACGGAGAGGCCGCACGCCGCCGCGATGGCCGGGAGGCTCGGCGTATCGCCCAGCTCGGTGCGCAGCCGGTCCTGGGCGCGGCGCAGTTGCCAGGGGGCGAGGCCGCCCCGCTTGGGCTCGGCGGTGAGGCCCGGATCGGCATGGAACCCGATGAGATGCGCCCCGATGGCCCGGCCGATCTGCAGGCGAAAGACGGCCGCGCCGCGATCCGGCCGATCGAGGGTGGCGGCGGCGCTGGCGGCGAGGTCGTGGATCGTCGGGTCGACCAGGACCTTCCCGTCGACCGGCTTCAGGGCCTCCAGCGGATCGATGTCCACGAGGCCCATGCTCTCGGCGATCTCGGCGAGAATCCGGCGCGACAGCCAGACCTGTACCCCACTGCCCCGGCCGGCGGCGGGGGGCCGGATGCGATGGTCGAGGAGCGTCACGGTGCTGGCGCAGACGCGCTCGGGGGCGGAGCGGAATGGACCGCCGGCCGCCCCGCCCCCGTCGCCGGTGAGCAGCGCGCGGATCAGCAGCCCCTCGCCGTAGATCTGGATTTGCGGGGCCGCCGGGCACCCGGCCGCGCGGGGATCGAAGACCACGATGCCGTCCGTCTCGGCATCCGGCGGACGCGTCAGGCGGAGGGGTTCGGGACGGGGCTCCCGCTCGAGGTCAGGCCGGGGCTCCCGCTTGGGTTCGACCGTGCGCGGGCGCAGCCCCGGCTCCTGGGCAGGCCGCCGGCTGTGCGGCAGCGGGCGGAGCGCGATCCGGGCGGCAGGGGTGTCGGCTGACCGATGCATCCTCGTCTCCACACCGGATCTTCAGGTGAGGACACCATGCGGGCAGGGCGCGGCAACGGTCTTTCGCGGACTTGCTCCGGCCGTTACGCGATCCTGCTGTTTGCCCGGCGCCTCAGGGCGAAAGCTGCCGGTATTCCCCCGGCGTGCAGCCCGTCACCCGCTTGAAGGCTGTGCTGAAGGCGGCCTGGCTCGAGAATCCGGACGAGAGGGCGACATCCACCAGCGGCAGCTTGCGCTCGGCCAGGAGCCGGCGGGCGCGCGCCAGCCGCTCGGCGCTGACGAAGCCATAGGGCGTCCTGCCGGTGACGCGCTTGAACAGGCGCGCGAAGTGGAACGGGCTCAGGCAGGCGGCGGCGGCGAGTTCGGTGACGCTGAGGTCGCGGTCGAGATTGTCCCGGATGAAGGCGATCGCCCGCTGGATGCGCTCCGGACACGCGTGGTCGCCGCGGACCGGATCGGTGCCGTCCGGACGATCGTGCCCGTAGGCCTGGGCCACCCGGGCCGTGAGGGCGAGGGCCGCAGCCTCCACCATCATCCGGCCTGCCGAGGATTCCCGGACGAGCTCGCTCAGGATCGACAACCCGATCTGGCGGATCAACGGATCCGGCACATCGGCGAGGTAGCGCACGGTGTCGGCGCGGATGCGGTCATCACCGTAGAGGTTCGCCAGGGCCGTGAAGCGCTCGGCCGGCAGGTAGATGTGCAGGATCTCGGTCAGCGGGGCCGAGATGTTGATGTCGTCCTCCCCGACGCCGACGGGGCAGAGCCAAATCGTCCCCGCCTCGACCGCCGTCCGCTGGCGGAGACCGGCGCCCTTGCGGCTGACATGCGCTCCCGGGATGCGGCGGGTCGCCAGGGTGATCTCCATCTGGGTCGGCACGATCGCCGGCAGGTCGCCGGCCGGATGCGAGCGCAGCTCCGCCGCGACGCCCTGCCACTGCCGGCCCCTGGAAGTCGCAAGCAGGCCGGCATTGGGAAACTTGTGGGCGCTGTGCCGGTGCAGATCCATGCCCGCAACGTGCAATCCATGCGCCGGGCGCGCCATTATACAGGTGTATCGGAGACCCCCGGGCGCGGACCCGCTACCCTGGCGGGCCCCGGTGGATGAGGTGCATGCGGCACGGTTTCTCGCGGCAACGGTTTTCACGCCCGACCTTCTCGCGACAGACGCTGTCGCGCCAGGTCTTCTCCCGCTGGCCGAGCCGCGCCTCCGCCTCGGCCCATGAGGGACCCCTGGGCATCGACGACCTGCCGGCCTGGATACTGGCCGCGCCGCCGGGGCGGAGCCGGGCCCGGGCGGCGGCCGTCGGGACGGCGGCCCTGCTGATCCTGCCCCCCATGGGCCTCGCCGGCCTCGCGGGCTGGGCCGCCGCGGCCCGGGGCGGGGCATGGACCGTCGTGTTCATCGGGCTCGCCATCGCGGCCGGGGGCGCGGCCCTCGCCCTGGCGGCCCGGGGGGCGCAGCGCCACCGGACCAGCGAGACGCGCCTGGAGGCCATCTTCGAACGGTCCGGCATCTCGATGTGGCGCGAGGACTGGACGGCGGCGGGCGAGGCGGTGATAGCCCTGCGCCGTGCCGGCATCGTGGACATCGAATCCCATTTCGCCAGCCGGCCGGAGGCGCTGCGCGCCCTGCGCCGGCGGGTCATCGTCACCGACGTGAACGGCTTCACGGTCGAGGAGACGGGTGCCTCCGGCAAGGAGGCCTATCTGGGGGCCCTGGACCGGCTGCTACCGGACACCGACCAGACCTTCGTGCAGTGGCTGGTGGCCTTCGGCCGGGGCGACCGCTTCTTCCGCTCGGAAGCCCACGTGGTGCGCGCCGACGGGAGCGAAATCGACATGCTGTTCACCGCCATGCTGCCCCGGGACCTGGCGGGTTTCTCCGAGATCGTCGTGACGGCCCTCGACGTCACCGCCTTCAAGCAGGCCCAGACGCGCTTCGCCCTGGCCGACACCGCCCTCGCGCGCGCCTCCCGCATCACCACCGTGGGGGCGCTCAGCGCCTCCATCGCCCATGAGGTGAATTCGCCCCTGGCGGCGATCCTCGCCAACGCGCAGGCCGCCGCCCGCTGGCTTCGCCGCCCGGTGCCTGAGATCGGCGAGGCCGCGGCGGCGCTGGACGACGTGGTCACCGAGGCGACCCGCGCCCGCGACGTGATCGCCCGGACCCGGTCCTATCTCGGCAACGCCCCGCGCGCCTCCGCCCCCGTCGACCTCCTCCAGGCGGCCCGCGACGCGAACCTGCTCGTCGAGGGGGAATTGCGCCTGCACCGGGCCGCCGTCCACATCGCGGCCGAGGGAGACATCCCCTGGATCGACGCCGACGCGATCGGCGTGCAGCAGGTCTTCGTGAACCTCCTCCTGAACGCCGCCCAGGCGATGGCGGAGGGGGACGGACCCCGCGACGTCACCGTGACGATCCGGGCCACGGGCGACGCGGTGACGGTCGACGTCACCGATACCGGCCCCGGCATCGCTCCCGAGCGGCGCGCCCGCATCTTCGAGCCGTTCCACTCGACCAAGGCGGGCGGAATGGGCATGGGCCTCGCGATCTGTCGCAACCTCATCGACGCCCATGGCGGGGACATCTGGGCCGATGCCGCGCCCGGGGGCGGGGCCGCCTTCCACTTCAGCCTGCCGGTCGCCGGCCCCGTTCATGCCTGAGGCCGCCGCCGGAGATCCGTCCGCCCGGAACACGGCGCCGCGCGCGCCCGTCGTCGCCATCGTGGACGACGACCCGGCGATCCGCTCGGCCCTGTCGCGGCTCGCCCGTTCCCTCGGCTACGCCCCGGCTTCCTTCGCGGGGGCCGAGCCGCTCCTGAGCGCGGCGGACGATGCCGGGATCGCCGTCGTCGTCACCGACGTGCAGATGCCGGGCCTCAGCGGCCTCGACCTCCTGCGCCTCCTGCGCCTGCGGCGGCCGACGCTGCCCGTCATCGTGATGACGGCCTATCCCAGCGAGTCCAGCCGCGCGCGGGCCCTGGCCTCCGGGGCCTTCGCCTACCTCGCCAAGCCCTTCGACGCCGAGCAGTTCGAACGTTGCCTGGGCAGCGTCCTCGGCAACGCACGCAACCCGTGATAGGCAGACGGCCAAGATCAGCAGGGGCCAAGCCGCAGATGATGCACCGGGTTGGTCCGTATCTTGTAAGCCAGCCTCGTGTATTCGCATCCCTCTGAAAGATGTCCGAAGCGACCGTCCATATCGTCGATGATGATCCGGCCCTGCGCTGCGCGCTGATGCGCCTGTGCCGGTCGAGCGGATTGCTTGCGGTCGGCTATGGAGATGCTGCCGCACTCGCCGCCACGCGGGTCCGGACCGCACCGGAATGCATCCTCCTCGACGTTCGTCTTGCCGGGGAGAACGGCCTCTCGGTCCAGGAAGCCCTGCGTTCGGCCGGCAGCACCGTGCCGATCATCTTCCTGACCGGCTTCGGCACCATCCCGATGACGGTGCGGGCGATGCGCGGCGGCGCGATGGAGTTCCTGACCAAACCGGTGGTGGCCGAGGTCCTGCTCGACGCCGTGCACCGGGCCCTCGAAGCCGATGCGGCGACCCTGGTGAGCCGCCGCGCCCAGGAGGCCCTAGTGGTCTGAGTTAGAAGTTCTCTGACAGAAGCGTCCGACGCTTGCGAGGATCGCATCAGCGGGTTTGGTCCAGACGAAGGGCTTTGGATCGGTGTTGGTCTGAGCGATGTAGGCGTGGATCGCAGCTTCGAGATCGCTGGTCTGTTGGAAGGCACCACGCTGCAGACGTCGACGGGTGAGCAGGGCAAACCAACCCTCGACGAGATTGAGCCATGATGCGGACGTCGGCGTGAAATGAAGGTGCCAACGCGGACGCTTCACGAGCCAGTCGTGGATCAGCTTGGTTTTGTGGGTGGCCGCGTTGTCGAGCACGAGGTGCACGTCGAGATCGCTTGGGACGGCCGCTTCGATCTGATCGAGGAAGTCGCGGAACTCGACCGAACGGTGCCGGCCTGTGCAGTGGCCGATCACCGTCCCGGCCTGGACGTCGAGGGCGGCGAACAGGTCGGTCGTACCCTGGCGACGATAATCGTGAGTTCGGCGCTCCGGCTGGCCGGGCCGCATCGGCAGCACGGGGGCCGTGCCCGTCAGCGCTTGGATCTGCGGCTTCTCGTCGACGCACAGCACCACGGCACGATGCGGCGGAGCCATGTAGAGGCCGACCACGTCCCGGACCTTGTCGACGAAGGCGGGATCGGTCGAGAGCTTGAAGGTGTCGGTCTTGTGCGGCTGCAGCCCGAAGGCACGCCAGACTCGCGAGACCATGCTCTGGCTCATGCCGACCCGCCGGGCCATGGCGCGGGTCGACCAGTGGGTGGCGTTCTCTGGCTGGCTCTCCAGCGTGAGGGTGACCATCCCTTCGATGGCCGTGTCCGTGACGGCACGTGGCGCACCGGAGCGGGGCAGGTCGACGAGGCCGTCGAGGCGATGAGCGAGGAAACGGGCGCGCCACGTCGTGACGCTCATCCGGCTGACGCCGAGATCACGGGCAACGCCACTGTTGGTCGATCCCGGCTCGGCGCAGGCCAGCACGATCCGCGCGCGCTGAGCCAAGGCTTGGCCGACATTGCGACGGCGGATGAGCCCCGCTAGGCGCGTGCGCTCGTCCTCAGTCAAATGGAGAGGAGCAGGTTTTGGACCACGGGCCATCGGTCACCTCCGTGCGGACATCCCCCACACGTAGGTGCAAGCTCAAAATCTGCAACAGAACTTCTAACTCAGACCACTAGCCGAGCGCCTGCAATCCCTGACCCCGCGCGAACGGGACGTGATGCGCTGCGCCATCGGCGGCCTGATGAACAAGCAGATCGCCGCCGAACTCGGGATCACCGAGATCACCGCCAAGGTCCACAAGCGGCGGGTGATGGAGAAGATGCAGGCCCGGTCCCTGGCCGACCTCGTGCGCATGGCCGACCAGATCGGCGTGGCGGCGACCCGCCAGCGCTGAGCCGCGGCGCGAAGCGTCAAAGCACAGCAGGATTCGACAATCCCGTCCCCTCCCCCGGGGCCTTATGCAAGGATCGTGGCCCGGATCGGTGCCGCGTGCCTGGCTCGCCGCACCGGGCGAGGCGACCGGCACGGCACGATCCGGCTCGGCGGCCCAGACGCAGGAGGACATCGAATGAGCTGGCACGGCGCGGACGACCCGATCCCGGGCGACCACTTCACCTGCGACGCGATCAAGACCCTGATCGTGCCACGGTCGCGGGACCTCGGCTCTTTCGCGGTCCGGCGGGCCCTGCCCTCGACCGAGTGCCGGATGGTCGGCCCCTTCATCTTCTTCGACCAGATGGGCCCGTCCGAGTTCCTGCTCGGCCAGGGCATGGACGTGCGGCCACATCCGCATATCGGCCTCTCGACGGTGACCTACCTGTTCGAGGGCGAGATCATGCACCGGGACAGCCTCGGCACCGAACTGCCGATCCGGCCGGGCGCGCTGAACTGGATGACGGCCGGGCGCGGCATCACCCATTCCGAGCGCACCGGCGCGGACCTGCGCCGGACGGGCTCGACCCTGTTCGGCCTCCAGAGCTGGGTGGCCCTGAGCGGCAAGGACGAGGAGACCGCACCGGCCTTCGAGCATTACGCGGCCGAGGCTCTGCCGATCCTCACCGGCGAGGGCAAGACCGTCCGGCTGATCGCGGGCGAGGCCTTCGGGGCGAAATCCCCGGTGCGGACCTCGAGCCCGATGGTCTATGCCGACGTCATGCTTGAGGCCGGCGCGGTGCTGCCCCTCGACCCGACCTACGACGAGCGCGCCATCTACACGGTCTCGGGCGCCATCGCGATCGCTGGGGACGGATTCGGCCCGGGCCAGCTCCTCGTCTTCCGGCCCGGCGACCGGATCAGCGTCATGGCCACCGAGACCGCCCGCTTCATGGTGCTGGGCGGCGAGCCCATGGACGGCCCGCGCCATCTCTGGTGGAACTTCGTCTCCTCGCGGCCCGAGCGGATCGAGCAGGCCAAGGAGGATTGGCGCCAGGCCCGCTTCGACACCGTGCCGGGGGAATCCGAGTTCATCCCCCTGCCCGAGCAGCCGGCCCCGGTGCGCTATCCGTGAGCCGGACCTCCGCGTTTCAGTAGCCGAGGGCGCAGCCGTCCTTGCGCGGATCGGATCCGGCGGCGCGTAGGCCCGTCGCCGGGTCGATCCAGATGATCTGGCCGCCGCCGATCGGGACCGGGGCCGGCACCGTGACGTGGCCGCGCGCGGCCAGCCCCTCGGCGAGCCCGGGCGCGAAGCCGGCCTCGAACTCGACGCCACCGCCATAGGCGAAGCTGCGCGGGGCATCGAGAGCCTCCTGCACGTCGAGGCCCCGGTCGATGATGCCGGTGAGCAGCTCGACATGGCCCATGGCCTGGTAGTGCCCGCCCATCACGCCGAAGGGCGCCACCACCGCGCCGTCGCGCATCAGCATGCCGGGGATGATGGTGTGCATCGGGCGCTTCGCGGGCGCGATGGTGTTGGGGTGGCCCGGCTCGACCCGGAACGAGAAGCCGCGGTTGTGCAGCAGCACGCCGCTCTCCGGCGCGGTGATGCCGCTGCCGAAGCCCTGGAAGATCGAGTTGATCAGCGAGATCGCGTTGCCGTCCCGGTCGACCACGCAGAGGTAGACCGTGTCGGTGTGGCGGATCTCCGGCCAGAGCACGGGCGCCTGGGCGCGGGCCATGTCGATGGCCCCGTGCGCCCGTGCCTGCCAGGCCTGGGACAGCAGGTGCTCGACCGGCACGGCGTTCACCACCGGATCGGCGAAGAGCGCGTCACGGTGGTGATAGGCCTGCTTGCAGGCCTCGGCGAAAAGATGGACCCGGTCGAGCTCGGACAGGGCGCCGACGTCGTACTGCGACAGTACGTTGAGCATCATCAGGGCGGCGAGGCCCTGGCCGCTCGGGGGACACTCGTAGACGTCGTAGCCGCGGTAGCGGGTCGAGATCGGCGTCACGTATTCCGGCGTCGCACGGGCGAAATCCTCCAGGGTGTGCAGGCCGCCGAGTTCGCGCAGGCGCGCGACCATGTCGTCGGCCACCGGGCCCTCGTAGAAGCCGGGCGCGCCCAGTTCGGCGATGCGTCGCAGGGTGGCGGCGAGCTTGGGATGGCGCATAGTGGTGCCGACCTTCGGCGCCTCGCCATCGACGAGGTAGGCGGCGGCCGAGCCCGGATCGGCCCGCAGCTTGTCGCGGTTGCGCGCCCAGTCGTAGGCGACCCGCGGCTGGACCGCGTAGCCCTCCTCGGCGTAGTGGATCGCCGGCTGCAGCAACTCCCCGAGGCTGCGGGTGCCGTGATCGGCGAGCAGGCGCGCCCAGGCCGCGACGGCGCCCGGCACCGTGACGGCGTGCGGCGAGGTCGCGTCGATCGCGACCTTGTTCTCCACGTACCAGGCATCGTGCGCGGCGGCCGGGCTGCGGCCGGAGCCGTTCAGCGTGACCGGCACGGCGGCGCCCTTCGGCGCGTAGAGGGCGAAGCAGTCGCCGCCGATGCCGGTCATGGCCGGCTCGACCACGCCCTGCACCGCCACCGCCGCGATGGCGGCGTCGACGGCGTTGCCCCCCGCCTTCAGGACCTCGATGGCCGCCAGGGTGGCGAGGGGATGGGAGGTCGCGACCGCGGCGTTCGCGGCATAGACGGGCGAACGGCCCGGTTTCGAGAAGTCTCTCACGGCGTCGGGTCCTTGAATCGAATCCTGGACGATCAGGAATAGCGGGTGTTGGCGACCCAGTGGCCGGGGGCGACCTCGACCAGGCCGCCGATGGCGTCCGGGTCGGCGGGGGGCAGGAGGGAGGCGGCGCGCAGGCGGGCCCGCTCCTCCACCGGGTTCGGCACCGGCACCGCGCTGAGGAGGCGCCGGGTATAAGGGTGGCGCGGATCCTCGTAGAGGGCGTCCGCCTCGGCGAGCTCCACCACCCGGCCGTGCCAGAGCACGGCGACGCGCTGGCACAGGTAGCGCACCATGCGCAGGTCGTGGGAGATGAACAGGTACGAGATGCCGAGCTCGTCCTGCAGGTCCTGCAGCAGGTTCACGACCTGGGCCTGGATCGAGACGTCGAGGGCGGCGATCGGCTCGTCGGCGACGATGAAGCTGGGTTTCAGCGCGATGGCGCGGGCGATGCAGATGCGCTGGCGCTGGCCGCCGGAGAACTGGTGCGGGTAGCGCTGGGCGAAGCGCGGATCGAGCCCGACCCGGGCCAGCAGGCCCTCGACCTCGTCGCGGCGCTCGGCCCGCGCCATGCCGGGCCGGTGCAGACGGAACGGCTCGGCCACGTAGTCGCCGATGCTCATGCGCGGGTTGAGGGCGGCGTAGGGGTCCTGGAACACCATCTGGATGCGGGCGCGCATCCGGCGCATCTCCCCGGCGGAGAGCTTGGCGAGGTCGGTGCCCTCGAAGGCGACGGTGCCGGCGCTCGGCGGGTTCAGCATGGTGACGGCGCGGCCGATGGTGGACTTGCCCGAACCGGACTCGCCCACCAGGCCGAGGGTCTCGCCGGGCCGGATGTCGAAGCTGACATCCTGCACCGCACGGAAGACCGAGCCCTTGCCGCCCCACCAGCTTCGCAGGGGGTAGTGCTTGCTGAGATTCCGCACGGAGAGCAGCGGATAGTGGTCGGCGGGCTCCGGCTTCATCGGGCGGCCTCCTCGGCGGCGAGATGCGCCGGCAGGTCGTACCAGGCGGCCACGAGGTGGCCCGGGGCGGCGCCGGGGGCCTGGGCCAGGGGCGGCGCTTCCGTGAGGCAGCGCGCGGTCGCGTAGACGTTGCGCGCGGCGAAGGGATCGCCCGGCGGCGGGTGACGCATGTCGGGGGGCGCCCCCTCGATCTGGTGCAGGCGCCGGCGCCCGGCCCGGCCCCGGCTCAGATCGGGCAGGGAGCGCAGGAGCCCGAGCGTATACGCACTGCGCGGATCGCGGAAAATGTCGTCCACGGGACCGCGTTCAAGGATGCGGCCGGCATACATGACCTGCACGGTGTCGGCGATGCCGGCCACCACGCCGAGATCGTGGGTGATCCAGACGATCGCCATGCCGATCTCGCGCTTCAGCTCCTGCACCAGGGCGATGATCTCGGCCTGCACCGTGACGTCGAGGGCCGTCGTCGCCTCGTCGGCGATGAGGAGCTTCGGGCGGCAGGACAGGCCGATGGCGATCATCACGCGCTGGCGCTGGCCGCCGGAGAACTCGTGCGGGTACTGATCGAGACGCGCCCCGGCATTGGGGATGCGCACGAGGTCGAGGAGGTCCTTCGCGCGGGCGCGGGCGGCGCGGCCGTCGAGGCCGAGATGGATGCGCAGGGGCTCGATGATCTGCGCGGCCACCGTCATGCCGGGGTTGAGCGAACTCATCGGGTCCTGGAACACGAAGCCGATCTGGCCGCCGCGGATTTTTCGGAGTTCGCGTTCCGGCAGGCCGAGGAGGTCGCGGCCCTGGAAGAGCACCTGCCCGCCGGTGATGCGGCCGGGCGGGCGCGGGATGAGGCCCAGCATCGCCAGCACGTGCACGCTCTTGCCGGAGCCGGATTCGCCGACGATGCCGAGGGTCTCGCCCTCGGCGAGGGTGTACGACACGCCGTTCACCGCGTGGACCGCGCCCCCTTCGCTGTCGAAGGCGACGGCGAGGTCGCGGACGTCGAGCAGGGTTTCCCTGTCCTGGCCCATGGTCAGGTCCTCTGCCGGGGGTCGAGGGCGTCGCGCAGGCCGTCGCCGAGGAGGTTGAAGGCCAGCACCGCGAGGAAGATCGAGGCCCCGGGCCAGATCGCCATCCAGGGCGCCTGCTCGAGGAAGTTCTTGGCGACGTTCAGCATCGAGCCCCAGGACGGCTCGGGCGGCTGCTGCCCGAGGCCGAGGAAGGACAAGCTGGCCTCCGCGATGATCGCCGCCGCGATGGTCAGGGTCGCCTGGACCAGGATCGCCGGCACGATGTTGGGCACGATGTGGCGGATGGCGATGCGCCAGGGCGGGTTGCCGACGGCGCGGGCGGCCTCCACGAACTCCTCGGCCGCCACGGCCTGTACCTGCGCCCGGGTCAGGCGCACGAAGGTCGAGGTCGCCGAGAGGCCGATCGCCACCATGGCATTGGTCAGGCTCGGCCCGAGGAAGGCGGCGAGCGCGATGGCGAGGATGAGGAACGGGATCGCCAGCAGGGCGTCGGTCAGGCGCATGATCAGCAGGTCGATCACGCCGCCGGCATAGCCGGCCAGCAGCCCGAACGGCAGGCCGAGGGCTACCGCGAGGGCCACCGAGGTCAGGCCCGCGCCCAGGGAGGCCCGCGCCCCGAAGACGATGCGCGAGAGCACGTCGTGGCCGACCTCGTCGGTGCCGAAGGGGTGCGCCCAGCTCGGCGCGGTGCGGATGGCGCCCCAGTCGGTGGCGATGGGATCGTAGGGTGCGATCCAGTCGGCGAAGACCGCCATCAGGATCAGCGCGACCACGATGACGAGGCCGACCATGGCGGTCCGCCGCGCGGTCAGGCGCGTCCAGAACGCGCGGATCGGTCCGGGCTCGGCGCGCAGGATGGGCTCGGCGGCCGGCAGGGCAACGCCGGCCGGGGCGATGGCGGCCTTGGTCATCGATGCCTCCGCATTTCGGCCCGGCGGGACCGGTCGGACAGGTCTCCGCTCCGGCAAGCCAAGGCATCCTTGAATGGCACCACCGCGTCATCACACGGCCCAAATCGGGAGGCCGCACGGGAAGGCAAGGCATGCTGCTGCCGTGGACATGTCGCCATGCTCACGCGCGCCTCAGCTTCGGGTTCACGAAGGCCGCGAGGAGGTCGGCCGCGAGGTTGAGGAGAACGTAGGTGGTGGCGGTACAGATCACGACGCCCTGCACGGTGGCGTAGTCGCGGTTGAACACGGCATCGACCATCAGCTTGCCGAAGCCCGGCACCGAGAAGACCTGCTCGGTGAGGACGGCACCGGAGAGGAGCTGCCCGAATTCGAGGGCGCCCAGGGTGATGATCGGGATCGCGGCGTTGGGCAGGGCGTGGCGCAGGATCAGCGCCAAGGGCGAGACGCCCTTGGCCCGGGCGGTGCGGACGTAGTCCGAGCCCAGCACGCCGAGCATCGCCGCGCGGGTGTGGCGCATCATCACCGCCGCGATGGCGTTGCCGAGGACGAAGGCCGGCATCGCCATGGAGCGCAGGTTCTCGGACAGGCTCTCGAAGGGCGAGACGTAGCCGGACGCCGGGAGCCAGCCGAGCTGGACCGAGAACAGCAGGATCATCAGGATGCCGAGCCAGAAGTTCGGCACCGACAGGCCCCAGAGGGCGATGCCGTTGGCCAGGGTGTCGGCGGCGGTGCCGCGCTTCACCGCCGACAGGATGCCCATGGGCACACCGATGGCCAGGGCCACCAGCATGGCGAGGCAGGCGAGCTCGAGGGTCACCGGCAGCTTCTCGATCACCAGGTCAATGACCGGCTTCTGCAGGCGGATCGACTCGCCGAGATCCCCCTGGAGCACGCCGCCGGCCCAGAGGGCGTAGCGCACGGGCAGCGGCTGATCGAGGTGGTACTTCTGCCGGATGAAGGCGATGACCTCGGGGTCGCGCTCCTCGCCCGACAGGGCGGTCGCCGTGTCGCCCGGCAGCAATTGCTGCAGGGTGAAGATGATCATCGAGGCGATCACCAGGGTGGGGATCGCGAGCGCCAGGCGCTGGACGAGGAAGCGCAGCATCGGCCGGGCTCCCGTCTCAGTTCAGCGTCAGGCCGCTGAAGCGCACGAGGCCGTCGGGATAGGGCGTGAAGCCGCTGAGCTTGTTGCTGTAGGCCCAGAACAGCTTGCGGTGGAACAGGTAGATCAGCGGCCGGTCGGCCATGACCCGGTCGGCGAGGTGCTTCCAGGCCTCGGCCCGTTGGGCCGGATCGACCGTCGCGCGCTCGGCGGCCAGCGCCGCATCCGCTTCCGGATTGCAGTAGCGGGCGTAGTTGAGGGGCGTCTTGCAGGCGAGGAAGCTGAAGGTGTTGCCGTCCGGGTCGGGCCGGCCGCTCCACGAGTAGAGGTAGGCGTCGAAATTGCCCTTGTCGGCGGCGTCCAGCGCCGTGGTGAAGTCGGTGGCCTGGAGCTTCACGTCGAAGCCGGCCTCGCGGGTCATCGCCTGGATGACCTGGCCCACCTGCGGTGCCTCGTTGTTGGCGTAGACCGTGAGGGTGACGGACGGCTTCGGGATGCCGGCCTCCGCCAGCAGGGCCTTGGCCTTGGCGACGTCGCGCTTGGGAAGGGGATAGTCCTTCACGTAGGCCGGATGCTTGGGCGAGACCCACTGGTTGCCGGGCAGGAACTCGCCGCTGAACACCACCTGGTTCAGGGCGTTGCGGTCGATGGCGAGGTCGAAGGCGGCACGCACGCGCGGGTCGGCCACGGCCGAGCCGGCTCGGTTCGGGTTGAAGACGATCGACTGGAAGCCGAGCTCGATGGTCGACCCGACCTTGAGCTTCGCGTCCCGGGTCACCTGCGGCAGGTCGGTAGGGGTCAGGCGCTCCAGGAGCTCGAGCTGGCCGGCCCGGAGGTTCGTCAACCGCACGGTGCCGTCGGGGATCGGCCGGAACTCGATGCGCTTGAGGTGGATCTGGTCCTTATTCCAATAATCGTCGAAGCGCTCGACGACGATCCGGTCCTGCGGCACCCGCTCCACGAACTTGAACGGCCCGGCGCAGACCGGCGCGGTGGAGAACTTGTCGCCCAGGCGCTCGGCGGCCTTGGGCGAGACCATCATCCCGGCCCGGTCCGTGAACTGCGCCATCAGGGGCGCGAACGGCGTCTTGAGAAAGATCTTGAAGGTCAGGTCGTCGACGACCTCGACCCGGTCGATCGGCGCGATCTCGCCGCGCCGCTGCGAGCCCGGCAGCTTCAGGTGGCGCTCGATGCTGTACTTCGCCGCCGCCGCATCGAGCTTCTCGCCGTCATGGAACAGCACGCCCGGCCGCAGGGTCATGGTCAGCGTCTTCTGATCTTCCGACAAGTTCCAGCCGGTGGCGAGCTGCGGCACCGGCTTCAGGTCGGGCCCGATATCCACGAGCTTGTCGCACATCGCGGCGAAGACCATGCGGCTGGTGAAGGTGCGCGCCAGCGTCGGGTCGAGGGCGTCCGGGTCCTCCATCAGGCCGAAGCGCAGGGTCTGGGCCTGGACAGGAGACAGCGCGGCAATTCCCGCGACGAGGCCGGCAGCGAGCAGACGCAGCATCAAGCTTCCTTCAGAAATGGGATCGGTCCGGATCGCAGATCCGCCGCAGGTGCGGGCTGATCGGCGCGATCCGGGAAGACGCTCGAAAGTGTATACATTATCTGTGCCAGCGGAGCGCTTGGCAACGACCCGTCCTCACCAGACCGAGACCTGCCCGTCGCGCCGCGGATCGCTGGCGCCGACGTAGCCCTCGGTGCCGGGGTCGCCCATTCGCCAGATGAACTGGCCGGCGCCGAAATCCTGGTAGCTGTCCTCGATCACGTCGACCCGGTGGCCGCGCGCCACGAGGCCCTGCAGGGTCGCGGCCGGCATCGTCGCCTCGGTGTTGATCTCCAGGCCGGCATTGAAACGCCAGCGCGGCGCGTCGCAGGCGGCCTGCGGGTTCTGGCCGTGGTCGATCATCCGCACGAGGGTCTGTAGGTGGCCCTGGGGCTGCATGTTGCCGCCCATCACGCCGAAGCTCATCACCGGCGCACCATTCTGCGTGAGGAAGCCCGGGATGATGGTGTGGAAGGGCCGCTTGCCCGGCGCCACCCCATTGGGGCTGGCCTCGTCCAGCACGAAGCCGTAGCCGCGGTTCTGCAGGGACAGGCCCCATTCGGGCACGACCACGCCGGAGCCGAAGCCCATGAAGTTCGACTGGATGAAGCTCACCATCATGCCGGATTCGTCGGCGGCGGTGAGGTAGACGGTGCCGCCCCGAACCGGGTTGCCCGCCCCGAATTCCTGCGCTCTACGGGGGTCGATCAGCTTGGCGCGCCCGGCGAGATAGGCCGGATCGAGCATCGCCTCCGGCGTCACCTCCATGGTGCGGGCATCGGAGACGTAGCGGTAGGTGTCGGCGAAGGCGAGCTTCATCGCCTCGATCTGCAGGTGCTGCGCCTCCGGTCCATCCACCGGCAGGCCGGCGAGGTCGAAGGATTCGAGGATGCCGAGGGCGATCTGGGCGGCGATGCCCTGCCCGTTCGGCGGGATCTCGTGGAGGGTGTAGCCCCGGTAATCCTTGGCGGTCGGCGTCACCCATTCGGGCCGGAAGGCGGCGAGGTCCGCCACCGTCATGGCGCCGCCATGGGCCGCGGCGTGCCGGGCCATGGCCTCCGCGATCTCGCCCTCGTAGAAGGCGCGCCCCTTGGTCTCCGCGATGGCCCGCAGGGCGCGGGCGATGCCCGGCAGGGTGACGCGCTCGCCCACATGCGGGGCGCGGCCATGGGGCAGGAAGGTCTCGGCGAAGCCCGGCTGGCGCACGAGATCCGCGACCCGGGCGGCGGCCGCCCATTTCTGCTGCACGACCACCGGGGCGAGGTAGCCGCGCTCGGCGATCTCGATGGCGGGCTGGAGCAGGTCGGCGAAGGGCAGCTTTCCGAAGCGCTCGCTCAGGGCCACCCAGGCCGCGACGGCGCCCGGCACCGTGACGGAATCCCAGCCCCGCATGGGCGGCCGCTCGGCCGCACCGTATTTCCGGGTGAAGTAGTCGGGGGTCCAGGCCGCCGGCGCGCCGCCGGACGCGTTGAGGCCGTGCAGCTGCCGCCCGTCCCACAGGATGCAGAAGGCGTCCGACCCGAGGCCGTTGCTGCAGGGCTCGGTGATGGTCTTGGCCGCCGCCGTGGCGATGGCGGCGTCCACCGCGTTGCCGCCCTGCCAGAGCATGCGGATGCCGGCCTGGGCCGCGAGGGCGTGCGAGGTCGAGACCATGTTGCGGCCGAAGATCGGCATCCGCACGGTGGGATAGCCGGTGGTCCAGTCGAACGGCTTCATCGGGTCGCGGCCTCACATCACGTCGGGGAATCCTTCGATGATGGAGACAAACGCCGAGGCCGCCAAGTCGTGGTCAGGGCCCCGGCTCGTATCGCTCAGCGCTCCGTCGCTTGTTCCGGCATCAAGCGGTTGATGACGCTGTAGTTGATCGCGGTCCAGAACTCCGAGGTCTCCGGATCGGCGAGCGCATTCTCGGCCGCTTCGATCACCGCATGGTCGGGTGTCACCAGGTAATCTTCGACGTCGTTGAGGGAGTCGAAGGACAGGACCGAGATCCCATCGATCTTGGAGCCCTCGGGATCCGCCTGGGTGGACCCGAAGGGATGCAGCTGGGCGTAGCGGCGGACGTAGTGCGCGGTCGCCCCCTGGGCGCAGACGAGGTCGGCCTGCGCCCCGAGCCAGGCTGCCTGGAATTCCGCGCGGGAGAGGTGCGGACGGCGCCGATGGATCTTCACGAGGCTGACGGGATCGCGGTGGCGCGCGCTCGGGATCAGGATGTATTCCCGCGCCACCTCGCGGGTGACCATGCGGAAGGCGGTCCGCTCGTCCGCGATGATGCGCGTCGCGTACTGCTCCTGCCCGAGCACCGCCTCAATGTCGTCGGTCTCCGCGTATGCGATGTAGGCGAAGCCGTCGAAGCTCGGGCGCCGGTAGGCCGGCACCTGCGCGGCCGGATCGGAGACCAGCCGGCCCTCGGCATCGACCATCGCCCGGTAGGGCGGCCGGAAGCCGGAGGACGGCCCCGAGGCGACCCGGTGGACCTGATCGTAGCGCAGTACGCGGTCGTTCCGCGTGCCGGGCTCTTCGTAGGCGAATTTCGGTCCGTGCACCTTCCGCCAGTATTCGTCCCAATGTTCGAAGGCGAGGTTGGGATCGGACTCCAGCGCCACGGCCTCGGGATGGCGGTCGGGCCGCATCACCGACCGCCCGTCACGGCCGACATTCGACCCCGCGTCGCGGGGCCGCCGGTCCCGGGGCGTGTCGTCGCTGCGCGAGACGAAGGTCGGCGTCACGATCAGGGGCTTGGTCGTCGCGCGGGCGGCCTCCCCATGGGGTGGCCGCTGGAGGACATCCGAGCGGGCGAAGTCGGGGGCGGTACGATCTGTCATGCGGGCTCCTTCGCGCCGGGGCGGATGTCAGGGAATGACCCGCTCGGCCCGCAGGCGCGCGAACAGGTCGAAGAACGCATCGTCGGTGGCCTGGTAGTCGAGGAAGCCGAGGCGCCGGCTCTTGCTCATGTCGGTGACGACCTCGATCGGCCGACCGAGATCCGCATCCGTGTGCCAGGCCGACGCGAGGCGCCCGAGATCGGCCTCCTTGAGGCCGTGCCGGGCGGCGATTTCGGCCCAGAGCGGGGCGGCCCCGTCCATCTGCTGCTCGAGGGGCAGGACCGTGCCGTCGAAGGGCGCCGGCTCCACGCCGAACCAGTCGGCGATCCGGCCCCACATCCAGCTCCAGCGGAAGACGTCGCCATCGACGATGTTGAAGGCCTCGTTGCGGGCGGCCGGCGTGGTCGCGGCCCAGGCGAGCTGGCGCGCCAGGATGCGCGCATCCGTCATGTCGGTGAGCCCGTTCCACTGGGCGGCCGAGCCGGGAAACCGGAACGGCCGGCCGGTCTCGCGGCAGAGCGTGGCGTAGACCGCCAGCGTCACGCCCATGTTCATGGCGTTGCCGAGCGCGTAGCCGATGATGGTGTGGGGCCGGTGCACGCTCCAGCCGAAGCCGTCCCGCGCCGCGGCGGCGAAGACCTCGTCCTCCTGCGCGTAGTAGAAGTTCTCGACGTCGAGGCGGCCCTGGTCCTCGCGGAACGGCGTGGCCGGCAGCGTGCCCTTCCCGTAGGCCTCGAACGGCCCGAGATAGTGCTTGAGGCCGGTGACCAGGCCGACATGGCCCACGCCCCCGTTCGGCCGGAGGGCGTCGAGGAGATTGCGCACCATCGTCCCGTTGACGCGGATGTTCTCGGCCTCCGTCTCCTGGCGCAGCCAGGTCGTGATGAAGACGTCGGTGGGGCGCAGGTCCGCCAGCACGCCGCGCAGGCTCTCCGGGTCGAGGAGGTCGGCAGCCACCGGGGTCACGCCCGTCAGGTCGGCGGGCGGGCGCCGGGCGAGACCGGCCACGGACCAGCCCTCCGAGACGAGATGGCGGGCAAGGTTGTTGCCGACGATGCCGCTGACGCCGGCGATGAGGGCCGTCCTGGTCATGGAAGTCTCCGTCTTGATCCGAAGACCGACCTATGGAGACAGTCCGCCCCTGACCAGACGGCACCGATTGGGGTCCTAGGCACCCAACGGTAACCACCCAGAGGGCGACGACCATGGAGAGGCTGAGCGCGGACGAGGCCTGGCGCGAGGACTGCGCGCCGCGCCGGGTGCTCGAACTGTTCGCGACCAAGTGGACCAGCATGGTGCTGCACACCCTGCACGCCCGCCATGGCGGCTGCGCCCGCACCGGGGTGCTACAGCGCAGCCTGCCCGGAATCTCGAAGAAGATGCTGACCCAGACCCTGCGGGATATGGAGGCGAGCGGTCTCCTCACCCGCCACGTGGCCGGCACGGTGCCGCCCGCGGTCGAGTATCGCCTCACCCTCCTCGGCGCCCGCTTCGTCGAGCCGGTGGAGCTTCTCTATGCCTGGGGGCGAGACAACGCGGACGCCCTCGACGACCTGAAGGCCCGGCCGACCTCCCGTCGCTGACGGGCGAAAGCCTAGTCCGGCAGGCCTCCTGCATGGGGCCGCCCGCACCGGAAACAGGGACGGAGACGACGACACGATGGCAACGCGACCCAAGGTGGCCTTCATCGGCACGGGCGGGACGATCTCCTCCCTCGGCTGGGATTCCCTCGACGTCCTCGACTACACCGCCACCGGACAGCGTCTCGCCGCGGACGCGATCCTGGCCCGGGTGCCCGAGGCGCGCACCATCGCCGAGGTGATCGCGGTGCCGTTCCGCGAAGTGCCGAGCCCCGCCATCGGCTTTGCCGAGTGGCGCGCCCTTGCCGCCCTCTGTACGGAGCTCGCGGAGGCCCATCCCGATCTCGCCGGCATCGTGATCGGGCACGGTACCGCGACCCTGGAGGAGACCGCCTACGCCCTCGGCCTGACCCTGACAGTGGCCTGCCCGGTTGTCCTCGTCGGGGCCCAGCGTCCGATCAGCGCCCTGTCGAGCGATGCCGGCCTCAACCTCGTCGCGGCCCTCAGGGTCGCCGCCGATCCGGCCTCGCGCGGGCGCGGGGTGCTGGTGGTGCTCAACGACGAGATCCAGGCGGCCCGCGAGGTGACGAAGACCTCGGTCGGCCGGCTCCAAACCTTCCGCACGCCGGATTTCGGCGTCCTCGGCCATGTCGACGGGCCGCATATCCGCTACTACCGCCGCCCGGAGCGGCGGCATGCGCCGGATACGCCCTTTGCCCTGGACGATCTGGCCGCCCTGCCCCGGGTCGACATCGCCTACGCCTATGCCGACGCGGACGGCACTGCCGTGCGGGCCTTCGCGGCGGCCGGCGCGCGGGGCATCGTCTCGGCGGGCCTCGCCCCCGGCATGACGCCCCCGGGCGAGGCCGACGCCCTGGCCGAGGCCGTGGCCGCCGGATTGGTGGTGGTGCAGTCTACCCGCGCCGGCAGCGGCGTGGTGCCGGTCACGACCCGCCTGCGCGAGCGCGGCATCCTCAGCGCCGATAACCTGACGCCGCAGAAGGCACGCATCCTCCTCGCGCTGGCGCTGACGCGCACCAGCGATCCCGTCGACATCGCCGCGATGTTCGCGACGTACTGAGTGTTGGCACGCCGCGCGGATGTCGCGCGCGACGCGCTCGTCCGGACGACGGGATGCGCTGGGCCGCCGTCTCGACGTCAGGACGCGCCCCTCTCCCCCAGTGGGAAGAAGCGGAGCGTGGGGGTGGCTCTCCCTGCCCCTGCCGGTCGCGGGTCACCCACCCTCTACGCCTCCCCCGAAGCTGGACGGAGTTCGGGCGGGCCGGAGCCGCTGGGAAGTGGAGCCGTGCCGCCCGTCGCAGCATGGCGCGAGAGCATTTTCGGCAGCGCGAGAAAGACCGCCTCGTATAAGGCCCGTCCTCTCTCTATTCCAGCAGTGCAAGGCTGGTGGAAAGGCACGCCGACAGGCGTCAGCCCCACCCTCGAACCACCCGCGCGAACATCAATTCCAACGAATTCTGTGACCTTTCGGCGTCTCGGCCGTTGATGACCCATGCCGAACCGGTCGCGATCGCGTGACCGGCCACCCAGAACCATCGACGCGAGGTCCCTTTCATGAAGTCATTCGTCATCGCCACCGCCCTGCTGCTCACCCCCGTCGCCCTCGCAGGCACGGCGCAGGCCCAGGGCACCATCCGGGGCGCCGAGCGCGGCGTCGAGGACGGCAACCGTGCCGCCGGCCCGATCGGGGGCGTGGTGGGCGGCGCCGTCGGCGCGGCCACCGGTACGGTCGGTGGCGTTCTCGGAGTGGATCCGGATCGCCGCGACGACCGGATCGAGCGCCGCGAGGAGCGCACCACCATCACGCGTGAGCGCCGCGACCGCTAAGCCGCTCGCCTCGGCCCCGTCTCGGGGCCGAGGCCGTTCCGTCCCCGCCGCACCGCATGACATCCGTTTCCGATCCGCACACCCACCTCCTGGCCACGGCTCGGGGACTGTCCGCGTCTCTTCATGACGCCCTCGCGCGCCTCGGGCCGGTCCCGATCGATCCGCCGACCCACGCGCACGTGGCCGACCGCCTCGCTCACGAGGTCGTCAACCAGCAGCTCTCGACCCGCGCCGCGGCGGCGATCTGGGGTCGCGTCGAGGCCGCGGCCCTCCTGCGCAACGTGGCGCCCCGCGATCTCTTCGTCGACGCGCATGCCGAGACCCTGCGCAGCTGTGGCCTGTCCGGCGCCAAGGTCCGGGCGGTGCTGGCCATCCGCACCGCGGACGAAGCCGGCCTGTTCGACACCGCCCTCGCCACGCTGCCTCACCCGGAACGCTCGGCGATCCTGCGCAGCATCAAGGGCGTGGGACAATGGACCGCCGACATGATCGGCATCTTCCATTATCACGACCCGGATATCTGGCCGGCCGGGGACGTCGCCGCCGTCGGCAGCCTCCGGCGCCTGACCGGCTGCACCGACACGGCGTCCTACGCCCTCCCCTTCGCGCCCTATCGCTCCCACCTCGCCCGGGCGATGTGGCGGGTGCGCGACCTCGTGCCGGCCCCCACGCTCGCCGCCTGATCAGCGCGCGCCGAGGGGCGGGGTGCTCGTCGGGAGGCGCCGCAGCTTCGTCGCCTGCTCGAAGGCGTAGGCGAGGCCGAGGAGCTTCGCCTCGCTCCAAGGCTGGCCGAGCAGGTCCATGCCGACCGGCACGCCCTCGGGGGCCGTCGCGGTGGCCTCGGAGAAGCCCGCCGGGACATCGATGGCCGGGAAACCCGTCAGCCCTGCCACGATGCCGTTGCGCTCCGCCTGGTTGAGTTCGCCGATGGGCACCACGAGCCGCTTCTGCAGCGGGTAGACCAGGGCGTCGAGCTTCTGCGCCGCGAAGACCTCGGCCACATGCGCCTTGAAGGCG
The DNA here is from genome assembly GCF_056680125.1 of Methylobacterium sp. BI1. Lineage (NCBI taxonomy): Bacteria > Pseudomonadati > Pseudomonadota > Alphaproteobacteria > Hyphomicrobiales > Methylobacteriaceae > Methylobacterium > Methylobacterium sp. BI1. The sequence continues at coordinate 1,118,964 of NZ_CM155267.1, read as the reverse complement.
GCGATCCGTCCGATGCGGGCCTTGTACTCCGGCTCGGCCATGCCGTCCTGGCGCGCCTCGGCGGCCTTCAGGAACGGCTCCAGGGCGGCACGGTGGAACTGGCCCGAGGCCAGGATGCCGGCGAGGTCCTTCTGCGGCGCATTCGGGATCGTGGCCAGATACCCGTTCATCAGCGTCTTATATTCGTAGGTCTGGACGTCGTCCTCGCGGTTGAGGGCGTCGGCCTCGAAGGCCGTGTCGTCGATGCGCACCAGGGTGGCGCCCGCCGCCTCCAGGGCGTCGAGGGCCGACTGCATGACGCGGTTGACCTCCGCGTGCTCCGGCTTGGTCCCGAACAGGACCCGTACGACGCCGAGGCGCGCGCCCTTCAGGGCGTCGGGCTTGAGCGCGTCGGCGTAGCTCTGCGCCACCTTGCCGGCCGCCGCGGCGGTCAGCGGATCGGCCGGATCGGTGCCGGCCATGGCCTGCAGCAGGGCCGCCGCATCCGCTACCGTGCGGGTGATCGGCCCGATCGCGTCCTGCGTCTTCGAGACCGGCATGATGCCCGCGAGGCTGATCAGCCCCTGGGTGACGCGCAGGCCCACGAGGTTGTTGGCCGAGGCGGGCGAGCGGATCGAATTCACGGTGTCGCTGCCGAGCCCCCCGAGGGCGAAGCCGGCGGCCAGGCCCGCGCCGACGCCACCACTGGAGCCGCCGGGGGTACGGGTGAGGTCGTAGGGGTTGCGGACCTGGCCGCCCAGCGAACTCACCGAGACCCCGCCGAGGGCGAGTTCCTGCATGTTCGCCTTGGCCAGCACGATGGCGCCGGCGGCGCGCAGCCGGGCCACCGCGGTGGCGTCCCGCGCCGGCTGCGCCCCGGCGAGGGCGGCCGAACCGCCGGTCGTCGGCAGTTCGGCGGTGTCGTAATTGTCCTTCAGCAGCAGGGGCACGCAGCCAAGGGGCTTGACCACGCCCGTCGCGCGGTCCGCGTCGTAGGCCTCGGCCTGGGCCAGGGCGTGCGGGTTCAGCGCCCGGATCGCCGCGAGCTTCGGGCCGGCATGATCGTAGGCGGCGATGCGGTCGAGATAGCCCTGGACCAGGGTGCGGCAGGTGATCCGCCCGGCGGCGAGGGCCTCGCGCGCTCCGGCGATCGTCGCGTCCTCGACCCGGAAGGGCGCCGAAGCCGGCTCCTGCGCCGCGACGGGGGCGGCCTGGGCGACGAGGGCGCCGGCGAGGGCGAGGACGCAGGCGGGTGCGGGGAAAGCGATCTTGGGCATGGGATTCCGATGCGGATCGAAGAGGCCCGCGATCAGGCAGCCTCCGGACCCGACTGGTCAAGCCGTTCCGTTGACGCCGGGCCGATCGCGGGCGATCCCGTCGCCGGGCGATGCGCGCCGCCGCCGAGGAATTCGCAAGCCATGCCCTCCCCCCTCCTTCTCGTGACCAGCCTTCCCACCGCGGAGGAGGCGGCCTGGCTGGACGCCCTCGGCGCAGCCATGCCGGGGGAGCGAATCCTCACCGCATCCGAAGGCGCCCCGGCGCAGGCGGCGGAGGTCGCCATCGTGGCGAACCCGCCGATCGGGTCCCTGGCGGGCCTGCCGAACCTGCGCTGGATCCAGAGCCTCTGGGCCGGCGTCGACCGTCTCGTCCTCGACGACACGCTGCCCGACGTGCCCGTGCGGCGCCTCGTCGACCCGACGCTCGCGCGGGCCATGGCGGAGGCGGTGGCGGCGGCGGTCCTGCACCTGCACCGCGACTTCCCGCGCTATGCCGCGCAGCAGCGCACGGGAACGTGGCGCCAGCACCCCGTCCGGTCGGCCGGCGAGCGGCGCGTGACGATCCTCGGCCTCGGCGAGATGGGACGGGCCGCGGCCGACCTCCTGGGTGCCCTCGGCTTTCCGGTCCGGGGCTGGAGCCGGTCCGGCGCCGCGCACGGGACGATCCCGGTGGCCAGCGGTCCGGACGGCTTCGCGCAGAGCCTCGCGACGGCCGACATCCTGGTCAACCTGCTGCCCCTGACCCTCGACACACGCGGCATCCTGAACGCCGAGGCTTTCCGGCACCTGCCGCCGGGCGCCGCCCTGGTGAATTTCGGGCGCGGCGCGCACGTGCTCGAGGACGATCTCCTCGCCGCCCTCGCGGCGGGCGCCCTCGATCACGCGATCCTCGACGTCTTCCCGGAGGAACCCCTGCCCCCGGAGCACCGCCTCTGGACCCATCCGGCGGTCACGATCCTGCCCCACGTCGCGGCCCCGACGAACATGGCCACGGCCGCCGCGCGCGTCGCCGCGGCGGTGGCGGAGTTCCGGCGCACGGGCCATGCCCCGGCGGGGATCGACCGGACGCGCGGCTACTGACGGCCGGACGCGCTTCGATGCGGAACGCTGACACGCTTCGTCACGATGGCGGCACTGGCGCGACAAGCAGCTTGGCTATCTCCCTCTTCGAAGCGGCCCTCGCCGCTTCGACCTTGGAGACAGACCCATGAAGACCACGATGTTCGCCCTCCTCACCGCCGGCCTGCTCGCGGCGGCCCCGGCCCTCGCCGTCGACGGACACGGCAACGCGGCGAACCCCGAGCAGATGAAGCCGAATCTCGGCACCGTCTCCGGCGGACCGAACCACAGCGACGATCCCCGGGTGCGGGAGGCGCAGGAGAAGACTCCCGACGGCAAGCCGCTGCATTCCGACACGGATGGGCATGCCCACGGCCACAGCCACGGCAAGAAGTAGTCCCCCGCCGGCCCGCCTACGACACCGCTGCCGCTTCCCGCAGGCTGACCCGCCTGCGGGCCGCGCGCCCGAGGGCGACGACCATGACGCTGCCCGAGGCCGTGAGGGCCACCAGCGGCAGCAACGCCAGGGGGAAGCTGCCGGTCGCGTCCTTGATGACGCCGAGGAGCCAGGTGGCGCTGCCGGTGCCGAGATGCGACAGGGTGTTGATCGCCGCGATCCCGGCCCCGGCGGTGCCCGGCGAGAGCCACTCGGTGGCCAGCGCCCAGAACGGCCCCTTGATGGCGTAGTTGCCCATCAGGACGAGGCTGAGCAGAACCAGCGTCACCGGCAGCGAACTCGTGAGCGCGGTGGCGAGCAGGCAGGCGGCGGTGACGGCGAGCGGCAGCGCCGTGCTCCAGACCCGCTCCCCCGACCGGTCGGCCCGCAGGCCCCACAGGATCATGAACACCGAGGCGATGCCGAACGGGATCATGTTGAGGAAGCCCGTCTCCAGGTTCGACAGACCGAAGGACTTGAGGATCTGCGGCATCCACAGGGACAGCGCGTTGCTGGTGGCCGAGCTGCCGGAATAGATCAGCGCCAGGGCCCAGACGTACTTGTTCGAGAGCACCTTCCACAGGGGCAGGTGGTCGGCCACCGGGCTCTCCGCGCCGCGGTCGGCGGCGAGGCGGTCGGTGAGCCAGGCCCGCTCCCGGGGCGTGAGCCAGGCGGCCTCGGCCGGGCGGCTCGGCAGCAGCGCCAGGGCGGCGAGACCGAGGAGGACGGCGGGGATCGCCTCCATGACGAACAGCCACTGCCAGCCCCGCAGGCCCGCGAGGCCGTCCATCTGCAGCAGGGCGGCGGAGAGGGGCGAGCCGAGGAAGCTCGAGAGGGGGATCGCCACCATGAAGGTCGCGACGATCCGGGCGCGGTAGGCCTTCGGGAACCAGTAGGTCAGGTAGAGGATGACGCCCGGGAAGAACCCCGCCTCCGCCGCCCCGAGGAGGAAGCGGCCGAGATAGAACGTCCAGGGACCGGTGACGAAGGCCATCGCCGCGCCGACGAGGCCCCAGGTCACCATGATGCGGGCGATCCAGACCCGCGCGCCGAAGCGCTCCATGGCGATGTTGCTCGGCACCTCGAACAGAACGTAGGCCAGGAAGAACAGCCCGCCGCCGATGCCGAACATGGCCTGGCTCAGGCCGACATCCTTGTTCATGGTCAATGCGGCGAAGCCGGCATTGACCCGGTCGATATAGGCGATGAAGTAGCAGAGGATCAGGAACGGCACGAGCCGGAGCCCGACCTTGCGCATGACCACCGCCTCGTCGGGCGCGGTGTCGGGCAGCGCGGAGGTAGCGTTCATCGTGGTGGCTCCGGGACAATCGGGGATCGGGAGGCCGGGGCGGACGCGCCGGCCCGGCGCCCCGCTGCGAGGGCCGGATGGACGAGAGCGGGACGACGGCGTTTCGGGTCCGGCGCGGGTGGCGCCGGGGGATCCTCGTCCGGCTCGGCCTGATCGCGCTGACCCCGTTCCTGCCGCCCCTGAAGGACGCTGCCATGGCCCTCGAACCGACCTCCACCCTGCGCGCCGAGATCGCCCCCACCGGGACGCTGCGGGCGGCGATCAATTACGGGAACCCGGTGCTGGCGCAGCGGGGCGCCGATGGCCAGCCGGCCGGGGTCTCGGCGGAGCTCGCCCGCGAACTCGGCCGTCAGCTCGGCCTGCCGGTGGCGTTCGAGACCTTCGACACGGCCGGCGCCGTCGTGGCGGCCCTCGGGGGGACGCGAAGCTGGGACGTCGCCTTCCTGGCGATCGACCCGGAACGCGGTCGGACCATCGCGTTCAGCCCGCCCTACGTCGTCATCGAGGGCGCCTACCTCGTACGGGACGACTCGCCCCTCACCGACAATGCCGAGGTCGACCGGCCGGGCATCCGCATCGCGGTCGGCCGGAACACGGCCTACGACCTCTATCTCGGGCGCCACCTCAAGGCGGCCGAGCGGGTCTATGCGCCGACCTCCGCGGCGGCCCTGACCCTGTTCCTGCGCGACCGGCCCGAGGTCCTGGCCTCGGTGCGCCAGCCGCTGGAAAGCTACGTGCGCGGCCATTCCGGCCTGCGCATCCTGCCGGGCCGCTTCATGGTGATCGAGCAGGCCGTGGCGAGCCCGAAGGAGCGCCCGGGCGTCGCCGCGGCCCTGCGCGCCTTCATCGAGGCTCAGAAGGCCTCGGGCTTCGTGGCCAGGGCTCTCGCGACGAGCGGGCAGGCCGACGCGGTCGTCGCCCCGCCGGCGCCCTGACCGGTCCGCGCCCGTCACGTGGGGACCCGCCCGGCCGGCAGCCCGAACAGGGCGCGCGGCGTCTCCAGCAGGACGATGCGGCGCTCGGCCGGCTCGGGCAGCCAGCCGTCGAGCTGCGCCCGGACCCGGTCGTAGCGGGCGACCCCCTCGAACTGGGTGTGCGGCCAGTCGCTGCCCCAGAGCAGGCGCTCCAGGCCGAGGGTGTCCTTCAGCAGGGGCACCGCCGCCCGGGCGATCCCCGCGCCGGTCTCGCCGGGCCCGTTGCGGTAGGCCCCCGACAGCTTGACCCAGACCCGGCCGGTCCGCCCCGCCGAGAGGAGGTGCCGGAAGCCCGGATCGTCGATGCCGAGGGCGGGATCGGGCTTGCCGAAATGGTCGGCCACCACCCGCACGCCGCTGTCGAGGAGAGGCGGCAGCAGGCTCGGCCAGCGCCGGGCCTCGGCCTGGACCTCGACCTGCCAGCCGAGATCGGCGACGTTCCGCAGGAGCCGCCGCCAGGACGGCGCCGCGAAATCCGGATCCGCGACGCCGATCAGGTTCAGGCGGATGCCGACCACGCCCTGGGCGGCGAAGGCCCGCAGGGTCTCGTGCGAAACCTCGGGGCGGACCACCGCGATCCCGCGCAGGCGCTGCGGCGCCCGGGCCAGGGCGTCGAGCAGGCAGCGGTTGTCGTCTCCGTAGAAGCTCGGCTGGACCAGGACCGCCTGGGCGATGCCGTGCGCGTCCAGCACCGCGAGGTAGTCCTCGGGGGTGGCGTCGTAGCCGGGTGCGTAGCGGCGGGCATCGGCCAGGGGCCAGTCGCGCCGGAAGACATGGGCGTGGGTGTCGACCGCGCGCAGGGTCTCGGGCCCGTCCTGCGCGCCACCGCGCCGCGCCAGCACCGATGCGCCCACCATGGACAAGGCTCCCGTCTGAAAGAGGCGTCGCGTCAGGGTCATGCATTCGTCCTCCCCAGCCGGCGGCCCGGGGCGGGAACCGGCGCGCGGGTACGCGGGGCGGCGGCCTCGCCGAGGTCCTTGGCGCGGGTCTCGGGCAGCATCAGCACCGCCAGCACCACGAGGCCGTAGCCGACGGCGGCATCGATCCCGATGGCGGCGCCGAGGCTCATGCGCTCGCTGAGATGGCCGACGAGGACGGGGAAGCCCGCCGAGACGATTCGGCCGGCATTGTAGCAGAAGCCCACCCCGGTCCCCCGGAGGCCGCCGGGATAGAGCTCGGAGAACAGCGCCCCCAGGGAGGCGGGGATCCCGGCGGCGCAGAAGCCAAGGGGAAAGCCGAGGAGCAGGGTCGCGGTGTCGCCGAAGGGCAGGAACACGTAGGCCAGCACCACCACGACGCAGGCGGCGGCGAAGAGCCCGACGGTCAGGCGCCGTCCGATCCGGTCGAGCAGCGCCGCGGCCGCCAGGCAGCCGCAGAAGAACGCCACGATGATGACCGCAAGGTAGCCCCCGGTGCCGAGGACGGAGAGCCCCCGTTCGGTGCGCAGGTAGGTCGGCAGCCAGCTCGTCACCGCGTAGTAGCCGCCATGGGCGCCGGTGCCGAGGAGGAGCCCCACCAGGGTGACGCGCAGGTGCGCCGGGGCGAAGATCGACAGGGCGGTGGCCAGCACGGAGGGGCGCGGACCGGCCCCGCGCACCGGGGCCGCCGGCGCGATTCCGGGCTCGGGCACGTTCCGGCGCACCCAGACCACCAGGAGCGCAGGGGCGAGGCCGACCGCGAAGACCGCGCGCCAGGCAAGGTCCGGTGGGAGCAGGGTCGAGGCGAGGGTGAACACGCCGACCGAGGCGCCCCAGCCCACCGCCCAGGCACTCTGCACGCTGGCGAGCGCCTTGCCGCGATGCTGCGGCCGGATCGCCTCGCTCATCAGGGCGACGCCGGCCGCCCATTCGCCGCCGAAGCCGAGGCCCTGCAGGGCCTTGAGCACGAGGAGCTGGGTGTAGTCCTGCGCCAGGGCCGAGAGGCCGGTGGCGACGGCGAACCACAGGATCATCGCCTGGAGCGCCCGGACCCGGCCGATGCGGTCCGAGATCGCCCCGCCGATCCAGCCACCCAGCGCCGAGGCCACCAGGGTGACGCTGGTGATCAGCCCGGCCTCCGCCTTGCTGATCTGCCAGAGGCCGAGCAGGGTGGGCACGACCAGCGAGAAGAGCTGGACGTCCAGGGCATCGAGGGCCCAGCCGCCGAAGCAGGCCCAGAACGTCTTGCGCTCCGTCGGCGTGCCGGAGCGATACCAGTCCAACATGGTGGCGTTTCCTCATGCGCTCCGCTCTTCGAGGCGGGTTGCCGGGACGATGGTCGGGCGTCAGCGGATCTCGACGCGGTAGCGGAAGCGTTCGGCGGCGCCGTGCGAGCGCCGCCACTCGATGGGATGCCGGTCGTAGCCCCGGGCGATGCGCTCGATCACCATGACGGGCGCACCGGCCGGGAGGCCAAGGCGTGCGGCCAGCGCCGGCGTGGCGCTGGAGGCCGTCAGGGTCTCGTCGGCCATGGCCACGACCTCGCCGCACAGGCGCTCGTAGAGCGGATAGAGCAGGTCTCCGAAGGCGTCGGCGGCGAGCTCCTCCAGGGGTGCGAACCGGTCCGGCGCCAGCCAGATCTCCTCGGCCAGGAGGGGCGTCGCCCCGTCGAGGCGCAGGCGTTCCAGGCGCAGGGCCGCTGTCCCCGTCGTCAGGCCGAGGGCCTCCGCCGCCTCGGCCGGGCACGGCGCGCGGCCGCGCGAGAGGATGCGGGCCTGGGGCACCGCCTGGCGCCCGTCGCCATCCGTGAGGCGGAAGAAGCGGAACAGCGAGCGGTCGAGGGACGGGCGCCGCACGAAGGTGCCGCGCCCCTGGATCCGGTCCAGGATACCCTCGGCCACGAGGAGGTCGATGGCCTTGCGCACGGTGCCGACGGCGACCCCGGCCTCCCGTGACAGCTCCGCCTCGGTCGGGATCGCGTCGCCGGCCCGCCAGGCACCGGCGACGATCCGGGCGACGATCACATCGCGTAGCTGCTGGTAGCGCGACAGCCGGGGATCAGCCTCGTCCAGGAGAGACATGCGGTCCTCTATTCATATATATGAATTATCAAGCATGGCTGCAGGCGGGGTGTCAAGGCGCGTTGCACGATCCCGCAAAGTCGGTCACCGCATCGGGGGACGAAGGGGCTTGGCGATGCGTTCACATCAGCCGAATCCGGCGCGACCACGGACCATTAGGACGGACCAGGGACAGGACGGACCAGAGACATGAGCACGAACAGACGCAACGCCCTCAAGTTCGCCGCAGCGGCCGCCGCCGGCAGTGCCCTCATGTCCGGCCGGGCGACGGCCGAGGAAGCCGGAACGGCTTCGGGCAGCGCCGCGCCGCGGACGCTGTTCGCCCTGCCCCAGGTCACGATTCCCATCGTCGGCAGCGCGGAGGTCTTTCCGGTGCGGCGGATCTACTGCATCGGGCGCAACTACGCCGCCCATGCCCGCGAGATGGGGTCGGACCCGACGCGGGAGCCGCCGTTCTTCTTCCAGAAGCCCACGGACGCGATCCAGGTCGTGCCCGTCGGCCATGTGGCCGACCATCCCTATCCGTCCCTGACCCGGAACTACCACCACGAGCTCGAACTGGTCGCCGCCCTCAAGTCGGGCGGTCGCAACATTCCGAAGGAGGCCGCCCTCGACCATGTCTACGCCTACGCGGTCGGCCTCGACATGACGCGGCGCGACCTGCAGCGCGGCATGGGCGACCAGAAGAAGCCCTGGGAGATCGGCAAGAGCTTCGACCACGCGGCCCCGATCGGGCCGCTGCATCCGGTCTCGGCCATCGGCCACCCGGAGCGGGGCGCGATCCGGCTGAGCGTCAACGGAACGGTCCGCCAGGACGCGGACCTGTCGCAGATGATCTGGTCGGTGGCCGAGCAGATCGCCAACCTGTCCGAGGCCTTCGAGCTGAAGGCCGGCGACCTGATCTACGCGGGCACGCCGGAGAATGTCGGGCCGGTGGTGCCGGGCGACGTGCTGCTCGGGCAGATCGCCGGCCTGCCCGACCTGTCGATCCGCATTACCGACCGGGCGTGACAGCCTGTCCTCGCTTCGACCGATGCGTCGCGCGGCGGAATGGCCGCGCCGCGCGTTGATGCTCCGACACTCGCGACTTGGAGCCGCAGCGATGACCGAATCCCACACCTCTTCCACAGCCGATTGGGCCGAGATCGTCGCCCGGGGCTACGCCGACGAGGCGGCTCCGCCGCTGACGCCGGAGTTGCTGGACGCGGTGCGGGCGGCCCTGCGCGGGGCCGGCCTCGACCGTCCGCAGGCGGACTCCCTCGATGGCGCCGCCGTGGCGCGGGTCAACGAAGCCCTGGACGCCTTCGAACTGAAGATCAACGCCGTGGTCGGACCACGCATCGCTGCGCTGCCGGCGGGAGCGCCACCGTCCTTCGTCCAGCGTTCGGAGGCCGGACGGCCGCTGCGCGCATTCGGCGGCCAGTGACGCGCGACCAAATTCACTTCCGAATTTTTCTCATGTGCTGCTATGGGGAGGCCTATAAGAACACGGCGCAGAATCTGGTATTTTGAATACCAAAGGGGTAGGATGAACGCATGAGCGCGCATGACATCGGCGAGGTTCGCCGCTTCGAGCACCCTGGCAAGGGACGCAACCGGGCCCGGCCCGTCCCCAAGGGACGGCAGGTCGAACCCGTGGCCAAGGTGGAGATCGAGCGCCTGCTCGGCGATCGGTCGCGGCAGCGCGACCTGCTGATCGAGCACCTGCACCTCGTCCAGGACACCTACGGGCAGATCAGCGCCGCCCACCTGGCAGCGCTGGCCGACGAGATGGGCCTCGCCTTCGCCGAGGTGTTCGAGACGGCGACGTTCTATGCGCATTTCGACGTGCTCAAGGATGGCGACGCCGATCTGCCGTCGCTCACCGTGCGCGTCTGCGACAGCCTCACCTGCGCGATGTTCGGCGCCGAGCCCCTGCTGGAGGTCCTGCGCGAGACCCTCGGCAGCGGGGTGCGCGTGGTGCGCGCGCCCTGCGTCGGCCTCTGCGACCATGCCCCGGCGGTCGAGGTCGGCCACAACTTCCTGCACAAGGCCGACGTCGCCAGCGTCAGGGCCGCCGTCGAGGCCGGTGACACCCACGCCCACCTGCCGGCCTATCCCGACTACGACGCCTACCGGGCGGGGGGCGGCTACGCCGTCCTCGACCGGCTGCGCTCGGGCGAACTCGGCATCGATGCGATCCTGCAGGTCCTCGACGACGGCGGCCTGCGCGGCCTCGGCGGCGCCGGCTTCCCCACCGGGCGCAAGTGGCGCTCGGTGCGCGGCGAGCCCGGCCCCCGCCTCATGGCGGTGAACGGCGACGAGGGCGAGCCCGGCACCTTCAAGGACCAGCTCTACCTCAACACCGATCCGCACCGCTTCTTGGAGGGCATGCTGATCGGCGCCCACGTGGTGGAGGCCGCCGACGTCTACATCTACCTGCGCGACGAGTACCCGATCTCCCGCGAGATCCTGGCCCGCGAGATCGCGAAGCTCCCGGCCGGCGGCCCGCGCATCCACCTGCGCCGGGGCGCGGGCGCCTATATCTGCGGTGAGGAATCCTCGCTGATCGAGTCCCTGGAGGGCAAGCGCGGGCTGCCGCGACACAAGCCGCCCTTCCCGTTCCAGGTCGGCCTGTTCAACCGCCCGACGCTCATCAACAACGTCGAGACCCTCTACTGGGTCAGGGACCTGATCGAGAAGGGCGCGGAGTGGTGGAAGAGCCACGGCCGCAACGGCCGGGTCGGACTGCGTTCCTACTCGGTCTCGGGCCGCGTCAAGGAGCCGGGCGTCAAGCTCGCCCCCGCGGGCCTCACCATTCGCGAGCTGATCGAGGAGTATTGCGGAGGGATCAGCGAAGGACACAGCTTCGCGGCCTACCTGCCGGGCGGCGCCTCGGGGGGCATCCTGCCGGCCAGCATGGACGACATCCCCCTCGATTTCGGCACCCTCGAGAAATACGGCTGCTTCATCGGCTCGGCCGCCGTCATCGTCCTGTCGGACCAGGACGACGTGCGCGGCGCGGCCCTGAACCTGATGCGGTTCTTCGAGGACGAATCCTGCGGGCAATGCACCCCCTGCCGCTCCGGCACGCAGAAGGCGCGCGTGATGATGGAGAACGACGTGTGGGACACCGATCTCCTCGGCGAACTCTCGCAGTGCATGCGCGATGCCTCGATCTGCGGCCTGGGCCAGGCGGCGTCGAACCCGCTCACCACCGTGATCAAGTACTTCCCGGACCTGTTCCCGTCGCCGCAGCGGATCGCGGCCGAATAGCGATCCGTCCCCGATCCGACGGCGCGGCTGCCCCCTCGCGGCAGCGGCCCGAAGCCCGATTTTCCTGCACCATGACTGGAGCGGAACCATGAGCAGCGGCACACAGAACGGTGGTCTCAGCGGAGCCCACGCCACCACCCCCACCGGCCCCCAGGATGCGGGCGGCAAGGCGGACGGCGCCAACCCGGGCGCCGGGAGCACCTATTCCGAGGGCACCCAGTCGGGCGGCCAGGCGGGTCCGGCCCCGAGCGGCACCTTCGGCCTCAAGGAGATGCCGGCCGGCATTCCGGGCGTGATCTTCGAGTTCGACGGGCAGCAGGTCGAGGCCGCCCCGGGCGAGACGATCTGGGCCGTCGCCCAGCGCCTCGGCACGCACATCCCGCACCTCTGCCACAAGCCCGCCCCGGGCTACCGGCCGGACGGCAATTGCCGCGCCTGCATGGTCGAGATCGAGGGCGAGCGCGTCCTCGCCGCCTCGTGCAAGCGCGTGCCGGGCGTCGGCATGAAGGTGAAGTCCGCCTCGGAGCGGGCGACCAAGGCCCGTGCCATGGTCATGGAGCTCCTCGTCGCCGACCAGCCGGCCCGGGAGATCTCGCACGACCCGACCTCGCATTTCTGGGCCCAGGCCGACCACGTGGAGGTCACCGAGAGCCGCTTCCCGGCCGCCCAGCGCTGGGAGGGCGACTGGAGCCACCCGGCCATGCGGGTGAACCTCGATGCCTGCATCCAGTGCAATCTCTGCGTCCGTGCCTGCCGCGAGGTCCAGGTCAACGACGTCATCGGCATGGCCTACCGCTCGGCGGGGGCCAAAGTGGTGTTCGACTTCGACGACCCGATGGGCCAGTCGACCTGCGTCGGCTGCGGCGAGTGCGTCCAGGCCTGCCCCACCGGCGCGCTGATGCCCTCGGCCTACCTCGACGACAGCCAGACCCGCACCGTCTATCCCGATCGCGAGGTGGATTCCCTCTGCCCCTATTGCGGCGTGGGCTGCCAGGTCTCCTACAAGGTCAAAGACGACAAGATCGTCTACGCCGAGGGGCGTGACGGGCCGGCGAACCAGAACCGCCTCTGCGTGAAGGGCCGCTTCGGCTTCGACTACGTCCACCACCCCCACCGGCTGACCAAGCCCCTGATCCGCCTCGACAACGTGGGCAAGGACGCCAACGACCAGGTCGATCCGGCCAACCCCTGGACCCACTTCCGCGAAGCGACCTGGGAGGAGGCGCTGGAGCGCGCCGCCGGCGGCCTCAAGCGGATCCGCGACACCGTCGGCCGCAAGGCGCTGGCGGGCTTCGGCTCGGCCAAGGGCTCGAACGAGGAGGCCTACCTCTTCCAGAAGCTGGTGCGCCTCGGCTTCGGTTCGAACAACGTCGATCACTGCACCCGGCTCTGCCACGCCTCCTCGGTGGCGGCCCTGATGGAAGGCCTGAATTCCGGCGCCGTCTCGGCCCCGTTCTCGGCGGCCCTCGACGCCGAGGTCATCGTCATCATCGGCGCCAACCCGACGGTGAACCACCCCGTGGCCGCGACCTTCATCAAGAACGCGGTCAAGGAGCGCGGTGCCAAGCTGATCATCATGGATCCGCGCCGGCAGGTCCTGTCCCGGCACGCCTACAAGCACCTGGCCTTCAAGCCGGGCTCCGACGTGGCGATGCTCAACGCGATGCTCAACGTCATCGTGACGGAGAAGCTCTACGACGAGCAGTACATCGCCGGGTACACCGAGAACTTCGAGGCGCTCAAGGAGCGCATCGTCGAGTTCACGCCGGAGAAGATGGCCCCCGTCTGCGGCATCGACGCGGAGACCCTGCGCGAGGTCGCCCGCCTCTACGCCCGCTCCCGGGCCTCGATCATCTTCTGGGGCATGGGCGTCAGCCAGCACGTCCACGGCACCGACAACTCGCGCTGCCTGATCGCGCTCGCCCTCACCACGGGACAGATCGGCCGCCCCGGCACCGGCCTGCACCCCCTGCGCGGCCAGAACAACGTCCAGGGCGCCTCCGATGCCGGCCTGATCCCGATGGTCTATCCGGACTACCAGTCGGTGGAGAACGAGACCGTCCGCGACCTGTTCGAGACGTTCTGGGGTCAGTCCCTCGATCCGAAGAACGGCCTGACCGTGGTCGAGATCATGCGCGCCATCCATGCGGGCGAGATCAAGGGCATGTTCGTCGAGGGCGAGAACCCCGCGATGTCGGACCCCGACCTCAACCACGCCCGGCACGCCCTGGCGATGCTCGACCACCTCGTGGTGCAGGACCTGTTCCTCACCGAGACCGCCTTCCACGCCGACGTGGTGCTGCCGGCCTCCGCCTTCGCCGAGAAGGCGGGCAGCTTCACCAACACCGACCGGCGCGTGCAGATCGCCAAGCCGGTCGTGCCGCCGCCGGGCGATGCCCGGCAGGATTGGTGGATCCTGCAGGAGCTCGCCCGTCGCCTCGGCCTCGACTGGACCTATACCGGCCCGGCCGACATCTTCACCGAGATGGCGCAGGTGATGCCGTCCCTGAAGAACATCACCTGGGAGCGGCTGGAGCGCGAGGGCGCCGTGACCTACCCGGTCGACGGTCCCGACCAACCCGGCAACGAAATCATTTTCTATGCCGGTTTCCCGACGGCGAGCGGGCGCGCCAAGATCGTCCCGGCCCACATCGTCCCGCCGGACGAGGTGCCCGACACCGAGTTCCCGATGGTGCTCTCCACGGGCCGCGTGCTGGAGCACTGGCACACCGGCTCGATGACCCGGCGCTCGGGCGTCCTCGACGCCCTGGAGCCGGAGGCAGTGGCCTTCATGGCGCCGCGGGAGCTCTACCGGCTCGGCCTGGAGCCCGGCGACACCATGCGCCTGGAGACCCGCCGCGGCGCGGTGGAGCTCAAGGTCCGGTCCGACCGCGACGTGCCCGTGGGCATGATCTTCATGCCGTTCTGCTACGCTGAGGCCGCGGCCAACCTCCTGACCAACCCGGCCCTCGATCCCATGGGCAAGATCCCGGAGTTCAAGTTCTGCGCCGCCCGGGTCGAGGCGGTCCGGCCCCGGCAGATCGCCGCCGAGTAAGGCGCCCCCCATCACGCGACGGCCGGGGGCCGGAGGCGACGCCTCCGGCCCCTTGCTTTTCGGCCCCGGGGCAGCCTTCGCCTGGGGACGGTCCTGAACCGATGCCAAGGTTGGCCGTTGGTCCAGGTCCACTGCCGTCCGAGGAGCCCCGATGTCCGCCAGCCCTGATTCCCACGCCGGAGAGTCGGTGGCCGTCACCTTCCGGGGGCGCGGCTTCGCCCGCCTGCACGGCCAGACGCTGTCGGTGGTGGTTTGCCCCCGCTGCTCGCAGCGCAACGCGCCGAAGGTCGCCGACAAGGGCTACTGCCACTGGTGCGCCTACGAGCCCTCGCGCGAGGACATCGAGCCGGCCCAGGCGGCCTGAAACGACGCGCGCGCCCTGGTCCTGCAGCGAGGACAGGAACTGGCGCAGCTCCGGACTTGTCCATACCGAAGGACCACAGCGATGGACCTGGTCGAACCCCGGCGACCGGTCTCACCCGCGCGGCGTCCCGAACATTCCCGGCCAGCGTGACGTTACCCGAGGCGTGCTTCACGCCAAACATTCGGGAGAAACGCCATGAAGGCCCTCGCACTCGCCCTTCCCTTCGCCCTTCCCCTGGCTCTTGCCGGAACCCTCGCCGTGGGATCGGCCGCGCTCGCGGCCGAGGGCGGCTCCGGCACCACCAAGTCCGGGACCATGAACAGCACCGGCCCGAACGATGCCGGCGCCGGCTCGTCTCCGGGCGCGGCCGGCAGCGGCCCCTCGACGGGCGACAAGAGCCGGTCCGGCACGTCCAACAGCACCGGCGCCAACGATGCCGGATCGGGCGCGTCGCCGGGCGCCGCCGGCAAGGGCACGGGTGCACCCACCCGCTGAGCCGAAGCGCGGCGCGCGATGCCGCGCGCCGCAGACTCGCCCGGGCCGGACCCGCACCCCATATCGATTCCGCGCCGCCCGGCGGTCGCGCGGACGGGAATGCTCATGGCTGGTCTCAAGGACAAACGCGGCTTCATCGACAAGGACCGCCTCGACCTCTCCGAACGCAAGGCGGTGGAGTTCTGGATGAAGCGCTGGGGCGTCACCCAGGACCAGCTCGCCGCCGCCCACCGCAAGGTCGGCCGGATGACCAAGGACATCGCGGCCGAGCTGGGCAAGAAGCGCTAGGGGCCAGCCCCCTCCCCTGCCGTGCACCCGTGCGCGACCCTATCTTTCGATCGGGTCTTTCGCGCCGGTCACGCGCGAGGCACGCCGAACGGGAGCCGGTTTCGATGCCACGCTACTTCTTCCATACGCATATCGGGGACGACGTGGTGGTGGACCCGGACGGACGGGACCTGGCCAGCCCGGATGCAGCCTGGACGGCGGCCCAGATCCTGGCCCGTCAGCTCCTCCAGGGCGCGGACAGCGATCCGCAACTCCTGCGCGCGGTGCTGTTCGTGGAAGACGAGACCGGGGAGATCGTACTGGAGTTCCCCCTGGCCGAGGCCCTCGCGATCGAGCCCGTGCCCGAGCCCACGGACGGCACGCGGCACTGAGGCCGGCGGCACGCCCAGGCCCGGGGCCATACCGGGCGGACGCCAGATCTTGAGAGGACGAGGCCGGGGAGGACAGGTTTTGTCAGTAACAGCCTCACGCCGACCACCCCCTCGGGGGCCTGCCGGCGTCTAATCCGAGTGCTGCCGACACCGGATCACGCTGATGTGTTTGGATCACGCTGCGCCGGGCCGGCAACACAGCATCAAATGAGCGTTACGGTGGTCCTGAAAGCACAGCCTGCACTTTCGCACCGGCAGGTCCGCAACGTGCATTGCGCATTTCTCCCGGTCGTTGCAGCATAGGTCTCAGCCGTGCCGTCCGTGCGCGGAGAGGAAGCGCAAGACGCCATGTTCGCCTACGTCACGATTCATCTTGCGTGCTTCGCGCTGGTTCTGGAGATGGCAGCCCGCGCACCCCTGTGGCCGGACGAGGCGACGGTCGGCGCCCGAGGCTAAGCGCCGAGCAGCCAGAGGGCGCCCCAGCCCAGCAGCCCGACCCAGCCGAGTTCCATTACGGCGAGGCCTCCCAGAACGACGGGGGTCAGGTAATCGCGTCGCGGCCGACTCTCTTCGGACGTGATGTTAGCCGCCGCGGCCAGGGCTTGTTCCGCCATGAGCATGTCCGATGTGAGTGATGGATCTGTCCGTAACGCGGTTCTGGCGGAACCGTTTCAAAGTTTATCCGAAATTCAGAGGGACCCTGAAGCCGCCAACAATTGCGGCAGAACTGCGGCAGGACTTCATTTTCGCTTGTGAGTGCCGGCCCGTTACGGTCTCCACCCGGTCCGGTCGACGTTTCTTCTCAAGCGAGTGCAGGGTCGATCTTGGGTTGCGGCCGCGACCGATGGGCATGGCCGCCGCCCTGGCGCGCCGGTCCCGGCGAACCCGTGCCGCGTCCGCGAAAGGGCCGTGACCTGGCAGGACCGGACCCATAAGGTCGCTCCGGCGCGCCGTGCCGCCCCCGCCCACGATCTGTTCGGAGATCCGACGAATGAGCCTCCTGGATCGTGCCGTACGAAGCGTGAACCGCCTGATCTCGCAAAATCTCGGCCCGCTCTCGACGGCCCTGTACCACACGGCGAACGCCTATACGAAAAGCTACAACAATCTCAACTACGACATGAAGAGCAACGGGGAGTACAAGCTCCTCGACAAGCTCGCTCGTTTCGAGACGAAGGTCCTCTTCGATGTCGGCGCGAACAAGGGCGAATACGCCAAGGCCTGCCTGTCCCGGTTCAAGGACGCGGAGCTTCATGCGTTCGAACTGGTGCCCGAGACCTATGCCCGGTTCGTCGCCAACGTCCGCTCCGACCGGGTGGTGGCGAACCCGTTCGGCCTGTCCGACCAGCCCGGCACGGTGGAGATCAACGTCAACCCGCGCAAGGACGGCCTGAGTTCGCTGATCGAAGGCACCGCCATCAACAAGGGGAGCTGGACCCGGCAGAGCGTCACGGTCGTCCGTGGCGACGATTACTGCGCGGAACGATCCATCGCCCGGATCGACTTCCTCAAGGTCGACGTCGAGGGGGCCGAGCACCTCGTCCTGGATGGGTTCTCCCGCATGCTGGCGGAGGGGCGGATCGCCGTGATCCAGTTCGAGTACGGCATGATCAACATCTACGCGAAGTTCCTGCTCCTGGACTTCTGGCGCGTCCTGACCGGCCACGGCTTCGTGCTCGGTCCGGTCATGCCGCGCGGCGTCGCCTTCAAGAGCTACGATGCGCGCGACGAGAACTTCCAGGGGCCGCCGAACTTCGTGGCGGTCCATGGGTCGAGGCCGGAGATCATCGCGGCGGTCCGGTTGCGGTAAGGCCGAAACGCACCGCTTTCCGCCGGGCCGCGCACCCCATTCCCCAGCCGCGGCACCCTTACCCGCCTTCCCCCGCTTGCCCCCTGAGCCCAGGACGCTACCCTGTCGCACACGATGCGCGGTCGAAGGCGCGCCCGATCACCCCCGAGCGCGCGACGGGGCGCAGGCAGAAAGGGACCTGGGATGAGAGAAGAGGTTCGGTACCCGCAGGTCATTCCCATGGTGCAGGCCGTGCTCGACACCCTGAAGGCGGGCATCGCGGCAGAGGAAGCGGCCGCGTCGGAGCTCGCCGCGCTGGCCGACACCATGCGGGGCGCTCAGCCCGAGACCGCGACCGCGATCCTCACGACGAGCCGCAACCACGCCATCAAGGCGCTGGCGCTGCGAGGCCGGCGGGCGGCGCTCCTGGCAGAGTATGGTCTCGACGCGGCGTGATCCCCGCGAGCCCCGCTGGCGCGACGGCCGCGATCTCCGGCAGGCCCCGGGCGTAGAGCTTCGCCACCGCCGACCAGAAGCTCCCGACATCCTCACCCCCGAGGCAGCGCAGGCGTGTGTCGATGGCCTCCCGCGCCGCCTTCGCCATCGCCTCCAGATCGTCGGCGGCTTCCAGTAACAACGACATCGCGGCATCCTCATGCTGTGACGCACAACGGGGAACGTTCGCGATGCACGAACCGATCCATCGCGCGGAGGCGGCGCGCGGGACGGGGCGCTCGACGGCAATCGACCGATCCGTGGCGGCCGGTTCGCGCGCGGAAACGCCGGTGCCCGCGCCGGTCAGCGCTTGCGCGCGACGATCAGCACGCCGGTGAAGGCCGGATCGGGCGCGGAGGCCAGGCTCGTGACGGCGTCCGCGCCGCAATCCATCAGGTCGCCGACGATGCGGTTGAGGGCGTAGAGGTTCATCTGCATCGCGCCGTCGTGGCGCGGGCGCCCGCGGAGGCCGTTCCACAGGCTCTGAAGCGCCGGCGCTAACGGAACCCGGTCGCGCACGGCCCGCACAAGGTGCCAGGCACGCGAGTGCCGGCTCGCGATCGGGACCTCGAGGGCCAGGACGCCGCCGGGTGCCAGCCGGTCCCAGATCCCGCGGATCGCCGCATGGCCCCGGTCCACCGGGACGTGCTGGAGCACGATCAGGCTGAGCGCGAAATCGAGGGTCGGGGCGACGCCGTCGAGGCTGCCATAGGTGGTGACATGGCTTCGGCCGGCCGCATTGCGACCGAGCTCGGCCAGCATGCTGCGGGAGACATCCACCGAGGAGACCCGCTCGAAGCGGTCGGCGAGCGGCAAGGACAGGCGGCCGACCCCGGCGCCGAAGTCGAGGGCGTGCCCACGCCGGACGGGGCCGATCGCGGCCTCGACGCGCGCCAAGGTCTCCGCCACCTGTGTTTCGCCCGAAGCGAAGAAGGCCTCGCGGTTCTCGGCGATGTTGCCCAGTCGATAGCGGTCGAGGGTCAGCACCCCGTAGTAGGGATCCTTCTCCCCATAGCGTTCCCAGATCTGCTCCGCCGACATTCGCCCTCCTCCGGGGTGCGTGAGACAGCGCGATGACTGCGCACCTCACTCAAAATCCGAAGTGTTGAGAAGACGTGTTGAGAAATTGCTCGCCAACGCCACGCGCAACGCATCGCCGAAACCGCAGGCGGCTGCGCGGACGACGTGGGAACCAGTCTGGGCGTCCAGGATCGTCTCGGCAAAGAAGAGTTCGCATTTTCCACAGAGTCCAGACGACGTGGCGTCTCTCCGCCGAGCAGCCTTAACCGACTTGTCGAGTTTGGTGCGGTATAAGATTTTGGGCTGCACCGCCTCATGAGGAAGTCCGCTATAAGGCCTTGGAAAGCGTGTGAGTGAAAGCTTGTTCGAGGCTGCGAGATGCTGAGTTCTTACGCCCTGCGGCGGGCTTTTTCGGACCAGAAATATCGGAAGATCTTCGTCGAGCGGCTCACCGAGCCCGCGCACCTCAACCTCATGTCGATCGGCGTCGCTCTGTTCGGCAGCTACAGGTCCAAGGTCGCCTTCGATCTGATGGTCCGCCAGCAATATGCGTTCCCGGTTCTCTTCGCGGCCGACGAGGCCAGGGCGCTCGGGCTGAAGCGGATCCAGGTCCTCGAATTCGGTGTCGCGACCGGGGCGGGCCTCCTGAACCTCTGCGACTGCGCGGCGCGGACGGAAGCCGCGACCGGCATCGGGATCGATGTCGTCGGATTCGACACGGGCACCGGGATGCCGCCGGCGATCGATTACCGGGACCTGCCGGAATACTTCCAGGAGGGAGATTATCCGATGGATTTCGAGGCTCTGCGCCGGTCCCTGCCGGGCCGGTGCAGGCTGATCATCGGGGACGTGGCCGAGACGATCCCGACCTTTCTCGGGGACGTGACCGCGGAGGCGCCCATCGGGTTCGTGTCGGTCGATGTGGATTACTACTCGTCGGCAACGAAAACGCTGAAGGTTCTCGACGGCCGCCCGGAGCAGTACCTGCCCCGCCTGCCCGTGTACCTCGACGATGTCGCCATGGACGGCGCGAACCCCTGGAATGGGGAATTGCTGGCCGTCGCCGAGTTCAACGAGCGGCACCCGCTCCGCAAGATCGCGCCCTTCAATCTCCTGCGGTCCAAGCGCATTTTCAAGAACGCGCAGTGGATCGACCGCATGTTCGCCGCCCACATCCACGATCACCCCACGCGGACCCCGGCCACCGCGAAACGTGCGCAGCAGGCCTATATTCCCAACGAATATCTGTCGCGTTAGGCGGCCCGGGACGGCCTCGGCCGTCGCAGCAGCGATCGCCATCCCGGCGACCCGTCGGCACCGCGCGAACGCCCCCGCACCGGGGACATGACCGGCGCCGCCGCCGTCCTCGCCTGAGACGGCGTCCTCGGCCCGTCAGGAGGCCGCGACGGCCGGTCCGGCCTTGCCGCAGGCGTAGCAGAACCGCTCGAAGGTGCTCTTGCGCTGGTCGCAGGCCGGGCAGTGCTCGAAAATGCCGATGCCGCAATGCGGGCAGAAGTTCGCCGCTGGATTGGCGAGGTCGATCGGCCGCTCACAGCCCGGACAGGCCTTCTTCGCCAGCCGCTGGAGCGCTTGGTCGGTTGCGATCTCGGTTCGCCGCTCCTCGTGCGGCCGAAGCTCGGCCGCCTTCTGGCGCTCGGTGTAGGTATGAAGCGCGTTGATCGCCGCCCGGCCGAAGATCAGCGTGACGATCGCGCCCACGCCGTACTGCACGTAGCCGCCATAGCTCGGCAGGTAGGGGACCAGTTCCACGAAGAACGCGAAGGCCGCCGCGAAGGCAAAACCCCAGATGAAGGGCCAGTTGCGCGTCCGCCGCCGCTTCAGCAGCAGCCAGCCGGCCAGTATGAGCAGTGGCAAGGTCAGCGCGAGGCGATACCCGAAGACCCGGAGTTCCTGGCCGCGCTCGGCGGCGTCGCGGGCCGCCTGCGCCTGGGCACGCAGGTCGGCGTCGAGGCTCGCCTGCGCCTCCTCGCGTTCGGAGAGGTCGAGCGCCGCCTTGGCGAGCGCCTCCAACCGTTCCTCGACGGCCCGTTCGGCGGCCTTGAGGGCATCGAGGCGCTCGGTGCGCGCGATCAGACCGGGATCCTGATCGACGCGCTGCGTAGCATCGCGGGTCTTCAGCCAGTTCGCGAAGGTTTCGCGCGCCGCCTCGGAGGCCGAACGAGCCGCATCGAGGGCGAGCTGGGTCTGGTCTGCCTGCCGCCGATTGTCGGTCTGCGCCCGGCGGGTCTGCCTGAGGGCGTCGGCAGCCGTCTTCGACCGGTCCGCGTCGAGGAACTGCTCCACCGTGTAGCGCTGCTCGACCTGCGGCAGATCCCCGACGACGAGGGAGCCCAGGCCGATGAGGAACCCGCCGAAGGCCAGGGCGACGACCCAGAGAAGGAGATTGAACCAGCGTTCGGACAACCGGGACCCGCTTCGCAAGGGCTTGCCTCTCTGACGACGCCGGGGGCGTTCTACGACGCTGCGAGCGATACACCGAGTCGGGACCGAGTATCCGCGGAAAATTGCCGGCACCGGTACGACACCCGCTCGTGGCCTCCTCGGCGATCGTGACGGACTAACCGCAAACCATCGTGGGGATGATGGTTCCGGGCGCACTGATGGTGAGGTCGACTGCAGACCCGGCGTCCTGACTCCCTGCCCCTACGCGCTCCCCGCCGGCCTGGTGGCGGGCCGGGAGTTCCCGGTCGAAGCGCGCGCCCTTGATCGCGAGCGCCGCGCGCGGATCGGTGCCGCCCTTATCGTCACGGTCGCCGTGGTTCTGGCCGGAACTCACCGTCGACTAGGGTGTGTCATCGCTTGAGCCAATCGATGGCGGCGGCGAGGCAGAGGACGTTCATGAAACTGATGGCGGTCTTCTCGTATCGGGTGGCGATGGCACGCCATTCCTTGAGCCTGGCCCAGAGGCGTTCGACCTGATTGCGGTTGTTGTAGATCCAGTCCGGGCATGCGACGGGCGCTTCGTGACGTTGGGGCGGGATCGCGGGCCGCGCACCCATGTCCCAGATGTGCTCGCGGAAGGCGTGACTGGTGTAGCCGCGGTCCCCGACGACCCACTTGGGCACGCCGGGCAGCTGATCGAGGAGCGGAACCGCATGGGGCAGTTCATGGGCCTGCCCCGGTGCCAGCTGGAAGGCGATGGCGCGGCCCTGCCCGTCGGCGATCACGCACGCCTTGGTGCCATAGCCGCCACGCGAGCGGCCAAGAGCTTCACGAGCGTCTCGCTCGGCCCCAGATCCCCCCTTTGAGCGGCACCGGCTGCCTTCTGGTGCGCGCGTATGTTCGTACCGTCGAGGAACACCATTCCGAGTTGGACGCCCCGGTCCTGCACGAGGCCGAGCAGCCGCTCCCAGACGCCGGCACGGGACCAGCGGATGAAGATCTGCGCTGCCCGCCACCACGGACCCAACTCCTCCGGAATGGCCCGCCGTTTGGCCCCGTTCTGATGCCGCCAGAGGATCGCCGAGAGCGTACGCTGCAGATCCTGCGGGGGCGTCTTGGCCTTGGGCCGGCAGGCCTCGACCAGGGGCTCCAGTTCAGACCATTGCGCGTCGCTCAGCATCACCCCTCCTGCATCAGAGAGAGGAAAACGCCAGCGACCCCAATCCGTTCAGGCGACGACAGGCTCTAGCAGCTATAGCGGGCCGTAATTCCGCGCCTTACCGACCAAGCCGCCTTCGGCCCTACAGCGCTTTTTGAGAGCGCGGGCCTGCGGCGGCCTGACCGTCAGTGCTTGTAATTATAGACCTATCATGTGAGGATATGATAGTATGGATGAAAGTCGGGAACACGCGCTCTCGTTCCTGCTGGATTTCGACGGACGTGTGCACTGGTACGAGCAGGGCTACTTCGTGAAGTTCCAGATCAGGCGGATCGAGCCGACGAAGGAACGGCCCCACGGGCTGCGCTACTCGTTCACGCTGCATGCGCCCGAAGGCGACCGGCCTCAGCGCGCCTTCGCGCCGGTGCGCGCGAAGGCCTGGGCAATGCGCTCGCGCAGCTCGTCGTTCAGCTCGATATCGACGATGCGCCAGGTCCAGGCGCGCAGGCGCAGCCGAACCCGCAGGCGGCGGTCACGACCCGCCTCGGGCGGCACGCCGACGACCACGGTACGGAAGCCCCGCATCTCGGAGGCGAGATAGAACGGGATCAGGCGGCGCAGGCTGTCGATCCGCAGGCCCCCGCCCCCGGACTTCTCCTCCGGGGCGTCGCGGCCGAGCTCCACCGATTGTGGCCATCCGTCATCGAGGAGGTCGACGACCGTCTTGGGGGTGACCAGGGCCTCGGCGATCGGAATCGCCAGGGCCGCCGCGGCCTCGGCAATGCGCTGGCGCTCCCGGGGCTCCGCATCCGGCGCGGCGGGATCGCGCGCCTGGGCCGCCGCGGCGGCCTGGCGGATCACCGAAAGGCGCAGGGAGCGGAAATTGACGTGCTGGGCGATGTAGTCGGTATCGTGCGCCTGGACAGCGCGGGCGATGTCATAGAGCGCCCAGAGCGGCGTCAGCGTGTACGCGAACCAGCCGAGCACCAACAGGATCGGGATCGACCACCACCGCATCGGGCGTCAGGCCGTCACGCGGGGACGCGCCACGTCGTAAGCCCGGAGAAGGCATCGACCACGCCCTCGTAGACGGGCCGCTTGAAGGGCACGATCAGGTCCGGCAGCCCGGCGATCGGCTCCCAGCGCCAGGCGTCGAATTCGGACTTGAAGGCGCCATTGCCGGGCGTGGCGACGTCGATCTCGTCGTCGGAGCCCAGGAAGCCGAAGGCGAACCACTTCTGCGTCTGGCCGCGGTAACGCCCCTTCCAGGCCTGCTTCAGCACCGCCGGCGGCAGGTCGTAGGAGAGCCACCCCGGGGTCTCGCCGAGGCGCACCACGGAGCCGGCCGCAACGTTGGTCTCCTCGTAGAGCTCACGCAGGGCAGCGGCTTCCGGATCCTCCCCCTCGTCGATCCCGCCCTGGGGCATCTGCCAGGACCGTCCGTCCGCCACGTGCTCCGGCCCGGCATCGGCCCGACGCCGCCCGATGAACACCAGGCCCGCGCGCGAGATCAACGTGATGCCGACGCAGGCTCGGTAGGGAAGGTCGGCGCCGTCGGCGATCGGGGTTGCGGTCATGGCGGCGACCATAGGCAGGCGGGGCATGTGCCGCAACGCACGAAACGGCGCCACAGCGCAATTCCAGGTCGGGTCGTCAGTCGCCGACCCGGGAGGCCAGCCCGTCAGGGCTTGGCGCTGGTGAGCCGGGTACCCGCGCTGCTTCCCCGCAGGGCGACGCTGACCGGAACGAGGCGGATGCCGCGGGCCTCCGCCTCGGCGGCCCAGCGGGCGATTCTGTCGATGCTCATCGGCAGGGCCGAGGCGGAGCCGAAGGCGAAGCCCTTCTGGCGCGCCTGCGCTTCGAGCCGCGCCAGCTCCCGGTCGATGGCGTCGGGCCGCGGGAGGGCGTCGAGGACGATCTCGGCCCGGGTGACGGGCACCTTTGCCTTACCGGCCAGAGTGGAGACGACCGAGCGCGGCGAGGTGCCGTCGTCGACGAAGCCGAGGCCCCTCGCCCCGATCTCACGCAGGACCGGCTCGAGGGCGGCCGGATCGCTGGTGAGCTTCGCGCCCATGTAGTTGACGATGCCGACGAATCCCGAGAACCGGCTCATCACCCAGCTCAGGCGATCGAGATTCTCCGGTGGGCGCGAGCTGGTGAGGAGCGTCTGAGGACCGGGATCGCTGTCGGGATAGTCGAAGGGCTCCATAGGCACCTGAAGCAGGGCCTCGTGCCCAGCCTCGCGGGCCCGGGCGACGGTCCGCTCGAGGTCGCTGCCGTAGGGCGCGAAGCCGAGGCTGATCGCGGGGGGCAGGCGGGTGATGGCGCTGGCGGTCGCGGCCTGGCCGATGCCGAGGCCCGAGACCAGGATGGCGATGCGGGGTCCGGAACCACCGGGATCCGGCCGCGCGTAGACGTCGAGGGCGCGCAGGCGCCCGTCGCCGAGGCGGGGAATGTTGCCGTGGCGGCCGCGCTCGACGAGGCGCGGATCCGGCGCGGCGCTCAGCTTCACCGGGGCGGCGGACGGCACTTGGATGACCACCGCGTCGGTGGGGGCGGCCGTGCCCGTCGGGCGAACGACGGTGACGCCCGAGGCGGTCTCGACGTCGCTGGCGCTGCTCGGACCGGATTTCGCGGCCTCGACCTTCGATACCTGGGCGGGCGGCTCCGGTGCGACCGGTTCGCGCAGCGCGATCACCGCGACGGCACTGGGCTCGCCGCCCTCGGGGTCGCCGGCCACGACGAGGATGCTGGCACCGAGGACCAGGCCCGCCACGAGGCCGCCGAGCACCATCGGAGTGGTCACCCGCACCTGCCGCAACGCCCGCAGACGCTGGCCGGCGGTCGGCTTGCCGCCGAGCGGACGGGTCAGGATGTCGTCGGTGGCCACGCGCAGCCGCTTCCCCAGGCTCCCGGACCGGGGCTCGCGGAGGGACGGGCCGAAACGGCGACGGCCCCCAGCGTCGGTCCTGAACCGACATTGGGGGCCGTCATGGTTAACGCTTCGCTAAGGCGAGGCGGATTGGTCTCAGTTCGGGACGGCGGCCTTCGGCGTGTTGGCCGCGCCCTTCTGGATCCCGCGCAGGTAGTCGAAAGCGGCGATGAGCTGCTTGTCCTTGGCCGGATCCGGCGGGACGTAGGCGGACGAACCGCCGCGCTCCTCGACGTCCTTCTGCTTCAGGTGCCCCTTCAGGCCGGCTTCGCCCTTGGTCTCGTCCTTGCCCTTCAGCTCGTCCGGCACCTCCTGCAGGACCTCCTGGTCCGGCTCGATGCCCTTGGCCTGGATGGAGCGGCCCGATGGCGTGTAGTAGCGGGCCGTGGTCAAGCGCAGGGCGCCGCTGCCGCCCAGCGGGATGATCGACTGAACCGAGCCCTTGCCGAACGAGCGGGTGCCGAGCACCGTGGCGCGCTTGTGGTCCTGCAGGGCGCCGGCCACGATCTCGGAGGCCGAGGCCGAGCCGCCGTTCACGAGTACGACGATCGGCTTGCCCTTGGTCAGGTCGCCGGCCTTGGCCGAAAAGCGCTGCGTCTCGTCCGGGTTCCGACCGCGGGTGGAGACGATCTCGCCCCGATCGAGGAAGGCATCCGACACCATCACGGCCTGGTCGAGGAGACCGCCCGGGTTGTTGCGGAGATCCAGCACGTAGCCCTTCAGCTTGTCGGCACCGATGTCGGTGTTCAGCTTGTCGATCGCCGCGCGCAGGCCGTCGAAGGTCTGCTCGTTGAACTGGGTCAGGCGGATGTAGCCGACGTCGCCGCCCTCGGCGCGGGAGCGCACGGGCTTGATCTTGATCACGTCGCGGTTGAGCGTGACCTCGATCGGGTCCTTCGACTCCTTGCGGCTGATCTTCAGCTTCACCGGCGAGTTCACCGGGCCGCGCATCTTGTCGACGGCCTGATTCAGGGTCAGGCCCTGGACCTGATCCTCATCGATCTGGGTGATGATGTCGTTGGTGAGGATGCCGGCCTTCGAAGCAGGCGTGTCGTCGATCGGGGTCACGACCTTGATCAGGCCGTCCTCCATCGTGACCTCGATGCCGAGGCCGCCGAACTCGCCGCGGGTCTGCACCTGCATGTCGCGGAAGCTCTTGGCATCCATGTAGCTCGAATGCGGATCGAGGGAGGTGAGCATGCCGTTGACGGCCGCCTCGATCAGCTTCGCCTCGTCGGGCTTCTCGACGTAGTCGGTGCGCACCTTCTCGAACACGTCGCCGAACAGGCTGAGCTGGCGGTAGGTCTCGGCGGAGGCCGCGACCGCGCTCGTCCCCGAGAGCAGGCGGGTCTGGGTCGCCACCATGGAGGACCCGACGCCGAGGAACGCGCCGAGCAGAACGAGGGAAACCTTGCGCATTATCCGCGAACCTTCTCGCTGGGGCTTTTCGCCCACCAAGGCTCCGGATCGATGGAGCCGCCGTCTTTTCTGAACTCTACGTACAGGACCGGATCGCCGCGATCAGCGGCTGCCGCATCGGCGCCGGTACCGCCTTCCCCCATCGCCGCCACCGGCTCGCCCGCGAGCACGAACTGGCCGACTTCGACGTTGATCTGGTCCATCCCCGCCAACAAGAGATAGTAGCCATCGCCGGCGTTGATGATCAAGAGTCGCCCGTACGAGCGGAACTGCCCGGCGAAGGACACCCAGCCATCGGCCGGTGACGAAACCACGGCTTTCGGCCGGGTCGCGAGCGATATGCCGCGGGTGGTGCCGCCATTGCCGTCGGGCTGGTTGAAGCTGCGCAGGAGCGCGCCGCTGACCGGTCGCGGCAGGTCGCCCCGGGTGTCGACGAAGCGGACCTTCGGGGAGAGTCTCGCCGGATCGCGGGCTCCAGCGGCGGCAAAGCGCTCCTGCGTCGCACGCGCCTCCCGCGTCTCGGCGGCCCTGGCCTCCTCCGCGGCCCGGCGGGCGGAGGCGACCTCCCCCTCCATCCGGTCGAGGAGATCCTTGAGGCTGCGGGCCTGCACCGACAGCTCTGCCGTCCGCGTCCGCTCGGCCGCGAGGCCGCTCTCGACCTCGGCCTGACGCGTGCGGCGTGCAGCGATGAGGGCGTTCAGCCGCTGCTGCTCGCGGGCCCAGCCCGCGAGATCGTTGGTCAATCCTTCGCGATCGGCAGCGATGAGGCCCTTCAGGCGCACGAGTTCGGAGAGGTCGGCGGCCAGGGTCTCGGCTTCGCCGCGCAACTCGGGCACCACGGCCCCGAGCAGCATCGAGGTGCGGATCACCGCGAGCACGTCCTCCGGCCGCACCAGCACGGCGGGGGGCGGGCGCCGCCCCATCCGCTGCAGGGCCGCCAGGATTTCCGCGATGACGCCGCGGCGGGAATCCAACGAGCGGCGCAGGGCCGCCTCGCTGGCACCCAGCGTCTTCAGGCGCTCCTCGAGCCGGCTCATCCGGACCTCGGTGGCCTGCGCCTGGCGCGTGGCGTCGAGGAGCGCGGTGTTGAGCTTGGCCCGGTCGCCGCCGATGCTCGTGATCTCCGCCTCGTACTTGGCGCGGGCCCCGGTGCTGGCGGCCAGGGCATCCTCGATGCGCTTGAGGTTCTCGGCCCGGCGGGTCTTCTCTTCGAGCGCCTTCTGGACCGCCTCCGGCGTCGTTGGCTCCTCGGCGCGGAGTGCGGCCGGCAGGGCGAGGAGCGGGGGCACGAGGAGGACGAGCGCCAGCAGGCCGCTCCTCATGCCGTCTCGCCTGCGTCGCGTGGCCGGGTTCATCGCTCGTCGAGGTTTCCGCGGTGGTACGGGTGGCCGGCAAGGATCGTCAGCGTGCGATACACCTGCTCCAGGGCGAGGACGCGCACAAGCCCGTGCGGCAAGGTGGCGGCTCCGAAGGACAGGCTGAGTTCGGCGCGGTCCCGCACGGCGGCGTCAAGGCCGTCGGCGCCCCCGATGGCCAGAACGAGAACGGAGCGGCCGGCATCGCGCCAGCCCCCGACGCGCGTCGCGATGGTCTCGCTCGTGAGATCGGCGCGGCCGCGCTCGTCATAGACCGCCAGCACCGCGCCCGCGGCCGCCTGGGCGAGGATCGCAGCCCCCTCCTCGACGGCGCGGTCCGGTGCGCGGCGGGCTCTGCTCTCGGGGATCTCGGCGATGTCGCAGGCGGTGAAGCCGAGGCCACGCCCGAGTTGCGCGGCCCGCTCACGGTAGCGGGCGGCGAGGTCGCGTTCGGGTCCGGGCTTCAGGCGGCCGACCGCCGCCACGAGAAGGCGCACGAAGCGGTGCCGGCGCTCACTCGGCGACGGCGGAGAGGGGACGATCGCTGGTCGGGCGATCGGCGCCCCACATCTTCTCGAGATTGTAGAAGCCGCGAACCTCCGGCCGGAAGATGTGCAGGATGATGTCGCCGGCATCGATGAGCACCCAGTCGCAGGCCGGGAAGCCCTCGACGCGGGCAGTGCCGAGCCCCTTCGATTTCATCTCCTGGAGGACCCGGTCAGCGATGGCGCCGACATGGCGCTGAGAGCGGCCGGAGGTGATGATCATGGTGTCGGCCAGGGATGTCCGGCCCATCAGATCGATCTCGATCGTCTCTTCGGCCTTCATGTCCTCGAGGCAGTCGAGGGCCAGGCTGCGGAGATCGTCGATCTTCCGGCTGGTGGAGTCTTCGGAGCCTGGGGCTCCGGTATGGACCGCGTCGTTCAGCGTCTGGGTTCCTGCAATCGCCATCGTCATCCCGTGATCGTACCCTGTATGCGGATAAAGTGGAACGTGGCTCTTGCCTTTTCCATGACCGGCCTAGGCGCCCCCCTCCGCCCTGGCCCGCAGCGCCGTCGACGAGAGGGTCGAGCGCGGCCCGTGCAGGAAGACCCAGGCGGGGGCCGCGCGGTCGGCCAGGGTGGGTGCCTCCGCTTCCGGAAGGCGCCAGCGCGCGAGCGCCCGAGCGGCGCGGGCAGCAGGGGCCGTCAGCGTAAAGCCGGGCCGGTCGATGATCGCGATCGGTATCAGGCGCGCGATCTCAGAAAATCCCTGCCAGCGATGAAATGTCGCGAGGCTGTCGGCGCCCATGATCCAGACGAAGCGCACCGACGGATTGCGGCGGGTCAGGAAGCGCAGGGTCTGACGGGTGTAGCGTGCGCCGATCCGTGATTCGAAATCAGTGACGGCGATGCGGGGATGGTCTGCGACGCGATCCGCTTGAGCGACGCGCCTGTCGATGGCCGCGAGTTCGCCCCGGTCCTTCAGCGGATTGCCCGGTGTCACCATCCACCAGATGCGATCGAGGTGCAGCCGCTTGAGGGCGACGAGGCTGACATGCCGGTGCCCGAGATGGGCCGGGTTGAAGGAGCCGCCGTAGAGGCCGATACGCAGGCCCGGCGCGACGGGGGGCAGGTGCGCCCGTCCCGACGCGTCAAGGCGCATCGGGACCCGATCGGGTCAGGCGTGATCGCGTCAAGGACGCGTCTGCCCATTCCCGTGGACGCGATACTTGAAGGTCGTCAACTGCTCGACGCCCACCGGCCCGCGCGCGTGCATCCGCCCGGTGGCGATGCCGATCTCGGCGCCGAAACCGAACTCGCCGCCGTCGGCGAACTGGGTCGAGGCGTTGTGGGTCACGATCGCCGAATCGACCTCGGCGAGGAAGCGGGTGGCCTCGGCCAGGTCGTCGGTGATGATCGCATCGGTGTGGTGCGAGCCGTTGGTCTCGATGTGCTCGATCGCGGCGTCGAGGCCATCGACCACCCGCACCGAGATGATGGCGTCGAGGTATTCGGTGCGCCAGTCCGCCTCGGTGGCGGCGGTGACCCGTTCGTCGATCGCCTGGGTAGCGGCGTCGCCGCGCACGGCACACCCAGCCTCCAGCAGGGCGGAGACGAGGGGGGCCAGGTGCGTGTCGGCACAGCCGCGATCGACGAGCAGGGTCTCGGCGGCCCCGCAGATGCCGGTGCGGCGCATCTTGCTGTTCAGCAGGACGGTGCGGGCCATGTCGAGATCGGCGCCTGCCGCCACGTAGACATGGCAGATGCCGTCGAGATGGGCGAAGACCGGAACCCGGGCCTCTGCCTGCACACGCTCCACCAAACCACGCCCACCGCGGGGCACGATCACGTCTATGCCCCCGTCGAGGCCGGTGAGCATCGCTCCGACCGCGGCGCGGTCGCGGGTCGGCACGATCTGGATGGCGTCGGCCGGCAGGCCGGCAGCCTCGAGCCCGGCCCGCATGACGCGGGCGATGGCCATGGCGGAACGGTGGCTGTCCGAGCCCGCCCGCAGGATCGCGGCGTTGCCGGCCTTGAGGCAGAGCGCCCCGGCATCGGCGGTGACGTTGGGGCGGCTCTCGAAGATGACGCCGATCACGCCGAGGGGGACGGCGATGCGCTCGATGAGGAGGCCGTTGGGCCGCTCGAAAGCCGCGATCTGCCGGCCGACGGGATCGGGCAGCGCGCCGATCTTGGCCACCGCGTCAGCGATGCCGTTGAGGCGGCCCGCATCGAGGGTGAGGCGGTCGATGAGCGCCTGGGTCTGGCCGGCCGCACGGGCCGCCTCCACGTCGAGGGCGTTCTCGGCCAGGATGACGTCCCGCTCGGCACGCAGGCGCTCGGAGATCAGGCGCAGGGCGGTGTCCTTGGTCTGAGCCGGCGCGAGGGCGATCTGGCGGGCAGCGGCGCGGGCGCGCCGGCCGATGGCGTTCATCTCCTCGGAGAGATCGCCGGGGGGCGCAAAATCGGTTCGCAGGTTCAGAACGGGCACGGCCTTCATCCTCGCGACCGTCGCGGAAAGGGGCGCGGCCGCCATGTGTTCACCCCTGTCATGCCATGGCGGATACCGTCTAAACAAGCATCGCCGCTGACAGAGCTGCTATTCCCCCACCATGGCGAGGTCGTCGCGATGCACCATCTCGGCCCGCCCCGGATGGGTCAGGAGGTCCGCGATCTCCCGGCTCGGCCGGCCGATGATGCGCAGGGCCTGATCGCTGTCATAGGCCACGAGTCCGCGCCCGAGGATGCGCCCGGCCTCGTCGCGGATCACCACCGCGTCGCCGCGCCCGAAGCCGCCCTGGACCTTCGTGACGCCCACCGGCAGCAGGCTCGCGCCGCCCTGGAGCGCCCGGGCCGCGCCGGCATCGACCGTGAGGATGCCCCGCGGCTCCAGCGAGCCGGCGATCCAGCTCTTGCGGGCGGTGACGGGGTTCGAACCGGACAGGAACCAGCTGCAGCGCCCACCCCGGAGGATGGTGCGCAGGGGATTCTTCTCGCGCCCGTCGGCGATGATCATGTGTGTGCCGCCGCTCGCGGCGATCTTGGCCGCCTCGACCTTGGTGCGCATCCCGCCGCGCGAGAGTTCGGAGGCAGGACCGCCGGCCATGGCCTCGATCTCGGGGGTGATCCGCTCGATCAGGGACAGGTGGCGCGCCTCCGGGTCGGTGTGCGGTGGCGCGGTGTAGAGCCCGTCGATGTCCGAGAACAGCACCAGCACATCGGCCCCGATCATCGTGGCGACGCGGGCGGCGAGGCGATCGTTGTCGCCGTAGCGAATCTCGCTGGTGGCCACCGTGTCGTTCTCGTTCACGACGGGCACCGCCCGCACCTCGAGGAGCTTCAGAACCGTGGCGCGGGCATTCAGGTAGCGTCGGCGCTCCTCCGTGTCCTGCGGCGTCACCAGGATCTGGCCGGCGGCGATGCCGTGATGGCCGAGGGCCTCGGACCAGTGCCGCGCCAGGGCGATCTGTCCGACGGCTGCCGCCGCCTGGCTCTCCTCCAGGCGCAGGGTCCCGGGCGGGTAGCCGAGCACCGTGCGTCCCAGGGCGATGGCCCCGGAGGAAACGACGAGCACGTCGGCGCCGCTGGCATGAAGGTCGGCGATGTCCTCGGCGAGCGCACTCAGCCAGGCATGGCGCAGGCGCCCTCGAGTCCGGTCGACCAGGAGGGCCGAACCGACCTTGATGACGATGCGACGGAAGTCTTGGAGGTTGGGGATCTGAAGATCGGAGGTCATCGGCAGCGTCGGCGGGAGGACGATGGTCCGCTTGTGACGACCGGTTGCCCGCCGCACAAGGCCCGGCAGCCTCCGCTCAGGGCTGCCAAGCCTCCGCTCAGGGCTGCCAAGCCTCGGCGGGCTGCGCCTCGGCCTCCGCCAGCTTCGCGGCGTCCATCTCCCGGGCGAGCGCCCGTAGGGCGTCCTGCACGCCGAGGCCGGTGGCCGAGGACAGGATCAGGGGCTTCTTCTTCGAAGCACGCTTCAGGCGGGCGACCTGCTCCCTGAGCACGTCCGGATCGACGACGTCGGCCTTCGACAGCGCGACGATTTCGGGCTTCTCGTCGAGTCCGTGGCCGTAGGCCTCGAGTTCGCGCCGGACGAGCTTGTAGGTCTGGCCCGCGTGTTCGTTGGTGGCTTCGACGAGGTGCAGCAGCACCCGGCAGCGCTCGACATGGGCCAGGAACTTGTCGCCGAGGCCGACGCCGTCATGGGCGCCTTCGATCAGGCCCGGAATATCGGCGAGGACGAACTCGCGCTCGTCGGAGCGCACCACGCCGAGGCCCGGATGGAGCGTCGTGAAGGGGTAATCGGCGATCTTGGGCTTGGCCGCCGTCACGGTGGCGAGGAACGTCGACTTGCCGGCGTTGGGCAATCCGACGAGGCCCGCGTCGGCGATGAGCTTCAGGCGCAGCCAGACCCACTGCTCGTGGCCTTCGAGACCCGGGTTCGCGTGCTTCGGGGCCCGGTTGGTCGAGGTGGTGAAGTAGGCGTTGCCGAAGCCGCCATTGCCGCCCTTGGCAAGGCGGACGCGCTGGCCGACATGGGTCATGTCGGCGATCAGGGTCTCGCCGTCCTCGGCCAGGATCTCGGTGCCGGCCGGCACCTTCAGCACCACGTCGGCGCCGTTGGCCCCGTGGCGGTTCGAGCCCATGCCGTGCTCGCCCTTCTTGGCCTTGAAGTGCTGCTGGTAGCGATAATCGATCAGGGTGTTTAGACCGTCGACGCACTCGACCCAGACGTCGCCGCCGCGCCCGCCGTCGCCGCCGTTCGGTCCGCCGAACTCGATGAACTTTTCACGGCGGAAGGCCACGCAGCCGGCGCCACCGTCGCCGGAGCGGACATAGACCTTGGCTTCGTCGAGGAATTTCACGGGCGGACTCAGGTCAGGTTGGCTCTCGGGGCGCGAGCGCGCCACCGAAACGTCGAGTGGGAGAAACGACAACGGGGAAGACGGTTTCCCATCTTCCCCGGGATCATCTGGTGGTCGGGCCCGCCTGACGGCAAGGCCCTGGCGCGGTGCCTTACTCGGCGGCTTCCTGCATCGGCACGACGGTGACGAAGGCGCGGCCGCGCTTCGTCTCGAACAGCACACGACCGGCCACCTTGGCAAACAGGGTATGGTCCGTGCCGATGCCGACATTGGTGCCGGGGTGCCACTTGGTGCCGCGCTGGCGCACGATGATGTTGCCCGGAATCACGGCCTCGGAACCGAATTTCTTCACGCCGAGGCGCTGACCGGCCGAGTCGCGGCCGTTGCGGGACGAGCCGCCTGCTTTTTTATGGGCCATGGGGAGTTACTCCGAATTCTTGAATCTCAGGTCGGATCGTCAGGCGCTGATGCCGGTGATGCGGACCACCGTGTGGTGTTGGCGGTGGCCCCGCTTGCGCCGGGAGTTCTGACGGCGGCGCTTCTTGAAGGCGATGACCTTCGCGTCGCGGCCGTGGCTGACGATCTCGCCGGTGACGCTGATGCCCGAGAGCAGCGGCGCGCCGACCTGGGTGGCGCCTTCGCCGTTCGTGAACAGGAGCACGTCACCGAAGGTGACGGCCGAACCGGCCTCGCCTTCGAGGCTGGCGATCGTAATGGTGTCGTTGGCGGCAACGCGATACTGCTTGCCGCCCGTCTTGATGACTGCGAACATCGTTCTCTCTTCGTGTTCTCTGCCGGTCTCCCGCCCGCCGCGAGGCAAGCCTGGACCGTCTTCTTGTTCAGGTCATCCGCGACACCGGATCGGGGCTTGCTGCCAGGGCCGAGCGCGAACGCGAAACGCGCGGACTTCGTCGAGGAAGCCGCGCGAGAGGCGGTGGATAGGCGGTGACGGGGTGATTTGTCAATGTAGGCGCCCGGTGGGCGCCCGAGCCGGCGTGCGCCCGATCGTCGGTCCTGACGACCTACCGCTTCGTCAGGCCGCCCAGGACGTTCCGCAGGATCGCGTTGCCCACCTCGGTCCCGACCTTGCGGGCCATCGAGCG
This sequence comes from Methylobacterium sp. BI1, assembly GCF_056680125.1. NCBI lineage: Bacteria > Pseudomonadati > Pseudomonadota > Alphaproteobacteria > Hyphomicrobiales > Methylobacteriaceae > Methylobacterium > Methylobacterium sp. BI1. The sequence goes on along the minus strand of NZ_CM155267.1, from coordinate 1,084,079 downwards.
GGCCGCGTTGCCAAGGACCTGCTCGGCGAGGCCGGGGGCGGGCCGGCGGCCACTCTTGCCGGCCGGCTTGCTGCCGAGGACGCCCCCGAGCCAGCCGCCGAGCATTCCGCCCAAGCCCCCCTGGGCGGGCTCGGCGCCGTCCGCCCCGCCGTCGAGGCCCTTGCGGGCGGCCAGCATCTCGTAGGCGCTCTCGTTGTCGACCGACTGGTCGTACTTGCCCCGCACCGGGCTCTTCGCCATGAGCTCGGCGCGCTCGGCCGGGGTGATCGGGCCGACGCGGCCCTGGGGCGGGGCGATCAGGGCGCGCTCGACGATCGAGGGCGTGCCTTTCGCCTCCAGAAAGGAGACGAGCGCCTCGCCGACGCCGAGCTCGGTGATGGCCTTGGCAACGTCGAAGCCGGGATTCTGGCGAAACGTCTCGGCCGCGGCCTTCACGGCGCGCTGGTCGCGGGGCGTAAACGCGCGCAGGGCGTGCTGCACCCGGTTGCCGAGCTGGCCGAGGACCGATTCGGGCACGTCGAGCGGGTTCTGCGTCACGAAGTAGACGCCCACGCCCTTCGAGCGGATCAGGCGCACCACCTGTTCCACCGCGTCGAGGAGCGCCTTCGGGGCATCGTCGAACAGGAGGTGGGCCTCGTCGAAGAAAAACACCAGCTTCGGCTTGTCGAGGTCGCCGACCTCGGGCAGCTGCTCGAACAGCTCGGACAGCATCCAGAGCAGGAACGAGGCGTAGAGCCGGGGCCGCTGCATGAGCTTGTCGGCGGCTAGGATGTTCACGATGCCCCGGCCCTCACGGTCGATGCGCATGAAATCGTTGAGGTCGAGGGCGGGCTCTCCGAAAAAGCGATCCGCCCCCTGGTTCTCGAGCATCAGGAGCTGGCGTTGAATGGCGCCCACGGAGGCCGCCGAGACGTTGCCGTACTGGCCCGAGACCGCCTTCAGGTTCTCGGTGAGATAGAGGAGCAGGGCCCGCAGGTCCTTGAGGTCGAGGATCGGCCACTTGTTGTCGTCGGCGACCCGGAAGGCGATGTTGAGAACGCCCTCCTGGGTATCGTTGAGCTCCAGTAGGCGCGCGAGCAGCAGCGGTCCCATCTCGATAACGGTGCAGCGGATCGGATGTCCCTGGTCGCCGAACAGGTCCCAGAACACCGTCGGGAATCGGTCGGGCTCGTAGGGAATCCCGAGTTCCTCGGCGCGCTTGACGAAGACTGGCTTCGATTCCCCGGCCGCCGCGAGGCCAGAAAGGTCGCCCTTGATGTCGGCCGCGAAGACGGGGACGCCGGCGTTGGAGAACCCTTCGGCGAGGACCTGGAGCGTGACCGTCTTGCCGGTGCCGGTAGCCCCCGCCACGAGGCCGTGGCGGTTGGCGAGCCGGAGGGTCAGTCCCTCGGGCTTCAAGCTGCCGTCCTTCAGCGGCGCTTTGCCGACCAGGATCGTGCCATCGTCCTGCATGACCGTCCGCTCCTCTTCGCCGGCCTGAGCGCGGCGGCATCGACCGTGACGGTTATGGGCCGCGCCCGCGGCATTTTCCAGCGCTTCGCGGGCCGGTCTTGATTTCGGAGCGGCGAGGCCGGAAGGACAACATCCCGACCGAGCAGCAATCCCGGCCGCGCGGAACATCCGGCCACCCAGGAGCCCGTTTGAGATGGAAGAGTTGATCGCCCGCGTGACGACCCGGACCGGCCTCGACGCCGCCACGGCCCAGACCGCCATCGGCCATATCCTGGCCTTCCTGCAGAAGGAGGGGCCCGCCACGGAGGTGAGCCAGCTGCTCAGCGCCCTGCCGGGATCCGAGACCGCGATCGCCGAGGCCAATGCCGGCGAGGGTGGCGGCGGCCTGATGGGCATGCTCGGGGGCATGATGGGTGGCGGCGGCGTCATGGCGCTGGGCCAGAAGCTGATGTCGGCCGGCGTGCCGATGGGCCAGATGCAGCCCCTCGGCCAGGAACTGTTCGCCTATGGCCGCGAGAAGGCTGGCGAGGATGTGATGGGACCGATCGTCGGCTCCATTCCGGGCCTCAACCAGTTCGTCTGAGCCCGTTCGGCCGCGATCGACACCCCGAGTCCTTCGGCGACTACCCATCGGGAAGTCGCCGCGGGGCTGGGCCTTGCCCATTGCAAACCTCTCTGGCTAAACGGCAATCCGTGTCATAAAAGCGTGTGGGCTTCGTGATGTTGTGACCTCCCGAAGGCACGAGGCCAGGGGCTCCCGCGGAGCCGCCTCGGTGTCCCGACAGGGCGGATTGGACGATGGTCCCGAACTTCGCGCGCGATGCCTCCACGGCGTGGCTCAATGGCTGGGAGGCGCATGTGCACGCCCCCTTCGCCCGTCTGAAGCAGCGCACCGCCGAAGCGGGCCGCGCCGGCCTGCCGGCCTTCCATCCGCGCGGCCTGCTGCTCCCGCCGGGGGCGGCACCGATCCGGTTCAAGCCGCGTCTGAAGAAGCCCCTGGCCGCTCCGGGCCTCGCGCCGACCCTCGGCCGGATCGGCACCCTGGAGGTGCGCCTCGCCACGACGGTCTCCGAGATCCGGCGAGCGCAGCGCCTGCGCTACCGCGTATTCTACGAGGAGATGTCGGCGGTCCCGAGCGGCCTCGCGATGCTGTCGCGTCGGGACATCGACGATTACGACGCGGTCTGCGACCACCTTCTCGTCATCGACCACGCCGCCGTCGACGCGACGCCCTTCGCCACCAAGCCCTTCCGCCGGCCCCGGCCGAAGGTGGTCGGCACCTACCGGCTGCTGCGCCAGGAGACGGCCGACCGCCACTTCGGCTTCTACACCGCGGGCGAGTACGACATCGCCCCGATGATGGCGGCCAATCCGGGGGCGCGGTTCCTCGAACTCGGACGCTCCTGCGTGCTGAAGCCCTACCGGACGAAGCGGACGGTGGAGCTGCTCTGGGCCGGGATCTGGGCCTATGTCCAGCATCACCGCATCGACGCCATGCTGGGCTGCGCCAGCCTGGAGGGGACCGACCCCGACCGCCTCGCCCTCCCCCTGAGCTTCCTGCACCACCATGCCCGCGCCGCCGAGGGCTGGTGCGCCCGCGCCCTTCCCGAGCGCTACGTGACCATGGACCGCCTTTCCCGGGAGGCCCTGGATCCCAAGGCGGCGCTGCAGGCGCTGCCGCCGCTGATCAAGGGATACCTGCGCGTCGGTGCCAGCTTCGGCGACGGGGCCGTGGTGGACCACCAGTTCGGCACCACGGACGTCTTCGTGGTGCTGCCCGTCTCGGCCATCGCGGAGCGCTACCGCGACCATTTCGGACCGGCGGCGAACCGCAGGGCCGCCTGACGGCCCATCGGCTCAGGGGCTCGCCGACCCGCTGGCGGCAGGCCCCGGACGGCCCTCGACGGCGGGGGCCAGCAGGCTCCCGAGGGCACGCAGGAGCGGCCGCTCGAGGACATGATAGGCCGCGAACCCGACCGTGATCCCGAGGACCAGTGCCAGGGCGATGGCGAGGTCGGGGGCTAGGCTGTCGCGCGGCACCGCGGCCCGGAGGACTTCGAACGTGATCGTGTGCGTGAGGTAGATCGAGTAGGACGCGTTCCCCAGTCCCTCCAGCGCCGTCCCGATCCGCATGCCGGCGCGCTCCATCAGCAGCAGGCCGCCCACCACGGCGGCGCTCGGAACGCCGAAGACCAGCACCCGGTAGGCGGCCCCAGGGAGGGCGACGGTGCATTCCAGTTCCGAGGCTTGACCGAACCCGAAGATCAGGTTCAGGGCAAAGCCGATCAGACCGAAGGCCAGGAGCTGCTGGGCATCCGTGCGCCCGACCGTACCGCGCCGATAGAGCCACGCGAGGCCGATGCCGAAGCCGAATTCGAGGATGATCGGATTGAGCAGGAACAGGGTGACGTGCTCGGGCCGCGCCAGGGCGAAGAGACCGGCGAACAGGGCGAGCGCCACGGAGAACCGGACCCGCGGCGTCCAGAAGCGCCACGCGCGGGCGAGATAGACGGCGAGATAGAACAGCATCTCGAAACAGAGCGTCCAGCCGACGGCGAGGTACGGCATCGCGAAGGCGCCCTCGCTGAAGGGGAAGAACAGCACCGTCGCGGGAATCCGGCGCGGGTCGGGCAGCCCGGACAGGAGCGTCAGGCCGACGAGGAGTCCGGTGAGCAGCCAGTAATACGGCACGACGCGGAGGACCCGGCGAAGGGCGAAGCGATGTGCGGAGGGTAGATCGACGATGCGCTGCGCCGTGAGGGTGATGATGACGCCGCTGATGACGAAGAAGACGTCGACGCCGATCGCCCCGAAATCCTCGAGGTAGCCGAGGCGGCCCTGAACGGGCTGCCCGGCGCTCAGGACCTTGGCGAGGTCGAAGGCATGGGCGTACACGACGAGACACGCCGCGAGTCCCCGTAACGCCTGGAGGGAATGGAGGATTTTCACGGCGCGGTCCCTCGGTGATGCGGGCCGAACCGTCGTGGCGGCCGGTGCGGCCGGACCCCGGCGCCCACGGGGAAGGCCGCGACGCTAGGCCGTTCGCGCATCCGCCACGAGGGCGGCGAGGCCTTCGCGATAGGTCGGATAGGCGAGGTCGACGCCGAGCTCGTCCCGGATGCGGCGGTTCCGGACGCGCTTGTTCTCGCCGTAGAAGCTGCGCGCCATCGGGCTGAGGTCGGCGGTCTCGAAATCGACCTCCGGCGGCAGCGGCAGGCCGGCGAGCTTGGCGGCGTACTCGGTGACCACCTGCGGCGGCGTCGGCGCGTCGTCGGTGACGTTGTAGACCGCGCCGTTCCGCGGTTTGTCGATCGAGGCCAGGAGCGTCGTGGCGATGTCGTCCACGTGGATGCGGTTAAACACTTGGCCGGGCTTGATAATCCGCTGCGACTTGCCCTCGCGCAGCTTCACGATCGGGTTGCGGCCCGGGCCGTAGATGCCCGACAGGCGGAACACCTGGACGGGCTTGCCGGTCTCGCGGCCCAGGGCCAGCCAGGCCGCCTCGACGGCGAGGCGGCCCTGGGAACGGCCGCTGACCGGGCTGGGGGCGGTGTCCTCGTCGATCCAGGCGCCCTGGTGGTCGCCGTAGACGCCGATGGTCGAGAGGTAGCCGATCCAGCCGATGCGGCTCGCCGCGATGGCGTCGCGGTATACGCCGAGGGTCGTGTCGAGGTCGCGGACCGGCGGCGCCGAGACGAGCAGCACGTCGGTGTCGGCGAGGTCGGCCGCGATCCGGGGGTCGTTCGAATCGGGTCCGAAGGCCCGCATCTCGGCGAGGTCGCCGGATCCCGTCCGGGCCGGATCGGTGACCGTGGCGCGGACCGCGTCGAAGCGGGTCCGGGCGCGCTCCACGAAGCGGCGGGCGGTGAAGCCGAGGCCGAAGACGAAGAGGTTCATGAGGCGGCGTGTCCTGTCGTCTCGGAGCCGGCGGGATCGAGGGCGAGGCGCCACTCGGCCCGGACGGCGTCGTCGGTTTCGCCCAAACCCCGGCCGTTGAAAAGGTCCTGCAGACGGGGCCGGGGGACGAGGCGGCCGAGGGCCCACACCGCCATGCCGCGCACGAGGGGTGAGGGATCGGACAGGTTCGCCTCCGCGGCGGCGGCGAGGCCGGGCTCGCCGGAATTGCCGATGGCGATGAGCACGTTGCGCAGGAAGCGGTCGCGCCCGGTGCGCTTGGCGGGCGTTCCGGCGAAATGGGCGCGGAAGGCCGCCTCGTCGAGGCCGGCGAGCGCGGCCAGCGGCGGCGCGGCGAGGTCGGCGCGGGCGGCCATGCGGCCCTCGGCGGCCACGGCGGCGAACTTGTTCCAGGGGCAGACCGCGAGGCAGTCGTCGCAGCCGAAGACGCGGTTGCCGATGGCGGCGCGGAACTCGGTCGGGATCGGCCCGGCATGCTCGATGGTGAGGTAGGCGATGCAGCGGCGGGCATCGAGCTGGTAGGGCGCCGGGAAGGCGTTGGTCGGGCAGATGTCGAGGCAGCGCCGGCAGGAGCCGCAATGGTCGGCTTCCGGCGCGTCCGGCTCCAGCTCGGCCGAGGTGTAGATCGCGCCCAGCAGCAGCCAGTTGCCGAGGCTGCGCGAGACCAGGACCGTGTGCTTGCCCTGCCAGCCGAGGCCGGCGGCGGCGGCCAGGGGCTTCTCCATCACGGGGGCGGTGTCGACGAAGACCTTCACCCGGACGTCACCCTTGGCCGAGAGGTAGCCGCCGAGCTCCTTCAGCTTACCCTTGACCACCTCGTGATAGTCCCGCCGTTGGGCATAGGCCGCGATGGCGCCCCGGTCCGTCCGCGCCAGCACTGCGCGGGGATCCGCCTCCGGCCCGTAATTCATGCCGAGCATGACCACGCTGCGGACGCCGGGCCAGAGGGTGGCCGGGTCGGCGCGCTGGTCGGCGCGCTCCTCCATCCAGTCCATCGCCCCGTGGTGCCGGGCGGCGAGCCAGGCGGGCAGCCGGGCCTTGAGTTCGGGAACGGCGTCCGGCCGGGTCACCCGGACGGCCTCGAAACCGAGGAGCCTGGCGCGGGCCTCGACGGCCCGGCGCAACTCGGTCCCCGCGAGTATCTTTCGCGGGGCCTTGGTGCCGGCGCGGAACTGAGGCTGGCGAGGGGCGTCGAATTCGGGCTGGCTCGCAGCCGCTGCCGCCGGCTGGCTCGCAGCGAGTGCCTGCGGCTGGTTTGCAGGGAGTGCCTGCGGCTGGTTTGCAGGGAGTGCCTGCGGCTGGTTTGCAGGGAGTGCCTGCGGCTGGTTTGCAGGGAGTGCCTGCGGCTGGTTTGCAGGGAGTGCCTGCGGCGCTTCGGAAGCGTTCAAAAATCCAGGTTCGCGTAATGGTCCGCCGGCGCCATGCCCGGCACCCGGTCGGCCAGCAGGGTGCGGAAGCACGGGCGGGACTTCACCCGCGCGTACCAGTCCCGCGCCGTCTCGTCCTCGTCCCATGGCACGTCGCCGAGATAATCCACGCAGGACAGGTGGGCCGCCGCCGCGAGATCCGCATAGGTCAGATGGTCGCCCGCCAGCCATTTCCGGCGGGACATCAGGTAGCCGATATACTTCATGTGGTAGCGCACGTTGGTGCGCGCGGCGCGAATGGCGTTCATGTCCGGCGGGCCGCCGCCGTTGGCGCTGTTCATGAAGCGCTTCGAGATCTTCTCGGTGACGAGGTACTCGGTCACCTCGGCGTGGAACTTGACCAGGAACCAGTCGAGCAGGCGGCGCACCTCGACCCGGGCCGCCGTGGTCTCGGGCAGGAGGCGCCGGCCGCTGAGGCCCAGGCCGCGGGTCTCGTCGAGATACTCGGCGATGATGCCGGCCCCCGGCACGGCGAGGCCGCTCTGCTCCACCAGCACCGGCGTCGTCCCGGCCGGATTGATCAGCAGGAAGGCCTCGCGCCGGTCCCAGGCACGCTCCTCCATCAGCGTCGGCTCCATGCCCATCTCGGACAGGACGAGGCGGATGAAGCGGGAATGCGGGCAGAAGGGAGAGTGGTAAAGCGTCGCCATCGAGGCCGTTTCGCACGGGAGGGTTTGCCGGGGGACGGGCCGCGTCGGGACCCCGCGGGGATGGTCGGCAGCGAAGACTTCTAGGACCCGATGATTGCCGCCTCATTAACACGCCCTTGGTGAACGCGTGAACACGCCCTTGGCGAACGCGATAACCATCCGTCAACCTTGACGGATCAGCCTTGATCCGCGAAGGCCGCGGGAGGTGGTTGGCACCACCCGCTTCGGACCGGCCTGGTCCCACGAAACACCCCCAACCGTCGAGGCGCTGAGATGATGGATGCGATGGGCATCGCGAAGGCGGTCGTGCTTGCCGTGGTGGAGGGCGCGACCGAGTTCATCCCCGTGTCGTCGACCGGGCACCAGCTCCTCGTCGGCCACTTCATCGGCTTCGAATCACCCAACAACACCTTCGAGGTGCTGATCCAGCTCGGCGCGATCCTGGCGATCCTGGCGGTCTATTTCCGCCGGCTCCTGGGCATCACCCTGTCGCTGCCCAACGATCCCAAGGCGCGCAGCTTCGTCCTCGGCATCCTCGTGGCCTTCCTGCCGGCGGCGATCATCGGCGGCCTCTTCTCGAAATACATCAAGTATTACCTCTTCAACCCCTGGATCGTCTGCGCGACCCTGGTGGCCGGCGGCATCGTCCTCCTCGTCCTCGACGAGACGGACCTCGAGGTGAAGAAGCGCGACGTCTTCGACTTCACCCTGCCGATGGACTTCAGGATCGGCCTGTTCCAGTGCCTCGCGATGATCCCCGGCGTGTCCCGCTCGGGCGCCACCATCGTGGGCGCGATGCTGATGGGGGCGGACAAGCGCTCGGCCACCGAGTTCTCGTTCTACCTCGCCATCCCCACCATGGCGGGGGCCTTCGCCAAGGACCTGCTCGACAACTACAAGAACCTGTCGCGGGACGACACCGGCCTGATCGTCATCGGCTTCATCGTCGCCTTCATCTCGGCCTTCATCGTGGTCCGCACGGTGCTCGACTACGTCGCCTCCCACGGGTTCCGGCTGTTCGCCTGGTGGCGCATCATCGTCGGCTCGCTGGGCTTCGCCGGCCTGATCATCTTCGGCTGACGCGTCGCGCCGGAGTTCGGCGGACGCGCGGCGCCCGATCCGCGGATCGAATCCCCGGATCGGGCGAGATAAAGAATACAGACCGGGGAGGCGATTGCGTCGGCGCGCTGCCCCGTGCAAGGGCTGTCCGCATAAGCGATGTCCGGCCGCGCTTGGCCGGCGACAAGCATCTGCGGAGGCCCGCCCCGATGGAAGACCGTCCCCTCGCCGACCTGTTCCCGCCCGCGACCCGCGCGCGCTGGCTCGGCCTCGTCGACGGTGTCCTGAAGGGCGGCGATTTCGAGAAGCGCCTCGTCTCGAAGACCGCCGACGGCATCCGCATCGAACCCCTCTACGACGCCGCCGCGCCGGTGGCGCAGCCCGTGCGGGCCCCTGGCCCGTGGCGCGTCTCCCAGCGGGTCGACCACCCGGACGGCGCGCAGGCGAGTGCCCTCGCCCTCGCCGATCTCGAGGGCGGCGCCGATGCCCTCACCCTGGTCTTCGCCGGCGCCCCCGCCGCGCGGGGCCACGGCCTCACCGCCACCAACGCCGCCGACCTCGACGCGGCTCTCGGCAACGTGATGCTGCCCCTCATCGCCACCCGCCTCGATGCCGGTGCGCGGGGCATCGAGGCCGCCTTCCTGATCAAGGACGTGGTCAAGGCCCGCGGCGAGACCCTGAAGGGCCTCGACCTCGATCTCGGCCTCGACCCGATCGGCAGCCTCGCCGCCGGCGGCACCCTCGCGGAGGATTACGGCGCCGAACTCGGCCGCACCCTGGCGGCCTTCGACGCCGAGGGCTTCTCCGGGCGCGCCTGCCTCGCGGACGGGCGGCCCTACCACGAGGCCGGCGCCAGCGAGGCGACCGAGCTCGCCGCCGTGCTCGCCACCGCCGTGGCCTACCTGCGCGCCCTGGAGGCCAGCGGGCACACGCTCGAGCGCGCCCGGGAGGCCGTCGCGGTCCTGCTCACGGCCGATGCCGACGAGTTCCTGACCATCGCCAAGTTCCGGGCCATGCGCCGGCTCTGGGCCCGGGTGGAGGCGGCCTGCGGCCTCGACCCCCGGCCCCTGCGCCTCCATGCCGAGACCGCCTGGCGGATGATGACCCGGCGCGACCCCTTCGTGAACATCCTGCGCACCGCCATGGCCGCCTGCTCGGCCGGCCTCGGCGGAGCCGACGCGATCACCGCCCTGCCCTACACGGCGGCGCTGGGCCTCAGCGACGCCTTCGCCCGCCGGGTGGTGCGCAACAGCCAGATCGTGCTCATCGAGGAATCCAACCTCGCCCGCGTGGCCGACCCGGCCGCCGGCGCCGGCAGCTTCGAGACCCTCACGGGCGAGCTGACCACGGCCGCCTGGGCTGCCTTCCAGGAGATCGAGCGCGAGGGCGGCCTCGTGGCGAGCCTGCGGGCCGGGGCGATCCAGGCGCGGATCGCCGCGACCCAGGCGACCCGGGCCCGGAACGTCGCCACCCGACGCGAGGCGCTGACCGGCGCCAGCGAGTTCCCGTACCTCGCCGAGAAGCCCGTCACGGTGCTGGACGTCGCTCCCGTGGAGGCGCCCCCGGCGGCCGGCTTCGGCAGCGGACCGGCCCTGACCGCCCCGCCCCTGCCCTCCCTGCGCCTGGCCGAGCCCTACGAGGCCCTGCGTGACGCCTCCGACGCGGCCCTCGCGGCGAGCGGCCGCCGCCCCGCGGTATTCCTCGCCAATCTCGGACCGGTGGCGGTCTTCAACGCCCGCTCGACCTTCGCCGCCAACGCCTTCGCGGCCGGCGGCATCGAGGCGGTGAACCAGGAGGGCTTCACCGATCCGGCGGCCCTGGCCGAGGCCTTCCGGGCCTCGGGCGCCCGCATCGCCTGCCTGTGCTCCTCCGATGCGCTCTACGCCAGCCACGCCGTGGAGGCCGCCCGTGCCCTCAAGGCGGCCGGCGCCACCACCCTCTACCTCGCCGGGAAGGCAGGCGACCTCGCCGAGCCCCTGCAGGCGGCCGGCGTCGACGGCTATCTCCATGCCGGGGGCGACGTTCTGGCGCTGCTGACGGGAGCGCTGGCGCACGCGACGAACGCGTAGGCGCGCAACCCTGGGGCGGCCACGCTCGTTTTCGGCCCAGTCGAGTCGAAACACGAACGGATTCTCATGCGACGCGCAGCCCTCGCGGTGACCACCCTCGCCCTCCTGACCGCCTCCGCGGGCGTCGCGGACGCCGCCAAGAAGAAGGTCCAGGTGCCGAACCGCTACGACGGTACCTGGAGCATCGAGGTGGTCACCCTCGACGGTCCCTGCGACCGGGCCTACCGCTACGGCGTCCAGATCCGGCGCGGCGAGGCGAGCTACGCCGGCGGCGAATTCAACATCAACGGGCGCGTCTCGCAGAGCGGCGCGGTGCGGGCGGTGATCACCCGGGGCAACGACGCCGCCGACGTGGTCGGCCGGCTCGGCCGCGCGGGCACCGGCAACGGCACCTGGAACACCACCGGGCTGATCGCCTGCAGCGGGCGCTGGAACGCGGAGCGCCGGGGCTGACGGCCCCCCTGTGATGGGCGCGCCACAAGTGCGCGCCGATCATCGCCGGGCATCCAACTGCCGGACTTCTGCCCTTCTCCGGACCAAATCGTTGGTGAATACTCGCGTCGGATCGAGATCGATTTCGCACGGGGCTTCCGACGATGAAGGCTTTGCTGTTCGGCGCGTTGGTGACGACCTTGGGGGTGACGACCTGGGGATGGAGCGCCGCGGCGGAGGCGGCAGGGCGCAATCCGACCCACCCGCATACGGTGATGTCGCCCCTCGAGCAGGCGGCGACGGACTGCTTCGCCGAGACCGTGCTGTCCAATCCCGCCGCGACCCGCCATGCCCGCGCGGGCCGCTGGTACGAGGCCGCCGGCATCACGGGCTTCCTGTGCCGCCCGGAGGTCGACGCGATGATCCAGGCCCACGACCGCCTCTACGGCCGCGGCACCGGCGCCCGCTACTTCCAGACCGCCTATACCCGTCACCTCGGGCAGCAGCTCGCCGAACGGTTGCGGCCGATGCTGGAGCGCAAGTCGGTGGCGAGCGCGGAGCCGCCGGTCGACAAGGCCGAGGCGCAGGATGCCGATAAGTCGGCAGAGTGATGCAATCGTTCCGCGTCGTCGCGCGGCGGGTGGCCTCCGTTAACCGGCCCTCCCTATCGTGACGACTTGAGGACATCTCGGACTCCGGAGAGCGCTGCCGGCGATCTTCACGGAATCCGGGCGCGAGGCCTCGGTGCGAACGGGGCGCGATACTTGAGTTCTTCCGGTGATCCCACCGCTCCGCTGCCGGCGCCGCGCCGCACCCGCCTCGCCGCCGCCGCGCTCCGGCTGGCGACGCGGGCGATCGATGCCGCGGCCGCCCAGCGCTGGCGCGACACCGCCACGATCCTCGCCCTGCGGAACGAACTCGGCGCCCAGGCGGCGCTCCTCCAGCGCGAGGCCGATGCCCGGGCCGAGTGGACGCGCGTGTTCGAGCTGGCCTCGGCCGAGGCGCGGATGGGCCTCTGGGAATGCGACCTCGCGCGGGAAACCCTGCGCTGGAGCGGGGGCGTCTACGACCTCTTCGAGTTTCCGCGCGACACCGTGCCGAGCCGCCCGGCCGCCCTCGCCTGCTATTCCGAGGAGGCGCGCCGCCACCTCGACGCCGTCCGGGCGGAGGCGATCGGCCGTCGCACGCCCTTCACCCTCGATGCCGAGATCGTCGCGCGGCGCGGCACCCGGCGCTGGATCCGAATCACCGCCACCGTGGAGGCCCGCGACGGCGTGGCCCTGCGCCTGTTCGGGTTCAAGCAGGACATCACCGAGCAGAAGCTCCTGGCCGACCGCACGCGCTACCGGGCGGATTTCGACAGCCTGACGGGCCTCGCCAACCGGACGGTGTTCGACAGCCGGCTGGCGGACCTCCCGGAGAGCGGCGCCCTGCTGCTGATCGACCTCGACGGCTTCAAGGCGATCAACGACACCTACGGCCACGCGGTGGGAGATGCCTGCCTGCAGGAGGCGGCCCGGCGGCTGAGCGCGGCCTGCCCGGAGGCCGACCTCGTGGCGCGGATCGGGGGCGACGAGTTCGCCGTCCTCATCGGGCGGCAGGCCGAGGCACCGCTCTGCGAGGCGCTCGCCCGGCGCATCGTCGCGGCCATGCGCGAGCCGGTCCTGCATCGCGGCGTCCGGCTGCGCTTCGGCGCCTCCGTGGGCATCGCGCGGGCCGGGTGGTCCGCGCCCGCGGACCTGTTCATCGCCGCCGACGCCGCCCTCTACGCGGCCAAGGCCGCCGGCCGCGGCACCCTGCGGGTGGCCCCGCCGCGCTGAGGGCGCGTCCGCCCTCAGGCCGGCAGGACGACCACCTTCGTCTTCACCGGCGTCTGGGCGTAGAGGTGGATCATGTCCTGGCTCAGCAGGCCGACGCAGCCGCTGGTGATGCCCGAGCCGATCGTGTCGGGCTCGCTCGAGGCGTAGATCGTGTAGAGCGTGTAGGCGCCGTTCTGGTAGAGGTGCAGGGTGCGGGCGCCGAGGGGATTGTCGAGGCCGCCGGGCATGCCGCGGGCGTACTTGGCCGCCTCGGGCTGGCGCCGGATCATCTCCGCGGGCGGGGTCCAGGTGGCCCATTCGGACTTGCGCCCGACATAGGCGTCGCCGCTCCAGCGGAACCCGTCGCGGCCGACATTGGCGCCGTAGCGCGTCGCGGTCCCGTCGCCCTCGACGCGGTAGACGTAGTAGTTCGCCGGATCGACGACGATCGTGCCGGCCGCCTCCTTGGTCTCGTACGGGACCGTGCGGCGGAAGTACTTCGGATCGAGCTTGCTGATGTCGGTGGCCGGGATAGGGAACTTCTCCCCCGGCAGCGGGCCGTAGGTCCTGGCCGCCTCGGCCCGCAGGGCGCCGTCCGGGGAGACGCAGCCGGCGAGGCCCCAGGCGCCGAGGCCCGCGCCCGTGCCGACCAGGAAGGTCCGGCGGCTCAGGCGGCCGGACTCAGCGTTCCTCGTGTCCCTCGTCATCGCAGGCGTCCCGTCTTCCGTCGCGCGGCGGGCCGACCGATCGACCTCGCGCGGCCCCTATGGCCAAGCTGACAGTGCCGGTCCCCGCTCCGGCTGGCAAGCCGGGCGCCCGGGGCGGACGTCAACCGCGAACAGGAGCCGGGCGATTGCGTCGCGGATATGACCGGGCGGATGTGGCCAGACAGATGTGGGGACGCCTCAGCCGGATCCGGCCTGGGTGTCGGGGGCGGCGCGCTTGGACCGGCGCAGGAACGGCAGCCCCGTCGAGGGCTGGCCGCGGGTCGCCTCGTGCATCTTGGCGATCCGGATGAAGCGGCCATAGGCGAGCACGCTCGCCATCACGAAGCCGTCGAGGCCGGCGAGGAAGAAGCGCCGCAGGATGTAGAACTTCAGGAAGTTGAGCGGGTACTCGAACACCAGCCGCAGCCCGGTCTCGAAGCGCGAGCCGATCGGCTGCGTGTCGGCGGCGAGCTGCCCGACATAGTTCGACTTGGCGATGGCATGGTTCCAGTCGCGAAAGGTGTGGTGCCAGACCACCGCGCGGAGCGTCACCGGCTTGGCGTCCGTGGTGATCGCGAGCTTGTCCCAGTTCGGGTTGTCGGTGGTCCGGGCCACGCGCCGGTCGTAGAGGTAGACGTTCTCGGTGCAGAAGGCCCAGGGCGAGGGCCGGGCGTGGTGGGGCAGCACCATCGCCTTGCGGACGATCATCAGGGGCGGAATATCGGGCCGCTGAAAGACCCCCCGGATCTCGCGGACGATCTCCGGCGTCAGGATCTCGTCGGCATCGACGCTGAAGACGTGGTCGTGGCGGCAGAGGTCCTCGCCGAAGCGCCGCTGCGGCCCGAAGCCCTTCCAGGGATTCACCACCACCCGCGCCCCGAGGGATTCGGCGATGGCCACGGTGGCGTCCGTCGAGCCCGCGTCGATGACGAGGATCTCGCACCGGAGCGGCAGCGCGGAGCGGATCGCCGCCTCGATGCGGTCCGCCTCGTTCAGCGTCCGGATCAGGACGGTCAGCGGAATGGGCGCGGTCGGGTCCAAGTGGGGGTCCACGGTCGGGCGCCCCGGCTCAATCGTCCATCTTCAGGGCGGCGATGAACGCCTCCTGCGGGATCTCGACCTTGCCGAACTGGCGCATCTTCTTCTTGCCCTCCTTCTGCTTGTCGAGGAGCTTGCGCTTGCGCGAGATGTCGCCGCCGTAGCACTTGGCGGTCACGTCCTTGGACAGGGCCTTGATGGTCTCGCGGGCGATGATCTTGCCGCCGAGCGCCGCCTGGACCGGGATCTGGAACAGGTGGCGCGGGATCAGGTCCTTCAGCTTCTCGCACATGGCCCGGCCGCGATGCTCGGCGCGGGTGCGGTGGACCAGCATCGAGAGCGCGTCCACCGGCTCGGCGTTCACGAGGATCGACATCTTCACGAGGTCGCCCTCGCGGTAGTCGGAGATGTGGTAGTCGAACGAGGCGTACCCCTTCGAGATCGACTTCAGGCGGTCGTAGAAGTCGAACACCACCTCGTTGAGCGGCAGGTCGTAGACCACCATGGCGCGCTTGCCGACGTAGTTGAGGTCGACCTGGGTCCCGCGCCGGTCCTGGCAGAGCTTGAGCACGCCGCCGAGATACTCGTCGGGGGTGAGGATGGTGGCGCGGATCCACGGCTCCTCGATGGCGGTGATCTTCATCACGTCCGGCATGTCGGCCGGGTTGTGCAGCTCCTTGATCGTGCCGTCGGTCATCTGCAGGCGGTAGACCACGGAGGGCGCCGTGGAGATCAGGTCGAGGTTGAACTCGCGCTCCAGGCGCTCCTGGATGATCTCGAGGTGGAGCAGCCCGAGGAAGCCGCAGCGGAAGCCGAAGCCCAGCGCGGCGGAGGTCTCCATTTCATACGAGAACGAGGCGTCGTTGAGCCGGAGCTTGCTCATGGCGCTGCGCAGGGTCTCGAACTCGGCGGCATCGACCGGGAACAGGCCGCAGAACACCACCGACTGCACGTCCTTGAAGCCCGGCAGCATCTCCTTGCAGGGGCGCTTGTCCTCGGTGAGCGTGTCGCCGACGCGGGTGTCGGCCACCTCCTTGATCGAGCCGGTGAAGAAGCCGACCTCGCCCGGGCCGAGCTCGCCGATATCGGCCATCTTCGGGCGGAATACGCCGATCTTGTCGACGCCGTGCACGGCATCGGCCCGCATCATGCGGATGTTCATGCCCTTCTTCAGGACGCCGTCGACGATGCGCACCAGCACGACGACGCCGAGATAGACGTCGTACCAGCTGTCGACCAGGAGGGCCTTCAGGGGCGCGTCGCGGTCGCCCTTGGGCGGCGGCAGGCGCGTCACGATGGCCTCCAGCACCGCCTCGATGTTGAGGCCGCTCTTGGCCGAGATCGCCACCGCCTCGGAGGCGTCGATGCCGATGACCTCCTCGATCTGGGCGCGGATGCGCTCGGGCTCGGCCGCCGGCAGGTCGATCTTGTTGAGGACGGGTACGATCTCGTGGTTGGCATCCAGCGCCTGGTAGACGTTGGCGAGCGTCTGCGCCTCGACGCCCTGCGAGGCGTCCACCACCAGCAGCGAGCCCTCGCAGGCGGCGAGGCTGCGGGAGACCTCGTAGGCGAAGTCGACGTGGCCGGGCGTGTCCATCAGGTTGAGGACGTAGTCCTTGCCGTCCTCGGCCTTGTATTCGAGCCGCACCGTCTGCGCCTTGATGGTGATGCCGCGCTCCTTCTCGATGTCCATCGAGTCGAGCATCTGCTCGCTCATGTCGCGCAGGGCCACCGTGCCGGTGGTCTGGATCAGGCGATCGGCGAGGGTCGACTTGCCGTGGTCGATATGCGCGACGATGGAGAAGTTGCGGATGTTGTCGATGGGGGTCGTTGTCATCGAGGATGCGATCTCCGGCGCGCGCGGCCCGCCGTCAAAGGGACGGACCCGGCGCACGGTTTCTTGGAATGGAAGACAGGTTGCCCGCAGATAGCAGCGCCGGCCCCCTGCGCCAAGCGCACGCCCTGCGCGGCAAGCGCGCGCCGGCCCCGGTCGCGCGGCCGGCCCTGGCGCGGGCTTGCGGCGGCCCGGGATTTGCGGCTGATTCCGGGCGCCTGCCGATTCGCGGTCCCGGGCGCCGTCGGGACCTCGAGCCAGAGCCATGACTTCGCGGGAAGGGACGTCGCGGGAAGGGACGTCGCGGGAAGGGACGTCGCGGGAAGGCCCCCGGCCGATGCCGGATCTGGGCCACGTCCTCCTGGTGGAAGACGACGACGGCCTGCGCATCCTGGTGACCCGGGCCCTGCGCGACAGCGGCTACCGGGTCACCGGATGCCGGAGCGGCGCCGAGATGTGGCGGCTCCTGCCGGAGGGCGGGGTCGACCTGATCCTCCTCGACGTCATGCTGCCCGGCGCGTCCGGGCTCGACCTGCTGCGCGCCCTGCGCGCCCGCTCCACCGTGCCGGTCATCATCCTCAGCGCGCGCGGCGAGGAGGCGGACCGGGTGCTCGGCCTGGAACTCGGGGCCGACGACTACCTCGCCAAGCCGTTCGGGCGCCCGGAGCTGCTCGCCCGCATCCGGGCGGTGCTGCGCCGCTCCGTCCTGGCGCCGGCGGCCGCCCTCGGCGGCGAGACCCTCGCCTTCGCGGGCTGGCGCCTCGACCTGCGCAGCCGCGCCCTGCTCGACCCGGGCGGCGCCGGGGTCGATCTCTCGGGCGCGGAATACGATCTCCTGCTGGTGTTCCTCGACCATCCCGGGCGGGTCCTCGGCCGCGAGCAGATCCTCGAACTGTCCCGCGCCCGCCTCGGATCGCCGTCCGACCGCAGCGTCGACACCCTGGTCAGCCGCCTCCGGCGCAAGCTCGACCCGCCCGAGGGCGAGCCGCCGGTGATCAAGACGGTGCGGGGCTCGGGCTACATGCTGGCCGCGAAGGTCGAGCGCCGGTGAGGCGCCTGTTCGCTCTGGCGCGCAGCCTCGAGGCCCGGACGCTCCTCGTCCTCCTCGCCGCCATCCTGGCGGTGCATGGCGGGGCCCTGCTGCTCTATCGCCAGTCGGCAGCGGCCGCCGCGGCCGAGGCCTTCGCCGCCCAGGTGGCGACGCAGCTCGCCCTGGCCCGCGAGGCGGTGATGCGGCGCCCGCCGGCGGAGCGGAACGCCGAGGCCGAGGCCCTGTCCAACCCGCATTTCGAACTCGCCTGGACGCGGTCGCCCACCCCGTCCCAGCCCGGGACCGACCCGGCCCTGGCGCCCCTCCACCGGCGCCTGACCGCCCTCGACCCCGGCCTCGGCACCGGCCTCTCCCTGGCGATGGTGGGCGATACGGATCCGCTCCACCGCCTCGATCTGCACGGGACGCTGGTGCTCCCGGACGGCAGCGCGCTGACCTTCCACTCCGCCCATGCCTCGGGCATGGCGCTTCCCAATCCCTGGGCCATGCTGGCGACCGCGATGGCGATCCTGGTCGGCCTCGCCGCCGTGGTCCTGACCCACAGGATCGCCCGGCCGCTGCGAACCCTCGGCCGCATCACCGGGCTGATCGGCGACGCCGCCGGCCAGGGCCGGGTGGTCCCGGTGCCCGAGGTCGGCCCCGACGAGACCCGCGCGATCGCCCGCGCCCTCAACGGCATGCAGGGGCGCATCCGCGACCTCGTCACCGAGCGGACCCAGGCGCTCGCCGCCGTGTCCCACGACCTGCGCACACCGATCGCGCGCCTGCGCCTGCGCCTCGACGGGGTCGCCGACGACGGGCAGCGCCGCGCGATGGCGTCCGACCTCGACGACATGCAGGCGATGATCGACTCGACCCTGGCCTACCTGCGCGGCGACGCCGACCCCGAGGTCCGGCGGGTGACCAACGTGGCCAGCCTGCTGATGAGCATCGCCGATGCCGGGCAGGATGCCGGACGGGCGGTCGTGTACGAGGGACCCGGCCGGGCGCTCGCCGCCATCCGGCCGGTGGCGCTCCGGCGCGCCCTGGACAACGTGGTGGACAACGCGGTCCGGTACGGGGAGCGCGCCCGGATCGGCCTGGCGATCACGGACGCGACCCTGGCGTTGTGGATCGACGACGACGGCCCCGGCCTGCCGCCCGACGCGGTCGAGCGGGCCTTCGCGCCGTTCACCCGCCTGGAAACCTCCCGCAACCGCAACACCGGCGGGACCGGCCTCGGCCTGACCATCGCCCGCCGGGTGATCGAGGCCGAGGGCGGGCGCATCGGCCTGGAGACCCGCGCCGGCGGCGGCCTGCGGGTGCGGATCACCCTGCCGCGCCCGGCCGGCTGAGGTGGGATTCGTGCCGCCAGGGATCCGCGGGCGGACTCAGTCCGCCTTCGCGGCGTCCTTGTCGGCATCTCCCTTCCGCGCCTGCGCCGCCATCGTCACCAGCACCTTGCGCAGGGCGCCCATCTCCCGCACCGGCTCCGGGTAGAGCACCCGCGCGGTCCGGTCGCCGGTGAGAAGGTCCATCCCCTCCGGGTCGAGGCCGGTGAGCCGCCAGGGGCCCGGCTCGGCCCCGGCCGCCACCGCGTAGAGCGCGAGGGCGTCGGCGTGGTCGGCATTCATGTGCTCGACGGCGCCGGCCTCCCCTGCCACCAGCCCCTCGGCGCCGGTGAGGTCGAGGCGCAGCTCGTCGGCGGTCAGCACGGCGGCCTTGGCGAAGCCGCCATTGAGGTGCCCGGCCGTGGGTTCGAGGGCGAAGAAGCCGAAATCCGGGAAGTCGGCGTAGAGCTTCGATTTCGGATGCCGGGCGACGAAGCGGGCGCGCGCCCGCGGGTCCTGGGTCTGGGTCACCCGTCCCGTCACGGTCAGGCGCGGATGGGCGAGCGGATCGCCCTTGCCGCCGGCGCTGAACAGCAGCGAGGCCCGCGGATCCTTCAGCAGGTTGCGGGTATGGGCCGAGAGCCGCGAGAGCAGCATCAGGGGCGTGCCGTCGACATCCGTGGCGATGGTCACCAGGGAGGCGAAGGGCGTGCCGTCCTCCGGGTCGAGGGTCGCCAGGGCGCCGGAGCGGATGCTGCGCAGGAGATGGCGGGCGAGGCCGATCGCGTCGAACGGCGCCTCGGCGGCCGGCAGCGGCACCGCCGGCCCGCGCCGCGCGCCCTCGGGCCCGGTCTCGCCCTCGGCCCTGCTGATTTCGCCTGCGGCCATGAAGATCCCCTCGATTCGGTGCCCGCGGACCGGCGCTCAGGCCGCGTTCAGCCGGGGGATCATAGCCAGGGTTCGGGGCTCCGCACGAGGGCACCGGACTGCGGCCCGTTGGCATCAGTCAAGCGCCAAACGAACAAACGACCGAGGTCGCTCGCTTTTTCAGCACATTGCCATTACACAGCCTGACTCTCCGCGCGAACGCGGCCCGCCTCCCCGGCACGGTCGCCACCGCGTTTTTGCCGATCTCTGCCCTCTGTCCGCGACGGAGGATGGGGTGGGATGCGGAGGGGCTGGCGCCATCAGACGTCCGCCGAGCCGCATCCGAGCAACAGGACACGCGCATGCCGACCATCGCCCTCGTGGACGACGACCGAAACATCCTCACCTCCGTCTCGATCGCCCTCGAGACCGAGGGCTACCGCATCCAGACCTACACCGACGGCGCCTCGGCGCTGGACGGCCTGAAGCATTCCCCGCCGGACCTCGCGATCTTCGACATCAAGATGCCGCGCATGGACGGGATGGAGCTTCTCAGGCGTCTGCGGCAGAAATCCGACCTTCCCGTGATCTTCCTGACTTCGAAGGACGAGGAGATCGACGAGTTGTTCGGCCTCAAGATGGGCGCCGACGACTTCATCCATAAGCCGTTCTCGCAGCGCCTCCTGGTCGAGCGCGTGAAGGCCGTGCTCCGGCGCTTCGCCCCCAAGGACGGCCCCGGCGCCGCCGCCCGCGAGGCCGATGCCGCCGCCCGCTCCCTGGAGCGCGGCCTGCTGATGATGGACCCCGAGCGCCACACCTGCACCTGGAAGGGCGAGCCCGTGACCCTGACGGTGACGGAGTTCCTGATCCTGCAGGCCCTGGCCCATCGCCCGGGCGTCGTGAAGAGCCGCAACGCCCTGATGGATGCGGCCTACGACGACCAGGTCTACGTCGACGACCGGACGATCGACAGCCACATCAAGCGCCTGCGCAAGAAGTTCAAGGTGACCGACACGAGCTTCGACATGATCGAGACGCTCTACGGCGTCGGCTACCGCTTCAAGGAGAGCTGAGACCCGGCCCGGGTCTCCATTCCCGCCCGCACCGCAGTTCCCTCACCACCGGACGCTCGTGGCCACCACAGACCAAGCCGAACTCCCGTCGCGCGGCATGCTGGGCTGGCCGCGCCAGATCTGGAACGGGATCGGTCAGCGCGCCTCGTCGAGCCTGACCCGACGCATCGTCGTGCTCAACCTCGTCGGGCTCATCGCGCTCCTGTTCGGCTTCCTCTACCTGAACCAGTTCCGCCAGGGGCTGATCCAGGCCCGGGTGCAGAGCCTGCTGATCCAGGGCGAGATCATCGCCGGCGCCATCGCCTCCTCGGCCTCGGTCGAGACCGACGCGATCCGCATCGACCCGGACAAGCTGCTCCAGCTCCAGGCCGGCGAGGCCGAGGAGCCCTCCTCCCCCCTCACCTTCTCGCTGAACCCGGAGCGCGTGGCCCCGCTCCTGCGCCGGCTCATCACCCCCACCGGCAACCGCGCCCGGGTCTACGACCAGGAGGGCGGCCTCCTGTTCGACACCCGCACCCTCTCGGCGCGGGGGGAGATGAACCGCAGCGACCCGGACGTCCGGCCGCGCAAGCGCACGTGGCTGGAGAAGGCCTGGGAGACCGTGCAGACCAAGTTCGGGGCGAAGCTCGGCGGCGACGGCGCGGCCCCCGGCGTCACCGAGGATGTCGGCCCGGCCAGCGGTCACAGCCTCAAGGAGGTGCAGGTGGCGCTCGCCGGCGCCCGGGGCACCATCGTCCGCCGCAACCCGGCCGGCGAGACCATCGTCTCCGTGGCGGTGCCGATCCAGCGGGCCAACTCCGTGCGCGGCGCCCTGATGCTGTCGACGCAAGGGGGCGACATCGACCGCGTCATCGCTTCAGAGCGCTTCGGCCTGCTGCAGGTCTTCCTCATCGCCGCGGCGGTGATGCTCGTCCTCTCAATCCTGCTCGCGGGCGCCATAGCGGGGCCGGTGCGGCGCCTCGCGGACGCGGCCGAGAAGGTGCGGCTGGGCATCAAGTCCCGCGAGGAGATCCCCGACTTCACCGGGCGCACCGACGAGATCGGCCACCTCTCGGGGGCGCTGCGCGACATGACCCAGGCGCTCTACCGCCGGATCGACGCCATCGAGAGCTTCGCGGCCGATGTCAGCCACGAGCTGAAGAACCCCCTGACCTCGCTCCGCAGCGCCGTCGAGACCCTGCCGCTGGCCAAATCCGACGATTCGCGCGGGCGCCTGCTCGCCATCATCCAGCACGACGTGAAGCGCCTCGACCGGCTGATCTCGGACATCTCCGACGCCTCGCGCCTCGATGCCGAGCTCGCCCGCGCCGAGGCCCGCCGGGTCGACATGCGCAAGCTGATGACCACCGTGGTCTCGGTGGCCAACGAGCGCCGGCGCGCCAAGGACGCGCCGATCCAGTTCGACGTGGACACGCCCGCCGGCGAGATGGACGCGCCGTTCACGATCTTCGGGCACGACAGCCGCCTCGGCCAGGTGGTCAACAACCTCCTCGACAACGCCCGCTCGTTCTCGCCCCCCGACGCCAAGGTCCGGGTCGCCCTGCGGCGGGTGCGCAACGACGTCGAGCTCATCGTCGAGGACGAGGGCCCCGGCATCCCAGAGCACGCCCTGGAGCGGATCTTCGAGCGCTTCTACACCGACCGCCCGGAGCAGGGCTTCGGCCAGAATTCCGGCCTCGGCCTCTCGATTTCCCGCCAGATCGTCCAGGCCCATCGCGGCACGATCCGGGCCGAGAACCGGCCCGGCCCGGCCGACGAGGACGGCGAGCCCACCGTCCGCGGCGCCCGCTTCATCGTGCGCCTGCCGGCCGCCACCCGCTGAGCCGGGCGCCGGCCGCGCGATGAGCGATCCGTCGAGCCGGACCGATTCGGTGCACGCCACCTGCATCGCCCTCGGCGAGGCGGGCCTGCTCATCCGCGGGGCATCGGGTGCCGGCAAGTCGACCCTCGCGCTCCTCCTCCTCGACCGGGCCGCCCTGATGCAGTGGCCGGCGAGCCTCGTGGCCGACGATCGGGTCCGACTGACCCGCGCGGGCGACACCGTGCTCGCCCATGCCGACCCCACCCTCGGCGACCGGATCGAGGTGCGAGGCCTCGGCCTGCTCCCGGTCGCCGAAAGCCTGCCCCGCGTGCCGGTGCGCCTGGTGGTCGATTGCGTCGCCGATGCCCCGCGCCTGCCCGAGAGTCCCCTGAGCCGCACGCCGCTCCTCGGCCTCGACCTGCCGGTCCTGCGCCTCGACGCGGCCCTGCTGCGCTCCGGCCTCGCACCGCGCCTCGTGCTCGACGCCCTGGCCGCCTGCGCCGGCGTGGCAAGCGGGACGCACCCTCCGGTCTTGCGTCTGCCGCCGCTCCCGAGACCGTAGCGCCGGTGCCACCAGCGTGGCATGATGATGACGTTCGAGCACACAAAATGCCGCATTCACCTTGCGCTCGACCTTGCGCTGCACAAAATGGCGGCTCCGCTCACAAGGCGTTGGAACCCGCGTCGATGATTGGAATGGTGCTCGTCACCCACGGGCTATTGGCGACCGAGTTCAAGGCTGCCCTTGAACACGTCGTCGGGCCTCAGAAGCAGATCGAGACCATCACCATCGGTCCCGAGGACGATATGGAGCTGCGCCGGCTCGACATCATGACGGCGGTCAGCCGCGTGAACACCGGCAAGGGCGTCGTCGTGCTCACGGACATGTTCGGCGGCACGCCCTCGAACCTCGCCCTCTCGTGCATGAACGGCGGTCAGGTCGAGGTGGTGGCGGGCATCAACCTGCCCATGCTGATCAAGCTCGCCAGCGTGCGCGATGCCGAGCCCCTCGGCGACGCCGTCCTCCATGCCCAGGAGGCCGGCCGCAAGTACATCAATGTCGCGTCGCGCGTGCTGGCCGGCAAATAGGCTTTCTTCCCTTGCCGCCACGGCTTACAGGCAGTCTCGGGCCCCCGGCATGAGCGGTGGGCCCGCCGGGGCCGCGGAACGCGGCACGGCGCGCCAGCGAGGGGACGGCCGACGCCCATGAGCTACGACGACGACGCCGAGGACAGCCTGCCGCCGGTGCCCGAGGGCGGACTGATCCAGGTTCTTCCGATCATCAACCGGCGCGGCCTGCACGCCCGGGCCTCGGCCAAGTTCGTCCAGACCGTCGAGCGCTTCGATGCCGCCGTCACGGTGACCCGCTCGGGCGAGACCGTCGGGGGCCGCTCGATCATGGGCCTCCTCACCCTCGGCGCCGCGCAGGGGACCTCGATCGCGGTGGTGACCTCGGGCGGCGACGCCGAGGCCTGCATGACGGCGATCACCGACCTCCTCGCCAACAAGTTCGGCGAGGACGAGTAGGCCGGGCGCGCGCGGGTCGCCCCGCTCAGGCGCGGCGGCCGTAGCGCTCCGGCACCCCCTCGCCCGCGACCTGTCGCCAGAGGACGGCCTGCGCGCCGTGGCCGAGCGTGATCGTCGCCGCGACGATGGCATCGGCTCGCCGGGTCAGCGTCACGGTGGCCTGCCGGCGCTGCGCGAACAGCCGCGTCACCACCCGCACCAGGGCCGCCTCCGACGGATCGCCGATGATCGGGGCGGACGAGACCTCGGCATCGAGGAGCAGGAACTCCTCCACAGCATCACGGACGCGAGCCGGCTCGCTGATCCGCTCGACCTGCGTCGGCGCCGGGTTCGCCCGCACGCCGACGAGGCTGTGGGCCGGGATCGCGGCGCGCCGCGGGACGGACCGGAGCGGCGCGACGGCGGTCTCCGGCGCCGGCGCGGCGGTCGTCTCGAGCACCAGCACGGAGCGGGGACGAAGGGCGTGCAGGCGATCCGCCACGGCGGCGTGGACGGGCGCGAAGCACGCCGGCGCGATGGCCGGGGCCAGCGTGATGCCGTGCGGCTGCCAGAGGCCGATCCGCTCCTGGCCCCAGAGGGTGTGCGGCATCGCCAGGGGCAGGACGGCGGCGAGCTGGTCGGGCCCCCGCCCAATCGCCCAGGCGAGGGCGAAGACGAGGTCGCGTCCGCCCGCCTGATGCTGGGCCGCCGACAGCAGGTAGTCGGGATCGGAGCGGACCGGATCGGCGACCCGGGCGCGTACCAGCAGCGCACGCCACGCCGCGATCTCCCCCTCGCTCACCGCCGCCGCCCGGCGCAGGTCGACCCGCCAGGACACGGAGGCTCCGATCGGCGCAGGGCTCACGTCTCCCTGCGGGGTCGCATCGACCCGCGCAGCATCGGCCCCCGGCCCTTCCGCCACCGGACCCCGGGTCGCCGCGCCGCCCTCGATCACCGTGAAGCGCTGTCTCATGTCCCGATCCGATCCCGCCGATGTCCCAATCCGGGACAATGGAGCGCCCTGAGGCGCCAGTCGGCGTTAAGATTTCAAGATCGGTGCCGCCCGTTTCCGGACGGGGCGG
The DNA here is from genome assembly GCF_056680125.1 of Methylobacterium sp. BI1. Taxonomy (NCBI): domain Bacteria; kingdom Pseudomonadati; phylum Pseudomonadota; class Alphaproteobacteria; order Hyphomicrobiales; family Methylobacteriaceae; genus Methylobacterium; species Methylobacterium sp. BI1. The sequence continues at coordinate 1,059,007 of NZ_CM155267.1, read as the reverse complement.
GTCCTAGCCGCCCGGGATGGCGAGGGGATTGTGGGTCAGCGCCGCCGCGTCGGGGGCATCGATCCGGGGCCGTCCGAGGAAGGCGTCCCACAGGCGGGTGACGAAGGCCGGGTCGAGGTCGCGCAGGATCAGGACCAGGCGCGAGCGATGGTCGGCATCGGGCCAGGCCTCGAGATGCACCGGCGCGTGGATGACGTGCTGCACCCCGTGTACCACCAGCGGCCGGTCGGGGGCGTCGGCCAGGGCCACGAGCCCCTTCAGGCGCAGCAGGTTCGGACCGTGGGCCGAGCGCAGGAGATCGAGGAACATCTCGAAGGCGGGCCGGGGCACGGGCACGTCGCTCGTCAGGCTGAAGGCCCGGATCGTGGCGTCGTGGCGGTTCACGTCGTGATGGTGATGGCCTTGGTGGTGATGGCCTTGGTGGTGGTGCCCCGCGTGGTCGTGTGCCGCGTGGTCGTGCCCGTGATGGGTCTCGCGGGCGGCCTCTTCGCCGAGCCAGGCGCGCACGTCGTCGCTCTTGCCGTCGAGGCCGAACAGGCCGCCGAGCAGGTCGGCGGGCGCCACGGCGGCCTCGCGCAGGGGCGCCGTCGGGTTCAGGGCCCGCAGGCGCGTCGCCAGGGCGCGGCCGTCATCCTTCGCCAGATCCCGCTTCGTGACGACGATCTGGTCGGCCACCGCCACCTGGCGCACGGCCTCGGCATGGGCGTCGAGGGTCGCGGCGCCGTTGACCGCGTCGACCACGGTGACGACGCCCTGCAGGCGGTACCGGATGACGAGGTAGGGATGGTAGATCAGCGCGTGCAGGATCGGGGCGGGGTCGGCCAGGCCCGTGGTCTCGATCACCACCCGGCGGAAGGGCTGGATGCGGCCGTTGTCGCGCTTGCGCAGCAGGTCTTCGAGGGTGGCGATGAGGTCGCCCCGCACGGTGCAGCACAGGCACCCGGCCCCGAGCAGGACCATGTCCTCGTCGATCCGCTCGATCAGCAGGTGGTCGAGGCCGATCTCGCCGAACTCGTTGACGATGACCACGGTGTCGGCCAGGGCCGGATCGCGCAGCATCCGGTTCAGCAGCGTCGTCTTGCCGGCCCCGAGGAAGCCGGTGAGGACGGTGAGCGGGATCGGCTCGGGCGCGCGGGGATCGGGCTTGGACAGGTCGGTCATGCCCCTGACCTAGCCCTCCCGGCGGTCCGGCTCAATCCTCGCCGGTGTTATAATGTTACAGACGGCACCCGTGTCGGTTGGCGTCGGTGTGGCGGTGCGTCGGGCTGAGCAGGGCCGCCTCGCGGAGCGCCCGGTGTAACGCACACCGTCATTCCGGGGCGCCGAAGGCGAGCCCGGAATCCAGAGCCGCTAACGGTGGATCGTCCTGCATCCTCGGCGTGTCTGGATTCCGGGCTCCGCTGCGCGGCCCCGGAATGACGGTGTGCCGAATGAAGGGGACGGTCCGGAAACCGTCCTACTCGTCCGCCTGCGCCTTGCTGGCCGACTTGGTGGCCTTCGCCTTCGCGGCGGCCCCGGCCGGCTTGTGCTCGGGCTTGTGCTCGGCCTTGGCCCCGGCCTTGGGGGCCGCCTTCGCCGCCGGCTTCTTGACGGCGCCGACCTTCAGCTTCGGCGCGCCCTCCATTACGGGCGTCGATTCGGCGGGGGCGTAGGCGCTGGCGCTGGCCGGAACGCCGGCCTTGCCCCGGGCGAGGGCCTTCTTCGGCTCGGGCTTGGCGGCGGCCTTCGCGGCAGGGGATGCCTTGGCCTGTCGGGCGGCCTCGCGCTTGGCCGCGACCGCCTCGAGCTTCGCCTTGCGGGCCTCGGCGATCTTGGCGGCCTTCTCCGCCTTCTCGGCCTCCTCCTGCTCGTTCAGGGCGATGGCGCCCTCGGCCGGATCGCGCCCGATCCAGACCAGGATCGGCTGCAGCGGGGCGCGGGGCGGCAGGGCCCGGTTGCGCAGGGCGGCACTGTTCATGGTGGCGAAGGCCAGGGCCGCGGAGGGCGGAGCGGCGGCGGCCATCAGCTGCGCGTTGGCGTTGTCGGCGCTGGCGCCGGCGGCCCCGGCGCTGGCGGTGATGGCGCCCTGGCCCTCGTCCACCGGCATCGGCTTCTTCCGGTCGCAGATGTAGGGCCGCATGTCCGGCGGCTCGGAGAGGCCCGAGGCCGGCAGGGCGTCGAGGGTCTGCGCGCCCCAGCCGGGGGACTGGCTGAAGCCGTAATCGAACAGGTCGGAGGCCTTGAGGTCGCGCTCGCGGGCGCTCGGCTGGCCCATGACGACGGTGAGGATGCGGCGCCCGTTCCGCGTCGCGGTGGCCACGACGTTGAAGCCGCCCGAGCAGATGAAGCCGGTCTTCATGCCGTCGGCGCCGGCATAGCGGCCGAGCAGGCCGTTGTGGTTGGCCATCACCGAGCGGCCGAACTGGATCGCGCTGATCGAGAACAGCCCGCGGCTCTCGGGAAAGTCGCGGATCAGGGCGCGGCCGAGCACGGCCATGTCGCGGGCCGAGGTCCACTGGCGGGCATCGGGCAGGCCGTTGGGGTTGGTCCAGCGGCTCTCGTGCATGCCGATGCGCTGGGCGGTCTCGTTCATCATCTGGGCGAAGCCCTCGACGGAGCCGCCGAGATTCTCGCCGATCGCCCAGGCCACGTCGTTGGCCGACTTGACCATGATGATCTTCAGGGCGTTGTCGAGGGTGAGCTTGGTGCCCGGGCGGAAGCCCATCTTCGAGGGCGGCTCGGCGGCGGCGGCCGGCGAGATGGTGATCAGCGTGTCGAGGGAGAGCTTGCCCTGGCGGACGAGGTCCAGGGCGACGTAGGTGGTCATCAGCTTGGTGATGGAGGCGGGGAACCACGGATCCGTGGCCGCCTGCCCGTAGATCACCTTGCCGGAATCGACATCGACCACGAGGATCGGTGCGGTGGTGGCGTTCGCGGAACCCGCACCGAGCAGGCTCGCCGCCACCGCGAGACCGACGACGAGGCGCCTCAACAATCCGTTCGACATCAGGCCTGTCTCAAGAAGGAACGCCCCGGCCCGATCGATGATCGGCCCTGGCGGGAAGCCGGTCAACGGCCAAGCTGGCATGCCACCCCTCCGGGAGCGACGGCAAGCGCGTCTCGCCGGATCGTGACACGGTCTCCACAAAGCCGCGTTCCGTGGCAGGAGCATGGCAGACGGTCTCGCAGATGCGAGAGACCAGCGGAATCATGGTATACCGGCCCCCTCCGCATGGGTGGGGACCGCCCACGGCCCGTGGTGCCCGCGCCGGGGACCGCTTATGTGCGCGGCAGGCGCTTCGCGCGGCCGAAGGCTGTTTTCAGGGAATGGGGTGCGCTTGGGCCCGGCGGGTTCGCCGGGGCGGGTGCCGAGGACGTGATGGGTTACGCGGTCAAGGAACTGTTCCACACCCTGCAGGGCGAGGGCGCGCAGGCGGGCCGCGCGGCGGTGTTCTGCCGCTTTGCCGGCTGCAATCTCTGGTCCGGCCGCGAGGAGGACCGGGCCAGCGCCGCCTGCCGGTTCTGCGACACCGACTTCGTCGGGATGGACGGCGAGGGCGGCGGGCGCTTCGCCACGGCGCAGGACCTGGCCGACGCCATCGCGAAAACCTGGATGGGCGGACCGCGCCACCGCTACGTCGTCTTCACCGGCGGCGAGCCGCTGCTCCAGCTCGACGAGGCCCTGATCGCGGCCGTCCACGCGGCCGGCTTCGAGATCGCGGTGGAGACCAACGGCACCCTGGCGGCCCCGGCCGGGATCGACTGGATCTGCGTCAGCCCGAAGGCCGGCAATCCCCTAATCCAGCGCAGCGGGCACGAATTGAAGCTCGTGTTCCCGCAGGCCGAGGCCGCCCCGGAGTCCTTCGCGGATCTCGATTTCCGCCACCACTGGCTCCAGCCCATGGACGGGCCGGACCGGCTCGCCCACACGGCCGAGGCGGTGGCCTATTGCCGGCGCGACGCGCGCTGGCGCCTCTCCCTCCAGACGCACAAGATCATCGGGATTCCCTGAGGATTCCGCCCGATCGCACCATGAAGATTGCTCGATGAAGATCACCCAAGCCTTCACCTTCGAAGCGGCCCACCGCCTGCCGAACGTGCCTGAGACCCATCGCTGCCACCGCATGCACGGGCATTCCTACCGGGTCGAGCTCACCCTCTCGGGCGCCGTCGACCCGGCCACAGGCTGGGTGGTGGATTTCTTCGACGTCGAGCACGCCTTCGCGCCGGTGCTGGCCCGCCTCGACCATTACTGCCTCAACGAGATCGAGGGACTGGAGAACCCCACCGCCGAGCACATCGCGGCCTGGATCTGGGCGCGGACCAAGGCGGCGCTGCCGGCCCTGTCCTCGGTGAAGGTCTACGAGACGCCGATGTCCTGGGCGGAATACGAGGGCGAGTACGAGGGCGAGGCCTTACGATGAAGGACCGTGCGATGAGCGGCGGCGGCGCCCTGGTCCTGTTCTCGGGGGGACAGGATTCCACAACCTGCCTCGCCTGGGCCCTGGAGCGCTTCGACCGGGTCGAGACCCTGGGCTTCGACTATGGCCAGCGCCACCGCATCGAGCTCGACTGCCGGGACACCCTGCGCCGGGGCCTCGCGGCCCTGAAGCCCGCCTGGGCGGCGCGGCTCGGCGAGGACCACACGCTGGCCCTCGACGCGCTCGGCCAGGTCTCCGACACGGCGCTGACCCGCGACACCGCCATCGCCTTCGAGGCGGACGGCCTGCCCAACACCTTCGTGCCGGGGCGCAACCTCCTGTTCCTCACCTTCGCGGCGGCTTTGGCCTATCGCCGCTCGCTGACGCACATCGTCGGCGGCATGTGCGAGACCGACTATTCCGGCTACCCGGATTGCCGGGACGACACCATCAAGGCGCTGCAGGTGGCGCTGAACCTCGGCATGGACCGGCGCTTCGTGCTGCACACGCCGCTGATGTGGATCGACAAGGCCGAGACCTGGGCCCTGGCCCGGGACCTCGGCGGACGCGCCCTCGTCGACCTCGTCGTCGAGGACAGCCACACCTGCTACCTCGGCACCCGCGGCGACCGCCATCCCTGGGGCCACGGCTGCGGCGCCTGCCCCGCCTGCGACCTGCGGGCCAAGGGCTATGCCAAGTTCGTCGCCGAGTTCGTCGCCGAGCCGGTGACACCGTCGGCCGCCTGAACCGCGGGCGACCGGGCCGCGATCCGGTCGAGGAGGACGTGCGGCACGGTCAGGGCCGAGAGCATCCGCAGGGTCAGGCACAGCAGGGTGGCGGCGGAATCGTCCGCGCCGGCGGCGTAGAGGGGCCACAGGGCCGCGCCGAGCAGGAGCGTCAGGCCGAACACCGGCAGCGAGGCGCGGACGGCCTTGCCCATCGTATCGATGCCGGGCGCCCGGGTGGGGTCGCGCACCAGGGCGCGCATGTGCCGGGGGCCGTGCAGGCCGACGAAGTACAGGGTGAAGGCGGTGAGCGGCGGCAGCAGCCAGAAGGCCGCGGCCAGGGCGGCCAGCTCGATCCAGAGGGCGCCCGGGCGCCGGCGCGCGAGCAGCCAGGACACGGCGACGGCGAGCCAGAGCCAAGCCGCGGCCAGCCACCAGCCGGGGAGTTCCGGCATCGGCACCCGCGTCACGGCCGCGAACAGCCCGGCGGTCTCCTCGGGCCGCAGCAGGGCCGGCAGCGCCACGGGGAGCCCGCCGCGCACCAGGATCTCCAGGGGCCGGCCTGGGCCGGCATCCTCCTCGCCGAAATGCAGGACCGAGAGGGCGAGGAAGCCCGCCAGGGTCGCCGTCGGGGCGACCTGCCAGGCGAGCAGGACCAGGCCGGCGAGGCCGAGATATGGAACCGCGAAGATCCCGAACCAGGCGCGCCCGAAGCGCGGTCGTAGCAGGGGCGCGGCCACGGCGCCATCGAGGGCCCCGTGCGGCACGCCGAGCCCGATCACCACCAGGAGGGCCGCGAGCCAGGACGCCTCGCGCGGCAGGGCCGCGGAGGTGACGAGGGCGAGCGCCACGCCGACGCCCGCCAGGGACAGCAGGCGCGCGCCCGCCGGGCCGACGCGTCGACGTCCCGCCCGGACGAGGGTCCCGGGAACCGGGCGGGACGCGCGCGCCGCCATCCGGATCAGGCCGCCCGGCGCAGGGGCGTCGTCGCGACCTTGCCTTCGGCGAGGTCGCGGTCGACGGCCCGCGTGGTCTCCAGCGTCGCCATCACGCCGTAGACCACCTTCGCGGTCAGATCGAGGATCGCCACGATGGCGAGCGCCACGGCCGGCGACAGGATGCCGAGCCCGTCCTGGCCGACAAGGAGCACCACCGGATAGGCGCACCAGACCGCCGACAGGAACACGGCGTTGCGCAGGAAGGCGGAGCGGATATCGGCCCGTTCGGAGGCGTTCTCCTCGCGCAGCTGCACGAAGATCCCGTAGAACACCGCCAGGAACGCGCCGCAGGAGACGGCGAACCAGGTCCACTTGACCCAGGCGACCGTCGACAGGCCGAAGGCCAGGGCGGTGACGATCATGATCAGGTCGGAGCCGACGAGGCCCCAGACGACGGCGGGGCGCCGCATGCCCGAATGCATCGCCGTGCGGGCGAGGCCGACGAGCAGCAGGGGCGTGGTGAAGGTCCAGTCGATGTAGCGGGCGAAGTAGAACTGCCGCGCGGCCTCGGCGGCGTCGGGACCGGCGGGCAGGGCGATACTCCCCTGCCCCGTCGCCATGGCGAAGTAGGAGCAGGCCGCGATGATCGGCACGATCCCGTGGATGATGCCATCCGCCTCCTCCGCGGGCGTCCGCCGCTTCCCGAGGAACAGGATTGCCGCGGCACCCGCCGCCATGCCGGCGAAGCCGAGCCAAAGCCAGAATTGAGGTGTCATCACTATCTCGTCGCTACAAGGATGAAAGGCACGCCCCGAACGTGGCGGCACCCCCGCCCAATCGGCCGCGTCGCGGAATGTTTCTGAGCCACCCGGTCACAGTCGGGTGAAACCGGGCCGCCCCGGTCGAGCCATGCGCGATGCGCAGGGGCACGGCAGCGACCGTCGCGCAGGCCGGCCGTCCCGAAGCGATCCCGGCCCCTCCGACAGAGCGACCCGCGCGCAAAACCCGAAACACCGGAGACTCGAAACCACGCAGGCGTGGACCGCACTCGCAGTCAAAGCGACGCGCGATAGTCCAATAAAAATCGAGATTTCGCCTTTAATCCGTCATCACGTAAAGTTTATAATTGGGCGATACATTGAAATTTCTGTTGCAGATGCATCACTGCAGCGCCGGAAAACGGGCGATCTGCTTCGGAATATGAAATCGCATTGCGTTCAGATCTATGCAGAGCCGTCGGACATCGGCATCCCGGGGGTGGGCGGCCACCGTCCCTTCATCCCGAAAGTCCTGAACCCGAAGGCCCTGTCCGATGCTCAAGACGCTGCTCCTCGCCGGCAGTGCCGCGGCCCTCCTCACCAGCGCCGCCGCTGCCGCCGATCTGCCTCGCCGCCAGGCGCCCCCGCCGGTCTTCACGCCCATCCCGGTCTTCACCTGGACGGGCGCCTATTTCGGTATCAATGCCGGCTACGTCTTCAGCGAGAACGACACGATCCGCACCACGGGCATCAACACCCCCGGCGGCGCCCAGCTGCAGAACAACGTCATCAACGGCCTGCGTCAGGCCTCGGTGCGGAATGCGACCGAAGGCTTCACCGGCGGCGGCCAGGTCGGCTACAACTACCAGTTCACGCCGGGCAGCGGCATCGTGGTCGGCCTCGAGGCCGATGCGCAGTACACCGACCTCCAGCGCACCACGACCCAGGTCATCTTCAACCCGGTCTTCAACCCGAACCAGCTGACCAATACCTACCGCACCGAACTGTCGTTCCTCGGCACCGTCCGCGGCCGGATCGGCTACGCCTTCGACAAGTTCCTGGTCTACGGGACCGGCGGCTTCGCCTACGGCGACGTCAGCCAGCGCATCACCTTCACCACGGGCGTGCCCGTGACCTATGCGGGGTCGCGCTCCAACATCGAGACCGGCTACGCCTATGGCGGCGGCATCGAGTACGCCCTGCCCACGGACTCGTTCTTCAACTTCTTCAAGTCGAGCGCCGTCACCCTCAAGGCCGAATACCTGCGCTACGATCTCGGCAGCCGCAATCTGCTCGTCGCCAGCGTCGGCGGTCCCGGTGTCGGCTACAACAGCCGCATCTCCACCGAGGGCAGCATCGCCCGCGCCGGCCTGAACTACAAGTTCGGCAGCTACTAGGCCCGACCCGGCCGGCCCCCGGGAACGCTCCCGGGGTGCCGGTCCCGTCGTCTCCCGACACCGATCCGCTTGCGCGAGGCCCGTGCCACGATGAGACCGAACCTGCTGCTCCTCGGCGGTATCGCCGCCCTCGCCCTCGCGTTGCCCGCGAAGGCCGAACCCGAGACGCAGGCCATCGTGGACGCCCTGTTCAAGGCCGGCGGCAATCAGCCGAACGTGCGGGGAAGCGGCGCCAAGGGCGTCTGCGCGAAGGGGCACTTCACGCCCTCGGCCGCGGCGCAGGGCCTGTCCAAGGCGCCCCACTTCAAGGATGCCCCCGAGAAGCCCCTGCCGGTGACGGCCCGCTTCTCCATGGGCGGCAGCAACCCAAAGGTCTCCGACAAGGCCAAGCCGGTGACGCGCGGCTTCTCCATGCGGATCGCCCACCCGACCGGCGACATGGTGTTCGTGTTCATCTCGGCCCCGGTCTTCGGCACGAAGACTCCGCAGCAGCTGCTCGATTTCGCCACCGTGCGGGCGCCGGGACCCGACGGGAAGCCGGATGCCGAGAAGATCAAGGCGTTCGGCGCGGCCAACCCCGAGACGACCCGCCAGGCGGCCTGGCTCAACGCGCGCCCGGTGCCGGCGAGCTACGCGGGCGTCGATTACTGGGGCGTCCACGCCTACACGCTCACCGACGCCAAGGGGACGGCCACGGTGGCCAAGCTGAAGACCGTGGCGACGGCGGGCCAGCTCGGCCTCACGGACGACGAGGCCAAGGCCAAGCCCGACGCCTTCTACGCCGACGAGCTGAAGGAGCGGCTGTCGCAGGGGCCGGCCAGGTTCGACCTCGTGGCGATCCTCGGTGAGCCCGGCGATCCAACCCACGATCCCACCGTCCTCTGGCCGGAGGAGAACCGGAAGGCCGTGACGCTCGGCACGGTGGCGATCGACGCCCTCGAACCGGCGGCCACCTGCGACGCGGCCACCTTCGACCCTGTCGTCGACCTTCCCGGCGGCGTCGCCGGTCCGGCCGACGACCCGATGTTCGCCATCCGCTCGCCGGCCTACGCGATCTCGCTGTCGCGGCGGGCCAACTGAGGCCGGGCCCAGGCAGGAACAGCGCCGGACAGGCGGCAGCGGACCGGTGAGCCGGCACGCCCCTGCGGAGCGGGTCGGTCATCGGGCGCCCTCGGCCCGCTCCGGAGACGGAATCGTACCGCGATCCGGCACCGCCTTCGGCATGACGCAATCCCGGAACCCGGTCGTCCGCCCTTCGGGGATCGGGGACGGATCGGCAGTGGATCCCCGGGGCTTCGAGAGCCGGTCCGGGGCGCGCGGACCCGCTGCCTAGTCGCCCTCTCCGGCCCGAACCGGTCCCGCTGCATCCTCGGCACGGGCCGATGCCAGCGCGTCGCGCTCCAGGCGCAGGAACGCGACCAGGCGCTCCGCGAGGCGGCCCGGGGGCTGGCCCGTCGGGCGGACCAGCATCGTCTCGATGGGCAGGGCCGGCCGGAACGGGCGCAGCACGATCGGCAGGCCCGTGAGTTCGCCGGCCGGGACCGGATCGACGATGGCGAGGCCCAGGCCCTCCGCCACGAGCCCGCAGCGGGCCGCCGTGTACTGCGCCATCAGGGGAAAGCGCGGCACGTATCCGGCCTCGGCGAACCGCGCCTCCACCGCCTCCTGGAACAGGCCCGGGCCGCCGGCGATCAGGCTCTCGCCGGCCAGGTCCGCGACTGTGACGGCGCGCCGGCGCGCCAGGGGATGCCGGCGCGGCAGGGCGCAGACCGCGTCGACCGTCAGGAATCGTTCGGCCGTCACCCCCGCATGGCCGGCGCGTGGGCGGGCGAGGCCGAGGTCGCACCGGCCCGAGGCGGTCCAGGCCCAGATCGTGTCGGGGCTCGGTACGTGGACCGCGACGCGGGCGCCGGGATGCTCGGCTACGAGGCGCCGGATCGCCCGCGGCAGCAGGCGGGAGGCCAGGGACGGCTGGCAGGCGACGCGCAGGGGGCCGGTGCCGAGCTCGCGGATCTGCCGGGCGGCGTCGCGGAGATGGTCGAGGCCGGCATAGCTGCGCTCGACCTCGCGGGCGAAGGCCTCCCCCTCCGGCGTCGGGCGGGCGGTGCCGTGGCCGCGCAGGAAGAGCGACAGGCCGGTCTCGGCCTCGAGCTGCGCCATGGCCCGGCTCACGTGCGGCTGGCCGATCCCCAGGGCCGCGGCGGCGCGGGTCATCCCCCCATGGCGCATCACCGCGCGGAAGAGATCGAGATGGCCGGGATTGATCATGCCTCGCTCGCATGGAAACGCGCCGATCCGTCATTTGACGGCATGGCCGTGGAATGGTTGTCAAGGCGCCCGTGTCCCCCAACAGGTGCCAGGCCGATGCTCAACCTCCTGCTTCCCGTGGCCCTGTCCGTGATGGCGGGCGCCAGCATCGTGGTGCAGCAGGCGCTGATCGCGAACCTGCGGATCGCCCTGAACTCCTCCGCCTGGGCGGGCTTCGCGAGCTACTTCGTCGGCCTCCTGTCCATGGTGGTGCTGGCCCTGGCCCTGCGCGACCCGCTACCGGCAGCGAGCCTGACGGCGCGCATCCCGTGGTGGGGCTGGAGCGGCGGCTTCTTCGGCGCGGTCTTCATCGCTCTGGCCACGATCCTGGTCCCGGAGCTCGGCGCGGCGACCTTCCTGGCGCTCCTCGTCACCGGCCAGATGCTGGCCTCGGTGGCCTTCGACCATTTCGGCTGGCTCGGCCTCGCCCAGCGCGAGCTCGACGCGCCCCGCGCGCTCGGCGTGGCGCTCCTCATTGCCGGCGTGGTGCTGATCCGGCGCTGATCCGCCCTGCCCTCAGGCGCCGACCACGTGCAGGACGATCTCGCGGCGGTGCGGCCGGTCGCGGTGCTCGACGAGGTAGATCCCCTGCCAGGTCCCGAGGGCGAGGCGCCCGCCCCGCACCGGCACGCCGAGGGCCGAATCCGTCACCATCGTGCGGATATGGGCCGGCATGTCGTCCGGCCCCTCGGCGCCGTGGACGTAGCCGGCGTGCCGCGGGGCCAGACCGTCGAGGGCGGTGAGGAGGTCGGTCTGCACGTCGGGATCGGCATTCTCCTGGATCGTCAGGGAGGCCGAGGTGTGCCGGCAGAACACGGTGACGAGCCCGGTGGCGACGCCGCTGCGGCCGAGGAACTCCGCCACCGCCCGGGTGATGTCGGTGAAGCCCTGGCCCGGCGTCGACACCGTGAGCGTCGCGCCCGCCTGACGCTCGGTGCTGCCGCTGGCGAACCCCTCCAGGGCGCCGATCTTCCCCGAACGCCTCATCCTTGCGCCTCCGTCAGGGTCTCGCCCGGCGCGATCTCGCGCTCGCCCCGGGCCAGGATGGTCTCAAGGGCGTCGATCCGGTCGGCCTCCGCCGCCGGCTTGTCCCAGCGGATGCGCGCCACCCGGGGGAAGCGCATGGCGACGCCGGACTTGTGCCGGGTCGAGCGCTGCACGCCCTCGAAGGCGATCTCCAGGACGAGGCCGTGGTCGAGCCCGTAGGCGACCTCGCGCACCGGGCCGAAGCGCTTGGTGGTGTTGTTGCGGACGTAGCGGTCGAGCTTCTGCAGCTCGGCATCGGTGAAGCCGTGATAGGCCTTGCCGACGGGCACCAGTTCGGGGCTGCCGTCCTCGCGCGCGCGCCAGACCCCGAAGGTGTAGTCGGAGTAGAACGACGAGCGCTTCCCGTGCCCGCGCTGGGCGTACATCATCACGGTGTCGACCCGGAACGGCTCGCGCTTCCACTTCCACCACGGCCCCTTGGGGCGCCCGGGCAGGTAGGCGCTGTCGCGGGCCTTCAGCATGATGCCCTCGATGGCGTCGGCATCCTCGCCCGCCCCCACGGCGGCCGGGTCGGCGCGGGCCGCGGCCAGATCCTCCCAGGTCTCGAACGGCACCAGGGGCGAGAGGTCGATCCGGGCATGGTCGAGGGCTGCCACGAAGGCCTCCAGGCGCGCCCGGCGCTCCGTGAAGGGCAGCGGGCGCAGGTCCTCGCCGTCGGCCTGCATCAGGTCGTAGGCGCGGACATGGGCGGGGAATTCCTCCAGCAGCTTCGGGGTCACGGCCTTTCGGTTCAGGCGCTGCTGCAGCACGTTGAAGCTCTGCACGCGGCTCTCGCGCAGGATCAGCAGCTCGCCGTCGATGGCGCCCGAGAAGGTGATGGCCTCGGCGAGATCCGGGAAGGCCCCCGAGATGTCCTCGCCGGTGCGCGAGTAGATCCGGGCGACCTGCCCGCCGGCCTCGTCGCGGCCGCCGACGAGCTGGACGCGGATGCCGTCCCACTTCCACTCGCCGGAGAAGGCGGCCGGATCGAGCTTCTCGAAATCGCCGTCCTCGTCGATGGGGTGGGAGAGCATCGGCGGCCGGAACGGCGCCGGGTTCAGGGTGGTGGGCCGCTCGCCCCGGCCCTCGACCCAGGCGAACAGGGTGGCGTAGGGCGGCTCCAGCCCGTGCCAGACCTCCTCGACGGCATCGGCCTCGTGGCCGCCCAGCGCCCCGATCGCGGTCTTGGCGAGACGGGCCGAGACGCCGACCCGGAGCGCGCCGGTGATGAGCTTGAGGAGCGCCCAGCGCCCGGTCTCGTCCAGGGCGTCGAGCCATTCGGCGATGCGGGCGGGCAGGTCCGCCTTCTTCACGGTGCCCAGCGTCTCGACCACCTCGGCCAGCGTCGGCACGTGCGGCGGCGGGTTGTTGTGGCCGGGGCCGACGACCGGCTCGCCGTCCGCAACGATGGGCGCCGGCCAGATCAGGGCCGTGGTCTCGGCCAGATCGCCGACGTAGTTGTGCGAGAGTTGGAACAGCACCGGGTCGATGCGCGCCTCGACCAGGCCGCGGATCATCGCGGGCTTGGCCTCGCGAAACGTCAGGCCGCCCGTCATCGCCGCGAGGGCGTAGCCGCGCTCCGGGTCGGGGGCATGGGCGAAATAGTCCTGCAGCAGACGCAGCTTGGCGTTGCGGCGCGGCTCGTAGGCGAGGCGGTCGAGGAGGTGGGCGAAGTCGTTCACGCGGCCTCCTCCGGTGCGGCGGCCGGCTCGGCCTCCCCGTCGTCCCCGTAGCCCAGCAGGTGCAGGGGCTTGGCCTTGATCCCCTGCGTCCCGCACCAGTGCACCAGGGCGTCCTCCTGCCCGTGGGTGACCCAGACCTCTCCGGCTCCCGTCTCCAGGATGGTGCGGCAGAGATCGGGCCAGTCGGAATGGTCGGAGATGCAGAGGGGCAGCTCGACGCCCTTCTGGCGCGCGCGGGCGCGCACCCGCATCCAGCCGGAGGCGAAGGAGGTCACCGGGTCGGGGAACTTGCGCGACCAGACGTCCTGGATCGACGAGGGCGGGCAGAGCACGATGGCCCCGTGGAGCTTGGCCCGCTCGGCCGCCACCACCTTCGGGGTCTCGCCCAGCGGGATGCCCTCCTGCTTGTAGAGCTCGGTCAGCTTCTCCATCGCGCCGTGCAGGTAGATCGGCCGGTCGTAGCCGGCCTCCCGCAGCAGCGCCATCACGCGCTGGGCCTTGCCGAGCGCGTAGGCGCCGACGATGTGGGCGCGCTCGGGGAACAGGGCCACGGACTCGAGGAGCTTCTTCACCTCGTCGCGGGTGTCCGGCATCCGGAACACCGGCAGGCCGAAGGTCGCCTCGGTGATGAAGACGTCGCAGGGCACGACCTCGAAGGGCAGGCAGGTCGGGTCGTAGGCGCGCTTGTAGTCGCCCGAGACGACGACCCGGACGCCCTGCGCCTCGATCGCGATCTGGGCCGAGCCGAGCACGTGCCCGGCCGGGGCGAAGCGCACGGTGACGTCGCCGATGCGGATCGCCTGTCCGAGGGGCGCCTCCTGCCGGCTCGTGCAGAAATCCGCCCCGTAGCGCACGGCCATGATGCGCAGGGTCTCGCCCGTGGCCAGCACCCGGCCGTGGCCGGCCCGGGCGTGGTCGGCATGCCCGTGGGTGATCAGGGCGCGCGGCACCGGCCAGGTCGGATCGACGTGGAAGCCGCCGAGGGGGCAGTACAGGCCCTCGCGGGTCAGGGTGAGAAGATCGCTGGCGCTGAAACTCATCGGCGCGGCATATAGGGCGCCCGAGGCCCATTCGCAGCCACATGTCCCGCACGATCACCTCCGGCGACCTCCGCGCCGACCGGCGCTACGCCTACGCCCAGGGCTGCCTCGACGACGGCGACCCGGACGGCGCCGCCGAGATGGCGGAGCAGACCCTGGAGATCGCCCCCCGCTTCGCCCCGGCCTGGTTCCTGCTGGGCCGCGCCCGCGAGGCCCGGTTCGCCCGGAACGGCCGGGCGAGCGACCACCACGCGGCCCTGCGTGCCTACGCCGCCGCCCTCGACATCGACCCCGCGGATGCGCAGGGCGCCCGCCTCGCCCTGGTCCGCATCGGCGCCGGCGACGCGGTGACCGCGATCTCGCCGGGCTACGTCCGGGCTTTGTTCGACGCCTACGCGCCGCGCTTCGACCGCCACCTCGTGGAGGGCCTGTCCTATCGCGGGCACGCGCTCGTCGCCGACGCGCTCGATGCCACGGCGGAGCCGGGGGCCTCCCTCGGGCGGGTGATCGACCTCGGCTGCGGCACGGGCCTCGTCGGGGCCGCCCTCGCGGGCCGGCCGGAGCACCTGACCGGGATCGATCTCTCGCCCGGCATGCTGGCCGAGGCGGGGCGGCGCGGCCTCTATCACCGGCTGGTGGAGGGCGAACTGATGGCGGCGCTCGCCGCCGAGTCCCCCGCCTCGGCCGACGCCGTCACGGCCGCGGACGTGATGATCTATGTCGGCGACTTCTCTGGGATGGTCGCCGGCAGCGCCCGCGTCCTGCGGGCCGGCGGACGCTTCGCCTTCACGGTGCAGTCCCATCCGGGCGACGGGCTGATCCTGGGGGCGGACGCCCGCTACGCCCACGGCGATGCGCTGGTGCGGGAGACCCTGGCGGCGGCGGGCCTCGACCTGGAACGCGCGGAACCGGCCGTCGTGCGGCGCGAGAACGGCGCCGACGTCCCTGGCCGGGTGATCGTGGCCCGGCAGCGGTCACGTTCACGTGTCCGCTGCACCCCTTGAGCGCTAGCGCACGACGCGGTTGAACCAAACGGGAGCGTGACTGTTGCCCCGGACGCATCGGCGCACCCCGCCCGTGACCTGACGTCGAGGTCCGGCCCTGCACCGGGCGTATCGGCCTTACGCCACCGTAGTTCAGCCGCCACACGGGACGGAGGATAGCAAACCTATGGCAGAGACGCAGAACAAGTCGTTTCCGGCGAGTGCCGCGACGCGCATCCCCTTCGCGCTGGCGCTCTCGGCCGTGGCCGGTTGCGCCGATTCGATCGGATTCCTCGAGTTCTCGCAGCTGTTCATGTCGTTCATGAGCGGCAACACGACCCGATTCGGCGTCTCGGTCAGCCGCTTCGACTGGGAGAGTACGTCCCGCGTCGCCTCGGTCATCGTGCTGTTCTGCTTCGGCGCCTTCGCCGGCACCCTGATCGCCGCCTGGGTCGGGCGCTGGCGCCTCTCGGTGCTGCTCCTGCTGCAATCCGTGTTCCTGACCATCGGGCTCATCATCCCGCACGGCTCCTTCGCCTTCCCGCTCCACGCCTACCCGATCGTCATCGCGCTCGGCCTCCAGAACGCGACGCTGCAGGACGAGGGCGGGCGCAGCCTCGCGCTCACCTACGTGACCGGCGCCGTGGTGCGGTTCGGGACCGGGCTCGCCAACCTCATGCTCGGCACGGTGGCGCCCTCGTTCTGGATCCAGGCCCCCCTCTGGGCGGCCCTGAGCACCGGCGCGGTGATCGGCGGCTTCCTGCAGATGCGCTACGGCGAGGATGCGTTCCTGTTCCCGGCCGCGCTCTCGGCGCTCCTGGCCGTCATCGCCCTCGTCCTGACGATCGTGAAGCCGGGCAGCCGCTACGTCAGCGGCGAGGTGGAGCGGCATCCGCCGGACGGCGCGGCCGCGGCCCAGATCTGATCGGCGGGCTAATCGGCTCCCCCGCTCCCGCGCAGCCGCTTGGTGGCGCTCCGCTTCGACTTCTCGTCGAGGCGGCGCTTCTTCGAGGCGAGCGTCGGACGCGTGGCGCGCCGGGGCGTCGGCGGCACCGCCGCCTCGGCCACCAGTTCGGCCAGCCGCTCGCGGGCATCGGCCCTGTTGCGGTCCTGGGTCCGGAAGCGCTGGGCGCTGATGACGATCACCCCGTCGACGGTGAGGCGGCGGCCGGCCAGCCGCATCAGGCGCACGGCCACCGCATCCGGCAGGGAGGCCGAGCGCCGTGCATCGAAGCGCAGCTGCACGGCGGTCGAGAGCTTGTTGACGTTCTGTCCGCCGGGCCCCGATGCGCGCACGAAGGTCTCCTCCAGCTCCGCCTCGTCGATGGCGATGTGGGGCGTGCACTGAAGGGCCACGGCGGGATCTCTCGCAG
Organism: Methylobacterium sp. BI1; assembly: GCF_056680125.1. Classification (NCBI taxonomy): domain Bacteria; kingdom Pseudomonadati; phylum Pseudomonadota; class Alphaproteobacteria; order Hyphomicrobiales; family Methylobacteriaceae; genus Methylobacterium; species Methylobacterium sp. BI1. The sequence continues at coordinate 1,042,378 of NZ_CM155267.1, read as the reverse complement.
GATGCGCGTCTAGGACGCTTCGGCGGGCGTGCGGGCCCGCACCGCCAGGGCGTGGAGCCCGCGCTGGAAGGCCGGCTCGAGGGCGGCGTTGACGAGGCGATGGCGCTCGACGCGGCTCTTGCCCTCGAAGGCGGCCGCAACCACGTCCAGTCGGAAATGCGTCTCGCCCTCGGGCCGCGCCCCCGCATGGCCCGCATGCAGGTGTGATTCGTCGATCACCGCCAGGTCCTGCGGCGCCAGCTGCGCCTGGAGCTTGTCGGTGATCCAGTCCTTCAGGGTCACGGTCTCGGTCATCGCGGGCATCTCCTCGTTGTCGTCTCGGGGTCGGACGCCGGCGTCCGGTCCCGCCCGTCAACCCCCGAACATCGCATGCGGCATCAGGCCCGCCGCACTTGTGTCTCCGACCCGCCCCCTCATAATCGCCCCATCATGGATCTCAACTCGCCCCTGTTCGACAGCATTCGCATCAAGCCGTCCTGCGACGAGCCGAAGACGGCCGCGACCCAGACCTGCGAGACCCCCGGGTGCAAGAACCCCGGGCTCTACCGCGCGCCGAAGGGCCGCAAGGCGGAGGGGCAGTACTGGCGCTTCTGCATGGACCACGTGCGCGCCTACAACGCCACGTACAACTACTTCGACGGCATGAACGATGCCGCCGTGCAGGCCTTCCAGAAGGACGCGATCATCGGGCATCGCCCGACCTGGGCCATGGGCGTGAACCCGGCCACCGCCGGCGAGCGCGGCAAGGCGGCGCCCAAGCGCGACTGGGCCTACGTCGACCCGCTGGACATCCTGCGCGCCGAGGGCGTCGGCGAGACCGCCCGGCGCAAGGCAGCGCCCGAGCCGCGCCGGCCCCGGCACTCGGCGGCGACCCTCAAGGCCCTCGACGTCCTCGGCCTTGACGAGAACGCGGATTCGGCGGCCATCAAGGCGCAGTACAAGACCCTGGTGAAGCGCTTCCATCCCGACGCCAATGGCGGCGACCGCTCGTTCGAGGAGCGCCTGCGCGACATCATCCGGGCCCACGATGCCCTGCGCGCCGCCGGGCTCTGCTGACGGGCCGATCGCTGCGCCGGCGCGGTTCCGGCACGATCGATGCACGTTTTCCGGGGCTCCCCTGCTCCGGATGGGGCGGCAATCGCCGGACGAGGCCCTATATGCAGCGTACACACCCCTTGGCGCCGCCCGGCGTCGACCCTTAGATGGCGGTCGCGCGCGGTTCATCCCCAACCGGACCGCCAGACCCCGAAGCCCGACACAGCCCGCGTGTTCCGTGACACCCGCACGGCACCCGCGCCCCGACGAGGTCCTTATGCTTTCTGACGTCTCGCCCGCCTCGCTCCCCGACCGGGAAGTCTCCGTCCGAGAGGCCTTCGGCATCGACCTCGATCTCCGGGTCCCGGCCTTCTCGCAGAGCGAGGAGCACGTGCCGGACCTCGATCCGGACTACATCTTCGACCGGGAGACCACCCTGGCGATCCTGGCGGGCTTCGCCCGCAACCGCCGCGTGATGGTCACGGGCTACCACGGCACCGGCAAGTCGACCCATATCGAGCAGGTCGCGGCGCGCCTGAACTGGCCCTGCATCCGGATCAACCTCGACAGCCACGTCTCGCGCATCGACCTCGTCGGCAAGGACGCGATCGTGCTGCAGGACGGCAAGCAGGTGACGGCCTTCCAGGACGGCATCCTGCCCTGGGCCCTGCAGAACAACGTCGCCCTGGTCTTCGACGAGTACGATGCCGGCCGGCCCGACGTGATGTTCGTGATCCAGCGCGTACTGGAGCTGTCGGGGCGCCTGACGCTCCTCGACCAGAAGCGCGTGATCCGCCCGCACCCGGCCTTCCGCCTCTTCGCCACGGCCAACACGGTGGGCCTCGGCGACACGTCCGGCCTCTATCACGGCACCCAGCAGATCAACCAGGGCCAGATGGACCGCTGGTCGATCGTCACCACGCTGAACTACCTCGCCCATGACCGCGAGGTCGACATCGTGCTGTCGAAGGCGTTGCACTACCAGCGCGACGGCGGCCGCGACATCGTCAACCGCATGGTCCGCGTGGCCGACCTGACCCGCAACGCGTTCATGAACGGCGATCTCTCCACCGTCATGAGCCCGCGCACGGTCATCACCTGGGCCGAGAACGCCGACATCTTCCAGGATATCGGATTCGCCTTCCGGGTGACCTTCCTCAACAAGTGCGACGAGCTGGAGCGCACCCTCGTGGCGGAGTTCTACCAGCGCGCCTTCGGCAAGGACCTGCCCGAGAGCGCCTCGAACGTCGCCCTGAGCTGATCCCCGTCCGTCCGTTTCGAGGAAACCGTCGACCCGCATGTCGATCTCCAACCGCAAGCCCGGCGACCGGCGCGAGCCCGTCGCCGAACCGCTCAAGCGCTCGGTGGCGGGCTGCCTGCGCGCCATCGCCAAGCGCTCCGAGATCGAGGTGGTCTATGCCAGCGACCGCCCGGCCCTGACGGGTGAGAAGGCACGCCTGCCCGAGCCGCCGCGCAAGCTGACTCCGGAAGACGTCGCGGTCCTGCGCGGCAACGCCGATTCGATGGCCCTGCGGCTCGGCTGCCACGACGTCGCCGTGCATCGCCGGCTGGCGCCGGAGAATGCCGGCGCCCGGGCGGTCTTCGACGCGGTCGAGCAGGCCCGCGTCGAGGCCATCGGCTCGCGGCGCATGGCCGGCGTGGCCTCGAACCTCTCGGCGATGCTGGAGGACCGCTATCATCGCGGCGGCAAGTACGAGGACATCACCGACCGGGCCGATGCCCCGATGGAGGATGCCGTCGCCCTGATGGTGCGCGAGCGCCTGACCGGCGCGGCGCCCCCCGATGCGGCGCGCAAGATCGTCGATCTCTGGCGCCCCCACATCGAGGAGAAGGCCGGCGCGAATCTCGACGGGCTGATCGGTTCGATCGAGAATCAGCGCGCCTTCGCCCGCTCGGTGCGCGACCTCCTCACCTCCCTCGACATGGCGGACGAGACGCCGTTCGACCCCGAGGACGACGAGAACGAGGACGAGAACGAGGCCCAGGACGACGAGCAGACCCCGAGCGAGGGCGAGGCCGAGGAGCAGTCCCAGGGCGACCGCTCCGAGATGGAGACCTCGCAGGAGGCCACCGACGAGCTGCAGGAGGGCGCCACCGAGGCGGCCGACGCCCCCTCGGGCGAGTTGCCGGACGAGGCCGAGAACGCCGATTCCGAGGAAGCCTCCGAGGCCTGGCGTCCGCCGTCGCAGCGGACCAACGAGCCGCGCGGCCCGGAATACAAGGTCTTCAATCCGCGCTTCGACGAGATCATACACGCCGAGGATCTCTGCGACGTGGAGGAGCTGGCGCGCCTGCGCACCTATCTCGACAAGCAGCTCGCCCATCTCCAGGGCGTGGTCGGGCGCCTGGCCAACCGGCTGCAGCGCCGGCTCCTGGCCCAACAGAACCGCGCCTGGGACTTCGACCTCGAAGAGGGCCAGCTCGACCCCGCCCGCCTCGTGCGCGTGGTCACCGACCCGTTCCAGCCGCTCTCGTTCAAGCGCGAGAAGGACACGAACTTCCGCGATACCGTCGTGACCCTGCTGCTGGACAATTCCGGCTCGATGCGCGGGCGGCCGATCACCGTGGCGGCGACCTGCGCCGACATCCTGGCGCGCACGCTGGAGCGCTGCGGCGTCAAGGTCGAGATCCTGGGCTTCACCACGCGGGCCTGGAAGGGCGGGCAGTCGCGGGAGGCGTGGCTCGCCGGGGGCAAGCCGAACACCCCGGGCCGCCTCAACGACCTGCGCCACATCGTCTACAAGAGCGCCGACGCGCCCTGGCGCCGGGCGCGCAAGAACCTCGGGCTGATGATGCGCGAGGGCCTGCTCAAGGAGAACATCGACGGCGAGGCGCTGGACTGGGCCCACAAGCGGCTCCTGGCCCGGCCCGAGCAGCGCAAGATCCTGATGGTGATCTCGGACGGCGCGCCGGTCGACGATTCGACGCTGTCCGTGAACCCGGGCAACTATCTGGAGCGCCACCTGCGCTGGATGATCGAGGATATCGAGACCCGCTCGCCGGTGGAACTGCTGGCCATCGGCATCGGCCACGACGTGACGCGCTACTATCGCCGTGCCGTCACGATCATCGACGCCGAGGAACTCGGCGGCGCGATGACCGAGAAGCTCGCCGAACTCTTCGACGAGGATTCGGGCACGCCGGCGCCGCAGAAGCGGGCCGCCGGCGGGCGGCGCTAGAGTTGTCGGGGATCAGCGGGAACCCGTTCTCCCGACAAGACAAACGCCAGGGGCGACCCTGAGAGCCTGTCTGGTTCGGGATGAACCCGACAGAACTCCCGCGCTCACGCCGCCCTCTGCGCCAGCGCGTCGAGGGCGGCCGCGACCGCCTCGGCATCGAGCCGGCGGATCACGGGGCCTGAGGTCCAGACCAGCATCGGCACCACGCGGTGGCGCGGATAGATCTCCGCCAGGAGCGCGGCGTAGAGGGCGATCTGCCCGGCCTCCGCCCGCGGCAGCGGTGCCCCGTCCCGCGGGGACCGGCCGGTCTTGAAATCCGCGACCCAGACCGTGTCCTCGGTGATCGCCAGACGGTCGACGCGGCCGAAGACCGGGCGAGAGACGCCGCCGACCACGACCCGCCCCGACAGCGTCACCTCCGCCCGCGCCTCCGGCGCGAAGAGCGGTGCGAGGTCCGGTTCCCCGAACAGGTGCAGGGTCGCAGCCACGATGGCGGCCTGCTTGGCGCGGTCGAAGCCGGGGGCGCGGGCGCGCACGAAGGCGGTGGCGGCAGCCTCCCGCTGGGCGGGCTCGATCCGCGGCAGGTGCTCCACCAGGGAATGGATCAGGGTCCCGCGCCGGCGCGCCTCGCTGTCGGCCTGCCGCTGGCCCGGCTCCCGGCGGGTGTCGGCGGCCCCGAGGGCGCCGGACGGCGTCACCGGAGGGGCGGCCTCGACCTCCACGGGGACGGGTGCCTCCAGCCAGGCCGGCAGCGCGGGCGGCTCTTCCGGCGCGGCGGCGGCCGGAGCCGCCGGCTCCGCCGCGCCGCCGTCGCGCCACAGGGTGGCGGGGCCGTAGGAGGTATCCAGGACTTCCCCGGCCCCGAAGGTGCGCTCCAGGCCGGTGCGGATCATCTCGCACCAGGCCGCCTCGCTCGGGGCCTCGTGCCCGCGATAGGGCGCGATCACGAGGCGGTCGGCGGCACGGGTCATCGCCACGTAGAGCAGGCGGTTGTGCTCCTCGCGGGACCGGGATTGCAGGGTGGCGCGGGCCTGGGTCACGGCCTCGCAATCGCCGGCCTTGGCCCCGGCCCAGATCGGCGGCAGCGGTGCGGCGCCCTGGCCGAAGCGCTGCGCCCCCGGCAGGAGCGGCAGGAGCGGCGGGTCGTTACGCCCCAGGGCCTCGCAGCCGTCGATGACGATCACCACCGGCGCCTCCAGCCCCTTCGCCCCGTGGACGGTCATCACCCGGACCTCGTCGCGGCCGGAATCGAGGTCGCGCTTGACCGTGTGGCCGCCCTCCCCGCGCCCCGGCACGGTGTCGTAGCGGGCGAGGAATCCGCCGAGGGAGGGCGCGTCGGGCGCCTGCTCGGCCTGGGCCGCGGTCATCAGGAAAACGTCGATGGCGTCGCCGGCCTCGCCGCCGAGGCGGGAGACCAGGGCGCGCCGGCCGCCCCGCGCGCCGAGCAGCGCGGCGTAGAAGCCGAACGGCCCTTCGCAGGCCGCCAGGGCGATCCAGGAGGTCAGGGCCGCATGTCCTCGGATCGCGGCCGGGTCGCCGGCGGCGGCGTGCCGGGCGAGCGCATCCTCCAGGGTCTCGTGCAGGTCGCGGCGGGCCGCGATCCGCACGAGGTCGTCGTCGTTGAAGCCGACGAGGGGCGTCTTCAGGGCCCCGGCCAGGGTCAGGTCGTCGGCCGGCAGGAGCCCGGCGCGCCCCACCGCCACGAGGTCGTTGACGGCGATGTGGGCGGCGATGTCGAGGCGGTCCTGGCCGGCGACGGGCACGCCCAGGGCCTTCATGGCGCGGATGACCTCCTCGAAGGCCGCCGAGCGCTTGCGCACCAGGATGAGGATGTCGCCCGGGCGCCAGACCCGGCCGGTCTCGTCGCCGGTGGTGATCCAGGCCAAGGCCGCCCGGGCGACCCGGCGGGCGGTGACGATGGCCGGCGCGTTGGTCTCCGGCGCGTCGACGGGGGCGGCCCAGGCGTCGGGCTCGGGCTCCTCCGCCGGCTCCTCGATGGGCCAGAGCTCGACGGTGCCCGGCGCCGTGGCCCGGGCGGTGCTGTGAGTGGTGCCGACGGCCGCGTCCTCGAAGGACAGGCCGTCGTAGTGCTCGGGGATCGCGAAGGTGGCGTCCACCGCGCGCAGGACGCCGCCGGCCGAGCGGAACGACAGGTTCAGGTGGACGTCCTCGAAAGCGAGGTCGGCGCCGGCGGCCGCCCGCTGCCAGGCGCGCCGGGTGGTCTCGAACTCGCGGGGCTCGGCCCCCTGGAAGCTGTAGATCGACTGCTTCGGATCGCCCACGGCGAAGCGGGTCCGGGCAACCTCGCGGGCGCCCTCGCCGGAGGCGAACTCGGCGGTGATGCGGCGCAGGATCTCCCACTGGTGCGGGTTGGTGTCCTGCGCCTCGTCGATGAGCACGTGATCGACGCCGCGGTCGAGCTTGTACAGCACCCAGGTGGAATCGACCCGGCCGAGGAGGTCGAGGGTCTTGTGGATCAGGTCGTCGAAATCGAGGGCGCCGAGGCGGGCCTTCTGGGCCTCGACCCGGCGGTGGATCTCCCCGGCGAGGGTGAAGAGGGCGCGGGTGCGTTCCAGGGCGCGGACGCCGCGGAGCGTGTCCTGCAGCGGCTCCAGCCGGTCGCGCTCGTCGCGCAGGGCCTGCTTGTCGTCCTCCGGCACCGCCTTGGTGCCGAGGCTCTTGTCGGCCTTGGGCGTTCCCTCCTTGGTGAAGAAGATGGAGAGATAGGTCTCCAGCGCCTCGGCGGGCGAGTCCGCCGCCGCCACCGCGAGCAGCCGGTCGGCGATGCCGTCGTCGGTGGCCTTGCCGGTGCGCAGGCGGCCGGCGAGGGCGGCGAGATCCCCAAGCCCCCCGTCCAGCATGCGCACCTCGATCGCCGCCGCGCTGTCGCCGGGCCGGACGCCGAGGGTGTCGGCCAGCGCAGCGAAGGGACCGTCGAGGCCGAAGCGGCTGTCGAGCACGTCCCGCGCCCGCATGGCGCTGCGGATCGCCTTGCGCAGGGCGTCCCCCGTCGCCTCGGGACCCACGATGGCCAGGGCCTCGCCGAGATCCGGATGGCCGCCGCCGATGGCATCGGCCAGCACGTTCCCCGTCTCGATCTGGAACGCCTCCGCGGCCTGCGTCTCGTCCAGCACCACGAAGCGGGCCGGCACGTTCGCCTCGAAGGGGAACATGTGCAGCAGGCGTTCGCAGAGGGCGTGCAGGGTCTCGATCTTGAGGCCGCCCGGTGTCTCGACCGCGCGGGCGAACAGGCGCCGGGCCACCTGCAGCGTTTTTCGCGAGGGACGCGCTCCCGTGAGCTCCGTGAGTTCGGCCGACAGGGCGGCGTCGTCCAGCGTCACCCAGCGGCCGAGCACCCGGAACACCCGGATCGACATGTTGGCCGCCGCCGCCTTGGTGAAGGTGAGACAGAGGATGCGGGCGGGCGGCGCCCCATCGAGGAGCAGCCGCACCACCCGGTCGGTGAGGACCTTGGTCTTGCCCGCGCCGGCATTGGCCGAGACCCAGGCCGAGGCGCGGGGATCGGCGGCCTTGCGCTGCGCCGCCTTGGTGAGGTCGTCGACGACGAAGGCTTCGCGGACAGCCAAGCCACTCATCGGTTCGGCCTCATGCGGTCCTTCCGCTCGGGCGGGACGTCGGGAGCCCCGTCGAGCAGGGCCAGGGCCGCGTCCACGTCGGCACGCTCGGCCCGCGCCTGGAGCGCCTTCAGGCCGCGACGGTGGCCCAGCCCCTCCGCGATGAAGGCGACGAGCAACTGGTTGATGGAAACGTTGTCCTCATCAGCGGCTGTCTTGGCCTGGGACATGACGTGGTCGGGCAGGCGGAGTGCGAAGTTCGGCATGGCCCATCCTCGTGTCAGTCAGCGGGTCAGGTAGGCTTGCGGGGTCATCGCCTGAAGGCCGAAAGCCGACAGGACCGGCTTTCGGAAGTGGCGATCGTGGGTCAGGATCAACTCGGCTCCGGCGGCGAGGGCGCATTCGACGTAGAGGTCGTCCTTCGGATCGTCCAGGAACGGCCTGAAGCGGAACCGGGGCAGGGTCAGGACGGCGGTCGCGCACAGGGCATCCAAGATCGTGTCGATCCCGGCCTCGTCGATCCAGGGCGTGGGACCCAGCAGTCCCGGACGTTTGAGGACATCCTCGTACTCGAAAACCATCGCGGGCGAGAGCGCGAACGAAAACCGGCGGGTGAGCAGCCCCCGCAGCACGACGTGGGATGCTCCGTTGCGTGATCGCAGCGCGCCGAGCACGACGTTGGCATCGACGACGATCATATCCCTAAAATGATATCGCGGGCGATATCGGTCAAGAGCTTGATCCGACCTGTTGCCTCGTGGCCTGTCATCCCTCCCCCTCGCCGCCGAGCGACCATTCGAGCACCCGGGCGAGGTGGTCGTAGTCGCCGTAGGACTTGGCGTATTTCGGGTAGGGCCGCGAGGTGTAGGCGGCCTCGCCGGTGAGGAAGCGGGCGACGAGGCCACGGAAGCGCGCGACGTGCTCCTCGACGATGGCGGCGACCTCGCGCGCGTCGCCCCGTGGCGGCTTCACCGCCAGGGGCTCGAAGGGTTTGCGGCCGCCCGAGGCGTGGACGTAGAGGAGGTCCGGCGTCAGCGTGGTGGCGGGGAAGCCGTCGAAGGCCCCCGCCATGAGCATGGCCGCCTCCAGGGTAAGCTGGGGCGAGAAGCCGGCGAAGACCTCCTTGTTGCTCGGCGGCAGGCCGGTCTTGAAGTCGACGATGCAGGCCCCGCCGTCGCGGCGGCGCTCGATCCGGTCGGCCCGCGCCCGCAGGGTGAAGCTCTCGCCGCCCATCGGGATCACCCACTTGCCTGAGATCTCCGGGTGCACCCGGGCGAGTTGCGCCCGGCGCTCCGTCTCCCAGGCCAGGAAGTGCGCCGCCAGTCGCTCGTAGCGCGGCCACCACTCAGCGTAGAGTTCGGGATAGGTGTCGGAGATCGGCCGGAAGGCGTTGAGGGCGAGGTCGAGCAGCTGCTCCACCGCCGTCTCGGGCAGCGTCTCGGGATGGTCCTGGGCGAACTGGCCGAGGATCTCGTGGATCAGCGTGCCGCGGTCGGCGGCCCCCGGCTCGGCCGCCACGGGATCGAGCGGATCGAGGCCGAGGACGTGCCGGGCGAAGATCACGTAGGGGTCGCGCACCAGGGTCTCGACCTCGGTGACGCTCAAGGAGCGTGGAAACAGCGCCGGATCCGGCTTCGGCCGCGGCTGCTTCAGGCGGGCCTGCGCCGGGCCGGTGCCCTGGTCGAGGGCGGCGGCATAGGCCGAGAAGCGTCGCCCTGCGGAGAGCGCCCGGTTCCAGCAGGCGTCGCCCGTGAAGGCCCGCAGGCGCTGCAGGAAGCGCGAGGGCACGGTCGGCGCGCCTTCGCGCTTGGCCGCCCGGGTGACGAGCGCGTCGTGGTGGCCCAGGGCCTGGACGAAGTCGTGGGCACTCTGGCCGATCCGGCGTTCCGGCGGGTTGAGGCCGATGCGCTCGCGCATGGGCCGGTTGAGGAAGGCGTCGGTGGTCGTCTGCATCGGCCAGACGCCCTCGTCGAGGCCGCCGAGCACGACCCGGTCGACGCTCATCAGCCGCGCCTCCAGCAGGCCGAGGATGCGCAGGCGCGGATGCGGGCGCCCGTCGCTGCAGGCGACCAGCCGCTCGCGGGCGAGCGCCGTGAAGAAGGCGGGGTAGTCGCCGAAGCGGCCGGGCAGCAGGCCGGGCTCGGCCATCTCCAGGTCGTCGAACAGGGTATCGAGGACGCCCAGGGAGGCGTCGTCGACGGCCTCGCCCTCGGCCGCGTCGATCAGCCGATCGAAGGTGGCGCGATGGCAGGCGGCATAGGCGACGAGGTTGCCGACACCGCGGTGATCGGCGTCGAGGAAGCTGTCGAAGGCCAGTTCCAGCCGGTCGAGGAGACCGGCGGCGAGGTCCCAGTCGCGTTCGGTGAGGCGGCGCTTGGCCCGGGGCCGGCGCCCGGTCGCGGTGCGCTGGTCGGACAGGGCCTGGCGCAGCCCGTCGAAGCCCGGCGCCGGGGCGGGCCCGCGCAAGGTCCCGATCTCCAGGGCGGCGGCGGCCCGGACCACGTCGCTGCGCGGCAGGCCGAGCCGGACATAGGGATGGGACAGGAGCGTGATCAGCCGGGCCGGCTGGAGATCGGCCGCCACCTCGGCCGCGAGACGGGCCAGCCGCCCGGCCCGGCTGCGCGACAGCGCCTCGCCGCCGGAATCCTCCGCGACGATGCCCCAGCGGGCGAGTTCGGCCGCGACGCGCAGGGCCAGGGCGCGGTCCGGGGTCACCAGGGCCGCCGTCGCGCCCGGCGCTTCCAGGGTCTCGCGCAGGGCGATGGCGATGATCAGCGCCTCCTCGCGCTCGTCGCTCGCCTCGACCACGGCCAGGCCCTGCATGCCCTCCTCCGCCAGGCGGGCCCGGTCGGCGGGGTCGAGGGCGGCCCAGGCCTCGGTGGTCTCGGCCGGGCGCAGGGCCTGTGACAGCAGGCCGAAGCGGGCCTGGGCCTCGGCAGAGGTCTCGCCGAGGGTCGCCACCTGTGCCCGGTCGCGATCGAGACCGGCGGGTCCGAGGAGGCGATGCAGGACCGCCTGCGGGTGACCATGCGCGATCTCGCGCGACACCCCCTCGCCGGTCTCGATGGCGTCCCAGCCGGCGGCGTCGAGTTCGGAGTCGAGGCCTGGCAGCACCACGGCGCCGCGGGGCAGCCCGGCCACCGCGGCGATCAGCTTTGCGGTCGCCGGCACCGAGCCGGTGGAACCCGCCACGATCACCGGATCGGCAGGCCGGTCGCGCATCAGCCGGTCCGCCTCGGCCAGGACGAGGCGGCGCGAGCGCGAGACCGGGTCGCTCATCCCGCGCTCGGCGAGGATCTTGGGCCAGGCCTCGGCGGCGATCTTCACGAAGTCCAGGGTCAGGCCGAAATAGCGCGAGTACTCGGCCTCCACGGCGCCGCCGATCTCGGCCCAGGGGAGGCCCTCGACGGTGAGCGCGTCCATCAGCCGCTCGAGGTCGGCGGCGAGCCCGATCGCGTCGGCGGGAGAGGACGGAACCAGGAAGGGCACGTCGTCGTCGATGGGCAGCAGCGTACGGTCCACCGCCTCGGCCCAGCTCTGCACGAGCCGGGCGAGGATAAGCCGGCGCTCCAGGGGCGGCATCGCCGGTGCGAGGAGATCGGGGCCGTTCTCCAGGAGCGGGTTGGCGGCGAGGTCCAGCTCCGCCTCGTCGGCCTCGCCGAGAGGGACCATCCGGGGCAGCAGGGCCGCCTGGCCGAGGCGCGCGGCGAGGATCGCGGCCAGCGCCCGCACCGCCCGCTGCGTCGGCAGGTAGACGGTGACGGAGGCGAGCGCGAAGCGATCGTCGCCGATCGCGCCCACGAGGCGCCCGGAAATCAAGGCGTCGGCGAGGGTCGGCAGGAAGGGCGCGCCGGGCGGGATCGAGAAGACGTGGGCGGTCGGGACGTCTGAGGTCGGCATCCCACTCTCCATGCCACCAAATCCCGTGACCTGGAATGCGGCGCCCTGCCGAATCGCCGATCGGCCCTCAGGGCGTCGGCGCGGTAGACTTCACCCGGGCCTCGGCCGCCGTGATCGCCTCCGGCGTGCCGACGTGGAGCCATTGCCCGTCGAGGCGCAGGCCGTGCAGGCGACCGGCCGCGATGGCGCGGTCGAACAGGAGGTTGAGGGAGAAGGCGCCCTCGGGGGTCCCGGCGAACAGGCCGGGCTTCAGGATGGCGACGCCGGCATAGATGAAGGGCGCCACCTCGCGCTCGCCGCGGCGCTCCAGGGCCCCGGACGAATCCATCACGAAATCGCCGCTGCCCTCGTAGCCGAGGCTGGTCGCGGTCGGTGCGACGAGGAGGAGGATGTCCATCGCCGCCGGGTCCCAGGCGGCGATCAGGCGGCCGAGATTCGACTCAGGGCCTTCCAGCCAGAACGAATCGGCGTTGAAGACCACGAACGGGTCGTCGCCGAGGAGCGGCAGGGCCTTCTTCACGCCGCCGCCGGTCTCGAGCAGGACGTCACGCTCGTCCGAGAGCACGATCGCCGGCGCGGCCCGGCGCTTGCGCACATGCCCCTCGATCAGGTCCGCGAGGTAGTGGACGTTGACCACCGCCTCGGTGATGCCGCCCTCGGCCGCCCGGTCGAGGGCGTGGTCGAGGAGCGCCCGGCCCGCCACCTCCACCAGGGGTTTGGGCACCGTCGCGGTGATCGGGCGCATGCGCTTGCCGAGACCCGCCGCGAGGACGAAGGCGCGGGTGATGGGGGCTGTATCGGACATGGCGGCTTGGTCTCGTCGAAGAGGTCTCGGGCGGGCGTGGCTGCCCTCCGGCAGCGTCCCCGCGGGCATCGCGGATCGTCAGGCGCCCTCGGACGGCTCGCCCGCGGCCTTCGGCACGAGGTGCGGCAGGTGCGCCTCGTGCCAGAGGCGCAGGTGGGTCAGGGCCGGGTGGTTGAGGTTGCGGGTCAGGTAGCCCTCGATGCGCGGCAGGTGCGCGAGGTAGGCCGGCTTGCCGTCGCGCCGGTCGAGGCGGGCGAAGATGCCGAGGATCTTGGTGGCGCGCTGGGCGGCCAGCACCGCGTAGGCCCGGGCGAAGGCCTGCATGTCGAAGTCGGGCTCGCGAGCCCGGCGCTCGCGGACATAGAGGCCGAGGAGGCGCAGCTCGAACTCGGCGGTCGCGTCCACCCGCGCGTCCTGGAGAAGCGAGGCGACGTCGTAGGCAGGGTGGCCCAGGACCGCGTCCTGGAAGTCGATGACGCCGATGCGCTCCAGCCCCTCGCGCTCGGGCAGCCAGATCAGGTTGGGCGAGTGGTAGTCCCGCAGGGTCCAGGTCGGGCGGGCGGGCTTGATGCTGTCGAGCACCTCCGCCCACAGGGCCACGAACTCGGACCGGGCCGCGTGGGGCAGCTCGGCGCCCCGGATCGCCGGGCAGTACCAGTCGGGCAGCAACTCGGTCTCGAAGACCAGGGCTTCGAGGTCGTAGGGCGGCAGGACGTGGTCGATGCCGTCCGCCACGGGCAGGACGCCCGGCAACTCGGTGGCGTGGAGCTTGGCGAGGAGGCGCACCGCCTCGGCGTAGCGCTCGGGCCGCGGCCCGTTGGCGTCGACCACCGGCTCGGAGCCGAGGTCCTCGAGGATCAGCAGGCCCTCGGCGAGGTCCTCGCCGTAGATGCGGGGCGCCGAGAACCCGAGGGCGCGCAGGCCGCGATCCATCCCGACGAAGGCGTGCACGCTCTCGGCGAGCTTGACGATGGCGCTGTAGGGGCGGCCGTTGCGGACCGGCGGGCCGTCGGCGCGGGGCGGCGAGATCATCAGCACGGCGCTCTTGCCGTCCGGCTTCACCAGGCGCTCGTAGGCGCGCGAGGAGGCGTCGCCCTGCATGTTGAGGCGGGTGGCCTCGTCCCAGCCGCTGCGGACGAGGAGGATGCGCAGGGCGCGCGCCCGCTTCAGCCGGGCGGCCATGCCGCCGCTGCCGTCGATGCGGGCGAAGCGGGCGCCGTCCCCGAACTCGGCCCGCAGGGAGAGGTCGACGGTGAGCATCGGGGCGTCGCGGAGCCCGAGGCGCTCGGGCCATTCCACCAGGGTGATGGCGGTCTCGGCCATCTCGTCGAAGCCGAGCTCGACGAGTTCGTCGGGGCTGCGCAGGCGGTAGAGGTCGGCATGCACGATGGCACGCCCGTCGGCCGCCTCGTAGGGCTGGATCAGCGTGAAGGTCGGGCTCGGCACGTCGAGGTCGGGGTCGCCGACGAGTTCGCGGATCAGCGCACGCGCGAGGGTGGTCTTGCCGCCGCCGAGGCCGCCGGACAGGGCGACGATGTCGCCCGGCACGAGCAGCCCCGCCAGGAAGCGGCCGAGATCCTCGGTGGCGCCCTCCTCCGGGAGCATGATCTCCCAGGCCGATTTCACCTCACGCTGGGGCGTGTCGGCACCATCCTCGTTCAACGCCCAATTCCTCCATGGCCGTGCGCCGCCGCGGCCGGATCCGGTTCGCGCAGAGCCCCGCTGTCATACCGGAGCATCCTTAACCAAATCGCGGACAGACCGAAGGGTCCATCGGGACGCTCCCGGGCCAGAGCCCCTATTCGGCGGCATCCCGCCGCGCGGTCGGCTCGGTGGTCGGGAAGGTGCAGGTGACGCGGGTACCGGCGCCGGGGGCCGATTCCAGGCTGACGCGCCCGCCGTGCAGTTCCACGAAGGAGCGCACGATGGAAAGGCCGAGGCCGACACCGCGATGGCGGGTGCCGAGGGTGTTGCTCTCGAACCGGTCGAAGACCCGCGCGGCCACCTCGGGTGGCATGCCCTGGCCCTGGTCGACCACCGCCAGGGTGAGTTCCGATGCGTTGCGGCGGACCTCGACGCGGACCTGCTGGCCCGGTGCCGAGAAGCCGACGGCGTTCGACAGCAGGTTGAACAGGATCTGGCGGACGCGCTTGCCGTCGGCGACGAAGCTGCCGACGTCGTCGGGCACGTCGAGGTCCAGGGCGATGGCGGAGTCGGCGAGACGGTCTTCCAATCCGCGCACGGCGGCGTCGACGGTGGCGCGGACGTCGACCACCTCGCGGGTGAGTTCGAGGGAGCCCGCGTCGATGGAGGCGAGATCGAGGATGTCGTTGATCATCACGAGCAGCGCGCCGGACGAGCGCATGATGTGCCCGGAATACTCCCGCTGGCGCTCGTTCAGGGCGCCCACCGTCTCGTCACCGAGGAGCTGGGTGAAGCCGATGATGTTGGTGAGCGGCGAGCGCAGCTCGTAGGAGACATGGTTCACGAAGGTGTCGCGCAGCTGCGAGGTGCGCTCCAGGGCGTCGTTCTTGTCGGTGAGCGCGCGCTCCACGTTCACGCTGGCGGTGACGTCGATGAGGGTGAGCAGCGTCGCGCCCTCGGGCAGCGGCTGGGCGGCGCAGTCGAGCACGGTGCCGTCGACGATCTCCAGGCGGCAGGTCAGGCCGGCGCGGCTCTCCAGGCCCGTGATGGCACCGCGGATGTCGATCCACGGATCCTCGTCGGGCGACAGGGTCTGGCAGGCGGCGATGACGGCATCGACCCGGGGGCGCTCGCGCAGGGTCTCGGGGTCGAGGCGCCACAGTGTGGCGAAGGCGCGGTTGGCGAAGGTCAGGCGGCCGTCGGCGCCGAACACCGCCACGGGCTCCTTCAAGGTGTCGAGGGTCTCGGCCTGCACCCGCATCAGGGCGTTGTAGCGGGACTCGAGCTTCATGTTCTCCGAGACGTCGTCGAACAGGTAGGTGAGGCCGCCCTGGGGATTGGGATCGGCGACGACGCGCAGGGAGCGCCCGTCGGGCAGGTACCACCAGGCCTCGTTGGCCTCGACGGCGCGGTAGGCGGCGAGCACGTCGGCTTTCCAGGACTTGAAGTCGGCCTGCTCGGGCAGCTTCCGGGCGGCGCGCAGCCGGTCGAGGATCTCGCCGTCGAGGGGACGGCCGTCGAGGAAGGCGGGGTCGAGGTCCCAGAGCTGGCGATAGGCGGCGTTGTGGAAGATCAGGCGCTGGCGGGCGTCGAACATCGCCACGGCGGTGGGCAGCTGGTCGAGGGTGCGGACGTTGGCATCCATCTGCCGCTGCAGGTCGGCGCGGACGCTCTCGAGTTCCGAGACGTCGACGGCGATGCCGACGCGGCCGGTCTCGATGGCGCTCTCGGTGACGTCGAGGGTGCGCCGGCCGCCCGCCACCACGGCGGAGAGGCGATGCGGCACGCGGCCCCCGGCGGCCAGACGGCCGGATTCGTCGCGGGCGATGAGGTCCCGGGCCTGCCGGTCGAGGAGTTCGACGCCGCCCTCGAGGGCATGCTCCCGGGTGCCCGCCTCCACCGCCGCGACATAGGCGAGGTTGACCCAGGCGAGCGCCCCGTCGCGATTGCGGCGCCAGACCGGCTGCGGGATCGCGTCGAGGAGGCTGCCGAGTGCCGAGAGACCGCGCTTGGCCTCGTACAGGGTGAGACGCAGGTCGATGAGTTCGCGTTTCTCGTCCGTGGTCTCGCGCAGGCGCAGGATCGCGCGGCCGGACAGGGCCTGCCCGTGCGCGTCGATGAAGCGGCCCGACTGTGTGCGCAGGCTCAGGCGGAAGCCGGCGCCGCGGGCGCGGAGCGCCTCGACGGCGGAGTTCAGGGCATCGGCGTCGACCGCATGCAGCCAGGTCTCGAAGGCGGGCAGGCCGAGATCGGCCTCGCCGGGCGCGCGCCGGCCATCGATGAGGCCGAGATCACCCTCGATGGTCGGGGCGCCGCGGCCCGACCAGGTGATCAGGACCTGGCGCTCGGCGTTCAGCAGCATCTCGGCGCGATCGTGCGATTCGCGCAGGGCCGACAGCTCGGTCACGAGGTCGCGCTCGCGCCGGGTCCAGCGGCTGCGCTCGCGCATGTGCAGCAGGGCGACGATGGTGGAGAACACCGTCAGGCCGATCAGGATGGCGAGACCGGCGGCGTTGTGCGTGTGTTGCCCGAATCCCGAGACGGCAGCGCTGGCATCCATTCCCGTCGCGGCCGCCCGCGCCGGAGGACCGGCGACGGCGACGACGAGAGAGCCGGCGCACAGCAGGGCGCGCGCCGTTCGTTCGACCCTCATGATCCGTCCCGCCTCCACGAATCTTCGATGAGACGCCGAAAGGCGCCCATCCCGCAACCGGCCGGAGGCCGGCTGCGAGCCACTCCATCTGAGGAATCAGCCCACACTAGCGCGAGGCGGAATCGTCCCGGAAGAGGGTTAAGCTTAACTTTAGAGGCTTCGCAGGCGATGGCCGCGCAGGAGCGCAGAAAAGCCACACTGTGTCGGCGTGCGGGCCGCCCCCGAACGCGCGGAAGCCCGGCACGGGGGCCGGGCTTCGCAGGAAGGCGATCGGATTTCGTTTCGGCGCCCCGCGCGGGGCGCCGGAGCGATCTCAGTAGCGGTAGTGGTCGGGCTTGAACGGGCCGTTCTCGGAGACGCCGATATAGGCGGCCTGGTCGGGACGGAGCTTGGAGAGCTTGACGCCGATCTTCTCGAGGTGGAGGAGCGCGACCTTCTCGTCGAGGGCCTTGGGCAGGGTGTAGACCTGCTTCTCGTACTTGCCCGGGTTGGTCCAGAGCTCGATCTGGGCCAGGGTCTGGTTGGTGAACGAGGCCGACATCACGAAGGACGGGTGGCCGGTGGCGTTGCCGAGGTTCACCAGGCGTCCCTCCGACAGGAGGATGATGCGGTGGCCGTCGGGGAAGGTGATCTCGTCCACCTGCGGCTTGATGTTCGACCACTGGAGGTTCTTCAGGCCGGCGACCTGGATCTCGTTGTCGAAGTGGCCGATGTTGCACACGATGGCGCGGTCCTTCATCGCCCGCATGTGCTCGATGGTGATGATGTCCTTGTTGCCCGTGGCGGTGACGAAGATGTCGGCGCGCGGAGCGGCGTCCTCCATCGTCACGACCTCGTAGCCTTCCATCGCGGCCTGGAGCGCGCAGATCGGATCGACCTCGGAGACGAGGACGCGGCAGCCGGCGTGGCGCAGCGAAGAGGCCGAGCCCTTGCCCACGTCGCCGAAGCCCGCGACCATGGCGACCTTGCCGGCCATCATCACGTCGGTGCCGCGGCGGATGCCGTCGACCAGCGACTCGCGGCAGCCGTAGAGGTTGTCGAACTTCGACTTGGTGACGGCGTCGTTCACGTTGATCGCCGGGAAGAGCAGCTTGCCTTCCTTGGCGAGGTTGTAGAGGCGGTGCACGCCGGTGGTGGTCTCCTCGGAGACGCCCTTGATCGAGTCGGCGAGACCGGCGAACCAGCCCTTCGGCTTCTCGGCGAGCTTCTTCTTGAGGAGCGCGAAGAAGATCTCCTCCTCCTCGGATTCCGGCTTGTCGAGGAAGGCGGTGTCGCCGTTCTCGGCGCGCAGGCCCAGGTGTACGAACATGGTGGCGTCGCCGCCGTCGTCGAGGATCATGTTCGGCATGCCGCCGTCATGCCAGTCGAACAGCTTCGAGGTGTAGTCCCAGTACTCCTCCAGCGTCTCGCCCTTGATGGCGAAGACCGGGATGCCGGCGGCGGCGATGGCGGCGGCGGCGTGGTCCTGGGTCGAGTAGATGTTGCAGGAGACCCAGCGGATGTCGGCGCCCAGCGCCTTCAGGGTCTCGATCAGCACGGCCGTCTGGATCGTCATGTGCAGCGAGCCGGCGATCTTCGCGCCCTTCAGCGGCTGCGACGGACCGAACTCCTCGCGCGTGGCCATCAGGCCCGGCATCTCGGTCTCGGCGATCGAGATCTCCTTGCGGCCGTAATCGGCCAGGCCGATGTCCTTGACGATGTAATCCTGGGCCGGGGAAGTCTGGGCCATGGGGGTTCGCTCCGTCTCTCGTTGCGTCTCGGCGAGGCCTATAGCAGGGCACCGGACCGGAGGCAATCAAGATATAAAGATGTCTTTATGCGAACCGTTCCAAGCGGCGCTTCCCTTACTGATCGCCAACACCACATGACAAATCACCCTCAACGTGCATCCATCCGGATCGGTTGTGTCTGACGCCCGGACACGATTCGCGCATGCTCCGGCGCACGCGTACCAAGAGCGGAGCGTCACTGCATGAACCGGTACCTCGTCCTGGCCATCGCCCTCGGTTTCGCCCCGATCGACGCGGCCCAGGCCACCCCGATGCGCATGGCTACCTTCGAAAAAGTCGTGCTGTCGGGCAGCCGGCTCATCGTGGGGTCGTTCTCGTCGCTCGATCCGACCTGCCGGTCCCTCGGCCCGTTCACGGTCAGCCTCATCGATCCGCCGCAGGACGGCCACGTCCAGATCGGCCAGGGAGAGGATTTCCCGAACTTCTCGATGTTCAACGTCCGCGCGCGCTGCAACACCCGCAAGCGGCCCGCCACCCTGGTCTTCTACACCGCGACGCCGGGCTATACCGGACCGGACGAATTCTCGATCGAACTCGTCGATCCGCGGGGAAACGTCGGCCGTGCGCGCTACCGCCTCATGGTTCGATAGGCCTCACGCTTCGTCGCGCAGCGCGCGCCGGATGATCTTGCCCGTGGTGGTCATCGGCAGACTGTCGCGGAACGCGATCTCGCGTGGGTACTCATGGGCCGAGAGGCGCGTGCGCACGAAAGCCTGGATCTCGGCCGCGAGCGCGTCGGAGGCAGTGAAGCCCGGACGCAGGACGACGAAGGCCTTCACGATCTCGGTGCGCAGGGGGTCAGGCTTGCCCACCGCGGCGGCAAGGGCCACGGCCGGATGCGCGCCGAGGCAATCCTCGATCTCGGTGGGACCGATGCGGTAGGCCGCCGAGGTGATGAGATCGTCCTCGCGCCCGACGAAGTGGACGTAGCCGTCGGCGTCGCGCCGGGCGGTGTCGCCGGTCAGCATCCAGTCGCCGGAGAACTTCTTCGCCGTCGCTTCGGGCTGGTTCCAGTAGCGCAGGAACATCACCGGGTCGGGCCGCGCGATGGCGATCTCGCCGGGCTCGTCGACGGCGGCCTCGCTGCCGTCCGGCCGCAGGATCGCGACCCGGTGCCCCGGGACCGGGCGTCCGGTGGAACCGGCCCGGGCCACCCCGGCCGCCCGGCAGGCGGCGAGGACGAGGTTGCACTCGGTCTGGCCATAGGCCTCGCCGATGGTCAGACCGAGCGCGCGCTGGGCCCAGTCGAAGGTTTCCGGCCCCAGGGCTTCGCCGGCGGAGGCGATGTTGCGCAGGCGGGACAGGTCGAAGCGCCCGCGCGGATCGGCGACGCCGCGCAGCATGCGCAGGGCCGTGGGCGGCAGGAACGCGAGGGTGACCGCCCGCTCGGCGATCAGCCGGAACGCGGCGTCCGGCTCGAACCGGAACGTCGGACAGGCCACCACCGGCATGCCGAAATGCAGGCTCGGCAGCGTCGCGTTGAGGAGGCCGCCGGCCCAGGCCCAGTCGGACGGCGTCCACATCCGGTCCCCGGCCCTGGGCGGGAAGTCGTGCATCATGCAGAAGCCCGGCAGGTGCCCCAGGAGCACCCGGTGGGCGTGCAGTGCGCCCTTGGCGGGCCCGGTGGTGCCGGAGGTGTAGATCATCAGGGCGGGATCGTCGGCCCGGGTGTCGACCGCCACGAAGCCGTCCGGCGCCTCGGCGAGCAAGTCCTCATAGCCAAGAACCTCGTAGCCGAGAACCTCGTGGCCGATGACTTCGCCGCGCGCGCCGTCCACGCAGACGACGAGTTCCAGCGCCGGCAGGTCGGCGCGGAGGGCCTCGATCTTGGAGAGGCCCGCCCCGTCGGTGATCAGGACGCGGGCATCGGCATCGGTCAGGCGGTAGCGCAGGGCATCCGGCCCGAACAGGCCGGCGAGCGGCAGCGCGATCGCCCCCAGCTTGTAGGCGGCCGCATGGGCGATCACCACGGCGGCCGATTGCGGGAGCAGCACGCCGACCCGGTCGCCCGGCACGACGCCCCGTGCCCGCAACCCGGCGGCCAGACGGTCGGAGCCCTCCCGCAATGCGCCGAAGGTGACCTCCGAGACCCGCGTCCCGACGACCTCCTGGATCGCGACCCGGCCGGGCTCGCGCAAGGCCCAGCGGTCACAGACATCGACGCCGATGTTGAACCGCTCCGGGATGTCCCAGGCGAAACCGGCGACGAGCCCGGCATAGTCGGGGGCGGGCCTCAACACGGCGGACGACTCAGGCTTCGCGGGCCTTGAAGGCACCGGCAAAGGCGAAGTCGGTGATCGGGCGCCGGCCGTTCGGCACCTCCTTGGCGCGCTGCTCCTCGGTCAGATCGGCCGGATTCGCCGCGCGCCCGACCGCATAAGCCGCCTCGACCTGATGGTCCGGCGGCACGTTGAGGACGGTCACGGAGCGCTCCTTGTCGAACCCGCCCATGCCGTGCACGTGCCAGCCCTGGCGGATCGCCTGGAGCTGGAAGTTCGCCGAGGCGGCTCCGGTGTCGAGGGAATGGCTCGCCGAGGGCTTCAGCCCGTCGCCGGTCTTCATCAGCTTGCTCGAAACCAGGATGACGAGGGCGCCGGCCCCTTCCGCCCACTTGCGGTTTCCCGGCACCAGCAGGTCGAGGAAGGTCTCCCAGTCGGGCGTGCCGCGCAGGGCGTAGACGAAGCGCCAGGGCTGGGAGTTGTAGGAGGACGGCGCCCAGCGCGCGGCCTCGATCATGCGCAGCAGCTCGGATTCCGGCACGGCCTCGCCCGTGAAGGCACGGGGCGACCAGCGCTCGATGAAGAGCGGATCGATGTCGTGGTCGGGCTGGCGCGGATTCGGGACGGTCACGGGCAGGCTCCAGGCGGCGAAGAGATCCGGGTCGGGTCGTGGCGGCGCGCGCTCGGATCTGGATGAGGCATGCACGAGGTGGGGCCCGGGAGGCAATCGTCCATTCCAGCCGGCACCGTCGCAGGGCGGGAATGCGGGGGGATTCCCGCTGCGGTGTGGCGGGTGCGTGCCATCGATCGCTCGGATTCTAACGATCGGGGAAAGCATGCCGACAGGAGTTGCGGTCACTCTTGGCGCAAGGGCCGACTTGGCACAGGGGCCGACTTGGCGCAGAGGCCGAAGTCGCCCCCCCTGACCCTCGCCCGCCTGCCCCGCATCCGCCTGCCCCACATCCGCTTGCCCATGGATTTCCCCGCGCGTGATCGCTTCGTCTGCTGCTCGATCGTCCGACGATCCGGGCTCCCTGTCGTTTCGCACCAGCGACCGTCTGCTGGCGCTCATCGAACGGACGCTGCAGGCGACGCGCTGGCGCCTCGTCTTTCCGCCTGAACTCGAGAGCCGGTTCGAGGCGGAGACCGGACGCCGGCGGGTCCGGCACCTGCGGCGGACCACCCTCATCGGCCTCGCGGTCTTCCACATCTATGCCTGGGCCACCTACGTCACCACGCCCGACGTCGCGACGCTGAACCTAGTCCTGCGGTTCGCCGTGATGACGCCGCTGGCCGTCGGGATCTTCGTGGCCCTGAGCCGGGTGAGCGCCCAGACCCGGGAGGCCCTGTGTGGCCTGGGCGTCCTCGCGGCGGTGCTGATCCCCGTGATCACGCTCTGGCTCGGCCACGGACCCAACGTCGCCCACGCGACCACGGCGATCTGGCTGACGGTGATCTTCGCGAACATCTCCCTGGCGCTCCGGTTCACCTGGGCCTGCATCGTCTCCGGCACCACCGCGCTCGCTGGTGGCCTCGCCATCGCCGCACACCCGGAGATCGCCCCGGACCTCGCGGGACTGGTCCGGCTCGATATGCTGATCGGCATCGCCTTCAGCCTCGGGGCCGCGCATAAGATCGAGAGCGCCAACCGACGCAACTATCTCTATACGCTGCGGGAATCCCTGCGGGCGCAGCAGCTCGTG
Organism: Methylobacterium sp. BI1; assembly: GCF_056680125.1. Lineage (NCBI taxonomy): Bacteria > Pseudomonadati > Pseudomonadota > Alphaproteobacteria > Hyphomicrobiales > Methylobacteriaceae > Methylobacterium > Methylobacterium sp. BI1. The sequence continues at coordinate 1,019,854 of NZ_CM155267.1, read as the reverse complement.
GTCGCCAATGCCCGCCTGACCCGCCTCTCGACCACCGATCCGCTCACCGGCCTCGCCAACCGGAGGGCCTTCTCGCAACGCCTGGATGCCCTGTGGCAGGCCTCCCGCGACGGCGATCCGTTCGCCTTGATGCTGGTGGATGTCGACCACTTCAAACGCTTCAACGACCATTACGGACACGGGGCCGGCGATGCGTGCCTGTGCGAGATCTCCCGCCTCCTGACCACCCGCGTCAGCGGCACCGCCGACCTGGTGTCGCGCTACGGCGGCGAGGAATTCGCCCTGCTGCTGCCGGGCCTCGACAGCGCGGCGGCCATCGTCCTGGCCGAGCGGGTGCGCCAATCGCTGAATGCCCTCGCCCTGCCCCATGCCGGGCGCGGCGACGGTCTCGACCACGTCACGGTCAGTGTCGGCGTCGCCGCGAGCCCCGATGGCGCGCCCACCCCGGCCGCCCTGGTCGAGGCGGCCGATGCGGCCCTCTACCGGGCGAAATCGGCGGGGCGGAACCGTACCGGATGCGAGGGCATGCCTCCCCGCGCGGAGACCGGCCCCGGTCCCGAGGCCGAGGCACCCCTGGCGGCCTGGCCAGCGGGCGGGACGCCGCCCCGGCGACGCTCGGCCTGAGCGCCACCGGAACGGGACGGGACCTCAGTCGACCACGCGCGCCGTCGGGCGGTCGTTGCCCTGGGCGGTCTCGTCGTGCCAGTCGCCCTTGCTGTCCTGGTAGCGGATCCCCTCCGTCGAGCCCGGAACCTGCTGCTCGGCCGCGGCGGCCTGGGCCGCCTGCAGGGCCTCGTCGTGGCTCGGATAGGTCTCGGAGAACACGTCGCCGACCTTGTAGGCGAAGCCCCCATCGTGCTCGACGATGCGATAGGTGATCTCGGACATCGGCTGTTCCTTCCCGTTTCGCGCACCCGCGCCGGTGCGGGCGCAGCATTCGGGAGGGCGAACACGGGGCGGTTCGGGAGGTTCCGCTCAGTGTCGGGTCGGGGTCGACCAGGACAAGCTGGGAAGGGCTGCGGCGCAGCCCGCGATCAGCGACCCGCGCACGTCGGTCGGGTCGTAGCCCGGCCCGTCCGGAAACCCGATCGCGTGGGTGGTCTCACTGTCGGACCGGCGGATCTGGGCGACCCAGCCCTCCGGCGCCCGCTCGAAGGTGATCTCGAAGACGGTGCCCGCCTGCTCGAACCGGTGCGGCTTCATCATCCCGTTCCTCGACCCCTTCCGCGGCAGCCCGGATCCCTCGGGGATTCCGGAGCGGCCTCTCGCGGGATGTGGGGGTTTGGGGTATCGGGGCAAGGAGTCGGACGACACCGGGAACACGCATGCGCCGCCTTTGCCTCGCTCTTTTCCTGACGCTGCTGGGTGCGGACCAGGGCGCCCGGGCGGAGTTCAGCCTGTTCGGCAGCGCCGATCGCACGCCGGCCAATCCCTTCGCCTCGAATTACGCCTCGCCGCCGGCGCGTGGGACCGCCGAGCGGACCCGGCGCATCCGTCGCGCGCCGCCCCCGTCGGGGTCCCTTCGCCCGCCCCGGGACATCCCGCGCTGACGCCTCAGGCGGCGGGCAGGGCGTTGGCGATCGCGGTGACGATGCGCGGATCGTTGGGTTCCACCGAGGATGGGAAGGCGGCGATCAGGCTGCCGTCGCGGTCGACCAGATACTTGTGGAAGTTCCAGCCCGGCGTGCTGCCGGGCTTCTCGGCGGCGGCCCAGCGGTAGAACGGGTGGGCGGCCGGACCCCGGACATGGGTCTTGGCGGTGACCGGGAAGGTCACGCCGTGGTTCTTGCGGGCGGCTTCCGCGATCGCGACGCCGTCCAGCGGCTCCTGATTGCCGAAATCGGGCGACGGCACCGCGATGACGGTGAGCCCCCGGTCACCGAAGCGGGTCCACAGGCCCTGCAACCCGGTGAATTGCCCGGCATAGCCGCAGGCCGTGGCGGTGTTGACCACAAGGATCGGCCGGCCGGCATAGGCCGAGAGCGGCAGGGTGCCGCCCTCCGGCTTCTCGAAGACGAAGGCACCCGCCTTCAGGGCATCGGCCGAGGCCGGGCGGACTGCGCAGGCGACGGCCCCGCCGAGCAGCGCGAGGGCGTGACGGCGCGGCATCCGCGCGAACCGGACGTTGGGCGGCAAGACGTTCGACATGGTGCGGCACCCCGTGGCGGGCGCGCGGACCGGTTCCGCCGCCCCTGTACCGAGGAATCTAAGGTCCGCGCGGCGTTCGTCCATTCACCATGCCGTATCGCGGGAACCTTTGGCAGAAGCTTGAACTTGAGCGTGTGCCATCACGGCCCAAACTTGTTCGACCTTCGGCTCGACCTCTCGAAAGACTTCGCCCATGCGCAGCCTGTTGCTCGGCACGACTCTCCTCGTTGCCAGCGCCACCCTCGCCCTCGCCCAGTCGCCGGATGCCAACGCGCCCGCCGCCGCGTCGGCACCGGTCCAGGCCGCCCCAGCCACCCTCGCCAATGACCTGCGCCCCACCTTCGTGGTGCAGAACAAGAGCGACATGGTCACCTCGAAGCTCGTGGGCCTGACCATCCAGAACGCCGCGAACGAGACCATCGGCGAGATCGCCGACGTCGTGCTCGACGAGAAGAACACCGTGAAGTCGTGGGTGGTCGGTGTCGGCGGCTTCCTCGGCATCGGTACGAAGTACGTCGCCATCGACCCGAGCGCCATGAAGCTCGTCCGCGTCGACGACGCGACCCTCAAGGCGACCATCGACACCAACAAGGACCAGCTCCGCGCCGCGCCGGAATACGTCTATCTCGGCAAGGCCAAGCCGAACGCCGATTTCAAGGCGAACTCGGATGCCAACAAGACGAGCACGGATGCCAGTCCGAAGCCGGCGGACGCCCCCAAGGCGCAGTGATCCCATCGCGACAGGACGACCGGAAGCCCTCGCATCCCCGCGGGGGATTTTTTCGTTCAGGACCTGCCTCGGGTCAAAACCTGGGTGGTTTGAATCGAAGCGGACCGTCAGACAATCGTCACGTGCCCAGGGTATCCGGCTCGCCGAGCGGAGACGGGCGGCACCGCCGGTCGATCCCGAAACTCACGGTTTGAAGGAAGACGGTCCGTCCGTTTCGAAGGCGGAGGAGATCAGGCGGGGCTGCGCAGGGCGTCCCACACCGTGCTGGCGACGTTGTCGATGCGCCGGATCGCGACCAGACCGTCGCGGTCGTCGGGGAATTGCGCGTCGAACAGCTCTTCGAGCCACTGGGTCGGGTCGTCTTCGCTCGCCAGCGATTCGAGGTCGCTGGCAAAGACGATGCGGAGGTCCGGGCGCAGCGCACGGGCTTCCAAGGCGAGCTTCTGGCAGCAGAGCTTGCCCTGCAGGCTCACGTCGGTGACGAGAACATCGACCGGAAGGCCGAGAGCCAGGACGGTCATTGCGTCGACGCCGCAATCCACCGTGGTGGCCGCGAAGCCTGCGCGCCGGATCTGCGATGTAACCTCATCGCGCCAATGCTTCTGGCGACCGGCGATCAGAACCTGAACGCCGTAGGCGCCACCTGGCGAAGTCGGTCGTTCCATTGTCGAGACTCCCCCCTCGCGCCTGGACATCCGTGCCGATCACCTCGGAAACTGTGCGTCGCAGCATGCTATGTCACGTTCGCGCGCACAGACAAGCCCCCCATCCCGCCGAGGCGGATGTCTTTCGTCCCCCCTTCCGCCCGATCGCGGGAACCGTCGCCCGGAAGAACTCCGGCCTGCCACGATGCTGCATCGCAGCACTTCGGGCCGCCTCCCGGCAGATCCCCGAGACAAGTCCCTGATCCGCCAGGGCTGCTGGCCGGGGCGTGCGATGCGACAGGGACATGACGGTGGTCGTGGTTGACGCGGACGGCGCGCGCGGGGCAACACCGGCCTCGCCGCGCGCCCGAGACGGCCGCAGAGATCCGGAGCCCTCGCCCATGTCGTCTGCCAAGAGCCCCCCCGTCTCGCCGCTGGCGCCCCGGACGCAACCGCAGCTCCCGGCGATTCGCGGTGTCGGGCTCGCGACCGCGCAGGCGGGCATCCGCTATTCCGGCCGGACGGACGTGCTCTATGTGGCGCTCGCCGCGGGCACGCAGGCCGCCGGCGTGTTCACCCGCTCCAAATGCCCCTCCGCGCCGGTGGACTGGTGCCGCGAGGCCCTGGGCCGTGCGGGCGCCCGCGCCCTCGTGGTGAATTCCGGCAACGCCAACGCCTTCACGGGCCTGCGCGGACGCGAGGCCGTGGCGCTGACGGCGCGGATCGCCGCCGAGGCGGCGCAGTGCCAGCCGGAAGAGATCTTCATCGCCTCCACCGGCGTGATCGGCGAACCCCTCGACGCCACGAAGTTCGAGGGCGTGCTCGCCGACTGCGCCGGCCGGACCCGGGACGGCGCGGAGGCCTGGGCCGCCGCCGCCCAGGCGATCATGACCACCGACACCTTCCCGAAGCTCGCCACGCGCCAGACCAGCATCGACGGTGTCACCGTCACCCTCAACGGCATCGCCAAGGGTGCGGGCATGATCGCCCCCGACATGGCGACGATGCTGAGCTTCGTCTTCACCGACGCCGCCCTGCCCCAGGATGTCCTCCAGACCCTGCTTACCGCCGGCACGGCCACGAGCTTCAACTGCGTGACGGTCGACGGCGACACCTCGACCTCCGACACCCTCATGCTGTTCGCGACGGGCGCGGCCGGCAACGCCGCGATTTCCGATGCGGGCGATCCGCGCCTCTCCGCGTTCCGCGCCGCCCTGCTCGACCTGCTGGTGGAGTTGGCCCAGCTGGTCGCCAAGGACGGCGAGGGTGCCCGCAAGTTCGTCACCGTGCAGGTCACCGGCGCGACCTCCGACGCCTCGGCCCACCGCATCGCCATGTCGATCGCGAACTCGCCCCTGGTGAAGACCGCCATCGCGGGCGAGGACGCCAATTGGGGCCGGGTGGTGATGGCCGTCGGCAAGGCCGGCGAGCCGGCCGATCGCGACCGCCTCGCGATCTGGTTCGGCGACGTGCGCGTCGCCCGCGAGGGCGCCCGCGATCCCGATTACAGCGAGGCGGCGGCGAGCGCGGTGATGCGCGAGCCCGACGTCACCGTGCGGGTGGAGCTCGGCCTCGGCGCGGGCAGCGCCCGCGTCTGGACCTGCGACCTGACCAAGCTCTACATCGAGATCAACGGGGATTATCGCTCGTGAGGCGCGCGGGGGCGTTCTCCCTCCTGGCCCTTGCCCTGCTCGGCGCCCCCGGCGCAGTGCGGGCCGAGGACAGGCCGGGTCCGGCCGAGGGTCGGATCAGCGTCGTCGGACGCGCCCGCTCCGAGGTCGCGCCGGACTTCGCCTCGGTGGAGATCGGCGTCGAGGCCAGGGGCGCGACCCCGGCCGCGGCCCTCGACGGCGCCAGCACCGCCGCGAAGGCGATCCTGGCACTGGCTGCCGACTTCAAGGTGCCGGAGGCCGATCTCGGCACCTCCGCCGTGACGCTGCAGCCGGTCACTCGCTCGGTCCGGCAGCCGGACGGGTCCTTCGCCGAGAAGCCGGACGGCTACCGCGCCAGCAACACCGTGCGGGTGCGCCTGGCCGATATGGGCCGCCTCGGCGACCTGATGCGCCGGGCCCTCGACGGCGGTGCGAACCGCATCGACGGCGTCGGCTTCGGCCTGCGCGATCCCGATGCCGCCGAGAGCGCCATGCGCAGCGCGGCGATGAAGGACGCGCGGGCCCAGGCCGAGCGGCTGGCCGAGGCCGCCGGCGTCAGCCTCGGGCGGGTGGTGTCGATCCAGTCCCCCGCGACGGGCAGCGCCCCGCCGGTCGCCTTCGCGGCGCCCGCGCCGATGCGGGCCAAGCGCGGCGGTGCTCCGGTGCCGCTCGTCGCCGGCACCATCGAGACCTCTGCCGACGTCGCCGCGACCTTCGCGATCGCCCCGTGAGCACGCCGTCGCCCGCGCCCCTGCGCATCCTCCTCGTCGTCGCCGTCGCGCTGGTCGACAGCGATGGGCGCGTGCTCCTCGCCCAGCGCCCGCCCGGCAAGCAGCTCGCCGGCCTCTGGGAATTTCCAGGCGGCAAGGTCGACCCGGGCGAGCGGCCGGAGGAGACCCTGATCCGCGAGCTCGCCGAGGAACTCGGCATCACCGTGCAGGAGGCCTGCCTCGCCCCCCTCACCTTCGCGAGCCACGCCTACCCGGATTTCCACCTCCTGATGCCGCTCTACATCTGCCGGCGCTGGGACGGGCTGCCGCGCTCCCTGGAGGGTCAGGCGCTGAAATGGGTGCGCCCGCGCGACCTCAAGGACCAGCCGATGCCGCCGGCCGACGCGCCGCTGATCCCTTTCCTGTTGGATCTGCTCGGCCCCTGATCCAAGTCTGAGAGACAGATCCCGTCCGGCGCGATCTGCCCCGTCGGGAAAGGACTTGCTCGTCGGGAGAGGGAGAGCGGTGCATGGTACGCAGGGCAGCGGCGAAACCGGCGGCGAAGGCGAATTCCGGTCGGCCGCCCGTCGCGGACAGAGCCGCTGCCGGCAAGCCCAAGCGCGCCTCGCGCAAGACCACGCCGAGCCCCGAGACCCTGACGGAACTCGGGCTGGAGCGCCTGATCGGCCTCGTCCTGTCCGAGACGGCGCGCAATCCGACCTTCAAGAAGCTTGTGACCGCGGCGGTGGCGAGCCTGCAGGGGCCGGATGCCATCGCGGCGCTGATCGACCGGCGCCTCACCGCCCTGGAGCGCGGCCAGGGCTACATCGACTGGCAGAAGCAGCGCGCCTTCGCCGCCGACCTCGACGCGATGCTGACCACGGTGGTGACGGAGCTCGCCGCCCTCGATCCCCGCGCGGCCCTCGACCGGCTGATCCGCTTCCTCGGGGGTGCCGGCGACGTCCTCGGGCGGGCGGAAGATTCGAGCGGGCGCATCCACGGCGTCTACGAGCGCGCGGCCGATGCGGCCGCCGCCCTGATCGTCGACCTGCCCGCGGAGGAAGCGGCGGGGGTCGCCACGGGGCTGGTGACCCGCCTCGGCGCCGACGGGTGCGGCTTCGTCGAAACCCTGCTGCACGACCTGATCCCACGGCTGCCCGAGGCGGCCCTGGCGCCCCTCGATGCGGCCCTCGCGGACGCGACGCCCCCGGCCGCGGAAGGCCGGACCGGCGGCCAGAAAGCCTGGGCCTCCCAGCTCGCCCGCAGCCGCCTCGTGCGCATGCGCCAGGCCCTCGCCGACCGGGCGGGCGACGTCGACGCCTTCATCGCCTTCGAGCGGGCGGTGTCCCCCGAACAGCCGGACCGGGTGCGGATCGCCGAGCGGCTGCTCGCGGCGGGCCGGGCCCCGGAGGCCCTGGACTGGATCCGCCGGCGGCAGAAGCGCGGCCCGGTGGTGGTCACCCGGGAGGCCCTGCTGACGGGGCAGTTCGACCACGATGCGCCGGAGCGGGCGCGCCAGGCCCTGGAGATCCGCATCCTCGATAGCCTCGGCCAGACGGAGGCGGCGCAGGCCCTGCGCTGGGAGGCCTTCGGGCACAACCTCGACCCGGCGATGCTGCGGGCCTACCTCGCGAAGCTGCCCGACTTCGAGGACGACGCGGCGCTGGATCGGGCCTTCGATCAGGCGCGGGCCCATCCCGATCGCTACCGGGCGCTCGCCTTCCTCACGCAGTGGCCGAATCCGGCCTGCGCCGCACGCCTGGTCATGGCCCATCGCGGCAGTTGGGACGGGAACCGCTACGAGATCCTGGCGCCGGCCGCCGAGGCCCTGGAACGGACGCAGCCCGAGGCGGCGGCCGAGCTCTACCGCCTGCTCATCGATTCCATCCTGGAGCACGGGCGCAGCGCCGCCTACGGCCACGCCGCCCGGTACCTCGAGGCCCTCGACGGGCTGACGGAGGATCCGGAGGCCTATCGCGGCACGCTGCGCCGCCTGCACGGGCGCAAGGCCGCGTTCTGGTCCCAGGTCCGGGACTGACGGACGCGCGGCGTCAGCCCTGCTCGATCGGGTCGATCTTGTCCGGATAGAAGGCGAGGTGCCCGGCGATGGCGGTTACCGCCGGATAGGGGGCCTCGTAGCTCCAAACCGCATCGGACTGCGTGGCGTCCGGCGTCGTCAGCGTGAAGTAGCAGGCATCCCCCTTGTACGGACAGTGGCTTCGGCGGGCACTGGGGGTGAAATGCGCCCAGCGGGCGTCGGCCCGCGGGATGTAGAACACCGGCGGATAATTCGCCTCGGTGAGCACGAGGGCGGCCTCGGTCTCAGCAAGCAGCGTCCCTGCGAGGCGAATCCGCACGCGGCCCGGATGCGGCGCGATGGCGATCGGGTGGTCGGGTCCGGGCTCTCTCATGGATCCTGTCCTTCGGGCTTGCGTTCGGTGGTACCCAGGGCCTCGGCGAGGCGCGTCTGCGCCGTGCCGGGCTTCAGGGGCTTCTGCTGGCTCGCGTGCGGGGCCCAGCCGGAGAGCCAGAGGATCTCGAAGCTGGCGCGCAGGCGCCCGTCGGGATCGGCGAAGCGCTCGGCGTAGAGCGCAGCGGCGCGCAGGAGCGTGTCGCGGCGCAGGGGTGTGCGGCGGCGATCGTTCAGGACGTTGGTCAGCCCCATGGCGCGCAGGTCGTGCATCAGCGCGAAGGGGTCGCGGTAGCGCACCGTGACGGTCTCGACATCGGTGACCGGCAGGGCAAATCCGGCCCGCTGCAGCAGGCTGCCCATCTCGCGGACCTCGGCGAAGGGCGCGACGCGCGGGCTGACGCCGCCCTCGACCTCGCTCTCCGCCTGCCCAAAGACCTGGCGCAGCTCGGTCAGGGTCCGGCCGCCGAGGAGGCAGCCGATGAACAGCCCGTCGGGGCGCAGGGCCCGACGCAGCTGCGCCAGGGTGCCGGGCAGGTCGTTGACGTGCTGCAGGGCGAGGAGTGAGACGGCGAGGTCGAATCGGCCCGGGGCCAGCGGCAGCGCCTCGGGATCGGCCAGCACCGCCCCGGCCTCCGCCCGCGGCGCGAGGCGCGTGACCCGCTCGACCCGGCCGGAGGCACGCAGGTGCTCGGCCGCGAGGGCGGACGGGGTGCCGAGGTCGACGGCTTCCGAAAAGGTCCGCAGCACCGCCCCCAGGCGGTCGTCGAGATCCTCGACCACCCGGCGCAGCAGGAAATCGGCATAGCCGGCCCGGTGGGCACGGGCGAGGCGGCGGCGGGCGAGGCCCGTATCGAACAGCGGTGGCGCGGTCATCACGATCTAGATGGCGCGCCGGGTCCGCGCCCGCCAGCGGCAATCGGGACGGAACGTGACTCCGTTCCTCGCTGTTGAGCCCCAGCGATTCGACGACGAATCAAGGAGATCAGACGCCATGAAGTCCATTCTGTTCGGCGCGGCCCTCACCCTCGCGGGAATCAGCCTCGCCACCACCGGCGCCGAGGCCAAGGGCTGCATCAAGGGCGCCCTCGTCGGCGGCGTCGCCGGCCACATGGCGGGCCATGGCGTGATGGGAGCCGCGGCAGGCTGCGCCGTCGGCCGCCACCAGGCCAACAAGCGCGACCGCGAGCAGAACCAGGCGCAGCCGCAGCAGCCGGCCCGCTGAAGACAACCCAGGATCGTATTTCAGCGATGCGGGTGGTAGGGTTGCCATCATGGCTCCCGCCGCCCGCGTCGTCACCATCGGATTCCGTGCTGTTCTCCGCGGCGCTCTTGCCCTGGTCTATCCGCCGACCTGTCCGGGCTGCGGCAGCGCCATCGCCGACCCACACGCCCTCTGCGCCCGCTGTTGGTCGGGCCTGCGCCTGATCGCGCCGCCCTGTTGCGACCGCTTCGGCACGCCCTTCGCCGTCGACCACGGCACCGGCACCCTGCTCTCCCCGCGCGCCATCGCGGATCCGCCGGTCTTCGCGCAAGCGCGGGCGGTGGCGCTCTACGAAGGGGTCGCCCGCGACCTCGTCCATCGCCTGAAATACGAGGATCGCCTGGATCTCGGCCCCGTCCTCGCCGGGATGATGGCGGGGGCCGGCGCGGAACTCCTCGCCCGTGCGGATTGCCTCGTCCCGGTACCGCTCCACCGCTGGCGCGTATGGCGGCGGCGCTTCAATCAGGCAGCGCTCCTGGCACGGCGGATCGGCCGGATCGCGGGGCGGCCCGCCGTGCCGGGCTACCTCGCGCGCGTAAAGGCGACGCGCCCGCAGGTCGGCTTGAGCCGGGTGGCCCGGGCGACGAACCTCCAGGGCGCCTTCCGGGTGCCGGAGGCGATGCGGCCGCGGCTGCAGGGCCGGAAAGTCCTCCTCATCGACGACGTAATGACCACCGGCGCGACGGCCAACGCCGCCGCGCGGGTGCTCCTGCGCGGCGGCGCTTCGGCCGTGGATGTCCTGACCTTCGCGCTGGTGGCGGAGGAGATCGGCTAGGAGACGACGGTCAGGCGGTCAGCGGGCCGAGGCGGCCGGCCTCGGCATGTTCCGGCGTGCCGGGCGTCAGAACCTTGCCGCGCGGGCCGACCCAGGTGCCGACCCACTTGCGCTGCCAAACCAGCAGGCAGACCAACACCAGTGCGGCGAAGATCGCGTAGCCGACGAAGCCGAGGGCGAAGGACCCGGTGTACTGCTTCGACAACCCCATCACGTTGGGGAGAATGGCGCCCCCGAGGGCCCCGACCTCGCCGATCATCGAGCCGGCCACCGCGGTGTTGGCGGGCCAGCGCAGGGGCACGAGTTGAAACAGGGCGCCGTTGCCGGCCCCGAGGGCAGCGAAGCACAGCATGAACAGGGCCGTGGTCAGCGCCAGGGAGGGCGAGGCGGTCAGGAGCAGGAACGAGCCCACCGCGGCGAGCAGCACGACGGACAGCACCAGGATGCCGCCGAGGCGGTCGGCGAAGTAGCCGCCGACCACGCGGATGCCGGAGCCCATCAGGGCGGCCAGCATGGTGAGGCGCCCGGCCTCGACCTTGGTCACGGCGAACTGCTCGTAGAAGAAGGTCGGCAGGAAATTCGACAGGCCGATGAAGCCGCCGAAGGTGATGATGTAGATCAGGTTGAAGGCCCAGCCGTCCTTCTGGAACAGGCAGGAGACGTGCTCCTTGAAGGATTGGTGCTCGGCGTCCGGCGGCTCCTTGGCGAAGACGATCATCACGAGGAGCGGGATCGCCATGACGCAGCCGGCAAAGCCGTAGACGGTCTGCCAGCCATAGGCCTGGGCCAGGGGCGGCGCGAACAGCACGGCCAGCACCGTCCCGGAATTGCCGGCGCCGGCGATGCCCATGGCGAGGCCCTTGTGCTCCTTGGGGAACCAGCCGGAGCCGAGGGAGAGGGCGACGCCGAAGGAGGCGCCGGCGATGCCGAGAAGCACGCCCATGGCGAGCACCTCGTCGTAGGTGTTCACGTAGAAGAAGCCGAAGGCCATCGCGATCATGATCACCGTCATCTCGGTGATGGCGGCGTTCTTGCGGCCGATATACTGGGCCAGCACCCCGAGCGGGAAGCGCATGACCGCGCCAGCCAGGATCGGCAGAGAGATCATGAACCCGGTCTGGGCGGGGGTCAGCTTATAGGTCTCGGTGATGAACGGGCCCATGGCACCGTTGAGCACCCAGATCGCGAAGCAGAAATCGAAGTAGAGGAAGGCAGCGAACAGGGTCGGAGGATGACCGGATTTCATCACGGTCTTGAAGCTGGCCATGGAGTGCGTCTCGAGGTTCGCGGCCGCAGGACGGCCGCTCATGCCAAGGGATCCGGACTCACGCCGTCCGCGTGCGGGGCGCCTTTGCCCCGCGCGTCGCCGACCGGCGACGGATCGAGCCAAGCACCGAACGTGCCAGTTCCCGGTACGCCATTCCCTTCGAGCCGGGCCGACGCACAGACCCGATGGGCAGGCCCGCCCGGGCCGCCGTCAGGATCGCCACATTGCCGCGCGAGACGGCAGTGCCCAGCAAATATCCAGGGTTCACCGCCCGGTCGGGCGCCGGCTCAGCCGTCGGCCTGGAAGGCCGCCAGGGGCGCGGCGATGGCGCAGGTGACGCCGTCGACGGGGAAATCGAGGGCGATGGTGCCACCGACCTGGCCGGCGAGGCCGCGCTCGATGAAGCGCGAGCCGAACCCCTTGCGCGTCGGCCGTGTCACCGGGGGCCCACCGATCTCGGCCCAGGAGAAGGCGAGGGTCGGCTCGCCGCTCTCGTCGCGGACCTCCCAGCGGATCGCCACATGGCCGTCCTCGTCCGAGAGCGCTCCGTACTTGGCCGCGTTGGTGGCGAGTTCGTGCAGCATCAGCGCCAGGGACAGGGCCGGCTTGGCCCCGATCTCGAGCTCCGGCCCGTCGAGGCGGAAACGGCCCTCGCGATCCTCGTGCAGTTTCAGGGCGCCCCGCACCACCGGGCCGATCAACGTACTGCCGAGGGCGCCGCCCATCAGGAGATCGTGCGCCTGGCCCAGCGCGATCAGCCGCCCGGCGAGCACCTCCTTGGCCGTGTCGACGTCGATGGCGCTGCGCATGGTCTGGGTCGCGATCGACTGCACCATCGCCAGCAGGTTCTTCATGCGGTGGCTGAGTTCGCGATTGACCAGTTCCTGCTGCTCCTCGGCCCGCAGGCGAGCCACGGCGGCGCGGGTGCGGTCGACCACATTGCGCACGAAGTCGAGGATGTCCGGCGTCCAATCGCGCCGCTTCGAATCGTGCAGGCAGAACACGGCCACGAGCTGCCCGCGCTCCATCAGCGGCAGGTTGATCACGGTCCGCACGTCGAGAGCGCGGAACGCCCCGGACCGGTCGGCGGTGCGGGGGTCGGTCTCCACGTCCGCGATGACGACGTCGCGCCCCTGGCGCAGCTCCTGCAGGTAGGAGCCGTAATCGGCGTAGCGGTGTCGCCCGACGAGGGTACTGGCCCCCGGTACGGTCCAGTCCCGGACGATGTCGAGATAGGCGCCGGAATCGTCCAGCACGCCGTAGGCGGCCCGGGTCAGCCCGAGGGTCCGGCCCGCGATCTCGGCGGCCACGAAGGCGATCTCGCCGGGATCCTGCAACTCGCGCAGGCGCTCGCCGAGCTCGACCAGGGCCGCCTGCCGCTCCTCGGCGCGCTTGCGCTCGGTGATGTCCACCGACGCGCCCGGAAACCGCAGCGGCGTCCCGTCGGCGGCGCGCACCAGGCTTCCCCGGGCGATCACCCAGCGATGGGAGCCGTCCGGCTGGAGGATCCGGTACTCGCAGGCGAATTCCTTGGCGCCCGCGAAGAGGCGGTCGAGCTCCGCCTGGAAGCGCGGCATGTCGTCGGGATGGAAATTGCGGATGTAGTCCGCCAGGGGCGCCCCCAGGGCGGCGCGCTCCGGATCGACGGTGTAGATCCGCGCGAAGTTCGGATCGGCATAGATCACGTCCTCGCGCAGATCCCAGTCCCAGGTGCCGATCATGCCGGAGGCGTTGAGGGCGAGGCTCAGGCGCTCCTCGCTCCGGCGCAGGCGGGCATTGGCCGCCTTGCGCTCGGTGACGTCGGTGAGGGTCAGGACGGCGCCCTGCACCACCCCGTCCTCCACGATGGGCGCGTTGTTGGTGATGACCTCGATGGGCGATCCGTCCTGGCGGAAGAACGTCGCCTCGCGGTCGCGCAAGGCCACGCCGCTGCGCAGGGAACGGACGACCTCGCACGTCTCCCGGGGGAACGGCCGCCCGTCGGGATGGTGGTGGTGCGCCGTGTCGTGGAGATTGCGGCCGATCAGGCTGCCGCGCGGCCAGCCCAGCATCGCCTCGGCGGCGGGGTTGGCGAAGGTGACGACGTCGTCCTCGCTGAGGCGGACCACCGCCTCGCTGAGGTGGTCGGTGACGGTCTGCAGCAGGGCCGTCTGCTTGCGCAGGGCCTCGTCGGCCTGGCGCTGGGCCGTGCGGTCGCGCAGGATCTTGAGATAGCCGACCTGCCGGTCCGCCTCGTCCCTGAGGGGCATCATCTCGCCCATGCCCCAGAAGCGCGAGCCGTCCTTGCGCATGTGCCAGCGCTCGTCGTTGGCCCGGCCGAGATCGCGGGCGAGGCGCATCTCGTGATCGGGCATTCCGCGCGCGCGGTCCTCAGGCGTGAAGAAGAGTTCGGCGGGCTGGCCCAGGATCTCGGCCTCGCTCCAGCCGAGGACGCATTCGGCGCCCGCATTCCAGCTCGTGACCCGGCCGGCGAGATCCAGGGTGACGATGCCGTAATCGATGGCGCTCCCGATGATCGCCGCGTTGTGCCGGTCGCTCGCGCGTCGCTCCTTCAGGGCACGTCGCAGGTTGAGCTCGGTCATCACCCGGCCGGCGAGGGTGCGCAGGATGAAGCCCTGCGCCTCGGAGAGCTGGCGCGGCCGGGTGTCGAGGACACAGAGGGTCCCCAGGGCCGCCCCCTCCGGCGTGCGCAGGGGCATGCCGGCATAGAAGCGGACATGCGGCTCGCCGGTGACGAGGGGATTCTTCGCCGTGCGCGAATCCCGCGTGGTGTCGGGAATGACGAACAGTCCGTCCTGGCGCACCGCGTGGGCGCAGATCGACTCCGCGAGCGAGGTCTCGGCGCGCGCGAATCCGACCCGCGCCTTGAACCACTGGCGGTCGGCATCCACCAGCGAGACCAGGGAGACCGGCATCTCCAGCAGTCGGGATGCGAGCGTCACGATATCCTCGAACGCGTCCTCGGGCGCGGTGTCCAGGATGTCGTAGCGCGACAGGGCCTCGGGCCCCGTCTCGGGCGCATCGCCGGTCCTACTCAATCGTCCCTCCGGCCACGCTCCTGCCGATGCGCCTCGCCGATGTCCGAAGCGGCCGACCCCACGACCCGGTGCGTGGCCCGACCAGCTTTACCGGTGCGCGCACGATTATCCTACGATCAACCGCGCGCGGATCATCAATTTTGCGCAAATCAATTTTGCGCGGCCCGGATCGGGCCGTAACCTCACCGGCAGACCGTGACGCTGCGCACGACCCAACCCTCCTCGCCCTGCCAGAGCTTGCGCCGGGTGCGCTGGCAGGCGGGGTTCTCGGGCTCGCTGGAGGTCCAGCTCGTCACCGGAGCGGTGGACGCCGGCGGGGGCGGAGTCCGGCTGCGGCCGGCCTGCCCCTCCGCCGGCACGAGAGCGACGAGCAGCAGCGCCGCGAGCGCCAGATGGGGCGCGCGGTTGCGGGGACGCGGAGGGACCGGCACGGGTCGCGTTCCATGATTTCGAGAGCGGGGCTTTGCGAATGCCCACCTATGTCGGCACGGCCCGGCGTTTTGCAACGGGCCCGCAACGGGATCGCGGCCCCGGTCACCGTTTTTTCGCCGACATGGTGAAAGCGTGTTGCCGACGTATTCGCGCCGGTCTTCGGAAGCATTTCCGGATGGTTTCCGAAGCCGGTGATTGTGCCCGCACTGCATCGCCCGCGAACTTTAGCGCCGGTGCAGGGCTGCCCTTCGTTCAGACGACGTGACGGACCTGCTTCGACTTGCTAGGCCCGGGCTCGAACGACCCTTCTCCGACGACTTCCCGAGCACCGTCCCATGTCCCAGACGACCCGCCGCACGCTTCTTTCCGGGGCGACGACGAGCCTCGCGCTCCTCACCCCCGTCGGGTCCGCCCTCGCACAGGGACGCGGCCTCTTCGGCGGCGCCATCGACGGCGACGGCCCCTACGACGACGAGCGCCTCTATCGAGACGAGAACGGGCGGCTCTACCGGCGCCGCGGCGGCCAGTACGTGCCCTATTCCGAGCGCGGCTCCGAGCGCGATCTCGACCCGGTCCGGAGCCAGCGCGGCCGCGCCGCCGTGGCGGACGATCCGGAGGCGGATCTCTACGCCCCGCGCCAGGTGCCGCCGGCCTCGGCCCAGCAGACCGCCCCGGCCAAGCCCGTCGACAACGGCCCCATCGATTTCAACCGCGCCTACGCGGCGATCACCGACGAGCCGTTCCCGGTCTATGCCTTCAACTGGCGCAAGGCGAACCCGTCCTTCCTTCGTCAGGAGGTGGCCTATACGGGTTCGGAGACCCCGGGCACGATCGTGGTCGATCCGCGGGCCCACCACCTGTTCCTGGTCCAGCCGAACGGCCGGGCGCGGCGCTACGGCGTCGGCGTCGGCAAGCAGGGCTTCTCGTGGTCCGGCGCCTCGACGGTGAACTCGAAGCAGATGTGGCCGGACTGGTACCCGCCCAAGGAAATGATCGCGCGCACCCCGAAACTGGCCCGCTCGGTTTCGCAACTCCAGAGCGGCCTCGGCGTACCCGGCGGCGCGCACAACCCCCTGGGCGCACGGGCGCATTACCTGTGGCAGGGCAACAAGGACACCCTCTACCGCATCCACGGTACCCTTGAGCCAGAGTCGATCGGCAAGAGCGTCTCGTCCGGTTGCATCCGGATGATCAACCAGGATGTCATCGATCTGTACGGCCGCGTCGAGATCGGCTCCCGCGTGGTGGTGCTGACCTAACGCAAACGGCCTCCCCCTCACGGCGTGAGGGAGAGGCCGCTGACAGTCGGACGAGAAGGAGCGCGCTCCGCGTCATCTGACGCGGAGCAGCGCCGCTCAGGCCTCGGTGATCTCGCCCTCGCGCACGGCGCGCTCGCTGCTGCCGGACTTGATGCGGTAGAACGGCTCGCCGGTCTGGTCCTCGGGCACGAGGCGGACGATCTCGAAGATGTCCGTGATGTCGGACTTCGGTGCGGTGTAGCCGATCTGGGCGCGGCGCACGCGCTGGCCGAGCTTGAACTTGTGGGACATGGCGCTTGTCTCCTCGCTGGAAGTCCGGCGGACTGACGTCGCGCCTGGGGTGGGTCCGCCCGATGCAGCGGTCCCGGTGATGAGGCTCGTCCCGGGGACGCACCCGGCCGGCGGATTTGCGCCGAATCCGCCGTGCGGTCGCGGGATCGAACGATCCCGCCAACCGAAAACCTCAGCGGCGCGCCTTGGCCTTGCGGGCAGCGTAGCGCGCGTCGCGCTGGGCCTTCTGCTCCAGGCGTGCGGCGGCGGCCTGGGCCACCTTCTCCTCGGCGGCGCGAATCTCCTCGGCGGCCTGACGCTCGCGCTCGGCCTCGGCCTCGGCAGCGCGCTGCGCCTCGGCCTCGAGCCGGGCCTGCTCACGGGCTGCGACACGGATCTCGCGCTCCCGGGCGATCTGGGCCCGCTCCGCCTTGCGGGCGACCACGGCCGGATCATCAGCCGCCGGGCGGTCACGGAAGCGGGCCAGCGCCGCGGCGCGGGCTTCGGTCGCGGCCTTGAGGCGGTCGGTCATCGAGTTCGGGTTGAATTGGCTCACACAGGATCCTGTCATGCGGGAGGCCGCCGACGGCGCGCTCCCCTGGAATCGGGTCTCAGAACACAAGCAAGCCGCCTCCCATCCGGGAAGCGGCTCTCGAAACAGGTCGGGCTCCACAGGGGAACCCGCCGTGATCAGACGGTCTGGAGGCTGCCGGCGGACTGCTTGCCGCTGCGCTTGTCGGTTTCCATCTCGTAGGAGACCTTCTGGCCTTCCGCGAGGCCGCGCATGCCGGCGCGCTCGACGGCCGAGATGTGCACGAACACGTCGCTTCCGCCGTTATCCGGCTGGATGAAACCGAAACCCTTTGTCTCGTTGAACCACTTAACAGTACCGACAGCCATCGTATTCCTTCGCCCTTGCGGGCTTCATCTACCGGAGGTCCACGCGATCATGCGCGGCCGTCTCCGTTACCAGTTCAAGACATAGATCTCTGTCACACGATTTCGTAACGAAACCGCGCCACCGAGGTTCTGCCGTTGAATTGATAGTGAATGTCTACGCGCTTCGCAGCCGATTAGCAAATCGAATTTCAAATCAGGCGACCCACGGCGCAAATCCCGCCGTCGAAATATCTGTGCGGACGGGCTGTATCGTCCGCTTTTTTCGCTGAAACGCGCATGGCAATTCTAGTGTCAGCGTCCCGGTTCGCTTCCGGTCCGAAGGCCCAGGCGAGCGGACACAGGCCGCGCCGACAGCACCGATCCCGCCGGGGCCGCAACCTTGCGGACCGATCCGGCCGGCAGGACGGAACCCAACGACGTCAATCTTATTAATGACGTCGTCCCCGCGCCCAACAGTCGTGACCTAGCCTTGTACGCTTCGCCATCAGACCAACATCCTGCAGACGGGACGTTCCCACTCCGAAGCGTGCAGTTTTCGAGCCACGATTACCCGCAGGAAGACGCCGAGCAGGCCTATCAACTGATGTTTGCCAGCTCGGCGCTGGTGACGCCCCTGGTGACACCTTTCCACGTCGAAATCGCCAGTTTCTGGTCGGAACACCTGCGGTTTCATTTCATGGACGGCGTGCCGTTCATCTTTCACCGGCCAGCGCAGAAACTCGGCTTCGACGGCCTCGATACGATCGTTCTCCAGCATGTCGAGACCGGCGCCATCGTCGGCAACTTCGATGGCCGCGAGGTGCGGACCGGAGCCGGGTCCGTCTACGCCATCGACTTCTCCCGGCCGGTGATCATCCGCGACGCCGAGAGCATTCCGAGGCAGCGACGCAATTTCGTCGGCATGCCGCGGACCTTCGCCCGCCGCTGGTTCGGCCCCCTGGATGCGCTCCACGGCCTCGTCATTTCGCCGGACATCGCCGCGCCCTACACCTCCCATCTCCTGCGCCTGCGCGACCGCCTTCCGCATCTGACCGCCCTCGATGCCGAGACCCTCGCCCACACCGCGACTCTGATGGCGCAGGCCATCACCGCCGCCCTCGGGCATGGCACGTCCCTCAGCGATCCGGCGCGACAGCATCAGAAGGCCCGTCTGTACATCGAGGCGAATCTCGGCAATCCGAACCTCAGCGCCGCCGATGTCGCGCGCAGCATCGGCGCCTCGCGCTCCAAGCTGTTCGCGATGTTCCAGCCGGTGGGCGGGGTCGAATGCTTCATCCGCTCCGCCCGGCTGGAGCGGATCAAGGTGGCACTCAGCGCCCCGGCGCAACCCCATCCCATCGCCGTGCTCGCGGAGGCGGTCGGGTTCCGTAGCGCGGCCCAGCTCAGCCGCCTGTTCCGGCAGCATTACGGGATGACCCCGTCGCAATTCAGCGCCAGCGCCGACCCCGGTGGGGTCCGGCGGATCGCCGAGAGGGCGTGAAACCGGTCGGGCCTGTACGCTACAGGGCGAGCGAGACCTTGATCACGCCGCCATCCTCCTTGTCGGGCCGGGAGGTGAAGCCGAGCTGGCGGCAAACCGCGAGCATGGGCCGGTTCTCCCGCAGCACCGTCCCCTCCACGCGGGAGAGCCCCTCGATGCGGGCCCAGTCGATCATCAGACTCATCAGGGCATGGCCGAGGCCGGTGCCCTTGCGGTCGCCGTGGATCAGGATGGCATATTCGCCGCTCTCATGGTTGGCGTCGGCATGGAGCCGCACGGCGCCGAGCATCGTCCCAGTAGCGGCATCAATCGCCACGAAGGCGATGGCGCGGGCGTAGTCGAGCTGGGTCAGCTTGGCGAGGAAGGCATGGTTGAAGTCCCGCACGGGCGCGAAGAAGCGCAGACGCAGGTCCTCCGCGCTGACCGACTGGAAGAAGGTCAGGAACAGCGCCTCGTCCTCCGGCCGCACCGGCCGCACCAGGATGGTCTCGCCGCGGAGATGCAGGGTGCGCTCCCACTCGACCGGATAGGGCCGGATCGCGAAGCGCGGATGGTAGGCCCCGCGGGCCCGCCGACCCGTCGCGGCGTCGGGCGCCACCATCACGCGGGCATCGAGGGCGAGCGCGCCGGTCTCGTCGGCGAGGAGCGGGTTGATGTCGAGTTCGCGCACCTCCGGGCAGTCGGCGGCCAGTTGGGCGAGCTTGACCAGCACCAGGGCGACCGCGTGCCGGTTCACCGCCGGCACGTCGCGATAGGCCGCGAGACGCCGGGCGACACGGGTCCGGTCGATCAGCTCCGAGGCGAGGCGCAGGTCGAGGGGGGGCAGGCCGAGGGCCCGGTCGTCGATGACCTCAACCGCCGTGCCGCCACGCCCGAACACCACCACCGGTCCGAAGGTCGGGTCCTCGGCGAGCCCCGCGATCAACTCACGCTGCTTGCCGCGCCGGATCATCGGCTGGACGGCGAAACCGGTGATCCGCGCCTCCGGCGCCAGCCGCCGGGCCCGGGCAAGGATGTCGGCGGCGGCGGCCCGCACGTCGGCCTCGCTGGTGAGATCGAGGCGCACGCCGCCGATGTCGGACTTGTGCACGATGTCGGGCGAGACGACCTTGAGGGCCACGGCCCCGCCCTGTGCGATGATGGGCCACGCGGCCGTCGCGGCGGCGTCGATGTCGGGCGCCAGCGTCAGGGGCACGCTATCAATGCGGTAGGCGGCGAGGAGATCGGCCACCGCGACGGGGTCGAGCCAGGTCTGCCCCTGGGCCACAGCGCGTGCGACCACCGCGCGGGCCGCCTCAACGTCCGGTGAGAAATCCCGCGGCAGCGAATCCGGCGTGCGCATCAGGTCGTCCTGCGCCTCGCGATAGCGCACGAGGTGCAGGAATCCCTCGACGGCGGCGTCCTCGGTGGAGAAGCGCGGGATGCCCGCGGCGGCGAGGCGTCCGACCGCCTCGGCCTCCTCGCCGATCGTCACGGCGAAGACCGGCTTCTTGCGCGCCCCGTTCCGGCGGATCCGGCTCACGGTGTCGGCGATCGCTCCGGCGACCTCCGTGCCGTCCGATCGTGCCGTCGGAACGTGGACGGCGAGCACCGCGTCGTTGCCCGGATCCGCCAGCAGCGGTGCGAGGGCCTCCGCGTAGGCCTCCGGTCCGGCGGCGACGCCGAGATCCACGGGATTTCCGAGCGTCCCGGCCGCCGCGAGGGTGCCGCCGCGATCCGCGAGCCGGTCGGCCGCCAGGGCACCGATGCCGCGCCCGTTGCCCAGGATCGCGAGACGATGCCCCGGGAAGGGGCGTTGGCGCCCGAGGGTCTCCACCGCGGAAAACATCGCATCCAGGCTCTCGACCGCGAGCAGGCCGGCGCGGCGGAAGGCTGCCTCGTAGACCGTGTCGGGCCGGGCGAGCGCGCCCGTATGGGTCGCGGCATGCCGAGCCGGGGCGCGGTGGCGCCCCGCGCGCAGCACCACGACAGGCTTGGCACGCGCAGCCGCCCGCGCCGCCGACATGAACTTGCGCGCATCCACGACCGCATCCAGGGAGAGCAGGATCGCCCGGGTGCGAATGTCGGCCGCGAAGTGGTCGAGGCAATCCGCGACGTCGATATCGCAGGCGATGCCGAGGGACAGCACCGCCGAGAAGCCCACGTCCCGGCGTGCCGCCCATTCGACGATGCCGGCGGCGACCGTGCCCGACTGCGAGACCAGCGCCAGGTCGCCGGCCTTGGGGGCCCGGGCCAGGAGGCTCGCATCGAGATGGGCGCCGGGAACGGAGAGACCGATGCTGCCGGGCCCGAGGAGACGCAGGCCGTGGCGGCGAGCCTCCGCCTGCGCCGCTTCGCAGACCGCATCGCTGACATCCGGCGTGAGGATGACGGCACTGGCCGCTCCGCGTCGCCCGGCCTCCGCGATCTGATCGGGAATCGCCTCGGCCGGGGTCGCCAGGATGACGAGGTCCGGCGCCTCGGGAAGGTCGGCGAAGTGCGGGATCAGACCGGCGGCCGCATCGGAACCGAGGCAATGGATCGGCCCGGGAAAGCCGCCGCGACGGAGGTTGGCCAGGGCCGCCTCGGCCAGCCCGTCGGGACCGGCCTCGAGGCCGACCAGGGCGATGGCGCGCGGGGCGACGAGCGCCTCGAAGCGGTACGTACTCATCGGCAGAACTGCCTCTGCTCGGGTGACGGGGCGACCGCCCCTGAACCGTCCCGGCCTCAGGAGCGTCGCCGGCTCGGGAACCGGGCCGGACGGCGAGCGCGCCCGGCAGGCGGTGTTATAGACCGCCTGCGCCCGACCGGTAGGGCGTTCCGCGTCCGGAGACCCGCATGCCGTCCCAGCCTCCCTCCCCCGCCCTCGAACCAGCGGACGGAACGATCCGTGCCGACATCGTCGCCGCCATGCGCGAACTCCTGACGCTCGGTCTGAGCCAGGGCACCTCCGGCAACGTGTCGGTGCGGGCGGGCGACGGCTTCCTCGTCACGCCGTCCGGCATTCCGGCCGAGACCCTGCGCCCGGAGGATATCGTGGCGATGCGGTTCGACGGCGGTTTCACGCACCCGCTCGCCCCCTCGTCCGAGTGGCGCTTCCACCGCGACATCCTCGCGGCACGCCCGGAGGTGAACGCCGTGGTCCACGCGCACCCGACCCACTGCACCGCCTTCGCGATCTGCGGGCAGGACATTCCGGCGGTGCATTACATGATCGCCGCGGCGGGAGGACCGACCGTGCGCTGTGCTCCCTACGCCCCCTACGGGACCGAGGCCCTGTCGGCGGCGGCCCTGACGGCCCTGGC
The DNA here is from genome assembly GCF_056680125.1 of Methylobacterium sp. BI1. NCBI lineage: Bacteria > Pseudomonadati > Pseudomonadota > Alphaproteobacteria > Hyphomicrobiales > Methylobacteriaceae > Methylobacterium > Methylobacterium sp. BI1. The sequence continues at coordinate 997,591 of NZ_CM155267.1, read as the reverse complement.
GGGACGGATGGCCTGCCTGCTGGCCAATCACGGCATGATCGCCGTCGGACCCGATCTCCGGAAAGCCCTCTGGCTCGCGGTCGAAGTGGAAGCGCTCTGCCACCAATATGCGGTGGCGCTTCAGGTCGGACATCCCGTCGTTCTGCCAGATGACGAGATCTGGAGAACGGTGGAGCGATTCAAGTCTTACGGTCCGCGCAGCCGAACGGACGGGTGATCAGGTCTCATACGGCCGGGACCGGCGCCGAAATCGTCCATTCCGGACCTTTTCGGCCGGACCTGCGTAGATTTTTACGCAGGCGGACCCGCGACAGGAAGAAAATTCCGCGCGGCCTCCACAGCCTGTGCGGGCAAGCGCGCCTACAAATTTTGTATTCAAGAGCTAATTTTGTTCTCCGTCTGGTTTTGCCCGTAATCGGCCCCATAGATCCGCTTTGGACCAGATTTCAGACCAGACTTGGTCTGAATGAGATCATATCTCCCCCCGTAGAAAATTATTTTTCTGGTTCACGAATGTGAACCTTGAGGCATTAATGCGCCCGGTCGCCCAGTCCGTGCAGGAACAGGGAAAACAGCGCAAATTTAGTCCGGTTTTTCGGAATGGCAGTGCCGGCTGGTCTATTCCAGTTCACCAGAAATCAACCGGATACGACCTATGCGAGACCTGATGAGCCTCTTGCCTTTTTCTTTGCGTCATCATAGCAAGCAGCAAGTCACAACCAACACACGGCACCCAAACCTCCCAAACGGCACGACGCCTTCGGGGCGGGCGGTATTCGAAACGCAACGAGAGATTCAGAATGAGCGCTGAGAACGGAATCCTGCCGGACTACATCGAGCTCGCGGCAGACATCGTATCCGCATTCGTGAGCAACAACTCGGTTCCGATCGCAGACCTGCCGGCCCTGATCGGCTCGGTTCACGCCACCCTGGGTAAGCTCAACCAGGTCGGGACCGAGGAGAAGGCGGAGCCTCTGACCCCCGCGGTATCCATCAAGCGCTCGATCACGCCGGACTACGTCGTCTGCCTGGAGGATGGAAAGAAGTTCAAGTCTCTCAAGCGTCACCTGCGCACGCGCTACGAGATGACGCCCGAGCAGTATCGGACCAAGTGGAACCTTCCGAGCGACTACCCGATGGTCGCCCCGAACTACGCGGCCGCCCGGTCGGAGTTGGCCAAGAACATGGGCCTCGGCCAGCAGCGTCGGAAGCAGGAGAGTGTGCCCGCCGAGTCCGAAGCCAAGGCCGGGGCGGCTCCGCGGGGACGTCGGCCGAAGGTGGCGGCTCAGGCCTGACGCCGGATCCCAATCGGTGCTGGATAGGTGGTAAACAAGGCCGAGGCGCTACGCTCCGGCCTCGTTCGACTTTCTGCAGCACGCATTTGTCCACAGCTTGTCGACCGCCCTTGCACTGACCTTGCCAGATCTGGCGAAAGAGTTCGTTTCACAGGTCAGGTGTGTATTCGAACCGGCATGGGGCGCGTGATCGCAGATCCGGTGCGCCGGCCTGCAAGATCTCCCGGCATCCCCGGCAACGTCCCGGCGCCCCGACCCAACCAGCGTTAGAGAACGCGCAACCCTCCGCTGCCACGCTCGGGTTCGCCGCGGCCGAGGGTCGAACGAGCCCGGCGCCCCTCCGGTTGGGACCACCACATGTCGGGTCGATCGCGCCTCGTGGCGCGCCTGTTCTGGACGTCCGTCCTCGGCGGGGGCTGCGCCCTCTGGTTCGGGCAGCCCGGCGCCGTCGGGGCGGGACTGGCACTCGCCGGTATCGTGCTCCACCATCTCGACCGGCCGCGGCGCCTACGCGGACTGATCCGACGGATCGCACACCCCCATGCACCGACCCTGGCCCTGCGGCGGCGGCAGGAATGCTTCATCGACGCCTACGGCAACCTGATCAGCGACGGGTGGGAGCGCGAGCGATCCTACTTCGCCGAGCGCACGGTGGTGCCGCAACTGGAGGCCCGTGGCCGCGGCGACGAGATCGACGGGGCCTGGGACGACATCCTCGCGATCATCGAACGGGTGGCGGATGGGGTGAAGTTACCGGACGAGAGCGAAGCGCCCGAGGAGGGCATCGCCTACGAGCGGTACTGCGCGGGACGTCTGCGCGAGGCAGGCTGGAACGCGCGCGCCACCCAGGCCAGCGGCGACCAGGGCGCGGACATCGTGGCGGAACAGGCCGGGACCCGTCTCGTGGTCCAGTGCAAGCGCTACGGCCGCCCGGTGGGCAACGGCGCCGTGCAGGAGATCGCCGCGGCGATGCGCTACTGGTCCGCCGACATGGCGGCGGTGGTCTCGAACGCCGGGTTCACCCCTGCGGCGCGCAAGCTCGCCGCCGCCACCGGGGTCCTGCTGCTGCACCACGACGCCCTCGCCGAGCTCCGGCCGGCGCCGCCGATCGCTCCGCCGCCTGGACGCAGGCGGCGCGCGGTTCGTCCCGCGCGGTCAACCCTTGCCGAGCGGTAGCCAGGCATGGCCCTGCGCGGCCAGGAGCGCGGTCGCGCCCTCCGGCCCGTCGCTCCCGGCGGCGTACATTTCCACCGGCGCTTCGGCCCAGGCCTTGAGCAGCGGATCGACCACCGCCCAGGCCGCCTCGATGCTGTCGGCGCGCTGGAACAGGGTCGCGTCGCCGGTCAGGCAATCGTAGAGCAGGGTCTCGTAACCGACGCTCGGCGTCTCGCGGAAGAAATCCCCGTAGTCGAAGGCGGCGGTGACCCGGCCGAGTTCCAGGCGCGGCCCGGGCCGCTTCGCATTCATCACGAGGTCCATCCCCTGCTCGGGGTCGATGCGGAAGCGAAGGACATCGGGGGTGACGGGCGCCTCCGGAGTCGCGAAGGGCGAGTGCGCCGGCGGCCGGAAGTGGAGGGCGATCTCGGTGACGCGGTCGGTCATCCGCTTGCCGGTGCGCAGGTAGAACGGCACGTCCTTCCAGCGCGGATTGTCGATGGTGAGCTTCAGGGCGACGTAGGTCTCGGTGCGGGACTCCTTCGAGACGTTCGGCTCGTCGCGATAGGCCGGAACCGCGTGCCCGTGCTCCTGGCCGGCGCCGTACTGGCCGCGCACCGCCTGCGCGGGCTGGACGGGCTGCACCGCCTGGATGAGCCGGGCCTTCTCGTCGCGGACGTCCTCGGCGTCGAGGCTCCTGGGCGGCTCCATCGCCACCATGCAGAGCAGTTGGAACAGGTGGTTCGGCACCATGTCGCGCAGCGCGCCGGTGGGCTCGTAGAATGCGCCGCGCGCTTCGACGCCGATGGTCTCCGCCGCGGTGATCTCCACGTGGTCGACGTGGTCGCGGTGCCAGACCGGTCCGAGCAGGCCGTTGCCGAAGCGGATCGCCAGGATGCTCTGGACCGTCTCCTTTCCGAGGAAATGATCGATCCGGAAGAACTGGGTCTCGGCCCCCTGCTTGAGGATTCGCGCATTGAGGGCGCGGGCCGAATCGAGGTCGCTGCCGAACGGCTTCTCGATGACGACCCGGCGGAACGCGCCGCTCCCTTCCTTCAGGAGACCCGCCTGGCCCAGGGCGTCGACGATCGACCCGAAGAAGCGGGCCGAGACCGCAAGATAGAAGATGACGTTGCCGGACAGTGCCTGAGCGAGACCCGTGAAGGTCTCGACGGCGGTGAAGTCCCCCTGGCGGAAGCTGAGGCGCTCGCTGACGAAGCCCCAGGCCTGCGGGTCGATGTGGTCGGGGTGGAATTCCGAGGTGCGGTCCGTGGTGAAGGACTGCATCGTGTCTGAGAGGTCCTTGCGCCAGCCCTCGTCGGTGTTGGCGTTGTGATCGACACCGATGATGCGGAAGTTCGGGTCGAGCAGGCCGCCGGCCGCGAGGTTGTAGAGCGCCGGCATCAGCAGCCGCTTCGTCAGGTCGCCGGCGGCCCCGAAGATCACCAGGGTGCAGGGGGGCGCGGCCGGGACCGGCCGATGCCCGGGGGACCCGGCGGATGCTTTGGCGGGGGGTGTCTGGTCCATGGCCCACGGCCTCCACTCGCGATTGCCGCGCGGCGCGCCGGCGAAATCCGCTCGTCAACCTGCGGCGTCCGACGACGTTCCGGCCAAGGTCGTGTCGGAAAGCGGGGGCTGACCCGACCGGGACGCGGGACAGATCCCTATTCGTCGGTGCGGACCGCCTGGCCTGAATCCACCGGCAGCCGGGCTTCCTTGAGCTCATCCCCGCTCGGCAGGCTGCGCACGTCCCAGCCCCCGCCCAGCGCGCGGATCAGCGAGACCGCGGTGGTGAAGCGGTTCAGGCGAATCTGCAGGGCGGTGACCTCATTGTTGAGGGCGAGCGCCTGCGCCGTGACCACGGTGGTGAAGTTCTGCGTTCCGGCCCGGTACTCGTTCAGGGTGATCTCCACGGCGCGGCGGGCCGAGGCCACAGCCTCGTCCTGGGCCACCTGCTGCCGGGCCAGGATGCGCACGCCGGCAAGGCCGTTCTCGACCTCCGAGAAGGCGGTGAGCACGGTCTGGCGGTAGTTCGCGACGCTGGCGTCGTAGGCCGCGCGGGTGATGCGCAGGGCCGCGGCGCGGGCGCCGCCGTCGTAGAACACCTCCGTCCCGGCGGCCGCCACCGACCAGACCTGGTTGACGGCGGAGAACAGGCCGTTGGCCGGGCTCCCCGAGATGCCGCCGGAGGCCGAGAGCGTCACGGTGGGGTAGAACGCCGCTACGGCGACGCCGATCTGCTCGCTCTGGGCCTGGACGTTGCGCTCAGCCTGCGCGACGTCGGGGCGCCGCTCGAGAAGCGACGAGGGAATGCCGACCGGCACGGCGGGCGGGCGCGTGGCGAGGGGCGCCACCGGCAGGCTCAGTTCGGAGGGCGGCCGGCCGACGAGGAGCGCGATGGCGTGCTCGAAGGTGGCGCGCTGCAGGCCGACGGCGATGGCCTGGGCCTGGGTGGTCTGGAGCTGGGTCTGGGCTGTGATCACGTCCGAGCGCGCGGCGACGCCGGCATTGTACTGGTTCTCGGTGATCGCGAGGCTCTTCTTGTAGCCCTCAATGTTCTCGTTGAGCACGCGCTGGAGCGAATCCTGGTAGCGCAGCGTCAGGTAATTGATTGCGACTTCCGACTGAAGCGTCAGGCGCACCAGGGCGAGTTCCGCGGCGCTGGCCTGGGCCGTGGCCACCTCGCTCTCGATGTTGCGGCGGATGCGGCCGAACAGGTCGAGCTCCCAGCTCGCCTGGCCCTGGAGCGAGACGTTGGTGCGCTCGATCCCGAGGGAGCGCGACCGCGAGATGCTGGGAGCGCCCGTGACCGTGGGGAACAGGGCGGCGCGGGCCTGGGCGACGAAGGCGCGCGCCTGCTCATAGGCGGACACCTGGGCCCGCAGGCTCTGGTTGTCGACGTCCACGAGGCGGATCAGCCGGTCGAGGGTGGGATCGCGGAACACCCGCCACCAGTCGCCGCGCTCGGCCCCGTCGTTGGGCGCCGCCGGACGCCAGCCCTTGCGGCTCGCCACGTAGGCGGCGCTGTCCTCGCGGGTGCCCCCCTGCTTGAACGCGAGCGGCGTCTCGACCGAGGGACGCGCGTAGTCCGGACCGACCATGCAGCCGGAGAGGCCGGTGGCGAGGAGAATGGCGGACGCACGGAGCGCACGCGTCCTGCCTACCCCCACTGCCGGCGCGCGGACGGCGCGAGCGAGCCCTATCGGCCGACGGAAATCGCTCATTCGGCTGGGCTCAGCGCTGCGCCCGCCGCCGGCGCGCGGCGGCGCAGGCGGTCGAGGTACAGGTAGACGACGGGGGTGGTGTAGAGGGTCAGGATCTGGCTCACGATCAGGCCGCCGACGATGGCGATGCCGAGGGGCCGCCGCAGCTCGGAGCCCTCCCCGCCAGCGAGGATGAGGGGAAGGGCGCCGAGCATCGCCGCCAGCGTTGTCATCATGATCGGGCGGAAGCGCAAGAGGCAGGCCTCGAAGATCGCGTCCTGCGGGGAGGCCCCGCGGGTGCGCTCGGCATCAAGGGCGAAGTCGATCATCATGATCGCGTTCTTCTTCACGATGCCGATGAGCAGGAACACGGCGATCAGCGCGATGACGGTGAACTCGGTCCCCGAGACGAGGAGCGCCAGCAAGGCGCCGATGCCGGCCGAAGGCAGCGTCGACAGGATCGTCACGGGGTGGACGAAGCTCTCGTAGAGAATTCCGAGGATCGTGTAGACGGCGACGAGGGCGGCCAGGATCAGCAGCGGCTGGCGCGAGGACGATTCCTGGAAGCTCTTCGCCGAGCCGGCGAATTCGCCGTGGATCGTGGCGGGCAGGCGCAGATCGGTGATCGCCGCGTCGATGGCGGCGGTGGCATCCGACAGGCTCTTGCCCGGCACGAGGTTGAACGAGATCGTGGTGGCGACGAACAGGCCCTGGTGGCTCACCTGGACGGGCGCATTGCCGGTCTCCAGCCGGGCGAAGGCCGAGAGCGGGATCATCGTCTCCTTCGAACTCGACACCGGCGCGCTGGACGAGGCGCCGCCCTTGCCGCCCGCGATCGCGTTGGCGGCGGCGTTGCGGGCCGAATCGGTGGCGATGGAGGCGGCGCTGGCATCGGCGGTCGCCGTCGCGCCCACGGCGCCGGTTCCTGCCGCCGCGGTCGGGGCGCCCGCCACGGTGCCGGCCACCGCGTTGGTGGTGGCTGAGCCCCGGGCCTTGCCGCCCGAGGTCGAGACGTAGAGCATCTTCAGGGTGTCGGGGCTCTGGAGGTAGCGCGGGGCGATCTCCATCACGACGTGGTACTGGTTCAGCGGGTTGTAGATCGTCGAGACCTGGCGCTGGCCGAAGGCGTCGTAGAGCGTGTTGTCGATCTTGTCCGGGGTCAGGCCGTAGCGGAAGGCACTGGCCCGGTCGATCACGAGGCGACTCTCCAGGCCGCCTTCCTGCTGGTCGGAGGTGACGTCGGCGAAGATCGGGTTCTTCTGCAGGGCCTGCACCAGCTTCGGCGCGGCCTGATACAGCTCCTCCGCGGTATCGCCCTGCAGGGTGTACTGATACTGGGCGAAGCTCTGGCGCCCACCCATGCGCAGGTCCTGGCGCGGGAACAGATACAGCCGGGCGCCGGCCACGCGGGACAGCTTCGGGCGCAGGCGCGCCATCACGGCGGTGATCGACTCGCGCTCGCCCCGGGGCTTCAGGCCGACGAAGACGTTGGCCGAGTTGGTGCCGCGCCCCCCGGTGAAGCCGACGACGCTGTCGACGGCGGGATCGGCCTGCACGATGGCGGTGGCCTGTTCCAGCTTCTGCTTCATCGACTGGAACGAGATGCGCTGGTCGGCCTGGATGCCGCCCATCATCTGCCCCGTATCCTGCTCGGGGAAGAAGCCCTTCGGGACGATGACGTAGAGGTAGACGTTGAGTCCCACCGTCGCCAGCAGGGTCAGGGCGACCAGCCGCCGGTGCCGCATGGCGACCCGCAGGGTCCGCTCGTAGCCCGCGAGCATGCCGTCGAACCCGGCCTCCAGGCCTCGCACCAGCCAGTTCGGCCGCGCCGCCCCGTGCGCCCCCTCGGGACGCAACAGGAGGGCGCACATCATCGGCGTGGTGGTGAGGGAGAGCACCAGGGAGATCAGGATCGCGAGCGAGAGGGTGACGGCGAATTCCTGGAACAGGCGCCCGACGATGCCGCCCATCAGCAGGATCGGCAGGAAGACCGCCACCAGGGACAGGCTCATGGAGATGACGGTGAAGCCGACTTCGCGGGAGCCGAGGAGGGCCGCCTCGACCCGGGGCTTGCCCTGCTCGATGTGCCGCTGAATGTTCTCTAGCACCACGATGGCGTCGTCCACGACGAAGCCGGTGGCGATGATCAGCGCCATCAGCGACAGGATGTCGAGGCTGTAATCGAGCAGGTACATCGCCGAGAAGGTGCCGACGATGGAGATCGGCACGGCCACCGCCGGGATCAGGGTGGCGCGGCCGGAGCGCAGGAACAGGAACACCACGAAGATCACGAGGACGACCGCGATGACCAGCGTCTCCTCGGTCTCGGCCAGCGACGCGCGGATGGTGGCGCTGCGGTCGCCCGTGATCGTGAGGTCGATATCCCCGGGCAGCGCCGCCTTGACCTGCGGGATCGCGGCCTTCAGCCCCTTGATCGTCTCCACGACGTTGGAGCCCGGCTGCTTGTAGATGAACAGGATCACGCCCGGCTTGCCGTTGACGAGGCCGAGGTTGCGCCGGTCCTCGACGGAATCCTCGATGGTGCCCACATCCGTGAGGCGCACGGCAGCCCCGTTGCGATAGGCCACGACGAGGTCGCGGTAATCGGCGGCCACCCGGCCCTGATCGTTGGCGTAGAGCTGGTAGTGGCGCGTGTCGGTCTCGATCGCGCCCTTCGGCGAATTGGCGTTGGCCGAGGCCAGGGCCGCGCGGATGCCCTCGAGGCCGATGCCGTAGTTGAACAGGGCCGTCGGATCGAGGGCCACCCGCACCGCCGGCAGGGACGAGCCGCCGATGTCGACGTTCCCCACCCCGGGGAGCTGGGACATCTTCTGCTGCACCACCGTGGCAGCGGAATCGTAGAGTTGCCCCGGCGTCAGGGTGTCGGAGGTGAGGCCCAGGATGAGGATCGGGGCATCGGCCGGGTTGAACTTGCGGTAGGTCGGGTTCGAGCGGAGCGCGGTCGGCAGGTCGGCTCGCGCGGCGTTGATCGCCGCCTGGACGTCGCGGGCCGCCCCGTCGATGTCGCGGTTGAGCCCGAACATCAGCACGAGGCGCACGGAGCCGAGCGAACTCGTCGAAGTCATCTCGGTGACGTCGGCGATCGAGCCGAGGCGGCGCTCCAGGGGCGCCGCCACCGTGGTGGCCATGGTCTCGGGCGAGGCACCGGCCATCTGCGCCTGGACCAGGATGACGGGGAAATCCACCTGCGGCAGCGGCGCCACCGGCAGCTTCATGAAGGCGAAGATGCCGGCGAGCAGCACGCCGATGGTCAGCAGCGTGGTGGCGACGGGCCGCCGGATGAACGGCTCGGAGATGTTCACGGCAGCGCCTCGACGCTGTCGGCGCCGCCAGCGCGGCGGCCGGAGAGACGGCGCTCCAGGCGGTCGAAGGCGAGGTAGATCACCGGGGTGGTGAACAGGGTCAGCACCTGGCTGACGATGAGGCCGCCCGCGATGACGATGCCCAGGGGCTGGCGCAGTTCGGTGCCGACGCCGGTGCCGACAATGAGCGGTACGGCCGCGAACAGGGCCGCCAGGGTCGTCATCAGGATCGGCCGGAAGCGCAGGATGCAGGCCTCGTAGATCGCGTCGCGAGGGCTCATCCCATCCTCGCGCTCGGCCTGGAGCGCGAAGTCGATCATCATGATCGCGTTCTTCTTCACGATGCCGATGAGGAGCACGATGCCGATGATCGCGATGATGTCGAGGGAGAGCCCGAACAGCATCAGGCCGATCAGCGCCCCGATGCCGGCCGATGGCAGGGTCGATAGGATGGTGATCGGGTGAATGAAGCTCTCGTAGAGCACGCCGAGAACGATGTAGACGGTGACGATGGCGGCCAGCACCAGGAAGAGCTGGTTCGAGAGCGCCGACTGGAAGGCGAAGACCGATCCCTGCGGCACCACGCGGAAGCTCGGCGGCAGGTCGATGGACTGGCGTGCCGCCTCCACCGCCGCGACGGCGTCGCCCAGGGCCGCGCCGGGGGCGAGATTGAACGACACGGTGGTGGCGGGAAACTGCCCGAGATGGCTGATCAGCAGCGGCGCCCGCCGCTCGCTGACCTGGGCCACGGCCGAGAGCGGAACCTGGCCGGAGGCGACCGTGGAGGACGGCAGGTAGATGTGATCCAGGCTTTCGATGGTCTTGTGCAGGTCGGGATCAGCCTCGAGGATGACCCGGTACTGGTTCGACTGGGTGAAGATCGTCGAGATGATGCGCTGGCCGAACGCGTCGTAGAGGGCGTTGTCGACGGTGGCCGGGGTGATGCCGTAGCGCCCGGCGGTGGGCCGGTCGATGGTGATGTAGGCGGCCAGCCCGCTCGCCTGCAGGTCGCTCGCCACGTCCATGAGCAGCGGCGAGGCCTGCAGCGCCCGCACGAAGCGCGGCACCCAGGTCTCGAACTCCGTCAGGTTCGGGTTCTCGAGGATGACTTGATACTGGGTCGCGCCAACCGCCGTGTCGATGGTGAGGTCCTGCACCGACTGCAGGTAGAGGCGGATGCCCGCGACCGCGGTGGTGGCCGCCTTCAGCCGCTCGATGATCTCCGGCGCACGAGCGGTACGCTGCTCCTGCGGCTTCAGGTTGATGAGGAAGCGGCCGGAATTCAGGGTGACGTTCTGGCCGTCGACCCCGATGAAGGAGGACAGGCTCTGCACGTCCGGGTCCTTCAGGACGATGGCGGCGAGCTTCTGCTGGCGCTCGGCCATGGCGGCGTAGGAGACGGTCTGGTCCGCCTGGGTTACGCCCTGGATGACGCCGGTGTCCTGCACCGGAAAGAATCCCTTCGGGATCACCACGAACAGGTAGGCGGTGAGCGCGATCGTGCCGAGGGTGACGATGAGGGTCAGTGTCTGGTGGCGCAGCACCACCCGCAGCATGCGGCCGTAGCCCGCGATGATACCGTCCATGCCCCGGCGCGCGGTGCGGGCGACGATCCCCTCGCGGCGCTCGGCCTTGCCCGGCACGTGGGCTTTCAGCAGGCGCGCGCACAGCATCGGCACCAGCGTGAGCGAGACCACCGCCGAGATGATGATGGTGGCCGCCAGGGTGATCGCGAATTCGTGGAACAGGCGCCCGACCACGTCGCCCATGAACAGGAGCGGGATCAGCACCGCGATCAGCGACACCGTGAGCGAGATGATGGTGAAGCCGATCTCGCGGCTGCCCTTCAGCGCCGCTTCGAGCGGCGAGTCGCCCTCCTCCACGTGGCGGGCGATGTTCTCGATCACCACGATGGCGTCGTCGACCACGAAGCCGGTCGCGATGGTGAGCGCCATCAGGGACAGGTTGTCGAGGGAGAAGCCGTAGAGGTCCATGACCGCCAGGGAGCCGATCAGGGAGAGGGGCACCGACAGGCTCGGGATCAGGGTCGCGGAGACGCTGCGCAGGAACAGGAAGATCACCAGAACCACGAGGCCGATGGCCAGCGCCAGTTCCACCTGCACGTCGTGCACCGAGGCGCGGATCGTGGTGGTGCGGTCGGTGAGCACGGTGACGCCGATGGCGGCCGGGAGGGTGGCCTGGAGCTGGGGCAGCAGCGCCTTGATCTTGTCGACGGTGGCGATGACGTTGGCGCCGGGCTGGCGCTGGATGTTCAGGATGACGGCGGGCGTCTCGTCCATCCAGGCGCCGAGCTTGGTGTTCTCGGGGCCGTTGACCACGTCGGCCACGTCCGAGAGACGGACCGGCGCGCCGTTCTTGTAGGCGATGATCGCGTCGTCATAGGCCTTCGGGTCGCGGATCTGGTCGTTGGCGTTGATCGCGTAGGACTGGGTCGGTCCGTCGATGGTGCCCTTCGGCGTGTTGACGTTGAGGTTGGTGACCGTGGTGCGCAGATCGTCGATGTTGAGGCCGTAGGCGGCCAGGGCGCGGGCGTTGAAGCGGATGCGCACGGCCGGGCGCTGTCCGCCGCCGGTGCTGACGAGGCCGACGCCGGCCACCTGTGAGATCTTCTGGGCCAGCCGCGTCTCGGCCAGATCCCGCACCTCGGTCAGGGGCAGGGTCTTCGAGGTCAGCGCCAGGGCCAGGATCGGCGCGTCGGCCGGGTTGACTTTCGCGTAGATGGGCGGCGCCGGCAGGTCGGAGGGCAGGAGGTTGCCGGCCGCGTTGATCGCCGCCTGCACCTGCTGCTCGGCGATGTCGAGGGGAAGGTCCAGGCTGAACTGCAGGGTGATAACGGAAGCGCCCGCCGAACTCTGCGAGGTCATCTGGTTCAGGTTGGCGAGCTGCCCGAACTGCCGCTCCAGCGGCGCGGTCACCGCCGAGGTCATCACCTCGGGGCTGGCGCCCGGATAGAAGGTCTGGATCTGGATCGTCGGGTAGTCCACCGACGGCAGGGCCGAGACCGGCAGGTTCAGGTACGACACCATGCCGACCAGGAGGATCGCCAGCATGAACAGCGTGGTGGCGACCGGCCGCAGGATGAAGAGGCGGGACGGATTCATCGGCTCATTGCGCCTCGGCCGGGCGCTGCCGGCGGCGCTCGCGCTTCTGGCCCTCGGGAGCGACGGCGTCGGCCTTGGCGGCGTCGGGTTTGGCGCCCTCGGTCACGGGCGCGGCGGCCGGCATGCTCTGCGCCTCCGTGGGCGCACCCTGGCCATCGGCCGGCTTGCCCTGGGCGTCGGCCGCATGATCCCGATGCGGGGCGCTCCGGGGCTTGCCGCCCTCCTCGGTGATGCGCACCGGCGCGCCGTCGCGCAGGCGGTCGGTACCGTCCACGACCACGCGGTCGCCGACGCTCAGCCCCTCCGTCACCACTGTCCGCGGACCGTCCGCCTCGCCGAGCTTGATCGGCCGGACCACGACCTTGTCGTCGCCCTGCATCAGGTAGACGTAGGTGCCCGGGGTCCCCCGCAGGATCGCCGCGGTCGGGACGATGGGCGCGTCCCGCACGGTGTCGACGGTGAGCTTGGCGTTGACGAACTGGTTCGGGAAGAGCGCATCGTCCTGGTTCTCGAAGATCGCGCGCAGCTTCACGGTGCCGGTGGTGGTGTCGATCTGGTTGTCCACCGTATCCAGCACGCCGGTGGCGATCACATTGGTGTCGCCCCGATCGTAGGCCGTGACCGCGAGCTTGGCACCCGAGCGCACCCGGCGCATCACCCGCGCGACATCGTCCTCCGGCAGGGTGAAGACCACCGAGATCGGGTGCAGCTGGGTCACCACCACGATGCTGGTCGAGGCGGCGGTGATGTAGTTGCCCTGGTCGATCTGGCGCAGGCCGACGCGGCCTTCCACCGGCGAGACGATGCGGGTGTAGGTGATGTTGAGCTTCTGCTGGTCGACGAGGGCCTGATCGGCGGCCACCGTGCCCTCGTTCTGCTTCACCAGGGCGCCCTGGGTGTCGACGTTCTGCTTCGAGATCGAGTCCTGCTGGCTCAGCCGCTGGAAGCGGGCGAGGTCGAGCTTCGAATTCTGCAGAAGCGCCTGATCGCGCATGAGCTGGCCCTGGTACTGGGCGAGCTGAGCCTCGTACGGGCGGGAATCGATCTGGGCGAGGAAGTCGCCCTTCTTCACGGTCTGGCCCTCGCGGAACCCGATCTCGGTGAGGTAGCCGCTGATCTGCGAGCGCACCGTCACGGTGGCGAGCGGTGTCACGGTACCGAGGCCGGCGAGCACGATCGGCACGTCGCCGGGGGCCACCGTGGCGATGCCCACCGCCTGGGCCGGCTCGCCATGGCCGCCGCGCCCGCCCCCGCCCTTGCCGCGCCCGGAGGTTGCGGCGACCTGGGTCTCGGATTTGGGCGCGAGGTAGAAGCGGTATCCGGCATATCCGGCCCCCGCCAGGATCAGGAGCAGGAGGAACCAGCGCCCCGCCCGGCTGCGACGGGCCGGGGGTGCGGTACGCGTCTCGCGCGGCACCGCGTCGCCCGGGAGCGTCCCGGGATATTCGCGCGCTGTCTCGGTGCGGATGGGCGAGGTTTCGTTCATGGCCTGACGATCATGGCGTGTTGCGGACGGCGTTGCGAGCGGAAGAACCGGCAGGCTCTCACGAGACCAACGGTCCCCGGCGCAGCGCAATCCCGGGCCGCCTGCCCGGTCGGTGCTCGACCGGTCGGCGCTTGGCCGGATCGGCAGGCGCTGCCGACGCAGTGGACATAAGGTCCATGCGCGTCCCAGGACAGGATCGAGCGACGTCGCACCCTGCGCCCCGCATCGGCGGATCTCGGCCGAGCGTGGATCTCGTCCGATCGAAGCGCGGCCCCGGCCGGTCCCAGGTCTCGAAGGCAATCGCGGCGCGGCATAGCAGACGCTCTAGGGAACCAATGCGACTCCAGTGCGGCCTTCGCGTTTCCACCGTATTGCTGCCGCGCCGGCGCGCGTAAATCCCTGTCGCGATCCCCTGCTCGATGCGGTTCGCCCTTCGACGAACAGAAAAGGCCGCCGCTGGGGGAAGCGACGACCTCTTCTTGGGAAGGACCGGAGCGGCGACGACACGTGTACGGAACGAGGGGGCGAAGTCCCGCGCTGGCAATCACCGCTCCAGCCGTGGATTGAGAGTTACGTGATGGCTGATGAAAGTCAACAATCGTCAGGCAACCTGCCCGATGGTGGCTCGGGCTGGGTGCGAGGACGCACATTTCACCGGGACGATGGGGCGTGCTACGCCACGGCTCGCTGCGCCGTTCCCTTTCCCCGAACCCCCGCTCTCCATGAATCCCGTCCTCGCCGATCTGCCGACGACCATCTTCACGGTGATGTCGGGCCTCGCCCGCGAACTCGGCGCGATCAACCTGGGTCAGGGGTTCCCGGACGATCCGGGACCGGAGGATGTCCGGCGCAAGGCCGCCGAGGCCGTGCTGCACGGCGACAACCAGTACCCGCCGATGATGGGTCTGCCCGATCTGCGCCGGGCGATCGCGGCGCATTACGCCCATCATCAGGCCCTGGATCTCGACCCGATGGCGGAGGTGATGGTGACGTCGGGGGCCACCGAGGCCATCGCCGCCGCCCTGTTCGCCCTGATCGCGCCGGGTGACGAGGTCGTGCTGTTCGCGCCCCTGTACGACGCCTACCTGCCACTGGTCCGCCGGGCCGGCGGCGTCGCCCGCATCGTACCGCTCCAGCCCCCGCAGTTCCGCCTTGATGCGGACGCCCTCGCGCAGGCCTTCTCGGACCGGACGAAGCTCGTCATCCTAAACAATCCGCTCAATCCCAGTGCCACGATCTTCGGACACGAGGACCTGGCGCTGCTCGCCGCGTTCTGCACGCGGCACGACGTGGTGGCGGTCTGCGACGAGGTCTGGGAGCACATCGTCTTCGACGGCGCACGGCATTGCCCCCTGATGGCCCTCCCGGGCATGCGCGACCGCACCGTGAAGATCGGCTCGGCCGGCAAGATCTTCGGGCTGACCGGCTGGAAGGTCGGCTTCGTGATGGCGGCGCCGGCCCTCATGCGGGTGGTGGCCAACGCCCACCAGTTCCTCACCTTCACGACGCCGCCCGCCCTGCAGGAGGCGGTGGCCTACGGGCTCGCCAAGGACGACGCCTACTTCACCGGCATGCGCGCGCGCTTCGCGGCATCACGCGACCGCCTGTCGACGGGCCTCGCCGAGCGGGGCTTCCGGGTGCTGCCCTCCCACGGCACCTATTTCCTCAACGTCGACCTCGCGCCCCTCGGCTGCGACGACGACGTCGCGTTCTGCGACGACCTGGTGCGCCGGCACGGCGTCGCCGCGATCCCGATCAGCGCCTTCTATCCCGATGCCTCGGTGCGCCACCTCGTGCGGCTGTGTTTCGCCAAAGCCGACGACGTCCTCGACCGGGCCCTCGACCGGCTCACCACCGCAGCGCGGCAGGCCGCCTGATGGACGGGTTCGCAGGGGTGGCGCTTGCGGGGGCGCGGGACCGGGGCCACATCCCGACGCATGACCACGCCGCACCCTTCCCACAGGCTGGACTTGCCCCGGAGCCCAACCATGGACTTCACCCAGACCGCAGGCGCCACGACCCGCTTCCGGCCCAAGGCGGACGACCGCGAGGCGACGCTGCTGCGCC
The DNA here is from genome assembly GCF_056680125.1 of Methylobacterium sp. BI1. NCBI lineage: Bacteria > Pseudomonadati > Pseudomonadota > Alphaproteobacteria > Hyphomicrobiales > Methylobacteriaceae > Methylobacterium > Methylobacterium sp. BI1. The sequence continues at coordinate 981,940 of NZ_CM155267.1, read as the reverse complement.
TGGAGGCGTTCGCGCACCTCATGGACTCGGCCTTCGTGATCCCCGGCATCAACCGGCGGGTGGGCCTCGACGCCCTGGTGGGCCTCGTGCCGGTGGTGGGCGACGTGGCCGGCATGCTGCTGGCCTCCTACATCGTGGTGGAGGCGCGCCGGCTCGGGGCGCCGCGCTGGCTCATCGCCCGGATGGCGCTGAACATCGCGGCCGACGGAGCGCTCGGTGCCGTGCCGCTGGCGGGCGACCTGTTCGATGCGGCGTTCAAGGCCAACCGCCGCAATGTGCGCCTGCTGCGGCGTCACCTCGAACGGCATGGCGGCTTGCGCCCGAACGAGATCGAGGGCACGGCGACGCGCATCGACGGCTGAGGTCCGCCGCACGGAGGGGCGTCCGATGAACGAGGTCGCGCGTCCGGACACCGCCCAGGCGGTCGCTCTGCCTCCGCCCAGCCGGGGCCTGTCGCCGCTGAACCGGCGGCGGCTCGCCAATTTCCGGCGCAACCGCCTCGGTTACTGGTCGTTCCTGATCTTCACGGGTCTGTTCGTCACGAGCCTGTTTGCCGAGTTCATCGCCAACGACCGGCCGCTGGTGGTCTCGTACAAGGGCGAGATCCTGTTCCCGGTGGTCATCGACTACCCGGACGAGATGTTCGGCGGCTTCTACGCCCGGCCCAACTACCGCTCGGCGGAGACGCGCAAGGAGATCGCCGACAACGGCTGGGCGATCTGGCCGCCGATCCCCTATTCCTACGACACGATCATCGACGGCCTGCCGACCCCCTCCCCCTCGCCTCCGACCTGGATGCTCACCGAGGCCCAGTGCCAATCCGTGGGCAAACCCTGCGCCGCGTTGGAGAAGCACTGGCTGGGGACCGACAACACCACCCGCGACGTGCTGGCGCGCATCATCTACGGCTTTCGCATCTCCGTGCTGTTCGGGCTGATCCTCGCCCTGATCTCCTCGGTGATCGGCGTGATCGCCGGGGCGGTGCAGGGCTATTTCGGGGGCTGGGTCGACCTCGCCCTGCAGCGCTTCATCGAGGTCTGGAGCGGCATCCCGACCCTCTACCTCATCATCATCATCTCGGCCTTCATCGAGCCGGGCTTCTTCGTGCTGCTGGGCATCCTGCTGCTGTTCTCGTGGGTGTCCCTCGTCGGAGTCGTGCGGGCGGAGTTCCTGCGGGCCCGCAACTTCGAGTACGTGCGAGCCGCCCGGGCGCTGGGTCTCTCGAACATCCGCATCATGAGCCGCCACCTCCTGCCCAACGCGATGGTGGCGACGCTGACCTTCCTGCCCTTCATCCTCAACGGATCGATCGGGACGCTGACGTCCCTCGACTTCCTCGGCTTCGGCCTGCCCCCCGGCTCGGCCTCGCTGGGCGAGTTGCTGGCCCAGGGCAAGGACAACATCCAGGCGCCCTGGCTCGGGCTAACCGGCTTCTTCGTAGTAGCGGTGATGCTGAGTTTGCTCGTCTTCGCCGGAGAGGCGGTGCGCGATGCCTTCGACCCGCGCAAATCCTTCGCCTGACAGCCGCAAACCGCCCTTGCGCGAAGCCTCAGGCGGATCAGCCCATCAGAGCGGGCGCTGACGGCCGCCGTCGAGGAGCCAGCCCCGGGCGCGCAGAAGCAGGGCCGGCCGGACCCGGGCGACGTCGTCGCCGTCGACGAGGGGTGAGGCCGCGAGGGCGGCGAGATAGGCCTGTTCGCTGGGCCGGCAGGTGCGCAGGGCGGCGTCGGCGGCGATGACGCGGCTGGTCAGGGCGACCTCGAGGCCGAAGTTGCGGTTGAGGCAGGCGCGCCAGGAGGCGTGACGCTCGGCCACGCTCGGGGCCTCCTGCGCCACCGCGGAAGTGACGAGCAGGATCAGCAGGGCGGGCGCGGCAGCGGGACGGAGAAGATCGCGGAACGTCATGGCGGTGTATCCCGGAGCGGGATCACCGTCGCGCGGCCACGCTTAACCACGCCTTAAAGGACCGGGTTGTCCACGATCCCGTATCGGGACGGCTTCAGCGGTTGGCGGTGGTCACGGGCGAGGCGGCCCGGCCGAGGGACACCCAGGCGACGGCATCCTGGCTCTCGCGCTTGATGAAGGTGTAGCCGGTCTGGCGCCAGGGCAGGACCGTGCTGGTCTTGTTGTCGAGGATGAGGTCGCCGCGATCGGTGATCAGGGTCAGCACGGCGTGACCCTCGCCCTTCTCGTCGATGACGACCGTCATCCGCATCGCCCGACGCGGCAGGCCGGCCTCGGCCAGGAGCTTGCGCTTGAGGAGCTGGAAATCCTCGCAATCCCCCGAGCCGTCCTCGGCGAGGTCCCAGCGGTCCGCAACGTGGAGGTGGTCCATGTCGGTAACGGCAACGAGGGACTTGTTCACCCGGCGATTGACCGAGACGATGGTGTTCCAGATCGTCGGGGTGAGAGTAATCTGGGCCGGCTCGGCAGTGTTCACCGCGCATTCCGTGGCGTAAGCGGCGCAGAAATCCACCCAGGCGGCGATCGGACGGGTCTGGGCACCGGCGCTGATGGCGCTGGGGACGGTGGGCAGGGCCGCCAGGGTCTGCGCATCCGCGCCCGAGAGGGCGGCGAGGCCCATGACCAGCGTCGCGGCACCGAAGGTCGCGAGACGGGCCGTCAGAGCCGAGAAACGCTGGGAAAACCCGTACCGCATGACCGCCCTTGGCCCCGTTAAGCTTCTGTTAACGAATGTCCCACGGCCGGCGTTGCACCACAATCGGCGGGTTAAGAAAAGGTTAACGGTGTGGATGACGGTGATGGGGATCGCCGTCCCGTGTCCGGCCGACGCATCTTCGGGCGCGACGCCGCGGCGGCAGCGGCGAGCCCCCGCGCACAGGTGCGAAGCATCACCCGAACGAATCCTATCAAATAGCAGTCGCACGGCCGGGCGTTGCTTTGCCGAGCAATGATTAAGACCGCAGCCACCTTGTCGCGACGGGGGCTCAACAGGTCTCGCCTGGTCTAAGCCGCCCTTCGCCGAAGCGAGGCGCTTGTCCCCGGATGAGGAGGCCCCATCTCCACCCGCGAGGGCGCAATCGGACCGAGACGACGAGGTGCAGATGATTGACGCAGACAGACCCTCCCGGACCGCCCGCCCGGTCATGGGCTTCCTGGGGTCCTTGGCGCTCGCCGCCACCCTGTCGGCCGCGACGGTTCCCACCGCTCGGGCGCAGGAAATGCCCTACGTCAACCCGGAGCGCGGGACGTTCCTGATCCACGGCAATTATTGCGGCCCCGGCAATCGCAGCCCGCGCCCGCCCATCGACGCCCTGGACCGCGCCTGCATGCACCACGACATCTGCTCGCCGCCCAGGGGGCAGATCCCGACCTGTGCCTGCAACGACCGCCTGCACGCTGAGGCCGAGGCGGTGTCGGAGGATCCGAGACAGCCGCAGAGCCTGCGCGACACGGCCGGCTTCGTCGCCGACACCGCCCTCGCCCTGCCCTGCCGCTGACGGCGGGCTCTGCCCCGACGCAAGGTGCCCCGGGGCAGGCCGCCTCAGGCCTGGGGCAGGTCCGGCGTGATGCCGAGATTGGCGAGGCCCTCGTCGAGGAGGTCGCCCGCATTGGGGATGCCGAGGATCTCGTGGGCAGCCCCCTCGCCGGCCGCCTCACGCTCGCGGGCGAAGCGCACCGCCTCGGACCATTCCTCGGGCTCCATGTCGCCGCGCCCGATATAGAGCAGCGCCAGGAGGTCGGCGCGCTCGTCGTCGTTGAGGGCACCGATCATCGACCGCAGCTCCTCCTCGGTGGCGTCGTCCGTGCCCGAGATGAGCACGTCGGTGGCCCCGTCATCGGTCGGGTTCGAGCCGGAATCGGGGTCGGTCGGCCCTTCCTTCACATCGACGGCGCGCACGCGCAGGATGATTTCGGTGACCTTGTCGACGGCGATGTCCATGAACGCATTCCCGTTTCGGCGGCCGCCGGCAGCGGCGGCCCTGAGCAGCGACAACGGGCCAAGCCCGATCCGGTTCGCGTCGGCCCTGTCCGGCCCGCGCCGATGACGCGCTGGATCGGCGGCCTCGACGGGTGCCGCGGGGCCTGGGCCGGCGTGCTTCTGGATCTCGACGACCCGGCGCGCTTCCGCGCCGTGCGGGTCGCCCGGCCGGTCGACCTCCTCGATGGTCCCGAAGCACCGATCCGCGTGGGGATCGACTGTCCCATCGGCCTGGAGACGCAGGTGACGGGCGGGGGGCGAAGCGCGGACCGCGCGGCGCGGGCGTTCCTGGGGCGTGGGCGGGCCAGCGTGTTTCCGGTGCCGGCCCGCGCGGCGGTCTATGCCGCGACCTACGAAGAGGCGAAGGCGCTGTCGCGGGCGCACAGCACGCCGCCCTTCGCGCCCTCAATCCAGTGCTGGAACATCCTGCCCGCCATCCGGGCGGTCGACGGGCTGCTGCGGACGCGACCGGACCTGGTCGCCCGCCTCCACGAGGTCCATCCCGAGATCGTATTCCGCTGTCTCAACGGCGGACACCCCCTGGCGGCGGGCAAGAAGGGCCCTGCCCGCCAGGCGGGCCTGGCCGAACGCCGCGCCCTGCTCGGACGCGCCGGCCTGCCCGAGGCCCTGATCGCGGCGCGGCCCCCGGGCGTCGGTGCGGACGACCACTTGGATGCGCTGGCCGCCCTCGTCGTCGCCCGCGACCTCGCCGAGGGCCGTGCCCGTCCCCTGCCCGATCCGCCCGGCTCGGACGACGAGGGTCTTCCCATCGTGATCTGGATGCCGGCGCCTCCGGCGGATCGCCCCCTGGCCGTCAGCGGAATCCCTGCTAGATCGGGGTTGGAAGCGGAGCGGTAGGAGGGGACATGACGCAGGATCTGACCGTTCGCGACATTGCCCGGGCGCTCGTGTTCGATCCGGATCAGCGCCTGCTGCTGATCGCCTACGAGTCGGTGCGCCCGATCGATCCGGCGAAGCCGGAGGACCGCACCTTCTGGTTCATGCCCGGGGGCGGACTGGAGGCCGGCGAAACGCATGTGGAGGCCTGCCGGCGCGAACTGTCCGAGGAAATCGGCGTGGCGGACGCCGAGATCGGACCGCAGGTCGCGTCCTGCGACGGCCCCTTCCACCTGTTCCGGACCTCCCGCTACGCCCGGGAGCGCTACTTCGTGGTCCGACTGCCCGACGCGACCGTGGACACGAGCCGCCTCGCCGAGACCGAGGACAACCCGGTCCTCGGCACACGCTGGTGGACGTTGGCCGAGCTCGAGTCGACCTCAGAACGCATCGAGCCCAGGGGGTTGGCCGAGGTCGCCCGCGACATCGTTGCCGGGACGATACCGGCCGCGCCGGTCGTCCTAAACTGGCGGGAGCAACCGTAGCCCTTCTGGCGCACCACGCGTTGGCGCGCCTTCCACGACACTCATGAGCGAGGACCAATACATGTTTCCAGAGACGCTGAAGGCCGGCTACCGCTCCTTTATCGACGGACGCCTGACCGACGAGGCCAAGCGCTACGCCAAGCTGGCCGAGGGTCAGAGCCCCGAGGTCCTGATGATCAGCTGCTGCGACAGCCGGGTCTCGCCGGAGGTGATCTTCGATACCGGACCGGGTGAACTCTTCGTGATCCGCAACGTCGCCAACATCGTGCCCCCGCACGAGACCGGCGGCGACTATCACGGCACCTCTGCGGCGATCGAGTTCGCGGTGGAGGGTCTGGAGGTCAAGCACATCGTGGTGCTGGGTCACGCCACCTGCGGCGGCATCAAGGCCTACGCCAACCCTGCAAAGCCCCTCTCGAAGGGCGACTTCATCAGCAAGTGGGTCTCCCTGGTCGAGCCCGCCGCCAGCAAGGCCGGCGACACGGAAGCCCCGGACTACCTGACCCGCCTCGAATACGCGATGGTCGCGCAGAGCCTCGAGAACCTGATGACCTTCCCGTTCGTGCGCAAGCGCGTGGAGAGCGGACAGTTGACCCTGCACGGCGCCCATTTCGGCATCGCACGCGGTGAACTGCTCCTGCGCGACCCCGAGACCGGTGCGTTCAAGCCGGCTATTGACCAGGCGGGACGCAGCCTGAGCCCCGCCTCGATGATCGGCTGCGCCGAGGCGTAAGGCATACCGGAACGAGAGAAGGACGCCGAGCCCTGGGGCTCGGCGTCCTTCTTCGTCGTCACACCCCGCCGGGCGATCAGCCCGACGTGGTAGCGGCCATTCTCAGCGGGCGCCCGGGAGGCGCTGCGCCATCTGGTAGTGGGCCTGCAGCACCGGCAGCGCCTGCTCCGCGTGGGCGCGCAGGGCCGGGTTCGGGCCCGAGGCGGCGTAGGAGCGGAACATGCCGATGGTCATCTCGTGCGACTGGACCTGCATGCGGCCGTAGAGACGGTCAAAGCGCGGGCCGGCCGGCGTCTGCGACAGTTCGGCGAGCATGGCCTGCTGCTGCGGGTTCGGCTGGATGATGGTGGTGCCGGCCGTGGTGTCCACGTCGCCGCGCAGGGCTTGGCTGCCCGTGGCCGCGCCGCGAGCCGCGCCCGAGCCGATCCCCTCGACGCCCCCGATGGGCCCGCCGCTGAGGGTGCCGCCCACCGCGCCGGCGGCGGCGCCCGTGGCTGCACCGACTGCACCACCCGCCACCGCGAGCGGGGCCGTGATCAGGCCGCCGAGGCCTTCGTTGCCGCGGACCGCGGCGTAGTTATTCTCGCCACCGGCCAGCGCCACGTTGGCGGCGCGGTGGTCACGGATCGCCTCGCGAGCGAAGCGCAGCACCTGCGGGTTGCGGCTCTTGTTGATCGCGATCTGGCTCGACTGAATCTCGAAGGCGTTGGCCTGCATGGCGTCCATGCGGAAGTCGCCCATGCTCTGCGCGAAGGCGGGCGCGGACAGGGCGGTCATCACGGCGGTGAGAGCGAGAGTCTTCTTGATCATGTGTTCCTCTAATCCGACGAGACAGTGCAGCTTGAATGCCCCAAGGCTATTCAGTCTTGACGCAAAGCCTGCTTGTCACGGTTGGGGGGCCAACGACGAAGGTCCGATTGGGTTCCCAACTTAAACGGGTTCTTTTCTGAGCTTTCCTCGAACAAGACTGACCTTCGAAATGGCCAAGCTTGTTCGCAGATTATCCTATGGAAGGCGCTCCGTGGTCTGACGATGCAGGCACCTCGGGAAAATTTCGGGCGGCCTCCGCCATCCTGTTTTCGGGGGCCGCGTTTCGCACTAGCTTGACGCCATCGTGCCGCTGCGAGGAAGGCTCCCGATGAAGACCCTGCTCGTTCCCGTCGCGTCCCATGACGCCCTGCCCTCGGTCTTCGAGACCGCGATCCTCACCGCCCGCCGGTTCGGCAGCCTCATCGAGGGCGTCTCCCTGCGGCCGGCCCTGGCCGAGTACGTTCCGGTCGACATGGTCGGGGGCATGACCTGGCTCCGTGACGAGGAGGCCGACAAGGTCGAGGCCGAGCGCGCCGGGCGGCAGTTCATCGACTTCATGACCCGGGCCGGCCTGCCGCTCGCGGCTGAGGGGCCCTGCAACCCGGAGGCCCTGGCGGCCGGTCCGCGCTTTCGCTGGCGGGCCGACGTGCCGGCCGGCGACGGCTTCCTGGGCCAGTACGCGCGCCTGTTCACCGCCACGGTGGTGGGTCGGCCCGGCACGGAGGACGGTGCACCGCGCATGACGACCTTCGAGACCGCCCTGTTCGAGAGCGGCCGTCCGATCCTGCTGGCGCCCCCGATCGCACCCGCCACCCTGGGCGAGGCGATCCTGATCGCCTGGAACGGCTCCACCGAGACGGCACGGGCCGTGGCCTTCGCAATGCCGTTCCTGCGGCAGGCCAAGCGGATCCGCGTCATCAGCGTCGAGGGTGGGACGGTGCCGGGCCCGACCGCCGAGGAATTGGCCCGCGCCCTGGCCTGCGAGGGCATCGGCGCGGACTTCCGGGCCCATTCGGCCGGCCGGCGGACCCCCGGAGAGGTCTACCTCGCCGAGGCCGACGCCTTCGGGTGCGATCTCCTGATCAAGGGCGCCTACACCCAGAGCCGCCTGCGCCAGATGATCTTCGGCGGCCCGACGAGCCACCTCCTCGCCCATGCGGCGATCCCGATGCTCATGGCGCACTGATCAATCCGCATCGCGCGCAATTGATTTGCGCGCCTAGGAGATTGGGAGCACCCTCCCGGCGGCCGGTTCGAACCGGTTGCCAGGAACCCTCTGCATGAAGTCGCTGACCCTCGTCCTCGCCCTGTCCGGCCTCGCCCTCGGCCTGCCGGCCATGGCCGACTCCCCCGTCGTCCGCATCCGAGGCACGATCGAGGCGGTGGACGGCACCAGCGTCACCATCAAGCCGCGCATCGGGGCACCCGTGCAGGTCAAGCTCGGCGACGGCGTGCGGGTCGCCACCGCCAATACCGCCAAGATCAGCGACATCCAGCCCGACAGCTACATCGGGACCGCCGCCACGCCGCAGCCGGACGGTACGCTGAAGGCCCTCGAGGTCGCGGTCTTCGCGCCGAGCATGCGCGGGACCGGCGACGGTCACTACCCGTGGGATCTCGAGAAGGAGAACACCATGACGAACGGCGCGGTGGGGGCCCTCTCGGGGACCACCGACCGGACGATCCGGGTGACCTACAAGGGCGGCGAGAAGACTATCACCGTGCCGGAGGGCGTGCCGGTCGTGGCCCTCGCCCCCGGGGATGCGAGCAAGATCAAGCCGGGAGCCCGCGTCGTCGCCTTCACCAAGGCGGAGGCCGGCGGCGTCGCGGTGGCCGACCGGATGATCGTGGGCGAGAACGGTACCGTCCCGCCGATGTGAGCGGGGGCACAGCCGCCCCCTCGATCAAAGACGCCCGGAACACCGGGTGGGGCGGGCGCTCCGCGCCCGTCCAGCAACAACCCAGGGAGAACGCCATGATGAAGACGCTGCTCACCGGCCTCACAATTGGCCTCGCGCTCGCCGCCGCACCGGCGCGCGCCGCCGACGTGGTGCGCTACCGCGGCACCATCGAGTCGGTCGATGGTTCGACCGTGACGATCAAGCCCCGCATGGGCGAGACCAAGACCGTGACCTTCGGGGACGACACCAAGATCCTGGCCGCCAGCACCGGCCAGCTCTCCGACATCAAGTCCGAGAGCTACATCGGCACCGCCGCGATTCCGCAGCCCGACGGCACCCAGAAGGCCCTGCAGGTGACGGTGTTCGCCTCCTCCCTGCGCGGGACCGCCGACGGCCACTATCCGTGGGATCTCGGCTCCAACTCGACCATGACCAACGGCGCCATCGGCAGCCTCTCCGGCACCGAGGGCCGGACCATGCTGGTCAAGTATCAGGGCGGCGAGAAGAAGGTCGTGGTGCCGGAGGACGTGCCGGTGACCCTCGTCGACCCGGGTGAGAAGAGCATCGTGGTGCCCGGCGCCAAGGTCGTGGCCTTCACCAAGGCGGGCACCGACGGCAAGCTCAACGCCGCGGTGCTGATCGTCGGCCGCAACGGCACCGTCCCGTCGATGTGATCCCCTCCCGGCCCTGTCCGCAGCCGCGGACGGGGCCGGGTTTTCCGCCCCGAGACCCCGAGGTCCCGTTGACGATCGTCCCCGAAACACCGTCGCGCTTCGTAGTGATCCACCCGCTCGTGGTGCGGATCACCCACTGGATCAACGCCCTCGCGGTGTTCTGCATGCTGTTCAGCGGCTGGGCGATCTACAACGCCTCCCCGCTCTTTCCCTTCGTGTTCCCGAAATGGGCGACCCTCGGCGGCTGGCTCGGCGGCGCCCTCGCCTGGCACTTCGCCGCCATGTGGCTCTTCGCCCTCAACGGCCTCGCCTACCTGATCTACGGCCTCCTCGCCCGCCACTTCGCCACCGCCTTCCTGCCCCTGAGTCCGGGCGCGGTCTGGCGCGACGCCCGCGCCGCCCTGAAGCTCCGGCTCAGCCATCGGGTCGGCCGCTACAACGCCGTCCAGCGCCTCGCCTATCTGGTCGCCATCGCCCTCGGCCTCCTCCTGGTCGCCTCCGGTTGCGCCCTGTGGAAGCCCGTGCAGTGGCAGGCGCTGGCGAACCTCTTCGGCGGTTACGAGTGGGCGCGGCGAGTCCATTTCGGCGCCATGGCGGGCCTGGGGGGCTTCATTCTCCTGCACCTCGCTCTGGTGGTCATCGTGCCGAGCACGCTGCTGGCGATGATCACCGGCCGCGCCCGCGTCACCGAGGAGACCGTCCGCTGATGTCCCGCGATCCCGACGACGCCGCCCGCCTCAAGGTTCTGCGCCGCGACCTCGCCCCCGACCTCGCGCGCCTGGAGCGCCGGATGGTGCTGCGCGGTGGCCTTTCCCTGGGCGCCCTGACCCTGCTCTCCGGCTGCGACCTCTCCACCGGCAGCAACGGCACCCTGGCCGACCGCGTCCTCTGGGCGATGTCGCGGGCGAACGACCGGGTCCAGCAATGGCTGTTCGATCCCACGACCCTGGCCCCGACCTACCCGGCTTCGATGATCGACAGCCCGTTCCGCTTCAACGCCTTCTACCCGCCGGACAACATCCCGGAGATCGACGAGGCGACCTGGAAGCTCGAGGTCTCCGGCCTCGTCGCCGACAAGGCGCCCTGGACCCTGGCGAAGCTGCGGGCCCTGCCGCAGGAGAGCCAGATCACCCGCCACATCTGCATCGAGGGCTGGAGCCAGATCGGGCAATGGAGCGGCGTGCCGCTGCGGACCTTCCTGGAGCGGACCGGCGCCGACCTCACCGCGAAGTATGTCGGCTTCAAGTGCGCCGACCGTTACTACGGCAGCCTCGACATGCCGAGCGCCCTGCACCCGCAGACGATCCTGGCCCTCGACTTCGCCGGCCAGCCCCTCGCGCCCGAGTACGGCTATCCTCTGCGGGTCCGGGTGCCGACGAAGCTCGGCTTCAAGAGTCCCAAGCACATCGCGGCGATCTTCGTGACCAACGACTATCCAGGCGGCTACTGGGAGGACCAGGGCTACAACTGGTTCAGCGGGATCTGAGACCGCGTCTTGGCAGTGAGGAGTCTCGGCAACGAGCAGGATCGGCGATGAAGGGGGTGCATCACCCGGCCGGGCCGGTGACCAGATCCCAGGCCGAAGGGTCGCGCATCAGGCGCGCGACCAGCGCGTGATTCAACTCATGGCCGGTATGGGCCGCGGTGACGTGTCCGAGGATCGGATGCCCGGCGAGGGACAGGTCTCCGACGAGATCCAGGGCCCGATGCCGGACCGGCTCATCCGGTACGGTCATGCCGCCGATGACCCGTCCCCCGATGATCGCGGCGGTGGTCGAGAAATTCGCGCCGCGCAGGACCGGACGCCGCGTCAGGGTGGCGTAGAGCCGGGCGGGCAATGCCCATTTGAGGCGCCCAAAGCTGCGCGACGGCGCCAGATCGCGGGTGAAGCTCTCCGGCGTCACGTCGCCTTCCCACGACATCTCCGCGAAATGCGCCAGGGCGAGGCGTGCCGCGATGGAAAAACGCTCGGCTGGCTCGATGCGCAGGGTTCTGCGGCCGTCGCGGACCTCGACGCTACGCAGCACGCGGATCATCGTGCAGAGCGCCGGAAGCTCCACCCGTCCGGCGTCCCGGATCGCCTCGCACCAGGGCGTCGCGCTGCCGTTGAAGATCGGCAATTCCTCCGCGTCGAGATCGACGGTCGCGTTGTCGATCCGCAGGGCGCTGAGCGCCGCCAGCAGGTGTTCCACCGTCCGGATGAGGAGCCCCTCGGCGTCCTGGAGCGCCGTGCAGAGGGGCTGGGACACGCGACGCTCCCACAGGGCCGGGACACGGATGATGCGGCCTCCGCGCACACGGCGCCGGAACACGATGCCCGCGCCCGCATCGGCCGGCTGGACATGCACGACGACCGGGCGGGCGGTGTGGAGGCCCCGACCGCGCATCACGAAGTCCGTGGCGAGGGTGGCCTCCCGCCGCAACGCCCCGGGCGGGCAAGCGGCGCTCTCTTCCGGGGCCGTCGTCGCTAGGCCGGGTCGCGAACGGGTGGGCGCCACGGGCGGTGCGGAAAAAATCGGTGGCGACATGCCCGGGGCCTTCGATGTCGGCATCCCCATGGAACGTGGCGGCGCCGCGGGAAACATACCGCAATTTCCTGCGGATTTGGTCTCCTGACCGCGCCCGATCGACCACCAACTGGCATCGCCGCCGCGGTTGGCTTATGGATTGCGACGGGGGGCCTTTCATCGAGGCGATGCATGCTCGATCAGGTTTTCACCGGCAGCGGAGAAGTTTTCAGCCTGGCGGCGGTCGCCATGTGGCTGTGGCTTGCCGCGCGGGCCTTTCCGGGCCTCGACACCCTGATCGCGCGCCATGAGGACGACCTTCGGCTCGGAGCCACGGCTTCGAAGCCCACCGGGGCCGAGCCTATGGGGAAATGGAGCCGGGTGGCGGTGAGCCTCACGGTGATCGCCATGATCTTTTCCGCCGTCGGCTACGCCATCCCGGACTGAGCCGCCCCTCGCATCGGCCACGGTTCCGCTCTACATCGCGTCGCGATGAGCACAGACTTCACCCTCGACCCGCAGCTGGCCGCCGACACCGTGCATGTGGGCGACCTCGCCCTGTGCAGCGCCCTCCTCATGGACGATGCCCGCTTCCCCTGGCTGATCCTGGTCCCGCGCCGGGCCGGCGCCAGCGAGATCACCGACCTGTCACCGGTGGATGCGCAGGCGCTGATGGACGAGATGCGGATCGCCACCGGGGTGATGCTGACCCTCGCCAAGCCTGACAAGGTCAACGTCGCGGCGCTCGGCAACGTCGTCAGCCAGCTCCACGTGCACGTGATCGGGCGCTTCCGCTCCGATCCGGCCTGGCCGAAGCCGGTCTGGGGCGTCGGCACCGCGACCCCCTACCCCCACCATGCCCGCGCCCAGATGATCGAGCGCATCGGCGCCCTGTTCGCGGCGGCCTGAAGCGATGACCGATCCGTTGGGCCAGCTCGGCTACGTCCAGAACCGCCTCGTGCGCCACTCCGCCGAGAGCGCCTCCGCGATCCCCGACCTCGACGCACCCGGCGCCCGCATCGTCGTCCTGGCCGGCGACCGCGTCGTGCTCGCCGGCGACACGGCGCTCCTGGCGCCGGAGGCGGCCGCCGGCACGGGCCCGCGCAGCCTGACGCTCTATCTCGGGCGCCTCGACGGCGACCCGGTCTTCGCCGCGGCCGTGCCGGCGGAGCTGGCCGAGGGCCTCGACGCCGAACCGGGCTTCCGGACCAACGACCTGCGCAGCCTCGCCGGCGAGGGCCGGATCGCGCCGCACGAACTCGGCCTCCTCGCCACGGCGAAGTCCCTGCTCGGCTGGCATGCGCGCCACGGCTTCTGCGCACATTGCGGAAGCCCGACCAGCCTCGCGGCCGGCGGCTACCGCCGCGAATGCGCGGCTTGCGGGACGCACCACTTCCCCCGCACCGATCCCGTGGTGATCATGCTGATCACCCGGGGGGAGTCCTGCCTGCTCGGCCGCTCGCCGCGCTTCAACGAGGGCATGTATTCCTGCCTCGCCGGCTTCCTGGAACCTGGCGAGACCGTCGAGGACGCCGTGCGGCGCGAGACCTTCGAAGAGGTCGGCCTCACCATCGGCGCGGTGCGCTACCACGCCTCGCAGCCCTGGCCGTTCCCGTCCTCGCTGATGATCGGCTGCGTGGCCGAGAGCCTCGACGCGGCCATCACCCTGGATCCGGAGGAACTCGCCGATGCGCGCTGGTTCACCCGGGACGACGTCGCGGCGATGCTCGAGGGCCGCCATCCCGCCGGGCTGACCACCCCGCCGCCCCTGGCGATCGCGCACCTGCTGATGCGGGCCTTCGTCGACGGGCGGGCCTGAGGCTCCGCTTCGGCCGGCTTACCCCAAGAGGCGGATCGGCGCCCCATCGAGGAAAGCCCGGATGTCCTCCACGATCTCCGGAAAATAGGTGCGGTAGTTCCGCTCCGTGACGTAGCCGAGATGCGGCGTCGCCAGCACGTTGGGCAGGGTGCGCCAGGGCGAATCCGGCGGCAGCGGTTCGGTCTCGAAGACGTCGAGGCCGGCCCCGGCGATCCGGTTCTCGGTGAGGGCCGCCAGCAGCGCGGCCTCGTCCACGATCGCGGCGCGGGAGGTGTTGATCAGGAACGCCTCGGGCCGCATCCGGCGCAGCGCCGCGTCGTCGACGAGACCGCGGGTGCGCGCGCCGAGGACGAGGTGGATCGAGACCACGTGGCTCGCCGCCAGCAGCGCCTCCTTGGAGGGCGCGAGGGCGACGCCCTCGGCCGCGGCCCGCTCGGGCGTGAGATTGGGGCTCCAGGCGCTGACCTCCATGCCGAAGGCCTGGCCGATCCGGGCGACCCGGGCGCCCGTCTTGCCTAGACCGAGGAGGCCGAGGCGGCGGCCGGCCAGATCGCTGCCGACGCTCGACTGCCAGGGGCCGCCCGTCCGCAGGGCCTGCACCTCCGGGACGAGGCGGCGGGCGAGGCCGAGAATCAGCGCCCAGGTCAGTTCCACCGGCGGCTCGGGATGGCTGGCGGTGCCGCAGACCGTGACGCCGTGCGCCTGCGCGGCGGCCAAGTCGATCGACAGATTGCGCATCCCGCTGGTGAGGAGGAGCTTCAGCTTCGGCAGTCGCGCGAAGAGGTCGGCCGGGAACGGCGTGCGCTCGCGCATCATCACCACGATCTCGCAGTCCCGGATCGCATCGACCAGCGCGTCCCGCGATTCGAAGGTTGTGCGCAGGTCGCGCAGGGTGAGGCGGTCCGCCAAGCCCGACCAATCCGCCATCGTCGGGCCGACGCCCTGGTAATCGTCGAGGATCGCGCAGGTGAGCATGGGACATCCTGTCTGGGGAAGACCGGGCTAGCGCAGGCCGGACAGCTTGGCCAGACGCCTTCGAGACTTTGACTCACCGGCCCGAAACCGGCACCCCGGGATCCGAAACGATCACGATTCGTTCTCGACTGCAGAGGGTGCGGCGGAGCTGGAAGGAAGATGGGGTCGATATCCGAACCACCCGCCTATGCCGAGCTCGCCGTCACCACGAACTTCTCATTCCTGCGCGGGGCCTCGCATCCCGGCGAGATGGTGGGGCAGGCCGCCGAGCTCGGACTGCACGCCATCGGCATCGCCGACCGCAACACCCTGGCGGGCGTGGTGCGGGGCCATGCCGAGGCGAAGCGGCGGGCCGCCGCCGGCGAGCCCGGCATCCGCTTCCTGCCCGGCGTGCGCCTCGTCACGCAGGAGGGTTTCGAGGCCGTGGCCTACCCGATGGACCGGGTCGCCTACGGCCGCCTGTGCCGGCTCCTCACCCTCGGCAACCGCCGCTCCGAGAAGGGCCAGTGCCGCTTCGGCTTCTCGGAACTTCTGGCCGCCAGCGAAGGCCAGATGCTGATCGCGGTCCCGCCGGAGCGCTTCGGGGACGACGATCCCTTCCTCGGCCATGTCCGCCAACTCGCCGCCGAAGCCCCCGGCCGGGTCGCCCTGGCGGGGAGCCACCGGCGGCGCGGCGGCGAGCGCCGCCGCCTGGGACGCCTCGCCGAGCTGGGGCTACGCCTCGGCGCGCCCCTGGTGGCGGTGTCGGACGCGCTCTATCACCACCCCGACCGGCGCCCCCTGCAGGACATCGTCGCCTGCATCCGCGAGGGCTGTACGCTGAACGGGGCGGGCTACCGCCTGGAGGCCAACGCGGAGCGCCACCTGCGGCCGGCCGAAGAGATGGCGCGCCTGTTCGCCGACCACCCCGAGGCCGTCGCCCGCACGATCGAGATCGTGCAGGCCTGCGACTTTTCTCTCGACGAACTCAAATACGAGTATCCCGACGAGCCGGTCCCTCCCGGCTTCGGGGCGCAGGATTACCTCGCCCACCGGGTCATGGAGCGGGCAGGCTGGCGCTATCCCGACGGCATTCCAGAGCAAATCGTGAACACAATCCAGGACGAACTGCGCCTCATCGCGAAGATGGATTATGCGCGCTACTTCCTCACCCTGTTCGACATCGTCGAGTTCGCGCGCAAGCGGGGCATCCTGTGCCAGGGACGCGGCTCGGCGGCCAATTCCGTCGTCTGCTACTGCCTCGGCATCACGGCGGTGGACCCCACCGAGATCCGCCTGCTCTTCGCCCGCTTCATCTCGGAGAATCGGGCCGAGCCTCCCGACATCGACGTGGATTTCGAGCACGAGCGCCGCGAGGAGGTGATCCAGTACCTCTACGACCGCTACGGCCGCGACCGCGCCGCGATCTGCGCCACGGTGATCCACTACCGCCCGCGCAGCGCCATCCGGGAGGTCGGCAAGGTCCTGGGCCTGCCCCCCGACATCACCGGCGTGATGGCCGACACGGTCTGGGGCTCCTGGGGCAAGGACCTGCCCGACGCCCATATCCGGCAGGCGGGCCTCGACCCGGACAACCCGTCGATCCGACAGGCGCTGGAGCTCGCCCATGCGCTGATCGGCTTCCCGCGCCACCTGTCGCAGCATGTGGGCGGCTTCGTGCTGACCCGCGGGCGCCTCGACGAGACCGTGCCGGTGGGCAACGCCGCCATGGCGGACCGGACCTTCATCGAGTGGGACAAGGACGACATCGACGTGCTCGGCCTGATGAAGGTCGACGTGCTGGCGCTCGGCATGCTGAGCTGCCTGCGCCGGGGCGTCGATTTCCTGCGGCAGGATTACGGGCACGATTACCCGACGCTCGCCGACCTGCCGCGCGAGGACGAGGACACCTACGCGATGCTGGCCGAGGCCGATTCCGTCGGGGTGTTCCAGGTCGAGAGCCGGGCGCAGATGTCGATGCTGCCGCGCCTGAAGCCGCGGGAGTTCTACGACCTCGTGGTGCAGGTGGCGATCGTGCGGCCGGGGCCGATCCAGGGCGACATGGTCCACCCCTATCTGCGCCGGCGCCAGGGGCTGGAGCCGGTCAGCTATCCCTCTCCCCATCCCGATCACGGGCCGAAGGACGAGCTCGAGAGCGTGCTCAAGCGAACCTACGGCGTGCCGCTGTTCCAGGAGCACGCGATGCAGATCGCCATCACCGCCGCCGGGTTCGCACCGCACGAGGCCGACGGCCTGCGCCGGGCCATGGCGACCTTCCGGCACAACGGCCAGATCGTGAACTTCCGCACCAAGTTCGTCGAGGGCATGGTGGGCCGCGGCTACCCGCGCGACTTCACCGAGCGCTGCTTCAAGCAGATCGAGGGCTTCTCCACCTACGGCTTCCCGGAGAGCCACGCGGCGAGCTTCGCCCTGCTGGTCTACGCCTCGGCCTGGATGAAGTGCCGGCACCCGGACGTCTTCCTCGCCGCGATCCTCAACTCCCAGCCGATGGGCTTCTACCAGCCGGCGCAGCTCGTGCGCGACGCCCGCGCCCACGGGGTCGAGGTGCGCGGCGTCGACGTCAACGCCAGCGCCTGGGACTGCACCCTCGAACCGGCCCTGGAGCCCCCGCCGCCCGGCGTCCCGCGGCGCTTCGCCGTGCGCCTCGGCCTTCGCCAGGTGAGCGGCGTGCCGCAGGCCGCCATGCACCGTCTCGTCGCCCTGCGGGGCAACGGCTATGCCAGCATCGAGGGCCTGCAGGCGGCCCTCGCCCTGCCCCGCAACGCCCTGGAACGGCTGGCCGAGGCGGACGCGTTCCGCTCCCTCGACCTCGACCGGCGGGCCGCCCTCTGGGCGGTGCGGACCCTGGAGGGCACCTCCGCCCGCAAGGCGGCCCTGCGGACCGAGGGCGACCGGCGGGGCCATCTCCTCGATACGCCGATGCCGCTCTTCGCCTTCCATGCCGATGACGGGCTGTTCCGGGCCGAACCCACCATGGCCCTGCCCGCCATGGCGGCCTCCGAGCACGTGGCGGAGGACTACGCCGCCACCGGCCTCTCCCTGAAGGGCCACCCGGTGGCGTTCTTCCGGACACGGCTCGCCCGGATCGGCGCGATCCCCGCCCGCGACCACCACGACGGGTCCCGCGTGGCGAACAATGCCCGCGTCACCGTGGCGGGCCTCGTCCTTACCCGGCAGCGGCCCGGCACGGCGCGCGGCACCGTGTTCCTGACCCTGGAGGACGAGACCGGGATCGCCAACGTCATCGTCTGGCGCGACGTGTTCGAGGCCCATCGCGCGACCGCCATGGGCGCCCGCTTCCTGGCGGTACGCGGCCGGGTGCAGCGCCAGGGCCTCGTGGTGCACCTCCTGGCCGAGCAGTTCCGCGACCTCTCCTCCGCCTTGCGCGACCTGCGCGCCGGAGGCCTGCGGCTGCCGCCCGAGACCACCGATTTCGGGGCCCCGGAGGATCGACGCATTTACCGCAGCCGCGATTTTCATTGAGGCTGAATCGCGACCGCGGGTCCGACCCGCTGGCCACCCGGCCGGCCCGAGACTAGAGCTTTTCCAAACCTCCGCGAGACTTATCCAAACCGCCACGAGACCACGACGCTGTCCCACTCATCGACACACGCCCCCTGGTGGAAAGGCTGGCAGGTCGTGCACGCGACCGAGCAGCTGCGCGCGCGCCCCTGGCTGGGCGAGGGAGCCGCCCTGGCCGCTTCGGCTCTCGCCCTCGGGCTGCGCTTCGCCCTCGACGACATCCTGCCGCCGGGCTTTCCCTACCTGACGTTCTTCCCGGCCGTGATCCTCACGACCTTCTTCTTCGGCCTGCGGCCCGGCATCACCTGTGCGGCCTTGAGCGGGCTCGCCGCCTGGTACTTCTTCATCCCGCCCGCCAGCAGCTTCATCATCGACGGGCCGACCGCCCTGGCCCTGTGCTTCTACGTCTTCATCGTCGCGGTCGACATCGCGCTGATCCACGTCATGCACCGGGCGGGCGAGCGGCTGCGCACCGAGCGGCAGGTCTCGGCCGGGCTCTACGAGCAGCAGCGCACGATGTTTCAGGAGTTGCAGCACCGGGTCGCCAACAACATGCAGTTCGTGGCCGCCCTGCTGACCCTGCAGAAGCGCAAGGTCGGCAACGACCCGAAGGCGGCCCTCGCCGCCCTCGACGAGGCACGGGTGCGGCTGGAGACGATCTCGCGCATCCATCGGCGCCTGTACGACCCGAGCAGCATCGAGCGCCCGGTGGGCCAGTACCTGACGGAACTCTGCACCGACCTCCTCGATGCCACGGGCGCGCAGAACATCGTCTGCCTCGTCGACACGCCGCCCCTGCGGTTCGACCTCACCCAGCTCACCACCCTGTCGCTCCTGGTGGTCGAGGTGGTGACCAACGCCCTGAAACATGCCTTCCCGGATGGGCGGCGGGGCACCATCACGATCCAGCTCGAGCGGCTCGATGCGGAGCGCCTGCAGCTCGTCATCGCGGATGACGGGCGCGGCATGCCAGCGGATTTCGACCCGGACGCCACCCGCAGCCTCGGCTTCCGCATCGCCCAGGGCCTCGCCGGACAGCTCGGCGGCCAGCTTACCTACAGCAACGAGGGCGGCACGGTGGTCCGCCTTGCCTTCACGCCCTGAAGGGCCTCACCTCCCCGGACAGCCCGACCATGCGACTGCGCAGCGCCCTCCTCCCCCTGCTCCTCGGCGCGAGCCTGCTCGGAACCGGCCTCGCCCGGGCCGACGAGTGCGACGGCCTCGCCGCCCGGATCGCGGGCGCCATGGGCGGCAAGGTCGGCCGGCGCACCGGCCCCAGCATCGACCTGCGGGTCCCCGGCGGCCTGAAGCTCGACCTGACCTGCCGGGCCGAGCCCATCGTGCAGGCGGCCTCCTCCGATCCGACGCCCTCGGCGGCCTACTTCGCCGATCTCGCCCTGGCGGCCGAGATCGTGGTGGGGGAGAGCGCCGGCGCGGTCCAGGCCGCCATCGGCACGGCCTACGCCACCGCCCTGAAGGATCGGCGCAAGTCCTTCATCCAGCAGAACGGCTGGTCGGCGAGTTGCTACACCGACGCCAGCGGCTCGATCCGCACCCTGTGCTCGGTGGGGCGGATCCCGCCCGGCTAGCCGTCCCCGGACGCGCGGATCGCCCTGGATCCGCGCGCCGTCGCGATCCCGAACGGATCAGTACTCGATCACGTCTTCCAGGGCGTAGTGCTTCACCGTCTTCCGGTTTGCGATGAGCTCGTCGATCGTCGGCTCGCCCTTCATGGCGCGGGCGATCGCCAGCTTCGTGGCTTCGTAATTCGTCCGGTAGAGATCCTTGCGGTCGACGTTCGGGTCGGATCCGCAGCGCTCGTCCAGCCAGATCATGATGATCATGCAGAGCTCGTCGAGCCCGTCCTTGGGCAGGACGCCCTCGATCACGCAGTCGATGATGGCGTCCCCCGTGGCGGCCTGGACGACACCGCCGAGCAACTCGGCATACTCGGCCGTATGAATCGTGACCTTCGTCGTCATAATCGTGGCCGGGCGCACGAGCTGATTGAGGTCGCGCACCACGAACATCCGGGTGTGGCCCTGGACCTGGCCCATCATGCCGGCGAAGGCCTGGCCCGCCGGGCCGCGGGTGGAGCCGATCAGCACCTCCGGCATCGCGTCGGTGTATTGCCCTTCCGCCGCGAGCACGGTCGCCTCGCCGGTACGGAACCAGATCTCGGACATGGGGTCTTCCTTCCCTGAATGATCGCCGCGCCCGGGGGGCCGGGATGGGTCGGGGCGCACAAACACCAGGGGGCGGCTCGGCGTCAATCGCGGGTCGGATCTTACGCCCCCTGGCCTCACGCCATCGGATCGGTCATGCAAGATCAATAGTGCAGGACCGCCGGCGACCGGAAGGGTCGAGGGCACGGGAGAGGCGGACGGCCCATGAGCGGAGAACGGGACTGGAGCATCGCGGTGGCGGCCGCGCCCGACGGGGTCCGGGTCGAAATCGGCCTGCCCGGCCTGAACGGCGCACCAGTCACGGCGATCCTGGCCCTCGACCGGGAGGAAGCCCGCACCCTGGCGCGGGCATTGCTGGCCGCTTCGGGCGACGCGATGGAGCGGACGTTTCCGCGTGCCTCCGGCTCGGGCGAGCGCTAGAGGCCGACGCGGTTGCTGCGGCCCGGCAGGGTCTGCACCTTGGCGTCGCGGGGCTCGATCGGCGCCGCACAGGTGTAGGTGAACTCGGTCTGCAGGTCGGTGAACACGGTCTCGCCCCGGACCCGGCAATCCTCGCGCCCCGTCTCGTTCAGGTAGGTGCGCGCCGCCTCACGGAAGCGCTTGACCCGGGTCAGGGCCGGATCGCCGCCGGCGAACGCATCGTCGATGCCGCAGCCGGTGGTCTCCCGCAGGGCATTGGAGACGATCAGCATCTTGCGCACCCGGCGCTGGTCATAGACCTCGTAGGGGTCCTTGCAGCCGATCGTCACCACCTGGGGCGGCAGGCTGACATAGGTCTTGGAAATATAGGCGAAGCCCGTGCAGCCCGAGGCGACGAGCCCGAGGGCGACGGTGGCGACGAGGGAGCCGGTGAGCCGGTACACGATCGGGGCGCCCTTCAGCTGGTCTCGGGCCATGGTTGAGCCGGGTCGGCATTGAAGCGCAGCCGCGCCCACGGTCAAGCCTCCCGCGGCCACACTCCGGTGGTTTCCGGTGCCGCCGTCCTGCCATTGGCGGACGGCGGCCCGGAAGCCCTACTCGGCGGCCGCCGCGAGGTAGCGGGCCGGATCGTAGTTCAGGATCGGGCCGAGCCAGCGCTCGACCTCGCGCAGGTCCATGCCCTTGCGGATGGCGTAGTCCTCGACCTGATCGCGCTCCACCTTGGCGACGCCGAAGTAATGCGCCTCCGGATGGGCGATGTAGAGGCCCGAGACCGAGGAGCCCGGCCACATGGCGTAGGACTCGGTGAGCTTCACGCCGATGCGCGATTCCGCCTTGAGGAGATCGAACAGCGTGACCTTCTCGGTGTGGTCGGGCTGCGAGGGATAGCCGGGGGCGGGACGGATACCGGCATATTCCTCGCGCACGAGATCTTCCGGCGAGAAGGTCTCGTCGGCGGCGTAGCCCCAGAACTCGCGGCGGACCCGCTCGTGCATGCGCTCGGCCAACGCCTCGGCGATGCGGTCGGCGAGCGCCTTGACCAGGATCGAGCGGTAATCGTCGTTGGCCCGCTCGAAGCGCTCGGCGATGCGAACCTCCTCCAGGCCCGCCGTGACGACGAAGCCACCGACATAGTCGGCGATGCCGGTCTCGGCCGGCGCCACGAAGTCGGACAGGCAGGTGTTGGCGCGCCCGTCGCGCTTCGTCAGCTGCTGGCGCAGGCCGAAGAAGGTCGCGAGCTTTTCGGACCGGCTCTCGCCGGTATAGAGCGCGATATCGTCGCCGACACTGTTGGCCGGCCAGAAGCCGATGATGGCCTTCGGGTTGAACCAGCGCTCAGCCACGATCTGCTTCAGCATCGCCTGTGCGTCGTCGAACAGCGCCTTGGCGGCCGGGCCCTGGTTGGGGTCCTCGAAGATCGCCGGGTAGCGGCCCTTGAACTCGTAGGTCTGCAGGAACGGCGTCCAGTCGATGTAGGGCACGAGGTCGGCGACCTCGTAGGACGAGTAGACCCGCACGCCGGTGAAACTCGGCTTCTTCGGCTGGTAGCCCGACCAGTCGATCCGGAACGGGTTGGCGCGGGCCTTCGCCAGCGGCAACCGCTGCTTGTCGAGCTCCGAGCGGGCATGGGCGTCCGAGACCTTGCGGTACTCGGCGCGGATGTTGGCGATGGTCGAATCCCGCGTCTCCTTCGAGAGCAGGCTGGAGACCACGCCGACGGCGCGGCTCGCATCGGTGACGTAGACGGTCTGGCCCCGGTTGTAGGAGGGGTGGATCTTCACCGCCGTGTGGACGCGGCTCGTGGTGGCACCACCGATCAGGAGCGGCACGTCGAAGCCCTCGCGCTCCATCTCGGCCGCGACGTGTACCATCTCGTCCAGCGACGGGGTGATCAGGCCGGACAGGCCGACGATGTCGACGTTCTCGCGCTTGGCGACGTCGAGGATCTTGGCCGCCGGTACCATCACGCCGAGATCGATGATCTCGTAGTTGTTGCAGGCGAGCACGACGCCGACGATGTTCTTGCCGATGTCGTGCACATCGCCCTTCACGGTCGCCATCAGGATCTTGCCGGCGGCCTGGCGCTTGCCGTCGCCGCCGTTGGCGAGCTTCTCCGCCTCCATGAAGGGTTCGAGATAGGCGACCGCCTGCTTCATCACGCGGGCCGACTTCACCACCTGCGGCAGGAACATCTTGCCCGAGCCGAACAGGTCGCCGACCACGTTCATGCCGGCCATCAGCGGGCCTTCGATGACGTGGAGCGGACGCGCGGACTTCAGGCGCGCCTCCTCTGTGTCGGCCACCACGAACTCGGTGATGCCGTTGACCAGCGCGTGCTCCAGGCGCTTCTCGACGGGCGCCTCGCGCCAGGACAGGTCGGCGGTCTTGGCCTGGACGCCGCCGCCGGACTTGAAGCGCTCGGCCGCCTCCAGCAGGCGGTCGGTGGCGTCGTCGCGCCGGTTGAGGACGACGTCCTCGCAGAGGTCGCGGAGCTCCGGCGGCAGCTCGTCGTAGATCGCGAGCTGGCCGGCATTCACGATGCCCATGTCCATGCCGACCTGGATCGCGTGGTAGAGGAACACCGCGTGCATCGCCTCGCGCACGGGCTCGTTGCCGCGGAAGGCGAAGGACAGGTTCGAGATGCCGCCCGAGATGTGGGCGTGGGGCAGGGTCTCGCGGATGACCTTGGTCGCCTCGATGAAGGCGACGCCGTAGCCGTTATGCTCCTCGATGCCGGTGGCGACCGCGAAGACGTTCGGATCGAAGATGATGTCTTCCGGCGGGAAGCCGACCTCCTCGGTCAGGACCTTGTAGGCCTTGGTGCAGATCTCGACCTTGCGCTCCAGCGTATCGGCCTGGCCCTGCTCATCGAAGGCCATCACCACCACGGCGGCGCCGTAGGAGCGGCACACCCGCGCGTCGGCGATGAACTTCTCGATCCCCTCCTTCATGGAAATCGAGTTCACGATCGCCTTGCCCTGGACGCACTTGAGCCCGGCCTCGATGACGTGGAACTTCGAGGAATCGATCATCACCGGCACGCGGGCGATGTCGGGCTCGGCGGCGACGAGGTTGAGGAACTCCACCATCGCCTTCTCGGAGTCGAGCAGGCCCTCGTCCATGTTGACGTCGATGATGCTGGCGCCCGCCGCGACCTGGTCGCGAGCGACGTCGAGGGCGGCGGCGTAGTCGCCGGCGGTGATGAGCTTCCTGAACTTGGCCGAGCCGGTGACGTTGGTGCGCTCGCCCACGTTCACGAAGGGGATCTCCTTCGTCAGCGTGAAGGGCTCCAGGCCCGACAGGCGCATGAGGCGGGGCACCTTGGGAATCGCCCGGGGCTTGCACCCTTCGACGGCCTGCGCGATGGCGCGGATGTGGTCCGGCGTGGTGCCGCAGCAGCCGCCGACCATGTTGACGAGGCCGGCGGTGGCGAACTCGCCCACCAGCTTGCCCATGGCCTCGGGGCTCTCGTCGTAAAGGCCGAACTCGTTGGGCAGGCCGGCATTCGGGTAGGCGCAGACCAGGGTGTCGGCGATGCGCGACAGCTCCGAGATGTGGCCGCGCATCTCCTTGGCACCGAGCGCGCAGTTCAGCCCGATGGTGAGCGGGCTGGCATGGCGGAGCGCGTTCCAGAACGCCTCCGGGGTCTGGCCCGAGAGGGTGCGGCCGGAGAGGTCGGTAATCGTGCCGGAGATCATGATCGGCAGGACCATGCCCCGCTCCTCGAACACCGCCCAAGCGGCGGCGACCGCCGCCTTGGCGTTGAGGGTGTCGAAGATGGTCTCGATCAGGATGAGCTCGGCGCCGCCATCCATCAGGCCGCGCACCTGCTCCTCGTAGGCCTGCTTGACCTGGTCGAAGGTCACAGCCCGGTAGCCGGGATTGTTGACGTCCGGCGAGATCGACAGGGTGCGGTTCGTCGGGCCGATGGCGCCGGCCACGAAGCGGCGGCGGCCGTCCTGCGCCTCGGCGAGCTGGGCGGCCTCGCGGGCGAGGCGTGCGCCCTGCGCGTTCAGCTCGTGGATGATCGATTCCATGCCGTAATCGGCCTGGGCGATCGTGGTGCCCGAGAAGGTGTTGGTCTCGCAGACGTCGGCACCGGCCAGGAAATAGTCGAGGTGGATCTGCCGGATCGCGTCGGGCTGGGTCAGGATCAGGAGGTCGTTGTTGCCCTTCTGGTCGTGCGCATGGTCGCCGAAGCGGCTGCCGCGGAAGTCCGCCTCGCCGTAGCCCAGCCGCTGGATCACGGTCCCCATCGCCCCGTCGAGGACGAGGATTTTCTCGCCCGCGCGCTGGCGCAGGGCGGCTTCGATCTCTTTTCCGTCGACGGGGCGCAGGTCGGTCATGGGGTTCTCACGCGTCTTCCGGGACCGCGGAGCGGCATCCGGAACCCGGAACCGCGACGGGTCCGGACAGTGAAGTTCGACAGGGGAGGTTCGACACGGTGGAGATGTCGAGTCCCGGGCTCGCCTTCGGCGCCCCGGGGTTTCGTGGGATCAGGCGGCCTTGATCAGGCGGCCTTGGCGGCGACCTTCGGGGCCTGGGCCCGCAGGCCGAGCACGTGGCAGATGGCGTAGACGAGGTCGGAGCGGTTCATCGAGTAGAAGTGGAAGTCGTTGACGCCATGGTCGACGAGGTCGAGCACCTGCTCGGCCGCCACCGCCGCCGCCACGAGGCGCCGGGTCTCGACGTCGTTGTCGAGCCCCTCGAAGCGGGCTGCGAGCCAATACGGCACCGAGGCACCGGTCCGGCGGGCGAAGTTCGCCGCCTGCTTGAAGTTCTGCACCGGCAGGATGCCGGGGATGATCGGGATGTCGATGCCCGCCGCCCGCACCTTGTCGACGTAGCGCAGGTAGATGTCGTTCTCGAAGAAGAACTGCGTGATCGCCTGGTCGGCGCCGGCATCGACCTTGGCCTTCAGGGCATCGATGTCGGCATCGAGGGAGGATGCCTCCGGGTGCTTCTCCGGATAGGCCGAGACCGAAACCTTGAAGTCGCCGATGCGCTTGATGCCGGCGACGAGATCGGAGGTCTGGGCGTAGCCGCCCGGGTGCGGCCGGTAGGCGGTGCCGATCCCGTCCTGCGGGTCGCCGCGCAGGGCCACGATGTGGCGCACGCCGGCATCCCAGTAGGATTGCACGACGGCGTCGATCTCCTCGCGGGTGGCGTCGACGCAGGTGAGGTGGGCGGCCGGCTGGAGGCTCGTCTCCTTGACCATCCGGGCGACGGTGTTGTGGGTGCGCTCGCGGGTGGAGCCGCCCGCGCCATAGGTCACCGAGACGAATTTCGGCTGCAGCGGCGCGAGGCGCTCGATCGACGACCAGAGAATTTTCTCCATCTCCTCGGTCTTCGGGGGGAAGAACTCGATGGAGACCCGGATCGGACGATAGCTGTCGCGGCTGGCGCGATGGTGGGAGGCGGATGGCATCGGGTCGTCCTCTATGTCGATCGGTTCAGACGGTCGTCGATCAGGATACGGGTGCAGCGTTCGGGTGGAAACGGACCGGCGCCCTCAGGCGACGGCCCGCTCCGGGATTCTCTCAGGCGCCGGCGCCGCCATCTCGGCCGCATCGGTGGCGAGCCAGAGCGTCACGGTCAACTGGTCCTCGACCTCGCCGGTGGGGGCGAGGTCCCGCGTGGTGACGGCGGGCAGGCCCGCATCGTTGAGCCAGCCCGTCACCTGCTCGGGCGCGAAGCCGAGGCGGCGATGGGCCTGGGCCTCGCGCAGGAATTCGAGGTCATGGGGGGCGAAATCCACCACCAGCAATCGACCGCCGGGGGCGACGAGACGCACGGCCTCGCGCAGGGCCCGGGCCGGATCGTCGAGGTAGTGCAGCACCTGGTGGACGACGACGAGGTCGAACCCGCCGCGCCCGAAGGGCGGCGCGTGGATGTCGCCCTGGCGCAGGTCGACCCGCGACAGGCCGAGGCGCTCCAGATTCGCCCGCGCCACCGAGAGCATGGCGTGGTTGGAATCGAGTCCGACCGCCCGGGCGGCGCGCCCTGCCAGGAGCCCGAGCATGCGCCCGGTGCCGGTGCCGAGATCGACGAGGTTCTGGATCGGCCGGTCGCCCAAGACGTCGAGCACCGCGGCCTCGACGGTGGCCTCCGGCACGTGCAGCGAGCGCAGATGGTCCCATTTGGGGGCGAGGCGCGCGAAGAAGGCCTGGGCGGCCTCGGCACGCTGGGTGCGCACGGCTTCCAGGCGGGCGAAATCCTCCGAGAGCGGGGCGCGGGCGGCATCGAGGCCGGCTACCAGCGGCTCGACCAGGGCGGCGCGATCCTCCACGAGGCGGAAGAAAGCCCAGGCCCCCTCGCGATGCCGCTCCACCAGACCGGCCTCCACGAGCAGCTTCAGATGGCGCGAGATGCGCGGCTGCGACTGGCCCAGGATGTCGGTCAAGTCCGAGACCGAGAGCTCTCCGGCGGCCAGGAGCGCGAGGATGCGCAGGCGCGTCTCCTCGGCCGCCGCCCTCAGGATGGCGAGGGCGTCCGAAAACGGTAGAGCCGTGGCTGAGGAAGGTCCCGCGTTAGACATAAAGATATCTTTATGTGAAAACGGAAGCCCTGACAAGCGCCTCGGGTGTCATCCCCGGCATCGATCGCGCAGGCGTTTCAGGGCCCGTTCCAGAGCCATGCCGCCCCGCGGACTCCGGAGGCGTCGCCGTGCCGGCTCGGGCGGATCGGCGTGTCGAACGCGTCGGAGAAGACGTGCGGCGCCACGCGTCCGGGCAGTCCCGCAAGGATCTCCGGCACCCGCGAGAGGCCGCCGCCGATGACGATGACGTCCGGGTCGATCAGGTTGACCCCGTGGGCGATGCCGCGCCCGAGGCGATCGAGGTAGCGATCGAGGGTCGCCAGGGCCGCCGCGTCGCCCGCCCGCAGGGACGCGATCACCGCCTCGCCGCGGGTCGTCGTGCCCGTGGAACGCCCGTGGTCGGCGGCCAGAGCCGGACCGGAGACCCAGGTTTCGAGGCATCCGTGCCGGCCGCAATAGCAGGCCGGGCCGGGACGCTCGTCGTCGCGGGGGGACGGCAGCGGGTTGTGGCCCCATTCGCCGGCGATCCGGTCGCGTCCCGAGAGGGCCCGCCCCTGCAGGGCGATCCCGGAGCCGACGCCGGTCCCGAGGATGAGGGCCCAGACGACGGGCAGGCCGGCGCCGGCCCCGTCGACGGCCTCGGAGACCGCGAGGCAGTTGGCATCGTTCTCGAGGCGCACCGGGCGAGCGAGGAGGCGCTCGAGATCCTGCGCGAAGGGCCGGCCGTTCAGCCAGACCGAGTTGGCATTCTTCACGAGGCCGGTCCGGGGCGAGATCGCCCCGGGCATGCCAATGCCGACCGTACCGGGGGCACCCGCGCGCGTCTCCAGGTCGCGGACCAGATCCGCGATGGCCGTCAGCGTCGCGGCGTAATCGTCCCGCGGCGTGGCGATCCGCTGCTCGGCCCGCGTCGTCCCATCGGGCGCGAGGGCAATCCCGGCGATCTTGGTGCCGCCGAGATCGATGCCGATGCGCAGGGTTTCGGACAGGTCCGGGTCCCGTCAGCGCGCCGCGGCGGGGATCGGGGACGCCGCAGGGGCGGTGGCGCTCGGCTCCATCTCCGGGGCGTGGTCGGAGATGTCGGTGCCGATGGAGACCGGGTGCGCCATGACCTGGCGCAGCTTCTCCGTGTCGAGTTCGCCCTCCCAGCGGCTGACCACCACGGTGGCGACGCCGTTGCCGATGAGGTTGGTGATGGCCCGGCACTCCGACATGAACTTGTCGACGCCGAGGATCAGGGTCATGGCCGCCACCGGCACCGGGTTGTTGGGGATGGCGCTGAGCGTGGCCGCCAGGGTGATGAAGCCCGCGCCGGTGACGCCGGAGGCGCCCTTGGAGGTCAGCATCGCCACCAGGATGATGGTCGCGTACTGGCCGAAGGAGAGGTCCGCGCCCACGGCCTGGGCCAGGAACAGCGAGGCCAGGGTCATGTAGATGTTGGTGCCGTCGAGGTTGAACGAGTAGCCCGTCGGGATCACGAGGCCCACCACGGAGTCCGACGCACCGAGGCGGCGCATCTTCGTCATCATGTGCGGCAGCACGGTTTCGGAGGACGACGTGCCGAGGACGATGAGGAGCTCGTCCTTGATGTAGGCGAGGAACTTGAAGATCGAGAATCCGGCGACCCGGGCGATGCCGCCGAGCACCAGGATCACGAACAGGAAGGCGGTGACGTAGAAGGTGCCGACGAGCCAGGCGAGATCGATCACCTTGCCGATGCCGTACTGGCCGATGGTGAAGGCCATGGCGCCGAAGGCGCCGATCGGGGCGAGTTTCACCACGAGGCCGATGATGCGGAAGAAGATCTGCCCGGCCGTGTCGATGGCGTGAGTGATCGCCTCGCCGCGCTGACCCATGCCGGTGACGACGACGCCGGTGAGGATCGAGATCAGCAGCACCTGCAGCAGGTCGCCGGTGGCGAAGGCGTCGAAGAAGCTCTTCGGGATCAGGGCCATGATGTGGCCGGTCACCGAGTCGTCGGCGGCCATCTTGGCGTATTTCTCAACCGCCTTGGCATCGAGCTTGGTGACGTCGGCATTGAAGCCGGCGCCCGGCTTGACGACCTCGCCCACAAGGACGCCGATGAGCAGCGCGATGGTCGAGACCACCTCGAAGTAGACGAGCGCCTTCAAGCCGACGCGGCCGACCTTCTTCAGGTCTCCGATCGAGGCGATGCCGTGCACAATTGTACAGAAGATGATCGGGGCGATCATCATCTTGATCAGGGCAATGAAGGCATCCCCGAGCCACTTGACCGACTTGCCCCATTCGGGATGCAACCAGCCGAGGAGCACGCCGAGCGCAATCGCGATCAGCACCTGGATGTAGAGCACCTTGTACCAGGGCTCCTTGACCGGACGTGGGACCGCAGCCGGTGCCGTTCCATACGTCGTCGCCTGGGCCATGATCCCTCCCGCTGCGCCTTGCGCAACCCACTGATTGTTAATCCCGACGCTAGCCAGTTTATTCGCGTCGCTCAATCGCAGGCGGTGGGCTGCGATGACAAACCACGAGCACTAACATGCCCTTCGCGGGGAAAAGGCTCGGATGGCAGGCAGGCGGAATGGCGCCGGATGAGGGCTGGCTTCGGCTCTCGGCGCGGCAGCGATGTCGCGGAACGCGTATGGGCCGGCGCTCTCGCGAGCGCCGGCCCATACGCTTGACCGGTCGCGCGCTCCCGTCAGGGCGCGCGGTGCGAACTTCCCTGGCCGTCGACGGTCGCTCAGGTCTGCTGCGTGCGACGGGGCCGTACGGTCCAGCGCTCGAACTCGGCGGCGATGTCGTCCTCGCCGCGCGCGGCCCCCTTCGGCTGCGGCTGCGGGTTGCCGAGCGCCTGCGACAGGCTCTCGATCACGTCGTCGATGCGGGAATCGATGGCGGGCGCGCTCTCGGCGGCGGGCTCGTTCGCGGTGTCCGGCTGGGCGTGGGCGTCTCCCACCTCGGGCCCGGCGGCCGCCTGTGCCTCGACCGGAGCAGGCTCCTCGGCCGGAGGCGACGACGCGGGCACGGCCTCGGCGGCGACCGGTGCCGCCGCGGCGCCGCCGGCCGTGACCCGGCGCAGCGCCTTCATCATCCCGTCGCCGTCGCCGGCATTGGTCTTCGGAGCGCCGTAGCGGCCGAAGCCGAAGCGCGGCTCGATCAGGTCGAGAACGGCGTCGAGGGCGGCGTTGGACAGGCCGATCTCGCCGGGATGCGGCACGCCCTGGAGGGCCACCGCATGCCGGTCGTAGCTCGAATCGCCGGTGACCTCGGGCCCGAACCAGGCCGGCACCGGGAACCCCTGGGCCTCGTCGGCGCCGTCGAAGGACACGCTCACGAGGTCGAACTCCCCGGGCGCCACGTAGCGGTCGATCAGCGCCTCGCGGCCGCCGCCGAGGGCGAGCGCCGTGCGGTCGTAGGCGGCCTTGCCGGAGCAGACGTCCATCAGGGCATCGCCGTGCGCACGCGGCACGTCGGTGCGCTCTTCGCTGGAGGTACCGTCCGGCGCCGACGTCACCAGGACGAGGTGGCAGGCCTGCCCGTCGACCCGGACGTAGGAGACGCGGCCGGCCTGGGGGGCGAAGTAGCCCTCGGTGATCCGGGAGCCCCCGCGCTCCTTGCGGATGAGGCGGACCAGGGCGGGGGCCACGAGAAACCGGCGTACGAGGCTCATCGACATTCTCCGCGATGTCGGTCGACCCGGCGGTAGAGGTCCGGGCCGACACTGACGTCAGGGCCGCCGACCTCCCGCGACGCGAGGTGGACAGACCGGCTGTGAGGTGGTTCCCCGCGCCGGGCCCGGCGGCCCTCCACGTGGAACAATGACATAGGATATGATCTGTGTTCATTCCCCGCGTAGCCGGGGCAGATCGGTTAATAATTCTCGTTCCGGACTAAGCAAAACGACGGCGAAATCAAGACCATCCCCGCCGTCGTTCCCCGTCATCCGCCGATCCGTCCCCATGGAAACCCGGCCGGCCTTGCGTGCGCGATGCCCGTCAGGCCTCCGGCTCGAAGCGCAGGGAGAGGCCGTTCATGCAGTAGCGCAGTCCGGTGGGCGGGGGGCCGTCGTCGAAGACGTGGCCGAGATGGCCTTTGCAGCGAGCACAATGCACCTCGGTGCGGGTCATCCAATGGCTGCGGTCGACGGTGGTTTCCACCGCGTCGTCGAGGGGATCGAAGAAGCTCGGCCAACCGGTGCCGCTCTCGAACTTCGTGCCGGTGACGAAGAGCGGCGCGTCGCAGCCGGCGCAGTGGAACACGCCCGGGCGCTTCTCGGCATTGAGGCAGCTGGTCCCGGCCCGCTCGGTGCCGTGCTCGCGCAGCACGCGATACTGGTCCGGCGAGAGGATCTCGCGCCATTCGGCCTCGCTGCGGGTCTGGACCTCGTCCGGAGTGGCCGATGAGGTCGGCGGAGAAGACGTGGTAGGCGGAGAAGATTTGGGAAGCGAAGACATCGGGCCTGTACTCCTGAGAGGCGGGGAAGATGCCTCCTAGATAGGCGCCCGGTGTCCCCGTGGGGAGGCCGCCCTCAAGCGACGGCGCCGAGGGTATCGGCCATGCGCGCCCGGCGGGCGCCCATGGGCAACTCGGGACCGGTGGTGGTGTCGCGCGCGGTCTGGTGCTCCATCTCGGCGTTGATCTCGCCCCCGAGGAGCACGATCGTCGTGGAGATCCAGATCCACGTCATGAAGCCGATGGCGGCGCCGAGGGAGCCGTAGGTCTCGTTGTAGTTGCCGAAGCTGGAGACGTACCAGGAGAACAGGATCGAGGCGAGCAGCCAGAGCAGGCCCGCGATCGCACCGCCGACGCCGACCCAGCGCCAGCGCGGGCGCTGGCGGCTCGGACCGTAGCGGTAGAGCAGGGAGAGCCCCCCGAGCAGGACGACTAGGAGCGCGGGCCAGCGCAGCAGAGCGATGAGCCAGGCGGTGTCGCTCAGGCCCACGAACTTGAACACCACCGGCAGCACGACGATGCCCGTGAGGGCCAGGATAGTGAAGACGAGCGCCCCGATGGTGAAGGTGAGCGAACGCAGGTTCAGCATGATGAAGGAGCGCTTCTCCTCCTCCTCGTAGACCACGTTCAGGGCGTCGAACATCGCCTTCATGGCGGCATTGGCGCTCCAGAGGGAGAGCAGGAGGCTGGTGAAGAAGGTCAGGCCGAGGGTGCCGTTGCCCTTGGCGGCGATGCGCTTGACCTGGTCGCCGATGATCTCGATGGCGCCGGAGGGCAGCACGCCCTGCATGCTGGCAAGGTGCTCGTTGATCGAGCCGACATCCGCCACGAGGCCGTAGCAGGAGACGAGCGCGGCGATGGCCGGAAACAGTGAGAGCAGCGAGTAGAAGGTCACGCCCGCCGCCACCGACAGGACCCGGTCCTGATTGAACTCGAGATAGACTCGGTAAAGGATATCCTTCCAGCCCGAGGCGGTGATCTCGGTGGGCGAGCCCGCGGCGCGCCCACGCGCGACCTGCGTCGCCGCGACGTAGTCGGCCGCTTCCCCCTCGTGCGAGCGAGCCCCGCGATCGGTCGCGGGCGCGACGGTCCGCGGCACCGGCCCCGCACGGCGCGGCCCCTTCGGCGCCGCCGCGAGGGCGATCAGCGCTGTCCCGAGGAGAAGCGTCCAGAGCACGGAGCCGGAGGCGCCGGAATCGGGCGTGGGACGGGGAGAGGACGACATCGGGGAACCAGGCAGGAGACGCGCGTCGTTTCGGCGCGCTGGCACAACGTAAGGCAGGCTTGGCCGTTCCGCACCAGGGCGGACTTGTCAGCCTCCGTACGAACCGCACGGGCCAAAAGGCACTTGGGTACGCTGCGGGCTATGCGGGCAGCGGGTTCGCACCGCGTGCCGACCGAGTCGTCGACCGTCGCAGACGTGCGGCGCGAGCCCCGGTTCCGGAGCGTTCGGCCCGTCTCATGCGCCCGTACCGGTCCGGGCGTAGAGGCCCGCATGCGCCTCGCGCAGCAGGTTCTTCTGGACCTTGCCCATGGTGTTGCGCGGCAGTTCGTCGACGAAGAGCACGCGCTTGGGGCATTTGTAGCGCGCGAGCCGCCCTTCGAGCGTTCGCAGGATCGCGGCCTCGTCCGGCACGCCGGCCCGGCCCACCACAACCGCCGTGACGCCCTCGCCGAAATCGGCGTGGGGCAGGCCGATCACCGCCGATTCGACCACGCCCGGCAGGGCGTCGATCTCGTTCTCGATCTCCTTCGGGTAGACGTTGTAGCCCCCCGTGATGATGAGGTCCTTGCCGCGCCCGACGATGTGGACGTAGCCGTCCGGGTCGATCTTGCCGAGATCGCCGGTGACGAAGAAGCCATCGGCCTTGAACTCGGCCGCGGTCTTCTCCGGCATCCGCCAGTAGCCCTGGAAGACGTTCGGGCCCTTCACCTCGATCATGCCCACGGCATCGGCCGCCAGCACCGCCCCGGTCTCCGGATCGACCACCCGCACGGCCACGCCCGGCAGGGCCGGGCCGACGGTGCCCGCGACCCGCGCACCCGCATAGGGGTTCGAGGTGTTCATGTTGGTCTCGGTCATGCCGTAGCGCTCGAGGATGGCGTGGCCGGTACGGGCCTGCCAGTCGCGGTGCGTCTCGGCCAGCAGCGGCGCCGACCCCGAGACGAAGAGGCGGATTCCAGCGGTGACGGCCGGCGTCAGGCCGGCCTCCTTCAACAGGCGGGTGTAGAAGGTCGGCACCCCCATCATGGCGGTGGCGCGCGGGAGCAGGGCGAGGACCTGGGCCGGGTCGAACCGGCCAAGGAACAGCATCGTGCCGCCGCTGGCCAGCACCGTGTTGGTGGCGACGAACAGGCCGTGGGTGTGGAACACCGGCAGCGCGTGGAGCAGCACGTCCTCCGCCGTGAAGCGCCAGGCCTGCACGAGGGTGCGGGCGTTCGAGGCGAGGTTCTCGTGGCTCAGCATGGCGCCCTTCGAGCGCCCGGTGGTGCCCGAAGTGTACAGGATGGCCGCGAGGTCGTCCGGGCCGCGGGCCACGTCGGTGAAGGCTTCCGTCTCGGCATCGGCAGCCTCGGCCAGGGTGCCGTGCCCCTTCGCGTCGAGGGTGTGCACCACCGGCACGCCGGCATCCCGCGCCACGGGCGCGAGGGCCTCGTGCTTGGCCGGATCGCAGACGAACAGCGCCGGCTCTGCATCGCCCAGGAAGTAGGCGATCTCGGTGGGGGTGTAGGCGGTGTTCAGGGGCAGGAACACCGCCCCGGCCCGAACCGCGCCGAGATACAGGAACAGGAATTCCGGGCTCTTCTCGGCCTGCACCGCCACCCGGTCCCCGGGCTTCACTCCCGCGGCGGTCAGGGCCGCGGCGTAGGCGCCCGAGCGCACGATGAGGTCCGCGTAGGAGTAGCGGGCGCCCTCGCCGGTCTCCAGGAACAGCTTGGCGGCGGGATCGGCCGGCAGGCTCTGGCGGACGAGATCGAAGAGGTGATTGGTCATCGGCGTTTCGGACATGACGGGGCGAAGATGGCAGGGCGGAAATGCCGGGGACGAATACGCTGTCGATCGCCGGTTTCCTACGATCTTCGCTTCGCTCCATCGGAATGAGGGGAAATGCGGTGCCGCTCCAGCGCGGCGTGGAGGGCTCAGGCCTCGGCCAGGGCCACCGCCCGCATCGGCGGCAGGTTGCTCCGGAGCTCGCGGCTCACCGCGCTGGAGGCGGCGACGGTGCCGAGATTGGCGTAGGTCTCGTGGTTCTTCTCGATGGCCGAGAGGTCGTAGAGGTAGTTGACCATCAGGCCGCGCGATTGAGCGAGCCCCTTGGCCGACACGTCCCCGAGGAAGTTCAGGCGCTCCAGCCGGGCGCCGTTCCCGAGATGGAACCGTGCGACGGGATCGAGGGGCCGCCCGCGCTCGTTCTTGGCGCGCAGGAAATAGGCGGCGGCCGCGGGGATCAGCGCCTTGCGCACGGTCTCGCACTTGGCCTTGTCGGTCTGCCAGTCCGGCTCGTCGATGACGCGCAGGGCCTCGACGTCGTCGCGGGTCAGCCCCTGCGGCGCGTCCGAGCGGCGCTCGCGGTCGAGCCAGGCCGAGAAGCCCGGGACCGGCGAGAGGGTGACGAAGGTCTTCAGGCTCGGGATCTCCCGGGCGAGGTCCTCGACCACCTGCTTGATCAGGAAGTTGCCGAAAGTGACGCCGGCCAGCCCCTTCTGGCAGTTCGAGATCGAGTAGAAGATCGCCGTCGTGGCGGCCTTCAGCGGCAGTGGCTCGCGCTCGTGGGCCAGGATCGGCGCGATGGCGGGGGCGATGCCGGCGGTGAGCGCGACCTCGACGAAGATCAGCGGCTCGTCGACCAGGGCGGGATGGAAGAACGCGAAGCAGCGCCGGTCGGTCGGCTCGATGCGCCGGCGCAGGTCGTCCCAGCCGGTGATCTCGTGCACCGCCTCGTAGCGGATGATCTTCTCGAGGATGTGGGCCGGCGTCGTCCAGTCGATGTGGCGCAGGACCAGGAAGCCGCGGTTGAACCACGAGGCGAACAGGTGCTCGAAATCGCTGTCGAGGCTGTCGGCGGCATCGATGAGGTCGGGGTCCGCCTCCTCCTGACGAAGCTCGCGGCGCAGCCCGAACAGGTCCTCGCGCATCCGGACCAGCGCGCGGGTCCCGTCCTTGGCGAGGTTCAGGCGGCGGATGAGTTCCTGGCTCCGCGGCTCGGCCGCGTCGTGGAGAGCGCCCAGGGCCGCCCGGGTCGGATCGGCCCGGTAGGCCGCGATCGCCTCGTCCACGGCGGCATGGTCGGCGGCGAACTCGGTGGCGACGAGGCGTAGGAAACCGGCGCGCTCGGGCCGGGCCAGGGTGGCGTAACGCTCGAGGATCAACCGGGCCAGGGCCACGCCGGAGGCCTCGCCGCGCCGGGAGATCAGGTCCTCGCAGAGCTTGACCAGTTCCTGGGCGTTGGCGCGGGCCGCGAGATCGCCGCGCCCGATTCCGATGAGATCCCGGCCCCGGTCGCTGATCGTCTGGAGCAGATCGCCGAAGAAAGAGATCGCCGCCATGGCACGCCGCCTGCCCCCTCACTGGCGCCCGACCTGGGCGCACCGGTGGCCCCGCGTGTCGTGGGGTCCCGGCTTGGCCGTTACCTTAGGGCGGCTGCGCGCGCAGGACCAGAGACCGTGGCCGTAAAGACGCGCGGGCAGCGGACGGGTGGCTAGTTCTGACCGGAAGCCTGGGCGATCTCCGCCTGGTCCGCCCGCTCGCGCCAATCCACGACCCCGTGCTGGCGGGCGAAGCGCAGTTCGGCGGCGCGCAGGGCGCGCATCGGATCGCGGGCGCGGGTGATGTCCACCGAGCCGACCGTGAACGGCACACCTAGAATCTGCTTGGCAAAGTTGACGCGGTACGTCGCCATTCGAAACTCCCTGGACGATGAGCGCCGCCTCGCCGAAGGCCGACCTGATCTCCGCGAACGCCGCGACTCACCGATTCCCACTTCAATCAGAGCGCAAGTTGCGAGGAATTCCAAGTGCAGGCTGCACGGGGGAAAGCCGCAACACAGGTCGCCCATAACATTCGGTATATGGGAAGACTGAAATCCGCTCGAAACACCCCGCGACCACATGGCCGGACGGGTGGCCCCAAGACAAAGCCTTCCTACGAGGAAGAGTTGGCCGCGCGAAGAAGAGTTGGCTGCGCGGACGAGGAAGGTCCCGGTGGGGACGGACGATCCGGGCGGCGCAGGACCGATCCCCATCCCCCGTCGGACCGTTCCGGGTTGCGGAGCCCGGTGCGCAGGCCTAACCGGGCAGCGGATGCCCCAACGGGCGCCCCGATCCCATCGCGGCTCCGGCTCCGCCGCCTCCCGAGATCCCACACATGCCCCTTGAAGTCCCCTCGTCGCCCTGCCCGCCCGCGCGCGAAATCGCCGGGGGTTGCCCCGCATGAGGGGCGGAGCGCAGACCGGGACGGCCGGACGCCCCGCCTTCACGCCGCGGGCCCGGCTCGGACTGACCCTGATCGCGGGCGGCGCCGTCGCGAACATCTACTACAACCAGCCCCTCCTCGGGCTCCTGGTCGGGGATTTCGGCGAGCGCGCCGCCCTCTGGGTCCCGACCGCCTCCCTCGTCGGCTACGGGCTCGGCATCCTCGGCCTCGTGCCGCTGGGGGACAGCCTGTCCCGCCGGAGCCTGATCATCGGCCAGACCCTCGGCCTCGCGCTGGCGCTCCTCGCCGCGGCCCTGAGCCCGAACCTCGCCTGCCTCGCGCTGTCCAGCCTCGTCATCGGCTTCCTCGCCTCGGCGGCGCAGCAGGCGGTGCCCTTCGCCGCCGAGCTGGCGCCGGACGCGACCCGCGGCAGCGTGGTGGGCCAGGTGATGACGGGTCTGCTGACCGGCATCCTGCTGGCGCGCACGGCCAGCGGCCTCCTGGGCGCCCAGTACGGCTGGCGGGCGGTGTTCTTTGCCGCGGCAATCGTGGCCCTGGGCATGGCGGGCATCGCCGCCGCCACGCTGCCGCGGATCCCGCAGACCCGGCCCCTCCGCTACCGCGCCCTGATGCTGTCGATCCTCCACCTGGTGCGCAGCCAGCCGGCGCTGCGCCGGTCGAGCCTGTCGCAGGGGCTGCTCTTCGCCAGCTTCAACGCCTTCTGGGCGACCCTGGCCCTGCTGGTCGAGGCGCCGCCCTTCAACCTGACGGCGGCCGGGGCCGGGATGTTCGGCGTCATCGGCGTCGCGGGGGCCTTCGTGGCCCCCCTCTCGGGCCGATTCACCGACCGGCGCGGCCCGCGCCCGATGGTGGTGGCCGGCGCGCTCTTCGTGGTCGCGGCCTTCGCGGTGCTGTGGATGGGCGGCGCCCGGTCCCTGATCGCGGTGGGCCTCGGCGTGCTGCTGATCGATATCGGGCTGAACGCCGCCCTCATCGCCAACCAGACCCGGGTCTATGCCCTCGTGCCCAGCGCGCGCGGGCGGATCAACACCGTGCTGTTCACGGTGATGTTCGTGTTCGGGGCGCTCGGCGCCTTCGCCGGCTCCCAGGCCTTCCTCATGGCCGGCTGGTCCGGCGTCTGCGCGGTCGGCATCCTGCTGGCAGGGGCGGGCTTCCTCGTGAGCGTGCTGGAGCCGAGGGGCGCCTGAATCTCCCTTACCGGAGGATCCGCGACAGCCGGCACCAGGCCGTCTTGTCCGGCGGCAGGCCGAAGCGCAGGCGCGCGGGAGCCTCGGCGAAGCGCCGGACATAGATCCCGGCCGCGCCGAGGTGGTCGTAGAGGCCGGGCGCATCGGAAAAGTCGGCGGTCCGGAACAGGCAGGTGCCGCCCACGGGCGTCCCGCCGGCCCGCAGGATCATCCGGTCGAGGCGCGCAGCATCCGCCGCCCGGGCGAGCGCGGCTTCCCGGCGCCAGGCGGCGTCGGTCAGGGCGGCCCGTCCGATGGCCAGCGCCGGGCCCGAGACCGCCCAGGGCCCGAGGGCCTCGGCGAGGGCGGCCACGAGACCCGGCTCCCCGAGGGCGAAGCCGAGCCGGATGCCGGCGAGGCCGTAGGTCTTCCCGAAGGAGCGCAGGACCACGAGGCCCGGGCCGAGGGAGGGCCCCAGGGTCTCGATCGGCTCCAGGTCGGCGAAGGCCTCGTCCACCACGAGGAGGCCGCCGCGGCGCGCGAGGTCGCCGGCGAGCGCCCGCAGCGTTCCGGCCTCCCAGGTCCGCCCGTCCGGGTTGTTGGGGTTCACCACGACGACCACGTCCGCCTCGCGGGCCGCCGCCGGTCCCGGCACGGTCGCGACGGCGTGGCCGGCCCGGGCCCAGGCAGCGGCGTGCTCGGCATAGGTCGGACCGACCACGGCGACGCGGCCCCGCGCCACCAGGCGCGGCAGGGTCTCGATCAGGATCTGGGTTCCGGGCGCGGCGACGATCCGGTCCGGATCGGCTACCCCGTAGGCCTCGGCGGCGGCCACGCGCAGGGCGCCGAGGTCGGCGGCCGAGGGCAGGCGCCGGAAGGCGCTGGCCTCCAGGGCCGGACACGGATAGGGCACCGGATTGATCCCCGTGGAGAGATCGATCCAGGGCTCGGGCGCTTGCGGGAAGAGGCGCCGGGCGGCATCGAGGTCGCCGCCATGAGCGATCTCCGCTCCCCTCCCCGGGCCGCGCGCCATCACCGAGACCGCATGTCCTGGACCGCCCTCACCCATCCGCCCGATACGCTCATCGTCATGGTGCTCGCCCTCGCCGTCGAGGCGGCGGCCGGCTATCCGGACCGGCTCTACAGGGCGCTCGGCCATCCTGTCACCTGGATCGGCGCGCTGATCGGGGCTCTCGACCGACAGTGGAACCGGGGGACGCCCGCCCGCCGCCGCCTCGCGGGCCTGGCCGGGCTCCTCGTGCTGCTGGGGATCGTCGGCGGCCTCGCCCTGGCCCTCACCGCGCTGGCCGGAGCCGCCGGCCTCCTGTCCGCGCTCCCCGTCCTGGCCCTGCTGGCGGCCAGCCTGCCGGCCCAGCGCAGCCTCCACAGCCACGTCGCCCGGGTGGCGACCGATCTCCGGCGCGACGGCCTCGCGGGGGGGCGGCTCGCGGTGTCGATGATCGTCGGGCGCGACCCCCAGAGCCTCGACGAGGCCGGCATCTGCCGGGCCGCCATCGAGAGCCTGTCGGAGAACTTCTCCGACGGCATCGTGGCGCCGGCCTTCTGGATCGGGGTCGGCGGCCTCCCCGGCGGCGCGCTCTACAAGGCGATCAACACCGCCGACAGCATGATCGGCCACCGCACCCCGCGTCACGAGGCCTATGGCTGGGCCGCCGCCCGCCTCGACGATCTCGTGAACCTTCCGGCCTCGCGGCTGACCGCCCTCCTCCTCATCGCGGCCGCCGCGGTCCATTCGGGCGCCTCGCCCGGCCAGGCCTGGCAGGCGGTGCGGCGGGACGCGCGCCGCCACCGCTCGCCCAATGCCGGCTGGCCGGAAGCCGCCATGGCCGGCGCCCTCGGCCTTCGCCTCGCCGGACCCCGAACCTACGGCACTACCCGCGTCGAGGATGGCTGGATGGGCGACGGACGCGCCGAGGCGACCCCCGCCGACGTGGAGCGGGCGCTTGCGCTCTACCGCACGGCGTGCGGATTCCTGTTCGGCCTCGCCCTCCTGATCCTCGTCCTCCTCAAGGTTGCCCTCGCATGATCCGGTCGAAGACGACGCGCCCCGGGCGATCCGGGGCCCTGGCGCTGGCTGCCCTCGGCATCGCCGCCTGCACGCCCGGCCGCGCGGCCGAGCCGACGCCCTACGCGGTGACCCGGGATTTCGACGGCGAAACCAAGGGCGACAGGGCCTACGACCTCAGCGGCATGGCCTGCCGCCCGGCGGACGGGGACAGCAGCCGCCTCTGCGTCGTAGTCAACGACGAGAATCGCGGCGCCCAGTTCGCCCGCCTCGGCGACGGCACGCTGACACCGGGCGCCACCGCCTACGACCTCGGCACGGCGCCCGCCCCCGACATCCGCGGCACGCCCCCCGCACAGGCCCAGTGCAGCGGCGGCGACGGCACGTTCAACCAGCTCGACGGCGAGGCCGTGGCCTATGCCGAGCCCTACTTCTACGTCACCGGATCGCACGGCTGCACCCGGGGCAAGCGCAAGTACAAGCTCTCGTCGATGATCCTCACGCGGCTGCGCCCGAACGCCGACGGCACCGCCGCCGCGGAGACGGTGAGCACCTACCGCCTGTCC
This sequence comes from Methylobacterium sp. BI1, assembly GCF_056680125.1. Taxonomy (NCBI): domain Bacteria; kingdom Pseudomonadati; phylum Pseudomonadota; class Alphaproteobacteria; order Hyphomicrobiales; family Methylobacteriaceae; genus Methylobacterium; species Methylobacterium sp. BI1. The sequence goes on along the minus strand of NZ_CM155267.1, from coordinate 940,904 downwards.
GACGCCCTGATGGCCGCCGCGCCCGTGCGCGACTACGTGCTGCGCGACCTGGAATTCGACTGGAACGCGATGCCGCCGGAGGGCACGCCCCAGCCGAACGGCCTGAACATCGAAGGGCTTGCGGTGGTAGGCGACCGGCTCTACGCGGGCCTGCGGGCACCGAGCCTCGACGGCAAGGCCTTCCTCGTCTCCGTACCGGTCGAGGCGCTGTTCGCCGACGGGAGGACCGCCCTCTCGGCCGAGGTCACCACGATCGCCCTGGAGGCCGGCACCGATGCGGGCATCCGCGACCTGACGATCCTGCCCGACGGACGGATGCTGGTGCTGACGGGCGCGTCCCGCAACGGCCTGCCCGTGCCCTATCGGCTGTCCCTGGCCGACCTGTCCACCGGGACCCTGACCCCCGTGGCGACCCTGGCGCCGGTCCGGGGCGAGAACGAGAAGGGCAAGCGCATCGACGGCAAGGCCGAGGCCGTCGTCCCCCTCGGGCCGGGCCGGGTCCTCGTCCTGTTCGACAGCCTCCGGAACGGGGCGCCGCACGCCTACGCGGTGCCGATCCCGGAGATCGGCGCGCCTACGCCACCCTGAGGCCAGGGCCGGCCTCCGCCGCCACCCGGCGGGCGGCGTCGAGGCGCAGCGCCGAGAGCACCACGAACATCAGGCTCGCGCCGAGGCCGAGGCAGGCGGCCAGGAAGTACATCGGCGCGAGGTTGCTGCCGGTCCGGTCGCGGATGAACGGCACGGCGTTCTGCGCGACGAAGCCGCCGAGATTGCCCACGGAGTTGATCGCGGCGATGCCGGCGGCCGCGCTGGCGCCCTTGAGGAAGGTCGCCGGCAGGGACCAGAACACGGGCTGCGCCGAGAAGACGCCGGCCGCCGCGACGCAGAGGCAGGCGAATTTCAGCACCGAGCCGGGCAGCAGGACGCTGAGCACCAGGGCGAGCGCCGCGACGAGCCCCGGCACCACCACGTGCCAGACCTGGTCGCCCGTGCGCGCCGCCCGCCGCGGCACCCACCACAGGGCCAGCGCCGTGATCAGCCACGGGATGATGTTGATGAAGCCGTTGACCGTGTTCGAGACTTCGAAGCTGCGTACCACCGTGGGCAACCAGTAGCTGAGGCCGTAGGCCGCCAGCGGGAAGGCGACGTAGACGGAGGCGAGCATCCAGACCCGCCGGTCGAGGAGGGCCGCGAAGGGATTGCCGTGCTCGACCTTTCCGCCGGATTCCCGCTCGGCCGCGAGGGTGCGGCTCAGCCAGTCCCGCCCCTCCGGCTTCAGCCAGGGCGCCTGTTCCGGCCCGTCGGGCAGGATGCGCAGGACGATGACGGCCAGGGCCAGGGCGGGGATGCCGGTGGCCACGAAGACCCATTGCCAGCCCTTCAGGCCAAGGGTGCCGTCGAGGTCGAGGAGCGCGCCGCCGATGGCCGCGCCGACGGCGTTGGCCAGCGCGCTCGCGATCATGAACCAGCCGATCATCCGCGCCCGGTGCGATTGCGGGAACCACAGGGTCAGGGCGAACAGGACGCCGGGGAAGAAGCCCGCCTCCGCGACGCCGAGGAGGAAGCGCAGGACGTAGAACATCGTCGTGTTCTGGGTGAAGCCGAGCAGGATGGTGATCAGCCCCCAGGTGAGCATGATCCGGGCGAACCAGCGCCGGGCGCCGACCCGCTCCAGGATCACGTTGCTGGGCACCTCGAACAGGAAGTAGCCGAGGAAGAACAGCGACGCCCCGAGCCCGTAGACGCTCTCGCTGAGGCCGAGATCGCCCACCATCTGCAGCTTGGCGTAGGAGATGTTCTGCCGGTCGATATAGGCGATCAGGTACATCAGCCCGAGGAGCGGCATCAGCCGCAGCGTCACGGTGCGGATCGTCGCCTCGGCGACACGCGCATCCACCTGGGGAGGGGCCGGGACCATCGGGTGCTTCCTCGCCGCGCCCGCTTCGGGGCGGGCGTTCCGGCGCCGAGCCTAATCCGTCCGACCGCTACGACGCCAGGGCGAGGAGCGCGTCGCAGGCGATGTGGGCCTCGCAATGATCCGCCAGCCGGTCGAGCACCGCCTCGATGCCGGCCTCGTAGGCCAGACCGCTCGGGGCCGCCCCGAGGCGGGCGAGCCAGGCGCCGCGCTGGCGGTCGTCGGCGAACAGGCCGTGCACGTAGGTGCCGGTCACGCGGCCGTCGGCCGAGACGGCGCCGTCGAAGCGCCCGTCCGCGAACCGGATCGCCGGGCGCGCGGTGTCCGGCCCGGTGGTGTCGCCCACATGCATCTCGTAGCCGGCGAACGGCACCCCGTCGGGCTGGCTGGTGCCGGTGACGGCGGCCAGATGCTTCACCGGCGTCATCACGGTCTCGATGTCGAGGAGCCCGAGGCCGGGCACGGAGCGGGGCGCGCCCTCGATTCCGTGCGGGTCGTCGATGCGCCGGCCGAGCATCTGGTAGCCGCCGCAGAGCCCGAGCACCCGCCCGCCGCGGCGGACATGGGCGCGCAGGTCGATGTCCCAGCCTTCCGCGCGGAAGGCTTCGAGGTCGTCGATGGTGGTCTTCGAGCCCGGCAGCAGCACGAGGTCGGCCACCGGGATCGGCTCGCCCGGGCGGACCAGCACCACCGCCACGTCGGGCTCGGCCCGGAGCGGGTCGAGGTCGTCGAAATTGGCGATGCGCGGCAGCACCGGCACCGCCACGACCTTGCGCCCGGCAGCCCCGGTGCCCGAGCCGGCGAGGCCGAGGGCGTCCTCCGCCGGCAGGCGCGCCGCGTCGGGGAAGTGCGGGATCAGGCCGAAGCTCGGCCAGCCGGTCGCCTGCGCGATGGTGGCCATGCCGTCGGCGAACAGGCTGGGATCGCCGCGGAAGCGGTTGACGAGGAAGCCCCGGATCATCGCGGCGTCGGCCGGGTCGATCACCGCCTGGGTGCCGACGAGGCTGGCGATGACGCCGCCCCGGTCGATGTCGCCGAGCAGGATCACCGGCGTGCCGGTGGCGCGGGCGAAGCCCATATTGGCGATGTCGCCGGCCCGCAGGTTGACCTCGGAGGCCGAGCCCGCCCCCTCCACCACCACGAGGTCGGCCTCGGCCTTCAGGTACGAAAAGCTCTCCAGCACGGAGGCGAGCAGGCGCGGCTTCCAGGCCTGGTAGTCCCGCGCCTTGGCGGTGCCGACCATGCGCCCCTGGACCACGACCTGGCTGCCGGTCTCGCTCTGGGGCTTCAGCAGCACCGGGTTCATGTGGACCGAGAGCGCCACGCCGGCCGCCCGCGCCTGCAGGGCCTGGGCCCGCCCGATCTCGCCGCCGTCGGCGGTGACGGCGGCATTGTTCGACATGTTCTGCGGCTTGAAGGGCCGGACGCGAAGCCCCCGCCGCGCGAAGACCCGGCACAGCCCGGCCACGATCAGCGACTTGCCGACATCCGAGCCCGTGCCCTGGATCATGAGGGCGCGGGTCATGGCTGCGGCCGCGCGGAGGGGGACGGGGACGGGGACGTGGCGCAGGCCGGATCGGCCGGCCGCGCGGCCCGATGGAACGCCAGGACGGCGGCGCCGTAGGTCTCGACGACCTCCGAGAACGGCACCCGCTCCGCCGTGAACAGCACGGCCCGGTGCCGGAACAGATGGTCTGGGATCACGAGGTCGCCGCAGGTCGCTTCCGGGGGCGCCGCCTGTTCCCACCCGTGCGGCAGGGGCTGCCACAGGAACTCCGCGCCGAGGGTCTGCCGCGTCGTGCCGAGGGCCTGGACCGCCCGGCCGAACGGCGTATCGGTGGTCTCGAGGAGGTGGTTCATCTCCGGGGTCAGGCGCTCTGGCACGTACCAGTTGTCCGCCTCCGACAGGACGTGGTCGCCGCAGGCGAGCCGGACCTGGCGATAGCGCAGCACCGTGTCGGGGCCGGCATTCAGGCGCCGGCGCGTCTCCTCCGAGGCCGGCTTGTCCGCGCCGCGCTGCAGGTTCGCCACGAGCCGGGGCGTCGCCGCCATGCCGTGCTCGGCGCACCAGCCCTCGAGGGTCGCGGTGGCGGAGCGGCTGGCGAGCAGCCGGGCGTTCAGACCCTCCATCACCGCCAGGGCCTCGACCCGGCCGAGATAGCTGGCCGGCCAGGACGGCGCGGGATCGGCGCGGAGCCCGTGCATTCCCATCACCGTGGACAGCGCGACGGCCGCACCGATGGCCGCCCGCATCAGAACTCGATCCCCACCTGGGCCTTCACCCCGGCGGCGAAGTGGTGCTTCACGCTGCCCATCTCGGTGACGAGGTCGGCGGCCTCGATCAGGGCCGGCTTGGCGTTGCGGCCGGTGACGATGACGTGGAGATCCGGGCGGCGGGCCCGGAAGGCCGCCACCACGGCGTCGAGGTCCAGGTAGTCATAGCGCAGCGCGATGTTCAGCTCGTCCAGCACCACGAGGCGGATCGTCGGATCGGCCATCAGGTCGAGGGCCTTGGCCCAGGCGTGCTCGGCGGCGGCGATGTCGCGGGCCTTGTCCTGCGTCTCCCAGGTGAAGCCCTCGCCGAGGGTGTGCCAGTCGATCCGGTCGCCGAAAGCCTTCAGGGCGTGCTTCTCGCCGGTGTCCCAGGCACCCTTGATGAACTGCACCACCCCGACGCGCCAGCCGTGCCCGAGGGCCCGCAGCATCAGCCCGAGGGCCGCCGTGGTCTTGCCCTTGCCGGGCCCGGTATTGACGATGAGAAGCCCCTTCTCGATCGTCTTCTCCGCCACCTCGGCGTCCTGGACGGCCTTGCGCTTCTCCATCTTCTCGCGGTGCCGCGCGGCCTCGATCTCGGCGTCGGTCTCGGCGTCGGTCATGGGGTGGCTCCGGGTTGGGGTTTCACGATCAGGGGAAGACCCGCCACCGTGAGGACGACGCGGTCCGCCTGGGCCGCGAGGCGCTGGTGCAGGCGCCCCGCCGCATCGCGGAAGCGGCGGGCCAGGGCGTTCTCCGGCACGATCCCGAGGCCGACCTCACTGCCGACCAGGACCACCGGGCCGGGGGCCGCCGCGCAGGCCGCGAGCAGGGCGGCGGTGGCGGCCTCCAGGTCGGCCTCGGACAGGATCAGGTTGGTGAGCCAGAGGGTCAGGCAATCGACCAGCACCGGCCCGCTCGCGGCGGCGACCGCCTCCGGCAGGCTCAGCGGCACGTCCTGCGTGATCCAGCCGTCCGGGCGGCGAGCGCGGTGGAGCGCGATGCGCGCCCGCATCTCGTCGTCCCAGGCCTGGGCGGTGGCGAGGTAGAGCCACGGGGCCGGACAGGCCTCGATCAGCGCCTCGGCATGGGCGCTCTTGCCCGAGCGCGCGCCGCCGAGCACGAGGGTCATACGGGGGGTCGGATGCGCCATGCGGAACGCTGTGCCCGAAATCGGGGCCTCCGGTCAAAGGCGGGAAACCCGCCCGGGCCGCGTTGTCAGCGCATCGGCAACCGCGTAGAAGCGTGGATCGGACGGTGCCCCGGCAACGGGGTGAAAAGGGAATGCGGTGAGGGGGCGACCCTGAAACCGCGGCTGCCCCCGCAACTGTGAGCGGAGACGGGACTGCCATCAGCCACTGGAGCGATCCGGGAAGGCGGCAGGACCAGCGACCCGCGAGCCAGGAGACCTGCCGTCGAACGTGGACCTGCCGTCCACGCCCTATCGTTGACGGCCGCCGGCGGGGTGGCCAGGAGATGAACCCGATGTCGACCAACACCCTCGTCCTGACCGGCACCCGCACCAACGAGCGCCTCGGCGCCGTGCTCGTGGCCGCCTTCCTCGGCCTCGGCCTCGTGTTCATGGCGGGCTTCGCCCCGGCGATGGCGCTGCACAATGCGGCGCATGACTTCCGCCACAGCCAGAACTTCCCCTGCCACTGAGCGCCCCCGCCTAAGGCAGACACTCCCATGATGATCCGGCTCGTGTCGGCGGCCCTGGTCGCCGGCTTCCTCGCGGCTGTCGTCGCGACGGGCCTGCAGCTCGCGCTCACCTCGCCGCTCATCATCGCGGCCGAGCGCTACGAGACGCAGGCCTCCGCCGCGCCCGTCCGGCCGATTCCCGCCTCGCTGATCGTACGGGTCCATGGCGGTCACGATCACGGCACCAAGGACCCCTCCGTGGCGGGCGGCGAGGTCGCGCCCGAATGGCAGCCCGGTCCCGGCCTGCCGCGCATGGCCTTCACGGCCCTGGCCACCCTCGTGGGTGGCGTGGGCTACGCGCTCCTGCTCGGGGCTGTGCTCCTCGCCTGCAACCGCGAGCCCAGTCCCGAGACGGGCCTGCGCTTCGCCATCGGGGGTTTCCTCGCGGTGGCGCTGGCCCCCGCCCTCGGCCTCGCGCCGGAACTGCCCGGCATGGAGGCCGCGCCCCTGGCCGACCGCCAATTCTGGTGGGTGATGACGGCCGTGGCCACCGCCGTGGGCCTTTACCTCATCGCGATCCGGCGGGCGCCGATCACCATCGCGGGCGGCATCGTGCTCCTCGTCGCGCCGCATCTCGCCGGCGCACCGGAGGCGAGCCACGCCGCCTCGAACCTGCCGGCCTCCTACGCCGCGCAGTTCGCCGCGCGCTCGCTGGGCATCGCCTTCGTGTTCTGGGCGGTGATCGGGCTCGCCTATGGCTGGGCCTGGGGCCTGTTCGGCCGGAAGCGGCCGTCCCATGCCTGAGGTCGAGATCGCGCTCGTCACGCTCTACGTCTGCGCCACCTGCCGGGCGGCCGGCGACACGTCCGAGCCCCGCGCCGGCGCCCGCCTGCTGGCCGCCCTCCAGGAAGCCGTGAACACCGGGGCCCACCCGGGCATCACGGTTGAGAGCGTCGAATGCCTCTCGGTCTGCAAGCGCCCCTGCACCGTGGCGGTCGCCTCGCAGGGACGCTGGACCTACATCTACGGCGACCTCGACCCGGTCGCCTCCGCCGGCACCATCCTGGACGGCGTTGCGCTCTATGCCGAGACGCCGGACGGCCTCGTGCCGTGGAAGGCGCGGCCCCAGGAATTCCGCAAGGGCGTCGTCGCCCGCATCCCGCCGTTTCCGCCGCTCGCGGCGCCCCGCACTACGGACGCCGCCGAATGACCCTCGTCGCCAAGATCCCCTGCACCATCGTCACCGGCTTCCTCGGGGCCGGCAAGACCACCCTGGTGCGCCACCTCGTGGAGAATGCCGGCGGGCGGCGCCTCGCCATCATCGTCAACGAGTTCGGCGATATCGGCTTCGACGGCTCGTTCCTGGCCGCCTGCGGCATCGAGGGCTGCGGCGACGAGGACATCGTCGAGCTCGCCAACGGCTGCATCTGCTGCACCGTGGCCGACGACTTCGTGCCGGCCCTGAACAAGCTCCTCGACCGGGCCGATCCGCCCGAGCACATCCTGATCGAGACCTCGGGCCTCGCCCTGCCGAAGCCCCTGGTCCAGGCCTTCCAGTGGCCGGCGATCCGCTCGCGGGTGACGGTGGACGGCGTGGTCGCGGTCATCGACGGTCCCGCCGTGGCCGCGGGCTTCTTCGCCGACGACCCGGCGGCCCTGGCCGCCCAGCGCGCCGACGACGCCAGCGTCGACCACGACAACCCCCTGGAAGAGGTGTTCGAGGACCAGCTCCTCTGCGCCGACCTCGTGGTGATGAACAAGACGGACCTCCTCGACGAGGCCGGGCGCGCCAAGGTCCGCGCCGAGGTCACCGAGCACCTGCCGCGCGCGGTGAAGATGGTGGAAGCCGAGCACGGCCGCCTCGACCCGCGCGTGATCCTGGGGATCCAGGCGGCGGCCGAGGACGATCTCGACGCTCGCCCCTCCCACCACGGCGACGGCGAGGACCACGACCACGACGATTTCGATTCGGTGGCGCTGCCGGTGGCGGCCACGGCCTCGGCCGAGGACTTGGCGCTGCGCGTGGCCCGCGCGGCCGAGACCGAGGGCGTGTTGCGGATCAAGGGCTTCGCCGAGGTGACCGGCAAGCCGATGCGCCTCGTGGTCCAGGGCGTCGGCGCCCGCATCGCCCATCATTACGACCGCCCCTGGACGTCCGGCGAGCCCCGCGACGGCCGCCTCGTGGTGATCGGCCTGAAGGGCTTCGACCAGGCCGCCGTCGCCGCCGCCCTGGCGGGATAAGCGCCCGCCATGCACCTGATCCGCATCGATACGGTCTCCCTCGACGAGGGCGAAGCCGCGATCGATCTCGGTCAGGCGCCGGGGGACATCGTCTTCCTGTCCTTCACGGATTCTGACCTGTTCGGCATGGCCGGCGCCTACGCGGCGGTGTTTCCACCGGCCTCGGCCGCGGCCCCGACCCTGCGCCTCGCCAAGCTCGCCAAGCTGCGCCACCCGATGTCGGTCGATCTCTACGTCGAGTCGGTCATCGCCCGGGCGCGGATCGTGGTGATCCGCTGCCTCGGCGGACTCGATTACTGGCGCTACGGCATCGAGCGTGCCAGCGCGGTCGCCCGCGCCGCCGGGGTGGCCCTGGTGCTGCTGCCGGGCGACGACCGGCCCGACCCGCGCCTCGACGCCTATGCGACGAAGCCGGACCTCGCCCCCGACTTCGATACCTATTTCCGAGCCGGCGGCGCGGCGAACCTGCGCCGCCTGATCGGGCGCATCGCCGCCGAGATCGGATATCCCGGGCCGGTCGAGCCGCCCCTGCCCCTGCCCCGGGGCTTCGTCTGCTGCCCGGGCTGCGGCCCCGTGGCGGAGGAGCAGGCCCGCGCCGCTGGACGGCCGTTCCAGACCGCCCCAGCCGAAGCGCCGCTGGCGCTGCTCGTGGTCTACCGGTCGAGCGTGCTCTCCGGCGACACCGCACCGATCGCCGCCCTCGGCGCCGCGCTCCAGGCCCGCGGGCTCGCGGTGCTGGCCGTGGCGGTGTCGAGCCTGAAGGACTCCGCCGCGACCGCCCCTCTGCGGGCCGCCATCGCCGCGCATCGGCCCGCCGTCGTCATCGCCGCCACCGCCTTCTCGGCCCGGGAGGATGCGGGTTTCGTCCTCGATGCCGCCGACTGCCCGGTCCTCCAGGCCTTCAGCATCGGCGCCGCGCGGGACGCCTGGACCGCCTCGGCCCGGGGCATGGGTGCGGCCGACCTCGCCATGCAGGTCGCCCTGCCGGAATTCGACGGGCGGCTTTCCGGGTTTCCGATCTCGTTCAAGGAGGAGGGTCCGGAAACCGAGGGCTTCGCCGAGCGCCGCGCCGTGCCGCATGCCGAAGGCATCGCGGCCCTGGCCGAGCGTGCCGCCGCCTGGGTCCGCCTCGCCCGCCTGCCCGCTTCCGGGCGCCGCCTCGCCCTGGTGCTCTCGGATTATCCCGCCCGCGGCGGCCGCGCGGGCTTCGCCGTCGGCCTCGACACGCCGGAGAGCGCACGCGCGATCGTCGCGGATCTGCGCCAAGCCGGCTACGGCGTCGGCGCGTTGCCGGAGGCCGATGCGCTGATGCGGGGGCTGACGCAGGGACCGCGGGACTTCGTAGTCGCCCTCGAGGCCTATCGCGACTGGCTCGGCACGCTGCCGGAGACCGCCCGCGCGGCCCTCGACGCCGCGTGGGGGCCGCCCGAGGCCGACCCGGCCTGCCGCGATGGAGCCTTCCGGTTCGCGAGCGTGGTGCCGGAGGGCGGGCAACTCGGCGTCTTCCTTCAGCCCGATCGCGGGCGGTCGCAGGACCGCAAGGCCGCCTATCACGACCCCGACGCGGTGCCGACCCACGCCTATCTGGCCTTCCATCTCGGGCTGCGCAGCCGGTTCGACGCCCTCGTCCACCTCGGAACCCACGGCACCACCGAGTGGCTGCCGGGCAAGGCCGTCGCCCTGTCGCCGGAATGCTGGCCGGCCCGTGCCGTCGGGGCGCTCCCGGTGGTCTATCCCTTCATCGTCGACGATCCGGGCGAGGCCGCGCCCCTGAAGCGGCGCCTCGGGGGCGTCGCCCTCGGCCACCTCACGCCGCAGACCGGCGTGACGGGGCTCGACCCCGACGCCGCCCGGCTGCGCGAGTTGGTGGAGGAATACTCCGCCGCCAACGTCCTCGACCCGCGCCGCGCCGCGATCCTGGCGCGCACCATCCTGGACGAGGCGCTGTCGGCCGGATTGCTCGCCGGGGCCGGGATCGACGCCGACACGCCGATGCCGGACGCGCTGGCGGCCCTCGACGCGCACCTCTGCGACCTCGGCGAGGTCACTGCCCGCGACGGGCTCCACGTCTTCGGCCGTGCCGACCCGGAAGCGCCCGCCGCGGTGGCGGCCTGCGCCGAGGGCGAGCGCCTCGGCCTGCTGCGCGCCCTCGACGGACGCTTCGTGGCGCCCGGTCCCGCCGGCTCGCCGTCGCGCGGGCGCACCGACGTGATGCCGACGGGGCGCAACCTCGCCACCCTCGACCCGCGCAGCCTGCCGACCCGGGCCGCCACCACCCTCGGGGCCAGGGCCGCCGACGCCGTGGTCCTGCGCTACCTGCAGGATGAGGGCGAGTACCCGGCCCGGATCGTCATGGACCTCTGGGCCTCGCCGACCCTGCGCACCGGCGGCGAGGACATCGCCCACGCCCTGGCGCTGATGGGCGTGCGCCCGGTCTGGGACCACGCCTCGACCCGGGTCACCGGCTTCGAGGTGCTGCCGCTGGCCCTCCTCGACCGGCCGCGCATCGACGTGACCGTGCGGGTCTCGGGCGCCTTTCGCGACACCTTCCCCGAGACCCTGTCGCTCCTCGCCCGCGCGGCCGCGGCGGTGGCCGCCCGCGACGAGGAGGACGACGAGAACCCCCTCGCCGCCGCCCGCCGCCGGGGCGAGGCGCCGGCCCGCGTCTACGGCGCGGCGCCCGGGCGCTACGGCGCGGGTGCGGGGGGCCTCGCCCTCGACGGTGCCTGGGACAGCCGCGACGATCTCGGGCGCGCCTATCTCGAAGCGACGTCCCACGCCTATGGCGGCACGTCGGATGCCGCGGATGCGGGCTTCGCCGCCCGAGTGGCCAGCGCCGACGCCTACGTGCACGCCTTCGACGTCGCCGAGCGCGACCTCCTTGACGGCGACGCCGCCGTGGAGGCGCTGGGCGGCTTCTCGGCCGCCGCCGCCCTGACCGGCGCCAGCCCCGCCCTCTACAGCCTCGACGTCGCCACGCCCGAGACCCCGAAGGCGCGCACCGCCCGCGAGGACGCCGCGCGCCTGATCCGGGGCCGCCTCGCCCATCCGCGCTGGATCGCGGCGCAGCTCCGGCACGGCTACCGCGGCGCCCAGGAACTGGCGCAGGGGGTCGACGCGGTGTTCGTCCTCGCCGCCACCACGGACGCGGTTTCCGACGCCGACCTCGACCGGCTCTACGGCGCGATGATCGCCGACCTCGAGACCTTCGAGACCCTGCGGGCGGCCAATCCGGAGGCGGCCCGCGCCATCCTCGAACGCTTCGACGAGGCGCGCCGGCGCGGCCTCTGGACCACCCGGCGCAACGCCATGGCGGCGGACGAGATGGCGGCCGACGAGCTGCTGCGCGAGGCGGCGGAATGACCGCGCCCCGCCGCGTCGCCCCGGAGGCGCCGAGCCGGCGCGGCTGGTGCCCGAGCCTCGCCCGGCCGATGCCCACCGGCGACGGCCTGCTCGCCCGCGTCCACCCGCCCCTCGGGCGCCTCTCCCCGGCCCAGGCCCGGGCGTTGGCAGCGGGAGCGCGCCGCTTCGGCAACGGCCATGTCGACGTCACCGCCCGGGCCAACCTGCAGATCCGCGGCGTCACCGAGACGACCCGCTGCGACCTCGCCGAGGCCCTGGCGGCCGTCGGGCTCGGGGATGTCCGCCACGATGGCGGCCCGCAGCGCCTGACCCTGACCACGCCGCTGGCCGGGCTCGACTCCGAAGCGGTCCCGGCCCTGGCCCAGGCCATCGAGGCGATCGGGCGGACGATCCCGGGCCTGCCGCCGAAGGCACTGGTCGCCGTCGAGTCGGCGGCCCACGGGATCACCCTCGGCACGGTGGAGGCCGACCTTCACGGCCTCGTCACCCGCGAGGGCCTGGCCCTGAGCCTCGCCGGCGACGCGGACTGGTGGCAGCTGCCCGAGGCTGCGGCGCCGACCATCGTGGAGGCGGCCCTGCGCCTGCTGGCGACGAGCGGGCAACGCCGGATGCGCGATGTCCCGGCCGCGGCCCGGGCGGAGACCCTGGCCCGCTTCGGCCTGCGACGCATCCCGGCCCCGGCCGAAGCGTCCGCCCCGAGCCCGGGCCTGCTGCCGCTGCCACTCCAGTCCTTCCCGGGCAGCTTGTCGCCCCGCTCCTCTCCCGCGATGGCGGACGGCCCCGTCGCCCTCCTGGTCGACGCGCCCTTCGGCCGCTGCACGGCCGACGCGCTCGACGCGCTCGCCGCCACGGCGGACGCCGTCGGCGGCGCGGACCTGCGCCTCTCGCCGACCCGCGGCTTCCTCCTCGTCTGCGCCGGGACCGGCGCCGCCGGGGCCGCGCGCGAAACCCTGGCCGGCGCCGGCTTCCTCACCGCAGCCGACGATCCGCGCGGGGCGGTGGCGGCCTGTCCCGGCGCGCCGGCCTGCGCGTCCGGCTCGACGCCGACCTTGCGCGACGCGGCCCGCCTGGCCGAGGCGTTCCGGCCCTTCGCGGCGCGGGGCCTGCGCGCCCATGTCTCGGGCTGCCCCAAGGGCTGCGCCCATCCGGGCGCCGCCGACCTCACCCTCGTTGGGCGGGACGGACAGTACGACGTGGTGCTGTCCGGGCGCCCCGATGCATTGCCGGCGACGCGCCTCCCTTTCGAGGCCGCGCTGGAGCGCGTAAGGAGGGCGGATTCGGCACATTCCCTCGCCCGGATCGTCCCAGAACACCCGCCAGGACCGCGACCGTCATGAGTTCCCGCCTCGACTACCTGCGTGACGGAGGGGCGATCTATGCCCGCTCCTTCGCGATGATCCGGGCCGAGGCCGATCTCGCGCGCTTCCAGGGCACTGCCGAGCGGGTCGTGGTGCGGATGATCCATGCCTGCGGCATGACCGACCTGCCGCGCGACGTGGAGGCCTCGCCCGACTTCGCGGAGGCCGGCGAGGCGGCCCTGAAGGCCGGCGCGCCGATCCTGTGCGACGTCCGCATGGTCGCCGACGGCGTCACGCGGGCCCGGCTGCCCGCCGACAACCGGGTGATCTGCACCCTGAGCGATCCGCGCGTGCCGGAGCTCGCCCGCACCATGAACACCACCCGCTCGGCCGCCGCCATGGAGCTCTGGCGCGAGCACCTGCCCGGCAGCGTCGTCGCCGTGGGCAACGCCCCGACCTCGCTGTTCCGCCTGCTCGAACTCCTCGACGAGGGCGTGCCGCCGCCGGCCGCCGTCATCGGCATCCCGGTGGGCTTCGTCGGCGCCGCCGAATCGAAGGAAGCGCTCGCCCGCGACGGCCGCGTGCCCTTCATCGTGGTCCATGGCCGGCGGGGCGGCAGCGCCATGACGGCCGCGGCCGTCAACGCGCTCGCGCAAGAGATCGAGTGATGGAGTCCGGCGAGCGCCTTCCCCCCGAGGTGGCGGAGCGGACCGAGGTCCCACGCGCGGTGACCACCGGCACCCTGTACGGCGTCGGCATGGGCCCGGGCGAGCCGGACTACCTCACCGTCCGCGCCATGCGGGTGCTGGAGCGGGCCCCGGTGCTGGTGCATTTCTGCAAGAAGGGCCGGCGCGGCAACGCCCGGACCATCGCGGACGCCGTGCTCGCCGCCGAGCCGGCGCGCGAGTGCCCGCTGGTCTACCCCTACACCACCGAGCTCCACCCCGAGCACCCGGACTACGTCGCGGCGCTCGCCGCCTTCTACGACGACGCGGCCGGACGCCTCGCCGACCATCTCGGCGCGGGCCGGGACGTCGCCATCCTGTCGGAGGGCGACCCGTTCTTCTACGGCTCGTTCATGCACCTGTGGCGGCGCCTGAAGGATCGCTTCCCCGTCGAAGTCGTGCCCGGCGTCACCGGCATGTCGGGCTGCTGGACCCGGGCCGGCACCCCGATCACCTGGGGCGACGACGTGCTGACCGTGCTGCCCGCCACCCTGCCGCACGCCGCCCTGGTGGAGCGCCTGCGCGCCACCGACGCCGCCGTACTGATGAAGCTCGGCCGGCACCTGCCGAAGGTGCGGGCGGCGCTGGCCGAGGCCGGCGTGCTGGAGCGGGCGGTCTATGTCGAGCGCGGCACCATGGCGGGCGAGCGGGTGATCGCCCTCAAGGACAAGCCCGACGACGACGCACCCTACTTCTCGATGGTGCTCCTGCCCGGCGAGGGACGCCGGCCGTGAGCGGTCCCGTCCCGGGGTCCGTCACCATCGTCGGCCTCGGCCCCGGCGACCCGCGCCTGCTGACGGCGGCGGCCCAGGAGGCCCTGGCGCAGGCGCAGGACCTCATCGGCTACATTCCCTACGTCGCCCGCGTGCCCGAGCGGCCGGGGCTCGTCCGCCACGCCAGCGACAACCGGGTCGAGGTCGACCGGGCCCGCCACGCCCTCGAACTCGCCGCCTCCGGCCGGCGAGTCGCGGTGGTCTCGGGCGGCGATCCCGGCGTGTTCGCCATGGCGGCGGCGGTGTTCGAGGCGGTGGAGGCCGGCGATCCGGCCTGGGCCCGGCTCCCCATCACGGTGGAGCCCGGCATCACCGCCATGCTGGCGGCGGCCGCCCGCCTCGGCGCGCCGCTGGGCGGTGATTTCTGCGCGATGTCGCTCTCGGACAACCTCAAGCCCTGGGAGGTCATCACCGCCCGGCTGGAGGCGGTGCTGCGGGCGGATTTCGTGATCTCCCTCTACAACCCGATCTCCTCGGCCCGGCCCTGGCAGCTCGGCAGGGCCCTGGACCTCGCCGCCGAGATCCGGCGCGGCGACACACCGGTGATCTTCGCCCGCGCGGTCTCACGGCCCGACGAGGCGATCCGCGTGCTCACCCTCGACCAGGCCCGCACGACCACGGCCGACATGGCCACGATGGTGATCATCGGCGCCTCGGCCACCCGCCTGATCCCGCGCGGCGCGGCGACGCCCTTCGTCTACACGCCGCGCAGCGTCCCGGCGGCGTGATGCGCGGGTCGGCGCAGGCTTCAGAGCGCGGCGATCCCCGCGAGGGCCGCCGCGGCGTCCGGCACGCTCGACACGTCCGGTTTCTCCGGGCGGTCGACCATCACGACCGGCAGGCCCAGCGCCCGCGCGGCGGCGATCTTGCCGTAGGTGGCGCTGCCCCCGGAATTCTTGCTGACCAGGATCTCGATCGCCCCCTCGGCCAGGAACGCCGCCTCGGCGCCTTCGTCGAACGGACCGCGGGCCTGGATGGACGTCAGCCGCGGCACCGGCAGGACGATGTCCTCGATGGCCCGCACGACGTAGTCGTGCTGCGGCGCGCCGGCGAAGGCCGCGACCTCCTGCCGGCCGATGGTGAGGAAGACCCGGCGCGGTTCGGGGCCGAGCGCCCGGGCGGCGGCGGCCATGTCGGGCACGTCCGTCCAGCGGTCGCCGGCCACCCGCGTCCAGGCCGGACGGCGGATCGCCAGCAGGCGCGTCCCGGTCCGGGCGCAGGCCTCGGCGGCGTTGGCGCTCATCCGGGCCGCGAAGGGATGCGTGGCGTCGACCACGAGGTCGGTGCGGTCCTCGGCCAGCCAGGCAGCCAGGCCCGCCGCGCCGCCGAACCCGCCGATCCGCGTCGGTACGGGCTCCGCCTTCGGCTGGCTGGTGCGGCCGGCGAGCGACAGGGTGATGGCGTCGCGGCGACCCATGGCCAGGAGCCCGCGCACCAGGGCACTCGCCTCGCCGGTGCCGCCCAGGATCAGTATCCGCATGCTCCCCCCACCCTCGGGGCCGTTCTCCATGACCGGTGACAGCCTGTCCACCGCCCCGCCGGCCGCCCCCTGGCTCACCATCGTGGGCATCGGCGAGGATGGCCGCGCCGGCTTGAGCCCCGCCGCCGCCGCAGCCCTCGACGGCGCGCGCCTCGTCTACGGCGGACGTCGGCACCTTGCCCTGGCCGCGCCGCTGGCCGCCGAGACGCAGGTCTGGCCGAGCCCGATCGCTGATGCCTATCCGGGCCTCCTGGCCCGGCGCGGGACACCGACCTGCATCCTGGCGACCGGCGATCCGTTCCATTACGGCATCGGCGCCGAGATCGCCCGCCTCGTCCCGGCCGAAGAGATGCGGGTCTTCTCCCAGCCCTCCGCCTTCAGCCTCGCGGGTGCCCGCCTCGGCTGGCCCCTGGCGGAGACGGGCTGCCTCACCCTGCACGGCCGGGCGCTGCCCCGGCTGATCCCGCATCTCCAGCCCGGCGCCCGCCTCCTGGTCCTGACCTGGGACGAGACCACCCCGGCGGCGGTTGCCGCACTCCTGGCCGAGCGCGGCCTTGGTGCGTCCCGCCTCACCGTCCTGGAGGCCATGGGCGGCCCGCGCGAGCGCCGGCGCAGCGCGACCGCCGAGCGCTTCGACCTCACCGGCATCGACCCGCTCAACACCCTCGGCATCGAGGTCGTCGGTCCGCCCACGGCGCAGGTCGTCACCTTGAGCCCCGGCCTCGACGACGCCTGGTTCGACCATGACGGCCAGCTGACCAAAGCCGACATCCGGGCGGTGACGCTGGCGGCCCTGCGCCCCCGCGCCGGCCAGACCCTGTGGGACATCGGCGCCGGCGCTGGCTCGATCTCCATCGAGTGGATGCTGCGCCATCCGAGCCTCCGGGCGATCGCCGTCGAGGGCAACCCGGCCCGGGCCGCCCGCATCGCCCGCAACGCGGCCCGCCTCGGCGTACCGGACCTGCGGGTGGTGGAGGGATCGGCCCCCGCGGCCCTGGCCGGCCTGCCGGCCCCCGACACCGTCTTCATCGGCGGCGGCGTCACCGCGCCGGGCGTCCTCGACGCCGCCATCGCCGCCCTGAATCCGGGCGGGCGCCTCGTCGCCAACGTGGTGACCCTGGAGGGCGAGGCTGTGCTGCTGGCGGCCTTCGCGCGGCGCGGCGGCAGCCTCAAGCGCCTGACCGTCGCCCACGCGGATCCGGTCGGGCACCTGCACGGCTGGCGCGGAGCGATGCCGGTGACGCAATGGGCCTGGGTGAAGGCATGACGCCGGAGGGTCCGGCGCCGGCCGAGCCCGTCGGAGCCGACTGCGTCGCCGGGATCGGGTTTCGCCACGCGACCGCGCCGGCCGAGATCCTCGCCTTGGTCGCGCAGGCCTGCGCCGCCGCCGGCCTGCCGCTGACCCGCCTCGCCCGCCTCGCCACCGCCGCCGACCGGGCCGGGGAGCCGGCGATCCGCGCGGTCGCCGAGACCCTCGGCCGCCCTCTGGACGCCGTCCCGCCCGAGGCGCTGATCGCCGTGGATGCCGCGGTCCCCACCCGCTCGCACCGGATCGAGGCCTCGCGCCGGGTCGGGTCGGTGGCGGAGGCCGCAGCCCTCGCCGCCGCCGGCCCGGGTGCGACGCTGCTGCTGCGGCGAATCGCCAGTGCCGGGGCAACCTGCGCCCTTGCGCTTCGCGCACAATCCGTCACGCAGGAGCCATGACCGTCCACTTCATCGGCGCCGGCCCGGGCGCCGCCGACCTCATCACCGTCCGTGGCCGCGACCTCATCGCGCGCTGCCCCGTCTGCCTGCATGCCGGGTCCCTGGTGGCACCCGAGATCCTGGGCTGGTGTCCGCCGGGCGCCCGCATCGTCGACACGGCGCCCCTCGACCTCGACGCCATCGTGGCCGAGTGCGCGGCCGCCCACGCGGCAGGCCAGGACGTGGCCCGCCTGCACTCGGGCGACCTCTCGATCTGGAGCGCGCTGGCCGAGCAGACCCGCCGCCTGACCCAGGCCGGGATCCCCTTCACGGTGACGCCGGGCGTGCCCTCCTTCGCGGCCGCCGCCGCGCTCCTGCAGCGCGAACTCACCGTGCCGGGCCTCGCCCAGTCCGTGATCCTCACCCGCACCTCGGGGCGCGCCAGCGCCATGCCGGAGCGCGAGACCCTGGCGGCCTTCGCGGCCACCGGGGCCACCCTCGCCCTGCATCTCTCGATCCATGTGATCGACGCGGTGGCGGCCGAGCTGACGCCGTTCTACGGCGCGGATTGCCCCGTCGCGGTGGTGTTCCGGGCCACCTGGCCCGACGAGCGGGTGCTCACCGGAACCCTGGCGACGATGGCCGGCCAGGTGGCCGAGGCCGGCCTGGAGCGCACGGCGCTCATCCTGGTCGGCCCCGCCCTCGACCCGGCGGAGTTCCGGGAGAGCGCCCTCTACGCTCCCGGTTACGACCGGCGTTTCAGGCCGACGGGCGAGACCGTGCTGGGCGAACGTGCGGACGGAGACCGGCGTTGAGCGTGCCCGGCCTCCTCGTCGCCGCCCCGCGCTCCAGCTCGGGCAAGACCACCGTGACCCTGGCGCTGATGCGCGCGCTGGCCCGGCGCGGCCTCGCCGTGCGCGGCGCCAAGTGCGGGCCGGACTACATCGACCCGGCCTTCCACCAAGCGGCCACCGGGCATCCGAGCTTCAACCTCGACAGCTTCGCCATGCCGGAGCCGATGCTCGACGCGGTGGCGGCCCTCTCGGCCACGGGCGCCGACCTCGTCATCGCCGAGGGCTCGATGGGGCTGTTCGACGGCATCGTGGCGCCGGAGGGGCGCACGGGCGCCAACGCCGACATCGCCGCGCGCTACGGCTGGCCGGTGATCCTCGTCCTCGACGTCTCCGGCGCCGCGCAATCGGCCGCCGCCCTCGCCCTCGGCTGCCGGGCCTACGATCCGCGCATCCGCATCGCCGGGGTGATCCTCAACAAGGTCGCGAGCGCCCGCCACCGCCGTCTCGTGGAGACGGGCCTGAGCCGGATCGGCATGCCGGTGCTCGGTGCGCTGATGCGGGATGCGAGCCTCGTGCTGCCGGAGCGCCATCTCGGCCTCGTCCAGGCCCGCGAGACCAACGACCTCGAGGCGCGGCTCGACCGGCTCGCCGACCTCGCCGAGGCCGGCCTCGACCTCGACGCGATCCGGGCGGTCGCCGCCGGCGCGGCCCCTGCCCCGGGCAGCGGCCTCCTGCCCCGGCCGCCGGGCCAGCGCATCGCCATCGCGTCGGATGCGGCCTTCTCGTTCCTGTATCCGCACATGGCGGCGGGCTGGCGGGCCGCGGGCGCCGAACTCGTGCCCTTCTCGCCCCTCGCCGACGAGCCGCCCCCGGCCGATTGCGATGCCGGCTGGCTGCCCGGCGGCTATCCCGAGCTCCATGCCGGCGCCCTGGCGCAGGCCAGTCGCTTCCTCGACGGATTACGGGATTTCGCGCGGGGAAAGCCGGTGCACGGGGAGTGCGGCGGCTACATGGTCCTGGGCGAGAGCCTGGAGGACGCGCAGGGCGTCACGCACGCCATGGCGGGCCTGCTGCCGGTGGCGACCTCCTACAAGACCCGCCGCCTGCACCTGGGCTACCGGGTCGCGACGCTGCTGGCCGAGGGCCCCCTCGGGGGGGCGGGCGCACGCCTCGTCGGGCACGAGTTCCACTATGCCAGCGAAACGAGTGCGCCGCCGATGCCCGAGACGGGGCTCGCGGCGGTGACCGACGCGGAGGGCGTGCCCCTCGGCCTCGCCGGACACCGGCGCGGCTCCGTCACGGGCAGCTTCTTTCACTGGATCGGTTAGGGGCTCGGCGAGCCCCTAGCTGGCGGCGGCGGGCTCGGGGGCCTGCTTGCCCATCTTCGCGGCCGTCCGCACGATGGCGAGCACGTCGCGGCGCAGCTGGTCGTCCTCGATGAGCGCGTAGGCGCGCAGCAGCTCGATGGCCCCTTGCGCGCTGAGGAAGCCGAAGACGTCGGACTGGGTGCCGCCGACCTCGTCCTCCTCGAAGAAGGCCGAGACCGGAACCTCGAGGAGACGGGCGATCTCGCGCAGGCGGCCGGCGCCGACGCGGTTCTGACCCTTCTCGTACTTCTGGACCTGTTGGAAGGTCACGCCCACGGCGGTCCCGAGCGCGGTCTGGCTCAGGCCGCGCGCCTTGCGCAAAGCGGTGATCCTCAATCCGACGAGGCGATCGACGTCGGTAGTCTGCTTAGGCATCATCTCTCGATTCAGTCCCTATAGAAATTTTCAGCCCCCGCCCGGACCAGCCCCGGGGACGATGAGGTTGGAGCGCTTTCGTACGAAGGCGTGCAGGATTCCTTAAGTTCATTCGCCCCGAAACCAAGGCAGTGGATCAAGGATTGAACGTGGCGTTAGAGACTATCCTTGTCTGCAGTCGAACGCCACTAGATGTTTACTCCGCATGAGCATCGGAGGTGACCGTTCTGACAGCTTGACCACAAAGCTGGCACGGATTGCAAGCGTGACGTTATAACCGTGCCTCACGAGTTTCGCTGCACTGCGAACGCACCGACGGATCCGAATGCCTGCCAGACCCCGAATGGCCCGGCTCTCATCATGCATTCCACGCGCGGCCCATGCACGGTCGGGCGCGACGCATCCGCCGCACCGGATGGCTTTCAAGCCCCGACGCCCCAGGTTTAAGGTGTCGCACGGGATCGTCCGAGACGCCGAAAAACCCAGGTGGATCATGTATATCGCAATGAATCGCTTCAAAGTCGTCAAGGACGCGACAGAAGACTTCGAGCAGGTTTGGCTCGGCCGCGACAGTCATCTCGGCGAGATGCCGGGCTTCGTGGAGTTCCATCTCCTGCGCGGTCCCGAAGCGGAGGACCACGTCCTCTATGCCTCGCACACCATCTGGTCGTCGAAGGCGGATTTCGAGGCCTGGACCCGGTCGGAGCAGTTCCGGAAAGCCCATGGCCGCGTGCCGTCGACCAAGCCCCTCTACCTGGGCCACCCGCAATTCGAGGGGTTCGAGACGATCCAGACCGTCGCACGGCCCGATTCGGACGCCGTCGCCTGATTCGAGCGTGCACCTCGCGTCTCCCGCGAGGCTGACCGGTACGAACAAAATCGACCCGGTGTGATGCGGCCCGGGTCGAGACCCCATAGACCCTCCTGAGGCGCGATCGGGCCGGGAGCCTCGGGAGGCCCGGGACCGGGATCGCCGCGTTCGAGACCCGTCGCTCCGGGCCGAACGGAAATCCGTGCGCAACCCTATTTGCCGGACCGACGTTGTGGGGCGGTGCGCGGGACCGGCCGGATCTGCACGATCCCGGGACGGCGCCTGAAGGGCCAGCGAGAAGAGCTCCCTTTCGAAACACCCTGTCGAAGTCGCGGCGCTGTCGCGGACGAGACCCCGCGCCGCGCCGTCGGAACAGAGCAACGGACTTCAGGCCCGTGTCTTGCACCGATACTCTCGGCATCCATGACTGATTCGTGATCTGGTTCAGTCTCGGACAGTCTCTGCATCAGGACGGGATAGAGCGCTCCAGATGTTTCATGACCGAATTCCCGCCGCTCTCGAGAAGCTTCCGGTGTTTCGTGCCCGTCACGATGTCTGGATGGCGCTTCTCCCGCGACGCAGCCGCGCCGCGTTTCGGATCGGGCTCTCGGCCGCGACCGCCCTCGCCGATATCCTCGTCATCGTCGGCGTCGCCGCGGGAGTCGACGTCGCCTACCGGACGGCCTTCGACGGCACCGGGCCGGTGGCGGGTCACAGCGGCAGCTTCGAGCTCGCCGCCCTGGTCGCCCTGTTCGTGCTGCTGACGAACCTCGTCCGCGAGGACTACAACGTCGAGACCCTGCTCGCCCGCCGGCCGCACCTGCGGCGGGCGGCGACGGTCTGGATCGGGGCCTGGGCCATCGTGCTGCTGATCGGCTTCGCCACGAAGACCACGCACGAGTATTCGCGCCTCGTGTCCCTGGGGATGTTCGCCAGCGGGCTCCCGGCGATGCTGCTGGCCCGCGCGACGATGCTGCGCTTCGTCCGCAGCGCGGCGACGCCGACATCGGGCAACACCAACCGGATCCATCTCGTCGGCTACGAGGAGGATATCGCCCGCTTCTATGCCCACAACGACCCCGAGGCCCTGGGCCTGCGGGTGATCGGCACGAGCTATCTGCGCCCGCTCGACCCGGCCGGCGACGCCGCCGCCCGGCAGGCCCAGATGTCGGAGGATCTCGATCTCGCGGTCTCCGTGGTGCGCTTCCTGCGCCCGGACGACGTGTTCATCCTTCTGCCCTGGTCGGACGCATCGGAGATCGAGCGCTGCATCGACGCCTTCCTGCGGGTGCCGGCGGCGCTTCACCTCCGCCCCGGCTCGGTGATGGATCGCTTTCCCGACCTCGCCCTCGCCCGGGTCGGCCGCCTCTCGGGCATCAATATCGGGCGTCGCCCGCTCCAGGCCGGCGAGCTGTTCCTGAAGCGCAGCCTGGACCTGACCCTCGCCCTGGTGGCCCTGGTGCTGCTGAGCCCGCTCTTCCTGGTGGTGGCGGCGCTGATCAAGCTGGACAGCCCGGGCCCGGTCTTCTTCCGGCAGAGGCGCTACGGCTTCAACCAGCAGCCCTTCGGCGTCTTCAAGTTCCGCAGCATGAAGGCCGAGCGCGAGGTGGGCTTCAAGCAGGCGACCCGCAACGACAGCCGGATCACGCCGATCGGCCGGGTGCTGCGGCGCTCGAACATCGACGAACTGCCCCAGCTCATCAACGTGGTGCTCGGGGAGATGTCCCTGGTGGGGCCGCGCCCCCATGCCCTGGCGCATGACCGCAGCTTCGAGAACCGCATCGCCCTCTACGCACGGCGCCACAACGTGATGCCGGGCATCACCGGATGGGCGCAGGTGAACGGACTCCGTGGCGAAACCCTCACCGATCTCGACATGGAGCGGCGGGTCCAGCACGACCTGCATTACATCGACAACTGGTCGATCTGGTTCGATCTGCGGATCATGGTCATGACCGTGTTCTCGCCGCGCGCCTACAAGAACGCGTGCTGAGCCACAACGGCCACTGAGCGACGGGCCGCGCCACGGCGCGGCCGTTCAATCGGCGGCGGACCGGCCGAGGCAGGCGCCGCACTCGCCCTCGACCTCGAGGATGCGGCTCGTCGGCTTGAAGCCGGCCTTGGCCAGGGTGCGGCCGAGCTGATCCTCCACTTCCGGGGAGGTGGTCTCGTCGATGGTGCCGCAGTTCCGGCAGATCAGGAAGACGAGGCCGGCGCCCTCCGTATGGGTGTGGCCGCAGGACACGAAGGCGTTGCGGCTGGCGATCCGGTGCACGAGCCCGTGCTCGGTGAGGAAATCCAGGGCGCGGTAGACCGAGACCGCCGCCACGCGCCGTCCCGGCTCGCTCAGGGCCTCGGCGATGTCGTAGGCGCCCATCGGCCGGGTCTGACCCGCCACGGCCGCCAGCACGTCGCGACGCAGGCGGGTGAATTGCAGGTCGCGCTCCCGGCACAGGCGCTCCGCCCGGGCGATCGCTTCCTCCGCCCCGCCGCAACCGTGGTCATGCGTCGCCGCATGGTCGTGCATGATCTGCCCCGTGAACCCGGCCCGTTGAACTGCCCGAGTGTTACAGTGTATCACCGCCAACATAAGCCGGCGCTCCCGTTCGGGCAAATGATCCATCCGTGACCCAAGCCTTGCCGTGACCCAAGCCTTGCCGTGACCCGAGCCCCGACGTGACCCGAGACCCGCGCCCCCCTGCCGCCCTCCCGCGCTCGCTGTTCCAGGCCGGCGCATCCCTGCGCTTCGCGGTGGCGCTCGTCCTGGCGCTCCTGCTCTGGGCCGCCATCCTGTGGGCCTCCCGATGAGTGGTGATCATGAGCTGTGATCTGCCCGGCGCCATCACGCTCCATGGGCTGACCCTGGGCTACGACCGCCACCCGGCGGTCCATCACCTCGACGGAGTCATCCCGCGCGGGGCCCTCCTCGCCCTGGTCGGGCCGAACGGGGCCGGCAAGTCGACCCTCCTGAAGGGCATCGTCGGCGAGATCCCGTGCCTCGAGGGCCGGATCGCCCGCCCGGGCCTCGACGACGCCATCGCCTACCTGCCGCAGGCCGCGGAGATCGATCGCAGTTTCCCCCTCAGCGTCCTCGATCTCGTGGCCATGGGCCTGTGGCGGCGCCTCGGCCCCTGGCGGAGCGCGCGCCGGCATCGGGCGACGCTGCTGGACGCCCTCGCCGCCGTCGGCCTCGCCGGATTCGAGGCGCGCCTGATCGGCACCCTCTCGGGCGGCCAGTTCCAGCGGGCGCTGTTCGCGCGCCTGATCGTGCAGGAGGCCCGCGTCCTCCTCCTCGACGAGCCGTTCACGGGGGTCGACGGACGCACCACGGCCGACCTCCTCGCCCTGGTCCGCGCGTGGCACGCCCAGGGACGCACCATCGTGGCCGCCCTCCACGATCTCGGACAGGTGCGGAGCCACTTCCCGGACACGCTCCTGCTGGCGCGGGAGGGGGTCGCCTGGGGCCCGACCGAGCGGGTGCTCACGCCCCAGAACCTCGCCCATGCCCAGAGCCTGTCGGAGGCCTGGGACGAGGATGCCGCGGTCTGCGGCCGGCACGAGGCGCCGGGCCCCTCCCACGACCACGACCACGACCACAGCCATGGCCAAAGTCAGGGCCAAAGTCAGAGCCACGAGCGCGGCTCCGATGGGCGCCACGCACATCCGCAGGCCCACCTCCACGGGGCGGCGCGCGACAGGGGGCACGCCGCGTGATCGACCTCCTGTTCGGACCCTTCCTCGAATTCGGCTTCATGCGCCGGGCCCTGGTCGGCTGCCTCGCCCTGTCGCTCTCGGCCCCGCCCGTCGGCGTGTTCCTGATGCTGCGGCGCATGAGCCTGATGAGCGACGCCATGAGCCACGCGATCCTGCCCGGAGCCGCGGTCGGCTTCCTCGTGGCGGGACTGTCCCTGCCGGCCATGACCCTGGGCGGCCTCGTGGCCGGCCTCGCGGTGGCGCTGATGGCGGGGCTCGTCACTCGCTCCACCGTGATCAAGGAGGATGCGAGCCTCGCGGCCTTCTACCTGATCTCGCTGGCCGGCGGCGTCCTGCTGGTCTCCCTGCGCGGCTCGCAGATCGACCTGCTGCACATCCTGTTCGGCAGCGTCCTCGCCCTCGACGACCCGGCCCTCTGGCTCCTGGGCGGCATCGCCACCGTGACGCTGTTCGGACTGGCGGCGATCTACCGGCCCCTGGTGATGGAATGCGTCGATCCGCTGTTCCTGCGCACGGTCAGCCGGGCGGGCGGCCCGGTGCACTACGCCTTTCTCGGCCTCGTGGTGATGAACCTCGTCGGCGGCTTCCAGGCCCTCGGGACGCTGCTGGCGGTGGGGCTGATGCTGCTGCCGGCCATCACGGCGCGGTTCTGGGCGGCGGACCTGTCGGGCCTGATCCCGGTCTCGGTGCTGATCGCGATGCTGTCGAGCGTGGTCGGGCTCAGCGTGTCCTACCAGGCCGATCTCCCGACCGGGCCCGCGATCGTGCTCGCGGCGGGCGGCTTCTACCTGGTCTCGATGCTGATCGGACCCCGGGGCGGCCTGGTCCGCCGGCTGGTGCGGGCGCGCCATCTCGAAGCCTGACGGGCCGAAGAGCTGCCCCGTGCGAGGCCGCCCTCAGCGCGGTCGCCGGTCAGAGATTGAACAGGCTCATGAGGCCGGAGATGATCGCGTAGACGAAGCCGGCGTTGAGAAGGACGCCCACGGCACCGATGGCGAGGCCGCCCAGAACCACGACGCCGTCACGCTCGACGAGGCCGAGGCCGACGAGGCAGATGGCGAGGCCGAGGGGGATCTGCCCCACGATCGGCGCGGCCACGATCAGGGCCAGCGACAGGGTAAGCAGGATGAGGCCGACGCCGCGCATGCCGAGGGCGGTCTCGAACAGGCTCATGCGGGGGCGCGACCAGTGCTCGAGGCGGCGCAGCAGCGGCACGGCCCGGTTGGCGGCCCGCTCGACGTCGCTGCGGGCGACGGAGCGCCGCAGCAGCGCGCGGGGCAGCCACGGCGAGGCCATGCCGGCCGTGATCTGGATCGCCACCAGCAGCAGCAGCAGGCCGCAGACCAGGGGGATCGGCGGCGGCATCGGCAGGCAATTGGGCAATCCGAGAATCACGATGAGGAGCGCGAAGGCGCGATCCTTCAGGACGGCGACGATGTCACCGACCGTCAGCCGTTCCCCTTCCTGCTCGGCGAGCACGGTGAGAACCTCGGAAGTTCTGGCAGCTGGTGACAAGAAAGCTCGGCCATTGGCGACGGTCCTGAGCCGGGCTGTAGCCGAGATGGACGCCGAGGCCAAGCGGCGCATCCGCGCGCCGGCGACGCGCCGAAATGTGCACCGTCAGCAGCTCCGTTGCTCATAGAAATCGATTCGGCACGAGTTCATCAATCTCAGGTTGTGATCGATCTTACAGTTCTCAATGAGGTATTTTGATCAGGCTTTGTTCTCTTTCCAATGCCCCGAACGCAACCACAACTGCGTAAATTCTATGATAAATAAATCTTTAAATTGATTTCAAAGTCCAGCGCCACGACAGTCGAGCCGTCATCGGGGTCGAACGTGGGACGCCTGTGAGAGCGACGGCCACAGCCATCTTCGAGAGCAGGCGGACGGGCGGGCTCTTCGTCGTACCGGCCGCCGGCTCAGCCGTCCTCATCGGCATGCTGGCCTTTCCGGTCTCGCAGGCCTCGGCCGCCTCTCCGATCCCCGAAACGTCGCCGGCCTCGCTCCTGTTGTTCGGGAGCCTGGAGGCGAGCCCCTCCGTCTTCGTCACCACCGGGGCGAAGCTGGCCCTGGACCGGCTCGACCGGGAGGGATTCGTGGCCCTGGGGAGCCTCGGCGGCCAGCGCCGCAGCGAGGGGGACGTCACGCGCGGGACCGCGACCGGCGCGGTCGTGCTCGGCTACCAGTGGTTTCGCGACTGGGGCGTCGTGGCCGCCTATGCGGGTCCGGAGGGTGCGATGGAGGTGGTGTCGGGCTGCGGCTGCGTGCGGGCCCCGCCGCTCCGCTTGGGCTTGCGCCTCCACGGCGAGGTCTGGGCCCATCCCACCGACGCGACCCTGTTCACCGCCACGCTGGTCACCGGCACCGCCCGCATGAGCGCCTGGGGCCGCCTCGCCTGGGGCACGCGGCACTGGGGGGCCTATCTCGGACCCGAGATCGCCCTCTACGGGGACGAGACCGGCTACCGGAAATGGAATCTCGGCCTGCACGCGACGGACTTCACCCTCGGCCCCGTCAGCCTGCGCCTCTCGGCCGGGCTGCAACTCGCCAGCGATCAGGACCCCGGCCCCTACCTCAGCCTCGCCGTCTGGACGCCCTGGTAGCCGGGTCCCGGACCGGGCGGCGGGGCCGGTTCGGGCCGGGGCGTCGCCAGGGCGAGGGTTCCCTGGCCGGCCGGGCCGGCCGTCGGCGCGGCGTCGAGGCCGTCGAGGAAGCGCGCCGCGTCGTCACGGATCGCCGCCCGCTTCGTCGGGTCCATGCGCGCGAGGGTGCGGTAGGGCATGGCGAGGCGCGGATTGTCCGCCAGGCGCTCCGCGTGCCGGAGGAGGAAATCCCAGTAGAGATAGTTGAACGGGCAGGCCGAGGGGCCGGTCTTCTTGGCCACGTCGTAGGCGCAGCCCCGGCAGTAATCCGACATGCGGTTGATGTAGGCGCCCGAAGCCGCGTAGGGCTTCGAGCCCATCACCCCGCCATCGGCCCAGAGCACCATGCCGTGGACGTTGGGCAGCTCGACCCACTCGTAGGCATCGGCGTAGACCACGAGGTACCATTCCTCCACCTGCTCGGGCGCCAGGCCGGCGAGGAGGGCGAAGTTGCCCGTCACCATCAGGCGCTGGATGTGATGGGCGTAGGCGTGCCTGCGGGTGGCGCCGATGCACTGCGCCAGGCAGTTCATCGCGGTCTCGCCGGACCAGTAGAACCACGGCAGGTCGCGGGTGGCCGCGAGGGCGTTCGACGCCGCGTAGTCCGGCATCCGGGCCCAGTACAGGCCCCGCACGTATTCGCGCCAGCCGAGGATCTGGCGGATGAAGCCCTCGACGCAATGAAGCGGGGCCTCGCCCGCGCGGTAGACGCGCTCCGCCGCGCGGCAGACCTCCTCGGGGGTGAGGAGCCCGGCGTTCAGCGCCGCTCCGATCAGGGCGTGGTACAGGAACGGCGCATCCGTGCGCATCGCGTCCTGGTAGTCGCCGAAGGCCGGCAGGCCGACGGCGAGGAAGTGCTTGAAGGCCGTGATGGCCTCGGCCCGGGTGACCGGCCAGGCGAAGGCGTCGGTCTCGCCGAAATGATCGCCGAACTCGGCCTCCACCAGGGCGATGACCTCCCGGGTCACGGCATCGGGCGGGAAGCCGACCCGCTCGGGCACGACGTGGCCCTTCGGCAGGCCCTTGCGGTTCTCGGGGTCGAAGTTCCAGCGGCCCCCGGTCGGCTCGGCCCCCTCCATCAGCAGGCCGGTGCGGCGGCGCATGCCGCGGTAGAACGTCTCCATGCGCAGGCTCCGCCGGTCGCCGGCCCAGGCGGCGAAGTCGGCGCGGGGACAGAGGAAGCGGTTGTCGTCGCGAATCTCCACGGGCGGCCCGAGATCGGCCCGCCAGCCCTGCATCATCTCCCAGACCCGCCACTCGCCGGGCTCGGTGACCACGACCCGGTCGACCGCGTGGCGCGCGACCGCGCGTTCCAGCTCGCCGGTGAAGCGGCCGGTGTTGCCCGGGGCATCGAGGCGAACGTAGTCGACCGTGATGCCCTCCGCCTCCAGCTCCGCCGCGAAGTGGCGCATCGCCGAGAACAGGAAGGCGATCTTCTGCTTGTGATGCCGCACGTAGGTGGCCTCGGCCCGCACCTCGACCATCAGGACGACGTCGTGGTCCGGATCGAGGTCGGTGAGGGTGGCGATGCGGCGGGTGAGCTGGTCGCCGAGGAGGAAGCGGAGCGTGCGGATGGAAATCAGCCCTCGACCTGCGAGAAAACCTCCCGAAGACTGTGCCGAAAACCCTGCCGGGCGTTCCACTCCGGGCGCCGGCCGGGCGCAGGCACGCCCGCGTCGTCGGTGACGATGTCCCGCCTCATGTCCGCGCCCCCGTCATGCCCGCTCCCAATTCGCGTCCGATGGGGTAGGTATGGCGGGTGCCGGGGACGGGGAGCCGTCCCCACGCGGGATCGACCGATCCGTGACGTCGCAGGACCGTCGGGAGCTTCATGAAGTTCGCCTTTGCCGGAATCGATTTCCTCGGCGGCGTGTTCGAGGCCCTGATCGGGGCGGGCTGGACGCCGATCAAGCTGTTCACCCGGCCCTGCGACGGGATCTACGACCACAACGAGGCGGTGGTGACCCAGGCCCGCCGCCACCGCGTGCCGATCCAGATCTCGCGGATGCGACCGGAGGACCTCGCCGGGCTCGCGGAGACGCAGGGCCGGGACTGGGCCCTGGTGGTGGCGGGCTATCCCTGGCTGATCCGGGGCTGGCGGGGCCAAGCCGCCTACGCGCTCAACTTCCACCCCTCCCCGCTTCCCCAGGGCCGCGGGCCCTACCCGCTGTTCAAGGCGATCAGCGACGCACAGCCCGAGTGGGGCGTCACCGCCCACGTCCTCGCCGAGGACGGCTTCGACACCGGCGACATCCTGGCCCAGGAGCGCTTTCCCCTCGCCGCCCTGGAATCGCACGAGACCCTGCTCGCCAAGTGCCAGATGGCGGCGCGCCGCATCGCCGCCGGCCCCATCGCCCGGGACCTACCCGCCCTCTGGCGAACGCCCGCCCCCCAGGGCACCGGCTCCTACTGGCCGCGGGTGACGGATGCGGACCGCACCCTCGACTTCCGCTCCGAGGTCGAGGCGATCCTGCGCCGGGTCCGGGCCTTCGGCACGATCGAGACGATCGCCCGGGTCGGCGAATCCCGGGTCTACGTGGCGGCGGCCGAGGGCTGGCGCGAGGCGCATCGGCATGCGCCCGGGACGGTGGTGCAGCGCTACCGCCGCCACGTCGTCATCGCCGCCCGCGACGGCTACATCCAGCTCAACCGCTGGAGCCCGGTCCCGGCCAGCGAGGCCGGGCAGCTCGGGCGATAGGCCGCCCTATATCGGAGCGACCTGTCCACGAAAGCGTCGAGCAGATCCCATGGCGCGGATGCGCAAGAAGGCCGACCTGCCCACCAAGGTCTGCGTCCAGTGCGGCAAGCCGTTCGCCTGGCGCAAGAAGTGGGAGCGGGTGTGGGACGAGGTCCGCTACTGCTCGGACCGCTGCCGGGCCGAGGCCAAGCGCGCGCCCGCCCTGGCAGCGCAGGACTGAACCTTCACCGGAGGGCCGCGAGGCCGTCGGGCGTGTCGACGTCCAGGCTGACGCCCGCATCCATCGGGCATTCGAGCACGTCGGCGCGTCCGGCGAGCAGGCGTCCGGCGCCCTGGTCGCCCGAAAGGCCGGCGAGGGCGGGCGCCAGGAGCCGCAGGTTCAGGAGGACCGGGTTGCCGCGCCGGCCCGCATGGATCGGCACGACGGCCGAGGGCGCCGGGTCCGCCCGGCGGAAGGCGTCGGCCAGCTCCGTGAGGTGGCGGGCGCTCACCCGCGGCATGTCGCTGAGGAGCACGATCGCGCCGCCGACCGTCGCCGGCAGGGCTGCGAGGCCGGCCTGCAGCGAGGTGGCGAGGCCGTCGGCATAGGCCGGGTTCACGACCCGGACGAGGTCGAGCCCGTCCAGGGCGGCGCCGACCCGCTCGGCATGGGCGCCGAGCACCGCAACCACCGGGCCGAGCCCGGAGGCGAGCGCGGCCTCCGCGGCGTGGCGCACCAGGGGCCTCCCGGCCAGCGGCTGCAGCAGCTTCGGCTCCGCGCCGAAGCGCGTCCCACGCCCCGCCGCCAGGAGGATGAGTCCCAGTTCAGGCAGCATCTGCGGGCATCGTCCTCACGCGTCGTCCTCGGCCGGGTCGCCGCCCGAGCGGGGCTGGGGCCGCGACACGATCTCCATCAGGAGCCCGCCGACGCCGAGGGCGACGATGTCGGCCCGGGTCACGGCGAGGCCGGCGAGCAGCCGGTGCAGCACCCAGTCGAAGCCGTTCTCCTTGGGCGAGCGCGCGCAGCCCGGCGCGCCGATGACCGGCACCGCGGCGACCCGTCCGACCAGGAGGAGGTTGCCCGGGTCCACCGGCATGCCGAGATGCTCGACATGCCCGCCCGCCGCCTCGATCCCGGCGGGGATCACGTCGCGCCGGTCGGCGATGGCCGAGGCGCCGAACACCACCACCAGCTCGGCGCGATCCTCCGCGACCGCCGCCCGGATCGCCTCGGCCACGGCCTCGCGGCGATGGGGCACCCGGGCGTCGGTGACGAGGTCGGCCCCCGTCGGGGCGAGGCGGTGGCGCAGGTTGGCCAGCGTCTTGTCGATGGTCGCGGGCTTGAGGCCGGGCAGCAGGGTCGAGACGACGGCGACCCGGGTCAGGCGGTAGGGCGCGACGGCGAGCGCACCCGCGGGCGCGGCGCGGCAGGCCCGGTCCAGGGCCGCGCCCGGAACCGCGTAGGGAATGATCTTCACGGTGGCGACCATCTCACCAGCCACAACCGGCTTGTAGGGCGCGAGCGTCGCCAGCGTGATCGCCTCGTCGATGCCGTTGACGGCGTCGATGGCGGCCCGGTCGATGTGCAGGAGCCCGGCGGTGGACGCGTGTAGGTTGCAGCGGCCGGTGAAGGGCGGTTCGCGGCGCAGGTGCGGCCCGGCGAGATGCGCGGCGAGGCGCTCGGCCGCCGTATCCTCGGCCACGTCGCCCGCCTCGAGGGTGACGGCCACGAGCTCGGACAGCCCGGCGGCGGCGAGGCGCGCGGCGTCCTCGACCGGGATCACCCGGCCCTTGCGCAGGGTCACGTCGTGCGCGCGCACCGTATGGGCGGCGATCAGCCCGGCGGCCTCGCGCGTCGGGACGGAGCCGAACTTCACGCGGCGGCTCCGGTCCGGGGGGTGCGCTGCGCCGCGATGATCTGCGCCAGGATCGAGACCGCGATCTCGGCCGGGCTGACGGCCTGGATGGGAAGGCCGATCGGCGCCGCGATCCGGCCGATCTCGGCCTCCGGGACTCCCGCCTGGGTGAGGCGGGCGACGCGGGCCGCGTGGGTTTTGCGCGAGCCGAGGGCCCCGACATAGAAGCAGCCGGCCCGGAGCGCGGCGGCCAGGGCGGGGTCGTCGATCTTCGGGTCGTGGGTCAGGGCCGCCACCGCGCAGTAGCGGTCGAGGGGCGGGACCGGGCCGGCCAGGGCGTCGTCCGGCCATTCGGCCACGAGGTCGATGCCGGGGAAGCGCTCCGGCGTCGCGAAGGCGGTACGCGGATCGATGACGGTGACGGCGAGATCGAGGGCACGCGCCATCGGGCACAGCGCCTGGCTGATATGAACGGCGCCGATCACCACCAACCGCACCGGTGGCGCCTGCACGGTGAGGAAGACGGAGCGCCCCTCCACCTCGGCGAGGCCGCTCTTGCCGGAGGCGAGGTGGCGGGCGAGGAGGTCGGCCAGGGGATCGTCGGCGATCTCGGCCTCGCGCACCACCCGCTGGGCACCGCCGTCGAGATCGGTCACCAGGATGGCGGCGCGGCGCGCGGCGCGCTCGGCGTTGAGGATCGCGAGGGTTTCGAGCTGCATGCCGGCGCCTCAGGCCACGGGCTCGACGAAGACGCGGATGCGCCCGCCGCAGGACAGGCCGACCCGCCAGGCGGTCTCGTCGGCCACGCCGAATTCGATGATCCGCGCCCGCCCGTCGGCGATCGCCTCCAGGCCCTCGGTGATGACCGCGCCCTCGACGCAGCCGCCCGAGACCGAGCCGAGGAAATTGCCCTCGCCGTCGACCACGAGATGGCTGCCCACCGGCCGCGGCGCCGAGCCCCAGGTCTCGATCACGGTGGCGAGGGCCACCGCGCGGCCGGCGCGGCGCCAGGCCTCGGCAGCGCCGAGGATGTCGTTGTCGGTGGAGAGCATGGCCCTGACGAACTCCGGCACGGGAACGGTCCCGCCATGGTGGCGATCTCGCGGGATGGGGACGATCACGCAGGATGGTCGCGATCACGCGGGATCGGAACCCCGAATGGGGAACCCGGGAGCACGAGGTAAGGTCCCGTGCGCCCGTGGCAATGCGATCCTGTCGGCGCCCGCGCCGCGCCGTGACTTCCCGCACCGACCGGGCGGCCCTATCGTGCGGCCACGCTCCCCCGCCTCGATGGATTCGCGCTTCGATGCCCAGCCTCCGCGCCACGGCCCGCACCCTCGCCGTCAGCCTCGCGCTCGCCGCCGGCCTAGCCGCCGGCCGCGCCGAGGCGCAGGTCCGGATCGGGCTGTCGGTGCCGCTGACCGGCCCTGATGCCGCCTTCGGACAGGGCCTGCGCCTCGGGGCCGAGCAGGCGGTGGCCGACCTCAATCGCGCCGGCGGCGTCAACGGGCAGCGTCTCGTCCTGGTGGTCGCCGACGATGCGGGGGACGGCAAGCAGGGCCTCGCCGTCGCCCGGCGCTTCGCCGCCGAGCGGATCGGCCTCGTCGTCGGCCCCTTCAATGCCGGCGTCGCGGGGCTGGCGATGCCGGCCTACGAGGAGGCCGGCATCGTCGCGGTGACGCCGGGCACCGGCTATCCCGGGCTGACGGCCCGGGGACTCTGGAACGTGTTCCGCACCGTGCCGAACGAGGCCGAGCAGGGAACGCTCGCCGGCGCCTACCTTCTCGGCCGTCACGCCGGCCAGCGCATCGGCCTCGTGCACGACAAGAGCCCGTTCGGCCGCGGCCTCACGGAGGGCGTGAGCCGCACCCTGAAGGCCGCGGGCCAGCCCGAGGCGGCCTTCGAGACCCTGAGCCGGGGCGAGCGCGACGTCTCCGGGCTGGTGGCGCGCCTGAAGCGGGCCCGCGTCGAGGTGGTGTATTTCGGCGGCCTCGCGGCGGATGCGGCCGTGCTCCTGCGCGGCCTGCGCGAGGCCGGCCTGGGCGCGCCCCTGGTGGGCAGCGACGGCCTCCTCGATCCGGCCTTTCCGCAGGCCGCCGGGCCCGCGGCCGAGGGCACGGTGATGACCCTCACCCCCGATCCGCCCCGGCTGCCGGAGCCCAAAGGGCCCGATGGGAAGGGACCCGATTCCAAGGCGGCCAGGGGGCCGCGCAGTCCGGAAGCGAATGCGGTCGCCGCCCCGGCCTATGTGGCGGTGGAGGTCCTGCGCCAGGGCGTCCTCGGCGCCGGATCGGCGGACGGCCGCGCCGTGGCCGCCTACCTGCATCAGGGCCATGCCCTTCGGACGGTCCTCGGCGACCTCGCCTACGACGCCAGGGGCGACCTCAAGCCCGATCCCCGACGCCCGGCCACCCTCCTGCAGGTCTGGAAGCGGACCCCGGACGGACGGATCGACTTCGCCGGCAACGACGTCGCGCCCTGAGGCATGGTCCTGGCGTCCTGAGGCACGGTCCTAGCGCCCGCCCGGGACGGGACCGGACGCGGACCGCTCCGAACCGCAGCGATTGGCAAGGTCGTTCAGGGCCGAGAGGAACGCCGAATCTTGATCTTTCCGAAATCTCGCCGAATCCTCGCGCGGATTGTGCCGGCTTCATCACGGGCCTGCATCGGGAAAAGCTTGCTTCCGGCCGGTTCGGACATTATGTCGGGGCAACGCTCGCCGGTGTTGCGCATCCGATGGGATCGGACCCGCCGCCCGCCGCGTTTTGCCGAACGGCTTCGTTTTGTGTCCCGGGTCGCCCCGTTCAGGCCGTCCGGCTGGAGAGTGTGGATGGCGAAAGAAGAGTTGATGCAGTTCGACGGTCTCGTAATCGAGATCCTGCCGGACGCGCGCTACCGCGTGCAGCTCGATCAAGGGCACGAGATCGTGGCCTACACGGCCGGCAAGATGAAGAAGAACCGCATCAAGACTCTGGCCGGCGACCGCGTCACCGTCGAGATGTCCCCCTACGACCTGGAGAAGGGCCGCCTCGTGTTCCGACACAAGGACGAGCGCTCCGCCGGTCCGCGCCCGCCCATGCGCGGCCAGTTCCGCCGCCGCTGAAGCGAGCAGCGCAACCCGGCTTTTCAAGTTGCAGCGGCCCCTGCGCAGCAAGGCTCGGCTCCCCGGGCCTTGCCGTCCGTGTTTTGGGCCCGCCGACGACAGCCTGCGGGAACTTGGTGCGCAGACATTGGAACGCTGATCCCGCCCACTATCATTGACGGACGTGCGCCAGCGGCGCAGTCTTGGGTATGGCGAGCGCGCTCCATACGGTCATCGAGACCGAGATCTATCTGCGCTCCGCCGAACGTGTGATGAGCGAAACCGAACGAAGCGCGGTCGTGGATTTCTTCGCGGCCCATCCGCAGGCGGGCGATGTGATTCCGGGGACTGGCGGCCTTCGGAAGGTTCGTGTTCCCTTGATTGGACGCGGCAAGCGCGGCGGCGCCCGCGTGATCTCGTTCTTCGTCGGTCCCAAGGGCGTGTACCTGCTCCTGGCCTACGCGAAGAACGACCAGGGCAACCTGACACCCGATCAGGCCCGGACCCTTGCCCGCCTGGTCGAGACCTTGTTCTGAGGACGAGTCCTTTCTCTGGGGGAGATGAGCGATGGACGAAGCGATGTTCGCCGAGTTGACGCTGAGCCTCAAGCAGGCGGCCGCCCATGCGCGTGGGGACATCGGAGCCGGATTCGGCATCCACGTTCCGCTGGACATCGACGTTGCCGCGATCCGAAAGGCGACCGATCTCTCACAGGATGCCTTCGCCCGTCGGATCGGTGTCGCCGTCGGCACCCTGCGGAACTGGGAACAGCGCCGGCGCCAGCCTGAAGGGCCGGCCCGCGTATTGCTGGCGCTCCTGCAACGCAACCCTCGCCTCGTCGAGGAAACGCTCGGCCAGGCCATCTAAGGTCCACTCCAGAAACGCCTGAAGCGATCGCTCCGTCTACTTCCCGAACCGCTCGAATTTCGGGAAGCTCCGGGTCATCAGGGTGCCGGCATCCGAGCGGTGGCCCAGCCACTTCTCCAGGATTCCCGCATTGGCGAGGCGCGCCTCGCCGCCCGCCTCGCGCCAGGGCAGGCCCTCGGCCAGGGCGAAGACATGGGCGTCGGTGAGCGTGGTCTGGCGGCAGCGCTGCAGGCGCACGCCCTTGCCGCGCACCATCTCGGGCAGTTCGCTCAAGGGGAACACCAGCATCAGCCGGTCGGCGCTGCACACCGCCACGTGGTCGCCGGTCGCCGGCACCAGCACGGCGGCCGTGGCCGGCGCGTCGAGGCCCATGATGCCCTTGCCCTTGCGGGTGTTGGCCACGAGTGCGTCGGCCGGCGCCAGGAAGCCGCGCCCGTCGGTGGCCGCGACCAAGACCTTGGCGCCCGGCTGGTAGGGAATGGCCGCGACGATCTCGGTGCCGTCGTCGAAATCCACCATCAGGCGGATCGGGTCGCCGAAGCCGCGTCCGCCCGGAAGCTTGGCCGCCTCCAGGGTGAAGACCTTGCCGTTCGAGGCCAGGACCAGGATCTTGGCCGTGGTCTCGCTCGGGAAGGCGAGCTTGAGGCCGTCATCGCCCTTGAACGCGATGCCGGACAGGTCGGCGACGTGGCCCTTCAGGGCCCGGATCCAGCCCTTGTTCGAGACGATCACGGTGATGGGCTCGCGCTCCACCATCGCGGCGGCGAAGTCGATGCCGGCGGTGTCGGGCGGGTTCTCCAGGGTGGTGCGCCGGGCGCCGATCTTGGTCTCGGGACCGAAGGTCTTCTTCACCGCGCGGATCTGCTTGGTGATGTCGGCCCATTGCAGCTTGTCGGAGCCGAGCAGCGCCTCGATGCCGTCCTTCTCCTGCGTCAGCGCGTCGAGCTCGCGCTTCATCTCCATCTCCTCGAGCTTGCGCAGGGAGCGCAGGCGCGTGTCGAGGATGGCGTTGGCCTGGACCTCGGTGAGCTCGAAGCGCTTCATCAGGGCGGGCTTCGGCTCGTCCTCCTCGCGGATGATGCGGATCACCTCGTCGAGGTCGAGATAGACGATGAGCAGGCCGCCCAGGATCTCCAGGCGGCGGTCGATCTGTCCGAGGCGGTGGCGCGAGCGGCGCTGGAGCACGACGCGGCGGTGGTCGAGCCACTCGCGCAGGGCCTCGGCGAGGCCGATGACCCGGGGCACGAGGCCGCCCACCAGAACGTTCATGTTGAGCGAGATGCGCGATTCGAGCTCGGTGAGCCGGAACAGCGATTCCATCAGGATGACGGGATCGACGTTGCGGGCCCGCGGCTCCAGCACGATGCGCACGTCCTCGGCCGATTCGTCGCGCACGTCGGCCAGCAGCGGCAGCTTGCGCTCCTGCAGCAGCTCCGCGAGCTTCTCGATCAGGCGGGCCTTCTGCACGCCGTAGGGAATCTCCGTGACCACGATGGTCCAGGTGCCGCGGCCCAGGTCCTCCTTGGCCCAGCGGGCGCGCACGCGGAAGCCGCCGCGCCCGGTGCGGTAGGCCTCGGTGATCGAGTCGGCGCTGTCGATCAGGATGCCGCCGGTGGGGAAGTCCGGCCCCTTCACGAAGGTGAGGAGCTGGGCGGAGGTCGCCTCCGGGTGGGTGATGAGGTAGAGCGCCGCGTCGCAGAGCTCGGCCGCGTTGTGGGGCGGGATCGAGGTCGCCATGCCCACCGCGATGCCCTGGCTGCCGTTGGCGAGCAGGTTCGGGAAGGCGGCGGGGAGCACCACCGGCTCCTCCTCCTGC
Organism: Methylobacterium sp. BI1; assembly: GCF_056680125.1. Lineage (NCBI taxonomy): Bacteria > Pseudomonadati > Pseudomonadota > Alphaproteobacteria > Hyphomicrobiales > Methylobacteriaceae > Methylobacterium > Methylobacterium sp. BI1. Next base: position 903,528 of record NZ_CM155267.1, on the reverse strand, counting down.
CCGTCGTAGTTCGGGCGGAAATCCACCGAATCGTCGTCGAGGCCCTCGAGGAGGAGGCGCGCCACCTCCGTCATCCGGGCCTCGGTGTAGCGCTGGGCGGCGGCGTTATCGCCGTCGATGTTGCCGAAATTGCCCTGGCCGTCGACCAGCGGGTAGCGCTGCGCGAAGTCCTGCGCCATGCGCACCAGGGCGTCGTAGGCCGCCGTGTCGCCGTGCGGGTGATACTTGCCGATGACGTCGCCGACGATGCGGGCGCATTTCTTGAAGGCCGAGCTCGGGTCGAGCTTCAGGAGCCGCATGGCGAACAGGATGCGGCGATGGACGGGCTTGAGCCCGTCGCGGGCATCGGGCAGCGCCCGGTGCATGATCGTCGAGAGCGCGTAGGCGAGGTAGCGATCCTCCAGCGCGGTCTTCAGCTCGACGCTCTCGATGCCATCGGGATCCGATGGCGGCTCGAAGGGCTGGCCCATCATGAACTCCCGGGCCGCACTCGACCCAAATCAGAACAAAACACGAACGGAATTTAGGCGTTTCCCGTGCCCAATGCAACGAAGCGCGCACGCTCTGCGGGCACGGGGATCGCGCGCGGTCCCCAGATGTGCTGGTCGAGGAAGTACCCCGTCAAGGTAAACCCCTCGGTAACGGCCTGCGCGTCCGGCGTCATCGGCAGCGGCGCATCGGGAGCACGCCCGCGCAGGAAGTCCGGCAGCGCCAGCAGCCTGTCGCGGTAGGGCTCGCCCGCCGAGGCGCTCACCGCCCGCCCGCTGCGCGGCGAGACGTAGATCAGCGCGTCGTTGCCCCCCGTGGCGGCGCAGGCCGCCAGGTCGAGCCCGAAGCCGAGCTCGGCCAGGATGGCGAGTTCGAAGCGCACCATCAGGGGTGGGGCGATGTCCGGGTCGTGCAGGTGCGCGACGAGGAGGCCGGCGGCCTCGAACAGCTCGGGATGGGGCTCGCGCTCGGGCAGGAGGCGCAGCAGGCCGGCGAGGTGGCTCATGCCGTAGAGGGCGAGCCCCGAGCCCATCAGCCGGGCGGCGACGGATTCGACGGGCTCCACCGCGAAGGCGCCCAGGCTCTCGTCGAGACGCGCCCGCCAGGTAGCCTGGACCCGGTTGCCGGCCTGCAGCACCGGCTGCATCCGGCGCGAGCGCCCGCCGTGCACGAGCCCGAGATGACGGCCGTGGGTCCGGGTCATGAGTTCGAGGATGACGCTGGTCTCGCCCTGGCGGCGGAGACCGAGCACCAGGGCCTCGTCGGTCCATTGCATGGGCCGTCTTACGGCGATGTCCATCCCTTGCAAATGCCCCGGGCGATCCAGATTGTATCTCGATAGAGACTCGCGCGAAACGCGAACATTGTTAGGCTCGGCCGCATCCGAATCGAGGCCGTCCCGCCATGTCCCGCTCCTGCCGCCTGCCGCGCCGCGGCGTCCTCCTCGCGAGCCTTGCGGCCCTGGCTCTCGCCGGCTGTGGCGTCCGCGCGCCGATCCCGATGCCGGCTGCCAGCGCACCCCTGCACGAGCGCCTCGCCGCCCTCGCGTTGAGCCGGCTGGAATTCGGAGCGCTCTCGCTGATCCCGGTCCGGTTCGTCCAGAGCCGGGTCTCCGGACCGTTCCTCGACGAGGGACGCACGCTCTACTGCGTGTCGAGCCGGATGCGGGGACGCACCTTCGGCCGGGCCGAGCGGGTCAAGATCGTCATCGAGGAGAAGGCCGGAACCCTGAGCGTCATCGACCAGGACAAGGAGGCCTGCGACTTCCACCGCACCGAGCCGCTGCCCGAGCTGGAGACGATGGCCGGCGCCAAATCATGACGGACAAGGATGAGGGCCGCGTCATGGCGGCCGAGTCATGACGATAGAGCCCTGGGAGCGAAGCCCGAGGGCAAAGCCCGGGCGACGCTTGCGCCGCGGCCCGCCGGATGATTCGGTGGGGCCATGCCGGACCCGTCCATCGCCCTGAGCCTCGATCTCATCGCCCGCGCCCACCCGGTGCCGGTGGCCGACGATGCCACCGCCCTGGCGCTGATGACCGACGCCGAACTGGCGCCGGGCCTCGCCGCCGCCCTGGCGGCACGCCCCGTCCCGGCGGACGGCCTCTGGGTGTTCGGCTACGGCTCGCTGATCTGGCAGCCGGAATTCGCCTATTCCGAGCGCCGGGTCGGCACCGTGCACGGCTATCATCGCCGCTTCTGCCTCCTCCAGCGCCGGTTCCGCGGCAGCGTCGACAACCCCGGTCTCGTCCTGGCCCTCGATGCGGGCGGCGCCTGCGAGGGGGTCGCCTTCCGGCTGACCGGTGCGGAGGCCGCCGAGACCCTGCTGCCGGTCTGGCGCCGCGAGATGCGCGGCAACGGCTATCTCGGGCGCTGGGTCCCGGTGGAGACCGCGGAGGGGACGATCCAGGCGCTGACCTTCCTGGTGAACCCCGAGAGCGACCGCTACACAGGCCCGATCCCGGACGCGGCGATCGCGGACCGGATCGCCGCCGGAATCGGGCACCTCGGGCCGAGCGCCGAGTACCTGTTCCGCACGGTGGCCGCCTGCCTCGAGGAGGGCATCCACTGCCCGCACCTCCTGACCCTGCAGGCGATGGTGGCGGAGCGCCTGCGGGCGCGGGTCCACGCCGGCGCGTGAGACCGACGCCCCGTCGACGGGTGGTGCCCGGCGCCTCCCTGCCGGGTCGCCGCCCCAAAAATTCGGTCGTCACGCCAAGCGTCGTCACGCCAAGAGTCGCCACGCCAAGAGTCGCCACGCCAAGAGTCGCCACGCCAAGAATCGAGTCGCCGCCCTGGCAATTCGGCGAGTGAGCGATCGTGTTCGCGCGATCGGCACGGCGGGACATCGCGCCATGGGCGGCGGACAGAGAAGGATTTTGGTTCAGCTCCGATGGGCGGGCGCACGCGCCGATCAGAGTGGTGGCTGAGCGGATGTCCTGATCAAGTCCGACTGTCCATGTATGCTTGAACTAAATTAGCTCATATCAAACATCTAAACTATCAATTCGTCGCTGTTTAAGGCATTTTTATTTCTTGAAGTCTACGAAAGGCGTACAAGCCACGCTATTGATCAGGTCTGTCGATGAAATACGGTATCCGCACCCGCCTCTACGCCGGATTCGGGAGCCTGATCCTGATCACTGGGGGTATTGGCCTGACCGCGCAGTATCAGCTCGGCTCCATCGTCGCCGAATACGCACGGGTCGCCCGACTTGAGGAAGGCGCACGCAACGTCTTCTCGATGAACGGCCTCGCGGAACGCCTGTCCGGCCAGGCCCTGGATCTGCAGGGGAACCAGACGCCCGAGCAGGTCCGCCGGGTCGAGCAGACGCGCGACGCCATCACCACCCTGCTTCAGCGCCAGATCGACATCGCCATCTCCGACGAGCGGCGCGCGATCTACACCCGCATGCGCGATCAATCCGCGGCCCTGAAGGACGATGTCCAACGCCTCGGCCAAGCCGGCGCGACCCTCGCGGATAGCAAGGCCAAGCTGTTCAAGACCGGCGATGCCCTGACCCGCGTCAACGGGCTCCTCGCCACGGCGATCCGCCAGAACGGCTCCGCTGCCGAAATCAGCCAGGTGGCCCAGGTCGACAGCGCGGTGCTGCTGATGCGGGTCGCGAACTGGCGCTTCCTGGCCACCCGCGACCCGCAGGGTCCCGCGACCTTCGCGGCGAACAGCCTGAAGGCGGTTGCCGCCCTGAAGGCGCTGCGCGACCTCGACACGGACGGCGCGTTCACCCGTCCGATCAAGGAGCTTCAGGACACGGTCGACGCCTATATCGGCGCGTTCAACGTCGCTGCGGCCGCCCTGGAAGCGACGCGGATCGCCCATGACGACGCGCTCAAGCCGCACATGGCGGCGCTGATGCAGGCGGGCCAGGAGGTCCGGACCAAGATCGAGACGGCGGTCGGCGAGATCGTGGCCGCCACCGAGGCGAGCGTCGGCCGGGCGCGGGTCCTGCAGCTGGGCCTCATCGCCCTGGCGCTGGCGCTCGGCGGCGCCCTCGCCTTCCTGATCGCGCGCAGCATCATCCGGCCAATCTCCGGCATGACGGACGCGATGAGCCGCCTGGCCTCCGGAGAGACGGCGGTCACGGTTCCCTCGCAGGAGGCGGTGGACGAGATGGGCGAGATGGCCAAGGCCGTCGACGTGTTCCGCCAGAACGCGATCGCCCGCACCGACCTGGAAGCCCAGCAGGTCGCGGAGCAATCGGCCCGCCAGCGCCGGGCGGACCGGGTCGACGGGCTGGTTCAGGGCTTCGAACAGACCATCTCCGGCGCCATCGGCATCGTCACCTCCGCGGCGACCGAACTCGACGCGACGGCGCGATCCATGACGCAGGTGGCGGAGAGCACCAGCGGCCAGGCCCTGGCCTCGAGCGCGGCCGCGGAGGAGACCTCGGCGAACGTACAGACCGTGGCGGCGGCCGCCGAGGAGATGGTCGCGTCCCTCCAGGAGATCGAGCGTCAGGTCCAGCAATCGAACGCCGCGGCCGGTGCCGCGGCACGGGAGGCGGAATCGACGAACGTCACCATGGGCAGCCTGATCCAGGCCGCCGAGCGGATCGGGGAGGCCGTGACGATGATCTCCGGCATCGCCAGCCAGACCAACCTGCTGGCGCTGAACGCCACCATCGAGGCGGCCCGGGCCGGGGAATCGGGGCGGGGCTTCGCGGTGGTCGCGGCGGAGGTCAAGGAACTCGCGGGCCAGACGGCGCGGGCCACCGACCAGATCGGCGGGCAGATCACCGCCATCCAGCAGGCGACCGCCCAGGCGGTCGCGGCGATCCGGCAGATCGGCCAGACCATCGTGTCGGTGAACGCAATCACGGAAAGCATCGCCGCGACGGTGGTGGAGCAGACGGCGGCCACCGGCGAGATCTCCCGCAACGCGGCCGAAGCGGCGCGCGGAACCCAGGACGTCTCGATGAACGTCGCCCGGGTCCTCACCTCCTCCGGCGAGACCGGCTCCGCGGCCCAGCAGGTGCTGATGGCGGCGGGCGAACTCTCGGTCCAGTCGGTGAACGTGCGCCAGGAGGTCGAGGGCTTCCTCGCCGCCATCCGCGCGGCGTGAGGCGGGTCCCGGTTGCTTCGGGGGGGTCCGGTCGGACCGGCCCCCCTTTCCCGCGTGGGAGCGGGTTGGGGTGAGGGGCGTCGAACGAAACACCCGAAGACCGTAGGAGCGGAAGCGTCGGTCAGGCTCCCGGCCCCATCGACCCGAGGCCCCGCGCCCAAGGGCCGGCGCCCAAGGGCCGGCCCCTCAGTTCACCTCGACCTGCACCACACCCGGCACCGCCCGGAGCGCGCCGGCGATCTGCGGCGTCGCCTGGTACTTGCCCGGCAGCTTGACCTCGACCTCGCGGGCGCCGTCGAGCAGGAGGATGAGGGAAACCTCGCCTTCCCCGCGCACCTGGAGGCGCTGCTGCACGGACGGGATCGGGCGCTCGTCCTGCAGGTAGACGCGCATGCCCTTCTGGTGGCGGGCCACCGCCACGTCGAGGGGCTCGGCGGTCATGATGCGGGCGCGCACGTCCTCGCCCTCGAGATTGGCCTGGAGCTGGAGCACCAGCGGGCGGCCCGGCTCGAGGATCTCGCGGTACTGCCCGAGGCCCTCCGAGAAGATGATCGCCTCGAAATGCCCGGTCTGGTCCGAGAGGATGACGATGCCGAGCTTGTTGCCGGTCTTGGTCCGGCGCTCCGAGCGGTCGAGGACTGAGGCGGCGACGCGGCCCACGCTGGTGGTGCCGGCCCGGACCGCCCGGCAGAACTCCGCCCAGGTCTGGACCCGGAGCTTGCCCAGGAGGTCGCCGTACTCGTCCAGGGGATGGCCCGAGAGGAAGAAGCCGATCGCGTCGTATTCCTTCTTCAGCTTGTCGGCCATCGGCCACGGGTCGTAGGGCGGCACCCTTAGGGTGACGTTGGCGGCCGTGATTCCCCCGAACATGTCGTCGATGCCGGTGCTGGCCGCCTCCGCGGCCCCCTGGGCGAGCTTCATCATCGGCTCGATGGCGGCGCAGGCCCGGGCGCGATCCGGCTCGATGGTGTCCATGGCGCCGGCCGCCACGAGATTCTCGAGGGTCCGCTTGTTGAGCATGCGCGGGTTGAGCCGGCGCGCAAGGCAGGCGAGATCCTTGAAGGGCCTGTCGCCCCGAGCCTCGATCAGCGCCTCGACAGCGCCCCGGCCCACACCCTTGATCGCCGCGAGGGCGTAGTGGATGCGGCCCTCGCGTACCTCGAAGCCGACGCCCGAGGTGTTGATCGAGGGCGGCTCCACCGTGATCTTCAGCCGCTGGGCGTCCTGGCGGAACTCGGCCAGCTTGTCCGTGACGTCGATGTCGAGCTGCATCGCGGCGGCCAGGAACTCCACCGGATGGTTCGCCTTCAGGTAGGCGGTCTGGTAGGTCAGCAGGGCGTAGGCGGCGGCGTGCGACTTGTTGAAGCCGTAATCGGCGAACTTGGCGAGCAGGTCGAAGATCTCGTTGGCCTTGGCCTTGGTGAGGTCGCGCTCGACGCAGCCCTTCACGAAGCGGTCGCGCTGGGCGTCCATCTCCGCCTTGATCTTCTTGCCCATGGCGCGGCGGAGCATGTCGGCCTCGCCGAGCGAGTAGCCGGCCAGGACCTTGGCCACCTCCATCACCTGTTCCTGGTAGACGATGATGCCGAAGGTCTCCTTGAGGATCGGCTCCAGCTTCTCGTGCGGGTACCAGCTCGCCTCGTTGCCGGCATCGCGGCCGAGCTTGCGCTCGCAATAGACCGGGATGTTGGCCATCGGGCCCGGGCGGTACAGCGCCACCAGGGCAATGATGTCCTCGAAGCGGTCGGCCTGCATCTCCACCAGCGCCTTGCGCATGCCGGCGGATTCCACCTGGAACACGCCCACCGTCTCGCCGCGCTTCATCGGCGCGTAGGTCGCCGGATCGTCGAGGGGCAGCGAGGCGAGGTCGACGATGATGCCGCGCTTGGCCAGGAAGTCCGTGCAGCAGCGCAGCAGCGTCAGCGTCTTCAGGCCGAGGAAGTCGAACTTCACGAGGCCCGCGGCCTCGACCCACTTCATGTTGAACTGGGTCACCCGCATGCCGGTCTTCGGGTCGCGGTAAAGCGGCACCAGCTGTTCGAGGGGACGGTCGCCGATGACGACGCCGGCTGCGTGGGTCGAGGCGTGGCGGTGCAGGCCCTCGAGCTTCTTCGAGATCTCCATGAGGCGGGCGACGATCGGCTCCTCCTCGATCGCCTGCTGCAGCTTCGGCTCGCCCTCGATGGCCTGGACCAGGGTGACGGGGTTGGCCGGGTTCTGCGGCACGAGCTTGGTCAGCTTATCGACCTGCCCGTAGGGCATCTCCAGCACGCGGCCGACGTCGCGCAGCACGCCGCGGGCGAGCAGGGTGCCGAAGGTGATGATCTGCGCCACCTGCCGCTCGCCGTAGCGCTGCTGCACGTACTGGATCACGCGCTCGCGGCCTTCGACGCAGAAGTCGATGTCGAAATCCGGCATCGAGACGCGCTCGGGGTTGAGGAAGCGCTCGAACAGCAGGCCGAAGCGGAGCGGGTCGAGGTCGGTGATGAGGAGCGACCAGGCCACCAGGGAGCCGGCGCCGGAGCCGCGGCCCGGCCCCACCGGGATGTCGTGGTCCTTGGCCCACTTGATGAAGTCCGACACGATCAGGAAGTAGCCGGGAAACTTCATGCCCACGATGACGTCGAGCTCGAAGGCGAGGCGGTCCCGGTAGACCTGCTCGGACATGCCGGGCGCGGTGCCGTGCTGGGCGAGGCGCAGTTCGAGCCCGGCCTCCGCCTGCCGGCGCAGCTCGGCCGGCTCGTCGAGGGGCGGCGCGGCCTCGACCTCCGGGGCGGCGGCGTCGAGGGCGGCGACGACGCCGAAATTCGGCAGGATCGGCTTGCGGGTGCGCACGCGGTAGGCGCAGCGCAAGGCGATCTCGACGGTGGCGTTCAGGGCGTCCGGCAGGTCGGCGAACAGGGTCGCCATCTCGGCGCGGGTCTTGAAGCCGTGGCGCGGGGTCAGCTTGCGGCGGCGGTCGTCCGAGACGAGGCGGCCATCCGCGATGGCCAGCAGCGCGTCGTGGGCGTCGTAGTCGCCCTCGCGGGCGAAGAACGGCTCGTTGGCCGCCACCACGGAGAGGCCGTTCGTGTCGGCGAGGCGCAGCAGTTCCCGCTCGACCATGCGCTCGTCGGGCAGGCCGTGGCGCAGGATCTCGACGTAGAGGCTGTCCTCGCCGAAGGCCGCGCGCAGCTGCGCCAGGCGTCCGGCGGCGAGCTCGGCCCGGCCCATCCGGAGGGCGCTGTCGAGGGGTCCGGTGGAGCCGCCCGTCAGGGCGATCAGGCCGGCGCTCGACTCGGCCAGGGCCTCGACGCTCACCCGGGGGGCATCGCCGAGGGCACCGTCGAAATAGGCGCGGCTCGCCAGCCGCAGCAGGTTGCCGTAGCCGGTCTCGTCCTGGGCCAGCACGACGATGTTGGCGCAGCCGGCCTGGGCCTGCCCGACGCGCGCCATCGGGTCGGGCGCCTCGAAGGCCACGGTGAGCTGGAGGCCGGGGATCGGCTGGATGCCGGCGCCGGCGGCCTTCTCGGAGAATTCCAGCGCCCCGAACAGGTTGTTGGTGTCGGTGAGCGCCAGGGCCGGCTGCCGGTCGGCCAGCGCCGCCTTGACGATGTCGCCGACCTTCAGGGCCCCCTCGAGCAGGGAGAACGACGAGTGAACGTGGAGGTGGACGTAAGCCGGGTCTTTGAGGATGCGCGCCATGCCCACACCAGAGCGCCTCGCGGTGAAGGAATCCATGCCGGACCGCTCCCCGCCCGTGGTTTGGCTGTGGAGAGTTTCGGTCTGTGCCCGGACCGCAACGCTATCGCAAGGGCGCCAGTGCGACAGCCCAGGCGGCGAAGGAGATCGCCAGGAGCCCGAAGGCCATGAACTCGACCGCACCCGTCAGGATCATCCGCTTGAACATGGGCATCGCCTTTCGTTGACGCCCCAAGTTTTGTTCTTGTTTTGTTCTATGTAAAGGCCAGCCTGAAGCCGTCGAAGAACAGGGTAAACGGATCGTCAATCCGCACGGTACCGGACCGGGCTAGCCGTCGTAGTGCCAGCGGCACTGGAGGATCTCGAGGGCCTGTTCCGCCCCCTGCCCGGCGACCCGGTAGACGAGGCGGTGCTCTCCGGTGATCCGGCGCGACCACCAGCCCTTGAGATTGCCCTTCAGGGGCTCGGGCTTGCCGATGCCCTGGAACGGATGTCGCCGCGCCTCCGCGATCAGCCCGTTGACGCGCTGCAGGGTCGTGCGGTCGGTCGCCTGCCAGTGGAGGTAGTCCTCCCAGGCGTGGTCGGACCAGACCAGCTTCACGGCTGGATCAGGTCCCGCTCCGTCCCACTGCCCGCATCGAGCTGCGCCATCCCTTCCATCAGGCGGCGGGCATTCGCGGGCGTTCCGAGCAGGTGCAGGGTCTCCCGCAGGCTCTCGAACTCGGCCAGGGGGAGGATCACGAGATCCTCGTGGTTCTGCCGCGTCACCACCAGCTCGGTGCGGTCCGTCTCGACGCGGTCGAAATGGGTCGCGAGGTTCCTGCGCAACTCGCTGAAGCCGACATGGGTCATGGACCGCGCCCCTATCTGTACAGGATTCTGTACATAGCCCGGCAGCCGCGAGGGTTCAAGGCCGCCCCCTCAGGGCAGCTGCTCGATCAGCCCGTCCCGGATCGTCACGCGCCGGTCCATGCGGGCGGCCAGGTCCATGTTGTGGGTGGCGACCAGGGCGGCGAGGCCGGAGGCGCGGACCAGGGAGACCAGGATGCCGAAGACGTGGGCCGCGGTGTGCGGGTCGAGGTTGCCGGTGGGCTCGTCGGCCAGGAGCAGGCGCGGGCCGTTGGCCACCGCGCGGGCGATGGCGACGCGCTGCTGCTCGCCGCCCGAGAGTTCGGCCGGCCGGTGCAGCAGGCGTTCCTTGAGGCCGAGGAAGCTCAGGAGCTCGCCCGCCCGCGCCCGCGCCTCGCGCTGGGACAGCCCGCGGATGAGCTGGGGCATCACCACGTTCTCCAGGGCCGAGAATTCCGGCAGGAGGTGGTGGAACTGGTAGACGAAGCCCATCTCCTCGCGCCGCAGGCGGGTGCGCTCGGCATCCACCATCGCGGCCGTCGGGCTGCCGCCGATGTAGATCTCGCCGCCGTCGGGGCGCTCCAGCAGGCCGGCGAGATGCAGCAGCGTGCTCTTGCCGGCCCCCGAGGGGGCCACCAGGGCGACGAGCTCGCCCGGCCAGATCGCGAAATCCGCCTGCCGCAGGATCTCGAGGGCACCGGCCCCTTCGCCGGCCCCCTGCGCGTAGCGCCGCTCCACCTTGGCGAAGAACAGGGCCGGGACCGGCTGCGCGCCGGGCGCCTCGGCTTTCGTGGTCATGGATGTTCGGGCCTCAGCCGTAGCGCAGGGCCTGCACCGGATCGAGCCGGGCGGCGCGCCACGAGGGATACAGCGTCGCGATCAGCGACAGGGCGATGGAGGTGAGGACCACCACGGTGATCTCGTTGGCGTTCATCTCGGCCGGGATCTCGGCCAGGAAGCGCACGGTGGGGTCCCAGGCGGAGGGGAACAGCACCCGCTGGATGCCCTTGATGTTCATCGTGATCAGGATGCCGAGCCCCAGGCCGCTCAGGGTCCCGACCACGCCGATCAGCGCCCCGTTGATGAGGAACACCCGCATGATGGTGCCGGGCGTCGCCCCCATGGTGCGCAGGATGGCGATGTCGCTCGACTTGTCGCGCACCAGCAGGATCAGCCCCGAGATGATGTTCAGGGTCGCCACCACGACGATCAGGCTGAGGATCAGGAACATCACGTTCCGCTCCACCTCCAGGGCGCCGAAGAAGGTTCGGTTGCGCTGGCGCCAGTCGGTGAGGAGCACCGGGCGCTCGGCGGCCATCTCGAGGTCCGGCCGCATCGCGCCCACCGCCTCGGCATTGTCGAGGTAGATCTCGATCAGGCTGACATCGGCGTCCCGGTTGAAGAAGGCCTGGGACTCGGCGAGCGGCATGAACACGAAGGTCGAGTCGAACTCGGTCATGCCGATCTCGAAGATCGCCTTGATCGTGTAGCCCTTGGTGCGCGGCGCCGTGCCGAACGGCGTCGAGGCGCCCTTCGGGGTCAGCAGGTTGATCTGGTCGCCGGCCTGGACGCCGAGGGATTCGGCGAGACGCCGGCCGATGGCGACGCCCGAGCCGTCGTCGAAGCCCTCCAGGCTGCCGCCCTTGATGTTGCTCGCGATGGCGCCGATCTTGTCGAGGTCCTCGCCCCGGATGCCGCGGACCAGCACGCCGCTGCCGGCGCCTCCATAGGGCGAGGAGGCGAAGGCCTGCCCCTCGACGAGGGGGATCGCCGCCCGGACCCCGGCGACCTTCGACAGGCGCTCGGAGAGGTCGGCATAGTCGGTGAAGAGCTTGTCGATGGGCGCGACGAAGACGTGGCCGTTGATGCCCACGATCTTCGACAGCAGCTCGGTGCGGAAGCCGTTCATCACCGACAGCACGATGATCAGCGTGGCGACGCCGAGGGCGATGCCGAGGAGCGAGAAGAACGCCACCACGGAGACGCCGCCGCCCCGGCGCCGGGCCCGCAGGTAACGCCCGGCGATGATCCACTCGAACCCGGCGAAGGGGGGCGTGCTCCCGCGCCGGAACCGGGCGCGAAGGCCCGCAAGCCTGTCCGTCAGGGTCGCCGCCATGGGGTGCCTCAGAGCCGCTTCAGGCGGGCGAGCAGATCGATCGGGGCGATGCTCTCGCGCTCGCCGCCGGCCCGGCGCTTCAGCTCGACCTTGCCCTCGGCGAGGCCGCGGGGGCCGACGATGACCTGCCAGGGCAGGCCGATGAGGTCGGCGGTGGCGAACTTGGCGCCCGGGCGCTCGTCGCGGTCGTCGTAGAGCACGCTGAGGCCGGCCGCCTCCAGGGTGGCCTGGATCTCGCCGCAGGCGGCGTCGGTGGCGGCATCGCCGGTCTTGAGGTTGATCAGCGCCACGTCGAAGGGCGCCACCGCGTCGGGCCAGACGATCCCGGCCTCGTCGTGGCTCGCCTCGATGATCGCCGCCACGAGGCGGCTCGGGCCGATGCCGTAGGAGCCCATATGGACCGGGCGCTCGACGCCGTCGGGACCGGTGACCTTGGCGCCCATCGGCTCGGAATACTTGGTGCCGAAGTAGAAGATGTGCCCGACTTCGATGCCGCGCGCGGCCATCTGCTTGTCGCCCTGCACCTCGGCGAAGGCCGCCGGCTCGTGCATCTCGGAGGTGGCGGCGTAGAGCGAGGTCCAGCGGTCGACGGTGCCCTGGAGCGCGGCCACGTCCTCGAAATCGGTGGTGATCGGCGGGACCTCGAAGTCGAGGTACTGGCTGTCGCAGTAGACCTCGCTCTCGCCGGTCTGGGCCAGGATGATGAACTCGTGGCTGAGGTCGCCGCCGATCGGACCCGTGTCGGCCCGCATCGGGATCGCCTTCAGGCCGAGGCCCGCGAAGGTGCGCAGGTAGGCCACGAACATCCGGTTGTAGGCGTGGCGGGCGGCGGCCTGGTCGATGTCGAAGGAATAGGCGTCCTTCATCAGGAACTCGCGCGAGCGCATGGTGCCGAAGCGCGGCCGGACCTCGTCGCGGAACTTCCAGGAGATCTGGTAGAGGTTCTTCGGCAGGTCCTTGTAGGAGCGCACGCTGCCGCGGAAGATCTCGGTGACGACCTCCTCGGCGGTGGGGCCGAACAGCATCTCGCGGTCGTGGCGGTCGGAGATGCGGAGCATCTCCTTGCCGTAGGCCTCGTAGCGCCCGGACTCCCGCCAGAGCTCGGCCGACTGGATCGACGGCATCAGGATCTCGATGGCGCCCGCCCGGTCCTGCTCCTCGCGGATCACCGCGCAGACCTTGTTCAGGACGCGCAGGCCCAGCGGCAGCCACGCATAGATGCCGGCGGCCTCCTGGCGCACGAGCCCGGCGCGCAGCATGAGGCGGTGGGAGACGATCTCGGCCTCCTTGGGCGTCTCGCGCAAGGTCGGCAGGAAGTAGCGGGAGAGACGCATGAAAGGCCCTGGAAACAGCGTGCCAGCGGGTCGGCGGTACGCCCCGGCACACAACACATTGCATCGGGAAAACACAAGCGCGGAGGGGTGACACCCGCCCGCCGCGTGGCGTTTCGCCCCCGCGGCGCCGGATCGTCCCCGCCGAACGCCACCTGCCATTCCGGTAGAAAAGCGCAGGAATGTCTCACGAAGGAGGTGACAATGAGAATTGTTGTTCCTATAAGCGCGTCCGTGATGATCGCGCCGCCCAAGCAGTGGCGCCACACGGTCCGAGTCTCGGGAGGAATTTCAGCCGCCACGCCGTCAGCAATGCGTGAGACAATCGAGGCTGAGCGAACGACCATCTTCATAAAAGCAAGGCTTAGGCCTTGCTTTTTTTATGCCTGAACGCTTGCGCGAGGCTGTCGCCGCTGCGGCGCGATCCGCGCGACGTCTCTTGCCGACGCGCCGTCATCCCGGGGCCGCGCAGCGGAGCCCGGGATCCAGACACACAGGTTGCGCAAGACGTTGCACCGTCGGCGGTTCTGGATTCCGGGCTCGCCTGCGGCGCCCCGGAATGACGCGGTGCCCTCTCTGCGGCCGTCGTTCGATGTCCCGCGTGCGCCATCTCCGTTCTTCACAGGGGCAGCGACGCACCCAGCCCGGAACATGACGGCGGCGTGACCGTCGTCCGCGAGCGGGACCACATCCGGTCCGGCCGGACGACCCCAGTCGCCCTCAGAGGCCGGCCAGCTCGAAGACCTGGATCGCCGCCAGGAAGACGACGCTCGCCAGGACGGAGGTGAGGATCGCCTTCTCGCGCAGGCGGGGGGCGGCGGGCGCCCCCGGGTCCTGGCCGGGGACGATCCGCTCCGGGTCGGTCTCGACCTGGTTGCGCAGCGGCAAGATGACGAAGAGCAGGGTCCACCAGACCACGAAGTAGAGGGCGAGCGCTCCGAACACGGTGAGCTTGAACAGGCCCACCGCGAGGACGACCACCGCGGCGAGCACAACCACCATCACCGCCACGGTGCGCAGGGTGGAGGCCGCCAGGGTCTGGAGGATGGCGCCCATCCGGATCAGACCTGCTCCAGCTCGACGAGGGTGCCGAGGAAGTCCTTGGGGTGGAGGAACAGGACCGGCTTGCCGTGGGCGCCGATCTTTGGCTCGCCGCTGCCGAGGACCCGCGCGCCCTGGGCCTTCAGCTTATCGCGGGCGGCGATGATGTCGTCGACCTCGTAGCAGACGTGGTGGACGCCGCCCTGAGGGTTGCGCTCGACGAAGCCCTCGATGGGCGAGCCCGCGCCGAGGGGCGACATCAGCTCGACCTTGCTGTTGGGCAGGTCGACGAACACCACGGTCACGCCGTGCTCGGGCTGCGGCAGCGGCTCCGTCACGGTGGCCCCGAGGGTGTCCCGGTAGATGGCGCAGGCGGCGTCGAGATCGCGGACCGCGATGGCGACATGGTTCAGACGTCCGATCATGGTGTGCTCCCCTTCCTTCCCCAAAACGGTCACGCCACCCCTCCCCCGTCGAGCGGGGCGATATCGGTGGCACCGCGATGTCGTTCCGGGGCGCCGCAGGCGAGCCCGGAATCCAGAGCCGCCGACGGTGCCGGACGCGACGAAACCTGTGGTTCTGGATCCCGGGCTCCGCTGCGCGGCCCCGGGATGACGGTGTGCTGCGCGCCGGCGTCCCGCGCAACCCACCCGCATCAGCGACGCCCCTCCCCCGCAGAGGGGGGAGGGTTTCAGCATTAGACCTCGACCACCTGCACGTGGCAGGCGGGCTTCTTGCCCCAGACCTCGTTCACCGCGGAGCGGATCGCGCGGTCGACGGCCTTCTCGACGCCCTCGGCATCCCGGCGCTTCTGCTTCGACAGGCCCGAGAGCGTGCGCGACACGCATTCCACGACGACGTCGAGCATCGCTTGGCCGTTCCGGCCGCGATTGGGCAGGCCGATGATGTCGATGGCGGGCTCGCCCAGGATCTCGCCCTGCTCGTCGATGGCGATGGCCACCGAGACGAGTCCGGCCTGCGAGAGCTTGCGGCGCTCGGGGATGGCGCGATCCTTGGCGTCGATCAGGACGTTGCCGTCCTTGAACAGGCGCCCGGCCTTGACGTGGTCGACGATCTCCGGCGTGCCGGGCGCGAGGCGCACGACGCTGCCGTTGCGGGCCTTGACGATGTTCGGCACGCCCTGGGCGCGGGCGAAGCGGGCGTGCTCGTCGAGGTGCAGGGCCTCGCCGTGGACGGGGATCGCCGTCTGCGGCCGGGTCCAGGCATACATCTCCGCCATCTCGTCGCGCCGGGGATGGCCCGAGACGTGGACGAGCTTGGTGCGGTCGGTGACCACCTCGATGCCCGCATTGACGAGATCGTTGATGATCGCGCCCACCGCCCGCTCGTTGCCGGGGATCGCCCGCGAGGAGAAGATGACGCGGTCGCCGGCCGCCAGGGTGATGTCCGGATGGTCGTCGCGGGAGACGCGGGCGAGCGCGGCGCGCTCCTCGCCCTGCGAGCCCGTGAGCAGGGCCACGACCTTGTCGCGGGGCAGGTAGCCGTAGCTGTCCGACGAGCGGAACTCCGGCAGGCCGTCGAGGAAGCCGCATTCGCGGGCGACCCCGATGACCCGGTCCATGGCGCGGCCGACCGCGATCACCTCGCGGCCGCAGGCCTGGGCGGCTTCCGCCACCGCGCGCATGCGGGCGACGTTGGAGGCGAAGGTCGTCACCGCGACCCGGTGGGGGGCGTCGGCGATGAGCTCGCGCAGGGTGGCGGCGACCTCGGCCTCGCTGGGGGAACGCCCCTCGCGCACGACGTTGGTGGAATCGCTGATCATCGCCAGGATGCCCTCGTCGCCGAGCGCCCGGAAGGCGGCTTCCGAGGTGACGTCGCCGAGGATCGGGGTCGGGTCGAGCTTCCAGTCGCCGGTGTGGAGCAGCAGGCCGTGCGGCGTCCGGATGGCGACCGCGTTCGACTCGGGGATCGAGTGCGAGACGGGCACGTACTCGATCTCGAACGGGCCGAGCTGGACCCGGCGGCCGGCCTGGATCTCCTTCAGGATGACCTTGGGCGCGCCCGGCTCGCTCAGGCGGCGAGCCTCCAGCAGGTTCTTGGCGAAGCGCGTCGCGTAGACGGGCGCCTTCAGCTTGGGCCAGAGCTCACCGATCGCGCCGATATGGTCCTCGTGCGCGTGGGTGATGAAGATGCCCAGGAGGTCGTCCTTGCGCTCCTCGATGAAGCTGAGATCCGGGAACATCAGGTCGATGCCGGGGAATCCCTCCTCGCCGGCGAAGCCCATGCCGCAATCGACCATGATCCATTTGCGCCGCTTCGGGGGGCCGAAGCCGTAGAGCGCCGCGTTCATGCCGATCTCGCCCACGCCGCCGAGCGGCACGAAGACGAGTTCGTCTTGCCCTGTCGTCATTGTCCGTCCAAACCTCGAGCCGCCGTCGCGGCCGTTCCCAGATGCACCTCGCCCGCCGTCACGGTCCGTCGCGTCCCATCCTCCGATCGGACCACGAGCCGCCCTGCCTCGTCGATCGTCTCGAAAATTCCGTGTACGAGGGTGTCGCCCATGCGCACCGAAACCGGCGCGCCCATCCCGGCCGCGTCAGCGATCCAGCGCGCGCGGATCTGCGAGAATCCGCGGCCACACTCCCAAAGTCGCGCGGCGTCGACGATGCCGTCCGTCAAGTGGACGAACAGATCCTCGGCGCGCGTGTCGTACTGCATCTGCCTGAGGCACGTGGCGCGATAAGGCAAGCCCTGTGGCGTCGCAGCGACATTGACACCGAAGCCCATCACCACCGCGCGGCGCCCGCCGGGCCGGTGCTCGGCCTCCAGCAGCAGGCCCGCGAGCTTGGCGCCGGAGGCCAGGACGTCGTTGGGCCATTTCAGGCGGCACCCGGTGACGCCGCAGGCCGCGAGGGCGGAGGCCAGGGCGATCCCGGCGACGAACCCGAGGGTCGGGACCTGCCCGGGATCGACGTCGTCCACGGGCCAGAGCAGGCTCGCGGTCAGGTTCCCGGGCTCGGAGACCCAGGCGTTCCCGCGCCGGCCCCGTCCGGCCTCCTGCCGGTGGGCCACCACCCAGAGGGGGCCGGCCTCGCCTTCGCGAAACCGGTCCAGCGCCTCGGTGTTGGTCGAGCCGAGGCGGTCGTGGACGTGGAGGCGGTGCCCCTCCCCCCGCGCCAGGGCACCGAGGGCGTAGCCGCTCAAGGACCTAGAACAGCGACTTGGCGGCGGCGCTCGCGGCCCCGACGATCGGACCCGGCACGATCCCGAGCAGGACCACCACCACGCTGGACAGCGCGAGCACGATGCGGGCGCCCGGCGGCATCGGCTCGTAGGCGGCGACCGGCTCGTCGAAATACATCACCTTGACGAGGCGCAGGTAGTAGAACGCCCCGACCACGCTGGTGACCACGCCGATGATCGCCAGGGCGACGAGGCCGGATTTGATGGCCGCGAGAAAGACGTAGTACTTGGCGAAGAACCCGGCCAGCGGCGGGATGCCCGCCAGGGAGAACATCATCGCAGCGAGGCAGAAGGCCATCACCGGATGGGTGCGCGACAAGCCGGCGAGGTCGTCGACGGTCTCGAACATCCGCCCGCCGCGCCGCAGCGACAGCAGCACCGCGAAGGCGCCCAGCGTCATCGCCAGGTAGATGATCATGTAGACGACGACGCCGCTGATGCCCTCCTGCGAGCCGGCGGCGAGGCCCACCAGGGCGTAGCCGACATTGCCGATGGAGGAATAGGCCATCAGGCGCTTCAGGGAGCGCTGGCCGATGGCGGCGAAGGAGCCCAGCGCCATCGAGGCGATCGCCACGAAGACGATGATCTGCTGCCAGACCGCGGTCACGTCCGGGAAGGCGCCGATGAAGAGCCGCACGGTCATCGCCATGGCGGCCATCTTGGGCGCGGAGGCGAAGAAGGCGGTCACGGGCGTCGGCGAGCCCTCGTAGACGTCGGGCGTCCACATGTGGAACGGCACGGCGGCGAGCTTGAAGGCGACGCCGGCCGCCACGAAGACGATGCCGAGCACGATGCCGAAGCCCGCCGTGCCGTCCAGCGCCGCGACGATGCCGGGGAACGAGACCGTGCCGGTGAAGCCGTAGACCAGGGAGGCGCCGTACAGGAGCATGCCCGAGGAGAGCGCCCCGAGGACGAAGTACTTCAGCCCGGCTTCCGTGGATTTCAGGTTGTCGCGGTGGAAGGCCGCGATGACGTAGGCGGCGAGCGACTGCAGCTCGAGTCCGAGATAGAGCGCGATCAGGTCGTTGGCCGAGGCCATGACCATCATGCCGATGGTGCAGAGGAGCAGCAGGATCGGGAACTCGAACCGGTCGATGCGCTCGCGCTGGAAGTAGTCGCGCGAGAGAAGGATCGTGGCCGCCGAGCCCAGCAGGATCAGCGCCTTCATCACCTTGGAGAAGTTGTCGACGATGAAGGAGCCGTTCAGGGTCGTGATCTTGGCGCCCGACTGGGACATGACCGCGAACAGCGCGACCACCAGCAGGATCAGCGCGCCGACATTGACGCCCTCGGCGGAGCGTTCGCCCCGGAACGCACCGTAGAGGATCAGCGCCAGCACGCCGAGGCTGAGGATCAGCTCCGGCAGGGCGGGCCCGAGCGCGGGCAGGACGATCTGAGCGGCGTTCATCGGGTCAATGCCTTCAGCGCGACGCGGGCGGCAGGGTGGCCGCGGCGGTCTGCGTGTTCGAGAGCGCGGTCCGCATGCTCTGCATCAACGCTTCCGTCGAGGGCGCGAAGGTGTCGAGCACGGGGGCCGGGTGGACGCCGTAATAGATCGTTAGGGCGACGAGCGGCGCGATGATGATCTTTTCGCGCAGGTCCAGGTCGAGGATGCCCTGCAGGTTGGGCTTCTCGAGCTTGCCGTAGATCACGCGGGCATAGAGCCAGAGGGCGTAGCCGGCCGACAGGATGATGCCGAACACCGAGAAGAACGCCACCGTCGGGTTGGCCCGGAAGGCGCCCATCATGGCCAGGAACTCGCCGACGAAGCCGGAGGTGCCGGGCAGGCCGACATTGGCCATGGTGAAGACCATCATGGCCGCGGCGTAGAGGGGCATCCGCTTCACGAGTCCGCCATAGGCGGCGATCTCGCGGGTGTGCATCCGGTCGTAGACCACGCCGACGCAGAGGAAGAGCGCGCCGGAGACGATGCCGTGCGAGATCATCAGGAACAGCGCGCCCTGGATGCCCTGCGTGTTCAAGGTGAAGAGGCCGAGCGTCACGAAGCCCATATGCGCCACCGAGGAATAGGCGATGAGCTTCTTGATGTCGGTCTGCATCAGGGCGATCAGCGAGGTGAAGATGATCGCGATGACCGAGAGGGCGAACACCATCGGGGCGAAGGCGTGGCTCGCGTCCGGGAACATCGGCAGCGAGATCCGGATGAAGCCGTAGCCGCCCATCTTGAGCAGGATGCCCGCCAGGATCACCGAGCCGGCCGTGGGCGCCTCCACGTGCGCGTCGGGCAGCCAGGTGTGGACCGGCCACATCGGCATCTTCACCGCGAAGGAGGCGAAGAAGGCCAGCCAGAGCCAGGTCTGCAGCTCCACCGGGAAGCGGGTGTGCAGCAGGGTCGGGATGTCGGTGGTGCCGGCGTGCCAGTACATCGCCATGATGGCGAGCAGCATCAGCACCGAGCCGAGCAGGGTGTAGAGGAAGAACTTAAAGCTGGCGTAGATGCGCCGCTTGCCGCCCCAGATGCCGATGATGAGGAACATCGGGATCAGGCCGGCCTCGAAGAACAGGTAGAACAGCACCAGGTCGAGGGCGCAGAACACGCCGATCATCGTCGTCTCGAGGACGAGGAAGGCGACGAAGTACTCCTTCACCCGGGTGTTCACCGAGAGCCACGAGGCGCCGA
The DNA here is from genome assembly GCF_056680125.1 of Methylobacterium sp. BI1. Lineage (NCBI taxonomy): Bacteria > Pseudomonadati > Pseudomonadota > Alphaproteobacteria > Hyphomicrobiales > Methylobacteriaceae > Methylobacterium > Methylobacterium sp. BI1. Next base: position 883,595 of record NZ_CM155267.1, on the reverse strand, counting down.
TGCAGAACGGCATCAGGAACGTGGTCAGCAGGATCAGCGGCATCGAGAAGCCGTCGACCCCGAGCTTGAACCGGGTGGCCTCGCTCAGCCAGGCATGGGTCTCGACCAGCTGGAAGCTCGCCGTGGTCGCGTCGTAGCGGCCCCAGGCCACCAGCGAGAGCAGGAAGGTGGCCAGCGTGCTGATGAGCGCGGCCCAGCGGGCGTTGCGCTTCGAGGCCTCCGTCTCCTCGCCGAGGGTGAGGATGAAGGCCGCGCCGCAGAGCGGCACGATGAGAAGGCCGGAGAGGATTCCGAGGCCTAGCATGAGCGGGCGCTCCGATACGTGACAGCGGCCATCAATGGGCGACCTTGGGCAAGCCGGTCAGCATGTACCAGCTGATGATGGCGGCGACGCCGACGAGCATGACGAAGGCGTAGTGATAGACGTAGCCGGTCTGGAAGCGGACCACGCCGCGGGTCACGTCGAGGACGCGGGTGGCGATGCCGTCCGGGCCCATGCCGTCGATGACCCGGCCGTCGGCCTCCTTCCAGAGGAACTTGCCGAAGTCCTTGGCCGGGCGGACGAAGATCCGGTCGTAGAGCTCGTCGAAGTACCACTTGTTGAGCAGGAACCGGTACAGGCTCGGCTGCTGCGCGGCGAGCTGGCCCGGCAGCTCGGGCCGGCGGATGTACATCCAGTAGGCCAGCACGAAGCCGATCAGCATCATGATGAAGGGCGAATAGGCCACCAGCGCCGGCACCGAATGGATGTCGTGCATGATGTGGTTGTCGGGGCCGTGGCCGAGGGCGTGGCCCCAGAACGACTCCATGCCCTCGCCGATGAAGCGGTTCTTGAAGATCAGGCCGGCGAAGAGCGCGCCGAAGGCCAGGATGCCGAGCGGGATCGTCATCACGAGCGGGCTCTCATGCGGGGTGTGCGCATGGTCGTGGTGCTCGATGGCGCTGTGCGAGGCCGGCTCGACGTCGTGGCCCTTGTCGTCGTGGGCCACGCCCTCGTGGTGGCCCGGCGCGCCGTCGGCCTCGGCCGACGCGCCCGCATGCTGTGCCACCGCGTGGTGGTCGTCGTGGTGATGCGCCCCGTGGCCGGCCCAGCGGGCGGGTCCCTCGAAGGTCATGAAGAACAGGCGCCAGGAATAGAACGAGGTCATCAGCGCGGCGACGACGGTGCACAGGAAGGCGAGCGTATGCCCGGGCCGGGTCGAGGCGTAGGCCGCCTCGATGATCGCGTCCTTCGAGTAGTAGCCGGCGGTGAAGGGAAAGCCGATCAGCGCCAGGGTGCCGATGGTCATCATCGCCGAGGTGAAGGGGATGTAGCGGCGGAGATTCCCCATGTTCCGCATGTCCTGCTCATGGTGCATCGCGTGGATGACCGAGCCGGCGCCGAGGAACAGCAGCGCCTTGAAGAACGCGTGGGTGAAGAGGTGGAACACGGCGGCCGAGTAGGCGCCCACGCCGAGGGCCACGAACATGTAGCCGAGCTGCGAGCAGGTCGAGTAGGCGATCACGCGCTTGATGTCGTTCTGGACGAGGCCGACCGTGGCCGCGAAGAACGCCGTGATGCCGCCGATGACCGTGACCACGATGAGGGCGTTGGGGGCGAGCTCGAAGACCGGCGACAGGCGCGCCACCATGAACACGCCGGCCGTCACCATGGTGGCGGCGTGGATCAGCGCGGAGACCGGGGTCGGCCCCTCCATGGCGTCCGGCAGCCAGGTGTGCAGCAGGAACTGGGCCGACTTGCCCATGGCGCCCATGAACAGCAGCAGGCAGGCGAGCGTCCAGGCGCTCCAGTCGTAGCCGAGGAAGTGGAAGGTCGCGTCCTTGATTTCGGCCGCCCGGGCGAAGATGCCGTCGAAGGCGATCGAGCCCGTGAGCACGAAGACGAGGAAGATGCCCAGGGAGAAGCCGAAGTCGCCGACGCGGTTGACGATGAAGGCTTTCATGGCCGCGGCGTTGGCCGAGGGCTTCTCGTACCAGAACCCGATCAGCAGGTAGGAGGCGAGGCCGACGCCTTCCCAGCCGAAGAACATCTGCACGAGGTTGTCGGACGTCACCAGCATCAGCATGGCGAAGGTGAAGAGCGACAGGTAGGCGAAGAAGCGCGGCCGGTGCGGATCCTCCTCCATGTAGCCGATGGAGTAGAGGTGCACGAGGGTCGAGACCGAGGTCACGACCACCAGCATGATCACCGTCAGGGTGTCGATGCGGAAGGCCCAGTCGACCACCAGGTCGCCGGCGGTGAACCAGGTCGCGACCTGCACGCGGGTGGCGTGCTCGGTGCCCGGCACCTCGAGGAAGGCGCCCCAGGACAGCAGCGCCGAGAAGGCGAGGAGGCCGGTGGTGATGCCCTCGCTGAGCTTCGGGCCGAGCTGGCGGCCGAACAGGCCGGCGAGCAGCGCGCCGACGAGCGGGAGGAAGACGATCGCGTGATACATCGCTGGCTTGTCCGGCCTCCTGGGTCCGCCCGGTCCCCGCGCGCGGCGCGGGGTGCCCGTGCGGCGCCCTGTGGGGTTCGTGTCACCGCCCCGGCGGCGCGCGCACCGCGCTGCCGGGCGTCAAATCGAATGTCGTCGCGGTCCCGCGTCAGCCCTTCATCATGCTGACGTCCTCCACCGCGATCGAACCGCGGTTTCGGAAGAACACGACGAGGATGGCGAGGCCGATGGCCGCCTCCGCCGCCGCGACCGTCAGCACGAACAGGGCGAAGACCTGACCGGTGATGTCGTTGAGGTGCGTCGAGAAGGCGACGAGGTTGATGTTCACCGCGAGCAGGATCAGCTCGACCGACATCAGGATGACGATGACGTTCTTGCGGTTGATGAAGATGCCGAGCACGCCGAGCGTGAACAGGATCGCGGCGACCGTCAGGTAATGGCTCAGGCCGATCATCGGATGTGGCTCCCGGTCTCTGCCGTTCGAGGTCCGCCGGCCATCAGACTTCGACGCCCTGGCGCGAGGGCACCTTGCGGGTCTCCACCGCCATGGTCTGCGTGCGCGCGTTCTGGACGGCGATGTTCTGGCGCTTGACGCCCGGACGGTCGCGCAGGGTCAGCACGATGGCGCCGATCATCGCGACGAGCAGGATCAGGCCAGCGAGCTGGAAGAAGAAGACGTAGTCCGTGTAGAGCACCCGGCCCAGCGCCTGGGTGTTGGTGACCGCCTCGGCGCTGGCCACCGGACCGAGGGGCGCCTGCACGAGGCCCGGATCGATGGTCCAGGAGCCGACCACGAGCAGCAGCTCGATCAGGAAGACGGCCCCGATCAGCGCGCCGATGGGCAGGTATTGCTGGAAGCCCTGGCGCAGCTGCGCGAAATCCACGTCGAGCATCATCACGACGAACAGGAACAGCACCGCCACCGCGCCGACATAGACGACCACGAGGATCATCGCGAGGAACTCGGCGCCCATCATCACGAACAGGCCGGCGGCGTTCACGAAGGCCAGGATGAGGAAGAGCACGGAGGCCACGGGATTGCGCGAGGCGATCACCATGAAGCCCGAGGCGATGGTCACACCTGCGAACAGGTAGAAGAAGGCAGCGGCTGCGCTCATGCGATTCTAGAGATCAGCCGTCCCGAGGACGGCCCCTTCTGCCGAAATTGTGCCACGGCCCACCGGCCGCCCGTCTATAGAACCCGCCCCTGCGGTGCACAACCGCCTCGGCGGGCCCCGGACGACTCCGTGGGCACGGAATCGCCCCTCTGTCTCATCCGCGGGGCGCGCCGAGGGGCGCGCTCGGCGGCAGGGCACCCTTCGCGGCGTGTCGCCCTCAGCGGTAGGGCGCGTCCACCGCGAGGTTGCGGGCGATCTCGCGTTCCCAGCGGTCGCCGTTCAGGAGGAGCTTCTCCTTGTCGTAGAGGAGCTCCTCGCGGGTCTCGACCGAGAACTCGAAGTTCGGCCCTTCCACGATCGCGTCCACAGGGCAGGCCTCCTGGCACATGCCGCAATAGATGCACTTGACCATGTCGAGGTCGTAGCGGGTCGTGCGGCGGGTGCCGTCGTTGCGGCGCGGGCCCGCCTCGATGGTGATGGCCTGGGCGGGGCAGATGGCCTCGCACAGCTTGCAGGCGATGCAGCGCTCCTCGCCGTTGGGATAGCGGCGCAGGGCGTGCTCGCCCCGGAAGCGCGGGCCGCGATGGCCCATCTCGAAGGGGTAGTTGATCGTGGCCTTCGGCTTGAAGAAGTACTTCATCGCCAGGACGAACCCCGACGCGAACTCCTTGAGCAGCAGACCCTTAGCGACCTGATCGAGCTTCATGGCTCGGATCTCCGTGAGGGGTTGTCAGGCGCCCGGCGCGAGGCCGGTGAGCTTGAGGACAAAGGCGACGACGATGACCGAGACGAGCGAGAGCGGCAGGAACACCTTCCAGCCGAGGCGCATGAGCTGGTCATAGCGGTAGCGCGGCACCATGGCCTTCACCATGGCGATCATGAAGAAGAGGAAGCTCGCCTTCAGGGCGAACCAGATCAGGCCCGGCACCCAGGTGAAGGGCGCGAACGGGATCGGCGAGAGCCAGCCGCCGAGGAACAGCACCGTGCCGAGCGCGCACATGGTCATGATGGCCACGTACTCGCCGAGCATGAAGAGCAGGTACGGGGTCGAGGAATACTCAACCATGTAGCCGGCCACGAGCTCGGATTCGGCCTCCGGCAGGTCGAAGGGCGGGCGATTCGTCTCGGCCAGCGCCGAGACGAAGAACACCACGAACATCGGGAACAGCCAGAGCCAGTACCAGCCCAGGATGCCGAGGCTGGTGTCCTGCGCCATGACGATGCGCGAGAGGTTCAGGGAGCCGGCGCAGAGCAGGACGCAGATGATGACGAAGCCGAGGGAGACTTCGTAGGAGATCATCTGCGCGGCCGACCGGAGGGCGCCCAGGAAGGCGTATTTCGAGTTCGAGGCCCAGCCGCCCATCAGGACGCCGTACACGCCGAGCGACGAGATCGCGAAGATGTAGGTGATGCCGACGTTGAGGTCGGCGATGGCCCAGCCCTCGGCCAGGGGAATCACCGCCCAGGCGGCCAGCGCCAGGGTGGCGAAGACCAGGGGGGCCAGCAGGAACAGGGCCTTGTTGGCGCCGGCCGGAATCACCGGCTCCTTCAGGACGAACTTCAGGAGATCGGCGAAGGACTGGAACAGGCCCCAGGGCCCGACCACGTTCGGGCCGCGCCGGAGCTGCACCGCCGCCCAGATCTTGCGATCGGCCAGCAGCGCGTAGGCGATGAAGACCAGCAGCAGCGCCAGGAGCACGAAGCTCTTGAGCGCCAGCAGCAGGACGGTGCCGAGGACTTCCCAGAAGGTCATCGCAGGAGATCCTTATTCGGCCGCTTCGAGGCCGCGCACCCGGGCGAGGCTCGAACACTCGGCGAGCACGCGCGAGGCGCGGGCGATCGCGTTGCTGAGGTAGAAGTCCGGCACCGCCGACGCGAAGGCCGTCCGGGTCGGCTCGCCGCCGAGACCCGACAGCGTCTCCACCGTGGCGACCGCATCGCTCGGGGCGATGGTGTCCAGGGCCGCGAAGTGCGGATACTCCGCATAGAGCGCCCGGCGCAGGGCCCCCAGCGAATCGAACGGCAGGCGCTTGCCGAGCACGTCGGACAGGGCGCGCAGGATCGCCCAATCCTCGCGGGCATCCCCCGGCGGGAAGCCGGCGCGATTGGTGGTCTGGACCCGGCCCTCGAGGTTGACGTAGGTGGCGCTCTTCTCGGTATAGGCCGCCCCCGGCAGGACGACGTCGGCCCGCGTGGCGCCCTGGTCGCCGTGGGTGCCCTGGTAGATCACGAACGCGCCCGGATTCAGCGCGACCTCGTCGGCACCCAAGTTGTATACCACGTCGAGATTTCCACCCGTCGCGATCCCCGCGAAGTCCAGGCCGCCCTCCCCCGGCACGAAGCCGAGATCGAAGGCACCGACCCGGGCCGCCGCGGTCTGGAGCACGCCGAAGCCGCTCCACTCGGGCGTCACGGCGCCGATGTCGCGCGCGAGCTTCGCCGCCGCGGCCAGTATCGCGGCGCCGTCCGGCCGCGCCAGCGCGCCGGTGCCGACGATGACCAGGGGCCGGCTCGCCGCCTTCAGCGCCTCGGCGAAGCTGTGCTGACCGGAGGCGAGGTCGGCCAGGGTCTCCGGTCCGGCGCCCAGATAGGTATGCGGGTAGGTGAGATCGACGGGCTCGCCGATAAGGCCGACCGCCAGGGGGCCCATGCGCCAGCGCTTGCGGATGCGCACGTTGAGGAGGGAGGCTTCCAGGCGCGGGTTGGTGCCGATCAGAAGGATCGCGTCCGCCTCCTCGATCCCGGCGATGCCGGTGCCGAGGGTGTAAGCGGCCCGGCCCCAGGCCGGGTCGATCGCCTCGCCGGCCTGGCGGCAGTCGAGGTTCGTCACCCCGAGGGAGGTCATCAAGGCCTTGAGCGCGTAGGTTTCTTCGACACCCGCGAGGTCGCCGACCACAGCGCCGATGCGCTTCGGATCGGTGCCCTTCACCCTCGCGGCGATGGCGGCGAACGCCTCACCCCAGGAGGCCGGGCGCAGACGCCCGTTCTCGCGCAGGTACGGCCGGTCGAGGCGCTGGCTGCGCAGACCGTCCACGGCGTGCCGGGTCTTGTCGGAGATCCACTCCTCGTTGATCCCCTCGTGCACGCGCGGCTCGATCTGCATGACCTCGCGCCCGCGGGCATCGACCCGGATCGCGCAGCCGACGGCGTCCATCACGTCGACGGATTCGGTCTTCGACAGCTCCCACGGCCGCACCTCGTAGCTCTGCGGCTTGTGGACGAGGGCCCCCACGGGGCAGAGGTCGGCGACGTTGCCCTGAAGCTCCGAGCCCATGGCGGATTCAAGGTAGCTCGTGATCTCCATGTCCTCGCCGCGCCCGATGGCGCCAAGATCCGGCACGCCGGCGACCTCCGCCAGGAAGCGGACGCAGCGGGTGCAGTGGATGCAGCGGTTCATGGCCGTCCGCACCAGCGGGCCGATGTACTTCTCTTCCACGGCGCGCTTGTTCTCGCCGTAGCGGGTTGAGTCCACGCCGTAGGCCATCGCCTGGTCCTGCAGGTCGCAATGCCCGCCCTGGTCGCAGATCGGGCAATCGAGGGGGTGGTTGATGAGGAGGAACTCCATCACCCCCTCGCGGGCCTTCTTCGTCTGGCCCGAGCGTGTCAGCACTTCCGGCGGCTCGCCGTTGGGGCCGGGCCGGCAATCCTTCACCGCGTAGGCGCAGGACGCCACCGGCTTGGGCGCGCCCTTGAGCTCCACGAGGCACATCCGGCAATTGCCCGCGATGGACAGCCGCTCGTGGAAGCAAAAGCGCGGGATCTCCGCGCCTGCAACCTCGCAGGCCTGGAGCAGCGTGTACTCCGCCGGAACATCGACCTCGGTGCCGTCGACGACGATCTTGGTCATGCGTGGGTCTCGGTCTCGAAACTTAAGGACGGGGCGAGGGGCGGATCACTCCGCCGCCATCGGCACCGGATCGGAATGCGGGTTGGCGCTGTAGCGGTCGATGCGCTTCTCGATCTCAGGTCGGAAGTGCCGGATCAGGCCCTGGATCGGCCACGCCGCCGCGTCGCCGAGCGCGCAGATGGTGTGACCCTCGATCTGCTTCGTGACGTCGAGGAGCATGTCGATCTCGCGACGCTGGGCCCTGCCCTCCGCCATGCGCAGCATCACGCGCCACATCCAGCCGGTGCCCTCGCGGCAAGGCGTGCACTGGCCGCAGGATTCGTGCTTGTAGAAGTAGGCGATGCGGGCGATGGCCGAGACGATGTCGGTGGACTTGTCGAGGACGATCACCGCCGCCGTCCCGAGGCCGGAGCCCAGGTTCTTGAGTGTGTCGAAGTCCATCTTGGCATCGATGATCTGCTCGGCCGGCACCAACGGCACCGAGGAACCGCCCGGGATGGAGCAGAGAAGGTTGTCCCAGCCGCCGCGCATGCCGCCGCAATGCTTGTCGACGAGTTCGCGGAACGTGATCCCAAGCTCCTCCTCGACGTTGCAGGGCTTGTTGACGTGGCCAGAGACGCAGAACAGCTTGGTTCCGGTGTTGTTCTTGCCGCCGAGCCCAGCGAACCAGGCACCGCCCCGGCGCAGGATGGTACCCGCCACCGCGATCGATTCGACGTTGTTGACCGTCGTGGGGCAGCCGTAGAGACCCATATTGGCCGGGAACGGAGGCTTCAGGCGCGGCATGCCCTTCTTGCCTTCGAGGCTTTCCAGCAGCGCCGTCTCCTCGCCGCAGATGTAAGCGCCGGCCCCGTGGTGGACGTAGATGTCGAAGGGGTAGCCGTTGACGTTGTCCTTGCCGACGAGGCGGGCTTCGTAGGCCTCATCCACCGCCCGCTGGAGGGCGTGCTTCTCGGCCACGTACTCGCCGCGGATGTAGATGTAGCAGGCATGCGCGGCCATCGCGAAAGAGGCCAGCATGCAGCCTTCGATCAGGAGGTGCGGATCGTGCCGCATGATCTCCCGGTCCTTGCAGGTGCCCGGCTCCGACTCGTCGGCGTTGACGACGAGGTAGTGCGGGCGCCCATCCGACTTCTTGGGCATGAACGACCACTTGAGGCCAGTAGGGAAGCCAGCGCCGCCGCGGCCACGCAGGCCGGATTGCTTCATCTCGTCGATGATCCAGTCGCGGCCCGTCTCGAGCAGGAACTTGGTCCCGTCCCATGCGCCCCGTTGCTTCGCAGCCTCCAGCCCGGGGGAGTGCAGGCCGTAGAGGTTCGTGAAGATGCGATCCTGATCGGCGAGCATGTCAGTTCCCCTTCTTTGGGGCGGGAGACCGGGGAGTCGACGGCTTGGTGGTCGAGGCCTTCACCGGAGATGCCTTCGCCTCGGTCGGCTCTGCGGCCACGGCTTGCGAACTGGCGCCCGATGCGGTCGGCTGCGACGGTGGTTCGTTGCGCGGCAGATCGGACTGGGTGCCCGCCTCCGCACCTGCGGCCTCCATCTTGGCGACGGTTTCCGGCGCGGATGCGGTCGGAGCCGTTGGCCGAGCGGTCGAGCCCGTCCCGTCGGCGGCGATCGCCTTGTCGTCAGACTTCACCGGGGTTTCACCGGCCGCGGCCCGCTGAGCGGGGGCATCGGTCGCCGGCGTTTCGACCGCCCGCCCGGCATCGGGACGCGCGGGCTTCGGCTCGACCGCAGCGCGCTGCTCCGACGATGCAGCCTCGGCCTTGCCCTGCTCGCTACCTTCCTCGGCGTCCTTCTCTTCGAAGCGCTTGCGCCAGGCCCCGACGCGGGACCCGTCGAACAGAGTCGCGTCGGTGAGCGTATCGGCCCCGCCCAGCGGCTCGGAGGAAGTCCGCCCCACCTGCGATCCGACCTTGACGGGCCGCCCGGCGGCGAGGTCGTCCATAAGCTTCCCGAGGAGATCGGGCGTCAGATCCTCGTAATAATCCTGATTGATCTGTGCCATTGGCGCATTGCAGCAGGCACCCAGGCATTCGACTTCGAGCCAGGAGAAATTGCCGTCGGCGCTGACATGCCCCGGGGCGCCGAGGCGGTGGTGCAGGTAGTCCTTCAGCTCACGGGCGCCGCAGGAATCGCACGGGACGGTCCCACAGAGCTGGATCCAAAATTTGCCCACCGGCTCCAAGGCGAACATCGTGTAGAAGGTTGCAACTTCGAGCACCCGGATATGCGGCATGCCGAGTTCGTCAGCCACCGCCTCGATGGCCTTCTGCGGCAGCCAGCCTCCGTTCTGCTCCTGCGCCTTCCAAAGCAGCGGGATCACCGCCGAGGCCTGGCGGCCCTCAGGATACTTCTCGATTTGGCCCTTCGCCCAATCGGCGTTCTCGGACGAGAACGCGAAGGTGGCGGGCTGCTCGGCAGCGGGGGCGAGTCTGCGGTTGGCCATCAGTTTCGAACCTTGATCCTCACCGGTCCACTTCGCCGAACACGATATCCAGCGTGCCGAGCACGCAAGACACGTCGGCCAGCATGTGGCCTCGGCACATCCAGTCCATCGCCTGAAGGTGGGCGAAACCGGGAGCGCGGATCTTGCAGCGGTAGGGCTTGTTGGTGCCGTCGGCCACGAGGTAGACGCCGAACTCGCCCTTGGGTGCCTCGACGGCGGCATAAACCTCGCCGGCCGGCACGTGGAAGCCTTCGGTGTAAAGCTTGAAGTGGTGGATCAGCGCTTCCATCGAGCGCTTCATCTCGCGACGCGGCGGCGGTGCGATCTTGCCGTCGGTGGCGGCGATCGGTCCCTGGCCGGCAGGCTCGCGCAGCTTGATGCAGCACTGCTTCATGATCTTGGCCGACTCGCGCATTTCTTCCATGCGGATGACCTGGCGATCGTAGGTGTCACCATTCTTACCCACGGGGATGTCGAATTCCATCTCCTCGTAGGCCTCGTAGGGCTGCGACTTGCGCAGGTCCCACGGGATGCCCGAGCCGCGCACCATGACGCCGGAGAAGCCCCAGGCCATCGCCTCGTCCACGGTGACGATGCCGATGTCGACGTTGCGCTGCTTGAAAATGCGGTTGCCCATGACGAGGTTGTCGAGGTCGTCGACCACCTGCAGGAACGGATCGATGAAGGCCTCGATATCGTCGATCAGTGCGGGCGGCAGGTCCTGATGGACGCCACCGGGCCGGAAATAGTTGGCGTGGAGACGAGCACCCGACGCGCGCTCGTAGAAAATCATCAGCTTCTCACGCTCCTCGAATCCCCAGAGCGGCGGTGTCAGGGCGCCGACATCCATGGCCTGCGTGGTCACGTTGAGGAGGTGGGAGAGAATGCGACCGATCTCGCAGAACAGCGTGCGGATCAGTTGCGCGCGACGCGGCACCTCGAGCCCTAGCAGCTTCTCGATGCCGAGGCAGAAGGCGTGCTCCTGGTTCATCGGCGAGACGTAGTCGAGGCGGTCGAAGTAGGGCGTCGCCTGGAGGTAGGTCTTGTGCTCGATCAGCTTCTCTGTGCCGCGGTGCAGGAGGCCGATATGCGGATCGACGCGCTCGACGATCTCGCCGTCGAGTTCCAGCACGAGGCGTAGCACGCCGTGCGCCGCCGGATGCTGCGGCCCGAAATTGATCGCGAAGTTGCGGATATTGTGCTCGGTCATGCCCTCGCTCCGCCGCTCAGGTCGACGTCTTCTCGTCGCCCGGGAGCACGTACTCGGTGCCCTCCCACGGCGAGAGAAAGTCGAAGTTCCGGAATTCTTGTGTGAGCTTCACCGGCTCATAGACCACGCGGGCCTCGTCCTGATCGTATCGGACCTCGACGAAGCCGGTCAGTGGAAAGTCCTTGCGGAGGGGATGCCCCTCGAATCCGTAATCGGTGAGCAGTCGGCGCAGATCCGGGTGTCCCGAGAACAGGATGCCGTAGAGGTCGTAGGTCTCGCGCTCGAACCAGTTCGCGGCTGGAAACACCTCGATCACCGAGGGCACCGGCGTCTGGTCGTCGGTCTGCACCTTTACCCGAATGCGTGCGTTATGGCGCAGCGAGAGCAGGTGATAGACGACGTCGAAGCGCTTCTCGCGGGCCGGGTAGTCGGCGCCACAGATGTCGATGAAGCACCGGAATGCGCAGGCCGGGTCGTCGCGCAGGTAGGTCAGCGCGTAGACGACGTCGCTGGCCTGCACCACGAGAGTCAGCTCGCCGAACGCGATGGTGCGGGAGACGATCGCAGGCCCTAGCGCTCCGGCGATATGGTCGCTGATCCGCTGCAGGGCGCCGACGCCGGATTCCGGCGCGGTGTGGGCGAGGATGCTGATGCCATTGGTCATGCCGGGCGTCCTTCCTCAGCGCTCGATCGTACCAGTACGGCGGATCTTCTTCTGGAGCAGGAGCACGCCGTACAGTAGCGCCTCGGCCGTGGGCGGGCAGCCCGGGACGTAGATATCCACCGGCACCACCCGGTCGCAGCCGCGGACCACCGAGTAGGAGTAGTGGTAGTACCCGCCGCCATTGGCGCAGGAGCCCATGGAGATGACGTAGCGCGGCTCCGGCATCTGGTCGTAGACCTTGCGAAGGGCCGGGGCCATCTTGTTGGTCAGCGTGCCGGCGACGATCATGACGTCGGACTGCCGCGGGCTGCCGCGTGGCGCAAATCCGAAGCGCTCGCAGTCGTAGCGCGGCATCGACATCTGCATCATCTCGACGGCGCAGCAGGCGAGGCCGAAGGTCATCCACATCAGCGACCCGGTACGGGCCCAATTGATCAGGTCATCCGTCGACGTGACGAGGAAACCGCGATCGGCGAGCTCGTCGTTGATCGACAGGAAGGTCGGATCGTTGGCGCCGATCGGCAGCCCCGTATTGGGATCGATGATCCCCTTGGGAGCTGGCGCGATCGCTGGGGCGCGGGAGAGGTCGGGGCTGAAGGCCATCGGTTTCTCGGGATCAGGCTTCGGACAGGCAGGCTTCGTGGGCAGCGCGATTCGGAAGCGCTAATCCCATTCGAGGGCGCCCTTGCGCCACTCGTAGACGAAGCCGACGGTCAGAACGCCGAGGAATGCCATCATTGACCACATGCCGAACCATCCGAGCTCGCCGAAGGAAATCGCCCACGGAAACAGGAATGCGACCTCGAGGTCGAAAATGATGAACAGGATCGCGACGAGGTAGAAGCGCACATCGAACTTCATGCGGGCATCGTCGAAGGCGTTGAAGCCACACTCGTAGGCCGACAGCTTCTCCGGATCAGGGCTGTTATAGGCAACCAGGAATGGCGCAACCAGCAGAGCCGCGGCAATGAACACCGAGACGCCGATAAAGACGATGAGGGGCAGATAGTCTGCCATCAGGCCGGACATGCGGGACCTCTCGTGTTCGCGGACGATTGCGACGCCTTCGGCACCGTCGGCCACATGGAATTGCTCCAATGCCAGACTGCGCAGGCGCGAGGCTTAGACGACCCCCCGGAGTGAAACAAGGGCATCGTGCGTCGCACAAAATCGGCCATGCGCCTCAGGTAGTTCTTCCCCCGTTCCGAGCAACACGACGGATGCGCGCAGGGGACCTCACGGCGGGGTTCTTGCCTGTACGGTCATAGGCTTGTCTGGCATGCCACGCCGCGCCGCGCACGAGGATATCGGGGACATCACGCGCCATTTGTCAGATGGCTCTGGCAGCGGTTCGCGAACGGGAACCATAACCTTGGCCGTCCGTTTCGTTCATGTCCCACTCAGGCCGGATCGCGTTAGGTCGGCGCAACGTTCGACCTCATAGGAGACGCTTCGTGCGCATTGCCCAGATTGCTCCGCTTTCGGAGGCCGTACCCCCGAAGTTCTATGGTGGTACCGAGCGCGTTGTGTCGTGGATTACCGAGGAACTGGTCCGCCAGGGTCATGACGTGACTCTGTTCGCCAGCGGTGATTCTGAGACTTCGGCCAAGCTGGCGGCCTGTACGCCGGAGGGCCTCCGCCTTCTCGGCTACCGGGACCACACCGCGAGCCACCTCGCCATGCTGCACCATGTGCACAAGCGGGCACACGAGTTCGACATCCTGCACTTCCACATCGATCTGCTTCAGTATCCGATGTTCGAGGATCTGAATCACAAGTGCCTCACTACGATGCACGGCCGCCTGGACGTACCGGATTTCATGCCGGTCTACCGGACCTTCACCGGCATGCCGCTGGTGTCGATCTCGGACAATCAGCGCGATCCGATGCCCGAGAACGTCAACTGGCTCTCGACCATCCACCATGGCCTTCCGGCTCAGAACTGCCCCTTCTATCCGGAGTCGAAGGGCGGCTACCTCGCCTTCCTCGGTCGTATCTCCCCGGAGAAGCGTCCGGATCGCGCCATCGAAATGGCCATCCGCTCCGGCGTGCCGTTGAAGATCGCCGCGAAGGTTGACAAGGCCGATCAGGATTACTGGGATGAGGTCATCGAGCCGATGATCCATCATCCCCTTGTCGAGTTCATCGGCGAGATCAATGAGGAGCAGAAGAAGGACTTCCTCGGCAACGCGCTCGCGCTCGCCTTTCCGATCGACTGGCCAGAGCCCTTCGGACTGGTGATGATCGAGGCGATGTCGGCCGGCACGCCGGTGATCGCCTTCCGCAACGGCTCCGTGCCGGAAGTCATCGCCGACGGCGTCTCCGGCGTCCTCTGCGAGACGATGGATGATGCAGTGGCGGCCGTCCACACCGTGAAGACGATGAGTCGAGCCGGCGTGCGCAAGCACTTCGAGAGCAACTTCACCGCCGAGTGCATGGTACGCAAGTATGTGGCTGCCTACGAGCAACTGCTTGCCGGTGCGAACTCGGTGATCAAGCTGCCGCATGCTGGTGCATTTTCCTCGCATTACGGCGAGATGAACGGCTCCGCTCTGCCCCAGATCTCCGTCGCTGCAATGCCGGCCTGAGACGGGCCGAGCCGGCTCCGCCCGGCATCGGTTTTGCTCGCCGCCGGATAGGCTGGCGCCGCAAGATTGCCGCACTACCTCTGCCACTGAGGGCCGCCGCGCCGCATCATGCGACCGGCGGCCCTTTTGATTCGACCCCCCATTTCGGAGACGCTCAGGCATGGCAGCGGATACACTGAAGGCGACCTCCGAGCCCGCGATCGAGACGCGAATCCCCCGGGGCTTCCAAGATGCCGACGAAGTCCTGCCGCAGTACCACATCGAGGCGCAGACCTCCCTGGTCGAGCGTCCGCTGCGCTCGCTGAAGTATGGCGAAGCCTTCGCGGTGCTCGACAGTTACGGCGACATCGGCGTGCTCCCTGGCCCCGAGGGCCTCTACTTTCAGGATACCCGCTACCTTTCGCGCCTGCACGTCACCATCGAGGACCAGCGCCCGCTACTGCTGTCCTCCGTAATGCAGGACGACAACGGCGCTCTCAGCGTCGACATGACGACGCCGGACATCCGTATCGATGCCCATGACGAAACCACGATCCCCCGTGAGCTGATCGCGATCGAGCGCACCAAGTTCCTGTTTAAGGGCGCCTGCTACGACCGGATTGGTCTGCGCAACTATGACTCCCGGCACTGGCACTTGAAGGTCGCTGTCACCTTCGACGCGGATTTCCGCGACCTCTTTGAGGTGCGTGGCATGGACCGCCCGGTGCGCGGCAAGCGCAGCGTCCAAGTGGCGAGCGAGTCCGAGGTGCAATTCCGCTACGCCGGCCTCGACGAGGTCGTGCGCACCACGAGTCTGCATTTCGGGCCGGTGCCGAAGCACATCGAACCGGGCCGCGCCGAGTTCATCGTCTCCCTGCCGCCGGGGGGACGTGCCTCGTTGTTTCTGCGGGCCGTTTTCGAATCGCACCGTGCCTTTACGAGCGCCCCCGCTGCCGAGCGGGTCGGCGAGGATGCCGCCGCCGGTCTGTCGCGCGCCGCAGGCAGCTCTGCGGCCCCGCGCCATCCGAAGGGTCTCGCCGAGGGCGTCATCTTCGCCCGCGCCTACCGCGATTCGCGCCGCGACCTGCGCCAGCTTACCGCCGGCATCACCACGATCATCTCGTCGAACGATCAGTTCAACGAGGCGGCCTGCCGGGCGACCGCCGACCTTTACATGCTCGCGAGCCGGACGCCCGAGGGTATCTACCCCTTCGCCGGTATACCCTGGTACTCCACGGTGTTCGGGCGCGACGGCATCATCACCGCGATGATGGCACTTTGGATCGACCCGAACTTCGGCAAGGGCGTCCTGCGCTACCTCGCCTCGACCCAGGCCAAGGCTGTCGACCCGGCCGCCGATGCCCAGCCCGGCAAGGTGCTGCACGAGACCCGGCGCGGCGAGATGGCCATGCTCGGCGAGGTGCCGTTCCGGCACTACTACGGCACCATCGATGGGACACCCCTCTTCGTGATGCTGGCCTGGGAGTACTATGCCGTCACCGGAGACCTAGAGACCATCTCGGCGATCTGGCCCGCATTGGAACTCGCCCTGACCTGGATGGACGAGTACGGCGACCGGGACGGCGATGGGTTCGTCGAATATGCCCGTGACACCGACAAAGGCCTCGAAAACCAGGGCTGGAAGGACAGTCACGATTCCATCTTCCACACGGACGGCAATCTCGCGAAAGGGCCGATCGCACTCTGCGAGGTCCAGGGCTACGTCTATGCTGCCAAGAACGGGGCCGCCAAACTCGCCTCGCTCCTGGGCCATGACGATCTCGCGCAGCGTCTCGGCGGAGAGGCGCAGGTTCTGCGCGAAAACTTCGACAAGGCATTCTGGTGCGAGACGATTGGCACCTACGCCCTCGCCCTCGACGGTGAGAAGCGGCAATGCGCCGTGCGTTCGTCCAATGCCGGCCACGCGCTCTTCACCGGAATCGCGCTGCCGGAACGGGCAGCGAGCGTCGCCGCAAATCTCCTGTCAAAGGACGGTTTCAACGGGTGGGGCGTGCGCACGATTGCCCGTGGCGAAGCGCGCTACAATCCAATGTCGTACCACAACGGCTCGATCTGGCCGCACGACAACGCACTGATCGCCCTCGGGCTGGCACGTTACGACCTGAAGCCGGAAGCCTCGCGGATCTTCGAGGGGATGTTCGACACCGCCCTTTATCAAGATCAGAAGCGCCTGCCTGAACTGTTCTGCGGCTTCATGCGGCGCCACCAGCGGGGTCCCGTCTCCTACCCTGTCGCCTGCTCGCCGCAGGCCTGGGCCGCGGCAGCGCCCTTCGCCTTCCTGGCGGCCTGCCTCGGGCTGGAGATCGACCACGACCGCAATCGGGTTCGCTTCCGCAACCCGACCCTGCCGCCTTTCCTCGACGGCGTCTCGATCTTCAACCTGAAGATCGGCTCTTCGCGCGTGGACTTGCGCCTGCAGCGCTATGGAGAAGACGTCACGGTCAACGTGCTGCGGCGGACGGGCGACGCGCAGATCTCGCTCCTGAAGTAAAAGTTAAAAAATGGGCAGCGCCCTTTTTGGGGGCGCTGCCCATTGAAGCGACCTCCCCCGCTCCAGCGGTCGCGAATTTCGACGTGGGCCGATCGATCATCCGAAACGAAAAGCACCGTCTCCCCCCGAGGAAGACGGTGCATTCGCAACATCAGATGAAACGAAAGGAGGGGCTCAACGCGGCGCCAGGATCATGATCATCTGACGACCCTCGAGCATCGGCTCGCTTTCGACCTTGGCAATCTCCTGAGTTTCGTTCTTGACCCGCTCGAGCAGGCGCAAGCCGATATCCTGGTGCGCCATTTCACGACCGCGGAAGCGCAACGTCACCTTGACCTTGTCACCTTCCTCGAAGAACCGGATCACGGCCTTCATCTTGGTATCGTAATCGTGCTTGTCGATGCCGGGGCGGAGCTTGATCTCCTTGACCTCGACCGTCTTCTGCTTCTTGCGCGCTTCGTTCTGTTTCTTCTGCTCGTTGAAGCGGAAGCGGCCGTAATCGAGAAGCTTACAGACGGGAGGGACGGAGTTCGGTGCGATCTCGACAAGGTCGAGACCTGCTTCCTCGGCCATGGCGATGGCGTCGAAGAAGGCGACGACGCCACGGTTCTGTCCGGTGTCGTCGATGAGCTGCACTTCGCGAACGCCGCGGATGTCCCGGTTGGCGCGCGGCCCGTCCTTCTGCGGGGCCGGCATAGCTCTCATAGGTCTACGAATGGCTTTGGTCTCCTAGTGAAACGACGAAATGGCAGCCCGCGAACCCGAACCCCGGTTGGGGTCGATCCTGGCCACCCATCGCTCGCGAAATTCGGTGCGATACCTTGGCTGAACTCTCGTGCAAGTCAACACAGTCCGCGCAGTTTGGTTCACAGTGGATGCGCGATCACCCCATCGCCGGTGTAGTTTGGCGGGCAATGAGGTCGGCGTAGACTGAGAGCGTATCGCCGACCATGCCCTCTAGAGAGAAATGGGCTTCTACGTGCGCCCGGCCACGACGGGTCATCGCATCCCGGGCGCTGGCGCCGAGCGAAAGAGCGTCCGACAGGGCATCGGCGAGAGCTCCGGCGTCACCGGGCGGCACCCGCCAACCGGTTCGCTGGGCCGGCGGAACTTCGGGAGGCGCCAACACCGTTTCCGGCACCGCTCCGAGATTCGATACGACGACGGGTGTGCCCAGGGCCTGGGCCTCCACGGCGGATCGTCCGAAGGCTTCCGGCTCGACGGATGGGACCGCCACCACAGAAGCCGCTCGGAACGCCGCCGGCATGTCGGTGCAGTGCCCGACTCGGTGCACGATCGTCTCGAGACCGCGCGCCGCGATCAGGGCGTCGAGTTCGCGCTCATAGGCGACGCGCCCCTGCGGATCACCGGCGAGCACGATGGCAATGTCGGCAACCCCACGGTCGCGCATCAATGCCGCCGCCTCGATCAGGACACGCTGGCCCTTCCAGCCTGTGAGGCGCGCGGCGAGCAGCACCACCCGCTCGTGTGGGGCAACGCCCCAGGCCCGCCGAAGGGCTTCGACTCGCCCTGGGAGAACGGCCGCGGGTGTGAACTGAGCGAGATCGGTACCGCGATGAATCACCCGGACCCGGTCGCCCGCCTGGTCAGGATGCAAGGTGCGGATCAGATCCGCGGTGTAGTGGGAATTGGCGATGACGATGTCGCCACGAGCCATCACGGAATTGTAGAGAATTTTCACGCCCGTGCGGCCAGAATAGCTGCCGTGATACGTCGTGACGAAAGGCAGCTTCGCGCGGCGCGCAGCGCCGAGGGCAACCCAGGCCGGGGCCCGCGAGCGCGCATGGACGATCTGCACGCCCTCACGCCGGCACAGGCGCGCCAGACGCCCAACGTTCACGGCCATGACGAGGGGATTCTTCGAGGCCGCCGGAAAGGGCAGCCAAGTTCCGCCCTTGGCCTGCAATTCGCCGATCAGGCGACCGCCCTCAGTGGCGACCAGCGCGCGCGCGCCGGCCGCAGCCAGGGCAGCAGCAACGTCGACCGTCGTACGCTCGGCACCGCCGGCATCGAGCTCCGGGATGATTTGTAGAATGGTCGCCCCGGCAAGCGGCGCACGCTCGCTCGGGAAACTGCCGCGGAGGTCGCCATTCATGACAGGCAAGCCGGAACGGCCCACGGCCCGCGATGGAGGCTCGGGGTGCGTCCCCCAGGCAAACAGAGTCCGTCGTGCGTGTCGGTCATGGCCGTGAGCTTGAACGCCGCGCTTTACGGCCCGGTAAACGAAATGCAAAGGCGATGCGTTCAGTTCGATGCATCACAGGGCGAGGGTTAACGAATGACGTCTGCGCAGGCTGAGGCGCCGGAATTCCTCGAAGTCGGGACTGGATCAGCAGCACGGCGGATCGCAGTGCGGCGGAGAGCCGGCGAAGGGCCGGCTCTGGTTTGGCTCGGAGGCTTCCGGTCGGATATGGGCGCCACGAAGGCGATGACGCTTGATACCTGGGCCGAGCGACAAGGCCGCGCTCTGGTGCGCTTCGACTACACTGGCCATGGCGAATCGACCGGTGTTTTCGCGGAATCCACAATCTCGACTTGGCTCGCAGATGCACAGGCGGTCATCTCGGCCTTCGCGCCCGAGAGCCCGATCTTGGTAGGTTCGTCGATGGGCGGCTGGATCGCGTGTCTGGTGGCCCGCGCGGGCGCCGATCAGGGCCAAGTAACGCCGCGTGGTCTCGTCCTTATCGCCCCCGCTCTGGATTTCACCCAAAGCCTCCTCTGGGACCGGTTTACCCCAGAAATTCGAGCGCAGATCGAGCAGGACGGTGCTTGGTTCCGACCGAGTGCCTACGATCCGGCGCCGGTACCGATCACTCACGCGCTGATACAGGATGGTCAACGCCATTGCCTGCTGGGCACGAGCTTCGATCCCGGGTGCCCGGTCCATATTCTTCAAGGCATGGACGACCCGGACGTTCCCTATACCCATGCCCTGCGCGTGGTGGAGAGGCTCCCGAAGGCCGGAACTCTCCTCACTCTCATAGCGGACGGCGACCATCGCCTGTCACGGCCGCAGGATCTGAAACGGCTTCTGACGACGGTCGCCGAATTTCCAATCAGTGCAGACTGACCGTGTAGAGGTCGTTCGCCGCCGCGTTGGCCACCACGGCATCCCGAGAGTCGGCGAGCAGAATTGGTGCCCCGCTGGCTGAGAGGAGGGCGAACAGGTCGAGGCCAGGAGTGAGATCGGGCGCCTGCGGAAAGATGCGCTTCACCTCGTCGGAGCGGATCGCGCGCACATAAGCGATATGTCCTTCGCCGAGTGCGGCAAGATCGGCCACGTTAAAGTCGGCCGAATCGAGGTCGGCCTGGGTGAGCGGATTGGTGTTGAACTCGGTCATGGACTGCCCTCCTTCTTGGCAGAGCGGTACACCGGGAACGGGCCCGGCGGTCGATGTGAGCCGAAGCCCTGGCGCTAGGCTTCGTCGCGGGACGCAATGACGATCTTGCGGACGATCCTGTCAGGCTCCGGCCGAGTCAGGTCGATCGACAAGAGACCGTTCGAGAGATCGGCGCCCATCACTTCCATGCCGTCCGCGAGCAGGAATGCGCGCTGGAACTGACGTGCGGCGATACCGCGGTGCAGGAACTGCCGGGTCTTGTCGTCCACCTGCCGGCCACGTACCACCAGCTGGCTCTCCTCTAGCATCACGTCGAGCTGATCGCGGGTGAACCCTGCGACCGCGAGCGTGATCCGAAGGCGCTCCGGCTGATGCTCGGTCCGCGCTAGGCGCTCGATGTTGTAGGGCGGATACCCATCGTTGGCGGCCTTCGACACCCGGTCGAGAGCCTGTTCGATCTCATCGAATCCGAGGAGAAAGGGATGTCCGAACGGTGAGGGCCGAGTCGTCACGAACGCATATCCTTCCAGCGAAGCCCGAAACTAAAGTCTGACGAGGCACTTCGGTGACCGGGGCCCGCCTTGGCAGCACCCCTCCCGGCCTTCGTTCGCCGGTCATCGCGATATGGAGGCGGGTTCGGGACGCATCAAGGGCGTGGTTGCCTCGACACATTGCCCCATGAGGCGTCGCGCCTCCCGTTGCCCCATGAGGCGTCGCGCCTCCCGTTAGCCACTCATGGGTCAGGCGTTTTCGGCAATCGGCGGCGGGATGGTCAGGCAGATCGCACGCTGAGCCGATCTGCGGCTCGAGTAACAGTTTGGAATTCCTCTGATATTCCGTCCTGCGCTTGATCTGCGGTCGCGTCCTCGGATATGCCCACCCCGCATAGAGCACTGCCTGGATCGTGGGTCTCAAACCGCGATCCTAGCTGTTCGCCGAATTGAATCCGGGCCGAGCAGGGTTGTCGAGACATCATGTCGAGATGTCGAGACAGACATCGCGGAGATCCGGGTGTGTCGCGCTGAGCGACGATACGTGAGCTGGGATGCGCGGCGTGAGCAAAGACAGGTTCTTGCAGAGGAAGAAGACCATCGTGGCAAAGCATGTCGTTTCCGGCCTTGCGTCCCTGGCGATGCTCACGAGTTGGGTTGCAATGGCCGCCGCTCAGGACGGCAAGGCTGCGCCGATCAAACTGGAGCTCAATCGCCTGGAACCCGCCGGCGACGCATGCCGCACCTATCTTCTCGTGGACAACAGCCGCGGTCCGGCGCTGAAGTCGCTGAAAGTCGACTTGTTCGCATTCGATACCGAAGGGATCGCCCAGAAGCGCCTGTCGGTGGAATTAGGGCCGGTGCAAGACCGCAAGACGATGGTTCGCCTCTTCGACTTCCCGGGGATCGCCTGTCCGAAGATCAGTCGCCTGCTCCTGAACGACGTCCTGGCCTGCGAGGGCGGCGAGGCCAGCCGTGAGACCTGCCTCGACCGTATCGAGACAGAGAGTAAGACCTCCGCGGCCTTCGTGCGCTGATCAGCGCATTCGAGATCCGATATCGAAGCCCGCACACCGCACGCACCGAGAGAGACCATCATGGATCCCACCGCAGCGCAGGCCGAAGTCACGCACGACTTTTCCTTCATCGGACTGTTCCTGCAGGCGGATCCGATCGTGAAGGGCGTGATGATCCTCCTCGTGATCGCCTCGATCGCGTGCTGGACCGTCGTCTTCGAGAAGATCATCCGGATCGCCGCTGCCAAGCGTCAAGCCAAGGCGTTCGACGTACTGGTGCGGTCCGGCGGAGCGCTCGAGGCATCGGGCGGCGGCATGGACGCGCAGATCATGGGAGCGGCCGCGGAAGCTTGGCGGGATCAGGATTCCAGCGAGACCCGGGCCGAGCGGCGGGACCGCATCGAGCGCGCCATGCGCGCGGCCCTGACCGGCCGGATCAAGCGGCTGCAGACTGGCCTGCCGCTCCTGGCCACCGCCGGCTCGACGGCGCCCTTCATCGGGCTGTTCGGGACGGTCTGGGGCATCATGAATTCCTTCTCGTCCATCGCGAAGAGCCAGGACACCTCGCTCGCTGTGGTCGCCCCTGGTATCGCCGAAGCCCTGTTCGCCACGGCCATCGGCCTCATCGTCGCGATCCCTGCCGTGATGGCCTACAACAAGCTCATCAATGATGTCAGCCGGATCCAATCCAGCTTCGTCTCCAGCATCGGCGTGCTCGGCAATCGACTCGCCCGGGACCGGGCCGTGCATGGTCGTGCCGCCGCCGAGTGACCACTCCCATCTGACTCAGACTCGCGTCGGCGCCCCGCGAGCGCCGATTCTCGACAGCAACCTGTGCGGCGAACCGGCCTGATCGCCCTTCGCCTTGGCCCTGGAGGGCCGCTTCACGATGGCAATGGGTTCGATCCGTGCCGGCGGCGGCGATGACGACGATGGTCTCGACGCGGCGCCGATGTCCGAGATCAACGTCACCCCGATGGTCGACGTCATGCTCGTGCTGCTGATCATCTTCATGGTGGCCGCTCCCCTGATGACCACGGGTGTACCCGTGCAGTTGCCCAAGACCACTGCCCAGAAGGTCGCCCAAGCCAAGAAGCCGCTCGAGATCTCCATCGACAAGGACGGTAGGCCCTACCTGGCGAAGGAAGAACTCACGGCGGATGCGATCCTGCCACGTCTGCGCGCATTGGCGGCTCAGGACCCCGGCCAAGTGATGCTGGTGCGCGGCGATCGCGACGTCCCCTACGGCAAGATCATGGAGGTGATGGGCCTCGTCGGCCAAGCCGGCTTCACAAAGGTCTCGTTGATCGCCCAGTCCCCCGGTGGGGCGCTGCCTGCCTCTCCGGCCGCTGCTCCGGCCCCTGCCAGCGGAACGCCGCAGTAATCCATGAACGCACTGCATCCCAACAGCGCCTTCGCGACCACGGCCGAACCGGAGCAGCGCGGTCCGTCCGGCCTGGCCGCGGCGTTCCTCGTCGCGCTCGCCCTGCACGTCGCGGCGCTGATCGGTATGGCGCTGTTCGGCACGGCGCCCACTGCGCCGCCCGGCGAGAACATCGTGACGATCGATCTCGCCCCGCAGATGACGGAGGCGAACACCCAGGCACCGTCCGAGCAGGCAGCCCAGGCACCCGCTCCGCCGGAAGCGAACCCGGTGGAAACGCCGGAGGAGAGCCCGGTTACGAAGCCGCTGGAGACGACCGAGGTGGCCCCGCCCGAAGCCACCGTCCCGCCGCCGCCGGACGCGACGCCGGTCGCCCCCGAAGCCACCACCATGGCCGAGCCGCCTGAGGCACCGGTCACGCCTCCGACCGAAGCGGTCGTCGAGCCACCGCCCGAGGACCAGGTCATCACCTCGACAGGGGAGGAAGCGCCCGCCCTCGCCCCACCCCCGCCCACGATCGCCGAGGCTCCCAAGCCCGTGGAGGTGGAGAAGCCGAAGCCGGATATGGCCAAGATCCTGGAGGCGAAGCGTGAGGCGAAGCGGAAGGCGGATCGTGAAGCCCGCCTGAAGGCCGAGCAGGAGGAGCGCCGCGAGGCCATCGCCGAGGCCCGTCGCGAAGCTGCCAAGGACGCTAAGGCGAAGGCTGCCAAGGAAGCGGCGCGCCGCGCCGCGGCCGCGGCGAGCGAGGGGCGTGCCCAGCAGAATTCAGCGTCTGCGTCGCGGCAGAGCAGTGCGGGCTCGGCTGCTGGTGGGAACGATCCAAACGCCCTCAGGGCGTGGCAGGGCATGCTGAGTTCGGCGATTCGAGGGCGAATGAACGCCAATGCGGCGGCCGGCACCAGTGGCGGCGTGGCTGTCGTCCGGTTCACGGTGTCCCGCTCCGGTCAGGTGCTGAGTTCGGGGCTCGCCAGCAGCAGCGGCATCGGCGCCATCGACAGCGCCGCCTTGGCGACCGTTCGGGGCTCACTCCCGGCGGCACCCGCCGGGATCAGTCTGAGCAGCCTCGCCGTTACCGTTCCGCTGCGCTTCAGTCCCGGACGCTGATTGCGGCCGGGAGAGCCAGCCGTGGCCGTATGGTTCACCAGCGACACGCATTTCGGAGATCCGCGGATCCTGCGGATCGACCAGCGGCCCTACCCTGATCTCGCGACCCACGACGCCGCGCTGATCGCCGCCTGGAATGCGGTCGTCGGGCCCGAAGACGAGGTTTGGCACCTCGGCGACTTCGCCCTCGGTCTCTCCGATGGCAACATTGCCGAGATCCTGGCGAGCCTGTCAGGCACCAAGCACCTCATCATCGGCAACAATGACGGGACCGGTACGCTGCGAGCGCCCGGGTGGGCCTCGATCGCCCATTATGCCGAGATTACTGTCGATGCACGGCGCCTGGTGCTCTGTCACTATGCGTTTCGGACCTGGAACGGGATCGGCCGCGGTGCCATCAACCTGCACGGTCACTCACACAACAAGCTGAAACCGATCCCCCGGCAATACGATGTTGGTATCGATGCACAGGGCCCTGCCCCGATTTCGCTAGGCCAGATCCTGGTGTCCCGGCGCCGACGGACGACGCCATGGCTCAGCGTGGAACCTTAGCGACAGGTTTGCCGTTTCTCGGACCTGAACGCGAGATGAGTGCCGCCGGCCTGATGTAATATTGGGCAAGTCCGCTTTGATCTTGCGGACACTTTCGAACGTTCGATGAATTCTGTTCACCGGCCGCACGTCCAGGTGTCCCCATCTCAGGTGCCCCCATGCGTCAATTTTCTAGACTGACCCTCGCCGCCGGTCTCGTGCTGGCTCTGGTCGCACCGGCCCTCGCCGCGCCCGCCTGTCTTGATGCGCAGCGCAAAGTCGATGAGGCCAATGCGCTCCGCTACCAGTTCCGTCAGGAAGCGCGGATCGGCAATCATGACCGCGCCTGCGACACCCTCGATGAGATCGGCGACCGTTACGCCGATGCCCGTGATGCTTTCGAGGATTGCGGCGCTGGCGTCATCGCCATCGATCTTCGCAGCGAGTCGCGGGCCCTTCGGGCGGCCAAGCGCGCCAATCGCTGCGATTGATGGGGTGCGGGCCCGCACGCCCGCCCGCCACGCTTCGTTTCACTGTCAACTCGCACGCGGCCGATGAGTCGCCGCCAAGGTCATCCATCATGAACACCACCGCCGCCCTCGACCTGAAGACCACGGATCGCAGCTTCTCCACCGGCCCGTCCTTCGCAGCCGCCCTCTGCGGGTTCGTCAGCACCACCGTGGCGACCACGATGGTGATGTTTCTGATCAGCAGCCTCTGAGCCACACGGATCGTTCGCTCACGGAGCGACGAACCAGAACCGGCGCTTCGAGAACAGCATGTCCGGTTGTCCCACGGTCGCAGCCGGACGGCAGGGCGGTTCGGCGCGAGACGCCTCCGGCGTTTTCGCTGCGGGCATCAGCAGCGCGGTGGAAACGGGAAAGAGCCCGAGCTTGGCTTGCACGACGGGCTGGCGAACGGCGGAAATCGTGACGAGCCCGACCAGCAGTCCGCCCGCGACAGTGCCCAGAATGAAATTCATCATGGTGGCGGAATCCCACACCCTGCGCGTGATCCGCGCGGGCGCGCGCTCTCCGTCGTCGCATATCCGGGCATGATTACGGCACGGAGTGATATTACGGTCCCTTAACAATCGGGTGTCTAAGTTCGGCCCGCGCCCCGAATCGGGTCTGCACACCTTGAGGGAGGATCGAGCGATGTCGTACGGGGCCAGCGCCTATGCCCGGGTTGCACAGACTGCACTGTCGCCGCGCGAGGCAGAGGCTGCCGTCTTGATCAAGGCTGCGACGCGCCTGCAGGCGATCCAGACCGATTGGACCAATCAGGCCCCTGCCCTGAACGAGGCCCTGAACTTCAATCAGAAGGTCTGGACCATCATCGCCGGGGCAGCCACGGCCCCCGAGAGCCCATTGCCGGTCGAAATCAAGAACAACATCGCGGAACTTTCGACCTTCGTCTTCAAGCGGATGATCGATACGCTGATCGAGCCGAGCGCCGAGAAGCTTTCCGCCCTGATCAGCATCAACCAGAACATCGCCGCCGGCCTGCGCATGTAAGCCGCGAGACGGCAGCGTCGATAACGAGAGAGCCCGCCGCTTCCCAGCGGCGGGCTCTCTCGTTTTGTAATAGCAATGGATGCTTCAGCCTTGGGATGCTGCGGGGGGCGCCAGCAGCTCGGCCAGCGACTGCTCGTACTGGATCAGCTCCTTGCAGCGCTTCAGCGCGCGGTAGAGATCGCGCTCCGCGATGAAATCGTGGATGTCGCGCAAGTAGGGCGCCATGCTCGGCGCCGCCGCGATCAGCGCGTTGGCCTGCGTGATGAACAGGTCCTCTGTCTCCGGCGTGACCTCGGCGAGGTACATCACCGTCAACGTCACATAGAGGCGCTTGCAGGCCGTATCGGCCTCGCTCTCCAAGATGATGTCGCTCTCGCGCAGGAACTTCGTCACGGTCTCGATCACGAAGCTGGAGCGGCGGGATCCGTTGCGGATCGCCGTGCCCCCGATCAGCAGGCGCTCGAACGGCTTGAGCTCGATCTTCAGGGGCATGGCGCTTCTCGATCCGGACCTGAGGAGCACCTTCGTCGTTCTTGGTTAACAAGCTCTCAAGAGCTGCCACGGAGACAAACATCAACGTGCTGAAAGCAAAGAGTTTTTCTCCGATCGACCTGAGTTGATCGATCACATTAAGCTTTGGTTCGGACTGCACATTAAGTCGATCGCAAGAGATGGGTGGTCATGTGCACGGGCCTCCAAAAATGGAGGTGCACCGATCAGAATGGATCGAACACCATGTCTAGCGTCACCCTTACCGCCGCGACCCGCCAAAACCTGCTCTCGCTGCAGGGCACCGCGGATCTGCTGTCCAGCACCCAGAATCGACTCTCCACGGGCAAGAAGGTCAACTCGGCCCTCGACGACCCGACGAGCTTCTTCACGTCCCAGTCGCTGTCCGGCCGCTCGGGCGACCTGGGCTCGCTCCTCAACGGTATCTCCAACGGCGTCCAGACCATCCAGGCCGCCAACCAGGGTATCACCTCGATCCAAAAGCTGGTCGACTCGGCCAAGTCCACCGCCAACCAGGCGCTCGCGGACAAGAGCGCCGTCACGAGCGGAACTCCGGCCACGGCCGCGATCCTGACGGCTGTCACCGGTTTCCAGGGCACGACCACTGCTGCTACCGATGGCACTCAGGACTTTTCGGGCACCCGGAACGCTACCTTCACCCTTGGTGATGGTACGAACAGCACCACGATCACGCTCGACGCAACGACGCTGAGCGGCGTGACCAGCAATGTCGCTAAGGCGACGGCCGATGATGTCGTCAAGGCTATCAACAACCAGCTCGCCAACGACACAACCAACCCTGCTGCCGTGACCGCCTCCAAGACCACCGACGGCCGTATCGTCTTCACTTCAACCGCGACAGGGGCGTCTGCTTCTGCCGTGGTCACCAATACGGCGGCTAACGAAGTCGATATCGGCTTTGGCACTGCGACGGCTGCTCAGACGGCGACTGGCGCGGCTGCCAAGAGCAGCGCTACCGCCGCCATTGCTACGGGTGTGACGGCCGTCGGCGCGACGACCGATTTGTCCGGTGCCAACACGGCTGCCTTCGACATCCAGCTTGGTACGGGGCCTAAGAAGACCATTACCGTCGCTGCTGGTGCGACTGCAAACGCTACGACGCAAACCGAGATTCTGTCGTCGATCAATGGACAGCTCAATGCTGATACCGGGTTCAAGGGCAAGGTGACGGCAAGCTTCGTAGCGAACAAGCTGACCTTCACCTCGACCGATACCGGCTCCTCCCAGCAGATCACCATCGACAACTCGGCAGGTGGCACGACCGATCTCGGCTTTGGCGTCGCTGGCGCGAGCACGAAGGCAGTGGTCGCCAATGGTTCGGGCTCCGCGAGCGGTACTAACGCCACGCGTACGTCACTTGCCAAGCAGTTCAACACCCTGCTTGACCAGATCACCCAGCAGGCGAAGGACTCCAGCTATAACGGCATCAACCTGCTGTACCGCTCGGGTACCGACAAGGCTGAAAACTCGCTGAAGGTGACATTCAATGAAACAGGCTCCTCCAGCCTCAACATTGAGGGTTCGAAGCTCGATGCTGATGGTCTGGGTCTCAACTCCGTCACGGGCGATTTTCAGTCCGATGATGAGATCAACAAGGCACTGACAGCCATCACCCAGGCGACCAGCCAGCTTCGCGCCCAGTCCTCGACCTTCGGCTCGAACCTCTCGGTCGTGCAGAACCGTCAGGACTTCTCGAAGAACCTGATCAACATCCTCGACACCGGCTCGGCCAACCTGACGAACGCGGACCTCAACGAGGAAGCCGCCAACTCGCAGGCCCTGTCGACCCGCCAGTCGATCGGCATCTCGGCCCTCTCGCTCGCCAACACGGCGCAGCAGGGCATCCTGCAGCTCCTCCGCTAAGGGTGAGCCCGCCGCCGGCCTTCGGGCCGGCGGTTTTTTTTATTTTCGCCAGACGGCAAAAAAGGAAGGCCGGGGCTCAGCGCCCCGGCCTTCTCTTCGTTTCAAGAGGCGTGATGCCTCAGGCGGTGCGGTCGAGGGGGCGGGCCGCGGGCTTGGCACGGGCCTCGGCGGCCTCCGCATAGGCGCGGGCCTTGAGCACCACCGGGTCGGGCAGTTGCACGACGACATCGCCCGAGTTCGGATCCACCTCCTGGTAGACCACCGCCTTGGTGTCCTGGTCGATCCGGATGCGCGGCTCCATCGCGGTCTCAGTCGCCTTCGCGTCCGGCGCCGGAGTCCGGGAGGTGCCGGCACGAGGATCGGGGCCCTGGTCCTGGCTGCGAATGTCCACCCGCACGGCCGGTGCGAGGGGCGCGGGAGCCTGGACGGGCTGGACCGGGGGAATGGGAGCCGGCGTGGCGGCGGTGACGCGGGCCGGAAGCACGGCGCCGAGGCTTGTGATCGACATGGCACGCTCCTGCTCGCGGCTTTTTCGCTGTCCCACCAGTCAAGACCTGCGGCGTGAATGGGATCTTAAGGAATTGGTTCTGCAGGGGCTTTCTTGGGTGGCATGCACAATACGCCGTCAAGACGACGCATCGAATTTTAACGAATCCTCAGATCTCGACGGCGCCGGCCGCCCGTCCCATCCCGTGCGGATCGAAGGCGACGCTCTTGACGATGGCGAAGACCGGCCGGCCGGGCGCGAGGCCGAGTTCGTGCACGGAGGCGCGGGTCAAGCGGGCGGAGAGCACGGCACCGCCGCAATCCACCTCCACCAGCACCGTACCGTCCGCCTGGACAAGGAGACCAAGCACTTGGCCGCTCAAGCGATTCCGGGCACTCAGGCCCACGGGCTCGTCGAGTGAGAGCAGGACGTCTCGGGCGGGAATGTGGACGCGGATGCCGGTGCCGACCGCCTGGGCGAGGCGCGGCACGAGAAGGCGCCCGGCACGGCCTGAGAGGAGGGTCAGTCCCGCATTCGGGGCGTCGGCCTCCACCACCATGTCGAGGAGGGCGCCGGCCTCGGCCGCATGGAAGGCCCCGAGATCGCCCCGGCGCAGGATGGACTCGGCGGGTCCGGCGGCCGCGACGCGGCCCCCTTCGAGCACCACGATGGTGTCGGCGAGGCGCGCCACTTCGGGCACCGCATGGCTTACGTATACCATGGGGATCGCGGCGACGTCACGGAGGCGCTCGATCAGCGGCAGGATCTCGGCCTTGCGCTCGGCATCGAGGGCGGCGAGCGGCTCGTCCAGGAGCAGGAGGCGGGGCCGCGACAGCAGCGCCCGGCCGATCGCGACGCGCTGGCCCTCGCCGCCGGACAGTCCGGCCGGCCGACGGTCGAGGAGGTGGCCGATGCCCAGGAGGGCGATGACCGCCTCCGGCTCCAGGCCGGCCTCGTCCCGGCGGCCGCGGGCGAACCAGCGCCCGTAGGCGAGGTTCTGACGGACCGAGAGATGGGGCATCAGCCGCGCCTCCTGGAACACGGTGCCGATGCGGCGGCGATGGGCGGGGACCGCGCGGCCGCGATCCGTGTCGAGCAGGGTCTCGCCGTCGAGGGCGATCCGGCCCCGGTCGGGCCGGGCCAAGCCGGCGAGGCAGGCGATCACCGTGCTCTTGCCCGAGCCCGAGCGGCCGAACAGGGCGGTGAGGCCCGGCGGGGCGGTGAAAGCCACGTCGAGACGGAAGGCGCCGCGCGCCAGGGCGAGATCGACTGCGAGCGTCATCGGCTCATCCCGCCCCGATCCGGCGCCCGACCCGGCGGGCCAGGAGTTCGGAGACCAGCAGGGCCGCCATCGAGATCGCCACGGAGACCAGGGTGAGGCGCAGGGCCCCGGCCTCCCCGCCGGGCACCTGGGTCAGGGTGTAGATCGCCGAGGGCAGGGTCTGGGTCTCGCCGGGGATGTTCGACACGAAGGTGATGGTGGCGCCGAACTCGCCCATGGCCTTCGCGAAGGCCAGCACGGCGCCGGCCAGGACCCCCGGCAGGGCGAGGGGCAGCGTCACGGTGAGGAAGACCGCGAAGGGACCGGCGCCGAGGGTCGCGGCCGCCTGCTCGACGCGGGCATCGACGGCCTCGAGGGAGAGGCGCATCGCCCGCACCATCAGGGGAAAGCCCATCACCGCGCAGGCGAGCGCCGCCCCGGTCCAGCGGAACGAGAGGACGATGCCGAGATCGGCCAGGAGGGCGCCGAAGGTCCCGCGCCGGCCGAAGGCCAGGAGCAGGAGGTAGCCGGTCACCACGGGCGGCAGGATGAGCGGAAGATGGACCAGCCCGTCCAGGAGCGCCCGCCCGGGGAAGCGCCGGCGCGCCAGCACCCAGGCGACGGCGAGGCCCGGGCCGAGGCTCGCCAGGGTGGCGACCCCGGCCACCCGCAGGCTGAGGGCGATGGCGGACCATTCCTCCGGCGAGAGGCCGAGCCGGTCCAGGATCGCGGGATTCAAGGCCGGACGATCAGGTCCGGTCCTCGGCGCCGATCACCGAGAAGCCCTGGCGCTCGAAGAACACCCGGGCGGCGGGGCTGCGGAGGTAGGCCAGCAGGGCGACCGCATCCGGATTGGTCGAATCCTTGGTCAGCGCCACGGGATAGATCACCGGCGGGTGGCTCGCGGCCGGGAAGGTGGCGACCACCCGGACGCTGGGGTCGGAGACCGCGTCGGTGGCGTAGACGATGCCGAGCGGTGCCTCGCCGCGGGCCACGAGCAGGAGCGCCGCCCGCACGTTCTCGGCCTGGGCGACCCGGTCCTTCACACCCTCCCAGGCGCCGAGGCTCTCCAGTGCCGCCTTGCCGTACTTACCGGCCGGCACCGCCGCGACGTTACCCATGGCGATGCGGCCGTCGCCGAGGGCCTTGGCGAAGGCCGCGGCGAGGTCGGGGCCGGGCTTGAGCGAGAGGGCCACGGCCGAATCCTTGGGGGCGATCAGCACGAGGGCGTTGCGCAGGAGGTTCGACCGGGTGCCCGGCTTGAGGCCGTCCTTGCCCGCCACGTCGTCCATCCAGGCGAGATCGGCGGAGACGAACAGGTCGGCCGGCGCCCCGGCCTCGATCTGCTTGGCCAGCGCACTGGAGGCCGCGTAGGAGATCCGGGCGGTCTTGCCCGTCTCCTTCGTCCAGGCGGCGGCGGCCTCGTCGAGGGCGTTCTTCAGACTGGCGGCGGCGAAGACAACCACGGGCGTCTCGGCGCGCGCCGGGGCGACGCCTCGGGCGAGTCCAAAGCCACCCACCACGCCCAGGACCAAACCGAGCAACATCCGTTTCGTCTGTTTCATCGCCCTGCTCTTGCATTTTCTGCCGGAGCGCCCGCCATAGCATGGATCGGCGCCGACGCGATCACGCGTCGTGCTCGTCCTCGTCGAAGAGCCGACGCTCGGAGCGGTGCAGGCGGCTGAGCAGGACGAGCATCGGCCCCGGCATCGGTCCCGTCAGGGTCTCGGCATCGGTGAAGCCCCCGCGCTCGCGCACGAGGCGACGGCGGGCCTTGGACTTTTCCGCGAGGACGACCGGCGTTCGTCCGCCGGCTCTTCTGATTTTCATACGCACAACGCACGCTCCGACATCGACG
This sequence comes from Methylobacterium sp. BI1, assembly GCF_056680125.1. Lineage (NCBI taxonomy): Bacteria > Pseudomonadati > Pseudomonadota > Alphaproteobacteria > Hyphomicrobiales > Methylobacteriaceae > Methylobacterium > Methylobacterium sp. BI1. The sequence continues at coordinate 851,385 of NZ_CM155267.1, read as the reverse complement.
CGAGCCTGGAGAAGCGACAACAAACGCGGATCCGGCGCTTCCGTTCCGGCCAAGCTTGCACACGAGGTGGCGGCGGGACGTCGCGGGTGATAGAGCCCCGCTCATGCTCGAAGGCCTGCCTCCCCACCGTCCGACCCACGTGCTGCGCCTCCTCACCGACGAGGGGTCGGCGCGCGCGATGACCGACCTCCTCGGCGAGATGTTCGACCCGACGCAGACGGCGGTGGCCGCCTTCGAGGCCGAGGACGGCCGGACCTGGCGGCTCGAGGCCTACTTCGCCGACGCGCCGGACGAGGACATGATCCGCGACCTGATCCGCCCCGTGGTCGGCGCGCAGGCGGATGTCGCCACCTTCGAGACCATCGACCAGCAGGATTGGGTGCGCGCCTCCCTGGAGGGCCTGAAGCCCGTCCGGGCCGGCCGCTTCCTCGTCCATGGCAGCCACGACCGCGACACGGTCCGGGCCAACGACCTCGCCATCGAGATCGAGGCGGCCTTGGCCTTCGGCACCGGCCATCACGGCACCACGCTGGGCTGCCTCCGGGCCTTCGCCGGAATCCTCAAGCGCGGACGCCCGGCCCACGTGCTCGACGTCGGCACCGGCACCGGCATCCTCGCCTTCGCGGCCGCCAAGGCCCTGCATACGCCGGTGATCGCCGGCGACCTCGACCCGGAGGCGGTGACCACCGCCATCGGCAATGCCCGCCTCAACGGCCTCGGGCCCGTGCTTCGCCTCTACCAGGGGCCGGGCGTGCGCCACGCCCTCGCCGACCGGCCGCGCCGCTTCGACGTGGTCTTCGCCAACATCCTGGCCCGGCCCCTGAAGGGCTTGGCGCCGTCCCTGACGGCGGTGGTGGCCGACCACGGCGTCCTGATTCTCTCCGGCCTGATCGAGCGCGACGTGCCGGGCGTGCTCTCCACCTATCGGCACCGCGGCTTCCACCTCGCCCGGCACGGGCTGATCGAGGGCTGGGCGACCCTGGTGCTGACCCGCGGCGGCGCGGCGGCGCGCCCGCGCCGGACGCGGTTGCAGCCCTTCTGAGGCCGGCGTAACCCTGGGCGCCATGACCCGCGCCCGCTTCCAGACCTTCGACGATCCGAGCCACCGCCACGGCGCCGCCCGCATCCGGGCCCTGCGCGAGGCCCTGAAGGAGGCCGGGCTCGACGGCTTCGTGGTGCCCCGCGCCGACGAGCACCAGTCGGAATACGTGCCGCCGCAGGCCGAGCGCCTCGCCTGGCTCACGGGCTTCACCGGCTCGGCCGGCACCGCCGTGATCCTGCTCGAGGAGGCCGCCCTCGTCGTCGACGGGCGCTACACCCTGCAGGCACCGGCCCAGGTCGATACCGGCGTCATCACCCCCGTGCCCCTGGCCGAGACCAGCGTCGCGGCCTGGATCGGCGCCCACCTCAAGCCCGGCCAGGTGCTGGCCTACGATCCCTGGCTGCACACCCCCGACGGCGTGGCGCGCCTGGAGCGCGCGGTGGCCAAGGCCGGTGCGCGGCTGCAGGCGGTGGACCGGAACCCGGTCGACGCGGTCTGGACCGACCGGCCGGGGCCGCCGGCGGGCACCGTCGTCGCCCAGCCGCCGGAGCTCGCCGGCGAATCCGCCGCGGACAAGCTCGCCCGCATCCGGGCGGCCCTCGCCGAGGCGGACGATGCCGCCCTGGTGATCTCCGATCCGCACAACCTCGCCTGGGCCTTCAACCTGCGCGGCAGCGACGTGGCCCACACCCCCCTGGCCCTGGGCTACGCCCTGGTGCCCCGCGCGGGGCGCGCCGCCCTCTACCTGACCTCGTCCACCGTGAGCCCGGACCTGCGCGCCGCCCTGGCGCCCCTCGCCGACCTGCACCCGCGCGCCGCCTTCGCGGACGCCCTCGCGGCCCAGGCGGCGAACGCCGCGCGCCTCCGCCTCGATGCCGCCACCGCCGCAAACGCCCTGAAGCAGCGGGTGGAGGCGGCCGGCGGCGTCGCCGATCTCGGGCCGGACACGATCACCGCCATGAAGGCGGTGAAGAACCCGGCCGAGATCGCCGGCACCCGCGCGGCCCATCTCCGCGACGGCCGCGCGGTGACCCGTTTCCTCGCCTGGCTCGATGCCCAGGGCGAGACGCTGACCGAGATCGCCGCCGTGGAGGCCCTGGAGGATTTCCGCGCCGAGGGCGGTCTGCTGCGCGACGTCTCGTTCCCGACGATCTCGGGCAGCGGCGCCAACGGCGCCATCGTCCATTACCGGGTCAGCCGCGAGACCGACCGCCGCATCCGGCCCGGGGAGCTGTTCCTGGTGGATTCCGGGGCGCAGTACCTGGACGGCACCACCGACATCACCCGCACGGTGGCGATCGGCCCGCCCTCCGAGGCGATGCGCGACCATTTCACCCGCGTGCTCCGGGGGCATATCGGCATCGCCCGGGCGGTGTTCCCGAAGGGCACCACGGGGGCCCAGATCGACGCCTTCGCGCGCCTGCCCCTCTGGGAGGCCGGCCTCGACTTCGACCACGGCACCGGCCACGGCGTCGGGGCCTTCCTGTCGGTGCACGAGGGGCCGCAGCGCATCGCCAAGACCGGGACGGTCGCCCTGGAACCCGGCATGATCCTCTCCAACGAGCCGGGCTACTACAAGCCCGGCGCCTACGGGATCCGCCTCGAGAACCTCGTCCTGGTGGAGGCCCGCGACCTGCCCGGCGGCGAGCGCCCGATGCTCGGCTTCGAGACCCTGACCCTCGCGCCCTTCGACCGCCGCCTGATCCGCCCCGACCTCCTGAGCCCGGAGGAGATGGCCTGGATCGACGCCTACCATGCCCGCGTGCGGGAGGCCCTGGAGCCGGACCTCGACCCGGCGACGCGGGCCTGGCTGGCTGAGGCGACCCGGCCGATGGCGGCGGCGGTCTGACCCCGGCGCGAGCGGCGCGCCGGATCGCCCCCGCGACCATCCTGCGCCTTCCGGCGCGGCGAAAAGGCGGGGACAAGCGATCTCGCGGCTTCGAGATTTTGCGCCCGGGGCGAACGGCCGTAACCTGCCCGCTTCCAGCACCGAACAGGACTCGATGATCCGGCTTCTCGCCCTGGCGCTCGCGCTGTTCGGCCTCGCGCTCACCCCTGCTTCCGCGCAGGGCTTCAAGGTGCCGGCCGACCTCGTGAAGGCGAGCCTCGTTGGGGAGCCCGCCGCGATCCGGCCCGGCGCGCCCTTCACGGTCGCCATCCGCATGGTGATGCGGCCGCACTGGCACGTCTACTGGCGCAACCCCGGCGATTCCGGCCTCGCCCCGGAGGTCGCCTGGACGCTGCCGGCCGGGTTCTCGGCAGGCGCGATCCAGTGGCCGAGCCCGAGCCGCATCCCGGTCGCCCACCTGATGAATTTCGGCTACGAGGACGAGGCTGTCCTCCTCGCCGAGGTGACGCCGCCGGCCACCCTGGCGCCCGGCAAGTCCGTGACGCTCCAGGCCAAGCTGAGCTACCTCGTCTGCGAGCGCGAATGCGTGCCGGGCTCGGCTGATCTGCGCCTGACCTTGCCGGTGGCGCAGGCCGGCACCAGCACGGGTGTCGCGCCCGGCGCGATGATGCTGTTCGAGGCCGCCCGCGCGGCCCTGCCGGTGCCCGCGCCCTGGCCGGTGCGCTACGGCGCCGAGAACGGGCGCCTGCAGGTGCACCTCTCCGCGCCTCCCGGGCTCGCGGCGTCCGACGTCGCCTACTTTCCCTATGCGGAGACCGCCATCGAGAACGCTGCGCCCCAGGAGGCGCGCAGCGACGCCGACGGCCTGCACATCGATCTGCCCCGCGGCGACGCCACCGCGGGGGCCCCCGCCACCCTGCCGGGGGTGCTGACCTTCGCGGAGGCGACGCCGGACGGACCCGTGCGCCGCGCCTACGCCGTCGGCGAGGCGCCCGACACGGCCGGCGCCTCGCCGACGGCCTCGGCCGCCGCCCCGCCCGCGCCGGCCGCGACATCGGGGCCGGTTCAGGCCCCGGACGAGAGCCTGACCCTGTGGAGCGCCGCCGGCCTCGCCTTCCTGGGCGGCCTCCTCCTCAACCTGATGCCCTGCGTCTTCCCGGTCCTGTCGATCAAGGTGCTCAGCCTCGTGCGGCATTCGGGCGAGCCGGCGGGCCGGGTCCGGCTGCACGGCCTCGCCTACACGGCCGGCGTGCTCGCCGCCTTCCTGGCGCTCGCCGGCCTGCTCATCGCCCTGAAGGGCGCGGGCGCCGGCATCGGCTGGGGCTTCCAGCTGCAATCGCCCCTGGTGGTGGCGGGCCTCGCCTATCTGCTGTTCGCCATGGGGCTCAGCCTGTCGGGGGTGGTGCATCTCGGCGCCGGCATCACGGGGCTCGGCGACGGCCTGACCCGGCGGGCGGGTCTCGAGGGCTCGTTCTTCACCGGCGTGCTCGCCACGGTGGTGGCCACCCCCTGCACCGCCCCCTTCATGGGCTCGGCGGTGGGCTTCGCCCTGACGCAGGAGGCCGGCGTGAGCCTGGCCGTCTTCGCCAGCCTCGGCCTCGGCCTCGCCCTGCCCTTCCTGGTGCTGACCATCTGGCCCGCGGCCCTGCGGCGCCTGCCCCGCTCCGGCGCCTGGATGGACACCCTGAAGGGGGCGCTGGCCTTCCCGATCTACGCCACCGTGGCCTGGCTGGTCTGGGTGCTGTCACAGCAGGTGGGCTCGGCCGGGCTCCTCGCCGCCCTGGTCGGGCTCGTCCTCGTGGGCTTGGCCGCCTGGGCCTGGGAGCGCGGGCACGGGGCCGGACCAGCGGGCACCTGGATCGCGCGCGGGACCGCCGTGGCGGCACTGGCCGCCCTGGCCGTCCTCACTCTCGGCCTCGACCGGGACCGGGCCGGGCCCGAGGCCGCGCAGGCCGATGCGGGCGCCTTCACCCAGGCGCGGCTCGACGGGCTCCTGGCCCAGGGCAGGCCGGTCTTCGTCAACATGACGGCGGCCTGGTGCATCACCTGCCAGGTGAACGAGCGGGCGGCCCTGCGCGCCGAGTCCGTCCAGGCCGGCCTGAAGGCGCGGGGCATCACCTATCTCAAGGGCGACTGGACCAACCAGAATCCCGAGATCACCCGCCTGCTGGAGCGCCACGGCCGCAGCGGGGTGCCGCTCTACCTGCTCTACGCCGGTGCGGGCGAGCCCGCGGTGCTGCCCCAGATCCTCACCCCCGGCCTCGTGCTGGAGGCCCTGCAGGCGGTGCCCCTGGCGGCCGCCGACCGGAGTGCCGCCCTCACCGAAGGACGGCCCTGACCGCGCTGCCCCCGCCCGGCCCGTCTCGGTGCGGACGGTCGAGTTCGAGCGCGGCACGGTCCACGCCGCCTCTTAATCCGTCCGCCCGTCCGCCACGCGCTTGACGCGGACACCACCCTGCCGCAGCACGGCGGGATGAGCACCGATGCCGCGCCGCGCTGGACCGTCTTCCGCAACGGCGATTTCCGCCTCTTCGGCGCGGCCCGCTTCCTCACCGGCCTGGCCTTCCAGATGCAGGCGGTCGCGGTGGGGTGGTTCGTCTACGACATCACCCGCTCGGCCCTCGCCCTCGGCTTGGTGGGGCTGGCGAGCTTCCTGCCCGCCATGCTGTCGGCCCTGGTGACGGGCCACGTCGCCGACACCTACGACCGGCGCCTCGTCGCGGCCCTCGCCTACGCGACCCTGGCCCTGGCGGATCTCGGCCTGCTCCTCGCGGCTTGGCTCGGCACCACGACCCTGTGGCCGATCTACGGGCTCGTCGTGGTGATCGGCACCGGCCGCGCCTTCGCCAACCCGGCCCTCCAGGCCCTGCTGCCGACCCTGGTGCCCCGCCCCCTGTTCGGCTCGGCCATCGCCTGGAACGCCTCCCTCTGGCAGAGCGCCTCGATCCTCGGCCCGGCCACCGGCGGCTTCCTCTACGCCCTCGGGCCGGCGGTGGTCTTCGGCGCGGCCGCCGCGAGCTTCGCCCTGGCCAGCGCCCTGATCCTGGCGATCCGGTTCCGGCCCGCCCCCATCGCCGAGCGCCCGCCGGTGACCTGGGAGACCCTCTCGGCCGGCCTGACCTACATCCGCACCCATCCGGTGGTGCTCGGCGCCATCAGCCTCGACCTCGTGGCGGTGCTCCTCGGGGGGGCCACCGCCCTCCTGCCGATCTTCGCGGCCGAGGTGCTGCACGTGGGCCCCCTCGGCCTCGGCGTCCTGCGCAGCATGCCGGCGGCCGGCGCCGTGCTCACCGCGATCGCCCTCGCCTATCGGCCGCTGCAGCGCCGGGCCGGGCTGCGCATGCTCCAGGCCGTGGGGATCTTCGGCCTCGCCACGGTGGGCTTCGGCCTCTCGACCTCCCTGCCCCTCTCCATGGCCTGCCTGTTCGTCACGGGGGCAGCCGACATGATCAGCGTGTTCGTGCGCCAGACCTTCGTCCAGGGCGAGACGCCCGACGCCATGCGAGGCCGGGTCTCGGCGGTGAACTCGGTCTTCATCGGGGCCTCGAACGAGCTCGGCGAGTTCGAGTCCGGCACCCTGGCGGCCCTGATCGGGGCCGTCCCGGCGGTGGTGGCGGGCGGTCTCGCGACGCTTCTCGTCGCGGCCCTGTGGGGCCGGGTCTTCCCCGCCCTGCGGGCCCGGGACCGGCTCGTGCCGGCGGAATGAAGGGCGGGATGATCCCTCCGGCCACCATTCTGCATAGCGGCAGGGATAAACCGAACGAATTCAATCGCTTGTTCCGCCCCAGAATGGCATTATCCCCCAGCGGACACCTTCCGCGTCCCTCGGGGATAAAACGATGTCTTTCAGCGACTTAAACGAGGATCAAGCGCGGCAGACGATCGATGTCGAGCAGGTCTTCGCCGCCTACGGGAGCGCACGCAGCGTGCTGGAGCGGCGCTTCTCGGGCGCCCTGTCCTGGAAGACGGTCGCGGGCCGGGACTACCTCTATCGGAAGCGCGGCGAGATCTGGAAGTCTCTCGGCCCGCGGACGCCCGAGACGGACGCGATCGCCCGTCAGTTTCATGAGGGGCGAACGGATCTGACCGCACGGGTGGCCAACTTGGCCGATCGCCTCGACGCGATGGCCCCGGTCAATCGCGCCCTGAAGCTCGGCCGCCTGCCGGCGATCGCCGGTCGCATCCTGCGCGCGCTGCACGGTGCGAAGCTGATCGGAAGCGGCGTCGAGGTCGTCGGGACGAATGCCCTCTACGCCTACGAGCGTCTGGCGGGCGTGCATCTGGCGACGGCCGACGTCGACCTGCTGTTCGACGCCCGCCGCTCGCTGCGGCTCCTGGCGCCGGAGGTCTCGGCGACGGGCCTCGTCGGCCTGCTGCGCAAGGTCGACCGGTCGTTCGCCGTGATGGGAAAGGGCAGTTTCCGGGCCGTGAACCGCGACGGCTACATGGTCGACCTGATCATGCCGACCACGAAGGACCGGATGGCCCGCCCGCCCAGGAGCCGCATCGGCTCGGACGGCACGGATCTCGAAGCCGTGGCGATCGAGGGACTGCCTTGGCTGGTGAACAGTCCGAAGGTGCACGCGACCGTCCTCGACGCCCGTGGCTACCCGCTCACGATGGTCGCCCCGGATCCCCGGGCCTTCGCCCTGCACAAGCTGTGGCTCGCGGCACGCCCGGACCGCGATCCCCTCAAGCAGAGGCGCGACCGGGCGCAGGCCGACCTCCTCGCCGCTCTCCTGGCCAGCCACCTGCCGCACCTGCGGTTCGACGATCCGGCCCTGGCCGCCCTGCCCCGCGCGCTGCGCGACGAGGCCGCATCGCTGGTCCCGCCGCCCTCCGGAGGACCGGCGCGGCTGGAACCGGACTGGTAGGCGTCCGCCCTACTTCCCCGACAGCAGCGGCGACCAGGTCGGGTCCGACGCGTAGGACGGAGTCGGCACCGGCTGCTCCACCTTGCCGGTGATGTCGACCATGTAGAGCTTGCCGCCGCCCTGGCCGCCCGGATCGCGGAAGAACAGCACGTACTGGCCGTTCGGCGCGAAGGTCGGGCCCTCGTTGTGGAAGCCTTCCGTGAGCACGCGCTCGCCCGAGCCGTCCGGCTTCATCACGCAGATGGCGAAGCCGCCCTTGCGCTGGCGGGTGAAGGCGATGAGGTCACCGCGCGGAGACCAGGCCGGCTGCGAGGCCGAGCCCTCGCCGAAGGAGAGGCGGGTGGGCGTGCCCCCCGAGGCGCTCATCACGTAGATCTGCTGCGAGCCGCCGCGGTCGGATTCGAAGACGATCTGGCTGCCGTCCGGCGAGAAGGTCGGCGAGGTGTCGATGGCGTTGCCGTTGGTGATCGGCGTCTGGGCCTTCGAGGCGAGGTCCATGACCACGATGTCGGCGTTGCCGCCCTGCTGCACGCTCATCACGAGGCGGCGGCCGTCGGGCGAGAAGCGCGGGCTGGTGCTCATCGAGTCGGCCTTGCCGAGCGCCTGCCGGCTGCCGGTCTCCAGGTTGATGACCTGGATGCGCGGCTGCTGGCCGGTGGTCTGGGTCATGAAGGCGATGTCCTGGGTCGCCGGCGAGTAGCGCGGCGCGACCACGGCGTTCTCGCCGTTCGTGAGCGCCCGCACGTTGGCGCCGTCCTGGTCCATCACCATCAGGCGCTTGCGCCGATGTTCCTTCGAGCCCGACTCGTCCACGAAGGCGATGCGGCTGTCGAACCACGGCCCGAGGCCGGTGATCTTGGTGTAGACCGCATCCGAGATGAGGTGGCCGGTGCGGCGGGCATTGGCCGGATCGGTGCCGTATTGCTGGCCGGTCATCTGCTGGCCGGAGGTGACGTCCCAGAGGCGGAACTCGACCTTGAGCTTGCCGCCGGCGTCGCGGGCGACGCGGCCCGTGATCAGGGCCTGGACCCCGGCGGCCCGCCACTTCTCGAAGCCGGGCACCGAATCGAAGGCCGGCGCCTCGGGGAACTTCGCCTTCTCCACCGGGGTGAAGTAGCCCGAGCGCCGCAGGTTGTTCGTCACCACGCTGGAGACGAGGAGCCCCAGGCTCGGGTCGCCGGTGAAATCCGTGACCGCGATCGGCATCGGCTGGAACGAGCCGCCGCCGATGCGCAGGTTCAACTGCGCCGCCGCCGGGGTCAGGCCGAGCAGGAGCAGGGCCAGGAGGGCGAGGAGCGACGTCAGGCCCTTGGACACCGGGCTCTCGAGAAGACTGCGATGCATGATCGATTCCGTGGTCGTGGGAATGCGAGGATCGGGGATGGGTCCTGGCGGGGGGCGCGATGGGGTCGCCCCCGCCGCGCGCGGGGGAAGCCGAGAGGCCGCCCGAGACGCCGCCGCGCCCCGCGCGGAGGCGCGACGCGCGGAAGCAGGGCCCGGACGGGGCCGCCGCATCACGCCCGCGAGAACTCGAACTCCGCGTTGATGGCTTTCCAGTCGTTGTAGTAGGGCGCGTACTGGGCCGGGATCTTGTAGGGCGCGCAGCGGCGCACGGCGCGCTGCGCCGCCTCGGCGATGGAGCGATCCACGGCGTTGGCCCCGCCGCGCATGATGCGGGGCTCGGAGGTGAGCGTGCCGTCCGGGTTCAGCCGGATGTCGAGCATCGGCAGCACCACGCCCTGGGTGGCGCCGGGGGGCGCGACGTAGCAGCGCTCGATCTGCTGCTGCAGCATGCCCACCAGGGCGTCGCGCAGGGACGGCGACAGGCGCTGGGCATTGCCGGAGGCCGCGCCCAGGGAAGCGGTGCGCTGAACCTCGCGGCCGGTGGCGCCGGTGGATTGCGAGGGCGCCTTCGAGGCGAGCAGGGAGCGGATGTCGCCGGCGCTGAACTTGTCGGCGAGCTCGGCCTGCTTCTTGGCCTTGGCCTCCGCGTCGGCCTTCGCCTTGGCATCGGCCATCGCCTTGGCCTTCGCCTTGGCGGCGGCCTCGGCCTTGGCCTTGGCGGCGGCTTCCGCCTTCGCTTCGGCTTCCGCCTCGGCCTTCGCTTCGGCGAGCTCCTTCTGGCGCTCCGCCTCCGCCTTGGCCTTCGCCTCCGCCACGGCCTTCGCTTCCTTCTCGGCCTTGGCTTCCGCTTCCTTCTCGGCCTTGGCTTGCGCGTCGGCCCTGGCCTTGGCCTCGGCTTTCGCCTTGGCGGCGGCCGCGGCCTTCGCGGCTTCCGCCTTGGCAGCGGCCTCGGCCTTGGCCTCCGCCTCGGCTTCCTGCTTCTCGATCAGCTCGGCGAGTTGCTCGCGCTTGACCGCCTCGGCCTTCGCCTTGGCGGCGGCGGCAGCCTTGGCTTCCGCGGCGGCGGCAGCCTTGGCCTCGGCAGCGGCAGCCTTGGCAGCCTCGGCCTTGGCCGCCTTGGCGGCTTCCTTGGCGGCTTCCTTGGCGGCTTCCTTGGCCGCTTCGGCCTTGGCTTCCTGCGGGTCGGGCTCGCTGGAACGCAGCGGCATCTCCTCGGCGCTCGCCACCTTCATGTCGGCGGGGCGCTTCGGGGGAGCCGGGGCATCGACCTTGGCGTTCTCGGGCTCGCGCTCCTCGAACTTCTCGGCGACGCGGTCGGCGCGCGGCTTGGCGTTGGGCTGCGGCGCATCGGCGTTGCGCTCGCCCTTGGTCAGCTCCGAATATTGCTGCTCGGTCATCACCTCGACCGGCACGCCCTCCTGCGCATCCGGCAGGGCGGGGGCCGCCACCGAAAGCAGGGCGACCGTCAGCAGGCCGACATGCGTCGCCGCCGAGACCCAGACGCCCGGTTCACTGCGCTTGAAGGGAATCCGCACCGCCGGGCCCGCTACTTCTGGTCCGGCTCGGTGACCAGGGCGACCTTCTTGAAGCCGCCGGCGGTCACGATCGCCATCACCTGGGCGACGCGGCCGTAATCGACCCGCTTGTCGCCGCGCACGAAGACGCGCTCCTCGAAGCCGGACTTGGCCGTCTCGGTGAGCTTCGGGACGATGGTGTCGTCGGAGAGTTCACTCTCCCCGAGGAAGACCTGGCCGGATTGCCGGATCGACAGGGTCACGGGCTTGGTGTCGGAATTGAGCGGGCTCGCCTTCGATTGCGGCAGGTCGAGGGGCACGCCCACCGTCATCATCGGCGCCGCGACCATGAAGACGATCAGCAGCACGAGCACGACGTCGATGAACGGCGTCATGTTGATCTCGTTGATGGCCGCGTGCCGGCGTCCCCGCCGACGCCGTCCGCCGCCACCCTGCGCTGCTCCGTGGGCCATGCCCATGATCGTTCCTCGGGTGTGGGAGTGGGGTCAGGCGACGAGCGAGAGGCGCTCGTCGATCTGCCGGGACAGGATGGCGGAGAACTCGTCGGCGAAGCCCTCGAGGCGCGACTGGTTCTTGGCCACCGTGGCCTGCAGCTTGTTGTAGGCGAGCACCGCCGGGATGGCGGCGAAGAGGCCGATGGCGGTGGCGAACAGAGCCTCGGCGATGCCGGGCGCCACCACGGCCAGCGAGGTGTTCTTGGAGGCCGCGATCGACGTGAAGGCGGTCATGATGCCCCAGACCGTGCCGAACAGGCCGATATAGGGGCCGGCCGAACCGATGGAGGCCAGGAAGAGCAGGCGCGACTCGAGGCGCTCGACCTCGCGCTGGATGGTCACGTCCAGCACCTTGTCGATGCGCTGGGACAGGCTCTGGATCTGGCGGCCGGAGCCCTCGAAGGAGCGCTTCCACTCGCGCATCGCGGCCACGAACAGGGCGCCCTGCCCCACCGGCTGCCGGTCGTTGAACGAGCGGTACAGCTCCTCCAGGGAACGGCCGGACCAGAACGCCTCCTCGAAGGCGTCCATCTCGGCCTTGGTGCGGCGGAACAGAAGGGTCTTGTCGACGATAATCGACCAGCACCAGATCGAGGCGCCGATCAGGCCGAGCATCACGATCTTGACGACGAAATGCGCCTGCAGGAACAGGCCGAGCAGCGTCATGTCGGGGGCCGGCATCGCCTGCATGGCATCGGCTGGGTTCATGACATGATCCTCGAAAAACCCCGCGCGGAGCCGTCACGGAACCGGTGGTCCGTCTTGCGCGCTTCAACCGGAACCTTGAGCGATTTCAAGGCTCAATGGCCCGCGAATCTGTCGAAAGTATGGGCCGGCCTTGTGCATCGCACCCGCCCGACCCCTGGGCAGTTAAGCACCCGGCAGGGTTAACATTCCCTTGCGGCCCACCCCCGTCGCCCGGCCGCCCCTCCTTCGGCCCCCGACGGACGGCGGCCCCTGGAATTCAGTTGAGCAAAAAGTGTTCAACTTCCGATTTAGACTTGTTTAACCAATAAAATGCATAGAGACGCAGTATCACAAAATACAGACCCAGACCGGAAAGCTCAGCCCATGACCAGCCAAAGAGCGCTCTTCGGGTCCTTGCGCCGGCCGCAACCCGAGATCGGGATCGATGTCGGTGCGCAGATCGACTGGGAGGCCGTGCTGGATGCGCTCCCGGTCAACGTCCTCGTCCTCGATCCCGTCAGCGCCAACATCACCTATGCCAATCGGCGCAGCGTCGAGACGATGCACGCCCTGCGGCAATACCTGCCGCGGGAGGTGAATCCCGACCGCATGGTGGGAACCTCGATGGATGTGTTCCACGAGAACCCCCACCACCAGCGCAGCATCGTCGCCGACCCGTCCCGCCTCCCCTGGCGCACCAAGATCCGCCTCGGCCCCAAGACCCTCGACCTGCACGTCTCGGCGGTGATGGCGAAGGGCGCCTACATCGCGGCCGTCCTGTCCTGGGCCGACGTGACCCCGTTCGCCGAGGCGATCTCGGCCTTCGATTCGGCGATTCAGGGCGCCCTGGACGCCGCCGGCGGCGCGACCGACACGATGCGCGATTCCGCCAACCAGGTCCTGGCGAAGACCGGCGAGACCTCCCACGCCGCCGCGATGGCCTCGACCGGCGCGGCCGGCACCTCGGCCAACGTCCGGACGGTGGCGACGGCGGTCGATGAACTCAACGCCGCCAATGCGGAGATCACCCAGCAGATGAACCGCTCCCGCTCGGTCACGAGCGAGGCGGTGGAGGAGGCCCGGCAGGCGGTCGCGAGCGTGCGCGCCCTCAGCGAGAACTCGACCCATATCGGCCAGGTCGTCGGGATGATCGGACAGATCGCCAGCCAGACCAACCTCCTCGCCCTCAACGCGACCATCGAGGCGGCCCGCGCCGGTCCGGCCGGGCGCGGCTTCGCGGTCGTGGCCAGCGAGGTCAAGGAACTCGCGGCCCAGACCGCCCGGGCGACGGACGACGTGTCCCGCCAGGTCGCGATGATCCAGGCCGCGACGACGTCCACGGCCTCCACCATCGAGCGCATCGCCGGGATCATCGGGAGGATCGACGAGAGCGCCATCTCCGTCGGCTCGGCCGTCGAGGAGCAGTCGGCCACCTCCACCGAGATCCGCCGCAGCGTCGAGGAGGCCTCGGGCCGGACCGAGACGGTGAGTTCCAGCGTCGCGGCCGTCGCCACGAGCGCGACGGATTCGGCCGACGCGGCCCAGAGCATGCTGCGCGCGACCGCGGATCTCAATCGCGAGATCGAGGCGGTGGCGGGCGCGGTCAAGCTCTTCCTGGGCGAAGTCCGCAAGATCTGACGCGGACGCGGCCACGTCCGGGTCCAAGGCCGGACGTCGGCACCGGCCCCGCTAGGCTGACCGGGGCGCGGGTTCGGGATCGCCGCGCTCCGGGGACAGGACCCGCCGCAGGCTGTCGGGCAGGCGGATCGCGCGGCCGTCGCGGACGCAGGCGACGACGACCTCGGCCTTCACCAGCACCTCGCCGCCCCGCCGGACCTCCTGGGCGAGGTGCATCGAGGCGCCCTTCATCGTGGTCGTCCAGGTCCTGACGTCGAGGAGGTCGTCCATCCGCGCCGGCTTGGCGTAGTCGATCACCATGCGGCGCACGACGAAGTGCAGGCCGGCCGCGTCCCGGTGCAGGTCCGACTGGTCGCCCGCGAGCCCGCGCAGGAGCTCGGTGCGCCCCCGCTCCATGAAGCGCAGGTAGCTCGCGTGATAGACGAAGCCCGAGAAGTCGGTGTCCTCGTAATAGACGCGCACCGCGAGGGCGTGAACGCCGGGTTCGGGCTGGGTCAAGGTCGCGTCTCCCGACTTTGTGATGAATAACCCCGCGATGCGCCCTTGGGGCGCCGCCGCGCCGCGCGTCCCGCAGGCCGCGCGCCGAAGCCCGCGCGACGGGGCTCCCGCGTCTTCCGGGCGCGGGGCCGCTCTAGCAGATTCCGAAGGGCGGGCAACGCCGGGCCGCGGGAAGCCGCGCCGCGCGGTCGACCGGGGCGTGTCGGCGGGGCGCGCACCGGCGCGGACGGAGCGAACATTCCGCCGGAAAGCACGGACGAAAAATTAAGGCGTTCCCACGTTGATCAACCGGAAGGCGCCCGTGCGCCGAGCACCTGACGCTTCTGCAAAGCAATGTCGAGGCGCTCCGGGTCCAGGTCTGTGCCGTCGCGGCGGTACAAGGATAGGAACATGCTTACGGCCAGCGTTCGGAGACGATCGGTCCATCTGATCGCCCTAGCGAAAAACCTTTGCGCCGGCTCTTTCATCTTGCTTGCTACTGCTAGTGGTGTTCTTTTTCTGGCAATCGCCGCGGGTGCCGCGCTCTTCATCGCGGACCTGCACACCCGGGCCGTCGCCGATACCGAGCAGAACCTCGTCAGCCTCACCACCGTCCTGGCGGACCAGGCCGACCGGGCCCTGCAGGCGATCGAGCTGGTGCAGGACTCCCTCATCGACGAGATCCGCACCGCCGAGGTGGCCACGCCGGCGGCCTTCGCGGTCCAGCTCACCACGCGCGCCATGCACGAGTCCCTGAGGGCCCGCACAGCGGCGCTGCCCCAGGTCAACGCCGTCACGGTGGTCGATCACACCGGGACCCTGCGCAACTTCAGCCGCTACTGGCCCATCCCGGACGTAAACATCGCCGACCGGGACTACTTCAAGGCCCTGGCCGCGGACCCGCTGCTCCAGCGCTTCGTCAGCGAGCCGGTGCAGAACCGCGGCAACGGAACCTGGACCCTGTACATCGCCCGCAAGATCTCCGCCCCGGACGGGACGTTCCTCGGGCTCGTGCTCGGCGCGGTGGAGCTGGAGTACTTCGCCGGCCTCTACGGCCAGATCGCGCCGCAGCCCGACTACGTGATCTCCCTGTTCCGCACCGACGGCGTGCTGCTGGTGCGCCACCCACATCGGGAGAACGCGATCGGCCGCGGCTACACCACGACCGGCGCCGCCCTGATCGCCCTGCAGAACAAGGCCGGCGGCGTGACCCGGACCGTCAGTCCGATCGACCAGCAGGACCGGCTCATCGCGACCCGGACCCTCTCGAACTATCCGGCGATCCTCAGCGTCAGCCGGACCACCGCGGCGGCCCTGGCCCCCTGGCGCCGCCAGGCCACGGTGCTGGGCGCGGCCGCCGGCCTCCTCGACCTCGGGCTCGTCGGGCTCTTCGTGCTCGGCCGGCGTCAGGCCAGCGGCCAGGAACGGCTGCTGCGCGCGGAGGAGCGGGCCCGCAGCGAACACGCGCTCCGCACCCAATATGCCCGCTTCGGCGTCGCCCTCGACACCATGGCCCAGGGCCTCTGCCTGTTCGACCAGGACAACCGGCTGATCGTGATGAACGCGCGCTACGTCGCGCTGCACGGCGTCCCGCCGGACCTGCGCCAGCCCGGCACCCCGCTGGCGGCCATCCGGGCCCATCTCACGGCGGGCAACGGCGATCGCGCCCCGCCCTGGCCCGACCCGGAGGAGGCCACGCGGGCGCCCGCCTCCTTCACCTGGGATCTCGCCGATGGGCGGGCCATCGCCATCAAGCACGTTCCGATCCGGGGCGGCTGGCAATGCACGCACGAGGACGTCACGGAGCGGCGCCAGAGCGAGGCGCGGATCGTCCGGATGGCGCGCCACGACGCGCTGACCGGACTGCCCAACCGGGCCTTCCTGCGCGAGCACATGGCGGGGGTGCTCGCCGGCCGCGGCGGTGCCCGGCGGACGGCGGTGCTCTACCTCGACCTCGACGGCTTCAAGGGGGTCAACGACACCCTGGGTCACCCGGCCGGCGACGCCCTCCTGTGCCTGACGGGGCAGCGCCTGCGGGATTGCCTGCGCGCCTCCGATTTCGTCGCGCGCCTGGGCGGCGACGAGTTCGCCATCGTCCAGTCCGGGATCGTCGCGCCCGGGGACGCGGCCGATCTCGCCGCGCGCCTCGTCGCGATGCTGCAGAAGCCCTTCACGGTCCAGGACCAGGAGATCGTCATCGGCACCAGCATCGGCATCGCCCTGGTGGAGCCGACGGACACCGAGAGCGACGCCGTCCTGCGCCGGGCCGACGTGGCCCTGTACCAGGCCAAGGGGGCGGGCCGGGGCACCTGGCGCTTCTTCGAGACCGACATGGACGTGGACATCCAGCGCCGGCACCAGCTCGGGACCGAGCTGCGGCGCGCCCTGGCGGCCGGGCAGTTCGAGCTGCATTACCAACCCCTCGTCGCGGCCGGGACCCGGACCCTCAACGGCTTCGAGGCGCTGCTGCGCTGGCGCCATCCCCGGGAGGGGCTGATCAGTCCGGCCACCTTCATCCCGCTGGCCGAGGAGATGGGCCTGATCCGGTCGATCGGCGCCTGGGTCCTCGCCCAGGCCTGCCGCGAGGCGGCGACCTGGCCGGAGACGCTCAAGATCGCCGTCAACCTGTCCTCCGTGCAGTTCGTCCGCGGCGATCTCGTCGAGGACGTGACGGGCGCGCTGATCGGCGCCGGGCTCCTGGCGAGCCGGCTGGAACTGGAGATCACCGAATCCGTGCTGCTGCGCGACCACGCCGACACCTTCCAGATCCTGCATCGCCTGCAGGCCCTGGGTCTCCGGATCGCCATGGACGATTTCGGCACGGGCTACTCGAGCGTCAGCTACCTGCGCCGCTTTCCCTTCGACAAGCTCAAGATCGACCAGTCCTTCGTCCGCACCCTCGGGCAGGACGGGGGAAGCATCGCCATCGTCCGGGCCCTGGTGGGCCTCGGCAAGGCCTGCAACATGGGCATCGTCGCCGAGGGCGTCGAGACCGCCGAGCAGGCCGCCATCCTCGAGGCGGAGGGCTGCGACGAGCTGCAGGGCTTCCTCTTCAGCCGGGCCCTGCCGGCCCCCGACCTCGCGGATATCCTGACCCGCCGGGCCTTCGCCCTGCCGGAGCGCGCGGACGCCCGGCCCGACCGGCGCGACGCGGCCTGATCCCTCGGCCGCGCGCGGCGCTCAGGCGTCCGGATCGTCGGCGTTGAACAGGCCGAACTGCCCGCTCGGCTCGCGCCGCGGCTCGGGAAAGCCCATGTGGCGGAAGGCGTGGGGCGTGAGCATGCGCCCGCGCGGCGTGCGCTGGACGAAGCCCTTCTGGATCAGGAACGGCTCGATGATGTCCTCGATGGCGTCGCGGGGCTCCGACAGCGCGGCCGCGATGGTCTCGATCCCGACCGGGCCGCCGTTGAAGGAGCTCGCGATCATCGTCAGGTACTTGCGGTCCATCACGTCGAGCCCGGCCGGATCGACGTCGAGGAGCTGCAGCGCCCGGTCGGCGATGGCGCGGGTCACCGTCGGCGCGTCGGCCACGATGGCGAAGTCGCGCACCCGGCGCAGGAGGCGGCCGGCGATGCGGGGCGTGCCCCGGGCGCGCTTGGCGATCTCGTTGGCGCCCTCCGGCGACATGCCGAGGCCGAGCACCCGCGCGCCGCGGCTGACGATGAGCTCGAGCTCGTCGACGTCGTAGAATTCCAGCCGGATCGGGATGCCGAAGCGGTCGCGCAGGGGCGTGGTCAGCAGGCCGGCGCGGGTGGTGGCCCCCACCAGGGTGAATTTCGGCAGCTCGATCTTCACCGAGCGGGCGGCCGGCCCTTCGCCGATGATGAGGTCGAGCTGGTAATCCTCCATCGCCGGATAGAGGATTTCCTCCACTGCCGGGTTGAGGCGGTGGATCTCGTCGATGAAGAGCACGTCGCGCTCTTCCAGGTTCGTCAGCTGGGCGGCGAGGTCGCCCGCCTTGGCGATGACCGGGCCGGAGGTGGAGCGGAAGTTCACCCCGAGCTCGCGGGCCACGATCTGCGCGAGCGTCGTCTTGCCGAGGCCGGGCGGACCGACGAACAGGACGTGGTCCAGGGCCGAGCCGGTCTTCTTGGCCGATTCGATGAAGATGCTCATGTTGGCGCGCGCGGCCCGCTGCCCGATGAATTCGGACAGGTTCAAGGGCCGGATCGACTGCTCCAGGTCGTCCTCGCGCCGCTCGGGGGTGAGCAGCGATTCGGGAAGCGGGTGCAGCGTCGGGGACTTCGGCGACGACGGCTTCGGTGAGGAAGGCCGCGACGACGGGGACTTGGGAAGCTTGCT
The DNA here is from genome assembly GCF_056680125.1 of Methylobacterium sp. BI1. NCBI lineage: Bacteria > Pseudomonadati > Pseudomonadota > Alphaproteobacteria > Hyphomicrobiales > Methylobacteriaceae > Methylobacterium > Methylobacterium sp. BI1. The sequence continues at coordinate 833,143 of NZ_CM155267.1, read as the reverse complement.
CACACGGACTCTCGGTGGGGGCGCGGGCGCCCTGTGTCCATCATCTGTTCTCCCGCTGGATGTCGCACAAAGGCGCCGTTCGCGCTACATTCTCCGCGCGGCGGAGGGGCGAGGGGCAGCGGGGGATTTGTCATGGACGGTGCGTCGCAGGAATTCGAATGGATGGCCCTGGACGACTTCGAGGAACTCCTCGCTGACAAGCCTCGGAACGAGCGTTGGGAGCTGATCGGCGGCCGGGTGGTCCGGATGATGGTCGGCGCACGCTGGGAGCATGCGCGGATCGTTCAGAATATTGCTCGGCGTCTGGGCAACCAGTTCGACGCGGCGGGCGGCGCCTGCCAGGCTTTCACAGAACCCTTCTTCATGAAGAGCTGCGCCCTGGAAGTGGCCATGCTGCCGGACGTGATCGTAGTCTGCGGTGACATCGAGCCGGGAGCGACCTCGGTCGACAACCCGCGCGTGGTGTTCGAAGTGCTCTCTCCCGGGACGGAGGCTCGGGATCGCTTCGAAAAATGGCAGATCTATCAGCGGCTGCCCGCGCTCCAGCATTACGTTCTGGTCGCCAGGGATCGCGCCCACCCGGAAGTCTACGATCGGATGGACGGTCTGTGGCTGGGCTTTCGGGTCATCGAAGGTCTCGACGGCGTGCTCGACCTGCCGGCGATCGGCGTCTCCCTGCCCCTACTCGAGATTTATCAGCGCGTTCTGTCCGCTTAAGCGCCGGGCCCGCGAGCCCGGCGCGGTCCGGTTCTTACTCGGCTTCCGGAGCGATCGGCTCCAGGCCGCCGATATGCTTCTGGGCGTAGAGCGGCAGGCCGATCTGCGCGATCAGCTCCAGCTGCGTCTCGAGGAAGTCGATATGGCCCTCCTCGTCCTCGGCCAGATCCTCGAACAGGCGCTTGGACACCCGGTCGTTGATCGAGTCGCAGTACTTGGCCGCCTCGAGATAGAGGGACCGCGCCTCGTTCTCGGCGGCGAGGTCGCACTCGATGATCTCCTGGACGTTCTGGCCGATCCGCAGGGCGTCGAGCTCCTGCAGGTTCGGGAAGCCGTCGAGGAACAGGATCCGGTCGATGAACCGATCCGCGTGGTTCATCTCCTCGATGGATTCCTTGCGCCAGAACTTGGCGAGCTCGATGTAACCCCAGTCGTTGAGCATGCGGAAATGGAGCCAGTACTGGCTGACCGCCGTGAGCTCGCTGCGCAGTCCCCGATTGAGGTACTCGACGACCTTCGCATCACCCTTCATCCGCCCAATCTCCCTTGAGGCACGTGTCGCCGGAGGGGAGCTTCAGCACCCGGAATGGGCGCTCAGGCGGCGATCCCCTCCTCCGCAGTCTGGACCTTGACCAAACTACGGGAGCTCGCGCAAGTCGCCGTGCACGCATGCGCGGCCTCATCGCGGGCATTTTCGAGGGCGTTCTGCAGGATGCCGCGGATCGTGCGGGCGCAGCGCCCGCATTTCGGGCTGCAGCCGAGGCAGGCCTGGACCTGGGCCGGCGTGCGCGGACAATCCGGGCCGCGATGCAGGCAGGCGCGCACCGCGCGATCGGACAGGACGTTGCAGGAACAGACGATCATACGGGACCGTAACTCGTGCGTGGCTCGCGTGTCGGGTGAGGCCGCCGGGTGGGGTTTTCACCCGGCCACTTCGTCGAATCTGAGGCGGTGGTGACGCCAGAGCGCAAAAGCTGAGCCCGTGCATCGCGTTGGCGCGTAGATTAGAACAATTGAAAACTGCTTTACTTTCAGCAGGTTAGCTTCCTCCGCCCAAACTGGCAACGGGCATGGCAGGCGTCAAGGGCACAATTCCTTCGCGCCCCAACGATCGATCGCCCGTCACCGGGCGAGTTCGCGCAATCCCAGCCGGATGAGGGTCTTGGCCTCCGCGCCCTCGCCCGCGTTCTTCAGGGCCTCGGCGATGGCCGCGGAGGCCTGGACCGGGGCGTAGCCGAGATTGACGAGGGCCGAGATGGCGTCGGCCACGGGCTGCGGTGCCGTGCGCGCCTCCACCGCACCGGACAGCGCGATCACCGCGGGATCGATGGGCGCGAAGGCCGGGGCCTTGTCCTTGAGTTCCGCCACGAGGCGGGCGGCGAGGCGCGGGCCGACACCGGGTGCCCGCGCCACCGCGCCCTTGTCGCCCATGGCGATGGCCGAGGCGAGGGCCGCGGGCTCGAGCACCGAGAGCAGTCCGAGGGCGACCTTGCTGCCCACGCCCTGCACGGTCTGGAGCAGGCGGAACCACTCGCGCTCGGCATCCGAGCGGAAGCCGTAGAGCCGGATCATGTCCTCCCGGACATGGGTCTCGATGGCGAGGTCCGCCGCCTCGCCGATGCCGGGCAGGCGCTGGAGCGTCCGGGCGGAGCAGTGGACCACGTAGCCGACGCCCTGCACGTCGAGGATCACGAAATCCTCGCCATAGGAATCCACCACGCCCTTCAGCTTGCCGATCATCGCCGTGCCCATCCCTCGTGCCGCCGGATGCCCATCCGTCGCCGGATTGCCTACAGGGGGTCGGGCGCAAGCGCCATGTCGCCCAGAGTCCCGTGTCCCGGAGGCGTGTGTCCCGGAGCCGTGTGTCCCAGAACCTTGCGTCCCGTCGCCACCGCGCCGGTCCCGCCTTGAGGCCGCGCGGCGTTCGTGAAATCAAAGGCGCCCTGCCCGACACACACGGATGACCGCCCCGATGCGCCAGACCGCGCTGCTCCTCGCCTTCGGGCTCCTGTTCACCGCCGGCGCGGCCCGGGCGGCCGAGACGCCGGCCGCGGCCCCGCCGGCCGCGCCCTCCAGCGATCCGACCCAGGTGCGTCCGGGCGCCTATGCGCTCGATTCCGCCCACGGCAAGATCACATGGTCGGTGAGCCACCTCGGCTTCTCGACCTATTACGGCCAGATCACCGACGTGACCGCACAGGCGGTGCTCGACCCGAAGGAGCCGGCGAAATCCACGCTCACGGTCACCATCGGCACCGACAGCGTCAACGGCCTCGACGAGCGGCTCAACCAGCACCTCAAGGCGCCGGACTTCTTCGACACCGCGAAATTCCCGAAGGCGACGTTCACCGCCACCAGCATCGAGCCCACGAGCCCCACCACCGCGCGGGTCAACGGGGACCTGACCCTCAAGGGGGTGACGAAGCCGGTCGCCTTCGACGCCACCTTCAACCAGGCCGGGATCAACCCGGTGAACAAGGCCTACACCGTCGGCTTCGACGGACGGGCGGTGATCAAGCGCTCGGAGTTCGGCATCAGCGCCTTCCTGCCCCTCCTCGGCGACGAGGTGTCCCTGCGGCTCGAGGGCGAGTTCAAGGCCGTGGAGTGAGGCCGCGCTCCGACGGCCGCAGGCGCCGGTAGATCTCCGCGAGGAGCGCCGTCACCAGGACGAGCAGAGCCATGTCGATGAGGCCGGAGGCGAGGATCCGGACGGCCAGGGCGACGGCGGGCAGGTCGGTGCCGGCGCGCTCGGGGGCGTGCAGCATCCGGTCCACGAGGCCGAGCGGCAGGATCGTGGCCACGAGGATCAGGCCGATCCGGGCGGCAGAGCCCCGGGTCATCGCCAGCACGCCGCGCAGGGTCGCGTCGGGGGCACCGACCGCCAGGGCCGGCGCGAGCAGGCTGGTCCAGATCTGCAGGAGCAGGAGGGCGATCCAGGCGAGCAGGCCGACGATCAGCGAGCCGGGACCGAGCCGTTCCGGCGACAGCCCCCGGTCGAGCAGCCCGCTGACCAGGAGCCAGAACAGCTCGAGGGCGAGGAAATCCGGGAACGGGCCCGCCCGGCCCGCGACGACCGCCTGCACGGAGCCGGCGGCACCGCGGTCGGCGCCGAGGATGAGCCGGAACATCGCCATCCAGTAGGGGGCGAGCAGGATCGTGCAGAGGGCATCGACGAGGAAGATGTCCTCCTGGAAGCGCGCGGGCCGCGTCGGGTCGCCCAGCAGCGTGTGGGCCGCCTCCTTGGCCAGGACGACGAGTAACGCCGCGGTGGTGGCCGAGCCGAGGCCGCGCACCGAGGGGAGCGCGGATTTCACGCCGTCCCGAAGCGTCTCGCCGACCGGCAGCGCCGGCCGCATCGTTCCGTGGTCGGCCATTCCGTCCGCTCTCCGCCCAGCGCGCACGCGTCGCGCCCAGAGGCACTGCACAAGCGACCGGGGAGAGTCCAGGCCGCGGGCGCGGTCAGGTGCGCGCCAGGGCCGCCGCGATGCGGGCCGCCGCCAGGCTGCTCGTCCCCGCCACGGGCACGTGCTGGCGCTTGAGGGCGTGGGCGCCCCGATGGCTGTTGTGGGTGATGGCGATGGCCAGGGCATCCGCGGCGTCGGCCACCTTGAACTCGGCCTTCGGCAGCAGGAACTTCACCATGGCCTGGATCTGGACCTTCTCGGCGTGTCCCGAGCCCGCGACCGTCTTCTTGATCAGGTTGGCGGAGTACTCGAACACCGGCATGCCGGCGAGCGCGGGCACCAGAAGCGCCACCGCGCGGGCATGGCCGAGCTTCAGCGTCGCCTGCGCGTCCTTGTTGACGAAGGTCTCCTCGACCGAGACCTCGTCCGGCTGGAAGGCCCCGACGATGCGGCTGATGCCCTCGTAGAGCTCGCGCAGGCGCAGGGCGAGCGGCAGGTCCCCGTCCGAGGTGACCACGCCGCAATCGACGTAGGCGAGCTTGGTCCCCGTGGCCGTGACGACGCCCCAGCCGGTGCGCCGCAGGCCCGGATCGATGCCGAGGATGCGAACGGGAACGGTCATGCGGACTGGGTCATGGCTGGCGCGGCTCCGGGCGCGACCGTCGCGCCGTCCGAGCGTTAGGGACATACCGTGAACGAAGCGTTATGCCAATCCGCGTCGCGGCGACGGCGCCCCCGGCGGTGCGACCGACTCGGTTCGCTCTTCCGAAGACATCCGGACTTGTCGCGACACGAAACGCCCGCGATGCTTCGATCTCACGCTGTCGATCCGGAGACCATCAATCGATCGACACACACGACTTCTCGGCACGGCCGCTGATCGTCCGTTCGGCATCGACGAAATCGGCAGACCCATCTCGACCGGCGCGAAATGCAGACCAGGACCGGGGTCTCCATGACTCAATACGGCCCTGTAACCGCTTCTTAGACTAATGGCCGGTATTAACACAGGACAGCCTCCAGGCGGACTGGTTTCCTCGTGATCGATGCCCCGACCCCTCGCCCGAACCGGTTCCTCGGACCTCTGGCGATCCTCGCGACCCTGATCCTGCCGGCCGGGCTGGTGGCGCTCCCCGCTTCCGAGACCGTCGCGGTGATCGGTCCGCCCGATCAGGACGTCGCCGCCATCGTCGCCCGCGCGGGCGGCACCATCCTGCGCCTGGGCGGCGGGACCAACGTCCTGGTGGTGCGGGCCGAATCCGCCGACCTCGTCTCCCGGCTCTACGCCTCCGGTGCCTGGCTCGTCATCGACGCCCGGTTCGCCACGGGCTGCACGCCCGCCTCGCAAACCTGACCGCTCCGACCCGACCCGAAGATTTCGACCCGAAGATTTCGACCCGACCCGAAGACCCTGACGCTCCCCCCTGGATCCGACCCGGCGATGACGAACCTCGACACCCTCCGGCAGCATTTCGGCCGCTTCCTCATCGGCTTCCTCTGGCTGCACCTGCCGATCATCGCGCTCGCGGCCTGGCTCGCCGGCAATCCGATGCCGGTGCCGCTGGCGGTCGCCGGGGCCCTCGCCGGCCTCAGCACGCTGCTGTGGCGCCGCTCCGCCATCGGCCTGGCCACCCGGCTGGTGAGCAGCCTGTCCCTGATCGGCATGGCCGCGATCCTGCTCTCGGCCCTGGCCGGACATCCGTGGCAGGTCGACCTGCACATGTACTTCTTCGCCTGCATGGCGGTGGTCGTCGCCTGGTGCGACTGGACCATCCTGGTGGCCTGCGCCGCCGCCGTCGCCGGCCATCACCTGACCCTGAACCTCGCGATGCCGGCCCTGATCTTCCCCGGCGGCGCCCGGAGCGCGGACCTCGCCCGCGTGGTGCTGCACGCGGTCATCCTGGTCCTCGAAACGGGGGTACTGGCCTGGGTCGCCCGCACCATCGCCACGGCCTTCGCGGCGCAGGCCGCCTCCGAGCGTGCCATCCGCGCCCAGATGGAGCGGATGCAGGCGCTGGAATCGGAGACCGCCCTGGCGCGGGCGGGCGCCGATGCACAGCGCAAGGCCGCCATGCAGCAGACCGCCCAGTACTTCGAGGCGACGGTGAGCGGCATCCTGAGCCGGGTCACGCAGGCCGCGGGGGCGATGCGGGGCACCGCCCAGACCATGACGGGCACGGCGGAGGGCACGGCCGGACGGGCCGGCTCCGTCGTCGGCGCCGCCGAGATGGCCGCGCAGAATGTCGGCCGGGTGGCCGGTGCGGCCGAGGAACTCGGCGCCTCCGTCGAGGAGATCGGCCGGCAGGTCGCGGACTCGGCCCGGATGGCCCAGGGCGCGGTGGGGCAGGCCGATGCCACCGGCCGCCTGGTGCACGCCCTGAGCACGGGCGCGGCCCGGATCGGGGACGTCGTCGGCATGATCTCGGGCATCGCCGGACAGACCAACCTGCTGGCCCTCAACGCGACGATCGAGGCGGCGCGGGCCGGCGAGGCCGGCCGCGGCTTCGCCGTGGTGGCCGCAGAAGTGAAGGAACTCGCCAATCAGACCGCCCGGGCGACGGAGGAGATCACCCAGCAGATCAACGCGATCCAGGGCACGACCGGCGAGGCGGTGACGGCCATCGAGGCGATCGCCGCGCAGATCCGCACCATGAGCCAGACCGCGGACGCCATCGCGGCGGCGGTGGACCAGCAGGGCTCCGCGACCCGGGAGATCATCCGCAACGTGGCCGAGGCGGCGACCGGCACGGGGGCGATCACCGCCACCATCGGAGGCGTCGCCCAGTCGGCCGAAGCGACGGGCACCGCGGCCGCCAAGGTCCTCGCCTCGGCCTCCGCCCTGGCGCAGGAGGCCGATCAGCTCGGCACCGAGGTGAACCGCTTCCTCGAGACCGTGAAGGCCGCCTGAGGCGCGGGCCTCAGCCCTGGAGCTTCTCCATCAGGGCGTCCGACAGGGCGAAGTTGACGAAGACGTTCTGGACGTCGTCCTGGTCCTCGATCACCTCCACGAGGCGGATCAGCTTCTCGCCGGTCTCGTCGTCGACCTCGATGGTGTTCTGCGCCTTCCAGACCAGGGCGGTGCGGCGCGGCTCGCCGAAGCGGGCCTCCAGGGCCTTCGAGACCTCGCCATAGGCCTCCTGCGCGCAGGTGATCTCGTGGCCGGACTCGTCCGAGCGCACGTCGTCGGCGCCGGCCTCGATGGCGGCCTCCAGCATGGTGTCGGCATCCGCCACCTTGGCGTCGAACTCCACCACGCCGACATGGTCGAACATGAAGGAGACGGCGCCCGTCTCCGCCAGGCTGCCGCCCGACTTGGTGAAGGCCGAGCGCACGTCGCTGGCCGTGCGGTTGCGGTTGTCGGTCTGCGCCTCGACGATCAGGGCCGCGCCGCCGGGGCCGTAGCCCTCGTAGCGGATCTCGTCGTAGCTCTCGGCATCGGCCCCCTGCGCCTTCTTGATCGCGCGCTCGATGTTGTCCTTGGGCACGTTCTCGGCGCGGGCCGCGATGATGGCGGCGCGCAGCCGGGCATTCATCGCCGGGTCGGGCAGCCCGAGCTTGGCCGCGACCGTGATCTCGCGGGCGAGCTTGCCGAACAGCTTCGAGCGGACCGCGTCGACGCGGCCCTTCCGGTGCATGATGTTCTTGAACTGGGAATGGCCGGCCATGACGTGACCCTAGACTGGTAGGAACGAGACCGGATCGCGGGGGCCATGGGCCGGGGGCATCTGCCAGGAGCATGTGCCGGGGCGGCGGGTCCGCGATGCCGGACGGAACGGGGTTGGCCGGCTTATAGGCCGCGGGCCGCGCCCCTGACAACGCTGCGGCGCAGCGTGCGCGGCCGACATCCCTCCATGGCTATTCGCCCCCATAGCTAATCGGCGCCATGGCTATCCGGCGGACAGGGACTATCCTGGGGCGATGACACAGCAGGCGATCGATCGGGCACGGCCCCGAAGCTCCGGCAGGGATTTCGGCACCCGGCCCGGGACGGACGCGCGGAACCACGGGGACGCCCCGACGGCGCCGCGCTGGCTCAAGCTCGGGCTTGCGGGCGCGCTCGGGCTCGTCGCCGGCGCGATGCTGTTTCCGACCCGTGCCGAGGGCGAGCCGCCCGGGCGCGGCGGGACGCGGCGCCCGGGGCCCTGAGGTCCGGCCTCAGCCGGTGACGCGCGCGTGCCAGTCGCGCAGGGCGCTCACGGTCACGACGCCGTCCGGCCAGACATATCCGGACAGGTGCCGGTGGGGCGCGCCGGGCTCGCCGAGGTCGGAGACCGCCGAGAACGCCCCGTCGAGGCGGTGGCTCTCGGTGTAGCGGCTGCGCGTGGCGATCACCGGCAACCCGGCATCGAGGGCCGAGCGGATGCCGGCGGCGGAATCCTCGAAGGCGATGGCCTCCGAGGCCGGGACGCCGAGGCGGGCGAGCGCGAGGTCGAAGACGTCGGGCGCCGGCTTCTTGCGCGGCGCCTCGTCGCCGCAGGCGATGACGTCGAAGGGGATGTCGCCCGCGGGGAAGTTGATCCGCAGCAGGGTGTCGACGTTGGGCCGGCTCGTGGTGCTGGCCACCGCGAGCTTGAGCCCGGCCGCCCGCGCTTCCGCGATGAGGCGGCCCACCCCCGGGCGCAGGGCGAGGCTGCCGCCCTCCACGAGATCGCCGTAGCGGCGGGTCTTGCGATCGTGGATCTCGCCCATGCGGGGGCGCAGGGACTCGAGCGCGTCGGCATGCTCGGTCTCGACGTAGTGGCGCAGGCGTTCCTTGCCGCCCATCACCGTCAGGAGATCGGCGTAACGGGCCGGGGACCAGGACCAGGGCAGGCCGAGATCCGCGAAGGCGCCGTTGAAGGCCTGCCGATGGAGGTCCTCGGTCTCGGCAAGCGTCCCGTCGACGTCGAAGATCAGCGCCCTCAGCATGAGAGGGGACCGCCTCCGACCTCCGCGGCGCCCGCGCGGATCGCCGCGATCCGGTCCGCGTAGCCGGCCGGCCCGCCCTTGAACACGGCATTGCCGGCCACGAAGGCGTTCGCACCCGCGCGGGCGGCCTCCGCCACGGTCTCGGGACCGATGCCGCCGTCGACCTGGATGTCGATCGGGCGGCCGGCGCTCATCGCCCTGATGCGCCGGATGGTCTCCAGGGTCGAGGGAATGAAGCTCTGGCCGCCGAAGCCCGGATTGACCGTCATCACCAGGACGAGGTCGACGAGGTCGAGGAGCGGCTCGACGGCGGAGGCCGGCGTGCCGGGGTTGAGGGCGATGCCGGCGCGCTTGCCGAGGTCGCGGATCGCCTGGAGCGAGCGGTGGATATGCGGGCCGGCCTCGACATGGACGGAGATCGCGTCGGCGCCGGCCTCCGCGAAGGCCGCGAGGTAGGGATCGGCCGGGGCGATCATCAGGTGCACGTCGAAGAGCTTGGTCGAGTGGGGGCGCAGGGCCTTGATCACGCCTGCGCCGAAGGTGAGGTTGGGCACGAAGTGGCCGTCCATCACGTCGAGATGGATCCAGTCGGCCCCGGCCTCGGACACCGCGCGCACCTCCTCGCCGAGCGCGGCGAAATCCGCCGAGAGGATCGAGGGCGAGATGATCGGGCCGTTCATGGGGGTGTCCTCTGGAGCCTCGCGACGGCGCTCAGGCCATGCGGCGCTTGCGCTCGACGAGCTGCATGATGATCGGGGTCAGGATGAGCTGCATGGCCAGGTCGAGCTTGCCGCCCGGAATGACGATGGAATTCGCGCGGCTCATGAAGGAGCCCTGGATCATCGAGATCAGGTAGGAGAAGTCGATGCCCTTGGGGTCCTTGAAGCGGATCACCACCATCGATTCGTCGGCCGTCGGGATCCAGCGGGCGATGAAGGGGTTCGAGGTGTCCACCGTCGGCACGCGCTGGAAGTTGATGTCGGTCCAGGTGAATTGCGGGCAGATGGTCTGCACGTAGTCCGGCATCCGCCGCAGGATCACGTCGGTGACGGCCTCGGTGGAGTAGCCCCGGAACGAGCGGTCCCGGTGCAGCTTCTGGATCCATTCGAGGTTGATCACCGGCACCACACCGATCTTCAGGTCGGCGTAGCGGGCCATGTCGACGTTGTCGTCGACGACGCAGCCGTGCAGGCCCTCGTAGAACAGCAGGTCGGACCCCGGGGGGAACGCCTCCCAGGGCGTGAAGGTGCCGGGCTCGGTACCGTAGAGCGCCGCGTCCACCGCATCGTGAGCGTAGTGCCGGGTGCGCCCGCCCCCGGACTCGCCGTAGGTGCGGAAGACCTCCTCCAGCTCCGGCAGGAGATTGGCGCGCGGCGCGAAGTGGCTGAGGTTCGGCTCCTCGACCATCATGCGGCGCATGGTGTCGCGATCGTAGGCGTGAAACGCGTCGCCCTCGATATAGACCGCGCTGACGTCCTCGCGCCGGAAGATCTGCTCGAAGGTGTTGCGGACCGAGGTGGTCCCGGCTCCCGAGGAGCCGGTGACCGAGATGATGGGGTGACGCGCCGACATCGTTGTGCGTGCTGTCCCGGGCGGGCGCGCTAGCTGCGCATCAGGCCGCGCTGCCCGAACAGGGGCGAGCGACCGGCGGCGGCGTTACGGCCATCGTAGTACTTGGCCACGCAGGCGACCTCGTCGAGGGAGCCGAAGATCAGCGGCACGCGCTCGTGGATGCCGGTGGCGCGGATGTCGAGGATGCGGCGCTCGCCGTCGATGGCCCCGGCCCCCGCCTGCTCCATCAGCATGGCGATCGGGGCGGCCTCGTAGAGGAGGCGCAGGCGGCCCTGGGCGTAGCCCTTGCGGTTGTCGCCCGGATAGAGGAACACGCCGCCGCGCAGGAGCACGCGCTGGGCATCCGCCACCAGCGAGCCGAGCCAGCGCATGTTGAAGTCCTTGTCCAGCGGGCCCTCCGAGCCCCGCAGGCAATCCTCGATATAGGCCTTCACCGGGCCGTCCCAGTTCCGGGCATTCGAGGCGTTGATCGCGTATTCCTTGGCCGAGGCCACCACCTCGATGCGCGGATGCGTGAGGCGGAAGGTCCGCTCGGCCCGGTCCAGGGTGTAGATCTGCGTCCCGTGGCCGAGGGTGACCACCAGGGAGGTGGCGGGTCCGTAGGTCACGAAGCCGGCGGCGATCTGCTCGGTGCCCGGGGTGGCGAAGGAGGCGATCGAGTCCGCGGCGTCGGCCGCGACGGGGCGGATGCCGAAGATCGAGCCCACCGCCATGTTCACGCCGATGTTCGACGAGCCGTCGAGGGGATCGATCGCCACGGCGAGGGGGGCGCCCGGATTGAGCTGCATCATGCCCTCGGCCTCCTCCGAGGCCACCACCGCCACGGGGGCGCCGCGCAGGGCTTCCGTGAAGCGCTCGTGCGCCAGGACGTCGAGGGCCTTCTGGACGTCGCCGTCGCTGTTGTGATCGCCGGTGGCGGCGAGATCGGCCCCGCCGAGCATGCCCCGGCCGATCACCTCGCTGACATCGACCGCCGCCTCGGCGCAGGCCGCGATCACGGCCGCCGCGTCGGCGAGCCGCGCATCGGCCGCCACGGTCTTCGCGAGGCAGTCCGCGAGGGTGGACCCGAACTCCAGAGACACCGTCGACATGAATGTCCGTCCTTCTTCCATTCCTGGCCGGGGTCCGGCCGCCTTGCCGTCCCGAAGGTTCGCCCCGCCCGGCCTTGACGTCACCGGTCAGAGCACCGCCCGGGATCGACCCGCCATCGCATCCTGCCCCTTGGCACGAGTGCCCCCGCGGGCACCAGTGCCCGCGGCGCATCCATGCCGCGCACGTCCCTATGGTATCACCGAAAGAATTCTGAAAAAACTTGCGAGCGATTCCAAAAAAACTAGAAAAGCCTGATGCGCAACCTCTCTCTCAAACAGCTCCAGGCGGTCGCCGCCGTCGCCCGCCTCGGCACCATGACGCGCGCCGCGCAGGAGCTCAACGTCACCTCGGCCGCGCTCTACGCCCGCATCCGCCAATTGGAGGAGGAGGCGGGCCTCATGCTGTTCGACCGGACGCCCACCGGGCTGAAACCCACGGATGCGGGGCGCGAAATGCTCTGGGCGATCAACAGCATCAACACGGTGCTGGAGACCTGCGCCGACCGGCTGGAAACCCTGAAGGGCGGCAGCAGCGGCCGCGTGGCGATGGGCGTGGTCTCCACGGCCAAGTACTTCGCCCCGGGGGTGATCGCGGGCTTCGTCGGGCTGCACCCGGCGGTGGAGATCAACCTCACGGTGGGAAACCGGGGGAACATGGTCGAGGCGCTGCGCAACTACGAGATCGATTTCGCCATCATGGGGCGTCCGCCGCGGGATTTCGCCATCGAGGCCGAGATCTTCGGGCCGCACCCCATCGTGATCATCGCCGGCCCGCATCACCCCCTCGTGGGCCGCACCGGCCTGACCCGGGCCGAGCTCGCCCAGGAATCGTTCCTGGTCCGCGAGGAGGGATCGGGCACGCGCACGGTGTTCGAGGAGTTCATGGCCGGGGTCATGATCAAGCGCGCGCGGCTCGGCATCGATTCCGGCTCGAACGAGACCATCAAGCAGGCGGTGATGGCGGGGCTCGGCATCGCCCTGATCTCCGCCCACACGGTGGCGGCCGAGCTCGAGAGCGGGCGCCTCGCGATCCTCGACGTCCAGGGCCTGCCGATCCGGCGCGACTGGTACGCCGTGCGCCGGGCCGACAAGGTGCTCGGCCCGGCGGCGGCGGCCTTCTGGGACTACATCGCCAAGGATGGCGGGCGCTGGCTGCCGCAGCTCCGGCTGTCGCCGAACCCCTCCCCCGTCACCGCGGAGTTCGAGGCATGAGCGCGGCCGGTGTCGTCATCGTCGGCGCCGGCCAGGCCGGCTTCCAGGTCGCGGCCTCCCTGCGCGAGGCGGGCTTCGCCGATCCCGTCACGCTCCTGGGCGACGAGGGCCTGCCCTACCAGCGGCCGCCCCTGTCGAAGGCCTACCTCGCGGGCAAGACCGATGCGGCCGGCCTGAGCCTGCGACCCGCCTCCTACTTCGACGAGCACCGCATCGCCCGGCGATCCGGTGTCTCCGCCACGGCGATCGACCGGGCGGCCCGGCAGGTGCGCCTCAGCGACGGCGGCACCCTGGCCTACGATCACCTCGTCCTGGCCACCGGGGCGCGCAACCGGGTGCTGCCGGTGCCGGGCCACGACCTGGCGGGGGTGCACCAACTGCGCTCGCTGGCCGACGCCGACGCGCTGAAGGCCGCCCGCGGCGCGGCGCGCGCCATCGCCATCGTGGGCGCCGGCTTCATCGGGCTGGAATTCGCGGGCGTCTGCGCCGGGTCCGGGATTCCCGTGACGGTGATCGAGGCGGCGGACCGGCCCATGGCGCGGGCGGTCTCGGCCGAGACCGCCGCCTTCTTCACGCGGGCGCACACCGATGCGGGCGTCGGCTTCGCCTTCGGGGCCGGGGTACAGGCGCTGGAGGGCGAGGCGGGCCGCGTGGCCCGGGTCCGGCTCGCCGACGGCTCGGCGATCGACGCCGATCTCGTCCTCGTCGGCATCGGCGTCGTCCCGAACCAGGACCTTGCCGAGGCGGCGGGCCTCGCCGTCGGCGACGGCATCCACGCCGATCCCTTCCTGGCGACCTCCGATCCGGCGATCTCCGCCCTGGGCGACTGCGCCCGCGTGCCGAGCCGCTTCGCGGACGGGCAGCCCGTGCGCATCGAATCGGTGCAGAACGCCGTGGATCAGGGCCGGTGCCTCGCCGCGCGGCTGACCGGGCGTCCGGCCGCCTACGCGGCCGTGCCCTGGTTCTGGAGCGACCAGGGCCCGCACAAGCTGCAGATCGCCGGTCTGACACGCCCCGACGATGCCAGCGTCCTCCGCCCCACCGAGGGCGGCCTGTCGGTGTTCCGCTTCCGCGACGGGCGCCTGAGCGGCGTCGAGACCGTGGACCGGCCGGCCGACCACATGGCGGCCCGACGCATCCTGGGCCTCGGGCTTCCGCTGACGCCGGAGGCTGCCGCGGATCCGGACCGGGACCTCAAGGCGCTCGCCAAGGGAGCCTAGTAGTCCGAGGAAGCCTAGCGGTCGTTCTCGGTGTTGAGGGCGTCGAGCCGCGTGCCCTCGCCGCGTCCCTGTCCGCTCAGGCGGACCCCGTCCGAGCCGCCCTCCCGGCTGAACACCACGCCGTGGGTCATGAACGCGCTGCGCAGGGCCTCGATCTGGCCGGAGGGCTGTTCCCGGCCACCCGATTCGAAGTCGCGCACGAAATCCGCCCCGAGCCCGAGCTTGCCGGCGAGATCGGATTCCGACCAGTTCAGAAGGGCCCGGGCCGCCCGCGACTGCGCCGGGGTGATGGTGTTCGGGCCCGAGGCCTCGGGCTGCAGGCCGCTTGGGGTTCCCTCGTCCGATCCCGTCACCGTATCAACTCCCTGGTTCTGCCTTGCCCGGACAACGGCAGCCCCGCCGGTTCGTTCAATGCAAACCGGTCCGGCGGGCGGTTAGCGGGGGATCGCGGCGGCGTCCCGTCGAATCCCGCTCACGCGGCCTTGACCATATTTGTGCTGGAATCTTATCCGATTGGCCGCGGGGCCCGTCCTGTTCCGAGCGGTTCCGTGCGCACCACCCGCGCCGGGTTCCCAGGGGGACCGGCGAGGTTGCAACGTTCGACGCGACGCGAAGCGCGCTTGAAAGGGGGCCAGACGATGAGAGCGATCCGAATCGCCATGGTAGCCGGCGCCATCGCGGCCGGGGTCATGACAGGTGCCATGACCACGGCGGCGACCGCCCAGATGGGGAACAACGTCACGGGCTTCGGCCGCGAGGCCCGCGAGAAGCCCGAGAAGAAGCAGTACGTCCCGGCGGCCAAGCCCCAGGAGAAGATCTTCCCCCTCGACGCGACCTGGACGGCGGTCAGCCTGAACGGCAAGCCCTTCGGCGGCAACGACCGCCCGAGCTTCACCATCGACAAGCAGTACCGGGCTCGCGGCTACGGCGGCTGCAACACCTTCGCGGCGACCGCCTTCCCGCTCAAGGAGCAGCACCTCGCGGTCGGCCCCCTGGCCCTGACCAAGAAGCCCTGCGACAAGGGCCTCGGCGCCAGCGAGCAGGACTTCTTCATCGCCCTGCGCACCGCCGGGCAGTGGGACCTCGTCGGCTCCCAGCTGGTGATCAAGAGCCAGAAGGGCGAGCTGCGCTTCGACCGCGCCCTCTGAGCCGTCCGACGGCTTTAAGCTTCCATTGACGACGATCCGCGGTCGCGACCGCGGATTTACCCGCTCTTCAAGCCGCACCGTGCCTCCTGACCCCGGCCGCCGGACGTCCCGGCGGATGGGGAGAACGCGATGGGCACCAGGGTGGAATGGACCACCGGCAGCAACGGCCTCCGGCCCGGCCTGCGCGAGGAGACCCGCTACATCTGGCCCCAGGGACTCCATACGGGCGCCGCGATGATCGTCACCGCTAGCCCGGTCGTGGCCACCATGGTGATGCTCTGCGCCGCCCTGTTGACGCACTGATCCCGGCGAGACACGGCGCCGATCGCCGGACGAAGAAATAAGTTCTCCATTTCTCGACCTTCGCAGGTGAAGACTACTCCAAGTCGGCAGCTCGGTTGCCGACGGAGAAGGATTGTCTTTGATCTCGGATCTTTGTCGATTGCCTCGACAGAAACGACACGATATCTCCCGGCCCTGAGTTCGTTCCAGGCGAGATCCGGCGCGCCCTTGCGCCGGCCGCCGAGACACAAGCCTCACGCTGTTCAGGAGAGATCTATGGCCGAGTCCCAGAGCCCCGCCTCGACCCGCACGCCGGGCCACGGCCACATCTTCGGCTCGATCACCGAGACCATCGGCAACACGCCCCTGGTCCGCCTCAACCGCATCACCAAGGAGCACGGGGTCGACGCCGAGATCCTGCTCAAGCTCGAGTTCTTCAACCCGATCGCGAGCGTGAAGGACCGCATCGGCGTCAACATGATCGACGCCCTCGAGGCCTCCGGCAAGCTGAAGCCGGGCGGCACGCTGGTGGAGCCGACCTCCGGCAACACCGGCATCGCCCTCGCCTTCGTGGCGGCCGCGCGCGGCTACCGCCTCATCCTGGTCATGCCCGAGACCATGTCCCTGGAGCGCCGCAAGATGCTGGCCTTCCTCGGCGCCGAGCTCGCCCTGACCCCCGGCCCGCAGGGCATGAAGGGCGCGATCGCCAAGGCCGAGGAACTCCTCAACGAGATCCCGGGCGCGATCATGCCCCAGCAGTTCTCGAACCCCGCCAATCCCGAGATCCACCGCAAGACGACGGCCGAGGAGATCTGGAACGACACCCAGGGCCACCTCGACGCCTTCGTAGCCGGCGTCGGCACGGGCGGCACCATCACGGGTGTCGGCTCGGTGCTGAAGCCGCGCCTGCCCGGCCTGAAGATCGTCGCCGTCGAGCCCACCGACTCGCCGGTCATCTCCGGCGGCCAGCCCGGCCCCCACAAGATCCAGGGCATCGGCGCCGGCTTCATCCCCGACAACCTCGACAAGGCGATCATCGACGAGGTCATCACGGTCTCGAACCAGGAGGCCTTCGACACCTCGCGCCAGCTGTCGCGCCTCGAGGGCATTCCCGGCGGCATCTCCACCGGCGGCAACGTGGCCGCGGCCCTGAAGCTCGCCGCACGCCCCGACTTCCGCGGCAAGCGCATCGTCACCGTCGCCTGCTCCTTCGCGGAGCGCTACATCTCCTCGGCCCTGTTCGACGGCCTCTGAGACCCGCACGGGCGATCCGGGCCTCGCTCCCGGATCGCCCGAAGGTCGCGTATACGGCGCGCGAGCCCGGATCCGCGAGGCTCGGCCCGAGAGCCGCTGTCATGTCCACCGCCCTCTATGCCCTCCGCCGCTGGGGGCGGCGCCCCTTCATCCGCGTCGGCGCCTTCAGCGTCGGCGGCGTCGTGGCGGCGCTGGTCTCCGCCGTCCTGGCGCCGATGGTGCCGGCGGATCTCGGCGCCTCGATCGGTGCCGACGCGGTCGACCAGATCCTCTCCGTCCTGGCCACCAGCATGCTGCCGGTGGCGACGTTCTCGCTCTCCACCATCGTGCAGGCCTATGGCGGGGCCACCAACACCGTGACGCCCCGCGCCGTGACGCTGCTGATGCGCGATACCCGCGCGCAGACCGCCGTGGCGAGCTTCATCGGCGCCTTCGTCTACAGCGTCGTCGGCCTCATCGCCCTCAAGACCCATTTCTACGGCAGCCAGGGACGGGTGATCCTGTTCGGGCTGACCCTGCTGGTTCTGGTGAGCGTGGTGGTGACGCTGGTCCGCTGGATCGACACCCTGTCGCATCTCGGCCGGGTGGGTGAGACCATCGACGCCATCGAGGCCGCGGCCGCCGATGCCGTGCAGCGGCGCGCCGAGGCGCCCTATCTCGGCGGCCTGCCCTGGCAGCCGGCGCCGCCGGGCGCGGTCCGCATCGCCGCCGCCGCGACGGGCTACGTCCAGCACGTCGATGCGGCCCGGCTCGACGCGCTGGCCGAGGCGCAGGGCCTCACCATCCACCTCGCGGCCCTGCCGGGCGCCTTCGTGCATCCCGGACGCCTGCTGGTGGCGGTCAATGGCGCCGTCGACGAGGCCCTGCGGGAGCGGATCCTTGCGGCCTTCGTCGTCGGCGATCGGCGCAGCTTCGACGACGATCCCCGCTTCGGGATCATCGTCCTGGCGGAGGTGGCCCAGCGCGCCCTGTCGCCGGCGGTGAACGATCCCGGGACCGCCGTCGACGTCATCGGCACCCTGGTCCGCGTGCTCGGCCTCTGGGACGCGCGCCGCGCCGCCGCCCCCGAGGCGGGGATCTATCCGCACCTGCGCGTGCCCGGCCTCAGGACCGACGACCTTCTCGCGGATGCCTTCGATCCTATCGCCCGCTACGGCGCCTCGGACGTGACGATCGGCTTGCGGCTGCAGAAGGCGCTCGCCGCCCTCGCGGATCTGGGGAGCCCGGCCGTCCGGGCGGCCGCCCGCGTTCAGGCCGACCTGGCCCTCCAGTGAGGCGAGGCGGCGCTGCCCCTCGAAGCCGATCGGGCCCGCCTCCGCGAGGCCTGGGCCGCCTGGAACGAAGCAACCTCGGGCCCGGCGCCGGGTTGAGCCTCCAGCATCAGGAGGACATCATGACCGACGAGCCGCGCGCGGGCAGCGCGCCGAAGCCGATCGACGCCGACCGCCACGGCGGATCCCCCGTGCCGGGCGAGGCCCCCGGATCCTCGCAGGCGCCACAGGGCGGCGAGACGCAGCCCGCGACCCTCAAGGAGATCGGCGCGGCCGCCCGGAAGACCGAAGCCTCAGGGGCGGCCCGCGAAGCCATCGACCGCGCCACAGCGCCCAACGGCCAGGATGCGGGAGAATAGGCATGCCGAACGACCACATCCCCATCGTGGGCACGCGCAAGCCCGATTCCGATGTCGGCAAGCCGGGCGACCCGGCCGTCGCCGGCGGAGGACAGTCGGCCGAGCAGGCCGCGATCACCCAACAGGGTTCCGGCGGCCAGACGGATGCCGCCCGCAACGCCGCCTGGGACGGTGCTCCGAAGGGGCGCAATCCCGCCCCGGCCGGCGGCTCGTCCGACGGACAGTCCGACCGGCCCCGGTCGCCCGATGCCAGCCCCAAGGAGTGACGCGATGACAGGCTCCGACGACAAGGATCCGCCGAAGGATAAGGATCCGGCCAAGGACAAGCCGGCCAATACCGCGCCGGACGCGGTGATGGATCCCAACGAGAAGACGGACGGCAAGCCCGGCCAGGGTCCGAAGGGCGGTGCGCAGCCGGACGGCGAGACCGATCCCGGCGGTGGCTAGGACGCCTCCCCGGCCGTGGGCCCAGGCGGGCGCCGCGCAGTCCCGAACCGAGCCCCGAACCGGGCTCATAGCCCGGCATTGAGCCGGGACCCGAACCGGGCCCATGGGCCCGGCGTTGAGCCGGGACATGTGGTCGGGAGACTCGACGATGCGCACCGGCGATCAGCGCGCCGTCATCATCCTTGTGGAGGAGGAGCGGGATCAGCGCTAGGCCATCACGGGGCTTCTCGCGCAGGCCGGCTTCTCCGTCGCGGCGGCAGGGACGACCGACGAGGCCCTTCATCTGCTGGAGGTGACGCCGGATGCGGCCGGACTCGTCACCTACGCGCACGTGCCGGGCGGGATCGACGGCTGGGAACTGGCGCAGCGCGCCCGTGCGCGAAAGCCCGGCCTTGCGGTGATCCTGATGTCGGGCCATTCGGACCCGAGTTCCGGGCCCCTGCCGGAGGGCGCCGCCTTCGTACTCAAGCCGAACGTGCCGGCCCGTCTCGGTGCGACGCTGTGCGAGATGATCGGCCAGGCCTGACCGGGCCTGTTCAGGTTTCGACCGGGACCCCGCCCCGGTACGGTCTCCCGCCCGGGTCTTCGTCGCCCAGGGCCGCGGCGATGCCACCGGCGAAACTCAACGAACTGGTGAGAAACGCACGGTATACAGGGCTGAGCTTCCGCGACGCGTGTCGAGGTCGCGCGAACCAGACAGGGAGATTGCGGGTGAGTGCCGCTCCAGCGTCATCGATCCGGGCCGCGGCGCCCACCGACCGGCTGCCCGAGCTGTCGCGGCTGGCCGCCCTCTTCGCGCGGACCGTGCTCGACGCGCAGATCCAGGGTCGTCCCGTCCCGGACGACCAGATCCGCTTCCTGCTCGATGCGGCCCTGCTCCTGAACGAGTACGGTGCCGAGCTGCCCTCCCCCCTCGATCAGATCATGCAGGATGCCAGCGCGCCGAAGGCGCCCGAGCCGTCGGCCGACCCGCCGGCGCCGGACGCCCAGGACGACGATGCCGGCCGTCTCGCCTGGTTGCTGCGCCCCTTCCAGGGATCGAAGGGGTAAGGACCGGGGCTCAGGGCAGGGTGTAGCCCGGCGTCTTGAACAGGGTCTCGGGCCGGCCGACGATCTCGGGGCGATAGACCTGCGCCTCCCAATCCGCCTGGGCCACGTCCTCGATCGAGACCGAGATCGCCTTCTCGGCAGTGCCCGCACTGGCCATCAGGGCAGCCGCGATGGCCTCGGCCATCTCCGCCTTCTGCGCGTCGGTCTTGCCCGGGTACATCTTCACGGTCACGTGCGGCATGGCGAAGGGGTCCTGTCGGCGGCTGGAGGAACGGGGGGACCGCCCGTCGCGCGGTCGCGGGGTCCATGCCAGGACCGGGGCGGACGGACAAGGTCGGGGGCTCCTCTCCGCATCCCCACATTGATTGGAGAGATGAGCATCGGCCGATCCACGATACTGGGTCTCCTCCGCCTTGGTCTCCCAGGGCCCGGCCGTTGGAGGGGAAACGGCTTTCGAGTCGGTGCGACCATAGCCTACGCAATTCCTGAGCGCTTCAACCGCTCGAGCGCTTGTTATAGGTTGTGCAAAATGGTGGACGAGTTCATGATCGCATGCATTAGGCTTGCATGGCGATATATTGATTCTTCCACGTGGAATGACACATTATGAAATATCACGGTTATCTGGACAAATTTTCAATCGTTGGTCGATGCCTCTATGCCGAGGGTTGGGCAAATAAATTTCAGCCAGAACTGTATTATGATGGTGACCTACTAAGATTCGAGCATCAAACAGTCCTGAGACCCGATCTCATCACCGTATTCGGGCCCGATTCTGTCAATTGGGGCTTCGTTCTTGTTGCTATCATTCCCCACCTACACATTGATCGGACGAAGTTCACACTGCGATTCAATGAAGGCTTCATCTTGAAAGACCCGTCCGGAGGGTTCTCTAATCCTGGCGATAGGCTGTTCCAGGTGATGGTGGATCGCTTCTGCGGGGAGGTTGCCGAGCATCGCGGAAGCATGCTGGAGATCGGCAGTCGGGCGCGCAGCGGCGTCAGCTACCGTTCCTGGTTTCCGGCGGACATCGAACACCTGGGAATCGACATCACAGATGGACCGAATGTCGACTCCGTCTGCGATGCGCATCATCTCAGTCGCAGCATCGCCCGAACTTTCGATTTCGCTTTTTCCATGGCGGTGTTCGAACATCTCCTCATGCCCTGGAAAGTGGCGTTGGAAATGAACAAGGTGCTTCGTCAGGGCGCTTTGGGTCTCATCATCTCGCACGCCGCGTGGCCCCTGCACGAGGAACCCTGGGACTTCTTCCGCTTCTCGAAGGAGAGTTGGCGGGGCATTTTCAACGCACATACCGGCTTCGAGGTCGTGGACGCGCAGTATCGCTATCCTGCCTCCATCGTGCCGGACTACATCAACGACTCGAATTTTCAGCAGATGAGCCTTGGGCCGACCTACCTCCTCAGCGGATGCATCGTCCGGCGAACTGGACCTGCACGGGTTGAGTGGAACGCCGAAGTCGCAGATATCTACGACTTGTCCTACTCGCATGCTTGAAATGGCCCGGTGGACAGGCATGGCACCATCACATGATGCCTATTTTCCCAGCGCACACATTTCGCAGGACGTTTGCGGGATCGTCCCGCTGGCGACACGGCCGAGGGCCGCGCCGCCTCGCCCCGGCGACCGGCTCAGATCTCGGAGCGGCCGATCATCGGAGCGGCCGTGGCGTGCGCCTCCCGCCGCGCGCCGGTGGTGGGCAGGAGATGGCGACGGGCCATGTGGCGTCCCAGCGCGATGGCGGGTGCCTCGATCCAGCGATACACCAGGGCCGCGACCGCGACCGTCGCGAGGGCCGTCGCGCCGGCGAACAGGTGGATCGGAATGACCGGCGCGTAGCCGGCCAGCGCATGCTCGAGCACCGCCTGGACCACCGGCCCGAACAGGTAGATCGAGTAACTGATGGCGCCGAGGAAGGTGAACAACCGCCCCTCGATGCGCAGCTTCAGGGACAGCAGGGCGAACAGCGCCATCGCGGCCCAGTAGGTGACGAGGTACTTCACCCAGTTCTCGTGAAAGCCCATGTCGCGCCCGTAGGCGAGCACGGAGACCAGCGGGATCGCGCAGACCAGCGCCCCGGTGACCACCGTGAGGGCCGTGCCCCAGCCCGGCCGCCGCTCGAGGACGTGGTAGCGCAGGCACAGCCCCCAGAACATCACCGCCAGGGACAGGGGAACGGCCACCGGAAATTTCCGCTCGAGGGCGAAGCGCAGGGCGGCGAGGCCGAGGGCGGCCCCGATCAGGGCGAGGGCCGACAGCACGACGCTGATGGCATCGTCGAGACGCCCGAGGACGAAGAGCCCGACGCAGAGGCAGTAGAAGATCAGCTCGATCTGCAGGGTCCAGTACAGGGCGATGATGTTCTCCACGTCGAGGAACTGCTGCAGCATCGTGATGTTGGCGGGCACGAGCACGGCGGGGATGTCGCGGCCCGCCCAGACGAACAGGACCAGCAGCCCGCAGGGGATCGAGAGCCAGTAGGCGGGATAGAGGCGAAAGAACCGGGACACGGCGAAGGCCAGGATCGGCCGGTCGCCCGCCTTGAACAGCGAGAAGG
This sequence comes from Methylobacterium sp. BI1, assembly GCF_056680125.1. Classification (NCBI taxonomy): domain Bacteria; kingdom Pseudomonadati; phylum Pseudomonadota; class Alphaproteobacteria; order Hyphomicrobiales; family Methylobacteriaceae; genus Methylobacterium; species Methylobacterium sp. BI1. Next base: position 810,630 of record NZ_CM155267.1, on the reverse strand, counting down.
GGACTACGAAGCCCGACACGGCGAAGAACAGCGTCACGGCGATCTTGCCCACATCGACGTACTCGGTCAGCCCGGACAGGAAGGTGCGTTCGAGGGGAAACGGTCCGATCTGCGTCTTCAGGCCGAACTCGACGGTATGGGCGTAGATGACCGCCAGGGCGGCCAGACCACGGATCGAATCGATGCTGTGCAGGCGGCGTATGGCGACAGTCGGTGTTGCGCCCCGACCATCGAGGGCCGTCCAGGGATTGCAGGTGCCGTCCGGTTCGATAAGGTCGTTCGCGCACCTTGGTAAACGGCGGGGCGAGTCTTGGCAGGGGCCTGCAGCCAACAAGGATTGTGGACGACTTCCGCTCCCACCGACGGCAACTGTTTTCGGCGTATCGAACCCGGATAAGCGGTGGGGATAGACAGGTCTGTTCCAAAGCCTCCGCAGATCTGCGTGCGGCCAGGTACGGGGCCCGAGGGGCTATCGAAGGGATTCCACGCACTCGCACTGGTCGAGCGCCGAGACGTTGCGGCCTGGACGCCGAGGCATCCCCGCTGACCCGCAGCCGCGATCGCGTCTCGGGCTTGGCGTGCGTCTCGGGCTTTGCGTGCGTCCCGACCCAGGCGTTGTGTCCCGGCCCGGGTCTTGTAAGGGAAACCCCATGCACGCCCCTGCCCCGCTCCGCCGGCCGTTCTCGGCCTTCCGGTCGACGCTCACCTCCGAGGCCGGCGGCGGCCTCGTGCTGATGGCGAGCGCGGTGCTCGCCCTCGTGGTGGCGAACTCGCCCCTGGCGGAGCGCTACTTCGCGGTCCTGCAGGCCAAGGTCGGGGGCTTGAGCGTCCTGCACTGGATCAACGACGCCCTGATGGCGCTGTTCTTCCTGCTCGTCGGCCTCGAGATCAAGCGCGAGATGCTGGATGGGCGCCTGCGGACCTGGCCGGACCGGATCCTGCCCGGCCTCGCCGCCCTCGGCGGCATGGCCGCGCCGGCCCTGGTCTACGCGGTGGTCAACCGGCACTCGCCGGAGACCCTCCGCGGCTGGGCGATTCCCGCCGCCACCGACATCGCCTTCGCCCTCGGCATCCTGGCCCTGCTCGGCTCCCGTGTGCCGGTCTCCCTCAAGGTGTTCCTCACCGCCCTTGCCATCATCGACGATCTCGGCGCGGTGCTCATCATCGCGCTGTTCTACACCGCGGACCTGTCCCTGCCGATGCTGGGCGGCGCGGCCGCGACCCTGGCGGTGCTCTATGGGCTGAACCGGGCCGGCATCAGCCGTCTCGCACCCTACCTCGTCCTCGGCGCGGTGCTGTGGGTCTTCGTCCTGAAATCCGGGGTGCACGCCACCGTGGCGGGCGTGCTCCTGGCCCTGACGATTCCCCTGCGGCTCAGCATCGGACGGCCGGACGATCCGACCTTGCCCCTGCATCGGCTGGAGCACGCGCTCCACCCCTGGTCGGCCTACCTGATCCTGCCGATCTTCGGCTTCGCCAATGCGGGGGTGTCGCTGGCGGGCTTCACGCCCAGGATGCTGCTCGACCCCGTGACCCTCGGCGTCGCCCTCGGTCTGATCGTCGGCAAGCAGCTCGGCGTGTTCGGCTTCGTCCTGGCGGCCGTGAAGCTCGGGCTCGCCCAGCGGCCGGCGGGGGCCGGCTGGATGCAGATCTACGGCGTCTCGCTCCTCTGCGGCATCGGCTTCACCATGAGCCTGTTCATCGGCCTCCTGGCCTTCGCCGACGCGCCGGAGCTCGAGGCCGAGACCAAGGTCGGCGTGCTGGCCGGATCGATCGTCTGCATGGCGGCGGGCGCGCTGGTGCTGCTGCTCACGCCCCGCCGGGCGCCGGATCGCGCCGTCCCGTAAGGGCGGCCCGACGGCGATCGGCGACAGCCGACCGAAGCGCGAAAGTCAGGGATGGAATAGGGATCGAAGAGGGGAATGGTGGACGGTGCAGGGATCGAACCTGCGACCTCTCCCGTGTGAAGGGAACGCACTACCGCTGTGCTAACCGTCCTGACCCGTCTTCCGCCGGCTCGGCGAACGTCCGCTCGACCAAGGCCGCGATCGTGCGGCGAAAGACCGTCCGGCTGGGCTGTGTCGCCTGACCGAGGGCCTTCTAGGGCGAGGGGCGCGGCCGCGTCAAGCGCTGATCGGCAGGTTCTGCGCCGGCTTCGCCGCGCGGGGTTCCGAGCCGGAGCAGGATCACCACCGGCACGAGCCCGACGGCGACGATGAGGAGGGCCGCCACCGTGCCGTCCTCGTAGGTGCCGCGCGCGGCCTCGCCATAGAGGTGGGTCGCCAGGGTCTCCACGTTGAGGGGCCGCAGCAGCAGGGTCGCGGGCAATTCCTTGACGCAGTCCACGAAGACCAGCAGCGCGCCGCTCAGCACCGCCGGCCAGGCCAGGGGGAGCTGGACCCGCCACAGGGTGGCGCCGGGCCCGCGGCCGAGCATCCGCCCGGCATCCGGCAGGCTGCGGGGCACCCGGCCGAGGCCGGCCTCGCAGGTGCCGATGCTGACGGCCAGGAAGCGCACGAGGTAGGCGGTGACGAGGGCGCCGCCGGTGCCGAGGCCGATCAGGGCCGGGGCGACCCCGAAGAGCCGCGTCGTCCCCGCCGACAGGGTGGCGTCGGCCCAGGCCAGGGGCCCGAGGAGGCCGATGGCCAGGATCGCGCCGGGGAGCGCGTAGCCGAGGCTCGCCACCCGGATCAGCGCCTCGCCCCAGCGCCGGGCGACGAGGCGCGGCCCTGCCGCCACCACGAAGCCCAGGGCTGCGGCGATCACGGTCGCGACGCCGGCATACAACAGGGTGTGACCGATCTCCGGCAGGATCGTCTCCGGCACACCGCTCCGCCAGATCCGGCGCAGTGCGGCCTGCACGAGGTAGGTCGCGGGAATCGCGAAGCCGATGGCCACGGGCACGAGGCCGAGGGCCAGGGCGGCCGCGGCGCGCAGGCCGCGCAACCGCTGCCGGGCGAGGCGGCGCGGTCGCTGGGCGCCGCTCGCGAACCCGCGCCCGGCCCGGGCCCAGCGTTCCAGGGCCATCAGGGCGACGACGGCCACCAGCATGACGAGGGCGATCTGGGCCGCGCCGGCAAGATCCGAGCGGTTGACCCAGGTCGCGTAGACCTGGACCGTCAGCGTGCGCACCCCGAGGAATTCCGCCGCGCCGATGTCGTTCAGGGCCTCCATCAGGGCGAGGCTCGCGCCGAGGGCGATGGCCGGGCGCGCCATCGGCAGGGCGACCCGGAGGAAGGTGGCGGAGGGCCGGCGCCCGAGCATCCGCGCCGCCTCGATGAGGTTGGCGGCCTGCATCAGGAACAGGGCCCGGGTCGGCAGGTAGACGTAGGGATAGAGCACGAAGCCGAGGAGCAGGATGCAGCCGGGCAGCGAGCGGACCTCCGGCAGCACGAAGTCGCGTGGGCGGGCATAGCCGAGGACATCGCGCAGGGTGGTCTGCACCGGTCCGATCGGATGCATCAGGTCGAGATACGCGAAGGCGACGATGTAGGTCGGCACCGCCATCGGCAGGAGCAGCCCCGCCTCCAGCAGGCGCCGGCCGGGAAAGTCGTAGGCTGCCACGAGCCAGGCGGAGCCTGCTCCGAGCACCACCACGAGCACGCCCACACCGGCGAGCAGCAGGGCGGTGTCGCGCAGGGCCTGGGGCAGCACGTGGGCGACGAGGTGCGGCCAGAGCGCCCCGCCCGCCGCGTCGCCGCTCCCCTCCCCGGCCGCAACCATGAGGGCGATCACGGGACTGAGCACCAGGGCGCACAGCAGCAGGCCGCCGGCGCTCCAGGCCAGGGCGCCGGGACGCGCTGCGGGCGAGAGGGCGGAGGGCGAGAGGGTGGAGACGGCCCCGGTCATGCCGGACCCAGGCCCGTTTTCGGCGCGTCGGGATGACGGAGGCGGGGGGCGCCTTCCACGACGGCGTGCGTCGTCCCGCGCGTCATCACCACGCGGCCCTCAGTTGTCGAACCCGACCGTGTCGAGGAGGAGGCTCGCCGCCTTGCGGTTGCGGGCGATCTCGACCAGCGGCACGGAATCGATGGTCAGGGGGCCGAGGGCGGTCAGGAGGGGGTCGATCGGCGCGCCGGCCTTCACCGGGTACTCGTAGTCGGCCTTGGCGTAGAGCCCCTGGGCCTCGTCGGAGACGAGGTATTCGAGGAGCTTGACCGCCTCGTCGCGGTTGGGGGCGTTCTTGGCGACCGCCGCGCCCGAGATGTTCACGTGGGTGCCGCCGCCCGCGAAGGTCGGCATGACCACCTTGATGCCGTCGCCCCACTTCCGCTGCTCGGGGCCGCCGCGGCCGGAGCGCATCAGGCCGACATAGTAGGAATTGCCGAGGCCGATCTTGCAGGTGTCGGCGAGGATGTCGCGGGCGACGTCGCGGTCGCCGCCGGCGGGCTTCCGGGCGAGGTTGGCTTTCAGGGCCCGCAACCAGGCCTCGGTCTTCTCCGGGCCGTGCTTGACGAGGTAATGGGCGACGAGGGCCGTGTTGTAGGGGTGCTGGCCCGAGCGCAGGCAGAGGCCGCCCTTCCAGGTCGGGTCCGCCAGCCCCTCGTAGGTGATGGCCTTGAGGTCGGCGAGATCCGTGTCGGCGTAGAGCACCCGGGCCCGCATGGAGAGGGCGAACCAGCGGCCGTCGGCGTCGCGCAGGGTGGCGGGCACCGCCGCCTCCAGCACGCCCGAACGCACCGGCTGGGCGAGGTCGCGATCGACGAGGTCGATGAGGTTGCCGACGTCCACGGTCATCAGCACGTCGGCCTTGGCACGGGCGCCCTCGGCCGCCACGCGCTCGGCGAGGCCCTTCTCGACGAACACCGTGTTGACCGTGACGCCGCTCTTGGCGGTGAAGGCGTCGAGCAGGGGCCGGATCAGGCCGGGCTCGCGGGTGGTGTAGAGGTTGACCTCCGCGGCCGACGCCGTGCCGACGAGGGCCGCCAGCACGAGGCTCGCGAACCCGATTGCCTTGATCCCACCAGCCATGCCCGACACCCCTCCGTCAAAACGTGACGGGTGTTCAGAAGCATCGGCGAGAAAAACACAAGCGTGATGTTTTGGACTTAAAACAATTCGAAACTATTAGGTCGACCCAAGCACAGGTTCGATCCGAAACTGTGTTTTAATCCGCCTCGGCTGCAAAAATAAAGCAGCGCTCCGGATCGAGGCTCAGGCCGACCGCATCCCCCGGCCCGCGCGGGTCGTCCGCCGGCACGGGCAGGCGGAGGGGCTCGGGCAAGCCGTCCGCCCCGAGGGTCAGGAGGGCGGCGCCCCTGAGGAAGCGACGCCCCTGCACGACGGCCTGGAGGGAAGCCTCCGGCGCCCCGAGGCGGATGGATTCGGGGCGCAGGCACAGGATGACGGCCGCGCCCTCGGCATGGCCCGGCGCGGGGACCGGACCGAACGGCGTCGCCACGCTGCCGTCGCGGCAGGTCCCGCCGAGTTCGACGAGGTCGCCGAAGAAGCGGGCGGCAAAGCGCGTCGCGGGGCGGCAATACAGGTCCGGCCCGGTGCCGACCTGCACGATGCGCCCCCGCCGCATCAGGGCGATGCGGTCGGCGAAGCCCAGGGCCTCCTCGGGATCGTGGGTGACGAGGAGCGTGGTGGCGCCGCTGGCGCGCAGGACCGCCAGGGTGTCGTCGCGGACCCGGTCGCGGGTGCGCCGGTCGAGATTCGAGAACGGCTCGTCGAGGAGGAGGATGCGCGGCCCCGGGGCCAGGGCGCGGGCCAGGGCAACGCGCTGGCTCTCGCCGCCCGAGAGCGTGCCGGGATAGCTCCTGGCCCGGTCGGCGAGGCCGACCTGTTCCAGCCGGGCCTGCGCCAGGGCACGGGCCTCGGCCGCGGGCCTGCCCGGGAGGCTTTTGCCGTGGAGGCCGAAGCGGACGTTCTCCGCCACGGTGAGGTGGGGGAACAGCGCGTAGTCCTGGAACATCAGCCCGACGCCGCGCGCCTCGGGCGCGACGCCGCGACCGTCCTGGCTGACCAGGGTGCCGTCGAGGCGGATCGTGCCGGTCTGCGGCTGCTCCAGCCCGGCGATCGCCCGCAGGAGCGTGCTCTTGCCGCAACCGGAATCGCCGAGAAGGGCCAGGATCTCGCCGGGCCGGACCTGAAGCGAGACGTCGGCGAGGGCCTGCACCGTGCCGAAGCGCAGGCCGATGCCGCGCAGGTCGAGGCGCGGCGGCACGGAATCGGGCGGGGGCGCGTCGAGGCTCATGCGCGCCTTGTGTCACCGCGGGCGGACGGCGAAAACCCTCCGGTGCGCAGGAAGTACAGGGTCTCGGCGATGACCGCGGGGTTGCGCATCATCAGGCCGTGGCTGGTATGCAGGATGATGTGATCCGCCATCCCGGCGACCCGCGTGCGCGCAACGGTGACCCGGCCGTCGTCGGGACCCGGCAGCATCAGCCAGGACTCGATGGGATAGAGCGTGCGTTCCCCCGCGATGATCCCGAGGGGAAAGTCGACCGGACCGAGGCGGTCGCGCAGGCTTTCGTCCGGCCGCGTCGTCAGCTCGGCGCCGGCCGGGCCGAAGACGCGCCGGTAGACGCGCAGGGCGTGCAGGCGGTCGGCGACCTCGCTGCCGCCGTTCGGCGGGCCCAGCATCACGACCCGTCCGAGATTGGCCGGCCGGCCTACACGGAGCCAGGCCCGGGCCAGGAGCCCGCCCATCGAGTGGGTGACCACGTGGAGGGTCCGCACCCGGGCGGCGAACGCGGCGGCGGGCGGTCCGATGATGCCCGCGAGAGCCGCGAGATCCGCTGTGCGGGAGGGATAATCGAGGTTTAGCGTCGCGAACCCCGCCGCCCGGACGGCGCGCTCCATCCGGGCCAGGGAGGCGGCCCGCCGGGCGAGGCCGTGCAGGAGCAGCACGCCGTCGGGGGCCGGATCGCCGGTCGTTCCGGAGGCCGCGGGCTCGGGTCCGTCCATCCTGCGCGCCTCCGGGCGACGATCGGCGGCGCGGCGGTCGCGCATTGCCTCCGGCATGCTTATATTCCGGTTATGTTCCGTCAAAGCCCCGCCCGATGCCCTGCATCGCCGAGATCCTGATCCCGCTGGCGCTGGACAGCGCCTACAGCTACGCCGTGCCGGCCGGGCTCGACCTCGCGGTGGGTGAGGTCGTGCAGATCCCCCTCGGGCCGCGCGAGACCGTGGGAGTGGTCTGGGGCGTGCGCCAGAGCCCCGGCGGCTCGAACCTGCGCCCGGTCACCGGCCGGATCGACGTGCCGGCCCTGCCCGACGCGCTTCGCGAGCTCGTCGACTGGCTCGCCCGCTACACCCTGGCGCCGAAGGGCTCGGCGCTGGCCATGGCCCTGCGCCTGCCGGACGAGGCGGCCCTGACCGAGACGGTGCGGGTCGGGGTCCGCGCCTCGGGCAAGGCCCCGGCCCGGCCGACCGCGGCCCGCACCAAGGTGCTGGCGGTGGCGGCCGACGGGACGATGCGGGGCAAGAGCGCGCTGGCCAAGGAGGCCGGCGTCTCCCTGAGCGTCGTCGACGGCCTGATCGACGACGGCGCCCTCGAGGCGGTGGCCCTGGCGCCTGAGCCCGTCGCCCTGCCGCCGGACCCGGACCATGCCCGCGTGCCCCTGTCGGAGGCGCAGGAGGCGGCGGTGCGGGAACTCGTCGCGCTGATGAACCCGGCGCCCGACGCGCCGCCGCCCACGGATGCCATCGGCGATCCCCTGCCGGCGCCTGCCGCTTCCGACGGCAAGGTGCCGCCGCCGGGGGCCGAGGCGAAGGCCCCCACGGTGCTGCTGGAGGGCGTCACCGGCTCGGGGAAGACGGAGGTGTATTTCGAGGCGGTGGCCGATTGCGTCCGCCGCGGGCACCAGGCCCTGATCCTGATGCCCGAGATTGCACTGACGGCGCAGTTCCTCGATCGCTTCGCCGAGCGCTTCGGCGCGCGCCCTGCCGCCTGGCACTCGGGCATCGGCGGCAAGCGCCGCGAGCGCATCCGCGCCGGGGTCACGGCGGGCGAGATCGCCGTGGTGGTGGGCGCGCGCTCGGCCCTGTTCCTGCCCTTCTCGGATCTCGGCCTCATCGTCGTCGATGAGGAGCACGAGGCCGCCTACAAGCAGGAGGACGGGGTGCATTACCACGCCCGCGACATGGCGGTGGTGCGCGGGCGGATCGAGAACTGCCCGGTGGTGCTCGCTTCCGCGACGCCCTCCATCGAGACCCGGGTCAATGCCGAGCGCGGCCGCTACCGCCGCATCGCCCTGCCCGAGCGCTTCGGCGGCCGGCGCCTGCCCGACATCGCCGCCATCGACATGCGCGCCGACAAGCCTGAGCGCGGGCGCTTCATCGCCCCGGCCCTGGTCGCGGCCGTGCGGGAGACCGTGGAATCCGGCGACCAGGCCCTGCTGTTCCTGAACCGGCGGGGCTACGCCCCCCTGACCCTGTGCCGGGCCTGCGGCCACCGCTACCAGTGCCGCAACTGCTCGACCTGGCTGGTGGAGCACCGCTTCCGCCGGGCGCTGGTCTGCCACCAGTGCGGCTATGCCGAGCGGCGCCCGGATTCCTGCTCGGAATGCGGCACCTTCGACAATCTCACGCCCTGCGGGCCGGGCGTGGAGCGCATCGCCGAGGAGGTGGCCGAGCTCTTTCCGGACAAGCGCGTCATCGTCCTGTCGAGCGACTTTCCCGGCGGGGCCGAGCGCCTGCGGGCCGAACTCCAGACCGTGGCGGAGGGCGGCTGCGACATCGTCATCGGCACGCAGCTCGTGGCCAAGGGCCACAACTTCCCGCACCTGACCCTGGTGGGCGTCCTCGACGCGGATATCGGCCTGACCTCCGGCGATCCGCGGGCGGCCGAGCGCACCTTCCAGCTGCTGCAGCAGGTGACCGGCCGGGCCGGGCGCGGCGAGAAGCCGGGCCGCGCCCTGCTCCAGACCTACCAGCCGGAGCATCCGGTGATCGCGGCGCTGCTCTCGGGAGATTCGGAGCGCTTCTACGACGAAGAGATCGGCGCCCGGGAGGCCGCCGGTCTCCCGCCGTTCGGGCGTCTGGCCGCCCTCATCGTCTCGGCGAACGAGCGCGAGGTGGCCGAGGCCCACGGGCAGGCGCTGGCGAGGGCCGCCGAGCCGCCGGAGGGCGTGATGGTTCTCGGCCCCGCCGAGGCGCCGCTGGCCCTGATCCGCGGGCGATACCGCTTCCGCCTGCTGGTGAAGACCGAGCGCGCGGTCGACCTGCAGACCTACCTGCGCGAGTGGCTGGCGCGCGGTCCGAAGGTTCGCGGCAACGTGAAGGTCGCCATCGACGTGGACCCGCAGAGTTTCCTATAACGCTGGCTCGACGTTCGCTTGGGTAGCGTTCGACCCCCTGAGGAGTGCCACACGTGCTGACCTACACCAAGAAGCCGGATTCGAGCGTCGCCGAGATCGTCGTCGACGGCCAGATCACCGATGCCGAGATGAACACCGTGATCTCCGCCATGCAGGCCGACCTCGACAAGGGCGGCAAGATCAAGCTGTTGGAGGACGTGCGCGACTTCAAGGGCATGGAGCCGGCCGCCTTCTTCAAGGACCCGCGCTTCGGCCTCGCCATGATGAAGGGTGTCAGCCACGTCGCCCTGGTGACCGACGCTTCCTGGCTGCGGATGATCGCCGACACTTTCGGCAAGGTCTCGCCGGCCCAGATCAAGACCTTCGACCGCGCGCATATCGAGGAAGCGCGCCAGTGGCTCGCGGCCGCCTGACGCCCTGAACCGACGGCGTCCCTCTCCCCTCTTGGGGGGAGGGACATGGACGAGAAGGGCTCGGCCTCCCTCGACTCCCGAGGCTGGCGGGACCGCCCCGACCGCGAAGCGCTAGTCCGCCTGGGCGGTCCGGGTGGTGTGGCGCCGGGCCGTCCAGCGGCCCGAGCACAGGGAGGCGACCTTCCAGGTCCCGCTGCCGCTCTGGGCCTGCAGGCGCCCCGAGACCGCGCCCGAGGCGGTGCCGTTCGAAACGTTGAGGCCGACCGTGCCGTCCGGTCCGACGCGGCCGTTCAAGGTGGCACCGGCCGCCGCGGAGGTGAGGCGGACCTGCCCCTCCTGCACCGACACCCCGTAGGTGTAGCGGGAGTCGCAGACCATGCCGCTCTCGGTGACGAGTTCCACCGACCAGGCCCCGTTGAAGTTTCCGCCGTCACGGGCGGCGGCCGGGATCATCGCGGGCGAGGACAGGCCGGCTCCGAGCGCCAGAACCACCGCAACTTTGGACATGCATCATCCTTCGGCAAAACAGCGTCCGCCCGAGCCGCGGCCACAGGATGGCGCACCGGCTTTTCAAGCAGACGATCAAGTGAGAGTGCGCTGAGCATACCCACCGAAGCGGCAGGATTGTGACAAGCGCCGCAATCGACTGATGAGACTTATTGCCGGACGTGTCTGAACGAGCCATGACCACGGTGAACGATCATGCGGAAGCTTGGCGTTACCGGTCGTAATACGCTTGCAATGCTTCGCGGTCCCGTGTGATCGGCAGCGCGAGCAGCGCCAGGACACGGGCCTTGTCCGGCGAGAGGTCGTCGGCGAAGACCGCGCCCGCCGCCCGCAGCGTGCTTCCGCCGCCCTTGAAGCCATAGACCGGGAGTGCCCGGCCGTGCGGGACCTGACTCGCCACCACGATGACGACGCCGGCGGTCATGGCCTCCACCACCGCGTCGTACAGGGCCTCGTTGACGTTGCCGAAGCCGTAGGCGGCGATCACCACGCCCTCGGCCCCGTCCGCCACCGCGTGGCGGAGCTGGCGCCCGTCGGCGCCGGCCGTCATCGCAACGAGCTCGACCCGGGCGAGCCGCTCGGGGAGCGGCAAAGTCTGGCGCCGCAGGGACTTGCGGGCGAACACGACGCGGTCCTCGTCCACGTGGCCGAGGAAGCCGGCCTCGCCGGACTGGAAGGTCTCGACGTTGTTGGTGTGGGACTTCCGCACCTCGCGGGCGGCGTTGATGTTGTGGTTGAGCGTTACCGTAACGCCGAGCCCACGCAGATCGTCGCGCCCGCTCTGGGCCAGGATCTGCCGGACCGCGTTGAGGAGGTTGCGCGCCCCGTCGGCATCCGCCTCGGAGGCGTTGCGCTGGGCGCCCACCATCACCACAGGCTTGTCGCTCGCCAGCGTCAGGTCAAGGAAATAGGCGGTCTGGTCGAGAGTGTCGGTGCCGTGCAGGACGATGGCGCCCGCGATGTCCGGCCGCGCCAGCAGGCCCGCCACCGTGCGGCTGAGGCCGGGCCAGTGCTCCGGGCCTAGATAGGCGCTCGGCACATTGGCGAATTCGACCACCTCGATCCGCGCGAGGTCGGCCAGGCGCGGCACCGCGGCGGCGAGGTCGGCCCCCGTCAGGGCGGGGACCGGGGCCCCCGTGACGGGATCGTGCTTCATCGCGATGGTGCCGCCAGTGGCGACGATGGCGATGGTCGGGCGATCGGTCATGCCGGTGCGGCCGATCAGTCGGTGAGCGCGCGCGCTTCTTCCGGCAGCATGATCGGGATGCCGTCGCGAATCGGGTAGGCGAGGCGGGCGGAGCGGCTCACCAGCTCCTGGCGGCCGGCATCGTACTCGAGGGTGTCCTTCGTCAGCGGGCAGACGAGGAGTTCGAGGAGCTTGGGGTCGACGCGGGTGGCCTCGACGGGGCTCGGGGTGTCATCGGCCATCTGGGGCGTATCCTTCGCGGGCAAGAACTACTGCAGGGTGGGCTCGGAGCCCGACCCGCGCACCAACTCCATTTCGGTCACCGCAATCAAGACCTCCGCCCGCGTCTTGAGGTCCGGCGCCTCCAGCATGGCCTGCTTCTCGCGAGCGCCGAAGGGACTCATCATGCAGAGGGCGTTGACCAGCGCCTCGTTGGGCGCCTCCTCGATGCCGGCCCAGTCGACCTTGAGGTCGTTGACCTCGACGAAGTCGCGCAGGGCCTTGAGCACGCCCTCGCGGTCCACCGCCTCCTCGCCCGCCCGCGCCTCGAAATCCGTGGCGAAGTCGTCGTAGGAGACCTGGCAGCGCCGGTAGCGCGTGGTGGTGGCGAGCTCGCTCTCCACCCGGAAGCGGGCGATGCCGGTGAGCGAGATCAGGTAGCGCCCGTCGCCGGTCTCGGCGAACTGGGTGATCCGCCCGGCGCAGCCGACCCGGAAGAGCTTCGGCGTCATCGGCGACGAGCCCGCCTCCACGTCGGGCTGGATCATGCCGATGATCCGGTCCGTGCGCAGGGCATCGTCGATCATGGCGAGGTAGCGCGGCTCGAAGATGTTCAGCGGCATCTGTCCACGCGGCAGCAGCAACGCACCGGGCAGCGGGAAGACCGGAATTACTCCGGGGCAGTCGGCCGGTCCCTTGTAGCCCGCATGCGTGCTCATCGTGTTCCCCTGCGGTTCGTTCGCGGCCTCAGGCGAAGACCAGCGTCGACAGGCGTCGCCGCCCGCGGATCGAGGCCTTGTCCATCAGGCCCCAGGCCTCGAAGAAGGTGAGGAGCTGCTTGCGCGCCGCGCCCTCGTTCCAGGTCCGGTCCCGGCGCTCGATCTCGATCAGCTGGTCCACCGCCTCGTCGCGCATGTTGCGGCCGTTGAGGCCGAGCGCGAGGTCGAAGCGGGCCTGGAAGTCGTTCGGGTCGGCCTCGATCCGAGTCTGGAAGGTGCCGAGGTCGCCCAGGGCCGCCGCCTGCTCGGCGAGCTCGATCGCTGCGCGCACGCTGGCAAGGCCCGCATGGGACGCCTTCTCGGGCGGCGCCATGGCGACGATCTGCTTGGCGTTCTCGATGTCGCCGAGGTCGAGCTGAATCTTGGCCAGGGCCGCGATCGCGTCGACGTTCTCGGGCTCCTCGGAGAGCACGGCGGCGTAGAGCTGCGCGGCCTGCGCCACGTCGCCCACCCCGAGGAGGGCCTCGGCCTCCGACATGGCCTCCTCGATCGGCGTCGGGCCGGCGGGGCCGGCCAAGCGCGCGATGAATTCCTTGATCTGGGCCTCCGGCACCGCGCCCATGAAGCCGTCCACCGGCTGGCCCTTGTCGAAGGCGATCACGGCGGGGATCGACTGGATGCCGAGCTGGCCGGCGATGGAGGGATGCTCGTCGATGTTCATCTTGACGAGCTTCACCGTGCCGGCGGAGCCCGCGACCACCTTCTCCAGGACGGGGGCGAGCTGCTTGCAGGGGCCGCACCACGGCGCCCAGAAGTCGACGAGCACGGGCTGCTGCATCGACTCGGCGATGACGTCCTGGCGGAAGCTCGCCGTGGTCACGTCCTTGGTGGGGGTGGGGCCGCCCGGCACCGGCGCATCGTTCAGCATAACGTCCTCGAGGCCTTCGTTTGGATCCGTCGGAAGGTCCGGGTCTGTCCGCCCATTCCATCCTGCGTCAAGAGATGGGAACTCCGCGCGCTCGGACCAGAGCGGACGTCCACACGCAATCGCCCCCGGGGGCTCCGGCGAGTCCCATCGCGGCGATCCGATCTCCGGAGACAGACCGGCGCGCCTAGCGGGGCGCGCTCCCACCGGCGTTGCCTGCTTCCGGTGTCTTGGCCCCTTCGGGTGTCTTGCCCGCATCCGGTGTCTTGCCCGCATCCGGTGTCTTGGCATCGGTCACGAAGACGCCCTGGTAGGCTCCCTTGGCGGCGTTCGCCTCGCAGGTGATTGCGGTCTTGCCCGGCTCCGGGGTGCTGAAGGCGCAGGAGCCGACGGCCACCAGCGGTCCCTGCGCCACGCCGTCCTTCGTCGTCTCGCTCGGGATCACGAGGTTGATCGGCTGGAGCGGGTCGGTCTCCTCCGTCCGCTCCTGCTGGGCGCCGTTGCCGCTGAAGCTCAGGGCCCGGCCCTCGGCGGCGAAGTCGAAGCTCGTGCGGTTGCGCGAGACCGTGTTCATCAAGGTGTTCTTGCAGGTCGCGGTCACGTCCTTGCCGGCGATCACGAGCTTCTCGCAGCGGCCCTCCAGCTTGACGGCCGTCTGGGCCAGGGCAGGCGCGGCGACGAGGAGCGGGGCGGCGGCGAGGACGAGGCGGGTGGTCGAGAGGCGCATCATGGTTCCGATGTAAGGCTGCGGGTCGGTTCGTCGAGGGGCGGCGGGCGCTCAAGGCCCCGGGGTCAGGCGGGAAAGCGCGCGGCGCGATCGTTCGGGGCGTCGAAGTCTAGGGCCGGTCCGAGGGGCACGATCCGGGTCGGATTGATGGTCGGGTGGCTCTCGTAATAGTGCCGCTTGATATGGGTGAGGTTCACCGTGCCGGCGACCCCCGGCAGGGCGTAGAGGTCGCGCAGATAGTTCGACAGGTTGGGATAGTCGGCGATGCGCTGCCGGTTGCACTTGAAGTGCCCGACATAGACGGCGTCGAACCGCACCAGGGTGGTGAACAGCCGGATATCCGCCTCGGTCAGCCGGTCGCCGCAGAGGTAGCGCGCCGTATCGAGGCGAGCCTCCAGGGCGTCGAGTTCGGCGAACAGAGCGGTGAAGGCCTCCGCGTAGGCGGCCTGCTCGGTGGCGAAGCCCGCCTTGTAGACCCCGTTGTTCACGGCGTCGTAGCAACCCCCGTGCGATTGCACATGCGCAGCCCACGGAGGTGGCAGTGGAGAGCACAGTCCCGAGTTCGGTGCACGTCGCGTATTCCTACATACGGATGAGCACCGAGAAGCAGATTACTGGCGACAGCCTTCGTCGGCAGTTGCAGATGAGCAGAGAGTGGGCGGAACGACATAATGTCGCACTAGATGGCAGTCTGCGCGACATCGGCATCAGTGCGTTCAAGGGGCGCAACCGCACCGATGGAGCGTTGGGCCGCTTTCTCGAAATGGTGGAACAAGGCCGCATCCGCAGGGGCAGTTATCTGCTCGTTGAGAGCCTGGACAGATTGTCGCGCGATCAGGTGCTGGAGGCGCTGAGCCTGTTCCTGGAGATCATCCGCGCGGGCATCACCATTGTCACGCTTGGCGATGATCAGATGTACAGCCAGGAGACCGTGGGCAACGACTGGAGCAAACTCATCATCTCGCTCACCATCATGGCGCGAGCCCATGAGGAGAGCCTGCGCAAGAGCCAGCGCATGGAGAAATCCTACGAGGCCCGGCGAGCACTGTATGCAGAGGGCGGCTACGGCTTCACGCTCAGCGCGCCCGGATGGATCGACGCCACCAAGGTGGGACGCGGCAAGTACGAGTTCGTGCTCAACGAGCATGCCCCCACTGTGCGCCGCATATTCGAGATGGCTGCCAGCGGCATGGGGCAGATGGCCATTGCTCAAGCGCTCAATGCCGAGAGCGTGCCCCCGTTCAAAACGAGCAGCAGCGGTTGGTACTCGGGCATGGTGGGCAGGGTGATCAACGGCAGGGACACGCTGGGTGAGTTTCAGCCCAACCGTGAAGGACCCAAGCGGGCGAACATTCCCGTGGGCGAACCAATCCTCGGCTACTTCCCAGCGGTAGTGAGCCACGACCTGTGGCAGCGGGCACAGCAGCAGAAGCGCCCCTATCACGGCAGCGGTGGGCGCAAGGGAAGCCTGTTCAGCAACCTGTTCACGGGCATGTGCCGCTGCGAGCACTGCCGCGATGCCATGAACATGCATCACATCACGCGCAGGCGTGCCGAGGAATACGGGCTCCAGCACTACATCACCTGCGGCAACCGCAGGCGTTCACGGGGCTGCCCTCAACCGGCGAAGTTGTTTCAGTACGATCCGCTGGAAGCAGCCATCCTCGACAATGTGCGAGAGTTTCGCCTCAGCGACGTGCTCCGGCAGCAGCAAGCCAACAATCCATTGGATGCGATCCTTGAGCAGATGGCTGCCATCCGGCACCAGATTGAGGATATCCGCAAGCGCGAAGCCCGGCTGCTGGATCAGTTGGAGGAAGCCGACGGCGACACCTCCGAAATCAGGCAGCGGCTAACTCAGCGCAAGGCTCAGCGCAGTGACTTGGAAACTGCTCTGGCTGGCCTGGAGCGCCAGAAGGCAGACGCTGAAATGACCATGAGCGCGCAGAGCATCACGGAGGACGAGATCGACCGCATGCGGGCGGAGTGGCGAACAGCCGACAAGAGCACCGTGTACATGCTCCGCGCTCGCACCAACGCCGCGCTGCGCACGTTCATCGACGCCATCACGTTCAACAGCGAGCACAACACGGTGACGGTGATCGTGATGAATGGCCTACGTGCGTACCGGTTCAGAGACTACGAATTCGAGGGCCACGTCGACCTCACAGACCGCCTGGGCGACTACGGCTCGGGTATGATCGACCCAATCTCGTTCACAGCGGATGGCATCACGGGCGCATCCGTGCCCGAGGAGGAAGAACGGCTGAAACAACTGCTCAGCCGCTCATAGCCCTCACGATTCGTGAACCTCAGGAGCCGGCCAGCAACTGGCCGGCTCTCTCTGTTCCAAACGCTGTCACGAAGCCCGCGAGCAGTTCTGCGAACAGCGGGTCCGAGTGGTCCAGATAGGTGGCTTCGTTGAAGATGCGCTGCTTGCGCGTGCTCTGCTGGCCCAGCACGGCTTCGATGATGTCGGCTTCCTCGTCGGTTGCCCTCAGCCAGATGTCCTTCTTGTAGGTAATCACGGGCTGCACAGGCACCGGAATGTCCGAGAACGTACCAGCCTCGGGATCGTACACCTTGCGGGCAAACGTGTTGTGGGGCTTTTCGCCCTCCCAACCCTCAACCTCGATGAGCGTCTGGTTCTGCGGGAACATCTTTTGGATGTCTGCCAGGGCAAACACGCTCTGTGTGATGAGACCGAGATTGGTGGGCAGACAGGCGATCATCACGCTGCCCGGCTGGAATGTGCCCTCGGCGCGGCTGTAATCGTACCAGTCCACGCCATCGCTCTCGCGCTTGCAGAAGATGGTACCAGCGGGCACCAGAGGAAAACCCTCTGGTGTCAGCACTGCATCGCGCGTGTACGGCACCCAATTGCCGTGATCCGTGATAGTATAAGTCATATTATGCGTACCCCACTGTGTACCAATTTCCGTAACTGTCCAATTTCTGAATGTACCTCCAACGAGCACCACCAACGTGGTCACCCACCTGTCCGGTGATGTAGAAGTTGAGAGTGGTGATGCAGGCGCCGCCGTAGGGCTCTGCAAAGTTGCCCACATCGCGGTTCCAGTTGGAGTTCAGATCACCCGCGTGCACCATGCGAATATCCTGAATGGGATTGATCCAACTACGAGTGAGGATGCGCTCAAGATCGCTGCCATCCACCTGCGCACGCAGGGCGCTTCCATCCCAACCGAGATAAACCGTGTTGCCCTGCTGGTAGGCACCGCCGCTCTGGCGAACCGGCGTGAAGCCCAAGTTGGCCTGACGAGTGTTGGCCCAAGCCTGGGCACGGCTCTCGATGCGGCTGTTGATGTCTCCCAACTGCGCACACCACAGCGAGCCATCATTGCCCACCATGAAGCGTTCGCCACCATCGTGGCTGCTGACGCGGAAATTGCCGTCACCGGCCGAGCGCGCGTACCAGATGCGTAGGTTCGGGTAGTGCAACTGAATCTGCGCTTCTGCCTTCTGGATTTGAAGGTCGCCCGTCATGGTGTCGCCGGTCTTGGCTACACGCTCAGCAGCGTAGGCAGCAGCCCTGCCCTCGATGCGGCCGTTGAGGTCGCCCAACTGACGGGTCTGCACGTCACCGCCGGGTCCGATGTAGATGTTCCAATTGTTAGCCGTGTAATCCCACAGATACATGCCGCCGTTTTCACGCACCTGCCATGCAAGGTCGCGCACACCAGGGTAGAGGTAGCGGGTCATGGGGTAGGATTTGGTGATCTGGAGATCACCCGACATGGTGTCGCCGCTCTTGGATACGCGAGTGCTTGCAGCATTGGCAGCAAACGCATTGGCGCGGTCCTCGATGCGCTGGTTCAGGTCACCCAACTGCGCAGTCCAAACCGCGCCGCTGTCGTACACTCGCATCTTCCAGCCGCCATCGCTGCCGAGGAAGCCAATGGTGCCGCTGTTGTTGTGGAGGTAGCGAGTGCCCTCGTCGGTGTCACGCATCTCGATGTACGAGGCGGTTTGGCCTTCACCCACAACCAAGCGACCGTTGGCACGCACTGCGCCCGCAGCATGAACATCTCCAGCCGCCTCAACGCCGCCCTGGAAAATCTGTAGCGTGCCGTCGTCATTGAGACCCATGTACTTGT
Source organism: Methylobacterium sp. BI1 (assembly GCF_056680125.1). Lineage (NCBI taxonomy): Bacteria > Pseudomonadati > Pseudomonadota > Alphaproteobacteria > Hyphomicrobiales > Methylobacteriaceae > Methylobacterium > Methylobacterium sp. BI1. The sequence continues at coordinate 792,553 of NZ_CM155267.1, read as the reverse complement.
AGTTTGGGCCTGCGCCTGCGCGAAAGCGGATGTTGTTGGTGCCACCGTCCGAGTAGAAGTAGGCTTCGCTTGCACTTGGGTAGACGCCATTGAAGCGCACTGCGGTGTTTAGCGATGCTTTGGTGCCTGGGTCGAAATTGCCGCCGTGCCACACCCCATAACTGCCACCAGCACCGGGCTGGATGTAGAGGTTGCCACCACCGCCCACGATCCAGTTGGCGCTGTCGAAGCCGATGCGCGTGCTGGAACCCATCTTGAAATAGGCTTGGTTGCTGTCCTGTAGACCGCGCACACTAATCGTGTTGGCCACGTCGATGTCGCCCATGGCAGCGTCATTGCCAATCTGGAGCGCATTGCCAGTGCCGTTCTCGGCCACCACCACGCGGTTGAACGACACGTTGGCACCCAGGCTGGCCTTGAGATCGGGGTTGAAATTGCCCGTGGTCCAGATCGTGCCGCCTGCACCGCTCTTGAGGTAGAAGTCCTCAATGGCTCCGTCGCTGGGACGGCGCGAGCGGAACAGCCAGTCGTTGCCTCCACCCACGTTGCGGCTGCTGTAAATGTTCTTGCTGCGGTATGTGGTTGCGGGTGCGCCCGTGTCTTCCAGGGTGAGGATGGCATCGCCATCCTTGACGATGCTCACGCTGTCCTTGAAGAACCTGCTGCCCACGCTCTGATGCAGGAAGTTTGCACCATCGCAAACCACTGTAACCACCTGGCCGAGCACGATTTCGCCAGCGCTCAGTGCGGTACCATCGGCACGCAGGATGCTGCGGCTGCCAAGGCCGTTGATGTTGATTGTGGCTGCGCCCGTGTTGGTGGCGTTGGCGAAGAAGCGATAAACCTCGCCCTTCACGTAACCTTCCGGCACCTGCGGATAGGTGAGCACGTAAGCGTTTGCCGATCCCGTGCTCGATACCATGGCGTTGCTGCGGTCAAACGCGCGCTTGGTAGCGCCCATGAGCGCACGAACCACGCCGCCGACCTGAGATGGCAGAATGCCGCTGGGAAATCCGCTGGGAGCGGGTTGAGTATTGCTGCTGTCCGCTTCGCTCCAACTGGAGTTAGTTAGATCTGCCATCTTTCACCGTTTCTTCTTATTGTTGGAGGCTCACGTATTTATCGTGATGCCTCAGATTTGATTATTTCTTCTTTTTCTCGTCCGCTTGAGCGATGTTACGCGCGAGGTTGGCCACTGCTTCACGCTCTGTGGCTGCCAGTCCCGGTGTTGCAGCGTAGTCCATGAGAGCCTGTACGCTCCGAGCAACACCACCGCGCTGCACCTGAGCGCGCGGCAGTCCCGCCACGATGCTCACCACCGTGGGACTAGTGAGGAGGAAGTCTGCTGCCTTGGTGGCCACGCCACCGGCAGCGGCTGTTGCGATGTTGCCCAGTGCCAGCGCGGCTTTGCCGGTCATTGCTGCACCACCGATAGCGCCGAGGCCAGCCAGTCCAGCCTTCACCGTTTCGATGTTGCTGGTGTTACTGCCGTTCACGCTCTTTCCGTAATTGCGCATGTTGCCAGCGATACGTGCCAAGCGGTCGAGATCGCTGCGGTAGGCCTCGTTGGTAGTGCCATCGAACAGCGCGCTCTTGGCCTCGGGGCTCATCTTGTTCCAGTTGGTTAGGAACTGGGTGCTGCTGAAGCCCTGGCCGTTTGCGTTGCCCAGGCGCTCCACCGTGGCAGCGGTGAACTGGTCCCAGGCTTCGTTGCCCTGGCCCTGTAGGATTTGCCTGCGAGCAGCCGCGATCCTGTTGCCGCCACGCTCGTTGCCCTTGAGCATGTTCGTAAGCACGTCCTCATCCACCTTGGCAGCGGTGATGGGCGCGAGGTTCTCTGCAACGTTGGTGGGGCTGCCAGTTGCTTTGCCAGCCCTGTAAGCGGCATCAGCCTCGCTCCAGGCTGCACGAGCACCATTGCCCGCACTGTCGGCGGTTGCGCCCATCTCTGCGGTGAGGGCGTCGTACATGCGGCCAAGGTAGCCCTGCTCAGCGTGGTTGGTGCTGGCATGCTGCATCTTGCCCACCTGAGTGCGGGCCTGCTTGATGCTGTCGAAGGTGGCACCGTTGCCGATGTCTTCGTTGATCGCGCGAACTCGGCGCACGGCTGCGCCGAGTTCGCTGCCGTAGGTTTCGCGGCCGAACGCGCTGAGACCCTGATGCTCCGTGGCCAACTCATATGCGAGGTTGGCGATGTGGTTGCCCGGCGCAGGCACGTTGCCGGTGAGCGCACCCACGTTCTCATACTGCTGGTTGGCTGCCTGCTGGAAACGGGTCTCTGCGTTACCGGCTGCCTGCTTGAGCGTGTTGCCCACCTCCTGCACCGTGCCCGGCGTTGCCTGGGGATTGGTGCTGGATGCGATGCCGCTCACGATGCGGTCGTTCTCCGCAGCCATGCGCTCGCCCGCGCTGGTGCTTGCCTTGCCCAACTGCCCGCCCAACACTGGCACGGCACTGACACCGCGCTCCACGTACTGGGTGGGAGCATTGCCGGTGACCATGCCCACGGTGGGCTCCATGCCAATAGCGCGCATGTCCGTTACGGCTGCGGCTGCTTCCGGGGTGCCGAAACCGAGACTGCGCCCAGCGTACTTGGCACCACCGATGAGGGCACGACCCGCACCCTCACCAACCGCGTTGGCACCTGCGGTGATCGCCGCATCCGTCAACTGCTCGCCTGTGCTTCGGGTGTCGTTGTTGCCGTACCACCAGTTGATACCGCGCTGAGCCGCCTCGCGCGCGGCAGTACCACCAGCGGCGGCACCGGCCATGGCACCCGCTGGCACCGCAACGGCAGCACCTGGGCCAGCCGCAGCACCTGCAAAGGCACCGCCAGCAGCACCGAGACCACCACCGATCATCTCAGCGAACATGGGCGCAGCGCCTGCAATGTCACCAAGAGATGGCATCCAACCCGGATTGTTATACTTCTGCCATTCGCCCTTTTCGTTCTGGTACTGGAAGTTGTCTCCCTGGTACGGCGTTGCCGTGGGATAGTGCTTGCGCAGCGCAGCCAACTGATCCTCTGGCTTGGTGAGCGCATCCACCTCGAATCGCACGCTGGGCGGTGCCTCTGCCTTGTCGTTCCACTTGAACTCGGGTGCCGCAGCGGGCTTGGCCTGTGGCGAGGTGTTCTGCACGGGAGTGGCCAGCGCACCGAATGGATTGGCGGCCTCACTAGTCGCGGGCGGTGCGGCCTGGGCGGGTGCAGCATCTTGCACCGGAGTGGCGAGGGCACCAAAGGGGTTGCCCTGGCTACCCGGAGTGCTGCCGATCACCTGAGCGGTTTGCACTGGCGCAGCCACGGGGGCGATGGGTGCAGCAGGAGCCACGGGCGAAGCCGGGATGGCACCACCGAGGGCGCGCATGGTGAGCGCGTCGGCCTGGGCCTTGTCCGCGCTGGCCAACTGCACAGGGGCTGCCTGGGCTTCGCTCTTTGCGGGACCGCCGAGGGCGATCATGCCGCCCAGTGCATCCGGGGGCAGACCAAAGTTGCCAGCGCTTTGTGTGATCTCACGCACCGATGGAGCAGGACCGGCAGCGGAACCACGACTACGTGGCGGCTCACCTACGGGGGTCTGAGCGTTCTGTGCGGTGATGGCTGCAATCTGCTCGGGGCTGATCGTTCCCATCTGACCGGCGAAACGGATGCCATCGCCCAGTCGAGCACGAGCCACCGCGTTGGCGTTGGCAGGAACCTCATACTGCTTGGTCCAGATGTCGTTACCGGCCCGCACGTCATCGCCCGCCTTGAGCAGCGCTGTAAGCACATGCTTGTGGCTGCCCTGGAGTTCGTTGCCGATGTGGCTGATCTGAGCGCGCGGGTCATTCCACGATGTGCCCATGCTCTCAGCAGTGCGACGCAGGGCCGTTGCTCGACCCTGGTTCCACTGCCCCATGCCGATACTATCGGAGCCGTCGCGACCATCACCGGGATTGATCGCGTTGGGGTTCAGTTTCTCGCCACTCTCACCAATCATGGAGCCCACTGCACCCGCAGCAGTACCGGGTGCAACACCAAGTTCTAGGAACTTGTTGTAGAGCATGAGTGCGTTGGGGCTGATATTCTTAGCCATTCTTGGTGTGGCCTTTCGTTTTTCTTATTAGTTAGTTCTTCTGGAAAACCTGTCCGTTGTACTCGAACCGGTCACCCGGCTTGAGTGCGGCAAAGCCGGGATCGTTGGGGCTGCTGAACTTGGGCACGCCACCAGCACGCGGTGCAGCGGGAGCACCAGCGGGTGCAGCGGGAGCACCACCCAGGGCCGGTGCACGAGCAGCAGCAGCAGCGGCGTTCGCCTCTCGCTCCAACTCGGCCGGGCTCTTCCAAGCGCCGTGTAGATCGGTAATGTCCGGGATCACCATGGTGGGATCGATGCCACCGATTTTGCCAGCAAGAGCACGCTGGTTATCGCGCTGCTTCTCGTAGGTCTTCTTCTGATCCTGATACTTGCCGTCCATGTTGCGGAGGATCTTCTCCTTGTTCTCAGGGCTCATACCACCGCCAGTAATGGCCTGATTGATGGCACTGATCATGCCCTCTGGCATGCTCTGCGTCTTCGTGCTCAGTGTTGCAATTTCATTCTGGCTAACAACGCTGCCTGGATCGTTCAACTTGTACCAGTCCAGCACCAACTGAGCCGTACCAAGGCCGCTGTTGTCCTTGTAAGCACGGTCGAAGCCTGCACGGATGTTGGTAGCAGCAACGAACTTCTTGTTGTTCTCGCTGGCGTTCCAAGTGGCGTTCATGTCCTTGGCGCGGTCATCAAAGGTCTTCTTGTCGCCACTTGCGTCCTTGGCGGCCTGCTCCTTCATGCGCAGTTCGCTTTCGTTGTTCTGCAACAGCAACTTGGTGGGCAGTTCGCCCGCGCTCTTGGCTGCGCTCTCGGCCTGGGCAATCTGACCCTTGCCAGCGGCATAACCGGGCATGGGAACCGTGTTGCCATCAGCGCCGAAGAAGAGGCCCTGGCTCACGGCCTGCTTCTCCCAGGCCATGGCCGCTTCGCTGTGCTGCTTTGCGACATCATCGTAGCCAGCCGCACGAGCCTGACGGGCCAGCATGTTATGCTGGTTGATGCGAGCCATGATCTGGCCTCCAACATCGCCGCCATTGGCCTGGGGTGCTGCTGGGCCTGCCTGGGCCGCAGGACCCTGTACAGGGGCGGCAGGGGCAACCGGAGCACCGGGAGCAGCCTGAGGCGGCCTTGGCCCTGCTGGGGCAGCCTGGGAGGGCTGTGCAGCCGGGGGCCTGATGTCCAGGGGAGCGCCGGGAGCGGCGGGTGCAGCGGGTGCAGGAGCCTGACCGGGTGCAACGGGAGCACCAACAGGTGCGCCGGGCACGGGAGCGCCGGGAGTGGTGTTGAGAGCGGTGCTGCCAGCACCATTCGGGTTCACGGTGCCGTTGAACGCTGCACGAGCAGCGGCCTGCTGCTGGGCCTGCTGAGCCTGGATCTGATGCAGGGCGGTGTTCGCGCCCATGTTGCCAATCTGAGCCTTGAGGTACTGACGCTTGAGAGCATCGTCCTGCGTGCCGCCGTAACTCTTGGCGAAGGAGTTCATGCCCTCGCCCAGCGCACCCAGGAAGTTGTTGGGGGTGTACGAGGGTCCACCTGCCTTCATCATGCTGCCGCCCAGCGCGATGAGGCCCTGGCCCAGTCGGCTGCGCTTTTCGGGGTCGTTGAGACCCAGCATGCTGAGGAAGCCGCCCTGATCGCCACCAGCAGCGGGTGCAGCAGGTGCAGCGCCGTTGCCAGCGCCGCCGCCCATTCCGAGAAAGTCGAGAAGTCCCATCGTATGCTCCCGTTACTTGGCCATGAGGCCAGCAATGGAGCCGATTGCTCCCGTAGCCTGCGCCATGTTGTTGGTGTAGATCGGCTTTGTCTGAGTGCCGCTGGTGTTGTTGAAGTTGCCGCCGTTGAGGATGTTGGCCTGATTGATGAGGCCGGTCCAAACTGCGTTCTGCTGAGCGTTCCACTTGTTGATGTCGTCCTGCAGGAAGGCACCATCACGGGCCTGCTGCGCCTGTCCCACACCCAACAGGGCCTGCGAATCCGCGTAGTCGTTGGCACGTAGACCCGGAGCCATGCCCGCTGCCTGCAACTGCTGGCCAATCTGCGCGTTCTGCGCGCTGGTCTGACCATTCGCAGCGTTCAACTGGAGACCAGCATTGCTGAGTTGGTTGGCAAAGTCCTGGTTGGCCAAGTTGGCACCAGTGTTCATTGCACCAATCTGGTTGGTGGTGTCGTACTTGTAGAGGTCACTCAACTGGTTGAGGTAGCCCAGGTTGCTGCTCTGCTGAGCCACGGCCTGATTGCCCAACTGGCCAGCAGCAGCCAGTTTCTGGCTCTGCTCCATGTTGCTGATGTTGCCGTAGTTCTGGCTGGCAGCGATGGCGTTCTTGATGGCGCTGTCCGAGAAGTTGCCAAGGCCGGTCATTGCCGCGAGGCGCTGAGCCTGCTGCTGACTGTCGATGTTGGCCACGTTCTGGCTGGCGTTGATGGCGTTCTTGGCGATGGCATCCGAGGTGTTGCCCATGCCGGTGATCGCCGCGAGCCTCTGGGCCTGCTGGTTGCTGTCGATGTTCGCCGCGTTCTGGTTGGCCGCGATGGCGTTCTTGGTGGCTGCATCGCTGGTGCTCGATAGCCCGGTGAGCGCGCTGAGGCGTGCCGCCTGCTGGGCCTGATCCGTGCTGCTGAGGCTGTTGAGCGCGTTCTGTACGTTGCCAACGTTCTGCTGGTACAGGTTGCCAATAGCGTTCTGCGCATTCAACTGGTTGGTGCGCTCGCTGTTGTAGTTGTTGTACATCATGTTGCCGCTGTTGGTGGCCATTGCTTTGGCAGTGGCTTCCTCGGCGGTGTTGCGCAGGCTGGCGTAAGCACCGGAACCCAGTCTTCCAGCCTTGGCCATGGTGCTATCCACACCCGGCGCGATGCTGTTGTTGAACTGGTCCACGAATGTCTGGTTGCTGTTCTTGATAGCCTGATCGATGTAGGGGTTGCTGTTCAGGTAATCGCCATTGGCTGTGCTCTGGAGCATGCTGCCCGCAGGGTTGCCGTTGTTGGCGAGGTACGAGGCAAAAGCCTGCTGAGCCGGTAGCGCGCTGTTGTTGTAGCCGGTGGCGCTCTGAAAGCCTGCCTGTGCCGGGTTGTTGCCAGCAGTGCCCGCGAGGCCACGAGCCTGATCGAGGCTGCCGTTGGTGTAGCCGCTGGCACCCTGGAACGCTGCCAGCGCCGGGTTGGTGCTGGCCAGCGAAGCCGCATCCTTGGCGAGGCCAAGTCCACTATTCGTGTAGCCGGTTTGGCTGCCGAACGCGCCCACGGCGGGGTTGTTACCGGCACTGCCTGCCAGCGCTGCTGCACCGGGTGTTGCGCCGTTGCCAGCGCTGAGACCCGCCAGTGCCGTAGCCAACACTCCGGGGTTGCTCCACTGCGCACCCTGAGCCAGCGCACCAGTGCCGCCGAAGCCGTTGGCCAGTGCGCCGCTGGCCACGGCGTTGACCATTCCGGAGTACGGGTTAGCGCTGGGGTTGAGGCCCTGCTGTAGGTTCTCGTAGGTGTTCTTGGGCGTGCCGTCGTAGGCACTGCCGGTCATCACACCGTTGGCCACACCCTGAGCATTGCCGTTGAGCGCACTGCCGTTGCGGGCAATGGCCTCCATGTTGGAGTAGGCATCCTGGGTGGGCTTGCTCCAGTCGATCACCGTGCTGTTCGGGTACGGGCTGGGCGCACCGCTCTTGCGAGCAGCCTCCGCATCCGCGTACAGACTAGCGTAGTAGGGCTGAGCGCCACTCCACGGCTCGGTCTTCTGGTTGCTGGTAACAGTTTCGGTTCGTGTCTGGGTTCCCATGCTTAACCTGCAATTCTCTTAATCAAATTCGTGCTCTGAAAATCGTATCCAAGCGGACGCAACGCCCGCTCCCAGCCACGACGACCACTAAGGATGATGCTGGTGCAGCCTTGTTCGGCTGCCCACTGCTCGACTACTGGGCCGGCGATGTGCTCGATTTCCGCAAGATCACCGCCAGCAAGGAAGATAAACAGCGTCTTCACAGTGAGATTGGTGTTGATCTGTGTGACGCCCGCGCTGTTGTCTGTGCGCCACAACTGATAGTGACCACGGATCAACTGGCCCAGTAGTTCTGCCTCGGTGACCCTGCCATCGCCGTGCGCCAGTGCTTCCAGCAGAAGTTCGCGGCACTCAAGATAATCAGCCAGTAGAGGCTCTAGGCCATCAGCATTGCAAAACTTAACGTTCAAACTGCCACCACGTATCTAAATGTCCGATCGGTTTGCGCGAGGTTGCGATGCGTGATGGTGAAAGTGCCCGGTCCATAGGCGCTCACGTAGCAAGCACCGCTGGCCATCTCTGCTGCCGCAGTTGCGGTTTTCGCGCAGAGGGCCACTGCCGCATCAAAGCCAGCCTGTGCCACAGGTGACCACAGTTTGCGTGGTGTTAGTGGCTAGGGTGACTTCGCCCTTGACATTTGTTTTGCGCTCCAGGCGATTGCTCTGGTCAATCACCTGTTTGAGCGTTCCATCCGCACGAGTACTCATGCGTTTATTTACCTGAGGCCCGTTGGAACCGCGTCAATCTCCACGCCCATGGCCTGGCTCCAGCCTCCACTAAGAGTGAGGCGGTAGCGGTGATAGCGAGCATCGCTGCGCACGGGGCACCAGCCGTTGATGTTGATGGGGCTGCCGTTGCCGTAGGTGGTGTTGGCCTGCGGAGTGACTTTGCCGCTCACCTGCACGCTCACATCGGCTCGGCCATGAACCTTGGGGCTCACGCCACGAACCAAGGCCCTATCGCCACGCACACCCTGGATTTGCTGGGCCAGCATGGCTGCGGTGGGGTATTCGCCGGTCTCGATGGTGGCCAGCATGTTGGCACCCGAGAACGAGTAAACCTTGCCGCTCTCGTCCATGGCAGCGAGGAACGCTCGTCCACCACTCCACACGGTGCTGTCCAGCGATGCAGGCACGGCTTCGATGCTGCCGTAGCGATCCAGCGCAGCCAGTGTCTCGGGAAGGCTGAGGCTGTTGAACAGGAACTGCACCGTGCTGGTGCCGGTGCTCCATGTGCCGGTGTCATAGTTGAAGATCAGGAAGTGATCCGGCTTGAGGTCATAACTGTCGATGCTGGCGTACAGCCAGATTACCAGTTTGTTGAGCGGATCGATGCTCACGGTCATGCGGTCGAAACCGGCTTGGTTGCTGTCCGCTTTGAACCAAGCGTCAATCTTGCCCTTACCAATGGGTGCGAGTTTGTCGTTCTCCATCATGTAGAAGCCATCTTCTCCATAGAAGAAGATTTTGCCGTCAGCGGAGATCACGCTTTGCGGGATCGCACAGCCCTTGTTCTGGTAGATGGTCTTGAACTCGAATACTGCTGGTGAGCCCACGTACACCATTTTGACAATCTGGCTCTTGAGCAGGATGGTGCCTTCTTCGCCACCGATCACGGCCTGAACCGGGCCACCGCCCAAGATGTCCTGAAAGTCCGCCTGCGTGGTGGCGCTGAAATTCCAGTCCATGGGATTGCCGATGGCGCTCCAGCGCACACGGTATGGAACTGCACCGTCGAAGGCATCGAAGGTGTTACCCACGAGCACGAAATCGCGCAGCGTGGTCACGTACCGAGCCTTGGTGAGCGTGGTTAGGTCCGCGAATCGAGTGCCCTTGGTGGTGTCGATGTACTGGGGATTGTCGCTGTAGTTGGTGCCCAGCACGAGACCGTAGGCCTCGGTGAAGCGCCAGCCCTCGATTTCCGCGGTGTTGTATCCGGCGGGGCGGCTGATGTCGGCCCAGTTCTGTGTGCTGGGGTCCAGCGTGAACAGGTTGGTGCGAGCAGCGGCGTAGACGTGGGCGTTGCGGCCATTGTCCAGCAGCGAGATAGCCGCGTAGGGGCGGCTGGGCAGCGAGGTGGGCGAGTACTGCTGCGGGCTGGGGAATGGCTTGTAGAACGCACCACTACCGGGGATCACGTTGTGGGCGCGGGTCACACCCGGATTGTTGAGCGCGGGCTGGTCAGGAAGCCACTCACCGAATGGCACGTTGAGGCTGGGAAGGCTCATGTGAACCTCCGTGTCTGGAGCGTGCTGCCGCTGAACGAGCCGCGTGCGTGGTCCGTGTTGAGGTTGCCCAGAGCAGCCGCGAGTAGTGTGCCGTAGGCAGCCTGCTTGTCCTGGTCCTGTGCCCAGATCGCATATTCCAGCAGCACCCCGTAGAGGTACACGTCAGGGAAGGTGCTCAGCAGCCAGTTGGTGGGTGCAGCCTCGGTGAGCGCAGGCACACGGGCGTAGTAGGTGAGGCCCACGGTGATGTCCGCAGCCGGGCGGCTCTGGAGCCGAACCGTGTTGCCCACGATGGCATAGCGGTCGGTGTCGCCGGGCTCCGCGTTGAGGCTGTCGATGCTGGCCAGTGTGAGAGGCCGGTGATTCAGTTTTAGTGAGCGGCCTTCTTGAAAGTCCACGGGCAGCGGGAACGATGCCACGTCCTTGGCAACAGAAATTTCCGTGTAGCGCTCGGCCAGCCGGTGCTTGATCGTGCTGGCGAACTTGGCTTCCGTGAGCGCAATCAGGGTGTTCAGCGGCAGATCGCTACGGGTGGTGTAGTCGGCAAGCGCAGCCTTGAGTTCGAGAATGTTCGCCAGGGCCATGCTTACACCTTGAGGTTATTGGTGCGCAGGTGCTGGAAATCGCTGCTGTTAATGCGGCGCTTAAATGCAGCATCGTCATCGAGGATGCCTTGCTTGTGCCAGTCCCAGTACATACCCGTGGGGATGCTGGCCACTTGCACCATCTCGCCCAGTTTGCTGGTGCGGCTGAAATCCGTCTGCTTGGACTTGTTGGCATCCAGTACGGCATCAATCTTCCATTCGGTCTCGATGATGAGGTTTTCGCCATCACGAATGAACCAAACGCGCTTATCGGGAGCATCCTCCCACAAAACTTTCTCCGCCACGCAATCACCTAAAATATAATTCGTATGAAAAAGGGGAGAGCCCGAACGAGCCCTCCCCCAGCACCCACTATTTATTAGGGCTGTACGTCAGCAATCTTGGCGTTGCCCAGTTCGTTCTTGCTCTCCAGGGTCCACTCGGTGAGGATGGCCTTGCGGTCAGCATCGGTGGTCTTGGCGAGGTCTTCGGTCTTCATCGCGCGCAGGGTAGCAATGGCCCAGAGGCTGGGATCGAAGAGGATCACAGTGCGCGAACGCATGTAGCGGTGCGGGATGATCTCGTGACGACCGAAGTCGCTCACGTACACATCGATACCAGCAGTCACGGTCTGGTCCTTGGCCTGCTGGAACTTGGTTGCGTTGCCAGTGAAGCCCGAGATGGCCTGCTTGAGAGCGGGACCAGCAATGACCTTCTTGACGTCGCCGCCGTTGGTCCATGCAGTGGCGATCACGCCCTTGAACATGGCCTCGGTGAGGGTACGCAGGGTGCCATCGGTGGGGGCAGCAACAGTGCCGCTCACGTAACCCGGTGTTGCACCGCCGGTACCGGCGCTCACGTTGGTGCTGATCCAACTCTCGATGCCTGCGCTCTTACGCACGGGACCGCTTGCGCTGGGGTTGTTGCCAACCAGCGAGGTCTCGATGTCACGCTTGAGTTCCACGCCAGCCTTGGCAACCTGACGACCAAACTCGTTGTTGGTGCCAGCGGTGTTCACGGCCTGGAGCGTGCCAGAGACGTTGATCACCTTCTGGCTGATCTGGGTGTAGTTGCCCAGGCGCACGGGGGTGGTCATTGCGGTGTCAACGAACTCAGCGCCCTCGGCCACTGCGTTGTTGCCGTTGGCAGCATTCAGGGTCTCGGTGAGGAATTCGTGGCGGGTGTTGGTGGCCTTCTTCTTCTCCAGAAGGCTGTACACCGGGGTCTCCTCGGGGGAGATGTTGTTGATGACGTTTGCGAGGTCTTCACGAACGTGAACGACCGAGTTGGTAACGAGAGTGGCCATTTCCTGGCTCCTTATTATTGGGCTCTCTATTTCTTTTGTTAGAGTAGCCTGCTGATGATGCTTGCAGCGTCATCGACGCTGCCGGTTCGTTTGAGACGCGCCATCTGCTTTGCGTGATCAGCCTGGGCAACAGTGCTCTTGCCGGTGGTTACACCGGGCTTAGCCAGCGGAGGCTTGCTTGCTACACTCTGGATGGTCTTGCCTTCCTGAGCCTTCATTCGGTCGAACTTCATCGACTTGAAGAGAACGCTGAGGAGCCTTGCATCAGTGACGCTCTGCAACAGTTCTTCGGGCAATCCCACTTCGTTCAAAGCGTAATTGACCAATTCTGCGCTGGCCTTGCTGATCTTACCATCTTCGGTGCGGGCAAACTCTGGGTGCAACTGCACCAAGTTGTTGTATGCCTCTGCCTGTGCCTGAGCCACGGCTGCCTGCTTCTGCAAGTTGGCTGCCTGCTCATGCTGTGCGCGCAACTGCCTCACTGCCGCGAGGTCAGATAGTCGCTTGTTCCACTGCTCCCGCTCGACTGCATATTGTGCCGGGTTATCCTCGGCCAACTGCACCCAATTGGGTTCCTGTGGGAAGTGGTCACGCAGGTTCTGCTCCACCTGGGAGAGATACTGTGTGGCCTGCGCATTGAGTTCGTTGCGAACCTGACTTTCGGCTTGCTGGCGCTGCTGTGCCAGTTCCTGGGTCTTGCGCGTGTAGTCCGACTGGCGAAGGTAGCCGCTCTTAAGGTCACGGACCTTGACGCGCTCTCCATTCACCTCAACCTCGGCATCCTCACTAATCGCGTGGGCTTCGGTTGCTTCGGGCTCTGCATCCTCCTCGGTGTGCTCTGCCTCGTCGGTATCCGTTTCCGGGTGTACCTCGGTGGCGTCTGCATCCTCGTGGGATGGTACTTCAGCCTCAACGGCCTCGTTTACAGCATCAGCAGCATCGTCGTTACCGAACAGTGCAGTGATCTGGCTTGCTGCGTCGTGCAGCGAAAGACTTGCAGTTCCCTCGCCGGGATTATTGCTGTCTGACATCGATTACCTCGATTGTTGTTGTTAGTTCTATTTAGTGTGTGAGCCCGAAAATGCCTCGCTTGCGGGCCTCGGTGAGTTCAGCAAGGTTGCGTTTGTCGATTTCGCCGCTGGCGATGGTGCGGCCCACGAATTCATCCACCTTCCTGAGCAATCCCAGCATGAGGTAGATGCGCTCGCGCGCTTCGCTGTCGCGGGCGTCGGTGGTCTGCCAAGCAGCCACCAGCGCTTCCTTCACCTTGTCGTATGGCTCGCGATAGATGGGATCGCTGTAATACTGCTTGTAGAGTTCTGCCTTGCGGATGCTGTCTTCCATGGGCTCTCCTTACTGGGGGTCTTTGATCTGCGGCTGCGTGTTCTGCTGGGTCATCATCTGAAGTCCCTTGAGTTGTGTTTCCACGCCAACCTCTTCGCGACGCATCGCCATCTCTTGCTCAAATTTATACTTTTCCAGTTCCATCTTGGCCGCGAACTGCTCACGCTGCATCTGAAGGTTCATTTCCATCTGCTGCTGCTTGAGTTGCATTTCCATCTGCATCTTCTGCACTTCCATCTGCATCTTGGCCTGCTCGGCCTGCACAGCGGGATCGGGCTTCTCCGGTGGCGGTGCACCAGCGGCTGGACCCTGCTTGGCGGGGTTGTTCCAGAAGCGCTCAGCGTTCTTGAAGCCGCTGTGCTCGGTGATCAGCGCCAGGGTGTTGTAGATTTTGCCCATGTCGGTCATGGGCGCACCCAACTTCATGGCCTCCATCTGCTGTGAGAGGATGTTGCCCAGTGCAGCCAGTTTCTGGGGCTTGTCGGTGATGCCAAAGGTGATGTTGGCCTTGATGTCGAGGTCCGGGTTCCACTGGTCGGTGCCATAGGGAACCCAGTTGCCGCGCAGTTTCACGGTCATTTCCTGCGTGTCCGCCATGTTGGCGATGAGCAGGCTGGTCACCATGCGGAACAGGTAGCGATAGCCGGTGTCGGCGAACATGCGGGCGATGAGTTCCACCCGGAGTTGGCTCATGGTCTGACGCTGGCTGCTGGCCGTAGCCGTGGTGTTCTGCAACTGCGTGGGGTCCACACCCATGAGGTTGGGGCCAACGCCAGTGCGGTGCTCGATGCTCTGGTTGAGCATGTCCAGCATGCCAAAGGCCTGCCCGCCCACGAATGGTGTGGTGATGGTGCTGAGCGCGTCCTTGTCCTTGACCCTGATGATGCTGTCGGGACCGGCGTTGAGCAGGTCGTCGATGTTCACGCCTTCCACGTCCGCAACGCGCTGAGGGCGCAGCACCTGGGTGAGGTTGTCGTTGATGCCGCGCATGAACTGGCTCTTGAGGCGCTGGTCCTTGCCAACCAGATCACCCACGCTCATGCCGTTGATGGTGTTGGGCATCATGTAGGGAACGAAGGGCGCGAAAGGTGCTAGTTCCACCTCCTCGTGCGCCAGCAGCACAGCGCCGCTCGATGGGCCTCCACCAATAGTGAGGCGCACCAACTCGCGAACGCCATCGCCGTTGATGTCCATGCGCATGAACAACTCGTAGAGGTCCACCTCGTCCTCTACGTCGTTGGTGCCGTCTGTGTGGCCCTGATCCTTGTTGCGCTCCTGTGCGTACTCGCTGGTGTCACCGCCGCTGAGCGGGATGCGATTCACCTTCTCGGCTTCGTAGCCCATCTCCAGCAGTTCAGCGCGCGGCAGGGTGCGCTTGTAGCCCTGGAGGTCCGCTGCAATGCCACCGGTCTGGTAGTCGAACTGAGCGTCCTTGCTGACGATGAAATCCTCGGGCGGCAGCACGCTGATGCGTACCTTGCTGCGGGTGTGAGCCTCGCGCACCTTGAGGTCGCGCATCTCCATGCCGGGGATCATTTCCATGCCCGGAATCGGATATGCCTCACCGGCCTCTAGGATTTCGTGATCCTCGCTGTTCTCCAACTCCACCGCTTGGTGGTTGGGAACGCCCTCAAGCACCTGTGCGGGCTTCCAGCGCTTGTCCTTGTAGAATTCCGCGGTGACGATGCCGAGACCGCCGATGAGGCCGTTCTTGAGCCAATCGTGCAGCACCAGGGCGTGGTTGTTTTCCTGGGTGACCACGAAGTTCACCACATCGGTCTGCTGCTCGGCCAGTGCCTCGTCCTCGGGGCCGGTGGGAGAGAACTGAACAACCTTCTCCTGGCTGTCGAACAGCGCCATGAGATTGCCCAGCGTCCATTCCACGTTGTCGAAGGTGTCGCTGGTGACGTAGCGGCTGCGTCCAACGATATGCTCGTCACCCGCAAACTGGTCTCGATTGTACAGTTCCAGGCCAGTCACGCGCTTGCGCTCGATCTCGCCCAGCGTGAAGTTCTGCGCGTGCTGAACGCCCTTGCTTACGCGATTGAGGATGTCCTGCTCACTGAGAGCCTTGGGCGCTGCTGGCTTCTTGGTGTTTTCCTCTTCCATCCGTGCCTTTCGTGTGCGGTTTTCCCGCATCTTGCTCGTTAGATAATGTTGTACCCACGATTGATCGTGATGGGCTTGTTCCAAGCGTATTTACCGTAGTGGGTATTGCGGGCATCACTTGCGAAGGTGAGGCAAAGCGCGTCCGCGAGGTCGGGACTCTTGCGCCCAGCCTTGCGAATGTCTTTCTTGCTCTGAACCTTGTGCTTGAGGCCCTGAAACTCATACGAGGGCAGGCACAGTTCGCGGATCAACTCGGGGTGATTCGGAATGCTCACGTTGCCGGTCTCGAACCACTCGCGCGCCTTGAACCAGAGTTCGTCGCGCAGGCTCATGTACCGCTCAGCATCGCGAGCCTTGTTGCTCACGATGACCTCTTTCACCGGCAGGCCCATGGTGCGCAGCAAGCCAGCGATGCCGTGACCCACGCCGATGCCATCCACGCAGATTTCCGTGGGCTGCTCGGCCTTGGGGGTGCGGTCGAACTCCTCGCGCACTCGGGCTGCAAGTTGCTCGGGCAGCATGGTGCCGTACACGATGGGATCACCCATCATGAGATTGTCCTGGCGCTTGATCAGCACGCTCCGGTCCTTGCCGGTGCCGCTGGGATCAAAGCCCCACACCACGGGGTATTTGGGGGTGGGGACCACATCGCGCTCAATGGCTTCCACCACGATGTCACGCGGGATTACGCCGTCTTCGTCTTCCAGCGGGAACTCACCCAGCGCCTTAACGCGGTACTCATTAGTGCCGATGCCGCCGAATGAAGCCGTGATGGCTGCTAGATCATCCGGCTTGATGTTGGGGTTGTCGGTGAGTTTGCCGTGAACCCGCGTCCATCCCACGCTGATGTCGGGATGCTCCCAGGTGTCGAAGAAGAAGCCGCTTGTTTTGGATGGGTTGCTGATGATGCACAGTTTGGGATTGCGGTCGGTGAAGATGTTCTTCAACTCCGCGAATACCAGATCGGGAACACCCGTGGCTTCGTCAACGAACACGAAGTTATTGACTTGGTGGATACCACGAGCAGTTTCGATGTTGTCTTTGTTGGCTAGACGCGTCTCCGCAAATGCACCCGTGGGGTTGTCACGGCGATACAGTTTGGTGGCCGTGTAATCTAGGTTGTCTTTGAGGAACGGCGGCAACTTCACGAAGAGGTTGCCCACCTCTTTCCAGATACCTGCTTTGATCTGGTCCTCGCTGGGACCAAAGATAGTTACCTGCACATCGTTATGCGTGAGCAGCGCCCAGTGGATCAGCACCGCCATGCTGAACGTCTTGCCGAAGCCGATGCCGCCTCGGAACGTGATGCGCTTGTTGGCTTGGTACTTGGTGACGAACTCCACCTGCTTGGGTGTGAGCGTGGTGCCAAAAGCCTGCTGAGCGAAGAATGGAATGTCTTTGCGGTACTGCTGAAGTAGCAGCACCAAATCGTTGTCTTTCGCCATGCATTTTCACAAAATCTTGGTTCCCCAGTATTTATGCCTAGCATAGCATTTAAGGCCCATACGGTCCTTTCGTCACGATTGTTCGCGTGCTATCTTTACAGCCGAGATAATTACAAAACACGTGATCATGGCTCAAGGACAGCAATGACAAGTATAGCGATTATTGTTTCGGCAAGCGAGTACGGACGCGAACTTAGAAGCCTACCTGCATGCGCAAGAGATAGCGCCGCAATACAGGCATTAATCTCAAGTGAAGAAAGATTCACCTCTAAACTGATTCTCGACAATGAGCAAAATTCAATTGTAGCAAACGAAAAACTTTACACTTTTCTTGCAAGTTACGAAGGACAGACTATTGACGAGGTTTTTTCTATTTCACTGGGCATGGAGAGTTCAGAGAGGACGAATTCTATTACCTAATGCCAGATTTTCGATCTTCGCAGCGCAAAAGTACGTCGATCGTCAACAGTCAACTCGATAATGCGGTAAGGCGGATATCTCCACGGCTATTTGTTAAGATAGTCGACGCCTGCGAGGCAGGGATGCCTTATGTAAAGGAGGTTGCTGATTTTGATCGCGTCCTGTCGAAACTAAAGCCTTCATTCAAAGATGTTTGTTTCTTATATTCGTCTCACTCCGATGAGAAATCTTATCTTGATAGTCATCTAAGTTATTTTACTGAAAGCATTGTAAAAGCGGTCAACGAGCATCCAACAGATACTATCAAGTATCGTAACCTAGTAAACTATTCGTCTGACTTTTTCGAAGTTCTTGATTTCCAGCAGCCTTACTACGTTCTGCAAGGGTCAGCCAATGATGTCTTCTGCACGGTCGACGCAGATCTTAAAGATAAACTTAAAATTTTTATCAGGGATCTAAGTGCTGGTAAGACATTGATTCAACACAAGCAGACAGAAGTATCTCTTTTGAGCCTAGTGGAGGCTGAAGCAGAGATGTATGCAACCCGTGAAGAAGTTGAGACTATCCTCTTTGCCCTGCCCGAAAAGATTCTGAAACTCGATTTTGGCACCGAGGTTCAGAGTATTTACAGCCTATCAGTTGAGGTAGTAGACGAAGATCGGATGCCAAGCACAATTCCGATAGGAGAATTTCTCAACCGCCCTAGACAAGATGTTGCATATTTTGCCGAAGCCAAACGAGTCCAAGAAACCTATCAAAAGAAAGTGCCCAAAAATCCATTTTTATTAAATATCGGAACGGCATTAAGAATTAATACCGGTGGGGTAGAAGACCCAAACGACTATGTGCTTGTCCCCAGCGTAAGATCTAAGATAACCGGGTTTGGACATACCTGTGCGACATCAGTCCCGGCATTGTGGTTGACAGCCTCAAGTAGATTCCCAAATGTAATGATGGGTCGATGCTTTGTGGTCCCGATTCTATCTCGCACTATGATTGCTCTGGCTTACTGCTTTCACCACTATGAAGCACGTGACTGGGACAAAATGAGAAAGGTTGGTGGCGACGAATGGTTTTTTATCGAAGCGTATCTGAAAGAACCTGGCGCCATTGATAAGGGACTTAATGTGATTTCTGAGCGATTTAAGAGTTTCCTGCTGGACCCAATTATTGCTCGCCTTCCGGTACCAGACAATCTGAAAAAAAACCCTAGCGTTATCGAAAACCCAACAAAAGTAGAAGATAAGAAAAAGCAGTGAAGCACTATGACCGAATCTAATTTTTTGATCTATTTTGTAACTCCGTGATGTTCTTGAGCGCTTCTTGGATCATGCGCTCAACCTCGTCCTCTGTCTCAGTGATGGCGTGACGGCTCAGCCAGTCCGCAGCAAGCGAGCCCGTGGGTAACCCCTGCGGGCTCACCTGCCCGCACGCCACCTTGAGGTCCGTGCCGTTTTTCTCGAAGCGGCTGCGCAGATATGCGCCTTTGATGTCCTCGAGATGCCACGTGCCGCATGCGCCATCGCGGTCCTTGTCGGGGAACATCTTGATCTGCAATTCCGTGCTGAGGCTGGCTGGCATGGCCTGAGCACCCGCGATGTCGTAGTCCACGCCGGGCTTGGGATACACGCACACAGCGCTCACGTAGCGCCACGGGATGGGGTTGCCGGGCGTGCTTGCGCCCTCTCCGGTGTAGCGGAAGTACACCATGCGATGCGCGCTGATGCGCTTGCCCACGGCCTCCACGAGGCTGCAAACCTCATCCTCGCGCCTGATGTCCTTGCGTGCCCGGTTGGCCTGCACCTCAAGCGCAGCCTGGGAGGTGGGCACATAGGACACCACGAACTTGCGGAAGTCGGCGCTGCTGTACGTGGCATAGCCGAAGCCGCCGAAAGCCAGGATTACCGTGACGGCGAGCGCGCTCACCGGGCTGCGCTGGAACACGCCCACGATGCTGCCAAAGGCGCTGGCCATGGCTCCGGGGTCTTTGAGGGGCTGGGCCTTGCTGCGGCGCTTGCGCGGTGCTGGCGGGTTTTCCTGCTGGGGAGCCTCGCGGCCGGTGAATTCGTTGTCGTCCACCGGCGGTTCTCCCAATGTGGTGTTGCCGCGTATTTATCCAGGCATGAGCGATCTCGGGTCTTTCGGCCGGGCAATAGGTGGTTTAGATCTGAACCGTTGACTTCGCATCGCCCCCACGATGCTCAACACTGCCCCGCTGGGCCTCGCGATTGCAGCGGCTCAGTGGGGCGAGCGGCGAAACTGCCGAGATAGGAAAGGCCCGCACTGAGCGGGCCTTTGGCACAATTTGAGATAGTTCAAGCGGGTTTCTTCGTCTTGCGAGTGCCCTGCATTCGTTCGCTGCGGGCCTTGCTGTTGGCGATGATCTGCGCCCTCAGGGGCTCGCTGGCTTCGATGACCTGCCGGGCCATGCCCAGCCGCTCCACCACCTCATCCAGCGTGGCAGCAGCAAACCACTGGTGATCCCCGAACCGGAGGCCTTCGCGCCCGATCTTGAGCCGGTAGCCGCTGCCATCGCGCTTGAACCATGCCACTCGGGCGTTGGCCTCTTTGCCCTCTCGGGCGTCCTTGGCCAGCGCAATCTGCTTGTCGATCTTGCGGAAGAACACGCTGACAGGATCCCGATCCGTGTTGTTCAACGTGGTGGCTGCAAAAGCAAGAAACTGATCCATGAGCGACTTCGTAGCCATCTGTGCTTCTCCATGTGCGCCGTGTGCGCCACTCGCTCTGGCTACAGCCATGTGCCACAGGATCAACCGAAGACTAGCCGCTACGGGTGATTTCGCCGGTTCTTGCTGCTTTCGCGTAAATACGAGCGAAGCCAGCCACGAGGAGAACCATGGCAACAATCATTCGCGTAAAGATCGCAAACGGCTACCGCCCGCAGGTGGATGCCATCGTGGAAGCCAACCCCGGTACCACGCCGGACCAAGCAGCCCAGCAGTGGGTGGCACGCAGGTACGGCGACTGGATCAGCGCCAACATCACAGAGGCCTATTCGTTTCGCGCTTTGAGCGTGGCGCAGTTCGACGTGATGTTTTCGAGCCCTGACCACGCCAGGAACTTCCAGCGCCAGATTGGCGGCCAGGAGGTGGCTGATGGCGCGTAAGCAGAATGAGCCCGAGGCGTGCAAGGCGCGTGGTTTCCAGAAGGGCAGCAGCGGCAATCCCAAGGGCCGACCGCCCATTATTCGTGAGGTGCAGGAACTGGCCAGGGATCTCACCCCGCAACTAGTGAGCAACCTCTTCGACATCGCCATGGACCCCAACACCAACGGCAGCGCGCGAGTGCAGGCCAGTGTGGCGCTGCTGGATCGCGGTTGGGGCAGGCCCAAGCAAAGCGTGGACGTGAAAGTGGATCACAACGCCAGCGGCATCGCGGACGCTATCAACGCGATGCAGCGGCGCATGGTGGAGATGGACCGGCAGCAGGCAGCGATTGATGCGCAACGGGCCAACACCATCGACGGCGAAGTGGTCTATGAAGAGGTTGCGAAACCGTTAAAATAACCAGCAATAACAAGGCTTCTTTTCGCCGCGACGGCGCGCCGCATTATGCTTTGGGTAACTGCACCACCACATTGTGTACATTCATACAGAGCGGCAAATCTTCCGACTCAGGGAAGGGTGACATGATTACCCCCACTGGCTACGTGCCGCCTCGCGGCACCAAATTGGATGGCGTACTGGAAGGCGTGGCACGCGAACTGGCCAAGGCTCTGCCGCTGCGGCCCGAACCTGCTTCAACCGCGCTGCTGCTGAAACGCATGGCCAAGAAGCAGGCACAATCTTAGGCGAAGCCCCCGCGAAAAATCCCGCTGCGAGTGACAGCGCCGTGGGGTAAGCCTCCGTTCAAACGGAGCCCTGCGATGAAGACCAGCATCACCCACTACCGGCCGCAGAACCCCAAGCGCAGCGGCGCACTGGAGCACCGGTTCATCGCTGCTGGCCCCGAAGTGGCGACGATTGCCAAGTGGCTGAGGGACAACAACGCTCACGGGGAGTGGCGTCTGGACCCGCACGCGCAAACGCTGATCAGCGGCACCTCACAGGCACCGGAGCCGGATGAGCCGCTGCGGTTCAAGTTTGAAATCCACGAGAGCGCCACGGACAAGGAAGCAGCCCGGCGCACCACGGCGCACATCTCGCTGCTTAAAATGAGCAACGCAGGGGTGCTGGATCTCAAGTGGAATAAAAAATAGGCCTTCACCCCGGGGTGAAGGCCTACGGTACCAGCCGCGATGGCTCGCCCGGCACGTTCCAAAAAGATCAGTCAACCGCCTGCGGGACTAGATAGAGGCCTTGTTTCAGACACGGCCCAGCCGTGAGCGACTTCACGCGCACGTACTCGCCCTCCTTGAAGATCTCGAATTTCCCGAAGGCTCCGCTCTCATCCGTTGCCACCACGCGATTGGGGCCCACAGTCCTGCCTTTGAAACTGGCCCTGCATTCCGCGTGTGCGCCAGAAGCGGAAGGATCCACGCCAGATGCATTCATCACCCATACTCCGCCACGCTTGACGCCGTTCACGGAGTAAAAAAAGTCCGCGATTTTGCTGTTGCTACCGTCAAGATAGTCGTAATGGGCGCTGAAATCGCCACCTTTCGTAAAGTCGAACGCAACGGCTGGCATTGATACGCAGCACAGCAGGCTTATCGTGGCAAACCTAATCACGATCAGGCTCCAATCATACCAATGGAAGCACTGCGAACGTGCGAATTGAATTCGTTTTTAGCATCTGACTGAAGAGACTTTACAAGATTTCCCAGTGCAGTGGACCTTATCAAAGCACCAACTGCAAGCGTGAGTAAGCCGAGTTGTATCGCACTGGCAAATTGAAGAGAGCCAGCCTCGCGCGTGGATGAGGCACCGAGTTTAACAAAGAAGATTGCCACCGCGATACCAAGCACCAATGCCCAAGCCTTGGTGGCAATTTCGGGCTTCAAACGGCGTTCGATGTGTACGCTCTTGAAGTTGAAGTCGAAGTCAAAACGGAGATTGGAGGATTTGTTGGCTAGGCTCACGACGTGCTGTTCGCCAGAAGGAA
Source organism: Methylobacterium sp. BI1 (assembly GCF_056680125.1). NCBI lineage: Bacteria > Pseudomonadati > Pseudomonadota > Alphaproteobacteria > Hyphomicrobiales > Methylobacteriaceae > Methylobacterium > Methylobacterium sp. BI1. The sequence goes on along the minus strand of NZ_CM155267.1, from coordinate 770,212 downwards.
CCGAAGCGAGCACGAGACAAACTTCGTCGCTCACCTCCACATCAAAATCGACAGGGAAATCCAGCACAACCCGGTAGCCACCTTCGGCTTTGAATGTGGCTCTACGGCCGTGCGTGGTCCAAGTCTCACTAGTAATGGGGGCGATCGAACCCCTGCCATTTATGATGATCCCGTCTCCGCCCGAAGTAGAAGATCGATGCTCACTATATCGCTCAACACCGATGCATGAGCCCTGGAGCATCTCTAACTGAACCGGTTGGCCGAGGATTGTATCTTGCATGATCGACTCGAATATCTGTAGGTAAGCCAACCTACCTCTCGATCATAAATGCAACATGAATGCACCGCCCTAAAACACAAGCCGAAGTTGCATTTGGTTACAGCGCTCTTAACGGCACTGCATCAAATGCTTTGTACTTACTTGCCTCGCTGCCGCTGATGGTAGCGCCGCGTTAGAATGACGCCCAACACGATGGTGAGCGGCTGTAAAAGGGCAGCGTACCCGGCGGGAATCTCTAATGCCGCGCATGCCAGCATCAGAATAGCGCAAATGGCTATGAGCGCGAGGCAACGACGAACCAGCGTGCCGAGCGTGGGCACATCGGTGAACCAATCGCTGAGGTAGAACCAAACGCTCATCAGCCCTGCATCACAAGCGGTTAGGTCAGGCGCACAAGCCTAATTGCAGAATGCTATCAAAAGGCTTTTGAGCAACCTCGGCTAGATCGCTAAGCCAATCTGGGGGGTACACCCCCTGGGCATGTTCAGAGCCTTGGGTTGGCGAAGTGATGCCGGTGGATAGAACATGCTCCGTTAATAGGATATGCTCCTGTCCACTTACTCCTTGCTACCACTCCACACTAACACCATGCGCCACGGTATCAACCGCTAAGGCTGGTGGGATGATAATCTCTGAGTGACTTAGTGAGCGATGCCATCTCTGCATCTGCCACACGATCCACAAGCCGCTGCACTGATGTGGGATGCCATTGCCCGCCCCGGCTGGTCTTGTGCCCGGCTGCGTTGAGAGCGTTGCAGATGCCACGGATGCTCGTGATGCCCTGGAGGCGTAACTGCTCCAGCGTATCCCGCAACGTATCCGCGTAGGCGTTGGCCCGTGCCGTGCGTGCCGCGTTGATCGCCGCTGCATTCCTACCCAACTGCACCCCCCGTGCCCGTGCCGCTGCCAGTGCGGCCTTTGTTCTTTGGCTGATTGCCTCTGCTTCTTGTTCCGCAACTGCTGCCATGATGTGAAGCGTGAACTTGTTGGCTGCTGGCATATCCACAGCAACAATGTCCACGCTGCTCTTGAGCAGGCCACTGATGAAGTGCACGTCTCGTGCAAGCCGGTCGAGTTTGGCGATCACCAGCGTGGCACGCTCCTTCTTCGCCATAGCAAGCGCAGCAGCGAGTTGCGGGCGGTCAGCACGCTTGCCGCTCTCCACCTCCGTAAAGGACGCCAGCGGGGCAGCATGGCAATGCGCGAGCACTGCGGCGCGCTGTGCCTCAAGCCCGAGCCCGCTGGCTCCCTGCGTGGCCGTCGATACCCTGTAATACGCTACGTAACGCATCGCCCTCACACACTCCAACGCACGTTTGTTCGTGTACATCCGTGCCGGGTGGAGGACGAGCGAAGAATTTCGTACGAACAGCAAAGTCTTCGGTTGATTACGTGGTGGCGTGGCTGTTCAATGGGCTAACAACAGCGCAAACGGTGCCCGATGGCACTTGGTACTAGAGCGCAGAAAACGCTGTTCTAACTCGTTGAAAACATTGATGCTCAGAAGCAGTTTCTTGCACTTTTTGTGTGTAGGAGACCGTGAACCTGTGAATGAACCAGAGCCAGGCCAGGCCGTAATACGATGCCAGCAATAGGATTGCGGAAATCGTGCATATCTGAGAGTTGTACGATTGATCCTGTGCTGAAATCGTTGGGTGCGCCGTGCTGCCATTCGTGGGTGAATTCAACTGGGTCAAGGACATTGCACTGCCCCTCGTCCTAGGGTTCGTTGGCACTTATGCTTACAACCGCGCAAGCCGTTTGCTGCGCTACGGACAGAGCAAGGCTGCTCGCAAAAGGTATCAGGCACAAATCAAGCGCGCTCTTAGGATCGTGCTAAGTGACCTCGCAGGTGGCTTCTCTGCCATGGTGTCGCTGGCTCACACTCACTTGCTGGTTCGATGCACTGCGTTCCTATTTGGCTTCATTGCCACCATGGTGTTCTATGCCATCATGGTTATCACCAAAGACGATAAAGGATCATACTTTATCATCTTCATGGGCATCTGTTGCGGTGTGCTCCTGAACATGATCCGGACCGTGCTGGAGGATATCGGCGAGATGATCATCGCGCACACCAGTCCCGTGGCTCACGTGGAGGAACTGGAAGCCAACCGGGCGTTGGCCACGGACCCCGAGTTTGCGGAGCAGTTGGCTCGCATCCGCCAGTATGCGCAGGACATGGAGGATCGTCGCAAGGGTTTTGCTGGCGCGCAGATGCTGGCAACCCGGATGATGCATCCCACCGAAGAGGAGGCACCACCCTCAGGCTCAACCGGCGCCTAGGGAAACACCATCCTGTCCGAACCGTCGAGCAGTTCTTCGTTGGTGCCACCTGCGTAGAACTGATACTGCACGGCCGCCACACTATCCCAGTATCGCGCTGCCTGTTTTATATCAGCAAGTTCGTTGCCCTGTGCGTCGCATACCAAATCAGTATCTAGCCAGTTCCTAAGAGGGCCATACTCGGTGCAGTAGAGGCATGATGCCAGCGCTGCTGCCGTGATGTGCCAGTCACCCGCACCCATGCCGCTGAGCCCGTTGAGCGATTGCAGGTCCACCACCAATTGCGCTCGCTGGTCCGCATCGTATGCGTCAAAGGCATCGTGGCCCATGAGCCAGTCATCGAGCAGTTGCCGCATGCTATCATCGCTGGCACTGAGTTTGGCTTGCATGGCCAGTTGCTTGTTGCGTGCAGGTATCGTCGTGCTCATACTCGTGCTCTAGTGCCGTTTGATGCGGATTGCGACTGTTAAGATTGGCGCTTTGCGAGTCTTGCCGTGGGTTCAGTTGCTGAGGCTTTGCTTGGCCAACATCAGCCAGTAACGCATCTCTCTGTGCTCTCCCGTGAAGCCGCAGAACAACGGCTTGGGAAATGCCCAGCCCCACTTGTCAAACTCCTTGCGGGTCATGCCGTAGTCGGACGTCATGATGTCCGCTGCCAACCACTGCATGCGTAGGCTGGGGCTTTGTTTATGAAAGCCCAGTGCTTGACGGTAGATTCTCAGCACAACCATGTTGCCCAGGTACTCCCTGGCTTCGCCCCGCTTGTCCACGTCCTCCACGTGATTGCGCGTGTCACCGTGCACATCGAAGTTGTACATCTCGAATGCAAAGCCGTGCATCCTGAAACGCACGCTGCCTCCGCGAGCCCCTTTGGCCCGGGCTGGTTCGTGCTGGTAGTCCACGCCGTTGGCATCCAGCACCATGCGCATCCACTCCGTGCAGTTGCTGAGCCCATGCGGGATCGAGTGCTGGCCCGTGTAGGCGCGCTGAAACAGCCGCACGAACAAGTTCCTCACATCATCAGTCAGTTGCGCTGTGAGTGCTTCGCGTTGCAGCAATGCATACCTGTGCTGCTGATCCGTGAGTTGAGCGTGCGGGGTCATGGCTCGGCGTTCCCTGGCTTCGGGGTTGAGGGCTTCACTAGTCGTGGAGGGTGTTCGGTCGTGGCTGTGGCCCCGCTGTGGGGGCCACTCGCTCACAGGATCAGAGGCTCACTAGTCCCGAGGGCTCAAGCGCTCACTGCTTCATCCGCATACACTTCATGCGCGGGCAGTGGCGGATACGTGATATAGCCGGTGTTGCCGTCAGGGCCGTGCATCGCAGATGAGAAGTACACGCTTTGGCCTACCTCAACGCCTAGGGTGTGCTCGTCCGCAACGTGAACCGGCTTGGTGAGGTCCAGGCTAACCCATCGGCCGCTGACTTCGATTTCAATTCCCAGCCATGCATCACTGAGCAGCGCAGTGTTGCGGCAACGCCAGTGCTTGGTGTTCACGTTCCAGCGGGTGGGTGACAACTCGTATGCCTGCCTCACCCTTGGTGTGTATGCCGGGTTGTGCTTGTGGATCTTGCGCCACTCATAGAACTCGCTGGCTGGCAGAACGATGCGCGCATACAGCATGCGGCCCTCCAGCACCTCCGTGGGGTTGCTGGTAGCGGTGGGATCACGCAGCGTGCTGGTGGTGGCCCACAGCACATCCGGCGGCATGCCATCCATATGCGTGGGGTTGGGACGAAGTTGGCCGCTGGCCATGATCCGCGCTAGTCGTGCCGTGTCCGTGTAGTGATATACCTTGCCGCCGTTGGCAGCAGTGCGTGCGCGCTGCATGTGCTTGTGTCTCCTTGTTCTCCCTTATAGTGCCGTTGTGTTGTTGTTGCGAGCGCTCGCTTGCAGTTTGTTTAACCGCGCAGGGCTAAAAGTCCTCCCGCAGCGAGTATAGGTGGTCGGTTCATGCCTCATTGCTGGCACTGCCCCAGGTGAGTTTGAACAACAGCGCGTCCTTGGGGTCATCGAACTCCACGTAGAGGCTGCGCCGGAAAGCCAGTTCACCCGTGCGCTCCTGATCAAAGCCCAGTCGGTTGTCCCCGCGCAGCGCTTTGCAGGTGTTCAGCCACTCCAGCATGTCACCGCGCATGGTTCCCAGCACGTATTGGTCCGGGTTGTAGCGTGGCCAGTTCATGTCCCAGTCCAGCATGGCCTTGATGAGCCCATAGTTGCTGGGGCTGGCTGCTGCATCGGCGGTGTCATCGTGGTGCTCGATCTCGAATGTTACTCGGTGTGCCATGTGCGGGTCTCCTTGTTTTTCCCGCTGATATTTAACTGCCCCTGCCTGTAGAGCCCCGATAAGGGTTCAAAACAGCAGATTTGCTGCTGGAACGCATGGGGAGGTTTGGCCTGCGTTCGTCACGCTGTGCGCGCCAACTATCAGGCTTGACCGTGGGAACGGGATGGTGTTGTTCACGTTCCGTTCTCAGGAGGCCAGCCCATGACGACGATCCCCATTCGGCGCACCACCAAGGACCTCGCCAGCATGGCTGCACCCTACCTAGTGCCCAACGGCGGCAACACGGTTCGCGCTCTCCAGGCTGCCATAGCGGATGACATCCGCAAGCGCCGGGCGGCTCATGCTCGTGAGTTGATCCAGATGCGCACCATTGGCGCGGGCTACGTTCGCGAAGGTGCTCGCACTGAGCGATGAAAATCCCGGAGCGGCTTAGCCAATATCCATATGTGGTGGTGCGCTTCGAATGCATCTTCTGCCCATGGCGCCGAGGTGTGTACCGCCTGGCAAGACTGGCTGAGCGTTTTGGGGCTGAGGCGAGCCTGGATCATGTACGGCAGCAGATCAGTAAGGACTGCCCTCGTCACAGGGCCAGAGGCACGCAAATGGCCCCTCGGTGCCATGTTTGGTATACGGATCTGGCGAGCGCTAACCCGCACGATTTGCCGGATACTCAAAAGTGATCGGCTGATCGCACGTTCTATTGATGTAGGTTGTTGCAATCAAACGGGTATCACTAGATCCTGTGAACCAGGGCGATTTCCGCCGATCCCGTACGCTCACCGATTGGTGGGGAATTGCCGATGCATCATCTCGTTCTACCCGCCACTCATACCGACGACGGCAACCACTGTTACCGCGTGTTCCGGCTGGATGCCTTAGACAGGGTGGATTATGCGGATGTGCTTCAGTCCAAGGATGACCGCGATGCAATCATCACGGTGCGTGGGTTAGTCAACGGTAGCAGCCTTGAACTTTGGGATCGCGGGCGATTCATCGGCCGCTTCGATCCGGTGGAACCGCTGCAGGATAGCATGGGCCAGCAGCAGCGTTGAAGAGGTCCGTTACGGATTGTGTGAGCGCTGCACTCGACCTAGCAAATTGAGGTGTTCTGCTCAGTCTCAGCAAATCGAAGGGCGGCAGCGCGGCGTAACTCACGTTGAGCAAGTTCTTGGCCAACTTGCCAAAGGAGAGCGCGGGTCATCGCAAGCATTGCGGGCGTACCGATTTGCGCAACTGCCTCGTGCGCCTTTAAACACGCATCGGCCATTTCATCAAATAAATTATCATCATCCATATGTGGGCTTTCCTCCCCTGCCCACATAGACAACCACTTTAAATTAACATTTGCAAGCGGGTCGGGTGGTATTCGCACTGTATACAATTTGGATGATCGCGCGGTAACGTCATTTGCTGGGGCATTCACGGTCTGTTATGTCGGGAACCTAACAATCGCGGAATGGGAAATCTCTTCCATGGATACGAGTATGTCCCCCGCCTCAGATAATGCTCGCCCGGCTGTTTTGCTGGACATGATCGCAGCGGCTCTCGACTGCCCTGTTTCTGCGTTCTCCTCGCATCCGCAGAGTGATCGAGTGCAGACATCGGAGTTGTTGCGCCTCTGGTTTATGATTGAGCGTGAACAGGATCGAGCGGCAGTGCTTGCCTTCATGGAAAATGCCGTTGACACGCGCTTGCGTAAATCCGCCGCCGATTAGTTTTCAGATCGAGTTGGCAAACCGGGTGGCGGGGTGAGCAAGCCATTCGTGATGGGGTGCCACCCGGTCGCGTTGGTATTTACTGAGCCTTGGGCTTGCTGAAGTAGTCGCCGTAGGCGTTCCACTGCTCCTGGCTGCGTGCGATGTCTGAGAGGTTGTCCCGCAGATTGATGCGGCTGTTGCCATCCATCACGTAGCGGTCCTTGGTTTCGCGCCGAATATCCACGGGCTTCCACGTCACGCCACGAGGCCGCTGAGGGGCCACACTAATCGTGGGAGTGGTCACAGCCACGGATGTGGTTTGGCAGCCTGCCAGGGCCGCTGTGAGGCCGATTAGGGCCATGAGGGTGAGCGCCTTCATCGCGCAGCCCCCTCGATTGCCCGTCCCAAGTCGTTGATGTCCCTGTCTGCCTCGCCCACGGTGGGTTCGGCCTTGCGCGTGCGCGCCTGCAAGCGGCGCTCCGCATCCGCATAGGCCTCGTTGAGAACCACATGCTTGCGCTCGATTTCTGCCGCTTGGGCAGTGAGGCTGCTGATGGTGCGCTCTTGCACTGTAAGTGCTTGTTCCTGCTGACTAATTTTTGCAGTTTTCGCTTGGTTCTCCTGGTACTGCACATACACCATCGTGGATAGGCCAGCGATGACAGTGAATACCACAGCAGCGATGATGAGTTGAATGTTCATACCGACCTCCATGTGTCGGATATTTACATCGCGCAAAGAAAAAGCCCTGGCGCTAACCAGGGCTTTTCCACCGACCTAAGGAGATTTACCAATGTCTGCAACGGCACAACTCGTTGCATTCTATTTATCTTTGAGCCCTCATCTCACGCGCCCATTGCCGCACGGTTAGTGTGCGCACAGTTGTGGGCCTTGGAGTGTTGGGGGCTTTGGCCTTCATGGGCTTGAAGCAGATGTTGCTGGCAACCCATTCCCCTGCCTCGTCCCGCTTGACCACGTAGCCGGTTCCCTCTCGCCCCGGATGCGTGCGCCAAGCAGCCAACCATTCATTCTGCGTGATTGAGAACGGCACGCCATGCTGCTTGCAGTGGGTTTTGCGGTTCTGGTAGTTGCTGGCAATCATTTTTTCTCTGGTTTTGCTGGTAGTCACTAAGCCTTGCTCCACGCAATCCCGTTTTTTTCACACCACCCGGCATACGTGGTCTTGCTGTTCTTTGCGATTTTCGTTTGTGGGTTCTGGAAGCGAATTTCGATGCTGTAGTCAGGGTGCTGCTGCCGGATGGCCTTCATCTTGGCCCGGTCACTGGCAGGGAAACGACCCTTCACCTCCACGATGCGCCGGGCTTCGGTGTCGATGAAGTCGGGCAGATAATAGTGAGCGGTGGTGTAGGGCAGCCGCGTACTCTCATAGGCGTACTCGGGTGGCAGCGACGCACCTACTTGAGCCTCCAGTTTGTTGCGGTAGCCGCTCACGGATGCAGGAACAGAGCGCGCTCCGCTTCCCTGCGTCGGGTGAGCCCGGCCAGCACACGACCACCAGCCTTGTTCCAGGCCAGGAACTGATCCGCCGCCTGCTGGGTGAGGCCTGCGTTGAGCCGCTTCACCAGCGTGCTCCGGGCCAGCGCTGCACCGCCGATGTTGTAGGCGAGGCTCACCAGCGCGGCGAACTGATTGGGCGTGACCGCAACCTTGATGGCCTTGCTGACTGCCTGCTCAAACCGGGCGAGATCGCCTTGCAGCAGTTCTTCGGCTCGATGGGTAGTGATGACCTGACCGGGCTTAACGTCCGTGCCAGTGTGGCCGTAGCCAATGGTGAGTACCCCAGCGGGGCACTTGTAGGCTGCCAATTCACAGCCTTCGAATGATTTGATGAGGCTAAGCCCCGAAATGTTTGTACGCATCCAGTATTTATCTGGATGCGTACCCTCTCTTATTTGGGGTTCCTGATCACACTGCGAAGTCCTTTGGTTCCAATCTCTTCACGTCCACCGTTGTCAATGTCCGCCTGCTCGCGGTCGCTCACATACTCGGCAATTACCTGTAGGCTTGGGCACTTGTCGCGGCCCTTGGGCGGCTGGGCCAAATCGAGCACCACGTGGAAGCCTTCCAGCCACAGCAAGAGAGTGGGTAGTTTGCCTTCCTCACACGCCAGGATCGCGGCACAGCCCGGCAGCATGGGCCGAGGTTCCTTGGGTCCGTATTTCTTCTGCTGCGCTCTGAACTTGCCCGCTACGGGCTTGATGTCCCATGCCATGCCCCCTTCCTTGGCCATGGCGCGTGCGATGCCATCCACTTTCTCGTAGAATGCTCGGTTGTCACCGGTCACGTTTTGGAGGAAATCGCGTTGGCGGCTGGCAAAGGCGCAGGTGATGGCACTGAAATCATCTCCGCGCTCCAAGTTGAAGTGCACATTCACCTTGTAGCGTGTGCCGGTGCAGCCCTCGCCGTTGTCGAAGAAATCCGCGCGGAGGTGGTAGATGTCCTCGTGCTGGATTGCATCGGGTTCGCTAATAACTTCGCGCGCCGTGCAGTCCTCTGACCCAATAACTCTCTCCTCCAAGTGGCTGATAGGCCGCTCGTTAGTGGCGTCGTCGTCCTGAGTGGGCGAAGGCGCGACGCTGTTAGTGTGAGAAGATGGGGGTTCAGAAAGAACCCTAACCTCTGCGCCGATAGGCGCGAAGTTATTACTGTCATTACTGACATTACTGCTCATTAATAACTTCGCGCCTTGAGCATCACGAGCGCGCCTCAGCGCCATGACTTCTTGCACCTTGGCAGCAATCTGTTCCTTGGTCATCGTCATCGCCCTTACCTCCCAACTGTCCAGCCGAGGCCGAGATCGGTGACTTTGGTCACCGGGCGATGATCGCGCGTGCGGTCGTAGTTCTCGTTGGTGTCCCTGATCGCGCGGCGAACAATGCTGTCGCACTCGATGTCGATGCAGTTTGCGCGCAGCAGCGCGTCGAGGATGTCGAGGTCATCAACACCCACCCAGCCACGGCCAAGGCGAGTGAACACGTCCCAGACCCATTTGCGGTCATGTTCGCTGAGGTTTTGTTTGGGGAGGTCGAAAATGCCCAACTGAAAACAGCGAGCGTCTACGTCATTGATTCGGTTGTAAGCCATCGTGCTAGCCTTTCTGTCAAAAAGAAAATCCGAGAGACCGCACGACTGATCTCTCGGACTTGATACAGAAAGGCGAATGCGCTGCTGCACATTCCATTCTATTTACCTGCCTGATCATTCCTGAGAGCGTGATGTCGTGCAACGCTCAACACTACGATGCTGGCTCTCAGCAGCGTGCGTCAATTTTATTTATGCCAACTATACCAGAGAGCGCATCATATAGGTTAATTATACTGAAGGACTTATATTTGTGTCTACTTTAATAAATACATTTGAGGGACTAATTTGCAGGAGACAAGCAATGCGACGCGGAACCAAGCACACTGACGAAACCAGGGCCAAGATGAGCGCTACCCGCAGGGGGCGCACGCGCTCGCCCGAGCACAGCGCTGCCATTGCTGCTGCCCTACGCAACCGCTCTCAGAGCGCCGAGAGCAACGCCAAGCGCTCGCAGGCAATGCAAGCCTATTGGGCTGCCAAGCGCGCTTCTAAGTAACTGCCAATCAACAAGAAAATACCGGAGAAACACACAATGTCAGATCTATTCCACTTCCCTCCAGCCGATCAGCCATCCGCAAAGCCCCGCACCAGGGCGATGATCGTGGCGCGCATCAGCAGCCACGTGGTCAGCAAGACCAGCAACTACGGCAAAGATGTCGAGTATGCCCGGCTCAGCGATGCCGACCACGCCTATGTGCGCTCGGTGATTGAGACCCTATGGGACTTCCGCTCACCGCTGCGAGCAGTCATGGACAAGGCCAGCGGCTTGTATGGTCGGCGCAATCAGGCCCGCCAAACGCAGGGCGAAGTTATTGAAGGCCTTCGCGAGAAACTGGCGCAGCAGCACCCGGTGATCCGAGATCGCAAGGGGGCAGATTTCACCCTCAAGCAACTCCGCGCGCTCAACAAAATCATCGATGAGGTGAACGCGCTGCTGGGTCAAAACGCATTCCAGCATGTGGCTCTGCCCAAGCCCTGAGGCGATGCCGCTCACTATTCCCGAACGAAGAAGGGGAGCCCCGCAAAGGGCTCCCCTTTTCGTTGGATCATGCAGCAAGAGCCAGTTCGGTGGGCTCAGCCTCGTTGGCCTTGTCGTCGTCCTTGGGCTTGGCCATGGCCTCCGTAACAGCCTTCACAATGGCATCTGCCGTTGCGCCGCCGTCGCAGAAAACATGCACTTCGCCGTTGACCACGCGGTAAACCAGCGTGCCAAAACCATCGTGCGTAGTGAACCCAGCAACTGCGGGAGTGGGGATCGAGAAAGAACGTGGCGCAGCCAGTGCGTCCGTCTTCACCGTACCCTTCCACGTCCGACCCACACGCGGAACCGCGTGCTTGTCGCTGTCGGCCTTCATGAGACCAGCAATCTTGGTCAGGGACTTGTCGTTCGGGTGAACGTAGTCGTTGATCACCTGAACGACGTCCTCAACCTCGACGCCATTCTCGTACAGCCAGCGGAGAGGCTTCGCGTATTTCTCGCTCGACCGCCTCCGGTTCCACTTGTGGCTCTTTACCCCTTCAAACTCCACATTCTTGGAGGTATCGAACTCTCCGTCCAGAGCGCTGACGTACTGGGCGAAAATGTTCTGCGAATCTCCTGGCTTGTGAATCTGACGCTTCTGACGCTCACTCTTCCAGTCTGCGGCGTAGACAGGGTTCAGGTGAACCATCTTCACGAACGCATACATGTCCCGAATGTGCGCATAGGTCTGCTGATGACCCTGCTGCGCGTAGTTGAAATTGGCAACCGAGACCTGATTGATCTGGGCCACCGCAGTGGCAACTACGAACGGTGCGCTCCCATTCCCGAGGGTCTGGTTGCTGGCGGCAGTGTTGTTGATCATTTGTCTTAACTCCTGGACCGGGGGTGGTCGCATCTAGGCTCCCCGTGCGACGTCGGGGGCTTGCTCATCCATCATGCCGAAGCACGCAGAGCACCGGATCCAGAAAACGCTTGATCTCCTTGCTGTCGTTGATCGTTATTTGCCAGCACTCAGCAGCATCGTCAAGTGCCCCACTAGCAATCCACGAATTTTTACTGTTGCTTCACTATTAGTGAAGGAAAAACGGTACACGAATAGTGAAGGGTTGCTGGCGAGAGCAGGTAGGAAAGGCGCTGCCCGAGAGCAGCGCCTTTCTCACATGCCCCGGCTGTTAGCCCTTGGGGTACATGTTCGGGGTGTTACCGATCTCCACGATGCGACCCGCCACGCTGGCAAAGCGCGCGTACACGCTCATGGGCGCTGCGCTCCGGAAGTGCAGATCGCGCTCCAGGGGGATCAGCAGCATGGCGCTGAGGTCCAGCAGTTCATCCAGGCTCACGTAGCCCAGTTCAGGGCAGCCCATGCCGAGGTCGCACAGCCCGAACAGGGTGTCGTTGTCGTGGGGATCGAGTTCTGAGAGCAGCCAAGTTTGCCCGCCCGTGGGATCGAAAATCTTGACCACCGGGGCGTGGTCCTGATCCCTGTTGCGTCCGTTGGCGAGGAGTAGTTCGCGCGAGGCGTTGTCGATCAGCGGCATCATCACAGCACCTCACCGCTCTGCATGCCGCGCACTTCGATGGTGCTGCGCTGCATCGCCCGCCAAGCGCGCCAAGCCCGAGCGCTGGGAAACACCCGGCGGAAAGCGTGCCCGTCGATCTCGCCCCAAACAGTGAGGGCGTCTGCGGTGGTATTGTTTACCGGCTTAAAGCCACCTTTGCGGCTGCGCCCTACCACTTCAACTGCGTTTGCGTTGCACATTGTCTTCTCCATTGCGTTTCCGCAATTGGAGTAGACTGTCTTTCTCCTATCAGAGCGAGCCGCTTAGGACAGAAATCCGCTCTCTAGCCAGCCTTTTCTTGTTCTCACCGTTCAGGTGATCACAAGTGTTAACTCAGGATTAAAACTGGCTTGCGGGTAGGGTCAAAACGTCGCATTAGTGCATGTGCAATCGCACGCGCTTGGAGACCCGGGCGTTGACCGCATCGATCGCCTCCGCGAGGTCGGCCGGGTAGAGGTCCGACCCGGCGGCCCCGAAGGCGCCGTTCAGCATCCGGATGATCTCGGCCGACTCGTTCGACACGATGGTGGCGCGCTGCTTGTCCCACAGCACCGGCACGGTGACGCGGCCGGTGAAGCCGGGATCGTTCCTCAGGTAGACCTCATAGAGGCGGGTGGCGCCGTTGACGGTGTCGGGCGTGGCGCCGGGCGAGTCGCCGAAGACCCAGCCCTCCCGGCCCATATGCGGGTCGACCACCGAGATGGAGATCGCCGCGTCCAGGCCCTTCAGGGCCCGCACGATCAGGGTGCGGTGGGCCCAGGGGCAGGCCAGCGACACGTAGAGGTGGTAGCGCCCGGCTTCGGCCGGAAACCCGCCCTCGCCACTCGGACCGGGGGAGCCGTCGGAGGTGATCCAGTTCCGGAACTTGGCGTCGGTGCGCTTGAAGCGACCGCCGGTCTCCTTGGTGTCGTACCAGGTATCATGCCAGACGCCGTCGACGAGCAGCCCCATGATCCGTCCCTCCCGCGCTTTCCGTGTTCGCGGAAAGATGGGCGCTCAGGCCTCCGCGGACAGCCCCTCCGGTGCGGGGGCCTCGGCCGGGGGAGGCGCGACGGCGGGCGCGGCGGCCGCGAGGTGCTCGCCCTTCTGGTAGGTGGCGATGTCGAAGGTGTCGTCGGGCAGGCGCGTGACGAAGCGCTCGGCCATCTCGAAGACCAGGAGATCGGGCCGCACCCGCTCGACGTAGCCCCAGTCGATGCTCGACGACCAGACGAAGTGCACCTCGCGAAAACTCTCGGCCAGGATGCCGGTGAGCATGATCGGTGCGAAATGCGCGTAGGAATCGCCGAACAGCACCAGGGTGCGCGGATCGACGTCCGGCCGGTCGTTCCGGAAGCAGACATGGGCGCCGACATGAAGGTCCGGGGCGCGGCCGGCGGCCTCATAGGCGGCCACGAGCGGGCTGGCGTAGGTCCGGCGCGCGTCGCGGTCGAGCACCGCATGGCTCGCCGTCTCGATCGGCTTCTCCGGGATCTTCTCGCCGAGATCGCGCACCCGCGTGGTCTCGTAGCGCTCCCGCGCATCGAGATCGGCCGGGGGCACGGCGCCGCAGGCCCGCATCAGCACCCCGTAGGCCAGCCGGCAGCCCTCGTAGTTCCAGTGCGTGTCGGTGCGGTAGTAGAGGGGCACCGCTCCGTCGCGCGCCGCCCGCATGGGCGCCAGGAGGTCGATGTAGTGGGGATTGGCGATCAGGCGCCGGGCCAGCACCCGGGTGGGCGCCTGGCGCGGATCGAAGCGCAGGTCCCGGGTCCGGTCGTCGTAGACCGACAGCTTCTCGGGCACGACCACGTGGACGTAGCGGATACCCAGCGCCTGGGCCCGGGCGGCCCGTGCCGCGATGAGCTTGACCCAGCCGCGCAGGCGCCACCACCGGGACAGGGTGGCGCGGTACTGTTCGAGGACACCGTTCGTGCCTCCGATCAGGAAGAGCCAGCCCTCGCGCCCCACATGGACGATTTCCCGGTGTTTGCGCCGCATCCGGGCTCTCTAGCCGGCTCGGCCCGCCCTGAACAGGCCGCGGGGCCGCGGCGGCGCCCGACCCTGGACGTGGTCCCTGCCCGCGCCATCTCCCTGCCTCACGCCGGATCGGACCATGACAGACCACACCCCCACGCCCGACCCGCTGATCCTCACCCTGGGGATGGATCCCGACACCTTCGCGCGCTTCGACGGCCTGCGCCGCCGGCACTTTCCGCAGGCGCTCAACCACATTCCGGCCCACGCGACCCTGTTCCACCACCTGCCGGGCCCGAGCGAGCCGGGCATCGTCGAGACCCTGTCGGCGATGACCCGGACCCAGCCGCCGCCGGAGGTGGCGGTGACCGGCCTGCGCTTCACCGGGCGCGGCGTCGCCTACGTGCTGGCCTCCGATGCCCTCTCGGCCTTCCGGGCGCGGCTCGCCGACCAGTTCGAGGGCCTCGGCGAGGGCCTGACCGCCCAGGACCGGCAGGGCTGGCGCCCGCACGTCACGGTGCAGAACAAGGTCGATCCCGGCACGGCGCGGTCCCTGCACGCGGAGCTGGAGGCAGATTTCGCGCCGTTCCGGTTCACGGCGCCGAGCCTTCTGCTCTGGCGCTACCTCGGTGGCCCCTGGGAGCGTCGCGCCACCTTCGCGTTCGGCTAGCCCGGCGCCCGCCCGGATGGAGGAGGCCCCGCCGTTCCGCTATGCCGGGGCATGAAGTCCCCCATCACGTTCGCGAAGACGCCCGCATGAAAGCCCTGCCCTCCGGCTACCGCAACAACCCGCTCGTCACCCGGGCGAACGCCCTGCGCCTGGCCCTGCGCCTGAACGAGGTCGGCCCGGTCCTGGCGCTGCTGGCGGTGAGCTTCCTCGGCTACGGCTTCTTCGCCCTGGCCAACGAGGTCGGCGAGGGCTCGACCGCCGCCCTCGACCGCAAGATCCTCCTCGCCCTGCGCAATCCGGCCGATCTCTCCGACCCGATCGGGCCGCGCTGGCTCGAGGAGACCATGCGGGACATCACCGGCCTCGGCAGCGTCTTCACCATCGTGTTCGTGACGGCGGCCGCCTGCGCCTACCTGGCGATGACCGGGCGCCGACGCATCGCCGTCTTCGTGGTCGCGGCGATCGGCGGCGGCGAGATCGCCTCGACGGTGCTCAAGATGTTCTACCAGCGTCCCCGCCCGGACCTCGTGCCGCACGGGATGGAGGTGTTCACCGCGAGCTTCCCCAGCGGCCACGCGATGATGTCGGCCATCGCCTACCTGACCCTGGCGAGCCTGATCGCCCGGGTGGACCGCCAGCGCGGGGTGAAGATCCTGGTGCTTATCATCGGCGTGTCGATGACGCTGCTGGTGGGCATCAGCCGCATCTATCTCGGTGTGCACTGGCCGAGCGACGTGGTCGCCGGCTGGTGCGTCGGGGCCGCCTGGGCCGCCCTCTGCTGGTTCGTCGCCCTGGTTCTGCAGCAGCGCGGCGAGGTCGAGGCCCCGACCCAGCACGGGGAGCCGGAGCGGACGCCTTAACCCTGTGGGACGATAAATCGCCCCGGCCCTTGTGCCCACCGGCACCAAGAGGTCACAACCCTGTTACCCGAGGTACCACTTCTGGGAGAGGGTCGCATGGGTCTGATCACCGACGAGCGTCGACAGGCAAGCCGGTTGCGAAGCCTCCTCGGCGCCGATATCCGCATCGCCCCGCATGCTTCCGATACGGCCTGCCTGATCCGCGATTGCGGTCCCGACGGCGTGCGCCTCGCGCTCAGCGATGGCGTGCCCCTGCCGGAGATCTTCGACCTCCACATCCGCAAGACCCGGCAGACGCGGCCGGTGCGCCTGATCTGGCGGGGCGACGATTGCGTCGGCGTCCAGTTCGTGCCGGATCCGCCCGCCGCGGTGCCGATCCCCATCGGCCTGATGCGCGACCTTCGGGCGGCGCAGGTGGAAATCGCGACCCTGCGGGCCCGGCTGGCCGCGCGGGGCGACGGAGCCTGAGAGCGTCAGCGGTCCGGTGGCGCAGGCCTTCGGATCGCCGGAACCGCGTTTCTCGCCGTGACGTTCCCGAAGGAGCAGGCCGACGGTTCCCCCTTCCGCGGCCCCTGTCCCGCCGGAACCGACAGCGAGCTTCATGACGGATGAAATCCCCCTCTCCCGCCGCAACGTCCTCCGCGCCGGCAGCGCGACGCTGACCGGCCTCGCCCTCGGAGCGACGGGCGCCGGCGCGCAATCGGGCCCGCCGGGGCCCTCGGTCCCGGCCGATACCGGCGCCGTGCAGGGCGGCAAGGTGATGTTCCCGAACTGGCGCGGCCCCGGAGACAGGGCGCCCCCGCCGCCGCCCGCCCCGATGCCTCCGGGCAAGCGCGTGGGCTTCGCCATCGTGGGCCTCGGGCGCCTCAGCCTGGAGGAGATCCTGCCGGCCTTCGGCGAGACGAAGCGGGCCCGGGTCGTCGCGCTGATGTCGGGCACCCCTGCCAAGGCGAAGCTCGTGGCCGAGCAGTACGGGATCGCGCCGGAAGCGGTCTACGGCTACGACGAGTGGGACCGCCTCGCGCAGAACCCCGCGATCCAGGCGGTCTATGTGGTGACGCCGAACGCCGTGCATCGCGGCGACGTGCTTTCCGCGGCCAAGGCCGGCAAGCACGTGCTCTGCGAGAAGCCGATGGCGGCTTCCTCGGCCGAGGCCCGGGACATGATCGCGGCCTGCGCGGCGGCCAAGGTCAAGTTGATGATCGCCTATCGCTGCCAGTACGAGCCCTATAACCGCGAGGTCGTGCGCCTCGCCCGCTCCGGCGAAGTCGGCCGGACGCGCCTGATCCAGGCCTTCAACGGCCAGACCACCGGCCTGCCCCAGCAATGGCGCCTGAAGAAGGCCCTGGCCGGCGGCGGCGCCCTGCCGGATATCGGGCTCTATTGCCTGAACGGCGTGCGCGCCCTCACCGGCGAGGAGCCCGTCTCGGTGGAGGCGCAGATCTACACGCCCGAGGGGGATCCGAAATTCGCCGAGGTCGAGGAATCGGTCTCCTTCACCCTGCGCTTTCCCTCGCAAGTCATCGCGCAGTGCATGACGAGCTATGGGGTGCACGAGTCGCGACGGCTCCAGGTCCATACCGACAAAGCCGACATCGACCTGCAGAACGCCTTCGCCTATCGCGGCCAGCGCCTCGTCATCGCGCGACCGGACGGGCAGGCCGAGTCGCAGGACACCCGCATCCTGACGCAGAAGAACCAGTTCGCCCTCGAGATCGACCACATGGCCCGCTGCATCCAGGAGGATCGGCGCCCGCGCACGCCCGGCGAGGAGGGCCTGCAGGACCAAGTCCTGATGGAGGCGATCTACGAGGCCGCCCGCACCGGCCGGCCCGTCACGGTCGGCCCGCCGCCGAGTGCGCCGAGCGGCCTCGACGTCACGCGCGGCCCCGAGCTCGACACGGCCGGCTGATTCCCGGCGGCCGGCGCGACCGGATCCCGCCCGCTACTCCGCCGCCGGTGCGTGGAGCGAGAGGAGACGGGCCGTGCGGGCGTGGTCCACCGCCCGCCGGCTCTCGACGTCGCCCGAACCGAGATTGCGCCTCTCGTCGTTGATCGCCGCATGGACCGCGTCGATGGCCAGGATGAGGGCGCTCACGGTGCGGTTGTCGATGTTGCGCTCGCGGGCATGCTGAACGACGTCGGCCACGAGGTCGTCGGTCTCGCGCACGAGGCCGTCGAGGTCGGCCTTGCAGCCGGCGGCACGCACCTCGCGCAGGATGTCGAGGAGGCGGTCGAGGACGATGTCGATGCGCTCGCGCCGTTTGCGGGCGAGGCGCTGGGCGATCCAGGCGACGCCCGAGCCGACGGTGCCGCCAAAGAACGCCAGCAGGTAGATGTAGTCCTCGTAGCGCTCGAACATCGTCTGTTGTTCGCGCTCGAAGTAGTCCACCGCGCCCGGATGGTTCGGCAGGCGGGCGCTCGTGGCCGCGACGGTGGAATCGAAGTCCGGCGCCTTCATCAGGTTGGCGATGGGCGCCAGGGGTGCCAGCTTGGAGCGCCACTCGAACAGGTGCTGGGTCACCGAGGCGACCGTGAAGCGGCTGACGCCGCCGCGGGCCATCAGCCGGTAGGAGGCGCCCACCGTCTTCACGTCCTCCTCCGGGCGCTTCGGGCGACCGCCGAAGGTGCCGGCGGGGATCGTCACGGCCTGCAGTTCGGGCATCCGCTGGATGATCGCCCCGCCATCCGGCACGGAGACGAAATTGATCTTCTTCTCGGCCGAGGCCGCCTCGACGGCGCGCACCGTCGAGATCGCCGCTTTCGAAGCCGGCGCGGCGATGACCGCCACCGCGTCGACGCGGCCCTCCGCGATGGCGCTGGTCACCTCCTGGGGGGTGAGGGGGACGAGGGCGACCCGGGCCGGGCCGAGGCCGGTTTCGAGGACCGGCTCGGCCGCCGGCTGAGCCGAGAAGTCGTAGAAGGCGAGGAGGTTCGTCAGGAACGGCATGTCGGCGGCGTGCCGCTCGACCACGCCGAGGCGCTTGCGCGCGAGATCGGGAAAGTTCTCGATGCCGGCCGCCTCGGGGGCGGCGATCAGCAGGGCTTCGTCGTGCAGGATCGCCAGGGTGAGCCCGTTCTCGGGCAGGAGGACGTCGGGCCGGACCACCGCGAGGTCGGCCTTGTTGCGCTGGAGCGCCTCGGCGCTGTCGCGCACGTCATCGTAGAAATTGAGCCTGAGGCGGACATCCTCGCGACCGCGGGCGAGGGCCTGGGCGTAGGTCTGCAGCAGGGTCGCCTCGGCGCCGTCCCGGGGACCGACGGCAACGGTCAGGGTGGTGGGTCGCGACAGATAGACCAGCATCCCCGCCACCACGGCGAAGCCGAGCGCCAGGAGGACGAGAAGCCACTCGCGTCTCACGAGAAATGCCGGCATGGCAGGAACGAGCCTTTGTCCAGCGTGATCACCATATCTGCGAGACCGACACCCGAAACCCGTCCGGATCGTGAAGAACCGATGACACCGCGAAACGTTGCGTCCCGCCGCCCCACCGGAGCCGCACCGGATGGCCGGACCGAGGTCAAACCGCCCCCGCCCGTCACCCCCGCCTATCTCGAGCGGGCAGCCCTGCATTACCTCGAACGCTACAGCGCCTCCGTGGCAATGCTGCGGCAGACCCTGAAGCGGCGGGTCGACAAGCGCTGCCGCCTGCGAGGGGAAGAGGCGAGCGCCTTCGCCGAGGCGATCGAGGCCACGGTGGCCCGGGCGGTCAGCGCCGGCCTCGTCGATGACGCCCGCTTCACCGCCGGGCGCCTGGCGGCCCTGCGACGGCGCGGAGCCTCCGCCCGCGCCCTGTCGGCCAAGCTCGCCGCCAAGGGCGTGTCGCGCGAGCAGGTGGCCCACGCGATGGAGACCGAGCGGGAGACGGCGGACGAAGGCGTCGACCTGGAAGAGGAAGCGGCCCGGGCCTATGCCAAGCGGCGGCGCCTCGGACCCTGGCGCCGGCCCGGGACCCGCGAAGCCCATCGCGACCGGGACCTCGCCGCCATGGCCCGCGCCGGCTTCCCCTACGGCCTCGGCCGACGGGTGATCGAGGCCGATCCCGACGCCGAAACCCTCGACCCGGACGCTTAGCGACGGAACGCGGTTCCGCGCTGTGGTTCCACCCTCGGGCTGCGACATCGCGGCGGCGGAGAAAGCCCGAATTCGCGCGCGAAAACTTGAACGAACCGCGAACGAGGCGCATCTCTTCTTCATGGACGAAACGCTCGCGAAGAAGCTGCGCATCCTCGCCGATGCCGCCAAGTACGACGCCTCGTGCTCGTCCTCCGGGGCGCCCAAGCGCACGGCCGGCAAGGGCGAGCTCGGCTCGACCACCGGCGCCGGAATCTGCCACGCCTATACGCCGGACGGGCGCTGCATCTCGCTCCTGAAGATCCTGCTGACGAACTACTGCCTGTTCGACTGCGCCTACTGCGTCAACCGGCGCTCCTCCAACGTGCAGCGGGCGAAGTTCTCCGTCGAGGAAGTCGTGACCCTCACGGTGGAGTTCTACAAGCGCAACTACATCGAGGGCCTGTTCCTCTCCTCCGGCATCATCAAGTCGCCCGACCACACCATGGAGCTGCTGACCCGGGTGGCGAAGTCCCTGCGGCGCGACCACGGTTTTCGCGGCTACATTCACCTCAAGTCGATCCCGGAGGCGAGCCCCTGGCTGATCGAGGAGGCCGGCCTCTACGCCGACCGGCTCTCGATCAACGTCGAACTGCCCACCGAGGCGAGCCTGGAGCGCCTGGCGCCCGAGAAGGACGGCGCCGTCATCCAGCACGCCATCGCGCAGATCGGCGAGCGCATCACCGAGGCCAAGGCGGAGAAGCGCCGCTTCTCCCCCGCCGGCCAGTCGACGCAGGTCATCGTCGGGGCGGACGCCACCACGGACGAGGCGCTGATCCGAAAGAGCGCGCTCCTGTACGGCTCCTACAACCTCAAGCGGGTCTACTACTCGGCCTTCAGCCCGATCCCGGACGGCTCGACCATCCTGCCGCTGACATCGCCCCCGCTCCAGCGCGAGCATCGTCTCTACCAGGGCGACTGGCTGCTGCGATACTACGCCTTCACCCCCGACGACGTGGCCGACGCTACCGAGGACGGGATGCTCTCCCTCGACATCGACCCGAAGCTGGCCTGGGCCCTGAAGCACCGGGCGCGCTTCCCCGTCGACGTGAACGCCGCCGACCGCGAGATGCTGCTGCGGGTGCCGGGCCTCGGCGCCCGGGCGGTGGACAAGATCATCCGGGCCCGCCGGCACACCCGCCTGCGCCTCGACGATGTCGCCCGCCTGACCTCGGCCCTGAAGCGGGCGCGGCCCTTCCTCATCGCCGCCGATTACCACCCGGCGGGCGGCCTCACCGACCGCCTCGACCTGCGGGCGCGGCTGGCCGACCCACCCAAGCAACTGTCGCTGTTCTAGGATGGCGGGCGCACACCGATCGGCCCCTCCCTCCTCCGCGGAGGGAACAGGGTTCGGGCGCGGCGCGCTGGAAGCCGTCGCCCTCTCGCCGGGTGCCGATCTCGACGGCTTCCGGGCCGCGGCCCGGCGCCTGGCCGGCCGGGGCACCCCGCCGGAGCGGGTGCTCTGGTCCATCGGCGCGGCGTCCGGGCTGTTCGGGACGCCGGCCCCCGCCCCCTCCGACGAAGCCCCCTTGAGCCTGCCGCGCGGGGTAGGCGAGATGGTCGCCCGGGTGGTGCTCCACCGCGATCCCGAGCGCTACGCCCTGCTCTACGAGCTGATCTGGCGCATCCTGCACGGCGAGCGGCGCCTGCTGGAGATCTCGAGCGATCCGCTGGTCCATCGCCTCGAGCGGATGCGCAAGGCCATCGCCCGCGACCTGCACAAGATGCACGCCTTTCTGCGTTTCCGCCGCGTCGAAGGAGACGGACCCGAGCGCTTCGTCGCTTGGTTCGAGCCGGACCACCACATCCTGGGGGCGGCCGCACCGTTCTTCGTCGACCGCTTCCGCGGGCTCGATTGGACCATCCTGACGCCGGAGGCCTCCGCCCGTTGGGACGGCCAGACCCTTAGATTCGGGCCGCCGGGGCGACGCGAGGACGCACCGGCCCAGGACGGCTTCGAGGCCGGTTGGCGCGATTACTACGAGAGCACGTTCAACCCCGCTCGGACGAACCTCGCCGCGATGCGGGCGGAAATGCCGAAGAAGTACTGGCGCAACATGCCCGAGACCGCCGCCATTCCGGGCCTCGTTCGGCAGGCGGCGGCGCGGACCGGCGCCATGATCGAGAGGGAGCCGCAGATGCCGGTCAAGCGCAACCCCGCCCGCGCCGTCGCGGCCATGGCGGACCAAGCCCCGGATTCGCTGGAGGCGCTCAACGCCATCATCCGGCGCTCGGAGCCGCTGGTCCCCGGCGCGACCCAGGCCGTCCTCGGCGAGGGGCCGGTGGGCGCGACCATCGCCTTCGTGGGCGAGCAGCCGGGCGACCAGGAGGACCGCCAGGGGCACCCCTTCGTCGGGCCCGCCGGGCAACTGCTGTCGCGGGCCATGGCCGAGGCCGGAATCGACCGGGGCGAGGCGTACCTCACCAATGCGGTCAAGCACTTCAAGTTCGAGGAGCGGGGGAAGCGCCGCATTCACCAGAAGCCCACCGCCGGCGAGGTCAGCCACTACCGCTGGTGGCTCGACCGGGAGCTCGACTTCGTGGCGCCGAAGCTCGTGGTGGCCCTAGGCGCCACCGCCGTCCTGGCCCTGACGGGCAAGGCCATCCCGATCACCCGGGCGCGGGGACCGGCCCAGTTCGAGAAGCCCTATGCGGGCTTCATCACCGTGCACCCGTCCTACCTGTTGCGCCTGCCGGACGAGGCGAAGGCGGAGGCCTACGCGGCGTTCGTCGCCGACCTGCGCCGGGTCCACGAACTCGGGCAGTCGCTGGCGGCCTGAGGCCTATGCCCCCTCCTCCTTGTGGGGGCGCAATTCCGGCGTGACCTGATCGATCGCCGTCTCGATGGGGGCGGACCGGCTCTCGACCCGCGTGCTGTCGACGAAGATGCGGGCCTCGCCCTCCTTCAGTCCGAGGCTGCGCAGGGCGTAGAGGGTCATGCCGAAGGCCAGTTCGCGCTCGGCCATCAGCACGAGGCCGACGCCCTGCTCCTCGAAGTGGCGCCGCTCGCCGTCGTTGTGGGTGCGCACCAGGGTGTCGATGCCCGGATGGATCTCCCGGGCGAGCTCGACGATGCGCCGCGTCGTATGGGCCTCCGGCGTCGCGATCACGATCAGGCGGGCCTGGGCGATGTCGGCGGCCTGCAAGATGCCCGGCGCCGTGGCGTCGCCGAACACCGCCTCGATGCCTTCCTGGCGCAGCTCCAGCACCCGGCGACGGTCACGGTCGAGGACGATGTAGGGCAAGTCCCAGGCCTTCAGCGCCTTGCCGATGGTGCTGCCGACCCGGCCATAGCCGATGATGATCGCGTGGCCCCGGTGCGGCGGGCTCTCGCTGGTGACCGCCAGGGCCGCGGCCCCCTTGCGCTCGAAGCGGGCGGCGAGGCTGGGGCGCTCGGCGACCTTGCGCCCGACCCAGTCGGTGAGCGCGAAGAACAGCGGGTTCAGGGTGATGGACAGGATCGCGCCCCCGAGGATGAGGTCGCGCCCCTCCTCCGGCAGGAGCTTCAGGGACAGGCCGAGGCTGACCAGGATGAACGAGAATTCGCCGATCTGGGCGAGGCTCGCCGCGATGGTGAGCGCGGTGCCGAGGGGATGCCGGAAGGCCAGCACGATCGCCACCGCCGCCAGGGACTTGCCGATGAGGATGACGCCGAGCACCGCCAGCACCGAGAGCGGCTCGCGGATCAGGATGCCGGGGTCGAACAGCATGCCGACCGAGACGAAGAACAGCACCGCGAAGGCGTCCTGCAGCGGCAGGGAATCGGCCGCCGCCTGATGGCTCAGATCGGATTCGGCGAGCACCATGCCGGCGAAGAAGGCGCCCAGGGCGAAGGAGACGCCGAAGAGCTCCGCCGAGCCGAAGGCGATGCCGAGCGCCAGGGCCAGCACCGCCAGGGTGAAGAGCTCGCGCGAGCCCGTGCGCGCCGCCTGGTCGAGGAGCCAGGGCACGAAGCGGCGCCCGCCCACCAGCATCACGGCGGCGAAGACCCCGACCTTGGCCAGCGTCAGCCCGAGGGTCAGCCAGATGTTGCCGTCCCCCGCATGGTGCGCGGCACCCGCCCCGTCGCCCCCGAGGGAGGGGGCCAGCGCCGGAAGCAGCACGAGGGCCAGGACCATGGCGAGGTCCTCCACGATGAGCCAGCCCACCGCGATGCGGCCCTTGTCGCTGTCGAGGAGCCGGCGCTCCTCCAGCGCCCGCAGCAGCACCACCGTGCTCGCCACCGACAAGGCGAGGCCGAAGACGAGCCCCGCGCCGAGGCCCCAGCCCCAGGCCAGCGCCAGGGCGCCACCCATGGCGGTGGCCGCCAGGATCTGCACGATGGCGCCCGGCAGCGCGATGGTGCGCACCGCCATCAGGTCCTTGATCGAAAAGTGCAGCCCGACCCCGAACATCAGCAGGATCACGCCGATCTCGGCGAGCTGGCCGGCGAGCTGGCTGTTGCCGACGAAGCCCGGCGTATAGGGGCCGACGAGGACGCCGGCGAGGAGGTAGCCCACGAGGGGCGGCAGGCGCAGGCGCTGCGCCAGCATTCCGCACACGAAGGCCAGCACGAGGCCGAGGGCGATGATGGCGATCAGCTCTGTCGCGTGCGGCACGGGTCGGGAGTCTCCGGGTCGAGATCTGGGGCTCTCTGGGCCGTGCCGCGTGGCGCCCGCGAGGGCAAGCCGCGATCGGCGCTCACGTCCAGGCTGCGCCCGAAATTCCGCGCCCCGCGTCGCTCCGCGTGCCCCGACGCACAACGCCCGCTCTCGGACGGGGGTCTCGCGGAATAAATCCGACGGGCGGTCGCATTGTCGTCCGCTCGCTTTTCCGTGAGCCGGGAGGAAACTCTTGGCCGTCGCGTCCTGTTGTCGAAGCAACGTTTGTTGCGTCGAGCAACGCCAGCATCACCTTGCGATGACGATCCCTTCGGCGGAACGGACGATCGATGACCTCACCGAATGAGCATTCGACTGCACCCAATGCAGTCGAGACCCGAAATTCGACCCTCTGGACCGTCGCCCTCGCCACCGCCCTTCTTGGCTTCGTCGCGCTTCCGCGCCGGACCGGCGGGACGGCACCGGCCCGGGCGATGCCGAAGGATCCGACCCGTCAGCCCTCCCCGTCGCATGCCGGCGCCGAGGCTCGCCGGGTGGCCAGCGCCGAGCCCGAGCGCGGCCGCGGGGCGCGCACGCCGTCCGACATCCCGGCGAAGGGCTGGAAGGATATCGGGATGCGGGTGTTCCACGACATCTCGGAGAACAACATCGTCTCGGTCGCCGCCGGCGTCACGTTCTACGTGCTCCTGGCGATCTTCCCCGCCGTCGCCGCCCTGGTCTCCTGCTACGGGCTGGTGGCGGACGTCGCCACCATCAACCAGCATCTGCAGAGCCTGCAGGGCGTCATTCCCTCCGGCGCCCTCGAGATCATCGGCGAGCAGGTCAAGCGCATCGCCGCCAAGGGCGACACCACCCTCGGCCTGACCTTCTTCACGGGCATCGTCCTGTCGGTCTGGAGTGCCAACGGCGGGATGAAGGCGGTCTTCTCCGCCCTGAACATCGTCTACGAGGAGCGGGAGACGCGCAGCTTCATCTGGCTCAACCTGCGTTCGCTGGGCTTCACCGCCGGCGCGCTGCTGTTCATCATCCTGGCTCTGGTCGGAATCGTGGTGGTGCCGGCGGCCATCAACATCATCGGCCTGAGTTCGGAGGCCTGGTACATCGCCCTGCTGCGCTGGCCGGTGCTGCTCGCCGCGGTGCTCGGCGGCCTCGCCCTGCTGTACCGCTACGGCCCGAGCCGCGACGCCCCGCGCTGGCGCTGGGTGACCTGGGGCAGCGCCCTGGCCGCCGTGGCCTGGCTCGTCACCTCACTGGGCTTCTCCTGGTACGTCGCCAATTTCGGCAAGTACAACGAGACCTACGGCTCGCTCGGCGCCGTGATCGGCTTCATGACCTGGATCTGGATCTCGACCACGATCGTGCTCATCGGCGCCGAGATCAACGCCGAGATGGAGCACCAGACCGAGGCCGACACCACCCGTGGCCCCGAACAGCCGTTGGGCACCCGCGACGCCCGGATGGCCGATACGGTGGGGGCTGCGACCTGAAGGGCTTGGGAGAGACCGCTCACGCCTTGAACAGGCGTAGCGCTTCTCAGAGGGTCGCTCTAGACAGAAGCCCCTGTCCCAAGGATCCGTGACCCGCGCATGACCGCCGAGACGACCTCCGAGCAGAAGCCTGTCGGCCCCGGCGACCAGATCATCCTGGTCGACGGCTCGTCGTTCATCTTCCGCGCGTATTTCCAGTCGATCAACCAGGACCAGAAGTACAACACCCGGCCCTCGGACGGCCTGCCCACCGGGGCGGTGCGACTGTTCTGCACCAAGATCGCCCAGTTCGTGCAGGAGGGCGCGGCCGGGGTGATGCCGACGCACCTCGCCATCGTGTTCGACAAGTCGGAGGGCTCGTTCCGCAAGGAACTGTTCCCCGACTACAAGGGTCACCGGCCGGACGCACCGGACGACCTCAAGCGGCAGATGCCGCTGATGCGCGATGCCGTGCGGGCCTTCGGCCTGCAGCCGATCGAGTTGATCCGCTACGAGGCCGACGACCTCATCGCCACCTATTCACGCCAGGCCGAGGCGCGGGGCGCCGACGTCATCATCGTCTCCTCCGACAAGGACCTGATGCAGCTCGTCGGCCCCCTGGTGCGGTTCTACGACTTCGAATCCGGCGCCAAGGGCAAGCCCGGCTACCGGCCCGAGCGCAACCTCGACCGCGAGGCGATCATCGCCAAGTGGGAGGGCCTCACCCCCGAGCAGATCGGCGACGCCCTGGCGCTGATCGGCGACACCTCCGACAACGTGCCGGGCGTGCCCGGCATCGGCCTGAAGACCGCCGCGGCCCTGATCAAGGAATACGGCAGCCTCGACGCCCTCCTGGAGCGCGCCGCCGAGATCAAGCAGCCCAAGCGGCGCGAGACCCTGCTCGCCAGCATCGACCAAGCTCGACTCTCGCGTAAGCTGGTGGCGCTGGAGGAGAACGTGCCGGTCCCGGTTCCGCTGGACGACCTACGTCTGCCCAAGCCCGATCCCCAGAAGCTCGTTGGCTTCCTCAAGGCGATGGAGTTCAACACCCTGACCCGGCGCATCGCCCAGATGCTCCACGTCGACCCGGAGGCGG
The DNA here is from genome assembly GCF_056680125.1 of Methylobacterium sp. BI1. Lineage (NCBI taxonomy): Bacteria > Pseudomonadati > Pseudomonadota > Alphaproteobacteria > Hyphomicrobiales > Methylobacteriaceae > Methylobacterium > Methylobacterium sp. BI1. The sequence continues at coordinate 743,258 of NZ_CM155267.1, read as the reverse complement.
TGCAGCCCGACCCGGCCCTGCTGCCGAACCGCGAGCCCGCGCCCGACGCACCGTTCTTTCCGGACGCCCACGGTGACCCGGTTCCCGTCGACCCCGAGACCGCATCCGGTGCCCCGAGCGGCGAGGTCGATCCCTTCGCCGACCTCGGCCTGCCCGACGTCGCAGCCAAGCCCCGCGGCCCCTCCGAGCCTACGCCCGCCGGCCTCGTGGCGGCGCGGGCGGCGGAATCGGTCAAGCCTTTCGACACGGCCGCCTACGAGACGATCGGATCCGTCGAGCAGCTCGACGCCTGGATCGCCGAGGCCGAGGAGGCCGGGGTCATCGCCGTCGACACCGAGACGGATTCGCTGGACGCGAACCACGCCAACCTCGTGGGCGTCTCCCTCTGCGTGGCGCCGGGCCGGGCGGCCTACATCCCCCTCGCCCATAGCGGCGGCGACGACCTGTTCGGCGACGGGCTGCTGCCCGGCCAGATTCCCCTCAAGGATGCGATCGCCCGGCTGAAGCCGCTCCTCGAGAACCCGGGCGTGCTGAAGGTCGGCCAAAACCTGAAATACGACTTCGCCGTCCTGTCGCGCTACGACATCCGGGTCGCGCCCTTCGACGACACCATGCTGATCTCCTACGTGCTCGATGCCGGCAAGGGCGGGCACGGCATGGACGAGCTCGCCCGCCGCCATCTCGGGCACCAGCCCATCACCTTCTCGGACGTGGCCGGCACGGGCCGGGCCAAGATCACCTTCGACCGGGTGGCGCTCGACAAGGCCACTGCCTACGCGGCCGAGGATGCCGACGTCACCCTGCGCCTCTGGCGGATGATGAAGCCGCGTCTCGTGGCGGAGAAGCGCGTCGCGGTCTACGAGACCCTGGAGCGCCCGCTGGTGCCGGTGATCGCCCGGATGGAGGCGGAGGGCATCCGCATCGACCGCAACATGCTGAGCCGCCTGTCCGGCGACTTCTCGCAAATCCTCGTGCGCCTGGAAGAGGAGATCCAGGAGGATGCGGGCGAAAAATTCCAGGTCTCGTCCCCGAAGCAGATCGGCGACATCCTGTTCGGCAAGATGGGCCTGCCCGGCGCCAAGAAGACGCCCTCCGGCCAGTGGGCAACGCCCGCGACCCTGCTGGAGGAGCTGGCCCAAGCCGGGCACCCGCTTCCGAAGAAGATCCTCGAATGGCGCCAGCTCGCCAAGCTGAAATCCACCTACACGGATTCGCTGCAGCAGCATGCCGACCGCGAGACCGACCGGGTCCACACCTCGTTCTCGCTGGCCGCCACGACTACCGGCCGGCTCTCCTCCTCCGAACCGAACCTGCAGAACATCCCGATCCGCACCGAGGAGGGCCGGCGCATTCGCCGGGCCTTCGTGGCGGCGGAGGGCAACCGTCTGATCTCGGCCGATTACAGTCAGATCGAGCTGCGTCTGCTGGCCCACATCGCCGACATCCCGCAGCTGCGCCAGGCCTTCGAGGACGGCATCGACATCCACGCGGCCACCGCCAGCGCGATGTTCGGCGTGCCGCTCGCCGAGATGACGCCGGACCTGCGCCGGCGCGCCAAGACCATCAACTTCGGCATCATCTACGGCATCTCGGCCTTCGGCCTCGCCGACCGCCTCGGCATCGGCCGCGAGGAGGCCGGCACCTTCATCAAGCAGTATTTCGAGCGCTTCCCCGGCATCCGCGCCTACATTGATGACACCAAGCGCCGCTGCCGGGATCTCGGCTACGTCACCACCCTGTTCGGCCGGGTCTGCCACTATCCGCAGATCCGCTCGAACAACCCCAACGAGCGCGCCTCCGTCGAGCGTCAGGCCATCAACGCCCCGATCCAGGGCTCGGCCGCCGACATCATCCGCCGGGCGATGATCCGCATGGAAGAGGCGCTTCGGGCCGAGCGCCTCAACGTGCGCATGCTCCTGCAGGTGCACGACGAACTCGTGTTCGAGGCCCCCGAGGACGAGGTCGAGAAGGCCCTGCCGGTGATCACCCGCATCATGGTCGACGCCCCCGCCCCCGCCCTGACCCTGCGGGTGCCCCTGATGGTCGAGGCCCGCGCCGCCCTGAACTGGGAGGAGGCGCACTGAGAGGCGCCTCCGCTACGGCGAGGCGGGGCCCCGTCGAGGCAGACGGCGAACGGCGAACGGCGCGCCGGGCTAACTGTTCAATTCGTGGCAGCCGCGCGACGGCCGGCCCGTCGAGGTGGCGCCGTCCCCTGGGGCCGGGTCGCCTGTCGCGATCCCGGCGGGTGACGCATTGCGCCGCGACATACCCGCCGGCGCAGACTGATCAACTCGAGCGTTCGATCCTGCGCCTGCGGGTAGCCGGTTCAGGGCGTCGAGGGTTAGCCGGGCTGCGCCTCGGGAGCCCGCGTCGGCCGCGCAGTGCCCCGCATCGGCGGACACGATACCGGGTCCTGGCGCCGGGTTTGGCCCTCGGGGAGCGGACGCGCCGTGGAGTCGGGCGCGCGAAATAACACCCCCCCGAACGCAATGCTCCAATGCGACGCAGGGTGGAACGCCCGCTCGGGCCACGTGTTGCCGCACCGCAACCGATCACCAAGAACGGCGCCGTCCAGGCGCCCCGGAAAGAGAAACCGCCATGACCAAGTCCCTCCTTGCCGCCCTCGGCCTGTCGGTCGCTGCCCTCGCCACCCCGGCCCTGGCCCAGGAGCCTCTGTCCTTCCGCGTCGCCCCGCAGTTCGATGGCAACCAGCCGGCCGTGACCGACACATCCGACTTCCGCGCTGCCGCCCTGCGCTCGGATGCCGTCAGCATCGAGTCGAGCCGCATCGCCCTGGAGCGTTCGCGCAACCCGCGGGTCCGTCAGTACGCCCACAACGTCCTCGTCGAGCGTAAGGCCACCACCCAAGCGCTTCTGCCCGAGGGCACTTCGCTGACCGCCGGCGGCACCGTCGTGTCCGACACCCAGCCCTTCGAGACCCGCCTCGACAACCCGGTCGGCGTCGTGCTCGCCCCGGTGACGATCTCGGCCACCATCGCCCAGCGCGTGGTCGGTGGCGTCCTCGGCGGCGTCGGCCTGGTGGACAACAGCCCCTCCGAGCCGGGCCGCCGCGTCGCCATCGGCGCCGAGGGCCAGGGCCGCATCGACCGCCTGAAGTCCGCCCGCTCGGGCCGCGACTTCGACCGCGCCTACGTCGACCAGCAGGCCAATTCGGATGCCCGCACCCTCGGCCTCTACGCCTCCTACGCCCGCAACGGCGACAGCGCACAGGGTCGTGAGTTCGCCAACCAGGCGCTGCCCTACATCGCCGGCGAGCACGCCCACTCGGCCAACCTCGCCGACCGCATCAACTGATCGGCCGAAGAGCACCGGCAAAAGCACCGGAACGAGACAGGGCCGCCCCTCGGGGGCGGCCCTTTTTCGTGGCACGGCTCCTTGGTCCGCGTCAGGCTGTGGGGACGAGGGCCGCCACGGCGGCGCCGAGATCGTCGAAATGGGCGATGACCCGGTCCGGGCCGAGCTCCGTCACGGGCAGGTCCGTGTAGCCGAAGGGCACCGCCACAACCGGAATGCCGGCGGCCTTGGCGGCGTCGATGTCGGCGCGGGAATCCCCCACCATGACGGCGCGGGCCGGGTCGCCACCGGCGCGCTCGACGGTCAGCGTGATGTGCCGCGGATCCGGCTTGAAGTACGGGAAGGTCTCGCGACCGCAGATCGTCGCGAAGCGGTCGGCTACCCCGAGGAGTTCGAGGAGACGCACCGCCTGCCCCTCATACTTGTTGGTGCAGACGGCGAGGAGGAACCCCCGAGCCCGAAGAGCGTCCAGGGCCTCGACCACGCCGGGGAACAGGTGCGACTGCTCGCAGAGATGGTCGCCGTAATGGGCGATGAAGTCCGAGAACAGCGCCTCCAGGCGCTCGATCGACAGCGGCTCGCCGGCCGTGGTGAAACCGCGCTGGATCAGGGCCTTGGCGCCGGCCCCGATCATGTCCCGGGCCTGTTCGAGGGGCAGGGCCTGGAGCCCCTCGCGGCGCAGGATCACGTTCAGGGTGCCGATCAGGTCGCCGGCGGTCTCGGCCAGGGTTCCGTCGAGATCGAAGACGGCGATGGGCGGCAGGGCGGTCATGGACACTCGCAGGATCAGAGCGGACGGGAGGGCGCGGAGCCGCCGCTCTAGCTCATCCGGGCCGTACGGGCGAGGCCGCTGGATGCGGAGCGGCCCGGCCTTTGCCGGTGGACAGGTGACCGGGGTGTCGGGGCATGATCCCGCCTGCACTTGCCTCGGCGTCTCGGCGTCCTGTACGGTTCGCACATCGACGGCCGGGGGGCCGCTGTCCTTCCTGCGATGACGGTCTTGATCTCGGCGCCGCAGGCCCGGTGCAAGGGCGTCACGTGAGCCGAACGGACGGAAGCGGGCGATTTCGGAGGGGGCTATGACGGAAACGGTCCCGGGTTGGTCGGACGAGCGGGTCGATCTCCTGCGCCGGCTGTGGGAGGATGGCCTGAGCGCCAGCCAGATCGCGACGCAGCTCGGCGGCGTGACCCGCAATGCAGTGATCGGCAAGGTTCACCGGCTCGGCCTGTCGGGCCGCGTCAAGTCGGCCGAGACGCCCGGCGTGTCGCCGCGCAAGGTCGTGCGCGAGCCGGAGCTGGAGGTCGTGGCGCCCGCGATCGTGGCCCCCGACCTCGACGGTGCCGCCGTCTCCTTCGAGGCACCATCGGCCGCACCGGCGGTGGTGGCGCCCGTGGCCCTGACGATCTCGCGGCGCGTGACGATCATGGACCTGCGGGAGTCGATGTGCCGCTGGCCGATCGGCGATCCCACCTCGCCTGATTTCCATTATTGCGGCGACCGCTCGATCACCGGCCTGCCCTACTGCACCGCCCATGCGCAGATCGCCTACCAGCCGGCGGCCGAGCGCAAGCGAGACCGGCGGGTCGGCGGCTTTCGCTGATCCATCACCCGCCAGCGCGGCACGGTTTAGCGACTTCGTGCGTTGATCCTCGTCGCCGGTTCCCGACCGGTGCGAGAAGGTGACGCGCCGTGACGGAGCCAACGACTGCCATCGATGCCGACGAGGCCGCTTTCCTCGACCTGCATGCGCAGCGCGAGGATCTGGAACGCCAATTGTCCCTGGTGCAGCTGCGCCGACAGTTCGGTCCGGGCCAGGAGGCCGTGGATCAAGCCGCCGACGACGAGAAGGCACTCCTTCTCAGCCTGGACCGGGTCATGACCCAGATCCGGGCGGCCGAGTACAAGCGGCAGCCGAATGCGCGGCGCTGGTAGCCGTTCCTAGTCGATCCGCCGCCGGTCGCGCTCTTTGTGCCGCAGGCGCAGCAGCAGATCGATCTGGCTGTCGGGGATCGGCAGGGTGTCGCAGGTTTCCTCGTAGATCGAACGCAGCGCGGTTCCGAGACGGTACCGCGTGTCGTCGGGCAGGTTGGGCTGACACGCATGCGTCGTGTCCTCCCGCATCTCGCCGTCGCAAACTCTCTGGTCCAACGTCTCAGTCCCTCGTTCGAGCGATCCAACGCCGGCGCCGAAATGGAGCGCACTCGCCGTTCAACGAGTGTCGCCCAACATGGTTAAAAATTCGTTAAAGACTGTGCCACGGCGAAACGCTCAGGCGTCGGCCGCCTGGAGCAGGCGCGCGGCCGCGGCCCGGGCCTCGTCGGTCACCGTCGCGCCGGCCAGCATCCGGGCGATCTCCTCGCGCCGCGCCGGAGCTTCCAGGGAGGCGACTCGGGTGGCGACCCGGTCGCTGCCCTTCACCGGATCCTTGGCGATCAGGAAGTGCGTCTCCGCCCGCGCCGCCACCTGGGGCGCATGGGTCACGGCCACCACCTGGACCCGCGTGGCGAGGCGTCCGAGCCGGGCACCGATAGCATCCGCCACCGCCCCGCCGACGCCGGTGTCAATCTCGTCGAAGATCAGGGTCGGCGCGGAGCCCTTGTCGGCGAGCACCACCTTCAGGGCGAGCATGAAGCGCGAGAGCTCGCCGCCCGAGGCGACTTTCATCATCGGCCCCGGGCGCGTGCCCGGATTGGTCTGGGCCCAGAACTCCACGCGGTCATAGCCGGAGGGATCGCGGGAGTCCGGATCGGTGGCGATCTCGGTGATGAAGCGGGCGCGCTCTAGCTTGAGCGGCGGCAGCTCGGCCTTCACCGCCGCATCGAGGGCCTTGGCGGCGCGCTTGCGCCCGTCGGTCAGCTTGGCGGCGGACTTCGCATAAGCGGCCTCGGCGGCGGCGAGCGTCGCCTCCAGGCCGCCGAGGGCCTCCTCTCCGGCGTCGATCGCGGCGACGTCCGCGGCGTAGCGCTCACGCAGGGCCGCGAGGTCGTCCACCGGCACCTGGTATTTCCGCGAGGCGGCCCGGAGCGCGAACAGCCGCTCCTCCACCCGCTCCAGCTCGCGCGGATCGAACTCCGCCTCGCGCAGGGCCACGTCGAGGATGGTGTGGGCCTCGTCGAGGGCGGTCAGGGCAGTATCGAGGGCGGCGACGCAGGGCTCGACCAGGGCCGGCAGCTGCGCCGCCCGGCGCTCCAGCTTGCGCAGGGCGGAGGAGAGGTGGGAGACGATGGGACCGCCCGAGGCCTCGATCGCCTCGTTCAGCTCGCGGGCGACCTTCTCGCTCTGCTGCATCACCGTGCGGCGCTCGGCCAGGGTGGTCTCCTCGCCCGGGTCCGGTGCGAGGGTCTCGAGCTCCGCCACGGCATGGCGCAGGAAGTCGGATTCCTTGGCGGCCGCCTCGACCCGGGCGCGGTGCTCGGACAGGGCGTAGCGGGCCCCCTTGACGCGCTTGGCCGCCTCGGCGACCTGCGCCAGCGGGCCCTGCAGCCCCCCGAAGGCGTCCAGGATGGCGCGGTGGGTGGTGGGATCGGCCAGCGCCCGGTCGTCGTGCTGCCCGTGGATCTCCACGAGGGCCGCGCCGATGGCGCGCAGGACCTGGACGCCGACGGCCTGATCGTTGACGAAGGCGCGCGTGCGCCCGTCCGCCATCTGCACGCGACGCAGGATGAGATCGCCCTCGGTGTCGATCTCCGCCTCGGCGGCGAGCGCCCGGGCCGGATGATCGAGCGGCACGTCGAAGACGGCAGTGACGGCGCCCTGCCCTTCCCCGTGGCGCACAAGCCGACCGTCGCCGCGGCCGCCGAGCGCCAGGGCGAAGGCGTCGAGCAGAATCGACTTGCCCGCGCCCGTCTCGCCCGTGAGGACGCTGAGGCCCTCGCGAAAGTTCAGGACGAGCTTGTCGATGAGAACGATGTCGCGGATCGCGAGCTGGCTCAGCATGCCGCGTCTGGGGTCCCGTTGTGGATGCTGGCGCCGTGTTTACGGCGAAGTGCGGCGGGCTTCACGCAAAAAGATGCCGCCCCCCTGGGGGAGCGGCAAAGCGGCCCTCGGTGCGGGGGCGGGCCTGGGGCTTACTGGGCCTCGGCGGTGCGTCCGATCACGCCGCGATAGACCTTGCTGAGCCAGGAGCTCTTCTCCTCACGCGGCTCGAGGCCCCCGTTCTGCAGGAGCGCGTGGGCATCCTTGTACCAGGGGCTGTCGGGGAAGTTGTGGCCGAGGACGGCGGCGGAGGTCTGGGCCTCCTGGGTCAGGCCGAGGGCCATGTAGGCCTCGGTCAGGCGCTCCAGAGCCTCCTCGGCGTGACGGGTCGTCTGGTACTTGCTGACCACGTCGCGGAACCGGTTGATGGCGGCCGGGAAGTTGCGACGCTCGAGGTAGAAGCGCCCGACCTCCATCTCCTTGCCGGCGAGCTGGTCGCGGGTGATCTGGATCTTGGCCTTGGCGTCGGCCGCGTATTCCGAGGTCGGATACTTCTGGACGAGCTCCTGCAGGCCGGCGAGCGCCTTCTCCGAGCGGTCCTGGTCGCGGGTCACATCGGGGATCTGCTTATAGTGCGACATCGCCATCAGGTACTGGGCGTAGGCCGCGTCCTTGCTCGCCGGATGGCGCTGCAGGTAGCGCTTCGAGGCGTTGATCGCGTCGTCATACTTCGCGCCTTCGTAATTCGCGTAGGCCGTCATCAGCAGCGCTTTGCGCGACCAGTCGGAGTAGCTGTAGGCCTTGTCGAGTTCGCCGAACTTCTTCGAGGCGCCCTCGTAGTCCTTGTCCTCCATCCGCGCCAAGCCCTCACTGTAGAGCTTGTCGGCGGGAACATCCGGAACGACTTCCGGCTTGTACTTTTCGGCGAAGGGATTGATCGAGTCGAGGGCGTCGCATCCGCCGAGGCCGAGGCCGATGACGGACACCAGCACGGCCGCCATCGCACCGCGGTTGGGATGAGTAAGGCGCATTCCGGTGTTCCCCCAACAGACGGGTCCGTTCTCGGACTCGCGTCGTCAAGCCATCACAAAGGTCGGTCGCGTGGCTGACGGCCTCATGCCACGATCCGGGTGCGCTGCACACCGGACGGACGTCCCGTTTCACGCTCGATTCACCGTGAAGCGCGATTTGGGCGCGAAAGCGGCGGGCGGGCCACGCCCCGGACAGAAAAGGAAGGCTGTGTGTCGGTGGCGCTACAGATCGCCCACGAAGGCGGCGATGCCGAGGCTGGCGCCGAACTCGGTCAGGCTGGTCTCGCGGCGGGCGCCGGGACCCTCGACGATGGCGTAGTTGGCGCGATCGGAGAACAGGGCGGTGAGGACGCCGACGTTCATGCGGTGGCCGCCGCAATAGGAGCGGTAGCCACCCTGGAGCGGGAGACCCGCGAGGGCGAGGTCGCCCACGGCGTCGAGGAACTTGTGCCGGACGAATTCGTCGGCGTAGCGCAGTCCCTCGGGGTTCACGACGGCGGTCTCGCCGACCGCGACGGTGTTCTCGAGGGAGGCACCGAGGGCGAAGCCCGCCTTCCAGTAGCGCTCCACGTCCCGCATCATGCCGAAGGTGCGGGCGCCGGCGATCTCGCGGCGGTAGGCGGAGGGGGTGAGGTCCATCGCCTTGCGGCTGCGGCCGATCACCGGGTTCTCGAAATCGATCTCGACGTCGAGGCGGAAGCCCCGGTCGATGGGGCGGAGCTCGGCGAAGGCGCGGCCGACCTCGATGCGGACGGAGCGAAGCACCTTGATCCAGCGCTTGGCGGCGCCGCAGCTCGCGGTGCCGACGGCGTCGATGGCCTGTACGTAGGGAAGCGCGCTGCCGTCGAGGATGGGCATCTCGGGGCCGTCGATCTCGACTAGGACGTTGTCGATCCCGAGACCGTAGAGCGCCGACATCAGGTGCTCGATGGTGGCGACCGCGCCGCTCTCGACGTCACCGATGACGGTGCAGAGCTCGGTGGCGGAGACGCAGGCGTGGTGGGCCTTGATGAGACGGTCGTTGCCGGTGGACATTCCGGTGCGGAGAAAGGCGATGCCGTGGTTGGCGGGCGCCGGATGCAGCGTGATCTCGACCGGGTTCCCGGAGTGGACGCCGATGCCGCTCAGGGTCGCGGGGGCTTTGAGTGTCGTCTGTTGGTTCGTTCGCATTCCATAGCCCTCGGCCGTGATCGGGCGCGCCCATCCCGTCGGGATGGGCCCTGCGCCCCTTGCGATCCGTCCGCTGCTTGAAGCCCCTGCCGGCGTCTGATGGCCGAAACCACCGCGCCTTGTCGTTCCAAAATTCGTATAGCCGCGCCTCAGAGGCAGGCCAAATCACGGATTCTTACGCTGTGTTACAGCCGCGGTTTCCACCAGCGAATCCGAATCTCGTTTCGGAGCAACGGTTTAACAATAGGCATAGCCCGGAGCTGCGAGGCTCCGGGCCTGTGGCTGAAATATCTCAGCCTGGGCGTCGAAGGGTCCTCCGGACCCCGGCGTCAGTTCGCCTGGCGGCGCAGGAAGGCCGGGATCTCGAGCTGATCGTCGTCCATCATGCGGGCCTGGGGGGCGACACGACCCTGGGGATCGAGGTTGCCCTGGGCCGGGCGGTAGGCCGGGGGAGCCTGCACCGGCGCGCGCTTGGCGTAGTCCACGGGCGGGACCTGGGGGGTCGGGGCGACCGGAGCCCGCATCTGCGGAACTGGTGCGGCCTCGACATCCTCACGGCGTCCGCCGAAACCCACCGTCGCGAGACGGCGCAGCAGGGTCATGCGCTTGGAATCGCCGGCCGGCTCGGCCGGCTGCTCCTCGCGGGCCCGGAGCTGGGCCTGGGCGGGAAGCGGCAGGTCCTGGATCTGCGGCATGCGGGGGGCGCGGGCTACGGCCACGGCCGGCCGGGGCGGCACGAACGGGCCGGCGGCATGCTGGGGCGCGGGCTCGGGAGCCGGCATCGGCGCGGGCTCGTAGGACATGGCGGCGCGCGGCTGGGTCTGCGTCAGCATCACCTCGTCGCGCATCACCGGGGCCTGGGGCAGCTCGACCCGCATCGGCTCGGGGGCGAGGGCCACCGGCTCGGGGGCGCGCAGGGTCTGCTGCACCGGAGCCTGGACCGGAGCGGCCTGGATCGGGGCGGCCTGCAGCGACTGCGGAGCGGCGGACTGCGCGGCCGGGGCCGCTACGGCTCCGTCCTGTCCGACGGGGCGAAAGGTCGACGCGGGCTGTGCGGCCCGCGCCCTCGCTTCCGCACGCAGACGCTCGGCGACCTCGGCGATGCGCTGCTCGGTCTGGACGATGTCGGGGTTGTTCTGGGAGTTGGCGGCGATCAGCGCCGGCTCGATGCCGGTGGCGACCACGGAGACCCGGATGATGCCGTCGAGGCTCTCGTCGAAGGTGGCACCCAGGATGATGTTGGCGTCCGAGTCGACCTCCTCGCGGATGCGGGTGGCGGCCTCGTCGAGCTCGTAGAGGGTGAGGTCGTTGCCGCCGGTGATCGAGATCAGCAGGCCACGGGCGCCCTTCATCGAGACGTCGTCGAGGAGCGGGTTGGCGATGGCGGCTTCCGCGGCGCGGTTGGCGCGGTTCTCACCCGAAGCCTCGCCGGTGCCCATCATGGCCTTGCCCATGCCGCGCATGATCGCGCGGACATCGGCGAAGTCGAGGTTGATCAGGCCTTCCTTGACCATCAGGTCGGTGATGCAGGCGACGCCCGAGTAGAGCACCTGGTCGGCCATCGCGAAGGCGTCGGCGAAGGTGGTCTTCTCGTTGGCGACCCGGAACAGGTTCTGGTTCGGGATCACGATCAGGGTGTCGACGGCGGCCTGGAGTTCCTGGATGCCGGCCTCGGCCGTGCGCATCCGGCGCACGCCCTCGAACTGGAACGGCTTCGTGACCACGCCGACGGTGAGGATACCCATGTCGCGGGCGGCGCGGGCGATGACGGGGGCCGCGCCGGTGCCGGTGCCGCCGCCCATGCCGGCGGTGATGAAGCACATGTGGGCGCCGGAGAGCTGGTCACGGATCTCGTCGATGACCTCGTCGGCGGCGGCCGAGCCGACCTCGGGGTGCGAGCCGGCGCCGAGGCCCTGCGTCACGCCGAGGCCCATCTGGATCACGCGCTCGGCCTTCGAGGAGGTCAGCGCCTGGGCGTCGGTGTTGGCGACCACGAACTCGCAGCCCAGCAGGCCGGATTCGATCATGTTGTTGACGGCGTTGCCGCCGGCTCCGCCGACACCGAAGACGGTGATGCGGGGCTTGAGTTCCCGGATATCCGGCGCCTGCAGACTGATGGCCATGGTGTCGAGCCTCTCGTGCCTTTCACGTTTCGTTTGACGCCTGCCTTGAAGTCAGGAGCGCCGATTTGGGTCTGGCCATCCACGCCCACCCCGCGGGGTTTCGGGCGTGCCGGCGGTCGTCTCAGAAGCTCTCGCGGATCCAGCGTCCGACGCGCGAGAGGTAGCCGTCCGTTCCCGTGCCGGCGAAGGCTCCGTGGCCCCGCGGCTCGAAATGCTCCGCATGCGCCACCTGCGGGTAGACCAGGAGGCCCACCGCCGCCGAGAAGGCGGGGCCCTTGGCGGCCTCCGGCAGGCCGCGGATGCCGAGCGGCCGGCCGATGCGGACCTGGCCCTCCATCACCCGGCGGGCGACCTCCGGCAGGCCGACGAGCTGGCTCGCGCCTCCCGTCAGCACCACCCGGCGCCCGGCCTGGGCCGAGAAGCCGGCCGCGCGCAGGCGGTCGCGCACCAGTTCCACCACCTCCTCGACGCGCGGGCGGATGATCCGCACGAGCTGCGAGCGCGGCACGTGGTTGGGGGCATCGCCCTCGTCCTCGCCGACCCCGTGGACCGCGATCATGTCGCGCTCGTCGGAGGCGGTGGCGATGGCCGAGCCGTAGAGGGTCTTGAGGCGCTCGGCCGCGGCGACCCGGGTGGAGAGGCCGCGCGCGATATCCATGGTGACGTGGTGGCCGCCGACAGCGACCGCGTCGACGTGGACGAGGTGGCCGCCGGAGAAGACGCCGACGCTGGTGGTGCCGCCGCCCATGTCGACCACGGCGACGCCCATCTCGGCCTCGTCGTCCACCAGGGCCGAGAGGCCGGCAGCGTAGGGCGTGGCGATCACCGCCTCGACGCCGAGGTGGCAATGCTCGACGGCGAGCATGAGGTTGCGGGCGGCGGCCGCCTCGCCGGTGACCACGTGGAGGTCGACTCCGAGAGCGTCGCCCATCATGCCGGACGGATCGATGACCGTGCCCTGGCCGTCGATGGCGTAACCCGTGGGCAGGGCGTGGAGCACGGCCCGGCCGGGGCTGACGCCGTGTGCCGAGGCGGTCTCGAGCACGCGCTCCACGTCGGAGCCCGTGACGGTGCCGGTGCGGGTGCCGACGCGGGCCTCGAAATGCTGCGAGCCGATCCGGCCGCCGGACATGTTGACGATGACCGACTGCACCTCGACCTTCGCCATCCGCTCGGCGGCGTGGACCGCCTGTCGGATCGCGCCCTCGGCGGCTTCGAGGTCGACGATGACGCCGCCCTTCAGGCCCTGCGAACGCTGGTGGCCGATGCCGATGACGCGGGCGAAGTGGGTGCGCCCGCGCAGGGTGGTGAGGGCCTCGGCCGGCTGGAGTTCGGCGATGAGGCAGACGACCTTGCTCGTTCCGATGTCGAGCACCGAGAGGGTGGTGCTGCGCCGGGCGGAGAGAGGCTTCAGGCGTGGGGTGAGGCCGTGCGGGTCGTGCATCGGGCTACCGGGCGGAGGAGGTGAAACGGGGACGGGACGCGGGATGCGCCGGACGGATCGTGCGGCTCATGTGCTGGTCCCCTTGGGCTTGGTCTTCTTCTGTGACTCGGCGCGGGCCGCGGCCGCTTCCTCGGTGAGCCGCACCACCACCCGGTCGGGCATGCGCAGGTCCACCGCGATGATGTCCTTCTCGAGGATGCGGTTGTCGCGCTCGAGCTTGACCAACCGGGCCAGGGCCTCGGTGGCGCCCGTCTCGGGCAGGCGGATATCGACGCCGTCGAGCTTGAGGGTCCAGCGTCGGCCGGACACGTAGGTGCCGGCCTTGACCCGCTCGGCCAGGGCGCCGGCCGCCTCGATCAGGGCGAGGTAGTCCTTGAGCTTGAGGTTGGCGTCGTCGCCGACCACGAGGGGAAGCGCGGCGTAGCGGTCGTCGCGCATCTGGTCGATCACCGTGCCGTCGGCGGCGATCACGGCGATCTCGCCGTTGCGCTGCCACAGGGCGGCGGGCTCGCGCTCGACCTGGGTTATGACGATCTCGTTCGGGTAGACCTTGCGCACGGAGGCGCTGGCAATCAGCGGCACCGCCAGCAGGCGCTCGCGGGCCTCCGCCACGTCGAGGAAGACCACCGAGGAGTGGCCGTCGATGCCGGCGGCCTGCAGCACCTCGCGCTCGTAGAGCCGGGCGATGCCCGAGATGGTCACGCGCTCGACGCCGAAGCCGGCCAGCCGCGCCGCGATGTCGAGGGGGCGGCCGTGCTCGGCCACGAAGCGGTCATAGGCGCCGCTGCCGATGAAGCCCGCGAGGGCGAGGGCCGCGAAAGAGACGGAGAATCCGGCCGTGCCGAGGTGGCGCGGGATGCGCCGCTCGATCGGGAGGGCGAGACGGGAGCGGCGACCGGGGGGCGTGAAGCGGCGCAAGCGGGCGGCCAGCGAGGCGCGGACGGAGGCGATCGTGCCGGCGGCGGGCCCGAGCGGACCCTGGCCAAGCGAACCCTGGCCCAGAGGACCCTGGCCACCGAACGGGCCTTCGGCCCCTACCGGCCCAACGTTGCGTCCCCCACCATCCATTGGACGAGCTCACCGAAACTATAGCCCGCATGGGCTGCCATCTCCGGGACCAAGCTCGTCTTCGTCATGCCGGGTTGCGTGTTGACCTCCAGCACGACGAGGGCACCGGTTCCTCCCGGTGTGTCGTCGTAGCGAAGGTCCGCACGGCTGATGCCCCGGCACCCGAGTGCTTGATGCGCCGTTAACGACAACTCTTGGACACGCTGGTAAAGATTTGGTTTAATTTCTGCCGGGAGGACGTGGATCGACCCCCCCTCGGCGTACTTCGCGTCGAAGTCGTACCACTCCCCCGAAGCAGGCTTGATCTCGATCACCCCGAGCGCCCGATCGCCCATCACGGCGCAGGTCAGCTCGCGCCCGGCGACGTAGGTTTCCGCAAGGATTTCATCGCCATAGCCCCAATCCGCCCGGCCCACTTCCTGGGGTGGGTGGGAGCGTCCGTCGCGCACGATGATGACCCCCATGGAGGAGCCCTCGGCCACCGGCTTGAGCACGTAGGGCGGCGTCAGCACGTGTGACTTTGCGGCCTCATGACGGTTAACGACGCGGCCTTCCGGGACGCTCACGCCGGCCGCGCGCATGACCACTTTGGCACGCTCCTTGTGCATCGCCAGCGCCGAGGCCAGCACGCCGGAGTGGGTGTAGGGGATGCGCAGCAGTTCCAGCAGACCCTGGATCGTACCGTCCTCGCCCGCCGGACCGTGCAGCGCGTTGAAGGCCACGTCGGGCCGCAGGTCGGTGAGCACCGTCGCGATGTCCGGCTGGACGTCGACCCGGGTCACGCGGAAGCCCTGCCCCTCCAGGGCATCCGCACAGGCATGGCCCGAGTTCAGGGAAACCGGGCGCTCGGAGGACCACCCGCCCATGAGGACGGCGACGTGCTTGGACATGGGGACTCCGTGAAGTGTAGCGTCGGTCGTGGGAGAAACTGTCGATGTCGTCGCGGAACGGTCTGACCCGGCCCGCGGATTAGGGGGTGGTGCACACCTTAGCGCCGGGCATAGGCCTCACCATCGGCCAGCCCGCCCCATTCGGTGAAGGCTGCGGTGGGGTTCTCACTTTCGGGCAATGCCGTTTCGCCCGTATCGATTTCCGTGACCATGTGTGTCCCCCATTCGATGAGCGCACCGGCTCGTCACCGGCAGCCTCGCGATCCCAGTTTCGGTGCGGGATCGCGATCCCGCCACGGAAGACCTACCGAGTCGCGGCGGGATCGAGACCGATGCGCTTGATCTCCCAGTGGAGCGCGACGCCGGAGGTCTCATGCACGCGGCGGCGCACCTCCTCGCCGAGGCCCTCGATGTCGGCGGCGGTGGCGTTGTCGCGGTTGATCAGGAAGTTGCAGTGCATCTCCGAGACCTGGGCGCCGCCGACGGTCAGGCCACGGCAGCCGGCCGCGTCGACGAGCTGCCAGGCCTTGGCCCCGGGCGGATTCTTGAAGGTGGAGCCGCCGGTGCGCTCGCGGATCGGCTGGGCCGCCTCGCGCGCCGCCGTCACCCGCTCCATCTCGGCCTCGATGGCCGTGCGCTCGCCGGGCCGCCCGTGGAACACCGCATGCGTGAAGATCACGTCGTCGGGCACGCCGCTGTGCCGATAGGTGAAGCCCATCTCCGCATGGGTGAAGCGACGCGCCTCGCCCCGCCGATCGACGCCGTGAGCCTCCACCAGTACGTCGGTGGTCTCACCGCCATGGGCGCCGGCATTCATGCGCAGCGCGCCGCCCACCGAACCCGGAATGCCCCGGAAAAACGCGAGTCCGTCGAGGCCGGCCTCGGCCGCCGCCTTGGCGAGGCGCATGTCCGGCACCGCCGTGCCGACTCGCAGCGTCTCGCCGTCGATCTCCACCGTTCCGAAGGCCCGGCCGCCGAGGCGCACCACGATGCCGGGCACGCCGCCGTCGCGCACGATCAGGTTCGAACCGAGGCCGATCACCGTCACCGGAACGTCCGGATCGAGGGCCGAGAGCAGCAGCCCGAGATCCTCTGCGTCGGCCGGCGTGAACAGCACCTGCGCCGGGCCTCCGACCCGGAACCAGGTCAGGTCCGAGAGGGGCTGGTTGGCGATGAGCCGCCCGCGCAGGGCCGGCGCCCGGGCGCGGATGTCGGGCGTGATGTCCGGGAAGGCGGTCATGAGCGAGCCTCCCCTCTCTCCGCTTGCGGAGAGAGGGCCTCGTCCCCCTCGTCGGGGGCGAGGCGAGCGGAGCGAGGGTGAGGGGGCACCGGGAACTGTGCCTCGATGGCAAACGCCCCCTCACCCTCGCCCTGCTGGCTCACGCCGAACCCGGCAAGAGGTCCGACGGCCTCTCCCCGCAAGCGGGGAGAGCCTGGGAGGGCCGCGAGAATCGTCGCGGTGACACACTCTGTCTGCTGCATGATATCGGTGTTCCAAAAGCGCAGGACGCGGAAGCCGCGCGCGGCGGGCCAGGCATCTCCGGCCTGATCGCGCGTGTCTTCCGCATGCCGACTGCCATCCGCCTCGACGATGAGCCGCGCCTCTCGACAGACGAAGTCAGCGACATGGGGGCCGACCTGCTCCTGCCGGACGAACTTAAAGCCGGCAAGGTGCCGATCCCTCGGGTGCGACCAGAGACGATGCTCGGCCTCCGTTTCGTTGGCCCGCAAATTCCGGCGGAAACGCATGCGCGCCTTCGAAGCGGCGCGCACAGGCGGCTTACGCCGTCACGCCGTCCAGGGCCGCGAGTTCGCCCGGCAGGGCGTAGGCCCATTGCGTGATGTTGCCGGCGCCGAGGCAAACCACGTAGTCGCCTGGCTTGGCGCGACCGGCGACGATGCCGGCGAGATCTTCGGAGCGCTGCAGCGCGATGGCGTCGCGGTGGCCCCGCGACTTCAGGCCCGAGACGAGGCCGTCGCGGTCCATGCCCTCGATCGGTGCCTCGCCCGCCGCGTAGACGGGGGCGACGATGACCGTGTCGGCATCGTTGAAGCAGGTGCAGAAATCGTCGAACAGCGAGGCGAGGCGCGTGTAGCGGTGCGGCTGCACGATGGCGATGACGTTGCCCTCGGTCGAGGCGCGGGCGGCCTTCAGCACCGCCTTGATCTCCACCGGATGGTGTCCGTAATCGTCGAAGATCAGGGCGCCGTTCCACTCGCCGGTCCGGGTGAAGCGGCGCTTGACGCCGCCGAAGCCGGCCAAGGCCTTGCGGATCGCCTCCGGCTCGACGCCGAGTTCGTGCGCGACGGCCAGCGCCGCGGTGGCGTTCAGGGCGTTGTGCTTGCCCGGCATCGGCAGGACGAGGTCTTCCATCTCCATGCGGAAGCCGGGGCGGCGATCACGGATCATCACGCGGAAGCGGCTCTGGCCGCCGCGCAGGTCCACGTCGATCAGGCGGACATCGGCCTGCGGGTTCTCGCCGTAGGTGATGATGCGGCGGTCCTCGATATGGCCGACGAGGTCCTGCACGATCGGGTGGTCGATGCACATCACCGCGAAGCCGTAGAACGGGATGTTGTCGATGAAGCGCCGGAAGGCGTCCTTCACCGCGTCGAACGAGCCGAAATGGTCGAGATGCTCGGGGTCGATGTTGGTGACGATGGCGACGTCCGCGGGCAGCTTCAGGAAGGTGCCGTCGGATTCGTCGGCCTCCACCACCATCCACTCGCCCTCGCCCATACGGGCGTTGGTGCCGTAGGCGTTGATGATGCCACCGTTGATCACGGTGGGGTCGAGGTTGCCGGCGTCCAGCAGGGTGGCGACGAGGGAGGTCGTCGTGGTCTTGCCGTGGGTGCCCGCGATGGCGACGCAGGACTTGAAGCGCATCAGCTCGGCCAGCATCTCGGCCCGGCGCACCACCGGCAGACGGCGCTCGCGGGCGGCGACCAGCTCGGGGTTGTCGCGGCGGATCGCGGTGGAGACCACCACGAGGGCGGCCTCCTCGACGTTGCCGGCCTCGTGCCCGATGAAGGTGCGCATGCCCTTCTCGGCCAGGCGCCGGACATTGGCGTTGTCGTTGGCATCCGACCCCTGCACGGTATAGCCGAGGTTGTGCATCACCTCGGCGATGCCGGACATGCCGATGCCGCCGATGCCGATGAAGTGGATGGGACCGAGCTTGTCGGGCAGCTTCATGGGAAGGACCAGTCTCAGGGGCGTCGGACGCGGACGGATCGGCGCCGACGGGATCTACCAGGCGGAAGGGCTCAAGGGTTCGCCGCCGTCGCGATGACGATGTCGGCCAGCCGCTCGGCGGCGTCGTGAATTCCAGCGCTTTTGGCGGCTGAGGCCGCCGCGGTCAATTTTTCGGGATTGGTGAAGAGGTCGACGAGCTCCGCCGTCAGCCGGTCCGGCGTGAAGGCGGATTGCGGAATCGCCTGCGCGGCGCCGATGGCGGCGAGCGTCGCGGCGTTGGCGGCCTGGTCCTGGTCCAGGGCGCCGGGCAGCGGCACGAGGATGGCGGGCCGGCCGATGGCGGCGAGCTCCGAGACCGTCGAGGCGCCGGAGCGGCCGATGACGAGATGGGCCGCCGCCATGCGGGCGGGCAGGTCCTTGAAGAAGGGCGCGGCCTCGAAGCCGGCGAGGCCCAGGCCGAGGTAGAGGTTCTGGACCTGCGTCAGGTCCTCGGCCCGGACCTGCTGCACGAGATGGAGCCGGGTGCGCAGGTCAGCCGGCAGGTTGGCGATGGCACTGGGCACGACTTCGCCCATCACCCGGGCGCCCTGGCTGCCGCCGAACACGAGGAGGTGGAGGGGGTCGCCGGCACCGGCCGGCGGATAGGCCAGTTTCGCGGCCTCGATCACCGCCGGGCGCAAGGGGTTGCCGGTGTGGGTCCGAGGGGCGAGCGCCTTGACCGGCACACCCCGGACCTCACGGAAGCCGGTGGCGATGGCCCGCGCGCCGCGCGCCAGGAACGCGTTGGCCCGCCCCATCACGGCGTTCTGCTCGTGCAGGATGGTGGGGACCCGCAGGATCTGGCCGGCCAGCATCGGCGGCACCGTCGGGTAGCCGCCGAAGCCCACGATGGCGGCCGGGTTGATGCGCTTGATCTGCCGGGCGGCCACACCGAACCCCCGGCCAAGGGTGAGGAGCGCGGTGCCGCGCTTGATCAGGGAGCGGCCGGACGGCGTCGCCGAAGCGATGGTGACGATCTCGGAGGCCGGGAAGCCGGCGGCGATGGAATCCACGCGGGCATCGGTGGCCAGCACGACCCGCACGCCCCGGGCGCGCAGGGCGTGCGCCAGGCTCTCGGCGGGAAACAGGTGCCCGCCCGTGCCCCCGGCACAGAGCAGGATCGTGGCGGTCGCAACGGTCAACGCATCACTCCGGCGATCGTCGCCGGGGCGGTGCCCGGCGGCTTCTGGCTCAGGGTGGTGGTCCGCGGGCGCTTGCGGGTCAAGGCCACGAGGAAGCCCATGCCGAGGGCCAGCGAGATCAGCGACGAGCCGCCGTAGGAGACGAAGGGCAGCGTCATGCCCTTGGCGGGCATCAGCCGCACGTTCACCGCCATGTTGATGCAGGCCTGGAGCCCGAACAGGGTGGTCAGGCCCGTGATCGCCAGTCGCGAAAAGGTGTCGTCGGTGCGACGGGCCAGCTTGAGGCCGCGCATGACGATGTAGGCGAACAGCAGGACGAGGCCCAGGCAGACGATGGTGCCGAACTCCTCGCCCGTGACCGAGAAGATGAAGTCGGTATGGGCGTCGGGCAGGTGGCGCTTGGCGACGCCCTCCCCCGGGCCGGTGCCGAACCAGCCGCCGGAATTGAAGGATTGCCGGGCCCAGTAGCCCTGGAAGTTGTCGCCGGAATCGCTGTCGAGGAAGCGGTCGATGCGCTCGCGGACGTGGTGCAGGAAGCGGTAGGCGGCGGCGACGCCGATCAGGCCGCCGGCACCGAGGCCCGCCACCCAGAACCAGTGCAGGCCGGCCACGAAGAACAGCGCGCACCACACGATGGTGATGAGCATGGTCTGGCCGAAATCGGGCTGCAGCACGAGGGGCACGATGGTGACCGGCAGGAGCAGGATCGCCAGCAGGCCGCCCGGCATGTCGCGGCGCTGCGCGCCCTCCGAGAAGGCCCAGGCCGCCACCACCACGAAGGCGGGCTTCACGAATTCCGAGGGCTGGATGCCGATGGCGCCGAACTGGATCCAGCGATGGGCGCCCTTGATCTCCGGGCCGAACTTGCTCGCCAGGATGCAGAGAGCGACGCCCATCATCCAGGTGAAGAGCGCGACGCGCCGGATGTGGCGCAGGGACAGGAACGAGACGCCGACGATGATGAGGATCGTGGGCGCGAGGTAGAGCGCTTGCCGGTTGAGGAAGTGGAAGGTCGGAAGGCCGATCTTCTCGGCCACGGGCGGCCCGCCACCCATGAGGAAGACGAGGCCCGCCACCATGAGAGCCCCGAGCCCGGCGAGGAGGCCGCGGTCGACGGTCCACCACCAATCCGTCAGGGGCGTGCGTTCGGCGCGGGACATCATGGAATCAGCGCTCTCCGGGGCCTCACGGTGCCCGGACGGGGCAGCCGATCGCGTCCGGCAGCGTCATGCCGGCACGGATTCGATCCTGTGCCGGAATGGTAAACCAAATGTTGCGCGACCGGCGTTTGCCCGGCAGCGGACGGGTCGCATGGCGGCGCCCCCGACCCCGTCTCTCCCTAGCGGCGCCTCCTGGTGCCTAGCGGCGCTTCACAGTGCCTAGTGGTCTGAGTTAGAAGTTCTCTGACAGAAGCGTCCGACGCTTGCGAGGATCGCATCAGCGGGTTTGGTCCAGACGAAGGGCTTTGGATCGGTGTTGGTCTGAGCGATGTAGGCGTGGATCGCAGCTTCGAGATCGCTGGTCTGTTGGAAGGCACCACGCTGCAGACGTCGACGGGTGAGCAGGGCAAACCAACCCTCGACGAGATTGAGCCATGATGCGGACGTCGGCGTGAAATGAAGGTGCCAACGCGGACGCTTCACGAGCCAGTCGTGGATCAGCTTGGTTTTGTGGGTGGCCGCGTTGTCGAGCACGAGGTGCACGTCGAGATCGCTTGGGACGGCCGCTTCGATCTGATCGAGGAAGTCGCGGAACTCGACCGAACGGTGCCGGCCTGTGCAGTGGCCGATCACCGTCCCGGCCTGGACGTCGAGGGCGGCGAACAGGTCGGTCGTACCCTGGCGACGATAATCGTGAGTTCGGCGCTCCGGCTGGCCGGGCCGCATCGGCAGCACGGGGGCCGTGCCCGTCAGCGCTTGGATCTGCGGCTTCTCGTCGACGCACAGCACCACGGCACGATGCGGCGGAGCCATGTAGAGGCCGACCACGTCCCGGACCTTGTCGACGAAGGCGGGATCGGTCGAGAGCTTGAAGGTGTCGGTCTTGTGCGGCTGCAGCCCGAAGGCACGCCAGACTCGCGAGACCATGCTCTGGCTCATGCCGACCCGCCGGGCCATGGCGCGGGTCGACCAGTGGGTGGCGTTCTCTGGCTGGCTCTCCAGCGTGAGGGTGACCATCCCTTCGATGGCCGTGTCCGTGACGGCACGTGGCGCACCGGAGCGGGGCAGGTCGACGAGGCCGTCGAGGCGATGAGCGAGGAAACGGGCGCGCCACGTCGTGACGCTCATCCGGCTGACGCCGAGATCACGGGCAACGCCACTGTTGGTCGATCCCGGCTCGGCGCAGGCCAGCACGATCCGCGCGCGCTGAGCCAAGGCTTGGCCGACATTGCGACGGCGGATGAGCCCCGCTAGGCGCGTGCGCTCGTCCTCAGTCAAATGGAGAGGAGCAGGTTTTGGACCACGGGCCATCGGTCACCTCCGTGCGGACATCCCCCACACGTAGGTGCAAGCTCAAAATCTGCAACAGAACTTCTAACTCAGACCACTAGCGGCGCATGGACTTGAAGCGGCAGGTGCGGCCGGTGTCCCGGTAGCCCGCGGGACATTGCCGGACGCAGGCGCCGGCCGCGAACTTGAGCGGCGGCGGGCAAGCCCGCGCACCTCCGCGCTGCTGGAATTCATAGGATTGGGCCGGCCCGGCCATCGCGCCCGAATCGAGCACCAGGGGCGCTGCCAGGAGTAGGCCGCTCAGGCCGGCAAGACGCAGACGGCTTCGGCGCAGATTCATGACGGGGTTCCGATCGGGCACGCGTGCGGTGCCGCCGTGCTCCTCGACGGGAGCACGGCGGCCGGACGGACAATGCACTGCTCCGCGATCGGTTCGCCGAAGCGCACTCGTGGGAGCGCGCTCGCGGAAGCCCCTAACCCGGTCAGGCCGCTCGGCAATCCTCGAAGCCGGCACGGATCTCAGCCGGATCGAGCTTGCGGCCGATGAAGACCACGCGGGAGACGCGGGGCTCGTCGTCCTTCCACGGCCCCTGGAGGTCGCCGTCGAGGATCTGGTGCACGCCCTGGAAGACGAAGCGCTGCGGCTCGTTCGGGAAGGCGACGATGCCCTTGCAGCGCAGGATGTCCGGGCCCTGGACCTGGGTCAGGGTCGAGATCCAGGGCATGAACTTCTCCGGGTCGACCGGCCCGTCGATGCTGGCCGAGACCGACTGCATGTCGTCGTCGTGGTGATGGTGGTGGCCCTCCTCCAGGAAGTCGGGCTCGATGTCGAGGATGCGACCGAGGTCGAAGGCGTTGCGCTCCAGCACCGCCTCGAGAGGCACCGCGCAGCGCTCGGTGCGATGGACCTTGGCGTAGGGGTTGATCGCGCGGATCTGGCCCTCGACCCGGGCGAGGTCGGCCTCCTCCACGAGGTCGGCCTTGTTGAGCAGGATCACGTCCGCGAAGGCGATCTGGTTCTTGGCCTCCGGCGCATCCTTGAGGCGGTCCGAGAGCCACTTGGCGTCGGCCACCGTCACCACCGCGTCGAGGCGGGCCGCCGCACCCACATCCTCGTCGATGAAGAAGGTCTGGGCGACGGGGGCGGGATCGGCGAGGCCCGTGGTCTCGACGATGATTGCGTCGAACTTGCCACGGCGCTTCACCAAGCCGTCCATGATGCGGATCAGATCGCCGCGCACGGTGCAGCAGACGCAGCCGTTGTTCATCTCGAAGACCTCCTCGTCGGCCCCGATGATGAGGTCGTTGTCGATGCCGATCTCGCCGAACTCGTTGACGATCACGGCGTAACGCTTGCCGTGATTCTCGGTGAGGATGCGGTTGAGGAGCGTGGTCTTGCCCGCGCCCAGGTAACCGGTGAGCACGGTGACGGGAATCTTCGCGGGAGCGGTGTTCGGGCTGTCGGACATGAGGGCTCTTCGTCGATGGCGCGGGAGGCGTCGCTGCGGCCTGTTATATTGTATCAGTCCGGTGGGATGAAACCCCGCCGGGCGGAAACCCGTCGGCTCGCAGACCGTCGCAGAGTGCCGTGAGCGTGCCGCGAAAGCCCGCCGGCCCCGCCAGCAGGCGCTCCATGAGGAGGGCCCCTTCGAGGGTGGCGATCACCATGCGGGCCGTGGGTTCGGCCTCGGCGGAGGCGCGGACGCGTCCCGCGGCGATGCCTTCGGCCAGGACACGCTCGAGCCAGGCGATGTGCTTCTCGAAGAATCGGATGATATCGGCGCGCAGGGAGTCCGGCAGGGCGTCGCCCTCGATGGCCAGGACGGCGCAGAGGCAGCCGAGGCCGGCCTCGACCCCCCCGAGATAGAGCGCGCCGTAGGAAGCGATCCGTCCGATCGCGTCCGGCTCGCCGGTCCGGATCTCGGACAGCGCCGCGTCGTAGCGGGCGTCGTAGGCCGCCACCAGGGCATGGGCGAGGTCGGACTTGGTGGCGAAGTGGTGATGGATGCTCGCCTTGCGGATTCCCACCGTCTCGGCGAGGTCGGCATAGCTGAAGCCGGCATAGCCCCGGCGCCGCACCAGGATCTCGGCCTGCAGCAGCAGCTCGGCGCGGGTGTCCCTCATCGTTCTGTGGTCTCCCTGTGGACGGCCGCCGTCGCACGTCGGTGCCCGCGCGCGCATCCGTGATCGATCGGCAGCCGACCTTCCGGCTTATGCCGTTGACGCGGCGAAAAATCTACCTACTAATTGGTAGAACAAAAAACGGAGGACGATCATGCGGGCGGAAGCCGGCCGATCACGCTGGAGCACCACACGGCGCGGCGCCTTGTTCGGCGGCTTGTGCCTGTGTTGCCTGCCGACCCTCGGACGGTCCGCCGAGGGCTTCGACCTGCAGGAGGTCGGCCCCGGCATCTTCATCCGGCGGGGCCCCGACGCCGAGGCGACCCCCGAGAACAACGACGCCATTGCCAATATCGGCTTCATCGTCGGCGACCGGTCCGTGCTCGTCACCGAATCAGGCGGCAGCCTCGCCGATGGAGCCTGGCTGCGCGGGGAGATCCGCAAGCGCACGGACAAGCCGATCAGCCATGTGGTGCTGACCCACGTCCATCCCGACCATTGCTTCGGGGCAGCGGCCTTCGCAGAGGACAAGCCGGTCTATGTGGGCCACCACGCCCTGCGTGCGGCTCTCGATGCCCGGGGCGAATACTATCGCGTGCGCCTCGCGGAGATCCTGGGCGCCGACCGGGCGGGCAGCGTGGTCTATCCCACCCTGGAGGTGACGGACGGCGCCGAGGTGGATCTCGGCGGGCGCATCCTGCGCTTCACCGCCCACGGCGCGGCGCATACGAACTGCGACCTCTCCATGCGCGACGCGGCGAGCGGCATCCTGTTCCCTGCGGACCTCCTGTTCGTGAATCGCATTCCCTCCCTCGACGGCAGCCTCGTGGGCTGGCTCAAGGAGGCGGACCGCCTGCGCGCGATGGGGGCGACCCAGGCCGTGCCGGGTCACGGGCCGCGCCTGGTCGACGTCGCGCCCGCCCTCGACGACCTCACCCGCTACCTCACGACCCTCCGGGACGAGACCCGGAAGGCCATCGCGGCGGACGTGCCGATCGAGAAGGCGGTGCAGACCGTCGGTCAGTCCGAGCGCGACCGGTGGGTCCTGTTCGACACCTATAACGGCCGCAACGTCACTCAGGCCTTCAAGGAACTGGAGTGGGAGTGAGCCGGCAACTTGAGCCCGGCATCGCCCACGCCACATGATGACGCAAAGATTCGACCTCGATCGTTGACCAGGAGAAACGCCGTGACGCGCCCAGCCAAACCCGTCCTCGTCCGCTCCGTCCTCGCGGCGCTGACCCTCGCCCTGCCCTTGGCCACCGCCGGCTCCGTGCTGCGGCCGAGCGCGGTTCATGCAGCCGGCGCGAGCGACGACGAATCCGAACGCCTCGCGCGCTGGAAGGAAATCCAGAAGTCGATCTTCGGGGATCGTCAGATCGCGTCTACCGACAGCCTCGTGAAGGTCGACGCTCCGGTGCGGGCGATGGATGCGGCCCTGGTGCCCATCACCCTGACGATGCCGGAGAAGGATCGGATCGCCGGGGTCCACCTGATCATCGACGACAACCCATCGCCCTACGCCGCCCACATCGCCTTCGGCCCGGGGGCGGATGCCGGCGAGATCAAGCTCCGGGTGCGGGTGAACAACTACACCAACATCCACGCGGTGGTGGAGACCAAGGACGGAAAGCTCTTCGAGACGACGAAGTTCGTGAAGGCCTCCGGCGGCTGCTCGGCACCCATGGGCATGAGCGACGAAGAGGCGATGAAGGGCATGGGCGATATGAAGCTCAAATTCGCGGACGGCCAGCCCGGACGCCCGGTGGAAGCAACGCTGATGATCCGCCACCCGAACTTCAGCGGCATGCAGATGAACCAGATCACCCGCGACTACACGCCGGCCCGCTACATCAACAAGGTCGCGATCACCCGCGGCGGCCAAGCCGTCCTGACGCTGGACGGCGACATCTCGATCGCGTCGAATCCGGTGATCAATTTCGGCCTGCAGCCGGAGGGCCAGGGGCCGATCAGGGTGGTTGCGACCGACAACCAGAACGGCCACTGGGAGCACAGCTTCCCGGCGCCGAGCGCCACGAACTGAGCGGAACCGCACCATGATGCAGCGGCTCGTCCGACTCGCGGTCGCGGGAACCGCCCTGCTCGTCCTGGCGGCGGCCAGCCCGGCGGATTCCCCCGTGAACGTGCCGGAGCCGGACGGGATCTGGACCGGGCCGCAGCGGGGCTACACCCCAGCGACCCTGGCCGGCGCCAGCGTCATCGAGATCGACGCCCTCGATGCCCTGATCGCGCGCGACAAGCCGGTCCTGCTCGACGTGTCCCTGGCCGACCGGCGCCCGGCGGGCTTTCCGGACGACCGGCCCTGGCTGCCCGCCCACCGCTCGATCCCCGGCGCGGTCTGGATGGCCAATGCCGGTGCCGCGCCCCTCGATCCGGCGCAGGAGGCCCTGTTCTCCCGACGCATCGCGGAGTTGACCGGCGGCGACAAGGGCCGGGCCATCGTCGCCTTCTGCCATCCCGAGTGCTGGGGCAGCTGGAACGCGGCCAAGCGGCTGGTGCTCGAGGGCTATACCCGCGTGCACTGGTTCCCCGAGGGCATCGAGGGCTGGCAGGAGCGCCACCCCACCACGGTGATCCCTGAAGACGCCGCCTGGAGCGCTCGGGCTGGGGGCGAGGCGCAGCGCTAGGCTGGAAAGTCTCGCGGCCCGGTAGCGCGGTCGCGGCGGACGATCTGCCGGACAAGACCTGCTGGAGAAGATCTGCCGAACCGGAGCTTCGCAAAACGAACTCGTTGATCGGGCACGATGTTTTAGGATTCTGCGGCAACGCTTAAATTATCTGCAGGCCTCCGCAGACAGACTGGCACATGCGCAGTTGACAGCGGTTCCGTTGTGGCGGAATAAAGGCACCCAGAGGCGCCCGTAAGTCTAGGGAGGAAACGCCCGGAGAGAGCATGGAGCAGCGACGCCATCGCTGCTATCGACGCCCCCGGGTAAGACTTACGACGCTCAGACCTTTGCCCATGTGACCTGTTGCTGGCAGGACGGCATCTGGTATACCACTTGCAGAGCATGGCTATCGGGGGTCCGGCGACAATGCCGGGGGACCGTTACTTCGGCCCGCGCGCGCGCGGGCGAGGCCGTGTATAGAGACGCCACCAGCAGACGGGCCGCCGCATTCCGGCGATCCGCACCAGCCGGGTGGAGTTCCATGTCGCAAGCCGTTCAATCCCGCCGCATCCGCGCGATCGACTTGGCCAAGCGCAAGGCCGAGGGGCGCAAGATCATCGCGCTGACCGCCTACCACGCTCACACCGCCGGCATCCTCGACCCGTACTGCGATTTCATCCTGGTGGGTGATTCCCTCGGCATGCTGATGCACGGCATGGAATCGACCCTGCCCGTCACCCTGGAGATGATGATCGTCCAGGCGCAGGCGGTGATCCGGGGCACCTCGCGGGCCCTGGTGGTCGTGGACATGCCGTTCGGCTCCTACGAGGCGAGCCCGCAGCAGGCCTTCCTCAACGCCGCCCGCGTGCTCAAGGAGACGGGCGCCGGGGCGATCAAGATGGAGGGTGGGGCACGCTTCGCCGAGACCGTGGCCTTCCTGGTGGAGCGCGGGGTTCCGGTGATGGGCCATATCGGCCTGACGCCCCAGTCGGTGAACACCATGGGGGGCTTCAAGGTGCAGGGTCGCGAGGCCGACGGCGAGCGCCGCCTGATGGCCGATGCCCGCGCCATCAACGACGCCGGCGCCTTCGCCATCGTGATGGAGGGCATCGTCGAGCCGGTGGCCCGGGCCATCGCCACCTCCCCCGACATCACAACGCCCACGATCGGCATCGGCGCCACCATGGCCTGCGACGGGCAGATCCTCGTCCTCGAGGACATGCTGGGCCTGAGCGACCGCGTCCCGAAATTCGTGAAGCGCTTTGGCACCCTGCGGGGCCAGATCGAGGCCGCGGTGAAGGACTACGCCGAGGAAGTCCGCTCCGGCAGCTTCCCGGCCGAGGAGCACACGTATCAGCCGCTCTGAGCCGCCCCCCCCGCGGGCTGATCCCGCGGGGGTCCGGTCTCACGCTACCAGCGGTAGCCGATGCTGCCGAGCACCCGGCGGCGCTCGCCGTAATAGCAGGCCGTGACGGTGCTGCAGCTGTTGACGATGCGTTCGTCCGAGACGTTCGCGACGTTGAGGGCGAAGCGCCAGCCTTCCCAGTCGTAGTGGGCGACGAGGTCGCCGACGACGTAGCCCGGCACCCGGAACTGATTGGCCTGATCGGCGAAGGAGCGCCCGACGCCGCGCACGCCGCCGCCGAAACCGAAGCCCCGCAGGGCGCCGTTCTGGAACGTGTAGTCCACGAACAGCGAGCCGTACTGCTCCGGGGTGTTGGTCGGCGTCGTGCCGATCAGGGCGGTGTTCAGGTCGCGGGTCACCGAGAGGTCGTAGGCGGTATACGAGGCGATGGCCCGCAGGCCGGGGGCGAGGTTGGCCACCATCTCGATCTCGGCGCCGCGCGAATTCACTGCGCCGGTCTGCACCACCTGCTGGATGTTGAGCGGATTGGTGGTCACGACGTTCGAACGGGTCAGGTCGAACAGGGCCGCGGCGAAGTAGCCGTCGAAGCCCGGGGGCTTGTACTTCAGGCCGACTTCGGTCTGCTCGCTCCGCTCGGGCAGCAGGAGCTGGCCGGTCACGCCGTTGAGGCCGACGGTGGGGTTGAAGCCCTGCGCATAGGACACGTAGGGGGCAAGCCCGGATTCGTCGTTGTAGATCAGGGCGACGCGGCCGCTGAAGGCACTGGTGTCGCGGCTGGTGCTGGCGCCGATGCGATTGTCGTTGTCGGTGGCGACCCAATCGTGCCGGCCGCTGAGCACCAGGGAGAAGTTCCCGAAGGTGATCTCGTCCTGCAGATAGGCTGCGAACTGGTTCTGGGTGATCAGCGCATTCTGATAGGGCGCGCCCAGGTTGAGCGGAGTGTTGGGGTAGATCGGCCGGATCAGGTTCAGCGACGGACCGAAGCCGAAGGCCTGGTAGTCGTCGATCTGGTAGCGGCGATACTCGAAGCCGGCGAGCACCGTGTGGCCGAAATCTCCCGTGCGGAACGGGATGACCAGCTGATTGTCGATGTCGCTCTGCACCGCAGCACCGCGGGTGAAGAAGTCGAACCGGCTGAGGTCGCCCGCGGCCGGAGTCGTGGCGTAGCCGCCACCGTACCGGTTGAAGAGATTGACGGTGACGGTGCCGTGGCGGGCGTTCTGGCGGAACTTGATGTCGTTGTCGAAGCGGTGCTCGAACTCGTAGCCGATCATGTCCTGGGAGCGGGTCAGGCGGTCGGTCGCCGGATCGCCCGTGAAGCGGCTCGTCTTGATGAAGCCGAAGGGCGCCGGGGTGACGGTACCCTCGTAGGGCAGGAAGTTCTGGGTGCCGGCGCGGTCGCGCTGTACCTGGGCGAGAACGGTGAGCGAGGTGTCGGCGTCGGGCTTCCAGGTGATCGAGGGTGCGAAGAAGAAGCGGTCGTTGTTGACGTAGTCGACCTGCGTGCCGCCCGCCCGTCCGAGGCCGACGAGCCGGTAGAACAGCTTGCCCTCGGTGCCGGGCGCATCCACGGGACCGCCGATGTCGAAGCCCGCATAGGCGTTGCCGTAATTGTCGACGCCGGTCTCGACGTAGCGGATCGGCACGATCGGGGGTCGCTTGCTCACCGCATTGATGATGCCGCCGGGGCTGGCGCCGCCGTAGAGGCCGGAATTCGGCCCGCGCAGGATCTCGAGCCGCTCCAGGCCGAAGGGCTCCAGCTTCCAGGTGGCGAAGGCCGAGGTGAACAATTGAAGGCCGTCGAGGAAGTAGCCCGATTCCTGGGCGGTGAAGCCTCGGATCAGGAACCAGTCGTTGCGCGGGTCGGCGCCGAAGGTCTCGCCACGGACGCCGGGCGCGTAGCGCGTCGCCTCGGCAAGCGAGGCCGGCTTCTGGTCGTCGATCTGCTGGCGTCCCACCACGGAGATCGCCTGGGGCGTCCGAATGATCGCGGTGTCGGTCTTTGTACTGGAGACGGAGCGGGTCGCGACGTAGCCGGCGACGGGTCCGCGCGGATCCTCGGCCGCGCCGATCGCCGTGCCACCGCGGCGATCGCCCACGACCTCCAGGGTGTCGAGGGTCACGCTCGATGCGCTCGGCGGGCTGGATTGCTGCGCGGCCACCGGCGTAATCGCTCCTGCGACCAGGGCAGCCACCGAACTGGCCAACGCCATCTTCAGGTTGAACACACCGCGCTTCGGTTGTGCGGAAGGGATCACAAAGAAAAGCGGCACGTTTTGACCTACGACCAAGTGTATTGCGGCCAATTGAAACAAAAACTTCAGACGGTCAATGAGCAGGCCGGGAGGCAGATCTAATCAATTACGCAACGTGATCGCAAAGCAACATTTTAGAACTAATACAATTATATGGTTGCTGGCCGGGCGCCTGCGCTTTGCTACGGTAAGAACGGAAAGACGGCAGCAGCCCTGAAGTATGATTCCAGCAGCAACCGGAGGGTCAGCCGAAACGAGAACGGCCCCGCCTCGGGGGCGGGGCCGTCTTGCCAGTCATAGAACCGGATCGTGAAGCGGTGGAGCCGGGCGTCTGCTCGCCCCCCCCCCCCCGGCCTGCCTTATTCGCAGACGCGGACGCGGCGGATGTGCTCGTAGCCGTAGGCGTCGACGTAGCCGCGGCGCTCCATGTGGCAGACCTCTTCCTCGACGTAGACCGGGCGCGGGGCCCGGTAGACCGGGCGGCCGGGATAGTAGCCATCGTTCTGGGACGAGGCGATCGCGCCACCGATGGCGAGGCCGCCGAGCACGCCGAGAGCGGCGGCCCCGCCAGCCCCGATGCCATCGCGCGCCTGGGCGCTCGGGGTCGCCGCGACGGCGAACGAGGCGGCCACGAGGGCCGCGACCAGCGAGTTCTTCATAGCTCCGTTCCTTTGATCCCGAAGAGCGTGTGCAAATCCATAAGCGTCACTGTGGGAGGGAATCACCGAACGGTTGATGAACGGTAACGAACCTCGCCCGCCCGTGAATCACATCCGTGCGAATCCTCTCGCGTCGCGGAATTCGCGCAGGATTGTGCCACTTCCGTGGCTGCGTCCCGCCCCGACGGTTCAGATCGTACCGGTCGGTTCCTCCACGAGAGCGAGGAGGGTTCGGCGCAGCCAGCGATGGGCGGGATCGTCGTCGTAGGAGGCGTGCCAGAGCATCGAGATCGCCACGTCCTCCAGGGCCACCGGGGCCGGGCTCACGGTGAGGCCCAGCGCTCCGGCGAAGAAGGTGGCGAGCCGAGCGTGCATGGTGGTCAGCACGGGCGCACTGCGCACCAGGAACGGCACCGCGAGGAAGCGGGGCGTCGTCACCGCCAGGGTACGCCGGCGCCCGAGCCGCGCCAGGGCATCGTCGACGACGCCATGGGCGGTCTCCTTGAGGCTGGTGAGCACGTGGGGAAAGCGCAGGTAATCGTCGAGCGAGATCGGCGGCGCCAGGCCGACGAGGTCGGCATTGAACATGCAGAGATAGCTATCGCGGTAGAGCAGGCGCTGCTTGTGGTGGGTCTGGCCTTCCGAGAAGAAGCCGATGCCGAGATCGACCCGGTCCGCGTCGAGCTCCTGCAGGATGCGGATGCGGTCGATGGAGCGCAGGAGCAGGCTGATGCCCGGCGCCTCCGCCCGCAGGTGGGCGAGGAGGCGGGGACCGATCAGCACCTCGGCGCTGTCGGGCAGGCCGATGGTGAAGGTGCGGGTCACGGTGCGCGGATCGAATTCTGCGTCGCGGCGCACCAGCGCCTGGACCTGCCGCAGCAGGGTCCGCACCGGTTCGGCCAGGGCCAGGGCTCGCGGCGTCGGACGCATGCCCTCGGGCGCACGCGTCAGGAGTTCGTCGGAGAACAAGGTGCGCAGGCGCGCCAGGCTGCTGCTCATCGCCGACTGGCCGATGCCGATGCGGGCGGCGGCCCGGGTGACGCTGCGCTCGGCCAGCAGCGCGTCGAGGGCGACCAGCAGGTTGAGGTCGACCCGGGACAGATCGATGTGATCGATGGTCATGATCGGTTCGTTCCGCCCGGTCCCTGCAGCCCCGCACAGCCTCCTCGCCCCGGACGGGCGGGCGTGCAAGGCCCTCGTCCGATCCTTTTCTGGGACGCCCCCGAGGCAGGCCGATCGCGCGCGATCGCGCCTGTCCGATGACATTTTCCCGGATGCCTCGGGATTGATCCGTCACGGGCGCGTTTTTCGGCTGGGCCTTGCCGGTGCACGGCGCCACAATACCGCTCCCGAAACGACCCGAGAATCCCCATGCGCCGTACCCTGCCGATCGCCCTGATGGCCCTGATGGTCGGAACCGCCCTCCCCGCGATCGCGCTGGAGGGGCCGATTCCAGCCAAGCCCGGCGAGACGGCCTCCGCCCCCGCCGCTTCGGCCAAACCCCGCGTCGTCATCGTCGCCACGGGCGGCACCATCGCGGGGGCCGGCGCGGAAGCGGCCAACAGCGCCACCTACCAGGCCGCCAAGGTGCCGGTGGACAAGCTCATCGCCGCCGTGCCGGCCATCGCCGCGGTGGCGGACGTGCGCGGCGAGCAGGCGTTCCAGATCGCCTCTGAGAGCTTCACGAACGCGCAGCTCATCGAACTCGCCAAGAAGGTCTCGGCCCTGGTCAAGCGCGACGACGTCGACGGCGTCGTCATCACCCACGGCACCGACACCGTGGAGGAGACGGCCTTCTTCCTCGACCTCGTGGTGAAGACCGACAAGCCCATCGTGATGGTGGCCTCGATGCGGCCTTCGACCGCGATCTCTGCGGACGGCGCCCTCAACCTCCTCGACGCCGTCACCGTGGCGGGCGCCAAGGATGCGCGCGCAAAGGGCGTGCTCCTGACCATGAACGACGAGATCCAGGCCGGGCGCGACACCACCAAGCGCGTGAACATCAAGCCCTCGGCCTTCTTCAGCCAGTGGGGACCGCTCGGCATGGTGGTGGAGGGCAAGACCTACTGGTTCCGGGCGCCGGTGAAGCGCCACGGCACCACCTCCGAGTTCAACATCGACGGCATCGACAGCCTGCCCGAGGTCGCCATCGTGTACGGCTCGGGCAACATGCATCCTGAGGCCTACACCAGCGCGGTGGCAGGGGGCGCCAAGGCGATCATCCATGCGGGCACCGGCAACGGCTCGGTGGCGGGCTACCTCGTCGACACCCTGAAGGACCTCCGCTCCAAGGGCGTTCAGATCATACGCTCCTCCCGCGTCGGCGACGGCTTCGTCCTGCGCAACGCCGAGCAGCCCGACGACAAGTACGACTGGGTGGTCGCCCACGACCTGAACCCGCAGAAGGCCAAGATCCTCGCTGCGGTCGCCCTGACGAAGACGCAGGACACCAAGGAACTGCAGCGGATCTTCTGGGAATACTGAGCACTCCGGGTCGATGGCGGACGCTTCGGGAGGTGTCCGCCGTCGACCCGATACCGTCAACGGGAAAGCGATCCCTCGCCCCAGGGCGCAGTCGTGGACTTCGCACCGTCACACCGGGCATCGAAACCGCGCGCCAGATGGGCAAGGCTGACCGAGCCCAGCCGCGCGATCAGCAGAGCCTCGGCCTCACGCAACGTGTCCTCGATCGCCTCGTTGACGGCCTTCTCAACGGCGCAATCGGGGTTTGACCGGTCGCTACCGATCGCGAAGACGCGAGGGCCGCCGACAGCGCGATGGACATCGAGCAACGAAACCGCGTTCAGATCCGCGGCGATGCTCCATCCTCCACCGTGTCCTTTCTCCGATCTCACGTAGCCGGCCTTTCGCAGCCCTGCCATCGTCCGGCGGACGACGACGGGGTTTGTCCCGAGCATTCGCGCGATGGTTTCGGACGTCATCGGTCCTTCGTGACGCGCCATGTGAAGGAGCACGTGGAGCGTTCGGGAGAGGCGGCTGTCGTTGCGCACGGCGCGATCCTCGATGGCTCCAGCGCGATTGGCAACCGCGACACATCACGTTACTTTATAAGTTACGTGATTGCGGGAGCGAAGCCGATGCGAGAGTTCGAGAACCCCGAGCGGTGGGACAAGGTCGCCCTCCACTACGAGAAGACCGCCCATCCGTTCACCGCCCGCTTTGCCGAAGCCGCACTCGCTCGCGTGCCCTTGACCGCTCGCAGCCGCGTCCTCGACATCGCAGCGGGAACGGGGGCGCTCACGCTCGCTGCGGCACGGACAGGCGCAAAGATTCTGGCGACCGATTTCTCGCCCGCCATGGTCGCTCGGATCACGGCGGCGGGACTGTCGAATGTCGACGCGAAAGTGATGGACGGACAGGCCCTCGCTCTGCCCGACGCGAGCTTCGACGCCGTGTTCTCGATCTTCGGCGTGATCATGTTCCCCGATTGGCGAAGGGGGCTCGCCGAAATGGTGCGGGTGACCCGGCCCGGCGGCTGGGGTGTCGTCGCAACGTGGCAGGAACAGGGAGCCGCGACGTTTCTGTTGCTCGGGCAGATCCGCCGTAAGCTGTTCCCCGACCGCGAGACCCGAGCGATGCCTGAAGGCGTCAAGGCGCTGGGTGAGCCAGATGGGTTCGCCCGTGAACTGGTCGTCGCCGGGTATCGCGACTGCCGGATCGAGCGCGTGGTCTTCGACTATGAGCTCGACGTGGCCATGCTCGATGACCCGGATACGGTATTCGGCCTCTCGCCGGATTGGACGGACTTGAACGATTCGGACAAGGCGTCGGTGATCTCAGAGGTGCGACGCATGACGGGCCATCGATCGGTGCTGCCCATTCCCTCGACGGCGCTGATCGCCGTGGCACAGCGATAGAGAGTTCGCCGTACGAAAAGCGGTGCATCGAAGAGCAAGGCCGCGGGCCCAGTCGTTCGGGCGGATGCCTGGTCCAGCGAACCAGGCTCCAGAAGTGGACTGGTGGAAGTCCGCCCCTCCTGAAACTCATCCGAGGCACCGGGCCGGCCATGTCGGCGGATGGACGCGGTGGCGCCTTCACGTCAGCAGGTAGCGCTCCGGCACCAGGGGCGGCGGCGCGGTCTCGCCGAGGGCATCGAGGACGATACCGTCGACGGTGTGCAACAGCGCGTCGAGGGGCAGGTCGTTCGGGGCGAGGCCGAAGGGCTCCTCCAGTTCGTCGCCCAGGGCATCGAGGCCGAAGAAGGTGTAGGCCACGAGCGCCGTGGCGACCGGCGTCGCCCAGCCGAGGGAGGCCGCGAGGCCGAAGGGCAGAAGCAGGCAGTAGATCCAGGCCGTGCGGTAGAGGAGGAGGGTGTAGGCGAACGGCAGCGGCGTGTTCTGGATGCGCTCGCACACCACCTGGACCTGCGCCAGCGCCGCGATCTTGTGCTCCAGGGCGGCGAACAGCACGTCGGTGAGGGTCCCTCGGCGATAGGCCTTGGCGAGATCGGCGGTGAGCCCGGCCAGCACCGCATCCGCCGCGCTCGGATGCCGGGCCAGCGGCGCGACCTCCACCTCCGGAAGCCAGGGCGCGGCCGCCGCGCGAGGATCGCTGCCGCGGAGCTGCGCGTGCAGGGCATGGGCGAAGGCCGAGAGCCGCCGCAGGGTACGCCCCCGCAGGGGCTCGGCGGACTCCCCCGGCAAGAGAGCGGTCACCAGCCGGGCGAGCCCCCGGGTCTCGACCACGAGGCTGCCCCAGGCGCGGCGGCCCTCCCACCAGCGGTCGTAGCAGGCGCTGTTGCGGAAGCTCAGGAAGATCGACAGGGCGATGCCGATCAGGGTGAAGGGCCCGACGCCAGCGGTGATCGGGAACGCCTCGGGCCAGCGCCGCTCCACCGCCACCACGACCACCGCCACAAGGGTGATGCCCACGACCTTGAGCGCGACCTGGGGCAGGATCGAGCCGCGCAGGGTGAACAGGATGTCGAGGAGGCTCGGGCGCGAACGGACGATCATCCCACCGTCTTCTCAGGCCGCGGCGCGTCCCGCAACCGCGGCCCTTCGGCGGGGGCGACCCGAGCCGTAGACGGAAGGATCAGAGCGACCAGCCGCCATCGACGGAGACCGCGGCGCCGGTGACGAAGGCGCCAAGATCGGCGCTCATCCACAGGACCGCCTCGGCGATCTCCTCGGGCCGCCCCAGGCGGCCGATCGGCTCCAGATCGATCGCCTTCTGGATGTCGCCCCCGGTGAAGCGGTCCATCATGGGCGTCGCGATGTTGCCCGGTAGGACCGCATTCACCCGGATGTTGGCGGTGGCGTAGTCGAGGGCGGCCGATCTGGTCAGCCCGATGACGGCGTGCTTCGAAGCGGCGTAGCTGGCGCCGCCCGCGACGCCCCGGATGCCGGCGCCCGACGCGGTGTTGACGATGACGCCGCCGCCCTGGCGCAGCATCTGCGCGATCTCGTGCTTCATGCATACGAAGGTGCCGCGCAGGTTGATGTCGAGGATGCGGTCCCAATCCGCGAGGGCGATCTCCGCCACCGGCGCCGCCACGTTCTCGACGCCGGCATTGTTGAAGGCGATGTCGAGGCGGCCGAAGGTGGCCACCGTCTCGGCGATCGCCGCCTCCACCTCCTCGGGCTGGGCGATGTCGCAGGCGAGGACCAGCCCCTCGCCGCCGGCCTCCCGAACCGCCTGCGCGGTCGGCTGCAGTGCGGCCGCGGTCCGATCGAGGATGGCGACGCGGGCCCCTTCCCGGGCGAAGGCGACGGCGGTGGCGCGCCCGATGCCGCTGGCGGCCCCGGTGACAAGGGCGACACGGCCGGTGAATCGATCGGGACGGGGCATGGCGGAACCTCACGAAGGCGGGGAGCGGGGCACCCTGGATCGGAGGGATGTCCCGATGATCGCGTCGCCATCGGCCCCTCGCCCCGGAGCGACTGCCTCGATGTAGGCGGGACGACCGCGAGGCGTGACCCGGCATCGCTTCATCGGAGCGATGAGCCCCGCTCATCGTGCCTGACCCGCCCGATGCGACCTAGTGGTCTGAGTTAGAAGTTCTGTTGCAGATTTTGAGCTTGCACCTACGTGTGGGGGATGTCCGCACGGAGGTGACCGATGGCCCGTGGTCCAAAACCTGCTCCTCTCCATTTGACTGAGGACGAGCGCACGCGCCTAGCGGGGCTCATCCGCCGTCGCAATGTCGGCCAAGCCTTGGCTCAGCGCGCGCGGATCGTGCTGGCCTGCGCCGAGCCGGGATCGACCAACAGTGGCGTTGCCCGTGATCTCGGCGTCAGCCGGATGAGCGTCACGACGTGGCGCGCCCGTTTCCTCGCTCATCGCCTCGACGGCCTCGTCGACCTGCCCCGCTCCGGTGCGCCACGTGCCGTCACGGACACGGCCATCGAAGGGATGGTCACCCTCACGCTGGAGAGCCAGCCAGAGAACGCCACCCACTGGTCGACCCGCGCCATGGCCCGGCGGGTCGGCATGAGCCAGAGCATGGTCTCGCGAGTCTGGCGTGCCTTCGGGCTGCAGCCGCACAAGACCGACACCTTCAAGCTCTCGACCGATCCCGCCTTCGTCGACAAGGTCCGGGACGTGGTCGGCCTCTACATGGCTCCGCCGCATCGTGCCGTGGTGCTGTGCGTCGACGAGAAGCCGCAGATCCAAGCGCTGACGGGCACGGCCCCCGTGCTGCCGATGCGGCCCGGCCAGCCGGAGCGCCGAACTCACGATTATCGTCGCCAGGGTACGACCGACCTGTTCGCCGCCCTCGACGTCCAGGCCGGGACGGTGATCGGCCACTGCACAGGCCGGCACCGTTCGGTCGAGTTCCGCGACTTCCTCGATCAGATCGAAGCGGCCGTCCCAAGCGATCTCGACGTGCACCTCGTGCTCGACAACGCGGCCACCCACAAAACCAAGCTGATCCACGACTGGCTCGTGAAGCGTCCGCGTTGGCACCTTCATTTCACGCCGACGTCCGCATCATGGCTCAATCTCGTCGAGGGTTGGTTTGCCCTGCTCACCCGTCGACGTCTGCAGCGTGGTGCCTTCCAACAGACCAGCGATCTCGAAGCTGCGATCCACGCCTACATCGCTCAGACCAACACCGATCCAAAGCCCTTCGTCTGGACCAAACCCGCTGATGCGATCCTCGCAAGCGTCGGACGCTTCTGTCAGAGAACTTCTAACTCAGACCACTAGAAGCCGAGCGGGCGCATCTCGCGGATAAGGGCGATGAGCAGGCGCAGGCCCGTCGGCAGTTGACGACGCCCCGGATAATAGAGGTAGAAAGCGGCGCCTGCCGGGGACCAGTCGCCGAGCACGCACCGGAGCGCCCCCTCTCGGACCAGCGGCATCACGCAGGGTTCGGGCAGGTAGGCGAGACCCGCACCGGCCTGGGCCAGGGCCACCGCGAGGCCGGTCTGGTCGAGGGTCAGCGCCCCCGGCACATCGACGGCGATGGCCTCGCCGTGCCGCTCGAACTCCCAATGGTAGATGCGGTCGTCGCCGAGCCGGACGCGCAGGCCGCGATGGGCGAGGAGGTCGTGGGGATGCGTCGGCACCCCGAAGCGCTCCAGATAGGTGGGCGCGCCCACCACGACCCAGCGGATTTCGGCCGAGAGGCGCTGCGCGACCATGTCCTCCGGGACCGTGTCACCGTAGCGGATCCCGGCATCGGCGCCCGCATCGACCACGTCGAGCAGGCTGTTCGACACGCGCACGTCGATCGCGATGTCCGGGTAGCGGGCGAGGAAGACGGGAAGGACCGGGGGGAGGAGAAGCGCGCTGGCATGCTCCAGCACGTTGAGGCGCACGCGCCCAGCGGGCGCGCCGCGATGGTGGTTCAGCGCCTCGACGGCCTGACCGATGGCCAGGAAGGGCCCATCGAGCCCGGCGAAGAAATCCTCGCCGGCCGCGGTGAGGGTGACGCTCCGGCTGGTCCGGTTAAGGAGGCGGACGCCGAGCTGCGTCTCGAGACTCTTCAGGGCATGGCTCAGGGCCGAGGCGCTGACGCCGAGTTCCAGGCCCGCGCGTCGGAAGCTGCGATGCTTCGCGATCGCGAGGAAAGCTCCGAGGGCCGGCAGGCTGGGACGAGGGGGCGGCACGGAAAAGTTGTGCCGCCACGGAAGCGCCGACGCAAGAACCATGAGGGCCCCTCATCGAGATGCGGCGCCGGAGCTTTTGTTGATAACCCGTTCCGGCTTAAGCCGCCGAGGCGATCGCCGTGGAGGCGCGGCGGACCTTGCCGGCGCCTTCGAGGAAGGCGTGAGCGTCCTCCTTGCGCTCGAAGACGTGGGGGGCGAGGCCGCGGCGGTTGAGAGCTTCCTCCATCTTGAGGCGCAGGAAGGCGCTGGTCGCGTAGCGCGTGGTGGTGAGATAGTAGTTCGCCTGCAGGTATTGGATCATGTGCGCATAATCGTCGTACAGATTCTCGTTGATGCGGAACCCGTCGTGGTTGACGACCGTATTCACCCGCTGGCCGGCCTTCTTGCAGGCGCCCACCAGCACCATGCGCAGGTCGTCGAGGTCGCTCTTGGCGCGGGCGTGCCAGCCCTCCAGGTTCACGAACAGGATGTTGCGCTCGGTGTCGTAGCTCACCCGCTCGGCGAGGTTGAGGTTCAGCAGGTCGGCCAGAAGTTCCATCGGCTCGTCGCGGAACAGGCGGGCATCCATCGGCATCGGCTGCTTGATGATCGGCCGGAAGCCCATGTGGGGCAGGATGTCCCGATCGATGTCGATGCCGGGGGCGACCTCGATGAGTTCGAGGCCCTCGTCGGTGAGTTGGAAGACGCAGCGCTCGGTGACGTAGATCACCGGCTGCGAGCGCATCTGCGCGTAGTGCCCGCTGAAGGTGATCTGCTCCACCTGCGGCAGGAATTTCTGCGAGCGGCCTTCCGTGACGATGCGGAGCTTGCCGTCCTCGATCACGGTCTCCAGACCACCCACCGTGAAGGTGCCGGCGAAGACCACGGAGCGGGCGTTCTGGCTGATGTTGATGAAGCCGCCGCAGCCGTTGAGGCGCCCGCCGAACACGCTGGTGTTGACGTTGCCGTGCTGGTCGCACTCGGCGAGGCCGAGGCAGGTCATGTCGAGGCCGCCGCCATCGTAGAAGTCGAACATCTGGTTCTGGTCGATGACGCAGTCGGCGTTCGTCGCCGCGCCGAAGCTCGAGCCGGAAGCGAGGACGCCGCCCACCGCGCCGGCCTCGGTGGTCAGGGTGATGTAGGGGGTGACCTTCTCCTCGTTGGCCACCGCCGAGATGCCCTCGGGGGCGCCGACGCCGAGATTGACGACGCCGTTGGGCGGCAGCTCGAAGGCCGCGCGCCGGGCGATGACCTTGCGCGCGTCCAGGGGCATCTTCTTCATGCCGCTGACGGGCACGCGGATCTGGCCGGCCAGCGCCGCATCGTGCTGCACGCCGTAGTTCATGCGGTGCATCTCGGGCTCGGCCAGCACGACGCAATCCACCAGGATGCCGGGGACGCGGACGTCCTTGGGCAGCAGGAAACCGTCATCGACGATGCGCTCCACCTGGGCGATGACGATGCCGCCGTTGTTGCGGGCGGCCATGGCCTGGGCGAGACAGTCCAGGGTCAGCGCCTCCTTCTCGAAGGAGATGTTGCCCGACGGATCGGCCGAGGTACCGCGGATGAAGGCGACGTCGATCTTGGTGGCGGTGTAGAACAGCCACTCCTCGCCATCGACCTCGACCAGCTTGACGATCTCGTCCTGGGTCACGGTGTTGACCCGGGCGCCGCCGTGGCGCGGATCGACGTAGGTGTGCAGGCCGACCTTGGAGAACAGTCCCGGCTGGCCGGCGGCGCAGGCCCGGTAGAGCTGCGAGATCACGCCCTGGGGCAGGTTGTAGCCGAGGATCTTGTCCTCCTGCGCCGCCTTGGCGACCTTCGGCATGCGGCCGAAATTGGCGGCGATGACGCGCTTCAGCAGGCCCTCATGGTGCAGGCGCCCAGTGCCGAGGCCTTTGCTGTCGCCCGCCCCCGCCGTCATGATCAGGGTGAGGTCGCGGGGGGCGCCGGTGTCGACGAAGCGCTTCTCAAGGGCCGCATGCAGGGCCTCCGGGATGCAGCTCTGGACGAAGCCCGTCGTGGTGACCACGTCGTTGTGCCGGATGAGCGCGATCGCCTCGCCAGCCGTGATGACCTTGTTTTTCTTCATGAACCGGGCCGTCCTCCGCACCCCAGGCCAACGACAGGCGACAGGTCAAAGCCCGCAGCAGGACGCGCATGGGAAGTCTTATTCTACGGGCACAGCGTAAAGATCCGCGGGAAGCTTCGCAAGGGCGCCTCAACTGCGGTTGCAGCGCAATTTCATCTTGTTGCGATGCAAATTTTTCAATCGAGCGTCAAACTGAACTGAAAGCGAGGCTGCAAAAGATTTCAGGTTCTCCCGGCCGGGACACGCCAAGACGGAACGATGCCTCCGATACGGCCAAGATTATTCAAAATACTCTTGTGAGAGGCTCTTCCCGGCCCTCTCTTACGCCAGCAGATAGGTCAGGAGCGCCCGCAACTGAGCCGGCCGCACCGGCTTATGGACGAGTTGCGCCCCGAGGTCGGCGACCTGCGCCTCGATCTCGGGGGAGTGGTTGGCAGTGGTGACGATCACCGGCAAACGAGATTCGGCACGGGCCTGCAGGTGGGTCGCCACGTCGAGGCCGCAGGCGCCGTTGTCGAGATGGTAGTCGAGGATGAGGAGGTCCGGCAGGCTCATTCCGGCCGCCAGCGCGGCCTGCACCCCAGCCAGGTCGCGATGGACGCAGACCTCGGCGTCCCAGGTGCGCAGGAGGCGCTCAAGGGCATCGGCGGTGGGCGGATCGTTCTCCACGACCAGCACCCGCGCGCCGGTGAGCCGTGTCGTCACGGGAGTGGCCGGAACCGCGCGCTCCGGCGGCGTCAGGCTCACCGGGACGGTCAGGGCCATGCGGGTGCCGTGCCCGACCCGGGAGGCGAGAGCGAGAGGATGATCGAGGGCCTGGGCCATGCGCCGCACGATGGAGAGGCCGAGGCCGAGGCCCGGCTCGCCCCCCTCTCCCTCGGCGCCGCCCCGGAAGAACTCTTCGAAGACGAGGTCCTGCTCCGCCGGCGCGATGCCGCAGCCGGTATCGAACACTTCGATGCGGCAGGCATCCCCCCGGTGGCGGATCGCCACCAGCACACCGCCCTGCCGGGTGTAGCGGATGGCGTTCGAGACGAGGTTCTGCAGGATGCGCTGGAGCAGCATCGGATCGCTCGCCACCGCGAGGTCTGGCCCGCGTACGGTAAGCCGCAGCCCCTTGCGCTCGGCGAAGGGCCGGAAGCTGGCGGCGATGCCGGCGAGAAGCTCGCCGAGGGCTACCGGCTTGATCGCCGGGCGCACCACGCCGGCATCGAGCTTCGAGATGTCGAGGAGCGTCTTGATCAGGTCCTCGATGATCTGGAGCCCGCGCTCGATCTGCCCCGAGATCGCCGCGGCCTCCGGACCGAGACCGAGATCGGCCAGGGCCGAGGCCGAGAGCCGGGCCGCGTTGAGCGGCTGCAGGAGGTCGTGACTCGCGGCGGCGAGGAAGCGGGTCTTCGAGCGATTGGCGTTCTCCGCCTCCTCCTTGGCCGCCACCAGGGCCGCGTTGGAGCGCTCCAGGCGGTGCATCAGCCCGGTCAGTTCCTCGGTGCGGGTGCGGACGCGCCCCTCCAGCATCGTGGCGGTCTGGAACAGGGAGTAGGCTCCGCCCTGCTGGTCCATGCTGCGCTCGACATGGGCCATCAGGGCCGCGTTGATGCGCTCCAGCTTGGCGATGCGCCGCAGGTTCGCGTCCTCCGCCGAGGCGGGGGACGCCGTCTCGGGCGGCAGCAGGATCATGGCTCCGCCTCGCCGCAGCCCGGCCCGCCCCGCCCGATGGCGATGCCCGTGAAGGTCTGGTTGAGGTGCATCGACCGGTACTGCTCGCCGTAGGTGTCGAAGCCGACGATGTCGTAGCGCCGGTAGAGGTCGATGATGCCGTGCCGCACCTGCCGGCTCTCGGCATCGAGGCGCCGCAGCACGCACTCGAAGCCGATGACGAGATCGATCCCGCCCAGCGCGTCGTCGAGCCGCGCGAGCTCGGCCTCCGTCGCCGCCACGATGTCGCGCGGGCGCGCCAGGGTGAGCACCACGCCCTCGTCGATGGCGCAGAAGAAGCTGAGCGAGCCGTCCGCATTCATGCGCCGGATCGAGCGGCAGAAATACTCGCCACCGACCTTCACCGCGAGCGGATAGGCGGCAAAGCTCATCGGTGAGAGGCGCTCGGGATCGAGCCCCACCGCCATGGCGTATTCCCGCGCCGCCGGCTCCGCATTGAGCTCGTGGACGGTGCGCTGCTCGTCGTCGGAGGCGGTGACCACGAACTTGGTCTCGGTCGGCTCGAAATTGTCGCTCTTGAAGATCTGGATCGGGAAATCGGAATCCACCAGAAGCAGCACGGCGGCGCGCTGGTGGATGCGGCCGTCATGGAGCAGCACCGTCTCGCGGAAGGTGA
Source organism: Methylobacterium sp. BI1 (assembly GCF_056680125.1). Classification (NCBI taxonomy): domain Bacteria; kingdom Pseudomonadati; phylum Pseudomonadota; class Alphaproteobacteria; order Hyphomicrobiales; family Methylobacteriaceae; genus Methylobacterium; species Methylobacterium sp. BI1. The sequence goes on along the minus strand of NZ_CM155267.1, from coordinate 699,959 downwards.
GGTCGTCGCCGGCCGAGCCGCCCACCAGGGGGATGCCGTCCAGAGCCCAGGCGATGGCCGAGACCACGGTCTCCTCGGCGTTGGTGAGCCCGTCGATCAGCGAGAGGGCGAAGCAGCGGCCGGATGCCGGATCGGCGCCGGCGCCGTCGAGACTTCGGCGCAGGGCCCGCACGCTGGACGCGGTCCGCTCCACGTCAAGGTGATCGATGGCGTCGAGGAGCGTGGAAACGATGCGGAAGCCCGCCCTCGGAAAAGCGATGACGACGAGGCCGCGATCGAGGCCGCCCGCCGGCGAGATGCCGCCCGACATGGTGCAACCCGCGATGCCCGCCCCTGGAAAGCGTGCGGAGAGCGAGCGATTCAGGGTTTCGACGTCGTAGTCGGCTGAGAAGAATGCCACGATCTGGGCGACGGGACGCGGGCCGATGGCTGCGCCGATTTCGGCGATGGCCGCCTCGGCCGCGGCCGCGTCCGTCCACGCTGTCGTGATGCCGCACAGATGCGTGCGCACCTGCGTCCCCTCTGCCACGTTCCATTCCCCCGCTTGCGCGACGCGTGCCGGACTTGACGCCCGGTTCTCCGCGGTGACACGAGTATGTCGGGCGGCCGGTTCCCGCGCAATGCGGCACCGAACAGCTCCGGAACAGGGGCGCACGCACCGGGCGGAACGGGCATGCATCTCCTCATCGTCGACGATCACCCGCTCTTTCGCGACGCCCTCGCCAGCGCGTTGGGCCTCGCCTATCCGGATGCGAGACTGCACGAGGCCGATGGCATCGCCAGCGCCTGCGCCGTGCTGGCGACGCAACCCTCCATCGAGATCATTCTCCTCGACCTGTCGATGCAGGGGGTGACAGGCTTCGAAGGACTCCTGGCGATCCGGGCGCAGGCGCCGCGGGTCCCGATTCTCGTCGTCTCGGGCCTGGAGGATCCGCGCATCATCCGGGAAGCGCTGGATCATGGCGCCGCCGGCTTCGTCCCCAAGGCGGTCGACAAGGCGACCCTGACGCGGGCCATCGCCGACGTTCTGGCCGGAGGCCTCTCGGTCCCGGCGAGCCTGCCGAACGCGACGCTGCCGCCGTCATCCGCCCGCAAGGCGCCGATCGCCGAGCGGGTCGCGAGCCTTACGCCGCAGCAGGTGCGGGTGCTGGCGATGATCCGCCAGGGCAAGCTCAACAAGCAGATCGCGCACGAACTCCAGGTCGGAGATTCCACCGTCAAGGCGCATGTCTCCGAGATCCTGCGCAAGCTCGACGTCATCAGCCGCACCCAGATCGTGATCGAGACGGCGCTCCTCGACTTCGACCGCATCCTGGCGGCGCCCGAGGGCTGAGCGGCCCGGCGGCGCGCCTTCGAGCGGCAGGCCCTCTTCAGGCCGTGGGCACCTTGGAGCCGCCGTAATGGCCGTCGACGCGCTCGCCGAAGGCCGGGTCGGCGAAGGGGTCCTCGCCCGGGCCGTGGGTCGGCGCCCCCGCCAGGGTGTCGCGGTCGATGTCCACGATGTAGCCGCCGAGATCGACGCTGTAGGTCAACGCCCGCCAGGGCACGGGATGGTAGCTCTCGCCGAGTCCGAGGAAGCCGCCGAATGAGATGACGGCATAGGCGACCTGCCCCGAAACCTTGTCGACCATGAAATTGTAGACGGTCCCGATCGACTCGCCCTCGCGGCTATAGGCGGCGGTGCCCTCGACCTTGTTCGAGGCGATCAGGCGCCGGGTCTCGTCGATCGCGACGCCCTCGGCCGAGGGATCGAGTTCCATCGAGCCGGTCGGCCGGATGCTGCGCTCGGTCGGGAGGTCCGTCGGCATGCGCATTCCTCTTGCAGGGTGGCTTCTTACGGCGGGAGCACCGGATGCGGCGCTCGACCGGACAAGCCGCCACCCGCGCGGGGGTTCCGGATTCAGGTCCGCCCGTCCACCGGCAGGCCGGTCTCCTCGGCCACCTCGATCTGGCGCACGGCCACCCGCTGGCGCATCCCGCGGCTCGCCAGCAGCATCTCGAACCCGAAGACCATCAGGGCACTCAAGGTGCAGAGGATGGCGAGGCCGAACAGCACGAACAGGATGTCCGCGACCGTGGCGTCCCGCAGGGCCCCGACGAACAGGGTGAGGACCGCGCCGCAGGTGGCGACCCCGCCCAGAGCCCCGAGGATCACGGCGGCATCGAGGGCGAGGGAGCGCCGGCGGAGCGCGTTCATGCGTCGCGCGAGGCGGACCTGCTCGAGGCCCGAGGCACCGTCGATCGCCTGCGAGATGCGCTCCGCCTGATCGGCCACCCGGGCGAGGCGCGTGCCGAAGACGTTGAGGAGCGTCGCGATGCCCGAGAGCAGGAAGACGGGCGTCAACGCGATCTGGATGATGTGGGCCGTGCTGTCGAGGGACGAGGCGACGGAGCTATCGAACATGGAAGGAGGATCGCGACCGGGACGGAACCCTGGCGCAACGTTCGAGGGCGCGGGCGGTTCGGGACCGCCCGTCAGACCAGACCGGCATCCGCACGGCCGCCGGGAGCGGCCTGGGCCTCAAGGGAGACCAGCGTGCCGAGTCCGATGATGAGTGCGACGGCGGCACCCAGCGAAAGCGTGAAGGCCAGGAGGATCATGCCCCTGGTTTCGTCGATCGGCCTTAAGGTTCGGTGATACCCCGGCCGCGGCCGCGTCCCGAAATCGGGCGGAGTGCCCGCGCATCGGGTCCAGCCCTCGAAAGTCCCGTCACACGCCCTCGTTCATGCGATCAATTCTTCACCGTGCCCGGAAATTCTTGACCGCGCCCGGAAATTCTTGCGCCCGGGCTCGCGCACCCGGGCGAGGCGCCGGCTTAGGGCGAACGGTCTCCGTCGCACGACGTCCGAGCCGCGCCGGGGGCGGGGGTCAGCGCCGGCGCGCAAGCCTGCGCCGCGCGACCGAATGTTGTCTAAGATCCTGTGAAATCGGATTTTTCCGCACGGGCCAGAGAGCCGCCGTGTCGTCGGCTCGCTTCGACCTCACGCCAAAGTACAGGTCGACGGCGGTGAAGTTCTCATCCAAGTCGAGGCTATCTCACCTCGGTACGGAGCGGCCTCAACCGGATACGGGCCTCCGCGCCTGTGGATGACGGGCGCACCGAGGGCGGTTTTCCCTTGGAACGCTCGCGGCACCGCTTAGTTGTTGCAGCTATGCGCTGCGAGGCCACCGGCCGTGGGCGTACCGGCGCTCACCGTCGACATCCGGAGGAACACCCCATGGCAAAGAGCACCACCAAGACTGCCGAGAAGGCCGCCCCCAAGGCTGCCCCGAAGGACGCCGAGAAGCCCGCCGCCAAGGGCAAGAAGGTCGCCGCGCCCAAGGGTGATGGCGCCAAGCCGAACGCGCTGCAGCAGCCCCTGAAGCCGTCCTCCGAGCTCGCCGCCGTCGTCGGCGACGCCGCCCTGCCCCGCGGCGAGGTGGTCAGCAAGGTCTGGGAATACATCAAGAAGCACAACCTTCAGAACCCCGAGAACAAGCGCGAGATCCTGGCCGACGACAAGCTGAAGAAGGTCTTCGGCAAGGACAAGTGCACCATGTTCGAGATGAACAAGCACCTGGCCGCGCACCTCAAGTCGGCCTGACCCCCGCCGACTGCACGTACCATCCCGGATCGGCGTCGGGGAGGGGCTACCCCCTCCCCTGGCCGACCGGTCTTTCTGCTTCGCGAGCGACGCTTAAATCGACCGGGCTCAGCCCCGAGCGCCCGCCCGGCGCGTCCTGCGCTCGACCTTCCGGGTCGCCGTCTCCCGGAGGTGGCGTTCGATTTCCCCGTTGGCGCGGCCCCGCATCGTGCGCATGGCCTCGGCATCGTCGAAGGTCTCCGGAAAGCGCCGGGACAGCCAGAGATAAGCGCTGGCGAGCTTCACCGTTCGTTCCTGATAATCCAGCTCGCCCGCGAGGTTCGCCCGCAGTGCCGGCACCGACGTGCCCGCCGCCCGGGCCTGGGTCCAGCGCTCCAGCATGCCGAGGGAGACCGGGTCGCGACGGTCCACCGGGCAGACCGAGAAGGCGAACTTCTCGGCGATCGGCAGCCGCGCCTTGTCCACCACGCGGGCGATCTCCAGGATCTCCTCCAAGGCGGAGGGCTGGAACGGCGAGCCGGCGTAGAAGGTGGCGCGGGCGAAATGCGCCAGTACCTCGCGCAGGCTGTCGGTACGCATCTCCTCGGCCACGGAATTGATCGCGATGAGATCGGGGCGCACGTAGAAGCGCGTGTCGGCCGCCGGTGCCGTGGGGGCCCCGGCCAGCGCCGCCCGGATCGGCTCCAGCCCAGTCTCGTCGACGGCGGCGACGTAGCCCTCGTCCTGGTGCCCGAACCGGCCCGCGCGGCCGGCGATCTGACGGATCTCCGAATTGGTCAGCGCCCGCTCGCCGACCCCGTCCCACTTGCGCACCGCCGAGAAGACGATTCGCTTCAGGGGGCCGAGATTAAGGCCCATGCCGATCGCGTCGGTTGTCACGAGGACGTCGGCCTCGCCGGTCCGGAAGCGCGCGGCCTCCGCGCGCCGCACCTCCGGAGAGAGGGCGCCGTAGATCGTCGCCACCCGGTGCCCGGCCGCTACCAGGATCTCGCGGTTCTCGTGGACGGCCCGGCGCGAGAAGGCCACCACCGCGTCGCCCGGCGTCACCTTCTCTAGGGGCACGGGCGTCTCCTGCAGCACCAGTGGCGTCTTGCGCACGAAGGTGATCACCTCGAGGGACTCGTTGGCAGCCTCCGCGGCGCGGCGCACGGCGGCCAGCGCATCGTCGGAGCCGCAGACCACAACGGTGCGGGCGGCGACTCCGAACAGGGCGTTGGTCCAGGCCCAGCCCCGGTCGGGATCGGCGATCATCTGGATCTCGTCGATCACCGCGACATCGACGGGCCGCGTGAGGTCGGCGGTCTCAATGGTGCGGGCGGTGTGGGTCGGGTTGAGGTCACCCAGCGTCTCCTCGCCCGTCACCATGCCGGCGCGCAGGCCGCGCTCGGCGAGGGCTTCGTAGTTCTCCAGGGCGAGGAGACGCAGGGGCGCGAGGTAGGTGCCGGTCTCAGCTGCCCGCAGCATCTCCAGGGCCGCGTAGGTCTTGCCGGAATTGGTCGGCCCCATATGGAAGATGATGCGCCGGCCGAGGCGCCGGGCGGCGGTGAACTTCTCGATATAGGCGCCGAAGCCGACTTGGTCGCGCAGGCGGCGCAGGCGGGAATCCTCCCGCGCCACGGTTCGGGCGCGGGCGCGCACGCCCTTCAGCGTGTCGGTGAGCGACTGGTTCAGGTTGGGCGAGAGCAGGAAGGCACGCGAGCGCAGCGACCGGTCGAGGTGGTCGATGTAGGTGGCGGCATCGGCCCCGACAGCGCGCAGGTCTTCGGCCACTTGGTCGCGCAGGCGCTCCACCGCCCGGCGCAGGGACTTCGCAGTCTGCAGCCCGGCCTCGGCGACGGCAACCCGCAGTTCCTCGAGACGCCACTTCGGATCGTTGCGGTGAGCCATGCCGGACAGGATGCCGGCGATACCCGTTTCGGGCTTCGCGTCGATCCGTAGGTCGACGCGTCCGCCGTCGAGGACGGGAATCATGGTCCGGATGGTCCAGGCGATGCTGCCGTCCCGCATCACCGCGGCACGCAGGCTGGGGATCGCCTTCCGCACGGCCGCGACCCCATCCTCCGCGAAGGCGCGCCGCGCCTTCAACTCCCGTAGGGCCTTGGCGACCACCGAATCCTCGACGAGACCGCCATAGTCCGGCAGGCCGAGATGAAGCCGCAGGGCGTCTACCTCAACGCTTCGGGGCGGCAAGCCGAGGCGGACCGCCGCCTCCAGCAGGATCTCGTTGGTCGGTCGGGCGCGCTTGCGGGCCATGGGCCTCTCGTCGGGGGAGTCTCGATCCGCCGCGGACGGACGACCGGGCCGCGTCAGGGTGCGCGGGACGCAGCCCAAAAAGCAACGGCTCCGATCAGCGCAAGGCCTTCCGTGCGCCCCCGCTCGGACTCAGGCCGCGCGCGGGTTGACCTGACGCTCCGCCATGGCGGTGAGCAGGTGGTCGGTGGCCTTCTCCTCGTCGAGGTTCTGCTGGAGCACGCCGGCACAATCTTCCCGCCCCAGGCGCTTGGCCCAGGCGATCAGGGTGCCGTAGCGGGTGATCTCGTAGTGCTCCACCGCCTGGGCCGAGGCCACGAGGGCCGCGTACAGCACATCCTTGTCGGCGATCTCACCGGCCACCTCGTTGGCCTCCTCGATGATGCCGTTGATCGCCGGACAGGTGACAGCCTTGGGACTGTGGCTGTGCATCTGGAAGACCTTCTCCAGTCGCTGGATCTGGGTCTCGGTCTGGCGCAGGTGTGTCTCGAAGCCCTGCTTCAGTTCCGGATGCGTTGCCTTGGCAATCATCTTGGGCAGCGCCTTCGTGATCTGATTCTCTGCGTAGTAGATATCCTGGAGCGTGTGGACGAAGAGGTCGTCGAGCGTTTTGATATCGCGGGTGAACAGGCCCATGGATGCCTGCACTGATCTCGTTGTGCCGGGTCACGGAGCCGATGCAGGAAACCGGCTCCTCCTGCTCGTAAGCGTGCCTCCATGCCGCCACGGCCGAGGGCGGTACATCGAGATGACCGTCGCGATCCGTCTCGACGATACGAGCATGACCTGAGAACATGAGGCCTGTGCTGCGTGTTCCGAAGGCAGAGCCTAGATCGAGTACGGGATGCAGCCCAGCGACGGAAACCATGCCAGGGTCGGGATCTTCCCGCCCCGACAACCTCCGGTCGTTTTTGTTTTGTTCTTGATCCAGGTTATTTAAGGCCCCGCTTCTCTCTTGCTAACCGGGATCCGGGTCGACCCCGAACAGGTGCCTGACGAAGGGCGCTCGGAAGACGGATCGCCGCGCTGGATCCGCGGGTCGTCGGCCCCTGCGCGTCCACACACGTCAGGGGGAGCGAAACGATGCACGAGAATTCCGCCGGACCGGCCGCATTCTGGGCCTCGGTGGCGAACGACGTCACGTCGCGGGTGGAGCCGGTGCTGGTCCGAGACGGCAAAGCCCGAGCGAGCGTGATCGAGTATCTGCGCGACCTCGAAGCGGTAGCCCTGCGCGACGGCAGCAGCCGTGAAGCCTTGCAGGTGATCGCCTCGGGCCGGCGCCTCCTGGGCGACCGGAGCGATACCCCGCCCGCCGAGATCGCCCGGGCGGTGCGGGCCGCCCTGATCTGAGCTCGCGCCGGACGCCCGATGCGTCCGGCTCCCACCGATGTCCTCGGCCGACGCCGCCGTTCACGCGGGCGGCGCCCCCAAGGCCGCCCGCGTGAACGCATCGGCGCCGATCTCGTCGGTGCCGTTCATCCCGAGGCTCTCGATGAGCCGACCGCGCGCGCGGCTGACCCGGCTCTTCATGGTGCCCACGGCAACCCCGCAGATTTCCGCCGCCTCCTCATAGGTGAAGTTCTGCGCGCCAACGAGAACCAGGGCTTCGCGCTGGCTGAACGGCAAGTCGTTCAGGGCCTCTTGGAACTCGCGCAACTCCACCCGGATCTCCTGCTCGGGCAGGCTCGTCAGGCGCCCGGCCAGGGCACCGTCGGCGTCCTCCACCTCGCGCTTGCGCTTGCGCTGCTCGGAATAGAACAGGTTGCGCAGGATGGTGAACAGCCACGCCGTGAGGTTGGTGCCCCGGGTGAAACTGTCGGCCTTGGTCCAGGCCCGCACCAGGGTGTCCTGCACGAGGTCGTCGCTGCGGTCGAGATCGTAGGTCAGCGAGAACGCGAAGGCCCGCAAGGCCGGGATCGCACCGAGCAGGAGTTCACGCATCTCGTCATCGGCGCCCTGCGGCGTGCCGACCGGATTGAGCATCGCGTTGGTCATGAGGATCCTCCCGTGGTGCTGCGGGCGGCCAAATCGGCGAGGAGGGCGTCGAAGCGGTCAGGGAGCGGTTGGTTCAGCACCTCGGCATAGAGGAGGCGCAGGTTGCGTCCGATGCGTCGGCGGGCCTCCACCGTCATGCCGGCCTCGCCGTCGCGCCCCCGGGGGGACGGAGACGGCGCGCCGCCGGAAGCGCTGGGGCGCGCGACCTCGGGTGCGGCCGCGACGGGTCGGGCGACCGGCATCGTTGCCGACGTCTCCGCGACCCCGTGGGACGCCGTCATCGGCGCGACGCGGGAGAGATCGCCGGGATCTGTGCTGCGGTTCGGGTCGGTCGAATCAATGCTCATTGCTGCTCATCGCTCGACGGCCGGGGCCGGAGAGTCCGGAGCGCCGTCATTTCGGCGGCCGTGCTACGGCTGCGCGATTTAACGACCTCTGAAAAAAGCATTCATCTGATCTTAAGCTGCCAAATGCAGGCGAAAGATCACGAGCATTAAATAGAAACAGTTAGAAACAAATGTGATACATCGATTAAGCGTCGCCGTTATGGTTCTATAGTCTCGTAATCCTGTCGCCAAGCTGAACAATACGGCATCCCAGTCGAGCCTCGGCCTCGCGCACGGCGTGCCATTTCGGCCCCAGCCTGATACCGGCATGGCCCGGGGCTTGCGCCCATCGCCGAGCCCTTGTTCCAACTCCCCCCCGGAAGCGCCCATGAGCCTCGACGTGCCCGACCTCGACCGTGTCGTTCGCGAGATCGCCGACGAGATGAGAGAGCGGGCGGACCGGGGCGAGGTGGCGACGTACATTCCCGAGCTCGCCGGCGTCGATGCCAAGGCCTTCGGCCTGGTGGTGATCGATGCCGAGGGGCGGATCGCGGCCGGCGGTGACAGCGACGAACCCTTCTCGATCCAGAGCATCTCCAAGGTCTTCACCCTGACCCTCGCCCTCGGCATGGCGGGCGACCGGCTCTGGCGCCGCGTCGGGCGCGAACCCTCGGGCAGCCCCTTCAACTCCATCGTCCAGCTGGAGCGCGAGCGCGGCATCCCGCGCAATCCGTTCATCAATGCCGGCGCGATCGCGGTCACGGACCTGATCCTGTCCGGACACCAGCCTCGCGAGGCCATCGGCGAGATCCTGCGCTTCATGCAGTTCCTGGCGCAGGATTCCAGCATCGCCATCGACGAGGCGGTGGCCGCCTCCGAGCTGCGGACGGGATTCCGCAACATGTCGCTCGCCCACTACATGAAGTCCTTCGGCGTCCTCGACAATACGGTCGACTTCACCCTGGGCGTCTACTTCCACCACTGCGCCCTCAGCATGTCGTGCCGGCAGCTCGCCCAGGCGGGCCGCTTCCTCGCCCATTCGGGGCGCAACCCCCTGACGGGGCTGTCCGTGGTGTCTCCGGAGCGGGCGCGCCGCATCAACGCGGTGATGCTGACCTGCGGACACTACGACGGCTCGGGGGAGTTTGCCTACCGGGTGGGTCTCCCGGGCAAGAGCGGCGTCGGTGGCGGCATCCTGGCGATCGCGCCGGGCAAGGCCTCGATCGCCGTCTGGTCGCCCGGCCTCGACGCCTCGGGCAATTCCCATCTCGGGCGGATCGCCCTGGAAATGCTGACCAAGCGGCTGGGCTGGTCGATCTTTGGTGCCTGAAGGACTCGGGCTCTGGCCGCCCCGATCCCCTGCCATCGGAACAGGCAAAAAGAAGGGCCCGCCACGCGGAACGCGGCGGGCCCTGCCCAGGCTTGAAGCAAATCAGGCCGATCGATGCCTAATTCTTAGGCGGCGGCCTGCTGGCTCGTCTCGGTTGGAACCGAGGAGATCGTCTTGAGGATCTGCGAGGCGATCTGGTAGGGGTCCCCCTGGCTGTTCGGGCGACGATCTTCCAGGTAGCCCTTGTACTCGTTGTTGACGAAGCTGTGCGGCACGCGGATCGAGGCACCACGGTCGGCAACGCCGTAGCTGAACTGGTCGATCGCCGCCGTCTCGTGCTTGCCGGTCAGACGCATGTGGTTGTCGGGGCCGTAGACGGCGATGTGGTCGTCAAGGTTGTCCTTGAAGGCCGCCATCAGGGCTTCGAAATACGCCTTGCCGCCGACCGTGCGCATGTGCTCGGTCGAGAAGTTGGCGTGCATGCCGGAACCGTTCCAGTCCGTCGCGCCGAGCGGCTTGCAGTGGTACTCGACGTCGATCTCGTAGGACTCGCACAGGCGCTGGAGCAGGTAGCGAGCGACCCACATCTCGTCGGCGGCCTTCTTGGAGCCCTTGCCGAAGATCTGGAACTCCCACTGGCCCTTTGCCACCTCGGCGTTGATGCCCTCGTGGTTGATGCCGGCATCGAGACAGAGGTCGAGGTGCTCCTCGACGATCTTGCGGGCGATGCTGCCGACTTCCTTGTAGCCGACGCCGCAGTAATACGGCCCCTGCGGAGCCGGGTAGCCGGAGGCGGGGAAGCCGAGGGGACGGCCGTCCTTGTAGAAGAAGTACTCCTGCTCGAAGCCGAACCAGGCGCCGTCGTCGTCGAGGATGGTGGCGCGCTTGTTGGAGGCGTGCGGGGTGACGCCGTCCGGCATCATGACTTCGCACATCACCAGCACGCCGTTCTTGCGCGTAGAATCCGGGAAGTGGCGCACGGGCTTCAACATGCAATCGGAGCTGCCGCCTTCGGCCTGCATCGTCGAGCTGCCGTCGAAGCCCCAAAGCGGAAGCTGCTCAAGGGTCGGGAACGCGTCGAATTCCTTGATCTGGGTCTTACCGCGAAGGTTCGGCACCGGAGTGTAGCCGTCGAGCCATATATACTCGAGTTTGTATTTCGTCATTCCGAGCCTCTCGTCCTGAAGCGATGCGACATCCCAGGACACCTGACGGGATTCGCAGCCATTGCTGGCTGGAGCGGCCTAAGCAACGTTCACGCCAACCGGCAGCCGTCCGGTGCTGCGGCATAGGAGCCGGGGCGGCTTCGCGTGAGACTTCCTTAACGGATCGGGACTAGCGCTGAGAGGATCAGGAGATCGCGATGCGCAGACGGGTGAGCGCCGCGCTTGCCGGCGTTGCCCTGATTGCCCTCGCGGCATCGGGGCTCGGATTACGCACCTCGGGTGCCGGCGAGCCGGAACGGGCGGATGTCAGCACGACGCAGGCCGAGCTATCGGCGTTGCGCGAGGCCTATCGGCGCGTCGACGAGGCAGTCTACCCACCCGAGAATCCCTACAGCCCGGCCAAGGCCGCCCTCGGCCAGCACCTGTTCTTCGATACGCTCCTCTCGGGCGAGCGCAGCATGAGCTGCGCCAGCTGCCACGCCCCGACCCAGTCGTGGAGCGACGGCCGCCCGCGCGGCATCGGCGAGACCGGTGCGGCGATGAAGGTGCGCACGCCGACGCTGCTCGACGTCGCCCAGATCCCGATCCTCGGCTGGGACGGTAAATTCCGCGACCTGGAGACCGTCGCCTTCACGCCGATCACCAGCGCCAGCGCGATGAACCTGCCCGAGGCGACCCTGCTCGCACGGCTGAGAGGCGATCCCGGCTACGTCCGTGCCTTCGCGGGGGCGTTCCCCGAACGCGCCGCGGAGGGCGCACCGGAGGAAGCGATCAGTCGGCAGACCGTCGAGCTGGCGCTGGCGACCTTCCAGCGCTCCATCGTCTCGGGCGAGGCGCCGTTCGATCGCTGGGTCGCGGGCGACGCCCGCGCCATCGGCCCGAATGCGAAAGCCGGGTTCATGCTCTTCAACGGCAAGGCGCAGTGCGCCGGCTGCCATTCGGGCTGGACCTTCACGGACGGCTCCTTCCATGACATCGGCGTCGGCACCGGGGCGGATGTCGGACGGGCGGCGTTCTTCCCGGACTCGGTTCAGCTGCGCTACGCGTTCAAGACCCCGACCCTGCGGGACGTTGCCGACCGCGGGCCCTACATGCATGACGGCTCGCTGGCCTCCCTGCGCGACGTCATCGACCTCTACGATCAGGGCGGGATCGACCGGCCGAGCCGCTCGCCCGCGATCAAGCCGCTGGGCCTGACCGAATCCGAGAAGCGCGACCTGATCGCGTTCCTGAAGACCCTGAGCGCCGACGGGACGGCGAGCCTCGCCGCCGCCCCGCCCCGCCTCAACTGAGGGGTCGCCCGGCGTCGGAGTCGGGATCGGGTCGAGCGTTACCGGAAGAGCGGGAGGCTGGCCCCGAGGAGGCCGAGGCCGCCGAGAAGAAGGCGCCCGGACCAGCGTTCCAGGGCCTCGGCCCGGCTCGGCGCGCGGGTCGCCGCGTAGGACAGGCCGGTTCCCACCATCAGGCTCGACAGGCTCAAGGTCGCGATCATCGGGCTCTTCGGGGCTGGGCTGAGCGTGCCCCGGCTTAGTCCCGAGAGGGTTAGCGGTCCCTGTCCATGCGCAGGACTTCCGATGGTATCGTCATCGAAGTGTTACACGGTCCCCGTGCAGCCGTCCGATCAGGCGCGGAACATGGCCGACGCCGGCAGGATCACGGCCGATGCCGGCAAGCAACAGGTTAACCATTTGGAAAGGTCTATTAACAAGTTCCTTCCGCAAACCGGCGAAGGCGCGTAGTTTTCATCATGCCGGCAGGCCCCCGCGCCGGTGTCGTGAATAGGGCTTCCCTCCATGCAACCCGGAAGACGTTGGCTGCCGCGCGCCGCAGTCATGATGATGACGGCTGTCCTCACGGTCGCGGGCACCAGCGCCGCGACGGCACACGTGAAATGGTTCTGCGCCTACGACCTCGTCGGCGCGCCGCGCGACCTCGGCGAGGTCCTGTGCGCAGACTTCGAGAAACTGGTCGGCTTGTCCGTGCTCGCCCTGCTGGTAGGCGGCCTCCTCGAAGGAACGGTGCTGGGGGCAGCACTCATCCGATCTCTCGACCGGACCACGGCCTGGGCCCGCGAGAACACCGAGCTCCTGTTCCGCGCGGTTCTGGGCGGCTTCTTCGTCGCCCTCTGGACCCTCGGCGGCATCATCCTGACCCCCGAGCTGAAGACGGCCAACACGGTGCTCCCGTGGTTCCAGCTGGCCATCGCGGCCGGATTTCTGTGGCGGCGGACGATGCCGTTCTCGGCCCTCGGCATCGTCGTCCTGTTCACGACCGCCCTGGTCCAGTACGGCGCCTTCCACCTCGCGGACTACCCGATCTTCCTCGGGGTGGCCGCCTATTGCGCGCTAACCGGCCTCGGCCTCTCCCTGCCGGGCGGCCTCCGTCCCCTCGACATCGTGCGCTACACCGCTGCCATCACGCTCATGTGGGCCTCCGTCGAGAAGTGGGCCTATCCGCAATGGTCGTTCCCGCTCTTCATCGAGCATCCGGCGATGACGCTCGGCTTCACCGGCGAGTACTTCATGAAGGCGGCCGGCGCCGTGGAATTCGCCCTGGCCTTCGCGCTGGTCTGCACCCCGCTGGTGCGCCGGGTCGCCGCGATCCTGCTGGCCGCCACCTTCATCTCGGCGATCTTCGAGTTCGGCAAGGTCGACGCCATCGGCCATGCGCCGATCATCGTCGCGATGGTGGCCCTCGCGGCCGACAACGCCGCCTCGCCCTATCGTCTGCGCAACCTCGCCCTCACGCCCGTGGGCTACGGGGCGGCCCTGGCGGCCTTCATCGGCCTCTATTACGGCGCCCACGCCGTGCTGCAGGGGTCGAGCCTGCTCTGAAGGTCGCTCGCGCGCCGTGCGGGCGGCCCCGGCGGGAGCCCGCGCGGCCCTTGAGTCGCAGAGATGCGGGCGCCTCGGATGTCAGCGGCCGTTGACGCGCACGGTCAGCTTCATCTTCGGGTGGATTCCACACAGGACGGCGAAGGTCCCGGCGACATTAAAGACGATCTCGGTTCGGCTTCCGGGCTTCAGGTCTCCGGAATCGAACGAAAAATCCGGCGCGTCGATATAGACGTGGTGCAGCAGATCGCCGTCGTCGTTGACGATCTCCACGGTGGCGCCGCGCGGCACCGTGAGGGCATTGGGCTGAAAGGCGCGGCCTTTCTGGGACACATGCAGGCTGGGCGCACCGACGGTGGCCCAGGCAAGCCCGCTACTTACCGCGCCGAGCAGCCCGAAGGCCAGGCATGCAATCGTCGAGGGCCGCATTGGTGTTCCGTTTGTTCGACGACGATCAGGATCGAAACGAGCCGCTACCGAACCACGACGAACAAGATCGAGGCTTAGAAGACTTTCAACCGGCGCAACCATAACACGCCCGAGTGAAAGTCCGGTTAAGAGGATAAACTGCCCGCCTGATCTCAAGAACGCCTTAACGTCTTTCGGTCATCCTGCCGCGATGATGGAGCGGGACAAGGCTGGATGATATCGTCCGAAGACCCGACGACATCGCGGGCGCGCCCCGGCCGGCAGCTGGTGGACGCCGTCGCCGCGATGCTCGGCACGATCCGGGGGCGGATCGTGATCGCGTTCCTCGTGATGAGCGCCATCACGGGGGCGCTCGGGCTGTCGGCGGCGTCGAGCATCCGCCGCGCCGACGAACTCGTCAGCCAGACCTTCGACCGGTCGCTGATGTCCATCAATTATGCCCGGGCTGCCGCCACCGACTTCGCCGGGATGCGCACGGTCGAGGCGCGGCGCTGGATGGTCACCGATCCGGCGGCCCGGACCAGCCTGGACGAGCGCTTCGCGAGCCTGCAGCGCCTCCTCGCCGAGGACCTCGAGATCGCGGTGGAGCGCGCTCAATCCGAGCGTGCGACCCGCGCGGCGCAGGCGGCCGAGCGCGCGGTCTCCGCCTGGACGGAGGCCCGCGCCCGGATCACCGATGTCGGCCGGAGCGAGGCCGCCTACGCGGAGCTCGACCGCCACGCGGCGGTGGCGGAGGAAAACTTCGACCTTTTCATCAACTACACGGCCGGCGACGGCTTCATCTATCGGCAGCAGGCCCGCGCCATCGTGGCCCGCGAGACCCGGCTCAACCTCCTCGGCACCCTCATCGCCGTGCTGCTCTCCGGCACCGTGGCCTTCTGCCTGGCACGCCGCATCATGGGGCCGCTCGCCGATGCGTCGCAGGCGGCCACCCGCATCGCGGGCGGCGACCTCAGCGGCACGATGCCGGCGGGCGGGGCCGACGAGGTCGGCACGCTTCTGTCGGCCATGGGCATCATGCGCGACAACATCCGCCACGCGATGGAGAAGGAGGTCGCGCAGCGGATCTCCGCCGAGGACCGCCTCGCCGATGCCCTGGAGACCTCCCGCGAGGGAATCGTGGTCGTCGACGAGGCCGGGCGGATCAGCCTCACCAACAGCCAGGCGGAGGATTACCTCGGCTTCGCCGCCGGCACCCGGCCCGCGGGCCGCACGATCGCCGCCCTCGCGGCGGGCGAAGCCGGCTCGGGTCGCCTCGCCCAGGCCCTCCTCGCCACCACCGACGAGCGCAGCGAGCTGCGCCTCGGCGACGGCCGCTGGCTCCGGATCAGCCGGAGCGCCACGCGCACGGGCGGCTTCATCGCGGTCTGCAGCGACATCACGCGCCTGAAGGAGCAAGAATCCATCCTTCAGGCCACCAACCTGCGCCTCGACACCGCCCTCGACAACATGTCCCAGGGCCTCTGCCTCTTCGACACCGACGGCCGCCTCACCGTCGTGAACCGGCGCTACTGCGAGATCTTCGGCCTCGAGCCGGGGCAGCTTCCCCTCGGCCTGTCCTACCGCGACGTCGCGGGACTGAGCGCCGCGCGAGGCGACTACCCGCAGCCCGAGCCCGACGCCTTCGCCCTCGCCCAGGCCGAGACCGCCAGCGGTGGCGCGGTCGATTCCGACTTCCTTCACCTCGGCGACAGGCGCGTGGTCGCGGTTTCGCACAAGGCGGTGCGGGGGGGCGGCCTCGTGGCGACCTACGAGGACGTCACCGAGCGCCGCGAGGCGGATGCACGCATCGCCTTCATGGCCCGGCACGACGTCCTCACGGGTCTGCCGAACCGGGCGATGTTCGGCGAGCGGATCGAGGAAGCGGTCGCCCATCTCGGACGCGGCAGCCCGTTCGCGGTGCTCTGTCTCGACCTCGACCGCTTCAAGGAGGTCAACGACACGCTCGGCCACCCCGTTGGGGACGCCCTGCTGCGGGCCGTCGCCGATCGCCTGCGCGCCTGCGTCCGCGAGGTCGACACCGTGGCCCGCCTCGGCGGCGACGAGTTCGCGATCATCCTGTCCCAGGCCGAGCAGCCCCGGGACGCCGCCGTGCTCGCCCGACGGATCGTCGAGGTGGTCAGCGCGCCCTACGACCTCGACGGTCATCGCGCCAGCGTCGGCGTCAGCATCGGCATCTGCTTCGCGCCCGGCGACGGCACCACCTGCGACAAGCTCCTCAAGAATGCCGACGTCGCGCTCTACCGCGCCAAGGCGGACGGACGCGGGACCTGGCGCTTCTTCGAAGCGGAGATGGATGTCAGCCTCCAGGCCCGCCGGGCCCTGGAACTCGACCTGCGCGAGGCCCTGGCGCGCGAGGAGTTCGAGCTTCACTACCAGCCGATCTACGACTTCCGCGCCCGGCGCATCGGCGGCTTCGAGGCCCTGGTGCGCTGGCGTCACCCGGTGCGCGGCCTCGTTCCGCCGGGTGAATTCATCTCGGTCGCCGAGGAGATCGGCCTCATCGTGCCGCTGGGGGCCTGGTGCCTCATCACCGCCTGCACCGAGGCGATGCGCTGGCCCGACGGCATCAAGGTCGCCGTCAACGTCTCGGCGGTGCAGTTCCGCGACGAGGTCATCGTCGAGGCGGTGCGCCAGGCCCTGGCGCAGAGCCGGCTGCCGCCGGGACGGCTCGAACTGGAGATCACCGAATCGGTGCTCCTCAAGGACAACCTCGCGACCCTCGCAACACTCTATGCCTTGCGCCGCCTCGGGGTCCGGATCGCCATGGACGATTTCGGGACCGGCTACTCGTCCCTGAGCTACCTGCGCTCGTTCCCCTTCGATAAGATCAAGATCGACCAGTCCTTCGTCCGCGACATCACCAACAAGACCGATTCCGGCCTCATCGTCCGGGCTGTGATCGGGCTCGGCCTGAGTCTCGGCATGCGCACCACCGCCGAGGGGATCGAGACGGAGGCCCAGTTCGATCGTCTGCGTAGCGAGGGCTGCGACGAGGGGCAGGGTTACTTCTTCGCCAAGCCGAGTCCGGCCTCCGAAGTCCCCAGGGCGATCGAGCGCTGGTCGCGCGGGAACAGCGACGCCGCCCGGGCGGTGGCCTGACGGCGGAGCGTCCTGCTCGGTACGGCCGCCAGGCCCCGCTCCTGCTGGCCGGGACCCGGCGACGTTCCGGGATCAGTCGACGACCTTGAGGTCGTCCACGGCGACGTCGCCGTTCTGACTCGAGAAGGTCGGCGAACGTCCGTTCGACTGCGAAACACCGCTGATCTGGTGATCGCCGCTGTCATAGGTCGTCAGCTTGCCGTCACGCTCGATGAGCAGCCGATGCTTGTCGGGAAAGAACGCGTAGCGCATGTCGTTCTGACCGCCGCTGGTGGAGGGCTGGCCCAGCTCCTGCGGCCACCACGGGTCGGATCCCTTCATCGGCGCCATAGGCTTCATCGGTTCCATGGGCTTCATCGGCTTCATCGGTTCCATCTCGGGTCTTCCTGCGATCGGGAGGGGGTGGAGGTCGCGCTTCGTGAAGGCACGGCTACGCCCGAGACCCGGGAAGGTTGCGCGCCGGCAGCAGGAAATCCGGCTTGCGCCCTGCGCAAGCCACGCCACCTCCAACGCGCGCTCTCCCCCTGTCCGGCTCCTCTCCGACCTTGGCCGCCATTGAATTCGAGGGAATGCGACGGCATATCGCGCTCGCTTCATCCTTTCTTCGACATCAGGAGGCGTTCCCTTGAGCGACACCGTGGAACGGCACGAATTCGGTGCCGAGGTCGGGCGTCTGTTGGACCTCGTGGTCCATGCCCTCTATTCCGACCGGGAGATCTTCCTGCGCGAGTTGGTGGCCAACGCCGCCGACGCGATGGACCGGCGTCGCTTCGAGGCGCTGACCGATCAGGCCTCTGCGCTGCCCGCCGACGCCAAGGTCCGCATCGTGCCGGACAAGGCGGCCCGCACCCTGACCATCACCGATGCGGGCATCGGCATGACGAAGTCCGAGCTGGCCCAGAACCTCGGCACCATCGCCCGCTCGGGCACCCGTGCCTTCAGCCAGACCCTCAGCGACGCCAAGCCCGAGGACAAGCCGAGCCTGATCGGCCAGTTCGGCGTCGGCTTCTACTCGGCCTTCATGGTCGCCGACCGGGTCACCGTGACCTCGCGCCGGGCCGGCTCCGACGAGGCCTGGACCTGGGCCTCCGAGGGCCAGGGCAGCTACACCCTTGAGGCCGCCACCCGCGCCGAGCCCGGCACCGACATCGTCCTGCACCTCAAGGAAGATGCCGACGAGTACCTGGAGAGCTATCGGCTCGACCACGTCGTGCGCAAATGGGCCGACCACATCACCGTGCCGATCGCGATCCGCGGCGAGGACGGCAAGGAGGAGAACGCCAACCAGGGCACGGCCCTGTGGCGCAAGGCGAAGTCCGAGGTCACGCCGGAGCAGTACGCCGAGTTCTACCGCCACATCGGCATGAACTTCGACGAGCCCTGGGCAACCCTGCACTGGCGCGCGGAAGGCGCGCTGGAATTCTCGGCTCTGCTGTTCGTGCCCGGCATGAAGCCGTTCCAGGCGGTGGAGGGCGAGCGCGCCAGCAAGGTGCGCCTGCACGTGCGGCGCATGTTCATCACCGACGAGGCGGAGCTCCTCCCATCCTGGCTGCGCTTCGTCCAGGGCGTGGTCGACACCGAGGACCTGCCCCTCAACGTCTCCCGCGAGATGCTGCAGGCAACCCCGGTGCTCACCAAGATCCGCCGTGCCGTCACCGGTCGGGTGCTCTCCGAGCTCACCACCCGGGCCAAGGACACCGAGGACTACCGCCCGTTCTGGGAGAATTTCGGCCCCGTCCTCAAGGAAGGCATCTACGAGGACCACGAGCGCCGCGCCGAGATCGCGCCCCTCCTGCGCTTCCACTCCTCCGCCGTCGAGGGCTGGACCTCCCTGCCCGAGTACGTCGCGCGGATGAAGGACGGACAGGAGGCGATCTACTACCTCGTCGCCGACGACGCCGACGCCCTGAAGCGCTCTCCCCAGCTGGAGGGCTTCCGCGCCCGCGGCATCGAGGTGCTGCTGCTCTCCGACCACGTCGACGCCTTCTGGCCGGAAGCCCTGGCCCGCTTCGACGACAAGCCCCTGCGCTCGGTCACGCAAGGCGCCGTCGACCTCTCGAAGTTCGCGGGCGACACGCCCGAGGGTGAGGAGGCCCCGGCCTCCGTCGAGGCCTTGGTCGCGGCGCTCAAGGACGCGCTCGGACCCGACGTCTCCGACGTGCGCGCCACCGACCGCCTGGTCGAGAGCGCCGTGGTGCTCTCCGCTTCGGGCCACGGCCCGGACCTGCAGATGCAGCGGCTCCTGCGCCGGGCCGGCCGGGGCGGTGGCGGTATGCCGGTGTTGGAGATCAACCCGCACCACCCGCTGATCCGCTCCCTCGGCGCCAAGGTCGAGGCGCAGGAATCGATCGCCGAGGCGGCCGGGACACTCCTCGACCTCGCCCGGGTGCAGGACGGCGACACGCCGCGGGATCCCGTCGCCTTCGCACAGAAGATGGCGGCAGCCCTGGCAACGGCCTGAACCTGGCCACCGATCCGGGAAGCGTGTGCGGCGGAGGCTCTCCGCCGGACACGCCCAGCTCGATGGGTGATCGGACGGTTCGGATTCGATGCCAACGAGCCCAGGTCCAGTGTCCACGCCAATGGCCGCCACGGGGACGCGAGAGCGGGAAACCGTGATGCGCCACAGTGCTGATCCGCCCGTCGGGGCCGCCCCCGGTCCGGACCTGCACGGGCCACAAGCCGGATCGACGCCCCGGGCGCGCGGCAGATTGGCCACGGACGCCGGAGGCGGCAGGCGCTAGAAGCGCCGCCGATGGATCTCCGCCCCTATCAGCGCGCCAGCCTCGACGCCCTCTACGCTTCCTGGGCACGGCAGGACGGCCCCGGCCTCATCGTCCTGCCGACCGGAGCCGGCAAGTCGCTGGTGATCGCCGCCCTGGTGCGTGAGATGCTCGAGCGCGATCCCCGCCATCGCATCGTCGTCGTCACGCACAGCCGTGAACTCATCGCACAGAACCACCGCGAACTCCTGGCGCTCTGGCCGGAGGCACCGGCGGGCATCTACTCCGCCGGCCTCGGCCGCCGCGAGGCCGGCGCACAGGTGCTGTTCTGCGGCATCCAGTCGATCTGGAACCGGACCCGCGACCTCGGCGCGTTCGACCTCGTGGTGGTGGACGAAGCCCATCTCATCCCCCATGACACCGAGACCCGCTACGGCCGCTTCCTGGCCGCCCTGCACGCCGAGCGTCCGGACCTGCGCGTCGTCGGCTTGACGGCCACGCCCTATCGCCTCGACAGCGGGCGCCTCGACGAAGGCCCCGGCCGGTTGTTCGAGGCCATCGTCTACGAGGCCAATGTCGGCGACCTGATCCACCAGGGCTACCTCGCGCCGCTCATCTCCAAGGCCACCGCTACGACCCTCGACGTCACGGGCGTGCCGCGGCGCGGCGGCGACTACATTCCGAGCGCCCTGGAAGCCACCGTCAACCAGGACTGGATCACCCGCGCGGCGGTGGAGGAGATGGTCGGCTACGGCCAGGGCCGCCGGGCTTGGCTCGCCTTCTGCGCGGGCATCGCCCACGCCACGGCGGTGCGCGACGCGATCCGGGCCGAAGGCCACAGCTGCGAGACGCTCTCGGGCGAGACGCCGAAGCGGGCGCGCGACCGCATCGTCCGGGCGTTCCGCGAGGGCCGGATCCGCTGCCTGACCTCGGTCGGCGTCCTCGCCACCGGCTTCAACGTGCCCGAGGTCGACCTCGTCGCGCTCTTGCGGCCGACCCAGAGCACCGGGCTCTACGTCCAGCAGGTCGGTCGCGCCCTGCGCCGGGCGCCGAACAAGTCGGACGCCCTGATCCTCGACTATGCCGGCCTCGTCCGCATGCACGGTCCGGTCGACATCGTCACCGCGCGCAGCGCTGCCGCGATCCGTGGACGCGAGGGCGAGATCCGGGCGAAGCCCTGCCCCGGCTGCAGCGCGCTGATCGCCCTCAATGCCAGCACCTGCGAGGCCTGCTGGATTGAGCCCGAGGCGGAGCGGGACGAGCCCGGCCACGAGGCCTCCGCCGACGACGCCCATCCGATCCTCTCCCGCCCGGTGCCCGCCGGCACAGAATCGGCGTGGCAGGCCGTCGCTGGCTGGACCTTCGCCTCCCGCGCGCGTTCCGGGTCTGCGGAGGACCTCGCGGTCACGTTTCACCTCCGCGACGGCCGGGACCACCGGATCATCGTCGGCCTCGCGCAGGTCGGTTACCCACGCGAGAAGGCGGTCCAGTGGTGGCGCCAGTTCGGCGGCGACCGCGACGTCCCGATGACGGCCGCCGAAGCGATGGCGGCACGGGACTGTCTCACCTGCCCCGAGGCCATCGACATCCGCGCGCAGGGGCGCCTCACGGAAACCATCCGCTACCGTTTCCCGGACGGCCGCATCTTCGCGGATACCCGCCGCCTCGACGATCGCGCCGCCTGACTCGCGCCGACCCGGCACCGGAACCCCGTGCGGGCTTGCGCCGGGCCAACGGCACTGATAGCGCAGGATGGCACGCCGGTTTAGCTCAGCTGGTAGAGCAACCGCCTTGTAAGCGGTAGGTCGAGGGTTCAAGTCCTTCAACCGGCACCACTTTTTCTGGCCCGGGTTGAAACTTCCGTCTTTGGTTTCAACTCGGGCACGGAAAATGGCTTTCGTTAGAGACGTTGGGCGTTTCGCGATGTGATCTCAGAGCCATCGCCGCCCTACCCTCTGTCCCTCACTCCGTCCGGGCCGCCGGAGCCGCAGGACTCCATCTCAGCCTCACCGAAGATCGTCCCAGCCGAACCAAAGCTCTTGCGCTAGGACTTCCTACACCTCCGACCCAGCGTCATCCCATGCCCGGGCTTCGCTCTCCAGTCCTAGGGTGGCGCCCACGAGGCGTGCATCGACTTCCTGGATAGCTGGGCCGATCAGGCTGTTGCGCTCGGCTGGACGACGCTGGAGGTACGGGGTGCATCCGGAGGCCGGCACTGTTCGGCCTGACCTCTGCGGTGCCATAGTGCTCGGCATCGAGCGAGTGTCCAATATCGACGAGACCCGCATGCGCTTCGTGAACACGACCTATTACTGCGACACGTTTGGCCGCCTCAGCGGCGCAGTGCCGCTGGGGTTGTTCGGGCGGAAGCGCGTCGATTGATTAGAAGCGCCGCCCGGTTTGCCGGGAGGCACATGCCGCTTATAGAATGAAGTCGGATGTCAAAAGTTCGCTGCGCTGGACGGCATCAATCAGCAGCATAAGTCTGCGCGCCCATCGCCGCCCGCATCTCCCGATACTTAGTAGTACCCATATTTTCTTTAGATCACAAGCGAGACTACAGTTTTCTAACTTTTTAGACTGTCAACGAGAGCGAATGATTGACACCCCACCTTCCCAAGCTTGCATCTATTGCTGAGAGGTCGATCAAATCACCCAGCTTATGCGGGAACTCAAGGATTTGGGCCACCGTCATTCCGCTACGGCCCGTGTCTCCAGATGCGAAGGCAGAATCGTAGGCTCACGGAACCGCCCGTGAGGCGATCTATACCAGATTCGCCGTCCAGGCGATCATTCCCGCCCCTACTGAGCAACACATCATTCCCAGTGCCACCGGACAGGATGCTGTTCCCGGCTAGGGTGTTGTCGAACTTGTTCCCAGTCTAACGTCCTGGCATGCGTCGGATCTGGCCGATGTTCTGGGAGGAAAGGTCGGCGTAGAGGCTGCGACCATGTTGTTCCGAAGGATCGGCACGCGATACCAAAGCTTGATTCCTCAGCGCCCGACCATTCGACCGGCTCAGATACAGACCCTTTTGGTTTTTGAAATTTTCATCGATAGTCTTTCTATAAGACGGTGTATTCCCACAACCTTCACAGATCGACATCGTCCAAGATTGCCATAAGCCGTTCGTTTTTTCCTCAATCGAGATAGCCCGCTCGCGCTGCGCCGATGCAAGCTGGAGAGTATCCAAATCTCTTCCCTGTCTCGGCACAGGAGCAGCGCGCAGCTCGTTCAGTTGAGTATCCTTGCGGGAATCGCCAGCGTGTGCAGGCGGTGTGGACTGCGCGAAGGCCGTTACGCTAATGACAGTCAAAAAGGTAAGAGCGATCTGCTGGCGCATGGCTGTATCCTTTTCAGGACCAACTTTGCAGATGACGATGTGTTTCTAATGCTTTGGAGTGAAAAGCCTGCTGCTGATTGCTCCGGGCGGGTGAAGGCAGAGGGGGCCTTCGGGAGAGAGAGCTATGATTCGTAGCAGGGCAAGCTGCGGCTGCCTCCTCCATTTGATGTATGAGAACTGCATGAACTCTGGCCAAAGCTTAGTTCGCGAGGCCGTCGGGAAGGAGCGAAACAATCGCCCGACCCAGCACTGACATCCAGATGCGCAAGCCCAAAAACAAGAGCACATAGTTTTTGAAATACGGCTTTTCCGAAAATAGTCAAATTGGCGCAATGGTCTTTCAAAACTACGAAGGCCGTCCAGTCGTTGGGTACAAAAATGGAGTCGCGGCCGCCATTTATCTATCCGTCTTTTTTAAGCTCTTAATAGCCGTCTCTCGCAAGCGGCGGACTTTTTTCTTTAGGATTGGGACGCCCTCGAATGGTCTCCACGAAGACAGAATTTGTGTGGCTTTTCTACTCTTGCTTCTCTTATTCGGCCACTGTCATTTGTGCGGAAAGGGTGGGAGCGGTTTAATGAGAATCTGGGCATTGGCGGCTGGGGCGGCACTAGCGAGTGCGAGCGTCAAAGGGCAGGATTTTAGCGGATACAACTACACAAATGTCAGCTTGGGCGCTCTGATCCAACCAACAGCTCCTAGAGCTTCTGACTTCGTCACAGTGGGACGGATAAATTCAGGCAATGTTGCCAACTTGGCTGGTCTCTCACTTTCTGCGTTTGCCAGCGCATCAGATGTTGCACGCTTGGATACAAGGATCGACGGGATAGGAGGCGCTAACTCATCGGCCCTCGTGGCAATCAGCAACCGATTAGACCGGCTCAACAATCGGTTTTCGGAGGGCATTGCTCTCGTCGGCAGTTTCAACGTGCTACCACCGAACCAAGGTGATCGCTTCGCCGTATCGGTCGGCGGGGCAGGCTACAATGGTGCCGCTGCCGCTTCGATTTCAGCCTCGGCACGGATCGACGAGAGCACAATTGTCTACGGCGGCGTCGCCCAGGGTCCGACACAAACGATGGTCAAGGGTGGAATGGGTTGGAGCTTTAAGTAGACCACCGTTCGTCTTTCGCGCCGATCCTTGACCTGTCCGGCTGGCTTTGGACCGCGGTGATTGAGAGGATCCGCCAGGACCGGAGGAGTCAGATACGCGGCGAGGTCAGCCGGTCAGGTCAATTCCGCCACGACGCTGTTTATGATACGCGAGGGCTACGGGCTGAACCTCGCGGAGGCCGTTGCGAAGGTGCAACGCACCCCGCAGGTACATCAGGGGTATATCCTGCCTCAGACAGCACGGCTGCAAGAGGGCCGGATCATTGTCGGGACGCCGGCAAGAGGATAACCTGATGCGTGGCTTGATGCAGGATCCGGCTACCGTCGGCAGCCGAAAGGTCGTCGGGAACACGATCAGGAGTTGGTCGATCTCCCAGTGAGCAGTTGTAGGACTACTCAGCCTGCTTTAGAGAAGGGTGTCAGCCCTCTGAATTCTCAGCTCATAACCCCTGAAATTTGTCCAATATGCGTCCTTGGTCTTTGTTAATCTCTGCACATCATAAATGCGCAACCGAATGGACGCGTCAGTACCTTGAAAAGATTGCGGCTGAAAACGAACTCAGATTGCACCATACGCACCGGAGCTTCGATACGTGGTCGAACGACGCCGACCTGCAAATTCTGAGCAATGCGTCTTATGACGTCGTGTCGGAGGGGCTTGGTTCATCCCTTCATGTCATCCGCAATCCGCTAGATGTGATCGTTTCCGCTTACCACTCCCACAAGGAAACGCACTCCGTCTTGGGGTGGCCCGAGCTGGAGCGGCAACGGCAAGTTCTCCGGTCCATAGCGCAAGAAGACGGCATGTTGCTCACGACGGCCTTCATTGAGCGTTCGGACTTCCACAGCGAAGCTATCGGCCCCCTGCACGCGCTGCGAAGTTGGGACTTTGAGGATGATCGTTTCGTCACTGTCCGTATGGAGGATATGGTCAATGATCCGACAGCTACTATAGGCGCGTATATTGCTGAACGCTGGCCTAACTGCGTCTTGCCGGACCCAGCTTCGATGTCGTTCGAGGCAATGACGGGGCGGAAACCAGGAGAAATCGACCCTGGCTCTCATTACCGCTCAGGGAAGGCGGAGCAGTGGCGAACGGTCCTTCCCCCGTCGCTTATCCAGTATGTTCGTGCCCATTACACTTCAATCCTGGGACGGTTTTACCCAGAGGCGCTGTCTGATTAGGGATCACATCTAACAACTCCTACCTACGCATCTTTCCAGCGACGGCCGCCAGCGCTCCGTGGATCGTGTCGAGCGACCACCTGTAAGATCTCTCGAACGAACGAACTGAGAATAGGTGATGGCCCCGTCTGATCCTGCTGGCGGCGGTCGATCAGAAGCGCAGCCAGAAGGCTGATCCGCACTGGTACTGAGATCATGACGTCGGGTCGCCTGCGATCTCCCGCGAGAGCGAGACTTAGATTTCGAGGAAGGATGGACGTCGCCGTCGAAAGCGGTCCGCGCACTGATCCATCTCGCGCTTGATCGATTATCCTTGCATGACTCCTTCAATGACGCCCACGAATCTGACGCCACACATCCTTCAGCCCCGTGAGAATCGTTGGATCCAGCTTCGGCAACGGCCGGTTATCGCCTGGTTCACCGGCCTGTCGGGCTCCGGAAAGTCGAGCTTGGCCAACACCGTCGATCAGGCTCTCACCGAGCAGGGGCGCCACACCATGGTGCTCGACGGCGACAACCTGCGCAGCGGGCTCACCCGCGATTTGGGATTCAGCCCGGCAGATCGTGACGAGAACGTGCGGCGGACCGCTGAAGTGGCAACTCTCATGGCAGAGGCCGGGCTGATCGTTCTGGTCTCGCTGATCTCGCCCCTGCGCGCCGAGCGCGCCCAGGCCCGTCGCATTGCCCGGGACCTGCCCTTCCTCGAAGTCTTCGTCAGCACGCCCCTGGCGGTCTGCGAGACTCGCGATCCCAAAGGCCTGTACCAGCGCGCCCGCACAGGCCAGATCCCGAATTTCACAGGGATCTCCGCCCCCTACGAAACACCGGACGCCCCGGAGCTGACCCTCGTCACCGAGAATCGCAGCGTCACCGCTTCCGCGGAGCCCCTGCTGAAGGCGCTGCTACGTTTCAGCGCCTCCCCATCATGAGAGCCACTCGGGTTACGGAGATTGAGGCGAAGTCAGACCTACGCTTGCCGTGGGTGGATGGAAGCGGAATGGTAGAAAGACCGGCAGGCGAAGACAGCTGGCGCCGAATTTCCTGAGACCTTTGGGCAAAGGAAATCTGAATTCCTTCACGCATTTGGCCCGGTAATGAGGCACAGATCGATCAATACGAATCCCGCCCTCGGTCTACAGAGCTATGCGAGCTTGCGCCGAGCTCTCTCCGGTCCGATGCCGGACCGGTTGCGCCAAACCGGACCGAGGCTCAGACGTGCAGCAGGCCGTCCGTCGGGACGTGCACGGTGAAGGCCTTGCCCTCATCGATCCAGCCGGGGCCCGCGGCACCCTTGAGGATGCCGGCCGCTTCCTCGGCATTGCCCGCGAAGTGATGCAGGCCCGTCTGCGTGTTGTAGAACCGCTCCAGGGTGACGTGCCCCACGCCGTTCGCCGCGTTGTAGGCCTCGAACGCGACGCCCTCGTAGCTGTAATTCGGGAGGCTCGCCCGGATGGTGTCGCGCTCGTTCACGCTGTCGGTGAAGAAGTGGGTCCCCGTCTTCGTGTCGTAGAAGCGGAAGACGTCATGGGTGGCGGGGCTTTCATCCGGAACGGACCACGGCGTGCCCTCGAAGGCGAAGGTCGGAAGCGTGGCCTGGATCTGCGCCTTCTCCGTCGCGCTGGTCGTGTAGAAATGATCGCCGGTCCTGGTATCGTAGAAGCGATAGATCGGATCGGGCTGGTCGGCCGTGGCCGCGGAGTTCCGGATCACCGGATCCGGCACGGATGCGGTGCCGCTGCGGGCGACATACGCGGAGACGTCGTGCTCGGCGCCGTACGTCGCGAAGGTGCTCAGGAACTTGCCCGCATCGAGGAACTGCGACGAGGTCAGGGTGGTCTGCGTCCCGTTGATCCCCGGAAGGTAGTCCGTGGTGCCGCGATTGACGTAGTCAACGGTCAGGCTCGGGATGGAGGCCGCCACGTCCTGGGGTGTGACCCCGTCGCCGATCGCAGTGGACAGTCCCAGGGACACGGTGCCGGCGTAGACCGGGTCAGCGCCGGCCGTCTGCCCGATCGCGGCCCGGTACATCCCCAGATAGGGCACCGGGTCATCGGCGATCTCGTAGTTCACGATGCGATCGTCCGCGGCCGACGCGATCAGGGCGCCGGGAGAGCCGAAGGTCGCGGCCTGGTAGACCACGTTTCCGGTGTCCGGATGATCCGCCATGAAGACCTGGGTCAGGGCGCCGCCGAGGCTATGCCCCGTGACGACCACCGTCGCGTCGTGCTGCGACGCATAGCTGTCGACGGCGGAAATCAGCGTGGCGAACTTGGTGTAGTCGGCGTTGATGTTGCGCAGGTTGTTGATCCAATCCTGCCGGTCGTCGCTCCCCCGGAAGCTCAGGACGACGACGGATTGATTGCCGAACGTGCCCGTCACCGCCGCCCCGTACGCGTTCTGATTGGCGTAGGCGCCGTTCGTGAGCCCCGGGGCCACGAGGGGCGTGAAGCCCGCGGGAAGTCCGGCAAGGGTGTCGGAATAGGTGGACGCCGCGATGGTCGCCAGGGTTGCCGCGATCGTTCCCATGGTGCGTTCTCTCCGAGGTTCCGCGACCGCAGACCCGGGACCCTGACGCCCGACCCATCGCGGTGGACGGTAACGCAAGCTCGGCGGAAACCGATCCGCGGCCGGTCGAACGGCATCGGGCTCACCGGACCCTCGGCACCGACTCCTCGGCGACCGTCACCCGGCCGAGCGGTTTGCCCGCCGTCGTTTCAGGCGGCCGTGCGCAGCGGCGCGAGGGCGCTGCGGCTCTTGCCCTGGGCCTTGGCGGCATAGAGCGCCGCGTCGGCGGCGGAGAGCAGGCCCGTCAGGTCGGTGCCATGCTCCGGCGCCAGCGCGAGGCCGATGCTGACCCCGACCTGCACCGTCGCCGCGCGATCGAGGGGGAAGGGCACGGAGATCTGCGCCACGATCCGGTCGCTGAACGCGATCAGCGCGGCGGGCGCCAGCACATCGGTGAGGACCACGAACTCGTCGCCGCCGATGCGTGCGACCACGTCCTGCGGTCGGGCGCCGGTCCGCAGGCGCTCCGCGACAGCCTGGAGCAGCTGATCGCCCGCCGCGTGGCCATGCGTGTCGTTGATGGCCTTGAAGCCGTCGAGGTCGAGATACAGCAGGGCCGCGAGACCGTCGCGCCGCGCCGCGATCGCGTCTGCCAGTCCGGCCCGGTTCAGGAGGCCGGTCAAGCTGTCGTGCCGGGCCCGGAACGCGTGCTCGCGCTCGGCCTGCATGGTGGCCACCAGCATCCGGTTCAGGCGAAAGCCCGCCGCGCTCATGCTGGCGAGGTAGAACGGGATCTGCAGGAACGTGATGAGGAGGAGCGGCTCGCCGGTGAAGGGCGCGGCGAGGCAGCAGGAGCCGAGCGTCAGGACGATCATCGCCCCGGCGAGTCGCGGCGCGCCGAAGTTGCGGAACGAGATGCCCCCGACCATCGCCGCCGCGGAGAGACACGCCAGGGTCGCCACGACCCAGTCGCCGCTGGTCAGGCTGATGAAGGTCCCGTAGCCGACGCTCGCGGACCAGGCGAGGCCGAGCAGGATGTAGAGGTCGGTCGGGGTCTTGCGCCGCGCGGCGGCCGCCCGCTGCGCGATGACCAGCACTAGGAGGCGGGTGAGGCAGATGCCGCATTCCAGCACGCACCAGAGCAGGAACGGCGTCTTGGGAAGCCGCCAGGCCACGAGCGCGGAGACCGCGAGGGTGTTCAGGACGCCCCCGGCGAAGATCGGCAGGGTCCCGAACAGGCTTGCCACGAGGGCTTTGCGGATCTCGTCGGGGACGTCGCGGCCCGCATCGGTCAGCCACCGTGTCACGCGCCAGCGGGGCAGGCTGAACAGCCGTGGATCGTTCTGCATCGCTCTACCTGGAACGGGCGGAAGACGCCCCTTGGCGCGCGATGATCCCGACCGGTCCCGACCGTGCGCCGCGTCCTGATCGATCACCCGCATTGGGTTAACATTCACACAACCGGACGGTTTTGGGCTTCCGTCCCCGAGCGGTCGCACCGCATTCCTGGGCCGCTGCTCGACGCGGTCCGGCGCCTACGCCGCCCGGGTGCCGCCCTTCGGATAGGCAAGCGCCTGGGGACGGGCGGGCCGGCCGATCAGGTAGCCCTGGACCGCATCGCAGCCGATCGCCCGGAGGAGATCGAGCTGCTCGCGGCTCTCCACGCCCTCCGCCAGGGTCGGGATGTTCATGTCCCGGCCCATCTGCGTCACCGCCTTGATCACCGCCAGCGATTGGCGGTCGTTGAGGGCCGCGGCGACGAAGCTGCGATCGATCTTGATCCGGTCGAGGGGAAGATCGCGCAGGTGGGCGAGCGAGGAGTAGCCCGTCCCGAAGTCGTCCATCGCGATCTTGATGCCGAGGCGGCGCAGGGCATCCAGGGTATGGGCGATCTGCGGCCCGTCCTCCACGAGCGCCGTCTCCGTCAGCTCGAGTTCGAGCCGGCTCGCGGACAGGCCGCTCCGGGCCAGGGCCTCGGAGACATGCGTCAGCAGGAGGGGCGAACGGAGCTGGACCGCGGACACGTTGACGGCCAGGTGCTGCTCGTCCGGCCAGCTCACGGCCTCCCGGCAGGCCTGTTCCAGCACCCATTGTCCGATCGGGACGATCAGCCCGTTCTCCTCGGCGAGGGGGATGAACTCATCCGGCGAGACCAAGCCGCGGTCCGGATGGTTCCAGCGGATCAAGGCTTCGCAGGAGACGATCCGGTCGCTCGTGAGCGACAGGATCGGCTGATAGACGAGGTAGAACTGCCGCAGGGCGAGCGCCCCCCGCAGGTCGTTCTCCAGATGCCCGCGCTCGGCGATCGCCTCGATCATGCCGGGCTGGTAGCCGACCGCCAGCCCGCGGCCGCGGCGCTTGGCTTCGTACAGGGCGATATCGGCCCGCTGCATCAGGTCGCTGGGGCTGGTGCTGTCATCGATGCCGCACACGCCGATGCTGCAGCCGACGACCACGGTCATGCTCGCGAGGGTGTAGGGCTTCTCGATCTCCGCCACGATCCGGTCCGCCAGGGCCTTGGCCGCGGCCGCATCGCCCGACGTGAGGATCGCGAGTTCGTCGCCACCGTGCCGGGCGATGAAGTCGGCTTCGCCGACGAGCGCGCGCAGGCGGCCCGCCACCGCGACGAGCAGCTGGTCCCCGACCGCGTGGCCGAAGGTGTCGTTGACGAACTTGAATCGATCGAGATCGAGCAGGAGCAGGGTGGATGCGGCCCCGGCCTGGTGCACGGCGAGCATCCGCTCGTTGAGCGCACGCCGGTTGCACAAGCCCGTCAGGGGGTCGTGATAGGCCAGTTGCGAGATCTCCGCCTGGGCATGCCGGTCCCGGGTCACGTCGTCGTAGGTCAGGACGGCCCCGTCGGCGACGGGCTGGCAGGCGATCGACAGGATCCGTCCGTCGTCGAAGAGGTGCTCGATCCGCGTCTCCTCGTCCTTGCCCATCCAGAGCCAGTGGTTGCCCACCACACGGGCGGTGCGCTCGGCGTCCCATCCGTTGGAATCGCCGGTGGCCTTGAGGAAGTCCTTGAGGTGCATCCCGACCCGGACGGCGTCCGGAGCCAGGCCGAGCATATTGAGGAGGCGCTGGTTGTAGAGCTCGATGGTGCCCCGGGACGAAATCTTCAGGATGCCGTTGGACATGTTCTGGAGCGCCGTCGCCAGGACGTTCAGGTGGGCCTGTTCCTGAGCCTCGAAGCGCCGGGTCGCCGCCAGGGCGACGAAGGCACCGGTGATGAGGATCGCCGCACCGGCGGCGGTCAGGATGCTCAGCGCCACCTGGATGTTCGGGCCGAGCGTCCCGGTGGGCTGCCCTTCCAGCACCGTCCCGGCCAGGGAGGTGAAGTGGGTTCCGCACACCGCCAGGACGATGAGCGCGCAGGCGATCGCATCGAAGGGCCACCGTTCGGGAAGCAGGCGAACCCCCGCCATCGCCACCGCCCCCAGCAGGTAGGCCAGGGCGTTGGCCGTGGCCGACTGGCTCTGGGTGCAGCCTTCGAGGGCGGACATGCCGGTGATATGCATCGCGCCGATGCCGAGCCCCGCCACGGCGCCCAGGAGGCCCCGGGCCGGTCGGCCCTTCGGCAGGGCCGAGAGCGCGAAGGGCACGCCCACCGCGACCACGGCGATCAGGGCCGAAGCGATCGTGGTACCGGAGTGGAAACCCAGGATGACGTCGGTCCGATAGCCCAGCATGCCCAGGAAGTGCGTGGTCCAGACGCCGAGCCCGGCCGCCAGGGCCGTGCCCACCAGCCATCGCCCGCGGCGGGCCGCCGGCGCGGCCTCGGCCTTCCGGAGCAGGTGAACCGTCAACCAAGCACTCAGGGTGCAGATCGTCGCTGCAGCCAGGACGGAGACGATGGCCTGGCTTTCCAAAAGCGTGGCGAGGGTGAGCATCATGCGACGTCTTTTAGCCCAGAAGCTCTTATGTCTTCGTCAAGAGCTTCAGTGAACGGCGCATTATTTTTGCTTCGCCTCATCATGATCGGCCATGGATTTTATCGTGGGTTAAAGTGATCGCCTTTGAACACGACTTTGTGATTTGGGTACTATAGCTTGGTTGTAGTGGTGCCGCAGCTACCCGTTTCTCGATCAAGGCCCGGCGCTGAAGGACCGTGCAGGACGATCCGCTTGGCGCGCCCCTGACCGGGAAAGAATGCCGGTTCGCCCGTGCATCCTGGCCCTGCCTCTGCTAGAACGAAAAAGGAACACGCACCCGGTGCGTCTCAACCCTCCCGGCGAGAAAGGCGGCAACGGTCGCGGCTTTCCGTCTGTCCGGCGAGCCTGCCGGAGCGCAGACCGTCCGATCGATCACCGGGACGGGGGCAGGCCGGCACGAGGCAGGATCCGCCTCGGCCGGTCGCCGGCGCGGACGACGAGAAGGAAATCCCATCATGGCATTCAAGGTGAAATCGGCGGCCGAGACCAAGGCGGCGGATCTGGCATCCGCCCTCATCCGCATCGCCGACCGCGAGGGCGCGCCCCTGAGCATCGGCGTCGACCAGCTTCGACAGGGCAATCCCCGCCTGACGCCCCTGGCGATCGGGCAGACGTTCCGGAAGCACCGGGACGGTCTCGACACTGCCCTGCGGGCGCGCGGCTACACCCTCGTCGACTATGCCGACCAGGGGCCGGGCCGCGGCATGGCGTTCGCCATCGACAGCGACGTCGGGTGAGGCGAACCGGGGGGTTCAGCCCCCCGGTCACGAAAAACCCGCCACGGCGGACGCCGGGCGGGTTGGTCTTACCAAAGACGGAACTCGCTGGAGACCGTCAGGTTTCAGCGGCTGCTGCCACCGGCGCTGCTGTTGGGGACGGCCTGCTCGGGCTTGCTGGCGTTGCCACCGGCGGCCGAGTCCGTCGTTGCCGTTTCGGCACCGGTCGCGCCCCGGGAGACGGACACGCTGGGGTCGTTGCCCGTGGTGTTCGGCTGTCCCTGGACGACTGCGCCGCCCGTTTGGCCGGGGGCGGCGCCAGGGACTGTGGCGGGCTGAGCCAGGGCGGACAGACTGAAGAGGGAGGCGCCGAGGGCGAAGGCAGCAGTTCTGATCATGGTGCGTCCTGATTGAGAGGTTACCAGGGCAACCGTCGTCCGGCTCCGTCGTTCCCAATCATACATGCCAAACAAAACCCGCCGCGGCCGGAGCCGGGCGGGCGCGGTGAGACCTAACGGTTGATCGGGCGTCGACCTCAACGGACGAAGTCGACACGATTCGCGAGCGATTCGCAGCAACAATCCAGCAACAGATTCCGCAAAACGCGTCGGAGTTCTCGAAGCGTGCCCCGCCTTACGCAGGGCAGCCCGAAAGCCGGCACGCACGACGATTCCCGCCGAGATTCGGGGTCAGATCGCAAAAAGACACCCGCCACGGCGTAAACCGCGCGGGTGTCAAGGTAACGGCCCCCGGGTTCCGGGAGGCATAAGGTAGACGGACAGCCGGGCCGAAATCATCCGATGGTTGTGCGAACGTCGCCGGGAAGGCGCTACTGGTTCCCGATCGACGGGCCGCCGGCCGCGCCGCCGGTCCCAGGCGGTCCACTGGTCGGCGTGCCGCCGATGTTCAGGCCGGGGCTGCTTCCGGGAATGGAATTCGGGCTCGGATTGCCCACGACGTTCGGGGCGGGGCGACCCGCGGCGTCGCTGGCCGGGGGCGCGGCGCCCGGAGCCATGGACGGCGTGGTGACCCCGGTGTTCCCTGCCCCGCCGGTCGGTGCGAGCGATTCCGCGAAGGCGGGACGCGTCAGGGGCGCGGCCGACAGGGCAGTGGCCAGGGCGGCGAGGGTGAGAAACGTGCGGGTCATCGGTCCGTCCATGCAGATGCGTTCGATCGACGACCTCCGGTCGCCCCGGAGGTTCAGCCCACCAGCCAATGGGCGGCGAGCATCACGATCGATCCCGCCACGGCGAACCCGAGCAGGGTCACGCTGCTGACCTGATCGACCTGATCGACGGTGTTCCCGACGCGGTGCTCGCGTTTCATCGACGTGCTGTCGAGCCCGGTCCGGTTGGCGTCGGCGTTGCGGACATCGGTCGTGGTCTGGCGCGGCGTAGCATCGAGATGGGTCAGGGTGGTCATCGCAAAATCCTGTGAGGGGGAGAAGGCGTGCGTCGGGGACGCGGCTTGGTGTGGCGTCAGTTCAGGAGAACGAGCCGAAGCCCTCGAAGTCGGAGGTCGGCGAGACGCTGGTGCCGGGCGGCCGGGCGGGTGTGTTGCTCACATCCCCGCCATGCGCGTCGTGACCTCGCTCGAGATGCCGTATGCGGTCGGCGTGACCGATGCCCGGGCCCGTGTCGATCGACGGGCCCGACAGGGTCCCGTCGTCCGGCGTGATATGGTTGCGCATTCGGGGAGCCCCGTTGGTATGCCACGACTGTCTGGATGTGAGCAGAGAATGTCTCGCAGCCGCGGGCGTTCCTTGGCCGGGACAAGCAAGGAGTCGCAGGGCGCGGCCCGTGCCGAGGCCTTGAACCCGGCGCCGTCTCACCCCGTATGGCTGGATGCTGCCTGCGGCGGCGCCGTGGATCCGGGTCCGCCGACGCACGTTGATCGGGATGCCTCGCCTCTTCGCTGCCGTCGCCGTGCTGGGACTGATCGGAATGGTGTCCCACGGCCATCACGGCCATCCGCGACACCCGAAGGCGCCCGTGCCGCCGGCCGCCGTCGTCCGCTGAGGCCCGCTTTCCCGTGGCCGGCCATCATGGTGCCACGAACCCGGCCGAAGCAGCCTGAACGCCACGTCAGGGATGGAACCATGCACTCCGCTACCGGCCGGCTCTGGACGGTTCTGAAGGCCACGCTGGGAATCGGCCTGTTGGCGGCCCTGTCGCTGTATTCGGCCAGCGTGGTCGACCAGAGGGGGCTCAACCCCTTCGCCGCCGCCCTGGCCGAGCCGGTGACGACCGGAACGGTCAAGGCGAGCCTGACGCGCTAGGGCAGGTCACCCGCTCCTGCGGGGGCCTACAGGTTCTCGCCGGCATCCGGACTGGCGACGAGCTGCTCGGCCTCGACGGTGGTGTAGCCGTCCAGCCAATCCGCGCTCTCCTGCGATCCGGCCGGATAGGGATTGGCCGAGACCGGCAGCCCATCGGTCCGCGCGGTACTGCCTTCCAGCCAGATCTTGTTCGACGCCACGACGGTCATGCCTGCACCTCCCGGTGCCAGGAAACGGTCCATCGGGCCGATGGTTCGATGGCGCCCGGCGGAGACCAAGCCCGTCACCACCCCACGCGACCGAGGGCGGGAAGCTTGAGGGCCGGACGCCGCAGATCGAGCCCCGCCACGGCCCCGAGCAGGTTCACCTCGAGACCCTCGACCCATCCCACCGTCAGCCCGACATAGCCGCCGAGGTTGAGCCGCAGGCCGGTTCGCGACGGCGTCACGCCGATCCAGCGGCCGTCATAGGGGAAGTCCTTGCCGATCGCGGTGGCCGGCAGGCTCGCCGCCATCTCCGGCACCGCGCTCATCACGGCGGCCACGAAGGTGTTCGAGTTCGGACCCGGCCACACGGTGTAATCCCCCGGCTGCGCATAGCGGTAGGTCCGGATCGTCTCCCGGATCCGCGGGATCATCGCCTCCGCGGCCGGACCGTCGGCGGCCACGATGGTGTCGGGCAGGCTTCCGAACCAGCGCCCGTCGGGCACGAAGCGGTCGATCCAGATCGGCTGGCCCCAGGCCGTGTAGTCGAAGCGCTGGTAGGCGGAGGCCCCCGCATCCTTCACGACGATCCAGCTGTGGGTGGCGAGGATGCCGCGCCAGCTCACCGTCCGGGCGGAGAAGATCCGGACGATCGCCTCCCTGTGGGTCGCGGCCGGCGGCAGGAGTCCGGTGCTGGACCGGTCGGCGGCGCGCCAGTCCCCGCGGGTCTGGCTGGCGTAGAGGGCTGCGGAGATCGCGATGGGCGCGAGGTAGAGGAGGACGAAGGCGAGAGCGGCGATCTTGAGCAAGGCGGTTCCGAACGGCGGGAGGGCCCACCGCATATGGGGCGCCGGGCGGACGGGCGGGAGGGCCGCCGCCACCGGCGTGGACAGGGCTTCCTTAACCACTTCCGCGCTATCCCCAGGGTGCTTCGTCCTTCGGTTAACTTGACGGTCCTGCCCGATGAGCCACCACTCGGAAACGCTCGTGATCGGGGCGGGACCCGCGGGCCTGACCGCTGCCTATCTGCTGGCGAAGGCCGGGCGCTCCGTGACGGTCCTGGAGAAGGACCCGGTCCAGGTGGGCGGCATCAGCCGCACGGTCGCGCATAACGGCTACCTGTTCGATATCGGCGGACACCGCTTCTTCTCGAAGTCGAAGGCCGTGGTCGATCTCTGGGACGAGCTGCTGCCCGACGACTTCATCGAGCGGCCGCGCCTGTCGCGGATCTTCTACAAGGGCAAGTACTACGCCTATCCGCTCAAGGCCTTCGAGGCCCTGCGCAACCTCGGCCTCCTCGAGAGCACCGCCTGCGTCGCCTCCTATCTCTATGCGCGCGCCCGTCCCATCGAAGAGCCCAGGAGCTTCCACGACTGGGTCCGCAACCGCTTCGGCGAGCGCCTGTTCTCGATCTTCTTCAAGACCTACACGGAGAAGGTCTGGGGCATGTCCTGCGACGCCATCTCGGCGGACTGGGCGGCCCAGCGCATCAACGGCCTCGATCTCGGGGCCGCGATCCGCGACGCGCTGGTTCGCTCCCTCGGCCTGCGCAAGGCGCCGCGCGCCGGCGAGCCCGTGATCAAGACGCTGATCGAATCCTTCCGCTATCCCCGCAAGGGGCCGGGCATGATGTGGGAGGCGGCTGCCGCGAAGGTGGAGGCCCTGGGCGGAACGCTGCGCCTCGATCGGGGCGTGGACGGCTTGCACTACGAGGCCCGGACCGGCCTCTGGACCGTGACGGCCAAGGCCGCCGACGGCACCCGCGAGACCTTCAAGGCCCGCAACGTCATTTCTTCCGCGCCGCTGCGCGAGCTCGTCGGATCGCTCTCGCCCGCGCCGATCAGCACCTTCCAGGCCCGCGCCCTGCAGTACCGCGACTTCCTCACCGTGGCGCTGATCGCGCGCTCGGACCGGAACTTCCCCGACAACTGGATCTACATCCACGATCCGTCCGTGCAGGTCGGGCGGGTGCAGAACTTCCGCTCCTGGTCGCCCGAGATGGTGCCGGACGCGGCGCATACCTGCCTCGGTCTTGAGTATTTCTGCTTCGAGGGCGACGGCCTCTGGGCGCAGTCCGATGCCGACCTGATCGCCCTCGCCAAGCGCGAGATCGGCCAGATCGGACTGATCCGCTCAGAGGATGTGGTCGACGCCTGCGTCGTCCGTCAGCCCAAGGCCTATCCGGTCTACGACGAGGACTACAAGGCGCACGTCGCCACCATCCGGCGGGACCTCGAGCACGCCTATCCGAGCCTGCACCTCGTCGGGCGCAACGGCATGCACAAGTACAACAACCAGGACCACGCGATGATGACCGCCATGCTCACGGTGGAGAACATCCTCGCCGGGGAGCGCCGCTACGATCCGTGGTGCGTGAACGAGGACGCGGAATACACCGAGGCGGGCGTCTCGGGGGCACAGGATGCCCTGACGAGCGAGCGCATGGTGCCGCGCCGGGCAGCCTGACGATGCGCGCGGCGGCCGGGACTTCCGACCCCCCGGTGGCCGTCCCGGATCCCGCCCCCGTGACCGGCGCCGTTCCACGCTGGGCGGCGGTCCTGCGCCGCTCGGCCTGGCCGGCGCTCGGCATGGCGGGTCTCACCCTCCTGCTGCATCCCTACGAAGGGATCGACGGCGATGCCCGCATCTACGTGGGACGGGCCCTCGCCGACCTCGATCCGGACGGGGTCGGGCGCGACCTCATGTTCACGCATGACGGTCAGTCGCGCTTCAGCCTGTTCCCCGTCGCCCTCCGGGTGCTGGTTGGGGCGCTGGGGCCCGGTCCGGCGGCCCTGGCCGTCAGCGTCGTCGGGCTGATCGCCTGGTTCTGCGCCGCATCGGCGCTGGCGGCGGCCTTGTCGGCGGACCTGGGCGCCGGCCGGCGGCGCTGGGTCGTCCTCGCGGCGATGGCGGGCCTGCCCGCCTCCTACGGCTATCCCGGCATCTTCCGCGTCGGCGAGGCCCTGGCGACGCCCCGGACCCTCGCGGAGGCGGCGGTCCTCGCCGGTCTCGCGGCGAGCCTGTCCGGCCGCCGCGCCTGGGCCCTGGCCTTCATGGCCCTGGGGGGCCTCATCCACCCGATCATGGGTCTGGCCGGCCTGGCGGTGCTCGTCCTCGCCCTGGTGGCGGAGAACCGGCGCTGGCTGCTGGTCCTGGGGCCGGGTCTCCTCGCCATCCTGGCGGCCGCCGGCCTCGGCGTGCCGCTGTTCGCGCGCCTGCTGCAGCCCGTCGATCCCGCCTTCCTGGAGATCCTCCGCCAGCGCTGTACCGACCTCTTCCCCACGCTCTGGCCGAGCCAGGCCTGGGGCCCGCCCCTCGTGCAGGCCGCCACGATCCTCGTCGCCGCGACCCGGGTTCCGATCCGGGCGCGGAGGCTCCTCCTGGCCGCACTCCTGGCGGGCGCCGCCGGGGTGGCGGCCACCACGGTGTTCGAGGAGCAGTGGTCGTCGCTGCTGGTGATCCAGGTCCAGCCCTGGCGCTTCCTCTGGGTGACCTCCGTCCTCGGAGCCGCCGCCCTGGGCCTGTGCGCCACCCTCCTCCCGCGCGGGACGCCAGGCGAGCGGATCACCCTCGCCCTGCTGGGCCTCGCCTGGGTGTTCTCCACCGACCTCCCCATCGCGGCGGTCGCGGGCCTCCTCGCGGTCGGGGTCCACGCGGCGCTGCGCCGGGACTGGGTGACGCCGTCGCCGGGCCTGATGCGCGCGACCCTGGGCGTGGTCGGCCTCCTCGTCACCGGCCGCCTCCTGCTCGAGGCGCTCGCCCTCGGCTGGCTCGCGGCGAACCGGGCCGAGGGCGCCCATCTGGGCCTCAGCCTGATCCGGAGTTTCCCGATCGTGCCGTCGCTCGCCTTCGGGGCGGGCCTCGCCTGGATCGCCGCCGAGCGGTCCCGGGTCGCGCGGCCGATCCTGGCCGTGGCGCTGACCCTCACGCTCCTGGGCCTCTGGGACGAGCGTTCGCGGGCCTTCCGGCGGATCGAGGACCGGACCCTGCTGCCCGGTCTCGTCGAGGCCATCGCGCAGCGGCCGGGCGAGGTGCTCTGGCTGGACGGGCGGGCCGAGACCTGGCTGGCCCTGGGCCGCCCGAGCTGGATCACCAACCTGCAGGGCGCCAGCATCGTCTTCTCGCGCCCTCTGGCGATGCTGTGGTCCGAGCGGATCGACCGGCTGATCGCCCTCGGCCTCGCCACCGAGGCCCAGCGCAGGCCGTTCGCGCCTCCGGTCCCCCCGCGGGCCGATGACCTGCCGGCCGGTGCGGTCGCGACACTCTGCGCGGCCCCGGACGGACCGGCCTGGATCGCGGTGCCCCTGCGGGAGGGCCAGGTGGGGCCGGACGGGGCGCGCGTCTTCCCGCTCGCGGACCCATCCGTGAGACCGATGGCGACGGTCGAGGGCATGGGCTGGCAGCGCATCACCGCCTACGGGCTGCTCGCCTGCCGCGCGTGAGGCCGGTCCCGCGCCGCGGATCACTCCACGCGGAGGAGCGCGAGGGCCGTGAGCACCGCGATCGGGATGACGAGGCAGCCGAACGAGACGGCGGCGACGCCGAAGGCCCCCGCGAGGGCGCCGACGGCGAAGGCCAGCACCGCGGGCAGCATCCGGCGCATCCGTCCCCGCGCCGCCCCGTCCGGCGGCACGGCGCCCCGCGCCCAGTCGACGAGGTCGATCACCGCCTGGGTGACGTTGACCGTCATCACCGTGGTGGCGGCGAGATGCGCGAGGCCGAGGCGCCCGATGGCGTTCTGGACCCCCATCGCGGCGACGCCGAGCATCCCGACCGTCACCGCCGCCACGCCATCGGGGGAGCCGAGGGGCGAGAGGGCGAGACCGGCGATGCAGAAGGCGGCCAGCAGGGCGATCTCGAGGGCCAGCAGCCAGCGCAGCGGTGCCTGGCCGCGGCGCTCCAGGGCCAGGGCGAGCAGCCGGGTGGCCGCGACCGCCCCCACGAAGGCCGGTAGGGCGAGGAGCTTGGCGACCACGCCCGTCGAGGTCGAGACGAGTTCGGCTCCCAGCAGCACGAAGTTGCCGGTCACGTGGGCGGTGAACAGGCCCGTCAGGGCGATGAAGGCGGCGGCGTCGACGAAGCCGGCGACGAAGGCGAGACCGGTTCCGGCGGCGAGGTCCGTGTCGATGCGGGAGCGGCCTGGCCCGCGCGCGGGGGAAGGCTCGTTCGAAGGGGAGATCGGTGCCATCCGGTGCGTCTGCCGAGGATCCAGGATCGAGGGATGTCGAATCGGCCGATCCCCCATGCGCGCCCGGTTCTCGCCGAACCCGCGGCGAAACGGAAGCTTCGGCGGGCGGGATCATGGCCGGATGACTCAAGCCGGCGCTCGTCGACCCGTGACCCTCTTCCCGAAACGTGGCGGAATCCTTCGCTGTCGCCACAGAAACCTTGCGACAACCCTTCGCGCCCCTGAACCGCCGGCGGGGCCGTTCGTTGTGTGGGCATGACCCATCCCGCGACCGATCCCTCCACCGCCGAATCCCGCATCGCGGACGCGCGCCATCGCGAACTCGCGACCGAGCACCTCCTGTTCGGAACGATCCGGTTCCTGGCCCAGGAACATCCGGAGTTGCTCAAGAGCCTGGAGGCCAGCATCGACCACCTCTGGGACAAGGCCGACGACGACACCCGGGACGACGAGGCCGTGCGAGAGGTCGCGCGCCGCTTCCTCAAAAGCCTGCGGGCCGAGCGCTGATCCGCCGGCCGCGCGGCCCTGGCCCGAACTTCCGTGCCGCGCGTCCGTTCTCAACGAGACAGGAGGTCCCCATGGTGAATGGTCCGACGACATCGACCGCGATCCGACGCACCGCGCTCTCGGCCAGTCTCGTCCTGGCCAACCTCATCCTGGCCAGCCTCGTGCTGGGGCTCGGCGGCAGCGCGCTGGCCCGGGGCGGCAGCGGCAGCAGCGGCGACGGCCTGTCGCCCTACGCTGCGCTGAGCGGCAATGACCGCTCGGCCGGCGTGAACAACGGCAACTACCGCGATCCCGCCCTCGACCCGTACCTGGGCGCCTACGAGGGCCGCTACGACCGGCCGGTGCGCGAGCGCTATCGCCCGAGCCGGCAGCCCTATTACGGCACGCCGTACTGACAGGGCACGCCGTATCGACCGGGGTTGGAGGCACCGGCGCCGGAGCCGAACGGCTCATGGGATCGTCCCGCGTGCGCGGCAGCGCAGGTCCGGGCGCCGTGCACGCGGGACGGCTCGTTCGGTCCGCGGCGGACGCAACCGATCCGAGGCTGGGAACTTGCGTTCTCGCTGCGACGGCCAGGTCCCGGCCGCCAGGAGGACCCCATGGACACCAGTACCTTATCGCCCGCTGCCTTCGATACCCCCGCCATCCTGCTGTCGGGGACGGTCGATCAGGACATGTACCGGGACTTCCGCCGCCAGCTCGACGCGGTCGGCGACCGGACCCTCGTGGTGGTCGAGCTGACGACTCTCGGCGGCGATCCCGAGGTCGCCCGGATGATGGGCGAGGACATCCGCTTCAAGAGCGGTCTCCAGACGGATCGGCGCTTCGTCTTCCTCGGCAAGGCCGCGATCTACTCGGCCGGGACCACCTTCATGAGCTTCTTCGCCCGGCCGAACCGCTACCTCACCCGGGGCACGCGGCTGATGATCCACGAGCGCAAGCTCGACAAGAAGGTGGTCCTCAACGGTCCGCTCACGACTTGCATCGCCAGCGTGAAGGCCGCCCTGCACGAGATCGAGTGTTCCATCGCGATCCAGAACGAAGGCTTCGCCAACCTCGTCCGGGATTCGCAGGTGACGCTGGAGACGGTGCTGCAGCGGGCTCCCGAGAACTGGTACATCGAGGCGGGCGAGGCGCAGGAGCTCGGGCTGATCGAGGGGATTCTCTGAGCGCGCGGGCCGCCCGGTCCGTCAGCCCCTCCCGTCGCGCGGCAGGGGCTCCGATGCGGCCTCCTCCGGGCGATCCTCCGGAAAGGCGGTGCGCAGGAGCGCCACCTGACGGCTCAGCGCCCGCTCGCCGGCCTCGCGGCCGCATTTCTCCACGTGGACGCCGCGGTTGACGACCTGGAGGTTCGGGGCGCCCCAGAAGCCGAGCAGCGTCGGCCAGGACTCGTCGCGGTGCTCCCGCCAGACGCGGTAGAGGGGCACCCGATGATCGACCTCGGCGGTCTTGAACAGACGCTTGCCCGAGGCGGCGCAGCGGTGGCGCTGATGCGCCTTCAGCACCTTCACCTGGTCGCTGGGCGCCACCCAGAGCTTCCAGGCGGCGACACAGGCCGCGTGCCAGCGGGCGTTCTTGTTGGGAACGCCCGCCCCCCACAGGTCCCGGTGCCAACCGAAGCGGTAGACCGGCTGCCCGCAGATGCAGCAATGCCCCTTGCCGCGCGCATGGGCCGGCTCCCGGAAGGGCGAGGGCGGCATGCGGAAGGTGGCGGCGAGGCCGGACCCCTTCTCGGTGCCGAGGCGCCAGGTCCAGCCCTCGGGATGGCCCGAGCGCGTGGCGAGGGCCCGCGCCAGCCGGTCCGCGCGCAGGAGATGCGCGCGCCAGTAGCTCTCCACCGCCAGGCGCGGCGTCGGTGGAATCAGCGGGCGCGACAGGGCGTGCCGCAGGACGGGGGCCGGGAAGATGCCCGGCAGGGCGCGGTCGAGGCGCGCCCGCGCGGCAACGTTCCGCTCGGCCCGCCACTCCGAGGTGGCGCTCACGCCCGGACGAGGCTGTCGTCGGCCGGTGCGGGCGTGGCGACCGGCGCCGGGCGTCCCGCGACCGCATCCGCGAGTCGGTTCAGGCGTCGGCCAAGATCAACGACCTCGTTCAAGGCAATCGACTTCTCCCCATTCTTGACGGCCCGGGTAATATCGCTGAGCTGCAGCTTGGAAATACGAAGCAACTCGGCGGCAAGCTGGTCTCTGGTCATCGTGCGGATCGCGGAGTTTGGTGAGCGGCGGGGCTCGCGAGATTTAGGGCGTAACGGTTACCGAGGCGTTGCCGTGCGCGGGCGACCGCCTCGGGAAAGGTATAATCTCGGTCGCCGATCCCGGCACGTCCGATCGCGTCTGTGTTGGGCGTCGACGCCGCCTCCACGCCTTTCGACGATCGCATGTCTTGAACCGCCATTCTCGAAACAGATCCCAAACTCTCTATTGTCACGAGACCCGGAGCGCCTCAGCCAATAAGCCTTTGCCGGCGCGCCGGCATCGCGCTCAATTGCGATGACACGCCCGCATACTTAGGCCTTGCATCGGTCACGGAACCGTGAGTTGTCTCCCACGTTCGGAACGCCCTATCCCGGAGGGTGTTGGAACGGGTCGATTGGGATGTGTCCGATGGGCCTTCTGATCCATCCGGTCGGGTTCAGTCAGACGTGTCGCTGCCGTCGTTCGCCTTTTCCACCCAGGAGGTCGGTCCGGAGTTCGCGTTCGAGGCGTATCGGGACCTCTATGCCGGCGGCGCCGACGTCGCACGGATCGGCCCGGATTTCTCCGCCCAGGTGCAGGCCTACCGGCTGGATCGGATGATCCTGTTCAAGCGCCGCCTGAACGGGCTCCAGCACAGCCGGTCCCCGCAGCGGGTACGCCGGGACGGCTTCGACCATATCACCCTTCACCTGCTCCTGGAGGGCGAATTGCTGGCCGGGCCGCCCGGGCACGAGCGCCGCGTCCGACCGGGCGAGATCCTGGTCTGTGACAACACGCTGCCGCACCAGAGCCGGGCGTACGGCGTGCGGCAGATCTCGACGCCGGTGGCGCGCGAGTTGATCGAGCCCCAGGCCCCCGACCTGCGCAAATTCCACGGCGCGATCCTCCCGGAGACCGTGGGCGGCCTCGTGGCCGATTTCATCGTATCCCTGACCCGCCGCTCGGAGACCCTCGACAGCGCGGTGGTATCGCGGTCGAGCACCGTCCTGGGCATGCTGCTGGCCGCCGCGCTGCGCGGCCATGACGCTCCCCCCGAGGCCATCGTCTGGGCCGCAATCCACGATGGCCCCGACGGCGACGCCCGCCGCCGCGAGGCCGAGGCCCACGTGGAGCGGCATCTCGCGGATCGCGACCTCAGCGCCGAGACCATCGCGGCGGAACTCGGGATCTCGCGGAGCCTGCTCTACCGGGCCTTCCTGAGGGACGGCGGGGTCGCGCGCTTCGTGCAGCAGCGCCGCCTGGAACGGGTGCGCGATGCCCTCCGGCGCCAGGGCGAAACCCGCTCGATCGCCACCCTCGCCTACGCCT
Organism: Methylobacterium sp. BI1; assembly: GCF_056680125.1. Classification (NCBI taxonomy): domain Bacteria; kingdom Pseudomonadati; phylum Pseudomonadota; class Alphaproteobacteria; order Hyphomicrobiales; family Methylobacteriaceae; genus Methylobacterium; species Methylobacterium sp. BI1. The sequence goes on along the minus strand of NZ_CM155267.1, from coordinate 655,744 downwards.
ACGGCTTTGCCAGCGAGCAGCATTTCAACCGGGCCTTCCGGACGGCGTTCGGCCGCCCGCCCGGACAGTTCCGGACCCACATCCAGCAGCTGCGCAGCGACGCGCATGCCCGGGGCGATCACGCCTGGCCCCTCGCGGCCTGGCACAGCGAGCTCTACTGATGTCCCTCGCGTCCGGCGCGCAGCCGCCCCCTCGCGCGTCGCGGACCGAATGAGCGAAGCGTCCGGAAGGCATCCGCTCCCGGCATCGGCACGCACGGTCCTGGGGTTCGGCCCCCTGGCCCTGCTCGTGCTCGCGCAGCTCTCGGCGGCCAGCGACCGCTTCCTGATCACCCTCGTGACGACCCCGGTGAAGCAGGACCTCGTCCTCAGCGACGCCCAGCTCGGCCTGCTCCACGGCTCGGCCTTCGTCATCCTGTACGCGCTGACCATGCCGCTCTTCGGCAGCCTGGCGGATCGGGGGCACCAGCGCACGATCCTGCTCGCCAGCATCGGCCTCTGGACCCTGGCGACCCTCGGATTCGGTCTCGCCGGCGCCTTCGCGGTGCTGTTCCTCAGTCGGTTCGTCCTGGGACTGGGACAGGCCGGCCTCGCGCCGGCCTCGCTGTCGCTCATCGCCCACGGCTCGGGGCCGGGCCGCATGGCCCGGAACGTGTCGCTGTTCACGGCGGGGGGGAGCCTCGGGCAGAGCTTCGCCCTGCTGGCCGGCGGTGCGATCCTGGCCTGGCTGGTCCAGCGGGGTGGCCTGGCCTTTCCCGGCCTCGGCCCGCTGCCGCCCTGGCGCGCCCTGTTCCTCCTTGCCTGCCTGCCCAACCTCGCGCTGATGCTCGGCGCAGTCGCCGTCCGACTGCCGCGGGCCCCGCCCGCCGCCAGGGCGGGGCTGAAACCCGCCTGGTCGTGGATCCTCCGGCGCCGGCGGATCTACCTGCCCCACTGCGCCGCCGCGGCCTGCGCCGTGCTGATGGGCCGGAGCCTGGCCGCTTGGGGGCCGACCCTCTACGTGCGAAACCACGGGATGAGTCCCGCGGAGAGCGGCATCGTCCTGGGCGGTCTGCTCCTGATCGGCGGCCCGCTCGGCCATCTGACGGCGGGCCTGCTGCTGGACCGCGTGGCGCGGGCGCGCCGGCGTGCGGCCGCCTCGCGCCTGCTCGGTCTCGGCCTGATCGCGGCCCTGCCGCCCGCGATCGTGATGGCGGTGGCCTCCGACCGGACGCTCTCGCTCGCCGCCTTCACCCTCCTGACGGCCGTGATCGGGTTCACCGCACCGCCCGCCGTGACGGGGGTGCAGCTCCTCACGCCCGTTAGCCTGCGCGGGCGGGTCAGCGCCCTCTTCATCGCCGCCGTGACCCTGGCGGCCTCGGGCGCCGGGCCGCCCCTCCTGGGGCTCCTGGCCGACACCGTCTTCGGGGCCGAGCATCTCGGACGGGCCCTGATGCTGCTGTACGGCCTCGTGGGCGTCCCCGGGATCCTGCTGGCCTTCCGCGCGGCGCGGATGGGCCGCCCGCTCAGCGGCGCAGGGCGCTGAACCAGGACGAGACCGGATCGAGGACGTCGCTGGCGACGGAGGCGGCCCAGGCGCGCGCCCGCTCGGTCAGAGCCGGGCGTCGGGCCGGCTCGCCGGCGCGGGCCTCGCGCGACCGGGCATCGACCTCGGTCATCGCCGCGGCCACGAAGGCATCTTCCTGGGCTTGACAGGCATCGAGGGCGTTGCGCTGGGAGCCGGCGCGGCTCTGCGTCCGCGGCTGCTGCGCGAACGCGTCCCGCACGCAGGCGTGCCAGGCCCGCTCCAGAGCGGCGAGCCCGGCCTCGGGCCGGCCCGTCCCCTGGGCCGTCGCCGCCTGCGGCGCGAGGCTGATCAGCAGGAGGGCGGAGCGGACGGTCGGCGACATGGGCCGAGTATGGCCGCCCGGTCCGCCGCAGCCTAGAACAAAAGCGCAACACCGACGGGCGCAACGCCAGGACGGCCGCGAACGGTCGTCCGCCGGATCGCGCCCGGCCCGGCACCGAAGGCCGGGCTGCCCGCGCCGGGCGCGCCGGAGCGGTCCCAGCCGACCGCGCGATCAAACGATGATCGCGAAGTCCTGATACTGGAGCAGCGGGTTGTTGGAGAAGGTCGCCACCTGGATGGCGGCGGCCCCTCCGATGCCGTCCGCGTCCCAGCTCAGCGTGTGCGACCCCGAATTGAAGACGAACTCCGCGTGCGCCTTCGTGGCGAGACCGGTGGTGGTCGTCTCGAACCAGTCGGCCGCGAGCGTGCCGACCGGAAGCCCGTAATCGGAGGCGTGCACCTGGAGCTTGTCGCCCTGCGCCCGCGAGAAATCGCGCACGAGGTCGATGCCCTGGCCGGCCTTGTTGAAGATGAAGGCGTCGGCGCCGAGGCCGCCCGTCAGGATATCGTTGCCGGCCTTGCCCTCCAGGATATCGGCGCCGTCGCCGCCGGAGAGCGTGTTCGCCGCGCTGTTCCCGGTCAGGACGTTCGCCAGGGCATTGCCCGTTCCGTTGATGGCATTCGTCCCCGTCAGGACGAGCTTCTCGACATTCGCCGCCAGCGTGTAGGTCACCGAGCTTTGAACGGTGTCGATCCCGCCATTCACGGCCTCGATGACCCGGTCGCCGATGTTGTCGACGATGTAGGTGTCGTTGCCATTGAGGCCCTGCAGCGTGTCCGCTCCGGCCCCGCCATTGATCGTATCCGCGCCGTCCGTTCCGAAGATCCAATCGCTCGCGGTCGTCCCGACCGGCGCCGATGCGAGGACGACGGAGACGGTGTGCTGGCCCAGTCCGTTCAGGGTCAGGTCCAGGTTGGCGCCGGACAGGCTCGCGGCATCCGCTCCGGTGATCTGCACCATCTGCCCGGCATGGGACTTCAGCTGGATGATGTCGTGGCCCTCACCGACGACCGAGTAGCTGAGGTTGCTGCCGTCACCGGTCACGCTGAGGAGGTCGGACCGGTCCGCGAGGGTCGTCAGGTGGGTGACGTCGTCCGGGGTGCCGTCGAGGGCGATCTTGAAGGTCCCGCCCGCCTTCGGCACGAAGACGCTATTGCTATCGTAGGCGTACCAGCCGGCGACGCTCTTGATCGTATGGCCGGTGCCGACGTCGAGGGCGAACTTGCCGAGATCTCCGGCCGCGGTGGTCGCCGACGCGGTCAGGACATTCGACGCCGCATCGAAGCTGTAGCTGACGTCGGACTTCTCGAGGGTCGCCGTCCGTTGGGCGAGGTCGGCCAGGGTTACGAACTCCGAGCCCGCCTGGGCCGCCCGCGCGATGAAGTCCGTGAACATCTGCTGGGTGTAGCCGGCATCCGTCGTGTCGGTCAGCCAATCCGTCGGCCCGTAATCGTGCCAGGGCCAGACCACGACCGGCAGGTCGGAATGCGCCGTCAGCGTCGCCCATTCCTTGGCCCAGGCCGCCGAGGCCTGCGCGGCCGTGAGGTGCTGGTAGCCCACGAGGGTGAAGTCGAAGGAGGTATTGGGCGCGATGTAGACCGATTTCATATCGGTGGCCGTCGGGCTGAGATAGCCGATCGCCCCCGGATATCCGGCGCCGATCAGGGAGGCGCCGCCGGAGATGTAGGGATAGTACTGCGCGATCTGCCGCGCGGTCGCGAGATTTTCACCCGCCCCGGGAACGGCGGCACCGATGTTGGTCAATCCCAGCTGCTGCTCGATGATCGTGCGGGATTGCTGGAACTCGGTCTGGAATTGGGCCGCGGTGAGGACGTTGGTGTCCTCCGGATGGGTCAGGGAATGCGAGCCGATCTCGTTCCCCATGGCCAGCATCTGGTTGTAGTACTTCTTCGAGTAGGTCCAGTCCGTGGTCTCCCCTTCGGCCGGATTGTTGCCGACGTCGATGTAGTACGACCCGACGAAGTTGTAGGCCTGCTTCCATTGCGTCAGGATCGGCAGGAGCTTGTCGTAGATGCCCGTTCCGGAGGCCGGTCGGACATCCTCGGTGTACATGGCCTGATCCATGTCCACGCGGGCGGCGACGATCGCCTTGTTCCGGCTCATGTGGAGGCTGACGTCCGGTCCCGTCGTCGGCGCCATGGTCCAGTCCAGGGCGTGGCCCAGCATGTTGTTGTCGGCCAGCATGCCGTCCGTGGCGAAGTGAACGTTCTTGCCCCCGGTCTGCGTCGCCATCACGGCGATCTGGGACTGACCGTTGACGATCTGATTGGCGAGCGTCGTGCCGAGCCCGTCCGTACTGGTGAAGTAGGAGGTGCTGATGTTCGTGTACTGGTGGATCGACTCGCCGGCCGTGTACCCGGCCATGACCGGATTGGTCGTGGCCGCCGCCTTGACCTCGACATTCGCGCCGTTGACCCCGTCGACGCGGCTGACATCCAGGAGCGCCTTCATGCGCGCGTAGGAATCGCCGGCAAGTGCAACGTTCTTCTCGTCGTTCGTCATGAAGTCGCCGGCGGTGATGATGCCGACGTGGTAGTTCTTCTCCAGGCTCGTCAGGGTGTCGGTGATCGCCGCGACCTTCGCGGCGGCGACGTTGCGGAACGAGGGAAAGATCAGCGTGTCGTAGTTCGACAGCTTCGCCAGATCGGTGAGATCCGATTCCGACAGGAGGTCGTAGGGGACGCCCGCGGCCGCGGCTTGGTTCTGCGCCGCCATGAACAGCTGCGAATACGCCATCGGGCTGAAGTAGTTCGCGGCCGTCGATTCCGAGTAGACGATGCCGACCTTGTGGCCCGTATAGGTCCGGGCCGGAAGGGTGCTCGCATCCGAGAGGGTGTAGGGGCCGGCACCGTAATCGCCCGGCAGGAAGACGGTGTTGTTCACGTCGGCCAGGACGTTAAGACTCTTCGGCGTCCCGATCTGCGCTGCCGAGACGCTGACCTCCAGGACCGTGTGGTCGGCATTGTAGGCGAAGGTCAGCGGCGTGGGCGACACGAGCGTCTGTCCGTCGCCCCCGCGATAGAGGTACGGCTTGCCGTCGGCAGCGATGTTGATGTTGTAGTCGTAGCCTCCGTACAGGCCCCAGATGCTGTAGCCGGTGGTGGCGTCCTTGTCCGTGTTCAGCCAGAGCGTCGTATAGGCTCCGATCGACGTCCCCGTCGGCGCCTGCAGGGCGAAGGTGAGGACACCACCCGACAGGTCGCCATACAGACTGTATCCGGCGGTTGTCGTGCCTGCGGGATTGAGCCGAGCCGACGATGTCCAGTCGTTCAGGTTGCCATCAACCGTAGGCATGACAAAAAGTCCTCTCGCAAGAGTAGAAGGTCGGCCCGGCGCCGCAAGGGCAAATCCCTCAGGCTTTTCTCTCCGAGCGATGCGGATCAATGATGGGAATACGTCATCCCGCAGTCATCACGACAGCAATCACAACTGTCAGATTTCGAACGAATACCTGATACTGCGAATCATACCCGGTTGATCGGCCAAAGTAATTCCGCCAAGGGGATTACCTCCGGGGGGCCAGTGCGGATACCTGACAATGGTTAGTCCCGGGTGGTCCCGGGCCCGCGTCGAGTCCGACGATGACGCCGGAGGGGCGTTCGCCGGCGGCATGGAAACCGGGGCGGCGCGCGAAAGCCTCGAACGTGCCCCGGAGCCTCTGGCGTCGGCGCGCGTTGAGGTAAAGATCCCGTCACATCAGCGAGCCCCGATGCCCATGAACCGATTGGCCGAGACCGAGGCGGTTCTCACCCGCACGGATCAGGTGTGGCGTTCCGAGATGACCCGTCTCTACGGGTCGGAGGGCGTCCTCCGCTTCGGCTACCGTCCGGAGGCGCAAGGCGCCGCCGATACGCCGATGCGGCGGGCCTACGAGGCGCGCCGGCACGCCATCGCGCTGTGGCGGCACGAGCGCCGGGTGGAAGCCTAGCCCGCCGGGCCGATGGCGCTGATCCTCGGCCTCTGGGCGGCCTATTGGGCCGCCCTGTTCGCCCAGGTCGCCCATCTGCGATCCCTGGAGGACGGGGCGGGCGCCCTCGCGTTCTCCTGGATCTCCAGGACCTTGCTGGCCATCGGCACCGGACTCTTCCTCGTGGCCAAGACCGGTTTTCTGACCAAGACCGGATAGGTCCCCGGTTTGACCGGCGCGACAGGCCGTTTGCGGACCGCGCAGCCCGGCGCTCGGAGATCCACCAGTCTCCCGATACAGACCAGCGGGATGATCAGACGTTCCACGGACCGAAACACGCTCACGGCCCGGGCTCGACAAGTACAACACCGGAGCGACGACACTGTGCTGCGGGAAATCGCGATTTTCGAACCGCTCCGGCCCGATCTCTGCTAAGACCTGTTACTCGGCTCATGTGATAGGCACCCGTGCGGGTTCCTGCGGTGACCTCGTCCATCGAGAAAGACACCGCATGCCCTACGAGAAGCCGATGATGGAGTTCTCGGACCTGACCGGACAGGCGACCCAGGACGGCATCACGGTCACGGTGAACGTCTACCGCTTCGCCGGCTCGCAGGATCCCTGGATCCTGGAGGTCATCGATCCGGCGGGCTGGTCGACCCTGTGGGACACCACCTTCCCCTGCGACGAGGATGCCCTCGATGCCTTCACCGAGGCCGTCGAGGCCGGCGGCGGCATGCGCGCGTTCCTCGAGCCGCCGCCAACCCTGCACTGAGGCGCCCCCGCCGGCGGCCACCCGCCCGGCCATCGACCCCGCCCCCTCGCGGCACGGCGGCCCTATCCCGCGCGCGACGACACCTCCGGAGAGACCCCATGCGCATCCTCGTCGGCTGCGAGATGACCTACAGCTTCCCCCAGCCCACCCCGGTCATCGCAACCCTCAACGTCCATGCGTCGCGGGTCTCGGACCTGGAGCGCCCGGACCACCTCGTGACGCAGCCCGCGGTGCCGCTGGAGGGCTATCGCGACAGCTTCGGCAACTGGTGCCAGCGGATGACGGCTCCGGCCGGCACGTTCACGCTGAAGACCGAGACGATCGTGCGCGACGCGGGCCGCGGAGACCATCCGCACCCGACGGCGACGGAGACGCCGATCGCGAAGCTCCCGACCGACAGCCTGCTGTTCCTCCTGGGCAGCCGCTACTGCGAGACCGACCGCCTCTCGCAGATCGCCTGGGACCTGTTCGGCCATCTGCCGCCCGGCTGGAGCCGCGTCCAGGCGATCTGCGACTACGTGCACGACCGGATCACCTTCGGCTACGAGCATGCCCGCGCCACCCGGACCGCCTTCGAGGTGTTTGAGGAGCAGCGCGGCGTCTGTCGCGACTACGCGCACCTCGCCATCGCGTTCTGCCGCTGCCTCAACATCCCGACGCGCTACTGCAACGGCTACGTCAGCGACATCGGCCTGCCGCTCCCGCACGCGCCGGGCGACTTCGCGGCCTGGATGGAGGTCTTCCTCGATGGCCGCTGGCACACCTTCGATCCGCGCAACAACGCGTCGCGGATCGGCCGCATCCTGATCGCCTACGGCCGGGATGCCGCCGACGTGCCGCTCACGCTGACCTTCGGGCCCAACACCCTGACCCGCTTCGTGGTGACGACCGAGGAAGCCCCGGCCGTCGCCTGACCGGCGCCGCGAAGCGCCCCCACCCCCACCGAAAGCCGAACCTCATGACCACCACCACCATGCTCGCCGAGAACGTCTCCATCGCGGATCTCGCCGGCCGGAACGCCGACCGCCTCGAGTACCTGCGGGGCGTGTACCGCAACATGGTCCCCGATCAGGCGCGCAACCCGACCCTGCGGGTTCGGATCAGCCGCCTCGGCGTGGGGGTTCAGCCGGCCTACCGGATCGAGCGCGACGATACCGACGGCCAGACCGTCGTGATGGGGTTCTACCAGGGCGACAAGCACAAGCCCCTCCCCAAGCGGCTGCACGATTGCGACGGACCGAGCTGGAGCAGCGAGACCATGAGCTACGTCGAGCTGCGCGCCCTGCACAACGGCGCGATCGGGGTCTGATCCGAGGGCACCGCGCGGGCCGGATCGGCGTGGCCACGATCGAATCGGGCTTCGCCCTCCGCCAAGCCGGGCTCACCGAGGCCCGGCGATCCTGCAGCGATAACAGGCATCGGCTGCCTGAAATCGCGGCTTACGACCAGCATTTGCGCAAGTGCAGTGCAACATCGACGACCGCTTGACGGATCGAACAGGCGCATATTCTATGCGTATAGTTTGGATAGTTCGTCCGGCGCGAGAGCGAGGAGCGGTGCCATGCGTGATCGTCGTGCGTTTCTGAAGACCTCGCTGACGGCGGCCGCCCTCGGCACCTCCGGCCTCCCGCTGTCCGGGTTCCTGCGCGGCGCCCGTGCCGCGGACGGGCCCCTGGTCATCGGCGCGCCGTTGCCGATCTCCGGCGCCTTCGCGGCCAACGGCAAGTACGCCTCGCTCGGCGCCGCCTTCGCGGCGCAGGAGGCCGGCAAGGTCCTCGGCCGCACCGTCACGGTCACGGACATCGACACCGAGGGCAAGCCGGCGCCGGCCGCCCGCAAGGTGCAGGAGGCGATGGCGCAGGGCACGCGGCTCTTCGCAGGCGGCATCCTCTCCTCCGAGGCCCTGGTGATGGGCAAGGAGGCGGCGAAATCCGACGGCGTCTTCATCACCACGGCCGGCGCCGACGAGATCACCGGCTCGGACTGCAACCGCGGCACCTTCCGCTGGACGGTGCCGACCTTCGGCGCCATCGCGCAGACGGTGCGGCCCCTCATCGCGCAGATGCCCAACGCCAAGCGCTGGTACACCATCACCCCGCAATACGTGTTCGGCGAGGGCCTCCTCAGCGCCGCCAAGGCGGTCTTCCAGGAGAAGGGCATCGAGCATGTCGGCAACAGCTACCACTCGCTGGCCGAGAAGGAGTTCAGCGGCTACCTGACCAACGCGATCGCGGCCAAGCCCGACGTGCTGCTGCTTCTCAACTTCGGCTCGCAATCCTCGGATGCCCTGCGCCAGGCGGTGAGCTTCGGCCTCAAGAAGCGCATGACCATCGTGCTGGCCTGGGCCTCGGGCCTGGAGCAATTCGAGGCCCTGGGCGCCGACCTCTGCGAGGGCGTCTATTTCGGCGCGCAGTACTGGCACGGCATCGACTCGCCCCTGAACAAGGCCCTGGTGGCCAAGGTCCGCGAGACCGCCAAGATGACGCCGAACTACTCCTTCGCCGGCTCGTACCAGATCACCAAGCTGCTCCTCGACGCCGCGGCCAAGGCCGGGAGCGCCGACGGCCCCGCCGTGATCAAGGCGCTGGAAGGGATGCGCTATTCCGGCCTGACCGGCGAGGAGGAGATCCGCGCCGCCGACCATCAGGTCATCAAGGATTACTACCTGCTCAAGGGCAAGGCGAAGTCCGCCATGAAGGACAAGGACGACTTCGCCGACGTCATCCAGTCCGGCAAGTCGTTCCTCTCGCCCGAGGCCGCCGGCTGCAAGATGGCGTGAGGGCCCCCTCCCTCCCCCTTGTGGGGAGGGATCGAGGGTGGGGGTAGTTCCGCTGGCCTCCGAGCCCTGAGGGTCACCCAGCCACCCCCACCTCCAACTCCTCCCCACAAGGGGGAGGAGGGCCGCGTCGAGCCACACTCCGCCGGGAGACCCCGTGACCTACCTGTTCCAGATCCTGAACGGCCTCGGGCTCGGGATGCTCTACTTCCTCCTGGCGGTGGGCTTGAGCATCATCTTCGGGCTGCTGCAGTTCGTGAACTTCGCCCATGGGGCGTTCTACCTGCTCGGGGCCTATCTCGCCTACGAGGGCGTCGAGCGGGGCCTGAGCTTCTGGGTGGCGATGCCGCTGGCCGCCTTCGTCGTCGCCGGGCTGGCGGCCCTGACCGAGCGGCTGCTCCTGCGCCGGGTCTACAAGCTGCCCCACACCTTCCACATCCTCGTCACGGTCGGCCTCGCCCTGGTGGTGCAGGAGCTCGTCATCATCGTCTGGGGGCCCCTCGGCGGGAACGTCGCCCCGCCGGAGGCGCTGAGCGGCGTGATGATCCTCGGGGACTTCGTCTATCCGGAGTACCGGCTCTTCGTGATCGGCTTCACGGCGATCCTGGCCGCGGGCCTGTGGTGGCTCCTCGACCGGACGCGGCTCGGCGCCATCGTACGGGCCGGCTCGGAATCGCCGGCGAACATGGCCCTCCTCGGCTACGATACCCTGCGCATCAACACCGCCGTCTTCGCCCTCGGCGCCGGACTGGCGGGGCTGGCCGGGGCGCTCGCCGCCCCCATCCGCGGCGTCGAGCCCTTCATGGGCGTCGAGGCCCTGGGCATCGCCTTCGTGGTGGTGGTGATCGGCGGGATGGGCAGCTACGCCGGGGCGCTCGCCGCCGGCCTCCTCGTCGGCATCGCCCAGAGCCTGATGGCCACCCTGTGGCCCGAGGGGGCGCGCCTCGTCATCTATCTCGGCATGGCCGGCATCATCATGACGATGCCGCGCGGCCTGTTCGGCCGGGCCTGAGGAGGCGTTCGCGATGGTCCCTCTGCTCGACCGGCCCCTCGTCCAGTTCGGCTTGGCGCTCGCCGCCGTGCTGATCCTGCCCCTCGTCATGCGCTCCGGCACGCTGGCGAGCGAGATCCTGATCTACGGGCTGGCGGTCGCCGCCTGCAACCTGCTGCTGGGCTATACCGGCCTCCTCTCCTTCGGCCAGGGCATCTTCTTCGGCCTGGGCAGCTACGTCGCCGGGCTCGGCCTCGTCCGGGCCGGCCTGCCCGCCTCCGTCATGCTGTTGCTGTCCCTGGCCCTGGGGGCGCTGGTGGCGGCCGCCGTGGGCTGGGTCTCGATCAGGCGCCAGGGCGTCTACTTCGTGATGCTGACCCTGGCCTTCTCGCAGATGTTCTACTTCCTGGCCTACACCTTCAGCGGCATCACCGGCGGCGACAACGGCCTGCTCGACATTCCGCGCCCGCGCCTCGCCGGCACGGTCCTGTCCGATCCCTGGACCTACTACGCCTTCGTGGCCGTGCTCTTCCTCGGGCTCTTCGCCGCCCTGCAGCGGGTCGCGCTCTCGACCTTCGGGCGCACCCTGCTCGCCATCCGCGACAACGAGGGCCGGGCCGGGGCGATCGGCTATCCGGTGCGCGCCTTCAAGGTCGCGGCCTTCGCGATCTCCGGGGCGGTGACGGCCTTCGCGGGCGCGCTCCACGCCATGCTGATCGGCGTCGCGCCGCTCTCGAACATCGACTACCACACCAGCGAGACCCTGCTGATCATGACGATCATCGGCGGAGCCGCGAACCTGTTCGCCTCGCTCCTCGGGGCCGGCGCCTACCTGCTCGCCGCCGACGCCCTCTCGGCGATCTGGCCGCGCTGGCTCCTCCTGCTCGGGCTCCTCCTCATCGTCATCACGCTGTTCCTGCAGCGCGGCCTCTGGGGCCTGATCGAGCACGCCGTCGCCCTCGTGACACGGGCGCCGCCGCCAGAGGGAGGCCTCCCCCTCCCCCGTGTGGGGAGGGGCCAGGGGTGGGGGTGGCGCCGCCAGCCTCCGCCTGTCGAGGGTCACCCGACCACCCCTACCTCCAACTCCTCCCCACAAGGGGGAGGAGGGCAGCCTGGCGCCAGTTCCGCGCCGGAGGCCACCCGATGAGCACGCCGATCCTCGCCACCGACGCCCTGGGCGTCCGCTACGGCAGCTTCGTCGCGCTGCAGGACGTGACCCTGCGCATCGCCGAGAACAGCGTCCACTCGATCATCGGGCCGAACGGCGCCGGCAAGACGACCCTGTTCCACGCCCTGACCGGCCGGATCGCACCCTCGGCCGGGCGCATCACCCTGGCCGGCCGGGACATCACCCGCACCGCCGACCACGAGCGGGTGCGCCTCGGCCTCGCCCGCTCGTTCCAGGTCACCAGCCTCTTCCCGACGCTCAGCGTCCGCGAAAACCTGCGACTGGCCGCGCAGGGCAAGACGCCCTGGCAGGCCCTCGCTCCCTGGCGCCGGGCCGAGGCCAACCGGCCGGCCCTGGCCATGGCGGAGACGATGCTGGAGCGCCTCGACCTCACCCGGGTGGCCCTGCGCGCCGCCGGCGCGCTCTCGCACGGCCAGCAGCGGCGCCTCGAGGTCGGGATGGCGATGGCGGCGGCGCCGAAGGTCATCCTCCTCGACGAGCCGACCTCCGGCATGGGCATCGACGACATCGCCGCCATGACGGCGCTGATCCGCGACCTCGGCCGCGATCACACCGTCCTGTTCATCGAGCACAACATGGGCATCGTCATGAACATCTCCGACACCGTGACGGTGATGCGCGCCGGCCGGGTGCTGGTGGAGGGGCCGCCGGCCCGGGTCCGCGACGACCCGGAGGTGCGGCGGGCCTATCTCGGCAACATGATCACGGGCGACCTCACGCCCGCCCGGGCGCACGTCTCGTGAGCGGCCCCGTCGCCCTCAGCCTGGACGGGGTCCAGGGCTTCTACGGCAAGAGCCACATCCTCCAGGGCGTCAGCCTGGAGGTGCGCGACGGCGAGATCGTCTGCCTCCTCGGGCGCAACGGGGCCGGCAAGACCTCGACCCTCAAGGCGATCAGCGGCCTCCTGCCCCCGCGCGGCGGCCGGGTGCGTTTCCAGGGCACCGACGTGGCGGGCTGGCCCGCCCACCGCATCGCCCGGGCCGGCCTCACCCTGGTGCCGGAGGACCGGGGCATCTTCAGCCTGCTCAGCGTCGCGGAGAACCTGGCCATCGCCGTGCGCAAGGGCTCGCCCTGGAGCCTGCGGGACATCTACGCCATGTTCCCGCGCCTGGAGGAGCGCCGCCGCAACGGGGGCGCGCAGCTCTCGGGCGGCGAGCAGCAGATGCTGTCGATCGCCCGCGCCCTCCTCTCGGGGCCGAAACTCCTCATGCTCGACGAGCCGGTGGAGGGCCTCGCCCCCGTCATCGTCGAGGAGATCGTCGCCCAGATCCGGGCCATCCGCGCGGCCGGGGTCCCGATCCTGCTGGTGGAGCAGAACCTCGCGGTCTGCACGAGTCTCGCCGACCGCCACTACATCCTCGAACTCGGCCGCGTCGCCTACGCGGCCGGCAATGCCGACTTCGTCGCCGACGAGGCGGCGCGCGACCGCTTCCTCGGCGTGAAGGCGGCGTGAGCAGAAGGGAATCCGGGACACCGATGTCGAACCTCACGATCAACGCCGAGCGCCTCTGGGACACCCTGACGGAGACCGCCGCCATCGGCGCCACCCCCGACGGCGGCATCGCCCGCCTGACCCTGAGCGACGAGGACCGCCGGGTGCGCGATTGGCTGCGGAGCCAGGTGGAGGCCCTGGGCTGCACCCTCACGGTGGATGCGGTGGGCAACATGTTCGCCCTGCGCCCCGGCCGGAACCCGGACCTGAAGCCGATCGCGCTGGGGAGCCACCTCGACACCCAGCCCACAGGCGGCAAGTTCGACGGGGTGCTGGGCGTGCTGGCGGGGCTCGAGGTGCTGCGCACCCTCGACGGGGCGGGCTTCGTCACCGAGGCGCCGCTGCTGCTGGTGAACTGGACCAACGAGGAGGGCGCGCGCTTCGCCCCCGCCATGCTGGGCTCCGGCGTCTATGCGGGCATCTACGCGGGCGACTGGGCGGAGGCCCGTCAGGACAGCGCCGGCACCCGCTTCGGCGCGGCCCTCGACGCCATCGGCTATCGCGGCGCGGCGCCGGCGGGCTCGGTGCCGTTCGGGGCGATGTTCGAGCTGCACATCGAGCAGGGGCCGATCCTGGAGGCGGAGGGCGCCACCATCGGCGTGGTGCAGGGCGTGCAGGGCATGCGCTGGTACGAGGTCACCCTCGAGGGCCGGTCCGCCCATACGGGCTCGACCCCGATGCCGATGCGGCGCAACGCGCTCCTCGGCGCCGCCCGCCTGGTGGAGGCGGTGGATGCCGCCGCCCAGGCGCACTCCCCCGACGCGGTCGGCACCGTCGGCCACCTCACGGTGACGCCGAATTCGAACAACGTCATCCCGGGCCACGTCTTCCTCACCGTGGACCTGCGCCACCCGCAGGACGCGGTGCTCGACGCGCTGGAGGCGGCCCTGGAGGCGGCCGTGGCGCGCGTCGCCGCCGAGCTCGGCCTCGAGACCCAGCTCAAGACCATTGCCCGGACGGCGCCCGTCGCCTTCGATCCCGACTGCATCGCCTCCGTCCGGCGGGCGGCCGAGAAGGGCGGCCACGCCACCCGCGACATGGTCTCGGGGGCCGGCCACGACGCCGCCCACGTCGCCGCCCTGGTACCCACCACCATGGTGTTCGTGCCGAGCGCCGGGGGCCTGAGCCACAACCCGGCCGAAGCCACCGCCCCGTCCGAATGCGCCGCCGGCGCACAGGTTCTGCTCGACGCGGTGCTCGACTACGACGCCCGCCACGCCCCCGCGGCCTGATCCCGATCCCCAGCAAGGCGCGAATCGCATGCGTATCGTCACCGCCCGGGTGAACCACGAGACCAACACCTTCTCGCCCCTGGCGACCCCGCTGGCGGCCTTCAATCCGCTCCGGGGCGAGGCCGCCCTGGCGGCGGGGCGCGACAGCACCACGGCGCTCGGGGCCTTCATCCGCTTCGCGGAGGCGCGCGGCGCCACCGTCGCGGTGCCGGTCTCGGCCCATGCCAACCCGAGCGGCCCGGTGGCGGACGCGGCCTTCGAGGCGCTCGCCACGGCGATCCTCGACGCGATCCGCCCCGGCTGCGACGCCATCCTCCTCGACCTGCACGGGGCGATGGTGACGGAGAGCCACGACGACGGCGAGGGCGAACTCCTGGCCCGTATCCGCGCCCTGGCGCCCGGCGTACCGCTCGGCGTCGCCCTCGACCTCCACGGCAACATCACCGCGCGCATGGTGGCGAACTGCGACGCGATCGCCGGCTTCAAGACCTATCCGCACGTGGACATGGCCGAGACGGGCGCCCTCGTCGCCGGCATCGTCGGGCGGATGCTCGACGAGGGCCTGGTGCCGCGCCGGGCCTGGGTCCATCCGCCGATGCTGGCCCACACCCTGCGCATGGACACCCGCGTGCCCGGCCCGATGCAGGCGGCGGTGGCCGCCGCCCGGGCGGCGGAGGCCCGCCCCGGGGTGCTCGCCGCCACGATCTTCGGCGGCTTCTCCCTGGCGGACCTCGCCGAGGCCGGCGTCTCCGTCACGGTCACGGCGGAGACGCAAGGGGCCGCGGATGCGGCGGCCCGCGACCTCGCGGCCGGGCTCTGGGACGCCCGGGACGACTTCGTCTACGACGAGGCGCCGCTGGCCGACTCCATCGCGGCGGCGAAAGCCGCGCTGGCCGGCCCGGGCGCGGGTCCGGTGCTCCTCCTCGACCACGGCGACAACTGCATGTCGGGCGGTACCTGCGACGTGATGGACGTCCTCGCCGCCGCCCTCGCGGCCGGGATGGACGGCATCCTGGCGGGCCCGATCTGCGACCCGGAGGCCGTGGCGGCCCTGCACGCGGCGGGCGTCGGCGCGCGGGTCGAATGCGCCCTCGGCAACCGGGTGCCCCTGCCGGGCTTCCCGCGCCAGGCCCCCCTCCCCCTCGCCGGCACGGTGGCGGCCCTGGGCGACGGGACATACGTCATCACCGGCCCGACCTATACCGGCCAACGCTGCCGCATGGGCCGGGCGGCGGTGCTCGACACGGGGCCGGCCCGCATTCTCGTCACGGAGGAGCCGCACGAGCCCTGGGACCTCGGCGTGTTCACGGGCTCGGGCCTCGATCCGGCGGCGGCCCGGGTGCTGATCCTGAAGTCGCGGATGTATTGCCGGCCGGTCTTCGAGCCCATCGCCCGGTCGGTGGTGGAATGTGCGAGCCGGGGCGTCACCAGCTCCGATTACGGGCTGTTCCCCTTCGCCAAGCTCGCCCGCCCGGTCTTCCCCCTCGACGCAGACGCGACCTGGACGCCCCGATGAGTGACGTCCCCCGATGAGCGAAGTCCCCCGATGAGTCAGGTTGCCCGATGAGCACGCCGGAGGCGGACGGCCCGCCCGCGCCGATGCGGCGGATCAAGCTGTCGGACCAGATCGCGGAGGATCTCTGCAACCGGATCGCCCGCGAGCGCCTGGCCCCCGGCGACCGCCTGCCGAACGAGCGCGCCCTGATGCAGCATTACGGCTGCGCCAAGGGCACGATCCGCGAGGCCCTGAAGGCCCTGGAGGTCCAGGGCCTGGTGACGATGCAGTCCGGCCCCAACGGTGGCCCGGAGATCCGCCCGATCTCGGTGGACGCCGCCGCCCAGCAGCTGCGCCGGTTCCTGCATTTCCAGGAGCTTGATTTCGCCCAGGTCTACGCCCTGCGCCGCAGCCTGGAGGTGACGCTCGGCGTCAGCGTGGTCGGCCGCCTCGGGGAGGCGGAGTTCCGCCGCCTGGAGGAGAACATGGGCGCCTGCGAGGCGGCCAATGCGGGCGACCAGCGCGGTCTCGGCCGGGTGGTCGAGGTCGATTTCCACGACATCCTGTGCGACGCCAGCGACAACCCGCTCCTCGCCTTCATGTGCCGGTTCCTCAACAGTCTGCTGCGCGACCTCGTGGAGTTCCGCAGCGACAGCCTCACCGAGCACGAGGCCTTCGGCGCCCACAACCTCGAAAGCCACCGCGCCCTGGTGGCTGCCTACCGCGCCGAGGATGCCGAGGCCGTCCGGCGCGAGATGCACGACCACATGTGCTGCGCCGAGCACTTCATGCAGCGCCTCGACGCCAAGTTCCGCAAGGACCTGCTGAGCCGCCGGGGCGCGAACGGCACGGGCGTGTGAGGGCCGGGCCCGGGACGCGCGTCCTCACTGGGTCAGGCGCAGGGTTCCGATGCTCTTCCCGATCTGGTCGAAGGCCGCGATGAGGGCGTCCGAGGTGTTGGCGATGAACGCCTGGCTCTGCGAACTCGCGCAGCCGTTCAGCAGGCTCAGGCCCTGGCTGTCGATCGGATCCCCCGAGGTGCTGAAGCCGATCGTGTAGAGCTGGATGCCGGCCGTCTTGGCGTTGGTGCAGGCCGTCTGGGTCAGGGCGTCCAGGGCGTTGCGCGCCTGGGTCGTGTTCGTGAGATTCTGGTAATTGGGCGGCAGGCGGCCGTTCGGCGTCGAGCCGTCGGCGTTCTTGAAATACCCCATCGAGAAGAAGAACGTCTCGTTGTAGTTCGCGTAGGGGTTGTCGCTCCAGCTGTTCGCCCCGTCGGTCATCAGGATGATGATCTTGTTCACGTTCGCCGATGAGTAGGATCCGCCGTCGCCGAAGACGCTGTTGGGCGACAGCGTGCGCCATCCCCACATCAGGCCCTCGAGGATGTTCGTCGCGCCCTGCGGCTTCAGGCTCGAGACCAGCGACTTCAGGATCGTGACGTCGTTGGTCAGCCGCTGCAGGGGCTGACTGGTGCAGCCGAAATTCGGCCCGTTCGGCAGGGCGAGGTAGGAACTGTCCGTGGGCGCCGCGCCCTGGGGATTGACGTACTTGCATGCCCGCGCCTCGGTCGCGGCGAAGGTCAGGCTGCTGTCCGCCTTGCAGGAATTGGAGCCCGTCGAGTCGTTCAGGTAGCTGTTGAACGTGTAGTTCCCCGCATAGGACGTATAGGACGTCGTCCCCTGGCCCGGCTCGTCGGGTGCGAACATCGGGACGTAGAGGGAATCGGCGCTCGACCCCGGTTGCCCGTCCTGGACGTTCAGTGGATAGGGCAGGGTTTCCAGGCATCCGCCCCAGCCCCAGTTCGGCGAGACGGTCTTGAGGGAGTCGAAGATCCCGAACCGACTGGTGAACCCGGCCGCCGTGGCGCCGGTGACGTTGGTCCAGTGGTAGGAGGATTTGCCGAGCTTATCGATCCAGGTCGCATTCCGGTACGTGGCCGGATTGACCGCGACGGACGCCGCGAAGGGAACGATCGAGATCCGCGTATCCGCGGTGAAGGCAGGGTTGTTGTGGACGTAGTCGATGAAGTTGTTCGCTGCCTGCTGGGCGGCCTGCATCTTCGTCATGCTGCCGCCGCTCGAACTCATCGAGCCGGTCGTGTCCAGCACGAGGGCGATCTCGAACGTCTTCGGAAGCGGCGTCGCGCATTGCGCGAAGGCTGTCGGGTTCAGGTCCAGCGTCTTGGTGATCTGGCCGAACAGGGCCGGCGAGCTGATGTGGGTCGCCAGCACGATCTTGCGCGGGTTGGTCGTCACGGTGATGGGATCGACCCTCAATCCGGCCGCACCCATGTAGCCGGCCATCATGGTCTGGGCCTGGCTCTGCATCTGGGCCGTGGTCGTGGTGTTCGGGCTCTGGCACAGGTTCAGGGCCGTCGCATCGGTGGCCGCCTGGAGCTTGGCCTGCATCCGCGTGGCGGTTCCGTAATCGAGGGCGGCCCCCGCGAAGGCGAGCAGCGGCAGGCTCGCGAGCGCGAAGATCACCGCGACGTTCCCGTGGCGATCGACGAGGAAGCGTTGGACCAAACCAGGACGACGCACGATCATCTCCTCATCTCGTCGCACTCAGGTCACCGGGGCGGGGCAAGGCGATCCCTTGGGCAGGAGCACCTCGCTGTAGGGATTCACCCCGTAGGGCTGGCCGCCGCGGGTCGGCCAGGGCGTGTTGACGGTCAGGGTGATCTGACCGTTGGTGCCGCCGAGCTGGTTCACCAGGGCGCTGCCGAGCATCGGCGCGTAAGGCATCGTCACCTCCGCCAGGATGTAGCGGGTGCCGGTGACCTGGAATCCCTGCGGGACGCTCAGGTCCGAGGCGGCCCCGGTGGCGCGCGCCTTGGCGTTGTCCGTGGCGGCGCTCGAACAGACGACGGGTCTCAGGGAGAAGCCCTTCAGGTCGACCCCCAGCGCACTCACGACGATCTTGACGTTCGTCGTGTCGAAGGGCCGAAGAATGAGCTTTGCCGACTTCAGGATGTCGGCCATCGCCGCATCCGTCATTGGGTTCTGCTTGTCACCCTGCGACGTGAGATCCGCGACGGCCCGCGACAGGAGGGTCACCTTGCGCCAGTTGTCGACGCCATTCGACAGCTCGATGATGCCGACCAGCAGCATGAGCATGATCGGGAAGATCAGCGCGAACTCCACCGCGGAGACCCCGCCGGACGCGCGCCCGAACGAACGGGCGCGCGTCCGGAGGGTGCGCATCACGCGGGTGTGACCCCGGAGGGTGTGAACGTCGCGGCCGGGCGACGTGGAGGAGCCTGGCGAACCCATGTCAGGTGTTGCAGCCCGTGGTTGATGTCGTCTGGTAGGGCTCCGTCCGGAAGACGGCCGTCGACTGCATCAGCTGGGATCCGTCGGCGAACGTATTCGGGCTCAGCTTCAGGAAGGAGAAGAACACCGGAAACTTGGCCGCCGCCGAAACGACGACGATGGCGCCCGGCTGCGGACAGCTGAACTGCGTCCCGGCCGTGCTGGACCAGCCGCCCGTGCTCGAATCGAACGGGCTGGGGACGCTGCCGTTGCCGTAGGAGGCGCTCAGGGTGACGTCGAGCTTGATCGACTGGCAGTCAAAGGCCGGCATCAGCGCGCCGGAGTTGCAGAGATTGTCCCGCAGGCGTCCCAGGAGAACGGCCGGGTCCCGCTGCCCACTATTGGCCACCTGAAAGGATCCCGTCAGAATGGTGCGACTTGCCTTCTGAACAGCATAGTCGAGGTTTTGCGCGGCCCAGACCTGAAACGAAATCTGAATGATCGCCGCCAGCATTGTGAAGAACGGAATTGCGACGAGCCCGAATTCAACGGCCGTTGCGCCACGATTGTCCGAGCGAAATCGCTCGACCAGCGTGACGGCGCGCAACCCAAGAAAACGATTGGCTCTTGTGGTCGTCTCAGGCCGGCAAGGTCGCCCTATACGATTCAAAATTATCTTTTGATAGATTTTCTGAACGCATCGCATCGGGACAATTTTCTGTGATACAGGCTCTATAACGTAGGAGTTGCATACGGTCCGCATTTCAAAGCTTACGCGCTACAGACATACGGGCCAGCAATTCACAATGTATGAATCCGTATTTCGAAATTGTGCTTTCGCGCGTCTTCGGACTCATCCGATCTAAGCACCGGTTCCCGCGCGTCCGGGACGAGTCGGGCCGGGGGATCGAATGGCCGCTCAGTCCCGGGGCGGCAGCCCGTCGCGCCAGGCGTCCCGGTCCCTCCGGAGCTGGTCGAGGGCGTCCTGGAGAGCCGTGAAACGGGCCTTCGCGTCCTCGATCGCGTGGCGCTCCTCGATGGCGTCCAGGACGCGCGCGGCCTGCTCCCTGACCGCCGCCTCCGCGGCGAGAATGCGGATGTCGAAATCCCGGAGCGTCTCGATCCAGTTCTGTCCTGACGGTGTCATTCGGGGCCCTTCTTCGTTCCGCCAGGAACGGACTCGGCCGCGATCCGTCTTCATCACAAACCGGTTGGCTGTCCGCTCCGCGTGCGCGCTCGCGTCGGGGGTGCCCGTCGAAGCCCTCGGGCGCCGGCGCCTCCGGGTCGATCCGGCGCGCTCCGCGCCTGCGCGGGCCCGGGGGCGAGCGCCGTCCGCGATGGCCTCCGGCCGCCGATCCGGTACAGGGAGGGCGCGCAGCACGGCATCCTCCCGCGGGGCCGCCAACCAGGAGCGACGGGTGAATCCACAGGAGCAGCCTTCGGCGCCGGCCATCCGGCCCCGCCCGACCGCCGGCCGGGCCGCCGAGGTGTTCGGGGTGTTCCTCAAGCTCGGCCTCACGTCCTTCGGCGGTCCGATCGCGCATCTCGGCTATTTCCGCGACGAGCTGGTGCAGCGTCGGCGCTGGATCGACGAAGCGGGCTATGCCGACCTCGTCGCCCTGTGCCAGTTCCTGCCGGGACCGGCCTCCAGCCAGGTGGGCTTCTCCCTCGGGCTTCTGCGGGCCGGCGGCCTCCTCGGCGGGCTCGCCGCCTGGACGGCCTTCACGCTGCCCTCCGCGCTGGTGCTCCTCGCTTTCGCCCTGGGGGCCGGCGCCCTGACGAGCCCCTGGGCGGAGGCGGTGCTGCACGGCCTGAAGCTCGTGGCCGTGGCGGTGGTGGCCCAGGCGGTCTGGGGCATGGCCCGCGCCCTCACGCCCGACCGGCCCCGCGCCGGGATCGCCGTCGCGGCGCTGATGGGGGTCGTCTTCCTGCCCGGCGCCGTCGGTCAGGTGCTGGTGATCGCCCTCGGGGCCGCGGCCGGGCTGCTCCTGTGCGGGGGCGCGCCCGCCGCCACCGGCGGCCGCCTCGCGGTTCCGGTCTCGCGCCGGGCGGGCGCGGTGGCACTGGTCCTGTTCGCGGGACTGCTCGTCGGGCCGGCCCTTCTGGTCCCGGCCCTGCTCGGCCCGGGCGGCGGCGCGGGTCCGGCGGGCCAGGGGCTCGCCCTGTTCGACGCCTTCTACCGGGCGGGCGCCCTGGTGTTCGGCGGCGGCCACGTCGTGCTGCCCCTGCTGCAGGCGGAGGTGGTCGGCCCCGGCTGGATCGATCCGGCCCGGTTCCTCGCCGGCTACGGCGCCGCCCAGGCGGTGCCGGGGCCGCTCTTCACCGTGGCGGCCTATCTCGGCGCGGCGGTCGGCCCGGTGCCGCATGGCTTGGCTGGGGCGGCGATCGCCCTGGTGGCGATCTTCCTGCCGGGGCTGCTGCTGGTCTACGGCGCCCTGCCCTACTGGGACGGCCTGCGCGCCCGCCCCCGCGCCCAGGCGGCCATGCGCGGCACCAACGCCGCCGTGGTCGGCATCCTCGGGGCCGCCCTCTACGATCCCGTCTGGATCAGCGCCGTGGGCAATGCCCGCGACTTCGCCGTCGCGGTCCTGGCCTTCGTGCTGCTCACCGCGGGGCGGGTGCCGCCCTGGATCGTCGTCCTGCTCACCGCGGCCGGCGGGCTCGTGCTGGCCCGGCTCCCCTGAGGCTCACGGGCGCACCGCGGGGGTCTCCACCGGCAGGGGCGCGGCCCGGTCCATCAGGTAGCGCTCCAGGGCGACGAACTCCGCCGCGCCGTAGGCGAAGGGCTCGGCCCGCATCCCCGTCATGCAGTTGCGCAGGCGCCGCTGCACCGAGCCGACCCCCTGCCATTCCAGGCGGTAGAGCGGGTAGCCGGTGGGGTGCCCCTGCGGGATCAGGGCCGCGCCGAGGCGGCGCCCGTGATTGTCGTCGTGGCAGGCGGCGCAGGACAGGTCGAGCTGGCCCATGCGCTGCGTGAACAGCGCCTTGCCGGCCGCCCGGGCGGGTCCGAGGCGGGGATCGTCCGGGACCGTGATCGGCAGGCCCGCCGACTGGGCGGCGACGTAGGCGGCGAGCCCGAGGAGCTCGCGGCTCTCGTGAGCGTAGGGCTCCGCGCCCTGGTGGTGGCGCCGGCAGGCATTGATCCGGCCCACGAGGTCGATCGGGGCCGCGGTCTCGGCGTCCCAGGCCGGGTAGCGGGCGGCGACGCCGCGCATCGTGGCGCCGGCCTCGCCGTGGCAGCCGGCGCAGGCGGGCCGGTCCGGGGCCGGCGCCTTGCCCCAGAGGTCGGCGCCGTCCTCGAGCCAGAGCAGGGCCGGGTTGGCCATCCCGTCGCGCTGCATCGCCTGGATGTCGGGACTCATGGTGTCGAAGCCCGAGCGCCGCTCGGCCGGCGGGATCTCACCCGCCCGCACCGGCCCCGCCGACAGGGCCGCCAGCATCAGGAGCGCGAGCCGCCTCACGTCACCGTCAGGGTCGCGGTCTCGGTCTGCGCAAAACCGTTGTCCCCGCGCCAGGTGAAGGTGAGCGTGCCCGTCTGCGTCGCCCGCAGGGTGAAGGTCAGGTACGGGTTGGCCGCCGTCGCCGGAAACAGCTCCGCCCGGAACACCGTCTCGCCGTCGTACAGGCAGGTGAACTCCGTGATGATGTCCCGCGGGCGGATGCGCCCGTCGGCCCCCGGCCGGAAGCCGGTCTCCATCGGGTGCGAGATCAGGGTCTTGATCGTGACGACCTCGCCGGCCTGGGCGGTCTTCGGCACGTTGATCAGGGTGCGGGCCATGGCGGCTCAGCCCTCCAGGCAGGCGGCGAGGGTGACGATCGCGTCGGCCGTGGTCGACCAGTAGCGCCCGTCGCTGGTCTCCGCGATGGCGGTGATGCGTTGCGTGTCGGCGAGGCGGATTCGGGTCGTGATCGCCGCGCGACCTCCACGCGACCCTAGGTATACCGTGATGACATTCGGCTGCGGATTCTTGTCGTTGAACACCGCGATGCGGCGGACATGATCCTCCGGCGTCATCGGGCTCTCCACCGCCACCGTGATGGTCACGGCGTTGCCGTTCTCGACCAGCGGCGGCAGGTCGAGGTGGATGCGCCCCGGGTGGATCTCGGCCGCCCCCGCGAAGCGCCGGATGGCCTCGGCCGTGCTCTCGGTGCGGATCGCGGCACCGGCCGCCACCGGGCGCAGGGCGACGGTCGCGACCATGGCCGGTCCCAGGGCGAGAAGGCCGCGGCGGCTCGGGCGGTGGGGTCTCTGCGGGGTCACGGCGCCGGCCTCTCCGGTGGTGTGTCGCGCAAGGTCGCGAGGAAGGCGACGATGTCCTCGATGTCCTGCGGGCCCAGCACCGGCCGGCCGCGCCAGGCCGCGCCGACCCGCGTGGTGCCCGCGAGGCTGTAATAGGAGGGCATGATGGTGTCCGGGTTCAAGACCCGACCGTCGACGAGGCGCAGGCGCAGGGCGCCCGGCGAGAGCCTTTCGCCGACGCCCGTGAGGTCGGGACCGAGATTGCCGGGGAAGCGCTCCTCGGGGAATGGCCCGGCATGACAGAGCAGGCAGAGCCCCTTGGTTCGGTCGATGACGAGGGCCCGGCCCTGCGCAGGATCCCCCGGAACTCCGGTCAGGCTCGCGGGTATGGCCTGGTCGACGACGGCGACGGGCCGCAAGGGCTCAGCCCCAGGTTCGGCTCCCGCCCCGGCCTCGGCCCGCGCGGCCAGGATCGTGCAGGCGATCCAGGCCCAGCCGGGCATCCGCCTCATCCGAAGACCTGGCGGGTGATGGTGCGGTACCAGTCGGCGGCGTAGAGGGCCTCCTGCTCGCGCAGGGCCATCGGCGCGTCGACTGGGCTGATGCCGCCGGCGCCCTCCACGTCGGCGAGGACGCCGCCCGCCGGGTGGTAGACGCCCGCGATCGAGATGCCGTAGCCCGGCGCCACAAGGCTGTAGCAGGTGTTGATCAGCTTCGGCGTCTCGGGCGCGCGCCCGGCCAGGAGGTCGATCACCGCATCCGCGCAGACCTTGGCCTGGGCATTGGCCGAGAAGGCGGATTTCGGCATCGCCCCGGCGATGGCCGCGTCGCCGATGACGTGGATGCCGGGCACTAACCGGGATTCGAAGGTGACGGGATCGATCGGGCACCAGCCGCTGCGGTCGGCGACCCCGGCGACGGCGGCGATCCGCCCCGCCCGCTGGGGCGGGATGATGCAGGCGACGTCCGCCTTGTACTCCGAGAAGTCGGTGCGGACGATCATGGCGTCCGGGTCGACGGCACTCACCTGTCCGCCCTCCGCGAGCGGGACGTATTCGAGTTGCGTCGGGTACAGGGCCTTCCAGGCCGACTGAAACAGGCGCTGCTTGGAGAAAGTGTCCTTGGCGTCGAGAAGGATCAGTTTCGCGCGGGGCTTGGTGGTCTTGAGCACATGGGCGATCAGGCTCGCCCGCTCGTAGGGGCCGGGCGGGCAGCGATAGGGATTGCCCGGCACCGACAGCACCACGGTGCCGCCCTCGGGCATCGCGGCGAGTTGCCGGGCAAGGAGCAGCGTCTGCTCGCCCGCCTTCCAGGCATGGGGCATGCGCTCGGCCGCTGCCGCGTCGTAGCCGGGAATGGCATCGAAGCGCAGGTCGATCCCCGGCGACAGCACGAGGCGGTCGTAGGCGAGCGCGGTGCCGTCGGCGAGCGTCACCCGTCG
The DNA here is from genome assembly GCF_056680125.1 of Methylobacterium sp. BI1. Taxonomy (NCBI): domain Bacteria; kingdom Pseudomonadati; phylum Pseudomonadota; class Alphaproteobacteria; order Hyphomicrobiales; family Methylobacteriaceae; genus Methylobacterium; species Methylobacterium sp. BI1. Next base: position 631,046 of record NZ_CM155267.1, on the reverse strand, counting down.
GGCATCCGCGTCGATGCCGGTGGCGGCAGCGTGCACCACGCGGAGGCCGTCGCGGGCAAGGCCCTCGTAACCGAACCGCTGCGCCGCCATGGGTTGAAGCCCGGCGATGACCTCGTTGCTGAACGGGCAGGCGACGTAGGTCGGATTCACCTCGACCAGGGTCACATCGAGGCCACCCGAGTGGAGCGTGCGGGCGGCGGTGGCACCGCCGAAGCCGCCGCCGATGACGACCACCTTCGCAGTGGCCCGCGCCAGAGCCGGCCGACCCAAAGCGAGGGCTGCCCCTGTGGCGAGGAGCGCGCGGCGCGTCGGGCTCATGGTCGCTCCTGGCTTGTCTCGTGAGCGGTCGGGCGCTGCCGGGACAGGTAGACGGCGATGGCCTGGGACTCCTCCTCCGAGAACCCCTTGGCGATACGGCTCATCACGCTGGCCGGCCGCTTACCCGAACGGTACTCGGCCAGCGCCGACGCGATCTCGGCCGCCGGACGACCGTCGATCGCCCCCATCGCCGCCCCCTCGGCGTGGCAGCCGGCGCAGGCGGAGGCCCCCGGCGGCGGGCGCTCCGCCGCCGGGGACAGCCCGACCGATCCGGCAAGCAGCCAGGTCGCGACCACGGCCGAGCGTATCACGCCCGGCGCAGGTCCGTGTTCTTCACCGGCATCTGGCGCACGCGCTTGCCGGTGGCCGCGAAGATGGCGTTCAGGACGGCGGGGGCCGCCACCGCGATGGTGGGTTCGCCGACGCCGCCCCAAAAGCCGCCCGAAGGCATCACGATCGTTTCGACCACCGGCATCTCCTGCAGGCGCATCACCGGATAGGTGTCGAAGTTCGTCTGCTCGATGCGTCCGTCCTTGACCGTGCATTCCTGGTAGAGCGCCGCCGACAGGCCGTAGACGAAGGAGCCCGCGATCTGAGCGTCGATCTGCTGCGGATTGAGTGCGTGGCCCGGGTCGGTGGCCGCGACGATGCGGTGGACCTTGACCGCCCCGTCATCGCTGACCGAGACCTCGGCCACCGCCGCCACGTAGGAGCCGAAGCCCATCATCTGGGCGAGGCCCCGGTGGACACCCGCAGGAGGCTTCGAACCCCAACCGGCCTTGTCCGCTACCGCCTGTAGCACCGCCCGATGCTTGGGGTGTTTCTCCATCAGCTTCAGCCGGAAGGCCAGGGGATCCTGTCCTGCCGCATGGGCCAGCTCGTCCATGAAGCATTCGAGGTAGATGGCGTTCGGATTCATGTTCACGCCGCGCCAGAAGCCCGGCGGGACGTGCGGGTTGCGCATCGCGTGGTCGACCAGGATGTTCGGGATCGCGTAGCCGATCGCGGCCTCCGCGCCCCCGGGATTGAGCCCCTGGAACACCACCGGATCCTTGCCGTCCACCATCCGGTTCGGCGCCACGGAGACCAGGATCGACTGCCCCGAGATGCGCATGTGCAGGCCGGTGACGTTGCCGGCCTCGTCCAGCCCGGCGCGCATCCGACACTGGGTGATCGGGTGGTAGCGCCCGTGGGTCATGTCCTCCTCCCGGGTCCAGATCAACTTGATCGGGGTCCCGGGCATCTCCTTCGCGATGAGGACGGCCTGGCGCAGCCAGTCGTGGGTAGCGCCGCGCCGGCCGAAGCCGCCTCCGAGCAGGAGCTTGTAGACGTCGCACTGGTTCGCCGAGAGGCCGGCCGCCTCAGCCACGGCGGCGAGCGCCGCCTCCCCGTTCTGGGTCGGCGCCCAGGCCTCGCAGCGCTCCGGGGTCCAGCGCACCGTGGCGTTCATGGGCTCCATCGTGGCGTGGTTCTGGAACGGCACGCCGTAGGTCGCTTCCACGACCCGGGCCGCCCCCTTCAGGGCGCCCGCGGCGTCGCCGCCCTTGTTGCCGACATAGGCGTCCTCGGCGTCGAGGCCCTCGCGAAGAGTCGCCGCGATGGTCTCGCTCGAGACCTGCCCGTTCGGGCCCTCGTCCCAGATGATCGGCAGAGCCTCCACCGCGGTCTTGGCACGCCAGAACGTGTCGGCGATGACCGCAACGCCGGAATCGCCCACTGCGACGACCTTCCTCACGCCGGGCATGCCCTCGACGGCCTTGGCGTCGAAGCTCTTCACGGTGCCGCCGAAGACCGGGCAGTCGCGGATCGCCGCGTTCAGCAGGCCAGGCATCTTGAGGTCGATGCCGTAGATCTGGCTGCCGTTGGTTTTCTCGACGGTATCGAGGCGTTTCACCGGCTTGCCGGCGATGGTCCAATCCTTCGGATCCTTGAGGACGATGTCCTTTGGTGGCGTCACCTTGGCCGCCGCCATCGCCACCGCACCGAAGGTGGTGGTGCGGCCAGAGCCAGCATGGCTGATCACGCCCTTCTCGACCCGGCACTCGGAGGGGGCGACGCCCCAACCCTGGGCGGCGGCCTCGACCAGCATGGTGCGAGCGGCCGCGCCGCCCTTGCGGACGTAGTCCTGGGACTCGCGGATGCCGCGGCTGCCGCCGGTGCCGAAATCGCCCCAGATCCGGCCGCGGGCGACGTTCTGGCCCGGCGTGGGATACTCGGTGACCACCTTGCTCCAGTCGCAGCCCAGCTCCTCGGCGACGAGTTGGGCGAGGCCCGTGAGGGTGCCCTGGCCCATCTCGGATCGGGCGATGCGGATCACCACGGTCTCGTCCGGCTTGATCACCACCCAGGCATTGACTTCAGGCGTGAGTGTCGGCGGAGCCGCCTGCGCGGCAGCCTCGGGGAAGGGCACGTGGAATCCGAGACTGAGGCCGCCGGCGGTGGCAACCGCGCCGGCTACGAAGGCGCGTCGGGACGGCGTGTTCGCGAGGGCGTTCATGGCTCTCTCCTCAACCCGCCTGGCCGCCATCGGCGGCGAGCTTGATGCCGGCCAGGACGCGGTTGTAGGTGCCACAGCGGCAGATGTTGGTGATTTCGGAGCGGATCTGCGCCTCGCTCGGATGCGGATTCTGCGCCAGCAGCGCGGCCGACGCCATGATCATTCCGGACTGGCAGAAGCCGCACTGCGGCACGTCGAGTTCGACCCAGGCCTTCTGCACCGGGTGCGAGCGATCCTTCGACAAGCCCTCGATCGTCACGATCTTCTGGTCAGGCGTCACGCTCGAGACCGGCATCGAACAGGAGCGTACCGCCGTGCCGTCGATATGCACCGTGCAGGCGCCGCACTGCGCGATGCCGCAGCCGTACTTGGTACCGGTGAGGCCGACCTGCTCCCGGATGACCCAGAGGAGCGGCGTGTCGGGTTCGGCCTCGACCTCGCGGATGGCGCCGTTCAGATTCAAACGGATCATGCGTTTCCTGCCGTGTTGCCCAGTCGTGAGTCCTGCTCCGCCAGATATCCGCAGCGGCGGCTCCGTCTTTGGAATGGTTGTACGGTGACGTGGTCGACCAAGTCCACAGCCATTTGTGGTGACAATCCGTATGCAGGTCGGTCCCCGGCAAGGGATCTTTCGAATGCTCCCTGGCAGACCGTCCGACAGTCACCCAAATCTCGAACAGTACTCTTCGAATTCTCATAAACCCTCGCTTCGGGTCGGATACCCGACCGAGGGTCCGGATTGGATCGGGTCTTCGATGAGAACTGAATTTCGACGGGAGGCCGTCCATCGTGGGGCCCGGGCTTCGATGGAACCACATCCTGCCGCCGTGGGGCCGACCCCCTGGCTATATGGCTGCAGAGGCCCGCTTCGGCTCCGTCTTTCCGTTGGCAAGCGTCCCTCCGACGGGACGCATCGGCTCAGATCCCGGCGCCGCGCTCCGGGTCCGGTCCCTGCGGAATGAGTCGGTGGTATTCGCCCTCGGGCACTCCGTAGCTGCTTGCGGCCAGCGCCTCGAGCGCCTTGCGATCCCGAACCGTGATCCGACCGCGCCGCGCCGTGATCATGCGCTGCGCCTCTAGCGCCTGTACACTGAGGGTTGCCCCGGAGCGCTGGGATCCCAGGGTTTGCGCCAGAAAGGCGTGTGTGACGGGCATCTCATCCCCGCCCACCCGATCATGCGACATGAGAATCCAACGGGCGAGCCGGATTTGCAGGGGCAGCGTCGCATGCCCGTAGGCGGTCTGGCCGATCTGGATGAGCTGGACTTGGACGAAGCGGAGCAGGCACGTCCGGAGCGAGAGCGACGCCTCCGCTGCGGTGGAGAGACGGGTGGTATCGATCGCCAGCATCTCCCCCGGGACCTGGACGAAGGTCCGGTGCGGGGTGCGGTCGCTCCCGAGCAGGACCGGCGTGGCACCGATCAGCCCCTCCGGTCCGATGACGCCGACTTCGATCCGGCTCCGATCCGTACCGGCGATGACCGAGGCATAGCCGGTCTCGGGAAAATACACCCGCAGCACCGGCTCGTTCGGGGTGATGAGGGTTTGATTCGGATGCGTTCGAACGCGAAGGAGATCGGGCTGGAGGCGCGCGAAATCATCGGGCTCCAATGTTGCCAGGAGATGGTTGTGCACCAAGTCCTGGCGCAGGTCTCTCACGCCCCCACCCCGTTCTCCAATCAGATCGGGGATCACTTCCATCGGGGGAGGACCAGTTCACATTTGCGTGATCTCTCCAGACTGTCCCGTAAAGCCGGGCGTGTCACTGCCATTTGTTAATGCGCACGCTTTCGACCCGTAAATGCAAAGCCCATCCGGGGATTGGCCGTCTTGAAAGGGCTGATGTCGATACCTGCTGGCAGACCCGGCCAGCGCCGCACCACCCCGTCTTCCTTCATGTTAGTAGGGAGGGATGACGTGGTCCGGCCGATCCACGGAGTTCCGATGCGTCTCTCCCGCCCACGTCCAATCTGCCCGAGAAAGGCACTTTCGCAATGAGCCTTGCCGCTGGCACCGATCTCAGCCTGCTCATTCGAAAACTGGAGACGATCATCACCGTCTCGGACGTCGAGCGTCAGGCGATCGAACGCCTGCCGGTCACGCGCCGTCAATTGAGCGCCCACCAGGACATCGTGCGCGACGGCGACCATCCCAAGCAATGCTGCCTCCTGCTCGACGGGTGGACCTTCCGCTACAAGCTCCTCGACGAGGGCAAGCGCCAGATCCTGTCGGTTCACATCCCGGGCGACATCCCCGACCTGCAGAGCCTGCACCTGCCGGTGATGGATCATAGCCTCAGTACTTTGACGGCCTGTACCCTGGCTTTCATCCCGCACGAGGCGATGTTCGACCTCACCCGCAATCATCCCGGGATCACGGCCGCCCTCTGGCGGGACACCCTCGTCGACGCGGCGATCTTCCGGGAGTGGATGACCAATATCGGACGGCGCTCGACGCTCGGCCGGATCACCCACCTGTTCTGCGAGATCTACCTGAAACTGCATGCCATGGGATTGGCGCGGGACTTCGCCTGCGAGATGCCCCTCACCCAGGGAGACATCGCGGATGCGATCGGCGTCTCGAACGTCCACGTCAACCGCGTCCTGCAGGAGTTGCGCGGCCAGGGGCTACTCACCCTCCAGGGGCAACGCCTCGTGATCCACGACTGGGACGCGCTGACGAACCGTGCCGAGTTCGACCCCGCCTACCTGCATCAGAAGAGGCCGCCCGGCCCATGACGCTGAGCCTCCAGCCCGTCCGGATCCGGACAGAGAGCAGCGACGAGGACGGCCGGCTGGTCATGGCCGAGGGGCTCCTCGTCGCGATCCTGATCCAACTCTCCGCGGACCATGGTGCGGAGGCCGGACACTGGTTCCTGGAGGTGGGTTTCGGCAATCTCGGTCATCCGAGGCCGGCACCCTTTCTCGATCTGCCCGCAGCGCTGGACTGGATCACGACGCAGGCGGGCCAGCGGTCCCGCTAGCGCGTGCGCGACGGGGTCCGCATGCCCTGGACCTCCGGTTCCGGGCAGCCTCGCCGCTGCGTCTCCGACCGGAGCGGCGGGCTGGTCCGGAACAGACCCTCAGGTCAGCTGGAGCCGATGGCCGTCCGGGTCGCGCAGGAGCCGGGGTTCGCCGGCGACGCCGGCAAAGGCCAGGACGGTGGCGGCAATGTCGCGGTCGCCGCAGACGTGACCGCCGCGCGGAAATTCACCTGCATAATCAAGGAGTTCGACGTGCGGCGTCGGCGCCCCCGGCGGGCTCAGGCCCGTCACGGCGACGTGCGGGTCCGGCACGCCGTCGAGGCGGGCCTGCGCGGGACCGACATTGGTGGAGCGCGACGCCACCGTGAAGCCGAGGCCCGCGTAGAAGGCGAGGCTCGCCGCGGTGTCCGTCACCGAGACGGCCGAATGGTCGATGCCGAGGCAGGGATCCGGCCCCGCGCGGCGCCAGGCCTCGGGGACACCACCGGCGGGAAACGCAAGGAATTCAAGGGGATGCCCCTCGGGGTCGCGGAACTTGAAGGCGGTCACCCCGCCCGAGGCCGCGGGCAGGCGCACCGGCCCGGCCGTGGAGATCGGGCGCCAGCCGGGGCAGGCGGCGAGGCGCGCATGGGCGGCGGCCATGTCCGAGACCACGATCGCGATGTGCTGGAACAGGGGGCTCCAGCCCGGCACGTCGTCGGGATAGGGCCGGCCCGGACGGTCGAATCCGACGAGGTCGACGGCCTGCGCGCCGAGCCGGAGGGACACGATCGTTTCGCCGGACGTGGTTCGCTGGTCGACCAGAGGTCGTGTCGAGGTCACGCGGGAAAACCCGAGGGCCGCCGTGAAATACCGCGCCAGCGTTTCAGGATCGGCGCTGACGAGGCGAATCCGGTCCAGGCGCAGCGGTCCGGCGCCGATGTCCGGCTTCAGGTCCCCCCTCACGGCGTCTGCGCGCCGCGCCGGTTGAGGAAGATCGCGTACAGGGTGTGCGAGCCGCCGATGAACAGGCGGTTCTTCATCCGGCCGCCGAAGGCGAGGTTCGAGACCCGGTGGGGCACGAAGATCTTGCCCATGAGGTGGCCGTCCGGGTCGATGCAGTGGACGCCGTCGGCGGCGCTGCTCCAGACGTTGCCGTCCTCGTCGACCCGCATCCCGTCGCAGTAGCCGGGCGCCACGGTGTGGAAGACCCCGCCGCCCGAGAGGGCGTAGTCCGGCCCGACCTCGAAGACGCGGATGTACTGGCGCGGGTTCGGCCGGCTCTGGTCGCCGGTCTCGGAGACGTAGAGCCGGCGCTCGTCGGGGGAGAAGGCCAGCCCGTTCGGACCGTCGAAATCGGTGGCCATGGCGCGGACCTCGCCGGAAGCCGGGTCCAGGCGGTAGAGGGCCGGCGGCTGCTCCGAGTCCTGGCGGCCGCCCTCGTAGTCGTTGGCAATGCCGTAGACCGGATCGGTGAACCAGATCCCCCCGTCGGCGGCCACCACGACGTCGTTGGGGGCGTTGAGGCGGCGCCCGGCATGGTGGGTGGCGAGGGTGGTGACGGTGCCGTCGTACGCGGTGCGGGTGAGGCAGCGGTTCCGGTGCGAGCAGGCGATCAGGCGGCCCTGGCGGTCGCGGGTCTGGCCGTTGGCGAAGTGCGAGGGCGCCCGGTAGACCGACAGGCCCTCGGCCTCGCTCCAGCGCATGGTGCGGTCGCGGGGCAGGTCCTGGAACAGCAGGCAGTCGGCATCGCCGAACCAGACCGGCCCCTCGATCCAGCGGAAGCCCGTGGCGATCTCCTCGAGTTCGGCGTTGCCGAGCAGGTACCCGGCAAAGCGCGGATCGACGACCTCGAAGCCCGGGTTTCCGAGCCTGGACGGCATGGGGCGACCGAAACCATCGATGGGGCTACCGGAACCGGCCATGGATCTACCGGAACCGGCACGGGGTGGCGACGGTCGGCGGCGAATCGAACTGCACCACCATCAGCACGGCGGGCGCGTCGCCGACGGTGCCGGAGAGGTGCCCCTGGCGCCCGTCCACCGCCCGGGTGTTCTGGTCCTCGCCGAAGGAGATCTCGCCGGGCCCCATCTCGACCCGGGTGCCGTCCATGGATTCCACGAACCAGCGGCCCGAGAGCGGGATGATCCATTGCGGCTTCGGGTTCTCGTGCCAGGCCCCGGTCCAGCCCACCGGCTGCACCGTCACCATCACGGTGGCGCCGTCATGGGTCTTGGTGCCCTGCCATTGCGGGTCGGCCGGCGGCTGCATCGACTTCATGTCGAAATCGGTCAGCGCGCAGCGGGTCTGGTGGCTGACGCCCTCCGCGTCGGTCCAGAGGTGCCAGTAGGGCACGCGGGGTTTTTCGGGGGTGGTCGCGTCGCTCATGGAATCATCCTGGCGGATTCGGGAGACGGGGCGGTGCGGTAGGGCTGCGACGAGGCCAGCGGGTCGGCGAGGAAGAGCCGCACCGTGTCGGCCCCGGTGCCGAAGGTGATGAGCAGAAACCCGCCGGCCAGGGCGAAGTTCTTGAGGAAGTCCCAGAACAGGCCCCGGCCCTGGCTGTCGCTGCCGGCCCAGAAGTCGCCCGGGCGCCAGAACTGCTTCCACAGGAGGGCGGTGACGCCGCAATAGCCGGCGAGCACGAAGGCCGCGGCCCGGTCGGCGATGCCGGTGAGGATGCCGGCCGACATCACCACCTCGACGAAGAGCCCGGCCAGGATGAGGGCGCGGGCGAGCCCCGTGCCGGAGACCCGCTCGCGGGCCTGGCCCACCGCGCCCCGGAAGTTCAGGATCTTGTCGAGGGCGCTGAAGGGCAGGAACAGCAGCACCAGGAGGAGCCGGACCGCGAAGGCGACGACGAGGCTGAGGGCGATCACGGCGTGGTCCTGCAAGGCGCGATCCCGGGGCAGGGCCGCTGGCGGGCGATGACGAAGGCGCGCGAACGTGATGCCATCGGCGGTTGAACGCGGCACCCGTGCGCCGGTTCAAACGTTCGGAGCGTCGGATGCCTCACGTCGGCGCGACCCCATCGGCCGGCCGACCCGGCGGCGGCATCCCCGGCCCCGACAGCCCGCGGCACCGGCCCGCGCCGGCCCCGCGAAGGCCCCCACGGGCGAAGGACACCATGAGCGAAGGACACCCATGAGCGACGAGCATTACGACGTGGTCATCGTGGGCTCGGGCCCCGGCGGCGGCACCATGGCCTGGCGCCTGGCCCAGACCGGCAAGCGCGTGCTGCTGCTGGAGCGCGGCGGCTACCTGCCGCGCGAGCGCGAGAACTGGGACAGCCAGGCGGTGTTCGTGGATGCGCGCTACCAGGCGCCCGAGACCTGGTACGGCGCCGACGGGCGCAGCTTCCACCCGGGCCTGCACTACTACGTGGGCGGCAACAGCAAGGTCTACGGCTCGGTGCTGCTGCGCCTGCGCGCCCGCGATTTCGACGTGGTGCGCCACCCCGACGGCGACGCCCCCGAATGGCCGGTGAAGTACGACACCTTCGAGCCCTACTACCAGGCGGCGGAGGAGCTGTTCCACGTGCACGGCCTGCGCGGCGAGGACCCCACCGAGCCGCCCGCGTCCAAGCCCTACGCCTACCCGCCGGTCTCCCACGAGCCGCGCATCCAGGAGCTCTTCGACGGGCTGAAGCGCGAGGGCCACCGGCCCTTCCACCTGCCGGTGGGCGTGCTGCTGGACGAGCGCGACGGCCAGGCCCTGCCGCACTCGGCCTGCATCCGCTGCGACGCCTTCGACGGCTATCCCTGCCTGACCAACGGCAAGGCGGATGCGCAGATCATCTGCGTCGACCCGGCGCTCGCCCAGTACCCGAACCTCACCCTCTGGACCGGCGCCTACGTGGAGCGCCTCCTCACCGGCCCGAGCGGGCGCGCGATCACCGGGGTCGAGCTCGTGCGCGAGGGCCGGCGCCGCACGGTGACGGGCGACATCGTCGTGGTGGCCTGCGGCGCCCTCTCCTCGGCGCTGCTGATGCTGCGCTCGGCCAACGACGCGCACCCGCACGGGCTCGCCAACGCCTCCGGCCAGGTCGGGCGCAACTACATGCGCCACAACAACGCCACCGTGCTGGCGGTCTCGCGCACCCCGAACCCGACGAAGTTCCAGAAGACCCTCGGGCTGAACGACTTCTACTTCGGCTCGGACGACTGGGACTTCCCGCTGGGCCACATCCAGATGGTCGGCAAGTCCGACGGCACGCAGATCCACGGCGAGGGCCTGCCGGGCTTCCTGCAATGGTTCCCCGAAAAGCCCTTCGACTGGATCGCGAAGCACTCCCTCGACTTCTGGCTGACCTCGGAGGACCTGCCCCGGCCGGAGAACCGGATCTTCTACGAGGGCGGCCGGGTCCGCCTCGACCTCACCGAGAGCAACATGGAGGGGCACACCCGCCTCAAGGCGAAGCTGCGCGACCTCTGCGGCAAGCTCGACGTGCACCCGCACCTGTTCGACCGCTCGCTCTACCTCGGCAAGGACACGCCCATCGGCGGCACCGCGCACCAGGCCGGGACGCTGCGCTTCGGCACGGACCCGGCCACCTCGGTGCTCGACCTCGATTGCCGGGCCCACGGCCTCGACAACCTCTACGTCACCGATGCGAGCTTCTTCCCCTCGATCGGGGCCGTGAACCCGACCCTGACGATCGTCGCCAACGCCCTGCGGGTCGGAGACCACATCGCGGCCCGGCTGTGACCAGCCTCGCCGCGCGCCTGCTGGCCCTGGCGATCCGCCTCACCGGGCGCCGGCGCGGCCTCGCCCGGGCCGATCTCGACCCCGAGGCGGCGGTGGCGAAGCGCCCGCGCCCGGCCCGGCCGACGCGCGCCCTGCGGAGAACCCTCTCGGTGACCTGGGAGACCCGCGACGGCTTCGAGGTCTACACCCTGGCCCCGCGCGCAGGGGCCCGCAGGGGGCGGGTGATCTACCTGCACGGGGGCGCCTATACGAGCCCGATCACCCGCATCCACTGGCGCTTCATCGCCCGGCTGGTCTCGGCCACGGGCCTCACCGTGACGGTGCCGCTCTACCCGCTGACGCCGGAGCATGCCTGCGCCGACATCGGCGCCTTCGCGCTAGCGGTCTACCGGGCATGCGCCGCGGCCGACCCCGAAGCGCCGATCGCCCTGATGGGCGATTCCGCCGGGGGCGGCCTCGCCCTGTCCCTGGCGATGCAGGTCCGGGACGCCGGGACCGGCCCCGCCGGCCTGCCCGCGCCCGTCGGCCTCGTGCTGATCGCGCCCTGGCTCGACGTCACCACCGCTGACCCGTCCCAGGCCCGGATCGAACCGCTGGACGTGATGCTGATGCGCCCGGGCGTGCAGACCCTCGGGCGCTGGTATGCAGGCGCTCTCGACCCCACGGACGCGCGGGTCAGCCCCCTCTTCGGCACCCTGCGGGGCCTGCCGCCGATCGAACTCGTCTGCGGCAGCCACGACATCCTGGTGGCCGACGCCCGCCGCCTCGCCGCCCGCGCCCGGGCGGAGGACGCCCCCCTCGCCTATCACGAGGAGCCCGGCCTGATGCACGTCTACCCCCTCCTCGGCCTGCCGGAATCCCGCCGGGCCGAGGCGCGGATCCGGGCGTTTCTGGCGGCGCGGATGGGGTGGGGGTGAGGGGGCGGGTGTGAGGCGGCTTCCGTGTAGTCCTGGGACGTCGTAGCGCCCGCCTTCGGATCGAGGGCGGACGTTGGAACCGAGAATGTCCGTCGGCAATGGGTAAGTCGCTGTCTCTGGCAGCGTGTCTTGATGCAGATGGTCCTGAAGCATGGAGCACTTTCCATATTCATCAGCGAGAAGCTCGATTGCTGGGGATAGCCGACGCGCCAAGCAGAACAAGCCTGCGTCCGTCTGATACAACTTTCTCTTGTGACACGCTTTTCTGAGCATTTCGCGCTCGGCCGCTCGCAGCCCGAGTTAGATTTTGTAGATATCGATTTGACGGCGGACCTTTCGGTCTACGTCGATCCTTTCGCCATTTCTCTCTACTCCGACGACTTGAGCCGCCGCGCCAGCGACGCCATCGTCTGGTTCTTCCAGACCGCGATTCAAGCAATACGCAATGGCCGCGAGGAGCAGGCCTTTCAGATGCTTGGACATCTTTCCGAGCCAAACGAGACACGCCTCGGCGTCTCTCGCGGGCGGCCGCAGGGGCGCGGCGTAAGCGGCAAGCAAGCGTTCGATCTTTACCGCAGCATCGCCAATAGCGAGGCGGCGAGGAGCGGCTTGGTGGCTGACATTAGTGAGTGCGACCTCTTTATCGAGGGCATCGGCCCCGACAAGATTTCGGACATGGCGACTAATATCATTCGCGACCTACTCATCGACTACACCGGCCAGCAATGCGCGCTGCACGGCATTCCAACCGTGAACACGCCATCGGGCCCCATCTTCGACCACGAGCGTGGGATGTGGCGCGAACAATATCGGCAGCTCCCGCGGTACGGCGGCAGCCGGGTTATTCTGGTCCCTAAGATGTTTGTGCGCCGGCACTTGGCGCTCAACAGCCAGGATTACCTGAACAAACACGTTTTCGAATTTCTTCAAGCCGAGCATCTTAGCTCGATGTCTGGCCTCGTCGAGACGCTCAAGAACGGCAGCCTAAGGGTTACTAAAACGAGCCTGAAGGAGAACTACCCTTGCACCAAGCAGTGGATGGCCGAGTTCACGGCAGCAAACCCGAAAGTGCTGGAAAATTACAAGAGGCTAATGGTCGACCTAGCCAAGGCCGAGCGCTGCAATGAGGCAGCCAGCCTGAACGGAGACATCGAATACAACGAAGGCACGTTCGCGCAGGCGCTGATCGAAAGCTTGATGCGGATACCGCCGGGCAACGATCATGCGTCAGCCTATCACAGCCTTATGATCGGCATCATGGAGTTCCTGTTCTGGCCACAGCTCACCGCGCCGGTGAAGGAAGCGGAAATCAACGAAGGACGGAAGCGGATCGATATCCTCTACACCAACGCCGCCGACAATGGCTTTTTCCATCGGATGGCGACATTGGCCAATGTGGTGGCGCATAAAGTCCCGGTCGAGTGCAAGAACTACTCGAAAGACCCGGTCAATCCTGAGGTCGACCAGATCGCGGGGCGGTTCGCGCCCAACCGGGGGCGGTTCGGGTTTCTAGTCTACCGCAACACCACGGACCGGAACCGCCTCATCGCGCGCTGCAGGGATACGGCTGTCGAGGGACGCGGCTTCATCATGCCGCTCGGAGATGCGGAAGTCATCGACATGCTGGAAGATGTCCGCCAGATGCGCAGAGAGCGCATCGGGATGCAACTCGACATGATCTATAACCAGCTAATCAATTAGACGGAGCGTGAACAGCATAGAATTTAATGGCTGCTTCCTCAGCTAAAAGTTCCTGTACCAACATGGTGATTTCCATTTGGTTGGAGGCTACGTATTCTCGATCGGGATACGCGTAAGTAGACGTTCCTTGCGTCCACGAAGGGTCGGAAGCTGACCGCCCCGGCCGTCGGATCCTCCCCTCGCGCCCTCGGCAACGGAGCGTCAACGCCTCTCGGGCTTCAGTGGCGGGATGGCATCCTCCGCATCCGGCCCCGCCCCGCTGCCCGCCGACGCCCTGGCGTTTCCCGGGGATGCGGCCCTCCTCGCCGAAGCCCGGGCGTGGCAGGACGAACTGGCGCGGGAGCGGCGCCTCTCGCCCAACACCGTCGAGGCCTATGCGCGGGACCTGCGCCAGTTCCTGACCCATCGCGCCGGGCGGCACGGCCTCCCCGGCATCGCCCAGCTCGTCGCCCTCAAGCCCCGGGACGTGCGCGCCTTCATGGCGGCGCGCCGGGCGGACGGGGTCGGCGGGCGCTCGCTGATGCGGGCGCTGGCGGGCCTGCGCTCCTTCGCCCGCCACCTCGAGCGCCAGGGCCACGGCACCGTGGCGGCGCTCGGCGCCGTGCGCTCGCCCAAGGTGGAGCGGCGCCTGCCGCGCCCGATCCCCATCGCCGCCGCCCGGGCGATGACCGGGCCGGAGCTGCGGGCCGGCGAGACCCGCGAGCCCTGGATCCTCGCCCGCGACGCGGCCGTGCTGGCCCTGCTCTACGGCTCGGGCCTGCGCATCTCGGAGGCCCTCGGGCTCACCGCCCGGGACGCGCCGGGGCCGGGGGTCGACGCCGTCACGGTGCTGGGCAAGGGCGGCAAGATGCGGATGGTGCCGGTGCTGCCGGTGGTCGCCGCGGCGGTGGCGGCCTACGTCGCGGCCTGCCCCTACGCCCTGGCGCCGGAGGGCCCGCTCTTCGTCGGCGCCAAGGGCGGCCCGCTCTCGCCGCGGGTCATCCAATACGCCGTGGCGGCGATGCGGGGCGGGCTCGGCCTGCCCCCGAGCGCGACGCCGCACGCCCTGCGCCACTCCTTCGCCACCCACCTCCTGGCGCGCCAGGGCGAGCTGCGGGCGATCCAGGAGCTGCTCGGCCACGCCTCGCTCGCCACGACGCAGCTCTACACCAAGATCGACGCCGCCCGCCTGATGGAGGCCTTCGACGCCGCCCATCCGCGCGCCGGCGCCGGCCGGGCCGCGGCCCTGCGCGCGAAAAGCCGTGCGCCCGGCCCCGCGCCCGCGCTAGAACCGGGGGCATGATCCGGCTCGCCCCGCCCCTGACATGACTCAAGATCCGCCGGCCGACCTGCTGGCCGCCTTGCGCCGGGGCGACTGCGCCGGGGCCCGGGCCCTGCGCTTTCCCCCCGGCCTCACCGAATTCCCGACCGAGATCTTCGGGCTGGCCGACACCCTGGAGCTGCTGGACCTCACCGGCAGCCGGCTCACGGCCCTGCCGGCGGGGTTCGGCCGCCTGCGGAACCTGCGCGTGCTGTTCTGCTCGGGCAACCGCTTCACCCGCCTGCCGCCGGTGCTGGGGGATTGCCCGTCCCTGAGCCAGGTCGGCTTTCGCGGCACCGGGCTCGAGGAGGTGCCGGGCGAGGCCCTGCCCCCGGCCCTGCGCTGGCTCACCCTCACGGACAACCGCATCGCCGCCCTGCCGGACGCCCTCGGGGAGCGCCCGCAGCTGCAGAAGCTCATGCTGGCGGGCAACGCCCTGGAAACGCTGCCCGAGAGCCTCGCGGACGCGCCGAACCTCGAGCTGGTGCGGCTGGCCGCCAACCGCCTGGAGGCCCTGCCGCCCTGGCTCACCACCCTGCCGACGCTGGCCTGGACCTCCTTCGCGGGCAATCCCGTCGAGGACGCGCCCGTGGCCCCCGACGTGCCGGGCGTGCCCTGGAGCGATCTCGAGTCCGGCGCCCTCCTGGGCGAGGGCGCCTCGGGCCGCGTGCACCGGGCGCTCTGGCGCCGGAGGGGGGCCTCGGCCGAGGCCGTCGCCCTGAAGCTGTTCAAGGGCGCCATGACCAGCGACGGCCTGCCCGAGCGCGAGATGGCGGCCTGCCTCGCGGCCGGCGCGCACCCGCACCTCACCGGCGCCCTGGGGCGCGTCGTCGATCACCCGGCGGGCCTCGACGGCCTGCTGATGCCGCTGATGCCGGATTCGTGGCGGGTGCTCGCCGGGCCGCCGAGCCTGGAGAGCTGCAGCCGCGACGTCTACGCGCCCGGCCTCGCCCTGGCGCCCGCGACCGCCCTGCGCATCGCCCGCGCCGCCGCCGAGGCCTGCGCCCATCTCCACGCCCGCCGGATCCTGCACGGCGACCTCTACGGCCACAACATCCTGTGGGACGGCACGGACGGCGCCGCCGTGGTCAGCGATTTCGGCGCCGCCTCGACCCTGCCCGTGGGTCCCGCCGGCGCGGCCCTGCGCCGGGTCGAGGTGCGGGCCTGGGGGCTGCTCCTGGGCGAACTCCTCACCCTGGCCGACATCGGCGCCGGCCCCTGGCGCGACCTGGAGCGGGCCTGCACCGGCCCCGACATCGCGGCGCGCCCGGATGTCCCGGACCTGCTCGCCCTGCTGCCGGACGCGCGGACGGGCGCCGGCCGCGCCGACTGATGTGCGAAAGGCACAGGCGCGGCCGGGCGTCGGCCGCGATCCGCCGAAACCGCGCTCCGGCCCGGGGCGGCCCCGATTTCGTCACGGTGACCCGCCAGGGACCGCAGCCGGAATCAAGGGGTTACGGGGATGGGGTTACGGGGATCATGAAGGCATTCACCTCCGCGCTGCTGCTGATCGGCGCCCTCGCGGCACCGCAGGCCGCGATGGCCGCGAGCAAGACCACGGTGGGCGTCGGCACCGGCGCGGTGGCGGGGGCCCTGGTGGGCGGCCCGGTGGGGGCGGTCGTGGGCGGCATCGTCGGCGGCTATATCGGCGCCACCTCCGAGAGCTCCCGCCCGCGCCGCCGCCGGGTCCGCGCCGCCCGGCGGGCCGCGGTCGCCCCGCGCAAGCTGCGCGTGGCCGAGGAGCGCGCCGCGCCGGTCCGCCCCGCCGCCCCGGCCGCCACCGGCAGCCTCGCCCCGGTCACCACCGCGCCCGCCGCGACCACCTGGCGGAACCCGCGCTAGGGGGACGGCCGGTCAGGCGCCCACGTAGGCGGCCAGCTCCTCCGGCGTGCCGTGGGGAAACGCCCGCTTCAGGTGGTCGAGGAAGGCCGCGACCCGGGCGCTGAGCAGCCGGCGGGAGGGGTAGAGCGCCCAGAGCGCGATCTCGGGACCCTCGACGTCGCCCCAGGTCACCAGGGTCCCGGCGGCCAGGTCGTGGCTGACGAGGGAGATCGGCAGCCGGCCCGCCCCGACGCCGGCCCGGATCGCGTCGCGCACCATGATGAGCGACGACAGGCGCAGCACGGGCTCGAAGGCGATGCGCGACGGGCCGCCGGGGGCGCGCACGGACCAGGCGTCGCCGCGGCCCGACCCGCGCACCACGGCCGGCACGGGCCGGTCGTCGGCGGGCCGGGCGAGGCCCGGGCTCGCCACGACGACCAGGTGGTCGCGCAGGACGATGCGCCCGACCAGGCTCGCATCGGTCTCCGGATTGACCCGGATGGCGAGGTCGTAACCCTCCTCGACCATGTCGACGGCCCGGTCCTCCGTGGTGACCTCGAGCCGGACCTCCGGGTGGGTCATGGCGAACGCCGCCGCCAGCTTCCCCATGGCGACCTGCGAGAACAGGAGCGGCGCGCTGATCCGCAGCCGGCCGCGGGGCGTCGCGCTGCCCGAGGCGATGGCCGCCGCGGTCTCGTCGAGCTCGGCCAGCAACACCCCCGTGCGCGCGTGGAGGGCGCGCCCTTCCTCGGTGAGGGTCAGCGTGCGGGCGCCGCGCTCGAACAGGCGCAGGTCGAGGGCGGCCTCCAGCTCCGAGACCCGGCGCGACAGGGTCGCCTTCGGGCGCCCGGCCGCCCGGGCGGCGCGCCCGAACCCGCCGTGGCGGGCGACGAGATTGAAGTCGGCGAGGGCGAGGAGATCCATGCGTTCCACCAGCAGCGTTCCATCCGCGAGACGGACCGTCCAGATTTAGCGGCTTCCGGCGTCCGCGTGGATCACCCAATTTCCGGCCTGTCACCACGGCAACCCGGAGAAACACCATGACTGTCCTGACCACGGGACCCATCCTCGTCACAGGCGCCACCGGCACCATCGGCCGTCAGGTCGTCGACCAGCTCGTTCGGCGGGGCGCCGAGGTCCGCGCCCTCGCGCGCGATCCGGCCAAGGCCGGTCTGCCGGCGGGCGTCGCCGTCGTCCCGGGCGACCTGCTCGACGTCGCGTCCCTGCGCCGTGCCTTCGCGGGCGCCTCGACCCTGTTCCTGCTCAATGCGGTGGCGGCGGACGAGGTCACCCAGGCGCTGATCGCCCTCAACGTCGCCCGGGAGGCCGGGATCCGGCGGGTGGTCTACCTGTCGGTGATCCACAGCGACGTCTACGTGAACGTCCCGCACTTCGCCGGCAAGTTCGCGGTGGAGCGGATGATCGAGGCGATGGGCTTCGAGGCCACCATCCTGCGCCCGGCCTACTTCATGAGCAACGAGCACACGATCCGGGACGTCGTCCTGCAGCATGGCGTCTACCCGATGCCGATCGGCGCCAAGGGCCTCGCCATGGTCGACGAGCGCGATCTCGGCGAGGTCGCGGCCCTGGCGCTGCTCCGGCGCGCGCAGGGCGACGGGCCGCTTCCCCTGGAGCGGATCAACGTCGTCGGGCCCGAGACCCTGACGGGCGAGGCGGTGGCCGGGATCTGGTCGGAGGTGCTCGGCCGCCCGGTCGTCTATGGCGGCGACGACACCGCCGGGTTCGAGCGCAACCTCCAGCCATTCATGCCGGGCTGGATGGCCTACGACATGCGCCTGATGGCCGAGCGCTTCCTCACCGACGGCATGGTGCCCGAGGCCGGCGACGTCGCCCGCCTCACGACGCTCCTGGGTCGGCCCTTGCGGACCTATCGCGACCGTGCAGCCGCGATCGCGGCCGCCTGATGTGCCGAGGCGCCCGGGCTTGGCCGCCGCGGCCGGTGCCTCAGGCGCCGCCCCACTGCATGGTCAGGCCGCCATCCACCACCAGGGTGTGGCCGGTGACGTAGTCGGCATCGTCCGAGGCGAGGTAGAGGATCGCCTTGGCGATCTCGTCGGGCTGGCCGGCCCGGTGCCACGGGATGCGCTCCAGGGACTGGGCGAGCTTGTCGGGGTTCTCGAAGCGGTCGCTGGTCATCGGCGTCTCGATCAGGCCGGGCGCCACGTTGTTGACGTTGATCCGGTCCTCGGCCAGCTCCCGTGCCAGGCTGCGGCAGAGGGAGCCGACGCCCGCCTTGGACATGCCGTAGGGGGCGCTCTCGGGAGTCGGCAGGTGCTGGGCCACCGAGGAGACGATGACGATCTTGCCGCGCCCGCCCTGGGCCCGGCGGACCTTGATGAAGGCCCGGGCGCAGAAGACCGGCGCCATCAGGTTGACGCGCAGGATCTGCTCCAGCTTGCCGTCGTCCATCTCGGCCACCGGCATGCCGCTCATCGCCTGGCCGGCATTGTTCACCAGGATGTCGAGGACGCCGAGCTCCTGCGCGACCTGCGCGAAGGTCGCCTCCACGGAGGCCGGGTCGCCGACGTCGTTCTGGATCACGAGGCAGCGGCGGCCCGCCGCCTCGACCCGGCGCGCGGTCTCGCGGGCGCCGTCCGCGTCCGTGTTGTAGGTGATCGCCACGTCGGCGCCCTGGCGGGCGAACAGCTCGGCCGTCGCCTGCCCGATCCCGGAATCCGCGCCCGTGATCAGCGCGCGTTTGCCCTGCAGCGTCATGTCGGCCCGTCTCCTCGCACCGTTTCGATCGATGCGGGGACAAGGGACCGGCGCCCGGCCCTGTTCCGGCCCGCGACGCCGGATCACGGGCCCCCGTGGCAGACCGCGCGCCTCAGGTGATGACGCTGGGCTCGGAGCGGCCGGTGAGCGCGGCGATGTCGGCGAGCGCGTTCGCCACCGCCACCACCGGGGCCAGCACCTCCGCCACCGGCAGTTCGAGCCGGTCGGGGGCGGATTCGTAGCGCTCGATGTAGACCCGCAGGGTCGCCCCCGCCGTGCCGGTGCCGGAGAGGCGGTAGACCACCCGGGCATCCTCCGCGAAGGTGACGCGCACGCCCTGCTGCTCGGTGACGGAGCCGTCGACGGGATCGACGTAGCGGAAGTCGTCCGCCGCCGCGACCGTGAGGGAGCCGAGCGTCTGGCCCGGCAGGCTGGCGAGCTTGGCGCGCAGGCCCTCCATCAGGCGCTTGGCGGCCTCGGAATCGATCTCCTCGTAGTCGTGCCGGGTGTAGTAGTCGCGTCCGAACGTGGCCCAGTGGTCCCGCACCACGGCGTCGGCCGGCTTGCCCGTGACCGCCAGGATGTTGAGCCAGATCAGCACGGCCCAGAGCCCGTCCTTCTCGCGGACGTGGTTCGAGCCGGTGCCGGCGCTCTCCTCGCCGCAGAGGGTGATGAGGCCGGCATCGAGCAGGTTGCCGAAGAACTTCCAGCCCGTGGGGGTCTCGTAGGCCTTGATGCCGAGCGACGCCGCCACCCGGTCGAGGGCCCGGCTCGTGGGCATCGAGCGGGCGACGCCCGCCAGGCCCCGGGCGTAGCCGGGCGCGAGGTGGGCGTGGGCGGCCAGGATCGCGAGGCTGTCGCTCGGGGTCACGAACAGGCCGGGCGCCACGATCATGTTGCGGTCGCCGTCGCCGTCCGAGGCCGCGCCCAGGTTCGGCGCCTGGGGACTCAACATGAGTTCGTAGAGGTCGTGGGCGTGGACGGGGTTCGGGTCCGGATGGTGGCCGCCGAAATCCTCCCGCGGCGTGCCGTTGAGGACGGTGCCGGGCTCGGCCCCGAACACGCCCTCCAGGATGGCGTGGGCGTAGGGGCCCGTGACCGCGCTCATGGCATCGAAGCGCATGCGGAATCCGTTCGCGAACAGGCGCGTGATCGCCTCGAAGTCGATGAGCTCGCGCATCAGCGCGAGGTAGTCGGCCACCGGGTCGATCACCGCGACGGTCATGTCGCCGAGCCGAGTCTCGCCGATCGTGTCGAGGTCGAGGTCGGGGCCCTCGACGATCCGGTATTCGGTCAGTGCCCGGGTGCGGGCGTGGATCGCCGCCGTGACGGTCTCGGGGGCCGGGCCGCCGTTGGCGGTGTTGAACTTGATGCCGAAATCGCCCTCGGGGCCGCCCGGGTTGTGGCTCGCCGACAGGATGATGCCGCCGATGGCGCCGTGCTTGCGGATGACGCAGGAGGCGGCGGGGGTCGAGAGCAGGCCGCCCCGGCCCACCAGCACGCGGGCGAAGCCGTTGGCGGCGGCGATCTTCAGGGTGGTCTGCACCACCTGGCGGTTCAGGAAGCGCCCGTCGCCGCCGAGCACCAGGGTCGTGCCCGCCCGGTCGGGGATGCAGTCGATGATCGCCTGGACGAAGTTCTCGACGTAATGCGCCTGCTGGAAGACCGGCACCTTCTTGCGCAGGCCGGACGTGCCCGGCTTCTGGTCGTCGTAGGGCGTCGTCGGGACGGTCGTTACGGACATCGTTCAAGCACTCCTGAATCGCCGCGCTCAAGAACGCGGTTTGCCGCCGCGGGTCAATCGGCGCCGGCCCGCAGGGGCGCCGGCCCGGATCAGCCGGGCGCCGGGGGGCCTTCGAGGCCAGCATCGCGCCGATCAGGGACGGACCGGCAGGCTTCAGGACCCGGGCAGGACGGGGCTGATCTTAGGAATTCGATAACAACGCCATCCGTCTTCCAGCACATCCAGCTTGTCCCGTCGCGGAATCCATGCTTCCTGGACCTCGGCCAGGTGGGTGAGTGTCGAGCCAGGATCCCCGCAAGGATTCGCACGTCCGGTTCAAGTCCGGACCCCGGCCTCCAGGCTCCATGACCGGCCCGTCCCAGCGCTTTTGCGATGTTCGTCTTCCTGCACGGGAGGGACGACCGGGCCTGGACACAGGCCGGCGCAACGTCTGCTTGCACGGCCTCCGCCCGACGGTTCGCACCGTGCGTCCGCCCCGGGATGAAGACGGGTCCTGAGACGTGTTGCCCCGGGAACGATCGCAAACGGTCAAGATTTGTCCTTCACGAATTCGCGTGTGAGGACCATGCATGGAATGCCCCCAGGATCTCAGCCTCCGCGCTGACGGGTCGACCGCGACCGACGTCCAGCGAGAGGGCCTGCAGCGAGAGGGCCTGCAGCAGGAGGCCATCCAGCAGGAGGCCGAGGATATCCTGCTGGCCCCCCTGGCCGACATCCCCCGCATCAACCTGCGCGAAGCCGGCGAGCCGTGGGACAAGCGCCGGCACGCCGGCAAGGCCCTGCGCGAGGTCGTGCCCCATGCCGCCCACGCGACCTGGACCCCGCCGGACAACCGGCCGGACCCCGTCTCGCTGATCGAGACCGCCCATCGCGGCCGCCAGGAGCACCTGATTCCCCTGCGGGTCGCCCGCATGGCGAGTTCGCCCTTCGCGTTCCTGCGCGGGGCCGCCCACGTCATGGCCTGGGACCTCGCCCACACCCCGCGCAGCGGCATCGCGGTGGTGATGAACGGCGATGCCCACCTGGCGAATTTCGGCCTGTTCGGCACGCCCCAGCGCGACATCGTCCTCGACCTCAACGACTTCGACGAGGTCACGATCGGCCCCTGGGAATGGGACCTGAAGCGCCTCGTCGCCAGCATCGAGGTGGCGGCGCGCACCGACGGAGTCGCGAAGGCCGAGCGCCGCGAGGCCACCCTCGCGGCGGTGGCGGGCTACCAACACACCATGACCGAGCTGGCGCCGCAGGGGCCCCTCGACGTCTGGCACCAGGCCGCCCGGGCCGACCAGCTCGACTTCGCCGGGCTCACCATCGACGCCCATTCCGAGGCCGTCATCACCAAGGCGGTGGAGAAGGCGCGCAAGAAGCACAACAAGAGCCTGCTCGCCCGGGTCGGCGAGCGCCGCACCGATGGCGGCTGGCGCTTCAAGGAGGAGCCGCCGATTCTCACCAGCGTCGATGCGGAGACCCGCGAGGCGGTGATCGGCGGCCTGGAGCACTATGCCGAGACCCTGCCGCGCGAGCGCCGGTTCATGCTCAGCCGCTACCACGTGGTGGACGTCGCCCACCGGGTCGTCGGGGTCGGCAGCGTCGGCACCCGCGCCTACGTCGCGCTGCTGTGCGGGAATTCCGACCAGGACGTGCTCTTCCTCCAGGTCAAGGAGGCGGTGACGCCGGCCCACGCCCCCTACCTCGCCGGCATGCCGGACGCCTATGGCGACCACGAGGGCGAGCGGGTGATCTACGGCCAGCGCCTGCTCCAGGCGGTGGGCGACCCGCTGCTGGGCTGGACCACCATCGCGGACCGGCCGTTCTACGTGCGCCAGATGAAGAACATGAAGGGCGACATCCCCGTGGCCGGCCTCAGCGGCCAGCCGCTGATCTACTTCTCCTGGGCCTACGGCGCCCTGCTGGCCCGGGCGCATGCCCGCACGGGGGATGCCGCCGCCATCGCGGGCTATTGCGGCCGCGACCGGCACTGCGACCTGCGCGAGGCCCTGGCCGACTGGGCCCTCGCCTACGGCGACCAGAACGAGGCCGACTTCGCCGCCTTCCGGGCCGCCATCGCCGAGGGCCGCCTGGAGGCGGCGCCCGACCCGGAGCTGTGATCCACAGGCCTGCGACAAACTGGGGACGGCGGGCGAAAGCACGGAGCCGGGGGCCCTCCGGCCGCGTTTCCCGAGTCCTCTCCTGAAGTCCTCTCCTCGAGCCGGGCAGCGCACACCCCAGATGGCAAAACGCAGGACCGCGTCGTCTTCCGCTTCCGGTACGCGCGCCGAGGCGCCGCACGCCAAGCCGGCGCCCAAGGTGGCATCCAAGGCGGCATCCAAGCCGGCCTCCCGCAAACCGGCCGACCGCAAGACGGCCTCCCGCAAGACGCCGGCGGCGGCTTCAACCGAGGATTTGGCGAAGGCCCCTGCGAAAGCTTCGGCGAAGCCGGCCCGTCCCGGCACCGGGTCGGCGCCCGCCCCGGAGACCGTGGCGCCGCTGGTGCCCACCGGCGCCCTGGCGGTCGCCCTGCTGGACCTGACGAAAACCGGCAAGCCCCTGGTCCACATGGCCCGCGAGAGCCACCGGCTCGACGTCATCGCGAAGATCCTGCGGGCCCTGTCGCCCGAGCGCAGCGTCGCGATCTACCCGGAATGGGACTGCCTGCCCTACGACCGCGCCTCGCCCTCGCGCGGGGTGATGGGCGCGCGCACCGGCGTGCTGCGCTGGCTCACCGACACGGCCGCCCTGCCCGACATCGTCCTCACCACCGCCCCCGCCCTGATCCAGCGCGTGCCCCCGGCCGAGACCTGGGCGCAGGCGCGCCTGGAGGTCCGGGTCGGCGACGCCCTCGATCCCTCCGCCGTCTCGGCCTTCCTGCAGCGGCTGGGCTACATCCTCGACGACCGGGTCGACGAGCCCGGCGAGGTCGCGGTCTGGGGCCGGACGGTGGACGTCTTCCCGGCCGCCGCCGACCGCCCCTGCCGCATCGAGTACGAGGAGGGCCGGGTCACCGCGATCCGCTCCTACGATCCGGTCTCGCAGCGCTCGCTGGCCGATGCCGCGCTGCTCGTCATCGACCCCGCCACCGAGATCGTCCTGACCGAGGGCTCGGAGAGCCGGCTCGCACCCTTCACCGGCCAGGAGCACGGCCTCGCCCGGTACTACCCGTCCCTCGTCACCGTCCTCGATCAGGTGCCCGACGCGCGCCTCGTGGTCGAGGACGGGGCGGAGGAGCGGGCACAGGCCTTCTTCGAGCAGATCGCGGAAGGCCGCGAGGCCGCGGTCCGGTCCCGGCGCGGCGGCGCCGACGATGGCGGCCTCTACCTCAGCCCCGAGGACTGGGCGACGCAGCTCGCGGCGCGCCGGGTCGCCGAGGCCGAGGCGGACGGCGCCGAGGACCTCACCATGCCGGCCTTCGTGCGCAAGGCCCGCCCGAACACGGCGCTGGCCGAGACCCTGCGCGAGCGCCTGAAGGCGGGCGACCGCATC
This sequence comes from Methylobacterium sp. BI1, assembly GCF_056680125.1. Lineage (NCBI taxonomy): Bacteria > Pseudomonadati > Pseudomonadota > Alphaproteobacteria > Hyphomicrobiales > Methylobacteriaceae > Methylobacterium > Methylobacterium sp. BI1. Next base: position 606,863 of record NZ_CM155267.1, on the reverse strand, counting down.
CTCCTGACGGGGCCGGCCGAGCCCCTGGCGCGGCTGGTGCGCATCGCCGAGCGGGCGCTCGGCCGCAAGGCCCGGACGGTGCGGGCCTGGGCGGAGGCCGTCGCGGCCAAGCCCGGCGCGCTCCTCAGCCTGGAGGCCCCGATCGAGGCGGGCTTCCGGGTGCCCGGCGAGGGGATGGCGGTGGTCGCCGCCGCCGACCTGTTCGGCGCCCGTGCCGCTACCGTGGCGGCCGGGGGCCCGAGCGCCATCCTGCCCATCGGCGAGGTCGAGCTGCGCATCGGCGACGTCGCCGTCGACCGCGACAACGGGCTCTGCGTGTTCGAGGGCCTGGAGGCGGTGAGCACCGGCGACGGCGGCAGCGAGGACGCCCTGCGCCTGCGCTTCGCCGGCGACGGCATCCTGATGGTGCCGGTCTCGCAGGCCGACCGGATCTGGCGCTACGGCTCCGAGGTCGAGGCCGTGACCCTCGACAAGCTGGAGGGCGGGTCCTGGGGCCGCCGGCGCCTGGAGGCGGAGGCCTGCATGGCCCGGGCCGCCCGGGTGATGCTGGCCGATGCCGAGAAGCGCCGGTCGATCCGGGCGCCGGTGCTGGTGCCGCCCGACCGCGAGATGGAGCGCTTCGCCGCCGGCTTCGGCTTCGCCCTGACCGCCGACCAGGCGAGCGCCGTCACCGGCGTGATGGCGGACCTCGCCTCCGGCCGCCCGATGGACCGCCTCGTCTGCGGCGACGTCGGCTTCGGCAAGACCGAGGTGGCCCTGCGGGCCGCCGCCGCGGCGGTCTTCGCCGGCAAGCAGGTGGCGGTCGTCGCCCCGACCACGGTGCTGGCCCGCCAGCACGTGCAGACCTTCAGCCGGCGCTTCGCCCGCTTCGGCATCGAAGTCGCCCACCTCTCCCGCCTCGTGTCTCCGGCCGAGGCCAAGCGGGTGAAGGCGGGGCTGGCCGACGGATCGATCCGCCTCGTGGTCGGCACCCACTGCCTCGCCGCCAAGGGCGTGGGCTTCGCCGATCTCGGCCTGATGGTCATCGACGAGGAGCAGCGCTTCGGCGCCAAGATCAAGCAGGGTCTGCGGGAAGCGGCGGGCGACGGCCACGTGCTCACGCTCACCGCGACCCCGATCCCCCGCACCCTGCAGAGCGCCCTGGTGGGGCTCCAGAGCCTCAGCGTCATCGCCACGCCGCCCTCCGTGCGCCAGCCCATCCGCACCGTGATCGCGCCCTTCGAGGACGAGGCGATGCGCGACGCCCTCACGCGCGAGCACCGGCGCGGCGGCCAGAGCTTCGTGGTCTGCCCGCGCATCGAGGACATCGCCCCCATGGCGGCGCGCCTCGCCAAGCTGGTGCCGGACCTGCAGACCCGGGTCGCCCATGGCGGGCTCAACGCCGCCGAGATGGACGACGTGATGGTGCGCTTCGCCGACGGCGAGGGCGACGTGCTGCTCGCCACCAGCATCATCGAGAGCGGCCTCGACGTGCCGCGCGCCAACACCATGCTGGTCTGGGATGCCGAGCGCTTCGGCCTGTCGCAGCTGCACCAGCTGCGCGGCCGGGTCGGGCGCGGCCAGCGCCGCGGCGTGGTCTACCTCCTCAGCCGCCCCGACCGGCCGCTGACGCCCGCCACCGAGAAGCGCCTGCGGACGCTGGAGGCCCTCGACCGCCTGGGCGCGGGCTTCGCCATCAGCGCCCGGGACCTCGACCTGCGCGGGGCCGGCGACCTCGTGGGCGAGAACCAGGCCGGCCACGTCAAGCTCATCGGTCTCGGGCTCTACCAGCACCTGCTGCACCTGGCGCTCCGCGCCGCCAAGGGCGAGGCCGCCGAGGACTGGAACCCGGAAATCCGCCTCGGCCTCTCGGGCGCCGTACCGGCCGACTACGTGCCCGAGCCGGAGGTCCGGCTCAGCCTCTACACCCGCCTCCTGCGCCTCACGAACCCGGAGGAGGTCGAGGCCCTGCGCAGCGAGGTGGTCGACCGCTTCGGCCCGCCGCCCGCCCCCTTCGAGGACCTGATCGCCCTGGCCCGGCTCCGGGTCGGCTGCCTCGGGCTCGGCATCCACCGCCTCAGCGGCGGGCCGCAGGGGCTGGCCGCCGACCTGCGGCCCAACGCGCCGCCGCTGCAGGTCCCGGTCCACGCCCACATCGTGCGCAAGGACAACCGGGTGCTCCTGCGGCAGGGCAGCGAGGACCCGGCGACGCGCGGGCGCCTCGCCGCCGCCTTCCTGGAGCGCCTGCGGGCGCAGGGCGAACGCCCGGTGCCGCCCGTGGTCGACGCGGCGGCCTGAGGGGCGGTCGCACGAGGGCGTGAGGCACGGAACGGCCCGCGGTGGGGGTCGATTGACGACCGCAAGGGGGCGCCCAGCGGCGTCTCCGGACGCCACACGAGACCCGCTGCCCATGACCGACCTGTCCCGCCGAAGCCTCCTGGCCGCCACCGCCGCCGGGGGATCCCTCCTCACCGTGGCCGGGGCGCAGGCTCAGCCCGCGGCGCCCGCGGCGCAGAGCCCGATCCGGGGCAAGGACGGCGCCTCGATCCTGGGACCCCGCAACCCGGCCCGGGAGGCCGAGGACCCCTTCACCCTGCGCCCGCCCCGGACCGACCACGGCACGATGCCGAACCTGAAATGGTCCTTCGCCGACAGCCACATGCGTCTCGAGGAGGGCGGCTGGGCCCGGCAGACGACGATCCGCGAACTGCCGGTGTCGAAGGCGATGGCGGGGGTGAACATGCGGCTCGGCGCCGGGGTGGTGCGCGAGATGCATTGGCACAAGGAGGCCGAGTGGGCCTACATGCTGAAGGGCCGCGCCCGGATCACCGCCGTGGACGCGCAGGGGCGGACCTTCGCGGACGATGTCGGCGAGGGCGACCTCTGGTACTTCCCCTCGGGCATCCCCCATTCGATCCAGGGCCTGTCCGCCGACGGCGTCGACGGCTGCGAGTTCCTGCTGGTCTTCGACGACGGCGGGTTCTCGGAGGATTCCACCTTCCTGCTGACCGACTGGATGGCGCATACGCCGCGGGACATCCTGGCCAAGAACTTCGGCCTGCCGGAGAGCGCCTTCGCGGGCGTGCCGGAGAAGGAACTCTACATCTTCCCCGGACCGACGCCCGGCCCCCTCGCGGCGGACCGGATGGGCGGCGCCGGCCCGGTGCCGGAGGCCTTCAGCCACCGGATGCTGGCCCAGGCGCCCCTGAGCCTGCCGGGCGGCACCGTGCGCATCACCGATTCCTCGGTGTTCAAGGCCTCGAAGACCATCGCGGCCGCCCTGGTGGAGCTGCAGCCCGGGGCCATCCGCGAGCTGCACTGGCACCCGAACGGCGACGAGTGGCAGTTCTACATCGCGGGCCAGGGCCGCATGACGGTGTTCGGCTCGGAATCGAAGGCCCGCACCTTCGACTACCAGGCCGGCGACGTCGGCTACGTGCCCTTCGCCATGGGCCACTACATCGAGAACACCGGCACGACGCCCCTGACCTTCCTGGAGATGTTCCGCAGCCCGACCTACGCCGACATCTCCCTGCGCCAGTGGCTCGCCCTCACCCCGCACGCCCTGGTGGCGGCGCACACCCATCTCAGCGCGGCGGATCTCGACCGCCTGCCGGGGGTCAAGGCGCCGGTGCTGCCGGGGTCGTGATCCGGGGCCGTGGAGCGGCGAGCCGGGCGGGCTCGGATCGTGCCGGTGCCGGACCGGGACGACGGCGCGCGCGACCGTCACGGTCCCGATGGCGGCCGTCGCCAGCCCATCGGATCGGCCGCGCGTCAGAGGCAGACGGCGTCCTGATCCCCGGCGGCCGAGACGATCCTGCCGTCCCGTGCCTGCCAGCGCACGCGCCAGGTCACGACGCATCCCGACAGGGGAACCTCGAAGAACGCCCACGGCGTCTTCGGCGGGCTCCCCTCCCCGTAGATGCGCCGCCTGAAGCCTTCGGCCCGCAGCCGCTCGAGCAGGTCGGCCTCCGAGGAGCCGGGCGGGAAGGCATCCGTGACACGCGCCCGGAAGGCCAAGCCGGCCTCGGCGGGTCCGGGCGGAAGGTCCCGGACGAGGGGTGGAATCGCGATCACCGGCGACGCGGTCCGCAGGGCCCAAACCGGCACCGCGACCAGGGCGGCGAGGCCGAGCAGGATCGCTCCGCAGAGCAGCAGGACGAACGACCGGCCCCTCATCGCGCCACCTCGGATCGAGGGCCGTCGGCCTACGTCCGACACGCCTTCACGGTAGCGCTCGATTCGCCCTTATACAATCAAAGGATGTATTTTCCGGACAACTAGCTCCCGGGCTTGCGCACCGCCGCAGCCACGTCCACGGGCTTCGGCAGCAGGCCGAGGCGGTGGAAGGTATCGGCGACCTTCTGCTGGTCGGCCGTGGTCTCGGCGCCGAGCGGCGTGATCCCGTAGGTGAGGCGGCGCAGGGCCACCGTGAGGATCGGGGCCGGGATGCCGACGGAGGGGGCGAGCTCGGCCGCCACGGCGTCGGTGTTGTCCTTGGCCCAGGCGTCGATCTCGCCGATCGCCGCCAGCGTCGCGTCGAGGGCGGGACCGTTGGCGGCGGCGAAGGCGCGGGTCGAGAGGTAGAACTGGCGGTTCGGCACCAGGTCGGTTCCGTCGACGAGGATGCGCCCGCCGGTGCTGCGCTCGCCCGAGGCGAGGTAGGGGTCCCAGATCGCCCAGGCGTCGACCGCGCCCCGCGCGAAGGCGGCGGCCCCGTCGGCCGGCGCCAGGAAGGTCGGCGTCACCGCCTCGTAGGGCACGCCCGCCTGCTCCAGGGCCCGGACCAGGAAGTAGTGGACGTTCGAGCCCTTGTTCAGGGCGATCTTCTTGCCGCGCAGGTCCGCGACCGTGCGGACCGGGCCGTCCCTGGCCACCAGGATCGCCTCGCCCTTCGGGGCGGCGGGTTCGTGGCCGACATAGAGCAGGTCCGGGTTGGCGGCCTGGGCGAAGATCGGGGGCGCCTCGCCGGCCGAGCCGAGATCGACCGCCCCGGCGTTCAGCGCCTCCATCAGGGGCGGCCCCGACGGGAACTCGGCCCAGGTGACGCGGTAGCCGAGCGGCTTCAGGCGCTGCTCCAGCAGGCCCTTGCCCTTGAGGAGAACCAGGGTGCCGTATTTCTGGTAGCCGATCCGGATCACCTTCTCCTCGGCGCGGGCGTGCAGGACGCCGAAGGTCAGCAGCGCCAGGGCGGTGAGCAGGGTCCAGGCGCGGCGGGTGGCGTCGGTGCGGAGCGCGTGGGCGCGGGTGGCGGCGGCCATGGGGTTGTCCTCGTCGGTCGGAACCCTCCTCCCCCCGTGGGGAGGAGTGGGAGGTGGGGGGTGGTTGGGCGACCCTGGCGGGGCGGAGGCCAGCGGAGCCACCCCCACCCCTGACCCCTCCCCACAGGGGGGGAGGGGGACGCGAGCGAGAGGGAGCCCCCCCTCAATGCGCCGCGATGCGGCGGCTCGGGACGATGTCGTTGGCGATGACCTCCCCGAACGGGCCGTTGTTGCGGGCGTTCGTGGGCACGACGCCGGTGGTGGCGCGCAAGGGGAGCTTGGGGAAGACCAGCTCGGCGAAGCGGTAGGCCTCCTCCAGGTGCGGGTAACCCGAGAGGATGAAGCGGTCGATGCCGAGGTCGATGTACTCCTTCATCCGGTCGGCCACCTGATCGGCCGAGCCGACGAGAGCCGTGCCGGCGCCGCCGCGCACCAGGCCGACGCCGGCCCAGAGGTTCGGCGAGACCTCGAGCTTGGTGCGGTCGCCCCCGTGCAGGGCCATCATGCGGCTCTGGCCGACGGAATCCTGGCGCTTCAGGGTGGCCTGCGCCTTGGCGATGGTCGCGTCGTCGAGGCGCGAGATCAGGCTCTCGGCCGCGGCCCAGGCCTCGCCCTCGGTCTCGCGCACGATGACGTGCAGGCGGATCCCGTAGGAGAACGTCTTGCCCTTGCGGTCGGCGGCCTCCCGGGCCTTGGCGATCTTCTCGGCGACGCCGGCCGGGGGCTCGCCCCAGGTGAGGTAGACCTCGCAATGCTCGGCCGCGACCGCGATGCCGGCCGGCGAGGAGCCGCCGAAGTAGAGCGGCGGATAGGGTTTCTGCACGGGCGTGAAGATCACCCGGCCCTCCTCTACCCGGAGGTGCTTGCCCTCGTAGGACACCGTCTCGCCCGACATCAGCCCGCGCCAGATGTGCAGGAACTCGTCCGTCACGACGTAGCGCTCGTCATGGTCGAGGAAGACGCCGTCGCCGCGCAGCTCCACCGGGTCGCCGCCCGTGACGACGTTGATGAGCAGGCGCCCATCCGAGATCCGGTCCAGGGTCGCGGCCATGCGGGCGGCCATCGCGGGCTCCTGCAGGCCGGGGCGGACGGCCACGAGGAAGCGCAGGCGCTTCGTCAGGGGCGCCAGCGCCGAGGCCACCACCCAGGAATCCTCGCAGGAGCGCCCGGTGGGCAGCAGCACGCCGTAATAGCCGAGCTCGTCCGCTCCTTGAGCGATCTGGCGCAGATAGGCGAGCGAGACGTCGCGGGCGCCCTCCTGGGCGCCGAGGTAGCGGCCGTCGCCGTGGGTGGGGAGGAACCAGAGAACGTCGGTCTGTCCGGTCATGGGCAATACTCTCTCGGATGGGGCGGCGGCGCTCAGGCGGGCGCGCGCTCGGACAACAGGTGGTCGAGGATGCGGCCTTCCAGGGCCGCGAGGTCGGCGTCGCCCCGCCGGCGCGGGCGCGGCACGTCCACGCCGACGTCGAGGGCGATGCGGCCGGCCTCCACCACGAGGATGCGGTCGGCCATGGCCACGGCTTCCGCGACGTCGTGGGTGACGAGGATCGCGGTGAACCCCTGCGCCCGCCAGATCCGCTCGATCATCGCCTGCATGTCGATGCGGGTCAGGGCGTCGAGGGCGCCCAGCGGCTCGTCGAGGGCGAGCAGCCCCGGGCGGCTGACGAGGGCGCGGGCCAGCGCCACCCGCTGGCGCTGGCCGCCCGACAGGGTCGCGGGCCAGTTGCCGGATTTCTCGGAGAGGCCGACCTCGGCGAGGGCCGCCTCGGCCCTGGCGCGGCGCTCCGCCCTGGGGCCGCCCTCGCCGAGGCCGACCGCGACGTTGTCCACGACCCGGGCCCAGGGCAGCAGGCGCGGCTCCTGGAACATGATCCGCTTCGGCGGGGTCCGCACCGCCCGCGTTTCGAGGGCGATCCGGCCGGCGCTCGGCTGCTCCAGGCCGAGGATCAGGCGCAGCAGGGTGCTCTTGCCGCAGCCCGAGCGCCCGACCACGGCCACGAACTGGCCGGCCGGGATGTGCAGGTCGAGGCCCTCGATCACCGTGTGGCCGTCGAAGTCCTTCCGCAGGTCGCGGATCGTGACGCCGATGCCGGTCGCGGAGGGCGCGGGCGCGGGCCGGGCCTGCGCCTTCGGCACGGCGACCTCGCGGGGTTTCGGATCGCGGATCTGGGAATCCTCTGGGACGCGGAGGGCGGTGGCGAGCATGGGACGGACCGGGAAAGGGGGGATGGGTCGGGACACGACGCCATCGGGCGTCGAAGCTCGGGCACTCCCTCCCCCGTGTGGGGAGGGGTCGGGGTGGGGGTGGCTCCGCTGGCCTCAGTCGGCGGAGGGTCACCCAACCACCCCCACCTCCAACTCCTCCCCGCAAGGGGCAGGAGAGCCGCCGCCGCGTCAGGCGTTCCGGTAGGCCGGGTTCCAGGCCAGGAACCGGCGCTCCAGCAGGCGGGTCACCGCGTCGGCGGCCTTGCCGAGGCCGGCATAGATCACGATCGCCAGCACCACGACGTCCACCAGCATGAACTCGCGGGCCTGCATCGCCATGTAGCCGAGGCCGGAGGAGGCCGAGATCGTCTCGGCCACGATGAGCGTCAGCCACATGATGCCCAGCGCGTAGCGCAGGCCCACGAAGATCGAGGGCAGCGCGCCCGGCAGGACCACGCGCCGGAACAGGGTGGCGGGCGACATGCCGTAGACCCGGCCCATCTCCACGAGCTGCGGATCCACCGAGCGGATGCCGTGCAGGGTGTTGGCGTAGACGGGGAAGAACACCCCGATGGCCACGAGGAAGAGCTTGGCCTCCTCGTCGATGCCGAACCACAGGATCACGAGCGGGATCAGCGACAGGTGCGGGATGTTGCGGATCATCTGCAGGGTCGTGTCGGTGAGGCGCTCGGAGAGCCGCGACAGGCCGTTGGCGAGGCCGAGGACGAAGCCGATGCCGCCGCCGATCAGGAAGCCGACGGCCGCCCGGGCGAAGCTGATCGAGAGGTTGCTCCAGAGCTCGCCGCTGCGGGCCGCCTGCCAGCCCGCCGCGACGACCCCCGAGGGGGCCGGCATGAAGCGGGTGGAGACGAGGCCCGTGGAGGCGGCCACCTGCCAGCCGAGCAGGATCGCGGCGGGCACCAGCCAGGGCGTCAGGCGCTCGAGGGTGCGGGTGCCGAGAGAGGGGGTGCTGAGGGAGGTCGTCATGCGGTTCAGCCCTTGCTCGCCGGGGGGACCGGCGGCGTCCACACGGCATCGCGGACGCGGATGGGATTGGCGATCAGGCCGAGGGCCTGGAAGCGGTCGGCCACGCGCTGCTGGCCGGCGACGACCGGCTCGGAGAGCGGGGCGATGACGTAGACGCTGCGGTCGACGGCGCGCTGGGTCGCGTCGAGGGGCACGCCGGTGCCCTTGGAGAGCAGCGCGGCCACCTCCGGGCGATGGGCCTCGCACCAGGCGGCCACCTCGGCCAGGGCGCCGACCACCGCCTGGACCACGGGGGCGTTGGCGTTGGTGAAGTCCCGGTTGCCCAGGAAGAAGTTGGTGGGCTTCTCGATCTCGACGGCGCTGGCCAGGATGCGGGTGCCGGGCTGGCGCTCGGCGATGGCGAAGTAGGGGTCCCAGATCGCCCAGGCGTCGACGGCGCCCCGCGCGAAGGCCGCCGCCGCATCGGCGGGCGCCAGGGTCACGGGCTCGATGTCCGTGTAGGCCAGCCCCGCCTTCTCCAGGGCGCGGACCACGAGGTAGTGGGCGCTCGAGCCCTTGGCGAAGGCGACGCGCCTGCCCTTGAGGTCGGCGAGGGTCGTCAGGGGCGAGCCCTGCGGCACCAGGATCGCCTCGCCGGAGCCGCCCGCATCCTGGGCCGCCACGTAGAGCAGGGTGTTGCCGGCGGCCTGGGCGAAGACCGGGGGCGGCGCCCCGGTCTGGCCGAAATCGATGGCGCCCATGCCGAGGGCTTCGAGGACGGGGGGACCGAACGAGAACTCGGTCCAGCGCACCGCCACGCCCAGCGGCTTCAGGGCCCGCTCGATGGTGCCCTGCTGCTTGGCGACGACGAGGATGCCGTTCTTCTGGTAGCCGATCCGGAAGGTGCCGGCCTCCCCGGCCAGGGCCTTCCCGGACAGGGCTTTCCCGGGCAGGGCCGTGCCGGGCAGGCCAGCCGCCAGGGCGCCGGCCAGGAGGGTGCGTCGGGAGAGCATCGGCGGGGCGCCCTCAGCCGGCGCTGGCGAAGGCGGCGACCGGGGCCGCGGCCTCCGGCCCGGCGATCCGGGCGGCCCGGGCCTGGAGCAGGTCCGCGAGCTGGCCCGCCGCGTCCGCGATGCGGGCCTTCACGCCCGGATCGACGAGGACGCCGTCGCGAAAATCCTCGTCCGAGCCGTAGACCGCGCTCGGGATGGTGTGGGCGCTGAAGAACCCGAAGAGCGGGCGCAGGGCATGCTCGACCACCAGGGCGTGGCGGGGGCCGCCGCCGGTGGCCGAGAGGATCACGGGCTTGCCCACCAGGGCGGCCGGATCGACGAAGTCGAACAGGTGCTTGAACAGGCCCGTATAGGCGCCCTTGTACACCGGCGAGCCGACGATGAGCGCGTCGGCGCCCTCGATGGCCTCGACGATGCGGCGGGCCGGCAGCGGCAGCAGGTCCCGCGACCAGGCGGCGCCGAGCCCCGGGCCGGCATCCACCATGTCGAACAGGCGGATCTCCGCCCGCAGGTGCGTGCCCACCGCCTCGGCGAGGGACTCGGCCAGCGCCCGGGTCTTCGAGGGGCGCTGGAGATTGGCGGTGAAGCCGACGATGCGGGGCAACGACATGGGGCGACTTTCGTGTGCGCCAAGATCTCCAGACGTGACGGTGCCATCGCCCAAGACGAGCGCTGGTCAACACGAGAGTATCTAGAGATCTCTGCTCGGTGAAATGGGCTCTGCCACGGGTTTTCCGTGACTTCGTTCTGATGAAAACGTGCCCGTTGCCCGCACGAGAATCAATGAAACGTTCTTTTGAATGCGCGCCATCGCGGAGAGGATCTCTCCGGGGTGTGCGCCTGCGGGAGATGATCCCGTTCGACAGGCATTATCGTGCCGCGATTCTTCGAAAGCCTCGGGATCGGGGCGGCATCGGGCCTCGCAAGGCCGGACGGCGCCCGGGATCGCGCCTCAGGCGACGGCGTCGTCGAGAACGCCCTGCAGCACGACCCGGCGGAACGCCGCCAGGAGGTCGGCATCGAGCTTGGGCAGCATGCCCTGCATCAGGGCATGGGCCTCCCCGTGGGGCAGCGGATCGCGATAGGGGCGCCGCTCGGTCAGGGCCGAGTGGATGTCGCAGATGGTGACGAGGCGCACGAGGTCGGGGATCGCCGCCCCCGCGAGGCCGTCGGGATAGCCGCTGCCATCGAGCATCTCGTGGTGCGAGCGCACCACGGCGAGGGTCGCGGCGTCGAACCCCTCCTGGGCGGTCAGGAGGTCGGCGCCGATGGCCGGATGGGTGCGCATCACCGCCATCTCCTCCGCGGTGAGGCGACCGGGCTTGTTCAGGATCGCCAAGGGGATCTTGGCCTTGCCGACATCGTGCAGGAGCGCGGCGCGCGCCAGGCGCTTCTGGTCGGCGCGGGCGAGCCGCAGGCCGGCCCCGAAGGCGGCGGCGTAGCCGGCGACGCTGAGCGAGTGCTGGTAGAGCTGCTGGTCGTGGCTCTGGATCACGTCGAGCCAGGTGCGGATGCCGGAATCGGAGACGGCGGCCAGGATCAGCTCGGTGCCGGCATCGACCCCCTCCGCGCTCACGGGACGGCCGGCCTCGGCCGCCTCGAAGGCGCCGGCCACCAGGCCGACGGCGGCCCGCGCCCGCTCGGCGATGTCCCGGACCTTCCGGACGGGGGCGGCGACGGCGCTCCGGCGGGCGGCCTGCCAGGTGTCCACCAGGGCGAAGAGCGTGCCGAGGACCGCCGTGCGGGGCGCATCCGCCCGGAGGGTGCGGGTGGCGACGGCGGCCCGGCCGCGCGCGGCGGGGGGCTCGTTGGTCAGTTGCAGGCTGGCGATCCGCGAGCCGTGGAGACGGGCGATCCAGGCGGCGGCGAGGCGCGCGTCGCCGTTGACGTCGACCACGGCGACGAGGGGCAGCACCACCGGCAGGGCGTCGTGGGGCTCGATGCAGCGGCAGGCGATCACGTTCTCGACGGCGCGGCAGAGCAGGGCCGCCAGTTGCGGCCTATCCGAAACGATGAGAACGGAGTTGTCCTGGGTCACGAGCGGGTCCGTCAACCTGGTGCGCGGTCCGGCTTCCGAGCCCGACCCTCAACATTTGACACCAAATCATTATCGAACAATTCACGACAAAGCATCAGGCAGTCGTGGCACTTCCTCTACGTGGTCTCTGCGGATGAGCGAGGGGTGTCAGCGTATACAAAATCCCGATTTGGCACAGATCAGGCTGCGCGCGCGCGCCGAGAGCTTGTCAACCTCTCGAATCCGGGGCGGTCGCCGGGGGCCGCGCGGCCGAACGGGCCCGTGACGACCCGCGATGCGTGAGACGGCAAACCACGGCCGCGGCGGTCGTGGACTTTTGCGGCGCGGTCGCGCACCTCGTGCCGGCCCGGCTCGGATGCGGGCGGAGGGCGACGATGACGGGAGAGCGGGCGATGAACCGGCGCGAGGCGGTGGCGGCGGCCCTGGCGCAGGTGGCTCCGCGCCTGCCGGATTTCGAGACCGAGGCGGTGATCGACCGCGCCCTGGCGAGCCCGGGCCTGCGCAACGCGCGCCCGGACAACGCGGCCTGGCTCGCCCTCGTGGCCTATGCCCGCCACGTCTTCACCGAGTACGACGACCTGCTGGCGGAGGGCTACGACCGCGACAGCGCCCGCCACTTCGTCCTCGACGACCTCAACGCCGCCCTCGCCGCCTGGGGCTCACGCCGGCGGGTCTCGGAGGAGGAAACTGCGGCGCAAGAAAACGCGGAGGAGGGGAACGCGGAGGCGGAGAACGACGAAACCCCGTGAGCCCGATCACGGTCGCGTGGGCTCCGGTGCTGGGTTGCATCCGGACGGGTTGCACCGCGCCGGCGCCGACGGCATCGTCCCGCCGCGCCGGCCCATCCGTCTTGGCCGGGACAGCGACAGTGCAGGGAACCCATCGTCATGAAGATCAGCGCACGCAACGTCCTCAAGGGCAAGGTCGTCTCGGTCGAGAAGGGGGCCACCACGGCCCACGTGAAGATCGAGATCGCCGGCGGCCAGCTGGTCACCGCCTCGATCACCAACGAATCCGTCGACAGCCTGAAGCTGACCGTGGGCGGCGAGGCCTATGCCGTGGTCAAGTCTTCCGACGTCCTGGTCGCGGTGGATTGAGGACGATGCGCCGGCTCGCCGCGCTCGCGCTCTCCGCGTCCCTCCTGGCGCAGTCCGCCACCGGGGCGCAGGCGCAGCCCGCCCGCGAGCCCGGCGCGTCGCCGGCCGCGGACCCGGCGGCCTGCACGCAGTTCGACTGGTCGCTCCTGCGCGAGCAGGCCTGGTTCTCGGCCGCGGGCCTGCCGCGGGTGGAATCCGGCGGCACCCTGGCGGCCGCGATGCCGGCTGCGATCCTCGCCCTGAAGCCGCAGGACGCGGTCGCCGCGCCCTTCGCGCCCTCGCGGGAGCCGAAGCCCGGCTCCTACGGCGGCGTGCTGCACCTCGAGGCGCCCCTGGCCCCCGGCGCCTATCAGGTCACCCTGTCGGACCGGGCCTGGATCGACGTGAGCCAGGACGACAAGACCCCGCGCCCTCCGACGGCCAGCACGATGCGTCCCGGCTGCCCGATGCTCGCCAAGAGCGTGCGGTTCCAGCTCGGCACCGCGCCGATCACCCTCCTGATCAGCAATGCGCCCGTCGACGCGATCCGGATCGCCGTGGCACCGGTGGACTAGGGCGGCACTGCGGACCCTCGACGGGGCGATCCCCGATGGACTAGAGTCTGCAGGGTTCATCCCGAACCCGGCGGACTCTGGATTTCTTTCCTCTCGTTTCGTCGTCCCGGGATGACCGGTTTCCGCCGATCCCCGATGAACTCCAGCGTGGGCGCGAGACCCAGACCCTTCGCCTCAGACGATCCTCGGCGCCCCGCCCGGCGGGGTCGCGATCCCGGGAGCCTTCCGCTGACCCTTCGCCTCCGCCTCGCGACGTTCCTGCTCCTCGGCGCCTGTCTCGGCCTGCCCGCTGCGGCCCAGGACCGCGGCACCGTCAACCCGAAGCCCCTGCCGCCGCTGGCCAACCCGGACGCCCCGGACACGCCGGCGAAGGCCCTGTTCGGCCGGGCCACCACCCCGGCGCCGGGCCCCGCCCACGCCTACGGCTCCTACGCCAAGGGCTGCTTCTCCGGTGGCGAGGCCCTGGCCGTCGACGGGCCGACCTGGCAGGTGATGCGCCTGTCGCGCAACCGGATGTGGGGCACCCCGCCCCTGGTCGACTTCCTGGAGCGCCTCGCCGCCAAGGCACCCCGCATCGGCTGGAACGGCCTCCTCGTCGGCGACATGTCCCAGCCCCGCGGCGGCCCGATGCTCACCGGCCACGCCTCGCACCAGCTCGGCCTCGACGCCGACATCTGGCTGACCCCGATGCCGGACCACCGCATGAGCCGGGTCGAGCGCGAGGAGACCTCCGCCACCAACGTGGTCCGCCCCGACCGCCTCGACATCGACCCGCAGGTCTGGACCCCCGAGCACCTCAAGCTGATCCGGATGACGGCGCAGGAGCGCGAGGTGGCGCGGATCTTCGTCAACCCGGCGATCAAGAAGGCCCTGTGCCGCGAGGCCGGCGGCGACCGCGCCTGGCTCTCGAAGGTGCGGCCGATGTACGGGCACAATTACCACTACCACATCCGCCTTTCCTGCCCGGCAGGCCAGGACCAGTGCGGCGATCAGGCCCCGCCGCCCGCCGGCGACGGCTGCGGCGAGGAGCTGGCCTACTGGTTCAGCGACGCGATCATGAACCCGAAGCCCGCGACGAAGCCGCCGCGCCCGAAGCCGCCGATGACGATGGCGGCCCTGCCCGCCGCCTGCCGGGCGGTGCTGAAGGCGCGCTGAGGACCTCTCCCGCCGCTCCCGGCGCGGGGGCGGCCAGCCGGACGACAGGACGAGCGATGGGCGAACGGATCACGATCATGGCCGGCGACGGCACGCAGGCGGTCATCGACGCCGACGGGGCCGAGCCCGTCTCCTGGCAGGTGGGCGGCCGCGAGTATCTCTGGAGCGGCGATCCCGCCCACTGGAACCGGCACGCGCCGTGGCTTTTCCCGGTGGTGGGTGCCTCAACCGACGCCACGGTCCATGTGGGCGACGCGGCCTACCCGATGCCGCAGCACGGCTTCGCCCGCGACCTGCCCTTCACGGTGATCGAGCGGTCCGGCGACAGCGTGAGCCTGCGCCTCGCCGACAGCGAAGAGACCCGGGTGCACTACCCCTACGCCTTCCGCCTCGACATCACCGCCCGGGTCGGCCCCGGCCTCCTGGATCTCGAGATCTGGATCGAGAACACCGACACGGTGCCCCTTCCCTACGGGCTCGGCTTCCACCCCGCCTTCCCCTGGCCCTTCGCCGGCGGCGCCCGGGCGGCCGGGGGCGGCTACGCCGTCCGCTTCGAGCACCCGGAGCGCCCCTTCGCCCCCGAGGTCGGGGCGGGCGGCCTCCTCCTGCGCGACGAGCGGCCGATTCCGCTCGCGGGCGATACCCTGCCCCTCGATCCGGCCCTGTTCACCGAGGCCCTGGTCTTCCGGGATGCGGCGAGCAGCTGGATGCGCTTCACCGGCCCCGACGGCACGGCGATCCGCCTCGCGGTGTCGGATTTCCCCCATCTCGCGGTCTGGACCAAGCCGACGGCGCCCTTCCTGTCGCTGGAATGCTGGACCGGCCATGCCGACTGGGCCGGCTTCTCGGGCGATCTCAAGGACCGGGATTCGCAGCGCCTGCTGGCGCCGGGGGCCCGCGCGCGCCACGGCGTCACGCTGTCCTTCGAGCGGGAGAACCGGGCATGACCGACGCGCTCTCAGGAAAAGCTTTCTCGGCAGAGGCTTTCTCGAGCGAGGCCTGGACCCGCAACGCGGCGGCCTACGAGGCCATCCGCACCATGCCCTTCAACGCCGAGCTCGCCGCCGGCAGCCTCGCGCAGGCGCGGTTCATCCACTACATCGTGCAGGACGCGCACTACCTCATGGGCTTCGGACGTGCCCTGGCGCTGGCCGCCGCCAAGGCGCCGAACCCCGACCGGATGGTGCAGTTCGCCCGGGCGGCCGAGACCGCCATCGTGGTGGAGCGCTCGCTCCACGGCGGCTTCTTCCGCGATTACGGCATCGACGCCGAGACCTTCGCGCAGACCCCGCTCTCGCCGCCCTGCGACCACTACGTCTCCTACCTCGTGGCCACCGCCTATGCGGAGCCCTACGAGGTGGTGCTCGGCGCGCTGCTCCCCTGCTTCTGGATTTATGCCGAGATCGGCCGGGACATCTTCGCCCGGGCGCGGGCCGACAATCCGTACCGCGCCTGGATCGACACCTATGCGGGCGAGGACTTCGCGCAGGCGGTGGCCGCCATGATCGCGGCCACCGACGAGGCCGCCGAGGGCGCCGCGCCGGAGGTCCGGGCCCGGATGCACCGCGCCTACACCCAGGCCACCCGCCTCGAATACCTGTTCTGGGACGGGGCCTATCGCGGGGCGGCCTGGCCGGTCTGAGGCGGGCGGCCTCGCCCCGTCAGACGGCTTGACTATGAGACGGCCTGGAGCCGGGCGCCCCGGGCGTGGGCCGCGGGACGGGTCCGGCTGCGGAACCGGTCCCGGGCGGCGCGGGCCGCCTGCTCGACGCTGCGGTAGACCGTGCCGTCGAGGGGCGCGAAGTCGCGGCTCGACGCGAAGAAGCGCACGCCGCCGGGCTCCGGCACGGCGATGCCGGCGGTGATCTCGCCGACCTCGATGACCCGCGGCGGGGCGGGTTCCGCATGGCGTTCCGCATGGAGGCGGTTGCGGGCGCGTTCCGCCCGGTGATCCACGAGGCTGGGGGCCGCGTGCAGGCGATTCAGCGCCCGCTCGGCCTCGATCTGAAGATGCGGCATGACAAGGACTCCGGTGGCCGGCACGGGGCCGGCGCGAGACGAACGGTGGGACGCGCGGGTGTGGTCAGCGTCGACAACAGCCGTATCGGGACCGGAGACTCGGGGCATCGCCCCGCTGATGGCGTGCGTTGCAGACAGTCACGGCAAGTCATCCTTTCCAAGAAGGACCACGAGGCGCGAGCGCATCGCGGTGCTTTAGCGTTTGATGACGCGGCGCAAGCTACACACTTCAAATCACCGCGGCCCGACGACAGCGCAAGGCGTCGCCGAACGTCTTGAAGATGCTCATCCCGTTGCGTTTCGTCAACGGATCGATCTTCCGAATGCAGCACAGTCCGTGGCAGAAACGGCCCCGCTCGGAGCCCGGAACGCGCGCTTCCTTCGCAAGTCCGGGTTCCGCTTCGCAAGTCCGGGTTCAGGCGGCCGCGATGACGGCGGCGAGGTCCCGGTAATCGCGAAAGATCCGGGCAGCGCCGGCCCGGGTCAGGTCCGTGGCTGCCGGGTCGTGGTTCCAGTGCCCGCCTCCGCTGAAGCCGACGACGCGCATGCCGGCGGCGCGGGCCGCCGTGACGCCGGGCACGCTGTCCTCGATGACGAGGCAGGCCTCTGGGGCGACCCCCATCGCGGCGGCGGCATGGAGGAACAGGTCCGGCGCCGGCTTGCCCCGCGCCACCATGGTGGAGGAGAAGATCCGCCCCTCGAACAGCGGCAGCAGCCCCGTCAGCCCCAGGGAATGGCGCAGGCGCACGGGGTCGCTGCTGGAGGCGACGCAGGAGGGCAGCCCGAGGGCCGAGACCGCCGCGGCGACGCCCGCGACCGCGCGCAGCTCCGTGTCGAAGGCGCGCAGGGTGTCCGCCTTCACGGCCTCGACGAAGCCCTCCGGCGCCGTGATCCCGTAATCCTGCGCGATGTGGCCCATGATCGAGACCATCGAGGTGCCGGCGAAGCGCGCCCGGACGGTCTCCACGTCGATGGGCACGCCGATGCGGTTGAGGCCGGCGGTGAGGCGCGCCAGGCTGATCGGCTCGCTGTCCACGAGCACCCCGTCGCAATCGAAGATCACCAGCGAGAGGGAGGGGGCCGTCTCACCGGGCGCGGGCACCGGGTGAAGGAGGGTGGAGGCGTCGCGCATGGGTTCGGGTCGGGTCTCGGGTTGCGGCCGGGCCCCGCCTGCCGCGCGGCCCCTGCCCGCATATGGCGCGGACGCGATCCGGCGCAAACCGCGCGGCCGGCAGGCGCGGGCGCTCGGGGCGTCCGTGGCCGGGGCCTCGGGGCGGCCAAGGCCAAGGCCTCGTGGCTTGCGCCCGTCGGCGCGCCCTTCTACTCAGCCTCAGGGCCGGCGCGGATGCCGGCGGGTGCGATCGGGTGCGATGGTCCGTTTCCTCAGCCGCTTCCTCGGCCTCGTCTTCCTGGCGGCGGGCTTCGTCTGCCTCGTCTACGACGGGGCCCGCTCCGTCGCGAACAACACCCTGCGCGTCACCAGCGTCAGCGACCTCGCCTTCACCCTGTTCAAGGACCGGGCGAACGCCCTCCAGGGCACGGTGGAGAGCGTCGCCCCCTGGCTCTGGAAGATCCTCGTCCTGCCCCTGACCCTGGCGCCCGCCGCCGTGATCGGGCTCGTGATCGGGGCCGTGCTGCTCTGGCTCGGCCAGCCCGCGCGGGAACGGATCGGCTTCCTCAGCGGCCCCTGAGCAGGGACGGGCGGGCGCCTGCGGACGCGGGTGCCATTTCGCACGCGCTGCCGCCCGCCGCCCTCGCGCCGTCCGGCCGAGGTGCCATAATCCTGAACGGTCCCCGTCGTAGACGCAGGGGACCAGCGGGTCGCGGGACCGGTCACGTCCGATCGTCCCGACGCCCCGTCACCTGTCAGGGATCCTTCGCCCGCATGTCCCGCGCCCTCATGTCCCGCATCGCCGCCGCCTCCACCCTTGCCCTCCTGCTCGGCGCCGCGCCGGTCCTGGCGCAGCCGTCCCCGGGCGCCCCCCAGCGCAACATCGCCCCCACCGGGGTGACCAAGCCGCCGGGCCGCGCGGATGCGGGCAAGGCGCCCTACACCCGCGCCTCCACCGAGGCGGACATGGCCAAGGCCCAGCGCGCCTCCGCCGCCCGCGACAAGGCCTGGGACACCAAGATGCGCACCACCATGGGCTCGATCTGCAAGGGCTGCTGAGGCCGCCGGACCGCGCGCCGGCCCAGGCCCCGTGATCCGCCTGGAGGGCGTCAGCAAGCGGTTCCCCGGGGCCGAACGCCCGGCCGTCGACGCCCTCGACCTCGCCGTCGCCGAGGGCAGCGTCTGCGCCCTGATCGGCCCGTCCGGCTGCGGCAAGTCCACCACGCTCCGCATGGTCAACCGGCTGGTCGAGCCGGATTCCGGCCGGGTGCTGGTGGCCGGCCAGGACGTGATGCGGGGCGACCCCGTCGCCCTGCGCCGGCGCATCGGCTACGTGCTCCAGGGCGTCGGCCTGTTTCCCCATCGCAGCGTCGCCGACAACATCGGCACCGTGCCGGGCCTGCTCGGCTGGAAACGGGCCCGGATCGCCGAGCGGGTCGACGCGATGCTCGACCTCGTCGGCCTCGATCCAGCGCAGTACCGGGCCCGGCGCCCGCACGAACTCTCCGGCGGCCAGCGCCAGCGCGTCGGCGTCGCCCGGGCGCTCGCCGCCGATCCCCCGGTCCTGCTCATGGACGAGCCCTTCGGCGCCGTGGACCCCGTCGCCCGCGACCGCCTGCAGGCCGAGATCGGCGCGATCCTGCGGCGCCTGGGCAAGACCGTGCTCATCGTCACCCACGACATCGACGAGGCGATGCGGATGGGCGACCGCGTCGTGCTGATGCGCGACGGCCGCATCGTCCAGGCCGATCCGCCCGCGCGCCTCCTGGCCGCCCCGGCCGATCCCTTCGTCGCCGGCTTCGTCGGGCAGGACCGGGCCCTGCGCCGCCTCGCCCTCATCGCTGCCGGGAGCATGGGGCACCCCGGCGCCCTGCCGGACGCCCCCGCGCTCGCGGCCGGGGCGTCCCTGCGGGAGGCGCTGTCGCTCCTCCTCGCCACCGGCGCCGACGGACTCAATCTGACCGGCGACGGCCCGCCGGCCCATCTCACCCTGGCGGCGATCCGGGCCGAGGCGGCCCGGGCGGCGACGTAGCCCCGGCGCCCCGCCTTCGGCCCCCTGGTTCCCGCCTACTCGGTCCCCACCTACTTGCACTTTTCGCCTACTTGCACTCCTCGCGGGCGCGCTTCATCGCGTCGCCGAACCCCGCCAGGGCGTACTCGTCGCTGGTGGGATTGCCGCGCAGGGAGGTGGTCTTGATCTGCAGCTTCGGCGTGCGGCTCATCTCGGTGACCACCCGGGTCTCCTCCGCCGGGTTCTGGAGCCAGGCGTTGTTGTCCTTGGTGACGAGGCCGTAGCGGGTGGCGCCGAGGTTCAGGGTCGGGTCGGTGGGCGCCGGGCCGGCATTGGCCTTGGCCTGGCTGCTCGCCGGCTTGGCCGGGAAGCCGAGCATCACCGCGACCTCGTTGGCCACGTTCTCGGCCTTGCGCACGGTGACGAAGAGGTAGGCCGTGTCGCGCTTCAGAGTCTTGGGCGAGCGCGTCTGCGGCTGGGCGATGGCATAGCAGACGCGGGTCTTGCCCTGGCCGTTGGCGAAGACGTTCCAGTCGCCGAAGATCGCCACCGGCGTGGCCTGCTGCATCCCGGGCGCCGTCACGGGGGTCTTCGCGGCCCGCTCGCGCCCGCGGCGGGACTTCTTGCGGCTCGGGGCCTCCGCCGCCTCGGGGGCGGCCTCCTGGGCTTGGGCCTGCGCCGGGCCGACCGCGAGGGGATGGGGGGCGCCGACGAGGGCGGCGGGACCGGACAGGACCAGGATGGCGGCCCCGAGCCGGAGGCCGCGTCGCAGAACAGGAACCATGGAAGACCCTTCGGGACGTCTCCGGACCGGAAGACCCGGCCGACCGTCCGGATGTGCGGCGCCGCGCGGCGCCGGTTTCAGGATTGCGTGTCCCGCCCCGATCAGGCGGCGTGGGGCTCGGCGGAGAACCCCCCCGGCAGCGCCGCCATCACGCTCGCGAGGGCGGGGACGGTCAGCGTCGGCAGGGGGGAGGATTCCGCGGAGGCCGGACCCGCCGCCGCGGAGGCTTCGGGCATCTGCACCCGCGGCAGCGCGCGGGGCTTCGGATCGTTGTAGGGCGTGTTGTAGCACTTGCGCACGGAGGCCCAGAAGGCGGTCCGGTCGGCCTCGGGCAGGCGGCTCAGGGTGGCGTCGATCAGCGCCGTGGCCTCGGCCGCGAGGGCGGGGACGTCATCCGGCGCAATCCAGCTTTCAGCGGGCATGAGAAGATCTCCGAGGGGCTCGGGACAGGGTCCTACACAGCATCACATAGCTGAGCCGTGAACGCACCTGCCCCGGGTCCGGTTCTTTTCGACTCAGGCCTGCCCGAGCGCCGCGAGCCAGCGGTTCGCCTGCGACCGTACGTTGTCCGGCGCGGTGCCGCCGTAGCTGGTGCGGCTGGAGACGGAGTTCTCGACGCCGAGCACGGCGTAGACCGCCTGCGTGATCCGCGGCTCGGCGGCCTGCATCTCGGCCAGGGAGAGCTCCTCCAGCCCGACGTTGCGGGCGGAGGCCGCGCCGACGAGGCGCCCGGTGACGTGATGGGCCTCGCGGAACGGCAGGCCGAGCTCGCGCACCAGCCAGTCGGCGAGGTCGGTGGCGGTGGCGTAGCCGGACCCGGCGGCGCGGGCCAGCACCGGGGCGTTGGGCTCGAGGTCGCGCACCATGCCG
This sequence comes from Methylobacterium sp. BI1, assembly GCF_056680125.1. Taxonomy (NCBI): domain Bacteria; kingdom Pseudomonadati; phylum Pseudomonadota; class Alphaproteobacteria; order Hyphomicrobiales; family Methylobacteriaceae; genus Methylobacterium; species Methylobacterium sp. BI1. The sequence continues at coordinate 585,800 of NZ_CM155267.1, read as the reverse complement.
GTCATGGCGGCGAGACACAGGGAGAGCGCCTGGAGGGCGTCGAAGGTGCCCTCCTTGTCCTCCTGCATGTCCTTCGAATAGGCCAGCGGCAGGCCCTTCATCACGATGAGCAGGCCCGTGAGCGCGCCGATGACGCGGCCGGCCTTGGCCCGCACCAGCTCCGCCGCGTCCGGGTTGCGCTTCTGCGGCATGATCGAGGAGCCGGTGGTGTAGCCGTCCGACAGCCGGACGAAGTTGAACTGGGCCGAGGTCCAGACCACCAGTTCCTCGGCGAAGCGCGAGAGGTGGACCGCGCAGATCGAGGCGGCGGCGAGCGATTCCAGGGCGAAGTCGCGGTCGGCCACCGAATCCAGCGAGTTCGCCGTCGGCCGGTCGAACCCGAGCGCCGCGGCCGTGGCGTGGCGGTCGATGGGGAAAGAGGTGCCGGCCAGCGCCGCGGCGCCGAGGGGGCACTCGTTCAGGCGCGCCCGGGCATCGCGGAACCGGCCGCGGTCGCGGGCCAGCATCTCCACGTAGGCGAGGCAATGGTGCCCGAAGGTGACGGGCTGGGCCGATTGCAGGTGGGTGAAGCCCGGCATCACCGTGCCCGCATGGGCCAGGGCCTTCTCGGCCAGGGCCCGCTGCAGGTCGGCCGCCTGCGCGTCGAGGCTGTCCAGGGTGTCGCGCACCCACAGCTTCATGTCGGTGGCGACCTGGTCGTTGCGCGAGCGCGCGGTGTGCAGGCGCCCGGCCGCCGGGCCGACGATCTCGGTGAGGCGGCTCTCGACGGACATGTGGATGTCCTCGAGCTCGCGCTTGAACACGAAGCCGCCCGCCTCGATTTCGTCGCGCACGGCCTTGAGGCCGTCTTGAATCGCGGCCACATCGGCGGATGGCAGGATGCCGGCCGCACCCAGCATCGCCACATGCGCCAGCGAGCCGCGGATGTCCTGGGGCGCGAGGCGCTTGTCGAACCCGATGGAGGCGTTGATCTCCTCCATGATCTCGGCGGGGCCGCTCGCGAAGCGCCCGCCCCACATCCGGTTGCTCATGCTGTCAATGACCCTTCCAGCCCTTCGCCCCGCCCACCCGGGCAAGCAACGATGATGCCCGGCACCCGGGCGGCCCTCGCCGGCGGAGCCGCCCTCGTTGCCCTCTTCGGCACATGGCTTGCCGTATACGGGACGGGCTCGACCGGCGGCAACTCCGCCGGCCCCTGCGCGGGCTCGGCCGCCGCGGCGGCCCGGATCACCCCCCTGGCCCGGGGCGAGGTCGCCGCCCTCCAGGTCGCGACCGCGCCGATGCCCGCGCCGGCCCTGGCCTTCAAGGGCCCGGAGGGAACCGACGCCACCCTGGACGGCGTGGCGGGCCTGCGCCTCGTGAACCTGTGGGCGACCTGGTGCGCCCCCTGCAAGGCCGAGATGCCGGCCCTCGACCGGCTCCAGGCCCGGCTCGGCGGGCCGGACTTCACCGTGATGGCGATCAACGTCGACACCCGTAACCTCGCGGCGCCCCCCGCCTGGCTCAAGCAGAACGGCATCGCGCGCTTGGCCTACTATGCCGATCCCGGCGGCCGGGTCCTGCCGGCGATCCAGAAGGCCACCGGCTCCCTGGGCCTGCCCACCACCCTCCTGGTCGACGGCGCCGGCTGCACCCTCGGGGTGATGAAGGGACCGGCCGAGTGGGACAGCGCCGACGGCGTCCGGCTGATCGAGGCCGCCCTCGGGCGATCCTGAGCCCCGCGGGGATCCGAGGATCCCCCCGGACGGGTCGCGCAAGGGTCGCCGTCAGGACAGAACACTCACCGCAGGGTCCTCGTCAGTCACGGACAGGGAGATAAACCTTTTTCGTTAGTCGAAAGGGGGACATCGCCCGTTGTCGGGCAGTTTCGTCGCGATCATGATCGATCGACATCGAATCGATGCGAGTGTCTCTGCGCCTGTTCACAGACGGAGGCCTGATCATCATGTCAAGAATCTGGGTTTTTTCTTCGCGGCACTTCTAGCCGCGCCCCTCGCCCGGACAGCCGAACTGCCGCGCAGCGGCACCGACAGCTACGCCACCACCTACGTCACCGCCGCCTTCGTCACGATGAAGCTCGGCGAGCGGACCGTCACGACCTATGACAGCTCCGGAATCACCCGCAACGAGTCCGGTGGCCCGATGTTCAACACCATGGGTACGCGCTGCCTCGGAACGCGCGAGGTCGTCGGCGGCGAAGCGCTCAACCGTGGCTCCTGCATCGACAGCGACACCGATGGCGACCAGATCTTTTCCACCTACGAAGCCAAGGGTGCCAAGGGTACGCATGTCTTCATCGGCGGAACGGGCAAATACGCTGGGATGTCGGGCACGGCGGACTATACGAGCCAATCGGTGAAGAGCCCGGACGAGCGTGGAATGACGCTGGTCATTCATCAGTCGAACTGGAGGCTATCGCCCTGATTATTCAATCATGGTGGATTACAGATGACGATCATTCGTGACGAACTTCGTCACTGGCTACAAAGACCTGCGGGAATTTTTAACGCCTGACGCGAATGATGCGGGACCTCCCCTCCGATCGGGTTCCTCGCCGCATGTCCCTCCGCGCCCTGTCGATCCGTACCAAGCTGTTCCTCGGCTTCGGCCTCGTCTTCGGTCTCGTGGCGCTGATCGGCGGCTCGGCCCTGCTGCAGCTGCGCGCCGTCAACGCGGTGGCGCGTGAGATGCGCGACGAGCGCCTCCCGAACGTGCAGCTCCTGGGCAAGATTCAGGTCCTGGTCCTGCGCCAGCGGGTCAATGGCGGCCGCCTGATCACCGCCGATACGCCGGCGGCCCGCGCCGACGTCTCGGCAACACTGGCCAAGCGCGAGACCGAGATGCGCGCCGTGCAGGCCGCCTACGCCGCGCTGCCGGCCAAGCCGGACTCGCAGGCCCTCTACCGCACGTTCGAGACGGAATGGACCGCCTACCGGACCCTGCAGGAGGGAATCGTCGCGCAGGCACAGGCCGGAGACCTCGCGGGCGCCCAGCGCACCTACAACACCGACATGTCGACGCGCATCAACGCCGTCCTCGGCGCCCTGCAGAAGCTCGTCGACCTCGAGGAGGGCAGCGCCCGCGCCAGCGGCGCCCGTGCCCAGGACACCTACGACACCGCCGTGCTGACCACCGCGATCCTCGTGGGCCTCGCGATGCTGATCGCGGCGGGTGCGGCCCTGGCCCTCGCCCTCGGCGTCAGCCGCCCGCTGCAGCGGATGACCGAAGCGATGCGGCGGCTCGCGACCGGCGACACGGCGGTCACGGTGCCGGGCGCCGCGCGGCGGGACGAGATCGGCGCGATGGCGGGCGCCGTCCAGGTCTTCAAGGACAACATCCTGCGCACCCGGGCCCTGGAGGCCGAGACCGAGGCGGCCCGCGCCGGAGCCGAGGCCCTGCGCCGGGAGACCCTGCGCAACCTCGCCGACCAGTTCGAGGCGGCGGTGGGCGGTGTCGTGGCGCAGGTCGGCACGGCCGCCGCGCAGTTGCAGGACACGGCCCGCAGCATGTCGGCCAATGCCAGCGAGACGGCGCAGCGCTCCGTCTCCGTGGCCGCCGCCGCCGACCAGGCCTCGGCGAACGTCACCACCGTGGCGGCCGCCGCCGAGGAACTCGGCTCCTCCGTCGACGAGATCGGCCGGCAGGTCCAGGGCTCGGCCCAGCTCTCCCGCGAGGCGGTGACGGAGGCCGGGCAGACCGCCACCTTCGTGCGCGACCTCAGCGAGGCGGCCCAGCGCATCGGCGACGTGGTGGCGATGATCTCGACCATCGCGGGCCAGACCAACCTTCTCGCCCTCAACGCGACGATCGAGGCGGCGCGGGCCGGCGAGGCCGGCCGCGGCTTCGCCGTGGTGGCGGCCGAGGTCAAGGAGCTCGCCAACCAGACCGCCCGGGCGACCGACGAGATCACCGGCCAGATCGCCCGCATCCAGGCGTCCACGGGCCAGGCGGTGGAGGCCATCGGCGGCATCACCGGCCGCATCCGCGAGATCAGCGACGTCGCCGCGTCGATCGCGGCGGCCGTCGAGGAGCAGGGCGCGGCCACCCAGGAGATCGTGCGCAACGTGGCCCAGGCCTCCATCGGCACCGGCGAAGTCACCCAGAACGTCTCGGGGGTGGCGGGCGCCGCCGAGGAGACCGGGGCGGCCGCCGCTCAGGTCCTGGCCTCGGCCTCGGCGCTCTCGCGCCAGTCCGAGCATCTCGGCGGCCAAGTCTCGCACTTCCTGACCACCATCCGGGCGGCCTGACGTCCGCAAGCCGGGCAGCCCCGGCACGCGCCCTCAGAGTAGCGCGTCGAGGCTCTCGATCACCCGCTCGGGGGGTTGGGCGGCATACTCATCCGGCAGCCCCTTGCGGTTGACCCAGACCGGCCGGAACCCGAAGGCGGCGGCCCCGGCCACGTCCCAGCGGTTCGAGGAGCAGAACAGCACGCCCTCCGGCCCGACCCCGAAGCGGTCGGTGGCGATGCGATAGGCGGCCGGGGCGGTCTTGAAGGTTCGCGCGGGTTCCACCGAGAGCACCGCGTCGAGGCGGTCCGCCAGCCCCGCCGAGGCCACCGCCCGCGCCAGCATCGCCGCGTCGCCGTTGGAGAGGATCGCGGTCCGCCATCCCGCCGCGCGCAGGGCCTGGAGCGTGCCCGGCACCTCCGGGTAGGCGTCGAGGTCGCGATAGGCGTCGAGGAGCCGGGGGCGCAGCGCCCGGTCGACACCGGGACAGCGCGCCAGCGCGTAGTCCAGCGATTGCTCGGTCAGGTCCCAGAACGGGGCGTAGCGCCCCATCAGGCCGAGGACCCAGGAATATTCGAGCTGCTTGGCGCGCCAGGTCTCGGACAAGGTCGTCGCCTCGGGTCCGATCGCGTCCGCGTGGCGCGCCACCGCCGCATGGACGTCGAACAGGGTGCCGTAGGCGTCGAAGACGGCGATGCGGGGCAATTCGGCCATGCGGGCCTCCTGTGGACAGATCCGATCGCTGCCGTCGGGCGGGGAGACCGCTCCCTCCCGCGCGCGCCGCGCGGAATCAGGCGCGCCGCAGGCGAAGCCCGAACAGGCGCAGCGTTCCCAACAACAGCACGGCGTAGACCAGCGTTCCGGCGATCCCGATCAGGCCCAGCACCGCCATCTCGCGCAGGCGCGGCAGGGCCGGCACCAGGGCGTCGGCCAGGGGCAGGCCGTAGACGGCGGTGGCCGCCAGCGCGATGCAGGCCACCACCACCCCGACGACCGTGACCCCGAGGGTGCGGCCCGGCGCCATCCAGCCCCGCCGCCAGGCGAGGGCCACGAGGAGGCCGAGATTGACCCATTGGCCGATGGCGGTGGCCATCGCGAGGCCGGTGACGCCGTAGGGCCCGGTGAGCACCACCTTCAGGGCGACGTTGATGGCGATGGCGGTGAGGGAGGCGATGAGCGGGGTCATCGTGTCCTGGCGGGCGTAGAAGCTCGCCAGCGCGCTACGCACGAGGACCACCGCCGGGAGGGACAGCCCGTAGGCGGCGAGGACCGAGGCCGCCCGGGCCGCGTCCTCGGCCCCGAAGGCGCCGCGCTGGAACAGGGCCGTCATGATCAGGGCCGGCAGGGTGAGGAACGCCACCGTGAACGGCGCCGCGAGGGCGAGGGAGAACCCGGCGGCACGGTTCTGGGCCGCGTGCGCCCCAGCGACGTCCCCGGCGGCGATGCGCCGGCTCATCTCCGGCAGGAGCACCGTGCCGGCCGCGATGGCGATCACGCCGAAGGGCAGCTGGTAGAGCCGGTCCGCATACCACAGGGCGGAGACCGCACCGGTGGGCAGCAGGCTCGCGATGATGGTGTCGGCGAAGGACGAGATCTGGAATCCGGCCGAGCCGATCACCGCCGGCCCCAGCACCTTGAAGAAGCGCCGCATGGCCGGGTCGCGCAGGGTCGGGGTCGTCAGGGTCGGGGCGATGCCCGCCCGCCGGCAGTCCCACCAGACCAGGGCGAACTGCAGCACGCCCGAGACGGTGACGCCCCAGGCGGCGGCGTAGGCGGCGTTGGGGAAGAGCGCGGCGAGACCCAGGGCGACCAGCATCGATAGGTTGAGCAGCACCGGCGCCCCGGCCGCCACGGCGAAGCGCCGATGGGCGTTGAGAATGCCGGAGAACAGGGTCACCAGCGTCATGAACAGGAGGTAGGGAAAGGTGATCCGGGTCAGCGAGACGGCCAGCGCGAACCGCTCCGGGTCCTCCGAGAAGCCCGGCGCCAGGGCGCGCACGACCCAGGGCATCGCCGGCATGGCGAGCGCCAGGAAGGCGATCTGCACGAGCAGCATCAGGGTGAAGATGCGATCGGCGAAGCGCCGCGCCGCGCCCGCCTCGGCCGTGTCGGTTTCCGAGAGGCCGGCATAGCTCGGCACGAAGGCGGTATTGAAGGCGCCCTCGCCGAAGATCGCCCGGAAGTGGTTCGGCAGGCGGAACGCCACCACGAAGGCGTCGGCCAGGGGCCCCGCGCCCAGGATCGCCGCCATCACCACGTCGCGGGCGAAGCCGGTGACGCGCGAGACCAGCGTCCAGCCGCCGACGGAGAGGATGCTGCGGATCATGGGGCTCGCTCGACGGTGATCGCGGCCCCTCCCCCCTCAGCGGGGGAGGGTGCCTGCGGAGCAGGCGGGAGAGGGGCAGCGCGACCTTTTCGGAGGGGACGGCGCCCCCCTCCCCCGGCCCACTTCGTGGGCCACCCTCCCCCGCAGAGGGGGAGGGTCACGTTGCGCGTGAGGAAGTCGGTGCGGAAATGCCAAGGACGGAACGCGCTTGCGATCCGAGGAGCGAACACGCGTGAGACCGGACACGGCAACGCCGCGAACCGGGTGGCTCGCGGCGCGAACTGACGGAAGAAAAACCTTACGCGGTGGCCTCGCCGTACATCTTCTCGACGTGCTCCCAGTTCACCAGGTTCTCGATGAACGCCTTGAGGTAGTCGGGGCGGCGGTTGCGGTAGTCGATGTAGTAGGAGTGCTCCCAGACGTCGACGCCGAGGATCGGCTTGGCGCCGTGCACGAGGGGGTTCTCGCCGTTCGGGGTCTTCATGATCGCGAGCTTGCCGTCCTTGACCGCGAGCCAGGCCCAGCCCGAGCCGAACTGGCCGACACCGGCCTGGATGAAGTCGGCCTTGAACTTCTCGAATCCGCCGAGGTCCTCGTCGATCTTCTTGGCGAGCGCGCCCGGAGCGGCGCCGCCGCCGTTGGGCTTCATCCACTGCCAGAAGTGGATGTGGTTGTAGTGCTGGCCGGCATTGTTGAAGAGCGGCTGGTTGTTGCCGTAGGCCGAGGTCAGGACCTCCTCGACGCTCTTGCCCTCGAGACCCGTGCCTTCGAGCAGCTTGTTGCCCGTGTCGACATAGGCCTTGTGATGCTTGTCGTGGTGAAACTCGAGGGTTTCCTTCGACATGTAGGGGCCGAGCGCGTCGTAGGCGTAGGGCAGTTCGGGCAGGGTGAAGGTCATGGGCAACTCTCCGGCTCGTGAGACATTGGACGCAGGACAACGCGCGACCGGCGCGCGACCCTGTCACCAACGCGCCGTTACGTAAGTCGATGCCCGGGGGAAGTCGATGCCCGGGTGCGGTCGATACCCGGCGGCGGCGATCGGAGGGGGCCTGCGCGGTGGGCGGCCGCGCCCGACGCGCGATTGTGCGTTTTGCAAATGCCCCCCAGGCCTTTAGTGTGCGCGCCGCACCTGAAGGTGCAGGCGTTTGTCGAGACATCCATGAATATCGCGCTGTTCGCGCTGGCCGCCGTCATGATCGTCGGCGGAATCGTATCGGTCATCCAGGGTTTCCCCTTCGTCCGGCTGGAGAGCGGCCTCGCCATGACCATCGCGGGCGCTACCACGGCGTCGGCCGGGGCCGTGGTGCTGGGCCTGGCGGTCGTGGCGGGCCGCCTGCGCGGCCTGGAGCGCGCCGTCCGCGAGGCGCCGCCGGCGCCCCAGTCCGCCCCCCCGGCCGAGACCGAGCTCGCCCTCCCCGGGGCAGCGGACCCGAGCGCCGCGCTGCGGGCCCGGCCGAGCCTGGCCGCCACCGCCGCGAGCCTGGGCGCGGGCCTCGGCGCCGGCGCGGGCCTTGGCGCTGGCGCGGGCATTGGCGCGGGTCTTGGCGCTGGCGCGGGCATTGGCGCGGGTCTTGGCGCGGGTCTTGGCGCTGGCGCGGGCTTGGCAGGCGCCGCGTCCACCCGCCCCGGCCTGGAACCGACCTTCTTCGATCCTGCCCCGCCCGCCCCGGAGCCTTCGGCCGCCGAACCTCTGCTGCCGAACCTCCTGCCGGCGGACGCGCCCCACGACCGTCCGGAGCCGCGGATCCCGGAGCCGGACTTCGCCGACGTCGCACCGGGGCCCGAGACCCGGGCGACGGAGGACGACCTGTTCGACGTGCCGGCGCCCAAGCCCCTGCTGGAGCCTGTGCCCGTGCCGGTGCCGGTGCCGGAGCCCGCCCCCGCGCTCGGGAGCGCCCCCCGCTTCGTGGAGGCCGAAGCGCAGCCCCACCGCGCGCCCGACCCCGTGCCCCCGCCGCCCGCCGCAATCGCGGCGGCCGAGGTCGTGGACGCTCCCGCGGAGAAGCCCGAACCGACCCCGGAGCCGCCGGCCGCCGAGCCCACGGCCCCCGTCGCGGAGGAACCGCAGGTGGTCGGCACCTACGCCTCGGGGGGGAACACCTACGTGATGTATTCCACCGGCGTGATCGAGGCGGACACGCCGCGGGGCCGCTTCACCTTCGGCTCCCTCGACGAGCTCAAGGCCTTCGTCGAGGCGGGCGGGGAGACCGACAGCCGCGGCGCGGCCTGATCGCGGGACCACCCTTGGCGGGCGCCCTCAGGCCAGCGGATTCAGCGCCGCGTTGCGGACCGGCAGGGGCGCCCGCATCGTCAGGGTGAACCCCTCCGGCGGGTAGTCCATCGAGACCTCGGCCCGGACCTGGGCCGTCAGCACCCGCTGGAGCAGGCGCGAGCCGAAGCCCTGCCGCTTGGGCGGCGCGACCGGTGGGCCACCGCTCTCGACCCAGGTGAAGTGCAGGGTCCCGGCCGGACCGCCGGGCTCGAGCGCCCAGGTGATCGCCACTCGGCCGTCCCGGGTGGACAGGGCCCCGTACTTGGCGGCGTTCGTGGTCAACTCGTGGATCGCCATGCCGATCGGCACCGCGACCTCGGACGCCATGTCGACGGGCGGTCCGGAGAGCTGGATGCGGGCGTCCCGCTCCTCCGCACCGTTCAGGGATCCTTCCGCGTAGGGCTTCAGCTCGTTGGCGAGCAGGGTGCGCAGGGACGCCGTCTGCCAGGTGTCCTCGGTGAGGACCGAGTGGGTGTGGGCCAGGGACATGATCCGGCCGACGAAGGCCTCGTAGAAGCTCTCGATGCTGGAGGCGGTGCGGGCGGTCGATCCGACGATGGCCTGGACCGTGGCCAGGGTGTTCTTCACCCGGTGGTGCAGTTCGCGGATCAGGAGCGTCTGGCGCTCCTCGGCGAGCCGGCGCTCCGTCACGTCGGCCACGACCCCGATCAGGCGCCGGGGCAGGCGGTTGGGCGCATCGCGCTCGAAGCGCCCGGCGAAGTCGAGGGTGCGCCATGCCCCGTCGCTGAGGCGGCGGATGCGACCCGAGACCGCCAGGGTGCTGTCCTCGCGCAGGGCCTGCGAGATCGCGGCCCGGAAGGCCGGGCGGTCGTCCGGGTGCAGCACGGTCTCGAGGAATTCGCGCTTGCCCAGCGCGCCGTCGGCGGCACTGCGCCCGAAGATCGCGAACATGCGCTCGTTCTCCCAGATGGCCTGGTCGTCGAGCATGTGCCACTCGAAGATCCCGAGGGCCGCCAGGGAGGTGGCGATGCGCAGGCGCTGCTCGCCGTCCCGCAGGGCGTTGCGGGCCTCCACGTGGGTGGTCACGTCCTCGACCACGCCGACCAGGGCCGCGGGCCGACCGCTGCCCTCCCCCGCCGGGATGGCCTGCCCCCGCACCCCGACATCGATGGTGGTGCCGTCCGGCGCACGGCGCAGGCGGCATTCGAAGGCGAAGGGCGCGCCGTCCCGTAGGGATGCGCGGACCTGGGCGCGGATGCGGGCGACCTCGCCGCTGTCCATCGCGGCCTGAAGGCGGTTCCAGGTGACCGGATCGTCGGCGGCATAGCCGAGAAGGTGCGCGGCCCGGCGCGACAGGACGACCCGGCCGTCGGCGAAGTCGTAGCGCCATTCGCCCAGGCCCGCCGCCGTCAGGGCGGCGCGGTTTTCCTCGGCCCGCACGACCTCGTCGGGATCGACGGCCTCGACCACGAGGATCTGCAGGTCGTCCCGCCGCTTGGAGGGACGGATGCGCATGTCGAGGCCGGTGCCGTCCGCCCGGAGCCAGCGCCGGATGCAGACGCGCTGGGCCACGGCGCCGAGGACCGAGAGGGCCCGCCCGTCGAGCGCGCCCGGCTCATAGCCCAGGAGGTCGCAGAGATGGGGGTTGGCGTCCCGGATGAGGCCGGCCCCGTCCACGACCAGGATGCCGATCGGCGCCTGCGCGAAGGCGGTCCCGCGCAGGTCCGCATCCGGTCCCGGCGCGGGCTCCGACGCCGGGTCCGTCCCGACGCCCGCGACAGGAGACGCGCCCATGGAAGACGCACCCATGGAAGACGCACCCACGGAAGACTTGCCGATGGGAGACACGCCCATGGAAGGCACGCCCATGGAAGACTTGCCTGGATCCACGGAAGACTTGTCCGAAGCGTCGTGCACGCCACATCCTCGCTCGGCGCGTCCGACCTCGTGTCACGGACGCACGGCCGCGCTCCACCGGAAGGCTCGCGCGTCGTCGGCGCCTATCAGACAACCGAAGACCGGGCGGAACAAGGCCGGGCTGAGATGGGGATGCGTGTTTCCCGAACAACCCCACCAAAAGGATGTCGGCAAACCAGTTTGCGCCGCCGCGCTCAGGCCCGCGCCCTCAGGCCGGTCCGACCCGGCGGAACTCGAGGTAGCTCGGCGGCCGGCCCGCGGCGAGGGCCTTCGCCTCGTAGCGGGTACCCGGCCAATCCGACCAGGGCCGCGTCCAGTCCCGGGCCGCCTCGGCGGTCCAGGCGAGGTCCGGACAGCGCGCGGCGCGAACCAGGGTCCAGCCGGCGTAATCGTCGATGTCGCTGGCGAAGCGGAACACGCCGCCGGGCCGGAGGACGCGGGCGATCTCCGCGAGGGCGCCGTCGGAGACGAAGCGGCGCTTGCGCTGCCGGCGCTTGGGCCAGGGATCGGGATAGAGCAGGTAGACCCGGGCCAGGCTGGCATCGGGCAGGGCCGCCAGCAGGGCGGTCGCGTCCTCGTCCCAGATCCGGACGTTGCGGAGGTCCGCCTCGTCCACCGCGCGCAGGAGCTTGACCACGCCGTTGACGAAGGGCTCCGCGCCGATGATGCCGGTGCGGGGGTGGGCGGTCGCCTGGGCGGCGAGGTGCTCGCCGCCGCCGAAGCCGATCTCGAGCCAGACCTCGTCCACCGGCACGGGAAACAGGCTCGGAGGATCGAGATGCGCGCCGGCCGGCGGCAGGGCCAGCCGGAGGCTCGGCAGCAGCGCGGACAGGCGCTGCTCCTGGCCGGCCCGCAGGCGCTTGCCCTTGCGGCGGCCGTAGAAGGCGCGGTCGGCGCCCTCCGGTGGTTCGTGCCCGCCCGGATGGGGCGGGAGCTGGTCCCGCCCCAGGCTCATGGGATCAGGACAGGGCCGACTTGAGGCTGTCGGCGAGGTCGGTGCGCTCCCACGAGAAGCCGCCATCGGCCTCCGGCGCGCGGCCGAAATGGCCGTAGGCGGAGGTGCGGGCGTAGATCGGCTTGTTGAGGCCGAGCTTCGTGCGGATGCCGCGGGGCGACAGGTCGAGGGCGTTCATCAGCACGTCCTCGAGCTTGGCCTCGTCGACCTGGCCGGTGCCGTGCAGGTCGACGTAGATCGAGAGCGGCTTGGCGACGCCGATGGCGTAGGCGAGCTGGATCGTCGCGCGGGTGGCGAGGCCGGCCGCCACCACGTTCTTGGCGAGGTAGCGCGCCGCGTAGGCGGCCGAGCGGTCGACCTTCGTCGGATCCTTGCCCGAGAAGGCGCCGCCGCCGTGGGGCGCCGCGCCGCCGTAGGTGTCGACGATGATCTTGCGGCCGGTGAGGCCGGCATCGCCGTCGGGACCGCCGATCACGAACTTGCCGGTGGGGTTCACGTGCCAGACGGTCTCCTCGGAGACCCAGTTCTGCGGCAGGGCGGCCAGGATGTAGGGCTCGACGATGGCGCGCACGTCGGCCGAGTCGAGGGACTCGTCGAGGTGCTGGGTCGAGAGCACGATCTGCGTGACGCCGACCGGGCGGCCGTTCTCGTAGCGGACGGTGACCTGGCTCTTGGCGTCGGGACCGAGCTTGGCGGCGTCGCCCTGACGGGCCTTGCGGGCGTCGGCGAGGTCCTTGAGGATCTTGTGGGCATAGTAGATCGGCGCCGGCATCAGCTCGGGCGTCTCGTCGGAGGCGTAGCCGAACATGATGCCCTGGTCGCCCGCGCCCTCGTCCTTATTACCGGACGAGTCGACGCCCTGGGCGATGTCGGCGGACTGGGCATGCAGGTGGATGGCGATGTCGTTGTGCTTCCAGTGGAAGCCCGACTGCTCGTAGCCGATGTCCTTCACCGCAGCGCGGGTCAGCTCGGTGAGATGGTCGAAGGTCACCGAATCGGGGCCGCGCACCTCGCCCGCGATGACGATCCGGTTGGTGGTGGCCAGGGTCTCGACCCCGAGGCGGGCCTCCGGCATCGCCGCGAGGTAGGCGTCGACGACGGTGTCGGAGATCCGGTCGCACACCTTGTCGGGATGGCCTTCCGAGACGGACTCGCTCGTGAACAGGTAGTTTGAACGCGGCATTGAAGGCCCCATGCTGTGGGCGCCCAGGATGTCGCGGCGCCGTTCCTGATTGTTCAGGGGCGAGTGTCTGGCAGGGTGGCTCGATAGGGTCAAGCCGGAAGACCGGATAAATCCGTCAAAGCGAACGAATCGGACGATAGATCAGCCGTCGAGCTGGCGTCCGATCGCCTGCAGGATCGCGGCGAACCGCCGGCGCTCCGGCTCGGGGAAATGCGTGTTCACGTGCTGTACCACGACGTCGGTCAGGCCCAGCCAGGGATTGTCGGCCGCGTAGACCTCCTGCGGCCTTTCGGAGAATCCCGCATCCGCCTCGCCGCCGGACGACGCCGCGCCCTCGTGCGCCAGCCCGTCGAAGAAGTAGGCGATCGGCACCCCTGTCAGCCGGCTGAAGGTGTCGAGGTGGATGGCGCTGATGCGGTTGGTGCCCTTCTCGTATTTCTGAAGCTGGGCGGCCGACATCCCGAAGCTCTGGGCGACGCGCTTCTGGGTCAGGGACGCCCGCTTGCGCTGCTCGGCGATTCGCTGCCCCACATGGACGTCCCGCGCGTCGGTCTTCTGCCCAGCCATCTCGCCCGTCCCACGCTCTGCTGCGAGCTCCTGCAGCGCCAGGGCCTGACCACGTCCGGACCCTTCGCCCTCAGCGAAGCTTCGCTGCGGAGACGACCTGCCTTCCGTTCGCCCGGCGGGACGGTATGGCCCCCTCCCGCAGGCGTCAAACCGAACCGGACCCGGGGGACCGTCCGGCCGGGCGATCATGTGGACAAGCCGCCGACCCCACATTTCCCGCATCGCGCCCGGGGCCCGGCGGCAGCCCGGTCGCGCGCTGAACTCGACCGACGATCCGGTGACGCAGGGCGAGATCGTGCGGCACATCAAGACATGTGCCGGTCAAGACACGACAGGTCAAAGAACGGTCATGCCCGATTTCGCGCCGCGAACGGTCAGAGACCTTGACCAATCCTGAAAGAATATGCGGCAAGCCTATATTTCTCGCATCTGAGGAATTTCATGGGGTCCTCGTGATGCAAAACGTATCAGGCAGACCTATACTCTTCACCTAAGGCGCGGCGAAGGCAGCGCAAGAGAGGACCACGCGCTCCATGACTATGGGACATCATCAACAGACGGCCACGATCCTGCCCTTCCGCAATCCGCGGACCTCCGCACCCCAGGGATCACAGGCGATCGGCAAGACCGACGGCGCACCCAAGGGCCAGCGCCCGGCCCAGGTGGCCTACCACGACAGCTGGTATCATCAGGCGGCCATCGAGGAAGACACCCGGACCCGCAAGCCTTAAGGACGGGCTGCCCAGAGCACGCGACCGTTCGGACGTCGGCCCGAAGACTGCGCGCACGGACTGCGCGCACGCGCCGGGCCCTGCCAGGGCGGGGCATGCCGGGCAAAGTGGCCTCGAACCTCTCAGACGAAATCGTTGCAAGCGCGGCCCGGACATCCCGCGAGCAGGGCATGGCGCGCGACACGGCGCATGCGTGGTGGCGTCCCCGGCAGGTCTCGAACCTGCGACCCCAGGTTTCATCCCACTTCGGCTTCCGCCGCCGCGCGCCCGAAAGCGCCCGTTCGTGGTCTGGACTATCCCTCCACCGTAGGCTTCGTCGCCGAACCCCTTAGGTGCCGCCCGTCTAGTCTCTACACCGTCCCGAGGCCCGCGGATGCGGGTGCCGGGCTTGGCTCGGGATTGGCTGCGTGCGCCGGCGGCACACGTTGAGCGTTCCCCGAATTTGAGCGGATCCGCCGCGCGGTTTCCCCTCGCGACGCCCAATTGTGATCTAGGAAACCTGTGCTCTGTCCAGCTGAGCTACGGAGACTCACCGGGGGTGTTCCTAGCATCATCGTCCGGACCCGCCAACCGGGGACGCACGCCTCGGCCGGCCGGAGCACGAGGCTCGGCGCCTGTGGCCATCTTGCCGCAATGCGGCATGAACCGCCCTGCGCAGCGGCGCCCTTCCTTGTCTCCGCCCCGTACGGGGCGACAATGGCGTGGGATTCGCGCCATCGCCCGGGAGTCGGTTTTCGTGACGATCGCACAGCGACGATCGCCCCGCCTGCGGGGAGCACGGCGTCTCGGCCTCGCCGTGAGCGCCGTGCTCGCGCTGCCGAATCCGGCCGGCGCGGTGGCGCCCGAGTGCCGTGAGGCGCCGGCTCGGGCGGAGCGTCTCGCCGGCCTCGACCCGCGGGGCGAATTGATCCTCGCCTCGGGCCATCGGGCCGTGCTGGACGGCGTGCGCTGGCCGGACGGCGCAGAGCAGGCCTCGGAGGCCCGCGCCTGGCTGCTCGCCCGGACCGGACGCGCCCTGACGCTGGTCGCCCGGGGCGAGAGCGATCGATGGGGCCGGGCCCATGTCGACGCGACGCTGGACGAGACCGACGCCGAGGCGACGACGCCCGACCTCGCGGCCGGTCTGGTGGCCCTCGGCCTCGTCGCGGTCGATGCGGGCGAGCGGGACACCCTGTGCCGGCCGGCCCTCCTGGCGGTGGAGGCCGGGGCGCGGCGGCGCGGCAGCGGCCTCTGGCGCCAAACCGGTCCGGACGTCCAGGACGGCCCGGCCCTGCGCGCCAGACTGGGTCGCTTCGTCGTGCTGCAGGGGGCGGTACGGTGGGTCGGCGAGCGCCCACGCCGGACCTATCTCGACTTCGTGCGCCGGGGCGAGGATGGGCTGACCGTGACCGTGTCGAAACGCACTTGGCGCGTCTTGCAGGAACGTGGTTTGAGTGCGGCCTCCCTGCGCGGGCGGCAGGTCCGGGTGCGGGGGGTGGTCGAGGCGTGGCTCGGCCCGACCCTCGACATCGCGAGTGCCGACATGATCGAAGTTCTGGACGGGGAGCAGGCGCAGCGGCGCTGAACGGCATGGGTTCGATCCTCCGCCTCACGATGCGCGCGACGGCCGCTCCGTCGCCGGCGCGCCGTCTCCGGCCCGGCCGGCACGCCGCCTGGCCGCTCCTCGGACTGCTGCTCTCGGGCTGCATCGGCGACCAGACCGGTGCCGTCGTGCAGAAGGCGACGCTGGCCGTGCCCCGCGAGGCGCCGCGCACGACGGGGCGCGAGCGCACCGCCTCGGATGCGGACCACGCCAAGCTGGTGGCTTCCTTCGGCGGCGAGTACCGGTCCCCGGCGACGCTCCGCCTGGTCAGCGACGTGACCGACCGCCTCGTCAAGGCGACCGAGCGGCCGGAGGAGACCTACGCGGTCACCCTGCTCGATTCGCCCGTCATCAACGCCTTCGCACTGCCGAGCGGCCGGCTCTACGTCACCCGGGGCCTGCTGGCGCTGGCGAGCGACACCTCCGAGGTGGCCGCCGTCCTCGCCCACGAGATCGCCCACGTCACCCTGCGCCACGCCACGGCGCGCACCGAGCTGGCCTTGCGCTCGCAGCTGGTGAGCAAGGTCGTGGCCGACGTGCTCAACGACCCCGTGACGGGCGCCCAGCTCCAGAGCCAGTCGAAATTCGCCCTGGCCCGGTTCTCGCGCGACCAGGAACTGGAGGCCGACAGCGTCGGGGTGCGTACCCTGGCGCGCGCCGGCTACGATCCGTTCGGCGCCGGCCGGTTCCTCACGGCCTTGAGCCGGACCACGGCCCTGAAGACCGGTACCGGCATGGCGGGCGAACCCGACATGCTGGCGACCCATCCGGGCACCACCGAGCGCATCACCCTGGTGACCCGCGCCGCCCGCCTCATCGGGGCCCCCGGCCTCGGGGTCGACGAGCGCGCCCGCTACCTCGCGGCCATCGACGGCATCGCCTATGGCGACAATCCGGGGGACGGCGTCGTGCGCGGGCGCAAGTTCCTCCATCCGGCCCTCGGCATCGCCTTCGAGGTGCCGGAGGGCTTCTCCATCGAGAACACCCGGAACGCGGTCCTGGGCACCACCGGAGAGGGCAGCCGGCGCCTGCTCTTCGATCAGGTCGAGAGCAATCCGGGCCAGGGCCTCGACGAAGTGCTGAAGGCGACCTGGAACGACGTCGTCGAGCCGGGCTCCCTGGAGAACCGGATGGTCGCCGGCTACCCGGCGGCGACGGCCCTGTCCCGCGGCAAGGACTGGACCTTCCGCCTCGCCGTGATCCGCGTCGGCGAGACCACCTTCCGGATGATCATGGCGGCCAAGGGCAGCACCGATCCGGACGGCGCGTTCCGGCGCTGGACCGAGAGCCTGTCGGCGATCGATCCGGCCGAGGCCCGGACCCTGCGGCCCCTGCGCCTCGTGGTGGTGACGGCCGGCGCCGGCGAGACCGTCGAGACCCTGGCGCAGCGCATGGTGGTTCCGGACAAGCCGGTTGAGCGCTTCCTCGTGCTGAACGGCCTGGAGCGCGGCGCCACCCTCCGGACCGGCCAGCCCTACAAGGTCGTGGTGGAATAGACGCGCGCGGCGAGCGGCGCCGGCCGGCGCCCGGCCGTGCGGGACAGGGTTGACCGCTCCGGTTTCGCCGGTCGCCTCAGGCGTCGTGCCGAGAGCCCGGCTTGAGAGCCCAGGCCGAAACCGCGCGCCGCCGCAATCCCGGCGTGCGGAGCCATAATAAATCAGCGTCCGCCCCAGTCGTGACCTTTAATAGCTCATAGTCGACACGCGCATTTGTCTGGGACGTCGGACGTCGTTCAGGCTATAATCCAGCCCAGATCATGCCCGCCGTGCCTGCCCGGTCGGATGCGGCTGACCCCGGAGCCTTCGAGACCTGACATGCTCGCGATCCTGAGCAGCTTCCTCGACCGCACCAGCCTGGCGCCGCACGGGATCTGCCTGCTGTGGCGGCCGGAGCTGATCTGGACGCATGTCGTCTCGGACGCGATCATCGCCTTCGCCTACTTCACCATCCCGGTCGCGCTGGGAGTCTTCGTGACCCGGCGGCGCGACATCGCCTTCGGGTGGATGTTCTGGGCCTTCGCCCTGTTCATCCTCGCCTGCGGCACCACCCACCTCTTCGCGATCTGGACCCTCTGGGTGCCGGACTACGCGGCGGAGGCCGCGATCAAGGCGGTCACGGCCGCCGCCTCGATCGTGACGGCGATCCTGCTCTGGGTCCTGCTGCCGCGGGCCCTCGCCCTGCCCTCGCCCGACCAGTTGCGCAGGGCGAATGCCGAGCTGCTGGCGCGGATCGACGAGCGCGACGCGGCGCTGGCCGCCCTGCACGAGGCCCATGCCGAGCGCGACCAGGCCGAGGAGATGCTGCGCCAGAGCCAGAAGATGGAGGCCATCGGCGCTCTCACGGGGGGCGTCGCCCACGACTTCAACAACCTGCTCGGCGTCGTCATCAGCAACCTCGACCGGATCGAGCGCTTCCTGCCGCCCGAGAGCGGGGCTCGCCGCTCGCTGACCGGTGCACTGACCGGGGCCGAGCGCGCCGCGGCCCTGGTGCAGAAGATGCTCGCCTTCTCCCGCCGGCAGCCGCTCCGGCCGGCCCGGGTCGACCCGAACCGGCTGATCCGCGACCTGTCCGAACTCCTGCGCGGTGCCCTCGGCGCGGTGGAGGGTCCGGAAATGGCCCTCGCGCCCCAGGTCTGGCCCGTTTGCGTCGACGCCAACCAACTGGAGAACGCCCTGCTGAACCTCGCGGTGAATGCCCGCGACGCGACCGAGACGGGGGGACGCGCGGTGATCCGCACCCGCAACGTTCCCGCCGCGGAGGCCGAGCGGATTCCCGCCCTGCGCCCCGTCGATCACGTGGCCATCGAGCTCGCGGATAGCGGCCGGGGCATGGCCCCCGAGGTTCTCGCCCGCGCGTTCGAGCCCTTCTTCACCACCAAGGCGGTGGGCGAGGGCACCGGCCTCGGCCTGAGTCAGGTCTTCGGCTTTGCCAAGCAATCCGATGGGCACGTCGAGATTCAAAGCGAACCGGGCCGGGGCACGACAGTATGGATCTACTTGCCTCGTGATCGAACCGAGTTATCGTCCCCTCATCCGAGTGAAGAGGCGTCCCGACTCGGTCGCACACCACGCCTAAGCTACGCCTGACGGAACGCCACAACGATGAGCGGCTCGGCCAAACCACGGATCCTCATGGTGGAGGACGAGTCTCTGCTACTCGAAGTCATCACGGCCGATCTCGAGGATGCCGGCTTCGCCGTCTTCCAGGCGGCGACCGCCGAGATCGCCCTGGATATCCTGAAGGCGGAAGCGTCCGTCGACATCCTGTTCACCGATATTCGGCTGCCGGGCCTGATGGACGGATGGCAGCTCGCCGAGGCCGCGCGGGCCCTGCGTCCCGACCTGCCGGTCATCTACGCCACGGGGTTCTCGCAGACGCCGCCCCGCCTCATCGCGGGCAGCCTGTTCTTCACAAAGCCCTACCGGGCGGCGACGCTGATCAAGGCGATCGAGTCCTTCGAGGTCAGGCCGAACGCGTGACGCAGCCCCCCGGCCCCACCCGCCGCGCCGTCGCGGTCGCCGGGCTCGCGGGCGCCGCCGCGCTGACCGCCGTCGGAGCCTCGTCGGCTGGGTCCTCTTCGGCCGGGCCGTCCGGGGCGGAGCCGGCGCGCGCGCTGCGCATCGCGATGCTGCTCTATCCGGGCATGACCGCCCTCGATCTCGTCGGCCCGCAGGCGCTGCTGGCCGGCATCGCCGGAGGCGGGCTGCACCTCGTGGCGCGCACGGCCGGCCCCGTCGCGTCGGATACCGGCCTCGTCCTCCTGGCCGGGGACAGCTTCGAGACCTGCCCGCGCGACCTCGACGTGCTGTTCGTGCCGGGAGGCGACGGCACACCCGCGCAGATGCGCGATGCCGAGACCCTGGCCTTCTTGCGCGACCGGGCGGCACGGGCCGGCTGGATCACCAGCGTCTGCACCGGCTCGCTGATCCTCGGGGCGGCCGGCCTGCTCCGGGGCTACCGCGCCACCTCGCACTGGTGCGTGCGGGACCAGGTGCTGCCGCGCCTCGGGGCCGTTCCGGTGGATGAACGGGTGGTGTTCGACCGCAACCGCGTCACGGCGGCGGGCATCTCGGCGGGCTTGGATTTCGCCCTGGCGCTCGCCGCGCGGCTCGCCGGGCCCGAGGCGGCCCGCACGAGCCAGCTCGTGGCCGAGTACGCCCCGGCGCCGCCCGTCCAGGCCGGGACGCCGGACCTGGCTGGCCCGGCCATCACCGCGCGGGCGCGGGCGATCCTCCGCCCGCTGATCGAGGGCGCGGAGGCCGCCGCCGCCGAGGCGGCGATCACGCGCCCGTGACCGGAGTGCGGCCCGAAACCGGCTGGTGCCGTCATTCGCCGTTTGCCACTGCGCTGGGCACACGCCAAGATCGCAGATCACGACGATGACACCCTTGCCATCCTCTTCCGGGTCCGCCCGCCTGGCCGGGCGGACCACCCGCTCCCAACCAGGATAGGACCAACCCATGGCGGCAGGCCTCGCGGGCGACCTCACGCGCACGAAATCGCTGGAGCGGCTGAACCGCGACGCGGAAGGCGGCGAGCACAAGCTCGCCCGCACCCTCGGCCCCTGGAGCCTGATCGCCCTCGGCATCGGCGCGGTGATCGGCGCCGGCCTGTTCTCCCTGACCGGCATCGCGGCGGCCGAGCATGCGGGCCCCGCGGTGGTGATCTCCTTCGCCATCGCCTCCATCGCCTGCGCCTTCGCGGGCATGTGCTACAGCGAGCTCGCCGGCATGATCCCGGTGGCGGGCTCGGCCTACACCTACGCCTACGCCACCATGGGCGAGTTCGTGGCCTGGATCATCGGCTGGGACCTCGTGCTCGAATACGCGGTGGGCGCCGCCACGGTCTCGGTGAGCTGGTCGAGCTACGTCACGCGCTTCCTGCGCGACACCCTCGGGATCAACCTGCCCCCGAGCCTCGTCCACTCCCCCTTCGAGACCTACGCCCTCGCGGACGGCACCACGGCGCACGGCCTCGTCAACCTGCCGGCGATCTTCATCATCGTGGCGGCCTCGGCGCTCCTGATGATCGGCATCCGGGAATCGGCCCGGGTCAATGCCGTGGTGGTGATGATCAAGCTCGCCGTGGTGGCGGTCGTGATCGGGGTCGGCCTGTTCTACATCAAGGCGCAGAACTACGTGCCGTTCATCCCCGAGAACACCGGCACCTTCGGCGAGTACGGCTGGAGCGGGATCATGCGGGGCGCCGGCGTGGTGTTCTTCGCCTATGTGGGCTTCGACGCGGTCTCGACGGCGGCACAGGAGGCCAAGAACCCCCAGCGCAACATGATGATCGGCATCCTGGGGTCGCTCGCCATCTGCACGGTGATCTACATCGCCTTCGCGGGCGTGCTCACCGGCCTCGTGCACTACGACCAGATGAAGGGCGACGCGGCGCCGGTGAACACCGCCATCGCCCAGACGCCGTTCCCGTGGCTGCGCAGCCTCGTGACGCTCGGCGTGATCGCGGGCTTCTCCACCGTGATCCTGGTGCTGCTGCTCGGCCAGAGCCGGGTGTTCTACTCCATGAGCCAGGACCGGCTGCTGCCGGGCTTCTTCTCCAAGATCCACCCGACCTGGAAGACGCCCTACCGCTCGAACCTGTTCTTCATGGTGTTCACCAGCGCCCTCGGCGGCTTCCTGCCGATCTCCCAGCTCGGCCACATGACGAGCATCGGCACGCTGCTGGCCTTCATCCTGGTCTGCGTCGGCGTCATCATCCTGCGCCGGACCCAGCCGGACGCGCGCCGCGACTACCGCACGCCCCTGGTGCCGCTGGTGCCGATCCTCGGCATCCTCAGCTGCTTTGCCATGATGGTGTCACTCGACGGGGAGACCTGGCTGCGCCTGGTCGTCTGGCTCGCCATCGGTCTGCTGATCTACTTCGGCTGGAGCCGGCGCCACAGCCGCATCGGGCGCGAGGAAATGGGGCGCGAGGACGCGGCCTGATCGCGCCGGGCGGTCCCTCTCCGTCCGGGCGAGGGACCTGCCTGCCTCAGGCGGTGCGGGCCAGGGCCAGGGTGGGTGCGCTGCGCACCGGCTCGCCCACGGCCACGGTCTGGCGCTCGCGGGCGATGAAGGCGGTGGGCATCGCCGCCTGCATGTCGGCCTCGACGCTGCGCAGCATCGCGTCGGTGTGGCAGGGATGCAGGTGGATGATGGCGAGCGCCTTCACCCCGGCGGCCTGCGCCAGTTCCACGCCCTTCTGCCAGGTCGAGTGGCCCCAGCCCCGGCAGACCGGGTACTCGCCCTCGGTGAACATGCCGTCATAGACCACGAGGTCGGCGTCGCGCACGAAGTCCATCAGGGTCGTGTCCGGCCACGGATCGCTGTGCTCGATGTCGCTGATCACGCAGAGCCGCCGCCCCGCATGCTCGAAGCGGTAGCCCACCGAGCCCTGCGGATGGTTGAGCAGGATCGTGTCGACGGTGGCGCCGTCCGGGAAGGTCAGCCGCTCGCCGGCCTTGAAGCCGTGATGGGCCAGCCGGCAGGGAATGATGTCGAGGGTGACGGGAAACAGCGGCGGCGAGAACAGCCGGTCGAGGGCCGCGGCGGCGCTCTCCCCGTCGAGGTTGCCGCAATAGGTGTTGAGGGTCCGCTCCGGGTCGAGCACCACAGGCTTGAAGAACGGCAGGCCGGCGGTGTGGTCGAGGTGCAGGTGGCTGAAGAGGAGGTCGATCTCCTTGGGCATCGCATCGCGGTGATGGCGGCCGCAGGCATTCAGGCCCGAGCCGGCATCGAGCAGGAACAGCCGCTCGCCACACCGGATCTCGAGGCAGGGCGTGCTGCCGCCGAACTCGGTGTAATCCGGGCCGCTGACGGGCGTCGAACCGCGGACACCCCAGAAGGTCAGGGTGAGGCCGTCATCCGCGAAGGGACGGGAGGAGAAGGTCATCGTTCGATTACCATGTGCCCCGATCCCAACGCGGATCGGGTGCCCTTCGTCGCACCGGCGCGATCCAATCCTCGCTGGTCGGCGACAGGCGGGTGCCGGGATCGAAGTGGAACTGCTCTGAGGTAGTAAGCCGCCCTGCCCCCCGATGTGCGAGCCCGCACATGGCCAGGCGGGGAGACGGCCGGCCCGGAACTTCGTCGGCGAACTGTGTCGGCCCGGCCACCAGCCCGCTCACCGCTGCGCCAGGACATCGATGGCGCCCCGGGCCGGGACGGGCACCGGCAGGGCACCCGACAGGCTGAGGCGAACCAGGCGCGGCCAAGCAACGGGATAGGCCTCCGTCCCCGGGACGGTCGTGGCCAGGGGCGCGAAGAGCGGCGCCGTGCGCTCATAGGCGGGCACGAAGCCCGGCATCCGGGTTCGCGAGAGCGGCGAATCCGGCGCGATCCAGCGCGCCCACACCGCCTCGGCCACCTGGACCGGGCGCGGCCGGGCCGCGATGACCACCACCTCCTGGCCCGCATACGCCAGGGCCTCCGGCCGGCTCACGTCGCCGAGGGAGGCGCCCTTGGCCGCGAGCGCCGCCCAGAACGGGTGCTGCGCCCCGTCGGAATAGGTGGTGCGCACGGCCGCGCTCCCCTCCTCCACCAGGGTGGCGATGCGCGCCTCCTCGGCCCGGCGATAGGCGACGACCTGGGCTTCCCGGGCCGGATCCTTGGCGGGCGCGAAGGCGTAGCGACCGCCGACCACGCTGACGGCCGGCTCCTCGCCGAGCGCGTCGAACCGGTCGGCGCCCTCCTTGAGCTGGCGCCAGAAATCGATGTTCGGATCGGTCCGGTGCCGGGCCATGTTCGCTGCCGTCATCCGGAACGGAAAGGACTGGAACTGGAAGGCGGATTGCCCGCCGGCGAAGGCCTCCCGGGCGATGGCGTAGATCTCGCCGACCACCTGGTCCGTCATGGCAAAGCAGCCCATCGACGAGCAGACCCCGTGGACCATGACGGCCGAGCCGGTGGAGCCGTGGGCCCTGTCGTAGGCGTTGGGGTAGCCAACGTCGAAGGAGAGATAGTAGCGCGAGTTCGGGTTCATCTGGCGCTGGGGCACCGTGTAGAACCCCTCGGGGGTCTGACGATCGCCGCTCTTGCGCTTGGGGCCGAGCTGGCCCGACCAGCGGCAGATCGGGAAGGTCTTCACGTGGACGAAGCGACCGCTGCCGGCCCGCTTCCAGACCTCGATCTCGGATTCCTTCTTGTAGGCCCGGAACAGCACCGGGGCCGCCACCGTGGTGCCCCGCGCCTGCATGAGAGCCAGGGTCGCGGCCGGAATCGGGGCGAAGGCCTTGGACGGCTCGGCGGAGGCGGGCGACGCCGCGATCACGGCGCCGAGGGCCAGGATCGGCATCGCGAGGGCGAGAAGGGCCGACGCCGCGCGGCGGAACGGACCCCGGGACAGGAAGACCATGCGTGGTCCTGAAGAGCGACCCGTCCGCTGGCGGGCGGACGCCCGTGCACGATGCACGCTCTCCTGCCTATCGCATCCCAATGGGGCGGCAATAGGGGAAGGTCCGGGAAAGCCGGGGAAGGCCCGGCCCTCCCCCGCGATCAGGCGGCGAGCACCGTGTTGCGCTCGATGCGCAGCACCGCGTCGAAGGGCTCGACCCCGGCTAGGGCCTCGGCATCCGGCAGGCAGACGATGAGGCCCCGGCCGGCCCGGGCCGCCCGCAGGGCCGCGAGGCGGGCGCGGATCTCGTCGCCCTTCCGGTCCTCCAGGGCGATGGCGATGACGACGATGTCCGGCCGGCGCACGAGGCAGCGGGCGAGGTCGATGGCGATGCGCTCGCGCGGGCCGATCGCGTTCTCGCCGAGGCTGGCGCCGCCCCCGGCGAGGCCGGGCTCGACCCGGCTCTCGAGGCCGAGGCGGTAGACGGCCGGTTCGAGGCCCTCGTCGGCGAGCACCCGGCGCACCAGCGCCCGCACCCGCGCCTCGGCGCCGGCCTCCTCGCCGTTGATGCGGCCGAACAGGATGTTCTCCTCCAGGCTCGCGGCGGCGGTGAGCCGGGCCGGATCGTAGAACTCGACCGTGCCCCGCAGGTTGGCGGGCATCAGGCGCGCGAAGGAGCGGCGGGCATCCACCAGCCGCTCCTCGAAGGCGGCGTCGATGAGGCCGAAGCGGTGCCGCGTCTCGCTGTAGCGCAGGGCGAGGCCGATCAGGCGCTTGCGGTCGCGCTGGCCGGCCGGGCCCCGACGCCAGCCCTTGGCCTCGGGCTGGCGGCCGACGAGATCCTCGAAGAAGCCGCGCTCGGCCGCCGGGAACAGCGAGAACGTCTCGAACAGCGGGTGATCGTCGGGCAGGTCGGCGAAGATCTCGACGAGGCTGCGGGCGACCTGGAGCCCGATCTCCGTGAGGGGCCGGCTGAGGCCCTCCGCCTCCAGCACGGCGCGGAGATACGGGTGCGCCGCGATGTGGTCGGGGGCGAAGGCCGGTCCCACCGCCTCGCCGAAGAGGATGTTCTCGCCCACCGTCGCCTGGTGGTTGTAGCGGGCCGGATCGAAGGGCTCGACCAGGCGGCCGGCCTTGTCGGCGGCGAGCGCCTCGCGGACCGCGTGGCGGGCGGCCACCACGGCCCGGGCGATCTCCGGCTCGGCTGCCGGATCGACGGTGCCTTCCAGGCCGCGCGCATACGCGAAGGCGTCGAGGCCGGTGATCCGCAAGGTGGCGATGAGATCGTCGGGATCGGGCGTCCCGGAGGCGCCGTAGAGGATGTTCTGGCGCAAGGAGCCCTCGATGAGGATGGCCTCGGCCCCCGCCAGGGCGATGCGCCGGGCCCGCGCCTCCGGCTCGAAGGCCCGCAGGTCGATGCCCCCGTAGGTGACCGCGCCGGCGGAGGGTTCGAGCTGCCCGGCCAGGATCGCGGCGAGCACCCGGCTGCCGCTGCCGCGCTCGCCCAGGATGGCGACGTGGCCGGGCATCGGCAGGGTGGCGTCGACGCCGGCGAGCCGCTCGCCGGTGGCCGGATCGTAGGCCCCGACCCCCTGCACCACCAGGGCGCCCGCCTCCGGCAGGGCCGTCACCGTGCCGGGCCGGGCCGGGGCACGGCCCTCCAGGGCCGGCACCGCGACGGCGACGTCGCGGAATGGGCCGGCGAGGGTGCGATGCAGGCTCGCCATCCGCAGGGTCACGGTGAGGGCCACCACCGCGAGGGCGAAGCCGCCGGCGGCGGCCAGCAGGGCCCCGGGCTCCACCGGCTCGGTGGTGCCGTCATGGCCGCGCCACAGGGCCACCGCGACGACGATCGCGGGCAGCAGGATCGCCAGCGCCATGGAGGGCGCGCGGGCATAGGCCAGGGCGGATTCGGAGGCCTCGAGGGCATCGCGGGTGCTCGCGCCCTTAGCGGCGAGGCGCCCGCGCTCGAAGGCGGCGGCCCCGTGCGCCCGCACCGCCGGCATGCGGCGGATCAGGTCGGAGAGGGCCCGCCCGGCGGCCCCGCCGGCCCGGAGGCGCAGGGCGGCCCGGTCCTGCATCCGCCGCTGGATCAGCGCCCGGGCGAGGCCGGCGGCCAGGAGCCCGGCGGCGATCGTGGGCACGAGGCGCGGCGCGGCGAGGCCGGCGAGGACCAGGGCGAGGACGGTGCCGCCGACCGCGAGCGCCGGCACCAGGATCGCCAGGCCGAACAGCGTGTCGAGGCGGGCGAGGAGGTCTCCCATGGCCTGGGCCAGGGCGCGGGCCTCGTCGCGGGCGCCGGGCGGCGCGCGCAGGATCGCCTCGGTGACCCGCCCCTGCAGGGCCGCCACCGTCCGGGTCTGGGCATAGAAGCACAGGCGCGCCACGGCCCAGCCGAGGCCGGCCGAGGCGAGGGCCGCCGCCGCGAGCCCGAGGAAGGCCGCGCGCACGAGTTCGCCGTGAGGCAGGGTCCAGCCGGCGAAGGCCACGAAGGGCCCCTCGGCGGCGGGACGCCAGGGCAGGGCCGCGGCGATCCGCAGGAACGGCCCCGTGGGATCGGTGTCGTGCACCTGCACGCCGACGAGATCCCGCAGGCACAGGAGCGCGAGCAGCGCGAGGGGTCCGCCGAGACCGAGCGCCAGCCCGACCGCGGCGGCATGCTCCCGCCGCGCGGTCCGCCAGGTGAAGGCGATCGGATCGCGGTCCATCGGCACCCTGTCCACGATGCCCCGGAAACGGGGCCCGGGGAGCGGCTTAGAGGATCGTCTCCGGCGGCGAAAGCGCGGGGGCGCACCTCGGCGGGCGCCCGGCCCGTTCTCCGCCACGGGTTCCCGGGTCCGATGGCGCCATAGTGCGGCCTGACGCGTTTGCGCAGGATTGCCGCTCCCGCGGGCAGGAAAATCCTCTAGAGTGGGGTGCCCGGTGCCCCCAGGGGTCCGCCGCCCGCGACCACCGCCCGTCCTCCCACGCGAAGTCCCCCGAACCTCCATGTGCGAACTGCTCGGCATGAGCGCGAACGTCCCCACGGATATCCGCTTCTCCTTCGCCGCCCTGGCGCGGCGCGGGGGCGAGACCGGCCCGCATGCCGACGGCTGGGGCATCAGCTTCTACGAGGGACGCGGTGCCCGCGCCTTCCACGAACCGGAGCCAAGCGCGCAGTCGGAGCTCGCCCGGCTCCTGCGCAGGACGCCGATCAAGAGCCGCATCGTCATCGCCCACGTGCGCAAGGCCAATCGCGGACGGGTGAACCTCGAGAACACCCATCCGTTCAGCCGCGAATTGTGGGGCCGGCGCTGGACCTTCGCGCACAATGGCCAGCTCAAGGGCGTGAAGAAGTGGCCGCTGACCTGGTTCAAGCCGGTGGGCTCGACGGACAGCGAGCATGCCTTCTGCTGGATGCTCGACCAGCTGCAGCAGCGCTGGCCCGATCTGCCGAGCCCGGCGCGCATCGACCGGGCCGTGGCCGACCTCTGCGCCGCGCTGCACGGCCTCGGCGTGTTCAACATGCTCCTGTCGGACAGCCGCACCCTCTATGCCCATTGCGGCAAGCGCCTGTGCTACCTGACCCGCTGCGCCCCCTTCGGCACCGCGACCCTGGTGGACGAGGACTGGCGGGTCGATTTCGCGCAGGAGACCGGGGCGAAGGACGTCGTCACGGTGATCGCCACGAAGGCGCTCACCCGCGACGAGTGCTGGACCGACGTGGAGCGCGGCCATGTGCTCTCCCTGCGCGACGGCGCGGTGCGCATCCTGAAGCCGGCCCAGGCCCCGGGAGCCTCTGCCGAGGGAGACCCTTCCAAGGGAGCCTCCACCCAGGCGATCCCGCGCCCGGAACGGGTCCCGTCCCCCTGCGGCTGTTGATGCGGCGCGGCGCATAACGGCCACGGTTGTCCAGCGGGATGCGTGGCCGGCCCAGATGCGCTACAACGCCCGACATCAGTTGACCACGCGGGTGCTTCTCGGACGCCTCGGGCCGACACGAAACCTGACCGCCCCAGATTACGACGAGCCATGACACGCGACGTGACCGACACCGCCCCCGACGCCCTGTCGGCCTCCTCCGATGGCCGGCCGAACCTATCCTCGAACATCCGCAGCCATCTCGGCGAGCACCTGCGCACGGTCTACGAGCGCCTGGCGCCGGACGAGCAGCCGACCCGCTTCGCCGAGCTGATCGCGCAGCTGGAGGCCGCCCTCAAGGCCCGCGGCGAGGCGATCGAGCCGGAGTTCCGCAACGGCCTGCTCGCGGCCGTGCCGTCCCTGCGGGCCTTCGCCCTGTCGCTGACGAGCAACCCGGCCCGCTCCGACGACCTCGTGCAGGACACCTTGCTGAAGGGCTGGCAGCACCGCGCCCGCTTCCAGCCGGGCACGAACCTGAACGCCTGGCTGTTCACGATCCTGCGCAACATCTTCTACTCGGACCACCGCAAGCGCGTGCGCGAGGTCGAGGACCAGGACGGCTCCTACGCCGCCCGTCTCGCCACCGCCCCGCACCAGGGCGACCGCCTCGACGTCGAGGACCTGCAGACGGCTCTGGGCAAGCTGCCGCCGGACCAGCGCGAGGCGCTGGTGCTCGTCGGCGCCGAGGGCGTCTCCTACGAGGAGGCCGCGGCCATCATGGGCTGCAAGGTCGGCACCGTGAAGAGCCGCGTCAGCCGGGCCCGCGGGCGCCTCGCCGAGCTCCTGGGCTACGACGAGGAGGACCTGAGCTCGGACCGGCTGATCCAGTCGGCCATGCCCAAGGAAGCCTGATCGGACCGGACGGCCGGCCGGGGAAACCGGGGCCGGACGATCCCACCAGCTCGGCTCGGCCCCGAAACTTTCAACGCATCCCTTCCGGGAGTTGGACGTTACTGCCCTGAACCCGGCAGCGCTTCACAGCGTCGCGGGATACTCGTTCAGGAGCTGCACGATGAACTTCAAGACCCTTCTCGCCGTTTCCGCGATCGCCCTCAGCCTGCCCATGGCCGCCCAGGCGCAGGGCCTGGTCCGTGGCGCCGAGCGCGGCGCCCAAGAGGGTGCGGATGCGGCCGGCCCGGTCGGTGCGATCGTCGGCGGCGCCGTCGGTGCGGCCACCGGCACGGTTGGTGGCATCCTCGGCGTCGATGACCGTCCCCGCTTCCGCCAGTACGTCACCCGCGAGCGTCGCTCGTCCTACGACTACAACGGCGATGTCCGCGTCGGCGCCGTGCTGCCGAGCTCGGGTGTGACCTATTACGACGTCCCCGCCGAGTACAACGCCCGCGGCGCCCGCTACACCATCGTCAACGAGCGTCCGGTGCTGGTCGACCGCGGCCATCGCATCGTCGAAGTGATCGACTAAGACGCTCGGCCGCGCCCTCGGCGCGGTGATTGATCGAGGCCTCCGGCGATCCCCTCGCCGGAGGCCTTTGTCTGTCCGGAGCTGTTCATCCCGGTGATCCCCGGAAAATCCCCGGGCGATAGACCGTGCAACACTTCGCGATCTCGGCCGTTACTCTTTCCGGCACGTGTTGCGTGGGTACGAATTTGTCGATGGACGCAAGGGATACCCAGACAATGGCAGACGATTCCACCCTCGACCCCGCCCTTCCCGACCCTGCCCTGCCCGAGCCGGTCCGCGACCATCTCGGCCAGCAGCTGCGGACGGTGTTCGCCACCGGCGAGACGGTTCCGGACTATCTCGGCGATCCGTCCGCCCCGGAGGCGTTCGCGCCCCAGCTGAAGCGGCTCGAGGTGCGGCTGAAGACCCACGAGGAGGGCACGGTCGCGGTCGAGCAGGCCCTCGAGGGCCTGCTGGGCGACCTCGGGGCGGCTCCGAAGCCCGGCGCAGCCCGCTAAGTCGTCAGACCGACGGCTTCGTCGCCAGGATATCGCGGATCTCGGAGAGCAGCTTCACGTCGGCCGGCACTTCGGTCACGGCCTCGGGCTTCGCCTCTTCCTTGCTAACGAGGCGGTTCATCGCCCGGATCACGAGGAACAGCACGAAGGCCACGATGATGAAGTTCAGCGCCACGGTGATGAACTGCCCGTAGCCGATCACGGCGCCCTGCTTCTTCGCGTCGGCATAGGCCGCGCCCTTCTGCACGCTCGACGACAGGGCGATATAGTAGTTCGAGAAGTCGAGCCCACCCGTGATCGCCCCGATCATCGGCATGAACAGGTCCTGCACCGCCGAGGTCACGATGGCCCCGAAGGCGGCGCCGATGATCACGCCGACGGCGAGGTCGACGACATTGCCGCGCAGTGCGAACTTCTTGAACTCCTCGAGCATCGACCCGCCCCCGCCTGCGTCCGACCCGGATCAAGCGTCCGGGCCACGCCGAGCTTAGACGAAGACAACCCGGAAGCGACAGCGGCGCGCGTCAGCTGTCCACGGCCCGATCGTGGGCCGGCCTCGCAGGCTCGGGGAGATCGTCAGAGGCGGTGACCGCCGCGGAGCCCTGCCCCTCCGCCTTGGCGCGGCGGCGATACTGCGCCGCCCCGATCGGCAGGGTGACGAGGTAGCCGAGCGCCAGCGCCACCATCGCCTCGAACGGGAAGCTGATGAACAGGCCGAAGGCCGCCACCACCACGAGGAAGATCGGCAGCACCCAGTCCCGGGGCACGCGCTTGCCCATGGTCTTGCCCGAGAAGGTCGGCACGGTGGAGACCACCAGCAGGGCGATGCAGAGCATGTAGCCGAGCACCACGGGGGCCGCCCAATGCTCCATCGGCAGACCGAGGAAGTTGAGGTAGAGCGGGAGCATGGCCGTGAGGGCGCCCGCGGGCGCCGGCATGCCGACGAAGAAGTCCTTCTTCCAGGCCGGGCGGTTGGGGTCGTCCAGCATCGCGTTGAAGCGGGCGAGCCGCAGCGCCATGGCGATCGCGAAGATCAGCGCGACGATCCAGCCGACCGAGCGCAGCTCCTTCAGGGCGAACCCGTACAGGATCAGTGCCGGCGCGCAGCCGAAATTGACGAAGTCCGCCAGGGAGTCGAGCTCCGCCCCGAAGCGCGAGGTGCCCTTGAGCATCCGGGCCACGCGTCCGTCGATGCCGTCGAGGAAGGCGGCGGCCACGATGGAGATCACCGCGGGCTCGAACTTGCCCTCGAAGGCGAGGCGGATCGCCGTCAACCCGAGGCAGAGCGCCATCAGGGTGATCATGTTCGGCGCGATCATCCGGAACGGCACCGGCTTGAAGCGGCGCGGCCGGGGCTCGTTGGCGTCGGGGGCGAAGGGCGGGAACAGGTCGTCCATGGGAACCCCTCAGATGCGCCGGAACACGCGCTCGGGCCCGCCGCCGAGATCAGCGAGCACAGTCTCGCCCGCCACCGCCTTCTGGCCGAGGCCGACCAGCACGCGGGTGCCGACCGGCAGGTAGACGTCGACCCGCGAGCCGAAGCGGATGAGTCCGAAGCGTTCGCCGACGTTCAGGGTGTCGTTGGCGTGGACCCAGCCGACGATCCGGCGCGCCACCAGCCCGGCGATCTGGACGACGCCGATGCGCAGGGGCTGCCCCTTGTGGGTCGTCTCCATGACGAGGCCGTTGCGCTCGTTGTCGTCGCTGGCCTTGTCGAGCTCGGCGTTGAGGAACAGGCCCGGCGTGTAGTGGATCTGCCCGATCCGGCCCGTCACCGGCACGCGGTTCACGTGGCAGTCGAACACGTTCATGAAGACCGAGACGCGCAGCATCGGCTCCTGCGGCAGATCGAGTTCCGGCGGGGGCAGCACGGTCGAGATCAGATTCACCCGTCCGTCGGCCGGCGAGACCACGAGGCCGTCGCCCACGGGGGTGATCCGCTCGGGATCGCGGAAGAAGTAGCAGACCCACAGGGTCAGGATCAGGAACACCCAGCCGAGGAACTGCGCGAAGTAGGCGCCGATCACCGTCAGCACGATGCCGATGACGATGAAGGGATAGCCCTCCTTGTGGATCGGCACGAGCGTCCGGCGAATCGTCTCGAGGAGGTCGGTCATGAGGGCTCAGGACTGCTTTCGTCTGGTGGGCGCCCCCGGAAGGCTCCCTGGGCAGGGGCCCCCTCATAAGGCACGGAGCGGCGTCCGTCATACGGTTTCGGATCAGGGACGCCCGAGGCATCCCATCGCGGTTTCGGATCGGGGACGCGCAGCGTTCCGCCCGCGCACCGGCGACGGGACCTCAGCCATCGGCCTGGACGAGGGGCGGCAGGCGCGACAGCCGCAGGGCGATCGCCAGCGCGAGGCCGTAGAGGGTCGCGAAGAACACCACCACGCCGATCCAGCCCCCTTGGGCGAAGAACCAGCCGCCGGCGGTGCCGAGCACCGAGGAGCCGAGATAGTACAGGCATAGGTAGATCGACGAGGCCTGGGCCCGGTCGCGCAAGGCCCGGCGCCCGACCCAGCTGCTGGCCACGGAATGCGCGCCGAAGAAACCGACGGTGACGAGGACGATGCCGAGGATGATCAGCCCGAGATGGGCGGAGAGCGTCAGGGTCACCCCCGCGAGGCCCAGGAGGATGGCGAGCCACAGCACCTTGCGCCGTCCGAGCCGGCTCGCGATCTCGCCCGTCAGGGCCGAGGAGACGGTACCGAACAGGTAGACGACGAAGATCGCCCCGATGGCGCTCTGGCTGAGGGAGAAGGGCGGATCGAGCAGGCGAAAGCCGATGTAGTTGTAGATGCAGACGAAGCCGCCCATCAGCAGGAAGGCCTCCGCGAACAGCCAGGGCAGACCGGGATCGCGGAAGTGCTGACCGAAGGTACCCGGCACCTCGCGCCAGCGCATCCGGTTCGCCCGGAAGCGCCGCGAATCCGGCAGCAGGTAGACGAAGGCGATGGCTGCGACGAGCGCGAGCACGCCGATGGTGCCGAAGCCCCAGCGCCAGGAGGCATGGTCGGCGATGATGCCGGCGAGCAGGCGGCCGACCATGCCGCCGGCCGCGTTCCCGCCGATGAGCAGGCCCATCGAGAGACCGATGGCGCGCCCGTGCATCTCTTCGCCGAGATAGGCCATCGCCACGGCCGGCAGGCCGGAGGCGGCAAGCCCCGTCAGGGCGCGCAGGGCGAGGAAGCCATGCCAGCTCGGCACCAGGACGGCGACGATGGTGAGGAGCGCCGAGGCGAACAGCGAGGCCACCATGATCGGCTTGCGACCCCAGACCTCCGAGAGGGGGCTGACCACGAGAAGCGCGATCGCCAGCATGGCGCAGGGCAGCGACAGGGCGAGACTGCTCTCGGCCGGTGAGACCGCGAAATCGTCGGCGAAGATCGGGAGCAGCGGCTGCACGCCGTAGAGCACCGCGAAGGTGGAGAACCCGGCGGCCCCCAGCGCGATGGCGGTGCGGCGGAAGGCCGGGGTTCCGGCCTCGATCAATCGCGGGCTCGCTTCGTCCAGCCGCGCCTGCGACTCATCCATGCCGGCTCCTGTCCCGGGCCGGCTCGCCGGAGCCGGACCCTGTCACGTCCGGCGGATATAGGCCGGACCCGCGGGGCGGGAAACCGGCTCCGCCGCGGTGTTCCGCGCAAGGCCCTCCCGCAGGGCATGAGCGGGAGGGCGCGAGGCAGACGACATCGTGGTGTGGAAACGCGCGGGGGCGGCCGATGCCGATCCGGCACCGGCCGCACCACGCCTAGCGCGGCGGGGGCGCCGCCTCGCTCTGCTGCTGCTGGATCAGCGGCGTGATGCGCCGGACGGTGACACGACGGTTCTCGCGCGAGGCGTTCTGGGTGTTCACCTTCAGGTTCTGCTCGCCGTAACCCTGGGTGGTCAGGTTCTCGGGAGGCACCTGGAAGTTCTGGGTCAGAACGGTGGCCACCGATTGCGCGCGGCGGTCGGAGAGCGAGAGGTTGTCGATGTCGGAGCCCACCGCATCGGTGTAGCCCTCGATCAGGAAGACCTCCTGCGGGTTGGCCTTGATCGCCCGGTTCATCGCCGCCGCGATGGTGGAGAGGCGGGCGGCCTGGTCCGGCGTCACCGTGAACGATCCGGTGTCGAAGTTGATCGTGTCGATGTCGACGCTGCGCATGCGGGCCCGCAGTTGCGGGCTGTAGCGCACCTGATCGAGCGTGTAGCGCCGGTCCACCGCCACCACCGGCGGAGCCGAGAGGGCCTCGTAGACGGTACGCTCGTCGGCGCCGTCGTAATCGACGATGTAGCGATCCCGCGGGATGCGGATATCCGGCGGCGGCAACTCGACGACGTCCTCGTAGATCGGCCGCGCGACGCCGCCGCCGAAGCTGTTGTCGATGATGACGACCTCGCGCCCGTCGCGGAAGCGGCGGGAGCGGCGAACGAGGCGGCCGTCATCGTCCACGATGGTGACGATCTGCTCGCCACCGGGCCGGTCGAGATACGTGATGGTGTCGCCGCCGCGGCGCTCGCTGCGATAGGCGCGCCGGTCGAGGTCGCGGAAGCGCTCGTTCTCGTCGTGGCGGATGAAGTAAGTGTCGCGGTCGCGCACGATGATGCGGCCGGGCTCGCGGATATAGGTCCGGCCCCCTTCCGAGAACTCGCGGCGGTCGCGACGCACCTGATCGTAATCGCGCACATCGTCATCGTCCCGGAAGCCGCCCGGGACGTATCCAGG
This sequence comes from Methylobacterium sp. BI1, assembly GCF_056680125.1. NCBI lineage: Bacteria > Pseudomonadati > Pseudomonadota > Alphaproteobacteria > Hyphomicrobiales > Methylobacteriaceae > Methylobacterium > Methylobacterium sp. BI1. The sequence continues at coordinate 551,221 of NZ_CM155267.1, read as the reverse complement.
CCGCCCCGGCGCGTTGAAGCCGCTGCGCGCGTCGCGGCGCTCGAAGGCGTCGCGCCGCTCGCGATCCTCCCGACGTTCATCGATGCCGCGGTCGTCGCGACGGGCGTCGCCGGGCCGGAGATCGGGTCGGCCCGCGTCGTCGCGGCCGGGGCCGTTCCGATCGGGTCCGTCGCGGCGCAGGTCACGGGTCCCGGAATCCCTGGCAGACGGATCCCTGGCAGACGGATCCCTTGGATCCCGCGCACCCGGGTTCGGGCCGTCCCGATCCGGCCGGGCATCGGCGGGGTTAGCCCCCGCGCCCGGGCGTCCGTCGGGACGCGGCGCGTCCGGGTTCGGGGCGCCCGGCGGGACGAAGGGACGGCCCGGGACACCGGGCCGGGCATTGGGCGCGACGGCGCCGGGCTGACCGGGCTGCGGGGCGGGCGGCGTCGGCTGACCGGGAGCACGCGGCTCGCCGGGGGCATTCGGGCGGCCCGGCTGGGCGGTGCCCGGCACGTTCGGATTGGCGGGGTTGGCCGGGTTGCGTGTCTCGGGCGCGTTCGGCGCCGGGGCTTGTGCCGGGACGGGAGCCTGGGTTGGAGAAGGGGCAGGAGCCTGGGCAGGAGCCTGGGCCGGGGCCTGGCGCTGCTGTGCGGGCGCCGGACGGCTCGGCTCCGGGACGGCGGGGCGCTCGGGCGTGTTCGGCCGCTCGGGGGTGCGCTCGCGGGCGGCCGGCGGAGGCGACGGACGCTCCCCGGGTGCATCGGCACCGGGCGCGCGGCGCTGCGGCGCCTGGTCCCGATCCGGACCGGGGGCACGCTCGTCGCGGGCGGGACGCTCCTGGCGCGGCTCCGGACGATCCGGGCGGGCGGCGGGACGCTCGGCCGGCGCGGCCGGCGCCCGTTCCTGACGCTCTTGGCGCTCCTGACGAGGCTCGGGCCGCTCCTGACGCGGAGCCGGCCGTTCCGGACGGGGCTCGGGGCGCTCCTGACGAGGTTCCGGCCGCTCCTGGCGAGGCTCGGGACGGGGAGCCGGTCGCTCCTGACGAGGCTCGGGGCGCTCCTGTCGGGGTTCCGGCCGCTCCTGGCGCGGCTCCGGCCGTTCACGTCCACCGCCGGGCGGTCCGCCGCGCGGACCTTCGGCCCCTCCCCCCCGGGGTCCTTCGCCCCGCGGCCCCTCGCCCGGCCCGGCTTGGGCGAGCTGGGCTTGCGCCAGCAGGATGGTGCCGCCCTGTGCGGAATCCTGACGGGCCAGGCTCGGGCCGGAGAGGATCAGGGCGGGCAGGACCGTGCTGGTCAGGAGAAGGTGGCGGATGCTCCGCATCGAAGGTCACTCACGTCGTTGATGAGGCCTTCGGAACAGAATGTGAGCGGGATGGTTCCCGTTTTTCGGCCGCGCGGCGTCGGCTGTCCCCTCAGGGGGACCCCGGCCGGGCGGCGGTCGAGAACAGGTTCGGGGCGATGATGCGCACCGGCTGGCGCTCCTCGCCCGCCCCCGGCGCGACCGCCGCGGCGGCGGCCGGCTCCGGCGACGCGGGCCCATCGGAGGCGACGCCGGCCGTGCGGGTGGCGGCGTCAGCGGCAAGGCCGGCGGCGGTCTTGTCGGCCCGGCCCACCAGGGTCAGGCGGACCTTCGGCGGCCGCGACAGGGCTTCGGCCTGCATCGGCGTGACGAAGATGTCGCCCTTGTGCCGCACCAGCATGCTCTCGGCCTTGACCAGCGACTGGGCCCAGCTCTGCCCCTCGCGCTTGCACGAGCAGTTCGGCGTGAACGCGGTGCGGAACTTGAAGGCGTTGGGCAGGGCCGTGTAGGCCCGGCTCCCCTTCACGGTGGCGGCCTGCTTCAGGGCCTCGTCGCCGTGCGGCATCGAATAGGCGGCGGCCTCGGCCCCCGGGCAGAGCGCCTGGCAGAGTTCGTCGGCGCCCTCGCGCCCGTCGGGCAGGTTGGTCATCGGGAAGTAGGCGCCGTCGCAGCTGCGCACGCAGATCACCTGCGCGCCGCCCCGCGCTCGCGCCTCGCCCGGACTCCCCTCCGCCTTGATCAGGCTGCGGCTCGCCGCATCCGTGCAGGCGGCGGCGATCGCCTCGGTGAGCTGCTGCCGGCGGGCGGCCGTCACCTCGCCGTTCTCGGCGCCGTAGCCGGCGTTGAGCGCGCGGATGCGCTGCTCCACCGCGCCGCATTGCGGGGGGCGCGAATCGAAGAAGAGGAACCGCCCGCCCTCGCAGTTCAGGGTGCGATAATAGGCATTGAGGCGGCCGATCTCGTTCTGCAATGCCCGCGCGGTGCTGGCCCCGTCGCTGAGGCCGGCGAGTTCGGAGCGATAGCGCAGGCAGGCGGAGGTCTGCGCCTCGGCGATACCCGTCAGGGTGGTGACGGCGAGGAGGCCGGCGAGTCCTCGGACGAGCGTGCGGATCTGGGAGGGGATCAGCGGCATGGCCTGATTGCAATGGATGGCGGGACGCCGCCGCGCGACGCTCCCCCCGAAGGGAGCTTCAACGAAGCGGAGGCGAACGGGCTCAACACAAGTTCATTAGCGACCCTCGCACGACCGCGACACCCTTCCCACATCCGCCCGGAACAAACTGAGGGGAATGATACGATGATGTGGCTTCGGGGTCTCACAGGCTGCGCGCTGGCGCTGGGGCTCGGCCTCGCCGCACAATCAGCGCGCGCGGACGATGCGGACCGCATCTTCGACAAGTCGACCGTGTGGCGACCGCTGACACCCAACGACAAGCTCGTGGTCTACGGGATCGACGATCCGTCGGTGGCCGGGGTGGCCTGCTGGTACACGCAGCCGGAGAAGGGCGGCATCAAGGGCACCCTCGGCCTCGCGGAAGACGTCTCCGACATCTCCCTCGCCTGCCGTCAGGTCGGCCCGGTGCAGTTCAAGGGCAAGTTCAAGCAGGGCGAAGTGGTCTTCAGCGAGCGCCGCTCGCTGATCTTCAAGTCGATGCAGATCGTGCGCGGCTGCGATACGAAGCGCAATACGCTGATCTACATGGTCTACTCGGACAAGGTGATCCAGGGCTCGCCCAAGAACTCCACCTCGGCCGTGCCGCTGATGCCCTGGGGCACCGAGGCGCCGCCGCGCTGCGACGCGTTCATGGACAAGTAGGCCGCATGGACAAGTAGGCCGCACGGAGAAGTAGGCCGCGTCAGGAAGCAGGCCGGAAGGCCGGGCCGCCGCGCGACGGGGCGGCCCGGCCTGCGGATCAATCCTGACAGGTGATTCGGATCGGGCGCTCGGCGGGCTTCGCCACCGGGGCCGGTGGGATCGCGCCGGTGTATTCTTCCTGGGCGGCGACGCCGAAGGAGCCGGCGGAGGCGAAGCCCTGCGCTTCGCACCAGGCATTGGCCACCACCTGACCGCAGGCGCTCTCGCCGTTGGTGAGGCAGTCGCCGACGCCGTACCCTTCGCTCGACGGGATCAGGAACGTCTTCTCGACGGTGCCGGGGGCCTTGGCCGGGCTCTCGCCATCGGAGGCCAGGACACCGTGGGCGGTGAGGGCGAGAGCGAGAAGAGCGCCGATACTGGCGGCCGCGCGGCGCATGGGCAGAACCTTGCTGATGTCGGAAGCGTATGGGGCGAAAATTTCACGGCACCGGGTTAACAAACCCTTTCGCCGTGTCGTCGTTTTCGAGGCCGCCGTGTCCGAGGCGTCCCGATCCGGCGGCGTTCTCGAATTGCTCATGGTTTTGGGGTAGCGCAGGACGGGCGGCCCGGCCGTCGCCTTCGCGCAACAGGGCCCCGGGCGGAACGCGGCGACGGTGTGGCAGGGGTTTGGGTGCGCTGCGGCAAAAGCTGCGCGAAACCAACGCGCTGCGGTGTTTCAGGGACGGACGGGTCCGGATGGAGGCCCGGGACGTAAGGAAAGTTTCATGGCCTCGATGTTGCGGCTCTACAATACGCTGACCCGCGAGAAGGCCGCCTTCACGCCGATCGATCCGACGAACGTGCGGATGTATGCCTGCGGCCCCACCGTCTACGACGCGGCCCATATCGGCAACGCCCGGCCGATCATCGTCTTCGACCTGCTGTTCCGCCTGCTGCGCCAGCTCTACGGCGCCCCCCACGTCACCTACGCCCGCAACGTCACGGACGTGGACGACAAGATCAACGCCCGCGCCGCCGAGCGCGGCATCAGCATCCGCGAACTCACCGACGGCACCCTGAAGGCCTTCCACGCCGACATCCGCGAACTCGGCGTGCTGATGCCGGAAGACGTCAACGTGCCGGGCGAGCGCCCGCGCTTCGTCGAGCCGCGGGCCACCGACCACATCGCCGAGATGCACACCATCATCGCCGGCCTGGTGGATCGCGGCCACGCCTACGTGGCGGACGGCCACGTGCTCTTCGACGTGCCCTCGATGCCCGAATACGGCGCTCTCTCGAAGCGTCCCCTCGACGAGATGGAGGCGGGCGCCCGCGTCGAGGTCGCGCCCTACAAGCGCTCGCCCCTCGACTTCGTGCTCTGGAAGCCCTCGAAGGCCGGCGAGCCCTCCTGGCCCTCCCCCTGCGGGGTCGCCGAACCGGGCCGGCCGGGCTGGCACATCGAGTGCTCGGCGATGTCGTGGAAGCATCTCGGCGAGCGCTTCGACATCCATGCCGGCGGCATCGACCTCATCTTCCCCCACCACGAGAACGAGGTCGCGCAGTCGCGCTGCTGCTTCGGCACCGACGTGATGGCCGACGTCTGGCTCCACAACGGCTTCCTCCAGGTGGAGGGGGAGAAGATGTCGAAGTCGCTGGGCAACTTCATCACCATCCGGGACGTGCTGAAGGATTGGCCCGGCGAGGTCGCACGCCTCGCCATGCTGAAGACCCATTACCGCCAGCCGATCGACTGGACCCTGCGCGGCCTGGAGGAAGCGGCCCGGATGCTCGACCGCTGGTACGGGGTCGTCGGCGACGTGGCCGCGGCCGCGGCGATCCCGGAGGGCGTGCGCGAGCCGCTCCTCGACGACCTCAACACCGCGGCGGCGCTCGCCGAGCTGCACCGCCTCGACGATCCGGCGGCGCTGAAGGCCGGGGCGAACCTCCTCGGCCTGCTCACCCATACGAAGTCGGTGCGCGACCAGGGCACCATCCGGGCGGCCGGCGTCGACGTCGCCCGGGTGGAGGCCCTGATCGCGGACCGGCGCGCGGCCCGGGCCGCCAAGGACTGGGCCGCCTCGGACCGGATCCGCGACGAGTTGCTGGCGATGGGCGTCGCCGTGAAGGACGGCAAGGACGGGACGACCTGGAGCGTGGCGACCTGAACCGGGCCGCCACCGGCGAGCCTCCGCCTCAGAACCGCTCCGCCACCAGGGCCTCGGCGGCGGGCGCTGGCGGGACCGATCCGGCCGCGTCCCGCAGGAGGCCGACCACGTCGGCCGCCTCGGTGGCTACGAGGTAGCTCAGGTCGAGCCCTTCGCGGATGAAGCCCTGCCCCCGCATGTGGTCGAGGAGCGTCAGAAGCGGCGTCCAGAAATCCGCCACCGAGAGCAGAAGGATCGGCTTGTTGTGCTGGCCGAGCTGCGCCCAGGTGAGCTGCTCCACCAGTTCCTCCAGGGTGCCGATGCCGCCCGGCAGGGCCACGAAGGCGTCGGAGCGCTCGAACATCAGCCGCTTGCGGGTGTGCATGTCCTCGACGACGATGGTTTCCTGGATCTCGTCGAGCATGCGCTCGCGCGACTTCAGGAAGTCGGGAATGATGCCGGTGACGTGGCCGCCATTCTCGAGGACCGCCCGGGCGACGGTGCCCATCAGGCCGACATTGCCGCCGCCATAGACCAGGCCGATCCCGGCCTCCGCCAGGGCTTTGCCCAGGGTCACGGCCGCGGCCGTGAAGGCCGGGTCGCCGCCGAAGCCCGAGCCGCAATAGACGCAGACCGTCCTTACCGGAGCCATGCCGGGCCTCCCTGATGCGCCGCGGCCGGGACCCGTACGCCGCGGTCCACGGGCCAAACTGCTGATTTTACGGAGGATCCGGCCGTGATCCGGCGGGTGTGATTTGGTGATCCGATCATGTTCGCTAATATGTCGCCATCAATCGCCGGTTTGTCGACGGGCCCGGTCCCGCGGCGATGGAATTTCGGCCGCCGTGCCGGTGGACGAAGGAGTGGCGTGTCATGAGGGCGGAGTTGCGACGGAGCATCTTCCTCGCCTGCGTGGGGCTTCTGGCGGGCTTTGCCCTCGTGGTCACCCTCTATGGCGCAGGCACCCTGTTCAAGCGCGGCCTTGGATCCCCGACGAGCCCCGGCACCCCCGAGGAGAGCGGATCTCCCGTCGGCAAGCCCCCCGCCCGAACCGACGGCGCGACCGAGCCGCATCCACCGGTCCGGCAGGATGCAAGTCCCGGGGAGGGGGCGGCATCGGCGGGAAAGCCCCTGGCGGCCCTGGAGCCGGGCCAGCCGCCGGCGCAGGCCCCGGGCACCCCGCCGGGCAGCGAGGCGCCGACCTTCGACATCATCCGGATCGAGCCCAACGGCGAGGCGGTGATCGCCGGGCGGGCCGCGCCCAACACCACCGTCGAGTTGCTGCGCAACAACGAGCCGATTGCCCGTGCGCTCGTCGACCCGTCCGGCCAGTTCGCCATCGTGCCGCCGGCCCTGCCCGCCGGCAACAGCGAGATCACCCTGCGGGTGCTCGGCGCCGACGGTCAGGCCCGGATCTCCCGCGACAGCGTGGCGGTGGTGGTCTCGCCCCATCGGAATGCCAAGCCCCTGATCGCCCTAACCTCCCCCGACAAGCCCACCATCGTGCTCTCGCAGCCGGACCCGGTTCCGGCACCGCCGGGGACCAGCCTCGCGGATGCGGGCAGAACCGGGACGGGGCAGGCCGTGCCCGGCAAAACCGAGCTCAGGAATACGGATTCCGGCAAGGCCGTTTCGGACAAGGCGGACGCGAGCAAGGGCACCTCGGGGAAACATCTGTCGGACAAGACCGGGGCCGGCCGGACCGGCAAGGCCGACGGCAGCGTCGCAACGACCATGCCCGACGGCCGCGCATCCCAGAATCCGGCGACGGAGGCCGGCGCCGGCAAGGCCGACGCCGGCAAGACCGACGCGGACCGCACCGGGCCGGTGAAGATCGTCAGCGTCGAGGCGGAAGAGGGCGGACGTCTCTACGTCACGAGCCAGGCCCCGCCCGGGGCCACCGTGCGGCTCTATCTCAATGACGCCCTGGTGGCGCCCGGCAGCGCCGGCGCCGACGGGCGCGTGGCCTTCACCATCGGGCGCGGCGTCCGGCCGGGCGACTACAAGGTCCGGGTGGACCAGGTCGATCCCGTCTCCGGCAAGGTGAAGACCCGCTCCGAGGTCGCCTTCAACGTGCCCGCGGCCGTGACCAAGCCGGCGGCACCGGGCGCGGGCCGGTCGTCCGAGGGCGCGGCCGCCGTCGCGCAGCAGGGCACTCCGCCGGTGGCGCCGGTGCCCGGCCCGGTCGCTCGACTGGGGACCCCGGAGAACCCGGCCACGCTGCCCCCGGCGGCCGTGCCCCGGGCGGCGCCCCCGCCCGCGAACGCGGGGACCGGAACACCGCAAGCGCCGCCCCCCTCGTCGGCAGCCCCCACGCCCGCGCCGCAAGCCCGGCCGTCGCAGGAAGCCCGCTCGCAAGAGACGCCCTCGCAAAAGACGCCTTCACAGGAGTCAACCTCGCGAGAACCCTCCTCGCAAGCGTCGCGCGCCCAAGACCCGCCCACGCGGGAATCATCCGCGTCAGGGTCCCCGTCGCCGCAGGCCCCGCCCCGTCCCACCGCGGTCATGCCGCCCGCCCAGGCCGAGGTGCGCACGCTGCGAAGCCCTGTGCCGGATACGGTCCAGATGCCTGCCCAGATGCAGACCGAGACCCCAGCCCTGGCGGAACGGAGCCCCACGGTCTTCGTCCCGGAAATCGGGACCACGACGATCATCCGGGGCGACAGCCTGTGGCAGATCAGCCGGCGCATCTACGGCAAGGGCACGCGCTACACGGTGATCTTCGACGCCAACCAGCCGCAGATCCGCAATCCCGACCTGATCTATCCAGGCCAGATCTTCGTCCTGCCCACCGACGGCACTGCGGCGGTGCCGCAATCCGACAAGCGGGGCTGACGGCGCAGCCCCTACTCGGCGGGCACCGGCTCCGGCGCGAGGATCGGTCGCTCCTTGGGCAGCGGCAGCGCCGCCTCGTTGCGCTGGAGAATCTCCAGGGCGGCGTCGGCCTCGCGCTGACGGCTCCACATGGCGGCATAGACGCCGTCCTGGTCCAGCAGGGTGGCGTGGTCGCCGCGCTCGACGATCACGCCCTTGTCGAGAACGATGATCTCGTCCGCATTGACCACTGTGGAGAGGCGGTGGGCGATGACCAGGGTGGTACGGCCCTGGCTCACGGTGTCGAGGGCGTCCTGGATCTCGCGCTCGGTGAAGGAGTCGAGGGCCGAAGTCGCCTCGTCGAGGACGAGGATCGGCGGCCCCTTCAGGATGGTCCGGGCGATGGCGACGCGCTGCTTCTCGCCGCCCGAGAGCTTCAGGCCGCGCTCGCCCACGGGCGTGTCGTAGCCCTCCGGCAGGGCGGAGATGAAGCGGTCGATCTGCGCCAGGGCGGCGGCGGCGCGCACCTCCGCCGGCGTGGCGTCCCAGCGGCCGTAGCGGATGTTGTAGCCGATGGTGTCGTTGAACAGCACCGTGTCCTGCGGAACCATGCCGATCGCCGCCCGCAGGCTCGCCTGCCGGACTTTCGAAATGTCCTGGCCGTCGATGAGGATGCGGCCGCCCTGCGGCTCGTAGAACCGGAACAGCAGGCGCGACAGGGTCGACTTGCCCGCCCCCGAGGGACCCACGATGGCGACCGTCCGGCCGGCCGGGACCTCGAAGCTGACGCCCTTGAGGATGGGCCGGGCCGGGTCGTAGGCGAAGCGCACGTCCTCGAACCGCACCACGCCGTCCGAGACGGCGAGGGGCAGCGCCTCCGGCCGGTCGGCGATCTCTGGGTTGCGGTGCAGGATCTGGAACATGTCGTCGATGTCGATCAGCGCCTGTTTGATCTCGCGGTAGATCATGCCCATGAAGTTGAGCGGCATGGAGAGCTGCACCAGCATGGTGTTGACCAGCACGAAGCCGCCGAGAGTGGTGCGCCCGGCCATGATGTCGCGCGCGGCCAGCCACATCACGATGGTCATGCCCACGGTGAAGATCACGGCCTGACCGGCGTTGAGCACCGCGAGGGAGACGTAGGTCTGCGTCGAGGCCTTCTCGTACTTCGCCATCGAGACGTCGTAGCGCTCGGCCTCGCGCAACTCGGCGCCGAAATACTTCACCGTCTCGAAGTTCAGCAGAGAATCGACCGCCTTGGTGTTGGCATCGGTGTCGGAGTTGTTCATCCGGCGGCGGATCTCGATGCGCCACTGCGTCGCCTTCCAGGTGAAGGCGAGGTAGGCCGCCACCATCACGAACACGACCACCGAGTAGATCCAGTCGAACTCGTAGGCGAGGACGCCGATCACGAGCAGGAACTCGACGATGGTCGGCACCAGGGTCAGCACCATCAGGCGCGAGAGCTCCTCGATGCCGCCGCGCCCACGCTCCAGAACGCGGGTCAGGCCGCCGGTCTTGCGTTCCAGGTGGAAGCGCAGGGAGAGCCGGTGCATGTGCTCGAAGGTCTGGAGCGCGAGGCGGCGCACGGCATGCATCGCCACCTTGGCGAACAGTCCGTCGCGCACCTGCGTCAGCCCCGCCATCAGGATGCGGGACAGGCCGTAGAGGCCGATGAGCAGCATCGGCGCGGCGAGCAGGCCCGTGGGCACCGCGGCCCCCGGCTTGGACTCCGTCATCGCCACCAGGGCGTCGGTGGCCCACTTGAAGGTGAAGGGCGTCACCATCGTGACGAACTTGGCGACGATCAGCAGGCCGAAGGCCAGGAAGACGCGCCGCTGCAGGTCGGGCCGGCCATGGGGCCAGAGATAGGGCCAGAGGCGGCGATAGGTGGCGACGAGGCCGGGGCGCGCGGGCGGCGCGGCCGCGGCCGGTGCCGCCGGGGCGGGATCGGTGCTCATTCGGATCTGGGGCTCGGGATTAAAACGGGTTGCGCCCGCATATAGGCGCCCCGCCGGTCCGGCGACAGTCACCGGTGCCGGCGGGGCGGGCCTGCATGCACCGCAGGGACCCGCCCTCAGCCCTCTCCCGCCAGCCGGCGCAGCACCGCATCCCGCCCGATCAGCGGCAGCAGGCCGGCGAGATCCGGCCCGTGTTCCAGGCCCGTCAGCGCGAGGCGCAGCGGCATGAACAGCGCCTTGCCCTTGGCCCCCGTGGCCCCCTTCACGGCGCCCGTCCAGGTCTTCCAGGTCTCGGCATCCCAGGGCTCCGCCGGAAGAAGCGCGGCGGCGGCCCCGACGAAGGCCGGATCGGCGATGACGGGGGCCACGGGTCCGGTGACCACGCGCCACCAGTCGCCAGCCTCTGAGACCTTGGCGAGGTTGGGCCGGACCGCCGTCCAGAACGCCTCGGCGCGATCGGACGCGATCCCTTGCGCCGCCAGCCGCTCGGCCACCTCCGCGTAGGGCATGGCATGGACGAGGCGGGCGTTGAGCCCGTCGAGCTCGTGCGGGTCGAACTTCGCCGGCGCCCGCGAGATCTGCGCCAGGTCCACGAGGCCGGCAAGTTCGTCGAGGCCCGCCACGGCCCGGACGGATTCCGCCGAGCCGGTGAGGACGGCCAGCGAGCGCACCGCGCCCGGCTCGTAGCCCGCCTCGCGCAGCCCCCGGAGCGAGAGGTGGCCGAGGCGCTTCGAAAGCCCCTCCCCGTCCACGGTGGTCAGGAGGTTGTGGTGGCCGAAGACCGGGATCGCGCTGCCGAGGGCTTCGAAGATCTGCACCTGCACGCCGGTGTTGGTGACGTGGTCCTCGCCGCGGATGACGTGGGTGACGCCCATCTCGGCGTCGTCGACCACGGACGGCAGGGTGTAGAGGTAGCTGCCGTCGGCACGGATCAGCACCGGATCGGAGAGCGAGGCGCAGTCCACGTGGGCCTCGCCCCGCACGAGGTCGTCCCAGGCCACGGTGCGGGCGTCGAGCTTGAAGCGCCAGTGGGGGTAACGCCCCTCCGCCTCCAGGGCGGCCCGCTCGGCCTCCGTCAGGGTCAGGGCGGCCCGGTCGTAGATCGGCGGCTGGCCGCGCCCGAGCTGGCGCCGGCGTCGGCGCTCCAGCTCCTCAGGCGTCTCGTAGCAGGGATAGAGCCGGCCCATCGCCTTCAGGCGCGCGGCGGCCGCGTCGTGGATCGCGACCCGATCGGATTGCCGGGCGAACAGGTCGGGCACGATCCCGAGCCAGGCGAGGTCTTCGGAGACCGCGTCGGCGAATTCCTGGGTCGAGCGCTCCCGGTCGGTGTCGTCGAGGCGCAGCAGGAAGCGCCCGCCCCGGGCCCGGGCAAAGAGCGCGTTGAGGAGCGCCGGCCGGGCATTGCCGATGTGCAGGTAGCCCGTGGGCGAGGGCGCGAAGCGCACCAGGGGTGCGCCGGCTTGGGACAGAGAGTCTTCGTGGGAAGACGCTTCGGGGGAAGACGGTTCGAGGAGGGAGGCTTGGTTCATCGCCGCCCTCTAGACCATTTCGTCGCGCCTGAGGACTCCGATGACGCGGGGCGGCGTCAGCCCCGGGTGCCCCAGCGGACGCCCATCCGGCTCGGGGCGTTGGAATCCGGCCCGAGGGCCGGCCCGCTGCCGCTGCGGGGCTTGAAGGGCTTCGGCGCCAGGGTCTCGGGGATGGCGCTTTCGTGCTCCTGCATCTTGGCGAACTGCCCCGCCTTGCGGAAGCGCCAGAGGTAGCCCGGCACCACCGCCTCCATGGCGGTGGGCTGCAGGCCGATGCCCTCCAGGGTGCGCCCCTCCGCCTTGGCGGCCTCGGAGACGACGTTGTCGTTCTGGAGCAGGATGACCTGGTCGCGGGTCAGCTTGAGGCTGTCCGGCAGGAGACCGAGGGTGAGGGTGTCGACCACCTCGAGGGCGCGGGCCTGGAGCAGGGCCGCGGGCTGGGGCAGGCCCAGGACCATGCGCTTGCGCATCGTCACCTTGAGCATGTAGCGCACCAGCGCCTCGAGGGTCTCCACCTCGGGGCCGCCGAGTTCGTAGACCTTGCCGGCGGGCACGTGGCCCTCCACGGCGCGGGCCACCGCCTCGGCCACGTCGGCGACGTAGACGGGCTGGAAGCGCGACTCGGCACCGGCCAGCGGCAGCACCGGCAGGGCGCGTGCCAGGGCGGCGAAGCGGTTGAAGAAGCTGTCGCCGGGGCCGAACACCAGCGAGGGCCGCAGGATCACGTGCGGACCGCCGGCCTCGGCGATTCGGGCCTCGCCGAGGGCCTTGGTGCGGGCATAGTGCGAGGGTGAGTTCGCATCGGCGCCGATGGCCGAGACATGGACCAGGGGCGCGCCGACGGCGGCGGCCGCCCGGGCGATCTCGCCCGCACCCTCGGCCTGGAGCTGCGAGAAGCTCTGCTTGCCGGTCTCCTGCAGGATGCCCACGAGGTTCACGACGATGTCGGCGCCCTGGACCGCGCGGGCGATCGACTCGGGATAGCGCAGGTTGGCCTGCACGGCGACGATCTGGCCGACCTTGCCGAGGGGCTGCAGGAACAGGGCGAGGTCGGGCCGGCGCACGGCCACCCGGATCCGGTAGCCGCGCTTGGCCAGCGCCCGCACCACGTGGCGCCCGAGGAAGCCAGAGCCGCCGAACACGGTGACGAGCTGCGAGGCGGGGCGGGTCAGGGGGAGGGTCTCGAAGCCGGTCATCGCTCGTGCGTCTCGAAAAGCGGCCCCCGCGCCGGTCCGGCCCCCTGCGGGGTCATGGATCGGCGCCGGTCCTTGAGCCTGGTGCAGCGTATCTAGACCACTTCCAGGCCAGACGGGAGGCCGCCCGGTGAAATTCGGACCCGCCTGTTCCGGGGGCCTCAGCGCAGGCGCGGCTGGGGCTGCGGGCCGGCGACGGGGGTGCGCCGGCTGAGGCCCTTGTGCACGTGCACCATCAGGGCGATGCCGAAGAGCGGTGTGACGAGGTTGAGCACCGGCACCACCATCAGGCCGGCCAGCAGCACGCCGGCGAGGAGCGTGGTGCCGCCGTAGTGGCGGCGCATGGCGCCGGCCTCGGCCATCGGCCGGAAGCGCCCGGCGGCCAGCTCGAAATACTCCCGCGACAGCAGGTAGGCATTGGCCCCGAAGAACGCGACGAGGTTCACCCCCGGCACGAAGAACAGGATCAGTGCCACGAGGTTCACCAGCAGGGCGAGGCCGGCGAAGCGGACGGCGTAGAACATCGCGGTGCCGAGCGGCAGGGCGACGCCGGGCGGGTCGCCGGGAAAATCCGTGCGCTCGACGATCTCGGCCGCGTCGTCGAGGAAGTAGCCCGCCACCAGGATCGACACCGCCGGCATGACGTAGGCGAGGCCGACGAACAGGCCGGCCCCGGCGAAGAACACCGCCAGGGTATCGAGGAAGGGATAATCGACGGAAAGGTGGTGCTGGGACAGAAACCAGTTGATCGCCCGCGTCAGGCCGAACCAGACGACGACGAGGATGCCCACGGTCAGCCCGAGGGACTTCCACAGGATCGCGCGCAGGGGGGCTGAGAACACCTGCCGGACGGCGGCGAAGGCGGCCTGGATGAGCATACCTGGGAATCCCGTGGTCGTGGATCGATCCGTGCGTGAGGACCCGGCCTGCGTCGCCCCCGCGCGCGCCGTGTCCCGAGGTTCTGGCTATGCCGTTGCGCAGGCGCAAGTGCGGGCCATCGCTGCACCGCCCGTCCCGTCGGGCGGGCGATTCGCGGCGGCGAGCCTGGACGCCCGAGTTTTCTGGCGTGTGACCGGATTGCGACCGGTCGCGCGGTGTCGCCCGGCGGCGCCCTCTGCTAGGTCCGTCGGCACCCTTCGCCGACAGGAATCGGCGCCCTTCGCCGATAGGAACGAGACCGTCATCCATGCGGACGTCCCGCCCCGAGCACGAACGCTGGCGCCCGAGCATCGCGCCGCGCCTGGCCCCCCTGCCCGACGATCCGGAGGTCATCGTCGTCGGGGCGGGCGCCGCCGGCGTCGCGGCGGCGCGCGGCCTCGCGGCCCGGGGCGTCCGGGTGGCGGTCCTGGAGGCGCGCGACCGGGTCGGCGGGCGCCTCGTCACCGTCGCCCTGCGGGGCCACGCCGTCGACCTCGGCGGACACTGGCTGCATGCGGGACCGATCAACCCGCTGGTGCGCCTCGGCACCCGGCGGGGGGAGCCCCTGCGGGTGGCGGCGCAGGAGAGCCATCTCTGGGTCGGGCGTCGGCGCGGCCGGCCGGCGGAGGCGGCGGCCCTCGGCCGTGCCTTCGCGGTGGCCGACCGGGCGATGAGCACCCAGGCGGGTTGGGCGGGGCCGGACCGGCCAGCCGCCACCGCCCTGCCGCCGGGCCTCGGGCCCTGGGGCCGGCGGGTGGAGCGGGTCCACGGCCTGGTCTCCGGGCAGTCCCTCGCTCGCGTCTCGCTCCAGGACTTTCCCAGCATGGAGTACGGCGACAACCGCTTCATCGCCGGCGGCTACGGCGGCTATCTCGCGCGCCTCGCCCAGGGGCTGCCCATCGCCCTCGGGACGCCGGTCACCGGCATCGACTGGTCGGGCCCCGGCGTGCGGATACATGCGGGATCCCGGAGCTTCGCGGCCCGGGCCGTCATCGTCACGATTCCCACCATGGTGCTGCGGGCCGCACCCCTCTTCACCCCCGCCCTCCCGCCGGAGGTCGCGGCCGCAATCACCGGGTTCGCCACCGGCATCTACGAGCACGCGGTGCTGCACTGGCCCTCCTGCCCGTTCCGGGGGGCGGACCGGCTCGCGAGCCTGGTCGGGGGGCGCGAGGCGAGCCCGGGCCTCCTCACACGGATCGACGGCACGCCGTTCCACTTCTTCGAGCTCGATGCGCCGATGGCCGCCGCCCTCGACGCCCGTGGAGCCGGGCCGGACGGGGTCCGCCGCCTGGTGCGGGCGACGCTCGCCGCGCATTTCGGCGCCCGCGCCCTGCACGACCTGAGCATCCCGGCGGTGAGCGCGTGGCGCCACGACCCCTGGGCCCGCGGATCCTGGGCCGTGGTGCCGCCGGGCCATGCCGGCGCCCGCGCCAGCCTGCAGGCCCCCGTGGCGGACCGGGTCTGGTTCGCCGGCGAGGCCCTGTCGCGCCTGCAATGGGGGACGGCGGGGGGCGCGTACGCGGAGGGCACGCGGGCGGCCGCGGCGGTGGCCGACCGCCTGCGCGGTTAGGACGGCCTCACGCCGGCACCCGGCGGAACGTCAGGGGCAGGAGGGGGAAGACCGCGCCGAAGCGCACCGGCAGGGAGGCGATGAGGTGGGGGATCTCCTCGGCCGGCCGGGCCGGGCTGAAGAGGAAGCCCTGGATATCGTCGCAGCGGCTCGCCCGGAGCATCTGTGCCTGCTCCATCGTCTCGACCCCCTCCGCCGTGACGGTGATCGAGAGCTTGCGCGCGAGGGTCAGGATCGCCTCGATGATCGCCAGGCATTCGGGCCGGCTGTCCATGTCCTTGATGAAGGACCGGTCGATCTTGATCTTGTCCACCGGGAACCGGATCAGGTAGCTCAGCGACGAGTAGCCGGTGCCGAAGTCGTCGAGCGCCACGCGGATGCCCAGGGCGCGCAACTCGTTGAGGTTGGCGATGGTCGTGGCGTTCATCTCGAAGAACACCGACTCGGTGACCTCGATCTCCAGGCGTTCCGGCCTCAGCCCGCTGGCCTCCAGCGCCTGGGTCACATCGGCGACGAGGTCGGTGTTCCGGAACTGGATCGGCGAGAGGTTCACCGCCAGCCGGATGTCGTCGGGCCAGCGCGCCGCCTCCCGGCAGGCCTGCATCAGGACCCAGCGGCCGATCTCGGTGATGAGGCCCGAAGCCTCGGCGACGGGCACGAAATCGGCGGGGGAGACCGGGCCGCCGGCGCCGCGGGTCCAGCGCAACAGGGCCTCGAAGGTGCGGACCCGGCCGTCCTCCAGACTCACAAGGGGCTGGTAGTGCAGGCTGAATTCGCGCTGAGCCACCGCCCGCTTGAGATCGACCTCAAGCTCGCGCCGCAGGCGCATCGTCGCCTCGAGGTCGGGTGAGAAGACCCAAACCTTGCCGCGGCCGGTGGCCTTGGCCCGGTAGAGGGCGAGATCGGCCTTGCTGAGGAGGCCTTCGGGGCTGTGGGCATCGCGCGGCGCCAGGGCGAGGCCGACGCTGGCGCCGATCTCCACCTGAACCCCGTCGAGGGTATAGGGCACGCTCAGGGCCGCGATGAGGCGACGGCCCAGGCCGATCAGGGCATCCTCGTCGTCGCCGGGCAGGAGGATGGCGAACTCGTCGCCGCCGAGGCGCGAGACCAGCCCCCGGGGTGGGATCGTGCCGGCCAGGCGCTGGGCCACCCGGACCAGCAGGACATCCCCGAGGGCATGGCCGAAGGTGTCGTTGACGAACTTGAAGCCGTCGAGGTCGAGGTAGAGCAGGGCGCAGGCCTCGCCCCCGGCCCGCGCCCGGGTGCAGAGCTGGGTCGCCACGTCCTGGAACTGGGTCCGGTTGGCCAGGCCCGTCAGCGGGTCGTAGCTCGCCAGGTAGGCGATCCGCGCCTCGGACTGGCGGGTGTCGGTGATGTCCGAGCCGACCCCGCGAAAGCCCAGGAAGGTCTCGGCACCGTCGGTGATGGGCCTGCCGCTGAGACGCCACCACCGCGTCAGTCCGCCGATCGTGACCTCGACGACGCGCTCGCGAAAGGCCTTGCGCTCGGCGACGAGGGCCAGGATCTCGGCGATCTCCGGGGACATCGGACGGGGGTTGCGAACGCCGAGGAACAGCGCGGCGAAGGATGCCTCGTGCAGGACGGCTGGGTCCTCGCCCGTCACTTGGCCGATGCGCTCGGACACGTGCTGGAGCCGTCCCAGCGAATCGGTCTCCCAGAGCCAGTCGCTGGTGCTCGCCTCGAAATCGTGGAGCAGGAGGCTGATCGTCTCGTTCTGCTCGCCGACCCGGACCCGATCGATGATCCGCTGTTCCGAGAGGCGGCCCATCCGCCCGGCAGTGAAGGCGACGAAGGCCGAATAGACGCTCATCAGCATCGCCAGCCACATGTTGGCGGGCCCCCCGACGAGGAACAGGGCCGCGAGGCTGCCCAGGGCGATCGGCGTGGAATAGACCAGCCCGAGATGCGGAAGCGAGCCGAAGGTGTAGGTGGTGGCCATCAGGCCGGCCCCGATGGCCACCAGGAAGGTCTGGTCCTGGGTACCCGCGTTCGGGAGGAGGGTCAGCGGCATGCTGGCCCAGGACAGCCCCAGAAGGAGTGAAACAAACGCGGCGAGCCGATGTCCGGCGACGACGTCGCGCTCTCCCAGGCGCCGCCGGCGGTAGCGCTGCGCCCCGATCGCCGCGAGGGTGATGGGACCGGCGACGCTGCCGAACAGGATCAGCAGATAGGTCCGGTGCGCCTCGCTCCAGAAGAGCAGCAACACGGCACCGACGACCACCGTATGGGTCAAGGCCAGGTAGGGTGCGAATTGCAGCACCTCGTCGAGATGGCCGGCCCGGGCCTCCAGATCGTAGCGATTCATCCGGCGGCTCGCGGCGCGGAACAGCGCCCCCTCGGCCGCCGGCTCCGGGCTCCCCGGCGCCGGGGCGCGGACGCGGTCCCCCCCTCGGCGTCCCCACGGCGCTTCCGGCACCCGCGCTCCGGCGGCGGGGGAGACGAGCGGCCCGGCCGCGAGGGAGGGGCCGGCGAGGACGGGATCGGGTGGTCGCGGCATCAGCTGAGCGATCTTCGGGGTATCGCCAGCAGCGGGGGCCTGCCGGATCGACGCGACTGGACGGGACCTGACGGCATCGGGCTGGCCGCATCGTGCGCGTACCGCATCGTCAAGTCTCCGACTGGAGGGCGAGACCGCAGGCTAATCCTGATCATTTGATAGAAACTTAATTGAAGTTTCTCGGGCCGTCCCGCTGCGGTTGCGTTGCCGGACCCCCGACTCGGATCGCAGTTGAGACCGGACCGTCCCCGGACAGGCCGGAGGAGCGTTTTCGTCACGTGAGGAGATCCCCCGTCACAACCGGATGTGCGGCCCGAGATCCTTCGCTGGCAGAGGTTGGAGGAAGGCCGCGCCGATGCCGTCCTCGAAGCAGCGCGCGACCGTGGCCGGCGTTCGGCCCAGGGTGATCGGCGTGCCAGGCTCCAGGCGGATATCGATCCGCACGGCTGCGCCCGAGGCCGAGACGTTGAGGACCCGGCCCGGGATCCGGGTGCCGCAGGACATCGTGACGAGGATGTCGGGAGAGGTCGGCACGAAGCGCGGATGGACGCGCTGGGGCACCTCGGCACCGTTCTGCTCGGCGGCGAGATCGAGTAGGCGCCGCACGATGACGGGCAGCGGGGCCTCGGCGCGGATCACCCGGGTGACGAACTGCTCCTTGCCGCCCTCGATGACCTGGGCTTCCATCGAACCCGCGTGCCGGATGCTGCAGGACAAGATCTCGCCCTGGGACGGTACGACGGACGAACGGAAGCGGAGCCCGGTGACGGAGAGGTCGGCGGTGACAGCGTAGAAATCGGCGCGATACCGGCTCCAGCAGAGGGCAGGCAGGATCAGTCTCGTCTGCGTCGCTGTGAGGGACCCGCTCATGACCATCCTGAGGTTGTGGATGCCATAAGACGGTACGGTCCCAGACATTCCTTTACCCGGATGTCGAAAATTTAATCCAACCGGTCCCGGCCGGTCCGGTCATGCGCGATTTCCGTGCAGAAGTCCCTGCTCGGAAACCGCGCACACCGCAGCGATGCGGACCCGCCGCACGCTCGGTCGGATGGGCTAGGGATGGCAGTCGGTGCTCGACGGCAGGGCGTCGAGGCGGGTGAGGTCGCCGACCACGGCGAATTCGCCGTAGTTCAGCCGCAACGCGCCGCTGACGCCGTTCTCGTAGAGGTCGAAGCTGAGGACGTAGATCGGCGTGCGCTCGCCCTCGCCGGGAATGTAGTAGCTCAGGGTGACGGGCCAGCGCGGGACATTCGCCATCGGCCCGTCCCGCAGGGGCTTGTCGCGCTCGGCCGCCTTGTCGGAGGCCGCCGGCGCCGGGACCTGACGGCCGATGACCGCGAGAGTGTCGTAGACCTTGCGCCCGTCGTCGGAGCCGTCGAAGACCTTGACGGAGACCGTGGTCTGTCCGTCGCGCGCCGCCTGGATCAGGCGCCGCATGTGCACCGTGGGGAAGAGGACCTCGCCCGCGTCCTGGAACTGGTCGCGCTTGGGCTCCTTCAGCTTGACCTTCAGCAGGTCGGAACCGGACTCGGCCGTGCCGTCCACCGCCTGGCCGGGCGTGCCGTTGAGCACCGTGCTGGTCTTGAAGCGGTAGCTCCGCCCGTCGCCGCTCTCGAAGGTACTGTTGCGCAGGTCCGAGGTGCGGCTGCCGGTCTCGCCGCTCTCCAGAACCGTCACCTGACGGGTCTGCATCGTGTAGCCCTTGCAGGCATCCCCGGTGAAATCGATGACGATGCGGCCCCGCGCACTCTCCACCGCCCGGGTGCCGCTGCTCTCGGCGAGGGAGAGATCGTAGACGGCCCGGTGGTTGGCGAGGGTGATCGGCGCAGCGGCCCCCGCCCCGGTCGCGAGCAGGACGAGACCGGCGGCGATGCCGGGGAAGGCCATCCGCGCCCTCAGGGCGGCTGCACTCACGCTGGGACGACGCATGGACTCTCCTGACAGGACAGGGCCGGAGGACAGGGGCCCCGCCGATGCCCCTCAGATAGGGCACCCCGCGGGCCCGCGCGAGGTTCGTTCACCTCCGCCCGCGTTCGCCGCGCCGACGGGGCGCCCTAGATAAGGCCGGAGAAGAAGAACCGGAAGACGGGAGAAGGAAACGCCCATGGACGCCGATACCCTGCGCTCGCTCCAGGCCCCGATCAAGGACCGCTACCGCACCGCCCCGGACTCGGCCGTGGTGACGCTGCGGGCCCAGGGCCGCCTCGACGACACGGCGATCGCCTGCAAGGTCGAGACCGGACGCGCCCTCGCGGTGGCGGGCCTGCACCCGGCCACCGGCGGCTCCGGTGCCGAGCTCTGCTCCGGGGACATGCTGCTCGAGGCCCTGGTGGCTTGCGCCGGCGTCACCCTGAAGGCGGTGGCCACCGCGATCGGCGTCGCGCTCCGGTCCGGCACGGTGAGCGCCGAGGGCGACCTCGATTTCCGCGGCACCCTCGGGGTCGACAAGGAGGCGCCCGTGGGCTTCCGCGCGATCCGCCTCAGCTTCGCCCTCGACACGGACGCCCCCCAGGACAAGCTCGACCAGCTCCTCAAGCTGACCGAGCGCTACTGCGTCGTGTTCCAGACCCTGAACCACAAGCCGGAGCTGGCCGTCACCCTCGCGCAGGGCTGACGGGCGGCGCCGGGTTTCATGCCGGGGCGAGTGATCCCGGCGCCGTGATGGCGCGTTGCCCCCGACATGATGATTTTCCAATGGACGGTCGGCGTCCTCCTCGGCGCCGTGCTGCTGGCCGGGCTCGCCCGCCGGGTGGGGGCCCCCTATCCCGTCTTCTTGGCCCTGGGTGGGATCGGCCTCGCCTTCATCCCGGCCGTGCCGAACCTCGTGCTCGACCCGGAGCTGGCGCTGGCCCTCTTCCTGGCGCCCGTCCTGCTCGACGCCGGCTACGACACCTCGGTGCGGGACCTGCGCACCCACTGGCGCCCGATCGCCGGCCTCGCCTTCGGGGCGGTGGTGGCGACCACGGCCGCCGTGGCCGTGGTGGTGAAGTGGCTCGTGCCGGACATGCCCTGGGCCGCCTGCATCGTGCTCGGCGCGGTGGTGGCGCCCCCCGACGCCGTGGCGGCCCTCTCGGTCCTGCGCCACGTCTCGCTGCCACATCGCCTCACCACGATCCTGCGCGGCGAAAGCCTCCTCAACGATGCGGGCTCGCTGCTGATCTACCGCCTCGGGGTCGCGGCGGCGGTCTCCGGCACCTTCTCGGCCGCCGAGATCGGACCGACCTTCATCGTCGGCATCCTCGGCAGCTTGGTCGCCGGGCCTGTCCTCGCTCTCCTCTACAGTGCCGCGACGCGCCCGGTCGCCGACGCGCCGAGCGTCATCGTGCTGCAGTTCGTGGCCGCCTTCGGCATCTGGATCGGGGCCGAGCACGTGCACCTGTCCGGGGTGCTCACCGTGGTCACCTTCGCCATCACGGTGGCGCGCATCGCCCCGGGCCACACCCCGCCGCGCACCCGCATCGTCTCCTACGCGGTCTGGGACACGGCGGTGTTCGTGCTCAACGTGCTCGCCTTCGTGCTGATCGGCCTGCAGATCGGCCCGATCCTGGAGCGCCTGACCCGGGAGCAGCAGGCCTCCTACGCGCTGGTCGGCGCGGCGGTGTTCCTCACCGTGGTGGTGGTGCGCTTCCTCTGGGTCCTGCCCACGGCTCACCTCGCCCGCCTCGGTGCCGACGGGACCGAGACCCGCGACCGCGGCCTCTCGGCCGGGATCGCGGTCTCCTGGGCGGGCATGCGCGGCATCGTCACCATCGCGACGGCCCTTGCCCTGCCCGACGGCGATCCGGGTTTCCCCTATCGCGACCTCATCGTGCTCACCGCCTTCTGCGTCATCATCGGCACGCTGACGGTGCAGGGCCTGACCCTGCGCCTCCTGCTCGGCCGGCTCGGGCTGGAGGACAACGATCCCGTCGGGCGCGAAGTCGGGCACGGCCGGACCGAGGCCTACCGGGCCGCCCTGGAGAGCCTGGAGGATGCCGAGGACGCCCCCTCCGAGGCCCTGCGCGAGGAGTTCCGCATCGCCCTGGAGCAGGCCGAGGCCCGCGACACCGGCTTCGCCTCCGAGGCGCTGCCCGCCGATGCCGCCCGCCGGCGCGCCATCGAGGCGGCCCGAGACCGGGTGCTGGCCCTGCGTCGCTCCGGCGATATCGGCGACGACGCCTACTACGTGCTGGAGGAGGAGTTCGACTGGGCCGAGATGAACGCGACGCCCCGGGCCGAAACCTGACGCGCGGAGGCCTGACGCACGCGGAGGAATGGCCGCTCAGGCCACGGGCGCGACCCGCAGGGAGAAGTGCGCGCCCTGCACGTCCGGGGCGACCGCCAGGGTGCCCCCGAGCTGGCGGGCGAGGCTGTTGATGATGCGCATGCCGAGGCTGGCGCTGCGGGCCGCCGTGGGATCGAACCCGTCGGGAAGCCCGGCGCCGTCATCCTCCACCGCCAGGATCAGGCCGCCCGCCTCGTCGGGACGGGCCTCGACCCGGATCTCGCCCTCGCCGTCCGCGTAGGCGTACTTGATCGCGTTGGTGACGAGTTCGTTGACGAAGAGGCCGAGGGGAATCGCGAGGTCGGCGGGGATATTCGTCCGGGTCGCGCGGCAGACGAGGCGGTGGCGCGGCGCGCTCTCCTGCAGCTTGGCGCAGAGGGCCTCGAGGAAGCCCGCGACGTCGATCGCTTCCAGGCTCGGCTGGCGCCAGAGCTGGTCGTGGACCTGGGCCACCGCCTCGACCCGGGTGCGGGCATCGGCGAGGGCGCTCTTCACGTCGTCGTTGTCGGAGCCCCGGGCCTGGAGCCCGAGGAAGCCCGCCACCACCGCGAGGCTGTTCTTCACCCGATGGCTCATCTCGCGGGACAAGAGTTCCTGACGCTCCAGGGCCGCCTTCAGCCGTGCCTCGGCCCGCTGGCGCTCGATGGCGCCGCCGACGAGGTTGGCGAAGCCCTGCATGAAGGCGATGTCGGCCTCTTCGAACTGGCCCTCGCGGGTGTCGTCCACTTCCAGCACACCGTAATTGCCGTCGCGGTTGGCGATCAGCACGTTGATCGCCCGGCGGATGCCGTGATCGGCCATCAGCTTCGGGGTGCGGAAGCGCGTCTCGTTCTCGAGGTGGTTCGAGATCACGGGCCGGCCGGTCTTCAGGGCATAGCCCGCCGGCGAGGCGAGGTCGGCGCCGATGATGGTGGTGCCCACCGCGTCGTCGGCCCAACCCACGCCGGCGCAGACGAGGAGACAGTCCTGGTGCGGCTTGTATTCCAGCGCCTTGCAGAACTGCGCCTCCATGCCCTCGGCACAGAGTTCGGTGGCGCGCTGGAGCAGGGGCAGAAGCTCGGTGGCCCGCAGGGCCTCGACCCCGAAATCGGAGAGGATCGCCTGCTGCCGCAGGCGGATCGCCAGGGCCTTCGGCGCCAGTTCGGTCATCGCTACGCTACACGTCCGGGTTTCGGCGCGGCCGGGCCGCCCGCCCGCGTGGCTTCCTTGTGCGACACCCGGAGCGCTGCCCGCAAGGCCATCGGGCAGGCTCTGTGCGAGAGTTGATGACCCGCGCCCGGCTCAGATCTCGATCTCGGTGCCGACCTCGACCAGTTGCCGCGTCGGCACGCAGAAATGCGCGCCGGTGCGCTCGGCGTTGCGGAGGAGAAAGGCGTAGATCTCCTCCCGCCAGGTCGCCATGCCGCGCTGGTCGCTCTTCGGGATGATGGTCTCGTGCCCGATGAAGATCGTGAGGTCCTCGAGGCATTCGGCCGGCAGGCGCTTGGCCTCCACCGCGCAGCGCAGGCCGTCGGGCACCGAGGCATCCTCCATGAAGCCGTAGCGCAGGATCACGCGGGTGATGTCGGGGGTGATCACGATGACCTCCGCGCGCTGGTCGCGGGCGACGGTCGGCTCCTCCTCGTAGCGGGCGGTGACGATGAGGATGCGCTTGTGCAGGGCGTGGCTGCGCGCGACGAAGCGGGACAGGTGCAGCGGAATGGCGCTGGTGGCCGAGGACAGGAAGGCGGCGTTGCCCGGCAGGACGATCGGCGGATCGCGCCGGAGCTGCTCCAGGAAGTCGCCCTCGGGCTGGCGCAGGGCGACCCGGGCCGATTCGACGAGCTGGTTGCCCTTGCGCCAGGTGAGCATCAGGAACGCCACGAGGGCCGCCAGCATCAGCGGAAACCAGCCGCCCTCGAACAGCTTCACGGTGTTGGCCCCGAGGAACACGAAGTCGATGAGGAGGAAGAAACCGTTCACCGCCAGCACGGCCACGGGGTTGTAGCCCCATTTCAGCGCCACGAGGGCGGCGAGCAGGGTGGTGATCGCCATCAGGGAGGCGACGGCGATGCCGTAGGCGCCGGCCAGGGCATCCGAGGAGCCGAAGACCAGGACCGCGCTCAGGGTGGCGGCGGCGAGCAGCCAGTTCACCATCGGCACGTAGATCTGTCCGCGCTCGTGCCGGGCGGTGTGGACCACCCGCATGGGCGGCAGGAAACCGAGCTGGATCGATTGCTGGGTGAGCGAGAAGGCACCCGAGATGATCGATTGCGAGGCGATCACGGTGGCGACCGTGGCGAGGCCGATCAGCGGATAATGCGCCCAGTCCGGGCTCAGGCGATAGAACGGGTTCTCGATGGCGTCGGGCTCGGCCAGCAGCAGGGCGCCCTGCCCGAAATACTGGATCACCAGGGCCGGCAGGACGAGGCCGAACCAGGAGGCGCGGATCGGCCCGGCTCCGAAATGCCCGAGATCGGCATACATCGCCTCGCCGCCGGTGACCGCCAGGAACGCCGCGCCCAGCATGGCGAAGCTGACGTGCCAGCCCGCATGGGTCAGGAATTCGACGGCCTTGAGGGGGTTGAGCGCGACCAGGATCTGCGGCGCATGCCAGATGCCGCCGAGGCCGAGCAGCGCCAGTACGACGAACCAGACCAGCATCACCGGACCGAAGATGCGGCCGATGAAGGCCACGCCCCGGCTCTGGACCAGGAACAGCCCCACCAGGATCAGCACCGTGATCGGCACGACGAAGCGCGACAGGGCCGGGGCCTCGACCTTCAGGCCCTCCACCGCGCTGAGCACCGAGATCGCCGGCGTGATCGCGCCGTCGCCGTAGAGGAGCGCGGCGCCCACGAGGCCGACCACGAGGAGCACCCCGGCCCAGGAGCCCGGCTTGGCGTTCCGGGCTCCGAGCAGCGCCAGCATGGCGACGATGCCGCCCTCGCCGCGGTTGTCGGCCCGCAGGATCAGCACGGCGTACTTGATGGAGACGATGAGGATCAGTGACCACAGGATCAGCGAGACGGCGCCCGTGACGGCGATCGGGGTCGGCGGGGCGCCGGCGCTCGCGGCGCGCACCGCTTCCTTGAAGGCGTAGAGGGGCGAGGTGCCGATATCGCCGTAGACGATACCGAGGGCGCCCAGCATCACCGCCGGGCGCAGGGCCGGCCGTCCCGGTCGGGATTCCTCGTGGACCACGGGTACGCTCTCCGGCAACGGCGAAGGTTCGCTCTGACGCTCGCAGGTAGGGGCGACTGTCCGCCCGACCAGGGGCTCGGCCGGCCTCCGGCTTGAACCCCGGGCGGGGGCGTCACTCGAGCCGCACCACGACGCTGTCGCTCGCACCCGTGGCGTCCATCACGGAGATCCGTGCGAAGCCCGCGCCCTCCGGTGCCCAGGCCGATTGTCGGCGTGCGCCGCCCGCCACCGGCAGGCCGTCGACCATCCAGGTCAGGGGCGGCACGCCGCCCAGCGCCTTCAGGGCGAGGCTCGCCGCCGGCGCGGGATCGGGTTCCGACAGGCCGAGATCGATGCGGGCGCCGTCCGGCGGGTAGGCGATCTTCAGGGCGCCGCCCAGGGCCGCCGACAGGGTCTTGGGGATGTCGCGCCGGATGTGGCGCAGGGGCGGCGGCAGGCCGGCCGTGGTGGTCACCAGGGCGTCGCGGGGCATCGACACGGGGTCGGGCTCCCCGCCGAAGCGGGCGAAGGCGTCGAACAGGATCGGCGCCGCGACCACGCGGCCGACGAGGCCCGGCACGGCGTTGCCATCCGGCCGCCCGACCCAGACGGCGATCGTGACGCGCTGGTCGAATCCCACCGCCAAGGCATCCCGGTAGCCGTAGGAGGTACCGGTCTTGTAGGCGATCCGGCCCGCCAGGGCGTTCTCGGGAGGGGGCGCGCCCCGCAGCGTGTCGGCGACGTACCAGGCGGCGACGGCTTCCGTGATGCGGGTCTCCGGCGGCACCTCGCCCGACGCGTCCCCCGATGTCTCGCCGACGCGACGGGTCAGGTTCGGCACCAGCCCCTGCCGGGCGAGGCCCGAGAACAGGCGGGCGAGGTCGGTGAGCGTGATGCCGAGGCCGCCGAGTGCCACGGGCAGCCCTGGCGCGGTGTCGCGGGGCAGATCGATCCGGGCGCCGGCGGCCCGCAGGCGCGCGATGAATCGGGCGGGACCGACCGCCTCCAGCAGGTCCACCGCCGGGACGTTCAGGGAGAGCTGGAGAGCGCGCCGCGCCGTCACGCTGCCCTGGTAACCGAGGTCGAAATTCTCCGGCGCATAGGCGCCGGCAAAGCGCACCGGCCGGTCGTCGAGCTGCGTCTCGGGATGGGCGAGGCCCGTCTCGAAGGCGAGTGCGTAGATGAAGGGCTTGAGGGCGGAGCCCGGCGAGCGGATCGCGCCCGTCATGTCGATGGCGCCGGCGCGGCTCGCATCGAGGTATCCGGGGCTGCCGACCTGGGCCAGAACCGCACCGGTGCGGTTGTCCAGCGCCAGGAGGGCCGCCGAGATCCCGGGTCCCTGCGCGGCCGCGCGCTCGGCGGCCAGGGTTTCAAGACTTGCCTGCAGGCGGCCGTCGAGGGCGAGGCGGATCACCTCGGCGCCCGGGTCGGCGGCGTGGGCCGCCTCCGCCGCGTGGGCGGCCAGCATCGGGAAGGGCTTTCGCGCGGCCGGCACCGGCTCGGCGCGGGCGGCCTCCGCCTCGGCCGCCGTGACGACGCCTTGCGCGGCGGCGATGGCGAGGACCCGGTCGCGGGCGCGCCGGGCCGCCTCGGGGAAGCGGTCGGGCCGGCGGGCTTCCGGCGCCTGCGGCAGGGCCACGAGAAGCGCGCTCTCGGCGAAGGACAGCCGGGCCGGCTCGCGGCCGAAATACGCGAGGCTGGCGGCACGCAGGCCCTCCACCGGGCCGCCATAGGGGGCGAGCGCCAGGTAGAGATCGAGCACCCCGTCCTTGCCGAGGCGCCGCTCCAGCTGCACCGCCCGCACCATCTGGCGCAGCTTGGCGGCGAGCGAACGCCCGGCCCGCGGCTCCACCAGGCGGGCCACCTGCATCGACAGAGTCGAGCCGCCCGAGACGATGCGGGCCGCCGCCAGCCACTGCCCGGCGGCCCGGAGCGTCGCCACCGGATCGATACCCGGATGGCTCGCGAAGCGCCGGTCCTCGTAGGCCGTGAGCATGGCCCGGAAGCGCGGATCGACCTGGGCCCCCGTCACCGGCAGGCGCCAGCGCCCGTCGGCGGTGGCGAAGGGGCGCAGCAGCCGCCCGTCCCGGTCGAGCACCACCGTGGAGCGGCGCCCGGCCGGAGCGAGGTCGAGGGGCGGCAGGGTGTCCACGAAGCGCCAGAGGGCAGCGACCGGGGCGGCGAGGAGGAGCAGGAGGAGGCCCGCGACGATTGCCAGGCGCCCTCCCCCCTCTGCGGGGGAGGGTGGTCGCAGAGCGACCGGGAGAGGGGCGGCGCCATTTCCGGAGAGGTCGCCCCCGCTCCCGTCTGCTCCGAAGGCACCCTCCCCCGCAGAGGGGGGAGGGTTCAGGGGACCCGTCGTCTCCACGGCCCTACTTCGCGCTCACCGTCATCGCGCCGAAACCGGTGCGCCCGAAGCGCTCCGGCCGGTACATGTCCTCGATGGTGGCGGCCGGGTGGACGTAGGTGCCCGGGGAGACGGCCCGCACGGTGTAGGCGACCCGGAAGAAGGCCGACTGCTCGGGTCTGCGCTCGTAGGCCGCCACGAAGCGGTCGTCGCGGAACTCGGTATGGACGGGCGCCACCTCCGATTTGGCGAAGGCGAGCCCGGTGAGCGCATCGGCGTCGAGGAGCTTCGGGTTGTCGATCTCCAGGCCGGCGGGCAGGCGGTCGACGAGGAGGAGGCGCCCGGCGCTGGCCTTGGCCTCGGTGACCGTGAGCACCACCACGAGGCGATCGTTCTGGCGGATCCCCTGCGCGAGGTCGACCGGGGTGCCGTCGAGGCGGTGGTAGCGCCGCTCGATCGTGTAGCCGCGCGCCTCTGCGGGCTCCGGTGCGATCGGGTTGCCGCTGACGCTGACCACGGCCTGCACGGGCTGGCTGCCCGCATTGACCAGGGTGATGGGACGGGCCTCCAGGGCGGCGGCGCGGTAGCTGCGTGCCACGGCGCCGCTCACGGGCTGGCCATCGAGGGTGAAGCGGAGGTTCTCAGAATCCGCGCTCAGGCCCTCGGCCGCGAGCACCATCCAGGCCTCCTCCTGGGTGCTGGTGGGCCGGCCGCTGGCACGCTCGGCCGCGATGAGGGCGCCTAGCGGCTGGATACTGTCGCGGGCGAGCCCCGTCTCGGCGACCAGCGCCAGGAGGCCGGCGCCGTCGCGCAGGCGGGAGCCGTAATCCGGCCGATAGACCGGGCTCGCGGCCGTCTCCCGCAAGCCGGCCATCGCCGAGTCGAAGGCCTTCGTCGCCCGGCCGCGATCGCCGAGGAGCGCCAGGGCCGCCGCGATCTGGCCGCGCGCCAGCGGGGTGGCGAAGGCCGCGAGCTTGGTGTCGGCGAGGTAGCGCAGATCGCCCATCACGGGCCGGCCGTTGCGGGCGAGCACGTAGGCAGCGTAGGCGATGTCCATGCCGCCCTCGCCGACCTCCGTGGTGTTGGCCACCGCGTTGCGCAGGCGGTCGAGGGCGTTGGCGAAGGCGGTCTGGGGTACGGCGAACCCGCGCTCCCGGGCCCGGGTCAGGAAATCGGTGACGTAGGCGTTGAGCCAGGTGTCGCCGGCCCCGTCGGTGGACCAGAGGCCGAAATCGCCGGCCGCGTTCTGGCGGCCGAGCACTCGCTCGATCGCCTGCCGCACGCGCTCGTCGGCCTGGTCCAGGCTCAGCTGCTCCCGGCCGAGCTTGTCGAGGGCCGTGAGGCGGCTGACGTAGAGGAGCGGCATCGCCCGGCTCACCGTCTGCTCGGAGCAGCCGTAGGGGTAGCGGTCGAGGGACTGGAGCAGGGCCGGCGCGTCGATGCCGGCGAGATTCGAGGCGGAGAGCGAGACCGTGCCGGTGCCGGGTAGGATGTCGGCCAGGAGCTCGTCCGAGAGCTTCAGGCTCGCGCCGGGTTCGAGCGCCTGGACCGAGCGGCGGGCGAGCGCCCCCGTGCCGGGGCCGATGGTGAGGGCGAAGCTCTGGCCGATGCCCTCGGGCAGGCCGGGCCCCCGCAGGGTCAGGTCGATGCGCGACGGGCCGGTCCCGGCGGCGGTGATGGGGATGACGAGGGCGCCCTTGGCCCCGGTCTCCAGCCGCAGGGTCCGGTGCATCGCCTCGGCGCCGATCAGGACGGAGCCGGTCGGGTCGAGGTCCACCGTGTAGTCGCCGGCCTGTCCCTCGACGTTGTCGAGGGCGACGTGGATGCGCGAGCGGTCGCCGACGTTGAGGAAGCGCGGCAGGGTGCCGGTGAGCACGACGGGATCGCGGATGACGACGTCGGCCTGGGCCGCGCCCACCTTCGCGCGGCTCCAGGCGGTGACCATCACCCGGCCCGTGCCATTGAAGGCCGGCAGGGGGAAGCTGACGCTGGCCTTTCCGTCGGGTCCCACCGTCAGGGGCCCGGAATACAGTGCCAGCGGCGCCTGGCTCGGCGGCGAATCGGCGAGCTCGGCCGCGCCGCCGTCGCCGCCGGAGCGGATGGCGCCGAGCGTCCCCTGCATGCCGTCGATCAGGTATCCGTAGAGGTCGCGGATCTCGGGTCCCAGCGCCTTCTGGCCGAAGAAGTAGCCGAAGGGGTTGGGCGCCTCGTAGCGGGTCAGGTTGAGGATGCCGACATCGACGAGGGCCACGCTGACCCGGGCCTCCTCGCCGGCCTTCAGGCCCGCGAGCTGGATCGGCAGGGTCAGGGTCTCGCGCGGGCGCACCTTGGCCGGTGCCTCCAGGGTGACGCCGAGGGTGCGGCTGTCCCGGTCCACCCCGAACCACGCCACACCGAGCGCCCGGCCCGGCAGGCGCTTGGCCGCCTGGTCGAGGGGCCGGTAGGCGGTGGCGACGAGATAGGCGCCCGAGCCCCACTCGGCCTTCACGGGAATGTCGACGGTGGTGCCGGCGGCCGGCACGTCGACGGTGAGGAGCGCGTGCAGCTTGTCGCTGACGACGGCCAGCGTCGCCTGTCCCTTGAACTTCGGCTGCAGCCGCGCGTGCAGGGTCTCGCCGGTGGCGTAGGCCGCCTTGTCCAGGCGCAGGTCGAGGAGATCGGGCACGTCCGCGGTCTCGCCGCCGCTCCAGCCCACCGTGAAGGTCACGCTCGCGGTGGCGGCCGGGCGGCCCGGCACGCTCGCCTCAAGCCGATAGGTGCCGTAGCTCACCGTGGCGCCGACGCGGCCCGGCGCGTCGGGGGTGAGGTCGAGGCGGCCGTCGGCGATGCGGCGGGTGCTGGTGACCGGCTCGTAGGACCAGCGCCCGCCCTCGCGGTACCATTGATAAGTCTTCTCGACGCGCTGGAGCGTCCAGGCGACGTTCCCCTGCGGCAGGCGCCGGCCATCGGGCGCGGCCATGACCACGTCGAAGCCGGCGACGCTCCCCTCAGTTAGGTCGCCGCCGAACCCCTTTCGGATGGCGAGCACCGGCCCCTCGGGCAGGATCGGCAGGGTCAGGCTGCGGCTCAGCGCCCGCCCGCCGGGCTCACCCACCTGAAGGGTGATCTTCGCCTCGGTGGGGCGCGGTGCGGCGAGGGCCTGCACCGGCACGACGAGCCGGGCCTTGCCCGCCGCATCGGTGGCGGTCCGGGCGTCGATCTCCGTCGAGGCGGCTTCCACCCGCTCGTCGTCGAGGCCGACGGAGAAGCCCTCCAGGCCCTTGATGCCGTTGCCGGCCGCCTGCTGCACCAGGACGGTGCCGGAGACCTCCAGCCCGGCGCCGGGCGCGCCGTAGAGGTAGCGCGCGGCCACGTCGATGGTGGCGGGCGCGCCCCGGGTCAGGCTCGGCGTCGCGCTCTCTAGGGTCACCTCGAGGCGCTCCGGGACGTAGTCCTCCACGAGGAAGCTCGCCTCGCCGATGGCGGGCGCCTTGGGGTCGGTATAGGCCGCCACCCGCCAGGTGCCGTGCTGCGCGCCGGCCAGGAGCGGGAGCGCCAGGGCGCGCCCGCCGAGGCCCGCATCGGGCAGTTGGACGCGACGATACTCGACGCCGTCCGGACGCTTGACCACCAGGGTGAGCGGAAGGTCCGGCACCGCGACGCCGGCGGCGTCGCGCAGGAGCCCGGTGAGGTTCACGGTCTCGCCCGAGCGGTAGACCCCGCGCTCGGGAAACACGTAGGCCTCAACGGCGCCGGGCTGGGGCCGGCCCTTCACGCCGCGATCGGTCAGGTCGAAGGCCGACTGGCCGAGATCGAGGAATCCGTAATCGTCGCCGATCTGCGCCACCACGAGGCCCGGTGCGGTACCCCCCTCCCCTCGGGCGAGGCCCGACGCGAAGGCGGCGTGGCCTTGGCCGTCGGTCTTCGCCGTGGCCAGGACCTCGTTGTTGCGCGCCACCAGCCGGATCTCGGCACCGGGCACGGTCGCGGCCGAGGCCAGGGAGCGGGCGAAGACATGGACCCCGTCGCGGCCCTTGAAGGCGGTGAGACCGAGGTCCGAGACCACGAACCACTGCGTGGCCTGGGTCTCGTAGCCGCCCTCCTCGTCCGCGGACGCGGCGGACGCCCCGCTGGCCTGGGCCAGCATGATGTAGATGCCGGGCTCCAGCCTGCCCACGGCCTGGAGCACCGGGAAGGCGGTGACGGCCTCCTGGTTCAGTTCGGCCTTCGCCGTGTCGAGCACGCCCTTCCAGACCCGCTGGCCCTTCTGCTCGGCGATGGTGCGGGCGGTGGCACCGGTGAGCTGGGACAGGAAATCTTCCGCCCGCAGGGACGGCAGGAGGCCCCGGTCGCCGACCCGCAGCACCTCCACGTCGATCCTGGCCGCGTTCACCGAGACCAGGGGTACGCCGGCCTGGCCGGTGCGGGGCAGGACGTAGTTGCGCCCCGTGAAGCGGACCTGGGGCGAGCGGTCCCGGACATAGACCTCGTAATCGGCCGATTTCAGCAGGCCCTCCCCGGCGCTGGACGGCAGGCCTGAGCGCACGACGAAGGCGTAGCGCTCGCCGTGCTTGAGGCCATCGACGCAGACCTGCTGGCCGGTGGCGGTGACGGCGGCATTGGCCGCGCCCGAAACCGCGATGTAGGGCGTGAAGTCGGTCTTGGCGGCGACGCCTTCGGAGAACTGGAAGCAGATGCGCGGAGCCGCGGCGTCCGAATCGACGGTGTAGTTCAGGATGCGGAAGCCGTGCTCGGCCCGCAGGGCTTCGTAGGTCTCGCGCACCTCCCCATCGTCGGCCAGGGCGAGGCTGGCACGGTAGGCGTCCAGGGACGGGCGCCACTCCGACTCGGCCGCATAGACTTCGCCGAGGATGGCGAGAGCCGCGGCCTCGGCCGCCGCGGCGCCTGCCCGCAGGTAGCCCTGGTAGGCGGCGGCCCGCGCGTTGCGGCGCAGGCGTTGGCGGCTCGCATAGTCACCCGTCCGGCCGTCGTTGCCGACCGTGCTCGCGGCGCGGGCATAGGCGAGCCAGTTGGCCGGCTCGCCGGGCTCCCCCGCCACGGCGAGGCCAAGGGGCTTGAGGGCGTCGGCCGGCTTCTCGGCCTCGACCAGGGCCTCCCCTTCGGCCCGGGCCTTCGCGGCGGCGCGCGCATCGGGCTTCACCGTGTCCGCCTCGCCCTTCAGCGTCGTCTCGAGGCGGACGCCGTCGCTGGCGAGGTCTTCGCGCACGAAGCTCTTCGTCGAGACGGGCCGGGGCATGGTCTTGGCCGCGGCCCGCGGGGCCAGAGCCTGAATCTGCGCTTGCGCCTCCGCCTGGACGGCAGCGGGAAACGCCAGCAGCCCGGCGAGCGCCACGGCCTGCAGGATGCCCGAGAGGCCGACCGCCGATCGGGGCGAGCGCCCGTGTCCGGTTGATCCCGACATGCTTCCACCCCGTCGTCCGGGCGCCGATGCGGCGCGCCGGGCGGAACCGTAGCACTTCGCGGATGGCCCGCAACGGCCTGGAATTCGAGCCCGGGCTCTGCCACACCGGACGGATTCCCGCGGAGAGGCGCGACCCGACCATGACGCGACGCGATCGGTCCACCTGGAGCGCAACCGGTCTCATGCTGGGTCTGATGGCGGGGGCGGCCTCCGCCCAGGTGCCCTCCGCTCCTCCGCCCCCTTCCAATTCCTCCGCACCCGCCCCCGCGCGGGCGAAGCCGGCCACACCCGATCCGGCCTTCGAGGCGGCGCGGACCGCATTCGAGGCTTTGCCGGACGCCGAGCGCAAGGGCCTGCAGGACGCCCTGGTCTGGACCGGCGACTACAACAGCGTGGTCAACGGTACCTTCGGACGGCGCAGCTACGAGGCGCTCCAGGCCTATGCGAAGCGCAGCGGCGGGAGCGGGAGCGGGAGCGGGCTGCCGGATGCGGCCGGACGCGCCGCGCTGCTCAGGGACGGCGCGGCGGCGCGTGCGGCCGCGCGCTTCGTCGTCAAGCCGGACCCAGCCAGCGGCGTGGTGCTCGGCGTGCCCGAGCGCGTGTTGCCGAAGCGCTCGGCGCAGCCCGGCGGCACCCGCTGGCAGAGCGCCGACGGACGAATCACCCTGGAGACGAAATCCAATCCGGCCGGCGAGACCGGGCTCGAGGCGGTCTTCACGCGCATCACCGCACCGAGCCCCGACCGGCGGGTGACCTACAAGCTCCTGCGGCCCGACTTCCTGGTGGTGACCGCCGAGACCGCGACGGGCAAGTCCTACATCCGCTATGCCGCCGGCGAGGCGGGCCTGCGCGGCCTCACCCTCGGCTACGACAAGGCCCTGGCCGGCGAGGTCGACCGCCTCGCCATCGCCATCGCCAACAGCTTCGTGCCCTTCCCCGATGCGGCCCCGGCCGTCGCGGCGCCGGTCGCCACCGCCGTTCCGGCTCCCGCGCCGCCACCCCTGCCCGGGACCCGTCCGGCACCGCTTGCGACCGGCCTCCTCGTGGCGCCGGGGCGCGTGCTGACGAGCGCGGCAGCCCTGTCCGGATGCCGGGTTCCCCTGGTGGCGGGCCAGACGGCACGCCTCGGCGCCGGCGCCACGGCCGATCTGGTGGTTCTGGAAACGGGGGTCCTCGCAGGCCGGACGCCGATCACCCCGCTTGTCCGCGGGCGCAGCCTGACCGAGGGCGAGGCTGTGGCGGCCCTCGTCATCGACGGAGAGGGCGGCGTCGCGGTGGCATCAGGTCAGGCGCGTCTGGATCAGGCGGCCACGGGAGACGCGGTCGGAAGCACACGGATCACCGCGCCGCTCCAGACGGGTGCAGGGGGCGCGCCGGTCCTCGATCGCGCAGGCGCGATCGTCGGTCTCGTCCCGACGGTCCCGGCACAGCCTCGCCGGGTGGCCGGCGTGGTGCCGCCGGCGCACTATGGCCTCGTGACCGGGGCCGCGCTGACGGCCTTCCTGACTGCGGCGGGCATCCGGGCGTCGGCGCCGGGCGAAGCCGGCACGCGCGGACCGGGCCCGCAAGAGGCCGGCACGCTGGGCGCAGCCGCCGCAGTCCTGGCGGGTGCGGTGGTGCCCATCACGTGCCAGCCGTGAGCGGGATCGTCAGATGCGTCCGGTGACGAGGAGGACGATCAGGATGATGACGAGCAGGCCGCCGAGTCCGAAGCTCGGTCCACGGTAAGCACCGCCGCCGAGGAAGTTGCCGCCGCCGAGCACGATCAGGATCAGGAGGATGAGGAGAATGGTGGTCAGGGTCATGGATGGGAACTCCGTCACGCGCCCAACCGGAATTGCTTGAGCTTGACCGTACAAACGTCGCCGTGGCGATTCCGTTCAACGGTCCGTGCGGCATAATCCCACGAAGACGGGATTTTTCGCCGGATCGACTTCAGACTCGCCAATCCGGCAGCGGTTCCGATGCGGTTCCGAGCCAGTCGGGCACCGGCAGCCCCTTTCCGGCCAGGAAGGCGGGGTTGAACAGCTTCGAAGCGTAGCGCGCCGCGCCATCGCACAGGATGGTCACGATGGTGTGCCCCGGCCCGAGTTCCCGGGCGAGCCGGATCGCCCCCGCGACGTTGATGCCCGACGATCCGCCCAGGCTGAGGCCCTCCTCCCGCATCAGCCGGAAGACGATGTCGAGGGCCTCGGAATCAGGGATCCGAAACGAGACGTCCGGGGTGAAGCCCGCCAGGTTGCGGGTGATCCGGCCCTGGCCGATTCCCTCCGTGATCGACGAGCCCTCGGCCTTCAGGGTGCCGGTGGTGTAGTGGGCGTGCAGCGCCGACCCCTCCGGGTCGGCCAGGCCGATCCGCACGCCGGGGCGCGCGGCGCGCAGGGCCGCAGCGGTCCCCGCCAGGGTGCCGCCGGTCCCGGCCGCACAGATGAAACCGTCGACCGCCCCGCCGGTCGCCGCCAGGATCTCCGGGCCCGTCGTCTCCACGTGGGCCTGCCGGTTGGCGACGTTGTCGAACTGGTCGGCGAAGAAGGCTCCGGCCGGTTCGGTCGCGGCCAGGCGCTCGGCCAGCCGGCGGGCGGCATGAACGTAGTTGTCGGGATTGGCGAACGGCACCGCCGGCACCTCGACCAGGCGGGCGCCGGCCAGGCGCAGGGTTTCCTTCTTCTCGGCCGACTGCGTCTCCGGGATCACGATGACCGTGCGGTAGCCGCGCACCGAGGCGACGAGCGCCAAGCCGATGCCGGTATTGCCGGCCGTGCCCTCCACGATGGTGCCGCCGGGCCGGATGGCACCCCGGGCCTCGGCATTGCGCACGATGGAGCGCGCCGCCCGGTCCTTCACCGAGAGGCCGGGATTCAGGAACTCCGCCTTGCCCAGGATGGTGCAGCCGGTCTCCGCCGAGGCGCGCGCCAGGCGAATCAGGGGCGTGGCGCCGATGGCCGAGAGGATATCGGGCAGAGGACGATCGAGAGGGATGGTCATGCGCGGGATTCCGGGGGCAGGGCGGCGGACCCGGCGCGCCTCAGGCGGCGAGCGCCCGGTTCACCGTGGAGCGCAGGTCGGCCAGCGAGAACGGCTTCGTCAGGACGTCGGTCACGATGGCGTCGAGGCCCCGCGCGCGCTCGCGTTGGTCGGCGAAGCCGGTCATCAGCAGGATGGTGAGATTGGGAAAGTCGCGCTTGGCCGCGAGCGCCAGGGCGATGCCGTCCATGAGCGGCATGCGGATGTCGGTGAGCATCAGGTCGAACGCGCCATCCGCCTCGGTCAGCCGGTCGAGCCCGTCGCTACCGTCGGTGGCGGTCACCACGGCATGGCCGTCGATCTCGAGGCCCCGCTTCAGGAAGCCCCGCACCGTCTCTTCGTCATCCACCAGGAGGATGCGGGCCATCGCGCGTCTGTGTCTCTCTCTGATCCGGGCGCTCAGTGACGCAAGCGCCGGCGCGCCCTGTCAAGGCACCGTCGGACACAGCAAGTCCTTTAAGGGCCGAATCGTTTCAAATTCTCTGGGGCGCAAGGAAATTTCTCTAGGGCGCAGGGCAATTTCTTGGGCCCCGCGGCGAGACGCGCCTCAGGTACCGCCGAACAGGTCGGGCTCGCGGCTCTCGTAATCGACG
Source organism: Methylobacterium sp. BI1 (assembly GCF_056680125.1). Classification (NCBI taxonomy): domain Bacteria; kingdom Pseudomonadati; phylum Pseudomonadota; class Alphaproteobacteria; order Hyphomicrobiales; family Methylobacteriaceae; genus Methylobacterium; species Methylobacterium sp. BI1. The sequence goes on along the minus strand of NZ_CM155267.1, from coordinate 514,701 downwards.
AGGCCGACGAAGGGCAACTGGCGGTAGGCGTGGGCGACGTCCATGCCGTAGCCGACCACGAAGACGTCCGGGCAGGTGAAGCCGACGAAATCCGCGTCGATGGTCACGGCGCGCTTGCCGGGCTTCTCGAGGAGGACCGCGGTCAGCACCCGCTTGGCGCCCCGCGCCATCAGCAGGTCCTTGGCGAACACGATGGTGCGGCCGGATTCGAGGATGTCATCCACCAGGAGGACGTCGCGTCCGCGCACCTCGCTCTCCACGTCGCGCAGGATTTCGACCTGACCCGAGGAGACCGTGGCGGTGCGGTAGCTCGACAGGTGGACGAACTCGGCCTGCGGCTCCAGCCCGACCCGATGCAGGGCACGCAGGAGGTCGGCGGCGAACATGAAGCTGCCCTTCAGCACCGCCACCACGAGCAGGTTCTCGGGATTGGCGGCGGCGATAGCCGCTGCGAGTTCCTCGGTGCGCCGGGCGATGGCGGTTTCGTCGAAGAGGACGCGGACGCGTCGGGAAGCACTGGTCATCCGCCTTCCTTATCACGGGGCCGGGGCGCTGGCATCGGCCTTCGGCACGGTCTCGTCCGCCTCGGCGGCGGCAAAATGCACGCGGACCGAACGGCCCTGCGCCGGCGGCGCCGACAGGCTCGCGCGGAAGCGTGCCGTCTCGCTCCTCTCGAGCGCTGCGCGCGGGGGGGCGATGCGCCAGCGATAGAGCGGCTGGTCGCGTCCGTCCCGGACTTCCACCTCGATCGGCGGCACCGCGGCCTCGGAGGCCACGCCGACGAGATCGCCCTCCACCACGAGCTGGGCCTGCGCGCCCTCCCCCGGGCTCTGGAAGGCCACGACGTCGCGGAACTCGACGCCGCGGAGGTTCACCGGGAATCCGACGCGGGCATAGAGCCCGGCGCTCTGGGGCATCGCCCGCACCACCGTGGCCCGTCCGAGCACGGCGAGGCCGAGGCCGCCGACCACGGCGAATGCGAGGGCGGCCCCGGGCGAGGCCAGGGAAAAGCCCTTGCGCTTCGGCTTCGCGGGCTTGGCCCGCGCCCGCGGGCGCGGCGTGTCGGGCGGCGATGGATCGGGCTCGGGTTCGGCGGCCAGGGCCGATTCCCAGGCATCGAGATCGGCCTGGGCCGAGGCGCGGCTCTGCGCCGCGTCGGGGCCGAGCTCGGAGGCCGCCATCATGGCGGCGGTCATCTCGGCTTCGAGGGCGGCGGAGACGTCGTCGGGCGAGATGAACCAGGTCTCGCGGCACGCCGCGCAACGCACCGAGCGCCCATCCGCGCCGACGCGGTCCACGTCGATCTCGTACGCGCTGGCACAGGACGGGCAGACGATCAGCATGGCGTCCGTGGGCCTCGGATCTCGATGGACGGTTGCCGACGGGGGCAAAAAGACTCAAACGGTTCTCGGCCAACACGGTTAACCGTCCGTGAAGCGGGCGGCCTATAACCGGGATGCGCGGGGCCGTCGCAAAAGGGCAGACTGGGTCGGGCAGGGCGGGTTAGGCAGGCTTGGTAAGGCGCGCTTGGTTGGGCAGGACCTTGGGGGGATCGTGGCGGATCGGGTGAACACGCAGTCGCTCCTCTCCGGAGCCGAGGAGCCAGTGGTCCAGTTCGAGAGCGTCGGCATGCGCTACGGTCTCGGGCCGGAGGTGCTGAGCGATGTCAGCTTCCAGATCGCGCCGCGCTCGTTCCAGTTCCTCACGGGACCGTCCGGCGCGGGCAAGACCACCCTGCTGCGCCTGATCCTCCTGTCGGTGCGCCCCACCCGCGGCCTCGTCTCGGTCTTCGGCGAGGAGGTCAGCGACATCTCCAGCGAGGCGTTGACCGGCCTGCGGCGGCGCATGGGCGTGGTCTTCCAGGATTTCCGCCTGCTCGACCACCTCACCACCTACGAGAACGTCGCGCTGCCCCTGCGCGTCCAGGGGCGGTCGGAAACGAGCTACCGGGCGGAGGTCGTCGAGCTCCTGCGCTGGGTCGGTCTCGGCGAGCGCATGCACGTGCTGCCGCCCCTGCTCTCGGGCGGGGAGAAGCAACGCGCCGCCATCGCCCGGGCGCTCATCGCCCGGCCGGAACTGCTCCTGGCCGACGAGCCAACCGGCAACGTCGATCCCGGCCTCGGCCGCCGCCTGCTGCGCCTGTTCATCGAGCTCAACCGACTGGGCACCTCGGTGCTCATCGCCACCCACGACTTCGCCCTGATGGATCTCGTCGATGCCCGGCGCTTCGTCCTCGGCGATGGACGCCTGACGGTCGAGGCATGATGGGCGAGACCGACATCCCATCCGCCGCGCCGGCACACCGTGCGCCGTCCCGCACCGACGACCGGCCGCCGGTGAAGCCTCCGGCGCCGCCCGAATCGCGGGGCGCCCCCCTGCCCCCCACCCTGCGCCGCAACGCCCCCCTGGTGCCGACCGACTCGGCGGCGAGCCGGGCCCTGGCCGCCGTCATCGCGATCCTGACCTTTCTCGCCGCGCTCTGCGCCGGTGCGGCCGAGATCGTGGCGTCCAGCGCCGTTCAGTGGCAGGACACGGTGGCCCAGGAGGTGACGATCCAGGTACGTCCGAGCCCCGGGCGCGACATCGATGCCGACGTCGCCCGCGCCGAGGGCCTGGCCAAGGCCACCCCCGGCATCGCCGCCGTGCGGGTGTTCTCGAAGGCCGAGGCCGAGCGCCTGCTCGAGCCCTGGCTCGGCAGTGGCCTCGACCTCTCGGACCTGCCGGTGCCGCGGCTCGTGACCCTGAAGCTCGCCGAGACCTCCCCGGACCTCAAACCCCTGCGCAGTTCCCTCAGCGACGCCTTGCCCGGCGTGGCGAGCCTCGACGACCATGCCCTGTGGCTGCGCCGGCTCTCCACGGCGGCCAACACCTTCGTGGGTGTCGGAATCGGCATCGTCCTGCTGGTGCTGGTGGCGACGGGCCTCGCCGTGGTCTTCGCGACCCGCGGCGCCATGGCGGGCAACCGGGAGGTGGTAGAGGTCCTGCACTTCGTCGGGGCCAACGACGACTTCATCGCACGGGCCTTTCAGCGCCGCTTCTTCGGCCTCGGCCTGCGTGGCGGCATCATCGGCTCGGGCGCGGCCATCGCGGCCTTCGCGCTGGCCGGGCTGGTGGCCCGCAACTGGCGCTCCGGCCCGGCCGGGGAGGAGATCGAGGCCCTGTTCGGCACCTTCCATATCGGTTGGCGCGGCTACGCCGCCGTGCTTCTCATCGGCGTCATCGCGTCGGTGGTCACCGGCATCGTCTCGCGTCTCACCGTGCGACGGTTCCTGGCCTGAGGGGCGGGGGCCGGCGCAGGGTCACGCGCCCTGTCACGGATGCGGGCGATCCCGTTAACCCTTCGTGAACCTTTCCGGGCGGAGATACTTGCCTCGTGAACGCCCCAATCGGGGCTACTCTCTGGGGGAATGACGAGGCGGATGTCAGCCAGCGGCACCATGAGGCCCTCCGAGGCTTTCGGATGGGCCTGGACCGACGCCGCATCCCGCGCGCCTGCCCCGGCACGCCGGCAGCCGGATTCAGCCGGCCAGGGTCCCACGGCGCGGAGCGGGCTCGGCCCGACGGCCAAGGCCAGCCTCGGTCTCGCCGGCACCGGTGCCGTCGCGCTCTTCTGCGGCTTCCTGACCTTCGTGGCCTGCCTGGAGCGGGACGAGCGCGTGCCGCAGGGCCGGGCCGACGGCATCGTGGCGCTCACGGGCGGGGCGCAGCGCATCGGCGACGCCATCGACCTCCTCGCCAACGGCTACGGCCGGCGCCTGCTGATCACCGGCGTCAACGAGCGCACCAGTCGCGACGAGATCGCCCGCTTGAACCCGACGCAGCGGCACTGGATCGATTGCTGCGTGGACCTCGACTACCGGGCGCGCAACACCATCGGCAACGCCATCGAGACCCGGCGCTGGATGCGCCAGCACCGGTTCAGCACGGTGACGGTGGTGACCTCGAACTACCACATGCCGCGCACGATGGTGGAACTCGACCACGCCCTGGTGGGTGCCGACCGCGTCGTGCCGCATCCGGTGATCGCGGAGGGCTTCGATCCCGACAGCTGGTGGCACCATCCCTCCTCGGCCAAGCTCCTTGCCTCGGAATACCTGAAGTTCCTCGTCGCCTGGGTCCGGACCCGCTTCGAGCAGGATCCCGAGCGCTCGCGCGCCGCCATCCTCATCGGACGCGGCAAGCCGATCAAGATGGTCGCCGAGCCGCTGCTCCTCCGCGGGCAGGAATAGGCCGAAGCCCGCCCGGAGCCCGGGGCCTCAAAGCCCCTTGCACTGGCTTCGGATCATCCCGGCGAATTCCTTCTCGGAGGTCTGGACTTGGTTCAGGCGATCCGTGCGCTCGGCCCCCGAGAGGCAGCGGCCATAGACGCTGGCCACCCGGCGCATGGTCTCAACGTGCCGGCGCCAGACGCGACACTGGTCGGCCGCCTCGCTGCCGGCCTGTTCGAGCTGGTCGATCGCCTGGCGCTGCATCGAATTCGCCACGAGGACGTCCCGGGCGCAGGCGGTATCGGTGGCGCCGCGCTGCTGCGCGCCGGCAGGCTCGGCCACGAGCAGGAGAGCGACCACCAGGGGTGCGCAGGGCCGGATCCGCATGATCAAGCGGCCTGCGAAGCCGAGGTGTGGGTGAGGAGCGCGTAGAGGGCACTGGCGTCGCGGGCGGCACGGATGCGCTCGAGGATGCCGGGCTCGCGCAGGAGCCGGGCGACCTGGGCCAGGGCCTTCAGGTGGTCGGCGCCGGCGCCTTCGGGCGCCAGGAGCAGGAAGGCGATGTCGACGGGCTGGCCGTCGAGGGCATCGAAATCCACCGGCTTCTCCAGCCGGGCGACGAGGCCGAAGAGCCGGTCGAGGCCGGGCAGTTTGCCATGCGGGATGGCGACGCCGTCGCCGATCCCGGTGGAGCCCAGGCGCTCGCGCTGCAGCAGGGTCTCGAACACCTCGCGCTCGTCCAGGGCCGGAAGCTGACGCACCGCGTGAGCGCTGAGCTCCTGCAGCATCGACTTCTTGGCGCGGACGCGCAGGGACGGCACCACGGAATCCGGAGAGAGGAATTCCAGCACTGGCATGAAGGACCGTCGCCCCGTCGGCGGCGGCCGACCCGGCCGCCACTCCATGAAAGGTCGGGCCGCCCAGGCGACCCTTGGACTCAATCGAGCGGGTTCAGGCTCTGTTCCCGACCCGCGCCTACGAGGCTGCCTCGGCCGGATCGACCCAGCCGATGGCCCCGTCCGTGCGGCGGTATACGACGTTGATGCGTCCGGTGCCAGCGTGAACGAACACGATGACCGGCGCCCCCGTGAGGTCGAGGGCGGTGACCGCCTCGCTGACCGAGTGGCGCTTCAGGGTCTTGGTGCTCTCTGCCACCACGGGCGGATGCGCCGCCTCCCCGTCGTCGCCGTCCTCGTCGAGGTCGATGGCGTCGCCCTCGCTCGGGGCGGCGAACACGGCGTAGGCCGCCTGCACCGTCGCGCCGTCATGGCCGGCCGCGCCGTGGTCCTTCAGCTTGTGCTTGTAGCGCCGCAGGCGCTTTTCCAGGCGGTCCGCCGTCTGCTCGAAGCTCGCATGGGCGTCGTGGGCGGCGCCGGAGGCTTCCAGGGTCAGGCCGGAGACGAGGTGGAGCACGCAATCGGTGCGGTAGGCGGTTCCGTCCCGCCGCAGGGTGACGTGGCCGGAGCAGGTCCCGCTCATGTGGCTGTCGAGGTATTTCGAGAGGGTGGCAGCCATTCGCTCCTCGACCCGCCCCCGGAGGGCTTCGCCAAGGTCCAGGCCGTGGCCCGTCACGCGCAATGACCCCATGATTCCTCCAATTTTCGTTGTGGACACGCCCTGGGTGAGGCGCAACCTGAGTTAAGGAGCCTCTCTCGGAGAAGTCAACGCGAGGTCGGGTCCGGGCCTTGTGCCCGCCGGCGATCCGTCATTCGCGGCCCGGACCCCGGCCGCGCGCGCCCTTCGGGTTTGCGGAAGGCGGCATTCGCCGACCCCGGCCGGTCAATCGCCGGAGGCGACGCCCCGCAGAGGCGCCTCAGCGCCCCGCATAGGCGAAATGCTCGCGCCGGCGCTCGATCGACGAGGGAATACGCAGGGATTCCCGGTACTTGGCAACGGTACGGCGGGCGATGTCGATACCCTCGTCACGCAACTTCTGAACCAGCGCGTCGTCGGAGAGCACGTCGCTCGGCGCCTCGCCGTCGACGAGCTGCTTGATGCGGTGGCGGACGGCCTCGGACGAATGCGAGGCGGTGCCGGCGGCGCCCGGGATCGCGGCGGTGAAGAAGTACTTCATCTCCAGCGTGCCGCGGCTGGTGCCGATCGACTTGTTGGAGGTGACCCGCGAGACGGTGGATTCGTGCATGCCGATCGCTTCGGCCACGGTCTTCAGGTTGAGCGGGCGCAGGTGGGCGACGCCGTGCAGGAAGAAGGCGTCCTGCTGGCGCACGATCTCGGAGGCGACCTTGAGGATGGTGCGGGCCCGCTGCTCCAGGCTGCGGGTGAGCCAGTTGGCGGTCTGCAGGCATTCCGACAGGAAGGCCTTGTCGCCCTCGGCCGCCGCGCCGCGGGAGACTCGGGCGTAGTAGCTCTGGTTGACCAGCACCCGCGGCAGGGCCTCGGCGTTGAGCTCCACCAGCCACGAGCCGTCGGGGGCGGCGCGCACGAACACGTCGGGAATCAGCACCTCGACCGCCCGGGTCCCGAAGGCGCGGCCGGGCTTCGGATCCAGCCGGCGCAGCTCGGCCAGCATGTCGACGAGATCCTCATCGTCGACGCCGCAGAGCCGGCGCAGCGCCGCGAAATCACGCTTGGCCACGAGGTCGAGGCGCGACACCAGGGCCTGCATGGCCGGATCGAAGCGGTCGCGGTCGCGCAGCTGCAGGGCGAGGCACTCGGCGAGGTCGCGGGCGGCAATGCCGGCGGGCTCGAAGCTCTGCACGAGCTTCAGCACCCGGGCGACCCGGTCGAGGGAGGCGCCGAGGCGCTCCGCCACCGCGTCGATCGATTCGCGCAGGTAACCGGCATCGTCGACGGCATCGATGAGGAAGCCCCCGATCAGCCGGTCCATGGGATCGCGGGTGGCGAGGTCGAGCTGGGCGCCAAGATGCTCGCGCAGGGACACCTCGGCGGTGAGGCTCGCCTCGAAATCCGGGGCCTCGCCATCGAAGCTGCCGCCGGTATTGCCGTAGGGTGCCGGCGTCAGCGAGAGCATGTCGCCGGAGGCCGCCTCGCGGGCATGGGTCGGGTTCTCGTCCGAGAACACGTTGTCGAGACGGGTGTCGAGGGCGCTCTCGATGTCGGCGCCGCTCGCCGTCAGCGTGGTGGCGATCCAGGGCTCGTCGCCCCCGTCGTAGTCGCCCCCCTCGCCGTCCCCGTCGCGATCGACCGAGGATTCGGAGGGTGTCTCCGCCGGCGGGCGTTCGATCTCGCTCTCGCCGTCGGCGCGCTCCAGCAACGGATTGCGCTCGAGTTCGGCATCCACGTAGGCGGCGAGGTCGAGCTGGGAGAGCTGGAGGAGCTTGATCGCCTGGAGAAGCTGAGGCGTCATCACCAGGGCCTGGCCCTGGCGCATTTCCAGCCGTTGCAGCAGACTCATGGTTGTCGCCCCGGGTGAGTCGCACCTCAGACCAGCGGCGCACGTCGCCGTGAGCCGAGCCTCGGCACAAATCTTGCTTCCTATTGTCTGCTTCCAGGTCTAGCGCCAACCCGACCCCGCGTCAAAGCATGGCGGACCGAGTTTGCACGCAAATTGGGCAGGCCATGAAAGCAGCACGGGGGTCCGCGCCTCGGCGGAGACCGCAGCGTCGCATCCCGAGCGCTAACAAAAGCTTGTGAGATCAGCGGAAATTCTCGCACTGCACCAAAGGCGTGTGGCTCGAATCCTATGGGACGCCGGTCGAAAAAACCCGTGGCCTGTGATCCGGATGCAGAGCTGGCACTGTAAGATCCGGACGGGAGCGGCCCCTAAAGGCGGAAATCCTCGCCGAGATAGAGGCGCCGGGCCTCCGGATTGGCCACGATCTCCTCCGGTGTCCCCTCGGTGAGGATACGGCCCGAATGGGCAATATAGGCGCGATCGATCAGCCCGAGGGTCTCGCGCACGTTGTGGTCGGTGATGAGCACACCGATCCCGCGCTGCTTCAGGTGCTTGACCAGGTCCTGGATGTCGCCGACCGCGATGGGGTCGATACCCGCGAAGGGCTCGTCGAGAAGCATGAAGCTCGGCGAGGACGCGAGCGCCCGGGCGATCTCGCAGCGGCGGCGCTCGCCTCCGGAGAGGGCGATGGACGGCGACTTGCGCAGGCGGGCGATGTCGAACTCCTCCAGCAGCGACTCGAGCTTGCGGGCGCGCTCCTTGCGGTCCGGCTCGGCCACCTCGAGCACCGCGCGGATATTGTCCTCCACGGTGAGGCCGCGGAAGATCGAGGCTTCCTGCGGCAGGTAGCCGATGCCGAGGCGGGCCCGCTGATACATCGGCAACTGGGTGATCGGCAGGCCGTCGAGGGTGATGGTCCCGCGATCGGCAGTCACGAGGCCGGTGATCATGTAGAAGATGGTGGTCTTGCCGGCGCCGTTGGGGCCGAGGAGACCGACCGCCTCGCCGTTGCGCACGGTGAGGCCGGCCTCGTGAACGACGGTGCGGGCGCCGTAGCTCTTGCGCAGGCCGCGCACGCAGAGGATGCCCGGCCCGCCGCCTTCCTCGACGATGGCGGCCGCCTCGGCCGCGCGACGACGGGCGCGGCCGCCGAACAAGCGCCGGAGCAGGGAGGGTGCGGCGGGCGCGCCGGCACGGTCGGAGGAGCGCTCCGCCAGGGCGGGCGCCAGCGCTGCGGCACTCAATTCGTCTGGGCCCGGGGCTTGCCGGCAGGCTTCTCGGCGGAAGCTTCGGTGGGCTTGTCGGCGGCAGGCTTGTCGGCCGGGGGCTTCGCCCCGCGCCCGGCGATGGGCGCCGGCGTGCAGCCCTTGCCCTTGGCGCCGTCCTCCTTCTGCGGCACGAGGAGGGCGGAGACGCGCCCGCCCGCCACCGGGTCCATATTCGCACGGCCGGTGTTCATGTCGTAGACGAGGCGGGAGCCGCGGGTGACGTTCTGGCACTGACTCAGGATGACGTTGCCCGTCACCACGATGCGCTTGGCCTCCTGATCGAACACGGCGTTGTCGCCGGTGGCGATCTGGTCCTTCTGCACCACGGTGACCGGGCCGGCGCACTCCACGCGCTGGATGCCGTTCTCGTTCAGGCCGGCGGCCCGCTCGGCCTGACTGGCCGGCTCACCGCCCGCCGCCGGCTCCTTCTTGTCCTTGCCGCGCTTGTAGCGCACCGTCATGCTGGAGCAGCGGATCGTGCTGTCGCCCTGCACCGCGACGACGTTTCCGGCGAAGATCGCCTTGTTCTCGCGATCGAACACGTCGAGACGGTCGGCGTCGATCTTGATCGGCTCCTTGCCCCCGCCGCCGAGATTGCCGAGGGGCGAAGCGGCCTTTTCCTTGCGCGGCGCCGTGGGCGCCGTCTGGGCCACGGCGGATCCGGCCGCGATCACGGCCGCCAGCGCGAGCACGAGGGCGGTCAGGCGCCGATCCGGGGCGACGTCCTTCCCCGTGGACCGCGTCACGGGCGGCGCTCCCCGTCCTCGGGCTCGGCCGCCGTGGTCCGGATGCGCGCCGGCTTGCCGGTCAGCCCGGCGACCTGAGCCGTATCGGCCCCGGCCTCGGACTTGTCCTGCGACTCCCCGCCCGACGCGTCCCGACCGTGCAGGACCGTATGGACGTTGCCGACGAAGGAGATGACGTGGCCGCTGTCGATCACCTCGAGGGTGTCGGCCACGATGGTGCCGCTCGGCATGGAGACGGCGACGGTCTCGCTCGACCGGACGCTGCCCGCCTTGAAGTCGACGGCGGCCGTCTTCAGGCGGACCTCCTCGCCCTTGTCCGTCCAGAGCCGGATGTCACGGTCGAGGTTCAGGGATTCGCGCGAGGAATCGAACACGCCGGAGGCGGCTTCGAGGTGGACCAGGCCGCCCTTGTCGTCGGTGTTGAGCTGGCCCTTCATCGCCTGCAATTCGATCACGCTCGGCTTGCGAACGTCCTGGAACGCGGCGGTGGCGGTGACCTCGTAGCCCCGGTCGCCCTTCCGGAAACCGGACAGGCGCGGATTTTCCATCTTCACCCGGCTGCCCGACAGGCTGAGCTGGCCCATCGACACGTCGGGTAGACCCGCCCCGAAGGGATTGAACAGGGTCACGACCGCGAGGGCGAGGACGGCGGTCCCGGCCGCGAGGGGGATCAGCCGGCGCAGGGCGCGCACGTGGCTGCTGTGGTTACGCGCTCGCGCATGGGCGCGGGTCCGGCGCGCATCGACGCGGCCGTCGCTCGTCTGCCCCGTCTCGATCGCCGCGCCCAGGTGCATGATCTTTCCAACATCGTGCCCCGGCGGCGTCGGCGCGCGCGAAGCGCGCACAACGGCCGGGTCGACCGCCGGATGGCCGGGGGCAGTGGCGAAGTTATGACGGGAAGCTTGAGAAAGCATCAAGCCTCCGGTTCACCCGAGGGCGGAATGGCGCAGGCGCGGGCGCGAGGATGTGCGACGGCGCACGGAGGCCGGAGCGCGGGCGATCGGCGTCACGGGGCCTGCGCGGCGGAGGCCGCCTCTAGGCATGGGCGAAGATGTCGATATCCGGCCAGCCGGCGAGGTCGAGGCGCGCACGGGTCGGCAGGAACTCGAAGCAGTGTTGCGCGAGATCTGTACGGCCCTCCCGCTCCAGCATCGCGTCGAGGCGCGCGCGCGCGGCGTGCAGGTAGAGGACGTCGGAGGCGGCGTAGTCGACCTGGGCCTGGCTCAGGGTCTCGGCGCCCCAATCCGAGGATTGCTGCTGCTTGGAAAGGTCGACGCCCACGAGTTCGCGGACCACGTCCTTCAGCCCGTGCCGGTCGGTGTAGGTGCGGGCCAGCTTCGAGGCCACCTTGGTGCAGTAGACCGGTGCCGGCATGACCCCGAGGCCCTGGAACAGCACCGCGAGGTCGAAGCGCGCGAAGTGGAAGATCTTCAGGGTGGCGGGATCGGCCAGCACGCGCATCAGCGTGTCCGGCGCCGGTCCGCCGGGAACGATCTGGACCACGTCGGCGGTGCCGTCGCCCCGCGAGATCTGGACGACGCAGAGCCGGTCGCGATGCGGGTTGAGCCCGAGGGTCTCGGTATCGATGGCGATGGCCGGGCCGGCGACGTAATCGGCAGGCAGGTCGCCGCGATGCAGGCGGATGGCGGGATGCGGCGGCATGAACGGGGTATTTCCGCGCTGGGATCGACGACGGGCCACGAACGGCGTTTCTCGTGTGATCCCCGGCGCCTATCACCCGGCCCGGACACCCGCAAGGGTGGCAGACTGCGCGGCGCGCGGGGACAGCCCACGCACCGCGCCGGACCTGACGTGTCCGTTCGGCCAGCATCACTTCTGTTTGGCGATGACCTTGTCCTTGATGCCGTCATAGGCGTTCTGCGGGATGATCTTCTTGGACAGAAGCTCGTCCTTGCCACGATAGGGGCGCCCCTTGATGATGGCGGCGGCGCGGGCGGCGCCGATGCCCGGCAGGGCGTCGAGCTCGGCGGCGGTGGCGCTGTTGATGTCGACCAGGGCCGTCTTCGCGGACGGCTCGACCGTCGGCGCCTTGGGCGCCGCAGGCGCGGTCGGCGCCACGGTCTTGGGAGCCGTCGAGGGGGTTGGGGTAGCCGGGCTCGGCGCCTGGGCCAGGGCGGGGCCGGCGGCGAGGCAGGTCAGAACGGCGAGGGTACGCAGCAGGGATGAGGACATGGATGTCTCCCGAAAGCATCGCCCTCCGCGCGATGCGGCAGCGAGCCCGTCTCCTGAATAGAAGTTCCAACTTGAACCGCAGATTAAAGTCCTCGCGCGTTTCCACGCCGGGACTACGCCGTGTCGGGAGAGCGAATCCCCGACGCATCCTGGACGAGGGCCGGGCCGGCGTGGCCATGACTGAGGATCTTCGGTGCGCGCAGGTCCGATCCGTGCCGGACCTGTCGACACCGCCTGTTCCTGCCTCCTGCGCGGGACACTCTAGCCAGAACCTGCGGGTGGCGTTATAGAGCCGCCAGCGAATCTCCGTTTGACCACGGTACCGAGGCGGCCTTCCCCTGGAAGTCGCGCCCACGGTGCCTTTTTTTGCCGTAACAGGACTCTTCCGATGGCCGTTCCGAAGCGAAAGACCTCTCCCTCGCGTCGCGGCATGCGCCGCTCCGCCGACGCCCTCAAGGCCCCGACCTACGTCACCGACAAGGATTCGGGCGAGCTGCGTCGTCCCCACCACATCGATCTCAAGACCGGCATGTACCGGGGCCGCCAGGTCCTCAAGGTGAAGTCGACCGAGGCCTGAGCCTCGCGGGGGCGCCGTACGGCCGCCCCGTCCGCACGACACAACCGCACGACACATGCGAGATGCCCGAGCCGTGGCCCCCCAAGGGCCCGGCTTTTTTCGTTGCCCGTACCCATGGGCCGAAAGGCGGCGTCGGAGACGGTCAAGCGCGGCGCGCAGCCTCGGCGTAGCGGGCGGCGGCCGAGCGCGTGCGCTCGATGCGGGATGGCCGGAGGGTCGGCTCGGCGCTGACGATGAGCTGAGCCAGGAACCCGGACAGGGGGCGGGCCGGGACCGGTCGAAACCCGAGCGCCTCGCCGCCCGGGATGACCACGAGGTCCCGGCGCGTGAGAGGGGCCGATTCGGGCCGCATGCCGGCCGGCTCGTCCCGCTCCGTCCCGGGCCACGCCATGGCTCTCGCTCCCCGCGCCGACATGGCGCCTGGGAACAGAATTGGCCCGCGTTAACGGTTCGTCAACCTTTGATCCGACGCCTCTCGCGCAGCAAGGTTACCCGTTGAGGATCTCGGCCGCCGTCCGGAGATGCGAGCGGTTCCCGCCGACCGCCCGCGCCTACTTCTTGGCCAGGTCCTCGAGGCGGGACTGCATCTCGGCCATCTGTCGCTTGAGGTCGTCGAGATCGGTCCCGGCCGAGCCGTGCTGGGCCGGGACGGGAACGCCCCCGGACTTGCCCGCCGAGGAGGGATGCGCGCCCATGCCGGAGAGCGGGCCGGTGCCGAAGGTGGTGAACATCTTCATCGCGTCGCCGAAGAAGCTCATGTTCGCCCGGACCTGTTCCTCCATCGCACTCTGGAACGCGGTGGGCGCGAAGCTCTGCGCCATCTTCTCGCGCAGGCCCTCCTGGTCCCGGGCGAAGTTCGCCATGGAGAATTCCAGGAAACTCGGAACCATGGTGCGCATGCTGTCGCCGTAGAAGCGGATCAGCTGGCGCAGGAAGGCCACCGGCAGCAGGTTGTCCTCGCCGGCCTTGTTCTCCTGCTCGAAGATGATCTGCGTCAGCACGGAACGGGTGATGTCGTCGCCCGAGCGCGCATCGTAGACGAGAAAATCCTCGCCGTTCTGCACCATCGTCGCCAAGTCCTCGAGGGTGACGTAGGTCGACGTCCCGGTGTGATAGAGGCGCCGGTTGGCGTATTTCTTGATGACGGTGTGGGTGGACTTACCGTTATCCGCCATTTCTGGGGGCCTCTCCCGGCGCGTTCGTAGCCGCGCGATCTTCTTACCGCGGCGCCGAGGACCGCTGCTCGATCCCGCGCCGCACAAGGACACCTTAAGACGTTCCCGTGCCGACGAAAACAGCAATTTATCGCCCATCCCGCGGAATACCACGCAACGGAGCGGGTCCTGTCACGGCCGGGGCCGCAAACAACCTTCGGATGCCTTGACTTCGCAGGGTCGACGGCTTTCATCCGAGGGAACGGCACAAAGGCGCCCACGCTCGATTGCATTCAGAGCGTCAAGGGAGCGCCCGCCGGAATGAGGAGAACGTCACCATGGCAGCAGAAGATATCGTCATCGTCGGCGCGGCCCGCACCGCGGTGGGTTCGTTCGGCGGCGCATTCAACACCGTCCCCGCGCACGATCTCGGCGCCGTGGCGATCAAGGCCGCCCTCGAGCGCGCCGGCGTCCCGGCTGACGACGTGGACGAGGTGATCTTCGGCCAGGTCCTCACCGCCGGCGCCGGCCAGAACCCCGCCCGCCAGGCCGCCATCAAGGCTGGCATCCCCGAGAAGGCCACCGCCTGGGGCGTCAATCAGGTCTGCGGCTCGGGCCTGCGCACCGTCGCCATCGGCATGCAGCAGATCGCCAACGGCGACGCCACCGTGATCGTGGCCGGCGGCCAGGAATCAATGTCGCTCTCCCCCCACGCGCAGTACCTGCGCGGCGGCCAGAAGATGGGCGACGTCAAGCTCGTCGACACCATGATCAAGGACGGCCTCTGGGATGCCTTCAACGGCTACCACATGGGCCAGACGGCCGAGAACGTGGCGCAGGCCTTCCAGCTCACCCGTGAGCAGCAGGACCAGTTCGCCACCGCCTCGCAGAACAAGGCCGAGGCCGCCCGCAAGGAGGGCCGCTTCAAGGAGGAGATCGCCCCCGTCACCGTGCCGGGCCGCAAGGGCGACGTCGTGGTCGACACCGACGAGTACATCCGCGACGGCGCCACCATCGAGGCGATGGCCAAGCTGAAGCCGGCCTTCACCAAGGACGGCACCGTGACCGCCGCCAACGCCTCCGGCCTCAACGACGGCGCGGCCGCCATCGTACTGATGTCGGCCTCCGAGGCCGAGCGCCGGGGCATCAAGCCCCTGGCCCGGATCGTCTCCTGGGCCACGGCCGGCGTCGACCCGAAGGTGATGGGCACCGGCCCGATCCCGGCCTCGCGCAAGGCCCTGGACAAGGCCGGCTGGAAGGCGTCCGACCTCGACCTGATCGAGGCCAACGAAGCCTTCGCCGCCCAGGCGCTCGCCGTGAACAAGGACATGGGCTGGGACACCGACAAGGTGAACGTCAATGGCGGCGCCATCGCCATCGGCCACCCGATCGGAGCCTCCGGCGCCCGCGTTCTCGTCACCCTGCTGCACGAGCTGAAGCGCCGGGACGCCAAGCGCGGCCTCGCCACCCTGTGCATCGGCGGCGGCATGGGCGTGGCCCTCTGCGTCGAGCGCGTCTGAGTCTGAGCCGCAGGCGGTGCCGCATGAATTCTTGACGGCACCGCAAATTTAAATCGGTCGCGCCCGACGTGGACCGTCCGCTAAAGCGCGACCGGCCAAACATAATCACAAGAAACCAGATTTCGGAGGAAACCATGGCTCAGGAACGCGTCGCACTCGTCACCGGCGGTACCCGCGGCATCGGCGCCGCCATCTCGAAGGGCCTGAAGGCCAAGGGCTACAAGGTCGCGGCCAATTACGGCGGCAACGACGAGGCGGCCAACGCCTTCAAGGACGAGACCGGCATCCCGGTCTTCAAGTTCGACGTCGGCGACTACGCGGCCTGCGAGGCCGGCATCAAGGCCGTCGAGGCCGAGGTCGGCCCGGTCGACATCCTGGTCAACAATGCCGGCATCACCCGTGACGGCCTGTTCCACAAGATGACCTTCGAGAAGTGGCAGGCGGTCATCAAGACCAACCTCGACTCCGCCTTCACGGTCACCCGGCCGGTGATCGAGGGCATGCGCAACCGGGGCTTCGGCCGCATCATCCTGATCTCGTCGATCAACGGCCAGAAAGGCCAGATCGGCCAGGCCAACTACTCCGCCGCCAAGGCCGGCGTGATTGGCTTCGCCAAGGCCCTGGCCCAGGAGAGCGCCTCGAAGGGCATCACCGTCAACGTGATCGCGCCGGGTTACATCGCCACCGACATGGTCATGGCGGTGCCGGAGGACGTGCGCAACAAGATCATCTCGACAATCCCGGTGGGCCGCCTCGGCGAGGCCGAGGAGATCGCCCGCGCGGTGGAGTACCTCGCCGCCGACGATTCCGGCTTCATCACCGGCTCGACCCTCACCATCAACGGCGCCCAGTACATCGCCGGATAGTCGTTCGCGCGGCTCCCTTCGCGGGAGCCGCGCCCCTCACTCGATGCCCATGCAATTGGCGTAGAACGTCGCCGTCGCCGGCCAGTCCGAGAAGACCCCCTTCACCCCAACGTCGCGGTAGAGCACGTCGAGGAGCGCGAAGGTGTCCCCGTCCCGGTCGATCAGCGGACGGATCGATTTGTAGTAGTACCCTCCCCCATCCTTCAGCGGCCCCGAGCGCTCGAGCGACCAGGTGACCAGGTCGAGGCCGGCGGCCCGCGCCGCGCGCGCATAGGCCGAGGGCACGATCGTCCCGTTCGGTCCGACCCCGACCAGCATCCAGAGGGGCGGCGCCAGGGTGCGCAGGCCGAGGGCGGACAGTTCCGCCATGCCGCGTTTCCAGCTCTCCGGCTTCTCGGGATCGAAGCCCGGATCGGTCTCGTCGCGGTTGTCGAGCCACAGGGCCTGTCGACCGAATTCGGGCTCCGCCTTCAGCCAGTACTGGATGTCCCGGAGCTGGAAGCTCTGCGGGCGCACCTCGGAAGCCGGGATGCCGGCCTGCTTGTAGGCATCGATCATCGCCTGGGCATACTGGTCCTGGCCGTAACCCTCGAAGGGCATCGGGACTTCGGGGGCCTTCAGTTCGGGCGTGAACCGGCGCCCCAGGGATTTGACCAGGGCGATGTACGCATCGTGGGTCATGAGCGTGCCGGTGGTCGCGTAGAGGTCGGTACGCCAGCGGGGGGTCGCATGCGCGTAGGCCTCCCGGGTCGTGGCCTGCGGGTCGCTGGCGTCCATCTTGCCGTTGAGGCTCTTGAACTCGGCCAGGGTCAGGTCGCTGGTGCAGCAGCGGGCCGAGGCCTTGCGCCCGGTGGCCGGATCGGCGGGCTGGAAGTCCTGGCTGCACTTGGCCGCCAGGTCCGGGCGGGCGAGGATGTCCGTGGTGGTGTGCAGGTCGCACTGGGCGTGCCGGCAGACCAGCTGCCGGTCCCGCGTGAAGGCGACATCGCACTCGATCACGCCGGCGCCCATGCGGGCGGCGGCCAGCACGCCCTCCCGCGTATGCTCGGGAAATTGCAGCGGCGCGCCCCGGTGCGAGATCGAGAAGCGGCGGGCGGTGTAGGGCCTGTCCGCCCCGCAGGCCTGCAGGCGCTCCTTCAGGGGGCCGGGCTTCATGCTGTCCACGAGGTAGAAGGGCCGCGGCCCGAGCTGGGCCGGCTCCCCCGCGCCCGCCGGGCCGGCGGCGAGGAACAGGGCCATGCCCAGTCCCCCCGCGCTCCGGGCCAACCCCGATCCGAAAGATCCCGTCCCCATGCCCCGCCTCCGCGCCGATTGCCTGCTCCACGCAGGTAGGGCCTGGCCGTGACCGGTCGATGAAGGGAGGGGCCCCGGATCATCTTCGCCTTGCCCGGGGCGGCCCCGGCGTGGGACAGCGGCGCCTCCCGCCTCGGACGTCCGGTTCCCCATGCCCTCCGCGACCCTGCTCGGCTTCGGCGCCATCCTGCTCTGGTCGCTGCTCGCCCTGCTCACGGCCCTGTCGGGGGCGGTGCCGCCGTTCCAGCTTGCCGCGATGACCTTCGCGCTCGGGGGGCTCGTCGGCTGCGCCAGCTGGCTCGTGCGCCCGGCGGGCATCCGGGCCCTGCGCCAGCCCTGGCCGGTCTGGCTCCTCGGCGTCGGCGGCCTGTTCGGATACCACGCGCTGTACTTCGCCGCCCTGCGCCTCGCCCCGCCGGCGGAGGCGGGCCTGCTCAATTATCTCTGGCCCCTCCTCATCGTGCTGCTGTCGGCCCGGCTTCCGGGGGCGGCGGGCCTGCGCGCCGGCCATCTCGGCGGGGCCGCCCTCGGGCTCGCCGGCGTCGTGGTGCTGTTCGCCGGGCGGGGCGGGATCGACTTCGCTGCCGGAGCCGTGCCCGGCTACGTCGCGGCCCTGGCGGCGGCCTTCGTCTGGTCGGGCTATTCCGTGCTCTCCTCCCGGGTCGGCGCAGTGCCGACCGATGCGGTGGCGGGCTTCTGCCTCGCCACCGCCGCCCTGAGCCTGGCCTGCCACCGCGCCTTCGAGACGACGCTGTGGCCGGCGGGCGCGGTGCAATGGGGGGCGGTCGTCGCCCTCGGACTGGGGCCGGTGGGCGCCGCATTCTATCTCTGGGACATCGGCGTGAAGCGGGGCGACCTGCGCCTTCTCGGGGTCGCGGCCTACGCGGCCCCGATCCTGTCGACCCTGACCCTGGTACTCGCCGGCTATGCCGAGCCTAGCCCAGCCCTGGCGCTCGCCTGCCTCCTCATCGTCCTCGGCGCCGGGGTGGCGGTGCGGGCCTCCCGCGCCGGGACGCCCTAACGCCGGCGCAGCGATACCGGACCATCAGGACCTGGGCATCGGGCGCCAGTCCGGCGGCGCCATCTCGAAGCCGGCGAACTCGAAGGCCGGCGAGACGGTGCAGCCCACCAGCGTCCAGGCCCCCAGGCTGGTGGCGGTCTGCCAGTGGCCGGCCGGGACGACGATCTGCGGCTGCTGACCCCGCGCGAGATCGGGACCGAGATAGGTCGCGCTGGCATCGTGACCGTTGGGGCTCACCGTCAGGACGAGGGGAGCGCCCGCGTGCCAGTGCCAGATCTCGGCCGCATCCACCCGGTGCCACTCGGAGACCTCGCCGAGATCGAGGAGGTAGTAGATCGCGCTGCCCACCGAGCGCCCGTCGACCGTGCGGGGATCCCGGAAGGTCTCACGGTAATGGCCGCCCTCCGGGTGCGGCGCGAGGCCGAGGCGGGCGATCACCTCGGCGGCGGTCGGTCCCTGGGATCCGGCACTCATGGGCGAACTCCTACAGATGGTGGACGAACTCCTGCAGATGGCGTCACTCGATGGCCCCTTGCGGCAGGCTGAGACCGGGGGGCGCCTTGGCGCCGGATGATCCGCTCCCCGACTCCTTGGCCACCTTCGGGCGGGCCTTCTTCGCCGGGCTCCTGCTCGGCTTGGCCGCCTCGTTCCCGGCGGCCACCGGCGCACTCTTCACGGCGGGGGCCTCCCCGCATTCCCGAAACCCGAGTTCGGCCAGGCTCTTGCCGGTGTCGGAGACGATGTTGAGCGTGTCGGGCAGGGCCGCCGGCACGGGGTCCCAGCGGACCGGGGCACCGAGCAGCGCTCCCAGGGCCGCCGGGCTGCCTCCGCGCCGTAGGGCGAACAGGTCGGGACCGTACGCCGTGGCGGCTTTGCCGGCGATGACGACCTCGAGCACCCGGGTGGTCTCCGGCGTGAGCGGACGCAGCGGGTTCTCGACCACCACCGCCCCCGTGCGCGTGACCCAGACCGCGAAATCCTTCGGCCCCTCGTAGAGCGCCGCCCGGGCCTCGCATTGCACGGTCAGCCCCGGCAGGTTGGCGGCCGGCATCGGCGCGGGCGCGGGCTCCGGAGCGGTGGGGGCGGTCGCGGGGGCCTCGGCCGCAGGTTTGGGCTCGGCGTTGAGCTTAGGCTCGGACTTGCGCTTAGGCTCGACCTTGGGCCTGGGCTTCGGGGCGACCCGGCGCGGGGGCGGCGCTGCGGCCGGCGGCTCGGTTTCGAGCGTCGGCTCGGGACCCTGTGCCTGGACCGGACCGGCCACGATCAGGGCCATCAGGGACAGGAAGGCCGCAGGTTGACGCGTTGGCCAACGGCGCGTGCGGGAGCACACCATCAACGAAGCTCTCGTTCTCGATGCGGGTCTGGGTAGGGGGGCGACGGCAACGCGCGGGCCGGGTCCGCGTCCGGAATCCCGAGCGGCCGCTCCGGCTCGATGTCCAGGACGGGCGCGCTGCGATCGATGGGACTGGGGCGCAACGGCTCGAGGCTGCGGATCAGCAGATCCTCGCCATCGGCCTCGTCCACGAGGTCTTCCTCGCGCGCCATGCGCAGCTCGGGGCGGCGCCCACGCCTGAGCTGAAGGGCCACGAGGAAGCCGGAGAACAGGAGGACGCCCAGGGCCCCCAGGATCAGGAGTGTTTCCATGCCGGGTCCAGGGTTAGCCCAGGACGCGCCGCGTTGCATCCTCCTCCGCCGCTTTCGCGGATCGCCGCCCCGGGCCGGAACGGTCCTTGCGTCGTCGAGGGACGATGTCAGAAGTGATGGCGCGAACCCCGCCCGATATCCCCAGTCCCGGGGCCGTCAGGCACGAGCCGTGCAGTCAACAACCGTGCAGATATGGACTGCGCAGGAATGCACCCTGTGACCCCCGGACATGGTCCTCGTTCCGTGTCGATGGCCGGGGATTTCGCGCCGTTCCGACGCACCGGCGTCGTCCGCATGCCGTATGACGCCCTAGCCCGCTCCCGAACCTCAAGGTCGATCGATGCGCATGCATGACCTCAATCCGGCCGATGCCGCCTACGACCCCGGCCATGAAGCGCAGGGGGCGGAGAGCCTGGAGCACGATCTCCTGCGGCTGATCGAGGAATCCCGCGAGCAGGCGGCGGAGGATCCGTTCCGCAACCCCGTGCTCGCGGTGACGCTGGCCATCACCCGGCGCTTCGACCGGGGCGAGATCGGCGAGGACGACCTCGACGCCCTGTTCCCCCGGCTGCGATCCCAGTCGCTGGCGTCCCGCGCCGAGCGCCTGCGCGCCTATGTGGGTCTGGACCGGGACGCGGCGTCGGCGCCCGACAGCCGGATGGCCGCCCGTCTCGTGGCGGCGGTGCCCGCGCGCCAGGGGGATTTCGAAACCTTCCGGGACCTCGTGGGCCGCACGGGCTTCGCCGTGGTCTTCACCGCCCATCCGACCTTCGGGATGCCGCGCGCCGTCGCCGCCCTGATCGCCCAGGCGGCGAGCCAGGCTGAGGGCGCCGCCCGCGCGCCGCTGCTGACGCGCGCAGCCGCCCTCTCGACCCGGCCCGATCCGAACATCAGCCTGGACGACGAGTTCGACCAGGCCTGCATCGCGGCCAATCACGGCCGTACCGCCGTCGACGGCTTCAACGCCGCGCTCCTCGATGCGGCCCGGGTGCGCTGGCCCGACCGCTGGACGGAATTGGTCCCGAAACCCTTCGCGATCGCGAGCTGGGTCGGATGCGACACCGACGGACGCACCGATATCGGCTGGTGGGACACCCTGCGCTATCGCCTCGAGTCGAAGCGGATGCAGCTCGACCGGGTGATGCGCCACCTGCCCCAGGTGCCCGCGACCCAGGTGGTGCGCGACCTCACCGGGAACGCGCTCGCCGCCGTGAACCGCCAGCTCGCCGTGGCGCCCCGGCTCGGGACCAAGCCGTCCCTGGAGGCGGTGCACCGCTTCGCCCTCGCGTTGATCATCGAGCGCGAACGGGCCCAGACCGATTCCAGCGCGATCCTGGCCGGGCTCGCGGGCGCCCTCGGGGCGGCAGAATCCGAGGCCGACCAGCGGAGCATCGCCCTGCTGCGGTCCGGCATCGCCACCCACGGTCTCTCGAACGCCCTGCCGCATTTCCGGCTGAACGCCAGCCAGATCCACAACGCGGTGCGGCGCGTCACCGATCTCGAGGGTGAACCCACGGACGCCGCCCAGCGCCGTTCGCACCTCGCCACCATCCACGCGCTGCTCAACGACGTGCAGGCGGTGGACGTGGATTTCGGCGCGCTCGCCGCCGAGCGGGCCTCGGCCGCGCGGCTGATGATGACGATCACGCAGATCCTCAAGCACGTGGACGGCACCCACCCGGTCCGCTTCCTGATCGCGGAGACCGAGACCGGCTACACCCTGCTCGCCGCCCTCTGGCTGGCGCGGCACTACGGCATCGCCGACCGGGTCGAGATCACGCCGCTCTTCGAGACGGCCAGCGCCCTCGAACAGGGCATCCGCGTCCTCGACGACGCGCTCCGCAACCCGCATTGGCGGCAGTACCTCAAGCGCATCGGGCGCCTGACGGTGCAGTTCGGCTATTCGGATTCCGGGCGCTATGTCGGCCAGCTCGCGGCGAGCTTCTGGATCGAGCGCCTGCGCCTACGCATCACCGAGCTGATGGTGCAGAACGATCTCACGGGCGTGGAGCTCGCGATCTTCGACACCCACGGCGAATCCATCGGCCGGGGCGCGCATCCCAGCTCCCTGCGCGACCGCCTCGCCTATCTCGCCCCGGAGGATTCGCGGCGGCGCAACCGGACTGCCGGAATCCGGGTGCGCCTCGAATCGAGCTTCCAGGGGTCGGACGGCTACCTGATGTTCGGCACCCTGCCCCTGGCCGAAGCCACGGTGGAGCGCATCGCCGAGCACGTCTTCGCCTTCGACGTCGCCGACGACGACAGCTTCGCCGACTATGTCCTCTCCGATCCCGCCAGCGGGGCCGACGAGACCGACGACCCGATCTACGCCGAACCGGATTTCGCCGCGGAGTTCTTCACCGTGGTGCGCCAGGACATGGAAGCCCTGGTGGACGATCCCGGCTACGCCGCCCTGCTCGGGACCTTCGGCCCGAGCCTCCTCGACCGCACGGGCTCCCGGCCCGTCGCCCGCCAGACCGATGGCGGCGGCCCGACCATGATCACCCATCCGCGCCAGATGCGGGCGATCCCCAACAACGCGATCCTGCAGCAGCTCGGCTTCCTGGCCAACTCCCTGCACGGCGTCGGCCGGGCGGCCGGGCGGACGCCGGACCTGTTCCGCGACATGCGCCGGGACTCCGTGCGCTTCTCACGCGCCTTCCGGCTGGTGCAGCACGCGGCCAGCGTCTCCGACCTCGACGTGTTGCGCGCGTATATCGACACGCTCGACCCGGCGGTGTGGCTGGAACGGGCCCGGCGCACGCAGCGCGACGGCCGGCGCGAGGAGCTCGTGGTGATCGCCAACGCCCTCGACCGGCTGCGGCTCGCCCCCGACCTGCGCCACCTCTTCGGCCGCCTCACCTGCGACTGGCTGAACCTGCAGGTCGCCGCGCCCGACCTCGGCCGGATGTCGGCCCGCCTGACCCTGCTGCACGCGATCCGCCTCGCGCTGATCCACCGGATCTGGTTCCTGGCCGTGCACATCCCGGGATTCCGCCCGCAATCGGGCGTGAGCCGCGAGGCGCTGATCGAGCGCTTCCTGCGCCTCGACATCGACGGCTGCCTCACGCTGCTGGAGGACATCTTCCCGATCACCCCGGATCCGACCCTCGGGCTGAACTTCGGCGAGCCGGCCGGACCGCGCGACGTCGGCACCTACGAGGCCGAGCACAAGACGCTGTTCGAGCCGATCCGGCGCAGCTTCCTACGGGTGCGCGAGATCTCGGGCATGATCCAGCACGAGGTGGGCGCGTTCGGCTGAGGCGCGGGGCGCGCGGCTCCGGCACGCCCCCCCATTTCGGAGCCCGGGCGCCCGTCAGTGCGGCGCGGCGTCCGAGCCCGGCTTCATCGCGGCCGCGGCAGCCGCCAAGCCCCAGCGGACCAGATCCTCCGCCTCTGCGGCCGTTCCCGCCTCGGCATAGCAGCGCAGTTCGGGCGCGTTGCCGGAGGCGCGGAAGTGAAGGGTGCGTCCGGCGTCGAGTTCCATCCGCACGCCATCCTGCTCGTCGACGGCGCGCGGCTCGCCGATCGGCCGAACGAAATCCCGCCGATACGCCTCTTGGCCGAGTTGCCGCAGGAAAGCGCCGCTTCTCTCGGCCGGCGTGTTGGGCAGGCGATCGCTCGCGGTCTCGCCCACGGAGAGGGACGCGACGAGGTCGGCGAGGGACAATCCGGCTTTGCGCGCCGCGGCCAGCGTGGCCAGGATCGGCAGCATCGCATCGCGGGTCGGCAATGCGGGCAGGGTTCGCCCATCGAGGGTCACGTCCGAACCGAGCAGGAAGCCGCCATTCGCCTCGAAGCCGACGACGGCATCGGCGCCCTCCGTCTCCGCCTGGGCCATGCCGGCGATGACGTAGGGCGAGCCGACCCGGGTGCGCAGCACCCGCCGGAAGCCGCCCGCATGTTCGATGGCCGAGCCGGCCGTGACGGGGACGACGACGGTATCGACGCCGAGGTAGCGCGCCGTGATCAGCCCGAGGACGTCCCCCCGCAGGATCCGTCCGGCGGCATCCGCGACGAGGGGCCGATCCGCGTCGCCATCCGTCGTCACCAGGGCGTCGAACTCGCCCGACGCCATGGCTTCGCGGATGAAGGCGATATCTTCTGGGCGATGGGCCTCCGTGTCGATCGGAACGAAGCGGTCCGCGCGCCCGATCGCGGTCACGTCCGCCCCCAGCGCCGTCAACAGGTCGACGAGCACGTCGCGCGCGACCGAGCTCTGCTGGTAGACCGCGATTTGGAGGCCCGCCAGCATGTCCGATGCGAAGGCCGCGCGGTAGCGCTGGCGGTAGCGGTCCGTCGCGTCGCCCTCCGGGGCGGCGGAAGCGGCCGCCGCCATGGGGGCTTCCGTGGAGATATCGCCGAGGGCGGCCAGGATCGCAGCCTCGTCGGTCTTGGTGATCTCGCCGTCGGGCCGGTAGAACTTGAGGCCGTTCCGGTCTTCCGGGATGTGGCTGCCGGTGACCATCACCGCACAGACGCCGCGTCGAAGCGCTTCGAGAGCCAGGGCCGGTGTCGGCAGCGCGCCGCAGTCGATGGCCGTGAAGCCGGCGCCCGCTGCGGCGGCCGCCACCGTCGCCGCGATGCCGGGGCTGCTGTCGCGCAGATCCCGCCCGATCACGACGGTGCGACCGGTGCTGGTCGTCTCGGCGACGGAGCGGAAGAAGGCGCTGGCATAGGCGTAGCTGGGCCAGCCCACCAGGTCGGTGACCAGCCCACGCAAACCGCTCGTTCCGAACTTCAAGCTGCTCATGAGAACTCCGATCACAGGGGCACGGCGCGGCGCCGGCAAGACGACTGCGCTGCTTCTACAACACGACTGCGCTGCTTCTAGGAGAAGTGGTTCCCCACCTCAATTGCGCGCCGGTCCGTGAGGGCCAGCGGCGCGAGCCTCACAGGGGCGAACAGTGCTAGACCGACACGACCGTGAGCAGCGTGCCCTCCACCCCCGTCACCCGCACCCGGGCGCCCAGCGGCGCATCCGGGCCGGTGACGCGCCAGAGGGTGTCGTTGACGCGAATACGCCCCTCTCCGGCGACGATCGGTGCCACGAGAGGATAGTCCCGTCCGACGAGGCCCTGGGCGCCCTGGTTCAGCGCGTTCGGTCCGGCCTTGGCCCGGCGGCTCGCGACCACCGCGAAGGCCACAGACAGGGCGGCGAACAGCAGCAACTGTCCCTGCCAGGGCATCGGCACGAGGAGAAGCTGCAGCCCCGTGACTACGGCCGCGAGCCCGAGCCAGAGCAGGAACACCCCCGAGGCGACGAGCTCGGTTCCCATCAGCACGAGGCCGACGAGGATCCAGGTCCAGGCTGGGCCGATCGCATCGACGAACGACGCGATCATCGCCCGGACCCGCCGACATTCGGAGGCAGGCCCGCGCTCTTCCGGGTCGGAGCCCCTTCGCCGAAGACGCTGCGGGTGATCTCGGCGATGCCGCCCAGGGTGCCGGCCAGGGCCGCCGCCTCGATTGGCACCACCACCACGCGCTGGTTCGGCGCAGTGGCGATGGCCTTCACCGCCTCCACGTACTTCTCGGCCACCAAAAAGTTCGCCGCCGCGAGGTCGCCCTTGGCGATGGCCTCGCTGACGAGCTGGGTCGCCCGCGCTTCGGCCTCCGCCCCGCGTTCACGGGCCTCCGCGTCGCGAAAGGCCGCCTCCCTGCGCCCTTCCGCCTCCAGGATCGCCGACTGCTTGCGCCCTTCGGCCCGCAGGATCTCCGCCTGCCGGTGCCCCTCCGCCTCCAGCACCGAAGCGCGCTTCTCGCGCTCGGCCTTCATCTGGCGCGCCATCGCGCCGGCGAGGTCGGCGGGCGGCACGATGTCCTTGATCTCGATGCGGGTCATCTTCACGCCCCAGGGCGAGGCGGCGGCATCCATCACCCGCAGCAGGCGCTCGTTGATCTCGTCGCGGTGCGACAGGAGCTGGTCGAGGTCCATCGAGCCGACCACGGTGCGGATGTTAGTCATGGTCAGGGTCATCATCGCCACCTCGAGGTTCGAGACCTCGTAGGAGGCGCGGGCCGCATCGAGCACCTGGTAGAAGACCACGGCGTCGATCCGCACCCCGGCATTGTCGCGGGTGAAGGCCTCCTGGCTCGGCACGTCGATGACCTGCTCCATCACGTTCACCCGCCGGCCGATGCGCTCGACATAGGGGGCGATGAGGCCGAGGCCGGATTCCAGGCTGCGGTGGTACTTGCCGAACCGCTCCACGGTATAGACGTGCCCCTGCGGCACGATGTTGATGCCGATCCCCAGGGTGACGACGACGAGCGCCACGAGCACCACGGCAGCGACGCTCACGCCCACAGAGAAATCCATGCCTCGTCCCCCGGCCGTCCCGCCGGCATTGAGACCGGCGGGCCGTGACGAAGCAAGGGCGTTGTTCACGTGGTCGCGACCCGGAGGGCCCCCGTGCGGTCAGCGCGCCCAGACGCCGAGGCGTTCGGCGCGGGCATGGTCCTCGGCGGCCACGAGGTCGGGCGTCGCCTCGGGCGAGGCGCGACCGCCGCCGTTGAACAGCACCACTTCGGAGAGATCGCGCCCCTCCACCGAGCACAGGCGAGCCTCGCTGCCCGCCACCGGCTGGCAGGTCACGGTGCGGCCGGCGAGGTAGCGGGTGAGTTCGTCGGCCTGTCCGCCACGCACCCACTCGACCCCGAACAGGCGCACGAGCTTGCCACTGACGCGCAGGGTCGCGGTGTCGATGACCTCGACCGGACCGCTGATCTCGTTGGCGGCGGCCTGTTTCGGGAGGGCTTCCTCCGGCGGAGCCGGACTCATGTCGGGCGCGCTCGGGGGCGCCACCGTGGACGAAGCCTGCGGTGACGATGGCGTCGGCCCCGCCGCGTCGGGCGACGCGGCTTCCTGCGGCGTCCGCCCTCCGAAGACGGCGAGAAGGGCCACGAGCGCAGCCGCTCCCAGTCCGATCGGGAGGGCGCGCCGAGACAGGGCATCGCGCATCACGTTGCGGTCACGGGCAACCTCACCGAGCCGCGACGCGCTGTCGGCGAGGCGACCCCGGGCGTAGCCCCCGACGCGTTGGGCTCCCTCTCGGACGCGGCCCGCGACGAGGCCTGCCCGGCTCGGCTCCGCGAAGTCGGTCATGCTCCCCGACGCGAGCCCCTCGGTCGGCGAAGACGCGACCCGGCCGCGCCGGAGCGTTGCGAAGCGCCCGGACAGGGCGATGGCGAGGGCACGGGTGCGGGTGGCCGAGCGCGTGACCAGGGACCGTGCCAGGACCGACTGCGCCTCGACGAACCGTGCCGTTGCCGTGCGGAAATCCTCCGTTGGAACGGCTTCCGGCGCGGGTTCGGGGTCCGGCTCGGGGATCGGCCGGAACAGGGCGGGGTGCCGGTCACGGAGTTCCGCGAGCAGCGCCGGCAGATCCATTGGGACGAAGGTCCCGTCCGCCTCGGTGACGTGACGCGGTGCGCCCGTCCGGTCGATCACATGGTAGCCGGGCGGCTCCGGGCTCGGCACGAGGGCCGCTTCCGCCAGGAGCGCGAGCGTGCGTTCCGCCACGGGATAGGCGCCCGCTTGCGCGATCGCTTGAGCGATGCGCAGGCGCAAGGTCTCGCGCTCCGAGGCCATCCCGTCCCGTCGCGCGTCACCCGGTACCGGCGAGGGTGGATTTCGATCATCCAAGACGCGCACAACTCCGGGTATGACGGACCGATCGCGACGGGCCGGCTTCAGGCACCGCGCTGCGCATTCGCTATAGCGCTCTGCGGCCCTGCACCATAGCGGCGCAGCACGCGGCTCGACTCCGCGACGATCAGCGGGCGCTCCCCGGCGAAGCTGATGGTGAGCGTGAGCTCGGACACGCCCTGCGAACGCACCCCGCGCACCGGATTGTCGGCGCGGAAATCGAAGGTGGTGTGGACGATGCAGGTCGCGCTGGCCGCATTGCAGGCAGTTCGGGTCGCTCCGCCCTGCGCCTCATAGCGCCGCTCGGGCCAGCGCCGGACGAAGCGGCGCTTCTCGGCGATGAGGGCCGCCAGGGACAGGGTGCGACCGTGGAAACGCACCCGCTCGGCATAGAATCGCGGCGCGGCAGCCACCATCCCGTCCCCGGGGGCCGAGACGCTGTCGAGGTAGCGGTCGGTCAGGCGCGTCGCGGCGGCGGCCCATTCGGGGAAGCGAGCGTCCGAGCTCGCCACCGATGGCGCCATCGGGGTGGACGTATCGGCCAGCCGCGGTCGGATATGGAGTCGCTCCGGCGCGGCGCGTCCCTCGCGGGTCGCCACACGGCGGCCGTCGGCGGATCCCGCCACGCGTCGCCGGTGGGAGGCCATCGGCGTCCGCTCGGAGCTTACCGCGTCCTGAGCCGTCTGACCCTCCGCCTGCGCCCGGGCTGTCGCCGGCGTTTCCGCCACGGGCTTTCCGGTCACCGGCTTCTCCGAGACCGATTGCTCAGGGGCCGACTTCTCGCCGACGGCCTTGTCCGTGCCGGGCTGCACGGTCTGTCGCGCCGGCGGGTCGACCCAACCCGGACGCGTTTGAGCCTGGGTCGTTCCCACGGAGAGGGCGACGCTCATCAGCGCCACGGACGAGGCGAAGCCAAGTCGGACGAGACCGGTTCCGTTGGAGCTTGGACCGTGGCGCATGGCATCATCACCGAGGTCGCGGCCGGGGTTTCGGAAAAGCGCGTGCGGGACCGATCGACCGGAGTGAAACGTCGGGTGCGCCCGCTAAGTTTCCCTGAATGCGTGGGCATTGGCTCGGCCCAGGTTCCGAGGTGTGGACGAGTGCGAGGATTGCGGGGACGCGCCGCGACACAGACTCGTACGCCGCAAGGTGGACTCTTGTGCCGACGGGCTCTTGTCATTGCCAAGCCTGAACCCACCTTGGGGATCGGGTCCGGGCCCCTCTGGCGGTCGAGGCGTTGACCGTGATGTCGGACCCTTCCATGCTTTTGCGCTGACGCGGCGCGAACGCACCGGAGGGTGTCGAACCTCATGGTCCCTCGTTGTCTCCCGTTCCCTCATCGTCAGTCTGATCCGGGCCGAATCGGAGGCCCCCGATGAGCGCGTCCTCCCGCAAGGCGCTCCTCCTCGTCAATCCGAAGGCCCGCAACGGCAGCTTCTCCCTCGACGAGGTTCGCGATGTCCTGCGCGCCGGAGGGATCGAACCCTTCGAGCCGCCGGGTGACGCCGACTGTACCGCGGTCATCAAGCGCCACGCGCAGGGCTGCGACCTCGTCATCCTCGGGGGTGGTGACGGTACCCTCAACGCGGCGGCACCCGCGCTGGTCGAGACGGGATTGCCCCTGGGCATCCTGCCCCTCGGCACGGCCAACGATCTCGCCCGCTCGCTCGGCCTGCCGGTCGACCCGGTGGAGGCCGCCCGCCTCATCACCACCGAGGAGGCAAGGCCGGCCGATCTCGGCTGCGTCAACGGGCACTACTACTTCAACGTCGCCAGCATCGGCTTCTCGGCGGACCTCGCCGGCGACCTCACCGCGGAATCGAAGAAGACCTGGGGCACTCTCGGCTACGGCATCGCGGCGGTCCGCGTGCTCCGCCGGATGCGGCCCTTCACCGTCTACATCGAGCATGACGGCCAGACCGAGACGGTGCGCACCATCCAGGTCTCCGTGGGCAACGGGCGTCACTACGGCGGCGGCATGACGGTGGAGGAGACGGCCACCGTCGACGACGGCAAGCTCGACTTCTACAGCCTCGAGGTCGCCCATTGGTGGCGGCTGCTGATGCTCCTGCCGGCCCTGCGCAAGGGCACCCAGGGCAAGGCAGCCGACGTGCGGGCCTTCAGCACCACAGAGATCGTGGTGAAGACCAAGAAGCCGCGCCCCGTGAACACCGACGGCGAGCTGTCGACCTACACTCCAGCCCATTTCAAGGTGGTGCCGAAGGCGGTGCGGATCTTCAGCCCGGCACCGGCCGAACGGCCGGGCGTGGCCGCGAGCAGCCCCGGCCTGACGGCCTGACCGAGCCGAATCCGGGGCCGGTCCCGGCCCCGCCCCTCTCCATCCCCGCTCCCGGCACGACACCGTTCGGGGGAGCGGCCCTGACTGACGCGACGAGGCCATTGTGGACAGCCTGCTTCAACTCGCCAGCGACCCCACTGCCTGGGCGGCTCTCGCCACCCTGGTGGTGATGGAGGTCGTGCTCGGCATCGACAACCTCATTTTCATCTCGATCCTGACCAACAAGCTTCCGCCCGAGCACCAGCAGAAGGCACGGCGCATCGGCATCGGCCTCGCGCTGATCCTGCGACTCGGCCTTCTCGCCACCATCGCGTACATCGTCGCGTTGACGCAGCCCGTCTTCGAGGTGTTCGGCAAAGGCTTCTCCTGGCGCGACCTTATCCTCATCGCCGGCGGCCTGTTCCTGCTGTGGAAGGCCACGAAGGAGATCCACCACACCGTCGACCCGGAGCCGGAGACGCCCGGGAGCAGCGCCGTGCGGCTCGGCTTCGCCGCGGCCATTGGTCAGATCCTCGTCCTCGACCTCGTCTTCTCCATCGACAGCATCATCACGGCGGTGGGCATGACGGAGCACGTGCCCATCATGGTAATCGCCGTCGTGACCGCCGTGACCGTGATGCTGCTCGCCGCGGATCCGCTGTCGCGCTTCATCGCCGCCAACCCGACCGTGGTGATGCTGGCCCTGGGCTTCCTCATCATGATCGGCATGACCTTGATCGCCGAAGGGTTCGGTGCGCATGTGCCCAAGGGCTACATCTATACCGCGATGGCGTTCTCGGCCGGCGTGGAGGGGCTCAACATGCTGGCACGTCGGCGCCGGCGGGCATCGACCGGAACGGTGACCAGGTCCTGAGGAAACATCGTTAACGTTTCACGGGAAAACCGGCGAACCGACCCGGCCCTACCATTGGCCGGGCCGGGGTTTCGCCGGGTCCTCATGGCATCCGCGCAGTCGCCGGAGCGGTCGTGCCGGGAGGGCTGGTCGCCCGCTGTTCGAGGAGACCAGTTGCGTCATGCACCGACATGCTTCGTCAGCGGACGCCCAAGTTGGGCGGGCTCAGCCCTTGGAAAGATCGATCTCGACGGAGAAGGGATTCCCTACAGGATCGGCTCGCGGGCAGCGGCTTCCTCACGGGCACAGACGGCTTGGTCCGGGGCGGGACCACCGGCGGACCTGAGCTTGCCGAGCTCGACGCGCGCCTTGTCCAGATCGGTCCGGAAACCGGCATCGCCCTGCAGGGCTGCGAAGACAGCGCTGCCAGCCGTGCGCCCAGCCTCGATGTCGCTGGCCCAGTGCAGACCACAGACGATGCGGCTCTCGCCGTAGGAACGGGCACGGACGAAGAACTGCGTCGCCTTCTCGGGCATCAGGGCCGCCATGATCGCCGCGTAGGTCCAGGCCTGGGTCGCATGGCTCGACGGGAAACTGAACGCATTGCCGAGGTCTGAGGTCCGCATCACGCAGATCTCCGCATCGTTGCCGACGAAGGGACGTAGGCGCCGGTAGTGCAGCTTCGGACCGCGCGTCGCCTGGGCGATGTCGAGGCGCGCGCGTTCCAGGAGGGTCATCAGGGCGGGCGCTCGGGACTGCTCGATGCGCTGGCCGATGACGCAGGCGAAATCGTCGAGGATTGCCGAGGCGCCGTCGGCCACATCGGTGGTAGCCAGGGTCCAGCGCGGCGTTCCCTTGAGGGCCCGAGTGGCGACGAACGCGGCCTTGTCCGCCGCTTCAGCCGCCGACTGGCCCCGCGGCGGGGCCCCGAGGATCGCGACGGTGTCGGGCGCTTGCGCCTCGGAGAGGTAGGGTGCCCGGGCTGCCTTGCCGGGGGTCAGGGGCGTGACACCGACGGCAGGGGCCGAGGTCGGCTTCTGCGCGGCCTCCTCCGCCCGAACCGCCGAAGAGGTGATCCCCACCGGCAGGGCGGCGAGGAACATGAGTGTCTGGAGCAGGCGGGCCATCGGCGTCTCGGCGTCAGAGGTCAGCACAGAGCAGGTGCCACTGGAGTATAGGACTTCTATACAACAGGCCTATGGCACGGCTCGTCTGAACGCTGACGAAATTGCCTGCGCTGTTTCTTTCCGACTCTCGGATAACGTTCGACGAGAGGAATGGCCTCGCGTGTTCGTTCTGCAACCCCGCAACAGAGCGACGCGCCGGGCGGACGGCGCGTCGCTAGAACCTGGCAATTCTGGCGCCGGGGCGGCGCAACGATCGATCAGAGCTTCGTCGCTGTCCGACCGGCGAGGTCGCGCGCCGCGGATTCGAGGCCCGCATGGTCGTGCCCTCCGCTGAGGGCGTAGGCCGAGTGGCCGGCGGTCCAATAGGCGGTCTCGCCGTCGCCGGGGCTCGTGACTTCGCTCGGCGCGACGTGGCCGTCGAGGCTGCGGGTGGCGAACAGGGAGACCTCGCCGAGCTTGCCGGCGTCGATCATCACCTCGATGCCGGTGCCATTACGGGCCGGAACGATCTGCACGTCGCGTACCGTCCAGTCCGTCGGCAGATCGGGCAACGCGATGCCGGTGGCGGCGGCAATGCCGGCGCGATCATAGGCCTGAGCCTGATCGCCCCGCTGCGCGGCGATGCGGGCGCGGACCTGCGCCGCCTCGCGCGCGTGACGGGCATCGGCCACGAGGGCCGGATCGACGGGGGAGGCGAACGTGTCCGGCACGCCGAGGAAGGGTCCGTCGGAGTGGGCCAGCCAGCCGGTGCCGACGAGGAGCGCGATCACCGCGGCCCGACGCAGGCGGTCACCGAAGCGGCGCCAGGCCAGGGTCCGGTCCAGGCGCCGCGCAGCGGCCCGGTTGCGCTCCGGTCCGGGCCCGGGAAGGATGGCGAAGGCCTGCCGCAGCGCGTCGCGGTCGTGCAACTCGGCCATGATCTGCGCGGCGGTCTCGGGGTTGCGCGCCAGGTGCGCTTCCACGTCGAGGCGGCGCATGCCGTCGAGCTGTCCGTCCACGAAAGCGGTGAGGTCATTCTCTGTGATCGGATCGATCATCGCGGTCTGGTCCATGGCGTCGGCTCCGGTCGGATACAGGGGGCGCGTCCCCGGACGAGGAGTCCCGGCCGCGCTGAGGACGGATCGGCCTGTCTATGGCGCTCCGTCCCGGTCTTCGGAAACGTCTCAGGTGTCGCCGACGGCGCGGCCCGTCCGGAGCGAGGCATCGTCCGCGTCCTGGGCGACGAGGCGCAGGCGCGGCCGCTCGGTCGCGAGGCGTTGGCGCCGTCCGGCGACGCCGCCCCCCTGACGCTCGCCTTCCTCGAAGGCCCGCAGGGCAGCGCGGCCTCGGCCGAGGCGCGACATCAGCGTACCGATGGGGATGCCGAGGACGGCCGCCGCATCGGCATAGGCCATGCCTTCCAGGGTCACGAGGTGAAGGGCGGCACGCTGTTCTTCCGGCAGCGTGAGAAACGCGCGCCGGATCTGCGCGAGGCGGACCTGCGCCTCCTGAGCGGGAGGCGCCATCTCCTCGCTCATCTGCACGAGCGTATCGGCATGGCGGGCCTCGACCCGTTTCCGGCGCTGCTCGTCGATGAAGACGTTGTGCAGCACCGTCATCATCCAGGTGCGCAGGTTGGTGTTCGGACGCGCCGCCTGGCCTGATTCCAGTGCCCGCACCAGGGCATCGTGCACGAGGTCGTCGGCCCGCAGCGTATCGCGTGTCAGGGCCCGCGCGTAGCGCCGGAGGGGCACGAGCAGGTCGACGATGGCGGTGGGGCCGGGCCGGTTCGGTTCGGTCGTCATAAGAGCATCAACGCACGAACCGGTGGTCTTAATCCAGCGGCAGCGTGCGGAACCGCATCAGCGGTAGGTCGCCTCCAGATCGAGGGTGCAGGTCCGGCCGATCTGTTCGTAGTTCTCGGCGATCCAGGCCTGCGCCGCGCCGCGGCCCTTGTCCCGCAGGCGCTCGAACACCCGCCAGCGGGCATCGAGGCGTGAGGAGGCCTGGTACTCGTCGAGGGCCCCGGTGCCGTCGATGCGGTGGACGTACTGCGACTGGTACTCGCCCCGGCCGAGCACGCCCTCGGCGATGAGGTGGTCGACGAAGTCGATCGCGCGCAGCTCGCGCATCAGGTTCGCGTTGAAGGTGATCTCGTTGAGCCGGTCCTGGATCTCCTGCGGCGTGCGCGGGGTCTCGCGGCGCTCCACGGGGTTGATCTGCACCAGGACGATGTCGCGGGTCTCGGCCCCGCGGTAGAGGGGATAGAGCGGCGGGTTGCCGAGATAGCCGCCATCCCAGTAGGGCACGCCGTCGATCTCCACGGCCTGGAACACCGTCGGCAGGCAGGCGGAGGCCATGAGGTGATCGACGTTCAGCGCCTCGCGCTCGAACACCGCGAGCTTGCCCGTCCAGACATTGGTGGCGGAGACGAACACCGCCGCGGTCTCGGCGGCGCGCAGGCGTTCGAAATCCACCTGGGCGGCCAACACCTTGCGGAGCGGATTGTAGTTCAGCGGGTTCGACGTGTACGGGCTGGTCTTCAGGGCCCGGCTCCAGAACTCCGCGATCGGATTGTTCGACCAGAACTCGAACAAACCGCTGAAAGCACGGCGCTGGGCCGGCCAGAAGTCGCCGTCGAGGCTGACCTCGCGCCAGAAGCGCTCCAGGGCCCGGCGAGCGCCCTCGGGTCCGTCCTCAAGCCAGCCGTCGACCATCACCACGGCGTTCATCGCCCCGGCACTGGCTCCGGTGATCGCCTCGAAACCGAGGCGTCCGTCCTCGATCAGCGCATCGAGCACGCCCCAGGTGAAGGCACCGTGCGCGCCGCCGCCCTGGAGCGCGAGGGCGACGGTCTTCTCCGCGCCCGGTCCCGCCATCACGCGGGTCTTGGCGGCAGGCTGCATCCGCAGGTCCCGTTCGACCGGAACGTCGATGAGCGAATCGACCGTCGGCTCCTGATACGGATCAAGCATGCGGATCTCCTGACATTCATGCTGCAGCGCAATATATGGTGCCGCAAGGCCACAAACAGGCGGGAAGAAGCAGCGGTTCCCTGTCCGAGACGCAGCCCTGCCACCCGGACCGGTCCGGAAACTCGACATCGCCGCCCGGATGGGACATGGGAGAGGTCGAATACGATCAGCGCGTTCGCTGTGCCGTCCGGAATGCCCGGTGACGCAGCGGACTTGACGCCCGCCCGCCGTCATCTCAGCTAAACGATCGAGGGCATAGAGTTTGCGGCATCGGAACGCCGCCCCCGGTCCGAACCGGCCCGGTCGGCGGCTCCCGGTCGCCGGCGGACGTTCCTCGGAGCGCACAGTCAACGATGGACATCATGGACGCGACCCCCGTCAACCCGATCAGCGGCACCGGCCCCGAGATCGCCGGCCCGAGCCCACGGCACCGCACGGTCGGCGTCACCATCGGATCCGGTGAGGGCGCGGTCACGGTGGGCGGCGGCGCGCCGATCGTCGTCCAGTCGATGACCAATACCGACACCGCCGACATCGACGGCACGGTGGCCCAGGTGGCTCAGCTCGCCCGCGCCGGCTCCGAACTCGTGCGCATCACCGTCGACCGGGACGAGGCGGCCGCCGCCGTGCCGAAGATCCGCGAGCGCCTGGATCGCATCGGCGTGCACGTGCCGCTGGTGGGAGACTTTCACTACATCGGCCACAAGCTCCTCTCCGACCATCCGGCCTGCGCCGAGGCGCTGGCCAAGTACCGGATCAATCCGGGCAATGTCGGCTTCAAGGAGAAGAAGGACACGCAGTTCTCGACCATCATCGAGCAGGCGATCCGCTACAACAAGACCGTGCGCATCGGTGCCAACTGGGGCTCCCTCGACGAGGCCCTCCTCACCCACCTGATGGACGAGAACGCCCGCTCGCCCCGGCCGATCGATGCCCGTGCGGTGATGCGCGAGGCCATGGTGCAATCGGCCCTCACCTCGGCCGAGCGCGCCGTCGAGCTGGGCCTGTCCAAGGACAAGATCATCCTGTCGGCCAAGGTCTCGGCGGTGCAGGACCTCATCGCGGTCTACCGTGAGGTGGCGCGTCGCTCGGACTTCGCCATCCATCTCGGCCTCACCGAGGCGGGCATGGGCTCGAAGGGCCTGGTCGCGGCCTCCGCCGCCATCGGCGTTCTCCTGCAGGAAGGCATCGGTGACACGATCCGCTACTCGCTGACCCCCGAGCCGGGCGGCGACCGCACCGTGGAGGTGAAGGCCGCGCAGGAACTCCTGCAGACCATGGGCTTCCGCACCTTCGTGCCCCTCGTCGCCGCCTGCCCGGGCTGCGGCCGCACCACCTCGACCACGTTCCAGGAACTCGCCCGCGACATCCAGAGCTGGATCGTCAACTCGATGCCGGAATGGAAGAAGGCCTATCCAGGCGTCGAAGGCCTCAACGTCGCGGTGATGGGCTGCATCGTGAACGGGCCCGGCGAATCGAAGCACGCCGACATCGGCATCTCACTGCCGGGCACCGGCGAGACCCCGACCGCGCCGGTCTTCATCGACGGCAAGAAGGCCATGACCCTGCGTGGACCGACCCTGGCCAAGGATTTCGAGACGGTGGTCACCGACTACATCGAGCGCCGCTTCGGCTCCGGTGCCCGCACCGCCGCCGAGTAACGATCGGCTACGACGGCGTGAGCCGCTGCCACGGAACGGCGACCTTCGGTGAGGTTGCCGTTCTCGCATGCTGCGCCGCATGATAGCGTGAACGCAACCGTCCCCCGCCGCCCGACGCCGTCGGGACCGGCCCCGGTGTTCCCGCGCGCGGTCTGAGCACCACGCCGCGAGACGTCGGGCTCGCAACGAGTCTCGATCGAGCCGAATGACGCAGACCGCCCCTTCGAGCGCGCCCGCTGCCAAACCCGAGGGAGCCGGCAGCCCGCCTCCCGTGGCCGATGGAGCCGCCGAGACCGCGCGCGCCCATGCACCGGCGAGCCTCTGGACCCTGGTCCTCGGCTCCATCGGCGTGGTTTACGGCGATATCGGGACGAGCCCGCTCTACGCCTTCCGCGAGGCCCTGGTCTCCGCACGCGCCGACGGCATCCTGCTGCGCGAGGAGGTTCTGGGCGTCGCCTCTCTGATCCTGTGGGCGCTCGTCCTCATCGTCACCATCAAGTACGTCGTCATCCTGATGCGGATGGACAACAACGGCGAGGGGGGGATCCTTTCGCTGATGGCGCTCGCCCGGACCGCGCTCGGCGGCTCGCGCGTGGTCTTCATGTTCGGCCTGCTCGGCGCCTCGCTGTTCTACGGCGACGCCATCATCACGCCGGCGATCTCGGTGCTCTCGGCCGTGGAGGGTCTGAAGCTCGTCACCCCGGCCTTCGACGCCTACGTGCTGCCGATCACCATCGCGATCATCGTGCCGCTATTCCTCATCCAGGTGCGGGGCACCAGCAAGGTCGCGGCCTTCTTCGGGCCGATCATGGCGGTGTGGTTCGCCGCGATGGCGCTGGCCGCCCTGCCCCACATCATCGCCAACACCGACGTGTTCTGGGCGCTGAACCCGTACTACGCTGTCCACTATCTTCTGGGGCACGGCACCGGGGCCCTGGTGGCCCTGGGTGCGGTGTTCCTCGCGGTGACGGGCGCGGAAGCGCTGTTCGCCGATCTCGGGCATTTCGGCCGCCGCCCGATCCAGATCGCCTGGCTCGGCCTCGTCGGACCCTGCCTCGTGCTGAACTACTTCGGACAGGCGGCCCTGGTGCTGTCGAAGCCCGACACCACCGATCCGTTCTTCCAGCTCGTGCCCGAATGGGGCCTGCTGCCGATGGTGCTTCTCGCCACCGCCGCCACCGTCACGGCGAGCCAGGCCGTCATCACGGGCGCGTTTTCCTTGTCGCGCCAGGCGATCCAGCTCGGCCTGCTGCCACGCCTCGAGATCCGCCACACCTCCGAATCGCATTCGGGCCAGATCTACCTGCCGCAGATCAACGCCCTGCTGATGGTCGGCGTCGTGATCCTGGCCGTGCTGTTCCGCTCCTCGGCGGCCCTGGCCTCCGCCTACGGCATCGCCGTGACGGGCACGATGCTGATCACCGCCAGCCTCGCCTTCTTGGTGCTGTGGAAGACCTGGAAGTGGTCGCCCTGGGCCGCCGGCCTCGCGATCCTGCCCTTCGCGGCCGTCGAGTTCCTGTTCCTGCTGTCGAACATGCTGAAGGTCTTCGAGGGCGGCTACGTGCCCCTGCTCTTCGCGGGCGCCCTGATCATCATGATGTGGACCTGGGTGCGCGGCGTCGGCATCCTGATCAACAAGACCCGCAAGACCGACGTGCCGCTGACCGAGCTTGTCAGCATGCTGGAGAAGAGCCCGCCGCATCACGTCCGCGGCACGGCCGTGTTCCTTACGAGCGACCCCTACATCGCGCCCGCTGCCCTGCTCCACAACCTCAAGCACAACAAGGTGCTGCACGAGAAGAACGTCGTGCTTACCGTGGAGACCGTGGACACGCCCCGGGCCGCGGAGGCCGACCGCATCCACATCGAGCCGATCGGCCCGCACTTCCACAAGGTCGTGATGAAGTTCGGCTACATGGAGACGCCGAATATCCCCCGGACTTTGACGCTGCTGCGCAAGCAGGGCTTCAAGTTCGATATCATGGCGACGTCGTTCTTCCTGTCGCGGCGCTCGATCCGCCCGGCAGCCCATTCGGGCATGCCCCTGTGGCAGGACCGAATCTTCATCACCCTGGCCAAGAACGCCAACGATGCCACGGACTTCTTCCAGATCCCCACCGGCCGCGTGGTCGAGGTCGGGACCCAGGTGACCGTGTAGGAGCCGCAGCGCGCGGGTTTCCCGGTATCCGGGCGAGAGACACCCTGCGCTGCGTGGATCAGGGGCCTTCGCAGGGAGGCATCCGGCTCAGGCCAGGGCGGCCGGCTCCGGCGCCCCCGCCGGTCGGCCCGATGCGGGTTCGCGGATTCCCCCACGCAGCGCCAGGTCGAGGGGGCCGTCGAGGTTGGGCAGCGGCGCGGCCCGCCGATGCGCGGAACCGGCGTAATAGGCCCTGAGCCGGGATGTCTGATCCAGCAGGTGAGCCTCGACGCGATCGTTCAGGCGTCCGACCGGGCCCGTCAACGCATCGAATCCCCTGGTGAGCGCCTGGACGGTCGCGCGCATGCACGCCGTTGCGATATGGGCGACCGACCGAAGCATGTTCATGAAGACCTACGGCGTGGGGGAGGCACGACACCAGATAGGGTGGCGGCCCCGCCGGTCCCCGCGACCGAAAGCGGCACGCAGGACGCTGGAACCCGACGGGCATCGGGGTCGGTCGGCGCTGCGATCCGGTGGCATTGGTGTCGCTCAGGGCCTCGGCAGGTTGAGCACGGGCGGCGGGATCAGCGGCTCTGGAGCCAGGGCGGCCGGCGTCAGGGCGACACGGCTGCGGGCGGACTTCGGCGCCTTGGCCGCCACTGCGGGCTTCTCGTTGGCGACGGCCCGGGCCGTATGGACCGGAGCCGCACGATGATCCGGCGCCGAGGGAGCCGGAATCGTCGCGTGAGCGCGCGTGGTCTCGACCGGGACGGGGGTGGAGGCGGCCGCGGTGGAAGCCGGAGCCGCGACCACCGGCATCGTCGGCGCCGGGGGAGCGTCTGCGGACGCGAAGGCCAGCGCAGTGGCAGGTGCGGGCGGCTCGGCCTGCTCGACGGCACCCGGCTTGCGCTTCTCGTAGAAGGCATTGCCGCCGGCCACCGCCACGTAGTGCATGTTGTTGTAGGGAAAGCGCAGGCCGGCGGTGTGGAAGTACATGGCCCGGCCGACCTTGGGGTGGCGCTGGCCGTCGAGGACTGCGTCCGTCACCTCGGCGACCTTCAGCAGGCTCTTCTCGTCCATCTTCTTCGTCAGGACGCCAGGGGCGAATTGCCGGGGCTGACCGACCACGGCACAGATCCCGCCATTCGGGAAGGCGGCGGCCTCCAGCCGGTTCATCACCACCGTGCCGACGGCGAGCAGGCCTTCGGCATCGCTGCGATTCGACTCGAAGTACATTGCCCGACCGAGACAGTCGCGCTCCTCATCGGTAACAGACACCGGCTTGGCCGCGAGCGTCGAACCCGTCATCGTGGGTGCACCCGCATAGGTATTGCAACCACCGAGACTGGGAAGGGCCAAGAGGAGACCAAGGAGAGGCAGCGTCGTCGCCGATCGGGTTTCCTGCATGCCGCCTCGCTCCACTCCCTCAAGCGTATCCATATGGCTTGACCACCA
This sequence comes from Methylobacterium sp. BI1, assembly GCF_056680125.1. NCBI lineage: Bacteria > Pseudomonadati > Pseudomonadota > Alphaproteobacteria > Hyphomicrobiales > Methylobacteriaceae > Methylobacterium > Methylobacterium sp. BI1. The sequence continues at coordinate 474,716 of NZ_CM155267.1, read as the reverse complement.
AATGGGTTCGTTTCTGGGCAGGGGCGGCGATTTCGAGGCGGCGGCTCAGGCCTCGCGGTCGTAGCGGAAGGCGTCCGCCACCCGCGGCATCCCGATCCGATCGTAGAAGGTGACGGCTCCGGGGGCGGCCGTCAGCAGGAGCGAGGCCTGCGGCCCGACCGCCACGCGAGTGGCGGCGATGAGGCCCTGGCCGATTCCGAACCCCTGCGCGGAGCGGCTCACCGCAAGGTCCGAGAGATAGGCGCAGAACACGAAATCGGTGAGCGTGCGCGCGATTCCAACGAGGTCGCCATCCCGCCGGGCGGTGACGACGAGGTCGGCCTGCGCCAGCATCCGGGCGAGGCGCGACAGGTCGTCGACCGGTCGGCGCGGGGCGAGGCCCGATTCGATCAGGACGCGGCGGAACGCCGCCGCGTCGAGCTCCGGCTCGACGCCGTAGACGACCTCCGGCACCCTCAGGCCGTCAGCGTCCCGTGGCAGTGCTTGTACTTCTTGCCCGAGCCGCAGGGGCACGGCTCGTTGCGCCCGACCCGGCCCCAGGTGGACGAATCGTCCGGGTTGCGCTCGAGGACGGCGGTGTCCGTGGCCATCTCGCGCGCGGCGTAGCCGTAGGCAGGACCTGCGCCGCCGTCGCTGCCGGACCCGATACCGGCCATCTCGTTCTCGCCGGTGACGGGGTCGAGATGCTGGGCGAACATCGGGGGCAGGCCGGGCTGGGCGAAGAGGTTGTCGGCGCCCTCGGCGGACGGCTCCTCGTACATGATCTCGATGCGCGAGAGCTGTTGCGTCACCTGCTCGCGCAGGGCGGCAACCAAGCTGTTGAAGAGCTCGAACGCCTCGGACTTGTACTCGTTGAGAGGATCGCGCTGGGCGACGCCCCGCCAGCCCACCACCTGGCGCAGGTGGTCGAGGGTGACGAGGTGCTCGCGCCAGAGATGGTCGAGGGTCTGCAGGAGCACCTGCTTCTCGACATAGGTCATCACCTCCGGCGTGTTCTTCTCGGTGCGCCGGACATAGGCCTCGTCGGCAGCCTGTCGCAGGCGGTCGCGCATCTCCTCGTCGGCGATGCCCTCCTCCTTGGCCCAGTCCTCCACCGGAACGTCGAGGTTGAGCACCGTCTGGACCCGCTCGCGCAGGCCTTCGATGTCCCACTGCTCGGCATAGGCGTTCTCGGGGACGTGCACGGCCACGAGGTCGTCGACGACGCCGTGGCGCATCTCGTCCACGGTCTCGCGCACGCTCTCCTGGCCCATGAAGTCACGGCGCTGCTCGAACACGACCTTGCGCTGGTCGTTCATGACGTTGTCGTACTTGAGGACGTTCTTGCGCATGTCGAAGTTGCGCGCCTCGACCTTCTGCTGCGCCTTCTCGATGGCCTTGTTGATCCAGGGATGGATGATCGCCTCGCCCTGCTCCAGGCCGAGGCGGGTCAGCATGCCATCCATCCGGTCGGACCCGAAGATCCGCATCAGGTCGTCCTGGAGCGACAGGTAGAACTTCGAGCGGCCGGGATCGCCCTGGCGGCCGGAGCGGCCGCGCAGCTGGTTGTCGATGCGGCGGGATTCGTGGCGCTCGGTGCCGATGATGTAGAGACCGCCCGGCAGGGCGACCTTGCGGCCTGCGGCTGGATCGGCCGGCTCGCCAGAGGCCAGCACCTTGTCGCGGTTCTCGGCGATCTCGGCCTTGATGGCCTCGATCTTCGCGTCGCGCTCCGGCCCCTCGGGCAGGCCCGCGAGTTCCTTCTCCACCCGCATCTCGACGTTGCCGCCGAGTTTGATGTCGGTGCCGCGGCCGGCCATGTTGGTCGCGATGGTGATGGCGCCAGGCACGCCGGCCTCGGCGACGATGTAAGCCTCCTGCTCGTGGAAACGGGCGTTCAGCACGGCGAAGCGCTTGGTCACGCGGCCCTCGCGGGCGGCAGCATAGACGTCGGTCAGGGCGTTGGGATCCGAGTAGTCGAGCTGGCGGAAGCCCGCCTTGACCAGCATCTCGGCCAGATGCTGCGACTTCTCGATCGAACCGGTGCCGACCAGGATCGGCTGGTGGCGCGCATGCGCCTTCTCGATCTCGGCGATGATGCCGTCGTACTTCTCGCCCACCGTCCGGTAGACCTCGTCGTCCTCGTCGACGCGCTCGACCGCCTTGTTGGTCGGGATGTCGACGACTTCGAGCTTGTAGATCTCAGCGAATTCGTCCGCCTCGGTCGAGGCGGTGCCCGTCATGCCGGCGAGCTTGGAATAGAGGCGGAAGTAGTTCTGGAAGGTGATCGACGCCAGCGTCTGGTTCTCGGGCTGGATCGTCACCCGCTCCTTGGCCTCCAGGGCCTGGTGCAAGCCCTCCGAGTAGCGCCGGCCCTGCATCATGCGACCGGTGAACTCGTCGATGATCACCACCTCGTCGTTCTTGACGATGTAGTCCTTGTCCAGGGTGAACAGGGTATGGGCGCGCAGCGCCAGGTTCACGTGGTGGACCAGCGAAACGTTGTGCGCGTCGTAGAGGTCGCCCTCCTTGAGGAGGTCGGCCCCGCGCAGGAGGTCCTCGACGAACTCGTTGCCGCTCTCGGTCAGCGAGACCGTGCGCTGCTTCTCGTCGAGGTCGTAATGCTCGCGCTCCAGGTGGGGCATCAGGGCATCGACCGAGACGTAAAGCTCGGAACGGTCGTCCACCGGGCCGGAGATGATGAGCGGGGTGCGGGCCTCGTCGATCAGGATCGAGTCGACCTCGTCGACGATCGCGTAGTTGTGGCCCCGCTGCGAGAGCTGGCTGAGCTCGTACTTCATGTTGTCGCGCAGGTAGTCGAACCCGAACTCGTTGTTGGTGCCGTAGGTGATGTCGGCGGCGTAGGCCGTCTTGCGCTGCTCGTCGTCGAGGCCGTGCACGATGGTGCCGACGGTGAGGCCGAGGAAACGGTAGACCCGGCCCATCCACTCCGCGTCGCGGGCGGCGAGGTAGTCGTTCACGGTGACGACGTGGACGCCGAGGCCCGAGAGGGCGTTGAGATAGACCGGCAGGGTCGCCACCAGGGTCTTGCCCTCGCCTGTGCGCATCTCGGCGATGCCGCTCTCGTGCAGTACCATGCCGCCGATGAGCTGCACGTCGAAGTGGCGCTGGCCGAGCACGCGCTTGGCGGCCTCGCGCACGGTGGCGAAGGCGGGCACGAGGATGTCGTCGAGGGTCTTGCCGGCGGCGAGCTCGGCCTTCAGCATCACGGTCCGGGCGCGCAGATCGTCGTCCGAGAGCGCGGCGACCTGCGGCTCCAGCGCGTTGATCTCGGCCACACGGGGACGATAGCCCTTCACGCGCCGGTCGTTGGACGAGCCGAAAATCTTCTTGGCGAGGGCACCGAGCATCGTGAACCTACGGTCGATCGAAAAGTCTGAAGGCGAATGTTGGCCGGGCTTATAGAGGTAAACACGGGCCGGCGCATCCGAAAGAGCCGGCCCGCGTCCACACCGGGGTCAGGGGTGGGGCGGGTCGGCGTGGGTCGAGCGGAGGACGCCAAGCGACCGCACGCCCGGACGGGCGCTGAGCCGGCTTTGACCCGCCCAACGCAGAGGCGCCGCGTTTCGATCCGCGGCGTGATTCGCCCGCGCAATCCCGATTGGCCGAATCCGGTGCCGGGGCCTACGGCCGCGGGCACCATAAGGAGGATCCGGGCGAAGGATGCAGGCGCGCGTCCGGGCCGCCCCAGGGCTCTCCCCGCATCGTGATCGTCTCACGCACTGGTCGCGGCAACGCGAGGGGAACGGTGTGCGAGCCCATCACGGGCGCGGCGAACGGGCCCCGGATTCGACCGCCTGACGCTGCGGCCGTGCTTGCCATCGGGGGGTGCACGCGCCACCTGATGACGCGGCAAATCCGCGGCCCCCGGCCGCACCTCGCTCGACCGCCCCCTGCGACGACCTCCGACCGGCCCGGTGCCGGGACGTGGGCGGCGCTCCCAAGGACGCCTCCATGACGATGATCAAGTCCCTTTCGCACCCCGGCCGCCTGCGCATGGGCCTCCTGCGCACGGGCGCCGTCGCCCTGGCCCTCGGCCTGCCGCTGGCTGCGGCCCGGGCGCAGGCACCGGCGGCAGCGCCAGCCACACCAGCGGCTCCGGCCACACCGGTCGCTCCCGAGACCGTGGTGGCGAAGGTGAACGGGGCGCCGATCACCGCGGGGGACCTCGCCATCGCGGCCGAGGATCCCGCCCTCTCCCTCCCGGGCGTCGACGATGCCCAGAAGAAGTCCCTCCTCGTCGACTACATGATCGACCTCAAGGTCGGGGCTCAGGCGGCGGAAACCGCCAAGATCGGTGATTCGCCGGACTTCCAGCGCAAGCTCGCCTACTTCAAGGACAAGCTTCTCCTCGACGAGTACCTGGAGCGCGAGGCCAAGAAGGCGGCGACGCCGGAGGCCGCCAAGGCCCTCTACGACCAGACCGTCAAGGCGATGAAGCCCGAGGAGGAGGTGCATGCCCGCCACATCCTCGTGGAGAGCGAGGACGAGGCCAAGAAGATCGCTGCACGCATCAAGGGTGGCGAGGACTTCGCCCGAGTCGCGGCCGAGGTGTCGAAGGATCCCGGCTCGAAGACCGAGGGCGGTGATCTCGGCTGGTTCACCAAGGAGCGCATGGTCGCCCCCTTCGCCGAGGCCGCCTTCAAGATGAGCCCGGGGCAGGTCTCCGATCCGGTCAAGACCCAGTTCGGCTGGCACGTGATCAAGCTCGAGGAAAAGCGCACCAAGCCGGTCCCGACCTTCGACGAGATGAAGGAGCAGGTGGACCAGTACCTCACCCGCAAGGCGCAGCAGGACCTGATCCTGAAGCTGCGCGAGGGGGCCAAGATCGAGCGCACGGCGGCCGCTCCGGCCGTGGCGCCCGCCCCAGCGCAGAAGGCACCGTAACCCGCCTCAAGCGACTTGCCTCAGGCGACTCGGCGCAGCGGGTGCGGTGCGGGCTCGGTCCGCCCGCGCCCGTTGCGCTTGGCCCGGTAGAGTGCGGCATCCGCGCGACTCAGCAGGGCATCGAGCCGGCGATCCGGCGCCAGGGCGTCGGAGCTCTCCTCGGGCCCAGCCAGGCCGACACTAACGCCGATCGCCAGATGCGGCAGTTCCGGCACGGCGATCCGGGCCACGGCGCGGCGCAGAAACTCGGCCTTGGCCAGGGCCTCCTCCGGGGTCAGTCCACGCAGGAGGCAGGCGAACTCCTCGCCGCCCATCCGACCGAACAGTGCCGTGCCCGGCAGCAGCGCCGACACGATGTGGCAGAAGCCGACGAGGACGCCATCGCCCACCGCGTGGCCGTGCCGGTCGTTGATCCGCTTGAAGTGATCCAGGTCGAACAGGAGCAGGGTGATGGCACCGCCCTTCCCCAGCGCAGCCTCGGCCCGGGCCACGAAGGCGCGCCGGCTGAGGATGCCGGTCAGCGCGTCGGTGTCGGCGGCGAGCCGCTGCAGGCGCTCCGCGCGCTCCTTCGTCAGCGACATGAACACGAAGGCAATCGCCAGGGTGAAGAGCATGCCGGCGAGACACAGGATGGTCAGCCAGGGCGTCTGCAGCGGGTTCGGGACGGTCTGCGGCGGTGCGACGATCGCGAGGGGCACGCGGATCCAGTAGGCGAAGGTGTAGGACAGCAGCAGGGCGACGCCGGGATAGCGCGACACCAGGGGCTCGGCCCGGGCCCGCCAGATCTCGCGAGCGGCCAGCAGGCAGAAGCCTCCGGCGAGACTCGAGGCCAACATCACCCGGGCGGGAATCGAGGCGAAGAAGGCCGGGACCAGGCAGCTCGCCCCCCACAGCCCGATCGCCAGCGCGATCGGCACGAAGCGTGCGCGCCGCCCCTCGAACGCGCGGGTCCCGGTCCAGATCAGGCCGTAGGCGCCGATCATCACGCCGTTCGCGACCCCGATCGAGACCCAATCCGGGATGATCCCGCGCAGGGACAGCAGGGCCGAGGCCACCGCGCCGGTGATGTGGGCGACGCCCCAGATCGCCAGGGCGTGGACGTGGCGGGCCTGGCTCCAGGACAGAAGGAACAGGCTTCCGACCATGAAGGTCAGGATCACGGTCACGAGCAGGAGAGTCGAGGCATCGAGCAGCATCGATCCGTTCCGCCCCCCTCGCTCGTTCGATGACCAGAAGCCGCTCGCCTCGTCGGGACAGCCGACCGGCGTCCGAATCTATCCTATGCGATCATGGTTACCCAGATCTGGACGTCCGCCGCCCATCGCCAGCTTGGCAGACGGAACGCTGTCATGGCTCCACTTTACGCGGACCGGGACCGAGCGGCGTGATCCGAAGGGCGGTGATCCGGTTGCGGGCCTTGCGCAGGACCTGGAAGCGGAAGCCGTGGAAGTTGAAGGCGGTGCCGGTGTCGGGAATCGCCCGGGCCTCGTGGATGACGAGGCCCGCGATGGTGGTGGCCTCGTCGTCGGGCAGGTCCCAGTCCATCGCCCGGTTGAGGTCGCGGATCGGCACGCTCCCGTCGGCCTGTACCGAGCCGTCGCCCTGGGGCCGCACGCCGGAGACGGTGACGTCGTGCTCGTCGGCGATATCGCCCACGATCTCCTCGAGAATATCCTCCAGGGTCACGAGGCCCATCACCTCGCCGTACTCGTCGACCACCAGGGCGAAGTGCGTCTTCTTGGTGAGGAAGGCCTTCAGCTGGTCGCGCAGGGAGGTGGTGTCCGGCACGAACCAGGTCTCCAGTGCCAGGGCCTCGACCTTGAGACCGGACGCGTCGCCGCCGGCGGCGTCCAGCGCCCGCAGGAGATCCTTGGCATGCAGCACGCCGACGATGTTCTCCGTCGTGCCACGCCAGAGGGGCATGCGCGTGTAGGGCGAGGCCAGCACCGCGCGCACGATCTCCTCCGAGGGCAGGTCGGCATCGATGATCCGCATCTTGGTGCGGTGGACCATCACCTCCGAGACGGTGAGGTCGGACAGGTCGAGGAGACCGCCGAGCATGTCGCGCTCGGCCTTGGCGACCCCGCCCTCCCGATGCAGCAGGGCGACCTGGCCGCGGATCTCGTCGGTGGCGGAGAGGATGGTCTGGCGCTCGCCGATCCGGACCCCGAAGGGCCGGAGCATGGCGCGGACCAAGGCCTCGATGGCGAGCGCCGCCGGCCCGAGCAGGGCCACCGCGAAGGCCACCGGCCGGGCCATGACCAGGGCGGCGCTGTCCGGCTTGTTGATCGCGAGGGTCTTGGGCAGCACCTCGGCGAAGATGATGACCAGGACCGACATCACCCCGGTGGCGTAGAGGACGCCGCTCTTGCCGAAGAGGGTGGTGAGCACGCTGGTGGTGAAGGCCGAGGCGCCGATCGCCACGATGTTGTAGCCGATGAGCATGGCGCCGATGAAGCGCTCGCGGCTCGCCAGGATGGCGTTGACGAGGCGCGCTCGCACGTCGCCGGCATTCTCCAGGGCCAGCATGCGGGCCCGGGACGCCGCCGTGAAGGCGGTCTCCGCGCCGGCGAAGAAGGCCGAGAGCAGGAGCGAGATCGCCACGATGCTCGCGGCCAGCCAGAGATCGGTATGGGGTTCCATGCGTGCCGATGCCGGAGGATGTCGTCAGGTCCAGCCGGTGATTACCACGGCGCGGGCCGGGCCGTTCACGCCTCTTGGGTCCCGGCGATGAGGTCCTTGATCCGCCCGGCGAGCGCCTCCATCACGAAGGGCTTGGTCAGCACCTGCATGCCGGGTTCGAGGTAGCCGTTGCCGAGCACGGCGTTCTCGGCGTAGCCGGTGATGAACAGCACCTTCAGGCCTGGGCGCACGACCCGGCCCGCATCGGCCATCTGGCGGCCGTTCATGCCGCCGGGCAGGCCGACATCCGTCACCAGGAGATCGAGCCGCACGTCGGATTCGAGCACCTTGAGACCGGCTGCCCCGTCCGCCGCCTCGATGGCGGTGTAGCCGAGATCCTCCAGCACCTCCGTCACGAGCATCCGCACCGTGGGCTCGTCGTCGACGATGAGCACGGTCTGGCCCTGCTCGGCCCGGGGGGCGTGCGCGAGGTCGGCCTCGCCGTCGCGGGCCTCCGCCTCCCCGTAGTGACGGGGCAGGTAGAGGCACACCGTTGTGCCCTGGCCGACCTCGGAATAGATCCGCACCTGCCCCCCCGACTGGCGGGCGAAGCCGTAGATCATCGACAGGCCGAGGCCCGTGCCCTCGCCCAAGGGCTTCGTCGTAAAGAACGGGTCGAAGGCCCGGGCGATCACCTCCGGCGTCATGCCAGTGCCGGTGTCGGTGACGCAGAGGGAGAGGAACTGCCCCGGCTCCAGGTCGCGCTCGCGGGCGGCGCGGACGTCGAGCCACTTGTTGGCGGTCTCGATGGTGATGCGGCCGCCCTCCGGCATGGCATCGCGGGCGTTGATGCACAGGTTCAGGAGGGCGTTCTCAAGCTGGTTCGGATCGACCAGGGCAGTCCAGAGCCCGGCTGCGCCGACCACCTCGATGGTCACCGCCGGCCCCACCGTGCGGCGCACCAGCTCCTCCATGCCGGCGATGAGGCCGTTCACGCTGGTGGGCCTGGGGGCGAGGGTCTGCCGGCGCGAGAAGGCGAGCAGGCGGTGCGTCAGGGCGGCGGCGCGCTTGGCCGCGCCCTGCGCCGCGTTGATGTAGCGATCGAGGTCGGTGACCCGACCCTGCGCCATCCGGGCCTGGAGCAGTTCGAGGCTGCCGGAGATTCCCGTGAGCAGGTTGTTGAAGTCATGGGCCAGCCCGCCGGTGAGCTGGCCCACCGCCTCCATCTTCTGCGCTTGGCGCAGGGCCTCTTCGGTCCGGCGCTGGTCGGTGATGTCGCGTCCGATGATGGTGAAGGTCTCGCCGTCGGGCGCCGCGGTCCACATCACCGTGCGCCGCTCGCCCGCCTTCGTGAAGACGCGGTCGACGAAGCCGGTCACGGTCTCGCCCCGCGCGAGACGGCGGACCACCTCCGCCGTCTCGGCATGGTCGGCCGGATCGATCAGCACCGCGAAGGGCCGGCCGAGCAGTTCGGCGTCGTCCCAGCCGAGGGTGCGGCCCCAGGCCGGATTGATGGTCTTGAGGTAGCCGTCGAGCCCGGCGGTCCCCATCAGGTCGGTGGTGGTCTCCCAGATGCGGTCGCGCTCGCGGGTGCGACGCTCGACCTGGCGCTCCAGGCTGGCGTTCAGGCGCGCCAGCTCGGCGCCGGCGGCCTTCTGGTCGTCGATGTCGGTATTGGTGCCGACCCAGCGCAGGATGGTGCCGTCGGCCGCCCGGATCGGCTCGGCCCGCACCAGGAACCAGCGATGGGCGCCGTCGTGGCGGCGGATGCGGAACTCGCCCGCGTAGGGCCGACCCTCTGCGAGGCAGGACTCCCAGGCTTCCACCGCCGCGCGGTCCGCGGCGTGGACGAGGGCGGCCCAGGCCGCGCCGCGGACGCCATCGAGGGCGGGGCCGCAATAGGCGGCGCAGGCGGCGTTGAACCAATCGAGGGCGCCGGTGGCGGAGGCCGCCCAGACATGGATCGGGACCGCCTGCGCGAAGGCGTGGAACTGCGCGTCGCTCGCCCGTCGCGCGGAGGTCGCGCGGCTGCGCTCGGTGGCCGCCCGCACGCGCTCGGCGACGTTGCGCATGAAGGCGAGCTCTTCGGGCGACCAGGACCGGGCGGTGGCGTGATTGAGATAGAGGAGCGCCACGAAGCCGCCGTGCTCGGTCAGCGGCATGTTGACGAAGGAATGCGCGCTGATCGCCTTCAGGGCCTCGGCACCGGCGGCGGTGCGCGGGTCCGCCTCGGCATCGCCGCAGATCACGGTCTCGCCGCGCTTCAGATCCTCGATGTAGGAGCCGTAATCGCGGAAGTGCAGGGTTCCGGCGAGGCTCCGGATGCCGGGGGCGTTCCAGTCGCGCTCGATCAGGATGGTCTCGGCCACCGGGTCGATGGTGCCGTAGCCGGCCCGGCTGACGCCGAGGGTGGTGCCGAGGATTTCCGCGGCCGCGTACGCGATGGCGGCGGTGTCGTCGAGGTCGCGCAGGCGGTCGCCGAGTTCGGCCACCGCGATCCGCCGGGCCTCGGCGGCGCGGCGCTCCTCGACGTCGATGGCGAGGACGAAGAATCCCTCCACCGCGCCGGCCTCGTTTCGGCGGGGGATGTACTGGATGGCGCAGGTCCGGAGCCGACCGCAGCTGTCCGGCAGGACGCCGTCCCGGGCGATGGTCTCGCCGGCCAGGGCCCGGTCCATGTCGGAGCGGCGCTGCGCGAAGATCTCGGGGCCGATCACCTCGCGGGCATGGCGGCCGACCAGGGTCTCGACGCCGCGCCCGAACCAGGTCTCGTAGTGGCGATTGTTGAACCGGTAGGTGTAGTCGCGGTCGAGATAGGCCACCAGCACCGGCAGGGCGTCGGTGATGAGGCGCAGCTCCGCCTCGCGCTGTCCCGCCGGCGTGCCGCGCAGGCGGGCGACCTCGGCCTCCAGCGCGGCGATGCGGCAGTGCAGGCTCTCGGTCCCGGACTCGCTCAAGCGGCGCTCAGCTCGGCATTCAGGAAGGCGCGGACCTCGGCGCCGTCGATGCCCGGCGCGATGAAGCTCTGGCCGATGCCCCGCGCCAGGATGAAGGTCAGCGCGCCGTCACGGACCTTCTTGTCCTGCGCCATCGCCGCCACGAGGGCGTCGGCGTCGCCGCAGCCGCCTGGCACCGCCTGGAGCCGGGTCGGCAGGCCGGCGAGCGCAAGGTGGTTGGCGACCCGGCCGGCATCCTGGCCGGGGCACAGGCCGAGGCGGGCGGAGAAGCGGAAGGCCAGAGCCAGCCCGATCGCCACCGCCTCGCCGTGGACGAGGCGGGCGGACTCGTAGCCGGTCAGGCGCTCCAGGGCGTGCGCGAAGGTGTGGCCAAGGTTGAGCAGGGCGCGCTCGCCGTCCTCGCGCTCGTCGCGCACCACCACCCCGGCCTTGGACCGGCAGCAGATCGCGACCGCCTCGTCGCGCTCAGGCCCGCCCGCGAAGATGCCGGCCCAGTGCGCCTCGCACCAGTCGAAGAAGGCGGCGTCGTTGATGAGGCCGTACTTGGCCACCTCGGCATAGCCCGCCCGCATCTCCCGCGCCGACAGGGTATCGAGGGTGGCGGTGTCGGCGAGCACCAGGCGGGGCTGGTGGAAGGCGCCGATGAGGTTCTTGCCGTGGGGCGAGTTGATCCCGGTCTTGCCGCCGACCGAGGAATCGACCTGGGCGAGGAGGCTGGTCGGCGCCTGCACGAAGCGTACGCCGCGGCGCAGGGTGGCGGCCGCAAAGCCCGCGAGGTCGCCCACGACGCCGCCGCCGAGGGCCACCACGAGGTCGTTGCGCTCGACCTTGTGGGCGAGGAGCCCGTCGCAGACGGCCGCGTAGGTGGCGTAGGATTTCGAGGCCTCGCCCGGGGCCACGGTGACGAGACCCGAGCGCAGGCCGGCCGCCGCGAGGCCGTCCTGCAGGCGCGCGCCGTAGAGGGCGGCCACGTTGGTGTCGGAGACGATCACCGCCGCCTTCGCCCCGAGGGCGGCCACGTGCCGGCCGGCCTCGTCGAGGAGGCCGCGCCCGATCAGGATGTCGTAGGCGCGCCCCTGGTCGAGGGGCACGGCCACGGTGAGGCGGTCGGTCACTGGGCTGCGATCCCGGTCTGCGAGGGGCGGTTCAGATAGGCGTCGAGGGCTTCCATGACGTCCTGCACGACCCGGTCGTGGGCGACGTCGCGGGAGATCACCTCCACGTCGGCGGTGGCGTAGACCGGATGGCGCTGGGCCATGAGCTGGCGCAGGGTCTCCTCCGGATCCTCGGTCTGGAGGAGCGGGCGCCCGCCGCGCTTGCGCACCCGGCGCATCAGCACGTCGAGCTCGGCCTTCAGCCAGATCGAAACGCCGCCCTCGGCGATGCGGGCGCGGGTGGTCTCGCGCATGAAGGCGCCGCCGCCGGTGGCGAGCACCAGGGGCCCTTCCCGCATCAGGCGCGCGATGACCCGCTCCTCGCCATCGCGAAAGCTCGGCTCGCCGTAGATCGCGAAGATATCCGGAATCGTGAGCTTGGCCGCCGTCTCGATCTCGTTGTCGGCATCCTTGAACATCAGGCCAAGGCGCGTGGCCAGGCGCCGGCCGACGGTGCTCTTGCCGGCCCCCATGAGACCGACGAGCACGATCGACCGGTGCCCGAGGGCCCGGCGGAGACGCAGTTCGATCGGCGCGCCGGCGGCGGCATCCGGCGGTTCACCCGGGGGCGGCACGCCGCCCTGAGGAGGGACTTCGGTCATCACGGACATCTACACATCGTTGGGCGGGTCTTAGCGCGTTTTCCGGTGGGGGCGAAGCACCCGGGACGGGGCGCGCACCGGAATGGCGCGCTGCCTGTGGCCGCGAAGTCATTGCCATCGGCGCCGGCCCGTGATGCAACCCCAAGCTTGTCGTCAGCCACATCCGGCTCCTGAAGCCATCTGGCCCCCGAGGCGCGCTCACGTCCCCAGCGCCGCACGATCGAGGTTCGTCCGAGTGCCGACCCTGTTCCGTTTCCTCGCCACCCTCGCCATCCTGGCCGGGCTCGCCTTCGCGGGGATGTTCGCGCTGGCGACCTTCGTGGTGCCGACGCCGCGCGAGATGAGCGTGACCATCCCCGCCGCGAAGCTCCAGCCGCCGAACCGGTGACGCGGGCACCGACCCTTCTTCCAAACCGGACGGCCGAGATCTCCGCGAACGAGATTCCTGCGGAGAAAACTCCGGTGGGCGAAATGTCCGCGGGCGACGCCCTGATCCGCGACTACCTCGACATGCTCGCCGCCGAGCGCGGCGCAGCCGCCAACACCCTGGCGGCCTATCGGCGCGATCTGGCCGACTACCTCGCCGCCCTGGCGCGGGATGGGCACGACCCCGTCGCGATGGAGGCGGCTCCCCTGCGCGCCTACCTCGCCGACCTCGAGACGCGGGGCCTCTCGGCGGCCTCGGCGGCGCGGCGTCTCTCCTGCATCCGGGGCTTCCACCGGTTCCTCTACGCGGAGGGCCTGGCCGAGGACGACCCCAGCGCCCCGATCGGCGGCCCGCGCCGGGTCCGGGCCCTGCCCAAGGTGCTCTCGGTGGCGGAGGTCGACGGGCTGCTCGCGGTCGCGCGCGCGCATGCGGCGGGCGACGCGCGGGGCATGCGCATGCTGTGCCTGATCGAGCTGCTCTACGCCACGGGCCTGCGCGTCTCGGAACTCATCGCCCTGCCCCGGGCGGCGGCCTCCACGAAGGAGCGCTACCTCGTGGTCAAGGGCAAGGGTGGGCGCGAACGGCTGGTGCCCCTGACGGAGATCGCCCGGAGCGCCATGCGCGACCACCTCGCCCATCTGCGCGCCGACGGCCCCTGGCTGTTTCCCGCCGATAGCGAGAGCGGGCACCTGACCCGGCAGGCCTTCGCCCGCGACCTGAAGACGGTGGCCGCCGCCGCCGGCCTCCGGGCCGACCGGGTCAGCCCACACGTGCTGCGCCACGCCTTCGCGAGCCACCTGCTGCAGAACGGCGCGGACCTGCGCATCGTCCAGGAACTCCTCGGCCATGCCGACATCTCGACGACGCAGATCTACACCCACGTCCTCGACGAGCGCCTGAAGAGCATGGTCCGTGACCTGCACCCCCTGATGGACGAGTGAGACCCGGCCGCGCCGGACGCCCAGGCACCGGCACCGAGAGGGCGTCTCAGCCCTCCGCCTCCTCGTGCAGGGTGTCCTCGATGTAGAGCTGCGCCAGCAGCACCTTGGCCACCGCCATCAGCGGCAGGGCCAGGGCGATGCCCCAGAGGCCGAAGATCACGCCGAGCACGAGCTGCCCGGCGAAGATCGTGGCCGGGGGGATGTCGAGGGCCTGCTTCTGGATGAACGGCGTCAGCCCGTAGCTCTCCAGGGTCTGCACCGCGAGGTAGACGCCGAGGGCTCCGAGAAGCGCCGTGGTGCCCGAGGCCAGGGAGGCCAGCAGGATCACGACGCCGGCGATCAGCGGGCCGATGGTCGGGATGAAGGCGAGCAGCCCGGCCTGGAGGCCGAGGATGAGGGCGCCGCCGATGCCCAGGAAGGCGAGGCCCGCCCAGGTGCAGACGAAGATCACCGCCATGGTGATGAGCTGGCCGAACAGCCAGTGGCGCAGGGTCTCGCCCATGCCGTCGAGGAGGGCGGTGGCGCGATCCCGGTGCGCCGGCGGCACGAAGCGCACGAGCCCGTCGCGATAGGCGCCCGGATCGGCCGCCACCGAGAGGCCGAGGAAGATGATGACGAGGGCGTTCCCCAGGGCGCTGAACAGGCCGATCACCACGGTGGCTGCTGGCCCGAGCACGCTGCCGGCATCCGACAGCAGCGAGCCGGGGCTCTTCATCGCCCCCGAGGCGAGGCCCGCGAGGCCGCCCGGCTTCTGGCCGGAGGATGCGGAATCGTCGTCGCGCCGAGGGCCAGAATCGTCCCCGCCGCCGGGTTTTCCATCCCCGCCGCCGGGTGCACCACCCGTGCTCTCGCCGCTCGCAGACTCGCCAGCCTTTTTCCCGCTCCCCTTGCCCGGGGCGATCTCAGGTATGTCGATGCCGTAATCCTTCAGCCGGTCACGCAGGGTGCCGGCCTGGGACGCCACGGTCTGCCCGAGATCCCGTCCCTGCTGCACGATCGTAGCGCCGCCGAAGGCGATGAGGGCGAGGGTCAGGCCGGCGAGCACGAGGCTGACGAGGCTGAGGCGCAGGCCCCGGCTTCCCGGCAGCACCTGGCCGAGGAGGCGCGTCAGACCGTCGAGGAAGACGCCGAGCAGGATCCCGGCGAAGACGAGGAGCAGCGTCGAGGCCGCCATCCAGGCGAGCGCCAGGACGGCCATGAAGGCCACGACGGCGATGCCGGAGACGGCGAGGGACCAGCTGCGCGGGCGCGGGCCGGCGGGCTCCTCGCGGAGGAAGGGAATGGCCATGAACGGTTTGGGCTCCTGGCATGCCGGGTCGGGCACGCGGATTTCGGACGGGTCTCCGGGCAGGCCCGGCCGCGCTGCGCCCGGCCCATCCTGCGGGAGGATGTCGCCAGCTCAGCTTGAGTTCCGCCGCCCGGTACCGCGACCGGCCGCGACGCAACCTTAGCGTGGGGCGGGGGCCGCCCGATCCCAGCGCGCGGCGGCGCGGTCGTCGGCCTCCGTCGCCTCGACCCAGCCGCCCGTGGTGCCGTCGGCGAGATGCTCGCGCTTCCAGAACGGGGCCCGCGTCTTGAGATAATCCATCAGGAAGCTCGCGGACTCGAAGGCCGCGATCCGGTGGCTGGACGCGGTGACCACGAGGACGATGCCCTCCCCCGGGGCCACGAGTCCGTGGCGATGGATCACGCACACGCCCTGGAGCGGCCAGCGCGCGCGGGCGGTCTCGACCACCCGGCCGATCTCCGCCTCGGCCATGCCGGGATAATGCTCGAGCTCCAGCCCCGTGAGGCGACCGCCCTCGTCGCGGCACAGGCCCGTGAAGGTGACGATGGCGCCGGCGCTGCCGCCGAGATCGCGGGTGAGCCGGGCGATCTCGGCGCTCGCGTCGAAGGGTGCGCTCTGGATGCTGACATCGGGCATGGGCTTTCCCCGGGCTGGTCTCGGAACGGCGGCGTGAGGGACTTGGGTGCGCCGCGTCCGGTCGGTACACCCTTGACGAGGCCCGGCGAACCTGCCCTCACGGGCACGGGCGCTCTATGCCCCCGAACGCCCGGCGACACCACCGGGATTGCGAAGGACATTTTCCGCCGTGACCCCAGAGCTGATCCTGCCCCATGACGGCGTCCTGCCGGTGTTCTCAGCCCGTCCGGTCTGGTGCGGCCGCGCGAGCACGGTGATCGGCGACGCCACCCTCGGCGCCCAGGCCTGGCTCGGCGACCACAGCGTGATCCGGGCCGACGGAGACCGGATCGTCATCGGCGAGCGCTTCTGGCTCGGCCACCGCTCCACCGTCCACATCGCCACCAACACCTATCCCACCCTGATCGGCGACCGGGTCACGGTGGGCCGCAACGCCGTGGTGCATGCCTGCACCGTCGGCTCCGACGTGGTGATCGAGGACGACGTGATCGTGCTCGACGGGGCAAGCGTGGAGAGCGGTGTACTGATCGAGGCGGGGGCCACCGTCTTCCCGCGGGCGCACCTCGCCGCCGGCTTCGCCTATACGGGCAGTCCCGCCAAGGCGGTGCGGGCGATCAGCCTGCCGGAGATCGCCGAGCAGGCGGAGCGTCTGCGCGAGGCCTCCGGCGACCTGCCGGCGGCACCGGCCGCCGACGAGCCGGAGCCGGATCCCAGCGTCTACGTCGCCCGCACCGCACGCCTGCGCGGCCGGATCGCCCTCGGGGCCGGCTCCACGGTGCTGTTCTCCTGCGACCTCCACGCCGAGGTCGGCCCCATCGTGGTCGGGGCCAACACCAACATCCAGGACAACACCGTCATCCGGACCCGCGGCGAGGGCGTCGTGCTCGGGCGCGACACCACGGTCGGGCACAATGTCCGCCTTTCCGACTGCCGCATCGGCGCGCGCAGCCTGATCGGCATCGGCTGCGTCGTCGCGCCCGGCACCGTGATCGCCGACGACGTGCTGCTGGCCGCCGGCGCCGCCACCGATCCGGGCCAGCTCCTGGAGGGCGGCCACCTCTGGGGCGGACGCCCAGCCCGCATCCTCGGCCCCCTCGATGCCGAGAAGCGCACCATGATGGCCCGGGTGGTCGAGGGCTACGTGGCCCACGGCGTGGCCTACCGGCAGGCGGAAGCGGCCCTCGTTTGAGACGGGTCTCCCTGCGGCGGACCGGAACGTCGTGGCGGGCGCCCGTTACGCCATCTTCCTAGAACCCGTGGCACCGGGAGGGAGCGGCGATTTCAGGGGACCTGTGCGGCGGGATACGCGAAAACACCGCCCCGTTCGGTTCGGGAACACCTGTCATCGAACGGACGTTGTCCGCCCCCGATGCTGTCTCGCAGAGAGTTTCCTATGAAAGCCGTCACCCTCGCCGTCATCGCGACCTTCGCCCTCGGGGGCGTCGCCCTCGCCGCCGGCAGCGGCCCGGGCTCGGCCAACAACGCGCCGGCCCAGGAGTTGGAGCAGAACGGCGCGCGGAACGCCTCCCAGTACGGCTCTCCCGCTGACACCGCGCCGACCCAGGACCGGAGCGCAACCACGGGCTCGACCGGCCGTCCGGGTCCAGGCATGACCGACGCTGCGCCCGGCGTCCCCACCAGCCGCTGAAAGTAGGAAAGGCCCGGATCGCTCCGGGCCCTTTCTCTATCCGTTCCCCCGCGTCGCCGTTCAGGCGGCGCGCACGGTGGCGAGGAAGCGCTGGACCTCGGCGCTGAGATGCTCGGACTGGCGCGAGAGCTCGGAGGCGGCGCCCAGCACCTGGCTCGCCGCCGCACCGGTCTCCTCGGCCGCCCCCGCCACCCCCGCGATGTTGGTCGTCACCGCCCCCGTGCCCATCGCCGCCTGGGCCACGTTGCGCACGATCTCCTGGGTCGCCGCCCCCTGCTCCTCCACCGCCGCCGAGATCGAGGTGGCCACGCCGCTGATCTCGCGGATGCGCGCCGCGATCCCGTCGATGGCCGCCACCGCCTGACCCGTCGAGCCCTGGATCTGGCTGATGTGTTCGCCGATCTCCTGCGTGGCCCGCGCCGTCTGGTTGGCCAGCTCCTTGACCTCCGCGGCCACCACCGCGAAGCCCCGCCCGGCTTCCCCGGCCCGGGCCGCCTCGATGGTGGCGTTCAGCGCCAGCAGGTTGGTCTGGCCGGCGATCGAGGTGATCATCGTCACCACGTCGCCGATGCGCGCCACGGCCGTGTTGAGGGTCTGCACGAAGCTGGCGGTCTGGGCGGCCTCGGCCACGGCCGTCTGGGCCATCGCGGCCGAGCTGCCGACCTGGCGGCCGATCTCCTGCACGGAGGAGCCGAGCTCCTCGGCCGCGGCCGCCACCGTGTTGACGTTGGCGGCGGCCTCGTCGGCGGCGGCGGCCACGCTGCTGGACTGATTGGCGGTCTGGGTGGCGGTGCCGGCCATGCTCTGGGCGGTGGCCTGCAGCTCGGTGGCCGAGCTCGTCACCATGCTGATGATGCCCCCCACCGCCCCCTCGAAGCTGTCGGCCATCGCCCGCATCGCCGCCTTGCGCTGCGCCTCCGCCCCCGCCCGCGCCAGCACCGTCTCCTCCTCCAGGCCCCGCATCCGGATCAGGCCGTCCTTGAAGACCTGAACGGCGTCCGCGATGGTGCCGATCTCGGTCCGGGCGCCCTGGTGCGGGATGGTCACGGAAAGGTCGCCGCCGGCGAGGGCCTGCATGGGCTGGACCACGGCGCCGATGCCGCGCGTGATCCCGCGGATGATCAGGAAGGCCGACAGCGCCGACAGGGCGAGTGCCAGGAGCATGGCGGTGAGACCCAGGGTCTGGGTCTGCTCGAAAATGGCCATGCTGCGGGCCTGGGCCTGCGCGGCGCCGTCATTGTTGAGGGTCGCGAGCTTTTCCAGGGTGTTCGACGCGGCGCGGCGGACCGGCAGGCCCTTGCTCTCGTAGAGTTCGAAGGCCTGGGCCTTCTGTCCGCTGCGCGAGAGATCCAGGATGGCTTGGCGGATCGGCAGGAAGGTCGCCGCATCGCGCAGATAGGTGTCGTAGAGGGCGCGCTCCTCGGGCGAGGCGATCATCGGCTCGTAGATCGCCCGGCGGTCGGCCAGATTCTTGTCGAAGCGCACGAGGTCCGCCTCGATCGAGGCCGTCAGCTTCGGATCCGTGGCCTGCGTATGCCGGAGCACGACGGCGCTGATGCGGGCCGTGACCGTGTCGATCTCGCCCAGGACTCGGATGCTCGGAAGCCAGTTCGTCTCAATCTCCACGCTCTGTGCGCGCATGCGCTGCGTGCCGAGGAGCCCCAGGAGGCCCAGGCCGACCACGAAAACGGTCAGAAGCGAGAAGGCCGCGATCAGGCGACTGCGAATGGACAGGTCTTTGACTGACACGACGAACCTCATCGGGCGCCGCCTGGACTGGATCAACACGCGCGGCGAGCAGCCACAACGCTCCGCAATGCTTAAGATCTTGCGTTCACGAAGGAACTATTCCGAACCACTGGTTGCACCAACTGAAAGCGACCAGACCTCTCGCTGATCTTAAAGTTCGTCGCAACGATGATTTCAGTCCAAGGTCCTGACCCTCGTACCGATCGAGATTCGAATACTGCCGCAGGGAGAAGGCTCGACCGGCGTCGCGGATTCCAAACTGGCACTTCCGGATCGGATGCGTCCGGACAGCCCCGACCCCGCCTCGATCTAATCCCTACAAATTGAATCGTTCGATTCACGAAGTCGTGAGCGACGGGGCCGATCATGACGTCATGGCCATCGATCCCTTCACACCGCGCAACTTGGCTTCGGTCGTCGCCCTCGGGGGTCTCGGCACGATGATGATCGCGCCGGAGCCGAGCTGGCACACCGCCGGCATCGGCCTCGCCTGCCTCGTGGCATTCGGTGGCCTGTCGCTCCTGCCTGCGCCGCGGTCCGACGCACACGACTCCGGTCCGACGACGGCCAAGCGCCGCCACGGCCGCCCGAGGACGGACGACGCGCGCGAGGTCCCGACCCGGGCAGAGCCGGACGATACGGCGCCGCAGCTCCCGGCGTCGCGCAGTCTCACCGATCCCCATCCTGCACTCTTCAAGGGAATGCGGACGCGCCGCAGTAGCGCCCCGTAGACTCCGCCGACCCGAGGGCGCTCAGGTACCCACGATCTCGGGCCGTCCCGGGTCCGGCCCTTCCAAGAAGCGTCGGACGAGCAGGCGCGCGAGGTCGCGGGGGGATTCCGGCGTCAGCACCGCGAGCTTGCGCGACGTCGAGAGCGAGGCGAGGCCGTGCAGGGCCGCCCAGAGCGCCGCCACCGCCTGCCGACGCTCGTCCGGGTTGGGGATCATGGGCGCCAGCACGTGGCCGACGAGGTCGGTCGTCTGGCCCAGGGCCTCGGCGTACCAGTCCGGGAAGGGGCTGTCGGGCGCGATCTGGTGCTCGAAGACGAGACTCCAGACCTGCGGATCGGCCGCGACGAAGCCCAGATAGGCATCGGCAAGCGCCAGGGCCCTGTCGTGCGGAGCGGCCTCCGGCCTCACCGCCGCCTCGAGGGCGGCGTGCAGGCGGGCCAGGGTACGGGCATTGACCCGCATCATCACCGCATCGAGATCGCCGACCGCATTGTAGATCGAATTCGGCGCATACCCGATGGTGCTGGCCAGTCGCCGCATGCCCAGGCCGCGCAGGCCCTCCCGCCGGACGAGGTTCTCGGCGGCCTTCGTGACCAGGGCGAGGAACTCGTCGCGGTTGTGCTCGCCGCGCGGGCCCGTGCCCCGTTTCTCCGCCCCTGCCATCCCGCCTCCTGGTCCGGTGATGCCCACGTCTCGCCCACGTCCCCGTGCGCGGTCGCACCGGCCGACCCGTCGGATTGCACGACGTGCAATCGCGCCATTGAACCCGATCTGCGGCAGCGATATGTTTTGAACGGTGTTCAAAGAGCGCGCGCTTCACCATTTGACGCTATCGCCGCGTGCGGGCAGTCATGCGTCGTCCGAGGAGCCTTCCATGTTTCGTACCTTGATGACGACCCGCCGCTTCGCACCCTTGTTCTGGTGCCAGTTCTTCTCGGCGTTCAACGACAACTTCCTCAAGAACGCTCTCGTGTTCCTGATCCTCTTCAAGGTAGCCGGTGCGGGCGGTGGCGGCTCGCCGATGCTGGTCACCCTGGCCGGCGCGGTCTTCATCGGCCCGTTCTTTATCCTGTCGGGCCTCGGCGGCCAGATGGCCGACCGCTACGACAAGGCGCTCATCGCCAAGCGGCTGAAATTCGCCGAGATCTTCGGTGCGGCGGCGGCGGCCCTCGGGTTCTGGCTGCATTCCGTCCCGGTGCTGTTCGTGGCCCTCGGCCTGTTCGGCACGATCGCGGCCCTGTTCGGACCGATCAAGTACGGCATCCTGCCCGACCACCTGCGCCGGGACGAGCTGACCGCGGGCAACGCGCTGGTCGAGGCCGCGACCTTCCTCGCCATCCTGCTCGGCACCATCGTGGCCGGCCTCGCCACGGCCATGGGCGGCGGCGCGCTGGCCTTCAGCACGATGATCATGGTGTTCGCCGTCCTGTGCTGGCTCTCGGCGCGGGCGATCCCGTCCACCGGCGAGGCCGCACCGACCCTGCGGGTCGACCCCAACGTCGCCCGCTCCACCGGTGCCCTCCTGCGCGATCTCTGGGGCGACACCCGGCTGTGGCGCGGGTCGCTCATCGTGAGCTGGTTCTGGCTCGTGGGCGCCGTGGTGCTGTCGCTGCTCCCCGTCCTGGTGCGCCAGAGCCTCAACGGCTCCGAGACCGTGGTGACGACCCTGCTCGCCGTCTTCTCCATCGGAATCGCGGTGGGCTCGGGGCTGGCCTCCTGGCTCGCCAGCGGCCGCATCGTGCTGCTCCCCACCCCCGTCGGCGCCCTGCTGATGGGCGCCTTCGGGCTCGATCTCGCCTGGACGGTGGCGCATCTTCCCCCCGTCTCGGGCGATCCCTCGGGGGCCTGGGACTTTCTCACCACGGGCACGGGCCTGCGCGTCACGATCGACCTGTTCGGCCTCGCGGTCGCGGGCGGCCTCTACATCGTGCCGTCCTTCGCGGCCGTGCAGGCCTGGACCGACAAGGACAAGCGCGCCCGCGTCATCGGCGCCGTCAACGTGCTCACCGCCGCCTTCATGGTGACGGGGGCGCTGGGCCTCGCCGCCCTGCAGGGGGCCGGCTGGTCGATGGCCGCGCTCCTGACCCTGCTCGGCGTGCTCAACCTGGTGGCGGGCGTGGTCATCCTGGCCGTCCTGCCGACGAGCCCGTTCCGCGACTTCCTCTCGATCCTGTTCCGGGCCTTCTACCGCCTGGAGGTGCGCGGCCTGGAGAATGTCGAGAAGGCCGGCCCGAACGCCATCATCGCCCTCAACCACGTCTCGTTCCTCGACGCGCCCCTCGCGCTCTCCCTCCTTGACCAGGAGCCGGTCTTCGCCGTGGACCACGGCATCGCGCAGCGCTGGTGGGTGAAGCCGTTCCTGGCGATGACGAAGGCGATGCCCCTGGACCCGACCCGGCCGCTGGCCACCCGCACGCTCATCAACGCGGTCAAGGGCGGCGAGACGCTGATCATCTTCCCCGAGGGGCGCCTCACGGTCACCGGCAGCCTGATGAAGGTCTATGACGGGGCCGGGCTCATCGCCGACAAGTCCGGGGCCATGGTCGTGCCGGTGAAGATCGACGGCCTGGAGAAGACCGTTTTCTCGCGCCTGTCCAAGAACCAGGTGAAGCGGCGCTGGTGGCCGAAGGTCACCGTCACGATCCTTTCGCCGGTCGCCCTTAGCGTGGACCCGGCTCTCAAGGGCAAGGCTCGCCGGCAGGCGGCGGGCGCCGCGCTTTACGGAATCATGTCCGACCTCGTCTTCCGGACCACCGAGATCGACCGCGGCCTGATGCAGGCCCTCGTGGAGGCAGGCGACCGCCACGGCTGGCGCCGCACGGCCGTCGAGGATCCCACCGGATCCTTAAGCTTCTCCCGGCTGGTGATGGGCGCCAACATCCTGGGACGGAAGCTGCAGGGGCTCGGCACCCCCGGCAAGCCCCTGGGCGTGATGTTGCCGAACGCCAACGGCGCGGCCGTGACCCTGTTCGCCCTGGCCTCCGCCGGGCGGGTCCCGGCCATGATCAACTTCTCGGCCGGCGCCGCCAACATCCTGTCGGCCTGCAAAACGGCCGAGGTCGACACCATCCTGACCTCCCGCGCCTTCATCGAGAAGGGCCGCCTCGGCGCCCTCGTGGAGGCGATCCGGGAGTCCGTCAGCCTCGTCTACCTCGAGGATGTCCGCGCCGGCATCACGACGGGCGACAAGCTGCGCGGCTTCCTGGCCAAGCGGGCGCCCCTGGTGCCCCGGCGGGGCGACGACCCGGCCGCGATCCTGTTCACCTCGGGCTCGGAAGGCGCGCCCAAGGGCGTGGTGCTCGCCAACCGCAACATGCTCGCCAACACCGCGCAGGTGGCCGCCCGGATCGATTTCGGGCCGAGCGACAAGGTGTTCAACGTGCTGCCGGTGTTCCACGCCTTCGGGCTGACGGCCGGCCTGGTGCTGCCCCTGGTCTCGGGCGTTCCGGTCTACCTCTATCCCTCGCCGCTGCACTACCGGATCGTGCCCGAACTCATCTACGGCTCGAACGCCACGGTCCTGTTCGGCACCGACACCTTCCTGGCGGGCTATGCCAAGACCGCCCATTCCTACGACCTGAGGTCGCTGCGCTACGTCGTGGCCGGGGCCGAGGCGGTGAAGGAAACCACCCGCAAGACCTGGGGGGAGAAGTTCGGCCTGCGCATCCTGGAAGGCTACGGCGTCACCGAATGCGGCCCGGTGGTCGCCCTCAACACGCCGATGTTCAACCGCTTCGGCACCGTGGGACGCCTCCTGCCCGGCCAGGACTGGCGGCTGGAGCCGGTGCCCGGTATCGCGGAGGGCGGACGCCTCGTCCTGCACGGTCCCAACATCATGCTGGGCTACCTGCGGCCCGAGCGCCCCGGCAGCATCGAGGCGCCTCCCGAGGGCTGGCACGACACCGGTGACATCGTCGCCATCGACGCGCAGGGCTTCGTCACCATCAAGGGCCGGGCCAAGCGCTTCGCCAAGATCGCCGGCGAGATGGTGTCGCTGGCCAGCGTCGAGGCCCTCGCGGCCGAGCTGTGGCCCGACGCCCCGAGCGCCGTCGCCGCGGTGCCGGATGCCCGCAAGGGCGAGCGGCTGGTGCTGTTCACCGAACGCAAGGACGCGACCCGGGCCGCCTACCAGAGCTTCGCCAAGGGCAAGGGCGTGGCGGAGATCGCGATTCCCGCGGAGGTCGTGGTGCTGGAGCGCGTGCCCATGCTCGGGACCGGCAAGGTCGATCAGGTCAGCGTGGTCAAGCTCGCCCGCGAGCGCGCGGCCGGCCAGGCGCCCGCCGCCGCCTGAAGGACCCGTCGGGGCCGAAAGCCCCGCGATGCCCCGAAACGACACCGTAGCGGCCCATCGCACGCACGGGTCCGAGCGCGGGATCGGCGGCCCGGATTCGACGCGATCCGGTCCGTCTCCGTGGGCCGGGCAGCGCCCCCTCACCCGGCAAACGGCCGCTCGGACGTCTGTTTGGGACGCCGAGACAACAGATATGGACTCACAGACCAAGCGACCGACTCAACCCGGCGGCGGGATCGCTTATGCTGTTGCAGATGCTGCAGGACCCGCTGGCCGGGTCCGTGCGGCGGGATGGGATCACGGGTGCGCGTGGCGCGCCGCGCTGGGTCCCGCGCAGATGGCAACAGGCGTGATGACCGCTGACATTCGCAAGCTCCGACCGCTCGGCGACGGGCCCGGCCCGACGAACGCGGCGGCAGGGACCGGCGCGGTCGCACACGTGGTCCGCCCTGCCCACGGCAACACCCAGGATTCCCGGAGGAGGCTCATCGTCGTGACGGAAAAGACCCATCCCGAAGCCTTCGGTCACGACGCTCCCACCGAAGCAAGCGATCTCGCGGATGGAACAGCGGACGCCGATATGACCACCCCGACGGCCGGGACCGGGGACACGACACCGACCATTCGCCGTCGCGGCCCCCTGGTGACCCGCTGGATCGGCTTCTCGGCCCAGCGCCGGCGGGCACGGGAGCGGTCGAGCCGGCTCCAGGACCGGCATCACGACGCCGGCGGCGCCCGCTCCAACTCCTGATCCGTCCGAGTCAGGTCTCCGGGGAAACCTGGGGTCCGATGCCGAGCGCCCGCAGCGCGTCGGCCAACGCGTCAGCCAAGCCGTCGACCTGCGCCGCCGCGTGGGCCGCCGAGAACGCCACACGCAACCGGGCGGTGCCGGCAGGCACCGTGGGCGGGCGGATCGCGACGACCAGATAGCCCCGGGCCTCCAGGGCGGCCGAGAGCGCGAGCGCCGCCTCCGCCGCGCCGACGAGGACGGGCACGATCGGGCTGGCGGCCGTGGGCAGGCCGAGCCGCGTCGTGAAACGGCGGGCCAGCGCCAGGGGCCGGGCGGCGCGCTCGGGCTCCGCCTCGACGATCTCCAGGGCGCGCAGGGCGGCGGCGGCCGAGGCTGGCGGAAGGCCCGTAGTGTAGACGAAGCTGCGAGCCCGGCTGGTCATCAGGTCGATGACCTCGCGCGAGGCGCAGAGATAGCCGCCGTACGAGCCCAGCGTCTTCGACAGGGTGCCCATCTCCAGGGGGGCACGGGCTCCGGCCTCCACCACGCCGAGGCCGTGCGCATCGTCCACCAGCGTCCAGGCATCGTGGGCGGCCGCAACCTCCAGGATGGCGTCGAGAGGCGCGCGGTCCCCGTCCATGCTGAAGACCCGCTCGGTCAGGATCAGCGCCCGCCCGTGCCGGGCCCGGCGAGCGGTCAGGATGTCCCGCAGGTGCCCGACATCGTTGTGGCGGAAGCGCAGCATCGTCGCGCCCGAGACCTGTGCCCCCGCGAACAGGCAGGAATGGCCGAGGGCGTCCACCAGGACGAGATCCCGGGCGCCGGCCAGGGCGGGCACGATGCCGAGATTGGCCATGTACCCGCTGCCGAAGACCAGGGCCGCGTCCTTGCCCTTGTGGGCGGCGAGCCGTGCCTCCAGGGCGGCGAGGACGGGATGATTGCCGGTGACGAGGCGGGAGGCGCCGGCCCCGGCGCCGTAGCGCGCCAGCGCCTCCTGCCCGGCGGCGATCACGCGGGGATCGTCGGAGAGCCCGAGATAATCGTTGCACGAGAACGAGATCAGCGTCCGGCCGTCCCGGTGCGCGATCGGGCCGGGGCCGCGCGCGGTATCGATGAGGCGGCGGCGCAGGGCGCGCGCATCGAGGTCGTCCAGGGCCTGCCGGGCGAACGCGTCGAGGCTGGACGGCGCGGAATCGGCGGTGTCGGGCAGGGGCGGCGCGAGGGACATGCCCCCCGCATGGGGGCGAGCGGGGGGGCCTTGTCAAGGCGAACGGAGTCCATCGCCACCACACCCAGGCATTCCTGAAGTCAAGACAAGGTGGGCCGCGCGGGCAGTTAACCGCTTCGCAATGCGAAGCTGCGTAGTTTCATCGCCAAGGGGCGCCCAAACCTTGGCGCTCCGGCCCATTCCCGGAGGGCCGTGCCCAGGCACGGGCCTTCCCCTGACGGAGCACACCGACCCATGGCCCTCGATCTCGGCATGCCGATCCTCGTCGTCGACGATTATCAGACGATGGTCCGTATCATCCGCAACCTCCTGAAGCAGCTCGGCTTCGAGGAGGTCGACGACGCCTCCGACGGGACCGCTGCCCTCGCCCGGCTCAAAAACCGCAAGTACGGCCTCGTGATCTCCGACTGGAACATGGAGCCGATGACGGGCTACGAGCTGCTGCGCCACGTCCGCGCCGACGAGGCCCTGCGCACCACCCCGTTCATCATGGTCACCGCCGAGTCGAAGACCGAGAACGTCATCGCGGCCAAGAAGGCCGGCGTGAACAACTACATCGTCAAGCCGTTCAACGCCGCCACCCTGAAGAGCAAGATCGAAGCCGTCTGCGGCGCCTGATCGATCCACAACGCAGCCCAGGAACACCGAATCGGGGAGCCGGGAGCCCATGGCACTCGCCAAGCAGGCGCGGAACGTGAATCCCGCGTCGGATAAGCCGTCCTTGATCCGTGAATTGGTCGAGATCGCGGACTACATCGCCCACCTGCGCAACGAGATCGCCGCGTTGCGGGCCAACGAGCTCACCCGGGACCGCCTGCCGATGGCGCACGAGGAGCTCGGCAGCGTGGTGGCCGCCACGGCGGGCGCCACGAACTCCATCATGAATACGGCCGAGGAAATCCTCGGCCTGCCGGACGACAAGAACTACCGCGCCACCGTCGAGGCGCGCATGAACGACATCTTCGAAGCCTGCACCTTCCAGGACATCACCGGGCAGCGCATCGCCAAGGTCGTGGAGGCCCTGCGCCAGCTCGAGAGCCGGCTCTCGCGCTTCGCCAGCGCCGTCAAGGCCAAGGACGAGGGCGGCATCGACCCGGAGGAGGTGGAGCGCCGGGTTCGCAAGGAACTCCTCATCCTCAACGGTCCCCAGCTCAACGGCCCGGCCGTCGCCCAGGACGAGATCGACGCCCTCTTCGCCTGATTACCAGACCAGGCGCTCAATCACCGCGTCGGGCCGGACCGCCTGACGGTCGAGCCAGTCCGCGATGTCCCCGAGCGTCGCCTGCGCCGCCGAGACGCCGAGTTCCTCGGCGTGGATGCCGCGTGCCACCAGCAGGCTGGGAATTCCGAACGCGCTCGCTCCGGCGATGTCGGTGCGCAGCGCGTCGCCGATGGCGAGCACCCGGGCCGGCTCCGGCGGCGCACGCTCGTCGAGGCCTCCCGCCAGGGCGAGCGCCGCCTCGTAGACGGGGCGATGGGGCTTGCCCGCATAGGTCACCGCGCCGCCGAGGGCCGCGTAGGCCTCCGCGATCAGCCCCGCGCAGGGAACGAGCTCGCCCCGGCGCTCGACCACGAGGTCGGGATTGGCACAGATCATCGGCACGTCCCGGGCCTTCATCGCCTCCAGCGTCCCGCGGTAATCCTCGGCGGTCTCGCGGGTATCGTCGAACAGGCCGGTGCAGACGACGCGCTCGGCCTGCGCCACGTCGACCAGGGTCACATCAAGTTCGTCGAAGATCGTGGCGTCGCGCTCCGGTCCGAGATGATACAGGCGCTCGCCCGGGTGGGCGGCGACGAGGCTGCGCGTCAGGTCGCCCGAGGTCAGGATGGCGTCGTAGGCACTCCGGGGCACGCCGAATCCGTCGAGGATCGCCTGCACGCCGGCCCAGGGACGCGGCGCGTTCGAGACCAGGATCACCCGGCGGGGCCGCTCGGCCTCCGGCAGGGCGCGAAATCGCGTGAGGGCGTCGCCGGCCCCCGGATGCGCGTTGGTGCCGTCGTGCAGCACGCCCCAGACGTCGCACAGGATGAGATCGTAGCCCGTGGCGATCGTCGCGAAGCCGTCCAGGGTCGGGACCGGCTGGCTCGTGCCGGGACGTGCGGGCGTATCGGGCATGCGGCGGGCCTCAAGCTGACGGGCGGGCGTTTCGGGGAGCGCCGCCCGGTTAGGCGGGACCTCCGGGAAAAGCAACGCCGCGCGGCCGTCAGCCGGCTCGGCGCAGGAAGTCGCGGAACGGGCGGCGCTGGGGCGGTGGCTCCGGATCCTCGTTCGGCGGATTCGGCTCGGGCGAGGCCGGCGCCGCCTGGAGCACCTCGGCGCGCACCACCCGGGCCGGCGCGAACACGCTGCCCTGCGCCAGGGGCAAGTCGAGCTCGATGAGATCGGGCACGTCGGTCTCGCGCTCCACGCCCTCGGCCACCAGGCGAATACCGGCCCGTGCGAGGGACGCGACGAGATCCTCCAGCGCGATGTCGGGCATCGCCTGACGGGAATCCGGACGCAGCAGCAGATCGGCCGGGACCTTCACCTGCGCGACGCCGCGATCGGCGAGGGCCAGGGGATCGAGGCGCAGGTCCAGGGGCCGGTCCAGGATGAAGCCGATGCGCCCGCGCAGGTCGCCCAGGGCGCCCGCCTGCTCCGCGTCGAGGCTGCGCCAGCTCACCTGCGGCAGGGCCAGCATGACCCGGCCCGACAGGTCCGGCGCCCCTTCGACAAGGCGTCCGAGCGAGCGCAGGAAGCCCGGCTCGAACAGGGAGCGCGGTGACAGGCCGTAGGCCACCGCCGCCTGGCTGCCGCGCCCGGCCAGGTGCTGGGCGATGGTGGCGACGCGCTGGAGCATACGGCGGTCGAGGTCGGTGGTGCGCCCGTGGCGCTCCAGCACCGGCACGAACGCCTCCGGCATCAGGGTCTCGCCGGCCAGGCGCAGGCGCGCCATCGCCTCGTAGGACACCACCTTGCGCTGGGGAAGGGACACGACGGGCTGGAGGTGGACCTCGAGGCCGGCGGCGTCGAACGCCGCGATCAGGGCCGCGTCGCGTGCGGGATCGCGCACCGGACTCTCGGCCCGGCCGAGGGCGCGCGGCGTCCAGGGCGCGACCGGCGGCGGATCGGGGCGCCGGAGGGGCGGCGCGTCGAAGCGCGGGTCGGGGCGAATCTCAGGGCGCGCATCGGGCTCCGGGGCGGCGACCCGCGGCGCGGGGCGGAGCGGGAGGGCGACGGGCGGAGCGACCGGGGCGGGCGCGGCCTTCAGGCCGGCGATCTCGCCGTCCTGCGCCGCGACCACGGCCGCGAGTTCCCGCACGATGCCGCTGAGGAGACCGATCTCGGCCGTGACCTCCTCGATGCCGGCGCTGAGGTCGCGGGTGTCCGGGCCGGGTGCGCTCGCGGGAAGCCCCGCATCGACGGCACGAACCTGCTGCTCGGCCAGGGCGCGGGTGACCGTCTCCAGCCGGACCAACCGCTGCGACAGCACGTCGACCTCGCCCGACAGCTTCTCGCACCGGACGGTGAGCGTGCCCGCGCGGCGATCGGCAACCAGGGCCGCCACGAGCCCGAGGCCGGCGAGCCCGAGGCTCGCTCCGAGCGGGGAGAAGACCGCGAGCGGCCCGAGAAGGCAGAGCCCGAGCAGACCGAGGGCCCACAGGCTCGTACGCCGGCCGATGATCCGGGCCATCGGAGTCTTCGATCCTCGAAACGACAGGGAAACACGGGTGCCGGTCCGGCCTCGGCCGGTCCGGCGTTCTTTTGTTGCCGAGACGCTGCCGGCCCACAAGCCACCGGACGGCCCTGCAAACGGATTTTCCCGAACTGTGACTTGTGCTTCCGGGTCGTCCCGCACCGTGCGCACCGTGCCGCTTGCATCGGCGTTGCGAGGCGCCACAATGCGCCCCGCGGAACGAGAAGCCCGGAGCGAACCTCATGGACGCGACGCCATCGGACCTCCTGATGCAGGTGGAGGGCATGACCTGCGACGGCTGCGCCGCGGCGGTGTGCCGGGCCATCCAGCGCCTCGACCCCGAGGCCAAGGTCGCGGTCGACCTCGACCATGGACGCGTCGCGGTGACGACCACCGCTCAGGCCCTGAGCATCGCCGAGGCGCTGAACGAGGCCGGGTACACGGCGAGTGCCATGACGGGCTGACACAGGTCTGATCCCAAACAAATTTTTGCCTGCAAATTCAAAATTTCCGACGCGCTTTTGCTTGTCCCTTCACGCAAACTGATGCGATCGATGATGCGTGGCCGCTCGGCCGATCCGCACGGCCCAACGTCGGCGGATCCGGTCCTGGCGGCGAACGACGAAAGCCAGCGGACGGAATGCGGCCTCGCCGGACCCGACCGCGCAAGAACAATCCGGGAGAAACGCAACCATGCCCTCAGATATCGAGATCGCGCGCGCGGCCACGCTTCAGCCGATCACCGAGGTCGCCGCCAAGATCGGCATCCCGGACGACGCGCTGCACCACTACGGCAAGCATATCGCCAAGATCGACCACGCCTTCATCAAGGGTCTGGAAAGCAAGCCCGAGGGTAAGCTCGTCCTCGTGACGGCGATCAGCCCGACGCCGGCCGGCGAGGGCAAGACCACCACCACGGTCGGCCTCGGCGATGCGCTCAACCGCATCGGACAGAAGACCGTGATGTGCCTGCGCGAGCCCTCGCTCGGCCCCTGCTTCGGCATGAAGGGCGGCGCGGCCGGCGGCGGCAAGGCCCAGGTCGTGCCGATGGAGCAGATCAACCTGCACTTCACCGGCGATTTCCACGCCATCACCTCCGCGCACAGCCTGGCCGCCGCCCTGATCGACAATCACGTCTACTGGGCCAACGAGCTCAACATCGACGTGCGCCGCATCCACTGGCGCCGGGTGGTCGACATGAACGACCGGGCCCTGCGCGCCATCACCCAGTCCCTCGGCGGCGTCGCCAACGGCTTCCCCCGCGAGGACGGCTTCGACATCACCGTGGCCTCCGAGGTCATGGCGGTGTTCTGCCTCGCCAAGGACCTCGACGACCTCGAGGCGCGCCTCGGTCGCATCGTCATCGCCGAGACCCGCGACCGCAAGCCGGTGACGCTCAAGGACGTCAAGGCCACTGGCGCCATGACGGTGCTCCTGAAGGACGCCCTGCAGCCCAACCTCGTGCAGACCCTGGAGGGCAACCCGGCCCTCATCCACGGCGGCCCCTTCGCCAACATCGCCCATGGCTGCAACTCGGTGATCGCCACGCGCGCGGGCCTCAAGCTCGGCGACTACGTGGTCACGGAGGCGGGCTTCGGCGCCGATCTCGGTGCCGAGAAGTTCATCGACATCAAGTGTCGTCAGGCCGGCCTGAAGCCTTCCGCGGTGGTCATCGTCGCCACCGTGCGCGCCCTCAAGATGCATGGCGGCGTCTCGAAGAAGGAGCTCGGCTCCGAGAACCTCGACGCCCTGGAGAAGGGCTTCGCGAACCTGGCGCGCCACGTGGCCAACGTGCGCAGCTTCGGCCTGCCCGTCGTCGTGGGCGTCAACCACTTCTACGCCGACACCGATGCCGAGCATGCCAAGCTGAAGGCGCT
This sequence comes from Methylobacterium sp. BI1, assembly GCF_056680125.1. Classification (NCBI taxonomy): domain Bacteria; kingdom Pseudomonadati; phylum Pseudomonadota; class Alphaproteobacteria; order Hyphomicrobiales; family Methylobacteriaceae; genus Methylobacterium; species Methylobacterium sp. BI1. The sequence continues at coordinate 443,271 of NZ_CM155267.1, read as the reverse complement.
GTGCCGCGACCAGCTCCAGGTCGAGGCCATCACCTGCAAGCACTGGGCGGAGGGCGGCGCCGGCGCCGAGGAACTCGCTCACGCGGTGGTCAAGCTCGCCGACGGCGAGCAGAAGCCCCTGAACTACGTCTACGAGACCGAGACCAAGCTCACCGACAAGATCCGCGCCATCGCCACCAAGCTCTACGGCGCCGGCGACATCCAGGTGGAGTCGAAGGCCGCCACCAAGCTCGCCCAGTTCGAGAAGGACGGCTACGGCCACCTGCCCGTCTGCATGGCCAAGACGCAGTACTCGTTCTCCACCGACCCGAGCCTGATGGGCGCGCCCTCGGGCCACCTCATCGCGGTGCGCGACGTGCGTCTCTCGGCGGGTGCCGGCTTCGTCGTGGTGATCTGCGGTGAGATCATGACCATGCCGGGTCTGCCCAAGGTCCCGGCCTCGGAGGGCATCCACCTCGATGCCAACGGACAGATCGAGGGGCTGTTCTAGGGGCTGTTCTAAGAGCTTCGCGACGGCCCCCTGTCCGACCGACAGGGGGCCGGCCGCGTGATCCGGCGGGCGGACCGTGCTAGCCGGAGCGGATGACCCTGCGCCCCGAGTCCCGATCGTGATCCCCTGGGTCGTCCTTGACACCGCGCCCGTGCCGGGCGGATCGGAACCCCTGCGCCTGCTGCAGCGGGGCAGCGAGTTCTCGATCCAGCTCGGCCACAACGAGCTGATGAACAGCCGGCTCAGCGGTTCCGAGGAGGCGCTGGCGACCCTGACCGCCGCGCGGCTCGGCAACCGGCCGGAGGTCTGCTGGCTGATCGGCGGCTACGGCATGGGCTTCACCCTCCGGGCGGCCCTCAACGCCCTGCCCGCCGAGGCCCGGATCGTGCTGGCCGAACTCGTGCCGGCGGTTCTGGACTGGGGCCGCGGCCCCTTGGCCGGCGTCTCGTCGGAGGCGCTGTCCGACCCGCGCGCCGAGGCGCGGGTGGCGGACGTCGCCGCGGTGATCCGCGCCGGGCGCGGCAGCTACGACGCGATCCTGCTCGACGTCGACAACGGCCCGGACGGCCTGACGCGCCGCGCCAACGACCAGCTCTACGATGCCGCGGGCCTCGCCGCCGCACGGGCCGCCCTGCGCCCCGGCGGGGTGCTGGCCGTGTGGTCGGCCCATCCCGATCCGGCCTTCACCCAGCGCCTGGCGCGGGGCGGCTTCCGGGTGGAGGCGGTGGGCGTGCGGGCCGGGCGCTCGCGCGGGGCGCGCCACACCATCTGGCTCGCCGAACGACCGGCCGGATGACGGGATCTTGGACGGGATCTCAGGCGGAGGCGCCCCGGCGCTCGCGCTGCCGGCTGAGGCGGGTCGCGCCGTAGACCGCGGCGAGTTGGCGCCGGGCGGCCTTGACGGGGGCTTCGTTCCGCTCGTCGCAGGCGGCCCTGATGATGCGCAGGGCATCGGCCACGGAGCGCTCCAGGCGCGCTTCGGCCGGCCGGCTCAGCGGGCGGAGGGTTTGGGTGGTTTCGGTCCGGTCCATGCTGGGGCCCCTCGTCGGCGAGCCCGTCCTCTCCTGGGGCGGGTCCCGACGGCGACCATCGGCAGCGGGCGGGGCGGCAACAAGGCAGCTTGGCCGTAAGCGCCGGCCCGGGGCGGCGTGGGGAGACGGAGCCCCCGGACCTCAGTCCCGGCCCTGGCCCTCGTTGAACTTGTCGCGACAGGTATAGCCGACGAAGCACTTGGGCTGGTCCCGGGTCGTCTCCCAGGACGGCTGGGTCGTCTCCGGCAGCGGGCAGAACCCGCCATCGCGCACGAAGCGCGCGTAGGTCACCGGCCCCGTACTCAGCACGATGGCGCCGGCCCGGGCCACCAGCGCCGATGCTTCGGCGCAGGTCATCGCGCGGGTGTCGGGACGGGCCTGGGGGTCGGCCTGGGCCAGGGCCGCGCCCGGCAGAAGGGCGGTGCAAGCGAGGAGGACGGACAGGCTCCGCCGCGAAACGTCCATCATGGTGCCCCTTGGCCGAAGCCGGACGGAGGAACCCGTCCGGGCGGCGTCATCGCGGTCACGATACCGCCCGAACCCGGAGCGGCATAGCCGGACTCACGCCGCCGTGAGGGCGAGGGTGAAATCCACCGCCTCGGTGACGCCCTCCTGCCACAGAGAGATCGGGGTCGGGCGGGCGAGATGCAGGGCGCCGTCCGCCTCGCCGCCGGTGATGTGCAGGTCGGCGCCGACCTTGGTGGCGAGTCCCCGCATGGGCCGGTTCCAGGCCAGGCAGCGCACATGCAGGTCGCGCACGCCGCGGTTGCGGGCCGCGGCGGCGATCCGCCGGAACAGTCCCTGGCCGAGGCCGTTGCGGCGAAAGGCCTTCTCCACCGCGAAGGCGGCCTCCGCCTCGGTACCGAGGACGAAGCCGGGCGGCGGCGCGGAGGCGGGACGCAATTCGCCGAGCCCCCGCAGGGTGCCGTCGACGAAGCTGCCGAACATCAGGCCCTCGGCACCCAAGGCGTTGCGCGCATAGGTGAGGGCGGCCGCATCGCTCAGCGCGCCCATGAAGCGGTTGGCCCGCGTCTCCGGGTCGAGCCGCAGGAAGTAGGATTCCACCGCCGGGCCATCGTTGGGCCACAGGCGGCGGATGATCGGTTGAAGGGTCGGATGCGTATCGGGCATCGGGTGCCGGTCTCCGGTTTCGAGGCACGCAGGGCGTGCCGGTTCCGGGCGTAGCCTCCCTCAAGGCGGATCTGATCTGGCATCGCTGCCACGGTTGTGCAATGCAGCAAAGTGACCGGCTGCCGCGCGTCCGGCGCCGGAACCGGGTCCGGGGCTTGATCCCGCGAAGGGGCCGCGTCAGACCGGCAGACCCGCCGGCCGTCCGATCCCCTTATCCTCCGCGAACAGGTCGCCCACACCGTGAACGCCCCCTCCTCCTCGGGCCTCGAGCCATCGAGCCAGGCCAAGGCCGGCGCCGTGTCCCCCGGCCCGGTTTCCGACCGCTACGAGGCCCTGGTGCGCACCGCGGCCATCGAGCGCGACCCGGCGCAGGTCCACCTGGTGCGCGCCCTCGACCGCCTGGTTCTGGAGCTCGGCCGCCGCAAGCGCGCCCGCAAGGGCAGCGCCCTCGGCTGGCTGTTCGGCCGCCGTGACGATGCCGCGACGCCGCCGAAGGGCCTCTACATCTGGGGGTCGGTGGGACGCGGCAAGACTATGCTGATGGATCTCTTCCACGAGGCCGCGCCCGAGCCGAAGCGCCGGGTGCACTTCCACGGCTTCCTCGCCGACGCGCACGAGCGCATCCACGCCCATCGCCAGGCGCTGAAGGCCGGCACCGCGAAGGGCGACGACCCGATCCCGGTGGTGGCCGATGCCCTCGCCGACGAGGCGACGCTGCTCTGCTTCGACGAGTTCACCGTCACCGACATCGCCGACGCGATGATCCTCGGCCGCCTGTTCGGTGCCCTGTTCAAGCGCGGCGTCACCGTGGTGGCGACCTCCAACGTCGAGCCCGACCGGCTCTACGAGGGCGGCCTGAACCGCGCCCTGTTCCTGCCCTTCATCGCCGAACTGCAGGAGCGGGTGGAGGTCCTGCGCCTCGATTCCCGCACCGATTTCCGGCTGGAGAAGCTCGGGGGTGCCTCCGTCTATCACGTGCCCGCGGACGCCACGGCGGCGGCGGCCCTGGCGGCCGCCTTCAAGGGCCTCACCGGCAAGGCCAGGGGCCGGCCCGCGACCCTGCGGGTGAAGGGGCACGACGTGCCCGTGCCCGAGGAGACCGGCGGCGTTGCCCGCTTCAGCTTCGCCGACCTCTGCGCCCAGCCCCTCGGCGCCGCCGACTACATGGCGGTGGCCCGCGCCTTCCACACCGTGATCGTCGCGGACATCCCCGTGATGGGCCCGGATAACCGCAACGAGGCCAAGCGCTTCATCACCCTGGTGGATACGCTCTACGACGCCCACGTGAAGCTCGTCGCCTCGGCCGCGGCCGAGCCCCACGACCTCTACACCGCCACCGAGGGACGTGAGGCCTTCGAATTCGACCGCACGGTCTCCCGCCTGATCGAGATGCGCTCGTCGGAATACCTGGCCCTGCCGCACGGGGCCGGCGATTCCGGTGCGAGCGGGTCGAGCGCCGGCTTGGTGGAAACCTGAGGGTCGTCCATCGCCGGTTGGGAATTGTGGGAAAGGCGGCAAAGGCAACGCACGACCCCTTAGTGGGATCACCCGTCCGGCACCGCCCCGTGCGCAACGGCACATGGAGGCCGGATCGTCCGTCCGGGGGCGGATGACGGAGGCGGCCTGCGGTTGCGCCGCAACAGGCCGGACGTTTAATTGGATTCATTCCGAGGTGCGGGGCGTGGGGGCTTCGTGCGCTGCGACGGCCCTCCCGACCGGAGAGGCCGGATCCGCCGCCGCATCTCAGGACCCTTCCGGGGGGCGGCCCACGCTCCCGACGCCCGACATGTGACCCCGACGGCTTCCCGACGGTTGATGGATTGGCGTGACGCCGATCCCGACCGGCCCGTGGCCTGATCCATGACAGGATACACCGATGATCAAACTGACCGTGAACGGAGCTGAACGCAGCTTCGACGGCGACCCCGACATGCCGCTGCTGTGGTACCTGCGCGACGAGGTCGGGCTCACCGGAACCAAGTTCGGCTGCGGGCAGGCCCTCTGCGGCGCCTGCACCATCCACGTGGGCGGCACGGCCGTGCGCGGCTGCGTCACCCCCGTCTCGGCCGCCGAGGGGCAGGCCGTCGTCACCATCGAGGGCCTGTCCCCCGACGGCAACCACCCGGTCCAGGTCGCCTGGCGCGACCTCAACGTGGCGCAGTGCGGCTACTGCCAGTGCGGGCAGATGATGCAGGCCGCCTCCCTCCTCACCGATACCCCGAAGCCCACCGACGCGCAGATCGACGAGGCCATGAGCGGGAACCTGTGCCGTTGCGGCACCTACCCGCGCATCCGCGCCGCGATCCACCAGGCCGCCGGCCAGACGTCCGGTGCCGGCCAGAAGCCCGCCGCGAACAAGGGAGAGCGCCTGTGATCCACGACGCGCAGACCATGGCGGACAACGCCAACTCCACCGTCGAGGCCGGCCCGAGCGCCCTCGCCAATGTCAGCCGCCGCGCCATGCTCGGCGGCATGGGCGCCCTCGTGCTCGCCCTCTCCTGGCGCGATCCGGCGCGGGCCGAGGACAAGAAGGACGAGCCCAAGAAGTACGGCGCCGATGCCATGCCGCACGGCTGGCAGGACGACCCGAAGGTGTTCGTCGCCATCGCCCCGGACGGCACCGTGACGGTGACCTGCCATCGCTCCGAGATGGGCCAGGGCGTGCGAACCTCGGTCGCCCTGGTGGTGGCCGACGAGCTCGACGCCGACTGGTCGAAGGTGAAGGTCGCCCAGGCCTGGGGTGACGAGGCCCGCTTCGGAAACCAGGACACCGACGGCTCGCGGTCGCTCCGTCACTTCTTCCCGCATCTGCGCCATGCCGGCGCCGCGGCCCGCGCCATGCTGGTCCAGGCCGCCGCCAAGCAATGGGGCGTGCCCGTCGCGGAAGTGAAGGCCGAGAACTCGATCGTCACCCACGCCAAGTCGAAGCGCAGCCTTGGCTACGGCGAGGTCGCGGCCGCCGCCGCCGATCTGCCGGTGCCGGCCCGCGAGAGCGTGACGCTGAAGAAGCAGGAGGCCTTCCGCTATATCGGCAAGGGCAAGATCGGCCTCATCGACAACCACGACTTCACCGTCGGCAAGGCGATGTACGGCATCGACACCCGCCTCGACGGGATGCTCTACGCCCTCGTCGCCCGCCCGCCCGTCTTCGGCGGCAAGGTCGTGAGCTTCGACGACACCGAGGCCAGGAAGGTCGCCGGCGTCGTCAAGATCTTCAAGATCGATGCGCCCGAGATCCCGTCCGAGTTCCAGCCCGTCGGCGGCGTCGCCGTGGTGGCCAAGAACACCTGGGCGGCGATGAAGGCCCGCGAGGCCCTCAAGATCACCTGGGACGACGGCCCGAACGCCGGCTACGATTCCGTCGCCTTCCGGGGCGAGCTGGAGAAGGCGGCGCGCGCGCCCGGCAAGGTCGTGCGCGACCAGGGCGACGTCGCGGGCGCCATGGCCAAGGCGAAGACGAAGCTCGAGGCCGAGTACTTCGTGCCTCACCTCGTCCAGGCCCCGATGGAGCCGCCGGCCGCCACGGTGCGGATCAAGGACGGGTTCTGCGAAGCCTGGGCCTGCACCCAGGCGCCCCAGGCGACCCATGACCGCCTCGCCAAGAAGCTGAACCTGCCCGCCGACAAGGTGCGGGTGAACGTGACGCTGCTCGGCGGCGGCTTCGGCCGCAAGTCCAAGCCCGACTACGTGCTGGAGGCCGCCCTCTGCAGCCAGGCCGTGGACGGCGCGCCCGTCAAGCTGATCTGGACCCGCGACGACGACCTGCACCACGGCTACTACCACACCATCTCGGTGGAGCGCCTGGAGGCCGGGCTCGACGACAAGGGCATGCCGGTCGCTTGGCTGCACCGCTCGGCGGCGCCCACCATCGGGTCGATCTTCGCGCCCGATCCGAAGCACGAGCTGCCCTTCGAGCTCGGCATGGGCCTGACCAACACGCCGTTCGCCGTGCCCAACATCCGCCTCGAGAACCCGGCGGCGGATGCCCACGTGCGCATCGGCTGGTTCCGCTCCGTCTCGAACATCCCGCACGCCTTCGCGATCCAGTCCTTCGTCTCCGAACTCGCCCACGCGGCGGGCAAGGACCCGAAGGAGTACCTGCTCGCGCTGATCGGCCCGGACCGGCTCATCGACCCGACCAGCATCAGCGACGTCTGGAACTATGGCGAGGATCCCGCCCGCTACCCGATCGACACGGGGCGCCTGCGCCGCGTGATTGAGACGGCCGCCAAGGGCATCGGCTGGGGTCGCAAGATGGAGAAGGGCACCGGCCTCGGCATCGCCGGCCACTACAGCTTCGTCACCCATACGGCGGTGGCGGCGGAAGTGGCGGTCGGTCCCAAGGGCGAGGTGCAGGTCAAGCGCGTCGACATCGCCGTCGATTGCGGGCCGCAGGTCAATCCGGAGCGGATCCGTTCGCAGATGGAGGGCGCGGTCGTCATGGGCATGGGTCTCGCGCTCTCGGCCGAGATCACCTTCAAGGACGGACGCGCGCAGCAGAACAACTTCGACGGCTATGAGATCACCCGCATCGATGCGGCGCCGAAGGAGATCCATGTCCACCTGCTGCCGAACCCGGACTACAGCCGTCCCCTCGGGGGCGTCGGCGAGCCCGGCGTTCCCCCCGTGGCGCCGGCGATCGCCAACGCGATCTTCGCCGCCACCGGCCGGCGCATCCGGCAGCTGCCGATCCGCGACCAGCTGAGCGCCTGATCGGGCCTGATCCGACCCTCCCGGGTTCCGGGAGGGTTCGGGGTGCAGGACGCTGTCGTACCGTCCTGCACCCCGATTTTTCTTCGACCCCACCCCCTTCGAACGCCCCCCGAAGGGGGCGAAGGCGTCCGGGCGCCGGCGCGCGCGCGTGCTGATTCGGCCATGATCGGCTTCGGCTATGATCGGCGAACCGCGTGTTCCCCCGACGGTTTTCCCGCCCGCGAAGGGAGCCCGGCCTCGTTCCCGCGGGTTGACCCGCGAGGGAGGCGGCCCTCGTCGGGCCGACCCCAGCTTCCGAATCAAGGACAATCATCGATGACGCGTTTCCTGTGGCCCGTTGCCGGGTGTCTCGCCGCCGGTCTCCTCGCGGCGGGTGCGGCGCCCGCCCTCGCCTCTCCCTGCGGCGACCGCATCGCCAAGCTCGAGGGACCGGTGAAGGATCTGGCCAAGGAGGCGATCTCTGCCAACACCAGCGGCAAGGCCGCGGCCAGCGCGCGCGGCGGTCAGGGCATCACCGGAAGCGGCGGCAGCGCCTCGGCCGAGGCCGCGCCCCCGGAAAAGTCGGCGGAGGCCGGCGCGGGCGGGGACAAGGCGATGCAGGCGAAGGTGGCCCTCGACGAGGCGCGCACGGCCGACAAGAAGGGCGATGCCAAGGCCTGCAGCGAAGCGGTCGATCGGGCACAGAAGCAGGTGGACAGCGCGCCCTGAGGCACGGCCCCCCGGCCTTGGGGCTCGGGGGAGCGCTGGCGCCGTCATCAGGGGCCGGCGCGGGTCTTGCGGGTTGGGTGGATCGGGGCGGCGACGGCTTCCGCCCCATCTGCGGGCTACGCGCCCGCAGGATTTCAGGCGCTGGTGACGGCCGCGAGCGCGTGGTCGTTGCCGTTCAGGCCGGCACAGAGATCATCAATCTCTGCAAGATCAAGGGCTTCTCCGGAATCACTCGCAATAGCATCAATCAAATGATCCTGATGCGGGCTGAAGGGATGACCCTGCAAACGATAAAATTGATAATAGCGAAGCGCGGCTAATACAGCATCACGTTCTCGATCAGTAATGGTAATATTCTGCATGCCGGTTATAATTCCCGTTGATGGTTGCGGGATCTCGAAAAACAACCACTCTGCGGCGCCGTGAGCTTGAATGTTGTAAGCGAATCCGTGCGGATTCGTCCATCACCGGAAAACCTTCGTTAGCCGTTTCAACATCGACCTGAACCGGTCCCGAACGGCCAAGTCTTTGTGCGATCGCCATTTCCGCCGCGGGGTGCGCGCCGAGGTTTTTTTTAGCCTCGCGATTCTATCCTATGCGCTTGACAACGTTTGATAAGGCCCGCCGCGCTCTCGACGGGCGGCTCTCTCGGCCCGTCGCGACGTCAGCTTATCCTTAACCGATCGGTGCCATTGTGGCGCTTCGACCGCCTTGCCGCGTGCGGAGTGCGGGAAGCGGAGGCCGGGGTCCGATTCATGCCCAAGACCTTCATGTCCAAGTCCTCCATCCCCAAGTCCTCCATACCGAAGACCCGAAGCGATTATTCGTCCGGCGCGGATGCGGTGCGGCACGCCACGCCGATGCTCGGCCCCAGCGTCCGGCGCCATCTCGGGCACACCCTCCGCTCCTTCTACGCCGACATCCTGTCCGACCCGCCGGGCGCGCGGCTCGAAGCGCTGTTGGCCCGACTCGGCAAGGGAAAGCGCTGAGCCCACGGGTGTGACCCGTTTACCCCGTTTCTGAATGTTTCCCTCGTGTGTGCGGGAATTCACGGACGGTTCACGCCGGGATCGCTAGTGGTGCGTTGATCCGATGAGCGCGTGCACTCCGCCGTGCTCTCACATGAAGCAGTTCCATGATCACGCTCGCCCTCGTCGTCGTCGGCAACATTCTGCTGGCGTCCCTGTTCTCGCTCATCGCCGTCGCGGCGGACTGAGCGTCCGGACGTCCCGCGCCGAAGCCTGGAGCCGGCGCGCTTTCTTCCTTCGCCTTCCTCACACGCCCGCCTGCCTCCCGCGGCGGGCCGGATCGATGCGGCCGTGATGCGACCGCCGAACGCCCCGAGGCTCTCGCCTGCGGGGCGTTCGGCGTGGCTTCGGCCCGGACCGGGCCGCCCTCGTCCTCATGCGGGACGCGGCGGGCATCGGAGATCCGCGTTCCGGGCTGAAGCCGCCCGATCGGTGTGATCGCCGCCCACCCTGTGCCGGACACGGTGAGACGATTCGAACCCCACTCAAAATGTCCTTTCTATAGAACCCTCGCGAACCCAACACGTTCTTCTCCCGATGGGTACTTGGGGAGTATTCCCTTCTCACGCCGGATAAAATCGTTCTCGAACGCGGGGGATTTGGGGAACGAAGTGACCTCTGCCGCCTTATCCGAACCCGTCCCGACACTTGACAATGTTCGTTAAAACGAACGAAACCAGCGTCGCCGGGGCCGCGATGCGGATGCCTCCGCTCCGGCTGCGCGAGCCAGATTCGGAGCCCCCCGTGAGCCAGACCCCTTCCCGGACCACCGGACGCACCCGCCGCCACGCGGCCCTGCTGGGCGCCGGCCTCGCGGCGGCCCTGCTCGCGCCGACCCTCGCCTGCGCCCAGACGGAGCTTCTCAACGTCTCCTACGATCCGACCCGCGAGCTCTATCGCGAGATCAACGCGGCCTTCTCCGAGGAGTGGAAGGCCAAGACCGGCGAGACCCTGACCGTGCGTGCCGCCCATGGCGGCTCGGGCTCGCAGGCCCGCACGGTGATCGACGGCATTCCGGCCGACGTGGTGACCCTCGGCATTCCGTCCGACATCGACGCGATCAGCCGGATCTCGAAGAAGATCGTCCCCGACTGGCGCACGAAGCTGCCGAACCAGGGCCTGCCCTACACCTCGACCGTGGTGTTCCTCGTGCGCAAGGGCAATCCGAAGGGCGTGAAGGACTGGGGCGACCTCGTGAAGCCCGACATCAAGGTCATCACCCCCAATCCCAAGACCTCCGCCGGGGGCCGCTGGAACTTCCTCGCCGCCTGGGGCTACGCCTACGAGAAGGAGGGCAAGGACGCCGAGAAGGCCAACGCCTTCGTGGGTTCGGTCTACAAGAACGTCCCGGTCCTCGACACCGGCGCGCGCGGCTCCACCGTGACCTTCGCGCAGCGCGGCCTCGGCGACGTGCTGCCGACCTGGGAGAACGAGGCCTACCTCGTGTTCGAGGAGTTCGGCCGCGACAAGTTCGATGTGGTGGTGCCGCCGACCTCGATCTACGCCGAGCCGCCGGTCGCCCTGGTCGACGTCAACGTCGACAAGAAGGGAACCCGCAAACAGGCCGAGGCTTATCTTCAGTTCCTCTATTCCGATCGGGCGCAGGCCATCTTCGCCAAGCACCATTACCGCCCGCTGAACCGCGCGGCGGCCAAGCCCGAGGATCTGGCACAGCTGCCCGAGCTGAAGCTGTTCAAGATCGAGGACCTGCAGGGCGACTGGGACGAGATCCAGAAGAAGAATTTCGACAACGGGGGTCTGTTCGACCAGCTGAGCAAGGCGGGGCGCTGACGCGGCCGCCCTCCCCGCCCCCTCCCCTCTCCGGGAGGGGCCGAGACCTGAGCAGGACACCACCATGGCCCCGCCCATCCGTGCCGAACCCCTCCGCGCCGAACCCCTCCGCGCCAAGCGGCGTTTTCTCCGCCCGAGCGTGATCCCCGGCTTCGGGCTCGCCTTCGGCTACACCCTCACCTGCCTCGGCCTGATCGTGCTGCTGCCGCTCGCCGCCCTGGTGACGCGCGCCTCCGGCCTCGGCTTCGCGGGGATCTGGGAGGTCGCCACCGATCCGCGCGTGGCCAGCGCCCTGCGCGTCAGCTTCGGCGTCTCCCTGGTGGCGGCGCTGACCGCCTCGGTGTTCGGCTTCCTCATCGCCTGGGTGCTGACGCGCTACCGCTTCCCCGGCCGCAAGATCGTCGACGCGGTGGTGGACCTGCCCTTCGCGCTCCCGACCGCGGTCGCCGGCATCGCGCTGGCCGCCCTCTACGCGCCCAACGGCCTCGTCGGCGCGCAGCTGGCGCGGATCGGAATCGAGGCCGCCTACACGCCGGTGGGCATCTACATCGCCATGGTGTTCATCGGCCTGCCCTTCGCGGTGCGCACCGTGCAGCCGCTGATCGCCGAGATCGACAAGGAGATCGAGGAGGCCTCCGCCACCCTCGGGGCGGGGCGCGTCCACACCCTGGTCCGGGTGGTGCTGCCGCCGCTGATCCCGGCGGTGCTCACGGGCTTCGCCCTGGCCTTCGCCCGCGGCGTCGGCGAATACGGCTCGATCATCTTCATCGCCGGCAACCTGCCCTACGTCTCCGAGATCGCGCCGCTCCTCATCGTCATCAAGCTGTCCGAGTACGATTACGGCGGCGCCTGCGCCATCGCCACGATCATGCTCGGCATCTCGTTCCTCACCCTCCTCGCCATCAACCTGATCCAGGCCTGGAGCCGGCGGAGATTCGGCTATGTCTGAGACCTTCGCCCCCGTCGCCCTGGCCGAGGCCCGCCCGGCCAGCGTCGTCACGGAAGGCCGCTGGATCCGCTGGCTGCTGATCGGGATCGCGATCCTGTTCCTGGCGCTGTTCCTGGTGCTGCCGCTGCTCACCGTGTTCGCGCAGGCCTTCGCCAAGGGCTTTGCCGCCTATCTGGCCGCCTTCACGGAAGCCGACGCCCACGCGGCGATCCGGCTGACGCTGCTGACCGCCGCCATCGCGGTGCCGTTCAACCTCGTCTTCGGAATCATGGCCTCCTGGGCCATCGCCAAGTTCGAGTTCTGGGGCAAGAACCTGCTCGTCACCCTGATCGACCTGCCGTTCTCGGTCTCTCCGGTGGTCTCGGGTCTGATCTACGTGCTGGTCTTCGGGGCGCAGGGGCTGCTCGGCCCCTGGCTGCTGGCCCACGACATCCAGGTCATCTTCGCGGTGCCCGGCATCGTGCTGGCGACCATCTTCGTCACCTTCCCGTTCGTCGCCCGCCAGCTCATCCCGCTGATGCAGGAGCAGGGCACGGCGGAGGAAGAGGCGGCGCTGACCCTCGGGGCGTCCGGCTGGCACGCCTTCCGGACGGTGACGCTGCCCAACATCCGCTGGGGCCTCCTCTACAGCGTCCTCCTCTGCAATGCCCGCGCGATGGGCGAGTTCGGCGCGGTCTCGGTGGTCTCGGGCCACATCCGGGGCCTCACCAACACGCTGCCGCTCCACGTGGAGATCCTCTACAATGAGTACAACTTCGTTGCCGCTTTCGCCGTCGCCTCCCTCCTGGCCGGCCTCGCCCTCGTCACCCTCTGCGTCAAATCCCTCCTCGAATGGCGCTACGCCGACGAGATCGCCGCGGGCGCCCGGGGCCACTGAGCGGGTGGGCGGCTCCACCGCCATCCGCGTCGAGGCGCTGTCGAAGACCTTCGATACGGCCGCCGTGCTGCACGACTTCTCCCTCGACGTGCGGGCGGGCGAGCTGTTGGCCCTGCTCGGCCCCTCGGGCTCGGGCAAGACCACGCTGCTGCGCATCATCGCCGGCCTCGACTTCCCCGATGCGGGCCGCATCGTGTTCGGGGCCGAGGACGCGACCCGGCTCCCCGTGCAGCAGCGCGCGGTGGGCTTCGTGTTCCAGCACTACGCCCTGTTCAAGCACATGAGCGTGGCCGAGAACATCGCCTACGGGCTCAACGCCCGGAAGCGTTCCGAGCGCCCGGCCAAGGCCGAGATCAAGCGCCGGGTCGGCGACCTCCTCGACCTCATCAAGCTCTCGGGCTTCGCCGACCGCTATCCGAGCCAGCTCTCCGGCGGCCAGCGCCAGCGCATCGCGCTCGCCCGGGCCCTCGCGGTGGAGCCCCGCGTCCTGCTGCTCGACGAGCCCTTCGGCGCCCTCGACGCCCAGGTGCGCAAGGACCTGCGCCGCTGGCTGCGCGAGATCCACGACCGCACCGGCCAGACCACGATCTTCGTCACCCACGACCAGGACGAGGCCCTGGAGCTCTCCGACCGGGTCGCGGTCCTCGACAAAGGCCGCCTGGAGCAGGTCGGCACCCCGGACGAGGTGCAGGAGGCGCCGGTCTCCGCCACCGTGCTGAAGTTCCTCGGCGACACCATCGAGGTCGAGGCGATCGCGCAGGGCGGCGAGGTCCGCGTCGACGGCCGCCTGACCCCCGTGCGGGCGCCCGTCGGTCTCGTCGGCCCGGTCAAGCTCTATGCCCGGCCCTGGCAGCTTCAGTTCGCCGAGGGCGACCAGGCCCATCTCCAGGGCGTCGTGCGCTCGTCCTACCGGACGCAGGGGCGCCAGCGCATCGAGGTCGACCGGCCCGAGGGCAAGACCGTGGTGGTGGAGGCCGCCGACACCAACCGCTTCGCCGCCGGCAGCCCGGTGGGCCTGCGGATCATCGGCGGCCACGTGTTCCCGAATTAGCGCGGGTGTCTCCGGTGAGCGCGGGTTTCCCGGGCTGACGGGAAAGCGTCTTGCGCTCGCCGGTGCGATCGGGTGTGACTGCCGCCATTCAAATCAGGAGGGGGCAGCATGTCGGGTGGTCATGGGGCGGGCGGCAGTTCGAACAAGCGCGTGGCGCTGCTGATCTCGGTGCTGGCGCTGTTCCTGGCGCTGGCCGAGACCCTGGCCAAGGGCGCGCAGACCGATGCCCTCGGGGCCAATGTCGAGGCCTCCAACCAATGGGCCTACTTCCAGGCGCGCACCATCCGGGGCACGGTCCTCAAGACCGCCGACGAGACCCTGGCGCTGCTGCCGCCGGAGGTCGCGAATTCCGAGGCCGTCAAGGCCAAGCGCGCCGAGTGGGCCAAGACCATGGCCCGCTGGGACAGCGAGCCCGCGACCGGTGAGGGGCGCAAGGAGCTGGCCGAGAAGGCGCGGCACTCCCAGGAGGTGCGCGACCTCGCCCTGCACCGCTACCACCATTACGAGTTCGCCTCGGCCGCCTTCCAGATCGGCATCGTGCTCGCCTCGGCGGAGGTCATCACCGGCATCTTCGCCCTGGTGGTCGGCGGCGGGCTCCTGGGCATCGCCGGCCTGGCCCTCCTGGGCTTCGGCCTCTACGCGCCGCACGCCCTGCCGTTCTTCCACTGAAACCCTGGGCCGGCCGCGGGCCATAGGGCCCGCCGGGCGAATCTGCCCGGAGAGTCGGCCGGGCCTTCAACGCTTCGGCATCCCCTTGGCGAGGGCCGCGCGCCGCAGGGCCTCCGCCATGGCGCCCCCCGCCTCGGGCGCGGGGGCCGCCCGGGGGGCGGGTCTCGCCGACGGAGCGGCCGGCGCCTCGCGGCGGGCGGCGGGACGCGGCGCACCGGCCTCGTCCGAGCGCATCGTGAGGGCGATGCGCTTGCGGTTCGGATCCACCTCGACCACCCGTACCTGCACGACGTCGCCGGGCTTCACCACCGCGCGCGGGTCCTTCACGAAGCGGTCGGCCAGCATCGAGATGTGCACCAGCCCGTCCTGGTGAACCCCGACATCCACGAAGGCGCCGAAGGCGGCCACGTTGGTGACGACGCCCTCGAGACGCATGCCCGGCTTCAGATCGGAGATCGTCTCGACCCCCTCCTGGAAGGTCGCGGTCCGGAAGGCCGGGCGCGGATCGCGACCCGGCTTCTCCAGCTCCGACAGGATGTCGGTGACGGTGGGCAGGCCGAAGGTGGCGTCGGTGAAGGTCTTCGGGTCCAGGCTGCGCAGGGCGCCGGTATTGCCGATCAGCGCCTGGATCGGCTGGCCGGTGGCGGCCAGGATCCGGCGCACCACCGGGTAGGCCTCCGGATGCACGCCCGAGGCGTCGAGCGGGTCGCTCCCGTCGCGGATGCGCAGGAAGCCGGCGGCGAGCTCGTAGGCCTTGGGCCCGAGCCCCGCCACCTTCTTCAGGCTGGCGCGGCTGCGGAATGGGCCGTGGGCGTCCCGGTGCACGACGATGCTGGAGGCGACCCGCGCGGTCAGGCCCGAGACCCGGGCGAGCAGCGGGGCCGAGGCGGTGTTCACGTCGACCCCGACGCCGTTCACGCAATCCTCCACCACCGCGTCGAGGGAGCGTGCGAGCTTCCCCTCGGCCAGATCGTGCTGGTACTGGCCGACGCCGATCGCCTTCGGCTCGATCTTGACGAGTTCGGCCAGGGGATCCTGCAGGCGGCGGGCGATGGAGACCGCGCCGCGGATCGAGACGTCGAGCTCGGGTAGCTCCGCGCTGGCATAGGCCGAGGCCGAATAGACCGAGGCGCCGGCCTCCGAGACCATCACCTTGGTGAGCCTCAGCTCGGGCTGCTTGGCGATGAGCTCGGCGGCGAGCTTGTCGGTCTCCCGCGAGGCGGTGCCGTTGCCGATGGCGACAAGCTCCACCTTGTGCGCCCGGCAGAGTTTCGCCAGGGCGATCAGGGCGCCGTTCCAGTCGCGGCGCGGCTCGTGCGGGTAGATCGTGTCGGTGGCCACCACCTTGCCGGTGGCGTCGACCACCGCGACCTTCACGCCGGTGCGGAAGCCCGGGTCCAGTCCGAGGGTCGGCCGCGCGCCTGCCGGGGCCGCGAGCAGGAGGTCGCGCAGGTTGCCGGCGAAGACCGTGACCGCGCCGGCCTCGGCCACCGCCCAGAGGCGGGCGCGCAGGTCGGTGTCGAGGGCGGGCTTCAGGCGGGTCCGCCAGGCGCGCCGCACCGTCTCCATCAGGAAGGCGTCGCCCGGCCGCCCCTGGTCGCGGATGCCGAACGTCCTGGCGATGCGCAGTTCCTGCGATCCCGGCTGGCCCTTGGCCGGCGCGTCGCCCACCGCATCGGCGATGGCGAGGTCGAGCACCTCCTCCTTCTCGCCGCGGAACAGGGCGAGGATGCGGTGCGAGGGCAGCTTCGCGAGGGCTTCCGCGAAGTCGAAGTAATCCGAGAACTTCTCGCCGGCGACCGTCTTGCCGGCCTTCACCGTGGCGACCATCCGGCCGCGCTGCCAGCCGGTCTCGCGCAGGGAGCCGACCAGTTCCGGGTCCTCGCTGAAGCGCTCGATCAGGATGGCGCGCGCGCCCTCCAGGGCCGCCTCGACGTCGGCGACGCCCTTGCCCGCCTCCACGTAGGCCCGGGCGGCCCCCTCGGGGGACTGGTCGGGGCGGGCGAGAAGCGCCTCGGCCAGGGGTTCGAGGCCGGCCTCGCGGGCGACCTGCGCCTTCGTCCGGCGCTTCAGCTTGAAGGGCAGGTAGAGGTCCTCGAGCCGGGCCTTGGTGTCGGCGGCGAGGATGCGGGCCTTCAGCCCGGCCTCGAGCTTGCCCTGTGCCTCGATCGCCTCCAGCACGGCGGCCCGGCGGGCCTCCAGGTCGCGCAGGTAGGCGAGGCGCTCCTCCAGGGTGCGCAGCTGCGCGTCGTCGAGGGTGCCGGTGACCTCCTTGCGGTAGCGCGCGATGAACGGCACCGTCGCGCCGCCGTCGAGCAGGTCGACCGCGGCCTTCACCTGCCATTCCGCGACGCCGAGTTCGGCGGCGAGACTCGTGTTGATGGCGGCCATGGGGCGTCTCCGGGTGGGGCCGGGTGTCTACAGGGCCGCCCGCGGCCTGGTCAAACCCGGGACCGGCGTGGCCGGATCGTCAGGCGGCCGCGTCCCACGTCTCCGTCACGGCCCGGCCGTCCCGCACGAGGCGGGCGCGCAGGATCACGTCGCCGGGCGGGAGCGGTGTCGGCGGCCGCCACTCGACGTAGAGCCGCCAGCCGCCGGTCTGGGGGACGAACTCCACCACCGGGTCGACCATCGTGCCGGCGCTGGCGGAGACGTCGGCGGACAGGGTCGCCCCCCGGTCTGACGGCAGGCCCGGCCCTTCGAAATCCACGACGTAGAGGCGCCGGCCCGGGCTCGGCGGCGTGGTCGGGCGCAGGCGCTCGGCCGAACCCACCCGTGTCGAGACGACCCGGCCGAGGGTGCCGGGCACGACGCTCGCCGGCTCGGCCCCCACCGTCGTCAGGCTGTAGGACAGGCTCCGCTCGCGCCCGGCCGGCACGGGGGCGCCGGGCACGAAGGCCGCCACGACGTTGTCCATGTACTCCTCGCGCGAGGGGATCTCGAAGAGCCGGACCGCACCGGCCCCGAACCCCGATTCGGGCGTGACCCAGAGCCCGGGCCGGGCCTCGTGCCGGGCCTGCACGTCGAGATAGGCGGGGAAGTCGCGGGCGCGCTGGAGCAGGCCGAAGCCCTCCAGCGGGTCGACGCCGAAGGCCGAGATCTGCGGCTGCGCCCGGCCGTTGACCAGGGGCCGCCAGAGCCGCTCGCCCCGGGTCGCCACCGCCAGCCCGTCGGAATCATGCACCTGCGGACGGAAGTCGTCGAAGGGCTCGGCGCCCCGGGCGCCCGGCCCGTTCGCCCCGTGCAGGAACATGCTGGTGAGGGGGGCGAGCCCGAGATGCTCCAGGGTCGTCCGGGGATGCAGGGACGCCTCGACGCGCATCACCGAGGGATCGCCCGGCGCCACGCGGAAACGGTAGGCCCCGGCGAGGCTCGGGGACTCAAGCAGCGCCCAGATCTCGATGGCGCGGGCATCGGCCTCCGGCTCGCAGATCCAGAAGGCGGTGAAGTCCGGGAACTCCTCCGGGCCCGGCCCCCCCGTGCGGATCGCGGCGCCGCGGGCCGAGAGCCCGTATTCCTGGCCGAACCCGCGCAGCCGGAAGTAGGAGGCGCCGAGGAAGACCAAGAATTCCTCCTGCTCCGCCGGGCGGTCGGCCGCGAAGGCGTAGTGCAGGCGGAAGCCGGCAAAGCCGAGATCCGGCGCGAAGCTCTGGCCCTTCAGGTCCGGCCCGAGGTCGAACAGGTCGGGGGCGTAGGGGATGGGCCGGGCCGGGCCCTCGCGCGGCTGCAGGGAGAGGGCGACCCGCTTGCGCTGCAGGAATCCGCGGTGGAACAGCTGTACCGAGAAGAAGCGGCCGAGGGGCAGGCTCGCCTCCGGCCGGAAGGTGATGGCGCGGTAGCCGTCGTAGGACAGGCCGGCCAGGGCCGGCGGCAGATCGTCCTGCGGCGCCGCATAGGGCTGCGCCGCAAGGGCCCGCGCCTTCGCCTTCACCGCATCGAATGTTATGGGTTCGGGGGCCGCGGCGCGCGTTCGGCCCGCATTCAGATCATGCGCGGTAGGGAGGATCATCCCGACGGCCACGCTCAGCGTGGTCCGCAGGGCCTGCCGCCGCGAGAAGGGTTCGGTCCGCCCGCATCCTTCGAGACCCTCGCCATCGCGCATCGCTTCCCCTTTGCCGGCATCGCGCCCGGTGGTGGATCGCGGTGTCCCTCCTTCGAGTTTCCCGCGCCCCATGTCCCACAGGTTGTCGCACGACGCCCCGGCGGCCGAAATCCCGGGTCCGCTGGAAATCGCACCCGAGGCGTCCGCCGCCCGGCCCGAGCGCTTCCTGGGCCGCCGCCTGCTGCTGGCCCTGCCGCCCCTCGTCCTGGGCGCGGCGGTCACCGCCTTGGCGCTGGCCGCCTACGGGACGCCGTCCGGCCTCCTCGGCGGCGCAGTGCTCGGTCTCTTCGCCCTCGTCATGACCTGGCAGGCCTTCGTGGCCTGGCAATACGTCTACGGCCTCGTGGCCACGGCCTTCGGCGACCGGGCGAAATCCGCCCTGGAGCGGCGCTCCCTCACCGTCCCGGCGGAGGCCTCGGGCCTGAGCCGCACGGCGGCGGTGGTGGCGATCCACGCCGAGGACGCGGTGGCGGTGTTCGCCGCCCTGCGGGTCATGGCGCGCTCGCTGCAGCGGACCGGGGGCGACGGCGGCGACATCGACATCTTCGTCCTCTCCGACACCCGGGACGGCGCCATCGCGGCGATCGAGGAGCATGAATTCGCCCGCATCGAGGCCTGGAGCCGCCAGCACGGCCCCGGCCTGCCGCGCATCCGCTACCGCCGGCGCCGGGACAATGCGGGCCGTAAGGCCGGCAACATCACCGAGTTCTGCAAGACCTACGGCCCCGAATACGACTTCATGATCGTGCTCGACGCCGACAGCCTGATGACCGGCAGCGCCATGCGCCGCCTGGCCCGGCTGATGGAGGAGAGCCCCCGGGTCGGCCTGATCCAGACCGTGTCCTACGCCACCGGGCGCGACACGCTGTTCGCCCGCATCCAGCAATTCGCCGTGCGGCTCTACGCGCCCCTGGCGATCCGCTGCCTGGAGACCTGGCAGGGGCCGGACGGCAGCTACTGGGGCCACAACGCGATCGTGCGGATCGCGGCCTTCGCCGACAACGCCGAACTGCCGGTGCTGCCCGGCAAGGCGCCGCTCGGCGGCGAGATCCTGTGCCACGACATCGTCGAGGGCGCGCTCCTGCGCCGGGCCGGCTGGGAGGTCCGCCTGCTGCCGGAAATGGGCGGCACCTGGGAAGAGATGCCGACGAACCTCGTCGACCTCCTCGGGCGCGAGCGCCGCTGGTGCCAGGGCAACATGCAGCACCTGCGCGTCACCGCCATTCCGGGCCTGCGCCCCGCCAGCCGCTGGCACCTCGCCGTCGGCATCCTGTCCTACATGGCCTGCCCGCTCTGGGTCCTGTTCCTCGCCCTCGGAACGCTCCAGGCGGCGCGGACCGGCGAACTCGGGCTCCTCGGCTACGGCCTCACCGGCACGGGTGCCGCCGCCCATGCCCTCGCCGCCCTCGTCCTGACGATCCTGGCCCTGCCGAAGCTCCTCAGCCTCGGCCATGTCCTGGCGTCCCGCGAGCGCCGGGCGGCCTTCGGCGGCACCGCTTCGCTCCTGAAGAGCGCCGCCCTTGAGCAGGGGATCTGGGTCCTGCTCTGGCCGGTGATGACGCTGTTCGCGGCGGGCGCCGTGGCCACCACCTTCGTCGGCCGCGTGGTGCGCTGGGACGCCCAGGTGCGCGATGATCGCCGGGTGCCGTGGCGGGAGGCGTGCCGGCTCCAGGTCGACACCCTCGTGGCGGGCGGCCTCCTGGCGGGCGGCCTCGCCTGGGCGGGCGACCCCTGGCTCGCCCTGTGGATGGCACCGGTGGCCCTGGGCCTGCTCTCGAGCCCGGCCCAGAGCGTCCTGACGAGCAGCGCGCGGCTTGGCCGGATGTCGCAAGGCCGGTGCCTGTTCCTGACGGTGGACGACACCGCCCGGGCGCCCGAGCTCACCGCCCTGGCACAGAGCCGGGGCGGGGCGGCCGAACCCGGTCGCGGCCGGCCGCAGCCGGCCTGGATCGCCGACGAGGTCCCGGCCTCGTCGAGCTGACCCGGGATCGTCGGCCTACTGGTTCTCGAGCACCTTGATCGGGTCCGTGCGCTGGGCGGGGCTCGGCTCCTTGGTGGCGCTGCTGGTGCCCCGGCCCGCGCGCGAATCATCCGACTGCTTGGGCAGGCCGGTACCGCTCGCGAGTTCGAGGCAGGTCACCATCTCGACGTAGGACGGAAACCCGCCGGCCTCGAACTGCTTCTCGCACTGGTTCTTGGCGGCCGGGGTGAACTCGTTCCAGCGGCGCTTGACCTCGTCGCGCGAGGCGCGCTCGGAGCGCAGGCATCCCTCCTGGCTGGCATTGTCGCTGACGCTCGCGGAGGCCGCCGACTGGCAGGTCCGCTCGATGTTCAGGTCCGGCGGGCCGCTCTCGGCCCGGGCGGCGGTCGCGAGGACCAGGAGGGCGAGGGTTCCGGAAAAGAGGAGGGGCTTCGTCATGGGGAGCGGTCTCTCGCAGCAGGGTCCTGCGCCGCTGTCGGACGGCAGGATCGGGATTTGCCCCACCAACGCGCGAGTTCCGCCCGCGGCACCACCGAAAACGTCACGGCCCCCGCAGGGCGGCGTCGAGATCGGCGAACAGGTCGTCCACCGCCTCGATCCCGGTGGAGAGGCGCAGGAGGTCGGGGGGACACGGGGAATCCGGCCCCTCCACCGAGGCCCGGTGCTCGATCAGGCTCTCGACGCCCCCGAGGGAGGTCGCCCGCTTCCAGAGCCGCACCCGCGCCGCCGTACGGATCGCCGCCGCTTCGCCGTCCCGCACCCGGATCGACAGCATGAAGCCGAAGCCGCCCTCCATCTGCCGGGCCGCGACCGCGTGCCCGGGATCGTCCGGCAGGCCGGGATAGAGCACGTGGGAGATGGCGGGATGCCCCTGGAAGCGGCGGGCGAGCGCGGCGGCGCTCGCGGCCTGCGCCGCCGCCCGCAGCGGCAGGGTGCGCAGGGAGCGCAGCAGCAGATAGGCCTCGAACGGACCCAGGATGGCGCCGCCCCCGGACCGGATCGCGACGAGGCGGTCCCAGAACGCGTCCGCCCGGGCTCCGGCCAGCACCCCCGCCACCACGTCCGAGTGGCCGTTCAGGATCTTGGTGGCCGAGTGCATCACGATGTCGGCGCCCAGCGACAGCGGCCGGGTGTGGATCGGCGAGGCGGCGGTGGAGTCGACGGCGAGCCGCGCCCCCGCCGCGTGCGCGAGGCGGGCCGCCTCCGCGATGTCCGTGATCGTCCAGAGGGGATTGCCCGGCGTCTCGATCCAGACGAGCTTCGTGGCACCGGGCCGGATCGCCCGCGCCAGGGCGGCGAGGTCGTCCATGGCGACGAAATCGACCGCGATCCGCCGGCGCGGCATCTCGGCGTTGAGCCAGCGCTTCAGGCCCCAGTACATCACGCGGGGCGCCACCACGTGGTCGCCGGGCTCCAGGGCGTTGAACACGGCCGTGGCGGCCGCCATGCCGGAGCCGAACAGCAGCGCCCCGGCCGCCGCGTCCTCCAGCATCGCCAGCACCGCCTCCGCCTCGCGCACGGTGGCGTTGTCGGGCCGGGCATAGGAGAAGCCGGAGCTGTAGCCGTTGTCGGGATCCCGCAGGAAGGTGGTGGCCACGTGCAGGGGGGCCACCACGCCTCGCGTCACCGGGTCGACCCGGCCGAGGGCCTGGGCGGCGAGGCTGCGCTTGGTGAAGGCGGGGGCGGCATCCGAAGGGCCGGTCGGCGCGTTCGGTTCTGACTGGGGATCCGGCATGGAGCATGTCCGCGAGGTCGGCGTTCGATGGACCCGGCCTCGCAGACCGGTGCATGGACCGCAAGCCGGAGGCTTCGGGACCCGGTCCCGGGATCCGATTCAGAGGAAAGGAAATCCGTTCGTCATGTCCCGCGCGCCCGCATCGTCACCAATCCACGTCCCCGCCGAGCCCGCCCTCGCCCTGCCCTGGCGGCTGGCGGCGGCGATCCTGCCCGTGGCGCTGACGGCCGTGCTGGGCTCGGCCGCCACGGGGCCGAACATCGAGGGCTGGTATGCGGGCCTGACGAAACCGTCCTTCAACCCGCCGAACTGGGCCTTCCCGGTGGCCTGGACGATCCTCTACGCGATGATCGCGGTCTCGGCGTTCCGGCTGCTGGGGGCGAAGCCCCGCACGGGTCCGACGCGGGAGGGCTGGCGCCTGGCGCTGGCTGCCTTCGCGGTGCAGCTCGCCCTCAACGCCGCCTGGACGCCGACCTTCTTCGCCGCCCACGCGCTGGGGGCCGCCCTGGTGGTCTCGGCCGCGATGTGGGTGATGATCCTCTGGACGATCCGCCTGTCCTGGCGCTTCGACCGGGCGGCGGCGTGGCTGCTGGTGCCCTACGCCGCCTGGGTCGGTTTCGCCACCGTGCTCACCGGCGCGATCTGGCGCCTGAACTGAGGGTGGGCCCGCGGGCGGCCTACTCGGCCGCCTCGACGAAGACGGTCCCGGCCCGGGGCAGGTCCAGGGTGTCCCAGGTCTCGGTCAGGGCCGCCGTGAGCCGGGCGATGCGGGCATCGTCGTGGAAGGGCGACGGCGTGATGCGCAGGCGCTCGGTGCCGCGGGGCACGGTGGGGTAGTTGATCGGCTGGATGTAGATGCCGTGGTGCTCCAGCAGGTGGTCGGCCGCCGCCTTGCACAGCTCGGCGTCGCCCACCATCACGGGGACGATGTGCGTGTCGGTGTGCAGCACCGGCAGGCCGGCGGCTTCCAGGGCGGCCTTGGTCCGGGCGGCCTGGCGCTGGTGCGCCTCGCGCTCGCCGCTCGAGCGCTTGAGATAGCGCACCGAGGCGATGGCGGCCGCCGCGATGGCCGGCGGCAGGGCAGTGGTGAAGATGAAGCCCGGGGCGTGGCTGCGGACCGCGTCGCAGAGGACCGCCGAGCCGGTGATGTAGCCGCCAACGCAGCCGAAGCCCTTGGCGAGGGTGCCCTCGATCACGTCGACCCGGTGCATCACCCCGTCGCGCTCGGCGATGCCGCCGCCGCGGGGACCGTAGAGGCCGACCGCGTGGACCTCGTCGAGGTAGGTCAGGGCGCCGTACCGGTCGGCGAGATCGCAGATCGCGGCGATGTCGGAGACGTCGCCGTCCATCGAGTAGACGCTCTCGAAGGCGATCAGCTTCGGGCGGTCGCCCGCCGCGATCAGCAGCTCCTCGAGATGGGCGAGGTCGTTGTGGCGGAAGACGCGCTTCTCGCAGCCCGAATGGCGGACGCCCTCGATCATCGAGTTGTGGTTGAAGGCGTCCGACAGGATCAGGCAGTTCGGGATCAGCTTGGCGATGGTGGAGATGCCGGCCTGGTTCGAGACGTAGCCCGAGGTGAAGACGAGGCCCGCCTCCTTGCCGTGCAGGTCGGCGAGCTCGCGCTCCAGGTCGACAAGGGGTGAATTGTTGCCCGCGATGTTGCGGGTGCCGCCCGCGCCCACGCCGCAGCGGGCGGCGGTACGGGTCATGGCGCCGACCACGTCCGGGTGCTGGCCCATGCCCAGGTAGTCGTTCGAACACCAGACGGTGATCTCGGAGGTGCCGCCGTCGGGCTTGCGCCAGTGCGCCGTCGGGAAGCGCCCCGCGATGCGCTCGATATCCGCGAAGACCCGGTAGCGGCGCTCGCCGTGCAGGCGGTCCAGCGCGGTGCGGAAATGCGACTCGTAGTCGGTCCGGCCCCGGCCCGACGTCCCAGTGTTGCACCCCTGCCCGGCTTCCTGGCCCGCTCCCTGCTTGGTGTCGCTGATCTTGATCGTCGCGGGCATGCGGTTCACGGGCATCCGTCCTTCACGCTTGGGCTGAGGGGCCTGCGGTAGGGTCGCGGCCTCTGGCGGGATCGTTTCCACGCGGACCCTCGTGCGGGGGCCCTCGATGCAATCGGTCTCGTTGGCGAGCCTGGCGCGCACTCCTGAAGGAGTCGCTGACGACGCTCGCCCTCTGACGCGGGTTTCCCCGGCGCGGTCGCGACGATACAGGTGAACTTGGAATTGGTTCAAGTCGACAACCGCATTCCTGCTTTGCATCCTTCGACCCGAGGCTGCAAAGCCGACACAACGACGTGGCGACGATGCGTCGCGTCGGCCCTCTCCGACCCGGCGCGCTGGGCGCGACGCTCGACCCCCGCACACAGACCGACGCGGCGCATGATGGACGACGAGACCGAGGCCGGAGCATCCCCGCGGGCGACGCCCAAGAATGCGGCCGAGTTCAAGAGTGTGGCCGAGCCCAAGAATGCGGCCGAGCCCAAGAGTGCCGCCGAGCCCAAGAGCGCGGCCGGGCAGCGGGCCGAGCGCCTGAAGGCGGCCCTGCGCGACAACCTGCGCCGGCGCAAGGCGCAGCTGCGCGACCGCGCGGATCCTGCCAAGCCCGGCGAAACACCCGACGAAACATCTGAGACCGGCGAAACACCCGAGCCCGGCGGCGAAGCATAATCGCGCGCCGAAAACCTCCTTTTCGACAAAACTTGGCTATAACGGTGCCGTTTCCACGGGGACGGCTCGCGTCCCGCCAGGTTTCGAGTTCGGAAGTCTCCCGCTCGCAGCGCCGCAGGCGCACCGGGCGCGCAAAGATTTGGGCAAGGTTTTAGAAACAATGGACCGCATCAACATCATCGGCGGCCGGCCGCTGCACGGGGTCATCCCGATCTCGGGCGCCAAGAACGCCGCGCTGCCCCTGATGATCGCCAGCCTGATGACCGGCGAGACGCTGGAGCTCGGCAACGTGCCGCGGCTGGCCGACATCAATGCCCTGCTGCGCATCCTCGGCAATCACGGCGTCGACCACATGGTGGTGGGCAAGCGCCCGGGCCAGACCACCGAGACCGGCCAGACCATCCGCCTCACCGCCTCCAACGTCATCGACACCACGGCGCCCTACGAGCTGGTCTCGACCATGCGGGCCAGCTTCTGGGTGATCGCGCCGCTCCTCGCTCGATTCGGCGAGGCCCGAGTCTCGATGCCGGGCGGCTGCGCCATCGGCACACGCCCCGTCGACCTGCTGCTGATGGCGCTGGAGCGCCTCGGCGCCACCGTAGAGGTCGATGGCGGCTACGTCGTCGCCCGGGCCAAGAACGGCCTGCGGGGCGGCGAGATCCACTTCCCCAAGGTGACGGTGGGCGGCACCCACGTGGCGCTGATGGGGGCGGCCCTGGCCAACGGCTCGACCCTGATCGAGAACGCCGCGCGCGAGCCCGAGGTCGTCGATCTCGCCGCCTGCCTCACCAAGATGGGTGCCCGCATCGAGGGCGCCGGCACGCCCCGCATCACCGTCGAGGGCGTCTCGCGCCTGCACGGCGCCCGCCACGACGTGCTGCCCGACCGGATCGAGACCGGCACCTACGCCATGGCGGTGGCGATGACGGGCGGCGACGTCACCCTCGAGAACACCCGCGCGGACCTGCTGCATTCGGCCCTCGACGTGCTCGCCACCACGGGCGCCGAGATCACGACGGGCACCGACACCATCCGCATCCGCCGCAACGGCGGGGGCATCGCCGCGGTCGACGTCACCACCGACCCGTTCCCCGGCTTCCCCACCGACCTGCAGGCGCAGTTCATGGCGCTGATGACGCTGGCCAAGGGCCAGTCCAACATCCGCGAGACCATCTTCGAGAACCGCTTCATGCACGTGCAGGAGCTGGCCCGCCTCGGCGCCCGGATCCGGCTCGAGGGCGACCTCGCCATCGTCGAGGGCGTCGAGCGGCTCAAGGGCGCGCCCGTGATGGCGACCGACCTGCGCGCCTCCGTCTCCCTCGTCATCGCGGGCCTCGCGGCCGAGGGGGAGACCAGCATCAACCGGGTCTACCACCTGGACCGCGGCTTCGAGGCCCTGGAGGCCAAGCTCGCCCGCTGCGGCGCCGAGATCACCCGCGTCCGCAGCTGACGGCAGCGGCGCTCCGCCCTCCGGGGGCGGCGCGCCGCGGGCGGATCAGCCGCCGATCTCGCCGTGCTTGCGGCCGAAGCCCGGGATGTCGCAGCCGCAGCGCGAGCCGTAGGGCTGCGGGCGGGTGATGCAGTTGCCGCGCTGGGTCAGGCAGAGCCGCCCGAATCCGCCGCCGTAGCCGCGGGGGCGGCGATCGTACCGGTCCTCGTCGTAGCGCCGGCGCTCGTAGCGATCCTCGTCGTAGCGGCGCTCGAAGCGGCGCGGCCGGTCGTCGTCGCCGTAGTATTGCGCCCGCGCCTCGAAGGCTCCGAAGCCGGTGCCGAGCGTCGCCGCCGTGGCGAAGGCGAGAATCGTGGTCTTGATGGTCGTCCTGGACGTGCGGGTCATGGATGGCTCCCCTCGGATGTGCCGTCTCGTCACGGTCCGATCTAGCGCGTCCGGGCTGAACGCTCCCTGAGGGGCCTGCCGTCCTTCGCGGGCTCTCGTTTCAGCCGAGAAATTCAGCCGAGGAACCGCGTGAGGACACGCACCAGCGGAAGCACGGCCCGGGCGAGCCGGATCTGCCCGGGCAGCTGCCGCGGCCCGAGGGGGCGATGGACGAGGCGCGGGCTGGCGCGCTCGGCCTCGGCCACGGCGTGGCCGGCGAGGGGATGGGCCGCGACGCGGGCGGCGTCCGCTTCCGCGATCCGCAGGGCCCGGGCCCAGCCCCGCTCGGTGCCGAGCCGGCCCGCCGCGTGCAGCCGGCGCAGGCGGCGGCGCCAGGCGTAGCGGACGAGCGCCCGCGGCACCGATTCGAGGCGGGCGTCGCACAGGCTCTCGGGCTTCTCGCAGCGCGCCCGGATGGTGTCTGCGACGCCGCCCGGCGCCCGGCCCACGAGCCGCCCCGAGACCGTGACGAGGATGGAGGGGTCGTGCCGGACGTGCAGGCCCTGCGCCAGCAGCAGCGCCACGAAGGCGCCGTCCTCGCCCAGGGCGATGGCGGGCATGCCGCCCACCGCCCGGTAGGCCGCGACGCTGACGCTCAGGGTGGCGCCGATGGTGGTGCGGTGGCAGGGCCAGGGGTCGTGCGGATCGGGGTCGATGCGCGCCTCGGCCTCGGTCAGGAGATCGCTGTAGAGGTCCTCCCGGTCGCCGCGCCAGTGCAGGGACGGCGGCAGCAGGGCCCGCTCGTCCGGATCGAGCTGGATGCGGCCGGCCACCGCGTCGGCGCCGCGGTCGAGGGCGGCCCGGTTGCGCGCCACCCAGTCGGGCGGAACCCGGCTGTCGGCGTCGGTCGAGAGGATCATGCCCGAGAGGATCATGCCCTCGGCGCCGAGCCAGTCGGCCGCCTGGTCCATCGCCGCGCGCCGGGCCCAGCCCGCATGGGCCCCGGCATAGTCCACGTGCGTGACCCGGACCGGCACCGACATCCGCGGCACGAGGTCGGCGACGATGGCCTCGGTGGCATCGGTGCAGTTGTTGAGGAACAGGACCACCCCGAGGCTGCCCGGAGCCAGGCCGGTCTGGGCGTCGATGGCGCCGAGGCAGGCGGCGATGCGCTCGGCCTCGTTGCGCACCGGGATCGCGACCACGGCACGGACCGCGGCGACGGCCTCGGAAGGCGGGCGGGTCTCGCCGGGAAGGGACGGGCCGGCGAGGGACGGGCCGGAGGGAGACAGGGATGCGGCCGACACGTCACGACTCCGTTCGCCGGGGAAGGGGCCGGCGCAGCGCCGGGTCCCTAGCAGGTTCGGCCGGGGCGACAATGGCCGAGCCTCGCTGTGGCTGAGCCTCGCTGTGCCCGAGTCTCGCTGTCCGGATCCTGAATGACGTCCCGGTCCTGGAATGCCGCCCGCCAGTTGCCGTGGGCGGGCCGCCTCGCTACCTACGGCTCCCATCCCCTTGAAGGGTCGAGCCCGCGCCCGGGCCGGCCCGCCGACAGGAGCGCGACACCCGATCATGGAGCTTCTCAGGCTCGCCGCCCTCGATGCCGAAGACCTGGCGGTCGTCTCCGCTCACCTGCAGGACGCGATCCTGAAGGCGAGCGACCTCGCCTATCTGGCGGGCCAGCACCGTTTCGTCCTGGTGGCGCGCCGCTTCGACTGGTCGGCCGAGGAGGGCGCCCCGCCGCGCCGCCGCCTGACCGGGATGCATTTCGACCGGGTGCTGCGCGTGCGCAGCCGCGGGATCACGCCGGGGGCCGAATCGGACGCTCCCCTCGAACTCCTCGCCATCACCTTCGCGCCCACCGAGGCGCCCTCCGGCACCGCCACCCTGGTCTTCGCCGGCGGCGCGGCGATCCAGCTGGACCTCGAATGCATCGAGATGCAGCTCAAGGATCTCGGGCCGGTCTGGGAGGTGGAGGGGCGGCCCGACCACGAGGCCGTGGCCGCCGGCCGCGCCGCGATCGCGGGAAACCCCTCCCGGGAAACCTTCTCCGGGGAAAACCTCTCCCGGGAAACCCTCTCCGGGGACAACGGCTCCGGGGGAACCGCCCCCAAGGGAAACGCCTGATGGTCCGCCTCGATTCCCGCGACGAAGCGTTCGCGGCCGCCTTCGCGCGCCTGCTCAGCGTCAAGCGCGAGATCTCGGAGGATGTCGACGAGACCGTGCGCGGCATCATCGCCGGCGTGATCGCGGGCGGCGACGCGGCGCTGGTCGACTACACCCGCCGCTTCGACCGGTTCGGCGAGGATTTCACCGTCGCCTCCCTGCGGGTGACCCCGGCCGAGATCGAGGCGGCCCTCGCGGCCTGCCCGGCCGAGGCCCTGGAGGCCCTGCGCTTCGCGGCCGAGCGCATCGAGGCGTTCCACGCCGCCCAGGTGCCCGGCGACCACATGGCCACCGACAGCCTCGGGGTCACCGCCGGCTGGCGCTGGACGGCGCTGGAATCCGTCGGCCTCTACGTTCCCGGCGGCACCGCGAGCTATCCCTCCTCGGTGCTGATGAACGCCATTCCCGCCCGCGTCGCCGGGGTGCCCCGCGTCGTGATGGTGGTGCCGATGCCGGAGGGCACCCTGAACCCGCTGGTCCTCGCGGCCGCGCACCTGGCCGGCGTCGACGAGGTCTACCGGGTCGGCGGCGCCCAGGCGGTGGCGGCCCTGGCCTACGGCACGGACACGATCGCGCCGGTGGCCAAGATCGTCGGCCCCGGCAACGCCTGGGTGGCGGCGGCCAAGCGCCGGGTGTTCGGGCAGGTCGGCATCGACATGATCGCCGGCCCGTCCGAGGTGCTGATCCTGGCCGACGCGCATGCCAATCCCGACTGGGTGGCGGCCGACCTCCTGGCCCAGGCCGAGCACGACGCGGCGGCCCAGTCGATCCTCATCACGGATTCCGAGACCCTGGCCGACAACGTCGCCGAGGCGGTGGAGCGCGCCCTGACCACCCTGCCCCGGGCCGAGATCGCCCGGGCGAGCTGGCGAGACTACGGCGCCATCGTGGTGGTGCGCAGCTTCGACGAGGCGGTGCCGCTGGTGGACCGCCTCGCGCCGGAGCACCTGGAGATCGAGACCGTCGACGCCGAGGCGCTGGCCGCCCGGGTGCGCAATGCGGGAGCGATCTTCCTCGGCTCGCACACGCCGGAGGCCATCGGCGACTATGTCGGCGGCCCCAACCACGTCCTGCCCACCGCCCGCTCGGCGCGGTTCTCCTCCGGGCTCGGCGTCCTCGACTTCATGAAGCGCACCACGATCCTGCGCTGCGACCCGGCGGCCCTCCGGGCGCTGGGCCCCTCGGCCATCGCCCTCGGACGGTCGGAGGGCCTGGAGGGCCACGCCCGCTCGGTGGCGATCCGCCTCAACCTGTGAGGGCCTGATGTCCGGCGCGGCCAATTCGAGCGAAGCGAAATCCCGGGACGCCAAGGCGGCGGAGGCCAAGGCGTCGGAGATCAGGGCGGCGGAGGGCAAGGCGGCGGAGGGGAAATCGCCGCATCGCCTCGCGGTGGTGACCCTCGACGAGGAGTCGATCGGGCGGGGCAATCCGGATCAGGAGCACGAGCGCGCCATCGCGATCTTCGATATCCTGGAGGACAACAGCTTCACGGTCCCCGGCCGCGAGGGCCCCTACGCCCTCACCCTCGGACTGGTGGAGAGCAAGCTCGCCCTCGTCATCAAGCGGGAGGACGGCGAGCCGGTGATGACCCACCTCCTGTCGCTGACCCCGTTCCGCCGGGTGATCCGCGACTACGAGATGATCTGCGAGAGCTACTACAACGCCATCCGCACCGCCTCGCCGACCCAGATCGAGGCGATCGACATGGGCCGGCGCGGCCTGCACAACGAGGCGTCCGACCTGCTCCGCCAGCGCCTCGAGGGCAAGGTCGACCTCGACCACGACACCGCGCGCCGCCTTTTCACCCTGGTCTTCGCCTTGCACTGGAAGGCTTAGAGCCGGGACCCCTCTCGAAGTGCGAGGCTGAGACGACCGGATGGCGGACGCGACCGGCCCGAAGAAGACGCGCGTGCAGTCGGCCCTGTTCATGTGCAACTTCAACGCCGTGCGCTCGCTCGCGGCGGAGGCCATCGCGCGCCATTACTTCGGCAAGTCGATCTATGTGCAATCGGCCGGGGTGCGCTCCGGAGAGCCGGCCGACCCCTTCATGGTGGCGGCCCTCGACGAGATCGGCATCGACGCGACGCGCCACAAGCCGCGCACCCTGGCCCAACTCGAGGAGTGGGAGGGTCTGAACTTCGACCTCATCGTCACCCTGGCGCCGGAGGCGCACCACGCCGCCCTGGAATTGACCCGGACCAACGCGGTCGAGGTCGAGTACTGGCCGACCCCCGACCCGACCAACATCCAGGACGGCACCCGCGAGCAGCGCCTCGACGCCTATCGCGACGTCCGCGACGGCCTGGTCTACCGGATCAAGATGCGGCTGAAGGGCTGAGCCGCCGGAGCGAGGTCACCGGGCCGTAGCTCTTCTCCCGGATGCGGGCGACGGCTTCGGCGAGGGGCTCCACCGCCACCGCCATGTGGTGGCCGTTGGCGTGGAGGAGGCGGGTGGCGTCGAGCATCAGCCCGACATGGCCGCGCCAGAACACGAGATCGCCGCGCTCCAGCCCGTCGAAGTTTAGGGGCAGGGCCTCGCCGAGCCCACGCTCCTGCTGGTCGGCGTCCCGCGGCGCCGCGATCCCGGCCTGCGCGAGGCAGAGCTGGACGAGGCCCGAGCAATCGAGGCCGAGGCTCGTACGACCCCCCCAGAGATAGGGCGTGCCGACGAGGCGCTCGGCCGTGGCGGCGTAATCGGGTTCGACCGCGTCGAGGGGCGCGCAGTGCCCGGCATAGACGTAGCCGCCCGCGATCCGCAGATAGTCGCCGTGGGTCTCCGTCGGGCGGAGGCGGGCGCCCAGGGTCAGCCAGCCGCTGGCGGGCTGCTTCAGGTCGGGGCCGGGGTAGAGGAAACTGCGCAGGGCGGTGACGCGGTGCGTCGGCGCCTGCGCGGGCCCGAGGGCGGCCTCGGGCAGGTAGCCGACATAGCCGTCATGGGCGAACTGGACGAAGGCGAAGCCTTCCTCCGCACCGTAGGCGGTCACCGCGTCGCCCATCACCGCCTCGGTCTCGAGACCGGCATCGAAGCGCGGCGTCCTCCGCAAGGGGGCGGCTGGCACCACCACCGAGCGCGCCTCGCCCACGACGTAGCGCTCCGCCGCCACCTGGCCGCGCAGGCGTGCATCGGCGATCTCCGGCCGGGCCGGAACGAGACGCGGGTCGGAGAGATCGAAGAGAGAATCCGCCATGGGCCCACCTGTCATCGCCCCGACTATCGGCGTCTGGCGACCGCATCGCAACAGCGCCGAGGCTTCCGGGGCGGACGCGGCATTTCGACGCCCGGACCTGCCCAATCCCCCGGCAGGACGCCTCACACCCGGGCAGGATGTCGATGCAGGCCCCTCGCGGGCGCGCGAAGGGAGCTGATCGAAAATCCATCACGCCGCCGCGATGCGCCGAACGCGCGGCTCGCCCGCGCAAGTGTGCACTGCACAAATGGCCGGATCGCGCGTATGGTCCGGTGATGCCCCAAGCGAGTCGCGCCGTGAAGAAGCCCTCGAAATCCTTCCAGGATCTCCCGCCGATCCGCGTCCGGCGCGAGCCGCCGACCATTCCCGAGGCCGTTGCCGCGGCCCAGGACCTCGCCGACGACATCGAGCAGCAGGTGGAGATCGCCGCCGGGCTGATCGGCTTGCCGGCGGAGGCGGTCCGCGAGCACGTCGTCGCCGCCGCCAAGGTCCGGTCCGAGGCCAAGCCCGACAGGGTCTCCGAGCGGATGCCGGAGCGCATCCTCACCGCCGCCAGCCCGAGCCGGGCGCCGCGCACCGTCATCGTCGAGCGCCGGACCCGGCCACCGGTGGTGGTCGAGCGGCGCGGACGTCCGCCGATCGGACGCCCCTGAGCCAGAGGGCCGGCGTTCCCCCGGTCCCAGGTCTTTCGCCGTTCTACCAATCCAAAGTCTTGCCGGTGTAGTCGAGATAGGCCGTGCCGGTCCGTCCGAGCTGGGCCGTGATCACGTCCGCCATGCCGGTGACGCTGGTGGCCACGTCGATATCGGCATCGGCCCCGCCCATCTCGGTGCGGACCCAGCCCGGATGCAGCAGCAGCACGCCGAAGCCGGCGTCCCGGTGGCGGATCTCGAAGCTGCGCACCAGGGTGTTGAGGGCGGCCTTGCTCGCCCGGTAATTCTCCCAGCCGCCGGATTCGTTGAGGCCGACGCTGCCGAGGATCGAGCTCATGAAGGCGACGAGGCCCTGGGGGGCGAGCCGGTCCAGGAAGGCCTCGGCGAAGCGCACCGGGCTGATCGCATTGGTCTGATAGACCTGGGCGGCGACCGCGCGCGGCACCCGGTGGAGCGGCTCGTGGGCCTGGGTGGCCACGCCCGCCACCACGAAGATCAGGTCGAAGCTCTGGCTCGCCAGGCGCGCGTGCAGGGCGGACACCGCGCGATCGTCGTCGATGTCGGCCGTCTCGACCGTGAGGGCGTCGGAGGCCAGCGCGGCGAGGCCCGGGGAGGCCGAGCGCTGGGTCGCGGTCACCCGCCAGCCGCGCTGGAGGAAGGTCTCGACGAGGCCGAGGCCGAGGCCGCGGGAGGCCCCGACGATGAGGGCGTTCTTCTGGGATGCCATGGTGATCCGTGTCCCTGGTTCGTGGAAGTGGTTCGTGAAGGGCCTGGCGCCCGGGGGCAGCGCCGCCCGTCCCTGTCCGGGGAGGTTGGACGCATGCGCCGGTCCGGCAATCCGGGCTCCCTGCGCCGAGGTGTGCGGGCGCACCCGCGCGGGCCTCAATCCGCCGTCTGCACCGACCAGGTCGCGTGCTCGATGCCGGGCATCCGGGCCAGGCCCGCCACCACGGCGTCGAGCTCGGCGCCGGCCACCGCCGTCGCCACCAGGGTCGCCACCACCTCGACGGTGTCCTCGCCGCGCTCCACTACCTCGATCCCGCCGACGGGGTACTGCGCCGCCTCGAGGCGCTCGACCAGGAGGTCGCGGGCGGGGCCGGCGCCGTCCGCCTGCACCGTCACCTGGACCTCGTAGGTCGCTTCGGTCTGGCTCTCGTCGATGGGCGCGCGGTTGATGGCGTTGACGAGGGGCCGCAGCAGGGTGTTGCCGGCGAGCACCGCGGCGGTGACGAAGGCCGCCTCCAGGGGAAAGTCGGCCCCCGCGAAGGCGCCCACGGCGGCCGAGCACCACAGGGTCGCGGCGGTGTTGAGGCCGCGGACGTTCATGCCCTCCTTCATGATCACGCCGGCGCCGAGGAAGCCGACGCCCGAGATCACGTAGGCCACGGTGCGGGTGCCGCCGGCCGCCCCTTCGAGGCGCATGCCGAGGTCGACGAAGGCGGCCGCCCCCACCGCCACCAGGACGTTGGTGCGCAGGCCCGCCGTGCGCTGCCGGTACTGGCGCTCGGCCCCGATCAGGGTGCCGAGCCCGAAGGCGACGAGGAGGCTGATCGCCGAATTGACGGCTTCGGGCATCGGCCCGGACAGGAAGGGAATCATCCGCCTGCCCTGCCGCGGTCCCGTGACGGGACCATGACGGCGCGACCGGGCTCAGGCCTGGGGATAGTCGGAGATGCCGCCATGGGCCGCCGACCATTGGGCGGGCTGGTGCAGGAAGCTCTCGACCTCGGCCAGGATCTTCGGATCGAAATGGCCGCTCTCCTTGGCCACCGCCAGCACGTCCCACCAGGTGGTGAGGTAGTGCAGCTGGATGCCGAGGTCGGCCATGAGTTCGCGGCTGTTGGGGAAGATGTCGTAGAAGAACATCACGAAACAGTGGTCGACCTGGGCGCCGGCATCCCGCAGGGCCTTGCAGAACAGCGCCTTGCTGCGCCCGTCGGTGGCGAGGTCCTCCACCAGCAGGGTCCGGGCGCCCTCCACCACCTCGCCCTCGATCTGGGCGTTGCGGCCGAAGCCCTTGGCCTTCTTGCGCACGTACTGCATCGGCAGCATCAGCCGGTCGGAGATCCAGGCGGCGAAGGGGATGCCGGCGGTCTCGCCCCCGGCCACGTGGGTGATCGACTCGTAGCCGATGTCGCGCACGATGGTGGCGGCGGCGAAGTCGTTCAGGGTGGAGCGCAGGCGCGGATACGAGATGATCTTGCGGCAGTCGATGTAGACCGGGCTCGCCCAGCCCGAGGTGAAGGTGAAGGGCTTCTCCTGGTAGAAATGCACCGCCTTGATCTCGAGGAGCATCTTGGCCGCCTCGCGGGCGATCACGGCGCGGTCGATCGGCAGGAAGGAGGTCGTCATGCGCGGGGTTCGCTCTCGTGCGGGTGGCGGCCGCGGTCCCGTCCCGCTCCCGGGAGAGGCCGCGCATCCGTCTGGAGGATGGGCTCTCCTTCCCGCCAACCGCCAGGGGCGTCAACCCTGGAGATCGACGGGAGAGGGGCGCCGTCCCCCGAGCCCTCCTCAGGCCGCCTTCACGTCGGCGAGGAATCCGCCGACCTCGCGGGTCAGGTTCTCGGAGTGCCGGGCGAGCTCCTGGGCGGCGCTGAGCACCTGCGAGGCGGCCGCCCCCGTCTGGCCGGCGCCGTCGCGCACGCCGGCGATGTTGGTGGTCACCTCCTCGGTGCCGCGCGCCGCCTCCTGCACGTTGCGGGTGATCTCCTGGGTGGCGGCCCCCTGCTCCTCCATGGCGGCGGCGATCGAGGCGGCGTAGCGCGACATCTCGGCGATGATCCGGCTGATGGCCTCGATGTCGGTGACGGCCTCCTGGGTCGCGGTGCGGATCTCGGTGATGCGCTCGCCGATCTCCCCCGTGGCCTTGGCGGTCTGGCCGGCGAGCTCCTTGACCTCGGAGGCGACCACGGCGAAGCCGCGCCCGGCTTCCCCGGCCCGGGCCGCCTCGATGGTGGCGTTCAGCGCCAGCAGGTTGGTCTGCGCGGCGATGCTGGAGATCACCTCGACGAAGGCGCCGATGCGCTCGGTGGTGCCGGCGAGGCGGCGCACGGTGGCATCGGTCCGCTGGGCATTCTCCACGGCCTGGTCGGCGATCCGGGCCGACAGGCTGACCTGGCTCACGATCTCCTGCACCGAGGCCGACATCTCCTCGCTGGCCGCGGCCACCGTCTGGACGTTGGCGGAGGTCTGCTCGGCGGCGCCCGCGACGATCACGGTCTGCTGGTTGGTCTGGCCGGCGACGCTGCTCATCGACTGGGCCGTGGCCTCCATCTCGGTGGCGGCGCCCGCCAAGCCCTGGGTCAGGATCGAGACGTTGCGCTCGAAGGCTCGGGTCAGGGCGTCGAGGCGCTGGGCCCGGCGCATCTTGGCCGCGTCCTCGGCCGCCTGCGCCTCGGCGAGGCGCCGGGCCTCCAGGGCATTGTCCTTGAAGACCTGGAGCGCGCGGGCCAGGAGACCGACCTCGTCCCGCCGCTCGGTGCCCGACACCGCCACGGCGAGGTCGCCGGCCGCAAGGCGGCCCATCGCCGCCGTCATGGCGGCGAGCGGACGCGTGACGCCGTAGAGGGTGATCAGGGCGAGCAGGCCGACCGCGACGCCGAGGCCCAGGACGGCGGTGACGACGAGGGTGCGCGTGGCGCTCTCGGCCGTCTCGGTCGCCGCCTGCTTGGCGGCCTCGAGGTCGCGCAGGTTCGAGGCGACGCGGGCCGCCACGCTCTGGGCGATCTTGAGCCGGGCCGGGCGGACCTCCCGCTTCGAGATCTGGGCGGCCGCCTCGTTCTCGTTGCGCAGGCCGAGGGCGATCGAGCGGTCGGCGGTGGCGAAGAACGCCTCCAGCTCGCCGTGCACGCCCTGCAGGATGCCGCGGCGCTCGGGCGTGTCCGCCAGGGCGAGCAGGCGGTCGCTGGCTTCGAGGGCGGCTTTGCGGCTCGCCTGGTAATGGGCGAAGTCCTTCTGCATCAGCGCGTCGTCGGTCTCGATGATGGTGTTCTTCTCGGCGATCACCGCCTCGTCCACGGCCAGGGCCAGTTGCTGCGCCACGGAGAGCCGGGCGGCCCGGACATCGACGATCTGGGTGGTGTTCCGCCCCAGGGTGTCGAGGTTGGCCCGCGCGAGGACCACCAGTCCGATCGCCACCAGGATCAGGATCAGGCTCGGGACGGCGAGCTTTCCCAGAAGCTTGAGGTTGTTGAACGCGCGCATGAAGGCCCCCTCGATCGGCGCCGGCGCGGGACCTTGATCGGTCTCTCAGGACGCGGCGTCGTGCTCACATTTCTGTGATGAGGCGCTGAAATAAGGATTAACGGATGCCGGTTTTGCCGCCGCTGATGGAAATTCGGCGGCATCGTGGTTGTATTCCGAAGCTTTCCGATCCGGCGGGACGATCCCTCATCGGTCATGTCCCCGAAGCCCGCCGAGCATCCTGGCGGGCCGAGTGCGCGAAACCCTTCCCTCGATCTCCCACGGCCACGGAATACGGCTCGAACGCGGGCGAGGATCACGCATGGGAAGCGCAGGTGCAGGGCGTATACGACGCTCTGCCGGTCGTCCCGCTGGCTCACCCGAGGAAGGCTTGCAGGGCCGCCAGGGTCGCGGCGGGGTTCTCCTCGGCCAGGAAATGGCCGGACGTGACCTCGGCGGCGACGGCGCCCGGCGCGAAGGTGCGCTGCCAGGCAGCCAGGGGCGTCTCGGTGCTGCGGTCGAGGTAGCTGTCGCCGGTGAGGATCAGGGTCGGGCAGGCCAGCCGGCGCCCGGCGGCGAGGTCCGCGAGGTCGGCCTCCCGGTCCCGGGTGGCCCCCGCCCGGTAATCCTCGCAGAAGGCGTGGATGCGCTCGGGCACGCCCCAGGCCTGCCGGTAGAGATGCAGGGCGGCGGGCGCGAAGGCCTTGAGGGACGTGTCCCCGCTCCAGTCGCGCAGGAGCCCCTCGAAATAGGCGTCCGGGTCGCGGCCGATGGCCCGCTCCGGCCCCGGCGCGGCCTCGGCCAGGAAGTGCCAGTGCGAGGGCTTGCGCGGGTTGGCCTCGATCCGCTCCCACTGGACCAGGGTCGGCAGGATGTCGAGGAGGGCCAGCCGGGCGATCCGCCCCGGCTCGTCGAGGGCGAGGCGGTAGCCGATGCGGGCGCCGCGGTCGTGTCCCACGAGGGCGAAATGGACGTGGCCGAGGGATTCCATCACCGCCACCACCTCGGCCGCGAGGGTCCGCTTGGCGTAGGCCTCGTGGCGCGGATCGCCCTCGGGGGCGGCCGACCAGCCGTAGCCCTTGAGGTCGAGGCAGATCACGCGATGCCGCTCGGCGAGGGCCGGCGCGATGCCGTGCCAGCAGGCATGGCTCTGCGGGAAGCCGTGGAGGAGCAGCACCGGACTCCCGTCCTCCGGCCCGCCGATGCGGGCGAAGAAGCGGCCGGCCGGGATGTCGATCCACGGGGCGGCGAAGCGGGGGAAGAGATCGGTGGTCACGGGCGGCACCTCCGGGAGGGGCCGGGGGAACGCGCGGGGCGGGGCGCCGGTTCGCGGTCGCGGACGGCGCCGGTCCGACTGGAAGCGGACGGTTTTCCCACTAGATCCGCCCCATCCTCTCCTCCCGACAGGCCTTTCCCGCCTCCCGACAGGACTTTTCCCGATGCAGACATGTGTGACCGCCCTCGCCCTGGCCGCCGGCCTCGCCCTGGCCAGCCTCATCCCCGCCCAGGCCGCCGGGTGCTGCGGAGGCGGCGCCGGCATGATGTGCGGCAAGGGCAAGATGGACATGCGGGCGGGCGCCATGAAGCCGTCCCGGACGAAGAAAGCCGCCTGCTGCTGCGAGGGCATGGCCGGACACGGCGCGGCCCCGATGTCGAAGAAGCTCTGAGCGGGACCGGGCTCGAAGACGAGGCGGCACTCGGCAACGCGATCGGGCCTGCAAGTCAGATCGGGCCTGCGAGCGATATCGGGCTTGCGAAGTTGTGTCCGGACCGGGTGCCCCGGGGGACGCCCTGCGGCCACGCGGATGCCGGGGCGGGATTGACGCCCGCCCCGCGCAGCGGGCACACCCGAAGGCTGCGGATCGCTCAAGAATCCGCACCATAAAAATGTCACCGAGGAGACGCGCATGGACCGGCCCACCGTTCCTGCCCCTGACACGATCCGGGCGCTCCGTCCGGCCGGCGCGAGCCCCTGCGCATGAGCGGCATGGCCCTCGCCGAACGGCCGGCGACCGGCGCCCCGCCCGTGGACGCCGCCCTGCGCGGCCGCATCCTCGCGCTCCGCGACGGCCTTCTGCACGGGCTCATCGGCGCCGACGCGATGGTCGAGCGCCTCCTCATCGGCCTCCTCACCGGCGGCCACCTCCTGATCGAGGGCGCCCCCGGCCTCGCCAAGACCCGCGCGGTCAAGCGCCTGTCGGACGGCCTCGACGGCAGCTTCGCCCGCATCCAGTGCACCCCCGACCTGATGCCCGCCGACCTGACCGGCACCACGGTCTGGCGCCAGGATGCCGGCGACTTCGAATTCCTGCCGGGCCCCCTGTTCCACTCCCTCGTCCTCGTCGACGAGGTGAACCGCGCGCCGCCGAAGGTCCAGTCGGCCCTGCTCGAGGCCATGGCCGAGGGCCAGATCACGGTCTCGGGCCACACCCATGCCCTGCCCGACCCCTTCATGGTGGTGGCGACCCAGAACCCGATCGAGCACGCGGGCACCTTCCCGCTGCCCGAGGCGCAGCTCGACCGCTTCCTCCTCCACGTCCTGGTGGAGATGCCGGACGAGGCCGCCGAGCGCCGCATCCTCGACCTCGTGGAGGGCGAGCTCAACCACCACGCGGAGGCGATGCCGGTGCGGCTCTCCGTGGCGGAGATCCGCGCCGCCCGGGAGGCCGCCCTCAACGTCTACGTCTCCCCGGCGCTCAAGGACTATCTCGTGCGGCTGGTCGCCGGCACCCGCACCGACGCGGCGGCCCCGGACCTGCGCGCCGCCATCGAGCACCCGGCCTCCCCGCGCGGCACCCTGGCGCTGATGCTGGCCGGCAAGGCGCGGGCCTACCTGCACGGCCGCGACCACGTCATCCCGGAGGACGTGGCGGACCTCGCCGCCGACGCCCTCGCCCACCGCATCGGCCTGACCTGGCGCGCCGCCGCCGAGGGCCAGACGGCCCGGGGCATCATCCGCGGCCTCGTCCAGCGGGTGCGGGCCCTCTGAGCGCGACCATGACCGTGCCGAGCCCGGCCCCCGCCGCAGCCGCAGCCCCCCTGCCGGACACCGACCCGCTGATGGCGCCGGGCATCCACCTCTCGGGCGAGGCGCTGATGGGCCTGCGCCATCTCGCCCGGCGCGGCTCCGGGCCGGCCACCCGGACCCTGGCGGGCCTGCCCGGCGGGATCGTGACCCGGCGGCGGGGGCGCGGCTCCGAGCCGGACGACGTGCGCCTCTGGTCCGAGGGCGACGACCGCCGGCACATCGACCGCAACGCCACCGCCCGCACCGGCATCCTGCACGTGCGCACCCATCACGACGAGCGCGACCGGGCCGTGGTGCTCCTCGCCGACCTCCGGCCCTCGATGCTGTTCGGCACCCGGCGCGCCCTGCGCTCGGTGGCGGCGGCCGAGGCCCTGGTCCTGCTCGGCTGGCGCATCGTCGGCGACGGCGGCCGCATCGGCCTCGTGGCGGCGGGGGCCGGCGAGCCCGTGGTGGTCCGCCCGGCCGGCGGCGAGCGGGCCATGACCGCCCTCACCGGCGCCCTGGCGCTGGCCCATGCCCGGGCCCTGGCCGACGGGGCCGCCGCGGACCCGCCCCTGGCGCCGGCCCTGACGCTGGCCCAGAGCCTGCTGCCCTCGGGCGGTCACCTCGTCATCGGCAGCGCCCTCGACGCGCCGGGCCCGGATTTCGAGCCCCTGCTGACGATCATGGCCGAGCGCCTGTCGATCCGCCTCGTCCTGGTCAGCGACGCCTTCGAGCGGGCCCGGCCCCCGGGCTTCTACCCCTTCGCCACGCCGGACGGCCGGCGCGGCACCGTGCAGGCGAGCCGGGGCGACCGGGCCGCCCCGGGCACCGATGCCCGCCTCGTCGCCTATGCCCAGCGCGGCATCGAAGGCCTGCGCCTCGACGTCGAGGCCGGCCCGGAGGCCTACGCGCCGCTGATGGAGCGCCTCGATGCGATGCTGTAGGGCGCCAAGCTCGTCGCGACCGATCTCTTCGGGACCAAGCTCTTCGGGACCGAACTCTTCGGGACCTAGCTCACGGGTGCCACGTCGTCCGGGAGAGGCCCGGTGACGCCCGACGCCCCGCCGGGCCTCGACCAGCTGCGCGGCCTGCACCTGCCCGCCGAGACCGGCGGGGCGCAGGGGGCGGTGATGCTCGCCATCGCGCTGGGCTTCACGGCGGCCCTCGTCCTCGGCCTGCTCCGCCTGTTGCGGGCGCGCCGGCGCGGCTCGGTCCGGCGCGCGGCCCTGGCCGACCTCGCCGCCGCCAACGCCCTGCCGCCGGAGCGCCGCCGGGTGGCGCAGGCGCAGCTCCTGCGCCGCCTCGCCCGCACCCTCCAGGGCGACGCCGCGGCCGACGCCCAGGGCGCCGCCTGGGCCGCCGCCCTCGACCGGCTCTTCGCCACCACCTTCTTCAGCGCCGGCGCGGGCCGGATCTTCGCCGAGGGCCTCTACCAGCGCGGCGCGCCCGAGGCCGGCCCGGTGGAGGCCGAGCTGGCGCGGCTGTTCGCCCGGATCGGGGCCTGAGCCATGCTGACGGGATTCTTGCCGACGGACGTCCTGCCCCACTGGCTCACCGCCCTGGCCTCGGCCTTCGACCTCGCGAGCCCCTATGCCCTGCTGCTCCTGGCCCTGCCGTTCCTGGCGGCCCGGCTGATGCCGCCCGAGCGGGTGGGGGCGAGCGGCGCCCTGCGGGTCCCGCCCTCCCTGGTGGCCGAGGCCGCGCGGGGCGACAGCGTGGCGGCCCGCGGTCGCGGCCGCACCCTCCTGGTCTGGACCCTGTGGACCGCCCTGGTGGTCGCGCTGGCGGGACCGCGCCTCGTCCTGCCGGCCACCGCCCTGCCGGCCTCGGGCCGCGAGATCATGCTGGTGATGGACCTCTCGGGCTCGATGGAGCGGCGCGACTTCGCCCTCGACGGCCAGACCGTGACCCGCCT
The DNA here is from genome assembly GCF_056680125.1 of Methylobacterium sp. BI1. Taxonomy (NCBI): domain Bacteria; kingdom Pseudomonadati; phylum Pseudomonadota; class Alphaproteobacteria; order Hyphomicrobiales; family Methylobacteriaceae; genus Methylobacterium; species Methylobacterium sp. BI1. The sequence goes on along the minus strand of NZ_CM155267.1, from coordinate 401,413 downwards.
CGCCGCGGTCAAGCGCGTCGGCACCGACTTCATCCGCCGCCGGGCCGGCGACCGCATCGGCCTCGTCATCTTCGCCAACGAATCCTACGTCGCCGCCAGCCCGAGCTTCGACACCGCCACGGTCGCCCGCGCCCTCGACGACGCGACCATCGGCCTCGTCGGCCGCTCCACCGGCATCGGCGACGGCCTCGGCCTCGCCCTCAAGCGCCTGACCCCGGCGGGGCCGGAGGCCGAGGGCGTGCCGGCCGCCACCGCCAAGGTGGTGATCCTGATGACCGACGGCGCCAACAATGCCGGCCAGACCACGCCCCGGGACGTGGCCGGCCTCGCCAAGGAGCTCGGCGTCCGCGTCCACACCATCGCCCTGGGCCCCCGCGACCTCTCCAACGCCGAGGGCGAGCAGGACGTCGTCGACACCGAGACCCTGCGGGACATCGCGGACCTCACCGGCGGCCGGATGTTCCGCGTGAAGACCACCGACGACCTCATCGCCATGGCGGAGGCCATCGACGCCCTCGAGGGCGGCCGCGCCAAGGCCCCGCCGGTGCCCCTGCGCAAGGACCTCTGGCCCTGGCCCGCCGCCCTCGCCTTCCTGGCCGCGGCTGGCCTCCTCGCGTCGCGGCGAACCGCATGAGCCTCCTCGACACAGCCCTCGACACCGTCGCGGTCCTGCGGCCCTGGTGGCTGGTGGCGATCCCCGTCGTGGCCGCCCTGGCGCTGCGCGCCGCCTGGCGCTCGGCGCCCCTCGGCGACTGGACCCGGACCGTCGATCCACCGCTGATGGCCCTGCTGGCCCGGCGCGGCGCGGTGCTCGGCGGACGCCGGCAGGCGAACCTCGCCGCGGCGATCACGGCCGGACTCGTCGCCCTGGCCCTCACCGGACCGGCGGTAGAGCGCCCGGACGCCGTCACCTTCCGCAACCTCGACGCGACCGTGGTGGTATGCGACCTGTCGCGCTCCATCGCGGAGGGCGGTCATCTCAAGGACGTGCGCCAGGTGGCGCAGGGGGTCGCGGAGGCCGCCGGCACCCGCAGCGTCGCCGTGGTGGTCTATGCCGGCGACGCCTATCTCGCCGCTCCGCCCACCACCGACCGGGACGCCCTGTCCTCGACCCTCTTCGCCCTCGACGGCGACACCGTGCCGGACCGGGGCACCCATCCCGAGCGCGGCCTCGCCCTGGCCCGCCGCACACTGGAGGAGGCCGGCGTGATCGCGGGCGACGTGGTCCTCGTCACCGACGGCGACGGCATCGGCGACGCGGCCCTGCGCGAGGCCACGGCGATCCGGGCCAAGGGCTGGCACCTGCACGGGCTGTTCGTGCCCGCCGGACCCGGCCTGCCGGCGGGCTCGCCCAAGCCCGACCGGGGCGCCCTCGAGCGCCTGGCCGACGCCGGCGCGGGCCGCTTCGCCCTCCTCGACAGCCCCGCCCCGGTGCTCGACGCAGTGGGGGCCAGCACGGCCCAGCACCTCGCCGCCGGGGGCTACACCGTCCTGGCCTTCGCCGATCTCGGGCGCTGGCTCGTGCTGCTGGCCCTGCTGCCGGCCCTCGTCCTGTTCCGCAGGAGCGCCTGATGGTCCTCGGTGTCCTGTCCGACCGCCGGCCCGCCCTCCCCCGCGACTGGACCCGCTGGGCCCGCCTCGCCGCCCTGGGGCTCGCGGGCGCCGGCATCCTGGCCCTCACGGCGACGGCGCAGCCCCGCACCAGCCTCGGCCGCGCCCTGCTGGGAGCCGGCCTGCCCGGGGCCGCCGCCTGGGTGCTCGACGATCCGGCCTGGCGCGGCCCGGCCCTCTACCAGGCGGGGCGCTACGACGAGGCCGCCGCCCTGTTCCGCAACGGCGGCCGGCGCAACGCCTACAACCTCGGCAACGCCCTGGCGAAATCCGGCGACCTGCAGGGGGCGCTGGACGCCTACGACGCCGCGCTCCAGTACAACCCCCGCGATGCCGACGCGCAGGCCAACCGCTCGCTGATCGCCCGCCTCGTGGACGAGGGCGCCGGCGATCCCGGCAAGGGCGGCGGCGTGGCCAACGCCACCGCCACGGTGGGCGCGCGCTACAACAAGACCTCGAACCAGGATCCCAACGACGACACCCAGGCCACCTCCAGCGGCGAGGGCCTGGCCGGCAACAAGGAGGGCGGCACCACCTCCTCGACGCCGGGCAACAGCAAGGTCGCGCGGCGCGGCAAGGCCGAGCAGGTCTCGGTGGATTCCGGCAAGGGCGAGGCCCGCGGCTCGGCCAGCGACGCGGCGGGACGCGGCCGTACCGGGGCGGGCTCCGCCATGGTCGCGGCGGCCCCCGAGCGGGAGGTGCGCCGGGTGACGAAGAGCTTCGAGGCCCACGAGATCCGCCCGGACCGCCTCTGGCTGCAGACTCTGCCGGACGATCCCGGACGCTATCTCAAGCTGCGCCTGAAAGCGGAACAGGCGGCCCGCATCGAGGCCGGCACAGCGGTGCCCGGCGGGAGCAATCCATGGTGAGCCTGCCGAATCGAGACGCGCGATCCCTCTCCCCCCTGCGGGAGAGGGTACCTGCGGAGCAGGCGGGAGAGGGGACGACCTCTCCGGCACCGTCGCTCCCCTCTCCCGACCCGCTGACGCGGGCCCCCCTCCCCCGCGGAGGGGGGAGGGGTTTTGCGGCGTGTCTCACCCTGGTCCTGGCTCTGTTCCTCCCCCTCCCCCTCCGGGCCGAGATCGGCCCCGGCGACCTCACCCTCACGGTGACCCCGGAGCGCAACGGCAACGCCGATCCGTTCTCCCGCGAGATGGTGCTGCTGCGCATCCACGGGGTCTATCGCCAGCCGATCCTGCTGGAGGAGGTGATCCAGCCGTCGCTCGCCAATTTCAGCTGGACGCAGCTCGGCCGCGACGCCTGGTCGAAGACCCGCCTGCCCGACGGGCAGGTGGCCATCGCCTTCGACCGGGTGGTGGCGATCTTCCCGCACCATCCGGGCGACTTCACCATCGATCCGTTCCTGCACCGCCTCACCGTCAACGACGGCGGCAAGCGGGTCGTCGTCGACGTGCCCTCGGCTCCGGTGACCCTGCCCGTCGCGACCTGGACGAAGCCGGTGGGCGGCCCCGACGCCAAGGAGCCCTGGTGGCTGCCGGCCAAGGACGTGACGATCACGGATTCCTGGAGCCCCGACCCCGAGACGGTGAAGCTCGGCGAGACCACCCGGCGCATCGTCACCTTGGAGGCCCAGGGCATGGTCGCCGAGGGGCTGCCGCCCCGCCCGGTGATGCGCACGCGCGGCATCCTCACCTTCGCGGGGCCGGTGACCCGCGAGACGATCATCACCCCCGCCGGCCCGGTGGCGCGGGCAACCTACCAGTGGGACGTGCGCCCGGCGATCGAGGAGATCATCCCCCTCGACGCGATCGTGATCCCGTGGTTCGACACCGTCTCGCGCACCCTGCGCGAGGCCGAGATCCCCGCCCGCCAGATCGGCGGGGGCCTGCCCGACCGGGACGACGAGGCGAAACCCGTCCTGCCGGCCTCTCCCGTCGTGGTGGCGACGGCCGCCCTGGGCGCCTTCGGCCTCGGCCTCGCCCTGCTGGGCTTCGGCACCGGCGGGCGTTCCGGACGGCGGCGCCTCGACGCGCGGACGCGCCGGGCCCTCGGCCGGGCCGCCTCGGCCCGGGATGCCCGGGCCTTCCGCACCCATCTCGACCCCGTCCTCCTGGAGCAGCCCGACCTCGCGCGGGCCTGGCGGGGCCGGCCGGAGATCGCCGCAGGCCTCGACGCCCTCGACGCCCACCTGTACGGCCCCGGCACCGTCGCGGCCCCCGACCTGCCCGGCCTGGCCCGGGCCCTGAACCGGCCGGTGGCTGCGCCAGCGCAGCCGACGGAGGCGCCCTCGCGCCTCGCCCCCCTCGACGGGCCGGCCCGGACCGCACCCTGACCGCGCCACGACACCCCGAGCCCCATCGACCGGAATCGCATGAGCCTGACGCGACGGACTGTCTTCGGAGCGGGTGCCCTCCTGCCCCTGCTGCCACGGCCGAGCTCGGCCCAGGATCGAGGTCGAGACCGGAGCAAAGACCAGAGCCAGACCGATCCCGGATCCACCGACCGGTTCGCCGAGGCCGGGGCGGCGCTGGCGCGGATCGCCCGCGACATCGGTGGACGCGTCGGGATCGCGGTCCTCGACACGGGTGGCCGCCCTGCCCTGCTGCACGACGCCGAGAGCACCTTCCCGCTCTGCAGCACCTTCAAGCTGCCACTCGCCGCCGCGATCCTGGCCCGGGTCGAGGCGGGCCGCGAACGGCTCGACCGGCGCCTCGCCTACGGGGAGGCCGACCTCGACAGCTACGCCCCCGTCACCACCCGCGCCCTGAGGGCGGGCGGCCCGGAGGCCGGGGCGATGTCGGTGGAAGCCCTGTGCGCCGCCGCCCTGGTCTGGAGCGACAACACCGCGGCCAACCTCCTGCTCGGCGCCCTCGGCGGCCCCGCGGCCCTGACCGCCTGGTGCCGGGCGCTCGGCGACCCGGCGACCCGCCTCGACCGGACCGAGCCTGACCTGAATTCGGCCGTGCCCGGCGATCCCCGCGACACCACCCGGCCCGCCGCGATGGCGGCGACCGTCGAGACGATCCTGCTCGGGCCTTCGCTGACGGAGGCCGGCCGCGCCCGGCTCGAGGGCTGGATGACGGCCTCCCGCACCGGAACGAAGCGCCTGCGGGCGGGGCTTCCGGCCGATTGGGGCGTCGGCGACAAGACCGGCAGCGGCGCCTACGGCACCGCCAACGTGGTGGCGCTCCTGCGCCCGCCGGCCCGGGCGCCCCTGGTGGCGGCCGTCTACCTGACGGGGTCGGAGGCCACGAGCGAGGCCCGCGACGCGGCCCACGCGGCGATCGGCCGAGTCATCGCGACGATCTATGGTTAACGGTCGGTTCACGCCTGCCTGCCACCGTCGCCCCGCGAGGAGTGGACCCGATGCGGCGTGGCTTTGTGGCGATCAGACGGGGCGGGCCGGTGCTCGTGCTCCTGGCCGGACTGGCGCCGATCCCCGCCGGGGCGGCAGATTTCGGCGGCCTCGCCTATCCGACGCCCGGCCGCGCGGTGGAGGGCTACGCGGCGGAGCCCGAGGGCCTGCCGCGCTACTTCCCGCGGGCGGAGGAGGAGGGCGGCGTGGTCCACCGCGCACCGGTGCCGCGCCGGCGGCTGGCCGGCTGCATCCCCCGGCGGGTTCCCATCCCCACCGATGCCCCCGGCGACCCGAGCTATGTCGGCTCGGCCTACGGCCTCGGCAAGCCGAGCTATTACGGCTTCACCCCGCCCCTCGGGGTCGACGATCCCTACGGCCGCCCCCTGAGGCCCTATTGTCCCTGAGGCGTCTGGCATCCACGCGGCGGTGCGATTAGGTCTCCCGCCCGAGGCGCGATTCCCCGCCGAGGTTCTGCCGAGGACGACCCGCCGATGTCCGATCCCACGCCCCTGCTCCGGTTCACCGCCGTTGCTCCCCTGCGCGCGGAAGTCACCGCCTGGCGCCTCGCCGGCGAGCGAGTGGTGCTGGTGCCGACGATGGGGGCGCTCCATGCCGGCCACCTCGCCCTGATGGCGCGGGCGCGCAGCCTCGGCCGGCGCGTCGTGGCGAGCATCTTCGTCAATCCGACCCAGTTCGGCCCGAACGAGGATTTTTCGCGCTATCCGCGCGACACCGAGACCGACCTTGCCCTGCTGGCGGAGGCGAGGGTCGATGCCGCCTACCTGCCGGAGGTCTCGGGCATGTATCCCGAGCACTTCTCGACCCGGATCGAGGTGGAGGGGCTCACCGAGGGCCTGTGCGGCGCCTATCGGCCGGGGCACTTCTCCGGTGTCGCCACGGTGGTGACCAAGCTCCTCAACCAGGTCCAGCCGGACTGCGCCCTGTTCGGCGAGAAGGATTACCAGCAGCTCCTAGTGATCCGCCGCGCCGTGCGCGACCTCGACCTGCCCGTGGAAATCCAGGGCGTGCCGACCCTGCGTGAGGCGGACGGCCTCGCCCTGTCGTCGCGCAACCGCTACCTCGCTCCCGAGGAGCGGGCGCGGGCGCCGCGCCTGCACGCCGTCCTGTCCGAGATCGCCGCGGGCCTCGCGGCCGGCGGACGCGCCGGCCCCCTGGTCGCGGAAGGCCGGGCCGCCCTGGCGGCGGCGGGCTTCGCGCCCGTGCAGTATCTCGAGGTCCGCGATGCCGAGACGCTGGCGCCGGTGGAGCACGCCACCCGCCCGGCCCGGGTGCTGGCGGCGGCCTATCTCGGCCGCACGCGCCTCATCGACAACGTCGCGGTGGGCTGAGCCCGCCGGACGCTCAGGCCCGCCCCGCCGCCAGGGGATTGACCCGGAAGAAGTCGAGCATCGCCCGCGTGGCATCCGGCCCGCGCGGATCGGTGTAACTGCCGGCCGCATGGCCGCCGGACCAGGCATGGCCGAGGCCGCGCACGATCCAGCCCTCCACCGCGACCCGGCCGTCCGCATCGGCGTAGCGGGTGCGGGTGTAGGGCAGGCCGCCCGGGCTTACCGCCTCCGCGGCCTCGGGCGTCAGGCCGTCGATGCCGGCCTGGGCCAGAGCCTGCTCGCCGTTGCGCGGGTTCACGGTGCCGTCGCTCTCGCCGTGGAACACGATGGTGGGCACCCGCACCGTGGAGACCGCACCGTCGGTGGCGGCCACGGGGCCGAGGCGCATCACCGTGAGCGCGGTCGAGACGTCGCGGGCACAGCCGGCCGCGAGGCCGGAATGGATGCCCACGGCCGCGTAGAGGTCCGGATAGGCCCGGGCGATGTTCACCGCCGCGGCGCCACCGGCCGACAGGCCGGCGATGTAGACCCGGGTCGGATCGACCCGATGCTCGGCGATGATCGCGCGGGTCAGCCCGGCGATGATCCCGGCCTCGCCGGACTCCCGGCCCTGGTCGACGGGCTGGAACCAGTTCCAGCAGCGCTGGCCGTTGGCGCGCCCGCTCTGGGCCGGGTAGGCCACGAGGAAGCCCTCGGCCTCCGCACGGGCGTTCATGCCGGTGCCGGCGGCGAAATCGTCCGGCGACTGGGTACAGCCGTGCAGCATTACCACCAGGGGCAGGTTCGGACGGGCGTCGCTGGGGACGAACAGCTTGTAGTCCCGTGCCCCGGCCGCGTTGGAGAAGCTGTGCTCCGTGAAGCGGCCGCCCTCGGTGAGGGGCGCGCGGGCCTGGTTGAAGCCCGACGCCCCAAGACCGCCGGCCAGCCCTGAGACCAGACTGCCGAGATTGCCGGCAAGGCCGGAGGGGGTCGCCCCGCCGTGACCGGCCTTGCCGAGGCTCCCGAGCACCGGGGCGATGCCCCGCGTCACCGTGTCCACGACCTTGCGCAGCTTCTCGGGGAGGAGCGCGGCGAGGCGCGCCTCCTCAGCCGCGGCCGAACCCGGCTTGGGTTCGGATTCGAGCCCGGTCTTGAAGGCCGACCGGGATGTCGGCCCGGCCGATGCGCCGGACCGGTCGGATGCCGGGCCGGTCTCGACGCGCTCGGCCACGAGGTCGATGGTGTGGGGCTGGGGCGCCGGAGCGCCGTGGTCGGCCGGAGAACGGGTGGCCGTACCGGCGAAGCCGCGCTGCAGCAGGTCCGTCGCGTCCTGCAGGCGTCCGGCCGCCGTGAGGCGCGTCGCCTCCATCATGTCGGCGAGGCGGTCCTGCATCCGGTTCGAAGAGTCGGTCATGGGGTTCGCTTTCCGGCTCGACGACGGGTCGAACCATGCGAGGTCGGGAACGCGGTTCGTGGAAATCGTCAGAGGAGGCGGTCGGCGAGGGCGGCCTTCACGGCCGGGGTCGCCTGCAGGCTGCCCATGACCTCGATCGACGCGATGGCGTCGCGGGCCAGTTCCGGGGTGACGTCGGGCGCGATGCTGGCGAGCCCGAGGACGCGGATGTCGAGGCGGATGCCGCTGGCGCGCGCGGCCTCGAGTTCGGCCCGGTCGTAGCGGCGCAGGCCGAGTTCGACCCCCTTCCGCGCCACCGACTGCCGGGTCACGTCGCCGTGGCGGGCGATCTGGTTGCGCACGGCGGTGCGGATGAAGTCGCTCCGGTTGGCGTAGACGCTCTCGGACACGAGAAGATCGATATGGCCGAGATCGACGTAGCCGAGATTGATCGTGATCTTCTCGGTGTCGCCGACCCGGATCGGCGCCCTGGGCTTATCTTCGAGATCGAGCATCGGACCTTCCCGTGACCATCCAGTGGGATGGTATATGGGAGGTTTTTGCTGCGATGCAATAAGGGGCCTCGTGCGTCGCAGCATCGGGGCGGCGACGGACTGACCAACCCGCACCGGTCCAGGACGGTTCGCCCGGCCTTCAGGCCGTCTCCTCCTCGCCGAGATAATCGCGCCAGACCGCCCCGCCGCCTCCCAGGGTCGCGATGAAGGCGGCGTGCCGGGTGCGCTCGGCCTCGCTGAGCCGATGGCGCAGCTGGCGCGGGCCCACCGGGACGACCTCGCCGCCATCCCCGATCACCACCACCGCCTCGACCTCCGTCATGGCGAGCCCGAGGCTGGTCTGCTTGCCGCCGAGAAGCTCGACATAGACCTCCGCCAGGATCTGCGCGTCGAGAAGCGCGCCGTGCTTGGTCCGTCGCGTGGTGTCGATGCCGTAGCGCGAGCACAGGGCGTCGAGGTTGTTGGCCGCCCCCGTATGCTTGCGGCGGGCGAGTTGCAGGGTGTCGACGACGGCGGCGAGGTCGATCGGCGGCGGCGCCGCCGCGCCGAGGCGGGCGTATTCCATGTTGAGGAAGCCGACGTCGAAGGGGGCGTTGTGGATCACCAGGGGCGAGTCGCCGCAGAAGTCGCGGAAGGCGTCGACGATGTCGGCGAAGAGCGGCTTGTCGGCCAGGAAGGCGTCGGAGATCCCGTGCACCGCGAAGGCGCCCTGGGAGACCGGCCGGGTCGGGTTGATGAACTGGTGGTAGGACCGGCCGGTCTGGACGTGGTTGATCAGCTCGACGCAGCCGATCTCGATCAGGCGGTCGCCGTTCTTGGCATCCGTGCCGGTGGTCTCGGTGTCGAGGACGATCTCGCGCAGCATCGAAGGATCCTGGAGGGTGGCGTTCGGCCACCGGACCATGCGCCCACTTAAGGCCGCGTCAAGGCGCGGCCGGCCCCGGTCCCGCGGTGAGGTGCCGGATGATCGCCGCCACCTCGGCCTCGGCGTGCTCGAAACCCAGGCCGGTATCGAGGACGAAATCGGCGCGGGCCCGCTTCTCGGCATCGGGCAGCTGCTTGGCGCGGATCGCCTCGAAGGTTGCCGCATCCATGCCGGGCCGGGCGAGCACCCGGGCGCGCTGCACGTCGGGTGGGGCGGTGACCACCAGGACGCGATCGCAGCGGGCCTCGGCGCCGGTCTCGAACAGGAGCGGGATGTCGAGGAGCACCAGGGGCGCCTCGGCGTGGCGGGCGAGGAAGTCCCGGGCCGCGGCCTGGGCCAGGGGATGGACCAGGGCCTCCAGGGCGGCGAGGCGCTCGGGCGCGCCGATCACGGCCTCGCGCAGGCGCGTCCGGTCGACGGCGCCGTCCGCATCCAGGGTACCGGGGAAGGCTGTACCGATGGCGGCCGCCGCCGCGCCGCCGGCGCCGTAGAGGGCATGCACGGCCGCATCCGCATCGTGGACCGGCACGCCATGGCGCGCGAACATCGCCGCGGTGGCGGACTTGCCCATGCCGATGGAGCCGGTGAGCCCGAGGATGACCGGCCGGCTCATGCGGGCACGAGGTCGGCGACGATCCGGGCGCGCAGGGCCGGGGTCACGCGCGGGGTGGTGCGGAACCAGCGGGCGAAGCCCGGCACCGCCTGGTGCAGCAGCATGCCGAGGCCGTCGACGGCGGGCAGGCCCCGCGTCCGCGCCGCGGCGAGGAGGGGCGTCTCCAGGGGGGCGTAGACGATGTCGGCCACCGCCGCGTCCTCGGGCAGGGGCAGGAGGTCGAGGTCGAGGGGCGGATGGCCGACCATGCCGAGGGAGGTGGTGTTCACGAGGAGCCCCGTCCGCGCCAGGGCGTCCGGCAGGTCGTGCCAGGCCACGGCCTCGACCCGGGCCGGATCGAGCGCCACCAGGGCCTCGGCCCGGGCCAGCGTCCGGTTGGCGACCCGGATCCGGGAGAGGCCCCGCTCCAGCAGGCCGACGACGATGGCCCGGGCGGCGCCCCCAGCCCCGAGCACCAGGGCGGTGCCGGCGCCGCGTTCGGTCCAGCCGAGGCCGAGGCTCTGATCGAGATGGGCGACGAAGCCCGGGGCGTCGGTGTTGTCGCCGCAGAGGCGCTCGGAGCCGTCGAAGAACAGGGTGTTGACCGCCCCGATCTTTTCCGCCCGCGGCGTCAGGGACTCGACCAGCCCGAACGCCGCCTCCTTGTGCGGGATGGTGACGTTGCCGCCGGCGAAGCCGTTTGCGCGCAGCCCGGCCAGGAACCCCGGAAAGGCCTCGGGCGCCACGTCGATCCGCTCGTAGCGGCCGTCGATGCCGTGCTCCGCGAGCCAGTGGCCGTGGATCAGGGGCGAGCGCGAATGGGCGATGGGATGTCCGACGACGAAGGCACGGATCATACGGTGCAGTCTCCGGCGAGCGCGCAGGCGGGGCCGCCCGCCTCTTCGATCTGCAGGGTGGCGTGGCCGATGCCGAAGCGGGCCTTCAGCTCGGCGGCCGTGGCGATGAGGAAGCCGTTGCCCGGATGCCCCTCCGCCATGACGAGATGCGCCGTCAGGGCGATGTCGGTGGTGCTCATGGGCCAGATGTGGAGGTCGTGCAGGTCCGCGACGCCGGAGCGCCCGCGCAGGTAGGCACCCACCGCCCCCGGGTCGATGCCGGGGGGCACCGCCGAGAGGGACATCACCACGCTGTCGCGCAGGAGCCCCCAGGTCGCCCAGATGATGAGCCCGGCGATGACGAGGCTGACCAGCGGGTCGATCCAGGCCGCACCCGTCAGCACGATGATGAGGCCGGTCACCACCACGCCGGCCGAGACGGCGGCATCGGCCAGCATGTGCAGGTAGGCACCGCGGATGTTGATGTCCTGGCTGCCCGAGGCGAAGAGCCAGGCGGTGACGCCGTTGACGAGGATGCCGAGGCCGGCCACCACCATCACGGTCAGGCCCGCCACCGGCTGGGGCTCGGGGGCGACCAGGCGGGCGACCGCCTCCCAGGCGATGGCGCCGGTGGCCACCAGCAGGAACACCGCGTTGAACAGGGCCGCGAGGATCGAGGAGCCGCGCAGGCCGTAGGTGAAGCGCGCGGTGGGCGCGCGCTTCACCAGCACCGAGGCGATCCAGGCGACGAGGAGCCCGAGAACGTCCGAGAGGTTGTGGCCGGCATCCGCCACCAGGGCCATGGATTCGCTGGCGAAGCCGTAGATCGCCTCGATGACCACGAAGGCGATGTTCAGGCTGATGCCGATGGCGAAGGCCCGGCCGAAGGTGGCCGGCGCGTGGGCATGGCCGCCATGGGCGAGTCCGCCCCCATGCGAATGACCGCCATGGGAATGGCCGTGCCCGGCAGGGGCGGTGCCGGGCACGGGCGTGGGGGCATGCCCGTGATCGGCGTGGTCGTGGTGATCGTGCCTGTGCTCAGCCATCGGTCCCGCTTTCCGTCCCGCCCCGGGCCCTGTCGGATCGCCGGTTCGCCCCTCGTTGCAGGTTCACCGCATCCCGGCATCCTGTGATCCCGGGATACAGGGCGAACGCCCTCACCAGATAGCCGGCTTCACCGCCGCCAGGATCACGATCAGGATCATGAGGAGCGTCGGCACCTCGTTGAGGACGCGGTAGAATTTGTGTCCGCGCGTGTTCCGGTCGGCGGCGAAGTCCTTGACCATCCGGGCGAGCCAGCCGTGGATGCCGCTCATGGCCAGCACCAGGACGAACTTCGCCTGGAGCCAGCCGGCGGCGTAGTAGCCGCTCATCCAGGCCAGGATCAGCCCGAAGAGCCAGGTGACGATCATGGCCGGGGTCATGATCGCCTTCAGCAGGCGCCGCTCCATGACCTTGAAGGTCTCGGACTGCGCCGCCGCGTGCGGTCCCGGCACGAGGGAGGCGTGGTAGACGAACAGGCGCGGCAGGTAGAGCATCGCCGCCATCCAGGAGATGAGCGCGACGAGGTGCCCGGCCTTGAGCCAGGGATAGAGGCCGTCCATCGCCGCCTCAGCCCCGCAATCGGGCGAGCATGCGCTCGACATGGGCGATCGGCGTCTGCGGCGTGATGCCGTGGCCGAGGTTGAAGATGTGCGGCAGGCCCTCGGTGGCGGCCAGCACCCCGTCCACCGCCGCGTCGAGCGCCGCGCCCCCCGCGATCAGGGTCTCGGGATGAACGTTGCCCTGCGTCACCGTGGTGGCGGGCACCCGGTCGCGCAGGGCCTTGAGGTCCACCGACCAGTCGACGCCGACCGCGTCGGCGGCGGTCTCGGGCACCACCCGGGCATGGCCGTCGAGGCCGGAGCCGCGGGCGAACACGATGATCTTCGCGCCCGGCACCCGGGCGCGGACCCCGGCGATCATCCGGGCGATGGGCTGGAGCGACCAGCGGGTCAGGGCGTCGCGCTCGCCGGCCTCCGGCAGAGCGCTCTCCGAGACGTCGTTGACCGTCTCCTCGGAGGCCTCCTCCGCGCCGCGGGCGTCGGGCAGCGCACCGGCGTGGGATTCGAAGATCTGCACCGCGTCCGCCCCAGCCTCGAGCTGGCGCACCAGATACTCGGTCTGCACGGTGACGAGGCGGTCGATCAGCGCCTCCACCAGGGCGGTGTCGTGCCGGGCCAGCGCCCGGGCCGGGGCGAGATCCGGCGTGCCGCGCCCGCCGATCATGTAGCTCGCCACCGTCCAGGGCGCGCCGCAGAATCCCAGCAGCGTGGTCTCGTGGGGCAATTGCGCGCGCAGGCGGCGCACCGTTTCGAAGACGGGCTCGAGATGGGCGAAGATCGCCGGGTCGCCGGCCTCGCGCAGGCGCTCGAACTCGGCCCGGCCGGCCAGTGCGTCGAGGCGGGGCCCCTCGCCTTCCACGAAGCGGACGTTCTGACCCAGCGCATCCGGGATCACCAGGATGTCCGAGAACAGGATCGAGGCCTCGAAGCCGAAGCGCCGGATCGGCTGCAGCGTCACCTCGGTGGCGAAGTCGGGATTGTAGCAGAGGTCGAGGAAGGACCCGGCCCGGGCCCGCACCTCCCGGTATTCCGGCAGGTAGCGCCCGGCCTGGCGCATCATCCAGGCGGGCGGACGGGGCTGTGCCTCGCCCGCGAGAACCCGCAGGACCGTCCGATCGCCTGAAAGACGGTCCCCTGCAACTGCCTGGCTCATCCGATCTCCGCCGTCCCGTTCTCCGATGGCCGGTATGTAGCACCGAAGCGTCGGATGTCCCTCTCTCGAAAACCCGTGCTCCCGAAAACCTCTCCGCGCTTCCGGGTGCCGAAGGGGAGCTCACGTCGTCATCCCCACACCGGCCCTCTGAAAGGAAAGAGAGATTCTAGGACTCTGTTTTTTCTTTTAGAGGGGCGGATGGCGGGAGCGAAAAACCGTCCACAGGGCGTCCCCGCGGCCGCGGCGTTAATCAGGCTTTAACGGATTGGGTCCAATGTCCCGGATAGGTGATGGCCTACAGTGCCTTGCCCCTGCCCGGCGGTCTCCGACCGGGCCTCGGTCCCGGATTCTCCCAAAACCGTGCGGGAATCGCGCCGGTGTGATCGCGTGTTGACGCCGGAGTCGACAAGCCGGCTGGGCCTCCCGCTGGACCGCCCGGGCAAGCCGGCTTATCCACCCTTATCGACTCCCCTGACCGAGCCCGGTGGACAAGACCCTGCGGCGCGCCGTCGGGGATCCTCTCCGCCGGGCCGGAGGAGACTGCCCCTCGATGAGCCGTAGCTATTTCCACCTGCACCTCGTCTCGGATTCCACCGGCGAGACGCTCATCAACGTGGGCCGCGCGGCCGCCGCCCAGTACGAGGGCGTCTCGGCGATCGAGCACGTCTATCCCCTGGTGCGCTCCGCCCCCCAGCTCGAGCGGGTGATCTCCGAGATCGAGGCCGCGCCCGGGCTCGTGCTCTACACCCTGGTGGGGCATGACCTCACCGAGCGGCTGGAGGCGGCCTGCCGCGAGACCGGCTCGCCCTGCCTCTCGGTGCTCCAGCCGGTGCACGCCCTGCTGCAATCTTATCTCGGAGCGGATTCGACGGCCCGGCCCGGCGCGCAGCACATGCTCAACGCCGAGTACTTCAAGCGCATCGACGCGATGAACTTCACCCTGGCCCATGACGACGGCGTCCTGCCCCTCGACGTGAACGAGGCCGACGTGATCCTCGTGGGCGTCAGCCGCACCTCGAAGACCCCGACCGCGATCTACCTCGCCAATCGCGGCCTGAAGACCGCGAACTTCCCGCTGGTGCCGGGGATGCCCCTGCCCGAGAGCCTGGAGACGGCGCGAAAGCCGCTCCTGGTCGGGCTCCTCGCCAGCCCGGAACGCATCGTCCAGATCCGCCAGAACCGGCTCCTCAGCCTGAAGGCCGACGATTCCTCGCTCTACGTCGATCGCGGCGCCGTGGCCGACGAGATCGCCGCCTGCCGGCGGCTCTGCGCCAAGCACCGCTGGCCGACCATCGACGTGACCCGGCGCTCGATCGAGGAGACGGCGGCCGCCATCCTCGACCTGCACCGGGAGCACCGCCTGAAGTTCATCGCCTCGTGAGCGCCCCGCGCCAGCCGGAGGTCGCCTCGCCCTGGCGCGGGGGCCTGCCCCTCCTCCTCGCCTCCACCAGCGCGACGCGGCGCGCGCTCCTCGAGAGCGCCGGCCTCGCCGTCGACACCGAGAGCCCCGGCGTCGACGAGCGCGCGGTTGAGGCGGACTGCGCCGGCCTGCCACCGGAGGCCCTCGCCCGGCGCCTCGCCGAGGCCAAGGCGGGGGCCGTGGCGGGCCGCCGGCCCGGGCGCGTGGTCGTCGGCGCCGACCAGGTCCTCGCCTGCGACGGCACCCTGTTCCACAAGCCGTCGGATCTCGCTGCCGCCGCCGCGCAGATCGGCGCCCTCGCGGGCCGGACCCACGCGCTGCATGCGGCCGTGGCCCTGGCCGTCGACGGCGCCGTGGTCGAGAGCTTCGTCGAGACCGCACACCTGACCATGCGGCCCCTCGATGCCGCGGCGATCGCGGCCTATGTCGCTCTCGCCGGGCCCGACCGGGTCTGCGCCAGCGTCGGCGGCTATCAGCTGGAAGGCCTCGGCATCCACCTGTTCGCGGCGATCGCGGGCGACCAGTCCACCATCCTCGGCCTGCCGCTGCTGCCGCTCCTGGCACGGCTTCGGGCCCGGGGCTGGCTCAGCTTCTGACGTTTCTTCCGACTTCGCGAGGCCCGCTCCATGGTGACGCTTCTCCGACCGCTCCTCGGCGGCCTGCTCCTCGTCCTCGCGGCCGGCTCGGCCGAGGCCGCCAGCTTCTCCTGCGAGAAGGCGGAAACCGCCGACGAGAAGGCGATCTGCGCCCACCTCCCCCTCAACGACCTCGACGTGGAGATGGCGACCCGCTTCGAGATCCTGCGGGCGATGCTGCCCATGGGCGGCAACGCCAAGCTGCGCGAGGACCAGGAGGCCTGGCTCACCGAGCGCCGCGCCTGCGGTGCCGACGTGGCGTGTCTGAAGCAATCCTACGAAGGCCGGCTGACGGTCTTGCGGGCCGTGTTCTCGGAATTTGCCAAGCAGGGCCCCCTCTGAGGCCGGAACCCCGGCGCTTCAGCCGAGCTGCCAGTCGATCGGGGCGATGCCGTGGGCCGACAGCCAGGCATTGGCGGCGTCGAAGGGGCGCGAGCCGGGAAAGTCCCGCGCGCGGTTGAGCGGCGAGGGATGGCCGCATTCCACGATGCCGTGGCGGCCGGCCTCCACCAGGGCGGCGCGGGCCCGCGCCTGGGCACCCCACAGCAGGAACACCGCCGGCTCCGGGCGGGCCGAGACCGCCGCCACCGCCTGGTCGGTCAGGGCCGCCCAACCGTAGCGCAGGTGCGCGCCGGCCTTGCCGGCCTCCACCGTGAGGGCGGCGTTGAGGAGGAGCACGCCCTGCCGGGCCCAGGGGGTGAGGTCGCCCGTCCGGGGCTTGGCCGGCGGGACGCCCGGTTCGGCGAGCTCGGCCAGGATCACCTTGAGCGAGGCCGGGAGCCGCCGCGGGCCGACATACGAGAAGGCGAGGCCGTTGGCGTCGCCCGGGGTCGGATAGGGATCCTGGCCCAGGATGACGACCTTCACCCGGTCGAGGGGCGTGAGCGCCAGGGCGTTGAAGATGTTTTCCGGCGCCGGCAGCACGGTGGCGCCCGCGGCGATGCGGGCATCGACCCGGGCGGCCACCGCATCGGCGGCCCCGTCGTGGAAGAACGGCAGGGCGAGCCAGGGCGAGCCCGAACTGCGGAAGCGGGTCAGGGCGTCGGCGACGGGCGTCTCGGACATCAGCGAACCAGGATGCGGCCCTCCGCGGGGGCGGGGAGCGGGGCGTTGGCGCGGATATAGGCCATCACCGCATTGGCCACGAGCTGTCCGTCGGTCCGCCCGATCAGGGTCCGGCCCCGGGCGAGGTCGCCGTAGCCGTTGCCGCTGTCGTACAGGAAGTTGTTCGACGCGACCGTATAGGATGCGTCCGGGTCGACGGGGCTGTCCGCCGCGGTCAGCGACAGGATCCGCTTGCCCACCGGCGCGGCGGGATCGAGAGTGACGACGAGGCCGGAGACCTGGGGGAAGCGGCCCGCCGGGCGGCCCCAATCGGCCAGCGCCCCTTCGAGGAGGGCGCGGAGCCGCGCGCCCGTCAGCGAGACCAGCACGACGGTGTTGCCGAACGGCAGCTCGGTGAGGATGTCCCGGCGGGTCAGGGTCGCGCCGGCGGGATAGAGCCGGTTGCCCCGGATGCCGCCGCCGTTGGTGATCGCGATCTGCGCCCCGGTGGCGGCCCGCAGGGCGTCGGCCACGAGGCTGCCGAAGCTCGCCTCGCGGACCCGCACGGCGGCGATGCGGCTGTCGAGGGGCGCGCGGGTCACGCCCACCGGCACGTCGAGTTCCCGTGACAGCGCACCCTGGAGGCGCTGCACCACCGCCAGGGTCTCGGGGTCGGGGGTGACCTGGGCCGAGTCGTGGATGCGGAAGCTCGGGCGCCAGTCCACGCGCCGCTCCCGCCCCGTGCCGGTCACCGTCGCGGTCACGTCGATGGCGGTGACGTAATGGGCGTCGAAGCTCGATTCCGCCATCACGGTCTGGCCGTCGTAGCGCACCACGAGGTCGTGGTCGTGGCCCGAGAGCAGGATATCGACGAGGCGGGCGGCCACGATGGCGTCGTCGGTGGGGCGGGCCGTGTGGCAGACGCCCACCACGAGGTCGACGCCCGTCTCCCGCAGGGCCTGGACCTCGCGGGCCAGGGTCTCGATCTCGGGCGCGAAGCGCAGGTCGCCCGCCTGCGATTTCTCCGGCGTGCTCGCCAGGGCGATCCCCACCACGCCGACCCGGATGCCCCCGAGGGTGACGACCATTCGGTCGCGCAGGCCCGGCAGGGGTTGGCCGGCCCCGTCGCGCAGGTTGGCCGCCAGGACGGGGAAGTTCGCCTCGCCCATGCGCTCGGCGAAGGTCGCCGGGCCGAAATCGAACTCGTGGTTGCCGGGCACGAACACGTCGGGCGGGGCGCGGTTGAGCAGTTCGACGATGTGGGCGCCACGGTCGAAGCCCGACAGCAGCGAGGGCGAGAGGGTGTCTCCCGCATGGGCGTAGAGCATCGGCACGCCCCGGGCCCGCTCGGCCTTCACGATGGCGGCGAGGCGCGCGAAGCCGCCCCGGCCGTCGACCTCGGCCATCTGGTAGAGGTCGTTGACGAGGAGCAGGGTGAAGGTCGGTTCGGGCGTCGCCGCGGGCGCGGCCGCGGCCGTGCCGCCCAGACCGACGGCGAGACCCGCCCCGAGGCCGAGGGTCTGGCGGCGGTTCGGGATCGTCCTGGGGGGATTCGTCACGGCGGCGTCTCGGGCGTCGGGCATGCGGCCGGATGCCGCCTGACACCGCGTTCTAGAACGCCGTTCACGAAGGGGCTACGACGGCCGCGACCGCCGCGCAGGCTTCAGCGCGACACGAAGGTGTCGCGCACCGCCTTGGCGTTGCGGCGGACCATCGGCCAGAGCCAGGCGCCGGAGGCCAGGAAGACGGCGGGCGGCATCGGTTTCAGCTCCACGGCCAGGCGCTCGGCGAGGCCGGGATTGGCCAGGGCCACGGGCGGGGCGTCGGTCTTGGCATAGACCACCGCGGTGTTCTCCCGCGGGTAGTCCGGATGCGGCACGAGGCCGGCCCGGCGGGCGGTGAGGTCGAAGGTCTCGCGTACGAAGCCGTGGACATGAGCGAAGTGGAAGCGCTCGTGCGCCGGCTTGCCCGTGGTGGCCATGTCGGGCACCGCGGCGAAGAGCACGCCGTCCGGCTTTAGCCAGCGGGACAGCCGATCCATCACGTCGGCGGGGTCGCGCAGGTGCTCCAGCACGTGCCGCGTGGTGATGACGTCGAAATGCGATTCCGGGAAGCGCTCGTCGCCGGCATCGTCCAGCACCTCCACGCCGTGATGGGTGCGGGCGTAGTTGGCGTAGTCCCGCCCCGGCTCGATGCCGATCGCCTCGCAGCCCTTCGCGCGGGCCTCGGCCAGGAACTCGCCCGAGCCCGAGCCGAAATCGAGGACCCTGGCGCCGGGCTTCAGCTTGGGCGCCAGGAGGCCGGCGCGGAAGGCGGCCTCGCGGGCCGAGCGCTTGAGGTGGACCCGCGGCGGGCCGCCCGCGAAGGCGAGCTGGTAATCGGCCCGGTAGGCACTGGCGTAGTAGTCCGCGAGCTCGGCCGGCGTCGGCATCGGGTCGGTGCGGATCAGGCCGCACTGGCGGCAGGCGATGGATTTCAGGGTCTTCAGCCGGCGGTCGCTCTCGGCCACCACCACGGACTCGGCCGAGCCGCAGAGATTGCAGGCGGTCGGCCCCCCCGTATAGGGATAACCCGTGAAGGGCATGAAGTGGTTGAGGAAGTACCGGGGAGACGGCATGTCGCGCCTTCATCCATCGCAGGATCGCTGGAAGGCTCCGTGCTCTAGATAGATATCCCCAACGACACAACCTTTGTGAACCCGCCGCTCTCAAGCGCTCACCTCCAGGGCGATACGGAAACCCGATGAACGAACGCGTCGCACCGCCGCTCCCGCAGGACGGCCTGTCGCTCCCGACCCAGACGAGCGTGCCCGGAGGCGCCCCCGCAACGGCGCCTGGAGCCGCTCCCGGGCCCGGACCTGCCACCCTGCCGGCCGAGCATCCGCCGGTGCGCTGGGGCCGGGTCGGCGTCCTCCTGATGAATCTCGGGACGCCGGAGGGCACGAGCTACTGGCCGATGCGCCGCTACCTCAAAGAATTCCTCTCCGACCGCCGGGTGATCGAGGTGCCGCGCCTGATCTGGTGGCCGCTCCTCAACCTCATCATCCTGACGAAGCGCCCGGGGCCCAAGGGCCGCGACTATGCCAGCGTGTGGAACAACGAGCGCGACGAGGGCCCCCTGAAGACGATCACCCGCGGCCAGGCCGAGCGCCTGCAGGCGGCGATGGGTGATTCGGTCGTGGTCGACTGGGCCATGCGCTACGGCAAGCCCGAGGTCTCCGTGCGGATCCAGGCCCTGCTCGACCAGGGCTGCGACCGCATCCTCCTGGTGCCGCTCTACCCGCAATACGCCGCCGCGACCTCGGCCACGGCCTGCGACCAGGCCTTCAAGGCCCTGATGCAGATGCGGTGGCAGCCGACGGTGCGGGTCTCGCCGCCCTATCACGACGACCCCGTCTACATCGACGCGATGGCGACCTCGATCCGCGAGGGCCTGGCCAAGCTCGACTTCGAGCCCGAGGTGATCCTGACCTCGTTCCACGGGGTGCCGAAGAGCTACCTCCTCAAGGGCGACCCCTACCATTGCCAGTGCGTGAAGACCGGGCGCCTGATCCGCGAGGCGCTGGGCTTCTCGCCGGAGACGATGCGCACCACCTTCCAGTCGCGCTTCGGCAACGAGGAATGGCTGCGGCCCTACACCGACGAGACGGTGCAGACGCTGGCCAAGAGCGGCGTCAAGCGCATGGCGATCGTGGCGCCCGGCTTCACCGCCGACTGCCTCGAGACTTTGGAGGAGCTCGACGGCGAGAACCGCCACTACTTCGAGGACAATGGCGGCGAGCAGTTCGCCTACATCCCCTGCCTGAACGACAGCGACCTCGGCATGCGGGTGATCGAGACCGTGGTCCGGCGCGAATTGCAGGGCTGGGTCTAGCGTCCCGGGCCGGAGGGCGGCGCCGAAAGCCATCGCCAAGTGCAGGCCCGGTTGCTACTAGAGCCCGCGACGAGGCGGCAGGCGAGACGATGACGAGACCGGAGGCAGGCGGGGGCACCGCGGGCGAACGATCGCAGGAGCACCTGCGCCTGCTCGCTCATTTCCAGGAGGCCGGCTACGGCGCCGTGACGCCGCCGGTGCTCCAGCCGGTGGAGCCGTTCCTCGAACTCTCCGGCGAGGACATCCGCCGGCGTATCTTCGTGACCCAGGACGCCGGGGGCAGCGAGCTCTGCCTGCGCCCGGAATTCACGATTCCGGTCTGCCGCCACCACCTCGCCCATGCCCCGAAGTTGTCCGCGCCCCGGGACTCGCAGGGGGCCGACTACAGCTATCTCGGACCGGTCTTCCGGCTCGCCGGCGACGAGCCGGACGAGTTTCTCCAGGCCGGCATCGAGTCGGTCGGGCGCACCGACACGCCGGCCGCCGACGCGGAGGTGATCGGCCTCGCCCTGGAGGGCCTCGCCCTGCTCGGGCGCAGCGACGTCGCCGTCCGCCTCGGCGACATGGGCCTGATCGACGCCCTGCTCGACGCCCTCAACGTGCCGCCCACCGCCAAGCGCCGCACCCTGCGGGCGCTGGCGGCCGGCCGTTCCCTCGACGCGGTCACCAACGGTCTGCGCACGGAAGACCCCCATGCGGGTCTCCTCGCGGCGATCCAGGGCCAGGATCCGAAGGGGGTTCGCGCCTTCGTGGAGGACGTCCTGTCGATCGCCGGCATCTCGCGGGTCGGCGGCCGCAGCGCGGGCGAGATCGCCGAACGCTTCCTCGCCAAGGCGTCCGCGCAGGCGAGCGGCGGCTCCGGGCTCAACCCCGAGAACCGCGCCGTCATCGACCGCTATCGCGCCATCGCGGGCGATCCCGACAGCGCCGCCGCCGCGGTGCGGGCCCTGGTGCAGGAGGCCGGCCTCGACCACCCGCCTCTCGACGCGGCCCTCGACCTGTTCGAGGAGCGCACCGGCTTCATGGCCGCCCGCGGTCTCGCCGTGGAGCGCTTCCGCTTCTCCGGCGGCTTCGCCCGCAACCTCGACTACTACACCGGCTTCATCTTCGAGGGCACGGCCCCCGATGCGCCGAAGCTGCCGCTGGTGGGCGGCGGCCGCTACGACGGCCTGCTCCAGCACCTCGGGAGCCCCGTGCCCGTGCCCGCCGTCGGGTGCGCCGTCTGGCTCTCGCGGGTCGTCGCGGACGCCCCCACCGACAAGGACGCGACCGTTGGCTGAACCGGATTCCCTCGTCCTCGCGGTCCCCTCCAAGGGCCGGCTGCAGGAGAACGCCGCCGCCTTCTTCGCCCGGGCCGGCCTCAAGCTCGCCCAGAACACCGGCGCGCGCGACTACCGCGGAAAGCTCGTGGGCGTGCCCGGCGTCGAGGTGCGCTACCTCTCGGCCTCCGAGATCGCGGCGCAGCTCGCCAGCGGGGCAGCCCATCTCGGCATCACCGGCGAGGACCTGATCCGCGAATCGCTGCCCGACGCCCGCGGCCAGGTCGAGCTCCTGACGCCGCTGGGCTTCGGCCAGGCCACCGTGGTGGTCGCCGTGCCCCAGGCCTGGATCGACGTCCGCGCCATGAGCGACCTCGACGAGGTCGCCGCCGAGATGCGGGTCCGCCACGGCAAGCGCCTGCGCATCGCCACGAAGTACATCAACCTCACCCGCCGGTTCTTCGCCGAGCACGGGGTGGCGGATTACCGCATCGTCGAGAGCCTGGGTGCCACCGAGGGGGCGCCGGCGGCCGGTTCGGCCGAGATCATCGTCGACATCACCACCACGGGGGCGACGCTGGCCGCCAACGCCCTGAAGATCCTGGAGGACGGGATCATCCTGCGCTCGGAGGCGAACCTCGTCGCCTCCCTGAACGCGCCGTGGGGCGAGTCCCAGCGCCGGGCCCTGCGCGCCGTCCTCGGCCGCATCCAGGCGGAGGAGCGCGCCCGCACCACCCGGGAGGTCCGCGCCGCCATGCCGGACGACGGCGACATCGACCTCGCCGGCATCGCCGCCCTGCACGACGCGGCCCTGCCCTACGGCGCCCCCGAGGGCCGCGGCGAGATGGTGCTGCACTGCCCGGTCGATGCGGTGTTCGACCTCGCCGACGCCCTGGTGAAGGCCGGGGCGGGCGCCGTGAACGTGCGCAAGATCGACTACGCCTTCACGCCGGACAACCCGCTGATGGACCGGCTGCTGAGCCGCCTCGGCTGAGTCTTGCATCTGAAAGACTCCCGTTCGGAAGACTCGCATCCGGGCCGGCGTTTGACGCGCCGCGCCCGGGGCCTATCTCAGCGCGCAAGCGGAGCGTGAAGCCTCCGCGCCTGAGGAAACCCCACGCATGTCCGCTCGCCTCCCGCAGGCCGCAGGCCTCCTTGCCTGCCTCGCCACCAGTCTCGCGCTGCCGCTCGCCGCGCAGGCCCAGATCCGCAACGCGCCCGCGCCTCGCGCCCTGGAATTCGCCGCCTACATCTTCGCGGCCGCCAACGTCTGCGGCTACCGCATCGGCACGGAAGAGTTCGACGCCCTCCTCGAGAAGCAGAACGTGCGCGCCGCCGACGTCAGCCCGCGCGGACCGTTCGGCGGGCGGGTGCAGACCATGTTCGCCCTGATGTCGAACCAGATGCAGCTCAACCGCGAGAAGGCCTGCGTCGCGGTCGCGGGGGAGTACGGTCCCGAGGGCAGCATCAGCAAGAACGTCCTCCTGCCCGCCCCGCCCGCCGAAGCGCCCGCCGCCGGCGCATCCCCGAGCGAAGCCAAGCCCGGTGAAACCAAGCCGGCACAGTGAGCATCCGCCGGCCGGGCGGCGAGCGCCGTCCGGCCTGGCCGATCGGTCCGGGACGCGGCCTGCGCCGGGGCACCCGCCCGCATGATTCCGGCGCAGCCCCGCTCCGCATTCGCGTTTTGGAGCCGAATCCCCTATATCGGACCCATTCCAAGTCCGAAGGTTCATCCAGATCATGGCGACGGCGTCGTTCGACACCGCCCGGCGCGACGCGAGCGCCGTTCCCGCAATCGAGAAGCTGCCCGAGTTCGAGCCCCAGGCCGGGGGCCCGGCGCTGCCGCAGGGGCGCGCGTCCCTGGTGGGGCTCACCCGCGAGCAGCTGAAGGCCCGGCTCGGCGCCATCGGCGTCTCCGAGCGCGAGCAGCGCATGCGCTCCGGCCAGATCTGGCACTGGCTCAACGTGCGCGGCGCCAAGGCCTTCGACGAGATGACCAATGTGGGCAAGGGCCTGAAGGCCCAGCTCGCCGACGCCTACACCCTCGACCGGCCCGAGGTGGTCACCGAGCAGGTGTCCCGCGACGGCACCCGCAAGTGGCTGATGCGCATGGCCCCGACGGGCAAGCACGACCACAACCGCGGCGCCGAGATCGAGTGCGTCTACATCCCGGGGCGCGGGCGCGGCACCCTCTGCGTCTCGAGCCAGGTCGGCTGCACCCTCACCTGCTCGTTCTGCCACACCGGCACGCAGCGCCTCGTGCGCAACCTGACGGCGGCCGAGATCACCGCGCAGCTCGTCGTCGCCCGCGACCATCTCAACGACTGGGCCGGCCAGAACCCCACCGCCCCCGGCGCGGACGAGACCCGGCGCAAGGTCACCAACATCGTCTTCATGGGCATGGGCGAGCCCCTCTACAATCTCGACAACGTGGTCGACGCCGTCGGCGTCATGGCCGACCAGGAAGGCCTCGGCCTCTCCCGCCGGCGCATCACCGTCTCGACCTCCGGCGTGGTGCCGCAGATGCAGCGCCTCGGCGACGAGGCCCACGCCATGCTGGCGATCTCCCTGCACGCGGTGCGCGACGACATCCGCGACACCCTCGTGCCCCTGAACCGCAAGTATCCCCTCGCCGAGCTGCTGGCCGCCTGCCGGTCCTATCCCGGCCTGAACAACGCCCGCCGCATCACCTTCGAGTACGTGATGCTGAAGGGCGTGAACGACAGCGACGCCGATGCGCGGGAACTGGTGCGCCTGCTCAAGGGTATCCCGGCCAAGATCAACCTGATCCCCTTCAACCCCTGGCCGGGCAGCGCCTACGAATGCTCCGACTGGGAGCGGATCGAACGGTTCTCGGAAATCATTTACGAAGCCGGCTACGCGTCCCCCGTGCGCACCCCGCGCGGTCGCGATATCCTGGCGGCCTGTGGCCAGCTCAAGAGCGAGACCGAGAAGCTGCGCGCCCGGGCCCGGATGATGCTGGAGGACGGCATCGGCGCCGAGGGCGTCTATGCGGGCGCCGACGACGGCGACGAAGACTGACGGGTGCGTCTCCTCGGCGACCTGTTCATCGCGAGCCTCGCCCTGATCCTGGCGATCCCCTGCGGGGCGGCCGTGCTCGCCCTCGGCGCGATGCTCGATCCGGCCACCAGCGAGACCCTGTCCCGCCTCGGCCTCGTCGGGCTGTTCTCCGGTTTGACCGACCTCGCCTCCGGGATCGGCCCCGAGACCCTGCTGTTCGCCCTGGCCGCCATCGCCCGTGCGCTGTTCGTGCTCCTGGTGGTGCCGCCGGTCCTGGTGGCCGTTCTCGGGGCGGTCCTGAACTGGCGCGCGGCCACCTGGTACGGCGCCGGGACCGGGCTCCTCACCGCCTCCGTGCCCTGGCTCGCCCGCGGCCTGTCGCGCACCGGGGCGAGCGCCGAGGCCCTGGCCCTGGAGGGGCGCATCACCGCGGTGCTGTTCCTCACCGGCGCGGCGTCCGGCCTCGTCTACTGGTTGATCGCGGGGCGCCACAGCGGCGCGCCCGCCCTTCCGCCCCGCGACAACGGACGCGCCTGACATGCGGCTGACCTCCTCGCGCATCGCCCTCGCCCTGGTTCTGGCCGCCACGGGGCCGGGTCTCGCGCAAGGGGGAGGTAGCCCGGCGCCGGCCCCGCCCGAGCCGCCGCCGATCCAGTCCGACGACGCCCGCCTGCTGCCGGTGCTCGGCGCCCACGGCATGGTCGCGTCGCAGGAGGCGCGGGCCACCCGCGTCGGCGTCGCGATCCTGCGGGCGGGCGGCAACGCCATCGACGCCGCGGTGGCGGTCGGCTTCGCCCTCGCCGTGACCCTGCCGCGGGCCGGCAACCTCGGCGGCGGCGGCTTCATGATGATCCACCGGGCGGAGGGCGACGAGACGATCGCCCTCGATTACCGCGAGACCGCCCCGGCCGCTGCCCGCTCCGACATGTTCCTCGATCCCCGGGGCGAGCCCGACCGCGCCGCCTCCACCCGCACCGGCAAGGCGGTGGGCGTGCCCGGCACCGTGCGGGGGCTGGCCGAGGCCCACCGCCTCTATGGCTCGGGCCGTTTCACCCTGGCCGACCTGATCGCCCCGGCCGAGAGGCTCGCCCGCGAGGGCATTCCGGTGGAAGCGGGCCTCGCCGACTCGCTGCCCCGTGCCGCCGGCCTGCTCGGCCGCTGGCCCTCCTCGCGAAAAATCTTCTTTGCCGGCGACAGACCTCTGGAGCGGGGTGAACGGCTGGTCCAGACCGACCTTGCCGACACCCTCGCGGCCATCGCGAAATCCGGCCCCGACGCCTTCCATACCGGCGCCATCGCGGAGCGCATCGCCGCGGCTGTGCGCGCCGCGGGCGGCGTGATGACGGCGGAGGACCTGGCCGCCTATCGCCCGGTGCTGCGCGAGCCGGTGCGCGGCACCTACCGGGGCTACGCCATCGCGTCGATGCCGCCGCCGAGCTCCGGCGGCATCCACCTCATCGAGATCCTGAACGTGCTGGAGGGCTTCGACCTCGCCCGCATGGGGGCCGGCAGCGCCGATGCCCTCCACATCCTGGCCGAGGCCATGAAGCCGGCCTATGCCGACCGGGCGACCTGGCTCGGCGACCCCGCCCGCACGCAGGTGCCGGTGGAGGGCCTGATCGCCAAGCCCTACGCGGCCACCGTGCGGGCCGGGATCGATCCCGCCCGCGCCCGGCCCGCCGCCGAGGTGAAGGCGGGCGATCCCCTCCCCTTCGAATCCGACCAGACCACGCATTTCTCCGTGGTGGACAGCGCCGGCAACGCGGTCTCGAACACCACCACCCTGAACTTCTCCTACGGGCTCGGCCTCGTGGCGGAGGGCACCGGCGTCCTCCTGAACAACGAGATGGACGACTTCTCCGCCAAGCCCGGCGCCCTCAACGCCTACGGCCTCGTCGGCAGCGTCGCCAACGCGGTCTCGCCCGGGGCCCGGCCACTCTCCTCGATGACCCCGGCCTTCGTCTTCCGCGACGGCCGGCTCGTCCTGGTGACGGGCAGCCCCGGCGGCAGCCGCATCATCTCGACGGTGCTGCAGGTCATCGTCAACGTGCTCGACTTCCGCATGAACCTCGCCGAGGCCGTGGCCGCGCCGCGCATCCACCACCAGTGGCAGCCGGACGTGCTGATGGCCGAGGAGGGCCTCTCCCCCGACACGCTGGCCCTGCTCCGGGCCCGCGGCCACCGCGTCAAGGTCGGGGCGACCTCCGGCTCGGCCAACTCGGTGCAGGTCGGAGACGGGCTGCTGGCGGGCGCCGCCGATCCGCGCCAGCGCGGCACCCTGGCGGAGGGCGACTGAGGGGGCGGATAATCCCGCACTCGGATGGTCTGTGACGAGATCGCACGCTACACGGGAGCTGGGCCGCGCCCTGTCCCGGGCTGTCTCATCCAGGTTCCCGATGCTTCTCGTCCGCTCCCTCGCGTTCAACCTCGCCTTCTACGTCGCCACCACCCTCATCGCGATCGGCGGGCTGCCGACCCTCGTCTCCCGGCGGGGCGTGATCCGGTTGGCCCAGCTCTGGGGGCGCGTCACCCTGTGGCTGCTGCGCGTGGTGGGCGGCATCACGGTGGAGTTCCGGGGCGTCGAGAACATCCCGCCCGGTCCCCTCCTGGTGGCGGCCAAGCACCAGTCGGCCCTGGAGACCCTGGCCCTCGTCACGGCCTTCCCGGACTTCGCCTACATCCTGAAGCGCGAGCTGCTCTGGATCCCGCTGATCGGGTGGTTCCTCTCGCGCTCCGGCATGGTCGCCATCGACCGCAGCAAGGGTGCCCGGGCGATGGCCGCCATGAACGAGGCCGCCGCCCAGGCCATCCGGGACGGGCGCCAGCTCATCATCTTCCCCGAGGGCACCCGTCGTCCGCCGGGGGCCCCCCCCGCCTACAAGCTCGGCATCACCCACCTGTACGCCGCCCTCGGCGTGCCCTGCCTGCCGGTCGCCCTCAACACGGGGCTGCACTGGCCCCGCCGGCGCCTGGTGCGCCGGCCCGGCACCTCGGTGATCGAGTTCCTGCCCCCGATCCCGCCGGGCCTGGACCGGGCCCGCTTCCTGGAGGTGGTCCAGGGTCGGATCGAATCGGCTTCCGACGCGCTGCTGGCCGCCGGCCGGGGCGAACTCGCGGCCGCCGGGCACGTGGTTCCGGACGCTGGTCCGACGTCTCCCCTGACATCTCCGGCCAAGGCCCGGGGGAACGGATCGCCCGTCGCCTGAGGTGTCGCCGGGGCCGGTTTGACCCTGTGCATGACTTGTGGATAACTCCCGTCATCCCCATCTCATTGGAGGCTGAGGCGTCGTCCTTGACGCCAACGAAACGTTAAGATTAATGTGGAACAAATGGCGAACAAGAGAGCCCTGTCCTGGTCGGCCGCACTCCGCGACCTGAAGGACGATCGAGCACGGAGACAGGATGTGCGCGAGGAACGCCTGAGGACGACGGCCGGCCTGCGCGGGACCCCCGCCCTGGTGCTCAGCGCTTGGCGTGGCCGGTCCGGCCGCCGCTACGTGGTCGGCATCCACGAGCTGGCCGAGCCCGAGCTCGACGACATGGGCGAGGCCGTGGTGATGGCCGTGCGCCGCGACGCCGCGGGCGTCGGCGAACTCGTCTCGGTGGCCTCCGCCGGGCAGAGCCCGCGGGAGCGCCTGCACCGGAACTGGATCGCCCGGGCCCGGCACAAGGGCGCAACCGAGATGCACGTCCACCGACTCGCCGAGGACGAGGCCGAGCGCGAGGCCATCGTGGCCGATCTCGGCAGCGAGCAGAAGGCCGACGCCGCGAATTGACCGCGGCGAAGCGGTCGCGCTCCGCTGGCTTCACGGCTTCGCATTTTGCGGCGCTCCGGCGCCCCTGCCATGCTTTCGCCGCCGAGACCCTGCCAAGCCTTGCCTCCGGGCTGCCCTGACGATGGCCGCAGGCCCGTGACGCGAGCGCAGGATACCGACACGCGATGGCGCAAAGCCCGACCCCGACCCGTCCCCCCTCGCGCAAGGGGCTGTTCCTCCCCTACATCCTCCTCGCCATCCTGGTGATCGCCTGGTCCCTCGGGTGGGTCTACATCCGCCATCGGGCCGCCTCCGAGATGGATGGCTGGATCGCGCAGGAAGCGGCCGCGGGCCGGACCTGGACCTGCGCCGACCGCAGCATCACCGGCTACCCCTTCCGCATCGAGCTGCGCTGCGCCTCCCTGGCCTTCAGCCGCTCCGACAGCCGCTTCACCCTCGGGCCCGTCACGGCGGTGACCCAGGTCTACCAGCCGCGCCAGGGCATCCTCGAGGTGGGCGGGCCGTTCCACGTCGAGCAGGGCGACCTCACGGCGGACGCGACCTGGACCTCCCTGGAGGGCAGCTTCCACGGCGCGTCCGACGGCTTCGTGCGCGCCTCCGTGGTGGCCAACGGCGCCAAGGGCGTGGTGCGCGGCGCCGGCCCCGAGCCGATCGACTTCGACACGCAGCACCTCGAGCTCCACGCCCGTCCGACCCCGGGGCGCTTCGAATCGGAGGGAGCCATCGACACCAGCCTGCGGGTGAACCGGATCCGCCTGCCCCTGGCCGACGCGGCCCTGGGCAATGCCGATCCGGCCGACCTCGCCCTCGACGCCACCGTGAACCGCGCCACGGCCCTCGGCACCGGCACCGTTGCGAAGGAACTCGAGGACTGGCGCCAGGCCGGCGGAAGCCTCGACATCGCCCTCCTGTCCCTCGCCAAGGGCGAGCGCCGGCTCCAGGCCAAGGGCCGCCTCGACCTCGATGCGGCGCATCGGCTCCAGGGCCAGCTCGACTTGCGTGCAGCCGGCGTCGAGGCCCTGGTCGGCCAGGTCATGGGCCAGCGCTTCGGGGCCGAGAAGGGCGCGCTGATCGGCAGCCTGGTCGGCCAGCTCCTCGGCCGCCGCAGCCAGCCCGCCGTCGAGGCCGGCGTCGCGGCCCCGGCCGAGGAGGCGCTGAAGCCCCTGCCGCCCCTGCGCCTGGCTGACGGGCGCCTGATGCTCGGGCCGTTCCCGATCCCCAACGTGCAGCTGCCGCCGCTCTACTGAGCGGCGCCACGCCGTCGGGCGGTTCCGCCGTCAGGCCGCCGGGTCGCTCGGGCGGCCGCGACCGAAATCGGCCTCGGCGGTCTCCTGGCCCATGGCGACGATGCCCCGGCGGATGGCGCGGGTGCGGGTGAAGAGGTCGTGCAGGGCCTCGCCGTCGCCCCAGCGGATCGCGCGGGCTAGGGCCGCCAGGTCCTCGTTGAAGCGCCCCAGCATCTCCAGCACCGCGTCCTTGTTGGTCAGGAACACGTCCCGCCACATGGTCGGGTCGGAGGCGGCGATGCGGGTGAAGTCGCGAAACCCGCCGGCGGAGAACTTGATCACCTCGGACTGGGTCACCGCCTCCAGGTCGGCGGCGGTGCCGACGATGTTGTAGGCGATGAGGTGCGGCACGTGGCTGGTGATCGCCAGGACGAGGTCGTGATGCTCCGGCGTCATCGTCTCGACGATGGCGCGCAGGCCCTCCCAGAAGGCCTGGACCCGCGCCGTCGCCGCCGGGTCGGTGTCCTCGGCGGGAGTGAGGATGCACCAACGCCCGGAGAACAGGGTCGAGAACCCGGCATCCGGTCCGGAATACTCGGTGCCGGCCACCGGATGCGCCGGCACGAAATGCACGCCGGCGGGCAGGTGGGGCGCGACGGCCGCCACCACCGAGGCCTTGACCGAGCCGACGTCCGACACGATGGCCCCCGGTTTCAGGGCCGGCCCCATGATCTCCGCCACCGCCCCCACGGCGCCCACGGGGACGCACAGGATGACGAGGTCGGCCGCCGCCACGCCCGCGGCAAGGTCGTCCGTGGCCGTGTCCGCGAGGCCGAGCGCGCGCACGCGCTCCAGCACCGCGGGGTCGCGGTCGATGGCGACGATGCGCCGGGCCAGGCCGAACTGCCGGGCGCCCCGGGCGATCGAGGAGCCGATCAGCCCGAGCCCGACGATCGCGAGGGTCTCGAGGGAATGCGTGTCGATCTCAGCCACGGTTCTCGCCCCGCACGAAGGCGGTCAGGGCCTCGAGGAAGGCGGTGTTCGCCTCCTCGCTGCCGATGGTGACGCGCAGGGCGTGGGGCAGGCCGTAGGACGAGACCCGCCGGGTGATGACGCCCCGGGCGGAGAGGAACAGGTCGGCCTCGGCGGCCGTCCGGCCCGGCGCATCGGGGAAGTGGACGAGGATGAAGTTCGCGACGCTTGGCGTCACGGTCAGCCCGAGCCCCTGCACCGCCCGCGTCATCGTGGCGAGCCAAGCGTCGTTGTGGGCGACGGCGGCGGCCACGTGCACGTCGTCCGCGATGGCGGCGGCACCCGCGGCGATGCCGGCCCCGGACAGGTTGAAGGGCCCCCGGATGCGGTTGACCGCGTCGACCACCTCGGCGGGGCCGACCATCCAGCCGATGCGGAGGGCGGCCAGCCCGTGGATCTTCGAGAAGGTGCGGGTCATCACGACGTTGTTGGCCTCGAGCACGAGGTCGAGGCCGGCACTGTAGTCGTTCGCCCGCACGTATTCCGCGTAGGCGCCGTCGAGGACGAGGAGGACGTGGGGCGGCAGGCCCGCATGCAGCCGCCGGATCTCGTCGAAGGGCAGGTAGGTCCCGGTCGGGTTGTTGGGGTTGGCGAGGTAGACGATCTTGGTGCGCGGTGTGACGGCGGCCAGCAGCGCGTCCACATCGGCGCGCAGGTCGCGCTCGGCCACCACCACGGGGGTGCCGCCCGCGGCCAGGATCGCGATCCGGTAGACCAGGAAGCCGTGCTCGGTGAAGATCCCCTCGTCGCCGGCCCCGAGATAGGCATAGGCCAGGAAGGACAGGAGCTCGTCCGAGCCGGCGCCGCAGACGATCCGCGCCGGGTCGAGGCCGTAGCGGGCGGCGATCGCCTCGCGCAGCACCCGCGACGTGCCCTCCGGGTAGAGTTCGAGCTTGGCCGCCTCCGCCCGCATCGCCGCCACCGCCTTCGGGCTCGGGCCGAGCGGGGTCTCGTTCGAGGAGAGCTTGTGCACCTTGGCATGGCCGGGCGCGCCGCTCTTGCCCGGCACGTAGGCCTCGATGGCGAGGACGCCGGGACGGGGCACCGGGCGTGAGGGAGCGACGGGGGCAGAGGACGGGGACGAGGACATGGAGGAGGACCTGGCGGCCGCCGCTGGATCGGCGAAGCGCCCGTCTAACAAAGCTGGCCCGGCTTTGCGAGCGGGCCCCGTGCTTCAGGCCCACGCAGGTCAGACCCGTGGAAGTCAGATCCGCGCAGCTCAGACTCGGAAACGGGCGGCGTGACTGCCGATCTCGTCGAGGGCCTCGGGCGCGGCACCGGCCCGGGTCAGGGCCTCCTGCAACTGCCGGGCGCTGACCCCGCCGGGGACGGCTAGGAGCAGGCCGTGTCCGCCCGGTCCGGGCGCGCGGGCGACGACCTCGCCGTAGAGATCCTGCAGGGCGCGCATGGCCTCCGGCTCCCAGGCGGCGACGCGGGTGGCGTGCAGGACCCAGTCGCGCTGGGCCGCCGCCGGGTCATCGAGCGGGTTCGAGACCACGAAGACCGGCGTGCCGGCCGGGTGGGTGGGCCGCTCGATGAAGGGCAGGCGCGCGATGACCTTAGGCCGGCCGTCGCCCACGAGCCCTTCCCACCAGGGCGCCGCGTCGGTCGACGCGCCCGAGCCGTCCGGGTCGAGGCGGAAGATGCCGAGGTCGCCGCGGGAGGCGGCCACCGCCTCGATCACCGCGAGGCAGGTGGGGTGGGGCCGGTAGGGCACCGTGAAGCCGAAATGGAAGCGGGCGGAATCGCGCATCGGCGCATCCCCGCCCGAGATGTCGGCATGGACCGAGAACGGCGCCTGCACGTAGGTGAAGGTGGCGATGATGACCCGCCAGATCCCCTCCACGGTGTCGAGGGGCAGGAGTCCGCGATGGCGCTCGGCGACGCGCCGCATCATCGAGGCCTCGCGTCCGGGCCGGAAGGCCGAGCCGCTGGCCGAGGTGCGCTTGACCGCGATCAGCCGGTCGATGATCGACCCGCGCTGGATCAGCAGGGCGTGCATCTCGGCGTCGATCCGATCGATCTCGGCGCGCAGGTCGCCGAGGTTGTCGAGGGGCGGCGCGGGTCTCGTCGTGAAGCGCATCGGGGGCTCGCGAGGGTGCGGTGGGGACGATCGGGGGAGCCGGCGCCGGGGTCTCGCCTCCCGGGCGCCATCGCCCGGTCTACGATCGCGCGCGCCGAAGGGCCAGAGCCCTTTGCCCCGAACCGCCGCGTCCGGGCGCTTCTGAAACCGGAAGCCGCGCCGGCCGGGCGCGTGGCCCTTTCGTTGACGCGTGAGGGAGCGCACACTACCTGAACGCCTCACGACGCATGGTCTTCTCTCCGGACGGCACGCCGAGCCGTCCCTTCCGTCCCGCCCGGACCGACGCGCCGTCTCCTCCAACCCGTTTCATGACCATGTCGCTGGATACCGCCCTCAAGCCAGGCACGCCCGCAGACGAGTCGGCGCGCGCCGACGCGCCGGGCGCCGAGCTCTCCCAGGCCCGCGAGCCCAAGGGCCTCGTGGCGCAGTTCGGCCTGGACGAGCCCCTGGCCATGGATGCCGGCGTGCAGCTCGCACCCTTCCAGATCGCCTACCAGACCGCGGGCACCCTCAATGCGGACCGCTCCAACGCCGTCCTGATCTGCCACGCGCTCACGGGCGACCAGCACTTCGCCCATACCCATCCGGTGACGGGCAAGCGCGGCTGGTGGGAGACCCTGGTGGGGCCGGGCAAGCCCGTGGACACCGACCGCTACTTCGTCGTCTGCTCAAACGTCATCGGCTCCTGCATGGGCTCCACCGGCCCGGCCTCGATCGACCCGGCCACGGGCCGGGCCTACGGCCTGGACTTCCCCCTGGTGACCATCCGCGACATGGTCCGGGCCCAGGCCATGCTGCTCGACCGGCTCGGCATCCGCGACCTGTTCCTCTGCATCGGCGGCTCCATGGGCGGCATGCAGGTGCTGCAATGGGCGGCGAGCTACCCCGAGCGGGTCTTCGCCGCGATGCCGATCGCCACGGGACCCCGCCACTCGGCGCAGAACATCGCCTTCCACGAGGTCGGCCGGCAGGCGATCATGGCCGATCCCGCCTGGGCGGAGGGGCGCTACCTGGAGGCCGGCACCCGGCCGGCCAAGGGCCTGGGTGTCGCCCGCATGGGCGCGCACATCACCTACCTGTCGGAGCCGGCCCTGCACCGCAAGTTCGGCCGCCGCTTCCAGGGCGGCTCCGCGCCGACCTTCTCGTTCAACGCCGACTTCCAGATCGAGAGCTACCTGCGCCACCAGGGCCTCAGCTTCGTCGAGCGCTTCGATGCCAACGCCTATCTCTACCTCACCCGGGCGATGGATTACTTCGACCTCGCCGCCGACCGGGGCGGGGTGCTGGCCAACGCCTTCAAGGGCACCCGGACCCGGTTCTGCGTGATCTCCTTCACCTCCGACTGGCTGTTCCCCACCTCCGAATCCCGCGCCATCGTCCATGCCCTGAACGCGGCCTCGGCCCCGGTCGCCTTCGTGGAGGTCGAGAGCGACAAGGGGCACGACGCCTTCCTCCTCGACGAGCCGGCGATGTTCGCTGCCGCGCGCGGCTACATCGACGCCGCCGCCCGGGCCCGCGGCCTGTGACGGGATCGGAGATGTCCGCCCACCGGCCCTGGGAATCGGCGGAGACGCTGCCCCGGGGCGAGGCCGGCAATACCCGCGTCGACCACCTCGTGGTGCTCGACCTCGTCCCGGCGAATGCCCGGGTCCTCGACATCGGCTGCGGCGACGGCGCCCTGCTCGCCCTGCTGCGCGACCGGCGCGGCGTCGACGGGCGCGGCATCGAGCTGTCGCGGGAGGGGGTCAACGCCTGCCTCGCGCGCGGCCTGCCGGTGATCCAGGGCGATGCCGACACCGACCTGGCGAACTATCCCGACGACGCCTTCGACGTGGTCGTCCTGTCCCAGACCATCCAGGCCACGCGCAACCCCCGCATCGTGCTGGAACACCTCCTGCGCATCGGCCGGCAGGTGATCATCTCGTTCCCGAATTTCGGTCACTGGCGTGTCCGCTCCGAGCTCGCCCTGCGCGGTCGCATGCCGGTCACGGCCCTGATGCCCGAGGAATGGTACGAGACCCAGAACATCCACCATTGCACGATCCGCGACTTCGTCGGCCTGTGCCGGACGGTGAATGCCGAGATCGAGAAGGCCACTGCGCTCGACGCCAGCGGCCGGCCGATGCGCTTCGCGATGCCCTGGTGGGTCTGGAACCTGATGGGCGCGCAGGGCGTGTTCCTGCTGCGCCGGGGCGGCCCGGGCGGTGATACCAGGCCCGCGGCCTGAGCCGCTGTTGCACGTGAAAACCCTTAACCCTGTGGCTCGCGCCGGATGAGGAGCGTCGCGACCTCGTAGGTGACCTGCGCACCCCCCGCCGCGAAGCCCCGCAGCACCCGCCGCATCGCGCCCGGCGAGAGGGTCCGCGCCGCGCCGGGCGTCCCGGCGCCGATGGCCCGCAGCGACGCCAGGAAGGCCCGGCCGTCGGCATGGGCTTCGACCAGGGGCTCTGCGGAGACCGTGAGGGTGCAGCCGGGACAGGTCAGCCCGGCGAGGTCCTGCAGCGAGGGGTAGACGGGTGTCGCCGCGTCCAGCCCCAGGGCCGCGTGAGCCGCCCGCCACTCGGCGAAGGTGCCGGAGCCCAGCGTCGCCACCGCCAGCAGGCCGCCGGGCGCCAGCAGGGCGGCGAGGCGCGCCAGGGTTCCGGGCAGGTCCTCGAACCATTGCGCGGCGAGGCTCGACGCGATGAGGTCGAAGCCGGGCGCGCAGGCCGGCCGCTCGGCATCCATGACGACGAAGCGCAGGTCCGCCGCCCCGGCGAGGCGGACGCGGCAGCGCTGCACCATGGCGGGGGCGAGGTCCGAGGCGACGAGCACGCCGTTCGGCAGACGCCGGCGCAGCTGCGTGGTCAGCAGGCCGGTGCCGCAGCCGATCTCGAGGATGCGCGGCGCCGGCGCCAGGGGCTCGGCCCCGATGCGCCGCGCAAGACGCTGCGCGACCTCGGCCTGGATCGCCGCCGCACCGTCATAGCCCTCGGCCCCGTCGAAGGCCCGGGCCACGGCCTGTTTCCAGGAATGCATCGGGGCGATCGTCTGTGGCACGGGCTGTGACGAGGGGGCGCTCGTCGTTCGGTTTCGTCGGCTCACGGCGTCGGGGCGCTACGCCGCCAGGGCCTGCTCGATCATCCGGGCCACGGCCAGCGCCCGGCCGTCGTCGCCGAAGCGGGCGACGATCTGCACGCCCAGGGGCAGGCCGTCGCCGGGGACCGGGACGGTGACGCAGGGCACGCCCATCAGCGTCCACAGGCGGTTGAAGCGCGCATCGCCCGTGGTGCCGAGGCCGGCCGGCGCCCGGCCCGGGGCCGACAGGGTCAGGATCGCGTCGAAGTCTCCGAACAGGTCCTTCAAGGCACGCCGGGCCCGGTGCGCCGCGCGCCGTGCCGCGTCGTACTGGGCGGCGACGAGATCCTGGGCGGCGTCGAGCTGCTCGCCGAGTTCCGGGCTGAGCCGTGCCCGGTGGTGAGCGTATTCCCAGGCCAGCGCCTGGCGGGCCTCGTAATCCTGGATCACCGGATGCTGCGCCCAGGCCTCGGGCAGCGGATCCGGCAGGACGAGGTCGACGAGGCGGGCGCCGGCGGCCTCGGCCGCGCGGGCGGCCCGGTGCAGGGCGGCCAGGGCGTCCGGGTCGGGGGCGTCCGCGAAGTCCTGCAGGCAGAGGCCGAGACGCAGGGGCCGCGGGGCCGCGTCGCCGTCGAGGTCGAGGGCGGGCCGGTCGGCGATCAGGCTCAGGCCCTGGGCGATGTCGCGGATCCCGGCGCCGAACAGGCCGACGGTGTCGAGGGCCCAGGAGAAGGTCTTCACGCCGACCGTCGGCAGCAGGCGGAAGGACGGCTTGATCGCCGCCACTCCGCAGAAGGCCGCCGGGCGGATCACCGAGCCGCCGGTCTGGGTGCCGAGGGCCAGGGGCACCATCCCGGCGGCGACGGCCGCGGCCGACCCCGCCGAGGAGCCGCCCGGCGTGTGGCCGGGGTCGCGCGGATTCACGGTCGCGGTGGGATCGTGACTGGCGAAGGGCGAGGTGCTGGTCTTGACCAGGGGCACCGCGCCCAGCGCCCGGAGCCGCGCCACGATGGCGGCATCCGCCTTCGGCTGCCAGCCGGCATAGATCGGCGACCCCATCTGCGTCGGCAGGTCGGCGGTGTCGATGATGTCCTTGACCCCCACCGCGATGCCCGCCAGCGGCCCGGAGCCGGCGATCGCCGGGGCGGGATTCCGGCTGACGATGGCCCCGATGCCGGGGTCGCGGGCCGCGATGGCAGCCTCGGCGAGACGGATGGCACCGGCGGGGTCGAGGGTGCCGGCGGCGATGCGGGTGCGAAGATCGACGAGGGAGAGCATGGGGGCTTGGTCCGGCCTCGGCCGCCGTCTGTCAACACCCGTCCACAGGGACGCCGCCCGCACCGCATCGTTGACGCAACGTTTACGGAACCCGGCGCATCGTCCGCATCATGTGGCGTAGCGTATTCGCGTTCTCGGCCCTGACGCTGTTCGGCGCGGGCCTCACCGGCTGTGCTCTCAACAAGTTTGAGCAGCGCGAGCCCTGGCGTGACCAGACCGAGCAGGCCTGCAACGCCAAGCGTCTCGTCGAGACGACGGAGTTCGTCACCCCCGTCAAGGAGATCAGCGGTCCGGGCGTCTGCGGCATGCTGCAGCCCTACCGCGTCACCCGCCTCGGCAAGGGCACCGTCGCCCTGAAGCAGCGGGTGACCCTGGCCTGCCCGGCGCTGACGGAGGCCGAGGCCTGGCTCGCCGACACGATCCAGCCGGCCGCCAACCTGTATTTCGGCCAGCCCGTGGCCGAGATCAACGCCGGCACCTACGCCTGCCGCGGCCGCAACAACCAGGCCGGCGCCAAGCTCTCCGAGCATTCCTTCGGCAATGCCGTCGACATCATGTCGTTCAAGCTCGCCGACGGCTACGTCATCACCGTGAAGGGCGGCTGGCGCGGCACCGAGGCCGAGCAGGGCTTCCTGCGCGAGGTCTTCCTCGGGGCCTGCGCCCGGTTCTCCACCGTGCTGGCGCCGGGCTCGAACGTGTTCCACTACGACCACATCCACGTCGACCTCGCCCGACACGACCCGCGCGGCCTGCGCCGCATCTGCCAGCCGCTGATCAAGTTCACGCCGCAGCTCGGCGCCGACGGCGTGCCGCGCGCCACGGCCCGTCCCCGTCCGCCCGAGCGCCTGCCGGCCCCGCCCCAGGCCCCGATCGACGTCGAGGAGGACGATCCCTACGGCGTCACCCCGATGTCGGCGCGCCAGCCGACCCGGCCTCCCGCGGCGCAGCTCGCCCACAGCGCGGGCCCTGTCCGCCCCTCCACGCCGCCGGTGGCCTACGCCGCCGCCCCGCGGGCTCCGGTGCCGCGCGCGCCGGCGCCCCGGGTCGCGGCCGCCCTCCCCCCGGAGGATTTCGCCGCCGAGCCGCTCTCGCTCGCCGCCCCCGGACTCGCCGAACCGATCTACTGAGCCCCGTCCCGGTCCGGCGTTCGGGGTGTGCCCGGCGCACCCCAGGGGCTGCGGAAAGCGACGGCGCGGCCGGCCTCATGCTTGACAGGGCGGGCCGAGCCGCCATCGTTCCGGACAGCTTCACGGACTCCAGCGGAACAAAGACGCCGGCATGCGCCCGAATCCCCTCTCCACCGCCTTCGCCCTCGGCCTCGTCCTGGCGGGCGCCCTACAGCCGGCCCTCGCCCGGTCCGGCCGCGAGGAGATCACCCCCGCCGAGGAGCGCGAGTTCAACTACGACGCCAACATCCCCGGCTGCCAGGCCCCCGAGGTGCTGGAGCGGCTCTCGACGCACTTCGCCGAGAAGGAGGCGAAGTTCTGGAACTCCTCCCTCACCATCCTGCGCTACGAGCACATCGAGCGCACGGCCTGGCGACCCTGGGGCCTCGACTACGTCCCGCGCCGCTTCTGCAGCGCCGTGGCCACCACCTCGGACGGCATCCGCCGCAAGGTCGATTACTCGGTGCGCGACGGGCTCGGGATCATCGGCGCCGACTGGGGCATCGAGTTCTGCGTCCACGGCCTCGACCGCAACCTCGCCTACGCCTATTCCTCGGCCTGCCGCGAAGCCCGTCCGTGAGCCCGAGCCTTTGGCGCCGGGGCGTGCCGCGCCTCGCCGCCGCCGGCCTGGCCCTCGCGCTGGCCCAGGGGGCCGGACCTCCGCGCGCCCTGGCGCAGGGCTTCGAGCGCGGCGGCACGCCGGGCACCTTCGACTTCTACGTCCTGGCCCTGTCCTGGTCGCCGACCTATTGCGAGGGCCCCGGCGCCCGGCGCGAGGCGGAGGGCCAGTGCCGTCCGGGCCGCGGCCTCGGCTTCGTCGTGCACGGGCTCTGGCCGCAATACACCCGGGGCTACCCCGCGAACTGTTCCTCGGTCGAGCGTTCGCCCACCCGGCAGGCGATCACGGTGGCGGGTCAGGTCTATCCGAGCGAGGGCCTAGCCCGGCACGAGTGGCGCACCCACGGCACCTGCTCCGGCCTCGACCCGGTCTCGTACTTCCAGGCGGCCCGGGACGCCCGGGCGGCGGTGACCGTCCCGGACGCCTTCAAGGCCCCCGAGCGCGACACCCGGATGCCGCCGATCGAGATCGCCCGGCAGTTCGTGGCGGCCAACCGGGGCCTGCGCCCCGACATGATGTCGGTGACCTGCCGGGGCGGCCAGCTCCAGGAGGTGCGGATCTGCTTTGCCAAGGATCTGCGCGGCTTCACCCCCTGCCCCGAGGTGGCGCGCCAGAATTGCCGCGCGGGCGAGGTTGCCATCGACGCCGCGCGGTAGATGATGCCGCGCTCCGACCCCGGGCGGGACCGCCGGGGCGTGCGCTGAGACGGGCCCGGACCTGATGAATTACCGCCACGCCTTCCACGCCGGCAACTTCGCCGACGTCCTGAAGCACCTCGTGCTCAGCCGCGTGCTGGCCCATCTCTGCCTGAAGCCCACGGGCTTCCGGGCGATCGACACCCATGCGGGCCTCGGCTTCTACGACCTCACCGCCGACGAGGCCGGCCGCACGGGCGAGTGGCACGAGGGCTGGGGCCGCCTCGCCACGCCGTTTCCGGAGGCGGTCGAGATCCTGCTCGCCCCCTATCGCGCGGCGGTGGCGGCGGTGCAGGACCGGCACGGAGCCGAGACCTATCCGGGCTCGCCCGCGATCATCCGGGAGTTCCTGCGCCCCAGCGACCAGGGCGTCTTCGTGGAGCTGCACCCGGCCGACGCCGAGATCCTGCGGGCGCGCTTCAACCAGGATTCCCTCTCGAAGGTGATGCATCTCGACGGCTGGACGGCGCTCAACGCGATGATCCCGCCCCCCGAGCGCCGCGGCCTCGTCCTGATCGACCCGCCCTACGAGGAACTCGGCGAGATCGACCGCCTCGGGGCGGCCCTCGCCAAGGCGGCGCGCAAGTGGCCGACCGGGATCTATCTCGGCTGGTACCCGATCAAGGACGTCGCCAAGGTCGACCACATGGTGGCCCAGCTGGACCGGGACCTCGCCCGCCCGGCCCTGCGCCTGGACCTGATGGTCTCCGAGCCCGACCCGACGCGGCTCAACGGCACCGGCCTCGTCGTCATCAACCCGCCCTGGCGCCTCGCCGAGGAGGCGATGCTGTTCCTGCCGGCACTGGCCGAGCGCCTGGCCCGCACCGATTACGGCGCCTTCCGCTGCGAGGCCTTCGGCGCCGAGGCGTAAGGCTTAGGCGACCAGGCGCCCCTCCAGGGGGAACACCTTGGCGGGGTTCATCAGCCAGTGCGGATCGAACACGTTCCGCACCCGCATCTGCTGCTCGAGATCGGCCTGGGCGTACTGGAAGCGCATGAGCTCGCGCTTCTCGATGCCGACGCCGTGCTCGCCCGTCAGGCAGCCGCCGACCTCGACGCAGAGCTTGAGGATCTCGTCGCCGGCGGCCTCCGCCTTCTCCATCTCGCCCGGCTTGTTGATGTCGAACAGGATCAGCGGGTGCAGGTTGCCGTCGCCGGCATGGAACACGTTGGCGACCCGCAGGCCCTTCTCGGCGCAGATCGCCCCGATGCGCTCCAGCACCCCGGGGAGCTGCCCGGTGGGGATGGTGCCGTCCATGCAGATGTAGTCCGAGATCCGGCCGGTGGCGCCGAAGGCGGACTTGCGGCCCTTCCAGATCGCGGCGCTCTCGGCCTCGGATTTCGAGACGCGGATGCTCGTCGGGTTGAAGTCGCTGGCGATGGCCTCGATGCGGGCCAGCATCGCCGTGCACTCGGCATCCGAGCCCTCGACCTCGATGATCAGCATGGCCTCGGCGTCGCGCGGATAGCCGGCTTGCGCGAAATCCTCGGTGATCAGGATCGCCTCCCGGTCCATGTACTCGATCGCCACCGGGATGATGCCCGCCCCGATGATCGCCGCCGTGCAGGCGCCCGCATCCTCCACCGAGCCGAAGCCGACGAGGGCCGGGCGCGCGCCCTCCGCCGCCCGCAGGATGCGCACGGTGGCCTCGGTGACGATGCCGAGCTGCCCCTCGGAGCCGCAGACGAGGCCGAGGAGGTCGTAGCCGGGCGCGTCGAGATGCGCGCCCCCGATCGTCACCACGGTGCCGTCGTTCATCACCAGGGTGACGCCCAGGAGGTTGTTGGTGGTCACCCCGTACTTGAGGCAGTGCGCCCCGCCGGAATTCATCGCGATGTTGCCCGCGATGGTGCAGGCGAGCTGGCTCGACGGGTCGGGGGCGTAGAAGAAGCCTTCGTGGCTCACGGCGCCGGAGATGGCGAGGTTGGTGATGCCGGCCTCGACCCGCGCGGTGCGGTTCTCGAAATCGATGTCGAGGATGCGGTTCATCTTCGAAATACCGAGGATCACCGCATCCTCCTGCGCGATGGCGCCGCCGGCCAGCGAGGTGCCGGCGCCCCGCGGCACCACCCGGACGCCGTTGGCGTGGCAGAACGCCATCACGGCCGAGACCTCGGCGGTCGTCGAGGGCAGCACCACGGCGAGCGGCATCTTGCGGTAGGCGGTGAGCCCGTCGGTCTCGAAGGCGCGGCGCTCGTCCTCGGTCGTGACCAGGGCCTCCGGCGCGACCAGGGGGGCGAGGCCCGCGATGATCGCCTCGCGGCGGGCGACGATGGCGGCATCGGGCACGGGAAAGGCGATCGACATGGGCATGTCCTCCGGGGGCGCGCCATCTTCATCATCCGCTCAGCCGGGATCGCCTATGAGGGAGCGGCGGGGAGAGACGGAGGACGGACGGTGCTTTGCGATGGACCTTAGGACAAACACCGGCCCGGCGCATCCGGTTCGTGGCGTCGGCCGCGGCGGCGGAACCGAACGCCGCCGGGAAAGCTTCCTTTGGCCGCAGCGCATCGCAGCCGGCCTTGCGCGTTCTTGTCTCAATCTGTTCTAAACGGGTAAGCTCTGCCATAAGCCCAAGCGGCTGAAACCGCTTCAAGGAGGAAAAACACGATGCGTCATGTCATGTTCGGCGCCGCCCTGGCCCTGCTGCTGCCTCTGTCGGCTCACGCCGAGGGCGACGCCGCCGCCGGCGAGAAGGCTTTCGCCCCCTGCAAGGCCTGCCACAACTTCGAGAAGAACGGCGTCGGCCCGACCCTGAAGGGCGTCGTGGGCTCGAAGGCCGGCGAAGGTGCCGATGGCTACGCCTTCTCGGCCGCCATGAAGAGCTCCGGCATCACCTGGGACGAGGCCAACCTCCACGAGTGGCTGACCGACCCGAAGAAGAAGGTTCCGGGCACCAAGATGGTCTTCCCGGGCGTCAAGGACCCCAAGAAGGTCGACGACATCATCGCCTACCTCAAGACCAAGTCCTGAATCTGACGGCCTGATTCCGAGGCCAGGGTTCCAGGTTCGGTTCGGCCTGCCCCTCCGGGGCTGGCCGGGATCGACCCCCCGGGCACGCTCAGGTGTCATGATCCGGAAAGCCGTTCCCGCCCTGGCGGGAGCGGCTTTTTTTACAGGCTCCGCCTCGATCGGGACGTGCCCCTGTCAGAACCTGCGACTGTCAGGCCCCGCGATTGTCAGGACCTGCGACTTGCGGTTTCGGGGCCGGCGGAGCGGTCGTCGGCCTCGCCGAGGCCCGCATGCAGCGCGCCGCGCAGGTTCATCAGGATGTCGAGGAGAGCCCGGCGCCCGTCGAGATCGAGGCCGGTCAGGCCGCCCACCTCGTCCGGCACGCATTCCATCCGGCCGCGCAGGGCCCGGCTCTGCTCGGTCAGGAAGATGCTCACCTGCCGCTCGTCGGCCCGGTCCCGGGCCCGCTTCACGTGGCCCGCCGCCTCCAGGCGCTTGAGCAGGGGCGTCAGGGTGCCGGAATCCAGGAACAGGCGCTGGCCGATCTCCTTGACCGTCAGCCCCTCCTCCTCCCACAGAACCAGCAGGACGAGGTATTGCGGGTAGGTCAGGTCATGGGCGGCCAGGAGGGCGCGATAGGCCCGTCCGAAGGCATGGGCCGTAGCATAGACGGCAAAGCAGAGCTGGCTGTCCAGGCTCAGGGCGTCCGGGGTTGCCGGTTCCGCCACCGGCTCCCGGCGCGTGCGGGTCTGCCGTCCCGACATATTCAACGATCCTTCCCGCTGCAGCGCGC
Organism: Methylobacterium sp. BI1; assembly: GCF_056680125.1. Classification (NCBI taxonomy): domain Bacteria; kingdom Pseudomonadati; phylum Pseudomonadota; class Alphaproteobacteria; order Hyphomicrobiales; family Methylobacteriaceae; genus Methylobacterium; species Methylobacterium sp. BI1. The sequence continues at coordinate 358,207 of NZ_CM155267.1, read as the reverse complement.
GCCGAAATCAGGCCGCGAAACCGATCTTATTCAAATTTCATATTGCGCACAATCAAGTTCTATGCGAGGAAATAACTAGGTTGCGCGCAATCGATATGGGCCGGCTCAGGCTGGCCCGCGGCGCCCGATCCGTTCGTCCGTTCAGCAGGAGAGACCGACATGAAGGCCCTCTACACCGCCCATGCCCACGCCACCGGTGGCCGCGAAGGCTCCGCCGCGACCGACGACGCCAAGGTGGACGTCAAGCTCTCGACCCCGAAGGAACTCGGTGGCGGCGGTGGCGCCGGCACCAACCCGGAGCAGCTCTTCGCGGCCGGCTACGCCGCCTGCTTCCTCGGCGCGATCAAGTTCGTCGCCGGCAAGGACAAGATCACGGTCTCGGAGGATTCCAAGATCGAGTCGAGCGTCGGCATCGGCCCGCGCGACGACGGCACCGGCTTCGGCCTCGTCGTCGCCCTCAAGGCGACCCTGCCGGGCCTCGACCGGGCGGTGGCCGAGGATCTCGTGAAGCGCGCCGACGTGGTGTGCCCCTATTCCCACGCCACCCGTGGCAACATCCAGGTCGACATCTCGGTCGCCTGATCGCGTTCGGCCGCCTCGGATAACCCGGCCGTGGCGCAGGCCTCCACGGCCGCGCCGCGGTGCTGGAACATCAGACTCGGAACACATCAGACCTGGGACGTCAGAAATGGCGTCCCAGGACTTCGCGCACCCGCTCGACCATCTCGGCCACCGGCACCGAAAACTGCGCCGGGCGCGCGGCCTTCCACTCGGCATTGCTGGTGATGGCAGCGGCCGCCTTGGCGCCCTCGATCAGGTCCTTGATCTGGACCTCGCCGGCCTCGCGCTCGTTCGAGCCCTGGATGATGGCGCAGGGGGATCCGCGCCGGTCGGCATATTTCATCTGGGCCTTCATGCCCGAGCCGCCGAGATAGAGTTCGGCCCGGATGCCGGCCGCGCGCAGGTTGGCGACGAGCCGCTGGTAGTCGGCGATGTTGTCCCGGTCGAGCACCAGGACCACCACGGGGCCGGGCTTGGTGATGCCCTCCAGCAGCGGGCTCTTCACGAGCTGCAGCGCCGAGAACAGGCGCGAGACGCCGATGGAGAAGCCGGTCGCCGGCACCGGCTCGCTGCGGAAACGCCCGACGAGGCCGTCGTAGCGCCCGCCGCCCGAGACCGAGCCGAAGCGCACCACCTGCCCCTCCTCGTTGGTGACCGGGAAGGTCAGCTCCGCCTCGTAGACCGGGCCGGTGTAGTATTCGAGCCCGCGCACCACGGAGGGGTCGATGCGGATGCGGTCGTCATAGCCGGCCGCGGCGAAGAGGGCCGCCATGTCGGCCAGTTCCCGCACGCCCTCCAGGCCGATGGCGCTGCCCGCGAGCGACGCCTCGAAATTCGCGAGCGTGGTGGCGTTGTCGGCCGGCGCCGTTCCCGCTCCGGTCCAGCCGGTGAAGGCCAGGACGCGCCCGATCGCCTCGTCCGCCAGCCCGGCGCCCTTGGTGAAGTCGCCGCTCTCGTCCTTGCGGCCGGCACCCAGCAATTCGCGCACGCCGGCATCGCCCAGGCGATCGAGCTTGTCGATGGCGCGCAGCACGGTCAGGCGCTGGCCGGCCTTGTCGGCGCCCGCGAGGCCGATCGACTCCATCAGGCCGTCGAGGACCTTCCGGTTGTTGACCTTCACCACGTACTGGCCGGTGAGCCCGAGCTTCTCGAGCGTGTCGGCCATCAGCATGCAGATCTCGGCATCGGCGGCCACCGAGCCGGCCCCGACGATGTCGGCGTCGAACTGCATGAACTGGCGGAAGCGGCCCGGGCCCGGCTTCTCGTTGCGGAAGACGTAGCCGGCGCGGAAGCTGCGGTAGGGCTTCGGGATCGCGTCGAAGTGCTCGGCCACGTGCCGGGCCAGGGGCGCGGTCAGGTCGTAGCGCAGCGAGAGCCAGGATTCGTCGTCGTCCTGGAAGGAGAACACCCCCTCGTTCGGCCGGTCGAGATCGGGCAGGAACTTGCCCAGCGCCTCGGTGTACTCGACGAAGGGCGTCTCCAGCGCCTCGAAGCCGTAGAGCTCGAAGCTCTGCCGGATCGTCTCCAGCATGCGGTGCTGGGCGGCGATCTCATCCGCGCGCCGGTCGACGAAACCGCGCGGCAGGCGCGGCTTCAGGGTGTCGGCCTTGTTCGAATCGGCCTTGGCCATGGTGATCTTCGCGTCCGTCGGGGCTGTTCGGGGTCCCGGGGGCTCTATCCCGGGTGGCCGGGGGCGGCAAGCGCGTCGGGCATCGGCGCGCCGGGCATCAGAGCGCCAGGGCGAGGAGCGCCGCGAGGCTCAGGATGGCGATGGGGATCTGCACCGGGCGCAGGCGGGCGAAGAACAGCGGGGCCTCCCCGCGCCGGGCGGCGATCGGATCGAGGAACGCGATCGCCGTGAAGCCGAGGAGGAGCAGGACCAGGGCGGGCACGGCCCGATCTAGGGTCGCCAGCACCAGGGCGGCGAAGCCGAGGCTGAACAGGCCGATCATGGTGGCGATCTGGGCGACGGTCGCCCCGCCCTCGGTGCGGAAGCTGACGCCGCGGCGCACGCCGGACAGGAACAGCAGGATGGCGCAGCCCCACAGGATCGTCAGCGCGGCGGCCGCCTGCCCGAGGGGCACGCCGCGCCAGCCCCAGGCGGCCAGCGCACCGGCGGCGAAGGGCAGCATCGGGCCGTAGCCGAACACGATGCTGAGCCAGGGGACGGCGCGCGGTTCGGTGACCCGCAGGGTCCGTCCGTCGGGTCGATCGTGCATCGTCGAGGGGCTCCGGTGGCTGAGGCTCCCTCGCCAAACCGGGGCGGGGGCGGCCTGTTCCGCCCGGCGGCAATCCGCCCTCAGGCCGTCTCCGGCTGGGGCGCGCGCCGGGTCGGGCCGGTCCCCGCGCCGGCCTCGACCGCCGCGTCGGACCCCTTCGGTCCGGACGCCGTCTCCGGCGCGGCGTCGCCCTTGCGCCCGCCGCGGCCCTCGCTGGTGGTGTCGAGCCACAGGACGAGGGCGAGGGCGAGGAGGGCCGGGGCCCCGAGGGCCAGGAAGGCGCCGGTCCAGCCGAGCATCGCCTGGGCGAGGCCGCCGTACCAGGCCGAGAGGGCGCCGCCGATGCCCTGGATGGCGTTGAGGGAGCCCAGGGCCGTCTGGGTGCGGCCGGAGCCCCAGGTCAGGTCGGCCACCACCACCGGCACCGCGACGCCGATGATGCCGGAGGCGACGCCGTCGAGGATCTCGGCGGAGATCAGCCAGAGGGGATCGTCGATGAAGGCCGAGAGTGCGGCGCGCACCGGCAGCACCGCGCAGGCGGCGAGGAGGAGCTGGCGCCGGCCGCGCCGGTCGGCCAGGGAGCCGGCGAACAGCGCCACCGGGATCATCACCAGCTGCGCCACCATGACGTAGCGGGCGGTCCAGCTGGTGGCGTCGACGGCGGTGGCCACCAGCTTCTGGCCGAGCAGGGAGAGCATGCCGCCGTTGCCGAGGTTGAACAGGGCCAGGGCCACGGCGAGGACCAGGAGCTTGCGGTTGGCCACGATGCTGCGCAGGCCGGCGCGCTCCGGCTTGTCGTCACCATCCTCCTGCCAGCCCACGGCCCGGCGCTCGTTGTAGCAGTGGCCCGGGGTGGTGACGGTGGCGAGGATGGCCAGGACCGCCATGCCGCCGAGCACCCAGAAGGCGATGGCCGGGCCGAACCAGCCGGTGCCGAGGCTGATGCCGCCGGCCGCGAGCAGGATGCCGAGGTGGTTGAAGGCTTGGTTGCGGCCCTGCTGGCGGGGAAAGCGGTCCTTGCCGACGATGCCGAGGGTGAGGGCGGTGACCGCCGGCAGCAGCAACGTGCCGCCCGCCGCCGCCATCATCTGCGCGGCGAAGACCGGGATCACGCCCCGGGCCGGCAGCAGCAGCAGGGTGCCGCACAGGATCGCCCCGCAGGCGACGGCGATCAGCATCCGGGGCCGGCCGAGGCGGTCGACCAGGGCGCCGAAGGGGCCGCTGAGGAGGAGGGAGCCGATGCCCACCAGGGTGGTGACGAAGCCCACCCGCGAGGGGCTCCAGGAGGCCGACTCGGCGAGCCAAGTGCCGAGGAAGGGGCCGAGCCCGCCCTGGATGTCGCCCGTGAAGACGTTGATCAGGGCGAGGTGGTGTGTGGCGAGCATGCGATCCCGGGGCTGAGGCGATCCGGCGACCGGCGGCAGGAGGGGCCGCGGCCGGACCGGCTGCGAGTAACGGCCAAGTCCGACCTTCGATCCTCAAGTCCGACCTTCGATCCTCAAGCCCGGCGATCCCGCCTCGGAACCCCGGATCCCGCCCCGGGCGGACGGGCCGCTTGGCGCGCCCTCAGGCGTTGAGCGGTCCGGCCTCGCCCTGGGCCTGGGCTTCCATGGCCTTCTGGCGGTAGAGGCCGACGAAGTCGATCGGGTCGATGTAGAGGGGCGGGAAGCCGCCGTTGCGCACGGCCTCGGCGACGATCTGGCGCGCGAAGGGGAAGAGCAGGCGCGGGCACTCGATCATCACGGCCGGGTGGAGCTGGTCCTGCGGGATGTTGCGCATGCGGAAGATGCCCGCATAGGTCAGCTCGAAGGCGAACAGCACCTCGTTGGCGATCTTGGCATCGCCCTCCAGGGTCAGGTCGACCTCGAAGTCGAACTCGGCCACCTGCTTGGCGTTAACGTTCACCTGGATGTTGATCTGCGGCCCGCTCTCCTGCGGCTGCAGGGAGCGCGGCGCATTCGGATTCTCGAAGGAGAGATCCTTGGTGTACTGCGCGAGCGAGTTGATCGTCGGCGTGGCGTCGTCGGTCTGCGCCGTGGCGCCACCGTTGCCGTTCGGTGCCGGAGTGTCGGCCATGGCGTTCTGTCCTCTTCCTGGATCGTCGGGGCGCGGTGGGGCCCGGGTCTGATGCGCTCAGGTCCTGGGGGCGAACCCGTGACGGGCGCCCATCCCGGCCGCCCGGAACCGGGTGCACCGGCATGCCACCCCCGCCCGGCCCGCGCGATAGCGCGCTATCACGCTCGCCCGCACGGGACAAGGCGAGCCCCGGGGCCGGGAGGGCGGACCGGTCGGGGCCGCCACCGGGTCGAGGCGGCGCCGGTGCGCCCGCGCGCCGGGTCAAGGCGGCGCAGGTGCGCGCCCTCGCCTGGAATCGCCGCCCGCGATATCCATATCTCCGCACGACCCCGGAGGTTCGACCCCGATCGAGACTCTGCGCGTCTGAACCCGGCCTGTGCCTTGCGCGGGGCCCGGGGAATGCGCGACATGGCCAGATCTTTCTTGGCCAGATCTTTCCCGGCCAGATCTCTCATGGCCGGGCGTGTCTCGGCCACGCATGTCAGCCGAGGACCCGGGCCGGGTTTCCAGAGCCCCGTGAAGTAACGTATTCGTGCCACGGCCACGATCGGATCAGTGATGCAGGACTCCTTCGACTTGACGACCCTGATCTTCCTCGCGCTGGCGGTCTTCGTCATCTGGCGCCTGCGCTCGGTGCTCGGGCAGAAGACCGGTACGGAGCGCTCGCCCTTCAAGCCGGTGGACCGCAGCCGCACCGAGCCGCCGGCCGGCCGCGGGGACGGCGACAACGTCGTGCGCCTGCCCGGCGCCGACCGGGTCCAGCCCCAGGCCGATCGCGGCCAGACCGCGGTGAAGACCGACGTGCGCGACTGGCGCGGCATCGCCGAGCCCGGCTCGGCCATCGCCCACGGCCTCGAAGCCGTCGTCCAGGTGGAGCCCGCCTTCGATCCGCGCGCCTTCGTGGAGGGCGCCCGCAGCGCCTACGAGGCCATCGTGATCGCCTTCGCCAAGGGCGACCGCAAGACCCTGCGCAGCCTGCTCTCCCGCGAGGTCTGCGAGGGCTTCGAGCGCGAGATCGACGCCCGCGAGGCCCGCCGCGAGACCGTGGAGACCACCTTCGTCTCCCTCGACAAGGCCGAGATCGTGGCCGTCGACGTGAAGAACCGCGTCGCGCAGATCACCGTGCACTTCCTCTCCCACCTCATCACCGCCACCCGCAACGCGCAGGGTCAGGTGACCGACGGCAGCGCCGAGGCCGTGGTCGAGGTGCCGGACGTCTGGACCTTTGCCCGGACCCTCGGCACCCGCGACCCGAACTGGCAGCTCGTCGCCACGGAAGCCGGCGCCTGAGCCCGACGCCGCACAGGATCGCGTGAACCGGTTCTCCCGTCCCGCGGCGGGTCTCCTCGTCGCCCTCAGCCTCCCCTCCCCCGGCTCGGCCGCCCCTGCGGCCGAGCCGTTTCGCGTGGGTGGGGCCGTGCTGGAGCCCGTCGATCCCGCAACCCTGCCGGGGTTCCCCGGCCCCGACGCCGCGGCGACCCTCGCGGCCTTCCGCCGGACCTGCCGGACGCCGCCGGCGACGCCCCAGCCCGCCACCGTCGCGGGCTCGCCCGAGGCGCTCCGGGCCGCCTGCGCCCGGGCCGAGGCCATGCCCGAGTCCGGACCCGAGGCGGACGCGGCCCGCTTCTTCGCCGAGGCGTTCACGCCCTACCGGGTCGTCAGGCCCCCGGCCGGGGACAAGCCCGAGCAGCGCACGGGCTTCCTGACCGGCTATTTCGAGCCGGAACTCGTCGGCGCCGCCGCCCCGAGCCCGGATTTCACCGCCGCGGTGCTGGCCCGGCCCGACGACCTCGTCAGCCTGGAGCCCGGCGAGACGCGGCCCGGCCTCGACCCGTCCTTGCGCGCCGCGCGCCGGACCGGCGACGGCTTCGAGGCCTATCCCGACCGGGCCGCGATCGAGGACGGCGCCCTGGGCGCCCGCGCCCGCCCCCTCCTCTACCTGCGCGACGCCGTCGACCTGTTCGTGCTCCAGGTCCAGGGCTCCGGCCGGGTCCGCCTGACCGACGGGCGCTCGGTCCGGGTCCTCTACGACGGCCGCAACGGCCGGCCCTACACCTCCATCGGCAAGCTCATCGTGGCGGAGGGGCACCTGCCCCTCGACGGGCTCACCCTGGCCCGCTGGACCGGCTGGCTGCGGGCCAACCCCCGGCACGCCGCCCGGCTGATGCGGGCCAACGCCTCCTACATCTTCTTCCGCCTGGCGGAGATCGACGACCCGAGCCTCGGGCCTCCCGGCGGGGCCGGCGTGCCCCTGAGCCCCGGCCGCAACCTCGCGGTGGACGCCACCCTCTGGCGCTACGGCCTGCCGTTCTGGCTCGAGGGCCGGATCGCCGGATCCCCCGGGCCGGGGCGCCTCGTCGTCGCCGCCGATACCGGCTCGGCCATCGTCGGCCCGGCGCGCGGCGACCTCTATCTCGGCACCGGCGCGGAGGCCGGGATCGCCGCCGGCAACCTGCGCGACGCGGTCGGCTTCGTGGTCCTGCTCCCGAAGTCCGGGGCGCCCGCCCCATGAAGACGCCCCGGCGCCCGCGCGGCCTCTCGGGGGAGGACGCCTATCTCTGGGGCGAGATCGCCCGGCTGATCACGCCCCTGCGCGGCCGCATCACCGGGCGTGGCGCGGCGGGCAAGCCCTCCGAAGCCACGCCCGCTCCGGCGACGACGCCCGCCTCGGCCAAGGGTGCGCCCCCGAAAGCCGTGCCGACCAAGGCTGTCTCGACGAAGCCCGCGCCCCCGAAGCCGATGCCCCGGACGCTGGCCAAGCGCGCGGCGCTGAAGCCGAACCCGCCGCCCGTGCCGCCCGCGCCCGTCCTGGCCCCCGCGCCCCCGACCGCGCCGGGCCTGGAGCGCCGCGTCCGTCTCGCCCTGCGCCGGGGCGCCCTCCAGGTCGATGCCCGGATCGATCTCCACGGGATGTACCAGGCGGAGGCGCACGGGGCGCTGATCGGCTTCCTGATGCGGGCCCGCGCATCCGGTCACACCCACGTCCTCGTGGTCACCGGCAAGGGCGGCCCGACCTACGACGACGCCTTCTCCGAACGCGGCGTGCTCCGCCGCAGCGTGCCGCACTGGCTGCGCGCGCCGGAGCTGCGCACCGTCGTCCTCGGCTTCGAGGAGGCGGCCCGCCATCATGGCGGCGCCGGGGCCCTCTACGTCCGTCTGCGCCGCCGCTGAGGGGACCTCGTGGGGCACCCCAGCGGGCGTCCCGGCGGGCAGACCTTGCGAAACGCCGCGAAACGCGCTACCGCTGGGCCCTCTCCTCGTTACGCCGCGTTGCATCCGTGAGCCCCCGGCTCCGCCAAGACGATGCGCGGAGCCGTCTTTCCCCAGGACGGACCGACTGATCGGCGCCGAAACGGCGCCCGGCGACCAAACTCCCCGACTGCCATTTCCGACCCTCTGCCCCGCCTCGCCCTTCCCGCCGGTTCTGAATCCCCCATGACGTCACCGTACGAGACCCTCCCCGTGGAAAGCCCGGCCGAGGGCGGAATCGTCGCCGCCGATCTCGACGGCATGCGCGAGGTCAAGCTCCAGGACCTCAAGTCCAAGACGCCGACCGATCTGATCGCCTTCGCCGAAGAGGTCGAGGTCGAGAACGCCTCGACCATGCGCAAGCAGGAACTGATGTTCGCGATCCTGAAGCAGCTCGCTGCCAAGGAGGTCGAGATCATCGGGGCCGGCACCGTCGAGGTGCTTCAGGACGGCTTCGGCTTCCTGCGCTCGTCCGATTCGAACTACCTGCCGGGTCCCGACGACATCTACATCTCGCCGACCCAGATCCGGCGCTTCGGCCTGCGCACCGGCGACACCGTCGAGGGGCCGATCCGCGGACCCAAGGACGGCGAGCGCTACTTCGCGCTGCTGAAGGTCAACACGATCAACTTCGAGAACCCGGAGAAGATCAAGCACAAGGTCCATTTCGACAACCTGACGCCGCTCTTCCCGACGCAGCGGTTCAAGCTCGAATTGGACAATCCGCCCAAGAAGGATTTCTCGCCGCGGATCATCGACATCGTCGCCCCGATCGGCAAGGGCCAGCGCGCCCTGATCGTGGCGCCGCCGCGCACCGGCAAGACCGTGCTGATGCAGAACATCGCGCAGTCGATCACCATCAACCACCCGGAATGCTACCTCATCGTGCTGCTCATCGACGAGCGCCCCGAGGAAGTCACCGACATGATCCGCTCGGTGAAGGGCGAGGTCATCGCCTCCACCTTCGACGAGCCGGCCACCCGCCACGTGCAGGTCGCCGAGATGGTGATCGAGAAGGCCAAGCGCCTCGTCGAGCACGGCCGCGACGTGGTCATCCTGCTGGATTCGATCACGCGCCTTGGCCGCGCCTACAACACCGTGGTGCCGTCGTCGGGCAAGGTGCTCACGGGCGGCGTCGACGCCAACGCGCTGCAGCGCCCGAAGCGCTTCTTCGGTGCGGCCCGCAACATCGAGGAGGGCGGCTCGCTCTCGATCATCGCCACCGCGCTCATCGACACCGGCTCGCGCATGGACGAGGTGATCTTCGAGGAGTTCAAGGGCACCGGCAACTCCGAGATCATTCTCGACCGCAAGGTCTCCGACAAGCGCATCTTCCCGGCCATCGACATCACCCGTTCGGGCACCCGCAAGGAAGAGCTCCTGGTGCCGCCGGACGCGCTCAAGAAGACCTACGTCCTGCGCCGGATCCTCAACCCGATGGGCGTCACCGACGCGATCGAGTTCCTCATGGACAAGCTGCGCCAGACGAAGAGCAACAACGACTTCTTCGACTCGATGAACACCTGAGACCGAACTGGCCGGACCCGTGTTGCGACAGCATCCGGGTCCGGTCGCGGTGCCTGGGTCCAAGACAATTTCCAGGCGAAAATAGTTTGTTAGCTGGTTAACGATTGCCTGACGGATCAGGTGTCGGCTTCCAGGGCGCCGCCCCGATGACCGAAACCCCTACCCTTTTCGCACCCGCCACCGGCCCCGGCCGATCGGCCGTCGGCGTGATCCGGATCTCCGGCCCGGCCTCGGCCGCAGTGATCCACGCCCTCGCCGGCCCCCTCCCCGCGCCCCGCCGCCTGTCCCTGCGTACCCTGCGCGCGGCTGACGGCACGCCCCTCGACCAAGCCCTCGTCGCCTGGATGCCAGGGCCAGCGAGCTTCACCGGCGAGGACATGGTGGAGCTGCACCTGCATGGCGGCCTCGCCGTCCGCAGCGCGGTCCTGCAGGCCCTGGCCGCGATCCCACATTGCCGACCGGCGGAGCCCGGGGCCTTCACCCGTCGCGCCTTCCTCAACGGCCGCCTGGACCTCACCGAGGCCGAGGGGATCGCCGACCTCATCGACGCCGAGACCGAGGCGCAGCGGCGCCAGGCCCTGCGCCAGCTCGACGGGGCGCTGGGCCGGCAGGTGGCCGATTGGCGCGAACGGCTCATCGACCTGCTCGCGGGCGTGGAAGCGGCCCTCGATTTCTCCGACGAGGGGGATGTCGACGACGTGGCCCTCGACGCGGCCCTGGCGCGGAAGGCGCGGGCGATCCGCGACGCGGTGGCGGCGGTCCTGGCCGATGCCCGGCGCGGCGAGCGCCTGCGGGACGGTTTCACCGTCGTCCTGGCCGGACCTCCCAATGCCGGCAAGTCGACGTTGCTGAACGCCCTGAGCCGGCGCGAGGCGGCGATCGTCTCGGCCATCCCCGGCACGACCCGGGACGTCATCGAGGTGCGCTGTGACCTCGGTGGGTTGCCGGTGATCCTCGTGGACACCGCCGGCCTGCGCGAGGCGGCGGATGCCCTCGAGGCGGAGGGCATCCGCCGGACACGCGCCCGGATGCAGCAGGCCGACCTCGTCCTGCTGCTCGACGGCCCGGACGCGGTGGCGTCGCAGACCGAGCCGATGCCGGACGCACCCGTGCTCCGGGTCCGGACGAAGGGCGACCTCGCCCCCGACGTCTCTCTGCCGGTCGGCGTGATCGGCATCTCGGCGATGATGGGTGCCGGCCTGGACCAGCTGCTGGCGGCCATCGAGGCTCAGGCCTCCCAGGCGGTCGGCAACGGCGACGCCCTGATCACCCGCGAGCGGCACCGCCTGGGCCTGACGCGCTGCCGCGATCATCTCGACCGCCTGCTGGCGGGTGCGGCCCTGCCAGAACTTGCGGCCGAGGACCTGCGGCTCGCCGTACGCGCTCTCGGGGAAGTGGCGGGACATGTGGGTGTCGAGGAGATGCTGGATCGGCTGTTCTCCGGCTTCTGCATCGGCAAGTGAACGTGTCCTCCGCCGGGCCTGTGACCCGGGGATCACGCGGGTTCGGTTTCACGTGAAAACCACGCGGCCGACCATCTGTCGATTGACCATCGGTGCTTCAGCCGCTTAATCGATCCCATGCACCACACACCTGATTCCTACGACGTGATCGTCGTCGGTGGAGGCCATGCCGGCGTGGAGGCGGCGGCCGCCGCCGCGCGGATCGGCGCGCGCACGGCGCTCGTCACCCATCAGGCGGCCACCATCGGTGCGATGTCCTGCAACCCCGCCATCGGCGGCCTGGGCAAGGGGCATCTGGTCTGCGAGGTCGATGCCCTCGACGGGTTGATGGGGCGCGTCGCCGACGCGGCCGGCATCCAGTTCCGCCTGCTCAACAGGCGCAAGGGTCCGGCCGTCCGCGGTCCGCGGACCCAGGCCGATCGCAAGCTCTACGCCCGCGCCATGCAGGCGGCCATCGCTGAGACCGCGAACCTGCGGGTGATCGAGGGGGAGGTGGCCGACCTCGCTCTGGTCGGGGGCCGCGTCTCCGCCGTGATCCTGGCCGATGGGCGCACCCTCCCCTGCGGCGCCGTCGTGCTCACCACCGGCACCTTCCTGCGCGGCCTCATCCATATCGGCGAGACCCAGATCCCGGCCGGCCGCGTCGGCGAGGCCCCGTCCGTGGGCCTGGCGCAGACCCTGGACCGCGCCGGCTTCGCCCTCGGACGCCTCAAGACGGGCACACCGGCCCGCCTCGACGGACGCACCATCGACTGGTCCGGCCTGGAGATGCAGTCGGCCGACGCGGACCCCGTCCCGTTCTCGACCCTGACCGAGCGGATCACCACCCCGCAGATCCAGTGCGGCATCACCCGCACGACCCAACCGGTGCACGACCTCATCCGCGCCAACCTGCATCGCTCGCCGATGTATTCCGGCGGCATCGCCAGCCGGGGCCCGCGCTACTGCCCGTCCATCGAGGACAAGGTCGTCCGCTTCGGCGACCGCGAGGGCCACCAGATCTTCCTGGAGCCGGAAGGCCTCGACAATCCGACTGTCTACCCCAACGGCATCTCCACCGCCCTCCCCGAGAGCGTCCAGCGCGACGTCATCGCGCTGATTCCGGGCCTGGAGCGGGCGACCATCCTGCGGCCCGGCTATGCCATCGAGTACGATTACGTCGATCCGCGCGAGCTCGATGCCACCCTCCAGGCCAAGCGCCTGCCGGGCCTGTTCCTGGCCGGCCAGATCAACGGCACCACGGGCTACGAGGAGGCGGCCGGGCAGGGGCTTGTGGCCGGCATCAACGCGGCGCGCCTTGCGGGCGGCTCGGCCCTTGCGACCTTCGACCGGGCCGAATCCTATCTCGGCGTGATGATCGACGACCTCGTCACCCACGGGGTGAGCGAGCCCTACCGCATGTTCACCTCGCGCTCGGAGTACCGTCTCTCGCTGCGCATCGACAACGCCGACGAGCGCCTGACCCCGAAGGGCGCTGCCCTCGGCTGCGTCGGTGGGCACCGTGCCGCGCATTTCGCGGCGGCCCAGGCTTCCCTCGATACCGCGCGCGCGCAGCTCGATCGCTTGAGCCTGACGCCGAACCAGGCCCGCGCCGTCGGCATCGACCTCAACCAGGACGGCATCCGTCGCTCCGCCTTCCAGCTGCTGTCCTACCCGGACATCGATTGGACGCGTCTCTGCGCGGTCTGGCCGGAACTCTCCGCGGTGCCGCCCCGCGTGGCCGAGCGGCTCTGCACCGATGCCACTTACGCCGTCTATCTCGACCGGCAGCAGGCGGATATCGCCGCCTTCCGCCGGGACGAGGCGGTCGCCCTGCCGATCCGGCTGGACTATGCAGGCATCCCCGGCCTGTCGAACGAGATGCGGCTGAAGCTCGAAGCCGTGCGCCCGGGGACGCTGGGGCAGGCGGCCCGCATCGAGGGTGTCACGCCGGCCGCCCTCACCCTCCTCGCGGCCCATGCCCGCCGGGCCGAGCGCGGGGCCGTCCATGGCCTCTGATCGCGACCGCGATCGGGTCCTGGCCGCTGCAGGTGTTTCACGTGAAACAGCGCAGCGCCTCGACCTCTATGTCGAGCAGCTCCGGCGCTGGCAGAGCGTGAAGAACCTCGTCGGTCCCGCGACCCTGTCCGAGGTCTGGACTCGCCACATCGCCGATGCACTTCAGCTTCGGGAGATCGCCCCGGAGGCGGAGACTTGGCTCGACCTCGGGGCGGGAGCGGGTCTCCCAGGACTCGTCCTCGCCATCGCGGGCCATGCGCGTCCGGGCTTCCGGGTCAATCTCGTGGAGAGCAACGCGCGCAAATGCGCCTTCCTCACCGAGACTGCCCGCCTCACCGGCGCACCCGCGAAGGTGCACAACGCCCGGATCGAAGGGGTCATCGGCGCGCATCGCGGCGTCGCGGTGGTCTGCGCCCGGGCGCTGGCGCCCCTCACCCAGCTGCTCGCCTGGGCGGAGCCGCTGTTGACAACCGGCACGGTCGGACTGTTTCCGAAAGGACGGGATGTCCAATCGGAATTGACCGAGGCCGCGCAACGGTGGAGATTCGTTTACGATCTCGTGCCGAGCCGAACCGAGTCGGAAGCGCGGATCGTCCGCGTCACGACCCTATCTCGCGTGGATTCATGACAAGCGATCCGACTCCCGTACCGACGACCGGAGGCAATCCGGATCGGCCGCTGCGCATCCTGGCCCTGGCCAACCAGAAGGGCGGCGTCGGTAAGACGACGACGGCGATCAACCTCGGCACGGCCCTGGCCGCCATCGGCGAGAGCGTGCTGGTGATCGACCTCGATCCGCAGGGCAACGCCTCGACGGGCCTCGGCATCGACCGGCGCCAGCGCAAGGTCTCGACCTACCACGTGCTCGCGGGCGAGGCGTCCCTGGGCCAGGCCTGCATTCCGACGGCGGTGCCGCGCCTGATGGTGGCCCCCTCGACCATGGACCTCCTCGGCCTGGAACTGGAGATGGCGAGCGCACCGGACCGCGCCCATCGCCTGCGCAACGTCCTGAAGGGCGTCGGCGAGGCGGGCGCCACGGCGGGCGTCACCTACGTGCTGATCGATTGCCCACCCTCCCTGAACCTCCTCACCATCAACGCCCTGGCCGCCTCGGACGCGGTGCTGGTGCCCCTGCAATGCGAGTTCTTCGCCCTGGAGGGATTGAGCCAGCTGCTGCGCACGGTGGAGCAGGTGCGCGGCGCCCTCAATCCGCGCCTGACCATCCAGGGCATCGTCCTGACCATGTTCGATCCACGCAACAACCTGTCGGCGCAGGTGGTGGCGGATGTGCGCAGCTTCATGGGCGAGAAGGTCTACGAGACCATGATCCCGCGCAACGTGCGCGTGTCCGAGGCGCCGTCGCACGGCAAGCCGGTGCTGCTCTACGATCTCAAATGCGCGGGCTCGCAGGCCTATCTGCGCCTCGCCTCCGAGATCATCCAGCGCGAGGGGCGCCTGCCCGTCGCCGCGTAACGAGGCGGGGGCGCCCTGCCCCGGCTGTGTGACAAGCGTTTCCCGAAGGTTCGGAGTTGAAGCAGGTGGCGATGGCGGATGATGTGGTGCGGCCCCGGCTCGGGCGCGGCCTCGCGGCCCTGATTGGTGATTTCGGCGACGACAACGCCGCGGCGAGCAAGTCGCAGGAGCAGCGCAAGGTCGCGGTGGAGTTTCTGCGCCCGAACCCGCGCAATCCGCGCCGTCGCTTCCACGAGTCGGATCTTGAGGAGCTGTCGGCCTCGATCAAGGTGCGGGGCATCATTCAGCCCATCGTGGTCCGGGCCCTGGCCGGCGTGCCGGACACCTACGAGATCGTGGCCGGCGAGCGCCGCTGGCGCGCGGCCCAGCGGGCCGGCCTCCACGAGGTCCCGGTGGTCACGGTGGAGATCGACGACCGCACCTCGCTGGAATTCGCCATCCTGGAGAACGTCCAGCGCACGGACCTCAACGCGATCGAGGAAGCCGCGGGCTACGAGCGGCTGATGAGCGAGTTCCAGTACAGCCAGAGCGAGCTTGCCGAGATCCTCGGCAAGAGCCGCAGCCACCTCGCCAACACCCTGCGCCTGCTCCAGCTTGCTCCGACGATCCAGGACCGGGTCGTGGCTGGCGAGATCACGGCCGGCCATGCCCGGGCGCTCCTGGCGGTGCGGGACGCCGAAGGCGTTGCCCGCCGGATCGTGGAGGAGGGCCTGTCCGTGCGCGAGGTCGAGGCCCTGGCCTCCGCCGAGGTGCCCGAAGGCGACGGTCCTCGCCCCGGCCGGCCCCGGCGCACGGCCGAGAAGGATGCCGAGATCCGCACCCTGGAACAGGCCATGGCCCGCGCCCTCGGGATGAACGTCGCTGTGAAGACCAAGGTGGCCGGTGCGGGCGAGATCCGCATCCGCTACGAGAATGCGGCCGAGCTCGAAGCCCTGTGCCGGCGCTTCAACCTGGGGCAAGCGGGCGCCTGATCCCGGCCTGAATGCTAGCGCCGCCGGGCGGCCTCGGTGGCGATGCGCAAGAGGGTGCTCGAGGCGTGGGCGTGGGCCAGTTCCGGGTCCGCGCGGCGGCAGGCCAGGACGGAATCCTGAAGCAGCTGGATCGCGTGGCGCAGGGCCGGGGGAGACCAGCGGGCAAGCTGCGTCTCCACCAGCGCCTTGCGCCGGAAATGCAGGCCGCGCCAGTTCGCCACCATCGCGCTGGCGCTCTGCCCCTCCCCGGCGAGCCGGGTGGCCAGCAGCGTGAGGGCGTGCCGCAGCGCCGAGCCGAGCATCACCGAGGGGTCCATGCCCTCGTGGCGGAAGCGGCGATAGTCGCGCTCCACCTCGCCGCTGCGCCCGGCGAAGGCCGCATCGATCAGCGTGTTGAGCACGCTGCCGGCGACGTCGCTGACCACCGCCTCGACATCTTCGAGGCTGACGCTGCCCTGGCCCCGGGCGTAGAGCGCGAGCTTCTCGATCTCCGACAGGCTGGCGCCGCGGTCGCCCCCGAGGCTGGTGGCAAGCACGTCCCGGGCCTCGCGGGCGATGCGCAGACCCTGGTCCTGCAGGGTGCGGTCGATGAGGTCGCCCAGCGCCCGCTCGTCGTCCGGGTAGCAGGGCAGGGCGAGGGCCTTGGGCGACTTCTCGCAGAGCGTCCGCAGGGGCGCACTCTTGGCGAGGTCGCCGCCCTCCACGACGATGCGGGCGTTCTGGATCTCGGCCTTCAGCGCCGCCTCGACGGCGGGGGCGTAGTTGCGGCTGCCGGAGCGGACCCAGATCGTGCGGGTGCCGCCGAACAGCCCGACGGTGCCGGCCTCGTCCACGAGGCGTCCGGGGTCCTGGGCCAGCACGTCCCCGTCGATCTTGACCATGGCGAAGGGGTCGCCCGGATCGCTGACGAAGGCTTCCGCCAGGGCCTTGGCACGGGTGAAGACGAGGCCCGTATCCGGGCCGTAGACGAGCAGGATCGCGATGCGCGGGTCGGGCCCGCGCCGGATCAGCCCATCGACGTCGCTGGCCTTGACGGCGGTCACGGGGCGGTCCGGCTCAGGGCTTCGTCACCAGCACGGAGGCGATGCGGGTCTTGATCTGCTCGGCCAGGACCTTGGCGAGGCGGATCTCGGCGTCGCGGGCGGCCCGCAAGCTGGCGAAGCGCTGGATCGAGCGGTCGTAGGTGGCGGTGGAGGTCGCCACGCCCTCGCTGATGATCTTCGTGCCGCTCAGGTCTTCCAGGGCGTACTTCACCGTACCCACGATGGTGCCCGCCTCGGCGCGACCGGTCTGCGAGGACACGATCGGGGTCTGCACCGACTCGCTGCCCTGCATCTTCAGGCGATAGCGCTTGGTGGAGGGCTGGCCCGAGCCGTCGAGATCGAAGATGAGTTCGCTGCGCAGGTAATGCCCGAGGCGCTCCTGGCCCTGCGCCATCGCCACGTCGTCCACCTGGACGGAGGCGAGGAGGGCAGCCATCGGCTCGCCCGAGGCGGTGGGTCCGTAGAGGGGGCGAAAGCAGGCCGACAGGTTCAGCGCCAGGGCGGCGACGGCCGCGACCCGCACGGCGCGGCCGATCGGACCGGTTGCCGTGACTCGAACCGCCATTGCCCCGTTTGCCAAGCGCATCATGCCCGCCGCCGTCCCGCTGTCTCGTCCCGCCCGTCTGTACGGCGAACCGAAGTCCGACGACAGCCTATTCGCCCCAAGCTTTACGTTTCCTATCCGGCAGGATCATGGTCGCCGGATCGGGGGTGTGGACAGCGTGAGTGTCCTCCTCGCCCTCATCGGGGTGCGGGACGGTGGGATGTTCGGGGGGCCTCGCGGCTCGCGGCCAGCGAAGCCACCCCCTCAGACGACGAGGTTCACGATCCGGCCCGGGACCACGATGACCTTCTTCGGGGCGCGGCCCTCCAGGGCGCGCTGCACCGCCTCGTCGGCCAGCACCAGGGCCTGGACTGCCGCGACGTCGGCGCTGCGCGGGACCGTGACGTCCGCCCGCTTCTTGCCGTTGAGCTGGACGGGGAGGGTGACGCTGTCCTCAACGAGGAGACCGCGATCGACCTCCGGCCAGGGCGCCTGCGCGGCCAGGCCATCGCGGCCCAGCGCCTGCCAGCATTCCTCGGCGAGGTGCGGCATCATCGGGGCGATGAGCTGGGTCAGGATGCCGGCCGCCTCCCCGGCGATGCCCCGCGAGACGCCGCCGCGCAGGGCCTCGTCGAGGGCGTTGGCCAGGGTGTAGATGTGCGCGACGCAGCGGTTGAAGCGCAGGCGCTCCACGTCCTCCTCCACCGCGGCCAGGGCCTTGTGGGCGGCCTTGCGCAGGGCGGCGTCGCCCGCCCCCGTCGTGGTCTCCACGGCGCTCGCCAGGGAGACGAGGCGCCAGACGCGCTGGACGAAGCGGGCGGCGCCCTGGACGCCGTCCTCGGTCCAGATCACGTCGCGCTCGGGCGGCGAGTCGGAGAGCATGAACCAGCGGGCGGTGTCGGCTCCGTAGCTGGCGATGATGTCGTCCGGGTCGACGACGTTCTTCTTCGACTTCGACATCTTCTCGATGGCGCCGATGGTGATCGGCTCCGCCGTTTTCACGTGAAACGCTTCGCGCGTGCCGGACTCGGCCGAGATCCGGATGTCGGCCGGCGGCACCCAGGCCCCGGCGGCATCCTTGTAGGTCTCGTGGACCACCATGCCCTGCGTGAACAGGCCGTCGAAGGGCTCCGAGACGCCGGACCAGTCAGTGGCCTTCATCGCCCGCATGAAGAAGCGGGCGTAGAGCAGGTGCAAAATCGCGTGCTCGATGCCGCCGATATACTGGTCGACGGCGAGCCACTGGTCGACCGCCTTGCGGTCGGTGGGGGCATCCTGCAGCCAGGGCGCGGTGAAGCGGGCATAATACCAGGACGAATCCACGAAGGTGTCCATGGTGTCGGTCTCGCGCCGCGCCGGCTGCCCACAGGTGGGGCAGGGAACGTTGCGCCAGGTGTGGTCGCGCTCCAACGGGTTGCCGGGCACGTCGAAGGAGACCTCCTCGGGCAGCTTCACCGGTAGGTCGGCCACCGGCACGGACACGGGTCCGCAGGCCTCGCAATGGATGATCGGGATCGGGCAGCCCCAGTAGCGCTGGCGCGAGACGCCCCAGTCGCGCAGGCGGAACTGCACCTTGCGCTGCGCCACCGGTTCCCCGTCGAGGATCTCCGCCTCCAGGCGGTTGGCCACCGCGTGGAAGGCCTCGTCGGTGGTCATGTCGTCGAGGAAGCGGGAGTTGATCATCCGCCCGTCGCCGTCATAGGCGGTGTCGGTGATGACGAAGCCGGCCGCGTCCTGGTCCTCCGGGCAGACCACGGGCGTGTTGCCGAGACCGTACTTGTTGGCGAAGTCCAGGTCGCGCTGGTCGTGGGCCGGGCAGCCGAACACCGCGCCGGTGCCGTACTCCATGAGCACGAAGTTCGCGACGTAGACCGGCAGCAGCCAGGACGGGTCGAGGGGATGGCGGACCTTCAGCCCGGTGTCGAAGCCGAGCTTCTCCGCCGTGTCGATGGCGGCCTGGGCCGTGCCCGTGCGCCGGCACTCCTCGATGAAGCTCTGAAGGGCCGGGTGGGCCGGGGCCAGGGCGGCGGCGATCGGGTGGTCGGCGGCGATGGCCAGGAACTTCGCCCCGAACAGGGTGTCGGGCCGGGTGGTGTAGACCGTCACCTCGGGGTCGACATGGGCCGGCGGCGCCTCCAGGGCGAAGCGGACTTCCAGCCCTTCGGAACGGCCGATCCAGTTCTTCTGCATCACCCGGACCTTCTCCGGCCAGCGCTCCAGGCCGCCGAGCGCGTCGTAGAGGTCCTGCGCGAAGTCGGTGATCTTGAAGAACCACTGAGTCAGCTCGCGCTGCTCCACCAGGGCGCCCGAGCGCCAGCCGCGCCCGTCGATGACCTGCTCGTTGGCCAGCACGGTGTGGTCCACCGGGTCCCAGTTCACCTTCGCGGTGCGGCGCGTCACCAGCCCCTTGGCCAGGAAGTCGAGGAACATGCGCTGCTGGTGCTTGTAGTAGTCGGGATCGCAGGTCGCGATCTCGCGGCTCCAGTCCAGCGACAGGCCCATGCTTTGCAGTTGCCCGCGC
Organism: Methylobacterium sp. BI1; assembly: GCF_056680125.1. Lineage (NCBI taxonomy): Bacteria > Pseudomonadati > Pseudomonadota > Alphaproteobacteria > Hyphomicrobiales > Methylobacteriaceae > Methylobacterium > Methylobacterium sp. BI1. The sequence goes on along the minus strand of NZ_CM155267.1, from coordinate 338,562 downwards.
ATCGTCGCGATGTTGGCGTAGGTCCAGTCGCGCGGGTTGACCTTGCGCTCCATGGCGGCGTTCTCGGCCGGCAGGCCGAAGGCGTCCCAGCCCATCGGATGCAGCACGTTGAAGCCGCGCGCCCGCTTGTAGCGCGCCACCACGTCGCCCATGGCGTAGTTGCGCACGTGGCCCATGTGGATGCGCCCCGACGGGTAGGGGAACATCTCCAGCACGTAGTATTTCGGCTTCGGATCGTCGTTCTTCGTGGCGTAGATGCCCGCCTCGGCCCAGGCCTGCTGCCAGCGCGGCTCGGTCTCCTTGGCGTTGTAGCGCTCGGGAGCGGGTTTGGGGGCGGGGGGGATCGTCATGGGCCGGGCGCCGGGGTTCTGGGGTGAGGGGCGGCCCCTGCGCGACGCGGGGCTGCCCTGAGAGGCTGGGGGCCGGACTACCACGGGGAGGGGAGGGGTCAACACGGATCGGGGCGCACCGCCCGCGCGGGGCCCCCTTCGGCGCGCCGCGCGTTGTCCTTGCGGCCCGCGCCCGGGATGGTAGTCCCCGGGCCGACCGGTTCACCGAACCCCTTCCCTGCGAGGCAGCATGGCCGACACAGTCTCCGACGACGCCGCTCCCGAGGCTCTTCCTGAGGCCATGCCCGAAACCTCGTCCGACGCGGCCCCGCCCGCGCCGCGCGCCGCCGACGTGGTGGCCGGGCTGGCCGCCGTGCGCCACCAGATCGCCCAGGCGGCGGAGGATGCGGAGCGCGACCCCGCCTCGGTCGCCCTGGTGGCGGTGTCGAAGACGATTCCCGCGGCGGGGATCCTGCCGGCCCTCGAGGCCGGGCAGCGCCTGTTCGGCGAGAACTACGTCCAGGAATCCAAGGCCAAGTGGCCGGCCCTGCGCGAACGCTACCCGGACGTGGAGCTCCACCTCGTGGGTCCGCTGCAATCCAACAAGGCCCGGGAGGCGGTGGAGCTGTTCGACGTCATCCACGGCCTCGACCGGCTCTCCCTGGCCGCGGCGCTCGCCAAGGAGATCGCGCGGGCCGGCCGCGCGCCCAAGCTCCTGATCCAGGTCAATACCGGCGACGAGCCGCAGAAGGGCGGCGTCTCTCCGGCCCAGGTCGACACCCTGCTCTCCGCGTGCCGCGAGACCCACGGCCTCGCGATCCAGGGGCTGATGTGCATCCCGCCCGCCGAGGCGCCGCCGTCGCCGCACTTCGCCCTGCTGGCCCGCATCGCCGAGCGCCACGACCTGCCGATCCTCTCGATGGGCATGAGCGCCGACTACCCCGCGGCGATCCAGATGGGCGCGACCCACGTCCGGGTCGGCACCGCGATCTTCGGCGCCCGCGCGCGCAAGGGATAGGGCGTTGCCTCACACCGCCCGGACCACCCGCGCCAGGGCGGCGCGAAGGTCGGACGCCGCCGCCGCGCCGTAGCGCGCCTCGAAGCCCGCCTGCGCCGCGCGCCAGAGGGGCTCGGCCTCGGCGATGCGCTGGCGACCGGCCTCGGTGAGGTCCAGGGCCCGGGTCCGCCCGTCCGGACCCGGGCCGACGGCGAGGAGACCGTCGCGCTCCAGGGGTTTCAGGGCCCGTCCCATGGTGGTGCGGTCCATCGCCATCGCGTCGGCGAAGACCGCGATGGCGATCGGGCCGAGCCGCGCCAGGCCCACCAGCATCGAATATTGTGACGTGCGCAGGCCCGCCGGCGCCAGGTGCCGGTCGTAGAACTGCGTCACCTGCCGCGCGCCCTGGCGGATCGCGTTGCAGTGGCAGAGCACGGCGGGGGAGGCGGGATCGGCCATGGTGGGTCCCTGCGGTCGGAGCCCTTGTCTAAAGCGTGCATATGCGCTTATGCAAGGCTCCAGCGTCGCGGTCGCCGGCGCGCCGGAGCACCGTGCCATGGCCACCGACCCGACCCTGCGCCTGTCCGACGCCGTCGCGACGGGGCTCGCCCGCCGCGGCATCCATTACGGCTGGGCCGTGGCCGGCGTGACCTTCCTGACCATGCTGGTGACCGCGGGCGCGGTCGGGGCGCCGGGGGTGCTGATCCTGCCCCTGCAGAAGGAGTTCGGCTGGGACACGGCGACGATCGGCTCGGCGCTCGCCGTGCGCCTCGTCCTGTTCGGCCTGATGGGGCCCTTCGCCGCCGCCCTGATGAACCGCTACGGCCCGCGCCGGATCGTGCTCATGGCCCTGGCGCTCATCGCCGGCGGCCTGCTGGCCTCCTTGGGGATGACCCAGGTCTGGCAGCTCGTGCTGCTCTGGGGCGTGGTGGTGGGCATCGGCACGGGGCTCACCGCCCTGGTGCTGGGGGCCACGGTGGCGACGCGCTGGTTCTCGCGATCGCGCGGCCTCGTGGTCGGGCTCCTCACCGCCAGTTCCGCCACGGGGCAGCTCGTCGTGCTGCCCCTGCTCGCCGCCCTCACGGAGGCGCTCGGCTGGCGCGCCGCCCTCCTGGTGATCTGCGCGCTCCTCCTCACGGCCGGCCTCGGCGTCGTCGCCCTGATGCGCGACCGGCCGGAGGATCTCGGCCTCGCGCCCTACGGCGAGGCCCGCCCGAACGGGGCCCCGGCCGCTCCGGGCTCAGATGCGACCGGCCCGAGCGCGAACGGCGCCCTGTCCGCCCTGCGCGACGCCGCCCGCACCCGCGTGTTCTGGGTGCTGTTCGCCACCTTCTTCATCTGTGGGGCCAGCACCAACGGGCTGATCCAGACCCACTTCATCCCCCTCTGCGCCGATTACGGCATCGGGCCGGTGCAGGGGGCCAGCGTGCTCGCCGCCATGGGGGTGTTCGACTTTATCGGCACCGTGGCCTCGGGCTGGCTCTCCGACCGCTACGACAACCGCTGGCTCCTGTTCTGGTATTACGGCCTGCGCGGCCTCTCGCTGATGTTCCTGCCGTTCTCGGACTTCTCCTTCGTGGGCCTGTCGCTGTTCGCGGTGTTCTACGGCCTCGACTGGATCGCCACGGTGCCGCCCACCGTGCGGCTGACGGCGGCGCGGTTCGGGCGCGAGCGCGCCAACCTCGTCTTCGGCTGGGTCTTCGCCGGGCATCAGCTCGGCGCGGCGACGATCGCTTACGGGGCCGGCCTCTCGCGGGCCGAGCTCGCCACCTACCTGCCGGCCTTCTTCGCCGCCGGGGCGCTCTGCCTCGCCGCCGCCCTGCTGATCCTCACCCTGGCCCGGCCCGCGCCGCAGGGTGTCCCGGCGGCCACACCGGCCCGGGCCTGAGCCGCGGGCCGGCCCGCCCCCTCGGGCTCTGGTCCGGATGATGCTAGGGGCGGGCACCGATGTGCCGCCCTGGGTCCCGTCCGATCCGTCTCAGCCCCCTCCGTGCCCGGCCGAATCGCCCGAGGGCCGCCGCGCCGCCCCCGCCGGGCGGGTCGGCGGCCGTCGCGTGGCGTGCGCCGGGTCGTGCCCGGAAAAGCAGCAAATCTTTGGAAATGTCAGTGTGGGACCGGGGCGCGACCCTCAAGGCCCTGGACCTTCCGCTCAAGGTCTCGGCACTGTCCGACACAGCACCGCCACATTCACGGGCGTTCGCCCGCCTTCATGCCACGGGCGCTCGCCCGGATGCCCGATCACAGGGGACGACGACGCGATGAACTACAACTGGAACTGGGGCATCTTCCTCGAACCGTCCCCGGAAGGCACCGGCACCTACGCGGACATGCTGCTCTCGGGCCTGATGTGGACGGTGGTGACGGCCCTCTGCGCCTGGGTGATCGCGTTCTTCCTCGGCTCGGTCATCGGCGTGATGCGCACCCTGCCGTCGAAGCTCGCCAACGCCATCGGCACCACCTACGTCGAGCTGTTCCGCAACATCCCCCTGCTGGTGCAGATGTTCCTCTGGTACTTCGTCCTGCCGGAGGTGCTGCCGGAATCCTGGGGCGGCTGGATCAAGCAGCTGCCCAACGCGCCGTTCTACACGGCGGTGGTGTGCCTGGGCTTCTTCACCGCCTCCCGCGTCGCCGAGCAGGTGCGCGCCGGCATCCAGGCCCTCCCGCGCGGGCAGAAGATGGCCGGCACCGCCATGGGCCTGACGGTCTACCAGACCTACCGCTACGTGCTGCTCCCCAGCGCCTACCGGATGATCCTGCCGCCGCTGACCTCGGAATTCCTGAACAACCTCAAGAACACCTCGGTCGCCCTCACCATCGGCCTGCTCGAGCTCACCGCCCGCGCCCGCGCCATGCAGGAATTCTCGTTCCAGGTGTTCGAGGCCTTCACCGCCGCCACCATCCTGTACGTCCTGATCAACGTCGTGGTGATCTTCACCTCCGGCTGGATCGAGCGCCGCGTCGCCGTCCCGGGCCATCGCTGAGGGGCCGCCCTCCGCCTTCTCCTCCTCAAGGATCGCCGCGATGCTCGCGAATTTCGACTTCTCCGTCATCACCTCCGCGCTGCCGTACCTGTTCCTGGACGGCATGCGCTTCACCCTGACGCTGACGGCGCTCGCCGCCATCGGCGGCATCGTCCTCGGCACGCTCATCGCCATGATGCGGCTCTCCAGCCTGCCGGTGATCCCGCTGGTGGCCAAGGGCTACGTCAACCTGATGCGGTCGCTGCCCCTCGTGCTGGTGATCTTCTGGTTCTACTTCCTGGTGCCCTATCTCGGGCAGTGGATCACCGGGGCCGACCGGCCGATGACGGTGGGCGCCTTCACCTCGTCGCTGGTGACCTTCACCCTGTTCGAGGCGGCCTACTTCTCCGAGATCATGCGCGCCGGCATCCAGTCGATCCCCAAGGGGCAGGCGGCGGCGGCCTCGGCGCTGGGCCTGACCTACTTCGCCTCCATGCGCAGCGTGATCCTGCCCCAGGTGTTCCGCAACATGACGCCGATCCTGCTGACCCAGACCATCGTGCTCTTCCAGGACACCTCGCTGGTCTACGTCCTCTCGGTGACCGACTTCCTCGGCGCGGCCTCGAAGATCGCCCAGCGCGACGGCCGCCTCGTGGAAATGTACCTGTTCGCGGCCGTGGTCTACTTCGCGGTCTGCTTCGTGGCCTCCATGGCGGTGCGCCGCCTCCAGAAGAAGATCGCCATCATCCGCTGACGCCGGCCGTCCCGCGGACGAGGCGTCGCCGCACCCCAGACGAGGATTTTCGCCATGACCACGTCGCTCAACACCGCCCAGGCCCCCGTGACCACGGGGCCCATGATCACCATGAAGTCCGTCAGCAAATGGTACGGCGACTTCCAGGTCCTGACCGATTGCAGCACCGCCGTGAACAAGGGCGAGGTGGTCGTGGTCTGCGGGCCCTCGGGCTCCGGCAAGTCGACCCTGATCAAGTGCGTCAACGCCCTCGAGCCCTTCCAGAAGGGCGAGATCGTCGTCGACGGCACGCCCGTGCACGACAAGAAGACCAACCTGCCGAAGCTGCGGGCCCGGGTCGGCATGGTGTTCCAGCACTTCGAGCTGTTCCCGCACCTCTCCATCACGGAGAACCTGACCCTGGCGCAGCGCAAGGTGCTCAAGCGCGACGAGGACACCGCCCTCAAGACGGGCCTGGCACTCCTCGACCGGGTCGGCCTCTCGGCCCATGCCAAGAAGTTTCCCGGCCAGCTCTCGGGCGGCCAGCAGCAGCGCGTGGCCATCGCCCGGGCGCTCGCCATGAACCCGGTGGTGATGCTGTTCGACGAGCCGACCTCGGCCCTCGATCCCGAGATGGTCGGCGAGGTGCTCGACGTCATGGTCCAGCTCGCCCGCGAGGGCATGACCATGATGTGCGTCACCCACGAGATGGGCTTCGCCCGCAAGGTCGCGAACCGGGTGATCTTCATGGACAAGGGCGAGATCGTCGAGGACGCCACCAAGGAAGACTTCTTCGCCAACGCCCGCTCCGAGCGCGCCCAGAACTTCCTGTCGAAGATCCTGGTGCACTGAGGGCCGGCGCCGGTCTCGGCGCCCCACCCCGCCGCACCCAGGCCCGCCACGCACGAGCCGGTTCCGCCAAGACGGAACCGGCTCGTCGTCGTTTCGGGGTCCCCGCCGCCGGGGCCCCCGCGCGGCATCCCCAGAAGGGGCACGCGTCCGGCCGTCCGGGGGCTGCCCCGACGTTCCGGCCGGTCAACGCCCGCAGCGCCGGTCTGGAAAGCCAGACAAAAAAATTCAAACCCGTAACAAAATTCGCAGACCAAAAACGTTCTGCTCGGCAGAAGCCATTGCCCCATAACGCAAAACGCGTTTGGGTAGCGTTGGCACGAACGCTGCTGAAGGGTAGCGCGACACAGGGTGGCCCGTGAGAGCCGCCGGGAAAAACCCAAGGAGGATGCCATGGAGCGTAGCCGCGACCTCGATCCCGTCGAGACGCAGGAATGGCTCGATTCGCTGGACGGCGTCCTCGACGTCGACGGGCCGGAGCGGGCGCATTACCTGATCGAGCAGGTGATCGACGGGGCCCGCAAGAAGGGCGCACCCGTCCCCTACTCGGCCAACACCGCCTACCTGAACACGATCCTGCCCGAGAAGCAGGACCCGCATCCCGGCGACCGGGCGATCGAGCACCGCATCCGCTCGGCCATCCGCTGGAACGCCATCGCGATCATCCTGCGGGCGAACAAGGACTCCTCCGAGCTCGGCGGCCACATCGCCAGCTTCCAGTCCGCCGCGACCCTCTACGACACCGGCTTCATGCATTTCTGGCGGGCGGCCGACGCGAGCCACGGCGGCGACCTCATCTACGTGCAGGGCCATTCCTCGCCCGGCGTCTATGCCCGCGCCTTCCTGGAGGGGCGCCTCACCGAGGAGCAGCTCCTCGGCTTCCGGCAGGAGGTCGGCGGCAAGGGCCTGTCGTCCTATCCGCATCCCTGGCTGATGCCGGATTTCTGGCAGTTCCCCACCGTCTCCATGGGCCTCGGCCCCCTGATGGCGATCTACCAGGCGCGCTTCCTGCGCTACCTGCATCACCGCAACCTCGCGCAGACGGACGGCCGCAAGGTCTGGGCCTTCATGGGCGACGGCGAGATGGACGAGCCGGAGAGCCTCGGCGCCATCGCGCTCGCGGCCCGTGAGAAGCTCGACAACCTCGTCTTCGTCATCAACTGCAACCTGCAGCGCCTCGACGGCCCGGTGCGCGGCAACGGCAAGATCGTCCAGGAGCTGGAGGCCGATTTCCGCGGGGCCGGCTGGAACGTCATCAAGGTGCTGTGGGGCTCGGGCTGGGACGCCCTGATCCAGCGCGACGGCACCGGCATGCTGGCACGCCTGATGGAGGAGTGCGTCGACGGCGAGTACCAGGACTTCAAGTCGAAGAACGGCGCCTACATCCGCGAGCACTTCTTCGGGCGCTACCCCGAGACCGCGGCCCTGGTGGCCGACATGAGCGACGACGACATCTGGCGCCTCACCCGCGGCGGCCACGACCCGCGCAAGGTCTTCGCCGCCTACAGCGCCGCCTCCAAGCATAAGGGCCAGCCGACCCTCATCCTCGCCAAGACCGTCAAGGGCTACGGCATGGGCGAGTCCGGCGAGGGCCAGAACATCACCCACCAGCAGAAGAAGATGGGCGAGGCGGTCCTGCGCCAGTTCCGGGACCGCTTCCAGATCGACCTCTCGGACGACCAGCTGAAGGAGATCCCCTTCATCAAGTTCCCCGAGGGCAGCCCCGAGCACCGCTACCTGATGGCGCGGCGCGAGGCCCTCGGCGGCCCGCTCCCGGCCCGGCGGCGCACCTCGCAGGCCCTGGAGATCCCGCCGCTCTCGGCCTTCTCGGCCCAGCTCAAGGAGACCGCGGGCCGCGAGATCTCCACCACCATGGCCTTCGTGCGCATCCTCAACACGCTGCTGCGCGACAAGAACATCGGCAACCGCATCGTGCCGATCGTGCCCGACGAGAGCCGCACCTTCGGCATGGAGGGCATGTTCCGGCAATTCGGCATCTTCTCCCAGGTCGGCCAGCTCTACCGGCCGGAGGATGCCAATCAGCTGATGTACTACAAGGAGGACAAGAACGGTCAGATGCTCCAAGAGGGCATCAACGAGCCGGGCGCCATGTCGTCCTGGATCGCGGCCGCGACCTCCTACTCGCACTCCGACGCGCCGACGATCCCGTTCTACGTCTACTACTCGATGTTCGGCTTCCAGCGGGTCGGCGACCTCGCCTGGGCGGCGGGCGACATGCGGGCGCGGGGCTTCCTCATCGGCGGCACGGCGGGGCGCACCACCCTCAACGGCGAGGGCCTGCAGCACGAGGACGGCCACAGCCACCTGATCTCGTCCACCATCCCGAACTGCGTCTCCTACGACCCGACCTTCTCGTATGAGGTGGCGGTGATCGTGCAGGACGGCCTGCGCCGGATGTATGCCGAGCAGGAGGACGTGTTCTACTACATCACCGTGATGAACGAGAACTACGAGCACCCCGGCATGCCGGAGGGCGCGGAGGCCGACATCATCAAGGGCATGTACCTCTTCAAGGAGGGCGCCAAGGAGACCACCCAGGGGCACCGGGTGCAGCTCCTCGGCTCCGGCACCATCCTGCGGGAGGTCATCGCCGCGGCCGCCCTGCTGGAGCAGGATTTCGGGATCAGCGCCGACATCTGGAGCTGCCCGAGCTTCACTGAACTGCGCCGCGACGCGATGGCGGCGGAGCGCTGGAACCTCCTGCACCCGCTGGAGGGCCGGCGCCTCTCCCATGTCGAGACCTGCCTGGCCGGCCGCACCGGCCCGGTGGTGGCCGCCACCGACTACATGCGCCTGTTCGCCGACCAGATCCGCACCTGGGTGCCCGGACGCTACCGCGTGCTCGGCACCGACGGCTTCGGCCGCTCGGACTACCGGGCCCGCCTGCGCGACTTCTTCGAGGTCAACCGGCACTGGGTCGTGGTGGCGGCGCTGCACAGCCTCGCCGAGGAGGGCGTGATCCCGGCCCAGACCGTGGCCGACGCCATCGCCCGCTACGGCATCGACACGGACCGGCCGGCACCCTGGACCGTCTGATGGGCATTCCGGTCGATCCCGTTGGGTCGCGGGCGCGTCCGCCCCAGCTGTGGTGATCGACCGGACCCAGCCTGATTCCCCGCCGGCCGCCTGACCGAGGCGACCGGCGCCCCCAAGAACCCAATCCTATCCAATCGAACAGACCGGACGAGGGGGCCCGCGAGAGGCTCCGACTCAGCCAGGGAGAACGCGCAGTGGGCATCGAGATCCAGATCCCGGACATCGGCGACTTCAAGGACATCCCGATCATCGAGATCCACGTGAAGGAGGGCGACACGATCGGGCCCGACGACCCGCTGGTCTCGCTGGAATCCGACAAGGCCACCATGGACGTGCCCTCGCCGAGCGCCGGCGTGGTCGAGAAGATCCTGGTCAAGCTCGGCGACAAGGTCAGCGAAGGCTCGCCGCTCCTGGTGTTCAAGGGCGAGGCGTCCCAGGGTGAGGTCAAGGGTGCCGAGAAGGCCGCCGAGGCCCCCGCCGGCGCCGACAGCGCCGCCCTGCTGGCCAAGCAGGAGCCGGCCCCGAGCGCCGCCCCGGCCGCCACTGCGCCCGCCCCGTCGGCCCCGGCCGCCGGCACCCTGCCCGATTTCTCCCAGGTCCATGCCAGCCCCGGCGTGCGGCGGCTGGCCCGCGAGCTCGGCCTCGACCTGACGGCGGTGAAGGGCACCGGCGAGAAGGGCCGGATCACCAAGGAGGACGTGAAGGGCCACCTCACCCGCGCGGCGGCGCCCGCGCCCTCCGGCACGGCCGCCTTCTCCGGCGGCGGCATGGGCATCCCGGAGATCCCGGCGGTGGACTTCGCCAAGTTCGGCCCGGTCGAGACGCAACCCCTGTCGCGGATCAAGAAGATCTCCGGCGCGCACCTGCACCGGTCCTGGCTCAACGTGCCGCTGGTCACCCACCAGGACGAGTCGGACATCACCGAGACCGACGCCTACCGCCGGGAACTCGACGCCCAGGGCAAGGAGCTCAAGGACAAGGGCTACCGCGTCACCCTGCTGGCCTTCCTGATCAAGGCCGCGGTCTCTGCCTTACGCAAGCACCCCGAGTTCAACGCCTCGCTGTCGCCTGAGAAGGACGCGCTGATCCTCAAGCGCTACTACAACATCGGCGTCGCGGTCGACACGCCGGACGGCCTCGTGGTGCCGGTGATCAAGGAGGCCGACCGCAAGGGCCTCGTGGAGATCAGCCGCGACCTCGGGGCGATCTCGGCCAAGGCCCGCGACGGCAAGCTCGCCGCCGCCGACATGCAGGGCGCCACCTTCTCGATCTCGAGCCTGGGCGGCATCGGCGGCACCGCCTTCACGCCGCTGGTCAACGCGCCGGAAGTCGCGATCCTGGGCGTCGCCCGCTCCAAGATGAGCCCGGTCTGGAACGGCACCGAGTTCGCGCCGCGCCTGATCGTGCCGCTCTCGCTCTCCTACGACCACCGCGTCATCGACGGGGCGCTCGCCGCGCGCTTCACCCGCCACCTCGCCCACGTCCTCGAGGACGTCCGGCGCCTCGTCGTCTGACGAAGGCCGGTTGCGCGACCCAACGAGCGAGGTGAAGCGATGAGCAGCAACGACGTCCACCTGCCGGATATCGGCGACTTCAAGAACGTGCCCGTGATCGAGGTCAGCGTCAGCCCCGGCGACGTGATCTCGGTCGACGACGTCATCATCGTGCTGGAATCCGACAAGGCCACCATGGACATCCCGTCCCCGGTGGCCGGCACGGTGGCCGAGGTGCGGATCAAGCCCGGCGACGCGGTGAGCCAGGGCGACCTGATCCTGGTCATGGCCGAGGCCGCAGGGGCCGGCGCGCCCAAGCCTACGGTCACGGACACCACCAAGGCGGGCGCGCGCGCGCCCGCGAACGCTGCGCCCGCCCACGCCCCGGGCGAGGGCCAGGCCGGCTACGGCTCCTCCGCCACCGCCACCGGCGGGGCGGCGCCCGCGCCGGCCCCGAAGGCGGCGGCCCCCGTCTCCGGCGAGGCGATGCGGGCCCAGGTCCTCGTCATCGGCGCGGGTCCGGGCGGCTACACCGCCGCCTTCCGGGCGGCCGATCTCGGGCAGTCGGTGGTGCTGGTCGAGCGCTGGCCGAGCCTCGGCGGCGTCTGCCTCAACGTGGGCTGCATCCCCTCGAAGGCCTTGCTGCACGCCGCCAAGGTCATCGACGAGAGCCACGCCATGGCGGCGCACGGCATCAGCTTCACCGCGCCGCAGATCGACATCGACAAGCTGCGCAGCTGGAAGGACGGGGTGGTCAAGCGCCTCACCGGCGGCCTCAACGGGCTCGCCAAGCAGCGCAAGGTCACGGTGGTGACGGGCGAGGCCCGCTTCGTCAGCCCGAACCAGGTCGCGGTCGCGCACGAGGGCCAGACCCGGGTGATCGGCTTCGACCACGCCATCATCGCGGCCGGCTCCGAGCCGGTGCAGATGCCCTTCATCCCGCACGACGACCCGCGGGTCCTCGATTCGACGGGGGCGCTGGAGCTCGACGGCGTGCCGGCCCGCCTGCTCGTCATCGGCGGCGGCATCATCGGCCTGGAGATGGCCACGGTCTACCACGCGCTCGGCGCGAAGGTGACCATCGTCGAGCTGATGGACCAGATCATCCCCGGCGCCGACAAGGACCTGGTCACGCCGCTGATGAAGCGGATCAGCAAGCAGTACGAGGCGATCCACCTCAAGGCCAAGGTCACCGCCGTGGAGGCGACGCCGGAGGGGCTGAAGGTCTCGTTCGAGGGCGGCACCGCTCCGGCCAGCGACACCTTCGACAAGGTGCTTGTCTCGGTCGGGCGGCGCCCCAACGGCCATCGCATCGGCGCGGAGGCGGCGGGCGTCGCCGTCGACGCGCGCGGCTTCATCGCCGTCGACAAGCAGATGCGCACCAACGTGCCCCACATCTTCGCCATCGGCGACGTGGTCGGCCAGCCGATGCTGGCCCACAAGGCGACGCACGAGGGCAAGGTCGCGGCGGAGGTCGCCGCCGGCAAGGCCAGCGCCTTCGACGCCAAGGTCATCCCCTCGGTGGCCTATACCGACCCCGAGGTGGCCTGGGTCGGCATGACCGAGACCGAGGCCAAGGCGAAGGGCGTGAAGGTCGGCAAGGGCGTCTTCCCCTGGGCCGCCTCCGGGCGCTCCCTGGCGCTCGGCCGCGAGGAGGGCCTGACCAAGGTCCTGTTCGACCCCGAGACCGATCGCATCCTCGGCTGCGGCATCGTCGGCCCCTCCGCCGGCGACCTGATCGCGGAGGCGGCGCTGGCCATCGAGCTGGGGGCGGATGCCGAGGATATCGGCCTGACCATCCACCCGCACCCCACCCTGTCGGAGACGATCGGCTTGGCGGCGGAGGCCTTCGAGGGCACCATCACCGACCTCTACATGCCCCGGAAGGACGGCCCCAAGAAAGCGGGTCACTGAAGCGGGTCACTGAGGCGGGTCACTGAGGCGGGTCACGGGAGCCCGGGCCACCCGGGGTTCGGGATCGGGCGGCGCCCGCCGGACGGACGCCGCCGCATCAGGAAGACAGGACCGCGCCGCGCCCGGCGCGATCCTCGCGGAGCCCCTTCGGGCTCCGGCTTCGGGAGACGCGCCGATGTCATCGAACGAACCCGACACCACACCCGACCCGACCCCGGAGCCCGATCCGGCCCTCCGGCGCGCCGAGGCCGCCCGCGACGCCGTCACGGAGGCCCTGGAAGACCATCTGGATCGCCTCGCCACGTTGAGCCGGACGGCCCGCACCGACATCGATGCCGACCTGCAGGCCGCCGGCCGGCTGGTGGCCCGCACCACCCACCGGCAGCTCGCCGCCAACCTCACCCTGGTCCAGGGCCTGATGGCGGCGCGCAGCCTCCCCGCGATGCTCCAGCTCCAGCAGGATTTCCTGCGCCGGCAAATGGACTGGGTCCTGGGCGACTGGGAGCGGATGCGGGCCCAGACCCTCGACCTGCTGAAGGCAGGTCGGCCGGGAGCGGAGGAGCCGGATGCGGATCCGCCCGTCTCCGGCGCGGACCGGCCCGGCCCGTCCTGAACCCGGGAGCGTCCCACGCTCGGGCCGACCCCACCTCCGGGCCGTCATCCCGGTTCAGGACGGACATCTCGCCCTTGGCCGGCGCAGGGTCTCCTCTCCCGGGAGGAGAGGGGACCCGTCGCGCCCGACCGGGTCGCAGGCGATGGCCCGAACCCCGTCTCACGACACGAGCCGGCCGCCCCGCGCGGGGCGACCGGCGCCCTCACGCCGACACTTCCAGACTCTCCGACACTTCCAGACTCTCCGACACTTCCAGACTCTCCGACACTTCTAGATTCTTCGAGACTTCAGGACCGACGACCATGAGCAAAGACACCGACCTGCGCGCGCCGGGCGCCGCCGCCAACGCCGATGCCGGCACCGAGGCCGCCCTGAACCGGGCCGCCCTCGACTATCACCGCTTCCCCACCCCGGGAAAAATCTCGGTCCAGCCGACCAAGGACATGAGCACCCAGCGCGACCTCGCGCTCGCCTATTCCCCGGGGGTCGCCGCCGCCTGCATGGCCATCCACCACGCGCCCGACGAGGCCTTCAGCCTGACCTCCCGTGGCAACCTCGTGGCGGTCATCACCAACGGCACGGCCGTGCTCGGCCTCGGCAACATCGGCGCGCTCGCGGGCAAGCCCGTGATGGAGGGCAAGGGCTGCCTGTTCAAGAAGTTCGCCGGCATCGACGTGTTCGACATCGAGGTCGACGAGACCGACCCGGAGAAGTTCATCGAGACCGTCGCCCGCCTGGAGCCGACCTTCGGCGGCATCAACCTCGAGGACATCAAGGCCCCCGAATGCTTCGTCATCGAGACGAAGCTGCGCGAGCGCATGAAGATCCCGGTCTTCCACGACGACCAGCACGGCACCGCCATCGTGGCCGCCGCCGCGCTCATCAACGCCCTCGCGGTGGTGGGCAAGCCGATCGAGTCCGCCACCCTGGTCTGCTCGGGCGCGGGCGCGGCGGCCATCGCCTGCCTCAACATCCTGGTGGGCCTCGGCCTGAAGCGCGAGAACATCCTCGTCTGCGATTCCCGCGGCGTGGTCTCCACCGACCGGATGGCCTCCCTCGACGCGCAGAAGCGGGCCTATGCGCGGGACACCCAGGCCAAGACCCTCGGTGACGCCGTCAAGGGCGCCGACATCTTCCTCGGCGTCTCCCAGGGCGGGGTGCTCAAGCCCGAGATGGTCGCCGGCATGGCCGACAGGCCGATCATCCTGGCGCTCGCCAACCCCGAGCCGGAGATCCTGCCGGCGCTGGCCAAGCAGGTGCGGCCGGACTGCCTCATCGCCACCGGGCGCTCGGACTATCCGAACCAGGTCAACAACGTCCTGTGCTTCCCCTTCATCTTCCGGGGCGCCCTCGATGTCGGCGCCACCGAGATCAACGAGGCCATGAAGCTCGCCGCCGTGCGCGCCCTGGCCGACCTCGTCCATGCCGAGCAGTCGGACGTGGTGGCGGCCGCCTACGGCGCCCACGACCTGCGCTTCGGCCCCGACTACCTGATCCCGCGCCCCTTCGACCCGCGCCTCATCACCACCGTCGCCCCGGCGGTGGCCCAGGCCGCCATCGACAGCGGCGTCGCCACCCGGCCGTTCCGGGACATCGAGACCTACCGCCGCTCCCTGGAGCGCCTGGTCTACACCTCCGGCACGGTGATGCAGCCGGTCTTCGCCGCCGCCTCGGAGGCCGGGGCCAAGCGGATCGCCTACGCGGAGGGCGAGGAGGACCGGGTGCTCCGCGCCGCCCAGGTGGTGGTGGAGGAGCGCCTCGCCACCCCCGTCCTGGTCGGCCGGGCCGAGGCCATCGCCGCGCGGATCGCCGGCCTCGGCCTGCGCCTGCGCCTCGGCACCGACGTGCACGTGGCCGAGACCGCCCCCGGGGCCGACGCCACCGTCCGGGCCGCCGAGCTCCTCGCGGCCGGCGAGGTCGACGGCATGCTCTGCGGCACCACCGGCACCTACCCGGACCACCTCGCCGCAGTGACCCGGGTGATCGGCCGCAAGCCCGGCGCCGAGGGCCTCGCCGCCAAGGGCCTCGCCGCCATGGGCCTGCTGCAATTGCCCCGGCACACCCTGTTCGTCTGCGATCCCTACATCCACCGCGATCCCAGCGCCGCGGAGATCGCCGACATGACGGTGCTGGCCGCCGCGGAGATGCGCCGCTTCGGCCAGACCCCGCACGTCGCCCTGGTCTCGTCGGCGAATTTCGGCAGCGTCGACGACCCGGTCTCGCGCAAGATGCGGGAGGCCCTGGCGCTCATCCGCGCCCAGGCACCGGACCTCGAGATCGACGGCGAGATGTCGGCCGACACGGCGCTGAGCCGGACCATCCTCACGCGACTGCGGCCGGATTCGGCCCTCACGGCCGAGGCCAACCTCCTCGTGATGCCGAACCTGGAGGCGGCCAACATCACCTTCAACGCCCTCAAGGTGGTGGCTGGCCAGAGCGTCTCCGTCGGGCCGATCCTGCTCGGCGCCGCCCGGCCGGTGCACATCCTCACCCCCACCGCCACCGTCCGCGGCCTCGTCAACATGACGGCCCTGACGGCGGCCTCGGCCGAGGTGGGCTGACCGGGGCAGGGGAGGGGGCCTGCCTGTCTCCCTGTCTGGCTTCGCGTGCGCAGCGCCGGCTGCGCACGCGCTCCGTCCCGACGGCAAGCGGATACAGCCTCCACCGGTCCGTCATTCCGGGGCGCCGCAGGCGCGCCCGGACCCGCAGGGGCGCGCCGGAGGTGTGCAATCCAGAACCGCCGACGGTGCAACGTCTTGCGCAACCTGCGGTTCTGGATCCCGGGCTCCGCTGCGCGGCCCCGGGATGACGAAGTGCTGTGAGCGGCCCTCGTGGGTGTGACCCGGCCAGGTGCGAGGAAGAAAAGAAAACCTCACTCAAGAAAAGTCGGCTACACGCTTACTAAGCCGGCAATTCTTCTCCGAGATACCCCGCCAAGCCCGCTGCCAGATGGTCGAACAGCGCGCGGATGCGGCGGGTGGTGCGCAGGTCCTCGTGCATGACCAGCCAGACCCCGATCTCGGCGAGCACGAGGTCGGGCAGGACCGGGACGAGGTCCGGGTCGCGGCGGGCGACGCCCTGCTGGCAATAGCCGATGCCGAAGCCGGCGCGGAGGGCGGCCAGCAGGCCGAGGTCGTCGTCGCAGGCGAAGGCGAAGGTGAGGTCGTGGCCCAGGGTCGGGCGCACCTGCGCCGCGTGGACCGCCCGGCCGATCAGGCTGTGGCGCCCGAGTTCCGCCGCCGTCGCCGGAAGGCCGCGGCGCGCGGCGTAGCTGCGGTGGGCATAGAACCGGATCGGCGCCGTGCCGATGCGCCGGGCCACCAGGGCGCCCTGGGTCGGGGCCACGTTGCGCACGGCGAGATCGGCGTCCCGGCGCAGCAGGTCTTCGGTGCGGTCGCTGAGCGAGAGTTCGAGGTCGACCCCCGGATGGGCTTCGTGGAAGCGGGCCAGGATCGGCGGCAGCACCACGCCGCCCAGGAAGGTGCTGGCCGTGAGGCGGACGCGGCCCCGCATGGCGTCGGTCTCGCCGGAGGCCCGGCGCAGGAGGGAAGCCGCCGCCGCGGCCATGGCCTCCGCCTGGGGCACGAGGGCGAGGGCCCGGTCGGTGGGCCGCAGGCCGTCGCGGGCCCGGGTGAACAGGGTCGCGCCGAGGTCGCGTTCCAGGACGGCGATCTGCCGGCCGAGGGTCGGCTGGGTCAGCCGCAGGTCGCGCGCCGCGCCGGACAGGCTGCCCGCCCGCATCACCCCGAGAAACGCCCGCCACAGGTGCCAGTCCGGCTCAGCCATACGATTTCGTATGGCAACCCGCCGCCTTTCGGCAATATGCGTTGAGCCCCGTCCCCCACATCCTCGGCGGCGTTCTGAAACGAGGAGACGGCGATGACGGACAGGCTGGCCCTGGTGACCGGGGCGACGGGGGGCATCGGCGGGGCGGTGGCGGAGGCGCTGCTCCGGCACGGCTGGCGGGTGCGGGGGCTGGCCCGCGACCCCGAGCGGGCGCGGCGGACCGCCCCGGCGGGCGTCGACTGGATCGCGGGCGACGCTTTGCGGGCGGCCGACGTGGCGGCAGCGGTGCAGGGCGCCCGCATCTTGTTCCACGGGGTGAACCCGCCCGGCTACCGCGACTGGCGCGGCCTTGCCCTGCCCATGCTGGCCCACGCCATCACGGCAGCGCGCGGGGCGGGTGCCCGCCTCGTCATGCCGGGCAATCTCTACGTCTACGGTCCCGAGGCCGGGCCGCGCATCGCCGAGGACGCGCCGCGCCGGCCCCGCACCCGCAAGGGCGCGGTCCGCGTCGAGATGGAGGCGATGCTGGAGGCCGCCGAGGGGCTCGCCCACCTGATCGTCTGCGCCGGCGACTTCTTCGGGCCCCGCGCCCCGAGTTCCTGGGTCACCACCGTGCTGATGCGGGAGGGCCGGCCCCTGCGGCGGGTGGTGACGCCCGAGATCCCGGGGGCGGGGCACGCCTGGGCCTACCTGCCCGACCTCGCCGAGACCTTCGCGCGCCTCCTCGACGGGGAGGCGGCCCTGCCGCGCCACCTGCGCCTCAACTTCCGGGGACATCACCTGCAGGGACGCGGCATGGCCGAGGCGGTGGCGGCGGCGGCGCCGGCGGACGGTCGCCCGCTGCCGGTCCGGCCCTTCGCCTGGGCGCCGGTCTATCTCGGGGCGCCCTTCGTCACCTTCCTGCGCGAGGTGATCGAGATGCGCTATCTCTGGTCGACCACCCTGGAGCTCGACAATGCCCGCCTGGTCGCCCGTCTCGGGGCGGAGCCGCACACGCCCCTCGCCGACGCGGTGGCGGCGAGCCTCGCCGCCCTGCGCGCCCGGGCGGCCTGAGGCCGCTCAGCCGATCCGCATCCGGGTGCCCGACCCGACCCGGCGCAGCAGGCGCACGAGGTCGGCCCGGCGCAGGGCGACGCAGCCCTCGGTGGGCAGGAAGCCGCCCCGCGCCACGTGCAGGAAGATCGCCGAGCCGCGGCCCGGCCGGATCGGCCCGCGATTGTAGTCGAGGTCGACCACGAGGTCGTAGAGCCCGTCCTCCCGCCACATCCGCTCGTGCCCGACCCCCGGGGCGGGCAGGCGGAGCGGCCGGTTGTAGCGCCGGTCCCGGGCGTCGTCGCACCAGCCGTCGCCGGGGGCGCTCGGGCGCAGGGGGAGGGGGCTCGCCGGCCGGCCGGCGAAATGGTCCGGCCGGTAGACCCCGCCGCGCAGGCGGAACGCGCCCCGGGGCGAGGCGCCGTCGCCCTCGCGCTTGACCTGCGCGATCCCGCTCCGCCCGAGGGCGCAGGGGATGACGGCGGCGCCGGCGAGGAGTTGCCCCCGGCTCCGGTCGGTCACCAGGGCGCGGACGCGCAGGCGGGGGAGGGTGGTCCGCTTCATCGTCGTCGGCTTGATCATCGTCCGCTTATCGCGCGCAGGCGAGACCCTGCCAATCGCACATCCAGCGTGAAACTTTTCGCGGGACTGCGTCGTTTCCCGGGCGTTAGGCTGCGCACAACCGTATTGTGCGCTGCCCGGATTGTTGGTTTAATGTGCATAGCGTGATTTACAGAAGGCAAGACGATGCCGGCGTGTCATCATCCTGCCGAGGGACCGCGTTGCAACCTTTGATCCTCTCCGATACCGCCCGCCTGCGGAGTTTCAAGACCCGCCAGTGCGTCCTGCAAACTGCCTGAAAGTCCTTCGGTCGATGCCGAATACCCATCGCCTGCTGATCTGCGACGACGACGCCTCGCTGCGCGAGACGCTGATGGAACAGCTCGATCTCTACGACGAATTCACCGTGCTGACCGCCCTGGACGGACAGAGCGCCGTCACGCGCGTCATCGAGGACCGGATCGACCTGGCGGTGATGGATGTCGGCCTGCCCGACATGGACGGGCGCGAGGCCGTGCGGGCCATGCGCCGCGGCGGCTATCGCGGCCCCGTCATCATGCTGACGGCGCAGGATTCCGAGGACGACACCGTCGAGGGCCTGGAGGCGGGCGCCAACGACTACGTCACCAAGCCCTTCAAGTTCGCCGTCCTGCTGGCGCGCATCCGCGCCCACCTGCGCAGCCACGAGGCCAGCGAGGACGCGGTGTTCCAGATCGGCCCCTACACCTTCCGGCCCGGCGCCAAGCTGCTGGTGGGCGAGCGCGGCTCGAAGCTGAAGCTCACGGAAAAGGAAACCGCGATCCTGCGCTTCCTCTACCGGGCGGGCCGCGAGGTGGTCGGCCGCGACACGCTGCTGGCCGAGGTCTGGGGCTACAACGCCCAGGTCACCACCCACACCCTCGAGACGCACATCTACCGCCTGCGCCAGAAGATCGAGCCGAATCCGGCGCTCGCCGCGATCCTCGTGACCGAGGGCGGCGGCTACAAGCTGCTGCCGTAAGGTCGCCGGCGCCCGAGACCTCAGCGAGACCTCAGAACGCGTCCGGCACCGTGTCGGCGAAGGGGAGCGTGAAGACCCGCTCCCCGGCCTCGTCCGTCACCTCGACGCTGCAGGCGAACCAGTCCCGGATCAGGCTCATGCGGTGCCGGGCGATCAGGTCCTGCGCCAACGCGCGGGCGTGCCGCCGCGCCGCGGCGACGTCGGGCAGCTCGTCGCCCTCCTCGTCCAGGGCGAGGCCCGGAGGGCCGGTGTCGGAGCGGATGCTGAAGAAGTAGCGCGGCATCCCCCCGGGCCTCCGCTAGGGGGTCGCGATCAGGCGGGCGTACTCCGCCTCGGCCGAGCCGTAGCTGCCGTCGGCCATCTCCAGCAGGCGCCCCCGGTCCCGGATCGTCACGCGGCCGCGCTGGGCCCGGATGAGCCCGTTGCCCTCCAGGGTCTGGACCGCGATCGTCGCGCTGGCGCGCTGCACCCCCAGCATCATCGCCATGAAGTCGTGGGTGATGCGGATCTCGTCGCCCTCGACCCGGTCGTGGCACATCAGCAGCCAGCGGGCGAGGCGCACGTCGATGGTGTAGGTCGCGTTGCTGAAGGCGGTCGAGGCCACCTGCAGGCTCTGCACGTGAACGTAGCGCATGAGGAAGCGCCGCAGGGTCTCGCTGCGGGCGACGGCTTCGGCCAGGGCGGAAGCCGGAAGGCTCAGCATCGTGCCCGCCTGCTGGACCAGGGTGCGGTGCGGCGTGCGGTCGACATCCAGCAGGATCGGGGCGGCCCCGATCACGCCCTCCCGCCCGATCAGCCCGATCTCGATGCCGCCCCCGCCCGCGCCGTTGCCGCCGGCGATCACCGAGCCGTAGCCGCTCTCGGGGAAGTAGACGGTCGCGACGGGCTCGCCCGGGGCGACCAGGACGTCGAGCAGATCCACCTCGACCCGCTGGAGGTCGGAGGCGAGGAGGTCGAAATCCCCGGGGGTGAGCCGCCGGAGCAGCCCGTTGACGGATGGAGCGTGCTGAAGCCGTGTCATGGTCCCTGTCCGACAGGCAAGGGCACCCAACGCAGCCTGGGCATCGTCACCTCGTGTCACCGTAAAACGCCGCGACAGCCTAGCATCGTTCGCCCTGTGAAACAGTCTTCGGCCGCCTTTGTCGGGTGCCGGACGGTCCGGCACCCTGAGGCCGGTCCGTCGGCCGCGGAAGGCCCTGCGCCCCCGCTCCCGGCACGGGGGCGTTAACCTCCGGCTGCGACACTCCCCGGCATCTCGGGAGCCCCGCCGCCGCCGACGGCGACCGGGGCCATGGACGCGAGCCCGGACCGGTGAGACCCAGCCATTCTTTTCGCGCCCCGGTGCCGGCGGTCCCGGCCCCGTCCGCCGGATCGCTCCTCGACAGCCCGGCGCTGCTCTGGCTCCTCGTGGCGCTCGGGCTCTGGGTCCTCTACCCCCTGTCCGGCTTGCGCGCGGTCGTCGGGCACCTGGACCTGCCGGATACCGACGACGCGATGCGCCTCGTCCAGGTCCGCGACCTCCTGGCCGGGCAGGGCTGGTTCGACCTCAACCAGGCCCGGCTGATGCCGCCGGCCGGCGTGCCCCTGCACTGGTCCCGCCTCGTCGACGCGCCCCTCGCCGGCCTCATCGGCCTCGCGACCCCGTGGCTGGGCCGGCCCCTGGCGGAGGGCCTCGTCGCGGCCCTGTGGCCGCCGGTCCTGTTCGGGCTCTACCTCGCCCTGGTGTTCCGGGCCGTGCGGGCCCGGTTCGGGACCCGCGCCGCCCTGCTGTCGCTCTTTTCCGCCGCCCACGCGGTGGGGCTGGGCAGCCTGTTCGCCTTCGGGCGGATCGACCACCACAACGTCCAGGTCCTGCTGATCCTCGCCCTCGGCCTCGCCCTGGCCGAACCGGCGCGCACGGCCCGGTGGACCGCCCTCGGCGGGGTCGCGGCCGCGCTCTCCCTGGCGGTCGGCCTCGAAGCCCTGCCGTTCATCGCCCTGGCGGGCATGTTCCTCCTCCTCGACTGGATCCTGGCGGGACCGGCGGCCCTGCCGGCCCTGCGGGGATTCGCCCTGGCGCTCGCGGGCGCGAGCCTCGTCCTGTTCGCCGGGCAGACCGCTCCGGCCCTGTGGCCGGCCGCGCGCTGCGACGCGCTCTCGCCCCCCTGGCTCTGGCTGGTCCTCGCGGGCGCCGCCCTCGCGACGGGGGCGAAGGCCCTCGGCCCGCGCCTCGACAGCCAAACCCGTCGCGCCGCCTTCGCGGCGGCCTGCGGGACCGCCGGCATCGGCGGGTTCCTGGTCCTGGCGCCCCAGTGCCTGTCGGGCCCGTTCCACGACCTTCCGGCGGGGGTCCGGGCGGCGTGGCTCGACCAGGTCGTCGAGATGCAGCCCCTCCACCGCCTCCTGCGCACCCTGCCGGGCGACGCCCTCGCGTACACGACGCCGGTGCTCCTGGCCGGCCTGCTCGCCGCCGGGACGGCCCTGCGCGGCGCCCCCGAGCGCCGCCGCGCCGCGATCCTGGCGGCGATTTTCCTCCTCGCCGGCGTCGGCCTGAGCCTGTTCCAGGCCCGCGGCCTCTACGTGGCGGTCGGCATCCTCCCCCTGGTGGTCGGGCCGCTCCTCGACCGGGCCATCGGGCTCCTGAACCGGCCGGTGCCGGCCTGGCGCGCGGGGGCGCCGGCCCTGGTCCTGGCCCTGCTCCTGTGGGGGCACGTCTGGGCCGCCCTCGCGGCGGCCCTGACCGGCGGGGCGCCGGCGACGGACCGGACCCTCCTCGACGACCGAGCCTGCCTCGGCGCGGCCGCCCTCTCCGCCCTGGCGACGGTCCCGCCCGGCACCATCCTGGCCCCCGTGGACCTCGGCCCGGCCCTCCTGCTCCGCACCCGCCACGCCGTGGTGGCGGCCCCCTACCACCGGGCGATCGCCGGGCTGACGGCCTCCGTCACGGGCCTGACCGGCGACGCGGCCGACCTCAGGCGGGCCCTGGCCGGGACGGGGGCGACCTACCTAGCGCTCTGCGCCGCGGGGAGCCCCGGCGAAGCCCCCGGCAAGGCCTCTGAAGAAGCCCCCGGCAAGGCCCCCCAAGATTCCCCCGGCACCGCGGCGCCCTTCGCCCGCCGGCTCGCCGGGGGGACCGCGACGGCGCCCTGGCTCGAACGGCTGACCCCCGCCGACGCCCCCCTGGCCCTGTGGCGCGTCCGCTGATCCGCCGCGTGTTCCAACACGTCCGCCGACATCGCCTCGGCGCCGAGCCGGATCCGGCCGGGCGCCCGACGGCCCCTGTCCGGCGCCGGTGTCGCGCCCCCGCCGTTTCGCGGCCCCGCCGGTTCGGCTAAGCTCCCCCGACAGCGTTGCAGGGATCGGCGCGGCGAGGACCAGCGCGGCGGGAGCCGGCGCAGAGAGGAAGGGACGGACGGTGGCGCTCGACGACGACATCGCGATTCTGAGCGCCGCGCCGCTGTTCGGCTTCCTGGGCCGGGACGCCCTGCGCCTGCTCTCCTTCGCCGCCGAGCGCCGCAGCCTCGCGGCGGGCGAGCGCCTGTTCGCCCAGGGGGAGCGCGGCGACGGCGGCTACGTGGTGATGTCGGGCACCCTGACGCTGACCCCCCGGGGGGGGCGCGCCACCCCCGTCACGGTCGGGCGCTCCAGCCTGATCGGGCGCCTCGCCCTGTTCCAGCGTGGCGAGCGCCCCTGCGACGCCGACGCGGCGAGCCCCGCCGAGGTGGTCCGCATCACCCCGACCCTGATGCGCCGGGTGCTGGAGGAGTTTCCCGACGCCGCCCGCGCGATCCACGGCGAACTGAGCGCCGACCTCGCCGGGTTCGCGGGCGACCTCGTCAGCCTCGGCGACCGGTTCGACCGCATCGCGCCGTAACCGCCAAGTCCGGCATCCAAGTCCGGCCGCCGAGTCCGGCCGCCGAGTCCGGCCGCCGAGTCCGGCCGCCGAGTCCGGCATCCAAGTCCGGCCGCCGGGTCCGGTTTCCCCCGGCTGCCTCCCGGGCCGACCTCCATGCGCATCGAACCCCGTCGCGGAAACCCGTCGTGGAAACCCTTTGTGATGGAATCGGGCGCAAGGTCGACCCGACGTGACATCCGGCGCACGTGACGCCCCGGCATTCGGCCGGGGCTCACGCGCCCGGGCCCCGCGCGCCTCCGGGCCCGGGGCGGCGCCCTGCGGGAGGGGCATGCGAATGGCGGAGCGCCAGGACGATCGACCGATGAACCGGCGGACGCAGGTGGCGACCATCGCCTTCTTCGCGCTGGCCGTCGTCGGGGCGGGTTACCTGATCTACGCGCAGTCGACCCGCCTGCTGGTCTGCTACGAGACCAACGCGACCCTGCCCGACGAGGCCTATATCGACATCATGATCCGCGACATCGTCAAGAACGGCGATCACGGCGGGCGGGCCTATGCCAACCGGCTCGACTATCTCGGGGACAAGACCGAGTGCTGCACCATCGAGCGGGTGCCCAGCGCCACCACGGAGGGGCGGCCGGTCCGGCGCGAGGTCTCGATCTCGGCCAAGTACTACAACACCGCCCTGAAGGACTACGTCTTCATCCAGCGCCGCTACGACGCCTGCGGCCATGCCAGCGCCAAGCCCATGACCGCCGGCTGAGTCCGGTGGCCCGAGTCCGGCGGCCCGAGTCCGGTGGGCGGTTCCGGCGCGTCGCGTCCCGCCCGCGGCCGCGAAGGTGACAGGCCGGACGGGCTTTTGTAAGCACGGGGCCCGTCCCGATCCGTTGCCGGAACCTGCCCCATGTCGCACCCCGCGTCCCCCACCGACCTCGCCGCCACCATCGAGACCGCCTGGGAGGAGCGCGCCGGCATCGACACCGGCACCAAGGGCGCCGTGCGCGAGGCCGTCGACGCGGCCCTCGACCTCCTGGATTCCGGCAAGGCCCGGGTCGCCGAGAAGGTCGGCGACGACTGGCAGGTCAACCAGTGGCTCAAGAAGGCGGTGCTGCTCTCCTTCCGCCTCAACGACATGGAGATCATCCATGGCGGCCCCGACGGCGCGACCTGGTGGGACAAGGTGCCGTCGAAGTTCGAGGGCTGGAAGAAGAAGCATTTTCGCGAGGCCGGCTTCCGGGCGGTGCCCGGCTGCGTGGTGCGCCGCGGCTCCTACATCGCCCCCGGCGCGGTGCTGATGCCGAGCTTCATCAACCTCGGCGCCCATGTGGGCGAGGGCACCATGGTCGACACCTGGGTCACCATCGGCTCCTGCGCCCAGGTGGGGAAGAACTGCCACATCTCCGGCGGCGCCGGCATCGCGGGCGTGCTCGAGCCGCTGCAGGCCAACCCGGTCATCATCGAGGACAACTGCTTCATCGGCGCCCGCGCCGAGGTGGCCGAGGGCGTGATCGTCGGCGAGGGCAGCGTGCTCTCCATGGGCGTCTATATCGGCGCCTCCACCAAGATCATCGACCGGACCACCGGCGAGGTGATGTACGGCCGCGTGCCGCCCTACTCGGTGGTGGTCTCCGGCACCACGCCGGGCAAGGACCTGCCCGACGGCAGCCCCGGCCCGGGCCTCTACTGCGCCGTCATCGTCAAGCGCGTCGATGCCGGCACCCGCTCCAAGACCGCCATCAACGAGCTCCTGCGCACCTGATCCCGGGGCGTCGCCGGGTCGTTTGACCCGGTTCCGAGCAATGCCCCTCGTGGGGGGTCGCCGGGTCGCTTGACCGAGATCCGAGCGAAGCCCCTCTTGGGGCGGCGCTCGGTCGCGTGCCGGTGCGGCAGGCCCTGCCCCATCTGGGGCCGGTGAGATCGTTCCGGATGCGAGGGAGAGGCGTACGATGATCGACCCGGCCCATTCCGCCCGCAGCTTCGCGCTGACCTTCGCCGGGCGTCGCGTGCCGACCCCCTACGACGTTGTCGGCAGCGGTCCCGACGCCCTGCTGCTGCCCGCCCTGTCCTCGATCTCGGCCCGGGTCGAGATGCGGCCCCTGGCCAAGGACCTCGGCCACGCCTATCGCTGCCTCGTGCCGGACTGGCCGGGCTTCGGCGACCATGTCCGCGCCCGGGTGCCGATGAACCCAGAGACGATGCACGCCTTCCTCGACGCCCTGCTGGCGGCGGCCCCCGGGCCCTACGCCCTCGGGGTCGGGGCCGGCCACGCCGCCGGCTACCTCGTGGCCGCCGCCCGGCGCCACCCGGGGCTGTTCGCCCGCCTCGTCCTCGTCGCCCCGACCTGGCGGGGCCCCCTGCCCACCGCCCTCGGGCCGGAGCGCCAGGGCCTGTTCGCCGGCCTGCGCCGGGCCGTCGAGCTGCCGCTCCTCGGCGACGCCCTCTACCGCATCAACATCAGCCGCCCCGTCATCGGCCGGATGATGCGCGCCCACGTCTATGCCGACCCCGACCACGTCACCCCCGGGGTCATCGCCGACAAGCACGCCATCACCCGCCAGAACGGCGGCCGCTTCGGCACCGCCGCCTTCGTCACCGGCGGCCTCGACCCGTTCGCGAATCGCCGGGACTTCCTCGCCCTGTTCGAGACCCCCGGCCTGCCGCCGGTCCTGGTCCTGCGGCCGGAGCGGGCCCCGCGCCGCTCCGGCGCCGAGATGGACGCGCTGATCGCCACCGGCCGGGTCGCCCGGGCCTCGGTGCCGGGCGCGCTCAGCCCGCACGAGGAGTATCCGGGCGAGGTCGCGGCCGCGATCCGCGCCGGCTGAGCGGCGCCGGGCGAAACCCCCGCGACCTCGCCGCGACCCCTTTGGTATACCGGCGCGTTCCCGACCCCGCCCCCGCGGCTCTCAGCCCCGCCGCAGCAGGCGTCCGCCGGCCAGGCCGTTGGCCCCGATCACGAGGCCGACCACGAGCGCGTGGAGGAGGAGGTCCGTCGCGGTGGCGTCGTGCGGATGGAACGGGACCAGCAGCGCCGCCGCGGCCGCCGCCGCCGAGAGCCCCGCCAGCGCCGCTGTGAGGTTGGGCCGCAGGGGACAGGCCCGCCGCAGCATCCCGACGAGGACCAGCGACAACGGAAGCGAGACGGTGAGCAGGAAGGCGACGCATCCCCCGGTCTGGTGCAGGTCGGCGGGGTCGGCCCCGGGCACCGCCCAGTCGCGCAGGCAGCCGACGCCGCTGGCCCCGATCCAGAGCGCGGCCGGCGCCAGGGGCAGCAGCGCCCAGGCGGAGGTGCGCCCCGGCACGCTGGTCTGGAACGCCGCGACCGCCGCCGCGACGGCGGTCAGCACCGCGCCGAGGGCGGCGTAGCGCAGGTCGGCTACCGCCATGCGGGTGCGCAGGGCCTCCAGATCGGCGAAGGGCATCAGGGCGAGCCCCAATCCGGCGGCGGCCGCGCACCAGGCGAGCGCCCGGAAGGCCGGTCCGGGCAGGCGCCGGACGGGCCGCAGACCGCCGGCCAGGCTGTCCACCAGACGGTCATGCGAAGAGGTGCGGGCCGTGTCAGACATCGTGGGGTCCTCGCTCGCCCGGCCGGGACGCGGCCTCGTCCCGGTCTGTGGGATCCGCTCCCAGCGTCCGCCGCAGGGCCTTCAGGGCCCGGTGCAGGTTGACCTTCAGGGCACCCTTGGTGCGCCCCGTCAGGGCGGCCGTCTCGTCCAGGCTGCGCTCCTGCAGGGCGAGGTGCTCCACGGCCTGGCGCTGGCCTTCCGGCAGGGCGGCGACGGCCCGGGCCAGCACCCGCTCCCGGTCGCGCGCCTCCAGGCCCTGGCCCGGTGCCGGCCCGCGATCGACCTCCGCCTCGTAGGCGATGGGATCGTGGACTTCCCGCGGGCGGCGACCGGCCCGGCGCATCCTATCGATGGCCCGGCGCTGGGTGATGGCGCGCAGCCAGGGCAGGAAGGGCCGGGCCGGATCGTAGGTCGCCCGCGCCCGGTGAATCGTCAGCAGCACGTCCTGCACCACGTCGTCCACCGCATCCGCCCGGACGCCCTGCGCCCGCGCCAGTCCGGCAATCACCGGAAGGCAGTCGCGCAGAAGGCGGCGATAGGCCTCCGCATCGCCCGCCTGGGCGGCCGCCATGTCGGACGCCAGAGCCTCATCCCGTCTCATGCGCGCGCTGAACCCGCTGGCCGCCGCGGCGGGCCGGGCGACCGTCGCCCAGCCGAAGGCGTCGCGGCCCGGTAGGGTCGGCCGATCAAGTCCGGCCGTGACGGCACAGGCCATCGGGAGTGCTCCATGATCCGGGAGGTCGACCTTCCGATGGTCGACACGCGCGCATCAGGCTTGTTCGCGCCGGACTCCCGCGAGGTTACGGCGTGCATGGGACCGATCTCACATGATTCGCCCTCTCACTCGG
This sequence comes from Methylobacterium sp. BI1, assembly GCF_056680125.1. Lineage (NCBI taxonomy): Bacteria > Pseudomonadati > Pseudomonadota > Alphaproteobacteria > Hyphomicrobiales > Methylobacteriaceae > Methylobacterium > Methylobacterium sp. BI1. Next base: position 310,992 of record NZ_CM155267.1, on the reverse strand, counting down.
CCAGACGGAAGCGGTCGACGTCGCGCAGGAGTTCGAGGAAGGCACGGGCGCCGTGGTCGAGGGCACGATCCCCCGCCGCCGCAGTGCCGAGCCGGGCGTCGCCGATGGCGCCGGCCGGGTTGAGGTCTTCCGCCCGCCAGGCGAAGGCGGCGGGACGGCCCGCGCGCAGATGGGTGAAGGTCCGCTCCATCGCTAACGTGCGCGGCGTGAAATCCGTGATCTCCGAGCGGCGCACCAGATCCGGCCGCAGGGCCAGCATCAGGGCGGTCTCGATGCCGCCGCCATGGATGCCGTAACGGATCTCCGCCTCGGGGAACAGCCCGTCAGGATAGCCGAAGCGACTCCAGGCCGTGGTCACCGCCACCATGGCGTGACGCCCGCGCAGGTCCCCGGCCACGAGGTCGATCAGGCCGCTGTTGCCGCCGTGCGAGGTCACGATGACGAGCTTGCCGCAGCCCGTGCGGCGGACGGCATCGCCGATCCCGGTCCAGGCCTGCAGGGCCGTCGCGGTGGCCAGGGACAGGGTCCCGGGAAAACCCTCATGCTCGTCGGACTTGCCGACGACTTGGACCGGCAGGAGCAGGACGTCGAGATCGTCGGCCGACAGCGCCGTGAGGCGCGCGAGATAGCCCTCGGCGATGATCGCGTCGGTGGCCAGCGGCAGGTGCGGGCCGTGCTGCTCGATGGCGGCGACGGGCAGCACCGCGATGGCGCGACCCATGTCGCGATCCCGGATTTCGTCCGTCGTCAATTCGGCCCAGTGGCGTATCGGCATCTCCGCACTCCTCGGGCGAAGCGATCGAGACGCCGCGCGCCGCCCTGCGTGCCACGGAAACCCCGCTTCCTCCAAGGGGCGCACCGTGCCGGGCTGCCGAACGCGCAGAGGGCCGGGACGTGTGAACGCCCCAGCCCTCTTTCAGCTATCCGTTCGCCGGTTCAGCGGGTGCGGCGCAGGAGCCAGCCGGCACCGAAAGCGGCCGCGGCTACGAGGAGGAGCGTGGCACCCTTGTTCTCGTCGGCCCGGCGCGCGACGGCGCGGCCGCGTCGCACGGCCTCGTCCTGATAAAGCCGACCACGGTCCTGAAGGTCGTCAGCGATCGCCCGGCCCCGATAGCGGGCCTCGTCGACGAGGTGAGCTCCGTCGCGCTGCAGGTCGTCGGCCGTGTTGCGGGCTCGGCCATAGGCCGCTTGGACGGCTCCGGCCGCCTGATCGTAAGCGCCCTCGGCCTGCGGACGGACCCGTCCGGTCACGGCGCCGAGTGCGGAGCGCCCACGGCCTCGGATGTTCCGGATTCCACCCTCGATCTGGTCGCGGTTCATCTTCAAGATCCTTCTCGTCTCGGCCCCTGCCAGACCACCCGAACGTACTTTCGGTCGCTCCGGCCAGGACTGTTTCGATGATGCTGTGGGTTGGCGCTACGGCGCGCCGTCTCGGCCCGTCGGAAGTCCGACGCGCAGGGGCGACCCACTCAGATCTTCTTGACGGCGTCGGCCGCGCTCTGGGCCGCGCCCTTGATGCCGTCCTTGGCGTCGCCGACGGTCTTCTGGGCTTCGCCCTTCAATTCCTGAGCCTTGCCCTCGGCCTGCAGCTTCTCATTGCCGGTGGCCGAACCGATGCCCTGCTTGATGTTGCCGACGGCCTCGTTGGCGAGACCCTTGATCTTGTCCGTCGTGCTGCTCATCGAACGCTCCGTAAGGTTGGTGTCAGGCTGAACGTCCGGTCGCAGGATGCGACCCGGCGTCGTCTGGCAACCGTAACGGTGCCTGCTGCCGTTGGTTCCCTTCCCGACAGTTCTCCGCCCACCTGGAGCCTGCCCGCTGCGCCTTCCCGCGACGCACCGCAAACATCGTTCTTGCACTGCGAGAGAAGCCGCGGGCCGGATGCCGTAGACGTGCAGCATCTCAAATTTTTTAGCGGCTTAACCCAAAAATTTTGCAGACGAACTGAAGGTTTGGCCGAGGTATAGATCCTTGAATTCAAAATAATTGCCGATAAAACCGAAACTCGTAAACAAGAGTTGAGTCGAGGAAGACGCCCATGACCGCGCGTAGTGCTGCGCCCGTCTCGCCCGGGACGACGTCGATCGCGCCACCCGACGGCGCCGCCAGCCGCATGGGGCTCGCTGCGAAGGTGGATGCGCCACCGCTCGGTCGGTGGGGGCAGCTCGTCCTCGGCGTGCTGTGCATGTCGATGATCGCCAACCTGCAGTATGGCTGGACGCTGTTCGTCGATCCGATCCAGCAGAAATTCGGCTGGGAACGCACCGCGATCCAGTGGGCCTTCACAATCTTCGTGGTGATGGAGACCTGGTTGGTGCCGATCGAAGGCTGGTTCGTCGACAAGTACGGCCCGCGCCTCGTGACCATCTTCGGCGGCGCCCTCTGCGCCCTCGGCTGGGTGATGAACTCCTACGCCGACTCCCTCGGCATGCTGTATGCGGCCGCCGCCATCAGCGGCGTCGGCGCGGGCGCGGTCTACGGCACCTGCGTCGGCAACGCCCTGAAGTGGTTTCCCGATCGGCGCGGCTTCGCCGCCGGCCTCACCGCGGCCGGTTTCGGCGCGGGCTCGGCCCTGACCGTGATCCCGATCGCCAACATGATCCGCGATTCCGGCTATCAGCACACGTTCTTCGTGTTCGGCCTCGGACAGGGCTTGGTCGTCATGCTGGCGGCCCTGCTCCTCGTCTCGCCGAGCGCCGCGTTCAAGGATCGGATGCTGGCCGGCCGCACCGCGATCGTGAACACCGTCACCCGACGCCAGTACTCGACCGCCGAGATGGTCCGGACGCCTGTCTTCTGGCTTCTCTACCTGATGTTCGTGATGATGGCCGCCGGTGGCCTGATGGCGGCCGCCTCCCTTGCGCCCATCGCCAAGGACTTCAAGGTCGCGGGCGTCGAGGTCTCGCTCATCGGCATCACCCTGCCCGCCCTGACCTTCGCGCTCACCATCGACCGGGTGCTCAACGGTGTGACCCGACCGTTCTTCGGCTGGGTCTCGGACAAGATCGGGCGCGAGAACACGATGGTCATCGCCTTCATGATCGAGGGGGCCGGCATCCTGGCGCTCGGCATGTTCGCCCACATCCCCATGGCCTTCGTGCTGCTCACCGGCCTCGTGTTCTTCGCCTGGGGCGAAATCTACTCTCTGTTTCCGGCCACCTGCAGCGACACCTACGGCGACAAGAATGCGGCGGCCAATGCCGGCCTCCTCTACACCGCCAAGGGCACCGCCGCCCTGCTGCTGCCGATCCTGCTCATGATCCAGGCCAAGACCGGCAGCTGGCAGAACGTGTTCTATGCCGCTTCCGGCATGGCCTTCCTGGCCGGGTTCCTCGCGCTCTTCGTGCTGAAGCCGATGCGCGCCCGGTTCATTGCCCGGAGCTGACCCGATGGCACGCTGGCTTCGCTACCTCCACGACGGCGCGAGCGGCTTCGGCCGCCTCGACGGCGAGACCATCCAGGTTCACGCGGGCGATCTGTTCGCTGATCCGACGCCCACCGGCGCAACCCTGCCGTTGTCCGAGGTCACCCTCGACCTGCCGTGCCGGCCCTCGAAGTACATCGCCCTGTGGAACAACTTCCATGCTTCGGCGGAGAAGCAGGGACTGACCCGGCCCGACGTGCCGCTGTACTTCGTGAAGCCGGCGAGCTGCTACCTCGCGAGCGGGCAGACGATCACCGCGCCCGAGGGCGTCGGCCGACTGCTCTTCGAGGGGGAGCTCGGGATCGTGATCGGCCGGCGGGGCCGAGACCTCACGCCGGAGACGGCGGCCGGGCACATCTTCGGCTACACCTGCGTGAACGACGTCACCGCGTTGGAGACGCTGAAGGCCGACCCGAGCTTCGTGCACTGGACCCGATCCAAGGGCTTCGACGGCTTCGGCCCCTTCGGTCCGGTGATTGCCACCGACATCGATCCCGAGGTGCTCGATGTGGCGGTGCGGGTGAACGGGCGCGAGCGCCAGCGCTATCCTCTCGCCGACATGATGCGCCGCCCCGCCGAACTCGTGGCCGAGCTCTCGCGGGACATGACTCTGGAGCCCGGCGACCTCATCGCCTGCGGCACCTCGGTGGGCAGCGGCCCGATCCCCCGGGGCGCCACGGTGGAGGTGGAGATCTCCGGCATCGGCGTGTTGTCGAACGGCGTTTCATGACACACCCGACGCCTACGAAGCGGACGTGATCAGGACAGGTTTTAAGGACACCCATATGAGCATCGCGATCGTCGGCGCCGGCGCCATCGGAGGATTTCTCGGCGTGCGCCTCGCCCATGCGGGCGAGGACGTCACTTTCATCGCGCGCGGCGCCAATCTCGACGCCATCCAGCGGAACGGCATGCGGCTGATCGAGGAGGATGGCTCCGAGATCCATGTGACGAACCTCAAGGCGACCAAGTCGATGGCCGAGGCGGGCCGGCACGACATCGTGCTCCTCACCGTCAAGGCGCATCAGGTCGGGCCGATCGCGGCCGACCTGCACCACCTCATCGGACCCGAGACGATGGTGGTGACGATGCAGAACGGCATCCCGTGGTGGTACTTTTCGCAGGGGCACGGCGGAGACCTGACGGGTACGCACCTGGAGACCGCCGATCCGGGCGGCCTCATCGCCCAGCACCTCGACCCGAAGCACGTCATCGGGTCGGTGGTGTACCCGGCCGCCGTGCTGACCGAGCCCGGTGTGGTGCAGGTGGTGGAGGGCCATCGCTTCGGACTCGGTGAGCTCGACGGCTCGATGTCACCGCGGGTGCAGTCCCTGGCCCAGACCCTGATCAAGGCGGGTTTCCGCGCGCCGGTAACCAGCGACATCCGGGCGGAGATCTGGCTCAAGCTCTGGGGCAACCTCAGCTTCAACCCGATCTCGGCGCTGGCCCACGCCACCCTGGTGGACATCTGCCAGTTTCCCGAGACCCGGGCGCTCGCCGCCGACATGATGCGGGAAGCGGAGACGATCGCGAACCGCCTCGGCGTCACCTTCAAGCTCGGCATCGAGCGCCGCATCGCGGGGGCCGAGAAGGTCGGCGCCCACAAGACCTCGATGCTGCAGGACGTGGAGGCCGGCCGGCCGATCGAGCTCGAGGCCCTGGTCGGCTCGATCATCGAGCTCGGGCGCCTCACCGACACCCCGACGCCGCACATTGATACCGTTTACGCCCTGATGCGCCTTCTCGCCCAGAGCCTGGAGCGGGCGCAGGGGCGCCTCTCCATCACGCCGGCCTGAACCCCAGACATTCGAGGACGATGACCATGGCCGAGACCGCCGCACCGACGACCGCCGCCACCACGCTCCACGGCCTGATCCGCGCCGGGGCCGAGGAGGCCACCGCCCTGTCGAGCCCCGGTGGCGCGCCGCTGACCTTCGGCCAGCTCCGCACGCTCACGGACCGGACGATCGCGGCCCTCAATGCGCAGGGCATCGGTCGGAACGATCGGGTCGGCATCGTCCTCGACAACGGGCCGGAGATGGCGGCCGCCTTCATCGCGATCGGGGCCGGCACGACGGCCGCCCCCCTGAATCCGAGCTACAAGGCGGACGAGTTCACGTTCTATCTCTCCGACCTCAACGCCCGCCTGCTGGTCGTCGCGGCAGGCTCCGAGAGCCCGGCCGTGGCCGTGGCCGCGCGCCTCGGGGTGCCGGTGGTGCGTCTCACCCCCACCCCGGAAGAGGGCGCGGGCTGCTTCACCCTATCCTTCGAGGGCTCTGCCGCTGCCTCGGCGTCGCAGGGCGGCCCAGCCCATCCCGACGATATCGGCCTCGTGCTGCACACCTCCGGCACCACCTCGCGCCCGAAGATCGTGCCCCTGAAGCAGTCGAACGTCTGCGCCTCGGCCCGCAACATCCGCGCCACCCTGGCCTTCACGGCCGAGGATCGCGGCCTCAACATCATGCCGCTCTTCCACATCCACGGGCTGATCGCCGGTATCCTGGCGCCGCTCTCGGCCGGAGGCCAGGTCTGCTGCACCCCGGGCTTCAACGCCCTGAAGTTCTTCGGTTGGATGAGCGAGGTCCGCCCGACCTGGTACACGGCGGTGCCGACGATGCACCAGGCGATCCTCGGACGCGCTTCCCGCAACCGGGAGATCATCGAGGCCAATCCCCTCCGCTTCATCCGCTCGTCCTCCTCCTCCATGCCGCCGCAGGTCATGAAGGAGATTGAGGAGGTCTTCGGCGCGCCCCTGATCGAGGCCTACGGCATGACGGAGGCCTCTCACCAGATGGCCTCGAACCCGCTGCCGCCGCGTCCGCACTACGCCGGCTCGGTCGGTCTCGCGGCCGGTCCGGAGATCGCCATCGTGGACGAGGACGGCGAGCCCCTGCCCGCCGGCGAGACCGGCGAGATCGTCATCCGCGGCGACAACGTGATGTCGGGCTACGAGAACAACGACAAGGCCAATGCGGAGGCCTTCACCAAGCAGGGCTGGTTCCGGACCGGCGACCAGGGCTCGCTCAGCGCGGAAGGCTACCTGACCATCACGGGCCGCCTCAAGGAGATCATCAACCGGGGCGGCGAGAAGATTTCGCCCCGTGAAGTCGACGAGATCCTGATGGACCACCCGGCGGTGTCGCAGTGCGTCACCTTCGCGATGCCGCACGACAAGCTCGGTGAGGACGTCTGCGCCGCGATCGTGCTACGCGAGGGACACCACCTCGTCGAGAAGGAGTTGCGCGGCTTCGCCTCGGAGCGGCTCGCCGCCTTCAAGGTGCCGGCCAAGATCATGATCCTGGACGAGATCCCGAAGGGAGCTACCGGCAAGCTCCAGCGGATCGGCCTCGCGCAGAAGCTGGGGCTGGTCTGAGGCCGGATTCCACGCGGCAGGGCCTGGGGAAAGCCCGGGCCCTGCCGCTCAACGCTTCAGGGGGCAGGGGCCGCTCAGGCCGACAGGACCTTGCCAACGCGACCCTCGATCGCATCCCAGACCGAGACCGCCAGATCCGGCCCCCCGAGTCGCTTGATCGCCCGGATGCCGGTCGGCGACGTCACGTTGATCTCGGTCAGGTTGCCGTCGATCACGTCGATCCCGACGAGGATCAAGCCCCGGCGCTTCAGCTCCGGGCCGATGGTGGCGCAGATCGCACGCTCGCGCTCGGTGAGATCCGAGGCCGCCGCGGCTCCGCCCCGCACCATGTTCGAGCGGATGTCGTTCAGGGCAGGTACCCGGTTGATCGCACCCTTCGGCTCGCCGTCCACCAGGATAATGCGCTTGTCGCCCTCGGTGATGCGCGGCAGGAAACGCTGCACGACCCATTGTTCGCGGAACGTCACCGAGAACAGGTCGAACATCGACCCGAAATTCGCGTCTTCCGGCAGGACCCGAAACACCGCAGCTCCGCCATGCCCGTGCAGGGGCTTCATCACGATGGCGCCATGCTCGGCCCGGAACGCCTCGATCTCCGCCTTGTCGCGGGTAATCAGGGTCGGGGGCATCAATTCGGGGAAGTCGAGGACGAACAGCTTCTCGGGCGCATTACGCACCTCGGCAGGGTTGTTCACCACGAGGGTCCGCGGGTGAATCCGCTCGAGCATGTGGGTCGCGGTGATGTAGGCCATGTCGAAGGGCGGATCCTGACGCATCAGAACCACGTCCACGCTCGACAGGTCGATGCGCTCGATCGGTCCGAGGGTGGCGTGCGCCCCCTCCACATCCTGAACCGTGAGGGCCTCGACGCGGGCCGTCACGACCTGACCCTGCATCGACAGCCGATCCGGCGTGTAGTGCAGCAGCCGGTGTCCCCGCGCCTGGGCCTCGAGCAGGAGCGCGAAGGTGGTGTCCCCGGCGACCCGGATCGCCTGGATCGGGTCCATCTGCACCGCGACGGTCAGGGTCATGCTGTCAAACCTCTGTCTTGGGACGGACCGCGTGGATGCCCGTCCCGACCGTGATGCGGTGTGCCGTGCGGCACCTTACTTCTGCGATTTCCCGCCGGTGCGACGATCGTAGTCGCCGATGGCGGCCTTGCATTCGGGGGACAGGCGAGAGCGGTTGCGATCCATGCAGCGCTCGGCATCCTGGCTGTTGGGATCCACGCCGGCGCAGAGGCGGAAATAGTCGTTGGCACATCCCAGCTGAAGGCCCTGATCCTCGCGCTGGGCCTGGGCCGGGCTGACCGCCACCATCAGGAGAGCGAACGGCGCAATCCGCAGGGCCGTGCTGAGTCCTTTGGTCGAGCTCAAGAGTCGGGAGATAACCACGCGCATCCGGCGGTGTCCTTCAATCGAAAGTGGGGTGTGCGAAAGGGATGAGGTGTGGGACGAAAAGGTGCGTTCGCGAAAAGTCAGGCCGTTCGAACGGAAGCGACACGGCATATCGGGCGCGACCGGCCCTTAGCAAGCGCTCCCGCCGCCGCGTGTTCCATGCCGTCGATCCTGAGTGCAGCGAGGTTGGAAGCGTCGCGATGACGCCGATCCCGCAAAAAAGCCCCGCTCGCCGGGCGAGCGGGGCCGAGTACAAGGGAGGAAATGCCCGCCATGGGCAGCCCATCGCGTAGCAAATCGCGGGCCATGCCATGGGTCGAAGGGCGTGGCAGGGAAGCCACGCCCGACCGGTCCGCTATGACCGAGCCACGGAAGACGAAGCCGCTCCGGCCATCGCAAGGTTCCGTTAACCACCCCATGCTGATCTCTGACGGCATCACCCCGATACCGGAGCGGCCCGGATGCGGCGGTGGCAGGCCCGGCGACGGCTCGCCTTAGAGATCGAATGGAATCGGAAACCAGCCGATGAACACCCACAGGTTGCCCGACACCGGCGGCACCGACCGCCGCCCAGAGCGCTCGACGGCCACGGTCGTGACGTTCCCGGCCACGGCGCGTCGCTTCCGGAGAGCGGACGCGGAGGCGCCGCGGGGCGCCATCCTGCTCTTCACCGGAATTCGTTACGAGCGCATGCCCGAGCCGGAAGCTCCCGCGCCGCGCCTGCGCCGCCGGTCCTGACCCTCGGCTGACGCGCCCGGATGGTGCCCTCCTCCTGGACCGGACGCCGGCAGGCCCTGCGCCTGATCCCCCTCGCGACCCTGGCGCTTCTCGCCGGCTGCGCGCAGGAGGGCGATTTCGGGCGGCCCAAGGCCGGCGCCTGGAACAGCTTGATCGAGACCACCGGGACCCTGGCGGCGCGGGAGCGCGAGGAGCCGGCCGCAACCTTTCCCTTCACCGACGAGGAACGCGTCCTGCGCGATCGCGCCTGGCGCTTCCTCATGCCGGCGGCCGGGCACGACGCGTTCACGGACATTCTCGCCAATCTCACGCGCGCCCGGGTGCTGCCCGCCTCCTGGCGGATCGACGATCCGGCGGCCTATCACGACACCCTGATGGCAGAGAGCTTTCGCTCGCCGGTCTCGCGTTACCGGCGCCTGTCGGAAGATATCGGCATCGATGCCCGGCTGATCCCGCAATTCGCAGCCCTGGCGATGCGGGTGAAGGAGGGGGATGCCCTGCGCTTGCGCAGCCTGCCCTTCGCCAAGAGTCTGGACGACGGCGACGTGCACCAGGCCGCCATGCGGGTGGCCGAGAACCGCTGCCTCATCGCCTGGGTCCGCTTCGAGACCGGACGCCGCTCCCGCCGCTACCACTATGCTCTCGAGCATCTCCTGATCGCGGCGCCAGGGCCGGAGGGCGTGTCGGTGGAACGGACCCTGGCCGCCCTCGACGGACGGCGTCCCCTGCTCGATCCGTTGGTGCCACCCGAAGCCGAGGCCCGATGCGGGCTCCTGCCGGAGACGGAGGGCGTGGTCGCGGTCGCTGCACCGAGGCCGATCGTCGCCAAGAACTGAGCGCTGCCTCAGCCGCCGGTCTTCTCGTCGCCGGGGCTGTCGACGGTGCAGGAGACCGCCTGTACCGCCGCGTCGGCTGCCGCGCGCTGGCTCGGCAGGGCCGCGATCACCCGCACCACCACGAACCCCCGGGTGTCGCCGGCGACGATGCGGACATCGTGGCTGACCTCGTCCTCGTCGGCATTGGCGAGCGCCTCGTCGTATTGGGCCCGGGTGAGCACCACGAGGTCGAGGGCACCGCGCACCGCCGCCTGGTCGGTCACCGCATAGAAAGCTCCCCGCGGTCCGTGTACCGCCAGCGACAGCATCAGTGAGCCTGTACGGGCCGAAACCCGCATCGGTCCCTCGGAGAGGTCATAGGCGCAGAGCCCGACCGCCACCGCCGGGTCCGGAATCGGAAGCCAGGCCTCCACGGGCGGGGTGGCGTCGCCGGCCGCCACGGTGTTGATCGCCAGCGGATGGTCGAGGTTCTCCCCGGAACGCGCCCGCGACAGCGCATCGGACTCCGCCAAGCGTGGAATGAGCAGGACGGTGGCCCCGTGTACGAGGCCGGCGAGGACCAGTCCCGAGAGGGTGGCGACGAGGAAGCGGCCCCGCGGCGTCATGCGGCGCACCCGGTCCGGATGATGGCCGGCACAGCCGAGCGATCGAGACTGCCCGCGCTGGCTGCCACGGGCGTATCGTACAGGCGCAGGGCGAGCCGTACCGGCCCCTTGGCACGCGGCATCGGCAGCCAGTTGCCCGGTTGGACCTCCGGCGACAGGGTGATCACGAACTGCCCGTCGGTCTCGCGCAGGATCTCCGTGGCGGTGAAGCCTTCGCGCATGGGGGCGGTGTCCGAGTCGCGCGGCCCGCGGCCGGCCACCGTCACGGTCCAGGCGCGGGCCGGCGGCGTCACGCCCGCCACGCGGTAGGTGCAGGCGGCATCGAGTCCCCGTCCGGATTCGTCCTGTTCGGCCGTGAGCAGCATGCCTTCACCGATCGCCAGGGGAATCTCGCCGCGTCGCGCGTTGACCGCGCGGGCGTAGGGATCCGCACTCACGGAGCCGACTTTCGGCCAGGCGATCCAGGCGCCCACCCGGACGCCGCCGAAGGGATAGCCACCGCGCGTGGCATAATCGGCGGTCGCGAGGCCGAGGCCCGCCCCCAGCGCGAGGGCGTAGAGCATCAGCGTCACGGTCGAGGCCTTGCGCACGCCGCGTCGCAGCGCGCGCGTCAGGCGTCCGCCGGTCCCGGAGACCGAATCCGTTTCGCGGCTCCGCGGGTCGGACGAGCGTGTTCGGGTCTGGTCCGGACGCAACCGCGCGACCGTCTCGGCGAATGTCATGCGCATGATCGCCGGTTACGGTGTGCCGATGCGGCCATCGACGGCGCGGACCCCATCCGCCACCGGGCCGGGCGCGCTCAGGGGCTCGAGGGCGGAGGTTTTCTCGGGTGCCTTCAGGGAGGACTTCTCCACCTGGCGGAACAGGCCGTTCATGCTGCCGATGACCTCGAAGGAGCGCCGGGAGAGTTTGCCGGCTGCGCTCGCCGCTGCGTTCACGGGCGCTGCGCTCTGCCCCGACTGCGCCACTGCACGGCCCGGATCCTTCAAGCCCGGCATGGGTTTGAGCTCGATACCCTGGTGGGCGACTTCCATCACGTCGTGCCACGTCATGGCCGGCAGCGAGCCGCCGGTCATCTTGTTGGTGGACGTGTGATCGTCGTTGCCGAACCAGACAGCACCGACGTAATTGCCCGTGTAACCGACGAACCAGGCATCCCGATAGGCGTTCGTGGTGCCGGATTTGCCAGCGACCTTGATGCCTTCCAGCGCCGCGCGCTTGCCGGTGCCTTCCTCGACCACCTTGGTCAGCATGTAGTTCATGTCGGCGACCACCTGGGTCGACAGCACCTGCTGCATCGGCTCGTCGGCATGGCGGTAGATCACATCACCGGACGAGTTGCGGACCTCCATGGCCGCGTAGGGCTTGGCCCTGCGGCCGCCATTGGCGAACACCGCGTAGCCGGCAGCCTGGTCGATGACGTTCACCTCCGCCGAGCCGATCGGCAGGGAGACGGAATCGGTCAGCTGCGTGGTGATGCCCATGGCATGGGCGGTCTCGATGATCTTCTTGCGCCCGGCGGCGGCCGCCCGCGCTTCGTGGGAGATGCCCATCGCCTTGCCCAGGGCGATCGAGACCTGGATCGGAATGGTGTTGATGGATTTCGCCACCGCGACGGTGAGCGTCGTGGCGCCCGAGAACGAGCGACCGTAATTCTGCGGACACCAGTTGCCGATGCAGACGGGCCGATCGACGACGCGCGTGTCCGGGCGATATAGGCCTGAGGCGAGACCGGCGGCATAGACGTAGGGCTTGAACGACGAGCCGGGCTGGCGAAGGGCGTCGGTGGCGCGGTTGAACTGGCTCTCGCCGTAATCGGCACCGCCGACCATCGCCCGCAGGGCCCCGTCCGGATCGAGGATCACCATCGCAGCCTCGTCGACCTCGTACTGGTCGCCGAAGCGGCGCAGGGTGTTCTGCACCACCTCGTCGGCCCGGCGCTGGATGGTCAGGTCGAGGGGCGTCTTCACGGTGAGGACGCGGTCGCTGCGGAAGCGGCCGGCATCGGCCATCTGCTTGATCTCGCCGAAGGCCCAGTCAAGATAATAGTCTGCCGTGATGTCGCGGGTTCGGGTCACCGGCGTCGCGGGGTTGCGCAGGGCGGTCTGGATCTGGCCCTCGGTCAGGAAGCCGGCCTCGACCATGTTGTGCAGCACGTCGCCGGCCCGGGCGCGGGCCGCCGGCAGGTTCACGTGGGGCGCATACTTGGTCGGCGCCTTGAACAGGCCTGCGAGCATCGCGGCCTCGGCCAGGGTGATGTCCTTGAGCGGCTTCCCGAAATAATAGTCTGCCGCCGCCACGGCTCCGAAGGTGCCGCCGCCCATGTAGGCCCGGTCGAGGTAGAGCTTCAGGATCTCGTTCTTGGAGAGGTGGCTCTCCAGCCAGAGCGCCAGGAAGGCCTCGTTGATCTTGCGCTCGAGGGAGCGCTCGTTGGTCAGGAACAGGTTCTTGGCGAGCTGCTGCGTGATCGACGAGCCACCCTGGGTGTTGCCGCCGCCGCGCGAGTTGGACACCAGCGCACGGGCTGTGCCGATGGGATCGATGCCCCAGTGCTCGTAGAAGCGCCGGTCCTCGGTGGAGACCAGGGCCTTGATCATGATGTCGGGAAAATCGTCGAGCTTCAGCGAATCGTCGTGCTTGATGCCGCGCCGTCCGACCTCGGTGCCGTAGCGGTCGAGGAAGGTCACGGCGAGGTCCTGGGCCTTCAACCAGTTGTCGCTGGTCAGGTTGAAGGCCGGCTGCGCCAGGGCGAGCATCAGGACCGCGCCACCGGTACCGAGGGTCACCGCCTCGCTGGTCAGGTCGAGGGCGAACCGTTTCCAGCCCCGCACCGAGAAGACGTTCATGCGCTCCTGGAAGCGCTCGTAGGTCTCTCCCGCCGTGCGGCCGCCGTCGTACAGGCTCGCATTCACCCAGGCGTCGAAGGCGAGGGCGGCGTGCTTGATCCGTGTCGTGAGGGAGGTCGCTTTGGGCAGGCGCACCTGAGTTCCAGTCCTTCCGCACCCGGCTCCGGCACGACGCCGGTCCGCGCGATCCTACCAACACCCGCGCTCGGCCGCGAGGCTTCGTTCATGGGAACGTCCGACAAGGGCGAGCGTCCCGCCGCCTCAGGCCATAACCTGTTCTTAACCTTGATGCCGGATTGGGGCGACCCAGTGGCGCGGGACCTCCGAACGCGGCGCGGCGTCGTGCCGTGCGCCGGCAACGCTTGCTCCAGGGCCCGCGTTGCGGCACAGGAGCGGATCATCCGGATCCTCGCCGCTCCCAGCCCAAGGTGTTCCCCATGCGGGACCGCTCGGCCGCGCGTTCCCCGACGCTGCAGGCCTTCCCCGAATCCGTTCGCTCCGAGCCACCCGCTGCCCCGGCTGCGGAGCCGTTCTGGCGGACCAAGACCCTGGAGGCGATGTCGCCGGCCGAGTGGGAGAGCCTGTGCGACGGCTGCGGTCGTTGCTGCCTCCTCAAGCTCGAGGACGAGGACACGGCGGAAGTCTATCACACCGATGTCGGCTGCACCCTGCTCGACGGTCATGGCTGCCGCTGTCGCGACTATGCGCGGCGCCAGAAGCGCGTGCCCGACTGCGTGCGCCTCACACCCGAGGCGGTCCGCACGATCCCCTGGCTGCCGCCGACCTGCGCTTATCGCCTGATCCGCGAGGGCCGCGATCTCTATGCCTGGCATCCGCTGGTTTCGGGCCGCGCCGCCAGCGTGCACGAGGCCGGCATCTCGGTGCGCGGCCGCGTCTCCGGCAACGAGGAGGAATTCACCGCCGACGAACTCCTCGACCGGATCGTGACCTGGCCCAATCGCACGCCGGACACCGAGGACGACACGGAATAGGCGCGGCTTCAGGCGTCGAGCATCGAGGGGGCGGTATTCTCGGCGATGATCCGGCGGGCCTCGGCCGCATCGCGATGCATCTGGGCGATCAGGGCGTCGGCTCCCTCGAAGCGGACCTCGCCGCGGAGATAGTCCAGGAACTCCACGGCGATCGTCCGGCCATAGAGGTCGCCGGAGAAATCGAACAGGTTGACCTCGAGGAGCGGGGCGCCGTCGTCGAAGGTCGGGCGCCGGCCGTAGCTGGCAACCCCGTCCTTCACGAGGCCGTCGGGCAGGCGCACCCGGACCGCGTAGATGCCGTGGGCGAGGTTGCAGGCGGGTAGGGCCACGTTGGCGGTGGGATAGCCGAGGGTGCGTCCGCGCTTGTCGCCGTGGCGGACCTCGCCGGAGACGAACCAGCGGTAGCCGAGGAGCGCATTGGCCCGCGCCACCGCCCCCTCGGCGAGGGCCACCCGGATCGCGCTCGACGAGACCGGTTCCGTCCCCGTGCTCAGGGCGACAGGCGGGATGATTCGGCAGCTCAGGCCTGCTTGCGCGCAGAGATCGGCGAGGACCGCCGGCGTGCCCTCGCGCCCGCGGCCGAAATGGAAGTCGTGGCCGATGACGACGCCCGCCACGCCGAGGTCGCGCACCAGCAACCCCTCAACGAAGTCGCGTGCGCCGGTTCCCGCCAGGGTGGCGTCGAACCGGCGCACGATCAGCCCGTCGAGGCCGAGATGGGCGAAGACGGTCTCCTTCGCGTCCGCGTCGGTGAGCCGGAACATGGGGAGATGCGGGGCGAAATAGGCGCGCGGATGCGGTTCGAACGTGAGGGCGACCGCCGGGCGGCCGGCCGCCCGTGCGGTCTCGCGCACGGCGGCGATCAGGGCCCGATGGCCGAGATGCACCCCGTCGAAATTGCCGATCGCCGCGATGGCTCCGGCGATCGCGGGCGGCACCGGCTGGTCCTCGCGGCAGATCGTGAAGCGTCGCTCGTGCGCGGATGCGGCGGGCGGGACGGCGGATTCGTCGCCAGACGACATCGGATCTCGGCGGTTGCAGCGGTCGGGGTCGGGAGCTGTGGCGGCGGAACCTGTCGAAAACCGGTCAGGGGGTCAAGCGCGCGGACCGAGCGCGGAGGTCGCGGTCCGGCCCGCCCCCGTCTGCACGCGCCGCCGCGCCTTCGCCGCGCGGCGCCCGAGGTAGAGCAGCAAGCCCGTCGCCAGGAAGAGCGGCATCAGCAGTGCCGCAACGAGGAAGATCGGTGGCCCGAGGAGGCCGAAGATGCGCCCGCTGTGCACATCGAGCATGTTGCCGGCGATGCGGATCCCGAGCGGGCGCTCCCCGCCGATCTCGTGCCCGAGGATACGCCCGCTGGATGCCTCGATCCGGGTGTCGTCGCGCCAGCCGTTCCCGTTCTCGGAGCGGATGCGCACCGGCCCGGTGTAACCCGCCGGCAGGAGCAGGGTCGCACGGGTGAAGTGTCCGTCATCGGCCGTACGGAAGGCCAACCAGGCCGCGTCGAGACTCGGCGCTCCGGGGCCTCCCAACCCGTCCTCGCGCCGACCGGGCCTGCCTTCACCGCGGGGCGCGCCTTCCTTGGGTCCACTCGCCTGGGGTCCGCTTGCCTTCGGTTCACTCGCCTTGGACCCGCCCGGATTGGCGACCGGGGCCGGCGGTGTGCTCTCGGCCGTCCGGGTGTTGGTCTCGCCGCCGGTGAGGAGGGCGGTGACGACCTCGCGATAGCCGTCGAAGGACCACCACAGCCCGCTCAGGGCGATGACGAGGTAGATCGGGAGCACCCAGGTTCCGGCCACCGCGTGCAGCGACCAGTAGGTCGGTCGGCCCCATTGCCGGAGATGGGGCTTCAGCCAGATCCGTAGGGACATCACCTTCGGCCAGCGCAGGTAGAGCCCGGTGCAGAGCAGAACGAGGAGCGCGAGGACGCTGGCGCCGGTCAGGGTCCGGCCCCAGCCCTTGCCGTCGCCGGGCAGGAGCAGCCAGCGATGCAGGCGCCGGATGGTGGCGAAGACTTCCTCCGTCCGCGCCGCGCCCCGCACCGTGCCGTCATAGGGGTCGAGGTAGAGGGACGGCGGCCGTCGGCCGGTGGCAGGATCGCGCCCGAGCCGCACCAACGCGGCGGTGGCAGGCTCGGCCGAGAGCGTCAGGTTCGCCACCGTGTCGGACCGCTGCGCATGGAAACGGGCCAGGAGGGCATCCGGAGCGAGCGGATCCTCCGCCCGGGGGGCGACCCGGATCAGGTCCGCATCGAAGGCCTCGCCGATGGCATCCTCGTAGCTGAGGAGCGCACCCGTGACGCCCGCCACGGCCAGGATCAGCCCGGCCCCGAGCCCCAGCAGCCAGTGCAGTTGGAACAGGACGGCGCGCAGGTGCCTCACCACGCCACCCGTGCCGTCACGAGGGCTTGGAAGGGCTCGCCCACCGCCACCAGCAGGTTGCTGCCCCCCGAGGAGGGGTAGTAGGTGCGGTCGAACAGGTTCTTGAGGTTGAGCTGGAGCGTGGTCGGCAAGCCGTTCACCTGGGTGTTGTAGGCGAGGAACGCATCGCAGACGACGTAGTCGGGCAGGGCGAAGCTGTTGGCGGCGTCCCCCGGCCGTGCGCCGACGTAGCGCGCGCCGAAGCCCGCTTCCAGGAAGCCGGCGCCCAGCTGCGTCGCGCCGAACTCCGCGGCCTCGGCGACGGCGCCGAACTGATGTGTGAGGAAGGCCGAGGCTGTGACCCGCGGGGTGTTGAGGAGCTGCTTGCCCACCAGCAGCGGGTCCTGGGTCACCTCGGCCTGGGTGAAGCCGTAGCTGGTGATCACCGCCCAGTCGGGCAGGATCTGGCCGGCGACGTCGAGCTCGAACCCGCGCGAGCGCACCTTGCCGGCGGTGGTCGCCACGGTAAGGCCCTGGCCGTTGACCTGCGTCACCAGCACGTTCGCCTTGTCGATGTCGAACATCGCGCCCGTCACGGTCAGCCCGGCGGCGATGTCCGCCTTCACGCCGACCTCGAAGGCCTCGCCCTCCTCGGGCGGCAGGGCGCCGACGATGTTGGCCAGCGAGGTGTTGGGTTTGAACGACTGCGAATAGCTCCCGTAGAGCGACAGGTTGGGGGCGAGCTTGTAGACGAGGCCGACCCGCGGCAGGACGCGCACCCCGTCGATGTCGGTGTAGGCCACCGCCGGCGTCCCCTTGGCGCCGAACTGGTCGAAGATCTGCGTGCTGACGCCGGCGACCAGAATCCACTGGTCGCCGAGGTGCAGGGAGTCCTGCAAATACACGCTGGTATTCACTAAGCGTTCGCGGAGGTTGCTGTCGGCGGGCGAGATCACCGGCACCGTCGCGAGGGTGCCGTAGACCGGCCGGAACGGGTTGAACCCCGCCCGGTTCGGACCCCGGATGATGTCGGGCCGGCCGTAATCGATGTTCTCGTAGGTGACGCCGGCCAGGAGGTCGTTGCGCAGGCCGAAGGTGTCGAAGCGGCCGGTCAGGTCGAGGCGGGCGACGTGGGCGTTGAAATCGGCGTTGCGGGTGCCGTCGGCCCGGCGGGTGAGGAGGCCGGTGGCCGGAAAGTAGGTGACCGGCCGGATCTGGTCCTCGTCGTAGCCGAGATGGGAGTAGGTGTAGCCGAAGTGGAGCGTCCAGTCGTTGTCGAAGCGGTGATCGACGTCGAGGGTGGCGAGATGGCTGGTGGCCTCGTGCTGGCTCGAGCGCTCGTCGAAGCGCCGGTCGCGCGGCACCCGCAGGGGGCGCCCGGTGCGCGGGTCGAAGATCGTGCCGCGGTCGTAGGGCACGCGGTAATGCCCGAACTCGTAGCCCACCGTCACGGTGGTGTCGTCGCCCTTCCAGGTGAGCGAGGGGGCCACGACCTGCCGGCTGAGATGGCCGAAGTTGCGCCAGTAGGCGTAGCTCTGGATGTCGGCCACCATGCGGTAGGCGAGGTTGGTGCCCGCGATGGGCCCGGTGAGGTCGCCCTGGACGAGGCCGCCGTCGAAGCTCGTCCCCGTGAGGTTGAGGGAGCCGTGCGGGGTGAAGTCCGGCCGCTTCGAGACGAGGTTGATCAGCCCGCCCGGGTCGGTGATGCCGTAGAGGAGCGAGGCCGGACCCTTGAGCACCTCCACGCGCTCGATGGCGTAGCTGAAGTTCTGCTGCAGCACCGTGCGCCGGCCGTCCCGCAGGATCGAGTCGTCGCGGAAGGTGCCGAAGCCGCGCCGCACCACGGCTTCCTGGGTGCCGCCGACGCTGTTGGTCTGGGCGATGCCGCTGACGTTGCGCAGGGCCTCGTCGAGGGAGATCACGCGCTGGTCGCGCAACACCTGGGCGGAGACCACGGCGATGTTCGCCGGGGTGTCGAGGATGGCGGTGTCGGCGCCCGCCCCGAAGGTCGAGCGCTTGGGCTGGTATCCGACGGTCGCGAGTCCGTTGTCGAGGCCCGCGACGCTGAGTTCCTCGAGGGTGACGGTGGACTGCGCCTCCTGCGCCGAGCCCGCACCGGCGGACAGCAGCCAGAGGGCGCCCCCGGCCAACCGGCGGTGCCGGGACGGATGGCGGGAGGTTCGGGCGGCGCGCGGCATATCGGATCTCGGACGAAGCAGAAGCTTCGCCGTAGTGCGCCGCAACATCATTTGCAAGGTGTCGTGTAAAGATTAGAACCTCTCAAATGAATGAATAGCCGCAGCATAGACAGGGATATACTTTTGTCGATCACAAGATGAAGGTTCGTGTGTGCAGTCTCGTCGCGGCGGCGATCGGCGGCGATCGGCGGCGAAGGGTCGGCTTGACCCGGCGGTCCCGCGCTCACATCCCTGTCCGATCATGACGAGCCCGCGCGAATCCCCCGGACGGCACCATCTCTGGCGGCCCTACACGCAGATGCAGGGGGCGGCCCCGCCTCTGGAGGCCGTGCGCACCCACGGGTCGCGCATCGTCCTCGCCGACGGGCGCGCATTGATCGACGGCATCGCCTCCTGGTGGACGGCGGCCCACGGCTACAACCATCCCCACATCCGGGCGGCCGTGGCCGCGCAGCTGGAGACGATGCCGCACGTGATGTTCGGCGGTCTCACCCACGCTCCGGCGGAGCGGCTGGCGGCGCGCCTCGCGACCCTGCTGCCCGGCGACCTCGACCACGTCTTCTTCACCGATTCCGGCTCGGTGGCCGTGGAGGTCGCCCTGAAGATGGCGGTGCAGATGTGGATCAACCGGGGCGTCGCCGGGCGCACCCGCATCCTGGCCTTCCGGGAGGGCTATCACGGCGACACCCTGGGGGCGATGTCGGTCTGCGACCCGGACGAGGGCATGCACCGGCGCTTCGGCGCCTACCTGCCGGCCCAGCTCTTCTGCGACCTGCCCCGGACGGCGGCGCAGGTCGCCGCCCTCGACGCGACCCTGGCGGCCGCCCGCGAGACCCTGGCGGCGGTGATCGTCGAGCCCCTGGTCCAGGGGGCCGGCGGCATGCGCATGCACCCGCCCGAGGTGCTGGCGACGGTGGCCCGGCTCGCACGGGGCCACGGGCTGCCCCTCATCGCCGACGAGATCTTCACCGGGTTCGGGCGCACCGGCACCCTGTTCGCCTGCACGCAGGCCGGCATCGTGCCGGACATCCTGTGCCTGTCGAAGGCCCTCACCGGGGGCACGATGGCGCTGGCCGCCACGGTGGCCACGGGGGCGGTGTTCGAGAGCTTCCTCTCCGACGATGCCGCCGCCGCCCTCATGCACGGGCCGACCTTCATGGCCAACCCGCTCGCCTGCGCGGCGGCCAATGCCAGCCTCGACCTGTTCGACCGCGAGCCGCGCCTCGATCAGGTCGCGGCCCTCGCGGCGGCCTTGGCGGACGGCCTCGAACCCTTGCGTGGGCTGCCCCACGTCGCCGACGTGCGGGTCCTGGGGGCGATCGGCGTGGTGCAGTTCCGCCAGCCCCCCGACCTCGCCGACCTGAAGCGCCGCTTCCTGGCGCAGGGCACCTGGGTCCGTCCCTTCGGCGACATCGTCTACCTGACGCCGGCGCTCACGATCGCGCCGCAGGACCTGGCCGAGCTTCTCGCGGCCATGCGGACGGTGGTGCGGGCGGTCGCCCCCTGACGGCGAGACCCTGCCTCCGGTGCAACCCACGCCCCCGTCGCTCGTTGGGATGACGTTGCGCTGGCCCCGTGTCCAGGATCCCCGGAGTCCCTGATCGCGCCGTGCGGGCCCCCGGGCTTCACGCGAGGGTTCCGGTCCCGGACGGGGCCCGCGGCCAGACAGGCTGGAGGGTGCATCGTGGTGGATGAGGCGAAGGCGAACGACGACCGGCCGGTGATCCTGCTGGTGGAGGACGAGGCCCTGACGATCATGGACCTCGGCGACGTTCTGGAGAATGGCGGCTACGAGACCGTGCAATGCGCCTCGGCCGAGCGGGCGCTCGGCATCATCCAGGCCCGCCCCGACATCTGCGGCCTGATCACGGATGTCGAATTGTCGGGCAAGACCAACGGATTCGAGCTCGCGACCGCGGTGTCCGAGGCCCGGCCGAAGCTGCCCATCGTCATCGTCTCGGGGCGCGCCGCCCCCGACCCCGAGCGGATGCCGAAGGGCGCCAAGTTCATCGCCCGGCCCTGCACTGGCGAGGACATCCTGTCCCAGCTCAAGGGCCTGCTGCCCTGCTGAGGGCTTCCCGCTCTGCTGGGGGCTTCCCGCTCCGTTGAAGGCTTGGCGCTCCGCTGAAAGCTTGACGCCCTACGGCAAGGCCTGACCCGTCAGCCCGGGGTGTTTTCCCGGGCGCGCCACCAGGCGACGGTGTCGTCGAGGCCCCGCGCCAGGTCGAAGCGCGGCCGGAACCCGACCTCCTCCGTCAGGATGCGGGTCCCGGCCTCGATCACCGCCGGCTCCGTCGGGCTCAGGGGACGGGCTCCGAAACCCAGGTGCTCGGCGCCCCCGATCCGGGCGGCGAGCGCGTCGAGGAGCGTGCGCACCGGGATCGCCGCGCCCGAGCCGATGTTCACCGGCCCGGCCACGTCCCCCGCCACCAAGGCGGCCAGGGCCGCGGCGGCATCCGCGACGTGCAGGAAGTCGCGGCGCTGGTGTCCGTGCGAGGTCGGGAACGCCGTGCCGGTCGTCAGCGCCCGGATCGCGTCCGAGACCAGCCGCCCGTGGCGCTCGCCGGGGCCGTAGAGGTAGAACAGCCGGCCCCAGGCGAAGCCCACGGCGTTCTGGCGGGCGAAGGCCTCCAGGATGCGTCGCGTCCCGTCCTTGGCGGCGCCGTAGAGCGTCGCGGGTCGGCAGGGCGTCGTCGCCTCCTCGAAGCGCGCCGCGCCCCAGGCGTATTCGGCGCAGGTGCCGACCCCGACGAACCGGCGGCCCCCCGCCGCCGCGAAGGCCTGGGCGAGGTCCAGGGTCGCCGCGACCCAGTCGAGGTTGCGCGCCGAGGTCCAGTAGCGGCCGGGCTCCGCGTCCCAGGCGAGGTGGAGGCAGTGGCTCGGCCGGATCGTCGCGATCAGCGCCCGCCGTTCCTCGGGCACGAGCAGGTCGGCCGCGTGCCAGGTCGCGTCCGCCGAGGAGCTGCGGCCGACGCCGTGAACCTCGAACCCGCGCGCCCGCAGGGCCGGCACGGCGTGCTGGCCGACGAAGCCGGCCGCACCCGTGACGAGGACGCGCGCCCTCACCGCACCCAGTCGGGATAGGCGAGATCGCGCGCGGCGATCACCGTGACGGGCTCCGGCCAGGCGACGTCGAGGCTCGGATCGGTCCAGCGCAGGCCCCGGGCGCTGCCGGCCACGTAGGGGCGGTCGATCATGTAGAGCACTTCCGCATCGTCGCTGAGGGCCTGGAAGCCGTGGCCGAAGCCCACCGGGATGTAGAGCGCGTGGCGATTCCCGGCGCTGAGCTCGGTCCCGTAGGACCGGAGGTAGGTCGCGGAATCCGGCCGCAGGTCGACGATCACGTCGTGAATCGCGCCGGCCGTGCAGCGCACGAGCTTGGTCTCCGCGTGGGGCTCGGCGGCGAAGTGCAGGCCCCGCACGGTGCCGCGCCGGGCATTGTAGGAGACGCTGGACTGCGCGAAGGCGCCGACGAGGCCCCGCGCGGCGAAGTCCTCCGCGCAGGCGGTGCGGGCGAAGAAGCCGCGCGCGTCGGCCTGGGGTTCCGGGACGACCCGGTACGCGCCGGCGAGCGGCAGAGCCTCGAAGCGCATGGGCTCAGAACACCGCGAGCCGCGGGATCGCGGTGACGAAGCGCCCACCCCAGTCCCGGATGGCGGCCATCTCGCCGGCGATCTCGTCCTTCAGGTTCCAGGGCAGGATCAGGACGTAGTCCGGCCGCCGCGCCAGGAGGGCCTCCGGCGCGACCACCGGGATGCGGCTGCCCGGCAGCAGCGTGCCCTGCTTGTGCGGCGAGCGGTCCGCCACGACCTGCACCAGCTCGGGGCCGATGCCGCAATAATTCAGGAAGGTGTTGCCCTTGGCCGCCGCCCCGTAGGCGCAGACGGTCTGTCCCGTCAGCCGCAGCTCCGCCAGGAAGGCGAGGGTGGCGCATTTGATGCGCACCACGTCCTCCGCGAAGGCGGCGTAACCGCCGGCCTCGAACAGGCCCCCGGCGCGCTCCTCCGCCCGCACCCGGGCCACGGCCGGACCCTGCGGGTGTGCCGCCGCCGCGTGGCAGGCGAAGACCCGGAGGGAGCCGCCATGGGTCGGCCAGGCCTCCACGTCGAAGACCCGCATGCCGTGCGCCGCCAGGATCTCCGAGACGACCCCGAGGGAGAGGTACGAGAAGTGCTCATGGTAGATGGTGTCGAACTGGCGCTCCGCGATCATCCGCAGGAGGTGCGGGAACTCGAAGGTGGCGACGCCCTCGGGCTTCAGGAGAACCCGGAAGCCCTCCACGAAGTCGTGGATGTCGGGCACGTGGGCGAGCACGTTGTTGGCCGCCATGAGATCGGCGGCGTGGCCCTCCGCCCGCAGGCGCCGGGCGGTCTCCGCCCCGAAGAACGCCACCTCGGTGGGGATGCCGCTTGCGCGCGCCACCGCGGCCACGTTGGCGGCCGGCTCGACGCCGAGGGCCGGGATGCCGCGGGCCACGACGGCGCGCAGCAGGTATCCGTCGTTGCTCGCCACCTCCACGACCCGGCTGTCCGGCCCGAGACCGAAGCGCGCCTGCATGGCCGCGACGTAGGCCTCCGCATGGGCGAGCCAGCCGGCGGAGAAGCCGGAGAAATAGGCGTAGTCCGAGAAGATCGCCTCCGGTGTCTCGAAGGCTTCGAGCTGCACCAGCCAGCAGGCCTCGCAGACGAAGGCGTGGAGGGGATGGACCATCTCGCCCCGGTCGGCGCGCGTCGCCGGCACGTAGGCGTTGGCCAGGGGCGACAGGCCGAGATCGGCCACGCTCCGGTGCAGGGGCGCCCCGCAGGCGCGGCAGCCTCGGGTCGGGGTCGGGGTCGGGCTCGGAGTCGCTGTCGGGGTCATCATGCGGCGAGCGCCTCGTAGGCGCCGATCTGCGCCAGGGTCAGGTCGCGGGCGCAGGCCCCGCCGGCCTGCGCCCGGTGCCAGGCGGCGGTCCAGGCGAGCGCCGCGTCGAGGCGCAGGCGCCGGTCCCAGCCGAGATGGCTGCGGGCCTTGGCCGAATCGACCTTGAGGAAGGTCGCCTCGTGCGGGTGGATCGCCTCCGACAGGTGCCACAGGGCCTCGGAGCCCCAGGCCTGGGCGAGCGCGTCCACGAGGTGGGCCACCGGCCGGCAATCCTCGTCCGCCGGGCCGAAATTCCAGGCCTCGGCGTAGCGCGCCCCGTCCGCCCCCGACAGGCATTCGGCGAGGCGGAGGTAGCCGCTCAGGGGTTCGAGCACGTGCTGCCAGGGCCGCGTCGCGTGGGGCGCGCGGATCTCCACCGACTCGCCCCGCGCGAAGGCGCGGACGATGTCGGGCACCAGCCGGTCCTCGGACCAGTCGCCGCCGCCGATGACGTTGCCCGCCCGGGCGGTGGCGACCCGGCAATCCCGTTCACTGAGGAACGAGGCCCGGTAGGCCGCCGCCACCAGCTCGGTGCAGCCCTTGGAGCTGCTGTAGGGGTCGTGGCCGCCGAGGGCCTCCGTCTCGCGGTAGCCCCAGGCCCATTCGCGGTTCGCGTAGGCCTTGTCGCTCGTCACCACCACGACGGCCCGGACGGAGGGCGTCGCCCGCACCGCCTCCAGCACGTGGGCGGTGCCCATCACGTTGGTGGCGTAGGTGGCGAGCGGATCGCGGTAGGCGGCGCGCACCAGCGCCTGGGCGGCCATGTGGATGACGATCTCGGGCTCCGTGGCGGCCAGGCAGGCCCGGACCGCCGCCGCGTCGCGGATGTCGCCGAGATGCGAATCGAGGCCGGCGTCGACGGCCGCCGCCGCGAACAGGCTCGGGCTGGTCCCGGGGGCGAGCGACAGGCCGCTCACCCGGGCGCCCAGGCGCTCCAGCCACAGGCAGAGCCAGCCGCCCTTGAAGCCGGTATGGCCGGTGACGAGCACCCGCCGCCCGGCCCAGAAGGCGGGATCGGGATTCGGGCCGCGCGCGCGCGGCAGGGGGAAGGGCGAGGGCTGCGGGAAGGGCGAGGGCTGCACGCTCTGAAACGATCTCCGGAAACGATCTTCGCTGGGGCGCCAGACTACCAGCACTTCCAGGGCGGCGCGTCCCCCGCCCACAGGGCTTCGAGGTGGTTCTTGTCGCGCAGGGTGTCCATGGCCTGCCAGAACCCCGCATGGACGTAGGCCGCGAGCTGCCCGTCGGCGGCGAGGCCCTCCAGGGGCTCCGCCTCCCAGACGGTGGCGTCGCCCGCGATCCGGT
Source organism: Methylobacterium sp. BI1 (assembly GCF_056680125.1). Taxonomy (NCBI): domain Bacteria; kingdom Pseudomonadati; phylum Pseudomonadota; class Alphaproteobacteria; order Hyphomicrobiales; family Methylobacteriaceae; genus Methylobacterium; species Methylobacterium sp. BI1. The sequence continues at coordinate 286,019 of NZ_CM155267.1, read as the reverse complement.
CGAGCACCCGCGGCGAGAGCACGAAGAAGCCGCCGTTGATCGTCGCCCCGTCCCCGGCGGGCTTCTCGCGGAAGCGCCGCACCGTGCCGTCCTCCAGTTCCAGCGCGCCGAAGCGGCCCGGCGGCGTCACCGCCGTGAGGGTGGCGAGCTTGCCGTGGGCCCGGTGGAAGGCCGCCAGGGCCGTCAGGTCGACGTCGGCGACGCCGTCGCCGTAGGTCATGAAGAAGTCGTCGTCGCCGAGATAGTCGCGCACCCGCTTCAGGCGACCGCCCGTCATCGTGGTCTCGCCGGTCTCGATCAGCGAGACGCGCCAGTCCTCGGCGGTGCTGCGGTGGAAGTCGACATGGCCGCGCCCGATGTCGACGGTCACGTCGGACAGGTGCAGCCGGTAGTTCAGGAAGAACTCCTTGATGACGTAGCCCTTGTAGCCGAGGCAGATCACGAACTCGCGCACCCCGTGGGCGGCGAAGATCTGCATGATGTGCCAGAGGATCGGCCGGCCGCCGATCTCCAGCATGGGCTTGGGGCGGGTCACCGTCTCCTCCGAGAGGCGCGTGCCGAGACCGCCTGCGAGGATGACTGCCTTCATGGATTCCTGAGCGGTCTTCGGAGGGTCTGGTGCGGGAGAAGGGTCTGGCGCGGGAAGGGTCGCGCTGCGGACGCGTGCGCCCCGTCGCGCAAGGCTCACCCCGTCGCGCAAGGCTTAATCGAGGGGTCGGCCTTCGTCCAGGCGCGGGGCCGGCGGGGGGGGCAGCGGGGGGCGGCCCCGGACGGAGGGGGCTTTTAGCCGACTTTTCCAGCCCGCTCGGCCCCCGGGGCGGGGCATTGTCATCCCAGCTTCATACGGGCCGGTCATGCCCCGGGGACGGTGGGACGTCCCCGTTGTCGGTGGATGCGCCCGGATTGACCGGCGCGGGCCCATCGTTCGCGGGGTATGAGAGCGGAAGGGCACGAGCGATGCGGGCGGCTGACGAGCGCGGGATGGTCGAACCCCGCGAGGGCTTGACCCGCGCGGTGATGGCGTCGCTCCCCGGGACGAGCGGTGACACGGATGGCGAGCGGAGCATGAGCAAGTCCGACAAGCGCCTGCGGCCCCCGGGCGCGAAGAGCGTGGGCTGGGCCCTGGTCCAGGCCGCGCGCCTGCACCGCTCCCGCGTGGGCGACCGGCTGGCCAGCCTCGACCTCTTCGCCGGACAGGAACAGGTGGTCCAGGCGCTCGCCGCGGCCGGGACCATGACGATGGGCGACCTCGCCGCGACCCTGCGGGTGCGTCCGCCGACCGCCTCCAAGACCATCTCGCGGCTGGCGGCCCTGGGCTTCGTCGAGCGCCGTGCCGAGGCCGGCGACGGCCGCATCGTCCGCGTGCGCCTGACCGAGACGGGCCTCGCCAAGGCCGCCGCCATCGAGCGGCTGTGGGACGAGGTCGAGGCCGAGCTCCTCGAGGGGTTCGACGGCAAGGAGAAGCGCCGCCTGCGCAAGCTCCTGCGCAAGGCCGCCCGCAACCTCGCGGAGGCCTCGGGCGTCACCGGCCACGAGGTCGAGGGCGATTCCGAGATGGACGAGGACGAGGCGGACGGGCTCGCCGTCCCGGAGGCGCTGTAGCGCCGCCGACCCGGACCGGGCGTCCCCCGAACCGATCCCCTAGAGAGGCGCGGTCCTCGGTGCCGGCGCGGCGCCTTTGGCCTTTAGCGCGACCTTGGCCTTCGGGGCCTTCGCCTTGCGCATCATGCCGGAGCCCGCATGCACGGCCCGCCGGCGCCGGAACAGGCGCTCGCCGGTCCGCTCCATCAGGAGGGCCAGGCGGGTGGCGGCCCGGTCGAACAGCCAGATCGCCGCGCAGATCACGATGGTGATCGCGCAGCCGAGGCCGATCATCAGGCCCAGGATTCCCGGTGCGGGGAGAACCATCAGGCAGATCAGCCCAAACGTGGCCAGCAACGGTATCGTCTTCGTCATGGATGGCCCTCCACCAGGAACGCTCGCCGGCGAGCATGGACGGACATCGATAAGAATTGGTTCCGGCGACGCGATTCGCACGGACGATCGCAACTGAGAGTCACCATCTGGTTTCGCGCGGGAGGGGGGTCGCGCCGCGGATCGATGCTCCGGTGCCGTGGCCGACCCGATCCCCACGCGGGTGTGCGCTCCCCCGCACCTGCTTTAAAGCTCCCCCGTCGCCCCGGTCACACCGGGTGAAACGCCGTCGCGGATCGGGATCACGTCGTTGAGGTCACAACCAGAGGGCGCCGCGCCCACGAACCGGCGCCTAGCCGGCATCGCGCTGATGTGCGGCACGCTGGCGTTCTTCGCCTGCCTCGACGCCTCGGCCAAGACCCTGGCGGGCCGGGGCGTCGATCCGCTGCTCTCGACCTTCATGCGCTACGCGGTGAACGTCTCGCTGGTGCTGATGGTCCTCAATCCGGTCCGGACGCCCGGGGTGGCGCGGACGAACCGGCTCACGCTCCAAGTCCTGCGCTCGCTGCTGCTGTTCGGGTCGACGGCCCTCAACTTCCTGGCCCTGCGCAAGCTCCAGCTCGCCGAGACCCTGTCGATCCAGTTCGCCACGCCCCTGATGGTGGCGCTGCTGGCGGGGCCGCTGCTGGGCGAATGGTCGTCGCCGCGGCGCCTGGTGGCGGTGGCGATCGGCTTCCTCGGCGTGCTGGTCATCGTGCGTCCGGGCGTCGGGGCCTTCCAGCCCGCCGTGCTCCTGAGCATCGGCAACATGCTGTGCTACGCGTTCTACGTGCTGACCACGCGCAAGCTCGCGAGCGTCGATTCGACGGCCACGACGGTGTTCTATTCGGGGCTGGCCGGCCTCGCGGTGATGAGCCCGCTCCTGCCCTGGATCTGGACCACGCCGACGGCCTGGAGCACCTGGGCACTCCTGATCGGGGTCGGGCTGTTCGGCACCCTCGGGCACTGGCTGCTGGTCCTGGCCCATGCCCGGGCGCCGGCCAACGTGCTGGCCCCCTTCATCTACACCCAGCTGCTCTGGTCGGTGATGCTGGGCTACCTGATCTTCGGAGACGTGCCGAACCGATGGACGCTGATCGGCGCGTCCATCGTGATCGGGTCCGGGCTCTACCTGCTGGCCCATGAGTCCAAGGCCCATGAGTCTAAGGCCCATGAGTCCAAGGCACAGGAGGCCAAGGACTGGGAATCCCGGGGGGGCCGCCACCCGGACGACGGGCACGCGCCACGGGATCCCGCATCGCCTCAGCGGTGACGGCGGTGATGCGAGTGGCGGCGGGACTTCATGCGGGTGCGGTAGGCGCGACGGCCCGGATCGATGCCGAGCGCCCCGTTCACGGTTCCAACCGCGCCGCCGACGGCGCCGCCGACGATACCGCCCACCGGACCGGCGACCCGGTCGCCCTCGGCCGCGCCGCGGCGGATTCCGCCCGGAAGGCCCTGCGCTTCGGCTGCGCCCGACAAGGCGAAGGCGGACAGGACGAGGCTGGCGGCGAGCAGAGCTTTTCTCATGATGGTGTCTCCCAATGACGCCGCGTCTCGGTCACCCCTCGGATTTGGTCCCCGGCCGAAGCCGGACGGCGCCCGAACGCGTGCGGGACAACGGCCGAGCTTGAAATAAGGTCCCGGCGAAGTTGATCGGGCGTGTCGGCGGCGGAAAGCTCGCTGGTCTCGCGCCTGCGCCGCTGCTAGAAGCCGCCGAATGTGCGTTGATGGTGATCCACGCGGGCGGTTCGGCGTGCCGGGCGCGTCCCGGCCTCGAATTATGAGCCCGGCCTGCGCCTGAGGGCCGCCGCGGCGGACCGATGCGAAGGCCGGGAGGGCGATGCCTCGCCTCCGTTCCGCCGGCCCCGGGGGCAGTCCTGCCCACCGACCGCCTCAATGCCGATCCGCGCCGAAGACCTCACAGACAGCCCATGAGCGACCAGACCTCTCACGCCGCGGCCCCCGCCCGCGACTACTCGAAGACCCTGTTCCTGCCCCAGACCGACTTCCCGATGCGGGCCGGCCTGCCGGTGCGCGAGCCCCTGCTGCTGGAGCGCTGGGCCGCCACCGACCTCTACGGGCAGATCCGCACGCAGGCCGCTGGCCGGCCGAAATTCGTGCTGCATGACGGGCCGCCCTACGCCAACGGCAACATCCACATCGGCACGGCGCTGAACAAGATCCTCAAGGACGTCATCGTCCGCGCGCAGGGCGCCCTCGGCTACGACGCGAACTACGTGCCGGGCTGGGACTGTCACGGCCTGCCCATCGAGTGGAAGATCGAGGAGCAGTACCGCGCCAAGGGCCGCAACAAGGACGACGTGCCGGTCATCGAGTTCCGCCAGGAATGCCGGACCTTCGCGGCCCACTGGCTCAATGTGCAGCGCGGGGAGTTCAAGCGCCTCGGCGTCACCGGCGACTGGGACCATCCCTACGTCACAATGTCGTTTCCGGCCGAGGCGGCGATCGCCCGCGAACTCATGACCTTCGCGACGACGGGCCAGCTCTATCGCGGCTCGAAGCCGGTGATGTGGTCGGTGGTGGAGAAGACCGCCCTGGCCGAGGCCGAGGTCGAGTACGAGGACCACGTCAGCGACACGATCTTCGCCGCGTTCCGGCCCATCGCGGGCGCGGGCCCGGATCTCGCCGAGGCGCGGGTGGTGATCTGGACCACGACGCCCTGGACCATGCCGGGTAACCGTGCCGTCGCCTATTCGCGCAAGGTCGCCTACGGCCTCTATCGGGTCACGGCGGCGGCCGACGACAACTGGGCGAAGGTCGGCGACCGTTACGTCCTCGCCGATGCCCTGGCCGCCTCGGTCTTCGCCAGCGCCCGGGTCGAGGCCTTCGAGCGCCTGCGCGACGTTGCCCCGGACGAACTCGCCCCCCTGACCCTGAGCCATCCCCTGGCCGGCCACGTGCCCGGCTACGATTTCGCCGTGCCGCTCCTCGAGGGCGAGCACGTCACCGACGAGGCGGGCACCGGCTTCGTCCACACGGCGCCGGGCCATGGCCGCGAGGATTTCGAGGTCTGGATGGCCAACGGCCGGGCGCTCGCCCAGCGGGGCATCGAGACCCGCATCCCCTACACGGTGGATGCCGACGGAGCGCTCACCGAGGAGGCCCCCGGTTTCACGGGAAAACTCGTTCTTAACCACAAGGGCGAGAAGGGCGACGCCAACAAGGCGGTCATCGCCGCCCTGACGGAGGCCGGCACCCTGGTGGCGCGCGGCACCCTCAAGCACAGCTACCCGCATTCCTGGCGCTCGAAGAAGCCGGTCATCTTCCGCAATACGCCGCAATGGTTCATCGCGATGGACAAGCCGGTGGAGTCCCTCGCGGGCCGCACCCTGCGCGATGTCGCCCTGCGGTCCATCGAAGAGACCCAGTGGGTGCCGCCGCAGGGAAAGAACCGGATCAACGGCATGGTCGGCAACCGGCCCGATTGGGTGGTGTCGCGCCAGCGCGCCTGGGGCGTGCCGATCACCGTCTTCGTGAAGCGCGGCACCCACGAGGTCCTGCGCGACGCGGCGGTGAATGCCCGCATCGAAGCCGCCTTCCATGACGAGGGGGCCGATGCCTGGTTCACGGATGCCGACGGCGCCCGCTTTCTGGCGCCCGACTACGATCCTGCGGACTACGAGAAGGTCACGGACGTCCTCGACGTCTGGTTCGATTCCGGCTCGACCCATGCCTTCGTGCTGGACGATCCGGAGCAGTTCCCGGGCCTGTCCGGCGTCAGGCGCAAGCGCGACGGCGGCACCGACACGGTGATGTACCTGGAGGGATCGGACCAGCATCGCGGCTGGTTCCAGTCGTCCCTGCTCGAATCCGCCGGCACCCGCGGCCGCGCCCCCTACGACATCGTCCTGACCCACGGGTTTGTCCTCGACCCGAAGGGCCTCAAGATGTCGAAGTCGAAGGGCAACGTCGTCGCGCCCCAGAACGTCATCAAGGATTCGGGCGCCGACATCCTGCGACTCTGGGTGGCGGCCTCCGACTACGCGGACGACCTGCGCATCGGCCCGGAGATAATCAAGACCTTCGCGGAGACCTATCGGAAGCTGCGCAATTCGGTGCGCTGGATGCTCGGCTCGCTGGCACATTTCGAGCCCGGCACCGAGATCCCGCACGCCGCGCTGCCCGAGCTGGAGCGCCTGATCCGGCACAGGCTGTCCGAGCTCGACGGCGAGATCCGCGAGGCCTACGCCACCTTCGACACCAAGCGGGTGGTGGCGCTCCTCAACGGCTTCATGACCGGCGACCTCTCGGCCTTCTACTTCGACGTGCGCAAGGACGTGCTCTACTGCGACCCGGCCTCCTCGCCGGTGCGCCGGGCCGCCCTCCAGGTCATTGACGAGACCTTCCGCCGGGTCACGATCTGGCTCGCCCCCGTTCTGGCCTTCACGGCGGAGGAAGCCTGGCTCGACCGCTACCCGTCCGAGACCGGCTCGGTCCATCTCCAGACGCTGCCGGAGACGCCGGCCGCCTGGCGGGACGAGGCCCTCGCGGCCCGCTGGCAGACCATCCGCCGGGTGCGCCGGGTCGTCACCGGCGCCCTGGAGATCGAGCGCACGGCCAAGCGCATCGGGGCGAGCCTGGAGGCGGCGCCCACCGTCCACATCGCGGATGCGGATCTGCGGGCCGTGGTCGAGGGCGTCGACTTCGCCGATGTCTGCATCACCTCCGCCATCCGCATCGCGGCGGGCGAGGGCCCGGCCGAGGCCTTCCGCCTCGACGACGTCCGGGGCGTCGCCGTGGTGCCGGCCCTGGCCGAGGGCCGCAAATGCGCCCGCTCCTGGCGGGTGACGCCCGAGGTCGGCAGCGACCCGGACTATCCCGACGTGACGCCCCGCGACGCCCGCGCCCTGCGCGAGTGGGATGCGGCGCATGCCGGTTCGAACGCCGGTTCGAACGCCGCGTGACGCGGATGCCGCCCCGCGCCTTCCCCCATCCCGGGGGGAGGCCCCGTTCTCGCCGGTGACGTTCTCCCGCATGACCCCCTTCCGCCTGGGCCTCGTCGCGCTCCTCGTCACCCTGGTCGTCGACCAGGCTTCGAAGCTCTGGCTCTACCTCGGCACCGATCTGGTGCTGACGCAGCCCTGGCGGATCACGCCCTTCGCCGAGTTCCTCGTCGTGTGGAACCGCGGCGTCTCCTACGGGATGTTCCAGCAGGAGGGGGGCCTCGGGCGCTGGGTGCTGGTGGGCGTGTCCGGCCTCGCCGCCCTGGGCCTGTCGCTCTGGATGCGGCGGGCGGAATCCCGCCTGCTGGCGGTGGCGCTCGGGCTGGTCGCGGGCGGCGCCCTCGGCAACGCCATCGACCGCGCGGCCTACGGCGCGGTGTTCGACTTCGTCCACCTCCACTGGCGCAGCTGGTCCTGGTACGTCTTCAACATCGCCGATGCGGCCATCGTCGCCGGCGTCGTCGGGCTGATCCTCGACAGCCTGCGGCCGGCCCCCCGCAGCACGGGTTCCAAGCTCTGAAGCCCCGCCGTCCAATTCCCGCGACCTGTGATCCGTAAACCACAACCGGGATCGTTGTGCCGGCGAGGCTGGTGCACTGCGGTCAAGGCGCCATACGATCGCCTGAAACCGGGATCAGGCCGAGGAGGTCGGATCAGGGTCGCGGCACAAGGCGATCATCCGGGCTCGGGGAACCGGGACCCACAACCGGGCGGAGAGCGGGGATAGCATGATCGGACATCGGGGTTTGCTGGTGGTGGCGGGCATCCTGACCGCCGGGAGCGCGCAGGCGCAGCAGGGCGTGTTCATGCGCGACACCCTCAGCAGCATCGGCCTGATCGAGCCCGAGAAGCCCGCGATCACCTATCGCGAGCGCGCCCCCCTGGTGATGCCGCCCAAGCTCGACGGCAAGTCCCTACCGCCGCCGCGCCAGCCGGAAGCCTCGGCCCAGTGGCCGAAGGACCCCGAGGTCGTCCAGCGCGAGCGCGAGCGCGAGGAGGCCCGGAAGCCGATCGTCCGCGGCGCCCAGGGCCGGATGAACGACAACAACATGACGCTCTCCATCGACGAGATGCGCGGCGGACGCCGTGCGAGCGCCCAGGGCCGCACCGAGCCGGGCCGGCCCGAGGGCGAGAACGACGACCGCAACTCCTTCTGGGCGAACCCCTTCGGCCTGCGCTCCGCCGAGGTCTCGGAGCCTTCGCAGGTCGAGCCCGACCGCGACGTCCTCACCGATCCGCCCACCGGCTACCGCAAGCCGCCGCGCAAGGTCGCCAAGACCAACGGCGACCCCGTGAACAACCCGTATCGCGAGCGTGAGGAGTCCGATCCGGGCGCCTACGTGCGCGCGCGCTCCGCGAACTGAACCCCGGGTCCGGCCCGGTGCCGCAGGGGCGGCGGGTCACCGCACGCGGACCCGTTCCCTGCCCCTCCGACGCACCCCCGTGGCGCGGAGCCGGCGCAATGCCAACATGACGGGCGGCCCTCGCCAGCGGCCGACCGCGGAAGGAAGAGCTTCGATGCACCTGTTCAGGAAGGACATGCCCCTCTTCGGACCCTCGCGCGGCCATGCCAGCGCGGGCCGGGCCGAAGCCGCGCCCTTCGGGCGCTCCGAGGCGGGCGGCCCCGAAGTCAGTGCCTTCGCCCTCGACAACGGCCTCGACGTCGTGGTCGTGCCCGATCACCGCGCCCCGGTCGTCACCCACATGGTGTGGTACCGCAATGGCTCGGCCGATGATCCGCTCGGCCAGTCGGGCATCGCCCACTTCCTCGAGCACCTGATGTTCAAGGGCACCGAGCGGCACCCGATCGGCGCCTTCTCGAAGGCCGTCTCGGGCCTCGGCGGCCAGGAGAACGCCTTCACCTCCTACGACTACACGGCCTATTTCCAGCGCGTCGCCCGCGATCACCTGCGGACCATGATGGAGTTCGAGGCCGACCGCATGACCGGCCTGGTCCTCGACGACGCCGTGGTGGCGCCCGAGCGCGACGTGGTGCTGGAGGAGCGCCGCATGCGGGTCGAGACCGACCCTTCGGCGCAGCTCTCCGAGGCGATGGCCGCCTCCCTGTTCGTGCACCATCCCTACGGCACGCCGATCATCGGCTGGATGCACGAGATCGAGGAGCTGAACCGCACCCACGCCCTCGACTACTACAAGCGCTTCTACACGCCGGAGAACGCCATCCTGGTGGTGGCGGGCGACGTGACCCCGGACGACGTCCGCCGCATGGCCGACGACACCTACGGCCGCGTCACCCCGCAGGGCGCCCGGCCCGTGCGCGTCCGCGCCAAGGAGCCGGAGCCCCGGGCGCTGCGCCGCCTCGCCGTGGCCGATCCGAAGGTCGAGCAGCCGACCCTGCAGCGGCTCTACCTCACCCCCTCCTGCATCACCGCGCGGGACGGCGAGTGCCACGCCCTCGAGCTTCTGGCGGAAGTGATGGGCGGCGGCTCCACCTCCTACCTCTACCGCAAGCTGGTGATGGAGCTCGGCGTCGCCGTGAATGCCGGCGCCTGGTACATGGGCTCGGCCATCGACGACACCCGCTTCTCCGTCTACGCGATCCCCGCCGAGGGGGTCAGCCTGGAGACGCTGGAGGAGGAGGTCGACCGCGTCCTGCGTCGCGTCCCCTCCGAGGCCCTGGAGCCCGAGGCGATCGAGCGGGCCAAGACCCGGCTCGTGGCCGAGACGGTCTATTCCTCTGACAGCCAGTCCTCCCTCGCCCGCATCTACGGTTCGGCCCTGGCCATCGGCGAGAGCATCGAGGAGGTCCGCCGCTGGCCCTCCGACATCGAGGGAGTGACGAAGGCGCGGCTCGTGGCCGTGGCCGAGCGCTACCTGACGCCCTCGCGCTCCGTCACCGGCTACCTGACCAAGGCCCGCGAGGCCGACGCGGCCTGACGGCCGCTCCCGGCCCCGCGGCCGGACCACACCTTTCGGGAAGCCGCGGCGCCCGCCGCCGCGCGCCCCGCGCACAGCATGAGGTTCCCATGACCGTGGCCACCACCGACCTGCTCGACTCCGCCACCCGCTCCGCGACCTCGCCGACCCAGGCGGTTCCCGTCGCGGCGGCCCCCGGCATCGAGGCGTGGCACGTCGAATCCCCGGTGGTGCCGCTGATCGCCCTGGCCTTCACCTTCGAGGGCGGCGCGGCGCAGGACCCCGAGGGCAAGGCCGGCGTCGCCCAGATGCTCGCCCGCCTCCTCGACGAGGGGGCCGGCGACCTCTCCTCCGACGCCTTCCAGGAGCGCCTCGCGGCCCGGGCCATCGAGCTCTCCTTCCATGCCGGCTCCGACGCGCTGGGCGGCTCCCTCAAGATGCTGGTCAAGCACGCCGATGAGGCGATCGACCTCCTGGCCCTGGCCCTGGCCAAGCCCCGCCTCGACCCCGACGCCATCGAGCGGGTCCGGGCCCAGACCCTGGCCGGCCTGCGCTACCAGCAGAACGATCCGGGCGTGATGGCCTCGCGCCGTTTCTTCGCCGAGGCCTATGCCGGGCATCCCTATGCCCGTCCGTCCTCCGGCACGCCCGAGAGCATCGCGGCGATCACCCGCGACGACCTCGTGACGATGCATCGCCAGATCATTGGCCGCGGCGGCGTCAAGGTCGCGGCGGTGGGCGCCATCGACGCCACGCGCCTGGCGGAGAGCCTCGACCGGGCCTTCGGCAAGCTCGACATGGCCGCGCCCCTCAAGGCGGTGCCCCAGACCCGGATGCAGAACATCGGCGCCCGCCACGTGGTCGATCTCGACGTGCCGCAATCCGTGATCCGTTTCGGCATGAACGGCGTGCCGTGGTGCGACCCGGACTTCATCCCGGCCTATGTCCTGAACCACATCCTGGGCGGCGGCTCCTTCACCTCCCGCCTGTTCCAGGAGGTGCGCGAGAAGCGCGGCCTAGCCTATTCGGTGGGCACCTCCCTCGTCAGCCACCGCGCCGCCTCGATGACCTGGGGCTACACCGCCACCAAGAACGAGCGCGTCGGCGAGGCCCTGTCGGTGATCGGCGAGGAGATCGGCCGCCTGATCACGGACGGCCCCTCGGACGAGGAACTGCAGAAGGCCAAAGACTACCTGACCGGGTCCTACGCGCTCGGCTTCGACACCTCGACCAAGATCGCGCACCAGCTCGTGCAGATCGCCTTCGAAGGTCTCGGCATGGACTACATCGCCCGCCGCAACGATCTCGTGGCCAACGTGACCCAGGCCGACATCCGCCGCGCCGGGGCCCGCACCTTCGCGGACGGGAAGATGCTGGTGGTCGCGGCCGGCCGGCCGACGGACTTCTGAGGGCTTCCGGACCGTTCGGGGAGCGCTGGACGAACCGCCGCGCCCGGGCGCGCCGTTCTGGGACTGTACGCGGGCACGGCGGTTGCTAGTTTCCGCCGGGGCGGCGACGATGCTGCACCGCTGGTTTTCAAGCTCGGGACAGACCGGATGACATCACGCCTCGCCTCCCTGCCGGCACGCCTCGCCCTCGTGACGGCCCTGGGCCTCGCCGCGACGCCGGCCCTGGCCCATCCCGGCCACGAGGCCGCCACCGGCCTGACGCAGGGCTTCCTCCATCCCCTGAGCGGCCTCGACCACGTCCTCGCCATGGTGGCGGTGGGGCTGATCGCGGCCCGCATCGGCGGACGCGCCCTCGTTCTCGTTCCCCTGTCCTTCCTCGGCATGATGGCCGTCGGCGGCGCCCTCGGGGTTGCCGGCATCGGGCTGCCCTTCGTCGAGGTCGGGATCGCCCTCTCGGTGGTGGTGCTCGGCGCCTCCCTGGCCCTGCGCCCGGCCCTGCCGGTCGCCGCCGCCATGGCTCTCGTGGGCGCCTTCGCGGTGTTCCACGGCCACGCCCACGGCGCCGAGATGCCGGAGACCGGCTCGGGCCTCGCCTACGGCCTCGGCTTCCTCGGGGCGAGCGCGCTCCTGCACGCGGTGGGCCTCGGACTCGGGCTCTCGGCCGGACGGCTCGTGCAGAGCCTCACCGCCCTGCGGGTGACCGGTGCGGGCCTCGCGGTCGCGGGCCTCGGCCTTCTCGCCGGCGCCCTCTGAGATCTCCTGCCCGACGTCGTCGAACGGCCCCCTTTTCGGGGGCCGTTTTGTTTTCCGGCCTGCCGCCCCATCTGACGGGTCCGCCCGCAGATCAGGGATCAGCCGATGCAGCTCACTGGACTTCACCACCTCACCGCCATCACCGCCCAGGCCGCCGACAACCTGGCCTTCTACACGCGGGTCCTCGGCCTCCGGTTGGTGAAGAAGACGGTCAACCAGGACGACGTCTCGGCCTATCACCTGTTCTACGCCGACGGCCTCGCCTCGCCCGGCACCGACATCACCTTCTTCGACTGGCCCGCCCCGCCGGAGCGACGGGGCACCGACAGCATCAGCCGCACCGGCCTGCGCGTTGCCGGCGCCGACGCGATCGGCTGGTGGCGCGAGCATCTGGCGCGGCAAGGGGTGAACCATGCCGTACCGGTGGAGCGCGATGGGCGCCTGACACTCGATTTCGAGGATGGCGAAGGTCAGCGGCTGATGCTGGTGGAGGATGGCGGCGTCGGCGAGGCCCATCCCTGGGCGCAGAGTCCCGTGCCGGCGGCGCACCAGATCCGCGGCCTCGGCCCCATTCGACTCAGCGTGGCGCGGATCGAGGAGACCGAGGCCGTCCTCACCGAGATCCTCGGCATGCGCCGCGACCGGATCTACGAGCTCCCCGAGGGTGAGGTTCGGGTCTACCGCATGGGGGCGGGCGGACCCGCCGCCGAACTCCACCTCGTGGCCGAGCCGAACCTGCCGCCCGCACGCCAGGGCGCCGGGGCCGTGCACCACGTGGCCTTCCGCATCCCGGACACCGACTACGCGGCCTGGGCCGACCGCCTCAAGCAACGCCGCATGCCCTCCAGCGGGCCGGTGGACCGGTACTATTTCCGCAGCCTGTACTTCCGGGAGCCCAATGGGATCCTGTTCGAGATCGCGACCGACGGGCCGGGCTTCGCGACCGACGAGCCGATGGAGACCCTGGGTGAGCGCCTTGCCCTGCCGCCCTTCCTGGAAGGCCGCCGAGCCGAGATCGAGGCAGGGTTGAAACCGCTCTAAAGTATCATTTGATCGTCATAAACTTTGGATTCAGTAGAATGTCCAGCGGATCCAGAGCGTGACTGATAAAGGAGTTATTTAATCGAATTTTAATCAACCAATGCAACTCTTGGTTCGGTAAGAATTTGACCATCTCAGTCGAGGTGTCGAATTTTTTGCGGATGCCACCTGTGGCACAAGAGCATTGGAACTGGCAGATGCTACGGTTGTCGATAGCAAAAAAACTGAACCTCTTTTCGGGACTCGGCATTGTTCTGGCGATAGGAATGGTTGGCAACCAGATCTGGAGTAATCACAAGATTACCGAGTCCATTGCGGTCGTCGGTCGTGAGCAGACGATTCTCGACGGTATCAAGAACGCGCAACGCGCCCTGTCGCTGATCGAGGTCGCCAGCCGGGACATGCGCCTCGCGGAGACGGAGGCCGAGCTCAAGGGGGCCGTGGATGCGGTCCAGACGAGTTTCGCCTCCGCACGCGACGGGCTCCAGACCCCGATCCGCCTCGCGGTCAAGCCCGATGTCCTCAAGGATATCGTGACCGCGATGGCGCAGTTCTCCACCAACGTGACGAAGAGTGCGGAAGCCATCACCTTCGACCAGGGTCGCAGGCATGCCGACGAGGCCGTTCTCGCCGGCTCGTCTGCCGCGCGGCGGACCGCCCGGCAGACGGCCCTGGTGGCCATCGACCAGTCGCTCGGCAACGCGCAGCATTTCACGGATGAGGCTCGCCACATGTCGCAGGAGACGGTGGCAACGGCCGCCTTCCTGGGGCTTCTGATCGGCGCAATCACGATTTTGGTCCAGGGCGCGTCGAGTCTCTTTTCCCTCCTGCTGATCGCCCGCCCGATCCGTCTGATGACCACCGCCATGAGGCGGCTCGCCGACGGCGATACCGAAGCGACGATCCCGGGGCGGACCCGGACGGACGAACTCGGCGCCATGGCCTCCGCCGTGCAGGTCTTCAAGGACAGCATGCTCCAGAACCGTGCCCTGGAGACGGAGGCCGAGACGGCCCGCGAGGACGGAGAGGTTCGGCGCAAAGCCGGGATGCGGAGCCTGGCCGACGAATTCGAAGCGGCCGTCGGCGGGATCGTCGGGATGGTGTCCGCTGCGGCCACCGAGATGCAGGCGACCGCCTCGCAACTGACCGCCTCGGCCGAGGAAACGGCGACCCAGGCGCATGCGGTCATGTCGGCGGCGGAGGAGGCTTCGACGAACGTCACCACCGTTGCGGGGTCCGCCGAGGAACTCGGCAGCTCGGTGGCGGAGATCGGGCGTCAGGTCGCCCGGTCGGCCCAGATGTCCGGTGCCGCCGTCCGGGAGGCGGAGCAATCCGCCGGGGCGGTCGCCACCTTGCGCGAGGTTGCGGCCAGCATCGGCGACGTGGTGAACCTGATCTCCAACCTCGCCGGACAGACGAACCTGCTGGCCCTGAATGCGACGATCGAGGCCGCGCGAGCGGGTGAAGCGGGGCGGGGCTTCGCGGTGGTCGCCTCCGAGGTCAAGGAACTCGCCAACCAGACGGCGAAGGCGACCACGGAGATTTCCGCGAAGATCGCGGCCATCCAGGCCTCGACCCACGAGGCGGCCGGTGCGATCGATGGCATCTCCTCGACGATCCGCGGGATCGACGAGACCGCCTCGGCCATCTCCTCCGCCGTCTCGCAGCAGGAGGCCGCGACCAGGGAGATCGTCGGTTCGGTGGCCCAGGCCTCGGTCGGCACGGGCGAGGTCAGCGCCAACATCACCGGCGTCGCCCGCGCGGCGCAGGAGACCGGCACGGGGGCCCATCAGGTCTTCACCGCCGCGTCCGAACTCGCCCTTCAGGCCGAGCGCCTGCGGGCCGAGGTTCAGAACTTCCTCGCGACGGTCCGTGCCGCCTGAGCCCGGACGCTCACGGATGCGGCGCCTGTCCCTCGGGAGCCGCATCCCCCTCACGATCGACGCCGCGTTCCGCGATTCAGAGCGATTCCAGACTGTTGACCGTTTCCGGGCCTGCGCGCCTGCTATGCCTTGACGGGCGTGCCGCACCTGCGAAAAGACGCGGCTGACAGCCGAGATTCGCACGAGAGTTTGAGACGGACCGTCGATGAGCAAGTTCAACGAGGAGCGTGTGCTGAGCGTCCACCACTGGACCGACACGCTGTTCTCCTTCCGCACCACCCGCGATCCCGCCTTCCGTTTCCGCAACGGCGAGTTCGTGATGATGGGCCTCGAGGTCGAGGGCCGGCCTTTGCTACGCGCCTACAGCGTCGTCTCGGCCAATTACGAGGAGGAGCTGGAGTTCTTCTCGATCAAGGTTCCGAACGGCCCGCTCACCTCGAAGCTGCAGCACCTCAAGGTCGGTGACCCGATCATCGTCGGCAAGAAGCCCACCGGCACCCTGGTGCTCGACAACCTGATGCCGGGCAAGAACCTCTATCTCCTCGGCACCGGCACCGGCCTCGCGCCCTTCATGTCGATCATCAAGGACCCGGAGACCTACGAGCGCTTCGAAAAGGTCGTCCTCGTCCATGGCTGCCGCCAGGTGCAGGAACTGGCCTACGGCGAGACCATCACCAAGGACCTGCCGAACCACGAGTTCCTCGGCGAGGTGATCAGCGCCGGGCTGATCTACTACCCGACCGTGACCCGCGAGCCCTTCCGCAACCGCGGCCGCATCACCGACCTGATGACCTCGGGCAAGCTGTTCGAGGATATCGGCCTGCCGCCGATGTCGGTGGAGAACGACCGCTTCATGCTCTGCGGTTCGCCCGACATGATCCGCGATACCCGCCAGCTTCTCACCGATGGCGGCTACGAGGAGGGCAATCACGGCGAGGCTGGCCACTACGTCATCGAGAAGGCCTTCGTCGAGAAGTGAGCGACGCGCGCGCCGTCTTCGTCGCCGGCGCCGGGACCGAGATCGGCAAGACCTACGTCACCGCCGCCCTGACGCGGCGGCTGCGCGCCCTGGGCCGCGGCGTGCGCACCCTCAAGCCCCTGGCGAGCGGCGTCCCGCCCCTCGACGCCGCGGATTTCGCTGAGAGCGACACCGGGCGCCTGCTCGCGGCGCAGGGCCTGGCCGTGACGCCCGAGACGGTCGCCGCCTGCTCGCCCTGGCGCTTCGCCGCCCCCCTGAGCCCCGACCTCGCCGCGACCCGCGAGGGCCGGACCCTGGCCCTCGACGAACTCCTGGGCTGGTGCCGGCGAGAGATCGACATCACGCCGCCCGACACCACGCTGCTGATCGAGGGGGTCGGCGGCGTGATGAGCCCGGTGACGGGGGAGGCGACCGGCCTCGACTGGCTGACGGCGCTCCGCCTGCCCGCACTCCTCGTCTCGGGCTCCTATCTCGGGGCGATCAGCCATGCCCTCACGGCGGCCGAGACCCTGCACGCCCACGGCGTCCCCCTCCTCGGCATCGTCGTCTGCGCCAGCCCCGATGCGCCGACCCCGCCTACCTTCGTGGCGGCGGCGATCGCCCGGCACCAGGCGGTCCCGGTGATGGTCATCGCCCGCGACGGCGACTGCCCGGTCGACCTCGCCGATCTCGTGCACCCGACCTCCGCCGCCTGAACGCCCGCCGTCCTTCCGAGGGAGCCTCAGACCACCCGAAGCGCGAGCGCGCCGGCCGGGCAGAGCCGCAGCACGTGCGGGCGCTCCGGCAGGACGTCCCAGATCCGCGCCTCCGCGTAACGCAGCAGCACCGCGCCCCCGGGGCCCGGGCCGTGGAAGCACGCCTCCAGGGCGAGGACCAGGGTGGGGCGGGGCGGATGGGGGCGCAGGGTCGTGTCGATCGCCAGGGTGAGCGCATCGGCGGCGGAGTCCGGGAAGGCGTCGAAGCTCTGGACCAGGCCGTCGATCTCGCTCCCGTCGAGGGTCAGCACGAGGCAGAGCCGTGGCAGGTAGCTGGGGCAGGCCGAGACCGGCACGTCCCGCCGCAGGGTCAGGGCGAAGCGGGGCGAGGCTTGCGCCGGATAGGCCCAGCGATGGGCCTCGCGCACCCCCTGAAAGGGCACCCATTCCTCCGGCTGCGAGGCGGAGGGTGCCGCCACGCGCCCTTCCGCCCGCCCGTCCTGTCGGTAATGCACCAGGGGGTTGACCCCGGTCAGCCCGACATCGGGGTAGCGCGCCACGTACATCAGGGTGCTGAAGGCGGGGTTCGGATCGAGGCCGGCCGTCGCCCCCATGCGCAGGTAGTGCCGCACCGGGTCGAGGCGGGTCGGGCCGCTCTGGCGCCGATAGAAGGCGGTGTCGAAATCGGCGCTGGGATCGCGGTCCTGCGCCGCGCCGCGCCAGACGTAGTGCAGGAACGGGTCGATGCCGGAGCGGGCGACGTCCGGGTTGTTCGCGCGATAGTAGGCCGGGTCGAACAGGCGGGGCACGCGGCCGAGGATCACCCGGCGGATCAGGGGCGTGACGAGGCGGACGGCGTGGAACGTCGGGCTGCGGGTCATGTGAAGGTCGGTGCCTCGCACAGGCGGCGCAGGACGGCGCGGTAGGCCTCGGGGTCCTCGTCGCGGCCGACCTGCGCGAGGCCGGCGCGCTGCACCTGCGTCCAGGCCGCCGCGTCCTCGTGGAGTTGCGCCAGCGTCTCGGCGAAGCCCCGGGGATCGTGCCAGTCGTGGACCCGGTATCCGGTGCCGTCGGGCCAGCCCATTTGCCCCGCCAGGACGGGGGTGACGACGCTCGGCAGGCCGCGCGCCACGGTCTCCAGCACCTTGTGTGGGATTCCGGCGGCGAACCGCGTCGGCGCGAGGGCGACGCGGGCGGCATCGAGGGCGGGGCCGATGTCGTCGAGGCGGCCGCGCACGGTGACGCCGGGCCGGGTCAGCCGCTCGGCGATGGAGGGCGCGACCGCACCGACGATGGTGACGTGGGCCTCCGGCAGGCGTGCCCGCAGGGATTCCCAGACCTGCCCGAAGAACCAGTCGAGCGAATCGATGTTCGGCTCCCCCTCGCGGGCGAGGGACCCGAGGAAGACGAACCCCCGGCGGGCGACGAATCCGGGCGGGTTCGGATGGGGTGTCTGGACGTGGCCGAGGACCACCGGATCGGCGACCCCGGCCCGGCGCAGCAGGCGCGCGTCGGCCGGGGAGACGCAGACCACCCGGTCGGCCCTCGCGATCGTCCGGAGTTCGAGGGCGGTGGCCCGGGCGAGGGCGGGTCCCGGCGCCGGGCGGCCCTTGAGGGCGTCGACGACGAACTCGCGCAGGGCGTAGAGGGATTCGGAATCGAACACCACGCGGGCGCGGCCCACGTCCCGGGGGCTCAGGCCCAGATCCGCCAGGACCTCGCAGACCATGCGGATGTGCGGCGGCCGGCTGACCCAGAGCACGTCGTAGGCCCCGGCCCGCTCGGTGACGAGGCGCCGGAAGCCCTCCCGCCCGCAGGGCTCGATGACTTCGATCCGGTCCGAGAGATCGCGGTAGGTCGCCGCCGGCTCCTCGCGCTCGCCGTAGACCGAGCACATCGTCACGGCGTAGCCGAGATCCGCCATGGCGTTGAGGATGGTGTTGGCCCGCGGTAGCCCCGCCCCGAGATCCTGATGGGGCGCCCGGTCGTCGACGTAGAGGACGCGCAGGGCGAAGGGGGCGTCGTCGCGGGGCCCGAAGCCCGTGCGGCGCGGCCCCTGCCCGAAGAGCCAGGCGCCGTGGCGCTCGCGGAAGCGCACCCGGTTGCGGTCGAGGAGCGCCTCGACGTCGGCGCGCCGGACGCTGGTGCCGCTCTCTACGTGGATGGCGAGAGCGCGCGGCTGGTAGACGACCCGCCGCCCGGCCTGCTGGCAGCGCACGCAGAGGTCGGTGTCCTCGAAATAGGCCGGGGCGAACAGGTCGTCGAAGCCACCCAGCTCCGCGAACAGCCGGGCCTCGATCATCAGCAGGGCGCCGGAGACGTAGCCCGCGTCGCGGGTGTAGGACGCCTCCGGCGCCAGGGGATCGAGGCTGCCGCGGCCCGCCGGATGGGTGAGCTGCGGGTCGTCCTGGAAGCCGGCCCCGGCCTCCTGCAGGATGCCCCCGGGGAACACCAGCCGCCCGCCGACGATGCCGATGTCGTCAGCCTCGGCGAAGGTGCGGACCAGGGCCGCTAGGGCGCCGGGCATCAGGTCGATGTCGGGGTTGAGGAACAGCAGGTAGCGGCCGCGGGCCTCGGCGGCGCCCTGGTTGCAGGCGGGGCCGAAGCCGGTGTTCTCCGGATTGCGCAGGATCCGGGCGCCGTCGATCCGGTCGAAGAGCGTCCGGGTCTCGGCGTCGGAGGCGTTGTCGACCAGGATCACCTCGAAGGCCGGCCCGGCGAAGGCCTGGTGCCCGGCGAGCTTCGCCAGGGTCCAGGCCAGGAGGTGCCGGGCCCCGCGCGCGACGATCACGACCGAGACCACGGGCTCCTCATCTGGGCGGAACGCGATGCGGATGTCGTTGAGAAACAACGCGTTCCAGATCAGGGCGGCCTCGACCAGGGCCGCCTTGCGGCCGGCGGGCGCGTCGAGGATGTCGGGGGCCGCCATCATGGCAGGGGCTCCGGGCCCGGCACGGGGTCGGGCAGGACCGTGATGCGGCCGATGAGGTCGTCGTGCAGGAACAGGATCGTGGAGGCCTCCGCGCCGGCCCCGAGTCCCGTGAAGGTCACGGCCGCCGGCGCGCCCGGGAGGTCCGCGCGGGCGCTGGTATACGCGCTGATATACGGGCTGGAATTCATCGAAACCGGGCTGGTATTCAGAAGGGTGACGCGTCCGAGCGCGATCTCGCGCGTCGGCGTGCCGATCCGGAAGGCGGCGTGGGGATGCGCGCCGAACGCGAGGTGGCGCGGCAGGGTCAGGGCCAGGGTCGTCCTGTCTTCGACGGTGCCGATGCGGACCGCCCGGGCCTCCCAATCCGCCGCGATGTCCGCCAGCTGTGCCGCGAGCTCCGCCCGGAGGGGCGGGGGCAGGCGCCGGTCGCGGACCCATTCCGGCGAGAGGGCGAGCCGGAGCCCGGCCAGGCCGGCCTCCACCCGGCCGGTCTCCGGCGAGCCGGCCGCGTCCGCCCTGGCGAACCAGCGTCGGCGGGCGGGGGTATAGGGATCGGCGCCGGGCGGGGCATCGCGCTCGGTGGCCACCAGGAGGCCGAGGTCGGGATCGTCGCGCAGGTCCGACCGCAGGGAGGTTTCGCGGCTGAGGCGTCCGCTCGACAGGGCGGTGACCACCCGGTCCGGGTCGGGGCCCACAGGGGGCGAAGCCGGCCCAGCGGCCCCCGATGGCTTCCCGTCGGAAACAGAGAGCATTGCCAGCAAATCGGTTTCGGCCCGCTCGGCGCGGACGTTGTAGCCGGCAAACAGATCTTCGCAGGCGCGGGTGAGGGCAGCGAGGGCGGTCGCATCGGCGGCCAGCGCCAGCACCGCCGCCGTCACGGCCTCGGCGGAGTCCAGGCGGTGCGCCGGCGCGACGGGGTCGAAGCCCTCGAAGGCGAGCGCCGTGCCGACGACCGGCTTACCGAAGGAGAGGGCCTCGGCGACCTTCATCTTCAGGCCGCTGCCCATGAGGATCGGCGCCACCACGAGATCGACGTCGTCGTAGAAGGCCTCGAGCTCGGGCAGGTAGCCGGCGAGCCGCACGCCGGCCCCCGCGGTCGGGCCGAGGCTGTTGCTGATCTCGCCCGCGATGACGAGTTCCGGGCGAGACGGGGTCCAGCCCGCGCTCCAGGCCGCGGCGAAGCGCCGGATCGAGACCAGGTTCGGATCGTTGCCGTGGCCGAGGAAGCCGATCCGCGCCACCCGCGCCGGGGCCGCGAAGGGCCGGCGGCCGGGAAAGCGCGGCGGCAGCAGGTGGACGCGCCGCTCGGTGATCGTGCGAAAATAGGCGGCCTCCTCGGACTGGATCGCCAGCACGATGTCGGCCCGGGCGAGCCCCGCCGCCTCGCCGGCCCGGTCGGTGTAGAAGAAGTTCGGCTCGGCCCGGAACGGCCGGTACTGCCGCTGCCGGTCGGCGAAGCGGTCGTGGGTATCGATGAGCGTCAGCGTGCCCGGCGGCGCCGCCTCGAGCGCCCGCGACAGGAACACGTAGTTCATCAGGATCGCGCGGGTCTCGGGGTAGGCCGTCCCGTACCAGGCGACGAAGGCGCCGACCGCCTCGGGACACCAGTCGTCGATGCCGAAGCACCGCGACCGGGTGGTGAGGGGGATGGTTGCCGGCGGCTCGATCCGGAAGGTGTGCCGGAACAGGCCCGCCGCCGCGGCCGCGTCGGTGGGCGGGTGCTGCCCGAAGCGGCGGTAGATCTGGTCCTCGTGGGCGTAATAGGCGAGGTCGACGGCGTAGCCGCCGCGCTGCAGGGCGGCGCAGGTGGTGAGCAGCCGGCGCCGGTTGCCGGCGCTGGTCGGAAACGCCGGCATCGGCGCCACCACGAGGATCGCGGGGCCGCTCACCGGCCGCCCTCGCGGCGGAGGCGCGCCGGCGTGACGGTGCCGGGGCCGAGGAGGAAGGCGGTCTCGACGGTCGCCCCGCGCGGGTTGCCCCAGGCCGGCGCCAGGGTGAGGTCGATCGCCGGAGCCGGGCCGAAGCGGAGCTCAGCCGTCGCCACCCGGGCGCAGCTCCAGGTGCTGCCGGCCCGCAGCAGCAGGTAGTTCGGCACCGTGGAGCCCGCGAGGGTGGCCCGGTCCGCGGCGTCGCCCGCGAGGGCGAGGCGGGGCGCCGTCTCGGGCACCGGAGTCTCCGCGACGGCGGGGGCCAGCAGCGGAAACAGCGTCGCCAGGGCGTCGAGAGTGTCCGGCCTCACCGCCGCCAGCACCGCCTCCCCGAGGGCGGCGCGCTCGGGCCGGGCCAGCTCCGCCACGGGCCGGGGCTTCGGGCAGGCGATCGCCTGATCGCGAAAATGCGTCTCCAGGGTCAAGGTGCCGCCCTGCGCCAGCGCCGCTTGCGCATCGTGCAGCACGAGGAGCCCGGCGGGATCGGACTCGGGCCCGCCGAAGCCGGTGAAGGCCCAGGTCAGCAGGCCGAGGCCGGCCGGCGCCAGGACCGCGAGGGGGATCGGCAGGTCGGTGCCGACCGGGTACCGGCAGACCAGCACGCCGTGGCCGGCCGCGAACAGGCGGCCCGCGATCGGAGCGTGCGGTTCGGGGGTGTCTGTCATGCGGCCTTGGCGCGGGAGCGGGCGGTCGGGACGGCCCCGGTCGAGGGAATGCGGAACGGGCGGACGGCCTCAGCCGGCCCGCTGGCCCCCGAAGGCGGCCAGGATGCGGGCCCAGGAGCGGGTGCCCTTGTGGAAGCTGTTCAGGTCGTACTTCTCGTTGGGCGAGTGGATGCGGTCGTCGTCGAGGCCGAAGCCGATCAGCAGCGTGTTGCGGTCGAGGAGGCGCTTGAAGTCGCCCACGATTGGGATCGAGCCGCCGGCGCCGATGGTCACGGCGGGCACGCCCCATTCCTCGGCCAGGGCCGCGCGGGCGGTCTCGAGTTCGGGCATGTCGAAGGGCAGGCTGATGGCGCGGCTGCCCTTGTAGCAGATCACCTCCACCGCGCAGTCGGCCGGGATGCGTTCGCGCACGAAGGCCTCGAAGGTGCGGGCGAGCTGCTCC
The DNA here is from genome assembly GCF_056680125.1 of Methylobacterium sp. BI1. Classification (NCBI taxonomy): domain Bacteria; kingdom Pseudomonadati; phylum Pseudomonadota; class Alphaproteobacteria; order Hyphomicrobiales; family Methylobacteriaceae; genus Methylobacterium; species Methylobacterium sp. BI1. The sequence goes on along the minus strand of NZ_CM155267.1, from coordinate 263,495 downwards.
GGGTCCTGGTCGTCGACGAGGCGGAACGAGACCTTGGCGCTGGCCTGCCCGGCGATCACCGTCTTGGTGCCCTCGCCGGTATAGCCGCCGATGATGCCGTTGACGTCGCAGGCGGGGCGGGACTGGATCAGCTCGATCAGCATGCGGCCGCGCTCGCCGGCCGGCTCCGACAGGCCGATGGGCCCGAGGAACTTGTCCGCCGTGAAGTCGAGGCCGCGCCACTGCTCCAGCACCTCCGGCGGCGTCTCGCGCACGCCCTCGTAGAATCCCGGCAGCGCGACCCGTCCGTCGGCGTCGTGCAGGTCGGCGATGATCTTGGACAGGACGTGGATCGGGTTGCGCGCGGCGCCACCGAAGAAGCCCGAATGCAGGTCGCGGTCGGCGCAGGTCACCTTGACCTCGAAATAGGCGAGGCCGCGCAGGGAGGTGGTGATGGCCGGGGTGGTCGGATTCCACATGCTGGTGTCGCAGACGAGCACGATGTCGGCGCCGAGCTTGTCGCGGTTGGCCGCGACCCATTCGGGCAGGCCCTGGGAGCCGTTCTCCTCGGCGCCCTCGACCAGGATGGTGACGCCGCAGGGAAGCTCGCCCGCCATCGCCAGATGCGCCCGGCAGGCCTCCACGAAGGTCATCACCTGGCCCTTGTCGTCCGAGGCGCCGCGCCCGACGATCGTCCGCTTCCCGGCGGCGTCGGTGGCGAGGCGCGGCTCGAAGGGGGGCGTCTCCCAGAGGGCCAGGGGGTCCACCGGCTGCACGTCGTAATGCCCGTAGAACAGCACGTGCGGGAAGCCGGGCTTCGGCTTGTGGGCCAGCACCACCGGGTGCAGGGAGGTCTCGTGGATCCCGGTCTCGAAGCCCAGGGCCGTCAGGGTGCCGGCGAGCCAGGTCGCGGCCTCGCGGCACTGCGGGGCGAAGGCCGGATCGGTGGAGATCGAGGGGATGCGCAGGAAGGCGAAGAGCCGCTCCAGGGCGCCGTCGAGGTCGCGGTCGATGTCGTTGAGAACGGGGGCGAGCGCGGTCATCGGGCGTCCTTGAGCGAAGGCGGGCGGCGGCTCCCGGGTTAGCCCATGGCGGCTGGGCCAAGCAACCTCGGGCAAGCAACCTCAGCCAGGCAACCTCAGCCAGGCAACCTCGGCCAGGCAACCGCGGCCAAGCCTCCTCGGGCAAGCAACCTCGCCGAGCGGCGGCGAACGCGACGGCCCCGGCCGGCGGAGGGCGGACGCCTCCGGTCGAAACCGACCGGCGCAGTGCTGCGCCCGTCAAACGTGAACCCGGCGCTGAATACCCGGCGGGAACACCGGCTTTTTGGAACTGTTATCGAGTGGACCGGGACGGGGCGGATGTTTTTTCCCCGCCGCTGCCCCCGCGCGTTTCCTCGAACACCAGCGGCGACGCGCCTTTCGCGCCGCGCAAGCCACGGATACCGCCATGCTCATCGAAAGCGGCTCCACCCATGCTGCGAACACCATCGGGATCACCCTGACGATCAACGGCGAGAGCCGGTCGCTCCAGGTCGCTCCCTGGACCACCCTCCTCGACCTCCTGCGCGAGGATCTCGACCTCACCGGCACCAAGAAGGGCTGCGACCACGGCCAGTGCGGCGCCTGCACGGTGCTGGTGAACGGCACGCGCATCAATTCCTGCCTCACCCTGGCGGTGATGAAGGACGGGGCCAGCATCACCACGGTCGAGGGATTGGCCGGGTCGGACGGGCTGCACCCGCTCCAGGCGGCCTTCGTCGAGCACGACGCCTTCCAGTGCGGCTACTGCACGCCCGGCCAGCTCTGCTCGGCGGTGGGCATGCTCTCCGAGGGCCATGCCCACTCCCGGGACGAGATCCGCGAGGCGATGAGCGGCAACATCTGCCGCTGCGGCGCCTACACCAACATCGTCGACGCCATCGAGGACGTGATGCACGCGGGAGCCGCAAAATGAACCGCTTCGATTACGTCCGCCCGACCACCGTCGACGAGGCAGTGCGCGCCATCGCGTCCGGCGCCCAGGCCCGCTTCATCGCCGGCGGGACCAACCTCGTCGACCTGATGAAGTACAATGTCGAGCGGCCCGAGCGCCTCGTCGACATCACCCGGCTGCCCCTGGACCGGATCGAGGCGCGCGACGGCGGCCTCAGCCTCGGCGCCCTGGTGACGAACGCGACCGTGGCCTACGACGACCGGGTCAAGGCACGCTATCCGCTGCTGTCGAGCGCGATCCTGGCCGGCGCCTCGGGCCAGCTGCGCAACGCCGCCACCACCGGCGGCAACCTGCTGCAGCGCACCCGCTGCTATTATTTCTACGACGACGCCACGCCCTGCAACAAGCGCGAGCCCGGCACCGGCTGCGCCGCCATCGGCGGCGTCAACCGCATCCACGCCATCTTCGGGACGAGCCCGTCCTGCATCGCCACGCACCCCTCCGACATGTGCGTGGCCCTGGCCGCCCTGGAGGCCACGGTCCGGGTCGCCGGGCCGGGGGGCGAGCGCACGATCCCCTTCGCGGAGTTCCACCGCCTGCCTGGCGACACGCCGGAGCGGGACGCCAATCTCGCCGCCGACGAGATCGTGCTGTCGGTCGACCTGCCCGACGAGGATTTCGGCGCCCACCACACCTACCTGAAGCTGCGCGACCGGCTCTCCTACGCCTTCGCCCTCGTCTCGGTGGCGGCGGTGATCAAGCTCGACGGCGACACCATCCAGACCGCGCGCTTCGCCCTGGGCGGGGTCGCCCACAAGCCCTGGCGCAACCGGGAGGCCGAGGCCTCGCTCATCGGCAAGCCGGCGACGCCCGAGACCTTCGTGGCGGCCGCCGACATTGTCGTGGCCGAGGCGCAGCCCCAATCCGAGAACGCATTCAAGATCGAACTCGCGCGGCGCGCCATCGCCCGCGGCCTCGCCCAGGCCGCCGCCGGCACGCCCCAGTCGCAGTCCGACAAGCGCATCGCCTGAAGGAACCCCCATGGCCCACAGCATCAGCACCTCAGGCACCGACACCTATGTCGGCACCGCTCAGAGCCGCGTCGACGGCCCGGCCAAGGTCACCGGCCAGGCGAAGTATGCCGGCGAGTTCGCCGCCCCCGACCTGACCCACGGCTACGTGGTCTCGAGCGGCATCGCCCGCGGCCGCATCCTGTCCATCGACACGGCCGCCGCCGAGGCGGTGCCGGGCGTCCTCAAGGTGTTCACCCACGCGAACCGGCCGCGCACGGCCTGGCTCGATTACAATTACCAGGACCAGGTCGCGCCCCCCGGCTCGCCCTTCCGGCCCCTCTACGACGACACGGTGCACTACAGCGGCCAGCCCGTGGCCCTGGTGGTGGCGGAGGATTTCGGCACGGCCCGTTACGCCGCCTCGCTGGTGAAGCTCACCTACGAGGCCGAGGCGCCGACCACGGACCTGCGGACCCTCGAGGACGTGGCCTACGTGCCGCCGAAGAAGCGCTCCGGCATCAAGCCGCCGCCGGCCCCCTGGGGCGATGCGGACGGCGCCTACAAGGCCGCCCCGGTCCAGCTCACCAACCACTACCACATGGCCGTGGAGCACCATAACCCGATGGAGCCCCACGCCTCGACCGTGGTCTGGGAGGGCGACGGCAAGCTCACGGTCTACGACAAGATCCAGGGCGTCTCGAACAGCCTGGGCTACATCACCGGCGTGTTCGGGATGAAGAAGGACGACGTCCACGTCCTGAATCCCTATCTCGGCGGCGGCTTCGGCTCCGGCTTGCGCCCGCAGTACCAGCTCTTCCTCGCCGTGATGGCCGCGCGGGAGCTGGAGCGTTCGGTGCGGGTGACCCTGACCCGCGACCAGATGTTCACCTTCGGCTACCGCCCCGACGTGCGCCAGACCGTCGCCCTCGGGGCCGAGGCCGACGGCGCCCTGACCTCCGTCCGGCACGAGGCGATCTCCGGCACCTCCGGCTTCGAGGATTACCAGGAGGTCGTCGTGAACTGGTCGGGCGTCCTCTACGACTGCCCGAACGTCGCCCTCGACTACCGGCTCGCCAAGATCGACACCTACACCCCCTCCGACATGCGGGCCCCGGGGGCCGTGACCGGCGTGTTCGCCCTCGAGGTCGCGATGGACGAGCTCGCCCACGAGACCGGCCAGGACCCGATCGACCTGCGCCTGCGCAACTACGCCGAGAAGGACCGGACCCAGGACAAGCCGTTCAGCTCCAAGTCCCTGCGGGCGGCCTACGCCCAGGGGGCCGAGCGCTTCGGCTGGTCGACCCGCAACCCGGAGCCGCGCTCGATGAAGGACGGGCGCGAGCTCGTCGGCTGGGGCATGGCCACCGGCATCTGGGAATCGATGATGATGCAGTCGAGCGCCCAGGCGACCCTGACCGCCGACGGCAAGCTCGTGGTCGGCAACCAGACCGGCGACATCGGCACCGGCACCTACACCATCCTGACCCAGATCGCCGCCGACGCGCTCGGCCTGAAGATGTCGGACGTGACGACGAAGCTCGGCGATTCGAAGCTCGCCGACGCGCCGATCGCCGGCGGCTCCTGGACTGCGGCCTCCTCGGGCACGGCGGTGATGAAGGCCTGCCGCGACATCGCCGCCCAGGTCTTCACCCTGGCCCGCGGCCTCGACGATTCGCCGCTGGCCAACGTCGATTTCGAGCGCGCGGTCTTCAAGGACGGGCGCATCGCGGTGGCGGGCGACCCGTCCCGCAGCATCGCCCTCACGGAGGTGATGGCGAAGGGGGGCATGGAGAAGATCGAGGCCACCGGCTCGGCCGGCCCGGATTCCAACCACGCGCAGGACTTCGCCGGCTACACGCACTCGGCCGTCTTCGCCGAGGTGAAGGTCGACGAGGAGCTCGGCGTGGTGCGCGTCACCCGCGTCGTCTCGGCGATCGCGGCGGGCAAGATCCTCAACACCAAGACGGCGCGCAGCCAGATCCTCGGCGGGGTGGTGATGGGTATCGGCTCGGCGCTGGAGGAGGAATCCATGCTCGACCACACCATCGGCCGGTTCATGAACCACAATCTCGGCGAGTACCACGTGCCGGTGAACGCCGACATCCACGACATCGACGTGATCTTCGTGGACGAGGAGGACAAGGCCAACCCGATGGGCGTGAAGGGCCTGGGCGAGATCGGCATCGTCGGCACGGCCGCGGCGGTGGCCAACGCGGTGTTCCACGCCACCGGCAAGCGCATCCGCGAGCTGCCGATCACCATCGACAAGATCATCGGCTGAGCCTGCGCCGCAGGACCCGACGATCGCGCGCCGCGCACCTCCGGGTGCGCGGCGCTTCTTTTTCAGCGCGTGGCGCGTCCGAACAGGCGCTCGGCGAAGGTCGGGCCGGCATCGCTCCGTCCGGCGACCACCACGAGGCGGCGGACCTCGCCGCGGAGATAGGCCTGGAGGAAGCGGTTGTAGTCCTTGAAGGAGACGCAGCCGTTCGAGGCGCCGCTCGGGCCGAGCATGTAGGTGTGGGCCAGGATGCCGTCGCGGCCGTGGATCGCCGCGCTCCCGCCCACCGGGTTGAGGCGGATCGCCCGCACGCCGTGGAACAGGGCCTCGCGCTCGGTGAGGTCGTAGGTGCCCGGCGGGGTCGAGCCGCGCATCCGGCGGTGGACGTGGCGCGGGTTGTCCATGCTCTCGCCGAGGCCGGAATGGGCCTCGAGGCGCTCGCCGCTGGGCAGGGTCACGGTGCGGGCGGTGATGTCGTAGACGGCCGTGCCGGCCCCGACCACCGGGCTGCTCTCGATCACCCGGCGCGGACCCGGATCGAGGCCGGGATCCACGGAGGCGTAGGCGAGGGTGGTGCGCGGCGCGGGCTCGGGCTCGGGACGCGTCCCGAACACCGTGTCGAAGAACGAGCGCTCGGCCGCCGCGTCGGCGCTGGCGCGGGCGACCTGGGTCCGGCGGGTGGCGAGCGAGCGCAGGGCGGGCGCCGCGCGGAGCGCCAGGCGCGCCGGCTCGGCCTGGGCCACGAGGCCGGCCGGGCGCGACACCGGCAGCGGGATGGTCTGGGGCAGCGCCTGCGCGGTCCGGACCGGGCCGGCGGCCGGGGTGGCCGGGGCGGGCGCGGGGCGCGGGGCCGCCATCGCCAGCATCGTCCGCGCCGCCCCCGCGGGGGGCACCAGGGCGGCGCTGAGCGGGACGCCTTGCGCGAGACCGCGGGTCGCCGGACCGAGGACCGGGGTCGGATCGAGCATCCACGCATAGGCGCTCGGCGCCGTCGCGGTCGCCAGGACCGGCCGTGCCGGGCCGGCCGGGACGGGGGCGTCCGGGGCGGTCAGGTGCGGGAAGGCGGCGCAGAGGAGCGCCACGGCGGAGGTCCGCAGGAGCATCGGCCCGTGGAGCCGGCGACGACGGAGGAGGCGGCGGCTGGACGGGTACACAGCGTCGTTCATGCGGGCGAACTCGGATACGCAGTTCCCGAACTGGCACAGCCCCATCTCTGCCGACCTCAAGAAAAGGTTAAGCGAAGAGGCGGGTTGCGAAAGGTGCCTGTTAGGAAAACATCAACCTTAACTGACCCTATTCAGCAGCAACTTGGTTAATCGCGGATAAACCGCGGCGCATTGTGTGGAGAAATCTTCCGCTTCGCTGTTCTCCCGTCCCCCGGCAGCCTCCTTCCACGGTCATCGAGGTGGGGGATTGCGATGCGCCGGCCCGCAGGCGCGCCGGAATCCGGTCCGTGCCCTGTGGACCTCGGGGGCAAGCCGGGCCGGACCGGCGAACCACGCGAATTTTATGCGTATCCTGAGCTTTGGGCCGGGCCGGCGGCCGGCTGCAGGGGGATCGTACCCGCCATGGGGTTTCTCATCGTCTTTCTCGGAGCCGGCCTGGGCGGCATGGCCCGGCACGGCGTCGGGCTCGCCGCCCTGCGCTTCGGCACGGCCTTTCCCTACGGCACGATGGGCATCAACATCCTGGGCTCGATTTTGATGGGGGTGCTGGCGGGCTGGTACGCCATGCGCAGCGGCAGCCAGCCGGTGCGGCTGTTCCTCGCCACCGGCGTGCTCGGGGGCTTCACCACCTTCTCGTCCTATGCCCTCGACGGCATCCTCCTCCTGGAGCGCGGCGAAGTGGCCGCCGCCATCATCTACATCCTGGGCTCGGTGGTGCTGGGCCTCGCCGGCCTGCTCCTCGGCCTGATGGTCATGCGGATGGTCCTGTGAGGCCGGCACCGCCCCGATGCTGAGCGCGCTGCTGCACTCCTGGCGGTTCTGGGCCCTGCTCTCGGCCGCCTTCGCCGCGCTGACCGCGATCCTGGCGAAGGTCGGCGTCACCGGCGTGCCCCCGGACGTGGCGACCTTCGTCCGGACCGTGGTGATCCTCGCCCTGACCGGCGCGATCCTGCTCGCCACCGGGCAGGCGCCGGGCCTCGCGGCGATCCCGGGCCGCAGCGTCGGCTTCCTCGTGGCCTCGGGCCTCGCCACCGGCGCCTCCTGGCTCTGCTACTTCCGGGCCCTCGCCCTCGGGGATGCCGCGCGGGTGGCGCCCCTCGACAAGCTCAGCGTCGTCCTCGTGGCGATCCTCGGGGTGATTCTCCTCGGCGAGAGCCTCACCCTGCCGAACTGGATCGGCGTCGCCCTGATCGCGGCCGGGGCCATCCTGGTGGGCTACCGGGGCTGAGAACCGCCCGGCACCGCGCTGTCGCAGGATCAAGCCCCGGCCAGGGCGCTGTTTTTCCCGGCACATGGAATTCTTCCAAATCGAAGACAGTAAATCTTCGGCCGTGCGCAAGATTCAATCGATTCCAATGTTCTGAGAATTGCTTGCCAAGCGCAGACTAAGCTTTCAAACCCTCTCTCAGGAACGCGGATCGCGAGAGGAGAGAGGGATCATGGAACGCACGCTGGACTGGCTGCGCGGCGCCGTGCGGATCGCCTGGTGGGACGGCTCGGCCCTCGACCTGCGTCTGCATCGCTTCACCGATCTCATCGACGCCCTGGCGGGCGCTCCGGAAACGGATCCCGCCCTGGTCCCGGCCCACTGGCGGGAACGCCTGTTCGACCGGACCTCGGGAGGCGCGGCATGAGCGGGCGGGACGAGCGGATGGAGGCCCCGGCCCACCCGGCGCCGGCCTGCGCCGAGCCCGCGTCGCCCGAGGCCCATCTCGACGAGGCCCTGCGCCGCGCCTTCTGGCAGAGCCTCAACCGGGCGCCCCTGCCGGCCCTCACGGCCCTGGAGGTGGCGGCCCGGGTCGTCGGTGCCCTCTATCGCCAGGTCGCCCAGGCCCATGAGGGGCCGCAGGGCTGCCGCTGCGGCTGGGAGCCGGATCCCGATTGCGACCTGATCGTGCTGGAAGCCAACCTCGCCGCCGCCCTGATGCAGCCGCCCGAGCCCGATCTCGCCCGCATGACGCCCCTTGGGCGCGCCTGAGCCGCGACGGTTACGATTCTCTCATACTCCCGGGCCGAACATGGCGCCTGAGCCGAACACGGGTCCCGAGCCGAGCATGGCGGGCGGGAGCCCGATGCCGGCCTCGGGTCAGCGCGCCAGGAGTGTGAGATGGACGGGTTCTATCGCGGCATCGAGACCAGCCTCCTGGCCTTCACGCTCGTCCTCGGGCTCGGCGCCCTGGTCCTGTCGGACCGTGCCCTGCCGCGGCCGGCCGTGACCCAGCTCGCGGTCACCCTGCCGATGATTTCGGTATCGGCGCTGCCCTGAGTGCACATCGGGCCGTAACCGGAATTCCGCTCAAGGATTCCTGATCGGCCGACCCTCTTGACTGCAACCCTTCCGGCCCCTCGCGACTTAACAGTCCAAGACGCAACGCACGCCGTTGCACGATCCTGACATGTTGAGGGCACGTCCATCGAGGGATGTGCGAGCGAGACTTTTCGATGGTAGCGAATCGACTGTGCGTGTCCGCCATCGCGGGCGCTTTCGTCTTGGTGGGAACAGTCCTGACCGGAGCCGGTTTCTCGGGCACCCTGGTCACCGGCGCTGTGGCGGCCCCGGTCGCCAACCAGGGACCGGGCAAGGCCTCGGTGGCGGCGCCCACCGTCACCCCCGTGGTGGCCGTGACCGAATCCGAGGACGAGTCGGTGAATTGCAGCCGCTCGCGCAAGCGCCTCTGGATCGAGGGCGAGGGCTGGATCGTTCGGCGCGTCACTACCTGCCGCTGACGCGGGACCAAGTCCTCCAGATAAACTAGATTCTCCGCGACGGACCCGACCCTGCCCTGCGGCAGGGTTTTTCGTGTCGCGAGGCCCGTCGCCCACCCGCCGAGGCGGCTCCTGGCCCGGTCGGACGCCCGACCTAAGCACTCTTCGACCTCGGAGGCCGCCGGGATTTCGGGAACGACGGATGCTTCCGTCGGTTCTTTCCCGAATCGGCCAGTGTGGGAGTCCGGCGTCGCATGACCCGTCATTCGAAGATCGCGACGTTGAAAGTTTTGCCGCCGAACATCTTGCCGCCGAGCATCTTGCAGCGAAGGGTCGGCCGGCTCCGGGCGGCCGGCCTCGCGGGCGCCCTGGTGCTCTCCGGCCTGGCCGGCACGGCGCAGGGCCAGGATCTCGCCTACGGCGCCTATCCCTATGCCGGCTATGAGACCGGCTATGGCGGGCCGCTGATCCACGGCGATTACGTGGGTGCGCCGCTCACCCGCTTCCCCCGCCCGAGCGAACTTGTGCCCAGCGCCTGGGGCTACGGCACCTACGGCATCCCCACGGTGGCGGGAATCCGCAGCGCCTCCGTCGGCACGCCGACGGTCTATGTCATCGACGGGCCGCCGTCCGCCGTCCGCACCGCGGCCCCGGCACGCGCCCGGGTCCTGACGCGCAACCGGCAGGTGCGCTGGTCGGACGCCGCCGGCGCCGAGGGGCGCCAAGCCCGCGGCGGGCCGTTCCAGGCGGCCGCCCCGGTCGCCGAGACGGGCGGGGGCGCCCGCGTGATTCCGGTTCGGGTTTCGCCGGTTTACGTCTCGCGCCGCTAGGGCGCGCGGCGGAAAGACGTCGGCGCGGGCTTTCGCAAGCGGTTAATCTGTTCGTGCCACTCTCACGTCAAGAACCGTGAAGGTGGTCAGGCCGCGCCATGCATATCGTCCTCGTCGACACCAGTCGGGTCGTCCTCAAGATGATCGCGGCGCTGCTCGAACCCAACGGCCACACCGTCTCGGCCTTCACGGATTCCGCCGAGGCCCTGAACTTCGTGGAGAATACCGGCTCGGTCCGGGTGCTGATCACCAGCCTCGAGGTCCGGCCGCTGGGCGGCCTCGAACTGTGCTGGTCCGCCCGCCTGCTCGCCGAGGCCAATCGCCCCCTCTACGTCATCACCATGTCGTCGGCCCGGAACGCCCGGAACCTGGCCGAGGCCCTCGACAGCGGGGCCGACGACTTCATCGAGAAGCCGCCGGGACCGGAGGAGCTGCACGCCCGCCTGCGGGCCGCCGAGCGCCTCACCACGATGCAGAGCGAACTGATCCGCCTCGCGGACACGGACTCGCTGACGGGCCTGCTCAATCGGCGCGCCTTCCTGCAGAAATCGCGCGATGCGGCCGAGCGCGTGGGCGATCACGGCAAGATGTCGGCCATCCTCCTCGACATCGACCACTTCAAGCGCATCAACGACGAGTACGGCCATGACGTCGGCGATGCGGCGATCCAGGCCGTGTGCCGGGAACTCGCCCTCGATGGCATCGTCGGCCGCCTCGGCGGCGAGGAGTTCGGGATCATCCTGCCCCACCGCTCCGGCACGGAGGCCGAAGGGGTTGCGACCCGCCTGCGGCGGTCGATGGAGGCCCTGCGCATCCGTGGCGGCCGGGTTCCGATCCGCCTCACCTGCAGTTTCGGCGTCAGCGAATGGTCGGAGGGCGACACCATCGAGGGTCTGCTCAAGCGGGCCGACATCGCCCTCTACGAGGCCAAGACGACGGGACGCAACCGCGTCGTCAGCGCCGCTTCCGACCTGGTGCTGGCCCGGGCCGGCTGACCCGGTCCCTGTCCCGAAGCGAGGGTTCGGCCGGCGGCGTCCCTGTGCCGTTGCGAGACGCCCGCATTCCCGATCCGGTCGCGAGAGGCGGCCGTTTACCAAAGTCCCTCCGGCTTTTACCATGTGTCGTGGCCAGTGTTCGGGGGATTCCATCAGAATCCAGACCGAGTCTTTCCCAGTAAAGCCGTGGAACGGAACTTGATCTGAACCTCCCAGGGAACGCCGCGGTGTGTCGCGGTGGAACAATGGGGAGTGTGGCGGCATGACTGACGCCGTGGGAGTTCTGATCGTCGGCGAGCCCCTCGGGCTCGAGCCGGCATTTCGCGCCGTCATCGAGCATGAGCCGCGCCTGCAGACCTTAAGCGAGGGGGAGCTCGCGTCCGGGTCGGACGGGCCGTCGCGCAAGGTCGCCCTGCTGTTCGTCGGCGCCGAGCCCGAGCCGGGCCTTGCCGGCCGGATCGCCGCCCTGAAGGGCCGGGCGCCGGGCCTCGCCGTCCTCGTCGGCTTCGAGGTGCTGCGGGCCGGCCTCCTGACCCGGCTGGTGGATGCGGGTGCCGATGCCTTCATCGCCCGCTCGGCCACGCCGCGCGACATCTGCCAGGCCCTCCTGAGCCTCGCCGCCGGCCCGGCCGAACCGGCCTGGGACGCGGAAATCCCGGCGCCCGCCGACGGCCTGACCCCGCGCGAGGCCGAGATTCTGCGCTTCCTCAGCGCCGGCTTCAGCAACAAGGAGGTGGCCCGCCGCCTGAACCTGAGCGTCCGCACGGTGGAGACCCACCGCCTCAACCTGCGGCGCAAGACCCAGACCGGCCGCCTCAAGGACCTCGTCGCCCTGGCCCGCCACCTCGGCCTCACGCCCGTGGTCGATGCCGCGCCGGTCCGGTCGACGGGCGGCGACCGCCCCCGGGGCCAGCACGCGAGCGAGTCCGTGGCCCGGCTCTGAGCCGGGCCACGACGCCCCCCGGGCGGACAGGACGTTTCTCAAGCAGGCAGGACGCCCCTCAGGCGGGGGTCAGGCTTTCGTTGACGGCGGAGAGGGGACGCTTCGGCTTCTGGGCCACGTCGCCGCCGCGGATGGCCTCCTCCAGCGGCTCCGGACCTTTGCGCAGGAGCTTGGCGAGATAGTAGCTGCCGAAGCCGAAGATGAAGGCGTAGGCGACCAGGAACGCGACCAGCGAGGTCGTCACGGCGTTGACCGTCAGGGGCGAGTGGGCGTCCGCCGTGCGCAGCTGCCCGTAGACGATGTAGGGCTGGCGCCCGATCTCGGCGGTGAACCAGCCGAACAGGACCGCGCCGAAGCCGGACGGCGTCATCAGCATCGCCGCGTTGAGGAACCAGCGGTTCGAGAAGAGCGTGCCCTTCCAGCGCAGGTAGAGGCTCCACAGGCTCAGGCCCAGCATCGCCATGCCGATCGCGACCATGATGCGGAACGAGTAGAACACCGGCCAGACCGGCGGGCGCTGGTCGCGCGGCACATCCTTCAGGCCCGGCACCACGCCGGAGAAGTCGTGGGTGAGGATGAAGCTGCCGAGGCGCGGGATGCCGATCTCGAAGTCGTTCTTCTCCGCCTCCATGTTGGGAATCGCGAAGAGCAGCAGGGGCATGTTGTCCTGCCGGTCCCAGTTCGCCTCGATCGCCGCGAGCTTGGTCGGCTGCAGCTTGAGCACCGCGAGCCCGTGGGTGTCGCCCACGAAGATCTGGATCGGGGTGAAGATCACCGCGAACCACAGGGCCATGGAGAGCGAGAGCCGGGCGCCCGCCACCTTCTCGGCCGGCTCCTTTCGGGCCCGCAGGATCATCCATGCCGACATGCCCGCCACCGCGAAGGCGGTGGTGAGGAAGCAGCCCAGCACCATGTGGGCGTAGCGGATCGGGAAGGACGGGTTGAAGATCACCTTCCACCAGTCGGTGGCGATGGCGCGGCCGTTCTCGACGGTGAAGCCGTCCGGCGTCTGCATCCAGGAATTGGCCGACAGGATCCAGAAGGCCGAGATCAGCGTGCCGATCGCCACCATGCAGGTGGAGACGAAGTGCAGCCGGTCGCCGACCCGGTCCCAGCCGAACAGCATGATTCCGAGGAAGCCCGCCTCCAGGAAGAAGGCCGTGATGACCTCGTACTGGATCAGCGGCCCGAGTACGTTGCCGGTGAAGTCGGAGTAGCGCGACCAGTTGGTGCCGAGCTGGTAGCTCATCACGATGCCGGAGACGACGCCGAGGCCGAACGAGACCGCGAAGACCTTCACCCAGAACCGGTAGAGGTTCCGGTACATCGGGTTGCCGGTCCAGAGCCACTGCGCCTCCAGCCGGGCGAGGAAGCTCGCCAGCCCGATGGTGAAGGCCGGGAAGATGATGTGGAAGGCCATGGTGAAGCCGAACTGGATGCGCGAGAGCAGCAGCGCGTCGACGTCCATGGCTAAACCCTCATGCGGAGCGGGGTCCCCGACGGGAGGGAACCCTGGAACAGCTATAGCGTGAAGACGCCGAAGCTGCACCCGGTTCGCGGCGGGCGACCGGGTCGCAGGGCCCTGCGGTCCGGCGGCTCAGCGCCGCGGCAGCAGGCGGCGCGGGGCGCGGGCCAGGGTCGCCACCCCGAACAGGCCGAGGGCCACCACGCCGGTCAGGCCCGCCACGAGCAGGTCGCGGTCGCGGCTCGTCCAATAGGCGCTGCGCGTGGACTTGGTCCGGTCCGAGAAGCGCCCGTCGATGCCCACAGGGCCCGGCACCGGCGCGAACAGGTTGCCGGCCTTGTCGGGCGCGGGTTCGTCGGTGAGCTGGGCCGACCACATCGTGGCGGCCTTCCTGTCGGCGTAGCCCGGCATTAGCGCCTGGGCGGCGGCCATCATCACCGTGCTGTGGCCGACCCAGACCTCGCGGCTCGGATTCTCGGCCGCCGCGACGATGGCCTCGGCGCAGAGGCGTGGATCGTAGACCGGATCGGGGGCGTACTGGCCGTGGCCGGTGCGGTTGCGGGCCCAGTTGAACTGCGGGGTGTTGACGGCGGGCAGGTAGACCACGCTGAGGGAGACATCCACCTTGTCGTGGATCAGCTCGGAGCGCAGGGCGTCGGTGAAGCCCGAGACCGCGAACTTCGCCGCGCAATAGGGCGCCTGGAGCGGCGCGGCGCGGATGCCGAGGCCCGACGAGACTTGGATGATGGCGCCGCGGTTGCGCGGCTTCATGTGGCGCAGGGCGGCCAGGGTCCCGTAGACCTGGCTGAGATAGGTCGTCTCGGTGACGCGCCGGTACTCCGCGGGCGTGATCCGGTCGGCCGGGTTCACGATGGTCGCCATCGCGTTGTTGACCCAGGCCCGGATCGGCCCGAATTCCCGCTCGATCCGCTCGGCGGCGGCGTCGACCGCCTCCGCATCCGCGACATCGGCCGAGATCGCCAGGACGGGACGGCCATAGGCGATGAGATCCGCCTCCGCGTCGCGCAGGCGATCGGCGTCGCGGGCGATGACCGCCACGGCCCAGCCCCGCCGGGCGAAGAGATGGGCGGTGGCGAGCCCGATTCCGGCGGTTCCCCCGGTGACGACCGCGACCTTCATGATGTTCCTGTTCCCGTTCCACGACAGCCGGTCCAACGGCTCAGGGCAGGGGCCGTTGCCTGAAGGCCCGCGTGCCCAAACGACACGGGGGAAGCGGGGTCGTCATGGCCGATGCCCTCCGCGACGCTCCCTCTCCCCTCCGCGGGAGAGGGTGGCCCGCGAAGCGGGTCGGTTGAGGGGAGCGCCTCATGCGGAGAGGTCGCCCTCTCTCCCGCCCGCTCCGCAGAGGGGGGAGGGGGGAATCCGTCGATGCCAAGCGGTCTTCGAACGTCGAATCAGGCAGCCTGGGAATCAGGCAGCCTGGCCCTGGCCGGATTCCGGTGCCGCCGCACGGGTCATGGACGCCTTCGCGACCCGCTTGCGCGCCGCCGTCCCGCCCTTCTTGACCGCTCCGGCACCCGAGAGATCCCGGCCCTTGCCGTCCTTCACCTCGGCGAGGCGCGCCTGGAGCAGGCCGAGCACGGCAGCCTCCTCGGGCTTCAGGCCGCTGAGGTCGTCGCGCAGTTCGTCCTCCACCGCGTCCTTGATCTGCAGGAGGAGGGCGCCCTCGAGGTAGCAGTCGAGCACCTGGGGGTGGATGTAGCACTTGCGGCAGATGGTCGGCGTGTTGCCGAGCCGGGCGGCGACGCCCTCGATGGCGGCGCGCAGGTTCTTCTTGGCCTTGGCCTCGCTGTCGAAGGCCTCGAATTCCTGCAGCGCCAGGGCGGCCAGTACCGTCCCGGCCCAGGTCCGGAAATCTTTCGCCGTGATGTCCTGGCCGGTGATCTCGCGCAGGTAGGCGTTCACGTCCGCCGAGGTCACGTCGCGCACGGTGCCGTCGGCGTCGCGATACTGGAACAGCTCCTGGCCGGGCAGGTCCTGGCAGGCCTTGACGATGCGGGCGACGCGCCGGTCCTTGAGGCCGAGGTCCCAGGTCTTGCCGCTCTTGCCCTTGAACCGGAAGGTGAGCGCCGAGCCCTCGATCCGGGCGTGCCGGTCGCGCAGCGTCGTCAGGCCGAAGCTCTTGTTGGTGCGGGCGTAATCGTCGTTGCCGACCCGGATCAGCGTGGTCTCCAGGAGGTGGACCACGGTGGCCAGCACCTTCTCGCGCGGGAGGTCGCGCTTGCCCATGTCGGCATCGACCCGGGCGCGGATGGCCGGGAGCGCGTCGGCGAAGGCCATGACGTGCTCGAACTTGGTGAGGTCGCGGGCGGCGCGGAAATCCGGGTGGTAGCGGTACTGCTTGCGCCCCTTCGCGTCGCGGCCCGTCGCCTGGATGTGGCCGTTGGCGCGCGGGCAGATCCAGACGTCGGTATAGGCCGGCGGGATCGCCAGCGACCGGATCCGCGCGAGGGTCTTCGCGTCCCGCACCGGCTGGCCCCGGGCGTCGCGATAGGCGAAGCCCGTCCCGCTCTTCCGGCGCGTCAGCCCCGGCATGGCGTCGTCGACGTAGCGCAGGCCGGCTTCCTCGGCGGCGTCGCGCGGGTCGGCGACCGTGCCCTCTTCGTCGCGCGCCGTGGCCATGCCGGTCCCGTCCCTGCGGTTTCTGGTTTGCCGTCAACGGGGTCGCGCCATGCCCTGTTCCCCCCATGCCCTGTTCCCCCCGTGCCCTGTTCCCCCAATGCCCCGTTCCCCCCAATGCCCCGTTCCGGGCGGGGCGTGCTACAGGCCGTCCCATGGATACCCCCGCTTCCGGCGCCGCGCCCCGCCGCCTCGTCCTCCTCGCCCCCGACGATGCCGGTTTCGCGGCCCGCGACCTCCCCCTCGTCGCGGCGGCCCGGGCCGCCGGGCTGTCCGTCACGGTGGTGACGCGGGTGGACGCCCAGCGCGGGGCGATCGAGGCGGCGGGCGCCCGGGTGGTGCCCTTCGCCCTCGGGACCTCGCGCATCAACCCGATGGCGGCGGGCTACGAGGCGGGCCAGCTCGCCGGCATCCTGAAGGCCCTGGAAGCCGACCTCCTCCACGCCATCGGCCTGCGGGCGATCGTGGTCGGCGGCACGGCGGCGGCCATGTCGGGGATCGCGGCGCGGATCTACCAGCCCGACGACCTCGCGGCCCTGAACGCCCGCACGGACGCCGCCGGGCGCCTGACGCGCTTCGGCCTGCGCCAGGCGCTGCGGGGTCCCCTCGCCACCCGCAGCACCCGATACCTCTGCGCGACCCCGGCCGAGGCCGCCGCCCTGGGGCTCGACCCGGCCGATACGGCCCTGGCGCTGGCGGGTGCGGACGGGCTCGCCGCCGCCGCAGGCACCCTCTACGGCGAGTTCGCCCGGGCATGAAACGGCAGGACGAGCACGCCAGCAGAGGTACGCCCGCATGAGCACGCCCGCATGAGCACGCCCGCATGAGCACGCCCACATGACGCCCTCGGCCGATCCCCGCGCCTTCATCCGGGCCAACACCCGGCTGCGCCCGGTGCCGCACGCGCCCGAGATCGTCCTGCACGTGGCCGACGAGGCCACCGAGCTGTGGCAGAAGACCGAGGACGAACTGGAAGCGATCGGCCTGCCGCCGCCGTTCTGGGCCTTCGCCTGGGCCGGCGGGCAGGCCCTGGCCCGCTACATCCTCGACAATCCCGGCCTCGTGGCGGGGCGCCGGGTGCTCGACTTCGCCTCGGGCTCGGGCCTCGTCGCCATCGCGGCGGCCCGGGCCGGCGCCGTCCACGTCACGGCCAGCGACCTCGACCCCTTCGCGATCCCAGCCATCGGCCTCAACGCGGCGGCCAACGGCGTGGCGGAGCGGATCGAGGCGGTGTCGCGCGACCTGATCGGGTCCGACCCGGGCTCGGCCGTGGTTCTGGCCGCCGACATCTTCTACGAGCAGGACCTCGCCGGGCGGGTCACCGACTGGCTCTCCGGCCTGCACGGGCGCGGCGCCACCGTGCTGGTGGGCGATCCCGGCCGCTCCTACCTGCCCCGCGACCGGCTCACCGAGCTCGCCGCCTACACGGTGCCGGTGAGCCGCTCCCTGGAGGATGCCGAGATCAAGCGCAGCAGCGTCTGGCGCTTCAGCGCCTGAGCCGCGCCCCGCGCGGAGGCCGGCTCAGAACCGGCCGCGGCGCTGCGCGTCGAGGCTCCAGGGGCCGGCGCCGGCGGCGGCGAGGTAGAGGAAGACGAAGCAGAACAGGATCGCGGCATCGCCCCCGTTGAGCGCCGGGAACGGGCTCTTGGGGTGATGGGCGATGAAATACGCGACCGCCATCTGGCCCGAGAGCAGGAACGCCACCGGCCGCGTGAACAGGCCCAGGATGACGAGCGCGCCGCCCAGGGTCTCGAGGATGGCGGCGAACCACAGCAGCGAGAGCATCGCGGGGCCGGCGCCGCCGCCCATCCGCACGGGAAAGCCGAACAGCTTCTGGGTGCCGTGCTCCAGGAAGAGCAGGCCGGCCACGATGCGCAGGACGCTGAGGAGGCGCGGGGCCCAGGTCGTCGAGAGGCTGGCGAGGGACATGGTCGAAGGGTCTCCGGCGGGACGGGCGTGCCGACGGCGCCCGCGCGAGTCCGCCGAGCCATACCGCGCGGCGCCGGACGGAGCGAGCCTCCACGGGCAACGGCGCGGGGATATCGCGCGCCGCCGGACCCGTCACATTCCGTCGTCGAAATCCGGCGGTCCGAGGCGGCGCCAGGCGGCGGCGATGCGCTCGGGCTTGGTGTCGAGAGCCTCCGCGCAGGCGAGGAGCGTCGCCTCGTCACCCATGATATGATCGAGGATGCCCGCCAGGAAGCCGGGATCCTGCGCGCTGGCCCGCAGGGTCTCGGGCGTCGCCCCGGTGGCGTTGAGGAAAGCGAACAGGCGCTCGTCGTCGGTGGCCATCCAGGCGAGGGCCGCCAGGGCCACGCCCTCGGCGGAATCGTCTCCGCTATTGGGTTTGCGTTTCATCAACATGTATCCGCTAATTCTCCTCAGGCGGGGCATGCGTCGAACGACAATGGGCCGTCCACGCACCGGGAACAACGGGCCATGAAGAAGACCGTGCTCATCGTTGAGGACAACGAACTCAATATGAAGCTCTTCAACGACCTGTTGGAGGGCCATGGCTACGCAACCCTCAAGACGGCCAACGGCATCGAGGCGATCGAGCTCGCGCGGGCGCACCGCCCCGACCTGATCCTCATGGACATCCAGCTGCCCGAGGTCTCCGGCCTCGAAGTCACGAAGTGGCTCAAGGAAGACGACGACCTCAAAGCCATCCCGGTGATCGCGATCACGGCCTTCGCCATGAAGGGCGACGAGGAGCGTATCCGCGAGGGCGGCTGCGAAGCCTACCTGTCGAAACCGATCTCGGTGGCGAAGTTCCTCGCCACCGTCCGCCAGTATCTCGGCGACGCCAGGACTGCCTGACCCGCCCACCGCGCTCATAGCCTTCCCGATGGCCCGAAGTACGACCCTGCGCGAGGACCGATGTCGGCCCGAATCCTGATCGTCGATGATCTCTTTCCGAACGTGAAGCTCCTGGAGACCAAGCTCTCCATGGAATACTTCGACGTTCTGGCGGCGATGAACGGCCCCGACGCACTGACGATCTGCGAGAAGGGTCTCTGCGACCTCGTCCTCCTCGACGTGATGATGCCCGGCATGGACGGGTTCGAGGTCTGCCGCCGGCTCAAGAGCAACCCCAACACGGCCCACCTGCCCGTCGTGATGGTCACCGCCCTCGACCAGCCCTCCGACCGCCTGCGCGGGCTCGATGCGGGCGCCGACGACTTCCTGACGAAGCCCATCGACGACACGGCCCTGTTCGCCCGCGTGCGCAGCCTCGTGCGCCTCAAGGCGGTGACGGACGAGCTGCGCTCCCGCGCCATGGCCTCGCGGGATTTCGGGATCGGCGACCCCCTGGCCCTCGCCGCCGCCGAGACCGGCCTCAACGCCGCGATCCTCCTCGTCGAGGACCGTCCCGGCTCGGCCGACCGCCTCGCGGCGGCCCTGGGCCAGCACCACACGCTCACGGTCGAGCCCGATCCGCACAAGGCCCTGGTGCTGGCGGCGGAGGGCGCGTTCGACCTGACCCTGGTCAGCCTCGACATCCAGGGGTTCGACGGCCTGCGCCTGTGCAGCCAGCTCCGGTCCCTCGACCGGACCCGCCTGATGCCCGTGATGATGATCGCCGAGGAGCACGACCGGGCCCGGGTGATCCGGGGCCTCGAATTCGGCGTGCACGACTACCTGATGCGGCCCGTGGACCGGAACGAGCTCGTGGCCCGGGTGCGCACCCAGGTGCGCCGCCGCCGCTTCTCGGAGGCCCTGCGGGGCGCCGTCCAGGCCTCGATGGAACTCGCGGTCACCGACGGCCTCACCGGCCTTCACAACCGGCGCTACCTCGACAGCCACCTCGGCGCGCTGTTCGGCGAGGCGGCCCTGCGCAACCGGCCGGTGGCGGCGCTGATGCTCGACATCGACCGCTTCAAGTCGATCAACGACACCTACGGCCACGAGGCCGGCGACGAGGTGCTCAAGGCCTTCGCCGAGCGCATCCGCACCCATACCCGCGGCATCGACATCGTGGCCCGCTACGGGGGCGAGGAGATCGTCATCATCCTGCCGGACGCCGAGGCCGAGGGGGCCTACGCCATCGCCGAGCGCATCCGCGAGCGGATCGAGGCGGTGCCGTTCTCGATCCAGCGCGACACCCGCACGGTGCCGGTGACGGTCTCCATCGGCGTGGCCTGGCGCCGGGCCGAGGATGCCGGGCCGGCCGACATGCTCAAGCGGGCCGACCTCGCCCTGTACCGGGCCAAGAGCACCGGCCGGAACCGCGTCGAGGCGGCGGCGGCCTGAAAGCCTGCCTACTGCAGCTGGTGGCCCTTCTTGGCCATCTCGGCGCGCACCCGCACCATGATGTATTCCGAGACGTCCTGGGTCCAGGTCTGCATGGCCTGGACCATCTCGTCGAGCACCTGCGGCTGGGTCTCGACGTAGCGCTTGCCGGCGGGCGAGCGGAAGAAGGTCGCGATCTCGTTCAGCTCGGCCTCGGACAGGCGCGAGGCGTAGATCCGGGCCGCGGTGTCGATCATCGCCTGCTTCTGCAGCTCCATCTCGGGCTCGAGGGAGGCCAGCACGGTATCGAGGTCCTTGGTCAGCTCGGGCCGGGTCACGGCGCCCTGACGGATGCGCTCGCTGAAGGCCGGGATGATCGAGTCGAACGACCGGGCGATGCCGGAATTCAGCATGACCTCGCGGGCGAGGGCGAGGTGGTTCGCCGAGTAGGCCGGGGTCTGGGCGGCGGGGGTGCTCGGCGCCGGCGCGGCGGCGGGCGGCTTGGCGCCGGGCTTGGCCGCCGGCGGCTTCTGGGCGGGGGTTTGGGCCAGGGCGCCGGGGGCGCCGGCGAGGATGAGGGCGCCCAGGGGGGCGCCGGCGAGGACGAGGGCGGCCAGGGCGGCGAGGCGGCGGGACATGGCGGACGCTCCGGGAGGGGTTCGGCGAAGGGGAAGACGGGAAGGGCGAGGGATGGGGCGATCGCCTCAGACGGTTCCGAGCCGGCTCACCACCGCCTGTCCGTCCCGCGCCTCGGCCAGGATGGCGCCGGTGGCGAGGCCGAGGAACAGGCCGTGCTCGACGACGCCCGGCACGGCCCATAGGGCCCCCGACAGGGCCTCGGGATCCGGGATGCGTCCGAGATGGGCGTCGAGGATGTGGTGGCCGCCATCGGTGACGAAGGGCGCGCCGTCCCGGGACCGCAGGACGAGCTCGCCGGTGCAGCCGCCCGCCCGCAGGGCGGCGGCCACGGCCCGCCGGGTGGCGCCGAGGCCGAAGGCGTTGACCTCAATCGGCAGGGGAAATGCCCCGAGGGTCTCGACGCGCTTGGCGGCATCCGCGATCACCACCATCCGGTGGCTGGCGAAGGCGACGATCTTTTCGCGCAGCAGCGCGCCGCCGCCGCCCTTCACCAGGCGCATCGCCCCGTCGATCTCGTCGGCGCCGTCGATGGTCAGGTCGAGTTCGGGCAACGCCTCCAGGGTGGCGAGGCGGATGCCGGCGGCCTCGGCCGCGACCCGGGTCGCCTCGGAGGTGGGCACGCCGACGACGTCGAGGCCGGCCCGGACGCGGGCGCCCAGGAGTTCGACGAAGACGTTGGCGGTGGAGCCGGTGCCGATTCCGAGCCGCATCCCCGGGGTGACCAGCCCGACGGCGACCTCGGCCGCCGCGCGGCGCAGATCCGGCCCGCTCACGCGAAGGCTCCGGCGGCCGGGAAGGGGAGGGCGTGCGGCATGGGACGGCTCGGGCCTGGGACGAATCGGGCGGGGACGGATCGGACGCCGCGCTCCGCCGCTGGGCGGGCGCGACCGGGTGCCCCTAGCACGCCGGGCCGGCCGGTCCAACGCGGCGCGTCGCCGGGCGCGGTCAGGGGCGGGCGCTCTGAGGCGGCGTGGCGCTCGGGCCCACCCGGCCCGGGGCGGCGCCGGTGGCCGGGACCTCGTCGGCTCCCGGGCTCGCCGGATTCGCCTGCGCGGTGCAGACCACCGCCTCCTTCTGCAGCTGCACGTAGCAGATGCTCATCTCGCCCGTGCGGTAATTGACCCGGAACACCCCCGCCTCGCGGGTGTGGCGGGAGGCGACGAGGCCGTATTCCGACGGGGCCTGGGCGCTGGCGCCCTCGCCGGCGCCGTAGCAGACGGTGACGCCGACGCTGCCCACCGCGCCTTCGCGCAGGCCGTACTGGCAGGAGGTCACCTCGCCCGTGACCTTGTCGACGCGATAGACCCGGTTGAGGTCGATCTGGGGCGCCGGCACGAACTCGAAGGACGCCGCCCAGGCCGGCCCGGCGAGGGCCGGGAGCAGGCCGGCCAGGGCGACGAGGGCCCGGGCGGAGCGGGCAGACATCGGACACAGGGTCGTCGGACGCAGGATCGAACGCATCGGGGGCCTTCGTGGGTGCTGAGGTGCGCGGGGCGGTGGGGTTCGGACGGGAACCGATGCAGCGCTAGCGCCGGCTTGCGGCGCAACCGTGGCCCGACGGCGCGGCGCGCGCGGGCATGCGGCACGCCGCGACCGCCGGGGCGCCGGTCGAAAAGGCGCCGCGATCCCGCACCTGTGCGGGCCCCGCGCGGTGATGCCGCTGGCGTCATTCTGCCAACATGCTAACGGGGTTGGCCATGTTCGACGCCGTCGCCGCCCTCCACGACATCCTCGAGAACCTGGACCGCGACGCCCGCGAGGCGACGCGCCTGCGGGCGGTCCTGGTGCCGGAGCTGCGCCGGGTGATCGAGCTCGGGCGCGCCGATGCCGAGGCGCGGCTCCTGGAGGAGCGCGACGGCATCGCCTGCGCCCAGCGCCTGAGCCGGCTGACCGACGCGGTGATCCGCACCATCCACGACGCCGTGGTGTGGCGGCTCTATCCGAACGACAATCCCTCCACCGGCGAGCAGCTCGCCGTGGTGGCCACCGGCGGCTACGGCCGGGGCACCATGGCCCCGGGCTCGGACATCGATCTCCTGTTCCTGCTGCCCTACAAGCAGACCGCCTGGTCCGAGAGCGTCGTCGAGGCGATGCTCTACGTGCTCTGGGACCTCAAGCTGAAGGTCGGCCACGCCACCCGCTCGGTGGAGGAGTGCCTGCGCGAGGGCCGGGCCGACATGACCATCCGGACCTCGCTCCTCGAGGCCCGCTACCTGTTCGGCACCCGCGCCCTGTTCGAGGAGCTCGTCACCCGGTTCGACACCGAGCTGGTGATGTGGACCGCGCCGGAATTCGTCGAGGCGAAGCTGCGCGAGCGCGACGCGCGGGTCTCGAAGGCGGGCGCCTCGCGCTACCTCGTCGAGCCCAACGTCAAGGACGGCAAGGGAGGCCTGCGCGACCTCAACACCCTGTTCTGGATCGCCAAGTACACCTACAGGGTCCGCGACCAGAGCGAGCTCGTGGCGGCCGGCCTGTTCACGCCCGAGGAGTACCGGGTGTTCGAGCGCTGCGACGAGCTCCTGTGGCGGGTGCGCTGCCACATGCACTTCGTCACCGGCCGGGCCGAGGAGCGCCTGTCCTTCGGCCTGCAGCCGCGGATCGCCGAGCGCTTCGGCTACGAGCCGCGCGGCGGGCTCTCCGGCGTCGAGCGCTTCATGAAAGCGTATTTCCTGATCGCCAAGGAGGTCGGGGACCTCACCGCCATCGTCTGCGCGGCGCTAGAGGCGCGCCACGCCAAGCGCACCCCGGTGCTCGACCGCTGGATCGGCCGGTTCCGCGACCGCTTCCGCGCCACCGCCATCGAGGCGGAGGACTTCGTCGACGACCACGGCCGCATCAACCTGCGCGACACGGACGCCTTCAGCCGCGATCCCGTGAACCTGATCCGGCTGTTCTGGCTCGCCGACCGGCACAACCTGCCGATCCACCCCGACGCCACCCGGGCGGCCAACCGCTCCCTGCGCCTGATCGGCCCGTCCCTGCGGGCGGACGAGGAGGCTAACCGGCTCTTCCTCGACATCCTGACCTCGAAAAACTCGCCCGAGACCATCCTGCGGCTGATGAACGAGGCCGGCGTGCTCGGCCGCTTCATCCCGGATTTCGGCCGCATCGTCGCGATGATGCAGTTCAACATGTACCACCACTTCACGGTGGACGAGCACCTGCTGCGCGCCATCGGGGTGCTCTCGGCCATCGAGTCCGGGCGCACCGAGGAGGAGCATCCCCTCGCCACCCGCCTGATCAACACCATCAGCAACCGGCGCGCCCTCTACGTCACGGTGCTGCTGCACGACATCGCCAAGGGCCGGCCCGAGGACCATTCCATCGCGGGCGCCGCCATCGCGGAGAAGCTCGGGCCGCGCTTCGGCCTGACGCCGGCCGAGACCGAACTGATGGCCTGGCTGGTGGAGCACCACCTGCTGATGTCGATGACCGCCCAGAGCCGCGACCTCTCGGACCCGAAGACCATCGAGAAGTTCGCCGGCGTGGTGCAGACCCTGGAGCGCCTGAAGCTCCTCACCATCCTGACGGTGGCCGACATCAAGGCCGTGGGGCCCGGCGTCTGGACCGCCTGGAAGGGCACCCTGATCCGCACCCTCTACGACGAGACCGAGGTCGTGCTGTCCGGCGGCCATTCCGAGATCGCGCGCACCGACCGGGTGCGCCTGATCCAGATGGCCCTGCGCGAGCAGCTCAGCGACTGGCAGGCCGACGTGTTCGACGCCTACGCGGCGCGCCACAACCAGGCCTACTGGCTGAAGGTCGACACCACCCGGCAGTACAAGCATGCGGGCTTCGTCAAGGCGCTGACGGCCGAGGGGCGCACGGTGGCCACCGCCGCGGAGACCGACCCGGTCCGCGGCGTCACGGAGCTGACGATCTACTCGCCGGATCATCCGCGCCTGCTTGCCATCGTCACCGGGGCCTGCGCGGCCTCGGGGGGCAACATCGTCGACGCGCAGATCTTCACCACCACGGACGGCTTCGCCCTCGATTCGATCTTCATCTCGCGCGCCTTCGAGCGGGACGAGGACGAGCTGCGCCGGGCCGGCCGCATCACCGTCGCGATCGAGAAGGCCCTGCGCGGCGAGATCCGCATCGCCGACCTCGTGGCCGACAAGCACCCGCCGAGCGAGCGGGCGCGGACCTTCCTGGTGCCGCCCGACATGGCGATCGACAATGCCCTGTCGAGCCGCGAGACCGTGATCGAAATCACCGGCCTCGACCGCCCGGGCCTCCTCTACGAGCTGACCACGGCCCTCAGCCGGCTCAGCCTCAACATCACCTCGGCCCATGTGGCGACCTTCGGCGAGCGGGCGGTGGACGTCTTCTACGTCACCGACCTCACCGGCACCCGGGTGACCCAGCCCGACCGCCAGGTGGCGATTCGGACCGCCGTGATGGAGGTCTTCGCCAGCGACGTGGCCGCCCTCCGGGCCGAGGGACTCGATGCGCTGATCGATTCCCCGCCCCCGCGCGAGGCGTGAGCGGGGCCCCCGCGGCGGCGCGCGCTTGATTTCAGAGCGTGACCGCCTGATATCAGCGCCAACCCCGACACCGATCGTTTTCGACGAAACCACATGATGGCGAACGACATGCACGATGAGCGGCGCGACCCGGCCCAGGCGGTCGACGAGACCCCGGGGGCCGCGCAGGCCGAGTCCGCCGGCTCCGGCGAGGCGATGCAGGCCGATGCGCTGGCCACCCTCGTGGCCGAGCGCGACGAGCTGAAGGACCGGGTCCTGCGCACCCTGGCCGAGATGGAGAACCTGCGCCGGCGCACCGAGCGCGAGGTGGCCGATGCCCGCGCCTACGCGGTGACCAACTTCGCCCGCGACCTCCTGAATTCCGCCGACAACATCCGGCGGGCCCTCGAGAGCATTCCTGAAGCGGACCGGACCGGTGCCGACGGCGCCTTCAAGGCCCTGATCGACGGGATCGAGCTCACCGAGCGCGATCTCGCCAAGACCCTGGAGCGGCACGGCGTCAAGGTGATCGAGCCGAAGGGCCAGCGCTTCGACCCCAACCGCCACCAGGCGATGTTCGAGGTGCCCGACCCCGAGGTGCCCACCGGCACGGTCGTGCAGGTGATGCAGGCCGGCTACATCATCGGCGACCGCGTCCTGCGCCCGGCCCTGGTGGGCGTGGCCAAGGGCGGCCCGAAGCCGACCGCCAACCCGGCCGACGCGGCCTGAAGGGGCGTCTCCTGAAGGGGCGTCTTCGGGTCGCGCGCCGTCGGTCCGGGCACCGCTGCGCGGCCCCGGGATGACTCGGTGCTGCGTCTGGGTTTCCGGCCTGATCGCAGCCGATACCACACCGTCATTCCGAGCCGCCGCAGGCATTCCGGGCCGCCGCAGGCGAACCCGGAATCCGGCGCCGCCGACGGTAGGACGACGGTAGGACATCCTGCACCACCTGCCGGTGGGGCAACCGGCCGAACGGTCTGCACACGCCCCTTCGGATCGGCGATTACGCCCGCCCGCCGTGGGAGGGGGCGTGCTGCTACCGCAACTGCACGCTGTCCACGACCTCGCGGAACTTCGCGAGGACGCCCTCGCGGTTCTCGGCCTTTACGACGCCGACGGCGCGCAGGTAGCCGTCCGGGGCGAAGCGGATCGTCTGCGAGATGACCACCGGCGTGCCGGACGCCGAATCCACCGCCCGCGCCACGATCTCGTGCCAGTCGACGCCGTTCTGGCGGTAGCTCTGGGCCCGCTCGATCACGAAGTCCTTCATGGTCTGGTTGGAATAGAGCGCGGCGCGCGCGAAGGCGTCGCGCTGGTCCGTGGCCGGCGGCGGCTGCACCGCCTGGGCCAGAACCAGGATCGGCTGCTCCAGGCCGAGCATCTCGTCCTTGGTGCCCTGCGTCAGCAGCACCGAATTACCGGCCAGCACCCGCACCGGGCGGAAGCCGGCATCGTTGCCGATGCGGAAGGGCAGGGCGGCGACCTGCTGCTCCAGGGTCAGCGCCGGCCGGATGTGGATGCCGGTCAGCAGCCGCTTCATGGTCTCCTCGGTCTCGGCATCGGGCGTCGCCTGCGCGATGATGATGCCGGTGACGGTCGGATCGCCGACGAGGAGCATCCACTTCTTGATCGCCGGGGTCCCGGCCGATTCCACCGCCGGCTGCTCGCCGGTGAACAGCACCGCGTCGACGTCGCCCGCGACCTTGATGGCCTGCCGGCTGGAGACGATGAAGCCCTGGGCCTTCAGGTTCGCGTCGGTGAAGTTCGTCTCGAGGTCGGCGAAGGCGTTGGCCGGCAGCTCGACCACCGAGACCGTGGCGCCCCCTTCCAGCCGCTCGAGGCCGGAGAAGCGCTTGGAATTGACCATGTCGGAGGGCGGGTCGAAGCCGAAGCGCGAACTCGGCGGGAAGACGGGATCGGCCGCCAGGGCGGACCCTGCCAGCCCCAGGGCCAGGACCAGGAGGGAAACGGGACGAACGAGGTTACGCAGACGCATCGTATCGAATCTCCGCAAGGCCCCGGTCTCGGACGGGGCAGGTCCACTGGGCAGGTCCACTGGGCAAGTCCACCGGGCAGGTCCACCAGGCAGGTCCGCCGCCCGTCCCGGGGCGGGAGCGGTCCGGCGGTGAGGCTGACGCGATGGGTCGGCTCAACACCCCGCCGCTGTCAAGCGCCCGGGGGTCGCGTCACGCGTCGCAGGGTCAGGTTGCAGCGTCCGCCCGGGGGCAGGAAATCCGGCGGCAGGCCGGGGGCGGCGCCCTGGAGCAGGTCCGGCGCTTCCGCGACGAGGCGGTCGACGCCGTGATGGATCAGCCGGGCGGGGCCGCCGATCACGAGCGCGTCACCGGCCCGCAGGCGCACCGAGCGGGTCGGGTCCGTGCGCCGGAGGCCGCCGTAGCGGAAGAGGGCGGTGGCGCCGAGGGAGAGCGACAGGACGGGCGCGTCGAGGGCGTCCTCGTCCCGGTCCTGGTGCAGGCCCATGCGGGTGCCGGCCGCGTACAGGTTGACGAGGCAGGCCTCGGGCGGAGCGCCGTATCCCGACAGGGCGTCCCAGGCGGCCCGGGCCGTGGGTGGAATCTCCGGCCACGGGGTCTCCGTCACGGGATGGCGCGCCTGGTAGCGGTAGCCCGCCCGGTCGGAGACCCAGCCGAGGGGGCCGCAATTCGACATCCGCACCGAGAAGGGCCGGTCGGTGCGCGGCATCCGCGGCGTGTAGGGCGGGGCGGCCCGCAGCGCCGTCGCGAGTTCGGCGGCGAGGCGCGCCTGCGCCGCCCCGTCGAGGTAGCCCGGCAGGTGGAGCAGGCCGGGAACGAGGACGATCCCGGCCGGATCGCGGGACGCCATCGGCGCCGCGCTCAGACCTTGTGGTCGATGTCGTGCTCCAGCACCGTCTTGCTCTCCACCGTGGTGTCGGCCTTGAGCTGGTAGACGAGCGGGATGCCGGTCGCGATCTCGAGGCTCGCGATGGTCTTCGTGGTCATGCCGTCGAGCACCATCACCAGGGCGCGCAGCGAGTTGCCGTGGGCCGCCACCAGCACGCGCTCGCCCGCCATCACGCGGGGCAGGATGAACTGGATGTAGTAGGGCAGGACGCGCGCGGCGGTGTCCTTCAGGCTCTCGCCGCCGGGCGGCGGCACGTCGTAGGACCGGCGCCACTGGTGCACCTGGGCGTCGCCCCAGCGCTCGCGGGCATCGTCCTTGTTGAGGCCGGAGAGATCGCCGTAGTCGCGCTCGTTCAGCGCCTCGTTGCGGATCGTCTCGACCCCCTCCAGGCCCATCTCCTCAAGGATCAGCGCGCAGGTGCGCTGGGCGCGCTTCAGGTTGGAGGTGAAGGCCACGTCGAAGCCGTAGCCCTGCTCCTTGAGCCAGCGCCCGGCATTGCGGGCTTCCTCGACGCCGAGATCCGTCAGCTCGGGATCACGCCAGCCCGTGAACAGCTTCTTGAGGTTCCATTCGCTCTGGCCATGGCGAGCGAGGACGAGAAGGCGATCCATCGGGGGATGATCCTCTTGGTCTTTGAGAGGGCACGGCCTCGGCGGAGGCGCGGGCGCAGGATGATGTTGCAGCGCAGCGAACGCGCATCGGGCGGCTCATGCGTGCGTGAATCTGAACGGCAGATGACGAAACCTACCTGCCAAACGTGGGCTCCGTATTAAAGTCCGGGGACGACGGGACGCCCGAGGCCCGCCTAGAGGCCGAGGACATCGTCCATCCCGTACAGGCCGGGCGGCTTGGCGAAGGCCCAGAGCGCGGCCCGGACCGCGCCGCGGGCGAAGATCGCCCGGTCCTCGGCGTGGTGGCCGACGGTGATGCGCTCGCCCGGGCCGGCGAAGACCACGCTGTGGTCGCCCACCACCGTGCCGCCGCGCAGGGTGGCGAAGCCGATGTCGCCGGGCCGGCGCGCGCCGGTATGTCCGTCACGGGTGGAGACCCGGGTGTCGGCGAGCGCGACCCCGCGCCCCTCCGCCGCGGCCTCGCCGAGAAGGAGGGCGGTGCCGGAGGGGGCGTCGACCTTCATGCGGTGGTGCATCTCGACGATCTCGATGTCGAACTCCTCCCCGAGGGCCGCCGCCATCCGGCGCACGAGGCCGGCGACGAGGTTGACCCCGAGGGACATGTTGCCCGAGCGCACGATGCGGGCATGGTGCGCGGCCGCCGCGAGCTTGGCGAGGTCGGCCTCCTGCAGGCCCGTGGTGCCGACCACGTGGACGATGCGGGCCTGGGCGGCGAGCTCGGCGAAGAAGGTGGTGGCGGCGGGCGCCGTGAAGTCGAGGACGCCCTCGGCGGCGGCGAAGATCGGCAGCGGATCGTCCGTCACCGCGACCCCGAGGGGCGCGAGGCCCGCGAGTGTGCCGGCATCCTGCCCGAGCGCGGGGGAGCCGGCGCGCTCGATGGCGCCCGACAGGGTGCAGCCCTCGGTCTCCGCCACCGCGCGGATCAGCATCCGCCCCATGCGCCCGTCGGCGCCGACCACCACGAGCCGCATCGTCCTCAGCCTCCAGAGCGTGTTGCCACCTGTCGCGTCCGCGTTGCGGTACAGCCTCCGGCCGGACCGGACAAGGATCAGCGCCCCGCCTGCGCCAGCAGGGGGCCGAGCACGTCCGTGACGCCGTTCACGGTGATCTGGGTGCCGACGCAGAGGAGCAGGAAGGCGAAGAGGCGCCCGAGCACCCGCGCGCCGACGGGGCCGATCCAGGTCACCACCCGGTCGGCCGAGCCGTAGGTGAAACGCACCAGCACGGCGATCGCGAGGGCTGCCAGGGACATGCCCACGTAGAAGCCGATCCGGTCGGGACCCGGTGCCGGGCGGTTGGAGCCGAGCGCGATCGCCACCGCGATGGTGCCGGGTCCGGTGGTGAAGGGCAGCGTCAGGGGAAAGAAGGCGATCTCGGCCAAGTTCCCGGCCGGGTTTCCCGCCGCGTTCCCGGCCGGTTCCCGGGTCGCCTCCGCCTGCTTGCGCGCCTCCCGCGCCTCGGGCGCCGTCAGCAGGGTCCAGGCCGAGGCCGCCACCACGAGGCCCCCGGCGATGCGCAGGGCCGCCAGGGAGACCCCGAAGAAGTTGAGGATCGGCGCGCCGGCCCAGAGCGTCGAGAGCATGATCAGGGCGGCGTAGAACCCGATGCGCTTGGCGAGCTCCAGGCGCTCGGCATGGGAGTTCAGGGCCGTCACCTGCGCGAAGATCAGCGACGAGCCGACCGGGTTCACGATGGAGAACAGCGAGGAGAAGGCGAGCACGAAGCTCTGCAGCGCCGCCTCGGGCGCGATCAGGCTCAGCATCCGCTCAGCCCGGCGAGGGGGCGGGCACCAGCACGCGGGCCGGTGCAAGTCGGGCGACCTTGCGCACCCGGCGCACGGCGACGGGGCGGTAGAGCTGCTTGGTGGCGTCGATCACGTGCAGCCCGGCGAAGGGCAGCGACAGGCTCGTGCCCATCCGCTCCCAGGCGCCGGCGGTGCGCAGCAGCAGCCGGTTCTCCACCGGGGGCATGTAGAGGGTCTCGGCCCAGCCCTCGGGAGAGAACTGGGTGGTGCGCATCAGCCGGGCGAGCTGCGAGCGGCTGTAGGGCTGGCCGTGGCCGAAGGGCGTCGCGTCGCGCCGGGCCCAGACGCCCCTTCGGTTCGGCACCACCAGGATCATGCGCCCGCCCGGGGTCAGAACCCGCCAGACGTCCTGCAGGAGCTCGGTCGGGCTCTCGACCGATTCCAGCGCGTGGACGAGGATCACCCGGTCCACGGCCGCCTCCGGCAGGGGCATCACGGTCGGGTCGACCAGGGCCGAGCAGGAGCGACCGCTACCGGGCCAGTTCACCACCCCCTGCGTCGCCGGCATGAAGGCCAGGGTCCGTTCGGCGATGACGTGGACAGGGCCGAGATAGGGCGTGGCGTAGCCGAGCCCGAGGACGCGCAGGCCGGAGACCGAGCCGAGGAAGCCGTGGATCGCGCGCGCCACGATGCGGTGCGTCACGCCCCCGAGGGGGCTCGCATAGAAGGCGCGCAGATCGGTGACGTCGAGGCGCATGGCTCGGGTCGCATGGCTCGGGTTTCGGTACGATCGCGCGGCTCGGATCGGGGGCGGTTCGAGGGCGCGCGACGGGAAAGGCTCACTCCCATCAATGGGGGCCGATGCCCGGCCCGACAAGCCCGGATCGGCGCCGGGCCCGGCAAGGACCGGGGAAAGGGCCCCTGGACCTGTCTCCGCGCGCGCCCATCTTCCTGTCCCGCACCGATGGTTCGCCGCACGCCGCTTCGGCGCGGCCCATCCGCCGTCCGGAAGGAAGCCCCATGACCGCCCCGAAGCCCGAGATCCGCACCTTCCTGTGCCGCAGCGACAACATCGGGGTCCTGATCCGCGATCCCGCCACCGGCGCCTGCGCCGCCATCGACGTGCCCGAGGCCGGCCCCGTGCTGGCGGCCCTCGACGAGACCGGCTGGACCCTCACGGACATCCTCGTCACGCACCGGCACGCCGACCACGTGGAGGGCATCCCGGAGGTGAAGCGTCGCACGGGTGCGCGGGTGACGGCGCCCCTGAAGGCCGGTGACGCCGTCCCGGAGGTCGACGCCACGGTCTCGGAGGGCGACGTGGTCCGGATCGGCGACCTCGCCGCGCGGGTCTGGGAGACGCCGGGGCACTGCGCCGACCACGTCACCTACTGGTTCGAGGCGGCGGGCGTGGCCTTTGCCGGCGACACCCTGTTCACCCTCGGCTGCGGCCGGGTGATGGAGGCGGAGCCCGCCACCCTGTGGCGCTCCCTGGAACGCTTCCTGCCGCTGCCCGACGAGACGCAAATCTATAGCGGCCACGACTACGTCCTCTCCAATGCCCGCTTCGCGCTGGCGGCCGAGCCGGGCAACGCCGCCCTCGCCGCCCGGGCCGCCGAGGCCGAGCGCGCCCAGGCGGAGGGCCGCTTCCTGATTCCCACCACCCTGGGGGCGGAGCGCGCGACCAATCCGTTCCTGCGCGCCGGCGAGCCGAGCCTCGCCCAAAGCGTGGATCTCGCCCCCGGCACCCAGCCGTCGGTTGTCTTTGCCGCATTGAGGGCCTGGAAGAACCGGTTCTGAGTCGTTAAAGGGGCGTTACAGCGGGGCTGGTGCTGTCATTGATATTGGCCTCGTTGGACTTTCCGGGGGGAGGTCCGCTTCGCGCGAAGCGGATCCGCCCGGGAGGGTCCATCCTGTCCATCCACGAGCCCCGGTGTCCGATTTGATGCAGCCGCCCGGCCCGCCCTTCGCCTTCGGGCACGAGATCGACCTCGGCGAAAGCCGGGGAAGCGACGCTTCGGACGACCAGAAAGCCCCGGAGAGCGCCGTCCGCATCACGGTGCCGCGCGTCGCGCGTCCGGCGCCGCGGGCCGCGGCCCCCCTGGCCGTCGATGCGCGGCTGCTCGCCGTGGCGACGGAGCACCTGCGGCGCCTCGGTCCCAAGCGGGTGACCGTGGTGGCCGTCGCCGCCGAAGCGGGCATGACCCACGCCAACGTCTACCGCTACTTCCCCTCCAAGGATGCGCTTCTGGATGCCGTGGCGGGGCGGTGGCTGCGCGACGTCGAGGCGGAGCTCGCCCGCATCGCCGATGCCCCGGACCCGGCCGACGACAAGATCGAGCGCCTGCTCACCGCCCTGGCCAGCGTCCAGCGCGAGACCCTGGTCCACGAGCCGAACCTCTTCGCCGTCCATCTCGACGCCACCGTGGGCGCCCGGCCCATCGCCCGGCGCCACCGGGTCCGTCTACGCAGCCTGGTCGAGCGGGTCGTCGAGGAAGGGATCGGGGCCGGTGCCTTCATCGCCCGCGACCGCGAGCGGGCCATCGCCCATATCTTCGACGCCAGCTACCGCTTCACCCACCCGCTGGCGATTCAGCACGATGCCGACCTGCCGCGCGACCTCGTGGAAGCCCGCCTCGGCGCCGTGATTCTGGCGATCCAGAAGGTGTTGCGGACGGGAACGCTCTGAGCCTCGGTGACAGATTTTCCCCTCTGTCACTTGGCCTTCGCCCGAGCGGTAATTCCGCACCCCTTCCGCTAACCCACCATCATTGCTCGCTTTTCCAATGCCGGCCGTGAACCCGCCGCGTCCCGGTTCTGGCCCGGGCCCTGCTTTGCCCTTCGTGTCTCGGTTGAAGCTCTGGGCCTTTTCCGCCACACACCGCCGCAGCAACGCGCCGGTGGTTTTCGAGAAAGCCTCCCGGCGCCGCGACCGCCACGCAAGGACCGGAGGTTCGTTTCCCCCATGGCACGCAGCAAGATCGCGCTCATCGGCGCTGGACAGATCGGTGGAACCCTCGCGCACCTCGCCGGCCTGAAGGAACTCGGCGACGTCGTGCTGTTCGACATCGCCGACGGCGTTCCCCAGGGCAAGGGCCTCGACATCGCGGAATCCGCCCCCGTCGACGGCTTCGATGCGACCTACACGGGCGCCAGCGACTATGCGGCGATCGCCGGGGCCGACGTGGTGATCGTCACCGCCGGCGTGCCGCGCAAGCCCGGCATGAGCCGCGACGACCTGATCGGGATCAACCTGAAGGTCATGGAGGCCGTCGGCACCGGCATCAAGCAGCACGCGCCGGACGCCTTCGTGATCTGCATCACCAATCCCCTCGATGCGATGGTCTGGGCCCTACAGAAGTTCTCCGGGCTCCCCACCCACAAGGTGGTCGGCATGGCCGGCGTCCTCGATTCCGCCCGCTTCCGCCACTTCCTCGCCGACGAGTTCAAGGTCTCGGTGGAGGACGTCACCGCCTTCGTGCTCGGCGGCCACGGCGACGACATGGTCCCGCTGGTGCGCTACTCCACGGTGGCCGGCGTGCCGCTCCCCGACCTGGTCAAGCTCGGCTGGACCACCCAGGAGAAGCTCGACGCCATGGTCGAGCGCACCCGCAAGGGCGGCGGCGAGATCGTCAACCTGCTCAAGACCGGCTCGGCCTTCTACGCCCCCGCCGCCTCCGCCATCGCCATGGCCGAGAGCTACCTGCGCGACAAGCGCCGCGTGCTCCCCTGCGCCGCCTACCTCAACGGCGAGTACGGCGTCTCCGACATGTATGTCGGCGTGCCGATCGTGATCGGCGCCAACGGTGTCGAGCGCGTCCTCGAGGTCGAATTCAACGGCGACGAGAAGGCGATGTTCGACAAGTCGGTCGGCGCCGTGAAGACCCTGATCGAGGCCTGCAAGGGCGTGAACCCCGCGCTCGCCTAGTTCGACCGTCATTCCGGGGCGCCGCGGGCGCCCCCGGATTCCAGGGCCGCCGACGCGGCAGGCTGGATCGCAACCTGTGTTTCTGGATCCCGGGCCCCGTTGCGCGGCCCCGGGATGACGCTGAGGTTCTCATCCATGAACATTCACGAGTACCAGGCCAAGGCGGTGCTGAAGGAATTCGGCCTGCCCGTTTCCAAGGGTGTGGCGATCTTCAAGCCGGAGGAGGCCGAGGCGGCCGCCAAGGAACTCGGCGGCCCGGTTTGGGTGGTGAAGTCGCAGATCCACGCGGGTGGCCGCGGCAAGGGCACCTTCAAGGGCGCGCCCGCCGGCGCCAAGGGCGGCGTGCGCGTCACCAAGTCCCTCGACGAGGTCAAGCAGTTCGCCGGCGAGATGCTGGGTCAGACCCTGGTCACGATCCAGACCGGCGAGGCCGGCAAGCAGGTCAACCGCCTCTACATCGAGGAGGGTGCCCAGATCGAGGCGGAATTCTACCTCTCGATGCTGGTCGACCGCGAGACCGGCCGGGTCGCCTACGTCGTCTCGACGGAAGGCGGCATGGACATCGAGACGGTGGCGCACGACACGCCGGAGAAGATCGTCACCTTCTCGGTCGATCCCGCCACCGGCGTGATGCCCCATCACGGCCGCCTCGTCGCCAAGACGCTCGGCCTCACAGGCGCCCAGGCCAAGGAAGCCGGCGACCTCACCACGCGGCTCTACGCGGCGTTCACCGCCAAGGACATGAGCATGCTGGAGATCAATCCGCTCGTGCTCACCGGCGACGGCCACCTCAAGTGCCTCGACGCCAAGATCTCCTTCGACTCGAACGCCCTCTACCGCCACCCCGACATCGTCGCGCTCCGCGACGAGACCGAGGAGGACGCCAAGGAGATCGAGGCCTCGAAGTACGATCTCGCCTACATCGCCCTCGACGGCACCATCGGCTGCATGGTCAACGGCGCCGGCCTCGCCATGGCGACCCTCGACATCATCAAGCTCTACGGCGAGGAGCCGGCGAACTTCCTCGACGTGGGCGGCGGCGCCTCGGAGGAGAAGGTCACGGCGGCCTTCAAGATCATCACCGCCGACCCGCAGGTGAAGGGCATCCTGGTCAACATCTTCGGCGGCATCATGAAGTGCGACGTGATCGCCAACGGCGTGATCGCGGCGGTGAAGGCGGTCGGCCTGCAGGTGCCCCTGGTGGTGCGCCTCGAGGGCACCAACGTCGAGAAGGGCAAGGAGATCATCCGGAATTCCGGCCTGAACGTGATCCCGGCCGACGATCTCGACGACGCCGCGCAAAAAATCGTCGCCGCCGTGAAGAAGGGCTGAGAGTACCCATGTCCATCCTGATCGACGCGAACACCAAGGTCCTCTGCCAGGGT
Source organism: Methylobacterium sp. BI1 (assembly GCF_056680125.1). NCBI lineage: Bacteria > Pseudomonadati > Pseudomonadota > Alphaproteobacteria > Hyphomicrobiales > Methylobacteriaceae > Methylobacterium > Methylobacterium sp. BI1. The sequence continues at coordinate 227,635 of NZ_CM155267.1, read as the reverse complement.
TTTACCGGCAAGAACGGGACCTTCCACTCCGAGCAGGCCATCGCCTACGGCACCAAGATGGTCGGCGGCACCAGCCCGGGTAAGGGCGGCTCCAAGCACCTCAACCTGCCGGTCTTCGACACGGTGGCGGAGGCCCGCGAGGCCACGGGTGCCGACGCGTCCGTGGTCTACGTGCCGCCGCCGGGCGCGGCGGACGCCATCTGCGAGGCGATCCAGGCGGAGATCCCACTCATCGTCTGCATCACCGAGGGCATCCCGGTCCTCGACATGGTGCGGGTCAAGCGCGCACTCGAAGGCTCGAAGTCCCGCCTCGTCGGCCCGAACTGCCCCGGCATCGTCACCGCCGGCCAGTGCAAGATCGGCATCATGCCGGCCAACATCTTCAAGCCGGGCTCGGTGGGCATCGTCTCCCGCTCCGGCACGCTGACCTACGAGGCCGTGTTCCAGACCACCAATGCGGGCCTCGGCCAGACCACCGCGGTCGGCATCGGCGGCGACCCGGTGAAGGGCACGGAGTTCATCTCCATGCTCGAGCTGTTCCTCGCCGACGACAAGACCGAGTCGATCGTGATGATCGGCGAGATCGGCGGCTCCGCCGAGGAAGAGGCGGCGCAGTTCCTCGCCGACGAGGCCAAGCGCGGCCGCAAGAAGCCCATGGTCGGCTTCATCGCCGGCCGCACGGCGCCTCCGGGCCGCCGCATGGGCCATGCGGGCGCCATCATCTCGGGCGGCAAGGGCGGCGCGGAGGACAAGATCGCCGCGATGGAAGCGGCCGGCATCCGGGTCTCGCCCTCGCCGGCCCGCCTCGGCAGCACCCTCGTCGAGGTCCTGCGCGGCTGACACGCACGGGACGCGGGCCTCGCGTTGTACGAGGTTCAGGTCCGCGACCCCATCTGACGACTGAGCGACGCGAGCCCGCTGAGGCCCGCGTCTTTCCCGGTACATCCGACCCCGGCCGCGTTCCGCGCGGAGGGGGTCGGGCAGGGGGCCTTCCCGGCGGAGGACCCCGCACAGCGGCAGGATGACCCGAACGATGGCACGCCAGGACGCGCTCGAAACCTCGTTCCTCTACGGCGGCAACGCCGCCTACATCGAGGAGCTGCAGGCGGCTTACGCCCGTGATCCGAACTCGGTCGATCCCGAGTGGCAGACGTTCTTCCGGTCCCTGAACGAGGACAAGGGGCTGGCCGAGAAGAACGCGGCCGGCGCCTCGTGGGAGCGGCCGAACTGGCCAATCCACGCCAACGGCGAGATCGTCTCGGCGCTGGACGGCAACTGGGCCACCGTCGAGAAGGCGATCGGCGACAAGATCCGCGCCAAGTCCGACACCGCGACGGCGCCGGCCAAGGGCACCGTCATCGCCTCCGCTCCCGGCATCTCGGTCGAGCAGGCGACGAAGGACTCGGTCCGCGCGATCATGCTGATCCGCGCCTACCGCATGCGCGGCCACCTGCACGCCAAGCTCGATCCCCTCGGCCTCGCCCCCCGCGGCGACCACGAGGAGCTGCATCCGCAGCATTACGGCTTCGAGGAGAAGGACTGGGACCGCCCGATCTTCCTCGACAACGTGCTCGGGCTCGAATTCTCGACCATCCGCGAGATCGTCGAGATCCTGGAGCGCACCTACTGCCAGACGCTCGGCGTCGAGTTCATGCACATCTCCAACCCGGAGGAGAAGGCCTGGATCCAGGAGCGCATCGAGGGCAAGGGCAAGGAGATCACCTTCACCCCCGAGGGCCGCCGCGCGATCCTCAACAAGCTGATCGAGGCCGAGGGCTTCGAGAAGTTCCTCGACCTCAAGTACACCGGCACCAAGCGCTTCGGCCTCGACGGCTCCGAGGCGATGATCCCGGCGCTCGAACAAATCATCAAGCGCGGCGGCGCGCTGGGCGCCGAGGAGATCGTCGTGGGCATGGCCCATCGCGGCCGCCTCAACGTGCTCACCAACGTGATGGCCAAGCCCTTCCGGGCGGTGTTCAACGAGTTCAAGGGCGGCTCGGCGAACCCGGCCGAGGTCGAGGGCTCCGGCGACGTGAAGTACCATCTCGGTGCCTCGTCGGACCGCGCCTTCGACGGCAACAACGTCCACCTCTCGCTCACCGCCAACCCGTCGCACCTCGAGATCGTCGATCCCGTCGTGCTCGGCAAGGTCCGCGCCAAGCAGGACCAGCGGGCCAAGCCCACGGTGGAGCGCACCCGCGTGGTGCCGCTGCTCATCCACGGCGACGCGGCCTTCGCGGGCCAGGGTGTGGTGGCCGAGTGCCTCGGCCTGTCCGGCCTGAAGGGCCACCGCACCGGCGGCTCGATCCACTTCATCATCAACAACCAGATCGGCTTCACCACCGATCCGCGCTTCTCGCGCTCCTCGCCCTATCCGTCCGACGTGGCGAAGATGGTCGAGGCGCCGATCTTCCACTGCAACGGCGACGACCCGGAGGTCGTGACCTTCGCGGCCAAGATCGCGATCGAGTACCGCCAGAAGTTCGGCAAGCCCGTCGTCATCGACATGCTCTGCTACCGCCGCTTCGGCCACAACGAGGGCGACGAGCCGGCCTTCACCCAGCCGAAGATGTACCAGCGCATCCGCAAGCACCCGACCGCGCTGGAGACCTACGGCAAGAAGCTCGTCGCCGAGGGCGTGCTGAGCCAGGAGCAGCTCGACGCCCGCAAGGCCGAGTTCCGCGCCATGCTCGATGCCGAGCTGGAGGTCGCGACGAACTACAAGGCCAACAAGGCCGACTGGCTCGACGGCCGCTGGGCCGGCTTCAAGGCCGTGCGCGAGGACGTGGACGATCCGCGCCGCGGCAAGACCGGCGTGCCGGTGGAGACCCTGCGGGAGATCGCCCAGCGCATCACCACGCCGCCGCCCGGCTTCCACCTGCACCGCACGATCCAGCGCTTCTTCGACAACCGCGCCAAGGCGGTGGAGTCGGGCCAGGGCATCGATTGGGCGACCGCCGAGGCCCTGGCCTTCGGCTCGCTCCTCATCGAGGGCCACCGCGTCCGCCTCTCGGGCCAGGACGTGGAGCGCGGCACCTTCTCGCAGCGCCACGCGGTGGTGATCGACCAGGAGAACGAGCAGCGCTACACCTCGCTGAACTCGATCCGCGAGGGCCAGGCGAGCCTGGAGGTCATCAACTCGATGCTCTCCGAGGAGGCGGTGCTCGGCTTCGAGTACGGCTACTCCGCGGCCGAGCCCAACGCCCTGGTGCTATGGGAGGCGCAGTTCGGCGACTTCGCCAATGGCGCCCAGGTGGTCATCGACCAGTTCATCTCGTCGGGCGAGCGCAAGTGGCTGCGCATGTCGGGCCTGACCCTGCTGCTGCCGCACGGCTACGAGGGCCAGGGGCCGGAGCACTCCTCCGCCCGCCTGGAGCGCTTCCTGCAGATGTGCGCCGAGGACAACATGCAGGTCGCCAACTGCACGACGCCCTCGAACTACTTCCATATCCTGCGCCGCCAGCTGCACCGCGAGTTCCGCAAGCCGCTGATCCTGATGACGCCGAAGTCGCTGCTGCGGCACAAGAAGGCGGTCTCGCCGATCGAGGCCATGGCGGAGGGCTCGAGCTTCCACCGCGTGCTCTGGGACGATGCCGAGCGCGACGAGGACGGCATCAAGCTCGTCAAGGACGACAAGGTCCGGCGCGTCGTGCTGTGCTCGGGCAAGGTCTATTACGACCTCTACGAGGAGCGGGAGAAGCGCGGCGTCACCGACGTCTACCTGATGCGCGTTGAGCAGCTCTACCCGTTCCCCCTGAAGGCGCTGGCCAACGAGATGGCGCGCTTCCGCAACGCCGAGGTGGTGTGGTGCCAGGAGGAGCCGAAGAACATGGGCTCCTGGGCCTTCGTCGAGCCCTATCTCGAATGGGTGCTCGGCCAGGCCCAGTCGCCGGTGAAGCGCGCGCGCTACGTCGGCCGCCCGGCCTCCGCCTCCACGGCGGTGGGCATGCTCTCGAAGCACCAGGCCCAGCTCCAGGCCTTCCTCAACGAGGCGCTGGCGGTCTGACCGCCGGCCCTGTCCCCACCCCGTTTCTCGATCCGAGGGCGCCGCAGGGCGGCGTCCCAAACCCTCCGGACGGATACTGAACCATGGCAACCGATATCGTCGTCCCGACCCTGGGCGAATCCGTGAGCGAGGCCACCATCGGCCGCTGGTTCAAGAAGCCGGGCGACGCCGTGGCGGCCGACGAGCCCCTGGTGGAGCTCGAGACCGACAAGGTCACCCTCGAGGTGAACGCGCCGGCCGCGGGTCAGCTCGGCGAGATCCTGGCCAAGGACGGTGAGACGGTGGAGCCGGGCGCGCTCCTCGGCTCGATCATCGAGGCGGGGGCCGGCGGCGGCAAGGCGGCTGCGGCGCCGAAGAAGGCCGAGGCCAAGACGGAGGCCAAGGCGGAGACCAAGTCCGAGGGCAAGCCGGCGGAGGCCCCCGCCCAGGAATCGTCGGCCGGCTACGGCAACCATGGCGACGCAGCGCCCCAGGCCGCCCGCGAGTCCGGCGACCACGGCCCCGCGGTCGCCAAGATGGCGCGCGAGTCCGGCGTCGATCCGGCGACCCTGAACGGCAGCGGCAAGGACGGCCGCGTCACCAAGGGCGACATGCTGGAGGCCACCGCCAAGGGGCCGTCCGCCCCGGCGCCCGCGCCCGCCCGGGAGGCCAAGCCGGCCGCCCCGCGCCCGCCCTCGAAGCCCGACGATGCGGCGCGCGAGGAGCGCGTGCGCATGACCAAGCTGCGCCAGACCATCGCCCGCCGTCTCAAGGACGCGCAGGACACCGCCGCGATGCTGACGACGTTCAACGACGTCGACATGTCGGCCGTGATGGCGATGCGGAGCCAGTACAAGGACATCTTCGAGAAGAAGCACGGCACCAAGCTCGGCTTCATGGGCTTCTTCACCAAGGCGGTGATCGGCGCCCTCAAGGACGTGCCGGCGGTGAACGCCGAGATCGACGGGCAGGACCTCGTCTACAAGAACTACTACCACATCGGCATCGCCGTCGGCACCGATAAGGGCCTCGTGGTGCCGGTGGTTCGCGACGCCGACGACCTGTCGATCGCCGGCATCGAGAAGAAGATCGCCGGCTTCGGCAAGAAGGCCCGCGAGGGCAAGCTCTCCATCGACGAGATGCAGGGCGGCACCTTCACGATCACCAACGGCGGCATCTACGGCTCGCTGATGTCGACCCCGATCCTCAACGCGCCGCAATCCGGCATCCTGGGCATGCACCGCATCGAGGAGCGCCCCGTGGTGCGCGCCGGCAAGATCGAGGCGCGGCCGATGATGTACCTCGCCCTGTCCTACGATCACCGCATCGTCGACGGGAAGGAGGCCGTGACCTTCCTGGTGCGCGTCAAGGAGGCGCTGGAGGATCCGGCACGCCTCGTGCTCGACCTCTAAGGCCCGGCAGCTGCCGTCCGCCGGCCGCGCCCCCGCGCGGCCGGACGCTTCCGCGCGCTTCGTCCATCGATGGTGGGGCATGACCCGCCGCCCAATCCAGCGAGTCAGATTCCCATGTCCTACGATCTCGTCGTCATCGGCACCGGCCCCGGCGGTTACGTCTGCGCCATCCGCGCCGCCCAGCTCGGCCTCAAGACGGCCGTGGTGGAGAAGCGGGCCGCCCATGGCGGCACCTGCCTCAACGTCGGCTGCATCCCCTCGAAGGCCCTGCTGCACGCCTCGGAGGCGTTCGAGGAGGCGGGCAAGCACTTCGCCGACATGGGCGTGATGGTCAGCGCGCCCGAGCTCGACCTCGCCAAGATGATGACGTTCAAGCAGGACGGCGTCGACGGCAACACCAAGGGCGTCGAGTTTCTCCTCAAGAAGAACGGCATCGACGCCTATCGCGGCACCGCGCGCCTCGCCGGTGCGGGCCGCGTCGAGGTGCTGTCCGAGGACGGCGGCAACCAGCTCCTGGAGACGAAGAACGTCGTCATCGCCACGGGCTCGGACGTCACGAAGCTCCCCGGCGTCACCATCGACGAGACCATCGTCGTCTCCTCCACCGGCGCCCTCACCCTCGAGAAGGTCCCGGGCAAGCTCCTCATCATCGGCGCCGGCGTCATCGGCTTGGAGCTCGGCTCGGTCTGGCGCCGCCTCGGCTCCGAGGTCACCGTGGTCGAGTACCTCGACCGGATCCTGCCGGGCATGGACGGCGAGGTCGGCAAGCAGTTCCAGCGCATCCTCGGCAAGCAGGGCATGCAGTTCAAGCTCTCGTCCAAGGTGACCGGCGTCGAGGTCAAGGACGGGGCCGCCACCGTCACGGTGGAGCCCGCCGCCGGCGGCGAGGCCGAGAAGCTGCAGGCCGACGTAGTGCTCGTGGCCATCGGCCGGGTGCCCTACACCGAGGGCCTCGGCCTGGAGACGGTGGGGGTCGGCCTCGACAACAAGGGCCGCATCCAGACGGACAGCCACTACGCCACCAACGTCACGGGCATCTACGCCATCGGCGACGTCATCGCCGGGCCGATGCTGGCCCACAAGGCCGAGGACGAGGGTGTGGCGGTGGCCGAACTGCTGGCCGGCCAGTCGGGGCACGTGAACTACGGCGTGATCCCGAACGTGGTCTACACCTATCCGGAGGTCGCCTCCGTCGGGAAGACCGAGGAAGAGCTCAAGAAGGACGGCATCGCCTACAACAGCGGCAAGTTCCCCTTCACCGCCAACGGCCGCGCCAAGGTGAACCACACCACGGACGGCTTCGTGAAGATCCTGGCCGACGCCACCACCGACCGCGTCCTCGGCGTCCACATCGTCGGGGCCGATGCCGGCAACCTGATTGCGGAAGTCGCGGTGGCGATGGAGTTCGGCGCCTCCGCCGAGGACGTCGCCCGCACCTGCCACGCCCACCCGACCCTCACCGAGGCGGTCAAGGAAGCCGCCCTCGCGGTGGGCAAGCGCGCGATCCACATCTGAGCCGCACGCCGCCCCGAGAACGAAGACGGCCGTCGCTTCGCGAGCGGCGGCCGTCTTCGTTTCAGGCGTCAGGTCCTGAGCCCGCCCCCATCGGGAAGGGGCCTCGGGACGCAGGTCAGGGGGCTTGGCAGGTCATCACCTCGGCGGCCTGGGCCACGCTGAGGGCGCGCTCGCGAACCTGACGGGAGAGGCCCGGCCGCTCGGAGACGGCGGCCGCCTCCTGCTTGAGGCGGGCGTTGCAGGCGCAGGACCGGTGCCCGGCCGCGTCGAAGCAGGCATCGTGGCGCAGGCAGGCGGCATCGAGGTCGTCGGTGGGTGGCAGGCCCTCGCCCCGCTGACCGGCCCCACAATAATTGCCGTGGAACAGGGCCTTGCCCTCTAGCACCTGCGCGAGGTCGGCCTTCGGCAGGGGCGGTTCATCGGGACGGTCGACCTGGGTCAGGTCGTTGGCCGGGCCACCGGCTCGGTCGGCCGAGCCGCGAAGCGCCCTGGGAATGCCGGAGTTCGGGCCGAGCTGGTTCAGGGGCTCGCCGGCACGCCCGTTGGAATCGGCGAGGTCCGGTAAGGGCGGTGGCGGCCCCGGGCGCACCTCCCCCTCGACGGCCGGCGCCTCCGTCGTGGTCTGGGCCGGCGCGTCCTGGGCCGTCAACAGCAGCAAGGCGGCGGTCGCCGCGGCGAGGGCGCGAAACCTGTCGGTCAAGGCTCGTTCGTCTCCTGTCCTGCGGACCTCTCCACGGACGCGCCCGGAGCGGGACGATCCGGTCTCGGATGGATCGCCCCTGTCGGACGCGGAGGGGTCCCCGTCGGTCGGCAGATACGGCGAAGGTGGTGATTCCGTTCCACCCTCGAGACCCCGCGCTCGAGCCGCCACCCCCGAGACTCTGCAGCCGCCCCCGCGGCGCGGGCGGTCCGGTCCGTGGGTGATTGACAGGCCGGGACGCCTGCGACCTCTGACAGGGACAGCACCGGGAGAAGAATCATGAAGGTCGTGGCGGATCTGTGCATCGTTCCGATGGGCGTCGGCCCCTCGGTCTCGCCCTACGTGAAGGAAATCAAGGCGATCATCGACGCCAGTCCCCTCAATGCCGAGATGCATGCCAACGGGACCAACATCGAGGGCGAACTCAGCGACATCTGCGCCCTCATCGAGGCCTGCGAGGCCAAACTGAGCGAGATCGGCGTTCAGCGGGTCTTCTTCACCATGGCATTCTCGTCGCGGCGCGACAAGGAACAGGCCATGGCGGACAAGCTGAAGGCCGTTCTCTGACCGAGGTCCGCGCCGGCGCGGACCGTCACGGCTTCGCCGGATCCGCTTTCGGTCGATCGAGCCGCTCGCCCGCCACGCATTCCCGCAGGAAGGTCTCGCGGTGCGCCTCCGTGAGCTTGTTCGTGTCGGCCTGCGCGACGCAGACCGCCTCGTCGTGGGCCTGCCCGGTGGCGGCCTGGGCCTGTGTTGGGGCCTGGGTGGGGGCCTGGGGCTGGGTGGGGGCCTGGGCCGCTGCCGGGGTCGCCAGCCCGAGGGCGAGGAGCAGGATGTGACGATGCCGGGATGCCATGGAAAATCCGTCCTGTGCGCCGGCCTGTTCGGTCCGCGTCGCCTGGGCAACGCGAGCGCGCGGCCCTTGATCCGCCGGCCATCCGGTGCGCGATGGTCCGTCATCGTACGGAGGGTCAAAGACCGGAGAAAGAATTAACTGCCCATCGGTGATGACAGGGCCCGGGCGGTGGTCGTCCTCCCTGCTCAATGCGCGCTCACCGCAGGTCAACGATGGATGTCAGGGTCCTGACGATGCCCGAGCGACCCGTCCTGCTGCAGCGATTTCGATGGACGCATTCGGCCAGATGGCTGAGTGCTATCAACTTGCTTGCGGTCATCGGGCTCTGCGCCGTCTCGGCCTTCATGCTCTGGCAGATGCGCCTCGATGCGGCCCGGCGTTCGGAGGTGACGTCGCGGAGCCTCGTGCAGGTCCTCGGGCGGGATATCGCCCGGAACATCGAACTCTACGACCTCGCCCTGCGGGCCGTCGTCGACGGCCTGAAGCTTCCCGAGCTGGCCCAGGCCGATCCCGAGCTCCGGCAGATGATCCTGTTCGATCGCGCCGCCACGGCCGAGAATTTCGGCCACACCCTCGTGTTCGACAGAACCGGGAAGCTCATTATCAGCTCGAAATCCCTCACCCCCGAGCCCTTGAACTACGCCGACCGCGAATATTTCCAGTATCACGTCACCCATCCGGGCAACGAGCTGCACATCAGCCAGCCCCTGATCTCGCGTCTCACGGGCAAGCGGGTGCTGATCATCAGCCGGCGCCTGTCGGACCCGGATGGCAGCTTCGCCGGCGTCGTCCTCGGTTCGATCTACCTCGACTACTTCCGCCAGCTGTTCGCCGCCGTCGGCGCGGATCATACCGGCACCGTCACCCTCTACGGGCCGGGCGGTACGATCATCATGCGCGAGCCCTACGACGAGAGCGCCATCGGGCGGAGCGTCTCGGCCACGGACAGCTACCGTAGGTTCTTCGATGCACCGGAGGGACACTTCACCGGCCCCGCGATGGTCGGCGAGGGCAGCCGCGACTTCGTGTTCACCAAGGTCGGCGACCTGCCGCTCCACCTCAGCATCGCCGTGGCGCCGGAGGAGATCTATGCCGACTGGTGGCACCGCGCCCTGGTCCTCGGGGCGGTGGTGCTGAGCCTGTGCGCCACCACCATCGTCCTGGCCTGGCTGTTCCGGCGCGAGCTGCACCAGCGCCGGGCGGCGGAGCAGGCGGCCCTCGACCTCAACGTCCAATTGGAGAAGCTGGCCACCACCGACGCCCTGACGGGCCTCGCCAACCGGCGACGGTTCGACGATGCGCTGGGACGCGAATGGCGCCGCGCGGTCCGCAACCAGCTGCCCCTCTCCCTCCTCGTCCTCGATGCCGACTACTTCAAGGGTTTCAACGACCGGTACGGGCACCAGCGGGGCGACGAGGCCCTTCGGCTGATCGCACGCTCCATCGAGGCCAGCATCGCCAATGCCTCTGATACGGCCTGCCGCATCGGGGGCGAGGAATTCGCCGTGATCCTGCCCGAGACCGACGCGGCCGGGGCGGAGATCGTCGCCCACCGGATTCGCGAGGCCGTGGCGGGCTGGAAGGTCCCGCATGCGAGCAGCCCCCTGGGGGTGCTCACGGTCAGCCTGGGCCTGGCCCAGATTCCCGAGGTCCGGGCGGCCGACCCCGCCGCCTTCGTCGAGGCGGCGGACCAGGCGCTCTACGCCGCGAAGGCGAACGGGCGCAACCAGGTGCAGGTGCGGCGCCGGGACAAGGCCGGCCTGCGCCTCGCCGCGGGCTGAGCCCGGCCCCGGCCCCGGCGGTCGGCGGCGCCTATCGCGGCTTGGCCGCGGGGGCGCCGAGTTCCCGGGCGATGCCGTCGAGGCCCTGGTCGTAGACGCCCTCGATGTCGGCCCGGGCCTCGGCCTCGCTCATGCCGGCCGGGTCGAAGGTGGCGCTCCACACCACCGTCGCGCCGGTGCCGTTCGGCCGGACCTGCAGGGTGGCGTTGTAGGCCGCCACGGGCAGGGGACCCTCGATGAAGGCGTAGCTGTAGCTCATCCCGGCCTCGTCGCGCCGGGTCTCGGCTTCGACGAGGGTGCCGAGGCCTCCGGCGACGACGAGGCGGCGGACGGGCTCGTTGTCCTCCCGGTCGGCGTCGTCCCGGGTCCCGGAGGATTGGCAGGCGACCACCTGCGGGTGCCACAGGGCGACGGAGCAGAAGCCGCCGATGAGCGCCCACACGGCGGCGGGCGGGGCCGGGAGGTCGCGGCTGCGGGAGACCTCGATCGCGCCGGCCGGGCCGGCAAGGAGCGTGAGGGCGATTCCCAGAATGGCCTGCCGCATGATCGTTCCCCCCGCTTCCGCTCAGCGCAACCGGGTGGCGGGCGGGAAGGTTGCGCCTCCGCTCACGGGAGGGCACCGATGTCGCGCAGGTAGGCGGCGCTCGCCGGATGCAGCCAGCCCCGGGGCAGGGCCTCGACCAGATTGCGCGGGTCGCTGTCGCCGCCCTGCGGGTAGTGCCGGGCGAGATCGTCCTGGCTCCGCGCCAGGGCCGCCACGAAGCGCGCCACCAGCGCGCCGTCGATGTCCGGCCGGGCGAGGACGAAGCTCCAGGAGCCCACCGTCTCGATGGGGGCGTGCTGCCCCGCGAAGACGTCTGCCGGAACGGTGCGGCGGCGCAGGGAGGTTCCGAGCGCCAGGATGCGGTCGATCGCGTCCGAGGCCGGGCCGAAGAAGCGGGCGCCGCCGGGCGCCTCGGCCAGCGTGCGGAAACCCGGCCAGCCGAGCCCGGCGCCCCAGAGGGCCGCGGCGCGTCCGACCTGTACCATGACCGCTCCGTCGCCGGCCCGGTCGAGGAGGATCGGTACGATGTCGCGGTCCGGGTCGAGGCCCGAACCTGCCAGGACGGTCCGGCCCATGACGGTGAGGCCCGAGGCATGGGTGCCGAGGGCGACGCGCCGGCCGCGCAGGTCGGGCACAGCCTGGATCGCGCTGGCCGCCGGCACGACGAACAGGCCGGGCGAAGCGCTCACCGGCGCGACCGCGGTGATCCGCGGCCCCGCCTCGGGCTCGGCCCTGAGGGCGTCGTAGGCGTAGTCGCCCTGGACCAGGGCGAGATCGACGGAGCCGTTCTTCAGGAGGCCGACATTCTCGGCCGAACCCTTGGACGGCTGCAGGGCGATGGCCAGGGCGGGATCGACCGTGCGGAGCGCCTCCACCAGGGCCTGGCCGAAGGCGGGGAACGAGCCCCCCGGCGTCGCCGTCGCCAGGACGAGCCCGCCCGGCGCGCCGGCCGATCGCGCCCGCTCGGACGGGACCAGCGTCGCCGCCGCGGCCGCGAAGAGGAATGAGCGCCTGCGCATGGGTTCATCCGCTCGGTGCATGGGTTCATCCGCTCGGTGATGGGCCGTTGGATCACGCACCCCTTCGTCCCCGTGGATCGCCACCGGCCCGCCAAGGTCGCGGTATGCATTCAAGCGGAGACCCCGGAGCCTGCGCAAGGGGTTGCCGCTCGGGAACCGGTGCCCGCGGCGAGGGAGCCAAATCCGGTCTCGGGCGCTTGTTCCGATGAGGCGTGGCCCGCTGGGCCCCGCGCACCCTGCAAGCGGACGAGATCATCATGCGGACCCGATCGAAACTCGGCCTCGCGGCCCTGGCCGTCGTTCTCCTCGGCGGCGCGGCCTTCGTGCGTTTCATCGTCTATCCCGAGAAGGCCACGCTCGAGGCCTCGGCCGGACAGGGCGCGAACCCGACCCTGCCGGCGCCCAACCCGACCCTGATGCCCACCGTGAACATCGCCCGCGTCGCCCGTTGGGAGAACGGCGCCAAGCCGCAGGCCGCGGAGGGGCTGCAGGTGGCGGCCTACGCCGACGGCTTCGACCATCCGCGCTGGATGTACCTCCTGCCCAACGGGGATGTGCTGGTGGCCGAGGCCAACAAGCCGCAGACCGACGATCCCTCGACGGGCGTCGCGGACTGGGTGGCCGACAAGGTCAAAAGCCTGGCCGGCGCCGGCGTGAAGAGCCCCGACCGCATCGTCCTCCTGCGCGACGCGAACGGCGACGGCATCGCCGAGGAGCGCCACGTGCTCCTGAAGGACCTGCACTCGCCCTTCGGCATGGCGCTGGTCGGGTCGGACCTCTACGTCGCCAACGCGGATTCACTGGTGAAGGTGCCCTACCAGGCGGGCCAGACCGAGATCACCGCGACGCCGGAGAAGGTCGTCGACCTGCCGTCCGGCATCAACCACCACTGGACCAAGAACGTCATCGCCAGCCCCGACGGGCAGAAGCTCTACGTCACCGTCGGCTCGAACAGCAATGTCGGCGAGAACGGGCTCGACAAGGAGACCGGCCGCGCAGCGATCTGGGAATACACGATTTCCACCAAGCAGATGCGCGCATACGCCACCGGCCTGCGCAACCCCAACGGCCTCGGCTTCGAGCCGGTGACCGGCAAGCTCTGGACGGCGGTGAACGAGCGCGACGAGATCGGCAGCGACCTCGTGCCCGACTACATCACCTCCGTGCAGGAAGGCGGCTTCTACGGCTGGCCCTACAGCTACTGGGGCAACCACGTCGACGCGCGCGTGGAGCCGCAGAAACCCGACCTCGTCGCCAAGGCGATCGCGCCGGACTATGCGGTGGGCACCCACACCGCCTCCCTCGGCATCGCGTTCTCCCAGGCGAGCAGCCTGCCGGAGGCCTGGAAGAGCGGCCTGTTCGTCGCCCAGCACGGTTCGTGGAACCGCCGGCCGAAGAGCGGCTACAAGGTGGTCTACGTGCCCTTGAAGGACGGCAAGCCGACGGGGCAGCCGGTCGACGCGCTGACCGGCTTCCTCAACGCCGACGAGAAGGCCCAGGGACGCCCCGTCGGCGTCATCCTCGACAAGACCGGCGCCCTGCTGGTCTCGGACGATGTCGGCAAGACGATCTGGCGGGTGAGCGCCTCCACCCAGACCCAGTAGGCGCATCCGGCGCGACCGCCGGCCCCGGTCCGCCCGTGCAGACGGGCGGCCGGGCCAAAATTCTCCCAAGGCGCGGCGATCGTCCGGCCTCCCGCCTCGATGAGCAGCGAAAGTCCTGATGACCGAGACCAAGAGCGATCCCTCGCGGCGCGCCCTCGTGGGTGGCCTCTCCGCCGGCATGGTGGCCGTTCTGGGAGGTTCCGCGGGGGCCCAGGAACAGGTCGCGCAGACCGATACCGCCCCGAACCCGCCGCGCAGCTACCCGAAGCCGCCTTTCGAAAAGCAGCAGCAGGCGTGGCCGGGGTTGGCCAGCCGGATGGTACCGCGCCCGGACCACGGCGAGACCAGCTACAAGGGGTCCGGGCGCCTCGCCGGCCGCAAGGCGCTGATCACCGGCGGGGATTCGGGCATCGGCCGGGCCGCCGCCATCGCCTATGCGCGCGAGGGCGCGGACGTGGCCATCAACTACCTGCCGGCGGAGGAGCCGGATGCGGCCGAGGTGGTGGCGCTCATCCGGCAGGCCGGCCGCAAGGCGGTGACGCTGCCGGGCGACATCCGCGACGAGGCCTTCTGCCAGCGCCTGGTGGCGGACGCGGCGCGCGAACTCGGCGGACTCGACATCCTCGTCAACAACGCGGTCTACCAGAAGTCCCAGGTCTCGATCCTCGATATCACCACCGAGCAACTCGACTAAACCTTTCGGACCAACATGTACGCAAGGTTCTGGATCAACAAAGCCGCTCTCGCGCATCTCGGGCCCGGCGCGGCGATCATCAACACGGCGTCGGTCGACGCCTACGAGCCCTCCGAGAATCTCCTCAACTACGCTGCCACCAAGGCGGCGATCGTGAGCTGGAGCAGGCGCGTAATCCCAACTCTCATTGATCCGCACGCATAGTCCATCGGCGCAGTCCGATGGACGTGATGCGCCAGGGCTGAGGGATGATTCTGTTCCAAGCGTCGCAACAGTGGTCGAGAATGTCGGCATAGGATCGGAAGTTGTGATTGCCGAGCCAGTTGTCGCGCATGAACTGCCAGAGGTTTTCGACGGGGTTGAGTTCGGGTGAGCGCACCGGCAGGGGCAGCAGGGTGATGTTGTCTGGTACGGGCAGCTTCCTGGTGGTGTGCCAGCCGACCTGATCGAGCAGGAGCACGGCGTGGGCGCTGGGCGCGACGGTTGCGGAGATCTCTTCGAGGTGATGGGCCATGGCTTCGGTGGTGCAGCGGGGCCTGACCAGGCCCGCGCCCGCGCCTCGGGCCGGGCAGATCGCTCCGAAGATAGAGGCTGACTGCGTGCGCTGATCCTTGGGGGCCGAGGGTCGCGTCCCGCGTGCTGCCCAACGCCGGGTAAGCGTGTTCTTCTGGCCGATCCGCGCCTCGTCGCAGAACCAGACCTCTATGGGTTTGCCGCCGACGGCCTGCGTGATCTGCGTCAGACAGTCGGGGAAGTCTTTTTAAAAGCCGCCGCGGCATCCGGGTCCTGGGCGTGATGGCGCGGGCGAGCCGAGAGTTTGCGGTAGCCCATCGCCCGCAAGACCCGGCTCAAGGTCTGCTCGCAAGACCGACACGCCATGATCCTCGCACAGGATCTAGGCCAGGTCGCACAAGCGCCAGCGGACCACACCGTGGGCGGCGGGTGTCAGCTCCTGTTCGACCAGGGCCCTGAGAGCCTCGCGCTGCTCAGCATTCAGGCGGGGGCGGGCACCGGGGGCCTTGCCGTCGATCAGCCCGTCCGG
The DNA here is from genome assembly GCF_056680125.1 of Methylobacterium sp. BI1. NCBI lineage: Bacteria > Pseudomonadati > Pseudomonadota > Alphaproteobacteria > Hyphomicrobiales > Methylobacteriaceae > Methylobacterium > Methylobacterium sp. BI1. The sequence goes on along the minus strand of NZ_CM155267.1, from coordinate 212,483 downwards.
GCCGTCCGCGTTGAAGGCCACGACGAAAGTCACGCACCGTCTGCAACTTGACCCTGCCGATCGCGGCCGCCTCCGAGCGCGAGCCGCCCGCCGAGATCACGGACAGCGCCAGCAGGCGACGGGTCTGGGCTGGATCCCGCGACCCCTTGGCGGTAGCGCGCAGGGCCGGCGCATCAAAATCCGGTCGCAGCGGAACCGGAGCAGCCATCGCATCCTCCTCAGGCTTCAAACCCAAGGACTGGATCACACCCCGCCCGACACCGCGACTCGGTGTGAGTCCTGCTCAACGAAACTTGGTATCAGCTTAAGGCGACAACATCCCAACTATGCCCCAAAGCAACGCCGGGAGCAGAAGCCAGCCACACCATCAATCGAGATAGCATTTTTGAAGCTGGAAGCGCTGCTACGCAAAGCTGCGGAGCGAACCGTCACGGATCTAAGGGTCGCTATTCGAATTCTCGTCGACACCGTCGTGCCAGCTGAGTGCCGCAACTATCTCGTCGCTGCAGGTTGCGATGCCTAAGACCCAGCCTGACCAGCAGCACATCTAGTATAATACCAAGCAAAGTTTTTATTTGGTTTCTATTGAAATTCCATAACGTTTTGTATTGATTCCCTCGCGAATAACACACGCTGGATTTGCTGTTAATATCAAGTGCGGAGCAGCATCTACAGTTACAACAGAAGCGGAATTGACCTCTCAGTGGTTGCTAATTGTTACACCTGGCATGATAAAACTGCGCGCTCCAATAAGGCAATTTGATCCAATACGAGTTTGGGCTCTCTTGCGTCTTATCATATCGTGGGTCAATATGGCCGCGCCAAATGCCACGTTAGTGTACTCGCCTATGTGAAGACCGCTTAGGAAGGTTTTGTCTAGATTGAAACTTAACAATAATCTTGCTGTTGGATGAATATTCATCTTCCAAAATTTGTTATAACAATATATTCTAATCTTTATTGGAATCCTTTAAATCCAAATAATACGATTGAGATTAGGCATACCCACTCCAGCAATGCGTCGCAGACAGTCACAAATTATCACACAGCGAACAACGTGCCTGCCTATTACCGATTAGGAGCTCGCTTTTCCGTATACTCTTAAAACAGAATTTTCAAGCATTGATCGCCTTGCGTGCCACACCCTGACTATATTTCCGACTGAACAATGGACACGCAATACGCATTGTTTTAGTTCAGGCTCAACCAAGCCAGCGCAACCTTCGCAAGCAGTCATTGTTAATTCTGATCTCAAAGAGAGCCGCCGGCTCGATTACTAAAATGGAGACTTTAAGCTTGGTATTGGCGTTGCCCCCCCAACATCGAGCGGCAGATTGCTTGGCCGCACACTGGGGTCTGCTAAGTTCATAGTCCTGCGATCTAATTGCTGTGACGCACTCTCAGGTGTAGCGATATACCTCGGCGAAGGAGCGTAGGAGCCTGCAAAGCCTACGCGCGTGTCTACGTCTCCCCGTAACCGAACAGTATCATGTATCAGCTGAGCTGTCACAGGCTGACCGTTGTTCCCGCAATCGCGCGCGGCCATTCCAAGTCCTCGTCCGATAAAATGCCTTTGTATTGGAACGCTAGTCTTAAGCAAATTGAATATAAGAAATAGTGTCCCTGCTGGATCAGCGCCGACGATGTTTCGCACTAGGTTCGACATGTCATTCCCACCACGAGGGAACCGCTCAATGATGCTGACCGGACGTCCCTTAAACGAGTCGACTAAGGGCTGGACCTCCGCGAGGGAGCGTCGGGTACAAACAGCAGAGACTGCGCTCGAAAGCCCTGAAAAAAGAAATGATAATGATATAAACATAGTAACAATCTTCGATTTCATTGGTATTCCTTGATTCGTTAGATCTTTCTCGGGCCATATATTAAATACATGAATAAATCTGCAAATGATAGAAAAATAGGTGACAAATGACCGACAGCAATTTTGCGCAACTTAGTTGTTGGTAGACACCGAAGCTAGCACTACTTTGGCAGAAATGCATTTTGACCTAAACGCCTAGCATAAAAAGGAATGTTGTCTGTGTCAGCTGCAATCTCAAGTACCTCAGGTCAGTTGAGTCTGATGCCTATTTTACCTGAAGGATGGGCTATCAGGGCTCTTCAGGCGAGACTGTCAAAGTAGTGCTAGCATGCTTGGCACCGGGGTAGGTCGTGCAAATGAATTAGCGGCCCAGCGAAACGACGCTAAGTCTGAAGCTTTCAGCGAGCACCGCCCTATGGCGGGGCAATCACATGGAAGTATCTGTGTGCGCTGTCCGTTCAAGACAGTTTTTGAGATTTGCCAAAGGTTCATAGCGGGTTCAAAGTGACTAGCCTCCGGACGAAGCCGACGAGTTGACTCCGGCGCTCCAGCATGTCGTTCGTGACGAGAGCGGGCTCAAGATCCCGGGACAGCAGCGATCGAAGTTCCTCCTCGGTTTCAGCGGCGTGGATGCCGACACGCGAGCGGAGCTGGGAGACGGTCGCAAGCTGGTGATCGTTCCGATGCTCGCCGAGCGCCGCTTTCCGCGGAACGATGATGATGGGCTTGCGATACTTATACGCCTTCAACACCGTGCCCATGCCAGCGTGCGCGACGAGGACGTCGCACTTTTTCACATAGTCATCGAATTCGATTGGCGAGTAGTTGGCTGCCGCCTGAATATTCCGACACGTGTAAGTTCCCACCCCTGTTTGAGCCATTACCGGCTTTCCAAGGTCCGAAGCGATGTCGTCCATCATCTTGATCAGACGGTCGAACGGCAGCTGGGTGCCGACTGTTACGATAATCACAGCAGCTCACCGCGATAGAAGGGACCCTTCGGCGTGGCCAAGTGTTTCCACTGCGTCAGCCATTCGTGCACGATGTAGCCTGCGATCTTTCCCGACATGGAAAGCTTCTCGACATTGGCGAAGCTGTCGATCCAGATCGTCTTGGCGCCGGTCAAGCGGCCGAGGACAAGACAGATCAGCCCAGGCGCCGCTCCGGTGGAGATGATGACGTTGGGCCGGACGTTCCGGATGATCTTGATGCACTGCCAAACGCAGGTGAGCGTATCGCCGGGACGATTCCGATTGCAGTCCTTGACCACGAATCCCTGGCGATTGGCCTGCTTGAGCAGATCCTGCGTCGTGGTCACAAACACGGCGTCCATATCGTCGAACGCCTCCGCCACGATCTGCAATTGCTCCCAGTGACCGCCCATCGAGGCGACCGCCAAAACTTTCGTCACGATTTGCGTTCCTCTCAATCGTTGCCAAAGAGATCGCGTGTGTAGACCTTGGCTTCGACATCGACTAGATCCGACGACAGACGGTTGGCAACGATAATATCTGACATTGCTTTGAATTGGGCCAAATCATTGACCACAGGCGAGTTGAAGAACGTCTCGTCCGCCATGGCCGGCTCGTAGACGATGACGGCGATACCTTTCGCCTTGATACGTTTCATGACGCCCTGGACGGACGAGTCTCGGAAATTATCCGATCCATATTTCATCGTAAGACGATGGATCCCAACCGTCTTCGGCTTGCGCGCTAGAATATCGCTTGCGATGAAATCCTTGCGGGTCGAGTTCGCGTCGACAATCGCACGCATCAGGTTTTGCGGGACATTGGTATAATTGGCCAGCAGTTGCTTGGTGTCTTTCGGGAGGCAGTAGCCGCCGTAGCCGAACGACGGATTGTTGTAGTGGCCGCCGATCCGTGGATCCAGGCTGACCCCACCAATGATCTCGCGCGAATTCAGGCCGTGCTGGGCGGCGTACGTATCGAGTTCGTTGAAGAATGCCACGCGCATCGCAAGATAAGTATTCGAGAAGAGTTTGATTGCCTCAGCTTCGCTCGAATTCGTGAAGAGAACGTCGGCGTCCTTCTTGATCGCACCTTCGCCCAGCAATTCGGCGAATTTCTCCGCGCGCCTAGAATGCTCGCCAATAATGATGCGTGACGGATAGAGGTTGTCATAGAGCGCCCTGCCCTCCCGAAGAAACTCCGGAGAAAACATAATGTTGCTCGTGTTGAAACGTTCGCGGGCCGAGGCCGTGAAGCCGACCGGAACCGTGGACTTGATCACGATTGCGGCGTCCTTGTTGACGGCCAGTACATCGCTGATTGCTGAATCGACGTGCTGGGTGTCGAAGTAGTTGGTCTCTGGATTGTAGTTGGTTGGCGTCGCAATGATCACGTAATCGGCATTATTATAGGCTTCTGTTCGATCGCCAGTTGCTTTCAAGCCTAGGCTGCGATTCGCCAGATAGTCCTCGACCTCAGTGTCCACGATGGGGGAGGTCTTTTGATTCAACATTTCAACCTTGGATGGAACGACATCGAAGGCGACAACATCGTTGTGCTGAGCTAGGAGAATGGCATTTGAAATACCGACATATCCAAGACCCGCGACGGCCACCTTCATCAGGCTCACCTTCCAATTCGTTCCAGCAAGCGCGATCAATAGTTTATTGCGCCGCAATACTCAAGCGCGGGGCCTTCGGAGAGCGTCCTGCTCCCCTCTCATCACGCCTTCTCCCGGCAGTCTCGGCGTGAGGTGTTGCAGGGCGTAAGCAGGCGGACGAGGCACCGCGATCTGTTTCGCGAATGCCTCTTCGCGTACGGAGAGGCGGGTCCGCGCACAACAGCCACGCAGGCCATGCCGCATCCCGTTAGCGGGCGATCTGCAGGGTTGGAGGCAGGCCTGATCGCGTGCGCGTTGCGCGTCGAAATGGAATGCTCTGCCTCGTCGCTTCCGTGCGAGCCCCCTCGTCGCTGCGGTGGGGGCTTTGTCGGCAAATCGCGGACCGAATACCCTGGCTGGTCGGTGCCGCCCTGACGGCGCGAGGCGCGTATGCACGATGTCAGGAGTTGCACGGGCGGCGTCGCGGCCGATCCCATTCGGCATCGACCGCGAAGTTGAGGCCGGCGCCGCGCCCGTGTCTCCGTATCCGGCGGCTTTGCGCTTGGCCGACCGTCCCGGTTAGAGCATTTTCCACGATCCCTGACTCGTTGCGGCGAGGTGAGCGTTGATCCCTGAAGGTTTGTCAGGGAGATCGCCATGGCCCGTGCCTACAGTCACGATCTGCGTGTTCGCGTCCTGGACGCGGTGGAAGCAGGTCTGTCCCGCCGGGCCGCGGCCCTGCGCTATCGGGTCGGCGTCGCTACGGTGATCCGCTGGGCCGCGCATGCGACGATGACAGGAGAGACGCGGGCTCAGCGTCAGGGCCGTCCACCCGGCTCCAAGCTCGACGTGCATGAAGCCTTTCTGCTCGCCCTCACCGAAGAGAAGGACGACATCACGCTTGCCGAGATGCAGGAACGCCTGCGTACCGAGCGCAGCGTCTCGGTCGGATTGGGCACGCTGTGGCGTTTCTTCGCCTGCCGCGCGGTGACGTGGAAAAAAAGTCAGCGCACGCAACCGAGCAGGATCGCCCCGACGTGGCCGCATCCCGTGAGGCGTGGTTTGCCGCGCAGCCCGACCTCGATCCTGAGCGCCTGATCTTCATCGATGAGACGGGTCTCTCCACCCGCATGGCGCGCCTGCGCGGTCGCTGTGCTCGCGGTCAGCGCCTGCGCTCGGGCATCCCGCATGGCCATTGGCTCACGACGACGTTCGTTGCGGGCTTGCGCCTGTCGGGGATGAGCGCGCCCATGGTGCTCGACGGACCGATGACGCGGGAGTGGTTCTTAGGCTGACGTCGAGCAGGTGCTCGCCCCAACCCTCAGGCCCGGCGATACTGTCATCCTCGACAACCTCCCCGCCCACAAGGGCACAGCGATCCAGGCCGCCATCGAGGCCAGCGGCGCACGGCTTCGCTTCCTGCCGCCGTACTCGCCCGACTTTAATCCGATTGAGATGGCCTTCGCCAAACTCAAGGCGCTGCTGCGCAAAGCGGCCGAGCGCACGGTCGATCGGCTCTGGACTGTCGTCGGCGATCTGCTCAACGCCTTCACACCAACCGAGTGCGCAAACTACTTCGCTGCCGCCGGATACGATCCGGAAGAGTGGAAAACGCTCTAGCCCGGTTCGGAGCTGGCCGGTCCGGATCCCACTGCCGGAGCGCACCGGCACCCCGCGCGGCCTCTCCGCCAGGCCTGCACGCTGACGGACGGGGTTCGGGCCGCGCCGGCCACCCGGACTGCCTGCAGCGGAGCCGAGGACTCCGGACGCGTTCGGGGCGGGGCGACGGCTCCCGGCCCACTACTCCATGGTGGGCATGACGAAGTCGGCGCCGGCGCGGATGCCGGTGGGCCAGCGCGTGGTGATGGTCTTCAGGCGCGTGTAGAAGCGCACGCCCTCGGGGCCGTGCATGTGGTGGTCTCCGAACAGCGAGGCCTTCCAGCCGCCGAAGGAGTGGAACGCCATCGGCACCGGGATCGGCACGTTGATGCCCACCATGCCGACCTCGATCCCGTGCGCGAACTCGCGCGCGGCATCCCCGTCCCGGGTGAAGATCGCCGTGCCGTTGCCGAACTCGTGCGTGTTGATCAGGCGTGCGGCCGTGGCGTAGTCCGGAGCCCGGGTGATCGCCAGGACGGGGCCGAAGATCTCCTCCCGGTAGATCGACATTTCCGGGGTCACCCGGTCGAACAGGGTGCCGCCGAGGAAGTAGCCGCCCTCGTAACCCTGCAGGCTCAGGCCGCGCCCGTCCACGAGGAGCTCGGCGCCCTCGGCCACGCCGGCATCGATGTAGCCGCTGACCTTGTCACGGTGGACCTGCGTCACGAGGGGGCCCATCTCCGAATCGGGATCGGTGCCGGGCCCGACCTTGAGGGCCCGTACCTTCGGGATCAGTCGGGCCACCAGGGCGTCGGCGGTCTTCTCGCCCACGGGGACGGCCACCGAGATCGCCATGCAGCGCTCGCCGGCCGAGCCGTACGCCGCGCCCATCAGCGCATCCACCGCCTGGTCCATGTCGGCGTCCGGCATGACGATCATGTGGTTCTTGGCGCCGCCCAGGCACTGGGCGCGTTTCCCGTTCGTGGTGGCAGTGGCGTAGATGTATCGGGCGATCGGGGTCGAGCCGACGAAGCTGACGGCCGCGATGTCGGGGTGATGCAGCAGGGCGTCCACCGCCTCCTTGTCGCCCTGGACCACGTTGAACACGCCGTCGGGCAGGCCCGCCTCCTGGAGCCAGGCCGCCACCAGCAGGGCGGGCGAGGGGTCGCGCTCGGAGGGCTTCAGGACGAAGCAGTTGCCGCAGGCCAGTGCCACCGGGAACATCCACATCGGCACCATGACGGGGAAGTTGAACGGCGTGATGCCGGCCACCACGCCGAGGGGCTGGCGCAGGGAATGGCTGTCGACGCGGGTGCCGACGTTCTCGGTGACCTCGCCCTTAAGGAGCTGGGGGATGCCGGTGGCGAACTCCACCACCTCCAGCCCGCGCTGGATCTCGCCCTTGGCGTCGGACAGCACCTTGCCGTGCTCGGCGGTGATGAGGGCGGCGAGTTCGTCGGTGCGCGCCTCGGCGATGCGCAGGAAGGCGTTGAGGATGCGGGCGCGGCGCAAGGGGGGTGTCAGCGCCCAGCTGCGGGCGACCGCCTTGGCGGCGGCCACCGCGGTGTCGACGTCCGCTGCGCTGGCCAGGGCGACCCGGCCGGTCTCCTCGCCGGTGGCCGGGTTGAAGACCGGGGCGGAGCGCGTGGCCGTGCCGGCGGCGAGCCGTCCGCCGATGAAGTGAGAAATCGCGGTGGGCATTGAGGATCCTGACGGACGAGTGGCGAAAAGCGTTCAGGCGGCGCGGGCGATGGCGTCGCCGAGGATCGACGCCATGGTGTCGATCTGGTCGCGCTCGACGATGAGCGGCGGCGACAGGGCGATGATGTCGCCGGTGACCCGGATGAGCAGGCCGCGTTCGAAGCAGTCGACGAAGACGTCGTAGGCCCGTGCGCCGGGCGCGCCCGGTCGCGGAGCCAGCTCGATGCCGGCGACGAGGCCGATGGTGCGGATGTCGATGACGTGCTGCGCGCCCCGCAGGTCGTGCATGGCGCCCGCCCAGTCCTCGGCTAGGTCCGCCCCGCGGGTGAGCAGGCCTTCCTGGGCGTAGATGTCGAGGGTGGCGAGGCCCGCCGCGCAGGCCACCGGGTGGCCCGAATAGGTGTAGCCGTGGAACAGCTCGATCACCGCCTCGGGACCGTGCATCAGTGCATCGTGGACGCGCCGCGCGCAGAAGACCGCACCCATCGGCAGGGTGCCGTTGGTGAGGCCCTTGGCGGTGGTGACGAGGTCCGGGACCACGCCGAAATAATCGGTGGCGAAGGGCGTGCCGAGGCGGCCGAACCCGGTGATGACCTCGTCGAAGATCAGCAGGATGCCGTGCCGGTCGCAGATCGCGCGCAGGCGCTCGAGGTAGCCCGTCGGCGGCAGCAGGACGCCGGTGGAGCCGGCCACCGGCTCGACGATGCATGCCGCGATGGTCTCGGCCCCGTGCAGGGCGACCAGGCGCTCGAGATCGTCGGCGAGCTCCGCCCCGTGCGCGGGAAGGCCCTTGGAGAACGCATTGCGCTCGGGGTCGTGCGTGTGGCGCAGATGGTCGATGCCCGGGAGCAGCGGGAAGACGCGGCGGTTGTTGACGAGACCGCCCACCGAGATGCCGCCGAAGCCGACGCCATGATAGCCGCGCTCGCGCCCGATCAGCTTGGTGCGCGTGCCCTGCCCGATGGCGCGCTGATAGGCGAGGGCGATCTTCAGGGCGGTGTCCACGGATTCGGAGCCGGAGCCAGTGAAGAACACCCGGTCGAGGCCGGCCTCGGGGCCGCCCGGCGCGATGGCGGCGAGGCGCTCGGCGAAGTCGAACGCCGCCGGATGGCCCATCTGGAACGAGGGCGCGAAGTCCAGGGTGGTGAGCTGGCGCTCGACGGCCGACGCGATGCCCTGGCGGCCATGCCCGGCATTCACGCACCAGAGGCCGGCGGTGCCGTCGAGGACGCTGCGTCCGTCGGTGGCCGTGTAGTGCATGCCCTGGGCCGCGGCGAGCAGGCGGGGCGCCGCCTTGAACTGCCGGTTGGCCGTGAACGGCATCCAGTAGGCGTCGAGCCCGGGGGCATTGGCGGCGTGGTGATGATCCATGGCGATCCTCCCGTGGGGACGTCTATGGACCCGGAGGAGGCGCCGATTGCGCGGAACGAACAAGTCCTTTTCTTTCCCGCGCGATCTCCTTGAAAAGACGGGGCAGCCGAGGGCAATGTCAGTGAATCCTGAACATCCCTAACAGGGCGGTCCGCCCGGGGGGCGACCCCGAGGGTTTCCGAGGGTTACGATGAGCATCGATCTCGGCGCGCGGCTGCGCACCATCCGCACCCTGCACGGCCTGTCGCAGCGGGCGCTCGCCAAGCGCACCGGCGTGCCGAACTCGACGATCTCGCTCATCGAATCGAACGGCGTGAACCCGTCGGTCGGTGCCCTGAAGCGCATCCTCGACGGCATTCCCATCGGCCTGTCCGAGTTCTTCTCCGTGGAGCCGGAGCGCCCGCGCAAGGCGTTCTACCGGGCCGACGAACTCACCGAGATCGGCAAGGGACCGATCTCCTACCGGCAGGTGGGCGACAACCTGTTCGGGCGCGGCCTGCAGCTGTTGAAGGAGCGCTACGAGCCCGGCGCGGATACCGGCCGGGTGCCCCTGGTCCACGAGGGCGAGGAGGGCGGCATCGTCCTGTCGGGCCGCCTGGAGGTGACGGTGGATGCCGAGCGCCGCATCCTCGGCCCCGGCGACGCCTATTCCTTCGAGAGCCGCCGCCCGCACCGCTTCCGCTGCGTCGGCCCGGTCGCCTGCGAGGTGGTCAGCGCCTGCACCCCGCCGACCTTCTGACGCGACCGGGATCGGGCGTGCGCGTGAACGGCGGGCGCTCTGGCCTCCCGCGCGCCATCTGGTATACCACGCTGAGACGCAGGTCCGGGAGAGCCGCATGACCATCCTGTTCAGCCACGATGCCGCCCTCGGGCACCGGACCCCGCACGGACATCCGGAGCGCCCGGAGCGGATGCAGGCGGTCAGGGAGGCCCTCGGGACGGAGGCCTTCGCGGCCCTCGACCGCCGGGCCCCGGAGGCGGCGAGCCTGGAGACCGTGGCGCTGGCCCATCCGGAGGAGTGGGTGCGGGCCATGGTGGCGGCGGCGCCCACCGAGGGCTTGGTCCACGTGGATTCCGACACAGTGCTGTCGCCCGGGACCATCGACTGCGTGTTGCGCGGCGTCGGCGCCGCGGTTCAGGGGGTCGACGCGGTGATGGCGGGCCAGGCCCGGAACGCCTTCTCGGCCATGCGTCCGCCGGGACACCATGCCGAGCGCACCCGCGCCATGGGCTTCTGTCTGTTCAACAACGCCGCGGTGGCCGCCCGCCACGCACGGACGGTGCACGGCGTCGACCGCGTCGCCATCGTCGATTGGGACGTGCACCACGGCAACGGCAGCCAGGACATCTTCTGGGCCGATCCCTCGGTGCTGTTCTGCTCGACCCACCAGATGCCGCTCTATCCCGGCACGGGTGCGGTCTCGGAATCCGGCGACCATGACACGATCGTCAACGCGCCCCTGAAGCCCGGCGCCGACGGCGAGCGCTTCCGCGAGGCGTTCACCGCGCGCATCCTGCCGCGCCTCAAGGATTTCCGGCCCGACCTGATCATCATCTCGGCGGGCTTCGATGCCCATTGGCGCGATCCCCTGGCCAACCTGATGCTGGAGGCGGAGGACTTCGCCTGGGCGACGCGCCAGGTGATGGAGATCGCGGCGCAGAGCTGCGACGGACGCATCGTCTCGCTGCTCGAGGGCGGCTACGACCTGAAGGGTCTCGCCGAATCCACGGCGGCACACGTCGCCGTCCTGATGGAGTCGTGAAGTGCCCGTGTCGTGACGCGCCAAAACCCACGACCGTAGCCCGGCCCGGGCTTTCCGCCGGGCGTGCCTGACCCACCTAAGGGACGATGCTGAACGATCGCCGCCTCGCGCGCCTGACGGCCCGTGCCCTCCAGACCTCTCATGGGCGCCCGGGCCAGGACCGTCCCGGGCTCCGCAAGATCGTCAGCTGGAACCTGCTGCGACGGGTCGGCGCGAATGTCGCCGGCATCGCGGCGCTGATCGAGCGCGAGCAGCCCGACCTCGTGCTGATGCAGGAGGCCACCAAGGATATCGAGGCTCTGCAGGCCAAGGTCGGGGGCCACTATGCCTGGGCCCAGATGCCCGGGCGCATCCACGGTCTCGCGGTCTGGAGCCCGACGCCCTTCACGACGGCACCGAAGGCGATCGAGCTTCCTGCCGGCGCGATGTTCGACCGGGTAAGCCAGGTGATCGATCTCGGCGAATTCGGCGTCGCCAACGTCCACCTCTCGCACGGGCAGATGCTCAACCGGCGGCAACTGCGCTGCATCGAGCAGAGCCTGCCGGACCGGGCCGCCGTGATCGGCGACTACAACCTGGTGGGGCCGACCCTCCTGCCTGGGTTCCGCGACGTGGGCCCGCGCCTGCCGACCCACGCCATGGCGCGGGTGGTGCCCCTGCGGCTCGACCGCTGCCTCGTGCGCGGGCTGACCTGCCACGGGCGCAGCGTGCTGCCGCGCGGGGCCTCGGATCACCGGCCGATCATCGTGCACCTGGCTCCCACGCACGAGTTCGTCCGGACGGAGACGGCGGAGCCGGAGCGCATCAAAGGTATGGCAGGAGTAATCGGACGCCTGCGTCGCGCAGCCGGACGGGGAGACCGCGCCGGGACAGGTGCTCGCGCGTCAGCCGGACGCTCATCTTCTCCTGCATGAACGCGTCGAGGTGCCGGGCGAGCCCGGAATCATAGACCTCGACGTTCAGCTCGAAATTCAGGCGGAAGCTGCGGGTGTCCCAATTGGCGCTGCCGATGAAGCACCAGACATCGTCGATCACGAGGAGCTTGGCGTGGTCGAAGGGCGGGTCGTCGAGCCAGATCCGGACGTCGCTGCGCAGAAGCGGATCCACATGGGCCCGGGTCGCCCAGTCGACCACCGCGTGGTCGCTGTCCAAGGGGATGATGACGTCCACCGTCAGGCCGCGCAGGGCCGCCAGCGACAGGGCGCTCACCAGCACCTCGCTCGGCAGGAAGTAGGGCGTCATGAGGCGGATGCTGGTCCGGGCGCAGGTGATCGCCTCGAGCACCACGAGCTCGATCTTGCGCAGGTCCGCGTCCGGCCCCGAACTGACGACGCGGGCCTGCGTCTCGCCCCGCGCGGCGAGGGGCGGAAACCAGGCGGGGCCGTCCAGTTCCTGGTCCATCACGAAGGCCCAGTCGCTGGCGAAGGCCGCCGTGAGCTGGATCACGACCGGCCCCTCGATGCGGAAATGGACGTCGCGCACCGGATCCGGCGGATGGGTCGCCACCCGGTTCTCGTCGGCGATGTTGATGCCGCCCGTGAAGGCGGTTGTCCCGTCGAGGATGAGCAGCTTCTTGTGGGTGCGCAGGTTCAGGAATGGCATCCGCCAGGGCAGGACGGAGTGCATGAACCGGCCGACCGGGACGCCCCGACGCCGCAGGCCGCCATAGACCGAGGCGAAGAAGTAGCCGCTGCCGATGCCGTCCACGAGGACCCGAACGGCGACCCCCCGGTGATGGGCATCCTCCAGCGCGTCGAGGAACGCCCGGCCGATCTCATCCTTGCGGAAGATGTAGCTCGACAGGGCGACGGAGTGCCGGGCCTCCCGGATGGCCGCCAGCATCGCCGGATAGACCGCATCGCCGTTGCGCAGCGGCTCGATGCGATTGCCAGCCTCCAGGGGGAGGTTGGTGATGCGCCGGACCGCCAGGTCGAGGGGCTGGAACCGCTCCGGCAGGATGGGCGCCGCCGCCGCACCACCCGCGTGCCGCGGGCTCGCCTGAGAGGGCTTGATGCCGAGCTTCTGCGCCCGCCGGGTGACCCGGTTGACCCCGAACAGGGCATAGAGCGCACTGCCGAACAGGGGCGCCAGCCAGACCAGGCCGATCCAGCCGATGGCCGCCCCGACCTCCCGCTTGCGCAGGAGGACGTGGATGCTGACGAGGCCCGAGAGGATCGCGCCGAGGACCCAGAAGACCTCGGTCCGGATCGACGTCAGGGCGCCGATCCATGAGAGCAATGCCTGTTCCAACGCCGGTCCCGCTTCGCGATTCCCGGGGGCATACGTCAGGGTAGGCCGGAACACCAAATGCAAACGCAAATTTCGAGGCGTCGTCCCTTCGCCAGCTTGAGGAGGTTGTGGGCGGTGCAGATCAGCCCCCATTCGCCCCGGACCTGATCGAGCCCGCGGAGTAGGAACTGCCGGAAGCCCCGGGCCTGCTTGATCTGCCCGAACACGGGCTCGACCACCTGCTTCTTAGGCGATACCGGCTGCGGCGGTCAGCTCGCTTAAAGCGGGCCGCCATCACGCTCATCAACGACATCTTCGTCAGCTTCCGACGGCCGGCCGCGTCCGCCTCGCCGTGGCGTACTCGCCCCGGAGCCAGATAGGCCGTGATCTGTCGCTGCTTCATGGCACCTAGGTTCGCTTCGTTGGCAGAGCCAGCATTGGACTTGCTCCGGAAAAGTGGAGAGCTCTTTTTCCTGAAGGAGGAGGGTTTCCAAGGCAGTCGGGAAGCAGACCTTTACCCCTGAGTTTCGTGCCGAGGCGGTGCGGCTGGCCCAGACGAGCGGGCGGTTCCGCCGGGAGGTCGCCGCCGATCTCGGCGTCGGGCTCTCGACGCTGCGCAACGGGATCGACGGCCGACGTGAGCGCGAGATGGACCACCCGCCGGCCGACCGACAGGAGGACATGGCCGCTGAGCTCAAGCGCCTGCGCCGTGAGAACGAGGTGCTGCGCCAGGAACGGGAGATCCTGAAGCGGGCCACGGCTTTTTTCGCCAAGGAGGGAAGTCGATGAGGTTCCACCTCGTCGACGCGGCGAAAAGGGACTTCCCGGTCGCGCGCCTGTGCAACATTCTCGACGTCAGTCCGAGCGGCTATTTTGCCTGGAAGAGTCGTCCAGCCTCGACGCGCCAGCGCGAGGATCTCGTGCTGCTCACCCATGTCCGGTCCGCCTTCATGCTCTCGCACGAGACCTACGGAAGCCCGCGCATGACCCACGAACTGCGCGAGCAGGGCTTGGCGGCCGGCCGGCGGCGCGTGGCCCGGCTGATGCGGGAGAACGGGCTCAAGGCCCGCCAGCCGCGCCGCTTCCAACGCACGACGGACAGCGGCCACGCCTTCCCGATCGCGCCCAACCACCTCGACCAGGACTTCACGGCACCCGGACCGGATCGGAAGTGGGGCGCGGACATTTCCTACATCTGGACGCGGGAGGGCTGGCTGTATCTGGCGGTGGTTCTCGACCTGTACTCCCGACGCGTCGTGGGTTGGGCGGCGGGCGACCGTCTTCACAAGGAACTGGCATTGACTGCGCTGCGACGTGCCCTTGTCGTCCGACAGCCCGGACCAGGTTTATTGCATCATTCCGACCGCGGCAGTCAGTACTGTGCGAACGAGTATCAGGCGGAGCTACGCAGACATGGCATCGTGACTTCGATGTCCGGCAAGGGAAATTGCTATGACAACGCGATGGTCGAGACGTTCTTCAAGACGCTGAAAAGCGAACGGGTCTGGCGCACCGCGTTCCAGACGCGAGCCGAGGCCATCGACGCGCTGGCCCGTTACATCGATGGCTTCTACAATCCCCGACGCCGTCACTCGGCGCTTGGCTTCACCAGCCCCACACTATTCGAAAGGGGTATCGCCCACCAAACCGCTCTCCATTAAACCGGTGCAAGTCCAATCCACGACGGTCAGTATCCGGAACGGACGTCCGTTAAAGAGGCGGTCGGATACAAAGTCCATCGCCCAGACCTTGTTGGGTCCACCGATTGCCGGTCGCGCTTGGCGATAGAGCCGAGCGCGCTTATGCTTAGGCAGCTTTGACTGGATCGTGGAGTGGGCCCCTGACGGCGGGCACGATTAGGCGGCGGTTTTGGGCTCCGACGCACTTTCGCTGATAATTTAGCAGGCGAAGCCTATCCGCCGAGCTTGAAGCAGCTCGATCTTGCCGCTGCCGTACATCTGGCGCTCTACCAGCTTGAGGTTCGTGATCTGCCCCCCTGGATGTGGTTCTTCAATCGCACCCTTTGGCGGATCAGCTGGGTGCGCCGTGCGATCTGCCGCCGGAGGGCGAGGGTCGCCTCGTCCGGAACCCACACCTCTGGCAGGAAGCCGGTCGCGTAGAACTTGGCCAGCACCGCCGCATCAATCGCGTCGGTCTTGATCTTCGCATGCGCGATCAGCCTCACCTGTTTGGGATTGGCGATGACCACGCGGTCGACGTAAGGCGCAAGCACCTCGACGACGGCTGCAGCGTTGCCGGTCGCCTCGACGACGACATGATCGTCGTACGTGAGCTCCGTCCTGGCAAACGCCTCGAGGCGTTCGCGTAGCATGGGAATGCGGCCGAGCTTCACCAACTTTCTATCGAGAAGCGCCACAACCTCGGCCGATACCCGATGAATGTCCATGCCGATGATCCGCATAGCCTCCTCCTTAGT
The DNA here is from genome assembly GCF_056680125.1 of Methylobacterium sp. BI1. Classification (NCBI taxonomy): domain Bacteria; kingdom Pseudomonadati; phylum Pseudomonadota; class Alphaproteobacteria; order Hyphomicrobiales; family Methylobacteriaceae; genus Methylobacterium; species Methylobacterium sp. BI1. The sequence goes on along the minus strand of NZ_CM155267.1, from coordinate 196,990 downwards.
CCAACAAGGTTGAGGGAGCTGGGGGGCAACACGACAATTACGGATCCGCGCTCGCAGCGCATCCGGGCTCGTTGCAGGGGCGGCCAGATAACGACCTCGAGCTCGCAGCTCATGTCAGTGCGACGGCCTGCCCGCACTCTCCGTGCTCCCGGTGCCTCATAGTCCGGATCAGCAGAAGCTAGCGGCTTCAACTAATCTCAGGAACGGTGCACCGCCACGCATCATGCCGGATAACGCCTACGTCGAGTCGTTCAACGGCCGTCTACGGGCGGAGTGCTTGATCGCCTCTTGGTTCCTGTCGCTAGCTGATGCCCGTGAGCGCATCGAGGACTGGATGTGCCACGACAACAGTGACAGACCTCATACGGCCCTGGGCGGCTTGACGCCCCGAGCCTTTGCCAACCAAGCTGTCACAGCCCAAGATCTTGCGTAGGTCGCGGACCACAAATTAGGTCAAATCTAAGATCGACGATGCACTGATTTTGTAAAGGGACTGCTTATCGGGGTCATACCAGGTAAGCTACGGCCCGTCTGTGCAGCTACGCCGGCCCAAACGGTCCACCGATCCGCTCCAGCACCTCGTCAACGCTTCGCGCCCACATTGCGGACATCGATTGAATATTTATTAATCCGACATCCCATTTCACATTCTATGGCGCGGCATTTTGTCTCAGACTAAAAATTACCTATTGCTTTACGATTCGTTGCAGTGACATTGCGGACTGCTACAGAACTTCATCAACTACATGAATAACGAATTCTTGTAGCTGACCGCGGAGATTGAAATGGCGAACCTAAAAATAAACGTTTCTTATTCTGGCACGTTGGATAGCGATACTTTTAATGTAAACGACTACGATCTACCTAATATTGGCCCGTACGATTTAAATGTGAACGTGTTGGGCAACAACGGTGATGATCGGGTTGTATTCAACTTAGGCGCTTACGCAGTCAACTCGGGGACGGTATACGGATTTTTTTCCGGCGGCGCTGGAACGGATACTTTAGAGTTGGACTTCGCTGGCGCAAGCTCCGTCCTTAGCAAGATCGATGCTGATGGTTCGGTCCGCTACTCCTTCCTGAAAGAAGATGGTACAAATTCATTGAAGGGAGGATTTACCGCGGATACGAGTGTGGAACGGCTTGTAATCAAAGGAAGTGAAGGAGCGGATACATTCCACGGCGGCGCCGGAGCTGATTATTTTGACGGTAGAGGCGGGGGCGATACATTTTTCGGCTCCGCAGGGAACGACTCATATGTCTTTTCGTCGGCGAGTGACCGGGTGACCGACGAAGTTACGGGTGGCGGCACTGATACGATATTCTCGAGTGTTACTGTTGATCTTCGCCAGCAAACAGCAGTAGAGAATCTTCGGCTGAGCGGGACAGCGGAAATCAATGCAACCGGCAATGACTTTGCAAATCTGATAACCGGAAACAGCGCGGCTAATGTCGTAGCCGGCGGCAAAGGAATCGACAGTCTGTATGGAAAAGGCGGAGCAGATTCATTCTATTTCGCGGAATCCGGGACGGCGAATAAGGATAGCATTTGGGATTTCGATTCCGATGATCGGATACTGCTGAGCAAAGAGATATTCTCCGGGTTGAACGTTGACTCTGATGGATCGGTAGCAACGTCATCGTTCTCCCTCAACGTTGCAAAGGGGGCTGGAGCTCAGATTATTTATAATCAGAACACCGGGGTTCTTTCCTTTGACTCAGATGGAACTGGAGCTCAGGCTAGTCAAGATATTGTATTCGTCGGCAAGAAGCTTGCGTTTTTTGATCACAGCGACGTATTTATCGTCTAAGGTCTTCGGATTGAATTGAAATCTTTCAGGGGCAGGCGCTCGGTCTGCCCCTTTTTCCATAGCCGTAAAAGTTGTTCTGAGACACCGAGGTATAAAAATAAAATCTATACAAGTTCTGAGGCGATTTATAAGTAGACCAGCGTGCCACCCTAGAACTTCATTCGGTCAAGCTGGACAAAGGCATCGTATCCAGTAGTTATCAGGTCGTTGCGGCATTCGTTCAGTGTAAAGCTCCCAAAAGCCTGTTTAAGCGTGTCGCAGAGGTTCACAATCGTGCGGGCGCCCTGGGCTCGCAAACGAGCCTTTAGATGTTCGGTCCCACTGTGTGGTGGTACGATTGATGCCGCCTTGAGGGACGCGCTATGGGACAGGTTCTTCACGGCAGCGTCACGACGACTGAGACGGTCCGTCGAGCAATCCAAGCTCGTCAAGAGAGCGTGAGGGCCGCCGCCAAGCGCTACGGCGTCAGCGCCACGACGGTGCAGAAGTGGCGCTCACGCCAGACCAGCACCGATGCTCGGATGGGACCGAAGGAGCCCCGATCCAGCGTACTTAGCTTGGAGGACGAGGCGGTCATCGTCGCTTTCCGCCGGCACACTCTGCTGCAGCTGGACGACTGCCTCTACGCGCTGCAACCGAGCCTGCCGCATCTGACCCGCTCGTCGCTTCATCGCTGTCTGCAGCGTCACGGCATCAGTCGCCTGCCGGACGTCGAGGGCGACAAGCCGAAGCGTTCGAAGTTCAAGGCCTACCCGATCGGCTACTTCCACATCGACATCGCGCAGGTCAGCACCGAACAAGGCAAGCTACACCTGTTCGTGGCCATCGACCGCACCAGCAAGTTCGCCTTCGTCCAACTGCATGAGAAGGCGACGCAACGGATCGCTGCAGCCTTTCTACATGATCTGATCGCGGCGGTGCCTTACATGATCCACACGGTGCTCACGGATAACGGCATCCAGTTTACCGACAACTGGACTTGCACCGGTTTAATGGAGAGCGGTTTGGTGGGCGATACCCCTTTCGAATAGTGTGGGGCTGGTGAAGCCAAGCGCCGAGTGACGGCGTCGGGGATTGTAGAAGCCATCGATGTAACGGGCCAGCGCGTCGATGGCCTCGGCTCGCGTCTGGAACGCGGTGCGCCAGACCCGTTCGCTTTTCAGCGTCTTGAAGAACGTCTCGACCATCGCGTTGTCATAGCAATTTCCCTTGCCGGACATCGAAGTCACGATGCCATGTCTGCGTAGCTCCGCCTGATACTCGTTCGCACAGTACTGACTGCCGCGGTCGGAATGATGCAATAAACCTGGTCCGGGCTGTCGGACGACAAGGGCACGTCGCAGCGCAGTCAATGCCAGTTCCTTGTGAAGACGGTCGCCCGCCGCCCAACCCACGACGCGTCGGGAGTACAGGTCGAGAACCACCGCCAGATACAGCCAGCCCTCCCGCGTCCAGATGTAGGAAATGTCCGCGCCCCACTTCCGATCCGGTCCGGGTGCCGTGAAGTCCTGGTCGAGGTGGTTGGGCGCGATCGGGAAGGCGTGGCCGCTGTCCGTCGTGCGTTGGAAGCGGCGCGGCTGGCGGGCCTTGAGCCCGTTCTCCCGCATCAGCCGGGCCACGCGCCGCCGGCCGGCCGCCAAGCCCTGCTCGCGCAGTTCGTGGGTCATGCGCGGGCTTCCGTAGGTCTCGTGCGAGAGCATGAAGGCGGACCGGACATGGGTGAGCAGCACGAGATCCTCGCGCTGGCGCGTCGAGGCTGGACGACTCTTCCAGGCAAAATAGCCGCTCGGACTGACGTCGAGAATGTTGCACAGGCGCGCGACCGGGAAGTCCCTTTTCGCCGCGTCGACGAGGTGGAACCTCATCGACTTCCCTCCTTGGCGAAAAAAGCCGTGGCCCGCTTCAGGATCTCCCGTTCCTGGCGCAGCACCTCGTTCTCACGGCGCAGGCGCTTGAGCTCAGCGGCCATGTCCTCCTGTCGGTCGGCCGGCGGGTGGTCCATCTCGCGCTCACGTCGGCCGTCGATCCCGTTGCGCAGCGTCGAGAGCCCGACGCCGAGATCGGCGGCGACCTCCCGGCGGGACCGCCCGCTCGTCTGGGCCAGCCGCACCGCCTCGGCACGAAACTCAGGGGTAAAGGTCTGCTTCCCGACTGCCTTGGAAACCCTCCTCCTTCAGGAAAAAGAGCTCTCCACTTTTCCGGAGCAAGTCCAGCCGACTTCTGCGTCGAGGTCATGGAGGACGCGCTTGCCCGGCACCGCAGGCCGGGGATCTTCAACACCGACCAGGGCTCGCAGTTCACCAGCCGCGCCTTCACCAGCGTGCTGCGGGAGGCGGAGATCGACATCAGCATGGACGGCAAGGGCGCCTGGCGTGACAACGTCTTCGTCGAACGGCTGTGGCGCACGGTCAAGTACGAGGAGATCTACCTGCGGGCCTACGACACCGTCAGCACGGCGCACGCCTCGATTGGCCGGTACCTCGCCTTCTATAACGAGCGCAGGCCCTCTTCGAGCCTTGACCGGCGTACTCCCGACCAAGCCTACTTTGACAGGCTGCCGCATCCCGCGGCTGCCTGAACCCGGCAGAAGATCCACTTACCCAAGCCCAGGTCGTTGTTTAGACAAACCAAGCCACCTCTGAGGGCGCATGCTGCGGCTCCCTCATGAATGTCCGCAACCTCAATGCCGCCGGCATTGGCGAGAGTGAGTTATAGCCTTAATTGGACGTGAACCGTCTTCGATCGTAGCGGGAGGCCGCAGCCTAGGGGCAGCGTCTGAGAGCAAGTGGGCAGGCTCAACCGGCTGCTCAACCTCGGACGCTTGCGCATTTCTTTTGGAATATACTTCTGTAGTCAATTCGCTAACATTGGAGACCACCAGAATTAATTGCATTTTTGAGTCGCAAAAGAGGGTACAGCAGTTCCGCTTTATGTTTTGAGGTGCTAAAATTATTCCGAGTTTGGAAACATAGATTTGCGTGCTATCAGCTCCTTATATTATGTTGAAGCCAATAGATGTTGAACGAATTGAGAATGCATGATCCGCAATATCGGCTGGACCCCTGGCAGGAGATTCTGGTGTGATTTTTCGTATATCAATCGTAGTCGCCTATGCAGTATTCATAATTAATATTGGAGGAATATTTGATCTCGGCTCGGTCAACGCGTTCGAAAAAGCGATATTTATGTTCGCAGGCTTTTCCTTTCTTATTGGAAGAGAGAAGAACTTTTTTGTGATTTCGCTAATGATCGCTTGTTCGACGCTCGTTGTTTTCCTCGGTGCACTGAGTGATTATGATCAATTTGACTGGACGCTGCTATTCGGCGCCTTTAACCAGTTTGTGCTGATCTATTTGCTGCTCGCCGCTAAGCCAACGGAGAAAGACAGGAATACTTTACTATTACTCTCTGCTTGGATGCCGGCAGCGTGCTCGATGGTCGGAGTGGCCTATCAGATTGCTGGACTAAGATCGGCATTCCCAATCGAGTTTAATACCGGAGAAGGCAGATTCGGCGGGTCTCTAAACCCGGCATTCCTCGGCGGATTATCAATGTGTGGTATATACGCATCGTTAAAGCTCACTGAGCTAGATCTAAAAAAATACTACATAATAATGGGAGTTAACATTTGTATTTTAGGTTTGAGTGGAGCGCGAATGCCGCTTTTAGTTGCGTTTATAGTATGTTTTTTTAGCTTCTATATCTCCAGTAACCGTACAATAAATGCGAAAATCACGGGAACCGCCATTGCTTTTTTTGTCGGAATAATCATTGGACCATTGCTTTTTGTGTTGTACTCGAATCGCATCGCAATGAGTGGTTCAAGTGGACGAGAATTAATTTGGCCGTGGCTGCTCCAAATGCATGATCAGTATCCATATTCAGGAATCGGATTTGGACATCAATATTGGGCAACTCCGAGAGAAATTTATGTTAGATTTACTTCAAAAGCTGCACATAACGACTATCTTAGACTTCTGGTTGAGCTCGGTCAATATGGTGTATTTGCGTTTTACTTTTTGCTCTGCACCGCTTTTGGAAGCACAGTACGGCGTTGGGGAAGCCATGATCATTCCTCATGGGCCGCTTTAGTAGGTTTTTTGATTGTTGGAATTTCAGACAATGCCCTCGCGACGCCAACACATTTTTTAATTTTTATTATCGGATCGTTCACAGCATGCGCAAAATCAAAAACTGGGAGTGCTGTAGATCTTACCGCAAGATCGCCGCCACAACGATTATTGCAAGTCAAATCTCATATGTCTAAAGGAAAATTATGAAATCAGCATCACATTGTATCGGTGCTTTTAGAAGTCTGATCCTGTGATCTTTTAGGGAGTTAACCATTTGACCAAGCGTCACTATGAGACACTCGATGGTATGAGAGGGATCGCTGCAATCGCGGTTGTTGTATACCATATTGCAACCGTGCCATATTTAAGAGCGCCATCTGGATATCTAGCAGTAGATTTTTTCTTTGCTTTGAGCGGGTTTGTTCTTGGTCACGCCTACCAAGCAAAACTTTCTGGCGGGATGGAGTTTTGGGATTTTGTGCGCATACGTGTAATCCGTCTGTACCCAATCATGTTTCTTGGTTTTGCACTTGCATCTGTTCGGGGAATAGCGCTTTATTTGATGCGACACCCGAACGCTCCTTCTTTTTTAGAAATAATTTATGGGTCGACCACAAATTTTTTGCTATTACCCATACCTGTATTTTCAGCTTACATGTTTCTGAATGTGCCAGCGTGGTCGTTGATGTTTGAGTTGATAGCAAACATAATATACGCACATACCGCTCGGTATTTGAGTATTAAAACACTAGGTGTTTCTACCGTTGCGCTAGCAGTTCCCCTGTCGATTATTATTTTTTCTGGGAAATTTGGGCAGGGACATCATCTTGATACCTTTTACATCGGGCTACTACGCGTATTATTTTCGTTTTCGTTTGGTCTTTTGCTTCAGTTCAGTAAGCAATTTTTGCCCCAGATGGCAGTAAATCCATTAATTGTTTGCGCAGGCATATTTCTGAGCTTATTTATTCCAGTGCATGGTCCGGAATATGAGTTTCTTTTTGTCTTTTTGATTTCACCCATCCTTATTATCGCGGGAGCAAATGCACCGAGTTTTTACGGAGCGAAGTTTCTTGGGAATCTATCCTACCCAATCTACGCTATGCATTACGGTTTGATATCTCTCGGAACATTTTTGGCTGAAAAAATTGGTTATAGCTCATGGACCGGCGCCCTTACGTCAATAGTTATCTTCAGTTTTGCTACACCTTTAGTCATCCGTTTCTATGATCTACCATGCAGAATCTGGCTCAATAGCAAACTAAATTTTTCGAAAAGAGACAAAGGCGGTGTAAGAAAATATACAGTATAAATTAGATTTTTGTTTAGACATGAGGATATCGCTGTTTTGAAGATTTGCCCGATCAATCTGGCGGCTTACAAATGATTAAAGGCGATTGCTGCGCATCAATGTGCTTAATATAAGACAAATGTGCTCGGTTTGATAGAGGTTTATGTAGAATCTGTGGCGGAGCCACAGGTCTCTTGGGGCACTGCCAAAGGGTACCGAGAGTGTGTCACGGATCTATGAGAGCTAGAGCGTTTTCCACTCTTCCGGATCGTATCCGGCGGCAGCGAAGTAGTTTGCGCACTCGGTTGGTGTGAAGGCGTTGAGCAGATCGCCGACGACAGTCCAGAGCCGATCGACCGTGCGCTCGGCCGCTTTGCGCAGCAGCGCCTTGAGTTTGGCGAAGGCCATCTCAATCGGATTAAAGTCGGGCGAGTACGGCGGCAGGAAGCGAAGCCGTGCGCCGCTGGCCTCGATGGCGGCCTGGATCGCTGTGCCCTTGTGGGCGGGGAGGTTGTCGAGGATGACAGTATCGCCGGGCCTGAGGGTTGGGGCGAGCACCTGCTCGACGTCAGCCTAAGAACCACTCCCGCGTCATCGGTCCGTCGAGCACCATGGGCGCGCTCATCCCCGACAGGCGCAAGCCCGCAACGAACGTCGTCGTGAGCCAATGGCCATGCGGGATGCCCGAGCGCAGGCGCTGACCGCGAGCACAGCGACCGCGCAGGCGCGCCATGCGGGTGGAGAGACCCGTCTCATCGATGAAGATCAGGCGCTCAGGATCGAGGTCGGGCTGCGCGGCAAACCACGCCTCACGGGATGCGGCCACGTCGGGGCGATCCTGCTCGGTTGCGTGCGCTGACTTTTTTTCCACGTCACCGCGCGGCAGGCGAAGAAACGCCACAGCGTGCCCAATCCGACCGAGACGCTGCGCTCGGTACGCAGGCGTTCCTGCATCTCGGCAAGCGTGATGTCGTCCTTCTCTTCGGTGAGGGCGAGCAGAAAGGCTTCATGCACGTCGAGCTTGGAGCCGGGTGGACGGCCCTGACGCTGAGCCCGCGTCTCTCCTGTCATCGTCGCATGCGCGGCCCAGCGGATCACCGTAGCGACGCCGACCCGATAGCGCAGGGCCGCGGCCCGGCGGGACAGACCTGCTTCCACCGCGTCCAGGACGCGAACACGCAGATCGTGACTGTAGGCACGGGCCATGGCGATCTCCCTGACAAACCTTCAGGGATCAACGCTCACCTCGCCGCAACGAGTCAGGGATCGTGGAAAATGCTCTAGATGTTTGATCCCGGGGTTTGATGGTGCACTTTTCACGCCGGAGTGGAGGGACGCGCTATGGGCCAGGTTCTTCACGGCAGCGCCACAACGACGGAGCGGCTGTGTTGAAGATCAAGCGGTGATCGACCGCCAGGGGGTGCGGTCGCGAACGATGGCGTTGAGCGTCACCAGGAGCTTTCGCATCACGGCGACGAGGGCGACCTTCTTCGGCCGACCGCGCTGGGTCAGCTGTTCGTAGAAGGACCGAAAGGGAGAGCCTCGCCGGATCGCGGTCAGAGCGGCCATGTAGAGCACGCCCCGCACCGAGGTTCGTCCACCCGCGATGGATCTTCGACCTCGCATCAGACCGGAGTCGCGGTTGATGGGAGCGATGCCGACGAGGGCCGCAATTTGGTGGCGGCCAATGGTGCCGAGCTCGGGCAATTGCGCCAGAAGCGTGCGTGCGGTCACGTCACCGATCCCGGGCACGGACTTGAGCAGCGCCTCGGTCTTGCACCAGACCGGAGAGGCCTTGATGGCTTGTCCAATGTCGCTGTCGAGTTCCGCGAGTTCTTTCTCCAGGAAGCCGATGTGTCGGTCCATCCGCCGGGTCAGGTGCTTGTCCACGGCTTGATCGCGACGGTTGGTCTCCATGTTGATCATCCCGATAATCTGCCGCCGCCGGCTCACAAGCTCGGCGAAGTGCCGTCTCTCCGGCTCGGGCAAGGGCCTGGCCGGTGGTCTGATGCGTTCGGCGAAGAGGGCAATGACCTCAGCGTCGAGCGTATCTGTCTTTGCCAGCCGGCCCATGGCTCTGGCGAAGTCGCGGATCTGGCGCGGGTTGACGATACAGAGCGGCAGCCCGACAGCGGCCAGTGCTGCAGCCACGCTCGCCTCGAAGCCACCGGTAGCCTCCAGGACGATGAGGGCTACAGGTAAGCCACTGAGCCGACGCGCGAAAGCATCCAACTCCTTAGTGTTGCGCGGGACACGGAATGCCTGGTCCGACGGTCTGAGGTGAACGTCGAGGCGATCCTTGGACACGTCAATGCCGACAAAGATGGTGGGCTGTTCGTCCATGACCCTACCTTGCAAATGCGGGCTCTGGCCCAGGCGGCTGTCCGGGTTCGGGACTAAAATGGTGAGGGTCGCGCCATGCTCTGTCGCGGGCTTGAAAACCCTAGGCAAACACGGGCTGACCCTCACCCTGTAGCCTCACTGGTGTCGCTCCAGCGGGCAACCGCAAGATACAAGGCGATCCGTCGAGCGATCCAGCATAGTCAAGCGAGCCTGAGGGCCCTCTCGAAGCGCTATGGGATCAACCCGAAGACAGTCGCCAAGTGGCGGCAGCGGACCTCGGTCGCCGACCAGCGCACGGGGCCGAAGGATCCTCGCTCGACGGTGCTGTCACCGGAGGACGAGGCGGTGGTGGTCGCCTTTCGGCGTCACACACTCCTGCCCCTCGACGATTGCCTTTACGCGCTCCAGGCCACGATCCCACACCTGACCCGCTCCTCGCTGCATCGCTGCCTCCAGCGACACGGCATCAGCCGATTGCCGGAGGTCGACGGCGACAAACCCAAGCGGTCGCGCTTCAAGGCCTATCTGCTCGGATACTTCCACATCGATCTGGCCGAGGTCCACACGGCGGAAGGGCGGCAATACCTGTTTGTCGCCATCGACCGCACGACCAAGTTCGCCTTCGTTGAACTCCATGAGAAGGCCACACGGCGGGTCGCAGGCGACTTTCTCCGGCACCTTATCGAGAGGCGGTGCCCTACAAGGTGCACACGGTGCTCACCGACAATGGCACCCACTTCACGACACCCGGCGACGTCGCTTCAGCCGCCTCCATCATTAGGGAAGCGATCGCAGCCGGCGAGACATTTCGGGCCCACAGCTTCGAGTCCGCCTGCGCCCGCAACGATATCGACCCTCGCCTGACCAAGCCGCGGCACCCTTGGACGAATGGGCAGGTCGAGCGAATGAACCGCACGATCAAGGACGCGACGGTCAAACACTACCACTACGAAAGCCACGAGCAACTCCGCGCCCATCTGGCCGACTTCGTCAGCGCCTACAATTTTGGCCGCCGCCTGAAGCCCCTGCGGGGTCTCACGCCCTACGAGGCCATCTGCAAAGCATGGTCCGCCGAGCCCAGCCGCTTCAGGTCAAACCCGCTCCACCAAATGCCGGGACCAAACATCTAGTCCCGTCAACTTCATGGCCAAGCCGGCCACGCTGCCGGATAGCACGAAAGGACCCCTCTCAAACCGTCGTCGATCCGGACATCGGCCTCTTGTTCCTACTTCTGATAGGCATCATGTTCTGTATCAGCCTGCTCAATCGAAAGTGAGCGCACGTGCCTCGAGCGTCCATTCTTGGCGGTCTCGGCTCACCGACTTCAGGGCCAGCATGGCGTACGATGGCGCAACCGCTCCGACTTTGAGGAAATGCGCTCAGAGGCCTCGCAATGAGGTCGGCACTTCGGTGCGGCGTCAATACTATTTTAAGCTGTCCCCGATTCACGCGATTGACCACTTTATCTGGGGCACCCCAATCTCCGAAGGCAGACCATATATGATCTAAAACAACCAGACTGGCAAAGACTAGCCCTATCCAAATCAAACTGATATAAGTCATCGCATCCGATATTTTGGCATCTAATCACTTGGTTTCTGCAAGATACCATCTTGCTATCGACGCATTGTGAGGCATTGGGTGTCGCCGCTGTCTGAGACAGAGCTATTGTTGGCAAAAATGGAGGAACAGCGAGCAAGGGGGCTGCAACAAGCATTCTATACATCGAGGGGTAGTTCGCGGGCATGGTCTAAGCGTTCCTGCTTATCTGCGCTTTGATTGGCGCGAGAATATCTACGCATTCCGTACCAAGCGCCGATCTAGCTGTCAGCAACATGCCGGATGGCTAGAGCTGGCGCGGTCGACGGCGTCGTGCCGCGGCGCAATCGCATCGTGCTCGGTGTCGACATGGGCGTGGCCGTCATGGGCATCTGCGTGGTGCTGCGGGCTCGGCTGGACATCTCGGACTACGTCGAGCCCAGTAGCTTCGTGCTCGAGGACACGGCGTCGTGGCTCATAGGTCTTGTGGATCGTGGTGGCGCTGCGGTGCGATCGTGGCTCGCCAATCCAGGCTGACCGCCGTGCACGAACGCCTTCATATGTGACTGCGTTGAGCGTCTAACCTGCTACGATCCATCTGCTGCTCGCCCCCTCGTAGAATAACACCCTACCTTCACCCGCCCGGAGAAATCCGCGGCGGGTTTTTCATCCCCGGTCATCACAGTGTTGCACGGATCCTGCAAGCGACGCAGCGAGCAGCCAGAATGGTTCTACGCGGTGATGCCTTCGTGCGGGCACCACCTTCACCTGTCCGAGTCTGGCTGTGGCGTGTTTTTCATGCGATTTGGATAAGGTTCCAGTCTCGCGAAAGGCAGCTTGATGTGGCATTAGGATAGCACTTCGCCATCGTAGCATGTCATCTATCACACCCAATCGACCAAGCGCTGGATATCCTTATGCCGAGCCTCAATAAGTTTCTTTGGCTACAAAGGGCTGTTATCAAGTTAAGAATAAAATACTATAATAATATTTGGAAAATGGATATCGATCCGACCGTACGACTCTCAATGAGCGTAAGGCTCGACAAGACATACCCAATTGGTCTGCACATACGAGAATACACTTATGTCGCCTTCGATGTGGCTATCTTAACCCACGACATGATCAGGAACAAAAAAGTTCATACTCGTATTGGATCACACTGCTTTATCGGTGCGCGTAGCATAGTCATGCCAGGCGTCCGCATAGGGGAACACTCCGTGGTCGCCGCATCGTCGGTTGTGACAACGGATGTTCCGCCTCATTCAATCGTCGCTGGAAATCCCGCTCGGGTGATACGCGAAGGCATTAATACAGATCGCTACGGCGTTCTCTTAGATCGTGGTGCAAAAGTTTCTGTCGAGCCAGATTACGACGGCTTACTTCGTGGTAAGATTTGAGAGGTGAACCAAGTTAGGACCTATCGACTGAGGGTTTAGGGTTAGGTAACATTTGTGGCGCACTCCTCCGCGCCACATGCACGACCTACTTGATTGCACCGCTGTCTTTGAACGCCCTCACGATAGCGGGGACGGTGATCTGCAGGACAGCATCTCGCTTAGGATGCACGCCATCTGGGATTTCTCCTCGTAGATCAACTCCTAGCTGATGCCACAGAGGGGTGATATCGATAAGTTTGACATTGAGCATCTTACTGATCTCTTTGTATTGTTCATTGTAGCTAAGGATAAAGGGGCGAAGTAGCCACCGGCGTAGCCCTAACGCTGGACTCATCGTCATCAGATAAATTTTCACCCCAGGCAGATCGGCTCTCAGTTTATCGACAATAGCAACATGATTATCGCGGCTCTCTTTCAGCCAAAGTCGATGCCGAACGTCGCTGTCATTGATGATAAATTCAATCAGGACAATCTGGGGCTTCAACGCGGTCACGCGATCAACATTTTCCAGCCCCCATCGAGAGGTTTTTCCGCCTTGCGCCACCTTTTCAACGTGGAAATTCTTTGACCATACCTTGGACAGTTCTGCGCTTAGGTCTTGTTGCCAGTCGTTCTGATTCGTCAGGCTTGTTCCAAAGGTGACCATGCGCGTTGGGTCGGTCAGCTGAGACGTGAGCTTTTCGTTCATCGCTGCACCTTCCTGGCTTTCTAAAGACATTGCCCGGCATGACACGCACAAAATCAGCGCCGAAGCCAGAACGGCGCGGTTGACCCGCAGCATCGGCTTCATATTGGCAGGCACCTCCGACGCTGAAGCAGCGGCCGGGGCGCCGCGTGGGTTTTTTTCCATTTCTGGCCCTGCTCACGCTCACGCGCCAGAAACCGAATAGCCTCTACGTAGATCCCAGCCGCCGACCCCGGTACGAAGAAGCCGCTGCCCTTGCGCTAGATGTTCGGTCCCACTGTGTGGTGGTACGACTGATGCCGCCTTGAGGGACGCGCTATGGGACAGGTTCTTCACGGCAGCGTCACGACGACTGAGACGGTCCGTCGAGCAATCCAAGCTCGTCAAGAGAGCGTGAGGGCCGCCGCCAAGCGCTACGGCGTCAGCGCCACGACGGTGCAGAAGTGGCGCTCACGCCAGACCAGCACCGATGCTCGGATGGGACCGAAGGAGCCCCGATCCAGCGTACTTAGCTTGGAGGACGAGGCGGTCATCGTCGCTTTCCGCCGGCACACTCTGCTGCAGCTGGACGACTGCCTCTACGCGCTGCAACCGAGCCTGCCGCATCTGACCCGCTCGTCGCTTCATCGCTGTCTGCAGCGTCACGGCATCAGTCGCCTGCCGGACGTCGAGGGCGACAAGCCGAAGCGTTCGAAGTTCAAGGCCTACCCGATCGGCTACTTCCACATCGAAGATCGAGCACCGTCTGACCAAGCCGCGCTGCCCATGGACGAACGGTCAAGTCGAGCGGATGAACCGAACTATCAAGGACGCCACGGTCAAGCGCTACCATTACGAGAGCCACAAAGAACTCCGGCAGCACCTGCAGCTGTTCGTGGATGCCTACAACTACGGACGCCGGCTCAAGACCCTGCGCGGCCTTACCCCCTACGAGTTCATCTGCCAGGCCTGGACGAAAGAGCCAGAACGCTTCAGGCTCGATCCGTCACACCACATGCCGGGACCGAACATCTAGCCGATCCGATCAGCAGTAGCACGAATGCCTGCTGGAAAGTGATCCGGCTTCTCGGCTTCCGGGGATGGCTTGGGTGGTACGGAGGCTTTCTCATTACTCATCACTTTTCTCAGGCTGCTTCAGATCATCGCCCTCGGATGCCGCGACGGCGTTCCCAGTGGGATTACCCCGGTTTGGTGGACACCGAGAACGCTTTCGCGTGAGGTGTTTGTCCAATGCCGAAGAGCCGTCCCCCTTACCCCATCGAGTTCCGCCGACAGATGGTCGAGCTGGCCCGCGCCGGCCGTGATCCGAATGATCTGGCTCGCGAGTTCGAGCCCTCCGCGCAGGCCATCCGCAACTGGGTGGCCGAGGCCGATCGTAGCGAAGGCCGGCGTGAGGCGAAGCCGCCGCCTGCCGATCCAGGCCTGACGGTCGCCGAGCGCGACGAGCTCGTCCGGCTTCGGCGTGAGAACCGACAACTCAAGCTGGAGCGCGATATCCTCTCTCGCGCGACGGCCTGGTTCGCTCGGGAGACCGGGGTTCTCCCGTCGGGGTCTTCCGGTTCATGAACGCGAACCAGGCCGACTTCCCCATCGCCGCCATGGCGCGCATGCTCGGCGTGTCGAAGGCCGGGTACTATGCCTGGGTCGACCGCCAGCCCTCGGCGCGACGGTTGGCAGACACAGCCCTGCTGAAGCGGATCCGCACCGTCCATCTCGGCTCGCACGAGACCTATGGTGCACCGCGCGTCCACCTCCTTGGCGAAAAAAGCCGTGGCCCGCTTCAGGATCTCCCGTTCCTGGCGCAGCACCTCGTTCTCACGGCGCAGGCGCTTGAGCTCAGCGGCCATGTCCTCCTGTCGGTCGGCCGGCGGGTGGTCCATCTCGCGCTCACGTCGGCCGTCGATCCCGTTGCGCAGCGTCGAGAGCCCGACGCCGAGATCGGCGGCGACCTCCCGGCGGAACCGCCCGCTCGTCTGGGCCAGCCGCACCGCCTCGGCACGAAACTCAGGGGTAAAGGTCTGCTTCCCGACTGCCTTGGAAACCCTCCTCCTTCAGGAAAAAGAGCTCTCCACTTTTCCGGAGCAAGTCCACCTCAAGGATTTCCGCCGCATCGCCACACACTACGACGGCTCGGCGACCTATCTCGCCGCCGTCTACCTCGCTGCAACCGTCAGCTACTGGTTATCGTTCCGAACCCTAGGAGGCAGGAGAGCACCAAGCGCAATTGTCAGAGCTTTGTACACGTCACGAACGAACTGACCTCCCTGAATACGTCCGAGTAGGACGAAAACGAATCCGACGGCTAGTTTTCGGGCAAGTTCGCGTCCCACACCGGGTACTTTGACGTTTCGCGCAATCGCAATAAGGGCACCTTGATAATACTTTGAGGAAAATTGGCGGTCAGGATCACGGTGGCCAATGATGGCCTTGTCGACAAACTGTACCTTCCTAGCTCGGCCGAACGCTCGCAATACGAACTCCGTATCCTCGCCCCCATTAACGGGCGCGCCGACTCCTAGGCCTTCGTCAAAGCGGAAATGCGAGTGAGCAACCAAGCTGCCGCGGAACACCATCGTATTGGACGAAGCTCGCCGGACGACGTCTGATGCGGAGGCAGTACGACTGTGACAAAACTTTATTGACTCGGGTTTTGAGCTGTACCGGCTGAACCAAAGGTCGAGCGCTTCGTCGTCCGCGAAAGCCGCAGAGATCGACTTGAGGACCCCGTTTGGATACCAGCAATCGTCGTCGGGAAAGAACAGAATGGATCCGCTGTGAAGTGCACCTTCAGCGCGCCTTAGCTCAAGCATTCGGTTCCGGGCCGCAGATAAGGACAGTCGCTCGGGGGTCATGACGCAATCGACGATTTTGGGTGGCGCGTTCAATGCGAAGTCAGCCGGGGCACGCTGCACCAAGAGAGTAAGACGGACTGGTACTTCTGGGTACGTTTCAACGAACTGGATCACTGACGCAATCATGCGATCAAGATGTTCGTGTCGGCCTCCCGCTCCGTCGGTCGTGGAGAGAAGAACGAGTGCAGGCTTCACGACGACCTCCAGCTTGAAGCCGCATCCGTATTGTCTGAAGGAGATGCGGCTGCAGAGGATAAATCGCCTTTACCGTACAACAAATTGCTCATCAAAGCAATGTATTCCTTGGCGCATCGCTCTATGCCGAAGTCTTTCCCGCGGTCGAGGTTAGCAGTTCGCGGCCGGGGATAGTCAAGCGCATCTGCGATGGCGTTAGCCAATGCACGAGGATCCTCGATGGGCACAAGATGCCCGTGAATCCCGTCGGCAAGAATTTCGGACGGCCCGAAAGGACAATTTGTGCTGACCACCGCTGTTCCACACGCGAGCGCCTCGCAAAGGACAAGACCAAATCCTTCATAACGCGACGATAGAACGAACAAGTCGGCAGCTTTGACTGCGGGATGGGGATTGCCGATGAAGCCCGGCATATGTACTCGCTCAGATATGCGGAGTTGTAGGGCCAGAGCCTCAAGTTCGGAGCGCAGGGGCCCCTCACCAATGATGACGAGATGTGGTGTGTGGCGTGGCGGCAGGAGTGATAGAGCACGTAGCAGGGTCGCTTGATCTTTTTGGGCGGCAAGTCGCCCAACCGTGACTAGTGTTTTTTCTTCACTCGGCCAGAAGTCCGGCAACGGGGCGGCCGAGGCCGCTTCAATGTCTAACATTGCAACGCCGTTATATATCACAGCGACCCGTTCACGTGGGAATCCGGTAGTGCCTGCCAGGTCATCAGCGACACCGCGCGAAACTGCAATATTGGCTGCTGAATGCGGTAGGGACCAACGATATAGTAGAGGCAGTGCCTGAAATTTTATCCCCGGGCGCTTTGCTTGCACCGATAAGGGATTGTGCTGAGTGAGGACATGGTGGGTCTGGCGACCGGAGAGGCGGCATGCGATCGACGCCATAATGTTCATGTGCTCAATCGCCGAGAGAAGAATTTGAGGGTTGGCGTCACGTAAGTAATGCACAAGACGGGGCAGGGCCCTAACCTGACGAGCCGCATCAAGGGATACAACAGGAATGCCGGGTGGAACCCGATCCAGCATTTCGCCTTCGCGACGGTCCAGCAGCAAAGTTACATCAAATCCCGCTTTCTGGAAATACGGAGCGAGTCCGAGATAGAGTTGGGGAACTCCTCCACCGTCCAAATCGGGCAGGTAGATAGAAAGCGAGCCAAAACGACCGGCGCGACTCGAGGCTCTCATGCTGACGCATCCTCAGGTTGTCGTTTCAATCGAGGAGAGCCATGCTCCCATGAGCCTTCTTCAGCAGTGCCGAGCTGTTGTTGCCATCGTATCGACGCTCGACAAGTGAGCGAGCGCAATATTCCAAGCGAGATAAGCTTAGGGCTACAGGGCGACGAATAGACTGAACTACCCAGAACGGGACTATGAGTACTCAAGACTCACCTCTAAACTCAATCAGGTATGACATCCTGCCCGGTCGTTTTATCACGCGACATCTGCCACGGTCTTAACTGCTGCCCCACGTGAAAAGACGGCCTTCATGACTGTCCGCGTTGCGCGGAAATCGAGCAGCAAAGCGCATACCATATAAAGCAGAAAGAGCATCGGGGTGAGGGCAGCAAGGTTTAGGAGATCGCTTCCCTGCGTCAATGGTGCAATCAGTTTCCGGAGCGGGTACGAGACGCCGAGCATTACAGCGCAAGCAACCAGGAACGGTAGGACGATTCTAGCTGTCTTTAGGCTTGAAGATCCGACGAGACTACTGCAAGCAATCGTCGACATCGGCAGCAGAGTGGCTTGGGCCATTGAGAAGGCGGCAACCGCGTGATCGAGCGAGCGGCTGCCGATCAATGAAGCAAGCATCCCTAGCAGTCCGGCGACTAGAAGCATCATTCCGACGATGTAGGGCCTCCCTGAAACTTGGATAGGAAGATAGTTTTGATAGGTGATAGCCTGAAATCCGCCGAGAATAGCGGTAAACACAAGTACATTGGCTGATCCATCGCCCTTTACACCGTACATGAGGCCGGTAATCTCGGGGGCAATGGAGGCGACCCCGAAAAACATTGGCATAATCAGCGCAGATGCGAATCGTACAGAGCGATAGAGCGTGTCAAGAAGCGCATTTTTGTTGTTGGGACTGACCTGCGCCAAGTTTACATAATTTACTTCAGTGGCGACTGCCGACGTGAATTGCGAGGCGATGGCAGTGATACGCGAACCCATGATGTAGGTTGCGAGAGCCGCGGGGCCGAAGAAGAGCGGTACAATGATTTCGATGCTACGGGTGGCTAAATAAGCGCAAAGCTTCGTTGAAATCATACCGAACCCGAAAGGCAATAGCGATTTAGCCAGGCGCGGATCACTCCAGCGGAGCCGGTAGGGCGACCGATACCAAATCAGGACGGTCGTTATCCCGGCCGCGAGAATGTTTTGAATGATTAAACTCCAAACGCCGAAGCCTGCGAAGAGGAGTGAGATCCCAACTATGCTACTACAGGTCACAGCATACATACTCGCGGTTGCGAGTGATCGAAAAGCCATTTCTCGACGCAGGAGCGCCTGAGGCACGTACGCGACCGCGTTCAAAACGAGCGACACGCACAGAAACGGCAGCAAGTTAGCTAGACCGGGTACATTTATCGCCCGCTCGATTATCGAACGGCTGGCGACGATGGCGCCTGATACAATAAGCGCGATCAGCACGTTGAGCCAAGTCGCAGCAAGCAGCACAGATTCATTGTGTTCGCGAGTTTGGATGGCGGCATCTCCCATGCCGCCCTCGGCAAAGATGTCTGCAACTGCTGCAACCGCGACTGCAACAGCAAACAGGCCAAGCTCGCTCTTCGGCAGGATGTTCGCGGCCACGATAAAGGCGACGAGCGTGCCTAGCCTCATCACAATCTGACGTGCGGCCGACCAAGCCAGTTGCAGTCGCAAGCTCACGCCCATATTCCCCTTCGATCTTCATACAGACAAGGACCTATCACCTGCAAATCGCTATGCGCTACGTAATGTGTGCATGTGGGTCCACGCGAGTTGACAAGGTGCAGCGTTAAACTAGTCAGAGGTCGATTGCCAGTGCAGACCCTGCAGACCCTGCAGAGCCGTGCGCCGGAGCATACCAACCTTAACAGTCAGGATTTGGCAAGAAAAAAGCTCCTAGATAATCCAATATGCGCCGAGTAGTTAGATGTGAATTAAAATATTTTATCTTCAACTTCTCCCATATCCTACCAAGCGAAGAGCTTGGAGTATTCGTTTGGCGTGTTTGCGTTGAAGAAGCATATGATGGCTGACCAGAGACTCTTTATGACTCGTTCGGTAGATTCGCGCGGCCGGGCATTCAATCTCTTAGCACTACTGTGTCACAAAATTTGGATGTAGGACTTGCTATTCGATCTGGCAATGGAGTGAGGCATGGATCGCATGAACTCTCCGCTGGGTGCCGACCAGTTGCGTTTTGCGAGCTATCTGGAGGCTTTGTCAGGCGTCCTGGGTCATGCTGATCGGATCGCACCGCTGAAGGCCTACTGCACGGGTCTCCTCCTGCCGGGTACTCGTAAGAGCATCGAGCCGATGGCGGTCCGGATCGCGCCGGCGCGGGTCCAAGCTACACATCAGGCGCGGCATCATTTCGTGGCCAAGGGCGAATGGTCGGACGACGCTTTGCTGGCCCGGGTACGCAGCGAGGTCCTGCCGGTGATCGAGTGTCAGGCTTCGATCCAGGCCTGGATCGTCGATGACACCGGCTTTCCCAAGAAAGGCCGTCACTCGGTCGGGGTGGGACGGCAAGACTGCGGTCAGATCGGCAAGCAGGACAACTGTCAGGTTGCCGTGACCCTCTCGGTGGCCAACACCCAGGCCAGTCTGCCGGTGGCGTATCGCCTCCCCTTTTCGGCCCTTCTACGAGCGGCTCACAGAGCTTAGATGTTCGGTCCCGGCATGTGGTGTGACGGATCGAGCCTGAAGCGTTCTGGCTCTTTCGTCCAGGCCTGGCAGATGAACTCGTAGGGGGTAAGGCCGCGCAGGGTCTTGAGCCGGCGTCCGTAGTTGTAGGCATCCACGAACAGCTGCAGGTGCTGCCGGAGTTCTTTGTGGCTCTCGTAATGGTAGCGCTTGACCGTGGCGTCCTTGATAGTTCGGTTCATCCGCTCGACTTGACCGTTCGTCCATGGGCAGCGCGGCTTGGTCAGACGGTGCTCGATCTTCGATGTGGAAGTAGCCGATCGGGTAGGCCTTGAACTTCGAACGCTTCGGCTTGTCGCCCTCGACGTCCGGCAGGCGACTGATGCCGTGACGCTGCAGACAGCGATGAAGCGACGAGCGGGTCAGATGCGGCAGGCTCGGTTGCAGCGCGTAGAGGCAGTCGTCCAGCTGCAGCAGAGTGTGCCGGCGGAAAGCGACGATGACCGCCTCGTCCTCCAAGCTAAGTACGCTGGATCGGGGCTCCTTCGGTCCCATCCGAGCATCGGTGCTGGTCTGGCGTGAGCGCCACTTCTGCACCGTCGTGGCGCTGACGCCGTAGCGCTTGGCGGCGGCCCTCACGCTCTCTTGACGAGCTTGGATTGCTCGACGGACCGTCTCAGTCGTCGTGACGCTGCCGTGAAGAACCTGTCCCATAGCGCGTCCCTCAAGGCGGCATCAGTCGTACCACCACACAGTGGGACCGAACATCTAGCCGACCGAGGAAGGTCGCCCTCGTGGCGGTGATGCGAAAGCTGCTGGTGACGTTCAACGCCATCGTCCGCGCGCCCTGGCGGCCACTCCTGGTCAACCTTCAACGCAGCCGCTTAGTCGTCGTGGCGCTTCCATAGAGAACTTGGCCCATCGCGCATTTCTGCAATCTGACAAGGAAAGTGCACCATCAAACCCTGGGATCAAACTTCCAGCGATCAACGTAGCCTTCGCAGCTGATGAGCCGAAAGGCTCCAGCCTTGCCAAGGCTAGGTACCAAGACCGTTCTGCTTGCCCCGATGACTACACGTTGGGGGTGGAAAAGCTCAACTACAGTGAGATTAATACAATATCTTTTAGGCTTAAAAATCAGATAAGGCTTAATTAGTTAGGCTGCGTAAGCTTAAAACCAAATCGGATTACATGTTTTGAAATCTGAAAATTGTATTGCCCTCCGTCCTGCGAGGTCAATTCAAATCCAACATGGTTCACAATTAATCCAAAGCGTCTGTGCGGCCAAACGTAAATTCAAATCGCGCGCTCGACTTCGCCGTCGTCATACGAGCCCCATCTTTCCGCACCTGGCATCATCGCCCCCTCTACTTCTGCGAACCCCATAGAACGATAGTCAGGACGTAAGTAATAATTTCATATCCATACCGGGCCGATCGTTCAAGTTTTCATGATCTGTTTAAACTGGCCGATTAGGACCGGTGATAGAAAGATTCTGGATTAAGGCACGGGCTAGCCCGGAGTCATCCAATTTTACACTATTAATGATTACCGCGGAGTGGTGTTGTGTCAAAAATTATTAACCTTGCATCCGGCGCAACTGAACGGGATCTGGCTGCTGCGGTTGCGAGCCTGATTTCAGATGGTGGTACGATTGTGCTTGCCCCAAACGAGACCATCCTACTGAGCAAGACGCTGACAGCTACAATCGGGTCAGCGGACGTGACCATCAATCTCAACGGATCAACCTTGAAATCGACCATGACTGGTTCGCAGCCGACGATGTACGTCATCGGGGCTGAGTTGCCGCAGGTTTCGGTGGCCCTCGGAGTCGACAAAGGCGGTAACGCAACATTAACTTATTCTGCGCTTCCGGTGGGCCTAAGTGTTGGTTCCTGGGTTAAGGTCACGTCTGATGATATGCTACCAGGGGATCATATAGACCCGAGCGATAACAATCAGCCGACACGACTAGGTCAGGCCGCCAAGGTTGTCGAAATCGTGGGAAATACGGTTAAGCTGGAAGGCAGTTTGATTGACCAGGCCCTCTACAATACAAATGTTCGTGCGACTATTTACGCAACTGGACGGTTTACGCTGAAGAACGGAACAGTTGATGCGAGCGAGCTCAGCTACGCCAATGCGGTCCGAGACGTAATCCAGATTCGTAATCTGGTCGACGCAGAAATTATAGACGTTACCGCGAAGAACGGAGGCGCTGGCGTTAAAGTCGTCAACAGCGTACACGCCGAAATTAAAGATCTGACTGGGCTTAATGTAGGTGCCGCCGCCTATTCAGCGGCTTCGCTCGGAACGCATGTCAACGGCCTATTCGCAGAAAATGTTAACCATGGCGTCATGGTGCATGGCGTCGGTGTCGTTGCGAATACAGACAGTGCCTCGCGATATGGAGCGGACATTGGCCTTTTAGGTGAGAATGCTGTCGTCTATGGCGCAATTCGTTCAGCTTACGACTTCCATTCCGAGACCCGCAACGGCCTTTATCAGGACGTATTAGCTTTCAATTCACAGATCGCTGCCGACTTCCGCGGGATTGGAAATGTCATGAAGAATAGTGCAGGGATTGGCAATCAATTCGGCTTGCAGTTCTACCAGTATGGCCAAGGTGACGGAAAGGACGCGGTCGTCGACAATGTAAGCCTACGCGAGACAGCAAACTATTCTTTCATGTTGTCCAACAATGCGCAAAACAACACAGTCAAGAACAGTATCTTTGAGAGCGACGGTACCGGATACAAGATTGCAAGCGCCAACGTCGCCATTGTCAATACGTCGGTTAAGCAAGGGACCGTCGCCACCCGGAACGATGTGATGATCGGGAGCACGGCGTCCGATAAGCTCTTGGGTGGTCAGGGTACTGACACGATCTCGGGCGGTGCCGGATCGGATTACATCTGGGGTGGTGCAGGCAAGGATTTGCTGACCGGAGGTATCGGGCGCGACCGTTTCGCCTTCAACGACCTGTCGGAAGCAGGCGACACGATCACCGACTTTGAAGCCGGTCGAGGCGGTGACCTCATCGACGTGTCGGTCCTCGGGATCCGGCTCGGCTGGGCGAGCGATGACCCCTTCAAAGCCGGCCTTGTGCGCGCTCAGCAATCCAGTACCGACACGCTGGTCCAAGCCAAGGATGGGACGGGCTCATGGACGACACTTGCAATCCTGAGCGATGTGAAGGCGTCGAACTTCGTTGCTGCGAACCTTCAGACTCGCCTGTCTGATCCTGAAGGAAAGATCGGCGGCGCTATATCGATGAGCCTGCCAGCACTCAGTGGAAACAATGTGATCCAAGCTCCCCCAGTACCGCACGCGACCGGATATCACTTCAGTCATAATGGTACGGTGAAGGCAGGCATTGTTTTGACGATCAGCGTGGATTTCTCGGACGCCGTCAAGATTGGCGGTACCGGAATCGAGTTGCACCTCAACAATGGCAATAGCGCGAAGTACGCCTACGGGGGCGGCAGCAAAACCTTGGTCTTCATTTATAAGGTGGCCGCAGGCGACGACGTGTCCGCTCTTGAAGTAGACGAGATCGCCCTGAACGGTGCAACGCTACGTACAAGCGTCGGGCAGGCCGTATCGACGAGCGGTTCCTTGCAGGGTCCATTCGCAACGCTCGCGATCGACACCCGTGCACCGTCCCCAACGGGGAAGCTGACTTATCTCGATACAGGGTTCAGCGGAGACGGCATAACGAACTCGAAGCTGATCACACTCAACGGAGCAGGCGAAGCCGGAGACATAGTGACGGCCTACGATAATACCCGATGGGTCGGAAGTTCCAAGGTAGGGCAGGATGGCACCTGGCATATCGACCTGCCCAACCTCGGGGATGGGGCACACAACCTGTCCATTAGTGAGCGCGATCAAGTTGGGAACACCAGCGCTGCTGTCCCTATCGGGAATGTTATCCTCGATACTCGGGCGCCGGTTCGCGCATCTATCCTCGACTTTGACGTCGCTGACGGTTTCAAGGGCGATCATGCGACCGACGCGCATCATTTGACGCTGAAGGGGACGGCTGAACCCGCATCCACCGTCACAGTGTCAAGTGGAACCAACGTGCTCGGCACGGTCAACGTAGATGCCGGGGGGACGTGGGCATTCGCTCTGGACGACCTACACGAGGGGAACTACGCTTTGACGGCTACGGCTACCGATCTGGCCGGCAACAAGGGAGCGGCGGGGACGTATTCTCTCACAGTCGATCGAACTGCGACTGATGTGACGCTGACCCGACCATATGTTGTAGCTGATTCGACAAGCGCACAGCTACGAGGCAGCGCGGAGGCAAAATCAACTGTTTCGGTGTACGATGATGGCTTTCTGATCGGCGCTACCAAGGCGGCGGCGACCGGCGCGTTCCTGTTCAATGCGACGAAAGCAGGAGATAAAGTCCACACATATACCTTCTCGAGCGACGACGCTGCCGGCAATAAGGGGCTCGGTCATGGCAGTGTGGTCATCGGAACTAGCGGTTCCGACGTCATTATTGGAACCTCCGGTGACGACATGCTGGTGGGCGGCAAGGCGCGCGATATCTTCCTATTCAAGGCCGCAGGGGGGCACGACACGGTCGTAGACTTCGCGGCCGGCCGCAATGGGGATACCATAAGCTTTGACCACCATGTGTTCGGTAACGTCGACGATGTTCTCGCCCATGCGCATCAGAGTGGCACCGACGTGACCATCGCAATGGACGCACATAATGATTTGACGCTTCTAAACGTGAAACTAGCCTCCCTCATCTCCGAAAATTTTTTGTTTACCTAGCGTCCGGACTCATAACCAGTAGCTGACGGTCGCGGCGAGACAGACGGCGGCGAGGAAGTTGACCGCCGAGCGGTCGTAGCGCGTAGCGATGCGGCGGAAGTCTTTCAGGCGACCGAACATCCGCTCGATGCTGTTGCGGCCCCGATAGAGCACAGGCGAGAAGCACGGCTTCCAGCGCCGGTTGACCTTGGGCGGGATGTTGGGCGCGGCTCCGGCCGCCTCGATTTGTCGGCGGATGGCATCGCCGTCGTAGCCCTTGTCAGCCAGCACGACGCGGCAGGCGGGCAGGCGTTCGAGCAGCAGCGCACCGGCCTTGCAGTCGGCGACCTGCCCGCCAGTCAGCAGGAAGGCGAGCGGGCGGCAGGCGCGGTCGGTGAGAGCATGGATCTTGGTCGTGCGCCCGCCCCGCGAGCGGCCGATGGCCTGGTTTTGCTCCCCCCTTTACCCCCGGCGGCGCAGCGATGGGCTTTCACGGCGGTGGAGTCGATCAGCACCTGTGAGGGCGGCCCGCCGGCCTGGGACAGTGTCTCGAATAACCCGACCCAGACCCCCTTGGCCGCCCAGCGCACGAAGCGGTTGTAGAGCGTCTTCTTCGGCCCGTAGACGTCCCGCGGCGCGTCCGTCCAGCGGCCGCCAGACTTGAGCACGTGGACGATACCACTGATCACCCGCCGGTCGTCCACGCGCTCCTTGCCCCGCGTGTCGGTGGGCAGGTGCGGCGCGATCCGCGCAAACTGCTCGTCCGTCAGCCAGAACTGATCCATCGGCCCCTCCCATGGGAGCCGTGAATCACACCTACGCCGTTCGCGCCACCGTTATGGGTCCGGACGCTAGAGCGTTTTCCACTCTTCCGGATCGTATCCGGCGGCAGCGAAGTAGTTTGCGCACTCGGTTGGTGTGAAGGCGTTGAGCAGATCGCCGACGACAGTCCAGAGCCGATCGACCGTGCGCTCGGCCGCTTTGCGCAGCAGCGCCTTGAGTTTGGCGAAGGCCATCTCAATCGGATTAAAGTCGGGCGAGTACGGCGGCAGGAAGCGAAGCCGTGCGCCGCTGGCCTCGATGGCGGCCTGGATCGCTGTGCCCTTGTGGGCGGGGAGGTTGTCGAGGTGGGATTGCCCCGTTTCTGTGGACGGTTCAGGGGGCTTGGCTGAGCAGGGGCTCAGGCAATGGGTGCAGGAGGGTCTCGTTTTCGTAGGCGGCGGGCGAGCGGTAGCCGAGCGCCGAGTGCCGGCGTAGCGGATTGTAGAAGCTCTCGATGTAGCTGAAGCAGGCCATCCGGGCCTCGGCCTGCGAGCGGAAGCGGCGGCGGGCGAGCAACTCACATTCGAGGGTCGAGAAGAAGCTTTCGGCCATGGCGTTGTCGTAGGCATCGCCGATCGAGCCCATCGAGGGTCGCACGCCCGCCTCCCGGCAGCGATTGCCGAAGGCCAGCGACGTGTATTGCGAGCCCTGATCGGAGTGGTGAATCACGTTGCGGGGCCTGCGCTGGGTGACGGCCATCTCCAGAGCGTCCAAGACCAATTCCGAGCGCAGGTGATTGGTCATCGCCCAACCGACGATCCGGCGGCTGAAGGCGTCGAGCACCACCGCAAGATAAAGGAATCCAGCCGCCGTGGGCACGTAGGTAATGTCGGCCACCCAGAGCCGGTTCGGGGCGGCGGCTGCGAAGTTGCGGTCGACGAGATCGGGGGCCGGTCGCGCCTCTCGATCCCGCTGCGTCGTGGCAGGCCCATTACGCCGATGGCTGGTTCCTACGAGCCCGGCCTCGCGCATCAGCCGGGCAATGCGCTTGCGGGAATGCCGTTCACCCTGGTCGCGTAGATCGGCGTGGACGCGCGGTGCACCATAGGTCTCGTGCGAGCCGAGATGGACGGTGCGGATCCGCTTCAGCAGGGCTGTGTCTGCCAACCGTCGCGCCGAGGGCTGGCGGTCGACCCAGGCATAGTACCCGGCCTTCGACACGCCGAGCATGCGCGCCATGGCGGCGATGGGGAAGTCGGCCTGGTTCGCGTTCATGAACCGGAAGACCCCGACGGGAGAACCCCGGTCTCCCGAGCGAACCAGGCCGTCGCGCGAGAGAGGATATCGCGCTCCAGCTTGAGTTGTCGGTTCTCACGCCGAAGCCGGACGAGCTCGTCGCGCTCGGCGACCGTCAGGCCTGGATCGGCAGGCGGCGGCTTCGCCTCACGCCGGCCTTCGCTACGATCGGCCTCGGCCACCCAGTTG
This sequence comes from Methylobacterium sp. BI1, assembly GCF_056680125.1. Taxonomy (NCBI): domain Bacteria; kingdom Pseudomonadati; phylum Pseudomonadota; class Alphaproteobacteria; order Hyphomicrobiales; family Methylobacteriaceae; genus Methylobacterium; species Methylobacterium sp. BI1. Next base: position 169,915 of record NZ_CM155267.1, on the reverse strand, counting down.
CGGATGGCCTGCGCGGAGGGCTCGAACTCGCGAGCCAGATCATTCGGATCACGGCCGGCGCGGGCCAGCTCGACCATCTGTCGGCGGAACTCGATGGGGTAAGGGGGACGGCTCTTCGGCATTGGACAAACACCTCACGCGAAAGCGTTCTCGGTGTCCACCAAACCGGGGCAATCCCAATCCAGCTGCTTGAGCCGTCGGATCTCAGGCACGCCCATGCCGACGAACTGCTTCTTCCAGCGGTAGAAGGTCGGCTCAGATACGCCCATCTTCCGGCAAACTTCGTCCACCGTCGCGCCGTTCTCCGCCTGCCGCAGGGCGAAGGCGATCTGTTCATTCGTGAAGCGTTTGCGAGGCATGGCATCCACCCTCCTTCAGGGTTCAGGATGCCCGAAAAACTTGCGCTCAGCGCGGACCAGTTTGCTGGGTCAGGGTCAGCATCGCCACCCGCTACGACAAGCTGGCCCGCAACTACGCCTCGGCCGTCGCACTCGCTGCCGTCATCGCCTGATGGTACTCATCGGGCCCAGACCCTAAGACCATTGCTACCCGTAAGGGAAGGGTTCCAACGTATTGAATGGGTGAATAAATTGAAGCGTGTTGCCACTTCGCAACGTCGATTCGGATTATGAGGAAAATCGAAATTTTCAGCTGAACTAATTTGACTTAATGCATATAATAGCGCGCGACAACCCGTCCGGAAATCGATAATTTAGCCCCCCACCCCTTCATCGTCGCATTACCGCGGTTAACATCTTGGAGCGCTGTTGTGAGACGTATCGCATGTCCAATTATCGGTATATTAGTCGTATTTATCGCTCAGAAGGCAGCATCTTCAGATATACAAGATCGCGCTCAATACGCCTCTTCATATAATGAGACTCAAGTGTCGTGGCCAAAAAAAAGAGCCATGCCCTACGCTCACAGGCGAACCTTTTGTGAAGAAAATGCTACGTCCGTGACGCTTAAATGTGAGCCCGGAGTTACGTACGTTCCTGATCCTCAGGATTATACAGCATGGAACGCCTATACCTCACATCTTGGCCGGCAGAAAAAGCCTTATGACGAGTTTTTTCGATGGTAACACCCACTTTAAGTGCCAGCTTGTTTGAGTGGCAATTCATTTATTGGGCATAAAACGCAGCTGCAATTCCGCCGTGCAGCCAGCGTTAGCTTACAAACCCGCATACATCGAAGGCTAATCGCTTGTTAAAATTAGGCAATAAAAATCATGCGCCTAAACCAAAGTTATCATGCCCGCACCGGGTGGCGATGACATTCGACGCTGCCTCGGTATGTACAGTGGCGACAATCTCTCTTTTTGCTTCTGCATGCTCCTTCGTCCCCAGCGATGGTCCTCAGGGTTCTGCAGTAAGGAACAGCTCGCAAGTAACGATAGAAGATGCCCCGGGGCTGGTAGGCTACGCAATTATTAAGTTGAGCTCAACTGCAATCCGCGCTGCAAACGAAGCAACTGAAGCGCGTATTCCGCGATTTACCCGCATTCACGGCGGAGAGCGAAACAGCGTTGTGTCTGCTGGTGACATGGTGGCCGTTTCCGTGTTCGAAGCATCAGGGGGCGGGTTGTTCCTGCCAGCCGACAATGGAAACTCAAACAGGCAAGGCAATTTTGTAAATATTCCCATACAACAAGTCGACTCGTCGGGAAGCATTAGCGTCCCTTTTGCGGGCAAAGTTCGTGCATCTGGTCGGACTACACTGCAGATCTCCGAAGAAATTAGAGGGCTTATAGCTAATCGCGCCGTTGAGCCACAGGTCGTAGTTACAGTGACGGAACGTCGAAGTGGGGGCGTCAGCGTCTTTGGGGACGTCAATCTGCCAGCACGGCTACCAATGGAACCGGGCGGCATCCGAGTGCTGGAAGCTATCGCCCGAGCTGGTGGAACAAAAAGCAACTCATTTGAAACCATCGTGACCTTGCAGCGAAAAGGCAACACTCAGCAGGCTTTGCTGAGCAATATTCTTAAGGATTCCGCACAGAACATACTTCTCTCGACAAACGACTCAGTTTTTCTCTCGAAAGAGCCAAAGTACTTTGTCGCACTTGGGGCGACTGTTAATCCGGGCTCTTTAGGCGCCTTAAACAACCGCAGATTTCCATTTGAGACAGACAATTTGACGTTGACAGAGGCTGTAGCTAGGGCTGGCGGGTTAGACGCCGCACGTGCTAATCCACAGCAAATATTCATATATCGGCTAGAAGAAAAGCCTGCGCTACGAGAGCTAGGCATAGACCTTCAGATCTATTCAGGCCCTCGCGTTCCAACAATATATACGATCGACTTTAGTCGTCCCGATGCTTTCTTTTTAGCGAGCGATTTCTACATGCGGGATAAAGATGTGATATTCATCTCTGAGGCACCGAGCGTTGGCTTGTCTAGGTTCACAGCAGCTCTGTCAGGTATATCAGGCAATGCTTCCTCAATCTCCACTACTATTACACCGCGTTAGAAAATCGGAAATAATCATCTTTTAATTCTGCATGTACCGATGCTATTAGATGTCGTTTTGAACATGGGAACTCGGCTTACCGCTACCTAGTGCACTGACTCAGACGGATGGTTCAGGGGATCGGCTGACGGCCGCGAGGATGCTGGCGGCGGGTTTGGTCCAGACGAAAGGTCTGGCGCGTCGGTTATGCTCGGCGATGTCGCGTTTGATGGCCGCGTGCAGATCGACGACGCCGGTGAAGGACCCGCGTCGCAGCCGACGCCGCGTGAGTGCTGAGAAGAAGCCCTTGACGGCGCTGAGCCAGGAGGCCGAGGTCGGGGTGAAGTGGAAGGTGAAGCCGCGGGTGGCGGGCGAGCCAGGCGCGCACCTTCGGATGCTTGTGGGTGGCGACGTTGTCGAGGATCGCGTTGACCGCCTTGCCGGGCGGGACGACGGCCTCGATTTCGTTGAGGACGCGGATGAACTCACCGTTCGGTGGCGCTGCATGCCGCGGCCGAGCACGGTGCCCGCCAGGACGTCGAGGGCAGCAAACAGCGTCGTGGTGCCGTGACGGGTCTAGGGCGTCTCTGCAAAGTCATGTGAGCCAGAGCATGGCCATGCCGAGTGTGACCATGGCGAGGTAATTCGTTGCTCGCTTCTCGTAGCGGGTTGCGATCCGGCGATATTGCTTCAGCCGGCCGATCAACCGCTCGACCTTGTTGCGCTCTCGGTAAGCCGCTTTGTCGAAATCGGGCTGACGCGGCTGATCCTTGCGGGTCGGGATGACCGGCCAAGCCATTAGCGCGAGTCAGGTCATCTTGCGGGCTTATGCAGCTGGCATGGCCGATGCCGCCTAGGCGTCGGCGACAGGAAGCTTGGACTTGCACCGGTTTAATGGAGAGCGGTTTGGTGGGCGATACCCCTTTCGAATAGTGTGGGGCTGGTGAAGCCAAGCGCCGAGTGACGGCGTCGGGGATTGTAGAAGCCATCGATGTAACGGGCCAGCGCGTCGATGGCCTCGGCTCGCGTCTGGAACGCGGTGCGCCAGACCCGTTCGCTTTTCAGCGTCTTGAAGAACGTCTCGACCATCGCGTTGTCATAGCAATTTCCCTTGCCGGACATCGAAGTCACGATGCCATGTCTGCGTAGCTCCGCCTGATACTCGTTCGCACAGTACTGACTGCCGCGGTCGGAATGATGCAATAAACCTGGTCCGGGCTGTCGGACGACAAGGGCACGTCGCAGCGCAGTCAATGCCAGTTCCTTGTGAAGACGGTCGCCCGCCGCCCAACCCACGACGCGTCGGGAGTACAGGTCGAGAACCACCGCCAGATACAGCCAGCCCTCCCGCGTCCAGATGTAGGAAATGTCCGCGCCCCACTTCCGATCCGGTCCGGGTGCCGTGAAGTCCTGGTCGAGGTGGTTGGGCGCGATCGGGAAGGCGTGGCCGCTGTCCGTCGTGCGTTGGAAGCGGCGCGGCTGGCGGGCCTTGAGCCCGTTCTCCCGCATCAGCCGGGCCACGCGCCGCCGGCCGGCCGCCAAGCCCTGCTCGCGCAGTTCGTGGGTCATGCGCGGGCTTCCGTAGGTCTCGTGCGAGAGCATGAAGGCGGACCGGACATGGGTGAGCAGCACGAGATCCTCGCGCTGGCGCGTCGAGGCTGGACGACTCTTCCAGGCAAAATAGCCGCTCGGACTGACGTCGAGAATGTTGCACAGGCGCGCGACCGGGAAGTCCCTTTTCGCCGCGTCGACGAGGTGGAACCTCATCGACTTCCCTCCTTGGCGAAAAAAGCCGTGGCCCGCTTCAGGATCTCCCGTTCCTGGCGCAGCACCTCGTTCTCACGGCGCAGGCGCTTGAGCTCAGCGGCCATGTCCTCCTGTCGGTCGGCCGGCGGGTGGTCCATCTCGCGCTCACGTCGGCCGTCGATCCCGTTGCGCAGCGTCGAGAGCCCGACGCCGAGATCGGCGGCGACCTCCCGGCGGGACCGCCCGCTCGTCTGGGCCAGCCGCACCGCCTCGGCACGAAACTCAGGGGTAAAGGTCTGCTTCCCGACTGCCTTGGAAACCCTCCTCCTTCAGGAAAAAGAGCTCTCCACTTTTCCGGAGCAAGTCCAGTCTTGCCAAGGTCAAAGCTCTCCTCCGAACGGCTGCAGCACGGACCGCCGCCAACCTAACCACCGCCAACGAGAACGCGTTCGCCGCCGTCCGACCGGATGAGTGCCGAAACTACCTCGCCGCTGCCGGATACGGGCTCCGGTACGGGGCGACTATGCGGCGCGGCTGAGCACCCGTTGAGTGTTCACGAAATGGCGGTCACGCGCCCGGCCCGTGATCCGCAGCACGCTCGCTACTGTGCGCTGACCCGGACACAGAATGGCGCCGATCAGCAGGGCCTGAGCGTGCCGCCACGAGCGGTGGACAAATAGCGGCGCAAACGACAGGATGATCCCGGCGAAGCGGTCGGGCAGGTGCGGCATGAGGCGTCTCTGGCAAGGGACACCATCAGCCTGTCCATTACGCCCGCTTCGTCACCCCGCACGTTCAAGGGCCTGCCCAATGGCCAAAGTCGAGCTGAGGGCCAAATGACTCGATCCGTGCTCAGAAGTCCTGAGAGGTCGACGGTTCGGATTGGGATGGCCGCTAATTTGCAATAGGAACGCGGTTGATCACATGAGAAATACTGAAATTATCCCAGATGAAATAAGGTTTTATCGGAACAAGAAATTCGATCTATTTCAGCAGCAATAAAAATTATGCTCGCTCCTGTAGGCGTTGCGACAGTCGCGTGATGCGGGTTAATCGCACTGTTGATATCGTGGCTGGTGGAGCGCCTCTAGTAGCCCGGCCGAAGTAATGCTTGGGGTCAATAGAGATTGGATAAGATCCGACAGGTCCCATTGGAGCGGGGGATGGACCTACCAAAAGCATCAAAGCGGTTGGGCATAGCCGTAGTCGGCATTCTGATTGTTCTTGAACCGGTCAAAGCTCAGCCCAACATGCGCAAATTCCTTGAAGGTCGTTGGGAAGGGGACGGGCTCCAGATCCAAGTTGATCAGGACGCCGTTCAGGCCAATGACAATCCAGGGAAGCCCTTCGAGTGGAATCCACTCAACATACACGATGTCACCGGCAATATGATTGTATTTCGGATCGGCTCACGCCAATACATCGCGTTGATTAACGGCCAGAAAATGACCGTTGTGATCGCTGGCTACAGCAAATCGTACGTCCTCACGAAGCATTCGCTCACATCCCAAGGCAATTCCAGCCGCCGCTGATTTATCTGCGGCTGGCTTAAAAATGGTTGATGAACCAGGCTGCTAGTGGTCTGAGTTAGAAGTTCTCTGACAGAAGCGTCCGACGCTTGCGAGGATCGCATCAGCGGGTTTGGTCCAGGCGAAGGGCTTTGGATCGGCATTGGTTTGGTCGATGTAGGCGTGGATCGCAGCTTCGAGATCGGTGATCTGTTGGAAGGCACCACGCTGCAGACGTCGACGGGTCAGAATGACAAACCAGCCCTCGACGAGATTGAGCCACGATGCGGACGTCGGCGTGAAATGAAGGTGCCAACGCGGACGCTTCACACTTGGACGGTATGGCGGGTTTTGCCCCGGCCTCTCGCACCTCTTCGCGGAAGCGGTGGCTGGAGTAGCCCCGATCCGCCACCACCCATCGGGGCACGCCCGGCAAGCGCTTGAGCAGGGGCAGCGCATGAGGCAATTCGTGGGCCTGTCCCAGTGCAATCCGAAAGGCGATCGCGCGGACTGCGCCGTCAGCGATCACGCAAGTTTTCGTCCCATAGTCTCCACGTGATCGGCCAAAAGCTTCACGAGCGTCTCGCTCGGCTGCAGATTACACCTTTTGGCGGCACCTGCCGCTTTCTGGTGCGCGCGCATGTTGGTGCCGTCGAGGAACACTATGCCGCGCTGAATGCCGCGCTCCTGTACGAGGGCGAGAAGATGCTCCCAGACACCGCCGCGCGAACCAGCGTATGAAGATTTGCGCTGCCCGCCACCACGGCCCCAGGTCATGCGGTATGGGGCGCCACTTGGCGCCGTTCTGATGCCGCCACAGGATTGCCGAGAGCGTGCGCCGCAGGTCATGAGGCGGCGTCATCGCCTTCGATCGACAGTTTATATTTTCTGAATGTCGAGTCTGCGACGTAGCTTATAACTAGCTAATGAATTTCGTCCTCCCATCATTTCATTCTTATATCGTAAAGATTTTTTGATCCGTCCACATTACGCATTATCTCTGATAATTGTTGATTTAGCACTTTTCCCCATAATGAAGCCGGCCCAACCGGGTAACTATCCCCATGTATATTTTTTGCGCGGGATTGTATGATCTTATCAAAAACAATATTAGCCGACGGCTTTAATCGCGAAGATACCGTTAGTATCTGAGTTATATTGTCTTTCACCTCAGTTTCAAAAGTCGGAGACTTATCCTTCGCGTCTACTACTGTAATTCCGCTAGGAATTTTCTTAGGTTCCGAACCAACCACGACGTTTCCGGAAACCTCTGAAGAGGAAAGCCCGAGCATTGAAATACCAAGTGCTGAATTAGTTACCACGATGTTGTTCGTGACACGGACATTCTGCCAAAGCCCATCAAAAATCGAAATTCCTTGCATCCAAACGCCAGTATCCTCTTTGCTACGAGAAATAGCTCTTGTACTTCCCTTGTCATCCATGCGAGCTGCCTGATAATTCAAAATTACATTTCCATCAATAACGATTTTTTCTGTCAACGAATTGTGTTCTGTCCATCCCTGAATACCGTCTGGGTGGTGCGGATTGGAAAAGCTATTCCGCCCGCTAAGAATTATATTGTCAAGTATCCATTGATTGCTAACAGAAAAACTGATATTGTCGTTTACAATACTGGCAAATTTGTTTCCGATTATAACTGAATTTTGCCCACCAGAATGAATGCCTCCATGTAAATTTTTGAATTCATTACTAAGCATGGCTAGACATTTTCCTCTGCTTACTAAACCTGATGCAGTTTTCAATGTCCAAGCTGTGTCATCCCACAGGTGTCCCGCCACTGTTTGAAATCGGTTCTTTTCGAAGATAATGGATGATGATGAGGGGGCGATCAAAACGAAGGGCCCGGGCTTTTCGTCACGAGACTCAAATGACAGTCCTGTAACTAATACCCGCTCCGCACCCTCAAATCTAAGTTCTCTTAGAGTTGGTTTTTCATTCCTCGCTGCTTCGATAGTGATGAAATCATCGTTGCCAAGAGCGGAAATTACTGCCTTCCCGTGGTCACCTCCCATCAACAACAGCCGATCACCTGATTTGAGTCTAGACGTTGATTTGCTTTTCATAAATAATTCAAGACTTGGATAAGGCTTCAATACGCTTCCATCACCATCTATACGTCCAGTTGACGGATTTAGATGGTAGCTATTTCCAAGCTTTTCTCGTCCGGGTTGGGGACAGCCTGGGTAAGCCATGAAATTTCGATTCCTACCATTTTCCAAGGTTCTCTCGACAATGTAATTTGTGAAATCAGCAGAATTCATGCGTGCCGACATGCCGTCTTGCTTAGCTATGAGTATATGCTGCGATATAAAATCAGACTTTGAGGGCTGCGCTGAAAGCGCTATCTGATAGGTCGAAATGGTTACCATAGTAACAATTATAATCTTTTTGGCTATATTATGCTTTTTTCTAGTCTTAAAAATTTCTTTCAACCTATCTATCGGCAAATTAGATTGCAAATGATCTAAAATTTCGATTGATACCCACCGATGTTCTGACATTTTTATATGATTTTTCCTTGAATATTTTATTTCATTCACAGCATTAAGGGAGATTTTGTTTAGGCCTAGAGGCTTACGTGAAGCCGTCTGGCGCGAACTGCCTTCCCGGCCCGCTAAGAGCCCACCCGATAAGGTGCGGAGGCAGGGTTGAGTGGCCGGGCTGGCAATGAGTCCAATAGGGTGCTGAAACATGACGTAGATCTGCCATCTGAACCCCAACCACCCGGCGGCAGCATAGCCGTACGGGCCTACGCTATGAAACCGATCTGACGGATGCCACGTGGGCGGTGATCGCGCCCCTTATACCGGAGCCGGCGCCATATGACCGCTCACCAGTGGCTTTTTGGGGGCGGCGCGTTGGCATGATGGCGCATCCCCGCCAGCAGGGCGAGGGCCAGCATTACCAGGCTGACGTGCGGATGCCATCTTTGCCAGGAGCGGGTTTCGTTGTGGGCCAGCCCGAGTTCGGTCTTGGCGGTCTGGAACGCGTCCTTAATACTCCAGCACCGTCCCTCGACCCCGACCAGGGTCGCGTGCGGCGTGCCAACTGGGCACCAAAGTCGTGAAGTAGGCGGGCTCGCCGTTGCTCAGGCTGCCGCGAATCAGCAGCCCCCGAGTCCACAGTGAGAGGCCTGCCAGCGTGCTTGCATACCGCTCGTAATCCTTGACGAGGCGACGGAAGCGGGTCGCCAAGGCGATGGAGCGCTCAACCACCCAGCGCCGCGGCAGCAGGACGAAGCCGCGCTTGGCTTCCGGTAGTTTGACGACCTCGAATTCGATGCCGTGCGTGCGGGCCGCCTTGGCCGGCTTCTCGCCCGTTTAGCCCTGGTCGACATAGACAAGATCGACGCTGTCCCCGGTGGCAGCCTGCACGGCTTGCGCCAAGCGCCCCCGACCCGGGCGCGGTCGTCGGCATCGGCGGAGGTGACGTGTGGACTTGCTCCGGAAAAGTGGAGAGCTCTTTTTCCTGAAGGAGGAGGGTTTCCAAGGCAGTCGGGAAGCAGACCTTTACCCCTGAGTTTCGTGCCGAGGCGGTGCGGCTGGCCCAGACGAGCGGGCGGTCCCGCCGGGAGGTCGCCGCCGATCTCGGCGTCGGGCTCTCGACGCTGCGCAACGGGATCGACGGCCGACGTGAGCGCGAGATGGACCACCCGCCGGCCGACCGACAGGAGGACATGGCCGCTGAGCTCAAGCGCCTGCGCCGTGAGAACGAGGTGCTGCGCCAGGAACGGGAGATCCTGAAGCGGGCCACGGCTTTTTTCGCCAAGGAGGGAAGTCGATGAGGTTCCACCTCGTCGACGCGGCGAAAAGGGACTTCCCGGTCGCGCGCCTGTGCAACATTCTCGACGTCAGTCCGAGCGGCTATTTTGCCTGGAAGAGTCGTCCAGCCTCGACGCGCCAGCGCGAGGATCTCGTGCTGCTCACCCATGTCCGGTCCGCCTTCATGCTCTCGCACGAGACCTACGGAAGCCCGCGCATGACCCACGAACTGCGCGAGCAGGGCTTGGCGGCCGGCCGGCGGCGCGTGGCCCGGCTGATGCGGGAGAACGGGCTCAAGGCCCGCCAGCCGCGCCGCTTCCAACGCACGACGGACAGCGGCCACGCCTTCCCGATCGCGCCCAACCACCTCGACCAGGACTTCACGGCACCCGGACCGGATCGGAAGTGGGGCGCGGACATTTCCTACATCTGGACGCGGGAGGGCTGGCTGTATCTGGCGGTGGTTCTCGACCTGTACTCCCGACGCGTCGTGGGTTGGGCGGCGGGCGACCGTCTTCACAAGGAACTGGCATTGACTGCGCTGCGACGTGCCCTTGTCGTCCGACAGCCCGGACCAGGTTTATTGCATCATTCCGACCGCGGCAGTCAGTACTGTGCGAACGAGTATCAGGCGGAGCTACGCAGACATGGCATCGTGACTTCGATGTCCGGCAAGGGAAATTGCTATGACAACGCGATGGTCGAGACGTTCTTCAAGACGCTGAAAAGCGAACGGGTCTGGCGCACCGCGTTCCAGACGCGAGCCGAGGCCATCGACGCGCTGGCCCGTTACATCGATGGCTTCTACAATCCCCGACGCCGTCACTCGGCGCTTGGCTTCACCAGCCCCACACTATTCGAAAGGGGTATCGCCCACCAAACCGCTCTCCATTAAACCGGTGCAAGTCCAAGCTTCCTGTCGCCGACGCCTAGGCGGCATCGGCCATGCCAGCTGCATAAGCCCGCAAGATGACCTGACTCGCGCTAATGGCTTGGCCGGTCATCCCGACCCGCAAGGATCAGCCGCGTCAGCCCGATTTCGACAAAGCGGCTTACCGAGAGCGCAACAAGGTCGAGCGGTTGATCGGCCGGCTGAAGCAATATCGCCGGATCGCAACCCGCTACGAGAAGCGAGCAACGAATTACCTCGCCATGGTCACACTCGGCATGGCCATGCTCTGGCTCACATGACTTTGCAGAGACGCCCTAGGAGATGGATGAGCGCGGCTCAGTCGTCGTCATCTCTCAGCATCCCAACCGCCGTGAACCCCGGCAGATTGATCGCGATCTTTTCACATGGCGACACCTTGTCGCGAATTTCTTCGGCAAGCTCAAAGAGTTCAAGCGCATCGCTATGCGCTCCGACAAGACCGGCCAGAGTTTCGCCGCCCTGATCTACCTCTGTGCTGCCGTCATCAACTCACAATGAATCTCAACAAGCCCGAGCGGGATCGCTCGACGGACTGTCTTCATAGAGTGAGTGCTGTCTGAAAAATTTGGATCTATAGTAATTATCTGCAGTATAGTGCGCAGTTGTGATATCACATTGTGCTATCAAACCCTTGCTTCCCGTGTTTGCTTCATCGGTTTTCAGTTTAATTCGTTACTGAATAAAGTATGAGTGAGCACGATGTTATAAAAATATTTCGAGTTAAGGTTGATAAGCTCATGATTATCCCAAAATTAATCAATATATGCATTACACTTTTAGGTAATTCCAAGTGGAAGAATCTAGTAATCGCTTGATGCTAGCAATCGCTCGTTACACTTTGCTATACATGAGTTACAACAATGCCACAGCTCTGGGTCACCTACGTCGAGCTCGCCGATCATCTCAATATAGACCCCGGGATTGCTCGGAGTTTGGCTCATGTTCGGAAGTGGGACCGACGGCGTTCGCATGACGGGTTAACTCGGGTGAAGCTCCCAGCTAACGAAGCTATTTCCTACATGACAGATTACTTGAGCCAAGTTGCAGCATCGATTTCGGATGATCTTAGGATTGCCTGTAGAAAAACCTCTTTTGCGTCAGCAGAAAATTTGGAAGCGGCGTGATCGCAGACCGCTGGGGCTTTTTATCGTTGAACCAACCGAGGGTGGCCGCGAGGCTCGGTGCTGGAGCGCGGCGTGCAAATCGGGATGATGTCGCTATATGGCACAGACGTACCGGCTCAACACAAGGCGGCCGGTTCCGCAAAACGTATGGCCCGTCCCGTTGGCAAGTGGGACTGGATGCCTTAGTCTAAGTGACCCGCGTAAACTGCCTGCTCTCTCGTCGGCCGCGAGACGATGGCACGGTGTACGAGTGGCGCTGAGCTGCTCGGTTCTGTTCGCCAGATTCCGACCTCTGGCGCAGTCGGCTGGGAGCCCAACGACGCGTGCGGACGGATGCTATTGTAGTGCCTTCACCATTGCTCGGTGACGACACTGGCCTCCTTGAGGGTATAGAACACCTCGCAGTTGAGAAGTTCGTTGCGCAACGACCTCCGTGACCTCAATGGACTGGATTGCTTGAGAAGCCTTGCTGCCTTGCGAGACGCAAATCTCGACTTGACGCAGCTTGGCAACGAGCTCTGCAGCCGTATGCTTCTTCCGACGCATCTCTACATCCTCCACATGGCGCGAAGCCATATGTGGAACGGTCCTGCGAACAAGAGCGCTCAGCAGCAGATCCTCCACCGAGAATGGTGCGGTCAGATGTGCGGCCTCAGGGCGCGGTCAGCAAACTCTGGCCGCGATGGAGTCTGCGAGGCGAGTGGCATATCATAACTGCGCGCTCAGAAGCGCATTGGCTTTTGAGGCCCGTCTCACTTCGGGTTGACGTCCCTTCACGTCTCATCGCTGTTGTTGCACACCTTGCCCCTGCCCGGCAGCGGTCCGCCGTTAAGGTCTGTTTGGTCTTTGGGATTGCCCCGTTTCTGTGGACGGTTCAGGGGGCTTGGCTGAGCAGGGGCTCAGGCAATGGGTGCAGGAGGGTCTCGTTTTCGTAGGCGGCGGGCGAGCGGTAGCCGAGCGCCGAGTGCCGGCGTAGCGGATTGTAGAAGCTCTCGATGTAGCTGAAGCAGGCCATCCGGGCCTCGGCCTGCGAGCGGAAGCGGCGGCGGGCGAGCAACTCACATTCGAGGGTCGAGAAGAAGCTTTCGGCCATGGCGTTGTCGTAGGCATCGCCGATCGAGCCCATCGAGGGTCGCACGCCCGCCTCCCGGCAGCGATTGCCGAAGGCCAGCGACGTGTATTGCGAGCCCTGATCGGAGTGGTGAATCACGTTGCGGGGCCTGCGCTGGGTGACGGCCATCTCCAGAGCGTCCAAGACCAATTCCGAGCGCAGGTGATTGGTCATCGCCCAACCGACGATCCGGCGGCTGAAGGCGTCGAGCACCACCGCAAGATAAAGGAATCCAGCCGCCGTGGGCACGTAGGTAATGTCGGCCACCCAGAGCCGGTTCGGGGCGGCGGCTGCGAAGTTGCGGTCGACGAGATCGGGGGCCGGTCGCGCCTCTCGATCCCGCTGCGTCGTGGCAGGCCCATTACGCCGATGGCTGGTTCCTACGAGCCCGGCCTCGCGCATCAGCCGGGCAATGCGCTTGCGGGAATGCCGTTCACCCTGGTCGCGTAGATCGGCGTGGACGCGCGGTGCACCATAGGTCTCGTGCGAGCCGAGATGGACGGTGCGGATCCGCTTCAGCAGGGCTGTGTCTGCCAACCGTCGCGCCGAGGGCTGGCGGTCGACCCAGGCATAGTACCCGGCCTTCGACACGCCGAGCATGCGCGCCATGGCGGCGATGGGGAAGTCGGCCTGGTTCGCGTTCATGAACCGGAAGACCCCGACGGGAGAACCCCGGTCTCCCGAGCGAACCAGGCCGTCGCGCGAGAGAGGATATCGCGCTCCAGCTTGAGTTGTCGGTTCTCACGCCGAAGCCGGACGAGCTCGTCGCGCTCGGCGACCGTCAGGCCTGGATCGGCAGGCGGCGGCTTCGCCTCACGCCGGCCTTCGCTACGATCGGCCTCGGCCACCCAGTTGCGGATGGCCTGCGCGGAGGGCTCGAACTCGCGAGCCAGATCATTCGGATCACGGCCGGCGCGGGCCAGCTCGACCATCTGTCGGCGGAACTCGATGGGGTAAGGGGGACGGCTCTTCGGCATTGGACAAACACCTCACGCGAAAGCGTTCTCGGTGTCCACCAAACCGGGGCAATCCCAGTCTTTGACGGCATCTGCCGGTGTACTCCCCGCCGTGGAGCACGGTGCATCGCTAATTCTTACGCTTCTCGCAGATAGGCGTGTTCGAGCGCCTCGCCCATGCCCTCACGATGGCTGACCGTGAGCGGGTCGGACGCGAGGACTTGTTCAGTCCCGAGGAGAGATGGGTCGGATCGTATCTGAAGCGGCTTGGACCGTCTGTCCAGGCTCGGCAGATCGATTGGTATGGGCGTGAGGCCACGTAGGGTCTTGAGCCGCCGGGCGAAGTTGTAGGCGTCCAGGAAGGCGGCGAGGTGTTCCCGCAGCTGATCGTGACGGTCGTAGTGGTAGCGCTTGACCATCGCCTCCTTGAGGATCTGGTTCATGCGCTCGACTTGGCCATTGGTCCACGGATGGTTTGGTTTGGTGAGCCGATGCTCGATGTCCTGCGCCCGGCAGATCTGATCGAAGCATTTGATGCGGTACAAGGCAGTCGGGCCGCGACGATTCTTGGGCAGCTCGACGAACTGGATGCCGTTGTCGGTTAGGATGGTGTGCAGGCGGTAAGGACAGGCCGCGATGAGCGCCTCCAAGAAGCCGCAGGCCACGAGCCGATCAGCGCGTTCGTGCAACTGGGCAAAGGCGTATTTGGACGTCCTGTCAATGGCCACCTAGAGGTACAGCTTGCCTTCGCCGGTGCGAACCTCTGCGATGTCGATGTGGAAGAAGCCAATCGGATAAGCCCTGAAGGCTTGCTTACCGGGCTTGTCGCCGCCGACCTCCGGTAACCGGCTGATCTCGCGGCGCTGTAGACAGCGATGCAGCGACGAGCGGGGCAGGTGCGGGATGGTGGCCTGGAGCGCGTAGAGGCAGTCGTCGAGCGGCAAGAGGGTGTGCCGGCGGAAGGCAACGATGATCGCCTCCTCTTCAGTCGTGAGCACGGTCGAGCGCGGCGTCTTCGGTCCCATCGCTGCGTCATGCACGAAGGCACGCTTGCGCCACTTCGCGACTGTCTTGGGGTTCAGCCCATGCTGTGCCGCAAGATCTTTGAGCGAAGCTTTCGATCGCTGTAGCGCTGCTCTGATCGCGTGCGTGGTCATGGCGCAGCCGTGAAGAACCTGTCCCATAACGCCTCCCGGTATGCAGCGACCTCAGCTGAACTGATGCCATCACACTGCGGGACTGCACAGCTGCCCCGGTCGCCTCGATCTGACGACGGATGGCGTCGCTGTCGTAGCCCTTGTCGGAAAACATGATTCGGCACGTTGGCACGCGCCCCAGGAGTTGTGCGCCTGCCTTGTAGGCTGCCACCTGTCCGCCCGTCAGCAAGAAGGCGAGCGGGCGGCAGAACCGATCGGTGAGGGCATGGATCTTGGTCGTGCGTCCACCCCGCGAGCGGCCAATGGCCTGGCTTTACTCTCCCCTTTTCCACCGGAGGCGCAGCGATGCACCTTCACGGCCGAGGAAGCGATCAGCATCTGGGAGGGCGGCCCACGGGCCCGGGCTAGGGTCCCAAACAGATCACCCTAGACCCCCTTGACCGCCCAGCGCACGAAGCGATTGTAGAGGGTCTATTTCGGGCCGTAGATCTGATGCGGGGCGTCGGTCCAACGCCCGCCGGACTTCATCACATGAATGGTCCCGCTGATCACGCGGCGGTCATCGACGCGCTCCTTGCCCTGGGTGTCTATCGGCAGGTGCGGTGTGATCTCCGCAAACTGCTCGTGGTTCAACCAAAACTCGGCCATCGGCGCCTCCTTTGCCCAAAGGGAATCACAGACGCACCCGCCAAGCCAAACTTATAGCCAGACGATGACCTTTGGGAAGGCAGGTGGTAGCCAAGCGGCGTTTGCGGGCGGACGGTGTTTCCTGCCTCCGCTATTCCTCGATCACGATTCAGGCTTCCGCGAGAGCGTAGAACACATCGCCGTCGAGGAGTTCATCCCGCAGCGACCTCGGTAACCTCCACGGACCGGACCGCTTCAGCAACATTGTGGCTTTACAAAACCAAGACGTCATCCTGACGGAGATTAGCGACAATCCTTTCAGCCGTATCCTTGTTCCGTCACATGATGACATCCTCCGCCTTGCCTAAAGCCGTACCTTTGGGAGAACGACTTTCCAGGTTGAAGGCCAGACATCACGGATGCTTCAAGCTGCGCTCCTGTTTTCATTAGTGTAATAGCTACCAAATTTATCGCCCCTGTAACTCTCTAAACGCTTAAGAACAGCACTGTCCGCTTTATTAAGGATGGCACCAACTAATTTATCTCTGAATCCCTCAACAATTTCGAGAGCCTCTATAACAGCCTCGCGGGAGGTGAACCCCCATTCAACGACCATAACGAAACCGTCAATCAGATAAGCAGAAGCGCGTACATCGACAACAGGAAGAACCGGAGGAAGATCGATAATTACATAATCGTATTGCGCGCGACAGCTGACAAGGAAGTCCGACATCTTTGTTGACGAAACAACCTCAGATGTATGAACAGCACCTTTCTCACAAACCACCGGGAGCATTTCTAGTTTTGTTTGTGGATCGCGAAATACAAGTCCAGAAAGTAAGGAATTGTCGGCCAAAACCTCAAGTAGTCCGGCCTTGGCTTGTGGCGCGAATAATTTAGAAAGGGAAGGACTACGAAGGTCGCCGTCGATCAGCAAAACGGAGCGGCCCGTTTGCGCAACTAACTCCGCGAGATTAGCCGCTATAGTAGTTTTTCCTTCGCCAGGAAGTGCCGATACTATTCCGATCACTTGAAGGCGGCCAGCGCTGTGCGAATGATCAATTGCGACCTTTGCATTGCGGATGACTTCAGCGAACCGAGAGAACGGGGCATCAGAGACATGTCTTACCAAGGCTGAACGAGCCAGCGCGGGTGCGGGAGTATTCTTCGGAACGGTTGCAACTGGAAAGTCGAGCCTCGGTAAAATTCCAATACAACTTACTCCCGTTCGACCTTCGAAATCTTGGGCACTGCGGAAAGCGTTGTTTGA
Source organism: Methylobacterium sp. BI1 (assembly GCF_056680125.1). NCBI lineage: Bacteria > Pseudomonadati > Pseudomonadota > Alphaproteobacteria > Hyphomicrobiales > Methylobacteriaceae > Methylobacterium > Methylobacterium sp. BI1. The sequence goes on along the minus strand of NZ_CM155267.1, from coordinate 153,252 downwards.
CCATTCTCGCACGAACGCTGCTGCCGATCCCAACAATAATCCTAGCAAACTAGCTCCTCCGAGGACAATACTCCCCTTGGGCCAGCTTTTTTTCAGGGGCGGAGTTGCTGCTGTAATTATGCGTGCTTCAGCAATAGGGAGAGTCTGCTGCTGAGTTGCTTCCATAAACCGCTGAAGAAAGTTGTCGTACAAATTCCGGGAACTTTGCGCTGAGCTTTCTAAGTCGCGAAGCTTGACCTGCGCCTGAGACGCAGTGCCCGCACTGTTGATTAGTGAATTCAAACTTTGTTGAACCGACTGCTCTCGACTCTTAGCGATCTCATAATCGCTCCTGTAAGCCTCGGCCATGCGTTGAAGCTCATCATTTATCGAGCTGAGAATTTGACGCATCTGATTGCGCAGGTTTACTGTCGCCATGTGGTTAGGCCCAAAGCGGGCAGAAAAATCAGCCTGACGAGCAGTCAAATCAAGATATTGCGCCCTTAATCGTGTAATAACATCATTTTTAAGTGCTTCTGCTATAGACGCATTAGGTATGTCGCTTCCACTTACCTCAAGTATCCTATCCAAACGGGCCTTCGCCTCTGCAGTACCTGCACGCGCCGTGATTAGCTGACTATTGACATCGCCTAACTGTTGATCCGACAACAATCCTCGTCCGGTTTCGATGATATTGTTCTCCGAGCGAAATTTTTGGACAGCATTCTCATTATCACTTGCTTGCTGCCGAAGCTCCTTGATCCGCTCCTGCAACCAACGACTTGCGCGTTTTGTAGCTTGATAGCGACTTTCAAGCTCGTTGACCATGTACATTTCGGCAAGCGAGTTCGTAATCTGAGCTGCTTTCTCAGGTGTATAAGCGGTATAGCTTGTCTCGATGACGTATGTTGTGCCAACTCGACGGACCTTCAGGTTGCCTGAGAATGCCTGAACTGCCGCTTGCTCTCTCTCCGCCATGCTGCTCTTTTTATCATCAACAACTAGACTAGAAATCAGTCTAGAAATTGGGTTTGGGTTGCCCCAAAATTCTTCATCGTCAAGAAGCTTTAGCTCTCTAATAACCGAAAGAGCTAGACTTTCGGATCTAAGTATCTCCACTTGGCTATCAACTCCTCCTGTGTCGAAAAGTTGATCTCCAACAACTTGTTGCGTTGAAAAAAGCTGGTTTTTACGAGTATCAATCATTATTTCTGCGGTCGCAGTAAACCTAGGCTGCGCGATGGCCATGTAAATCAACCCGCATATAAAGCCAGCAATCCCAATCTTAACAATCAGAGGCCAGCTCTGCTTGGCGGCCTTTACTAAGGAAATAAAATCAGAACCATCTGATGGCATGCAACTACTACTTTCTAATTCCAGCCAAGCTTGAACGTCTTAGGGGGGCTCGCAACTCGTTTGTGGTATGTATGTCATTGGCTACCACAGTTGTAGAATTTGAACTAGGGCCGGAACCCACAAGTTTGGCTTATCAAGCGCGCATGCGAACGCCGTCGGGTAAAGGAGGAGGCGATGGCTGAATTCTGGTTGGTGGGTGCGCAGATTGCGAAAGTCGCTGCGCACCTAACGAAAAAAGTCTAGCGTCCGGACTCATAACCAGTAGCTGACGGTCGCGGCGAGGCAGACGGCGGCGAGGTAGTTGACCGCCGAGCGGTCGTAGCGCGTAGCGATGCGGCGGAAGTCTTTCAGGCGACCGAACATCCGCTCGATGCTGTTGCGGCCCCGATAGAGCACAGGCGAGAAGCACGGCTTCCAGCGCCGGTTGACCTTGGGCGGGATGTTGGGCGCGGCTCCGGCCGCCTCGATTTGTCGGCGGATGGCATCGCCGTCGTAGCCCTTGTCAGCCAGCACGACGCGGCAGGCGAGCAGGCGTTCGAGCAGCAGCGCACCGGCCTTGCAGTCGGCGACCTGCCCGCCAGTCAGCAGGAAGGCGAGCGGGCGGCAGCCGCGGTCGGTGAGAGCGTGGATCTTGGTCGTGCGCCCGCCCCGCGAGCGGCCGATGGCCTGGTTTTGCTCCCCCCTTTACCCCCGGCGGCGCAGCGATGGGCTTTCACGGCGGTGGAGTCGATCAGCACCTGTGAGGGCGGCCCGCCGGCCTGGGACAGCGTCTCGAATAACCCGACCCAGACCCCCTTGGCCGCCCAGCGCACGAAGCGGTTGTAGAGCGTCTTCTTCGGCCCGTAGACGTCCCGCGGCGCGTCCGTCCAACGGCCGCCGGACTTGAGCACGTGGACGATACCACTGATCACCCGCCGGTCGTCCACGCGCTCCTTGCCCCGCGTGTCGGTGGGCAGGTGCGGTGCGATCCGCGCAAACTGCTCGTCCGTCAGCCAGAACTGATCCATCGGCCCCTCCCATGGGAGCCGTGAATCACACCTACGCCGTCCGCGCCACCCTTATGGGTCCGGACGCTAGTGGTCTGAGTTAGAAGTTCTGTTGCAGATTTTGAGCTTGCACCTACGTGTGGGGGATGTCCGCACGGAGGTGACCGATGGCCCGTGGTCCAAAACCTGCTCCTCTCCATTTGACTGAGGACGAGCGCACGCGCCTAGCGGGGCTCATCCGCCGTCGCAATGTCGGCCAAGCCTTGGCTCAGCGCGCGCGGATCGTGCTGGCCTGCGCCGAGCCGGGATCGACCAACAGTGGCGTTGCCCGTGATCTCGGCGTCAGCCGGATGAGCGTCACGACGTGGCGCGCCCGTTTCCTCGCTCATCGCCTCGACGGCCTCGTCGACCTGCCCCGCTCCGGTGCGCCACGTGCCGTCACGGACACGGCCATCGAAGGGATGGTCACCCTCACGCTGGAGAGCCAGCCAGAGAACGCCACCCACTGGTCGACCCGCGCCATGGCCCGGCGGGTCGGCATGAGCCAGAGCATGGTCTCGCGAGTCTGGCGTGCCTTCGGGCTGCAGCCGCACAAGACCGACACCTTCAAGCTCTCGACCGATCCCGCCTTCGTCGACAAGGTCCGGGACGTGGTCGGCCTCTACATGGCTCCGCCGCATCGTGCCGTGGTGCTGTGCGTCGACGAGAAGCCGCAGATCCAAGCGCTGACGGGCACGGCCCCCGTGCTGCCGATGCGGCCCGGCCAGCCGGAGCGCCGAACTCACGATTATCGTCGCCAGGGTACGACCGACCTGTTCGCCGCCCTCGACGTCCAGGCCGGGACGGTGATCGGCCACTGCACAGGCCGGCACCGTTCGGTCGAGTTCCGCGACTTCCTCGATCAGATCGAAGCGGCCGTCCCAAGCGATCTCGACGTGCACCTCGTGCTCGACAACGCGGCCACCCACAAAACCAAGCTGATCCACGACTGGCTCGTGAAGCGTCCGCGTTGGCACCTTCATTTCACGCCGACGTCCGCATCATGGCTCAATCTCGTCGAGGGTTGGTTTGCCCTGCTCACCCGTCGACGTCTGCAGCGTGGTGCCTTCCAACAGACCAGCGATCTCGAAGCTGCGATCCACGCCTACATCGCTCAGACCAACACCGATCCAAAGCCCTTCGTCTGGACCAAACCCGCTGATGCGATCCTCGCAAGCGTCGGACGCTTCTGTCAGAGAACTTCTAACTCAGACCACTAGTACTATTGGGTCATAAAGCGATGCCAGCAGCAGGGGCATTGTTGCTGGGTTTGCGTGAGTGCCCGTGCCAGCCTCGAGTGCAAGGTTGCGATTGAGTCAGGCACGAGTCGCTCGGGCCGGATTGGGAGCACCGCGGGGTCTGTAACCGAGGGGTAGGGCAAGCGCTTGCCGTTCGGTGATCTCCGGTTTTGAGGGGGGAAAGCGGCCCCGCTCGGAGACCAGGAATCCGTAGGCGGCGATGCATAGGCTGGCATGATGATGGAAGCCGCGCCAGCTTCGCCCCTCGTAGTGGCCGAGCCCAATCTCCTGTTTGAGCTCCTGGTAATCCCGCTCAATGCGCCAGCGCAGTTTCGGCTGTCCGACCAACTCAGCCATGGGCGTCTCTGGCGGCAGGGTCGAGAGCCAGTACTTGGTTGGCACATCCTGGCCCTCCGGCCACTCAATCAGGAACCACTCCTCGGGACGTGGCTCGTGTCGCAGCTCATCTCGATGGGCCGGACGGGCCCGCACGGCCGCAAAGCGCGAGGTCAGCACACCGTTCGTGCCAACGCGCCATGTGATGCGCTGCCAGGCGGTCTCCGGCAGAGACCGAGCCAGCTTCTCTGCCGAGAGTGGCTTTTGCTCAGGGCTTCGTCGTACCCGGGTGGGTGGGCGCCCGCGTCCGCTCCAAGGTTTGGGCGGCAGCGGTACGGATCCTGGGGCCCACAGGCTCGTCGAGGACTGAACACCCAAACTGTAGCACAAGCCCAAAGCCGTCAGCGCCGTACGGAAGGCCGTGTCGATCCCGTATCCGGCATCTGCCAGAACGAGGCCGGGCACCACTCCATCGGCCAAGGCTGCTCGGATCTGATCCAGCGCGATCTCTGGCTTGGTCTGGAAGCCGACATCCTCGGGCACGTCGGCCTTGCTGCGCCGCTCGGCATCCTAGGTCCAGGCTTCCGGCACGTAGAGGCGATACGCCACCGGCAGACTGGCCTGGGTGTTGGCCACCGAGAGGGTCACGGCAACCTGACAGTTGTCCTGCTTGCCGATCTGACCGCAGTCTTGCCGTCCCACCCCGACCGAGTGACGGCCTTTCTTGGGAAAGCCGGTGTCATCGACGATCCAGGCCTGGATCGAAGCCTGACACTCGATCACCGGCAGGACCTCGCTGCGTACCCGGGCCAGCAAAGCGTCGTCCGACCATTCGCCCTTGGCCACGAAATGATGCCGCGCCTGATGTGTAGCTTGGACCCGCGCCGGCGCGATCCGGACCGCCATCGGCTCGATGCTCTTACGAGTACCCGGCAGGAGGAGACCCGTGCAGTAGGCCTTCAGCGGTGCGATCCGATCAGCATGACCCAGGACGCCTGACAAAGCCTCCAGATAGCTCGCAAAACGCAACTGGTCGGCACCCAGCGGAGAGTTCATGCGATCCATGCCTCACTCCATTGCCAGATCGAATAGCAAGTCCTACATCCAAATTTTGTGACACAGTAGTGCTAGGGGGATCAGCACCCATGTATCAATCGAGTGCAAGCATGGGCTTGTTCGCCGCTTCACCTGACCCTGACCCAGCAAACTGGTCCGCGCTGAGCGCAAGTTTTTCGGGCATCCTGAACCCTGAAGGAGGGTGGATGCCATGCCTCGCAAACGCTTCACGAATGAACAGATCGCCTTCGCCCTGCGGCAGGCGGAGAACGGCGCGACGGTGGACGAAGTTTGCCGGAAGATGGGCGTATCTGAGCCGACCTTCTACCGCTGGAAGAAGCAGTTCGTCGGCATGGGCGTGCCTGAGATCCGACGGCTCAAGCAGCTGGATTGGGATTGCCCCGGTTTGGTGGACACCGAGAACGCTTTCGCGTGAGGTGTTTGTCCAATGCCGAAGAGCCGTCCCCCTTACCCCATCGAGTTCCGCCGACAGATGGTCGAGCTGGCCCGCGCCGGCCGTGATCCGAATGATCTGGCTCGCGAGTTCGAGCCCTCCGCGCAGGCCATCCGCAACTGGGTGGCCGAGGCCGATCGTAGCGAAGGCCGGCGTGAGGCGAAGCCGCCGCCTGCCGATCCAGGCCTGACGGTCGCCGAGCGCGACGAGCTCGTCCGGCTTCGGCGTGAGAACCGACAACTCAAGCTGGAGCGCGATATCCTCTCTCGCGCGACGGCCTGGTTCGCTCGGGAGACCGGGGTTCTCCCGTCGGGGTCTTCCGGTTCATGAACGCGAACCAGGCCGACTTCCCCATCGCCGCCATGGCGCGCATGCTCGGCGTGTCGAAGGCCGGGTACTATGCCTGGGTCGACCGCCAGCCCTCGGCGCGACGGTTGGCAGACACAGCCCTGCTGAAGCGGATCCGCACCGTCCATCTCGGCTCGCACGAGACCTATGGTGCACCGCGCGTCCACGCCGATCTACGCGACCAGGGTGAACGGCATTCCCGCAAGCGCATTGCCCGGCTGATGCGCGAGGCCGGGCTCGTAGGAACCAGCCATCGGCGTAATGGGCCTGCCACGACGCAGCGGGATCGAGAGGCGCGACCGGCCCCCGATCTCGTCGACCGCAACTTCGCAGCCGCCGCCCCGAACCGGCTCTGGGTGGCCGACATTACCTACGTGCCCACGGCGGCTGGATTCCTTTATCTTGCGGTGGTGCTCGACGCCTTCAGCCGCCGGATCGTCGGTTGGGCGATGACCAATCACCTGCGCTCGGAATTGGTCTTGGACGCTCTGGAGATGGCCGTCACCCAGCGCAGGCCCCGCAACGTGATTCACCACTCCGATCAGGGCTCGCAATACACGTCGCTGGCCTTCGGCAATCGCTGCCGGGAGGCGGGCGTGCGACCCTCGATGGGCTCGATCGGCGATGCCTACGACAACGCCATGGCCGAAAGCTTCTTCTCGACCCTCGAATGTGAGTTGCTCGCCCGCCGCCGCTTCCGCTCGCAGGCCGAGGCCCGGATGGCCTGCTTCAGCTACATCGAGAGCTTCTACAATCCGCTACGCCGGCACTCGGCGCTCGGCTACCGCTCGCCCGCCGCCTACGAAAACGAGACCCTCCTGCACCCATTGCCTGAGCCCCTGCTCAGCCAAGCCCCCTGAACCGTCCACAGAAACGGGGCAATCCCAATCCCAGATAGCCGACCAGCTTCGTCGGATCGCCGAAGCGCCGAACGTCGCCGATGGCAGCAGCGACGCCCGATGCGACGGCCATGTCGACGCCGGGCAGCGTCATCAATCGCCGGATGACCGGATCGGACATGGTGGCCCGTGCGATGTCGGCTTCCACGTCTCTGAGCGATCCTTCGATGAGGTCGATCTGCGCGAGGTGACGATCGATGGCAGCGCGTTCATCATCGGGCAGACGCTGGGCGACGATCCACTTGCGCCCACTGATCCCGGTCAGGTTCCCGTGCGGGCACGGCGGGATGAGGTGCGCGTGTAGGATCGCCTGGATGTGGTTCTTCAGCCGCACCCTTTGGCGGATCAGCTGGGTGCGCCGTGCGATCTGCCGCCGGAGGGCGAGGGTCGCCTCGTCCGGAACCCACACCTCTGGCAGGAAGCCGGTCGCGTAGAACTTGGCCAGCACCGCCGCATCAATCGCGTCGGTCTTGATCTTCGCATGCGCGATCAGCCTCACCTGTTTGGGATTGGCGATGACCACGCGGTCGACGTAAGGCGCAAGCACCTCGACGACGGCTGCAGCGTTGCCGGTCGCCTCGACGACGACATGATCGTCGTACGTGAGCTCCGTCCTGGCAAACGCCTCGAGGCGTTCGCGTAGCATGGGAATGCGGCCGAGCTTCACCAACTTTCTATCGAGAAGCGCCACAACCTCGGCCGATACCCGATGAATGTCCATGCCGATGATCCGCATAGCCTCCTCCTTAGTCCAACAAGGTTGAGGGAGCTGGGGGGCAACACGACAATTACGGATCCGCGCTCGCAGCGCATCCGGGCTCGTTGCAGGGGCGGCCAGATAACGACCTCGAGCTCGCAGCTCATGTCAGTGCGACGGCCTGCCCGCACTCTCCGTGCTCCCGGTGCCTCATAGTCCGGATCAGCAGAAGCTAGCGGCTTCAACTAATCTCAGGAACGGTGCACCGCCACGCATCATGCCGGATAACGCCTACGTCGAGTCGTTCAACGGCCGTCTACGGGCGGAGTGCTTGATCGCCTCTTGGTTCCTGTCGCTAGCTGATGCCCGTGAGCGCATCGAGGACTGGATGTGCCACGACAACAGTGACAGACCTCATACGGCCCTGGGCGGCTTGACGCCCCGAGCCTTTGCCAACCAAGCTGTCACAGCCCAAGATCTTGCGTAGGTCGCGGACCACAAATTAGGTCAAATCTAAGATCGACGATGCACTAACTTCGAACCTGGGCCACAGGACAGGGGCAGGCCACACCGTTACAAGCGCGGCCTCTCACGACGGAGCCAACAGGCCAACGTCCTCGACGTGACCAACACGGCAAGCAACGTCTCTCGCCGATACCGCCTACCGTTCGAAGACCAACGAAGCCCATCTGGCCAAACACGGCCGACGCTCGAAGATCCACTTCCGGCGGCAGCTGGGCCGCGGCTTGACGCCGTCGCTGCGCAAGGCCAAACGCGCCCGCTCCAAGGTCCCCTCGGCCGTCGAGACGGTGTTCGCCGGCATTAGGATTACCTCCGAGCCCGCTCACGACCGCCGCCAGATTGCCAGAACCCCAGTCCAATCACGCCAAAGCTGCGAACTGCGTCAAATAGACGGCGAAAACCCCGCAACTGCATCGTTCTTCGAGGAGTCCTAATGGCTCAACGCCGCTTGTACGCCCCGCCATCGTCACGAGACCGATAATGTACTAACTTCGAACCCGGGCCACTGAATGGTGGCAGGCAAGGCGCCGGGCGGTGACGATGCCGAGGACGGCGATCACGACGGCGCAGAGGCTGAGGGCGGTGAGTTGCCCGAGGCCCTGGAGGGCGCCGCCGAGGATCGCGACGCCGAGGGCCTGTCCGCAGAAGAACGAGAAGGCGTGGAGCGCCACCGCCGAGGCGCGGGCAGTCGGCGCCACCTCGGTCACCTGAACCTGGAAGGTGTTGTGGAGCATGTAGAAGCCGAGCCCCATGGCCACCAGGGCGGCGCAGTCGAGCTGCCAGGTGCCGGCGAGGCCGATGGTGACGAGGGCCCCGGCGCAGATCAGGCCCCCGCCGATCAGCATCCGCGACATTCCAAGGAAGCGCAGGAGCAGGCCGACCGAGAACGAGTAGAGCAGCCCGCCGGCGGCGAAGCCGGCCAGCGCCAGGCCGGCCTCGCGGGCCCCGCCCTCGCCGCGGGCCTCGATCAGCGGGGCGAGGTGGGGAAAGATCCCGAACACCGCGATCGCCTCGACGAACACGGCCCCGAACAGGATGCGGGCGCGCGGATTGCCCACGATGGTGCGGTAGCGCGCCACCGCCGTGCGAAATTCCGGCCGCCGGGCCGGGGCCGCCGCGCGGCGGTCGAACCCCAGGAGCGCCGCGCCGCAACCGAGGGCGGCCACCGCCGCCGTGATGGCGAAGACGCCGGCCCAGCCGATCGCCCCCTCGATCAGGCCCGCGAAGGTCGAGCCGGAGAGCTGCCCGAGGATCACCGCCACGAGGAAGCGGCCGATGGCGACCTGCCGGCGCTCGATCGGGATGCGGTCGCCCATCAGCGCGAGCGCCAGGGGCACGACGCCGCCGGCGCTGCCCCCGGCGATCATTCGCAGGACGAACAGGGTGTCCAGGCTGGTGGTCAGCGCGCAGCAGGCCAGCGCCAGGGTCAGGATACCGAGGCAGATCGCGATGATCCGCTCCTTGCCCAGGGCATCGCCGACGGGGCCGAGGATCGGCTGGATCAGCGCGTAGGGCAGGGCGAAGGCGGTGGAGAGCAGCGCCACCGTGTGCGGATCGCTGCGCAGGTCGCGCGCCAGCACGCCGACCAGCGGCTCGATGGAGCGGCCCGCGAAGGTGCTGGCGAAACCGGCGAAGGCCAGGATCACGATCAGGCGCGTGGTCGAAAACTCGGCCTTCAGGTCCGTGATCCTTGCTGGCGACAGGCGAGGGGATGGGGGGCGGTGCGAGGCTCCCGCGCGGGCCCCGCCATACGCGGCCGGGACCGGCCCGTCGATCCCGGTCCTCTGCGGTCAGGCCTGGACGCCGGCCCGCGCCACGTCGCCGGCATTGGGCAGCTCGGCGATGTGCCAGCACAGGTCCATGACCCGGCGCACCTGGGCCTCGGGCAGGATCCCGTCCGCGAGGTCGGTGAACTTGGTCTCCAGGGCCGCGTCCGACATCGGCCGCTCGACGCTGCCGATGGCGTGCTCGATGCGTCCGGGCAGGCTGCGGCCGTCCTTCAGCACCACCGTGAGCGCGACCTGCTCGGGCCGGATCGCCGGGTCGACCACCGGCTTCACCCGGGCCCGCAGGGCCGCGATCGCAGGGTCGTTCACCGCCCGGTCGCTGAACTGTTTCTCGCCGCCGGCCCCCTCCACCAGCGCCACCGCGACGGCGTGGTAGATGCTGAACTTGCCCTCCAATCCGGTGCGCGGCGCGGTCTTGCCGGTGAGTTCGAGCACCAGGGGATGGACCCTCATGTCGACCCGCTCGATCGCGTCGGCGGTGAGATGGTTCTCGTTGCGCAGCTGCACCGCCGCGTCGATGGCCGGATGCATGACGATGCCGCAGGCGAAGGGCTTGTAGGTGTTCAGGGCCGCCTCGTAGCGGGTGCCGAGCCCCTCCGTGATCTCGCAGTAATCCTGCTTCGTCGAGATGGTGTTGGCCCAGCCGCGCTTGGCCTCGATCATCCCGTCCGAGCTCGTGTAGTTCTTCGCGGCGAGGATCGCGGCGAACAGGCCGTTCGCGGCGGCCCGGCCCGGATTGAAGCTCTTGTTCATGGAGCCGAAGGATTCGCGCAGGCCCACGGGCTGCGAGGCGGCGAGCCCGAGCGCCCAGACCATCTGTTGCTCGGACAGGCCCATCAGCTTGCCCGTCGCGGCGGCCGCCCCGAACACCCCGGCGGTGCCGGTGATGTGCCAGCCGACATCGTAGTGGTTCGGATAGACCGCGTTGCCGATCCGGCACTCCGTCTCGACGCCGAGCACCAGGGCGTTGAGGAAGTCCGCTCCCGAGACCGGGTTCATCTCGGCGTAGGCGAGGATCGCCGAGGCGACCGGGCCGGCCGGGTGGATCACGGTCTTCAGGTGGGTGTCGTCGTAGTCGAAGATGTGGCTGGCGACGCCGTTGAGGAAGGCGGCGTTCATGATGTCGAAGCGCTCGGGGCGCCCGAACAGCCCGGCCTGCGGCGGGCCGGAGAACGGCTTGAGAGCCGAGACCGCGACGTCCAGGGTCTCGTGATGCGATCCGCCGATGGCGACGCCGACCCAATTCAGCAGGGTGCGGGTGCCCTCGCGGCGAACGGCCTCGGGCAGGTCGGCGTAGCGCGCGCCGACCACGTAGCGGGCGAGGATCCGGGTGACCTCCGGCGGCACCGGCTTCGGTTCCGCCCTGGCCTCTGTCCTGACCTCCGCCTTCGGCTCGGGGGCTGCCTGCGCCGGACGGACGGCGCTTCCGGTTCCCACCAGCGCGAGGCTCGCGGAGCCGAGCAGGGCACGGCGGTCGATCGTGGGCACGGGCATGGGTCTCTCCCTCTGGCGTCTTGCGGCCGGCGCCCGCAGGGGCGCAGCCGTGCCGGGTGCGCCGGGGCCGAAGCCGCCGGCTGGACCGGAACCGAGGAATAACCCGACCGTCGCGGCAGGGCTCCCGCTTTGTGCGGACAGCCCAGGCGTTTTGCGCACGCGTTACGTGTCAGAAACAAAATAACCGGCGAGACGCACAGTATCCGAGCCACGGGGCATGCGCGGGGTTCGCTGTAGGCGTGTCATGCCCTTGGTGTGCAATCGTAGAGATGCGGTCGAGTCTGTCTCGAGACCAAATCTCTGTTTCGAAACCAAACCTCTGTTTCGAAACCAAGTCGTCACCCATCCCGCCCACGCGAGCGGAGGCGGGGTTGCTGTCCCATCCGTTTCAGGGCTTGGATGCCGTCGCCGTCAGGTCGATGTCGACGCCGACCTCCAGGGCGACCCATTGGCCCGAGGCCCAGGGCCCCTGTCCGACGCCGAACTGCGTGCGCACGAGGTCGAGGTGGCCGACGGCCCGGGCCGTCGCTCCCGCGCGCGTCAGGCGAAAGGGTAGGACCGCGTCGCGGCGGATGCCGCGGATCGTCAGGCTGCCGATCGCCTCGTAGGCGTCGCCGCCCTTGGCGACGAACCGCGTCGCTTCGAACCGGGCCTGCAGCGTGGCCTTGACGTCGAACCATTCCGTCTGGGGCAGGGCGGTGTCGCGCTGGGCATCGCCGGTCTGGGCGCTCGCGAGGTCGATGTCGACCACGGCGTGCCCGGTTTCCGGGACGGTCGGGTCGAAATCGATCTGCGCGGTGAAGCGCGTGAAGCGACCCTGGAAGGGCGCGCCGACCTGGACGCCGGAGAATCCGATCCGGCTCTTGGCCGCATCGACGGTCCAGGCCGCGGCCTCGGCGCAGGCGGGCAGGGCCAGGGGCGCCGCCGCGAGGGCGGCCGCGAAGGCGAGACGAACGGCGATCATGGCTGGGATCCGGACTTGAGCGGGCCGCGGGGCAGCATCCGCCGGAGGGTGTCGTCGCGCAGCACGAGGTGGTGGCGCAGGGCTGCGCCGACATGCAGCAGCAGGAGACCGATCAGGAACCAGGCTCCCCAGGCATGGACCTGCTTCAGCACCGCCTCCACGGCGGCCTTGTTCGCCAGCTCCGGGAGCACCGGTAGGTGCGGCCAGGGCAGGACTCCGTAGAGCACGGTCGGCAGGTTGAAGGGCGAGGCCGAGACCACGGCCCAGCCGATGAGCGGCAGGCCGAGGAGCAGCCCGTAGAGCAGGGCATGGGCCGCGTGCGCCCCGGCCCGTTCCCGGGCCGGCAGCGTCGCGGGCAGGGGGGGCGGCCGGTGGGCCAGGCGTCAGGCGAGGCGGAGCAGCGTCAGGGCCAGCACCGTGAGGCCCACCGACTTGTGCCACTGGTAGAGCTGGAACCGGCGCATCGGCGCCAGCTCCCCGTGCGTCATGGCGAGGCCGATCGCGATCAGCCCCAGCACCGCCAGCGCGCTGAGCCAGTGCAGCGCGATGGCGACGCGGGTGTAGCGCGGTCGGGGCGCGACGCGGGCGGTCTCGATCATGACGCGCTCCCTACGGCGGGGTGGACGACGAGGCCTATTCCTTGCGCTCGAAGGCGCCCGCGATGGTGAGGTGCAGCTCATCGCCGATCAGCGGCACGTAGGTCTTCACGCCGAACTCGGAACGCTTGAGCGTGCCGGTGGCCTTGAAGCCCACGGTGACCTTCTTGTTCAGCGGGTTCACGCCGGCGCCCACCAGCGTGACGGTCAGCGTCACCGGCTTCGTCACGCCGTGCAGGGTCAGGTCGCCGGTGACCTTCGCCTTGTCCTTGCCCTCGGGCGTCACCTTCGTGGAGACGAAGGTCATCTCGGGAAACTTGCCCGCGTCGAGCCACTGGTCGCCCTTGAGCTCGCCGGTCAGCTTCTCGCTGGTCGTCATCACCGAGGCCACCGGGATCTTGATGGACAGCTTCGAGGCGGCGGGGGTCTTGGGCTGCAGCTCCAGGGTGCCGGACACGTCCGAGAAGCCGCCGGAATAGTTCGAGAAGCCCATATGGGAGACGGTGAAGCCGACCTGGGTGTGGCCGGGATCGACCGCGTAGGTGCCGGCCTGGATCTGGGCCGGATCGCGGGTCGGCGGGGTCTGGGCGAGGGCCGGCGCGGCGAACGCGAGGGCGAGGGACACGGTCTGGGCGACGAGGGACGGGGAGAGACGGATCACGGGGTTCGCTCCGAGGATGGGGGCGCCAGGGGCACCGGGTCGGTGGAGCTCCAATAGGCCGCTTCCCGCGGGTGCGATAGCGCGCTAATCGGGGACACATGGTTGCGCATCTGGAAACCTTCGCTGGAAATCTCGACGATGTCCGGGCCTTCTGCGCGGTGGTCGACCTCGGCAGCATGACCCAGGCCGGCGCCTTCCTGCGGGAAACCAAGGGCAGCGTCAGCCGGCGCGTCGCTCGCCTCGAGGCGGTGCTGAAGGTGACCCTGCTCGCCCGCACGCCGCGGGCGGTCTCGCCCACCGCCGAGGGGCTCGCCTTCCACGCCCGGGCCCTGGAGAGCCTCGCCCTCCTGGACGAGGCCCTGCAGACGGCCCGCGGCGCCCGCACCCTGCCGCGGGGCCACCTGCGGGTGACGGCCTCGATCGATTTCGGGGTCGAGGTGCTGCCGGACCTCGTGGCGAGCTTCCGGGCCCGGCACCCGCAGATCACCCTGGAGCTCCTCATCACCGACAGCCGCCTCGACCTCGCCGCCAACCGGGTCGACCTCGCCCTGCGCCTCGGCGGCGGCGACCATCCCGACAGCGGCTACACGGCCCCGATCCTGGCCGACCTGACGATCGGCCTCTACGCGGCGCCGGCCTACCTGGCCCAGCGCCCGGCCCCGGCCGACATCGCGGAGCTGGCGACGCACGACGTGGTGCTGGCCCGGGAGCGCCTCGGCGCCACCCAGATCCTGGTCTCGGACGGGGAGGGGCGCGAGGCCGGCATCACCCTGCGGCCGGCCGTGCGGGCCACGGATTTCGCCACGGTGCTGCGCCTGACCCTGGCCGGGGCCGGGATCGGCCACATCCCGAGCCTCGTCGCGGCCAAGTCCCTGGCCCGGGGCGACCTCGTGCGCGTCCTGCCCGACTGGGCGAGCCGGGGCGGGACCCTGCGCGCCGTCACCCTCGCGGGCCGCGAACTCCCGGCGCGGGTGCGCCTGTTCCGGGAGCACGTCCGCAGCGAGATGGCCCGGCGGGCCGCGATCTGTCCCCTGTCGGGGTGCGATCGTCCCACGCCCGTGACGGCATCGGTGGCGACCTCGGACGCGAGTTCGGGCAGAGTGTGATTCCGGCGACGTGCGGTCCGGCAGGGTGTCGGCATGGTGCGAGACGAAGATGAGGGTCAGGACTGGCGCTCGGTCAGCACCCGCGCCCTGAACCCGGAGGAACTGGCGGAGGCGCGCCAGCGCGCGCACGAGCCCGGGCGGGGCCGGCGCGCGACCGATCCCGTCGACATCCCCAGGGCCGGCTGGCGGGACATCCTGTGGCGGGTGTTCTGGGCCATGCCGCAGGACCGGGTGCTCACCACGGCGGGCGGCGTCGCGTTCTTCGCCCTGCTGGCGGTGTTCCCTGGCCTCGTCGCGGTGGTGTCGATCTACGGGCTGTTCTCGGACCCCCACGTCATCAGCCAGCATGTCAGCCTGCTGACGGACATCCTGCCGCCCGGTGCCCTCGAGCTGGTCTCCGACCAACTGGTGCGGATCGCGCAGCGCAGCACCGGCTCCCTGAGCACCACGTCCGGCATCAGCCTGCTGATCGCCCTGTGGAGCGCCAATTCCGGGGTGAGCGCGCTCTTCGACGCCCTCAACGTGATCTACAAGGAGCGCGAGAAGCGCAGCCTAGTCCGCTTCTACGCCACCACCTTCCTGTTCACGATCACCAGCGTGGTGTTCTTCCTCGTCTCCACCAGTGCGGTGGTGCTGCTTCCGGCGATCCTCGACCGCCTCGGCTTCATCACCGCCACCGACACCGTCCTGCAGATCGTGCGCTGGCCGGCCCTGCTCGGCGTCGTCACCCTCAGCCTGTCGCTGATCTATCGCTACGGCCCGAGCCGGAACCGGGCGAAGTGGCGCTGGGTGACCTGGGGTAGCAGCCTCGCGGCGCTGTTCTGGGTCGGCGCCTCGGGGGTGTTCTCGTGGTACGTGGCGAGCTTCGACAGCTACAACCGCATCTACGGGTCGCTCGGGGCCGGCATCGGCTTCATGACCTGGATGTGGCTGTCCATCGTGATCGTCCTCGTGGGCGCCGAGATCAACTCGGAGATGGAGCGCCAGACCGGCTGCGACAGCACCGAGGGCCGGCCGAAGCCCCTGGGGGTCCGCCAGGCCTTCGCCGCCGACAGCGTCGGGCCGAGCCAGGACTAGCGGCACCAGCGGCGCGGTCGCCGCCCCGCGAGGCCGGGAACAGCGCCGACGCCCGACGGGTTTCCCGACGGCGGAGCGTCGGGAGGGGCAGATGGCCGGACCACAACACGCAGGACCACCCTGGCGGACCGGAGCCGGGGCCGCCGTGACGGTGCGCCCGTGGTGAGCGCCGCGCCGGCCCTCGCGCAACGGGACCTCGACCGGCTGATCGCCCTCGGCCGGCAGAAGGGCGAGCTCGCCCCGGCCGACCTCCAGGCCGCCCTGCCGATCCACGGCATGAGCGCCGAGGCGATCGCGCAGGTGGTCCTGGACCTCAAGGCCGCCGGCATCCCGGTGGAGCTGGAGGACCTGCTCACGGGGCGGGCCCATCCCGATGGGATCGCGCCGGTGCCCCTCGCGCCGGCGCCCGGACTGCCGTCCCTCGACGCCGCCCCGGCCGCGCCGCGCCCGGATGCGCCGGCGTCCCGGCCAGCCGCACCGGTTGCAGCCGGCGCGGAACCGGGTTCCGCGACCCCGTCGGCCGAGGGGCGCCGGGTCCGGAAGGCCGTGCTGGTGGCGGGCCTGATCGTGCTGGTGCTGATGGGGGCGGTCCTGATCGCCCTCGGGCGCTGAACCGCGGCACGGGGGGAGACCGGCATGGACATCCGGCCAGACATCGCGGAAGCCCTCATCGCCGGGCCGAAGCGGCAGGCCGCGGTGAGCGCGCAGGGCCTCACGGTCGAGTCCGGCGAACCGGGTTGCCTGACGCTGGACGGTCGGATCAATCGCGACGAACGCATCATGGTGATCGAGGGCGCCCTGGCGGGCGGCCCCTGACGACCACCCGCACGACAGGCCCGTGCCCACGGGCCAGCCGAAACGCGCCCTCCCGGGGCCGGAAGGACGACCAATGAAAGCCGAGATCCTCAGCCTGCGGACCCTGCACGAGGGCTGGAGCCGCTTCTCGCTTGCGCGGGTCCGCCTCGCCGACGGCAGCGAGGCCGAGCGCGAGATCGAGGACCACGGCAATTCCGTGGGCGTGCTGCCCTACGATCCGGTGCGCCGGGTCGCGACCCTGGTGCGGGAGCTGCGGGTGCCCGCCCTCTACGTCGCCGGCGAGCAGAGCCAGCTCGAGGCCCCCGCCGGCCTGATCGACGACGGCACCCCGGAGGACAATGCCCGGCGGGAGGTGCTGGAGGAGGCGGGCCTGCGTCTCGGCGACCTCGACTTCGTCGGCGCCACCTATTCCTGCGGCGGCATCTCGACGGAGCGCATCCACCTGTTCCTGGGCGCCTACGCGGCGACCGACCGGGTGGACGGGGGCGGGGGCGCGGAGGGCGAGCACGAGAACATCCGGGTCGTCGAGATGCCCCTGGCCGAGCTCGCCCGGAGGGCCGATCACGGCGAGCTGACCGACCTCAAGACCCTGACCCTGGTCCTCGCCCTGCGCGCCCGCCGGCCCACTCTGTTCGTGGGTTGATCCTAGACCGCGTCCCCGATGACGCCGGCCTCGTCCTGGGCCTGCAGCACGTCGGGGCGGGGCATCGAGATGATGTTGTAGCCGGAATCGACGAAGTGGATCTCGCCGGTGACGCCCCCCGAGAGGTCGGAGAGCAGGTACATCGCCGAGCCGCCGACCTCCTCCTGCGTCACCGTCCGGCGCAGGGGGGCGTGCGCCTTCTGGTGGTTGAACATCAGGCGGGCATCGGCGATGCCGGCTCCCGCCAGGGTCCGCATGGGCCCGGCCGAGAGGGCGTTGACCCGGATGCCGTCCGGGCCGAGGTCGCCGGCGAGGTAGCGCACGGAGGCCTCGAGGGCCGCCTTGGCGACGCCCATGACGTTGTAGTTCGGCATGATCCGGGTGGAGCCGCCATAGGTCAGCGTCAGGAGCGAGCCGCCGCGGGGCATCCGCTTGGCCGCCCGCTGGGCGATCTCCGTGAAGGAGAAGCACGAGATCGCCATCGTCCGCGAAAAGTTCTCGCGGGTGGTCACGTCGACGTAGCGGCCCTTGAGCTGTCCCTTGTCGGAGAAGCCGATGGCGTGGACGACGAAGTCGAGGCCCTCGGGGAAACGCGCGTCCAGGGCAGTGAACAGCGCGTCGACGCTGGCGATGTCCTCGACATCGCAGGGCAGCACGATGTCCGAGCCGACGGAGGCCGCCAGCGGCGTCACCCGGCGCCCCAGCGCGTCGCCCTGGTAGGTGAAGGCCAGCTCGGCCCCGTGGCGGTGCAGGACCTTGGCGATGCCCCAGGCGATCGAGTGATCGTTGGCGACCCCCATGATGAGGCCGCGCTTTCCCGCCATCAAACCCGTCATGCACGTCCCCCGGTCGCGGATCCTCGGGTCCCTCGGACCCGTCATCGTTGCTGGGAGGCTTAGCGCGGGGCTCGTGGCCCTGTCCAATCCGATGGGCGCCGAAGGGACATCACGAAACCCAAAGGCCCCGTCCAGGCGGGAGCCGGGACGGGGCCTTTGGGTGCGGCCGAGGCGGCGCGGAGGCTAGAAGTAGCCGTCCGTGTCGCAATTGGCGCGGTCGATGATGACCTGCTTGATGTAGACGGCCGTTGATCCGGCTAGGGCGAGGCCGCCGACGGTTCCCAGGGTGAACCACAACATGGCTGTGCCTTCCAGCAATCCATAGAAACAATGAACCGCGGAAAGCCTCTCCAGTTCCTTAACGGGCCGGGTCCGGGCTCAAGCCTGGCTCAGAACCGTCACCCTCAGGCGTCGACGTGCTTGAGAACCAGCGTCGCGTTGGTGCCGCCGAACCCGAAGGAATTCGACAGGACGTGCCCGAGCTTGGCCCCGTCGCGGCGCTGGCGCAGGATCGGCATGTCGGCGAAGGCCGGGTCGATCTCATCGATATGGGCGCTCTCGCAGATGAAGTCGTTGTTCATCATCAAGAGGGCGTAGATCGCCTCCTGCACGCCCGTGGCCCCGAGGGAGTGCCCGGTGAGGGACTTGGTGGCGGCGATCGGCGGGCAGGCGTCGCCGCGCCCGAAGACCTCGCGAATCGCCTCGATCTCCTTGTCGTCGCCGACCGGCGTCGAGGTGGCGTGCGGGTTGATGTAGTCGATCCTGGCGCCCTTCAGGCCCTCGATCGCCTGGCGCATGCAGCGGACCGCGCCCTCGCCAGAGGGGGCGACCATGTCGTGCCCGTCCGAAGTGGCGCCGTAACCGGCGATCTCGCCGTAGATCGTCGCGCCGCGGGCCTTGGCGTGCTCATATTCCTCGAGCACCAGGACGCCGGCGCCGCCCGCGATGACGAAGCCGTCGCGGTTGGCGTCGTAGGCACGGGACGCCCGGGCCGGGGTGTCGTTGTACTTCGAGGACATGGCGCCCATGGCGTCGAACAGCACCGAGAGGGTCCAGTCGAGGTCCTCGCAGCCGCCCGCGAAGATGATGTCCTGGCGTCCGCCCTGGATGACCTCGGCGGCGTTGCCGATGCAGTGGTTCGACGTCGCGCAGGCCGAGGAGATCGAGTAGTTCACGCCCTTGATCTTGAACCAGGTCGCGAGGGTCGCCGAGGCCGTGGAGGACATCGCCTTGGGCACGGCGAAGGGGCCGACGCGCTTCGGACCCTTGTCCACCGCGATGGCCGCGGATTCGACGATGACCTTCGTGGACGGCCCGCCCGAGCCCATGATGATGCCGGTGCGGTCGTTGGAGACGTCGCCCGCCTCCAGGCCCGCATTCCGGATCGCCTGGTCCATGGCGACGTGGTTCCAGGCGGTGCCGCCGCCGTGGAAGCGCATGGCGCGCCGGTCGACGACGCCCTCCGGGTCGAGGGTGGGACGGCCCTCGACCTGGCTGCGGAAGCCGTGCTCCGCGTAGGAGGCCGAACGCCCGATGCCGGACTTGGCCTCGCGCAGGGAAGCGAGGACTTCCTCGGTGTTGTTGCCGATGGATGAGACGATGCCCATCCCGGTGATCACGACACGCCGCATGGACACGATGCTCTCCGCCGCCGGGGCTTGTTCTTCGCGGTGCTTGTTCTCGAGACGGCACCTTCGCGTGGATTCAGGTAGGACGCGGATGTCCCGATCTCAACCGCGCCGGGCTCAGCCGCCCGCCGCCTGAGCCTGGAAGAGCGCGACGCGCAGGTCCTTGGCCTCGTAGATCCGGGTGCCGTCGGCCTCCAGCCAGCCGTCGGCGATGCCGAGCACCAGCTTGCCGAGGCGCACCCGCTTGATGTCGATGCCGTAGACGACCTTGGTCACCGTCGGCAGGACCTGGTCCGTGAACTTGACCTCGCCGACGCCGAGCGCCCGGCCGCGGCCGGGGGCGCCGAGCCAGCCGAGATGGAATCCGACGAGCTGCCAGAGGGCGTCGAGGCCGAGGCAGCCGGGCATCACCGGGTCGTTCTTGAAGTGACAGCCGAAGAACCAGAGGTCCGGCCGGATGTCGAACTCGGCGAGCACATGGCCCTTGCCGTGGGCACCGCCCTCGGCGCCGATTGAGACGATGCGGTCGAACATCAGCATCGGCGGCAGCGGCAGCTGAGCGTTTCCGGCACCGAACAGCTCGCCACGGCCGCAGGCGAGCAGTTCCTCGTAGGAATAGTGCGAGGCCCGCTGGGGCGCGGCGGTCGCCGGGGCGGTGCCCGACGGAGCGTTCGGATCGGAAGCAGAAGACATGATGAGCGGATCGGTCCTCAAGGATGGGTCCGGGGCGCGCATGGCCCCCTCGGCGTGAAATCGGCGCTTCGTTAACACAGGGCTTGTGCGCCTCAAAGCTGCCCGCCCGTTCCGAGCGTCCCAATCCGCGGCCGCCGTTCCCGTGCGCGATGGCCCGGTCCCGTCCGCCGCGTGGATGCGCGGGCGGGGGGAGCCGGCCGCGCGCGCAACTCGGGTTGCGATGCGACGGCGGGTTCCGTATACCTATCGCTCAAACTTCAGTTTTCCGCGTGGGATGTTTGTACGCCCGATGTCGAACCTTCTGCCCTTGCAGGCCGTGCTGAACGCCCGGGCCTCCGTTACTGGCGGCGACACGGCCGCCGGCCGTCGCGGTTGCCCGCTGTCGGATCTGCGCGACCGCCTGCGCCGGGCGGGCCTGCGCCCGACCCGCCAGCGCCTGTCCCTGGGCTGGCTGCTGTTCGGCCGCGGCGACCGTCACCTCACGGCGGAAATGCTCTACGACGAGGCGATGCGCGCCAAGGTGCCGGTGTCCCTGGCCACCGTCTACAACACCCTGCATCAGTTCACCGAGGCTGGTCTCCTGCGCCAGCTCGCCCTCGACGGGTCGAAGGCCTACTTCGACACCAACCCGAGCGAGCACCACCACTTCTTCCTCGAGGACGAGGGCCAGGTGCTGGACATGCCCGATTGTGGGATCACCGTGGATTCCCTGCCCGATGCCCCCGAGGGCATGGAGATCGCCGGCGTCGAGGTGATTGTCCGCCTGCGCCGCCGCGGCCCGGTGGCCCGCAAGGCCTGACCGTCCGGCAAGTCCGCAAGCGTCCGGCAGGTCCGCACGCAGCGTCATCGAGGCCCGGGCAACCGGGCCTTTTTCGTTGGCGCGGTGCCCTGACGCGCCGCGCAACGATGGGCCGCCTCGCGGGGTTATCGCCGGCACGCCGTTCTTCCTTCCCATCGAAACCGGACCCGTATGGCCCCCACCCGCATCGTCTGCGTCCGCCATGGCGAATCGACCTTCAACGCTGCCCACCGTCTGACCGGCAAGGACCCCGGCCACGTCGACGCCCGCCTGACCGAGCGCGGCCAGGGACAGGTCCGTGCGGCCCGAGCGGCCCTGCACGACATCCCCTTCGACCTCGTGGTGACCTCGCCCCTGACCCGGGCGATCCAGACCACCAAGGGCATCTTCGGCGACCATCCGAGCCGCCCGCGCATCCTCGTCGAGGTCCTGCACCGGGAGTGCCAGGAGAGCAGCTGCGATGTCGGCCGGGCCGCCTCGGTGCTGGCCGCCGAGTTCCCGGACGTCGCCGTCGACCATCTGCCGGAAATCTGGTGGCACGCCGAGGGCGAGCCCGACGCCCGCGGCGTCCATATCGAGCCGCGCACCCTCTTCGACGCCCGCGTTCTCGGCTTCCGCGACTGGCTCGCGGCCCGGCCCGAGCCCAGCATCGCGGTGGTCGGCCACGGCACCTTCTTCTATCACCTGACGGGCGTCTGGCTGGACAACTGCCAGACCGTGACCTTCGACCCGATGGCGGCGCCCGTCCCGGTCTGAGCCGGGCTCTACGCCGATCCCGACCGCGCGGCGTCCAGGCGCCGCTGCACCATGGCCAGCTCCAGGGGCGCCGCCCGGCGGCCGATCTCCAGGGCCTCGTCGAGGATCGCCACGGCGCTCGCCCAGGCCTCCGGCACGAAGGGTGCGGCACCCTCCGCCACCTCGGCCGCGCAGCGCGCATCCGCGAAGGCCTTCCCGGCGGCCGTGGCGGCCCGGGCGACCGCCGCGGCGCGTGCGCCCTGTGCCCAGGCCCCGCGCTGGGAAGCCTCCTGCGCCCGCGCGCCGCCCTGCCAAGCGGCCGCCCGGGCGACCGACTGCGCCCGCTCCGCATCCGCGGCCCCGTCGCAGGCGGCCGCGAGGGTGGGCAGGCCCGCCCGGTCGAGCAGGGGCGGCAGGATGCGCCGGACGCTCGCCAGGGCGAGGAAGGCGACCCGCTCCGCCTCCACGGCCGGGGCGTCGGCCGAGCCGGAGAGCCGCAGCACGAAGGCCATCAGGCGCGGCCGCTCGGCATCGGGCATGCCGTCGTTCAGGCCGAGGGCGTAGGCGGCCAGGGGCGGCGAGAAGCAGGGCGGGCAGTCGGCCGAGGCGCGGATCGCCCGGTAGGGCAGGCCGGCGGCCACGATCGCCGCCTCGTTGATGCAGGTGCCGCCGTCCGGGCCGGGGAAGTCGTGCGAGCCGGCCAGCAGCCGCCAGTTCAGGATGTGCTCGAAGCCCGCCGCCATGCCCGCGCTCTCTCCGTGGTCCGCGGACGAGAGTGCCACGGCCTCGCGGGGTTGGCGAGGGAAGGTCTGCGCAGGGCCTCAGCCGCCGAGATCGGCCGCGAGCCCGGCCAGCATGGCGAGGCCGAGCACCAGCACGAAGGCGCCGGCGAGCAGTTCCAGGCCGCCGACCGCGCGCGCCCCGGCCTGGCCGCGTCCGCCCGCGAGGCGCAGGGCGAAGGCCTTGGCGAAGACCGCCACGCTGGCGAGCGTCCCCGTGGTCAGCGCCGTGCCGAGGGCCATGGCGAGGGTCGCGGCGATGCCGGCGGCCAGCAGGCCCTGCGAGGCGGAGAAGACCAGGATCAGCACCGCCCCGGCGCAGGGGCGCGTGCCCGCGGCCAGCACGACGCCGGCCCGCTCGCGCCAGGAATCGAGCCGCGCCAGGGCCGCGGCGTCGTTCAGGTGGACGTGGCCGCAGCCGGGGGCGCAGGCCGGATCGGTGCGGCCGGCCAGGCGGCCGGCCTTGCGCCAGGTGACGCTGAGGCCGAGGAGCGCCACCAGGGCGAAGCTCACCGTCTCGATCACCGTGCCGGCGCGGGTCATGCCGGCGGCGGTGGCGCCGAGCACCAGAGTTCCGACGCCCACCAGGGCGATGGCGACCAGGGCCTGGAGCAGGGCGGCGGCAAAGCTGAGGCTGAAGCCGCGGGTGAGCGCCCGCTCCCCGGCGACGATGTAGCCGGCGATCACTGCCTTGCCGTGGCCCGGCCCGGCGGCGTGGAAGACGCCGTAGGCGAAGCCGAGGAGCATCATCGGCCCCCAGGCGCCCCCCGCCTTCAGGGACTGCACCGCGCCCTGGAGGCTGCGGGAGAAGCTTGCCTGCAGGGCGAGGATCTGGCCCCCGAGGCCGCCGGTGGACGGGGTGGCCTCGCGGAACCCGATGCCGAAGGGCGAGCGCGGCGGCGGCGCGGTGACGCTGGGGCTCACCAGCCAGGCCAGGCCGGCGACGATCAGGGTCGCGAGGGCGACGGCCGTCAGGACGAGGAGGACCTGCCGGGCGAGGCGGGACCGCCCGTCCGGGCGGGCGGCGTCGAGGGCGGTGCCTACGGACACGCGACGATGATCCGGTTGGCGAACTGGAGGCCGTAGTTCGAGGCCGAGGTCAGCGCCTCGAAGAACGCCTCCGACATGCCGGGCTTGGCATCGGCGGTCTTGGCGTCCGGAGTCTCGGTCTTGGGGCGGGTGAGGGTGGCGGCGCAGCCCGCCGGCGCCCCGGCGAGGCGGGCGGCATCCGCGCCCTCCGCGAGGCTGAAGGCGACGAAGAAGGTCGGGTCGTAGACCTCCAGGGCCGTGACCCCGCGCCCCTGCGCCACCGGCGTCTTCAGGGGCAGGAGGAAGCTCAGGGTCAGCTTGTCGCCCTCCATCGCCATGCGGGGCTCGACGGGATCGGCGAAGGCCTGCTCCTTGCCGCCGACCTTCATCTTGG
Source organism: Methylobacterium sp. BI1 (assembly GCF_056680125.1). Taxonomy (NCBI): domain Bacteria; kingdom Pseudomonadati; phylum Pseudomonadota; class Alphaproteobacteria; order Hyphomicrobiales; family Methylobacteriaceae; genus Methylobacterium; species Methylobacterium sp. BI1. The sequence continues at coordinate 129,305 of NZ_CM155267.1, read as the reverse complement.
TGAAGTAGGCGAATTCGGCGAGGTTGGCGGTGTTCTCGGCGGCGAGGCCCGCGAGCTCGTCCGGCGTCAGCTTGCCGTCCTTGTTCGTGTCCAGCCCCTGGGTGACGAAGGCCGAGTACGAGGCATCGAAGGTCCAGGCGTGGCGGACGCCGGTGACGCGGCCGCCCTCGCCGTAGGCGATCTCGGCCTTGGTGGTCACCCAGACGTGGGGATGCGCCTGTGCGGGGAGCGCGGACAGGGCGGCCACGAGGGCGGCTCCGGCCAGGGCGGCGATGCGGAAAAGCGAGGCGGTCGGCATGGCACGGGACGCTCGCGAGTCAGGGTAAAGACTTCGTTAAGCTGCGCCGGCCGCGGGATCCGTCGCTGCGGACCGGTCTCCCGCTTCACTGGGGCGAAAGCGAGGCATCGGCACGCGCACGGCCCTCCGCCGGAGGGGTCAGTCCCGCCGGGTCAGGGCGGCGATCTCGGCGCGCTCCTCGGCGCTGAGCCCCGCGGCGGCCGCGGCGGGGCGGCGGCGGGCCAGGCGCCAGAGCCCGAACAGGCCCAGGCCGATCACCGCGACCGGGGTCAGCCACAGGAGCAGGGTGTGCAGGGCGAAGACCGGGCGCAGGAGCACGTACTCGCCGTAGCGCCCGACCACGTAGGCCTGGACCTGCCGGTCGTCGTCCCCGGCGGTCAGGCGCTCGCGCACGATGAGGCGCAGGTCCCGGGCGAGGGGAGCGTCGGAATCGTCGATCGACTGGTTCTGGCAGACGAGGCAGCGCAGGCCCGACGAGATGTCGCGCGCCCGCGCCTCCAGGGCCGGGTCCTTCAGCACCTCGTCCGGCTGAACCGCCAGGGCGCTGCCGGCGGAGGCCAGCGTCAGGCCGAGCGCCAGGGCAAGGCGCGAGAGGCGCGCGACCCGGCTCATTCGGCGGGGGCCATGCCGGGAGGGACGGCCTTCGTCCGGGCCCGTGCCGGGGCGCCGACGCGCATGCGCCGGTCGGTGAGGGAGATCGCGCCGCCCAGTGCCATCACCACGGCGCCGAGCCAGATCAGCAGCACGAGGGGCTTGTAGTAGAGTCGCAGGCCGATGGCGCCCTCCGGCAGGACCTCGCCGAGGCTGGCATAGACCTGGCTCGCGCCGATGGTGAGCAGGCCGGATTCCGTCACCGTCATCTTGCGGCTCGGATAGAACCGCTTGCCGGTCTCCACCGTGCCGACGAAGTCGCCGCCGGCGTTGCGGATGGTCAGGAAGGCGGTGGTCTCGGCGTAGTTCTCGCCGGTGCGCGGGCCGACCCGGTCGAGGGTCGCCACGTAGGGGCCGGAGGCGAGGGACTCGCCGGGCTTCAGGGTCTTCAACCCCTCCGTCGCCCAGCCCTGCGCGGCGATGCCCAGGACGACGACGCCGACGCCCGCATGGGCCATCGCGGTGCCCCAGGCCGAGCGCGGCAGGCCGGCGGCCCGGCGCCAGATCGCGGCGCCCTGGGCGCGGTTGCTGCCGTAGCCGCGGGCGCGGGACACGATCTCCATCGCCGAGCCGATGACGAGGTAGGCGCCGAGGCCGATGCCGATCGGGGCCATCATCGGGCCGCCCCAGGTCAGGGCCGTCACGGCGAGGCCGATCACCAGCGCGGCGGACAGGGCCGCGAACAGGCGCTGCGTCGCCGCGTGCACGTCACCGCGCTTCCAGGCCAGGGTCTGGCCGAAGGGCACGATGAGCAGCAGCGGGATCGCCAGGGGTACGAAGGTGTAGTTGAAGAAGGGCGGTCCGACCGAGATCTTCTCGGCGGTCAGCATCTCCAGCAGCAGCGGGTAGAGGGTGCCCACGAAGACCGTGGCGCAGCCGGCGGCCAGGAACAGGTTGTTCATCACCAGCGCGCCCTCGCGGGAGATCGGCGCGAAGATGCCGCCCTGGCGCAGCATCGGCGCCCGCCAGGCGAACAGGGTGAGCGAGCCGCCGATGAACAGGATCAGGATCGCCAGGATGAAGACGCCGCGGGTCGGGTCCGTGGCGAAGGTATGGACCGAGGTCAGCACGCCCGAGCGGACGATGAAGGTGCCGAGGAGCGAGAGCGAGAAGGTGAGGATGGCGAGCAGCACCGTCCAGACCTTCAGTGCGTCGCGCTTCTCCATCACCACGGTGGAGTGCAGGAGGGCGGTGCCGGCGAGCCAGGGCATCAGCGAGGCGTTCTCGACCGGGTCCCAGAACCACCAGCCGCCCCAGCCGAGCTCGTAATAGGCCCAGTACGAGCCCATCGCGATGCCGAGCGTCAGGAAGCTCCAGGCCATCAGGGTCCAGGGCCGCACGGCCCGGGCCCAGACCGCGTCGATGCGCCCGTCGATCAGCGCCGCGATGGCGAAGGCGAAGGTGATCGAGAAGCCGACATAGCCGATGTAGAGGAGCGGCGGATGCACCGCGAGGCCGAAATCCTGGAGCAGCGGGTTGAGGTCGTTGCCCTCCACCGGGGCCGGGCTCACCCGGGTGAACGGGTTCGAGGTCGTGATGATGAACAGCACGAACACGAAGGTGATCAGGCCCTGCACCGCCAGGGTGTTCGCCCGAAGGGTCGGCGGCACGGATTCGCGCGACACCGCCACCAGGGCTCCGAACAGGGCGAGGATGAGGACCCAGAGCAGCATCGAGCCCTCGTGGTTCCCCCAGACGCCGGAGATCTTGTAGAGGAAGGGCTTCGCCGTGTGGGAGTTCTCGATCACGTTGAGGACCGAGAAGTCCGACGTGACGTGGGCGTAGGTCAGCGCCCCGAAGCTGAACAGGATGCAGGCGAAGGCCCCGAGGGCGGCGGGCGTCGCCACGGCCCGCAGGGCCTGGTCGCCCGAGCGGGCGGCCCAGACCGGCATCACCGCCTGGACCAGGGAGAGGGCGAGCGCCAGGGCGAGCGCGAAATGGCCGACCTCGATCAGCAAGGCGGGGTGTCCTTCCAAGGGAGGATGTGCCGCGGGACGCGGGGCCGACGGGAACCGGACCGGGAGGCGCGGGGCATCATCGCTCGCTGCGCTGGCGGAGGGTCTTGTCGCCGGCGGCCGTCTTGGTGTCCGGGGCGGTCGTGGCTTGGGGGGAGGCCGCGGCAGGCTTGTCGACCATGCTCTTATCAACCATGCCCTTGCCCTCCTGCCACCGGCCCTGCGCCTTGAGGGCATCGGCGACCTCACGCGGCATGTAGGATTCGTCGTGCTTGGCCAGGACCGTGTCGGCCCGGAAGATGCCGCCCGGCAGCAGGGTGCCCTCGGCGACCACGCCCTGGCCCTCGCGGAACAGGTCGGGCAGCAGGCCGCGGTACTGGACCGCGATGGTGGCGTTGGTGTCGGTCACCGCGAAGTCCACGGTCTGGTCCGGGCCGCGCTGGAGCGAGCCGTCCTTCACCAGGCCGCCGAGGCGGAAGCGCGTGCCGGGGGCCACGGTCTGCGCGGCCACCTCGGTGGGCGAGCGGAAGAACACGATCGACCCGCTCATGGCCGACAGGATCAGGCCGAGCGCCAGCGCCAGCACGGCGCCGCAGGCGGCGATCAGGATCAGGCGGCGGCTCTTGCGGGTCACGTGGGCAGGGTCCCGGTTGATGGCTGACGAGGGGCGGGGCGCGTCCCGCGCCGGACTGCCCGGCGGGGTCTCTTGCAGCTTCTGGTGTCGGCCGGGGCGCCACCCGGGTCAAGGGCCGGGGCCGGGACCGATTGTCAGGGGCTCAGGGTTTGGCCGCCGCATTGCCCGGCTTCACGCCGGGCTGGAGGCTGAGTTCGCGCGACAATTCGCCGAGCCGCTCCATGGCCGCCGCGTCGGGGCTCAGGGCCATGCGGGCGCGATCCAGGGCCTGCAGGGCGCGCTCGCGCTCGCCGAGCACGCTGTAGGAGCGGATGAGGCGCAGCCAATCGTCGACGCTGCCGCCCTTGGCCGCCAGGCGGCGGTCGAGACCCGCCACCATGCCCCGGATGGCGGCGTCGCGCTCGGCCGCCGGCATGGCCTTGACGGCCGCGACGGCGGCCTCCGTGCCGGCCTGTGCGGCCGCGTCGGACGATGCGCCGGTCTGTGCGGGCGGGGCGGACGGCGCGGGCGTGGCCGCCTCCGTCGGCGCCGCGGCCAGGCCCGCCTCGGCGGCGATCGCGTCGAGGCGGGTCTTCGCCTCGGGATCGTCGCCCAGGGCCTTGCGAGCCCGCTCCAGGGCGTCCTTCGCCTTGTCGCGCTCCTGGAGCACGCCGTAGGAACGCACGAGGCGCAGCCAGTCCTCCAGGGTTCCGCCCCGGTCGGCCAGGCGCTTGTCGAGGCTGTCGACCATAGCCCGGATGGCGCCGTCGCGGCTCGCCGGGGGCAGGGCCTGGAGGGCGGCCGCGGCGCCGGCCTCGGGCGTCTTCGCCGGGCCGGGCGCGGCCTCGCCCTTCAGGCGCGCCAGGTTCTCGCGGACCAGGGGGAGCCAGGGCGCATCGGCCGGCGCGGCGTCGGCCATGGCCTGGAGGCGCTGGATCGCCTGGGGGATGTCACCGTCGAGCTCGGCCGCCCGCGCCAGGTAAAATCTCGGCTTGGCGACCTGCCCGTCGAGGTCGACCGCACGCTGGAAGATGGCCTTGGCCTGGGGCGTGACGGCGCCGTTGGCCGCCGCCACCAGGGCTTCGCCCCAGTCGGACAGGCGCGGCGCGGTCTCGCCGAGGAGGCGGGTGGCGGCCTCGTAGGCATGGGCGGCGTCGTCGAAGCGGCCCATGCGCATGTAGACGGGGGCGAGCACGGACCAGCCGCGGCCGTCGGTGGGATCGGCGGCGAGACGCGCCTCGATCTGGCCGATGGCCTTCAGCAGGTCCTGGTCGCCGCTCTGCGCGGACTGGCGCTCCGCCGCGCTCTGGGCCGGCATGTGCGGCGAGCCGTAGAGGCCGTAGGCGATGAGGGCGACGAGGGGGATGGTGGAGAGGGCGAAGGCCGAGGCCGCCCGGCGCTGGCGCAGGGCCGGCTCGGCGATGTCCTGGGCCGCCGGCACGCCGGCGCGGTTGGCGCGCAGGAGGCGCCGGGCCGCCTCGGTCCGCGCGGCCTCCGCCTCGGGGGCCGCGATCAGGCCGCGGGCCTCGTCGCGCTCGATCTCGCGCAGCTGGTCCTCGTAGAAGCCCGTCTCGGTGGCGAGGCCGCCGGCCTCCGGCGGGGCGGCGGGATTGGCCCGGCGCGACATCGGCCAGAGCAGGGCGAACACCGCCGCGCCGGTCATGAACGCCAGTATGAACCAAAGTGCCGTCATCACGCCCCGAACGCTGCCCCGCTTGCATGTAGACGCGGGCCCCCGCCGGCACGATGCAGGCCTCGGGCGACACGGTGTCACGCGCAGCACGTCGGGGGGAGGGCGCAAGCCTAGAGCACGACGGCGGATGGGGGAACCGGGTGCCGTGCGTCCCGCCGGCGATCGGCAGCTCTCACGCCGGCGCGAGACCGTTCGCAAGTCCGTTCGCAAGTCCGTTCGCAAGTCCGTTCGCAAGTCCGTTCGCAAGTCCGTCCGCGAGCCCGTCCGGCGATTCTTGCGCCCGCCCGCCGGCGCGCCCGCGGCTCAGTGCGGGGCGACGCCGGCCGGCGCATCGCCCGGCACCTCGATCACCGCCCGCAGGCCGCCCAGGGTCGCCTCCTCCAGGCGGAAGCGGCCGCGATAGAGGGCCGCGAGGTCGGCCACGATCGAGAGGCCGAGCCCGGAGCCGGGCTTCGTCTCGTCGAGGCGGCGGCCGCGCCCGAGCACCTCCGCCCGGTCCTCCGGGGCGAGGCCCGGCCCGTCGTCCTCGATCGCCACGAGAAGGTGGGGATAATCGTTCTTGCCCACCGCCTCGGCGCGGATCGCCACCCGGCCGTGGGCCCATTTCGAGGCGTTGTCGACGAGGTTGCCGATCATCTCCTCGAAGTCCTGGCGCTCGCCCCGGAAGCGCAGGCCGGCCGGCACGTGGACCTCGTAGGCGATGTCCTTGTCGCGGTAGATCTTGCCGAAGGTGCGCACGAGGCCGGCGAGGGCCGGCTCGACCTCCGTCGAGGTGCCCAGCGTGCCGGCGAGCGCCGCCGCCCGGGCGCGGTCGAGGTGGTAGTTCACCTGGTCGCGCATCACCGCGGCCTGCTCGCGGATCTTGGCGGCGAGCTCCTCGGGCGCGTCGGCGGCGCCGACCTCGTTGACGATGATCGAGAGCGGCGTCTTCAGGGCGTGCGCGAGGTTGCCGACCTGGGTCCGCGCCCGCTCCAGGATCTCCCGGTTGGTCTCGATGAGGAGGTTCACCTCGCCCGCCAGCGGGGCGATGTCGCGCGGATACTCGCCGGTGATGCGGTCCGATTCGCCCCGCCGGATGGCGCCCAGCGCCGTGCGCAGCTTGGCCAGCGGTGCGAGGCCGAAGCGGATCTGCAGCAGGGTCGTCAGGGCGAGCGACAGGCCGAGGAGCCCGAAGGTGACCATCAGCGAGAAGCGGAAGCGGTCGACGTCGTTCTCGATCTCGTCGGCGGGGCCGGCGACCCGCACGGTGTAGCGGCCCTCCTCGCCGAGATCGACGTCGCGCTCGATGATCCGCAGGCGGCGCTCGTCCTGGGCCCGGCCGTAGCCCTGGCGGATCTGGCCGATGCCCGCCTTGGTGTCGGGGGTGCCGGCCGCCTTCAGGGGCACCCCCACCAGCGAGCGCGAGGTGCGCAGGTCGCGGGGCTTCGCGTCGGGCCGGCCGATCTGCCAGTACCAGCCGGACAGGGGCAGGTCGAAGCGCGGATCGCTCAGGGTGAAGGAGCGGCTCTCCGGATCGTTGGGCGAGACGAGGTCGGTGGCGAGGTTGTTGGCATAGACCAGCAGGCGGCTGTCGAAGGCCCGCTCGGTGTTCTCGCGGTACAGGGTCGTGAGGATCCAGGCCGCGATCAGCAGGATCGCCGAACTCGCCAGCAGCGCCGAGGTGGCGAGCCGCACCGCAATCGAGCGTCGGCGCATCGGGAGCCAGGAGGGGGAGGGAATCATGCTGGCCAAGTCTGGGTTGCAGCCGGAAATCAACGCGACAGTCGAGGCTATGCCGCCGCCGATCGCACGGGTTTTGGATTGTTCGCCTGAGACCTGGATCGTCTCCGGCTTGACCGGCACGCCCAGTCTAGCCTGGGCGCTGGCCTGTGTCTCACCTTGGCTCGATCCGCATGATCCGCAGAATACGGATTATGCGGAGCCCGTCCCCGCTTCTCGTCGAGGCTTGGATCGGCATGGACCTGTTCAAACTGACCGATACGGATGCCACCGACTTCGCCAAGCGCGCAGGCTTCTATCAGGACGCGGCGATCCGTAACCCGGTCGTGGTCAGCAAGAACGGGCGACCGAAGACGGTCCTCGTGGCCTATGACGAATTCATCCGCCTGCGCGAACGCGACCGGCGCTCGTTCACGGTCGATGACATCCCGGACGACATCGCGGACGCGATCCTGAGCGCCGAGGTCCCGAAAGGCCTGACGGACACGGATTGGCGCAGGCCTCCGACCCTGATCCCGAGCGAGCCGCCGATCGCCGGAACCGTGATCCGCTACGCGTTCCTCTGGTCGGACGAGCGTCGCGAGGGTTTGGAGTCGGCGCGGAAGGACCGAACCGCCGTCCTGGTCATCGCTCGCAACCCCCGGACGGAAGCTGCATCGTGGTTCCGAGCACGCATCGGGAGCCCGAAGGCCGAACCGTCGGCTTGGAAATTCCCGCCGAGATCTGCAGACGCGTGGGCCTCGACGACCGACGACAGTGGGTCATCGTGTCCGAGGGCAACGCGTTCGTCTGGCCGGGGCCGGACCTGCGGTTCATTCCCGACCTCGACCCGCCGAGCGTAACATACGGAACCGTTCCGCGGCGCGTCTTCGCTCTCGTGCTCGCGCACATGCAGACCCTGATCCGGGCAGACCCTGATCCGGGCGAGGCGGCTCGCGATGAGTCCGCGTCGCTGAGATCACACCCGCGGCGCGGGCTGGTTCGGGTCGACGAGGTAGCCGAGGCCCCGCACGGTCTGGATCAGGTCGACGGCGAGCTTCTTGCGCAGGCGGCCGACGAAGACCTCGATGGTGTTGGAATCGCGGTCGAAATCCTGGTCGTAGAGGTGCTCGGTGAGCTCGGCGCGCGAGACCACCCGGCCGGTATGGTGCATCAGGTAGGACAGCAGGCGGTACTCGTGGCTGGTCAGCTTGACCGGGTTGCCGTCCACGAAGACCCGGCCGGAGCGGGTGTCGAGCACCACCGGGCCGCAGGCGATCTGGCTGGTGGCGTGGCCGGCCGCGCGCCGCAGCAGGGCGCGCACGCGGGCCATCAGCTCCTCCATGTGGAAGGGCTTCGTCACGTAGTCGTCGGCGCCCGCATCGAAGCCGTCGACCTTGTCGGACCAGCGGTCCCGGGCGGTGAGGATGATGACCGGGGTCTTGATGCCGGCCCGGCGCCACTTCTGCAGCACGCTGACGCCGTCGGTCTTGGGCAGGCCCATGTCGAGGATGATGGCGTCGTAGGGCTCGTTCTCGCCGAGATAGCCGCCTTCCTCGCCGTCGAAGGCCTTGTCGGCGACGTAGCCGGCCTCCTCGAGGGCGTTCACCACCTGCCGGTTGATGTCCCGGTCATCCTCCACGACGAGCAACCGCACGGTCCCGAACTCCTACGATGATGGCCCGGACCCGCGGGTCGGCGCGGCGCGCACGTTAGACGTCTCCGCGCCGGCGCGAAACGGCTTCCGGCCGAAAGCCTTTCACGGCCCGCTGACCTGCCCGGTGGTGGCGTCGACGACGACGTGGACGAACTGGCCGTCCCTCCGCAGGGCGGTGAGCAGGTAGACGAGAGTCTCGTCGTTCCGGCACAGGCGCGCCCGCTGGATCTCGGCCCGGGGGATCACCTGGCGGGCGGCGCGGATGGCCGCCACCGGGGCGATCACCCGCTTGTCCGCCACCGCCTCGCGCAGGTCCGCCGGGCTGAGGCAGGTCTCGCTGCGCGGGATGGCGGCCAGCGGAGTCGCGATCGCCCCGGTGCCCGCCGTCGTCTCCTCCGCGAACGTGTCGATGGAGCCCGTCGCGAAGCCCGCGACGGTCAGTCCGATCAACACCAGGGCGAGGAGGATGCGCATGGGACGATGTCTAGGAAGGATGCACTGAATGTGCCCTGAATGCCGAGCCAAGCCCGACCTCGGCCATCCGGTTCCCGCCGCTCGCCCCGGGGGCGGGCCGGTCAGGCCGGCCCGGGGGCCTGACCGGCGAGGCGCGCCAGGGTCGCCCGCAGCGTCGCTCCGACCAGGGCGTGGTCGTCGATATGCGTGCGGGCCGCCCGCCGCAGGGCCAGGGACGAGCGGTCGTAGCCCATCCGGGCGGCGTGCAGGCGCAGGGCCGCCACCCGGCGGCGGTCGCGGCGACGGTGCAGCAGGAGGGCGAGGCGGTCCATGGCAAGGTCCTCAGGGGCGGGGCCGGGTCTCGGCGAGCCGGCGCAGGATGTCGTCCAGCTTCTCCCGCGCGCGCTCGTCGTTGCGCTCGACGCTGCGCGCGAGCTCGGCGATCACACGCGCGAGGTCGTCCAGCACCCGGGTCCGGCTCTCCAGGGCGGCCGCCACGGCGGCATGGCTCTGCGAGGCCCGCTCGAGGGCGGTGGCGGTGGCGCCGGTCTCTCCGAGGCGTGCCGCCTGGGCGCGCAGCGAGTCCCGGTGGAGATGGATGCAGGCGAGGCCGAGGAGGACGGCGACGATCCATCCCGCGCCCTCCTGCGAGACGAGCAGGTGCCCGGCTTCCAGGGCGATCTTCTGCAAGCTCCCCTCCCTCGTGAGATGTCCCCCGCCCGCGGATCCGGCCCGTCAGGCCGGCCGGCGCATCCGTGCCGCCCGGAGGGCGGGCACCAGCGTGTTGGCGACCGTGGCCTCCTCCACCAGGGGCAGGCTGCGGAAGACCTTCTCGCCGAGACCGTCGACGCCGCCCGCGGCCCGGATGAGCCAGGCCGGAGCCGCGTCGAGGCCGCGCTGGACCGCGCCCGCGATCACCACCGATCCCATCGGGACCGTCAGCGTCCGGCCCTGCGCCGCCCCCGCCACCGCGTTGACCGCGTAGGCGCCGACATTGCGGACCAGATGCTCCACCAGGCTGGCGGTGATCAGGACCCGCAGGGGACCGGCGATCCGCGTCAGGGCCGCCATCAGGGCGGTGACGGCGAGGGGCACCACCACGCTCCCGAGGCCCTGGATGGCCGCCGCGAGGGCATCGCCCCAGGGCACGGTGACGACGGCGGTCGCCGGGACGGCCGAAACCGCCGCGACGGCGGCCGTCGGGAGGGCAAGGGCAAGGGCAAGGGCAGGGGCAGGGGCAGGGGCAAGGGCTACGGCGAGGGCAAGGGCTACGGCAAGGGCGAGACCGGCGGCGAGGAGGCGGGCGCGCGCGGGGCCGGGGAGGAAGCGGTTCATCGGAGACTCCAGCGGTGGGGACATCGACGGGACGGCGGGAGGGGGCGACGCTCAGGAGCCGCCGCGCAGGCGGCTGCGGAGGGTCGACCACAGCCGGGCCAGGGCCGCGGGCCGCCCGGGCGCCGGATCGGGCGCCGGGTCCGGCACGCGGCTCGGCAGCGGCGGGATGCGCGGCACCGTCCGGCGCTGCGCGGGCAAGGGCGGATGCGAGGGCGGAGTCGGGGAGCGCGGTGCGGGAACCGGTGCCGGGTCGCTCCGGCGCGCCCGCGGCAGGGCGCGGTCGTAGGGCGTCAGGAACTGGTCGTGCTCGGCGCCCCGCCGCGGGATCAGCGCGGCCGGACGGTTCCAGAGCAGGATCGCCGCGGCGGCGCCGTCGCGGTCGCCGGCTTTCAGGCGCCGGACGACGGTGGAGCGCGCGAAGGCCGACGGACCGATGTTGAAGCAGAGCGAGACCAGGGCGTCGAAGGCGTGGTCGGATAACAGATCGGGCGAGGCGCCTCGGACCGCATCGTCCACGGCCCGGACGTAGCGGGCGACGTCGCGCCGGAACAGGGCGTCGCAGGCCGCCTCGGTCAGGCGCAGGCCCGGCGTCACCACGGGCGGCCCGGCCGCCGCGGTGTGGCCGATCCCGATGGTCCAGATCCCGACGCTGTCGCGATAGGCCGTGAGGCGGCGCCCCTCCCGTGCGATGAGCACGGCTTCGCCGATGGCACTGAGGTTCATGGCCTGGTCTCCGGTTGATGGCTCGGCGGCTAGACTTGAGCGAAAACTGGCGCGATACTTGAAAAGACCACGGGATCGGGAGGCGGACATGCTGCGAAAGCTCATCTCGGCGGCCTTGCGACGCGAAACCGAGACCGAGACCGATGCCATCGCCCGCGAGGCGCCGGCGCAGCCGCCCGATCTGGCCTTCCCACCGATGCGGCCGGTCGAGCCGCCCGCCGCCCAGAACGACAATCCGCTGGCGGACCTGTGCGCGGCGGTCGAGGCCGACCTGCGGGCGGCGGGCTACCTGCGCTGAACGCGGCTGCGGGATCAGGGAGCAACCGGATCAGGGAGCACGCGGATCAGGGGCCGGCGGCGGCCTCCAGGGCGGTGAGCCGCGCCTCGAAGCCGCGGGCGAGGAACAGCAGCAGCTGGTCGGTCCGGAAGCCGTAGCGCTCGCCGGCCGCGCGCCCGGGACAGGCCGCCCCCGCCGGGACGGCCGGGACGGCCTCCTGCGGGGCGACGGCCGGGACGGCCTCTTGCGGGGCGACGGCCGGGACGGCCTCTTGCGGGGCGACGGCCGGGACGGCCTCTTGCGGGGCGACGGCCGGGACGGCCTCTTGCGGGGCGACGGCCGGGACGGCCTCTCGCGGGGCGACGGCCGGGACGGCCTCTCGCGGGGCGACGGCCGGGACGGCCTCTTGTGGTGCGACGGCCGGGACGGCCTCCTGTGGTGCGACCGCCGGCCAGGCATCGCGGCAGACGAAGCCGTAGGCGAAGGGATCGAGGCCCTCGGCCTCCAGGATCGCGATGGCCCGCTGGACGGTGAGGCCGACATGGCGCCGGGCCCCGTCTCCCTTCAGCGCCACGGCGTCCCGGAACCGGAAGGTGCCGATCTCCCGGGCGAGGGTGCGCCCGGCGGCCATCTCGGCCTCCGTCAGGGGGACGACCGGCGTCTTCTCGCGGGCGTCCGAGGTGTTGATCGCCCCGGTGCCCGCATAGAGCACCGAGGCGCGCAGCGCCGGCGTCCCGAGGCTCCAGGTGTTGTCGGCGGCGTGGGCGATGATGCCGGCGACCCCGAGCCGCGTCGTCAGGGGCGCGCTGGTGCCGAGGCCGAGATTGCCCTCCGGCCCGAAGCGCGCCGCCTCGCGCAGGGCGCCGGAGCGGGTCCCGTCCGCCGGCTTGACGAAGACCGCGAGGCCTCCCGGGAAGCCGCCCGAGGCTCCTCCCGTTCCGGCGAGGCCGGCGACGGACCAGGACAGGCCCCCGCTCGCGGCCTGCAGGGTCAGGCCGCCGGCCAGCAGGCTGCCGTCCGCGGCGAGGTCCTGGGTCAGGCGGAGGGCCGGTGCCCCGAGGAGGGGGGCGGCCGGCGGCCCGGCGAGATCGACCCGGCCCGTCGCCCGGTCGATCCGCAGCGCCTCCCGGAATCCCCCTGTGTCGGGCGCGACCTTGATCGCGAAATCGTCGGTGCCGGACAGTCCGATCTCGGCCCGTCCCGTGAAGGCGCTCTGGAACAGCAGGGAGAGGGCGTTGCCGGGTGCCTGCTTGTTGAGGGTGTAGCGCAGGTCGCCGGTTCCCCCCTCGGCGGTCGTCAGGGCGGTCCAGAGGGCGGTGTTCAGCTTGGCCGCGAAGGGGTTGGCGGCGTCGGCCGTGGTGCCGAGGCCGAGGCGCGTCAGGCTCTGGAGCTGTCGGAGGGTGCTGCGGAACCTGACCCAGCCCGCCGCCGTGAAAACGAAGAGCTCGTCCTCGTCGAGGATCCAGGCGCACCAGCCGGGTTTCGGCGCGAGGCCCCGCCAGCGCCCGTCCTGGAACTGGGCGACTTGGCCGGACAGGCCGGCCCAGGCCCCGGTGGGAGCGGGGCTCAGCACGAGGTAGCGGTCGCCCTCGGACGGGCCGGCCGGCGGCGCGACGAGGTCCTTGTCGCGGCAGGCGAGCTGGACGAGGGCGTCGAGCTGGATCAGGGCCTCGTTGTGGGTGACGTGCTTCTGGGCCTGGCCGGCCGCGAGCAGCGGCAGCGCCAGGGTCGGGGTGGTCTCGGGCATGATCCGGCTCCGGGCTTCTCGGGACTGGGGGAATCGCGGGGGTCAGGCGGGCTCCACCGGCACCTGCGTCCGGGTCTCCGGCCCGGGCCCGACCGCCGCGCCGACCTGCGCCACCCCCATGTCGAGGCGGAGCTGGGGCGCGCCGAAATCCGCCGTCTCGTCGGCCGCGGCGTAGAGGAGGTCCGACCGGTCCGCGCTCAGGGTCCGGAGGGGCCGGCCCGCGGCGGCGTAGAGCGTGACCCGGTAGGCCTCGGGCTCCTCAAGGGGGACCTCGGCGGCGTCCCAGGAATCGCCGTCGCGCCGCGTCCGCCGGATCCAGGCGAGGCGCACGCCCCCCGGCTCCCGCCGCGCCCGCAGGTGGACGGGGCGTAAGGGGCGGAGGGCGGCGAGGCCGGCCGTGGCGCGCAGCGCGACGGTGGCCGGATCGGCCGGATCGCGTGCCGCCGGGCCGATGCGGTAGCGGAACGGCCGGCCGGCCTCGTCGAGGCGCTCGACCAGGGGCATCATCGCCCCGTCGAGGCGCACGATCAGGCTGCCGGCCGGGGCCGCGCGCCCGGCCTGCGCCTCGCTGCCGGCCAGCCCCCGCAGGAGCCCGGTCAGCCGGTAGGTGTCCGGTCCCACCAGCGCGGCGCCAGCGGCCGCGATCAGCTCGATCGCCCCGTCCGCCGCGCTGCGCACCGCGAACAGGTTGCCGCCCGCCAGGGCCGCCGCTTCGCCGATGCCATCGAGGTCGCCGGCATGGCGCAGGCGGACCGTGAGGGCGGCGCCCCGGTCGAAGCGCCAGAGCGGGCCGGGGGGCAGCGCCGTCAGGGTCTCGCCGAGACAGGCGGGATGGTCGACGAAGCCCTGCGGCACCAGCGGCGCGGCCTCGCCCTCCGCCCGCCAGATCGCCATCGGCCCCGGCCAGGGCTCGGCCGTCACCGCCAGCACCTGCAGGGAGGTCGGGGTGCCGCGGTCGGCCGGCAGGTCGAGGGCGACCGCGAAGGGCGGCCCGGGCAGGGCCGGCACCGCCCGGCGCGGTCGCGGTCCGGCCGGTTCGCCGGCGCGGGGCGCCCGGCCGAGGCGCGGGACGGCCCGCGTCTCGATCGCGCGCCCGCGCGGGCTGTCGGCGATGCGCAGGATCCGGTGCGGCAGGCGCTCCCCCGGCAGGGCCAGGAGGTCGCCCGGCGCGAGGTCGATCCGGCGCGGGCTCAGGGTGAAGCGCGCGGTGTCGCGGGCCGCGAGGGCGGCGTCGAGGGCGGCTTCGGCCAGGGCCTCGGCAGAGGCGCGCCGGGTCACCACGGCGGCCTCCAGCCGGATCTCGCGCCGGCGCCGGCCGGTCGGCCGGGTCGCGGCGGCGCTCGCCCGGCGGTACTCGGCGGTCTCGCCGTCGGTGAAGCCGATCGTCAGGGAGCGCGGCAGCTCCGCCTCCTCGGCCCGGACCCGGGCCAGAGGCGCCTCCGCGTCGCGCAGGACCACGAGGTCGTCCGCCGCGAGCGGCAGGGGGACTTCCCGGCGCGGCCCGCGCACGATCAGCGTGCCGGCTTCCGCGGAGACGTCGAGGCCGTAGAGCTGCGCCAGGGGCTCCAGGGCCGCCCGGGCCGACATCGGCCGGTCGACGACGTAGCCGTCGAGGGTCGCGTCGGCGGTGATGGCGGCCGGCACGGTGATGCCGAGATCGGCCAGGATCGCGGCGACGAGCCGGTCGAGCTCCAGCCCCTCGATCCGGCCGGTGATCCAGTGGCCCACCGGCCAGTTGCCCGCATCGGCCCAGACGGTGTCGAAGTCGGGGAAGGCCGGGTAGGGCCGGGCGTCCCAGCACCAGACGAAGATCCCGTCCGCCGGCACCATCGGCCCGCCATAGACCGGCGAGACCGGGTTGTGGTCGGGCTCGAAGCCGGGCAGGCCGGTGTCGAACCGCCCCAGGATCGCCGCGAGGCCGCGGGCCTGGATCAGGTCGTCGCGGGTGCCGCGTGAGGCGGGCGGGCTGGCGTTCTCGGCGGATTTCGGGTCCGGGAAGACGTTGGGGCCGTTGGTGCCCTTGTCCACCGCCGGCACCCCGACCTCGGTGAGCCAGATCGGCTTCCCCCCGCGGCACCCACGCCGTCGCCCGCGTCTCGAGGCCGCCGTCCCGCTCGACATGCGGGTTCGCCCACCAGCCCACGAGGTCCTTGGCCCGGAAGATCCAGGGCTTGGCGGAGCGCCCGTCGGTGATCGGCGTGCGGACCTGCGCCGCCCGGTCGGCCGCGCCGGCATAGAACCAGTCGAAGGCCTCGCCGGCGCCGAGCCGGCCCTTGAGATAGGCCGGGTCGTAGATCGAATCGGCCAGCGCCAGGTCGGCATGGGCGTCCCCGTCGCGCCAGTCGGTGAGGGGCGGGTAGTAGTCGATCCCCACCGCGTCGATGGCCGGGTCGGCGAACAGGGCGTCCAGGGGGAAGCGGACCGTGGCGCCCCCGTCGCGCACGTCGGCGCCGTACTCGGTCCAGTCGGCGGCGTAGACGAGCGCGATGCTCGGGCCGAGGCGCTGGCGCAGGGCCGTCGCCAAGCTGCGGAAGCCCTCCACGGCGGGGTAGCGCCCCGCCTCCGCCCGCACCCGGGTGAGGCCGACGAACTCGCTGCCGAGGATGAAGCCGGCGAGCGGAATCCCCGCGGCGGTCCAGGCGGCCGCCAGCGTCGCGTAGTGCAGCACGAACGGGCGGTACTGCGCGAAGAAGGCCGCCACCTGGGTGCCGGCTGCGGCGCTGCCGTCCGGGCTCGCCGCCCGCCCGGGGGCGGGATCGCAGGTGATGCGCCCGCGCCAGGGATAGGCCGGCTGCCCGGCGGCGGAGGGGTCGCGCGGGTCCGGCAGGCGGTTGCCGGCCGGCACGTCCATCATCACGAAGGGGTAGAGCACCACCGCGAGGCCGCGCCGGTGCAGGTCGGCCACGAGGCGGGTCAGGCCCGCATCCGAGGGCGTGCCGCCATAGGCCGGGCCGCTCCCGGGGGCGGTCGAGACGGGCGCCACCTGGTCGCGGCGCAGGCCCGCCACCGACCAGACGTCGCCGCTCGTCACCTTGGCGGCGTTGTCGACCCGGGGGCCGAGGGTGCAGCGCCCGGCGCGCAGGTCGTCTCCGAACCAGCTCGCCACCACGGAGACGCGGGCCAGCCGCGGGCAGAGCGCCTGGAGCGCGTCGAGGGAGGCGGTGACGTCGGTGCCCGCCTGCAGCTGGAACCGGTTGGCCGGCCGGGTCGTGCCGTAGCCCGCCTCCTCGGTGACGCGCAGCGGGTCGAGGCCGAACTCGGTGGAGCCGGGGATGAGGCAGACCGCCCGGATCATCCCGGCGAGGCCCGCCACGGGACGCAGCACCTCGAAGGCGAATTGCGGGATGCGGTTGCCGAACTCGGCCAGGGCCAGGCGCTCGAACACCACGTAGGCGAGGCCGCGATAGGCCGGCGCGTTCGCCGCCCCCTCCTTGGCGACGATGAGCGGGTCGGGCGCCTGGTCTCCATCGCCGACGTGCAGGCGCAGGGTGACCGTGGTCAGGTCGAGTTCGCGCCCGTCCGCCCAGACCCGCCGGAGGCCCGCCACCGGGCCCTCGCACAGGCCGATGGCGAGGTCGACGAAGTAGGCGTAGGCCGTCCGCTTGACCTTGCCGCCGCCGAGGCCCTTGCCTCCGGCCGCGCTGGCGGCGGCGGGGCTCGCCACCTCCAGGGGCCGGGTCGCCCAGATCAGGGTGCCGCCGATGCGGGCCCGGCCGTAGACCCGCGGGATGGGATCGCCCTCGCCGGAGCTGAGCCCCGCCACGTCAGAGAGGCGCGGTCCCTCGACCGTGCGTCCGCCGGCGAGCCCCCCGAGCAGGGCGGCGTCGATGCCCGACCCCGCCGCCGCCCCGAGGGCGCTGCCGATGATCCCGCCGATCGGACCGCCCAGCGCCGTGCCGGCCGCCGCCCCGGCGGTTTGCAGGATCAGCGTGGCCATGGCGGACTCCGATAGCGGGCGGCGAGGGCTGAGATTTTGGGGCGACGTCGCTCTTGTGGCTTTATAGCGATATGCTATGAATTGCCGGTGAAAAAGATCGCTTACAGCAAGGCTGCCTTGAAGACGCTGAGCCGGATGCCGGCCAACGTCTCGGCGGTGATCCGCTCCAAGATCGCCCTTCTGGCGGAGGATCCGGCCGCTCAGGCCAACAACGTGAAGGCCCTCAAGGGCGAACCCGGGATCTTCCGCCTGCCCGTCGGCGACTGGCGCGTCCTCGACACGGACCAGGGCGAGATCTTAGCCGTGATCCGGGTCGCCTCCCGCGGGAGCGCCTACGATTGAGCCTGACGGACCCGACGAAACGGACGTTGCCGGAACGGATCTCCACCCTTGACGGATTGTCGCCCATGAACGCCCAGACCATCGTCACCCCGGCCGGCGAGCGCCTCGTCGTCCTGTCGGAGGCCGATTTCCGCGCCCTGAGCGAGGCGGCCGAGGACAATGCCGACCGCCTCGCGATCCAGGAATTCCGCCGCCGACTCGCCGCCGGCGAGGAGGAGTTGCTGCCCTCCGGGATGGTGGACCGCATCCTCGGCGGGGAGAACCGCATCCGCGTCTGGCGCGAGCACCGCGGCCTCACCGCCCGCGCCCTGGCGGAGGCCGCCGGGATCGCCCAGCCGTTCCTGTCGCAGATCGAGACCGGCAAGCGCGAAGGGACCGTGGATACCCTGCTCCGAATCGCCGAGGTCCTGTCCGTCACGATCGACGACCTCGTCGGTTAGGCTCCGCCGCCCACGCCCGGGAAGCGGAAGACCCGGGCGAGGTGGCGCCGCCACCAGGACGTCAGGGCGACCTCCGTGACGGCGGCGCCGTCATGGGCGTGGATCATCGTGCCGGCGCCGGTGGCGAGGGCGCAGTGCCGGGCCGGCAGGTGGGCCCGGAAGCGGAACAGCAGGACGTCGCCGGCCCGGGGCGGACCCACGAC
Source organism: Methylobacterium sp. BI1 (assembly GCF_056680125.1). Lineage (NCBI taxonomy): Bacteria > Pseudomonadati > Pseudomonadota > Alphaproteobacteria > Hyphomicrobiales > Methylobacteriaceae > Methylobacterium > Methylobacterium sp. BI1. The sequence goes on along the minus strand of NZ_CM155267.1, from coordinate 111,283 downwards.
GGGGACGAGGTGGCGCGCGGCCGCCTCCGCCAGGGGATCGCGTCCGGGCGGCGCGGATTCGGCCCAGGAGGCGGCGTAGGGCGGGGCCGCCTCGGGCTCCGGGCCGAGGGCCTCGCGCCAGACCCCGCGCAGCAGCCCGAGGCAGTCGCAGCCGACCCCCTTCAGGGAGGCCTGGTGGCGATAGGGGGTGCCGATCCAAGCCCGCGCCAGGGTGACGATCGTCTCGGGTGTCGTCGTCCTGGGCGTCGTCGTCCCGGGTTTCGTCGTCCCGGGTTTCGTCGTCTTGGACGTCATCGTCTCGGACATCAGGGCGGCCTCACCGGAACAGGCTGCCGCCGTCGAGGCCCGGGCCGGAGCCGGGGGCGGGGCGGAGTACGAAGTCGTTGCCCGGCAGGTGCGGGAAGCCCTGGAAGTTCGGCACGTTGGCGAATTTTTCGCGGCAGGTGGCGAGGCGCTTGTCGCAGCCTGTTATCAGGCGGAAGCGGTCGCCCGGCGCCACCGGGCGGGGCGGCGCCTGCCAGAGGTCGAGGCGGATCGTTCCCGACGCGCCGGTCTGGTCGCGGATCTCGGCCTCCTGTCCGGCCTGGCCGTCGCCGATCCAGGCGAGGCGCCTCCCGGCGAACCACCCCGGCGCGAAATCGCCCGCCAGGGCCACGGCGAGGCGGCCAGGCTCCGGCGCCGCCAGCACCGTGCCGGTGGTGGCGAAGCGGGCATCGGTCAGATCCACGCGGCAGCGGGCATCGCCGAGATCGGCCCCGCAGGTGGCGCGGTAGGTCCGGCCGCGCTCGGCGTCGAGCTGGTCCATCAGCCCGCGCAGCTCGGCCACGAAGGCGGTGCCGGCGCGGCGCACCTCGCCCACCGTGCCGATCGCCAGGAGCAGGCGCGTCTCGGGGCGGCTCCAGTCGACCAGCCAGGTCTCCACCGAGGCGGCGTCGTAGAGGCCGCCGGCGATGTCGGCATCGGTGAGCCCGACCGCCGAGAGCGCGCCGGCGACCTCGCCGCCGCCGATGGCGAAGCCGAGCTCGGTGCTCGCCTCGGCCGCCTCCAGCCCGGAGCGGGCGGCGTAGGTCAGGCCGCCGAAGCTGAGGTCGCGGTCGTGGTCGGTGAAGCCGAGCCGGGCGCCGTCGCGCCGGGTCAGGGCCCAGCAATGGCACAGCGTGGTCGCCCCGCCGGCGAGATGCGCGGCGAGATCGGGGGGCAGGTCGCGCATGGTCTGGAAGCCCCGAAAAATCTCAGGAACGGGTCGGGTTGACCCGCGGGTCGGCCCGGAGCCGCGCCACCGCGAGATCGATGAAGGCCCGCACCTTGGCGGGCGCGCGCCGCCCCTCGGGGCTCACCACGTGGACCGGCATCACCGCCGCCTCCGGATCGTCGAGGACGAGGCGCAGGCGGCCTTCCGCCAGGGCCGGGGCGACCTGATAGGACAGGAGGTGCGCGAGGCCCTGGCCGGCCAGGGCCGCCGCCAGGACGGAATCGATGGTGTTGCAGGTCAGCCGGGGCCGCGGGGCGGCGGTCCCGAAACCGAGGCTCGCCGAGCCGATCACGGCGTGGGCGCGCAGGTCCCGCACCGTCCCGGGCGTGCCGTGCCGGTCGAGGTAGTCGGGTGCCGCGCACAGCACCCGGCGGACGGTGCCGACCCGGATCGCCGCGAGGCCGGAATCCGCGAGGGGGCCGATCCGGACGCCCACATCGGCACCCTCCTCGATCATGTTGACGATCCGGTCGAGGAACAGGGCCTGCGCCGCGACGGCGGCGTGATGGTCCAGGTATTCGGTGATCACCGGCAGCACGTAGAGGCGGCCGAACTGCACCGGCGCCGTCACCGTCAGCGTACCGGAGGGCGTGGCGTAGGAGCCCGCGGCGGCGGCCTCCGCCTCCGCGATCTCCGCCAGGATGCGCCGGCAATCCTCCAGGTAGCGCCCGCCCGCCTCGGTGAGCTTCACCGAGCGGGTGGTCCGGGTCAGGAGCCGCGCCCCGATCCCCGCCTCGAGGGCGGCCACCGCCCGGGTCACGGCGGGCGGGCTCATGTGAAGCTGGCGCGCCGCCGCGGCGAAGCCCCCGCCCTCCGCGACGCGCACGAAGACCCGCATCGCCTGCCACCGATCCATGCCGTCCCCCGCCGCCGCCGATTATTCCATTCTGCGGAACGGTGGCTTGCGGGGAAAGCGCATTCTCCCCGGGTGGGTGATGGTCTTGAATGCGGATGACGCCGGTGCCCGGCTCGGGTGCCGCCCCTGTCCCCGAGGAGACCTTCCATGAAGCTGTTCCACGTCGCCCTGTCCGGCCACGCCCACCGGGCCCGGCTGTTCCTGTCCCTGGTCGGCCAGCCCTGCGAGATCGTCGAGGTCGACCTCGCCCGGGGCGCGCACAAGGCGCCGGACTTCCTGAAACTGAATCCCTTCGGCCAGGTGCCGGTGCTCGTCGACGGCGAGACGGTCGTCCCCGATTCCAACGCCATCCTGGTCTACCTGGCCAAAAGCCTCGGCCGCACCGACTGGCTGCCGGAGGACGCGGCCGGCGCGGCGCGGGTCCAGCGCTGGCTCTCGGTCGCGGCCGGCCCCATCGCCTTCGGTCCGGCGGCCGCCCGCCTGATCACGGTGTTCGGCGCCGCCTTCGACGCGGACGAGGTCATCGCCCGGGCCCACGCCATCCTCGGCCGCATCGAGGCCGAACTCGCCGGCCGGTCCTGGCTCGCCGCCGACCACCCCACCATCGCGGACGTGGCGCTCTACAGCTACGTCGCCGCCGCGCCGGAGGGGAACGTCGACCTCGCCCCCTACGGCGCCGTCCGCGCCTGGCTCGCCCGCATCGAGGCCCTGCCGGGCTTCGTGCCCTTCCCGCAGACGCCGGCCGGCCTGCGCGCCGCCTGAGCGAGACCCTTTCCGCAGGAGAACGAACATGTCTCCCACCGACTCCCCCTCCCGCGCTCTCCCGGACATCCACCCCACCCCGCCGTGGCACGCGGGCGAAACCGCCATCCAGGCCCATCTCGGCGTTGCCGAGCGGATGGCCGAGCTCGGCCCGCGGGTGATCCGCGACCACCTGATCGAGCAGCACCGCACCTTCTACCGCCAACTCCCCTACGTGGTGCTGGGGACGGTCGACCCGGACGGCGAGGCCTGGGCGACGTTGCGGACCGGGGCGCCGGGCTTCCTCGACGCGCCCGACCCCGGGCACCTGCGGGTGCGGGCGGCGCCCCAGCCCGACGATCCCGCCGAGGCGGGGCTCGCGGACGGCGCCGCCCTCGGCCTGCTCGGGATCGACCTCGGCACGCGGCGGCGCAACCGCCTGAACGGCACGGTGATGCGCGACCGCCCGGACGGCTTCGCGATCCGTGTGGCGCAGAGCTTCGGCAACTGCCCGCAATACATCCGGGTCCGCACCGATCCGGAGCCGGTCCCGGCGGCGCCGGCCGCGCCCCAGGTCTCGCATCATCTCGATGCGGAGACCCGCGCCCTGGTGGCGGATGCGGAAACGGTCTTCGTGGCGAGCTACGCGATCGGCGCCGACGGTACCCGGCAGGTCGACGTCTCGCATCGGGGCGGCCCCGCCGGCTTCGTCCGGGTCGGCGCGGACGGGGTCCTGACGGTGCCGGATTATTCCGGCAACCGGTTCTTCAACACTTTAGGCAACATGCTCGCCAACCCGCGCGCCGGGCTCCTGTTCATCGACTTCGCCACCGGCGACCTCGTGCAGATGACCGGCCGCCCCGAGGTCGTCCTCGACGCCCCCGACCCCGCGGACCTCCCCGGCGCCGAGCGTCTCTGGCGCTTCACGCCCCGCACCCTGGTCCGGCGCCCGGGCGCCTGGCCGCTGCGGTTCGGTGCGCCTACGGCACGATCTCGATGAGCGGCACCCGCGGGATCTCCCCGGCGGCGAAGGCCGACAGGTCGACGGTGAGGTCGTCGGTGTCGAAGCGGACCGGTACGTCGAAGGCGAAGCCCGCCGTCACCCGGGCGCCCCTGGCCGGCACGGCGTCGACCGTGAAGGTGAGGCGGCCGGTGGCGGCCTCGCAGGCGACCTGGGCGGCCGGCACCGCGACGCCGTTCACCGCCACCCGCACGCTCTCGGCCACCGGCTTGGCGATGGTCCGGCGATAGGGCGCGGGCCCGGTGCCGTAGATCTTGGCGAGCTGGAACACGCGGGTCGCCCCGTCCCCGAGGCCGAGGAGCTGGTCGGTGGCCGCGATCGGGCGCGAGGGCGGCCCGGACGTCGCATCGACCCGGTCGCGGTAGCGGAAGCCGTAGAGCCGGCCCCGCCGCTCCTCGAAGAAGCTCAGCACCGCGTGCAGCGCGTCGAGGGTGCGGATGCCGAAGCCGGCATCGTAGCGCCGGCGGGAATCGGCCCAGCGGCTGTTCCGGTGCTCGCGGCCCGAGGCCAGGGTCACGATCTCGGTGAGGCGGCTCGGGCCGCCGCTGCCGCGCAGGGCGACGTCGAGGGGGAAGCGGACCTCGTGGAAGTCGCTCGGCGGGTCGTCGGCCATGGTGGGGTCCTCCTTTTGCCTCACAGGCCGCGTCGGCCCCGGGCCACCGCCCGGGCGAGGCCGGCCGCCACCTGCGCCTCCGAGCGGCGGAAGCTCTCGAGGTCCGGTGTGGAGATGTGGATGGTCACGGGGGCGGCCCCCTGCCCGCCCGTCGCGACGCCGAGCCGCCCGTCGCTGCCGCGCTTCAGGGGCAGGATCGCCTCCGGCCCGGCCTCGCCCATCAGGCCGAGGCCGTCGCGCATGGGAAAGTAGGTGGGCGCGGCCACCACGCCGCCGGCCGCGAAGGGACGCACGCGGCCCTGCTGCAGCACGCCGCCGCCGGCAAAGGCCGTGTCGGCACCGCCTGCGCCCGACCCGATCAGGCCGTTCACCAGCCGGGCGATCCCGGACTTCACCGGATTCAGCGCCGCCGTGAGCGCCATGCCGGAGAGCTTGGTCGCCAGGGTGCCGAGCACGCCGTCGAGCTGCCGACCGGCCCCGACATTGAGGCTCAGGGCCTTCGACAGGCTCTGGCCGAAGCGCTGGGCGAGGCGGTCGAGGGTCTCCAGCTGCCGGGCGCGGGCCGCGGCGCTGCGGTCGGGGTCGGTCTCGGCCATGGCGGGGTGCCTCGCATCAGGTCGGGTCGGGGAAGCGGGCGATCAGGTCCCGCAGGTCCGCCCCGTCGAGGGCGGTGCGGGACCCGGTCAGGCCGGCGGCGGCCATCAGTTCGCGCGGCGTGGCGCGCCAGAAATCGCGCGGGCGCCAGCGCAGCCGGGCGAGGCCCAGCGCCAGCACCGCGTCCCACGGGAAGGCGGAGGGCGGCTCCGGCGCGGTCCCGCCCGTGGGGCTCAAGGGTCTTCGGGGGCCTCCCCGAAGGCGGCGGCGAGCACGGCGCCGAGGGCCGTCCCGATGGCGTCGAGGTCGCCGGCCAGCGGCAGGGCCGCGACGGCGTCCGCGTCGAGGTCGTGGCCGCCGCCCCGGAGCGCCGCGCCGAGGAGGGCGATCAGGTCGCGGCTCTTCAGCCGCCCGTCGCCGAAGCGGGCGGCGAGGGCGGTCAGGTCGGCGGCCCCGAGGGCGTCCTCGAGGTCGGCCAGGGCCCCGAGGGTGAGGCAGAGGGTGTAGCGCTCGGAGCCCAGGACCAGGGCCACCTCGCCGCGCCGGCGGTTGGCCATCAGGCGGCCGTGAAGGCGAGGGCGCCGGCCGAATCGAGGGCCATGTCGAAGGTTACCTCGCCGGCATGGTCCCCCCGGTATTCCAGGCTGGTGATCTGGAAGGCGCCCTCGAGGGTGCCGAAGCCCGGCACCACGATCTGGTAGGTCTCCAGGGTACCGTCGAAGAAGACCTGCCGCAGGCGGGCATCGGAGGCCTCGTCGCGGAACACCCCGGAGCCCGAGAGGGCGGCCCGGCGTATTCCGGCCCCGGCCAGGAGCTCGCGCCAGCGCCCAACGGAATCGGCGTTGGTCACGTCCACCGTCTCGGCGTTGAAGGCGATCTGGCGGGCGCGCAGGCCCGCCACCGCGAGGAAGCCGCCGCCGTTGGCGATGCGGATGAGCAGGTCCTTGCCGCGTTGGGCTGCCATGGGAGGGCTCCGGGGCTCAAGGGGTCAGGCGGAGAGGCGCTCGGTGATCGCCCGCAGGGTCAGGGTGGCGCGGGCCTCGCCGCTGGCGGGGTCGCGCCGCACCGCGATGGCCTCCAGGTCGAGGCGCACCAGGGCGTGGCCCGAGAGGACGAGGGGCGCGTCGTGCAGCAGGTCGGCCATGCGCTCGGCGGCATCGACCGCGCTGCGGAGCGCGCCCGGCCGGGCGAAGACCGTCAGGCCGAGGGCGTGGCGGTGGCGCCGGGCGCCGTCCACGGAATCGTCGCGGATCTCGGCGTCCCCGAACAGGGCGTAGACCGGCCCGACGCCCCGGGGCGGCTCGTCGGCGAGGCGCAGGGACCCGCCCATCAGCCGCGCCAGGGGCGCGTCGGTGGCGAGGTAGGCGAGGATGGCCGCGCGCAGGGCCAGGAGCGGACTGGTGGGCGACGGGGCGAGGCTCATGCGGCGGCCCCGGGGCCGCGGTCTTCGGCGCCGAGTTCCTCGACCTGGCAGACGAGGTCGCGCCGGCGCCCGTCCGGATCGCCCGCGCTGCGCACGGCGAAGCGGCGCGGGCCGCTGGCGAGCCGCATCGCCGGCGTGATCGTGGGGCCGAAGCGGAACCGGACCCGGTGGGTGGCGACCGCCTCGGCGCGGCCGAAGCGGAGCCGCTCGACCGGGCGCAGGGGCTCGATCGCGCCCCAGAGCAGCGGGCCGGCCTCGAACCGGCGCACCACGCCGCCGAAGCCGTCGGACGTCTCCACGGGACGTTCGAGCACGAAGCGGCGGCGCCGCGCGCCGATGGGCACGCGGGGGAGGGGCTGGCGCATGGCGGTGATCTCCGGAGAGGGGCGCTACAGCCGCAGCCGCCGCAGGGGCGCGACCAGGGCGGCGAGGGCGGGCGGCGGGACGTCGTCGCCCGGTCCGTCGCCGCGATGCTCGAAGGCGTGGGCGACGAGGAGCCGGATCGCCTGGGCCAGGGCCGGCGGGATCGGCGGGCCGGCGCCGCCGTAGCCGGCATCGACCTCGATCAGGGCGGCGCGCCGGTCGAGGGCCGGCACGGCCGGGTCGACGACGAGGCCGGGCGCCTCGCTCCCGTCCGGGCCGAGCCGGACGAGGCCGGCGGCGAGGTCGGTGACGGTGCCGCCGGGATCGACCAGGCCCGCCCGGGCCACGGCCACGAGGGGGCTGAGCGGCAGGGGCAGCCAGCCGCCGGCGGGCCAAGCCGTGAGCATCAGGCGATAGCGCCCCGGCGCCAGGATGCGCCGGCTGGCCGCCTCCACCTGCGCCCGGGCCGCCGCGATCAGGCGCTCCACCAGGGGGTCCTCGGCGCCGCCGTCGTCCGGGTCGAGGCGCAGGACGCCGCGCATCTCCGCCAGCGTCACCGGCTCGACGAAGGCGCTGTCGACGCGTATCGGGGTCATCGTCGTCTCCGTGTGGGTGGCGTCCAAGAAAGAGATCGCGATGGCGCGCAACGCTGGCCGGACCCGCCGCGCGGCCCGCCCCGGGGGCCTGATTTTGCCCGGAACCTTGCCCGGAGCCTTGCCCGGAGCCCTGGCTGGAGCCCTGCCGGGAGCTTTGCTGGGCGCCCTCCTGGGCCTGGGACCGCAGGCCTCCGGGCCGGCCGGCGCCGTGGTGGGCGGCCGCCCCGCCCCAGAGGCGGCGGGCTCGGCCGTGATGGTGCTGTCCTCGAACGGCGGCGTCTGCACCGGCATCGTCGTGGCCCCGGACGCGGTGCTCACCGCCGGCCATTGCGTGGCCGCCCGCGCGGAGCACCGGGTGCACTACAAGGACGCGGCCGGCGCACCGGTGCTGGCCGAGATCGCGGCCCGCGCCCTCCACCCCGGCTACGATTCGGGCGCGGTGGCGGGCCGCCGCCGCTCCATCGACCTCGCCCTGGTGCGCCTGGCCGCGCCCCTGCCGGGCCGCTTCGTGCCGGCCCCCCTCAGCGCCGCGCTGCCGCGGGCGGGCGAGCGCCTGACTCTGTCGGGCTACGGCGTCGCCGCCGCCGGGGACGCCCGCAGCACGGGCACCTATCGCAGCGTCGATCTCGGCGTGATCGAGCCCTACGGACCGAGCCGCATCCTGGTCTGGCTCGGGGCCGGTCCCGGCGGCGCCAGCGCCTGCCAGGGCGATTCCGGCGGGCCGATCGGCGCGGGGCCCGCCGTCCTCGCCGTCTCCGCCTGGGCCGCTGGCAAGGCCTGCGGCGGCGTCTCCCAGGGTGTCCTTCTCGGGCCGCAGCGCGACTGGATCGACCGGACCCTGTCGGGCTGGGGCAGCGCCGCGCGCTGGTCCGGGGCCTGAACGGGTCTCCGGATGACGAAAGGTCCGCGGAACCAGAGCTTGGCCGAGCCATTGCCTTCCGATAGGCTCCACGCCGTTCTCGTCCAGAACATCGCCGGACGCGGGAGAGACACGATGTTGCCGACCGCGTTGCGCAAGGCCGCCCCCAGCAAGAAGGCCGCCCCCGGCAAGGCTGTGCGCCCCAAGACTCGTCCCACCCGCCGCCTCCGGATGGGAGCGGCGGTGCTGGCCGCGGCCCTCGGCGCGCTGGCGCCCCTGCCGGCCCTGGCGGTGATCAACGGCGAGGTCTCGCGCGATCCCAACGGCCTGCGCGCCTCGGTGGTGCGGATCGAGAGCACCCAGGGCGAGATCTGCTCGGGCACGCTCATCGCCCGCGACCTCGTGCTCACCGCCGCCCACTGCGTCATGCATCAGGCCGGCTACAGCGTGGTGGCGGTCGACCGGGCCTTCCGCCAGCGCCGCATCAACGCCATCGCCTTCGCGATGCACCCCGATTTCGTGCCCGGCACCACGCCGGAGGACCAGCCGGGCATCGACCTCGCGCTGATCAAGCTCGCCGAGCCCCTGAGCGGCGATTTCCAGCCCCTCGATCCCCGCGGCGGCGCCATCAACACCGGCGACCCCGTGGACATCGCGGGCTTCGGCGTGGTCGCGGAGAACCGGCGCAACACCGCCCGGACCCTGCGCCAGGCCCATCTCGTCTCCATCGGCTCGCTCCAGGTCGCCAACCGGGTCACGGTGGTCACCGACCGCCGCCGCATGGCCGAGACGGCGGGCGCCGGCGCCTGCCTCGGCGATTCCGGCGGCCCGATCCTGCGCGGCGGCCCCGGCGCCTACCAGATCGTCGGCGTGGTGAGCTGGTCCAGCGGCGCCATGCGCCAGGACCGGAAGGCCCGCACCGCCTGTGGCGGCTTCACCGCCGTGACGCCCACCGGCGAGCATGCCGGCTGGATCAACGCCCGCGCGGCCGAGTTCGCCCGCATGCCTTCCGGCGCCGCCATCGGCGCGACCCGGTCGGACTGGATGGCCAAGCCGGGCCGGCGCTAGGCCGGCGCCCGGCGGCTTCGCCGACGTCCTACGGGGTCGGACCGGGCTCGGCCGGAACCATGCCCGTGCTGCGGATCGCCGCTGTGGTCCGATCCGAGGCGAGGAACGCCGTCAGTTGCCGGGCGGCCGCGACGTGGCGCGCGCGGCGCAGAAGGGCGGCGCTGAAGGTCTGGACGAGCTGCACCGCGTCGGGGAGCGGCCCCACCACGGTGATGCCCGGGATGGCGACGAGTTCGCTGACCGGCCCCAGGGCGATGTCGGCCTCGCCGGCGGCCAGGGCCGCCGCGGATTCCGTGCCGCGCGCCACGACCAGCGCCCGGACCGTGTCGGCGATCCCGAGCCGCGGGAACACCACGTCGCGCAGGAAGAGGCCGCTGGTGCTGCCCGGCATGACGACCCGGCGTGCCGCCGAGAGGCTGCGGGCCAGGGCCGCGGCGCTGCCGATCTCCGGCGCCGGCGTGCCCGTGCGCACCGCCGCGGCGAGCGGCGCGCGCGCCAGCGCCACCGACGAGCCCGCGGCGATCCAGCCCGCCTCCGACAGGTCGTGCAGTCCCTCGTCGGAGAGGATCACCACGTCGACCGCGGCGCCGTGCTCGAGCTGATGGCGCATCGTCTTCGGACCCTGGCCCTGCGAGGCGCCCGACAGGGTCCGCACGCGCAGGCCGGTCATCGCCGCGAAGGCCGGCAGCACCGCCTGATAGGCCAGGGCGAAGCCGCCCGAGATCATGACGGTCAGGTCATCGGCGCCGTCCGATACGTCTGCCATGGGATCACTGCCGGATATCAGAACCTGTCGGGTTCCGTTCCCTAACGCCTGCCGGGCCTGTCGTCATGCAAAGGCTCGGGCCTGATCCTGGCAACGGTCTTCGCTCGTCCAAGCAGGCGCCCCCGGGCCCGGAGACCCGGGGGGCTGCGCTCACTGCGCGAAGGACAGGAGCTTGATGGCGTCGAAGTCCTGGACGCCGCCGCCGACGCGCTTGGTGGTGTAGAACAGCACGTAGGGCTTGGCCGAATAGGGGTCGCGCAGCACCCGCAGGCCGGCGCGGTCCACCACGAGGTAGCCGCGGCGGAAATCGCCGAAGGCGAGGGAGAGGCTGTTGGCGCCCATGTTCGGCATCGCCTCGGCCTCGGCCACGGGGAAGCCCATGAGGGTGGCCGCGCGGTCGGCGGCCAGGGGCGGCTGCCACAGGTAGTTGCCCTCCGCGTCCTTGAACTTGCGGATCGTGCTCTGCAGGCGCCGGTTCATCACGAAGGTGGCGTTCTGGCGGTAGCCCGCCCGGAGGCCGTAGACGAGATCGAACAGCACGTCGGACGGGTTCGAGGCCGCGAAGCCGCCGGACACGCCCGTCGCGACGGTGCCGATCTTGCCCGGCACCCAGGCGGTGTTCGCGACGGTGTCGTAGGTGAGGAAGCCGCGCGGGCGGCTGACCCCGTTGCCGGTGACGAAGGCGATGCCCTCCTGCTCGGCGAAGGTCGTCTCGACCTCGTCGGCGAGCCAGGAATCGATGTCGACGACGGCGTCGTCGAGGAGCGTCTGCGTCGCCGCCGGCATGGCGTAGAGCTCCATCGCCGGGAAGGTCAGCTCGGACAGGAGCGGCGTGTCGGTCTGCGGCCGCGGCGCCGTCTCGGCGACCCAGCCCGAGACCGCGTCGCGCACCGAGACCGCGCGCTTGTACTGCCCGCCGGAGATGACCCGGACCGTGGCCAGCGCCCGGATCGGCGACAGGTTGGTGAGGCGCGACAGCACCATGCGCTCGACCTCGGCCGGCACGAGGTAGCCGCCGTCCGGGCCGGAGCCGGCCGAGAGGGCCTTTTCCTCGAGCCGCTTGAGGCCGCCGCTCTCGCCGGCCCGGACATAGAGGTCGAAGGCCGCCTTGTGCTCGACGCTGGCCCCGTCGCGGGGCGCCGGGCCGCCCTGTCCTGTGCCTTGTCCCAGGGGCGGGCGGCGGCCGTCGAGGCTGAGGCGGTCGAGGCGGCTGCGCGCCGTATCGAGGGCGGCGTCGATGCGGGCGAGCTTCTCCTCCGTGAGCACGTCGCCGGGGGCGCGGCCCTCGATCGCGGCCAGCCGCGCGTCGTTGGTCTCCTTGAAGGCCTCGAAGGCACGGGCGAGCTCGGCCATGGCGGTGCTCACCGCCGGATCGTTCGGGGCCGGATCGTTCGCGACACGGCTTGCGGCCTTGTCCTCCAGGGGCGGCAGGGCGCCCTTCACCTCCGGGGCGTGCGGCGTGGCGGCGTGGGTCTCGAACGGAACGGGGACGGTCATGCGAACCTCGCGGGGCGGGCGGGCAGGATGGCGGCGGGCCGGGGCCCGGGCCGGGTGAAGGGGGAGGCCGCGCGCCGGGGCGGCGCCATGCGGTGGGCGAGGGCCCGGATGTCCTTTGCCAGGGCGGCTTCCCGCGCCAGGGAGGCTCCCTGCGCCAGATCGCTGCCGGCCTGGACCGGGGCGGCGATCCGCGCGCCTGCCTGGAGCGGAAAGGTGACCAGGGAGATCTCCCAGAGGTCGATCGCCTCGAGCCGGCGCAGGCCGCTGCGCTGGGGCTGCGCCCGGACCGTGCGGAATCCGATGGAGAGCCCGTCGAGGCCGCCCGCGCCGAGCAGCGCGTCGAGCTCGCGGGCGCGCTGGACCGCGAGGTTGAGCTGCCCCGCCACCCGCAGGCCGCGGCCGTCCTCGCGCAGGGCGAGCCAGCGCCCCACCGGCTCGGCCGGATCGTGCTGCCAGAGCATCCGCACCCCCGCGACGCCCCGCGCCGCCAGGCTCGCCGCGAAGGCGCCCGGCGCCACCACGTCGCGCCCGAGATCGGGCACGCCGAACAGGCTGGCATAGCCGGTGAAATGGCCGTCCATGGGAGACTCCGCTGACAAGGTCCGGTGACAGGCGGCCAGGCGCGGGATATTCTCCGGCGCGTTCGAGGATATCCGGAGGGCGCCGATGCCGCTCTACATCAAGGACGACCGGACGGCGGCGCTGGTCGCGCGCCTCGCCGAGGCCGCCGGCGTGACGAAGTCGGAGGCGGTCCACAGGGCCGTCTCGGCGGAGCTCGCCCGGATCGACCCCGGCGTGCCCCTTCGCGAGCGCTTCGCCGCCCTGCGCGCCCGCCATCCGTTGCCGGCCCCCACCGGCGCGGCGGCCGACAAGGCCTTCTTCGACGACCTGAGCGGCACATGACGATCTTCGTCGACGCCTCGGCCCTGATCGCCATCATCACCGGCGAACCGGAGGCCGATGCCTTGAGCGACCGGCTGGAGGCCGACCCGGATCGCCTGTGCTCCGCCCTCTCCGTCTGGGAGACGGTGGCCGGCCTCGTGCGCAGCTACGCCTTCACGGTGGCGGCGGCGCGGGCGCAGGTGCGGCTCTACCTTGAGGCCGGCGCGATCCGCTTCGTGCCTCTCGGAGAGGCCGAGTCCGATCTCGCCATCGCGGCCTATGACCGCTTCGGCAAAGGGCGGCATCCGGCCGCCCTGAACATGGGCGATTGTCACGCCTATGCCTGTGCGCAGGCCCATGGCGCGACCCTCCTCTACAAGGGTGAGGATTTCGCGCGGACCGACCTCGCTCACCCCTCGGGTACCGGCCCGTAGCCCACCGCCTCGCGCTTCTCCGCCTCGGTGAGGAAGTCCGCCGCCTGGACCCGGCGCCACAGGCTCTCGCGCTCGGGGGCCAGGGCCTCGATGGCGTCGAGGTCGGGCTCCAGGCGGGCGGGGCCGAAGGCCGGCTCCAGCCAGTGGGCCAGGGCCTCGGCGGTGCGGCGCACCAGGGGGATCACGGTCTGGCGGTAGAAGGCGCGGTTGGCCTCGGCGTAGTTGGCGTGGGTGTTGTCGCCGGGCAGTCCGAGCAGCAGGGGCGGCACCCCGAAGGCGAGGGCGATCTCGCGGGCGGCCCCGCTCTTGGCCTCGACGAAATCCATGTCCTTCGGCGAGAGCGCCAGGGGCTTCCAGTCGAGCCCGCCCTCCAGCAGCAGGGGCCGCCCGGCATTCCCGGCGCCCTGGTAGTTCGCCTCGAGCTCGCCCTTGAGCCGGGTGAACTGCGCGTCGCTCAGGGTCGAGCCGGCGGCCGTGGCGAAGACCAGGGCGCCCGAGGGCCGGGCGGCGTTGTCGAGGAGCGCCTTGTTCCAGGCCCCCGCCGCGTTGTGGATGTCCAGGGCGACGGCCGCCGCCTCCATCGGCGAGAGGCCGTAATGGTCGTCGGTGGGGTGGAACAGGGTGAGGTGCAGGATCGGCGGCACGCCGTCCCCGCCCTGGTCGAAGCGCAGGGTGCGGCCGCCCACCGCGTAGTCGTAGGCCACCGGCCAGCCGTCGGGGCCGGGCACCAGCCGCATCCGGTCGGGACGCAGGGCGTGGAGCTCGCGGGGCACGCCGTCGAGGCCCGTGGCCTGGAGGTAGGCGTTGCCCGAGACCATCAGGTGCCCGTAGAGCGATTCGAGCAGGGCCGCCCCGCCCTGGCGCGGGTTCGGCCGGGCCAGCAGCGCCGCCAGCGGGTGCGGCCCGGCGCTGCCCGCCCCCGTCAGCCCGAGGGGCAGGGCGGCGGCGGCCTCGGCCACCAGGCGCACGGACCGGTGGACGATGGCGTTGCGCTGGAAACCCGCCCGGGCCAGCGCCCCAATGTCCCGCGGCGTCCAGGAGGCCCGGCCCTCGCCGTAGAAGGCGACGCCGAGACCCGGCACGGGGGCCGCCTTGGTGTCGGGCGCGGCCCGGCGCACGAGCCGGGAGAGGAGGTTCGCCATCGGGGCCTCGCGGAAGCGTCGGTGCGGAAGGAGCGTCAGAGGCGCCGGATGCGCGGCTCGGGGCCGCTGCGCAGGAGGAGGTGCGTCAGGGCCCAGACCAGGGCGTCGAGGCGGTCCGGCGAGGCGCCGGAGGAGAGGCCCTCCGGCCCGAAATCGCAGAGCTCGTCCTCCAGAGCCGGCAGGGCGCCGACATGGTGGACGCGGCCTTGCGCGTAGAGCATCGAGACCGGCTCGGCCCGGAGATACTTGCCGCGGGTCGCCCGCACGGGGATCACCGGCACGGCGGCATCGACCTGGTGCAGCACGGCGGTGGCCATCTCGCCGCCCTGGTTGATCTCGACCACGAGGCTGTCGGCCGCGAGGCGGTGGTAGAGCGCCAGCGCCGTCGAGGCCCAGGCCTCGGGGGCGGCCTGGGCCAGGGTGGCGTCGGCCAGCACGTAGGCGTGGCCGGTGGCGTCGAGGCCGGCGGCGACGATCCCGCAGGCATCCGCCCCGGCCTTCGAGGAGGCCGGCGGGTCCACCGCCACGACGATGCGGCGCAGGGCCTCCGGCGCCGCCGGGACGCGGGCCGCCTCCAGGCGGTCGCGGCTCCAGAGGGCGTCGGCCCGGTCCGCGATCAGCTCGCCGTCGAGCTCCTGGCGCCCCAGGCGGGTGCCGGCGTAGCGCGCCACCACCGCCTCGAGGAAGGCCGGGGCGAGGTTCGCGGCGTTGTCGGCGGTGCGCGCCCGGCTGACCACGGTGCGGGGGTCGGCGAGAATCCGCCGCAGCAGCGGGATCGGCCGCGGCGTGGTGGTGACGAGGCCGCGCGGGCGGTGCCCCAGGCGCAGGCCGAACTGGATCATGTCCCAGGCGGCCTCGGCGTAGCGCCACTTGGCGATCTCGTCCGACCAGGCGGCGCCGAACTGGGGCCCGCGCAGGGAATCCGGCACCTCGGCCGAGAAGGCGAGGCCGACCGCGCCGTTGTCCCAGTCGAGGCGCCGGCGCGAGGGCGACCAGCGCGGCCGCTGCCCGGACAGGCCGAGGAGGCCGGAGGGCCCCTCCACCATCACGTCGCGGACATCCGCGAAGGTCTCGCCGACGAGGGCGATGCGCCCCACCGGCCGGGCGGTGAAGGCCGGGTCGCCGAGCGCCAGGGCGCGGACCCACTCCGCCCCCGTGCGGGTCTTGCCGGCGCCGCGCCCGCCGATCACCGCCCAGGTGGTCCAGTCCGGCAGGGCCGGGCAGGGCGGAAGCTGGTCGTCGCGGGCCGCCAGGAGCCAGTCAGTCGCCAGGGCCCGGATCTGGGCGGGGGGCAGGCCCGCCAGCAGGGCCCGCATCCGCCCGCTCGCCGCCGAGCGCCTCAGCGCGGCGCGCGATCTCCGCGCGCAAGGTGGGCAGATCGTCGGCGGCCCGCTCGTCGGTCGCCCGATCGCAGGCCGGGCCGTCGTTGTCGCCGGGCTCCGAGCCATCGCGTCCTCCCCGCCCGTCATCCGTGGTCTCGTCGAGGAGGCGCTTCAATCCGCCGAGGTCGCGCAGGACGCGGGCGCTGTCGAAGCCCGGAACGCCCGCCGCCCCGTTCAGGGCCGCGCCGAAGTGCAGGATCTGCCGGGCGATCTGCGCCCGGAGCGCCGCCCGTATCCGGCGGGGATCGGTGTCCAGGCCCAGGGCGCGCCCGACCTCGCCGGGCCGGCGCCCCTCCAGGCCGCACTGGGCGAACAGGGCCTCGGCGCGGTGCCGGGCCACGCCCAGGGCCTGGGCGAGGTCGCCGATGTCGATCCAGTCCTCCCGGTAGAGCCGGGCCACCGCCGCCCGCCGTGCCGGCTTCCAGCGCGCCGGGGTGAAGGCCGTGGAGGCCGTCGCCACCGTGGGGCGCCAGCCGTAGCGCTTGTTCCAGGTTCGGATGGTGGTGACCCGCACCCCGGTCTCGGCCGCGATGGCGGTGACGGGGCGCGCGGTGTTCCGCATGGCTGCCTCGACGGCCCCGCGGATCGATGCGACGATCGGCACGAGCTTCGCCATCGCCGCCTCCCTCGCCACTCACACTTCCTGAGCGTGCCCTGGTGATACCCCAGGAGCGTCGCGGTGTCAAACATAAAATCCTATTATCTGATTTTATTCGTAAAGGCGGGATCGCGAAGGTGCGTCTGTCGGAACGGGGCGGACGCCCATGTTCCGGACGATCCGGGGTCGACCGAGCCACTCGGTGCCCCCCGGTCCCACGCGCGATCCCGGCCCTGATCGGGACCGGCCGGACGGTCCGCCGGGATCAGGCGTTGAAGAGGCGGGCTCGGTTCGATCCTGGCGTTCATCGCCGCCTCGGCATCCAGAGGCGCACACGTTGATGCGGCGTCCGACGCGCGATTCGGGGCGGGAACCGAGCATGATCGAAAGCCACGCAATCGGTCCGACGCCGACGTTTCGAGAGCCCGCGAAAAGCACTGAATGGCATCATCCGGAACGAAATCACAATTTCGTCAACAGGGTTTTGTTAAGATGAATCATCCTGCCCGCCCAACAAGATGGTCCGAAGTCATCACCGTCGGAAGTCATCACCGTCCGAAGTCTTCCGATCGGACACCGGTGCGCAACGACGCATCAGAGGGAACAGGACATCATGCTCGCCCGCCTGCGTCGCGCCCGGATCAGCCCACCCCCCGCAGAGGAGGTCGTGCAGGAACCGTCGGCGCAGGCCGAGTGCGGACCGACCCTGCACGAGCAGGCCGAGCCGATCATCGGGCAGGTGGAGCAGGACCTCCACACCCTGGTCGGCGCCGTGCAGCAGGCCTCCGCCGAGGTCGGCCGCTCGATCCTGCAGGCCGGCACCTCCCTCACCGATATCGGCGCGCGCACCGCCGCCCTCGTCACCGAGACGCAGACCGTCGACGGCACGGCCGCGCTCCTGGCCCAGGCCGCCAAGGAACTGACGCAGGCCTCCGCCAACATCAGCGTCCAGATCCATCACGCCGCCGGCCTCCTGGATCGGGTGACCGGCGTGGTGGCCGCCGCCCAGGCCCAGATCGAGCACCTGCACACCGCCTCCGGTGAGATCGATGCTGTGGTCGACGTGGTCGCGGGCATCGCCAAGCAGACGAACCTCCTGGCGCTGAACGCGATGATCGAGGCCAGCCGCTCCGGCGAGCACGGCCGCGGCTTCGCGGTGGTGGCGCAGGAGGTGAAGGACCTCGCCGGGCAGACCGCCCGGGCCACCGGCCAGATCCGGGCCAGCATCACGCGCCTGCAGCAGGGGGCGGCCGACTCCGCCCGCACGGTGGGGGAGGCGGCCGGCCTCGTGGCGCAGGTCGGGCCGAAGTTCGTCGAGGTGGTGGCCGCCGTCGAGGAGCAGAACGCCTCCACCGCCGAACTCACCCGCTCGGCCGAGGCGGTGGCCGGTTTCGTCGGCCAAGTCGTCGCCAGCGCCGGGGCGATCCGCGCGCAGGCCCAGGCCGCCTCCGCCGTCAGCCTGGCGACGGCGGCCTCGTCCAGCACCGTGGACCGCCTGCATGGGCGCACCCTGGTGGTGCTGCGCACCAATCCCCTCGGCAACCGCCGCCGGCAGCCGCGCCTGCCCGTGGCCCTGGACGCCACCCTGCGGCAGGCCGGGGAGCGGCACCCGACCCGCACCGTCGATGTCAGCGAGGGCGGGTTCCTGGTCTCGCGCCCCGCCGCGATGCAGGCCTCGGTCGGATCGGAGTGGGAGGTCGAGACGGCGGAGCTGGGCCGTGCCGCGGCGCGCGTCGTCGGGGTGAGTCCCCTTGGCCTGCACCTGCGCATCCTCCGGGCGCCGGAGGGCTACAGCGCCGCCGTCGATCGGCTCACCGGGTCGGTCAACGCCCAGAATGCCGGCCGGATCGCACGGGTCCAGGCCGCCGCGCAGGAGATCGGCGCGGCCCTGGAGGCGGCGATCGGGCGGGGGAGCCTGAGCGAGGCGGCCCTGTTCGAGCCCGCCTACGAACCGGTCCTCGGCACCGCCCCGCAGCAATACCTCACGCCCGCCGTGCCGGTCCTCGAAGACCTGCTGACGCCGATCCAGGAACGGCTCCTGCAGGCCGATCCGCAGCTGAGCTTCTGCGTCGCCATGGACCGGAACGCCTATCTCCCCGTCCACAACCGCCTCTATGCGCAGCCGCAGCGGCCGGGGGACCTGGCCTGGAACACGGCCAACAGCCGCCACCGCCGGATCTTCGACGACCGCGCCGGCCTGATGGCGGCGCGGAGCACCGATCCGTTCCTGGTGCAGTCCTATGCGCGGGACATGGGCGGCCACCGCATGGTGCTGATGCAGGAGGTGGATGCGCCCATCCGGATCCGCGGACGCCACTGGGGCGGCTTCCGCATGGCCTACAACGCCGGATGATCGGCCGCGGCGGCCCGTGGAGCCGCGACCGCCGGCCGCGCGGAGAAACCGCGACGCTTCGGGATGATGCGGGTTGATCCGCCAATCTCAAATACAACTACAGTCATTGCCCAGTCTTTATTCGAGTATTATCTGGTTTAACCGAAATTTAAGCCGATATGTCTTAGATTTAGGCATGATCATCAAAGACGTAGTCCGACTGATTGCGCATCCGATCGTGTGGATCTGGTTCCTTGCTGCGATCTCGTACTTCGCAGCCGCCGCCTTGACGATCCATCTCACGAGCAACGGACGCGACATCGCCGCCATCTGGCCGGCCAACGCGATCCTCTTGGCTCTCCTGCTCGCACAGGCCCGGCCGCGCTGGGGCGCGGTGCTGAGCGCGGGCTTCGTGGCCGGCGTGGCGGCGAACCTGATCACCCGGGGGGCCCTGGCCGGGACGGTCCTCTACGGCCTCGCCAATCTGATCGAGGTCGGCCTGGCCGTCTCCCTCCTGCGGCGATCCGGCGGGGGCGAGGGCAAGGGCAAGGGCGAGGGCAGAGGCGAGGGCATCCTGCACACGACGGGCGCGGTGCTGCGCTTCATCCTGGTGGCGGGCCTGGTGGCGCCCGCGGTCAGCGGCATCCCCGGCAGCCTGACGGCCTTCGCCCTCTACGGCGAGCCCCTGCCCAAGGCCTTCGCCACCTGGGTCGCCAGCGACGGCCTCGGCCTCCTGGTCTTCACGCCCTTCCTCTCCACGGTCGTGCGGGGAGACTTCGTGGTCTGCTTCGCCCGGAAGAGCTGGCGCGAACGGGGTCTCTCGGCCGCGCTGCTGCTGCTGGTGGGCCTCGTCGCCTACGGCGTCTTCTTCCTCGCGACGCGGCCCCTGCTCTTCGCGATCTTCCCGCCGCTGATGCTCGTCACCTTCCGGGTCGGACGCCTCGGCGTGGAGGCCGCCGTGATGCTGGTCGCGGTGATCGGGGGCATCGCCACGATGCAGGGGCGCGGGCCGATGATCCTGATCGCCGCGGACGCGGCGACGCAGGCCCAGGCCTTCCAGGCCTTCCTGGCCGTGACGCTCCTGACTTGCCTGCCGGTCGCCGCCGAGGTGACGGCCCGGGCCCGCCTCACCGCGGCCCTGGCCGTGCACGGCCAGGAGATGACGGCCTCGGCGATCACCGACCCCCTGACCGGGACCCTCAATCGCCGGGGCTTCGAGGCCGAGGCGCGGCGCTGGCTGCGCGCGGAGGCGCCGGGGTCCCTCAGCCTGATCGCCGTGGATTTCGATCATTTCAAGCAGATCAACGACCGCTGGGGCCACCAGGCCGGCGACCAGGCGCTCCGGCACTTCGCCGCCCTGGTTTCGTCGCATGTCCGCGCCCGGGACCTGGTCGGCCGGCTCGGCGGCGACGAGTTCATGATCCTCCTGCCCCACAGCGATCTCGACCTTGCCCAGGGCGTCGGCGAGCGCGTCCGGACGGCCGTCGAGAACGCGCCGCTGGCCCTGGGCGGCCAGGCGGTGGCGTCCCTCAGCCTCAGCATGGGAATCGCCTCCGCCCGGTCGGGCGAGAGCTACGAGGACCTGGCGCGGCGCGCCGATCGCGCGCTGTACGAGGCCAAGGAGGCCGGCCGCAACACGATCCGGTGGGCGAGCTGAGCCGCGCCGCGCGCGGTCTCCGGGCCCGCGGGGGCGGATTCGGGCCCGCTCCCCGGCGGCGGCGTTTCCCGCTATCCTGCCGGGGCTTCGAGACGAACGGCCACTGCAAGGACACGCACGCGATGAGTACGGACAGCCTGACGGCGCACGGCGTCTTCGACGTGGCGGAGCAGGCCGCGCGCCTGCCCGAGACCTCCGACACCATGGTGGCGGATCACCGCTTCACCGACGATCCGGCGGCGAGCGCCCGGGTGTTCCGGGTCTATCACCCGACCCCGCCGCACAGCCACGCCTCCTGCGACGAGTACCTCTACGTCCTGTCCGGGCGCTGCCTGATGAAGTTCGGCGACGAGACCCCCGTCGAGGTCGGCCCCGGCAAGCTGGTGTTCTTCAAGCGCGGGGTGGTGCACTCGGTCCCCGAGATCCTCGAGCAGCCGATGGTGTTCCTCTCCGTCGACACGCCCCGGCGCGAGCCCCGCGACATCCGCTTCGTCACCGAGGGCACGGGCACGCCCGACACCTTCATGCGGCAGTCGGGCATATCGCAATCGGGCATGTCGCAATCGGGCATGCCGCAATCGTGAAGGACGCCCGTCGCTGACGGGCCGGCCTAGTCGACCTTCTCGTTCGGGTAGACGCCCCAGAGCCGGTCCTGGCGGACGTAGCCGTCCACGTCGCCGCGGCGCTGGGGCAGCGCCACGATGATCCGGCACCAGGTGCCGGTGCAGGTCTTGACGCTGCCGATGACGCCGGCCTGGAGGCGGGCCTCCTCGCCGGAGGCCTCGTCGGCCTTGGCGTAGAGCGGCACCGGGGCCTTGTCGCCTCCCTTGGCGCCCCCCTGGTCGCTCCCCTTGCCGGCGGTGACGATGGAGGTGCGCCGGCCCGAGAGCAGCGAGTGCAGCACCCAGCCCTCGGTGCCCTCCGAATCGCGGATGCGGCGCCAGGTCTCGAACTCGGCCACGATCTCGACGGGCAGGCCGGCGCGCTGGAACACCCAAAGGGTGCGGTGGTCCTTCGAGGGGCCTTCGCGCAGGTTGACCCGGTCGGTCTTCAGGCTGGCGTAGCGCGGCAGCGGCAGCTTCGTCACCGGCCCCAGGGCGACGTCGGGGCCGGCCCCCGATGCCGGGGCGGCCGCGGCGGCGCCGGCCCACAGGAGACTCGCGAGGGTGAGGAGCAGGGCAGGCGCGCGCATCGTCCGGTGATCCTTCACGCTGTCCGGTGCGGGCCGCAGGGTGGCGGCCGGCCCCGGCGTGCATTGTGTTCCGCGGCCTCTCTGGTAGAGAGGCCTTGAGGGTCGAGGGGACCCTGGGGTCGTGGCCTTGCGGCTGCCGGCCCGGTCGTCTCGAATGTCTTGACCGGTGCGTGGTTAACGCGCGGTAAGCCGGCGGTGTCGCCCCCGGATCGGAGATCGCGCCGGAGACCGGCCGGGTCGGATCGGGGCTGACCGACACCGTTCGCGGGGAGGGTGCATGTCGTCGTTGAAGCGCAAGCCGCTCGTGGTCGTCACGCGGCGTCTGCCCGAGGTCGTGGAGGCGCGCATGCGCGAGCTCTTCGAGATCCGGCTCAACACCGACGATGCCCCGATGGCGCCCGACGCCCTGATGGCGGCCCTGCGGGAGGCCGACGTCCTGGTCCCGACCGTGACCGACGAGATCGATTCGGGCCTCCTCGCCCAGGCCGGCCCGAACCTGCGGCTGATCGCCAACTTCGGCAACGGCGTCGACCACATCGACGTCGCCGCGGCATTGGAGCGCGGCATCACCGTCACCAACACCCCCGGCGTCCTGACCGAGGACACCGCCGACATGACCATGGCGCTGATTCTCGCCGTGGCCCGCCGCGTCACCGAGGGCGCCCGGATCATCCCGGACGACGCCTGGACAACCGGCTGGTCGCCGACCTGGATGCTCGGCCGCCGGATCACCGGCAAGCGCCTCGGCATCGTCGGGATGGGCCGGATCGGCCAGGCCCTGGCCCGCCGGGCCAAGGCCTTCGGCCTGCAGATCCACTATCACAACCGCCGGCGCGTTCCGGCGCAGATCGAGCGCGACCTCGACGCGACCTACTGGGAATCCCTCGACCAGATGCTGGCCCGCGTCGACATCGTCTCGGTGAACTGCCCGCACACGCCGGCCACCTACCACCTGCTCTCGGCCCGCCGCCTCAAGCTGCTCAAGCCCGAGGCCGTCGTGGTGAACACCGCCCGCGGCGAGGTCATCGACGAGACCGCCCTCGCCCGCCTCCTCGAGGCCGGCGACATCTCCGGGGCCGGCCTCGACGTGTTCGAGCAGGAGCCGGCGGTGAGTCCCCGCCTCGTCAAGCTCGCCCGCGCCGGCAAGGTCGTGCTCCTGCCCCACATGGGCTCGGCCACCCACGAGAGCCGCGTCGACATGGGCGAGAAGGTCATCATCAACATCAAGACCTTCATGGACGGGCACCGGCCGCCCGACCGGATCCTGCCCAGCATGCTCTGACGGCGCCGCCGTCCCGCGGCATTCACGCCGGCTGGGGATGGCGGCCCCCCATCACAACGTAGGATCGGAACGGGCCCATGCCCGGCACGTTGACCGGCGCTGGCTCGGGCGGGGCCGGTGTTTGGAACGGGTGGATCGAGACATCATGGCCGCGGACACACCGTCGACCGAGGCGGCATCGGTGAGTGTTATGGGGTGCGGCGAGTTCCGGCGTTTCGCCGATTTCGTGCCCCTGATGATGTGGCGTGCCGATCCCCAGGGGGCCGCCGTCCATCACAACGAATCCTGGCTCGCCTTCACGGGCCGCTCGGTCGAGGAGGAACTCGGTCACGGCTGGCGCCGCGGTCTGCATCCCGACGACCTCGAGCGCCACGCCGCCATCGTGGCCAAGGCCTTCGCCGCGCAGGAACCCTTCACGTCCGAGTTCCGCCTGCGCCGGCACGACGGCGCCTACCGGTGGCTGCTCGATACCGCCAAGCCCTTGCGCGAGAACGGCGATTTCGTCGGCTTCCTCGGCACCTGCTTCGACATCACCGACCGCAAGCATGCCGAGGAGCATTCCGAGCGGGCCCTGGTGGAGAAGGAGGCGCTCCTCGCCGAGGTCTATCATCGGGTGCGCAACAACCTTCAGGTCATGGTCAGCCTGATCGGCCTCTACGGCCGCGCTGCGCCGGCCCCCTGCCGGGGCAGCTTCGAAGCCCTCGGTCAGCGGGTGCGCGCCATCGCCCTGGTGCAGCAGCACCTTCACGAGGCCCCCCATATCGCCTCGATCGACCTGCGCGACTACCTGCACCGCCTCGCCTCCGGTCTCGGCCAGTTGCGCCGGGCCGGGCGCATCGGCGTCACCGTCGGCGGTCACGGCACCAGCCTGGTCGAGCCGCGCACCGCCAACGCCCTCGGGATGATCGTGGCCGAGGTGGTCTCGGAATGCCTCGACACCACGGCCGAGACGGTCGCCTGCGCCATCGCGATCCAGATCGACGCGGCGGCGGGCGGTCCCGTGCGCTTGAGCATCGTCTCCGGAGCCGGCGAGGGCGCCGCCCCCGGCAAGCTCGAGGTGCCGAATCTCGGCCCCCGCCTGATCGCCGCCTATGCCTCCCAGGCCGAGATCGCCGTTCGGGGCATCGGCACCGCCGCCGAACCCCTGGAGCTGCAACTGCCCGAGGTCCTGGCGCAGCCGTCCTGAGGATCGCATTGGCGCTGGCATGGACTATATGCGCAGGGGTGCCGCCGCACAGGAGCCGTTCCCCCGCCCATGCTTCCAGACATCGCGACGATCATCGACAATTTCAGCATCCTCGATGAAGGCCCGGACCGCTACGAGTACCTGATCGAACTCGGACGTGCCTTGCCGCCCTTCCCGGAAGCGTTGCTGACCGAGGAGAATCGCGTCCATGGCTGCGAGAGCCAGGTCTGGGTCGATTCCCGGATCGACCGCTCCGAGACGCCGCCCCGCCTGCACCTGCGGGGAACCAGCGATTCCGTGATCACCAAGGGGCTGATCGCCCTGGTCATGGCCCTTCACGACGGCAAGGCGCCGGAGGAGATCGCCAAGGTCGACGTCTTTCAGACCTTCAAGGAGATCGGGCTCGGGGCCCATCTGACCTCGAAGCGTTCCAACGGCGTCCGGGCCATGGCGGAGCGCATCCATCGCGATGCGATCCGCCTGACTGCCGCCTGAAGGGACTTCTGCCGAAACCGGTCAGCTCCGCCGCGCTGCTTGCGCCGAGGCTTCCCGCCATAGGCGCGGGCGGGCACGGTCCGGCCCGACCGCTGCGCGCTCCAGCCCGTAATGCTCGGCCAGGCGCGCCATGGCGATGCGCGCCACCACCTTCGCCGAACGGGCCGGCCAGCGTCGCTCCGCCTCGATCCGCTCAAGGCCCTTGAGGAAGCCGCACAGGTCGATCAGCAGGCCCGACAGGTCGCTGCCGACCGCATCGAGGGCCGCTCGGACCCGCTGGCGTGCGGCCAGCATCGCATCGGAGCCGGCGGCCGGATCCCGTGGACCTGATCCATCGACCTTCACCCCGCTCCAGTCCTGACCCATCCGCGGCATCAGCGCGGCCCCGGTCAGGTCCCGGCGCAGGCGTTCCCCCGCCTCGAAGCAGGCCGCGTCGATGAGAGGCGTACCGTCGCGGTCCCTTCGCCGCGCCATCCAGGCCAACGGGCTCTCGGACGCATCGCGAACCGGTCGATTTGGCGCGGCCGGGCTGCTTACCAGATCGAGATGCTGGGCCAGATACGGTGTCTGGGAACCGGCCGCGTCCCGTCGCAGCCGCGCCCGTCCGGCCGGGCTGATCGTCAGGCGGGCCCGGCGTCCCGAGCCGATTTCCACCAGGTCCCGGGCCAGCAGTTCGGCGCCCGCGCTGCGTCCGTAGCGACCGCCGCCGACGGAGATCCCGGTACCGCCCTCCCGGACGATCCATTCCGCGGTCTCGGTGGGATCGGACAGCGCGTAGGCGCCGTCCTCCGCCAGGGCATTGAGAAAACGCCGAGCCTCAGGGCTCAACACCTCCTGTCCGCGAAGGGCGCGCGGAGGGTGACTCGGTCGGGCGCCTGACTCCCGGGCCGGACGCACGGCAGCGATCGACGGGACAGTCCGATCAATGTTCATGTTTTGTTCCAGTACTCAGGACAGCGGCGACGCGCGCCGAAGCACGGACAGTACGGGAAAAATATCCTAATTCAAGTCTTGACGACGATTCTGCCAAGTGCCTGTCGGCGAGGCCCGGTCAAAGACGATCGGATTCGGTCTTGACGCGACCTTGGCTTCTTCGCCGATGGAGGAACTCCGGAGACCACGGGTGCTCCGGAGCGAGCACAGCCTCAAGCCGCTTCGTCGTAGTTTCCGTTGCGGGTCTGACCGAGACCGATCGCCTTCGCGAGGTCGGAACGTGCCTTCGCATAGTTCGGAGCAACCATCGGGTAATCCGGCGGCAGACCCCACTTGGCGCGGTATTGCTCGGGGCTCATGTCGTACTTGGCGCGCAGGTGGCGCTTGAGCGACTTGAAGGTCCGCCCGTCTTCGAGGCAGACGATGTGATCGGCCGTGACCGACTTCTTCACAGAGATTGCGGGCTGGAGCGGTGCCGCAGGCGTCTGGGCCTCGATCTGACCGCTGGCAATCTGGGTCAGCGACCCATGGATCCGCGTGATCAACTGAGCCAACTCGCCGGGAGGCACCGGGTTGTTGCTCACGTAAGCTGAAACGATGTCGACGGTCAGCTCGACATAATCCGCGGAGTGTTCGATGTCGGTCATAATCGGAAGAGCTCTCCTGACGCGCTGCAGTGAATAGGGTACGCAAGCAGCGCGACCGCCTTCGCGCCGAAGCTCGCTCGCTCCGCGGCTCGATCCCGCAGCGTTACCATCTGTCCTGCATGCGCTATAGAACGCGCAGCAACTTCGCCCGCTACGATTTCTTGATATGCTATTCTCGATGACATCGCAAGACGGGCCTGCGCAGATCGATAACGTCAAGCAACTGTTGCGAACAATATTTCAACCATGCCCAATTCTCGGAATTTCCACCCCGGCTGTCCGTTGCGAGCCCCGCGAAACCCTTGGACAGATTGCCGCAGCAACGGCCATCGCGTCTGGTTAAGTCCCGTGCGGCCCGCGCGCTTGCTTGCTGCGGGCGTCCGCGCCACATGGCACGGCAATATGGAGCGACGCATCTCCGTGTCTCGACTCTGTGCCAGGATTTTTCGCGATGGCCTCCCAGTCAACAAACATTTCGGTTTCAGCCACCGCTCCGGTCGCGGAGGTGCGCCCGCACACCTACGAAGTCCACGGCCGCGTGATCCGCGACGACTATGCTTGGCTGAAGGCCGACAACTGGCGGGATGTTCTCAAGGACCCGTCCACTCTGCCCACCGATATCCGGGAACATCTGGCAAGCGAGAACGTCTATTCGGACGCCGCGCTCGCGAGCACTGCAGCACTGCGCAAAACCCTCGTCGCCGAAATGCGCGCCCGGATTCGGGAGGACGACAGCAGCGTTCCCGAGCCGGACGGCCCCTATGCCTATTACACCCGCCATCGCGAGGGTGGACAGCATCCGCTGGTATGCCGGCGGCCACGCACCGTCGTGGTGATCCCCGGGCAGGGCGCCGAGACGGCGGCCGATGGAGGCCCGGAAGAGGGAGAGGTCATTCTCATCGACGGGGATCGCGAGGGTGAAGGGCTGGCCTTCTTCGAGATCGCCGCAGCGGTCCATTCCGAAGACCACCGACTGCTCGCCTGGAGCGCCGACACCAAGGGCTCGGAGCTGCACACCATCCGGATACGTGATCTAGAGACCGGCGCCGAGCTGCCGGACCGCGTCGAGGCCACCACCGGTGAAGTGGTCTGGACCGCCGATTCCCAGGCCTTCTTCTACGTCGCCGTCGACGACAACCATCGGCCCGCGCGGGTGATGCGCCATCGCCTCGGAACCGCGCAGGATGCCGACACCCTCGTCTACGAGGAGGCCGATTCCGGTTTCTTCGTCCATATCGAGGAGACGCAATCGGGCGACTACCTCACGGTGACGGCCAGCGACCACGAGACGTCGGAAGTTCATCTTCTCGACCGCCGGACGGGTGAGGGTACGCTCACCGTGGTGCAGCCGCGCGAGCCGCTGCTGATCTATTCCGTCGAGAATTGGGCTAACCACCTCTTCATCCTCACCAATGCCGACGGAGCCGAGGACTTCAAGATCGTCACCGCCCGGGTGGAAGCGCCGGGTCGCGCACACTGGACCGACGTCATTGCCCACCGGCCCGGCGTGATGATCCGTCACCAGCACGTGATCGCCGACCATCTGGTGCGCCTCGAGATCGAGAATGCCCGCCCGCGCATCGTCGTGCGCGACACCAAGGGCAACGAGCACGTCGTGGCGTTCGCCGAGGAGGCCTATTCCCTCGGCCTGCAGCCGGGGCACGAGTTCGAGACGGCGGTGATCCGCTTCACCTACTCGTCGATGACGACGCCGGCGGAGACCTACGACTACGACTGCGTCACCCGGGCTCGGCAGTTGCGCAAGCGTCAGTCCGTGCCCAGCGGCCACAACCCTGCGGACTACGTCACCCGCCGCCTCTTCGCGACGGCACCGGACGGCGAGACCGTGCCGATCTCGCTGCTGCACCGGCGCGACTGCCCCCTCGACGGCACCGCCCCGCTGCTCCTCTACGGCTACGGCTCCTACGGGACGCTGATGCCGGCCGCCTTTCGCACCAACCTGCTGTCGCTGGTCGACCGCGGCTTCGTCTACGCCATCGCCCACGTGCGTGGCGGGACCGAGAAGGGCTGGCGCTGGTACCTCGATGGCAAGCGCGAGAAGAAGCCCAACACCTTCTCGGATTTCGTCGCCTGTGCCCGCGCTCTGATCGAGGCCGGCTACACCGCTCAGGGCCGCATCGTGGCGCATGGCGGCTCGGCCGGCGGCATGCTGATGGGCGCGGTCGCCAACCTCGCGCCGGAGCTGTTCGCCGGCATCGTCGCCGACGTGCCCTTCGTCGACGTGCTGAACACCATGCTGGATGGTGAGCTGCCGCTGACGCCGCCCGAATGGCCGGAATGGGGAAACCCGCGCGAGAGCCTCGCGGCCTTCGAGACCATCCTGGCCTACTCGCCCTACGACAACGTGGCGGCCAAGGCCTATCCGGCGATCCTGGCGCTCGGCGGCCTGACCGACCCGCGCGTGACCTACTGGGAACCGGCGAAATGGGTGGCGCGCCTGCGGGCGACCATGACGGGCGGTGGGCCGATCCTCCTGCGCATCAACATGGAGGCGGGGCACGGCGGCGCCGCCGGGCGCTTCGATCGCCTGGAGGAGGTCGGCCTGATCCAGGCCTTCGCTCTGCAGGCAGTCGGCAGGGCCTGAGGCCCCTCGGTCAGGGCCGAGGGGCCGCCTCCGGCGGCGGAGCATCCGCTTCCGGGGCCTGGCGGCGCGCCGCCGCGGCCTCGCGTGCCTGCGCGTCGCGTGCGGCCTCGTCGGCCGCCTGCTGCGCCCGCAGGCGCGCCTGACGGGCGGCTTCCTCGGAGGCCGCTTTCTCGGCCGCGAGCCTGTCCGCCGCGGCCTTGATGGCGATGGCGCGGGCCTTGTCCATCTCGATGCGGGCGCGGCGGCGCTGACGCTCGCTCTGGTCGGCCTCGAACAGCTCGATCTTCTCGAGTTCGCGCTGGAGCACCAGGGCGGCGAGGCCGTTCGTCACCGGTCCGGCGTCGATGCTGCGTTCGGGATTTCGGATCGGACCGCTGAAGCCGAGCTGAATCGACGGGTTCGCCCCGCTCCAGCCCTTGGGCGCCTGCCCGGCGAGGAGGGACCCGCGCGCATCGATGCGCCCGTCCCGCAGGTCGATGCCGAGCGTTCCGGTCCAGCGGGCGGATCCAAGGGGCAGGGTCAGCGGGCCGGCCCGCAGGGTGCCGCCGACGAGGCTCACCGGGCTCGAGACCGGCCCCTTCACGGTGAGCGGGCCCGCGCCGAGCTCCTCGACCGCGAGGGCCTGCAGGCGGCCGTCCCGCAGGGGATCGTCCTCCGCGAGCGCCCGTGTCAGCGCCCGATCGAGACCGCCCGGATCGGCCCCCGGCAGGCTGAGGCCGGCGAGCGTGAGGGTGCCGCTGCCGCCGAGATTGTTCATCAATCCGGTCAGGCTCTCGCCCGAACTGCCGAAGCGGAGCTGGGCGGTGACGCGTCCGCCCACCGGCCCCGGGCCGACCAGTTCCGGGATGGCCGCATCGGTGATCTGGCCCTCGCCGGAGAGCGCGGCGGCGCCACCCTGACGTGTCGAGGTCGCGCGTCCCGCGATGCGTCCACCGGCGAGGGTCGCGTCGAGGTCACGCAGGGTCAGGGTCTCGCCGTCGAGGGTGACACCGAGGGTCGCCCCAGTGGCCGTGAGTCCGCGCCCGAGTTCGAGGTTGTCGACCCGGAGGCCGAGGGAGACCGGCGGCCGGCCGGTCGGAACCGGCGCGAACCGCGCGCTCGCGGGGCTCTGGCCGGGTCCGCGCGGGGCCTCGGTCGGCAGGATCGTGGCGCTGGCCAGCACCGGCAGGGCGAGGCGGGTCAGGGACGCGCTGCCGCCGATCGCACCCTCGGGCGTGCGTGTGAGATCGGCCGAGACGGGCTGGCCGGCGATCCGGCCGACGACGCCCAGGCGCAGGTCCGGTCCGGCGCGCGACAGGCGCAGGCCGAGATCGGCCGGCAGGGGACCGGGGATCGGCGCGGCGCTGCCCGCCAGGGTGAGGAGCGGTGCGAGATCGGGCAGGGCGAGCTGAAGCTCGCCGGCGCGCGGCAGGGTCTCGTCGGTGTCGAGGAGGATCGGCTGCACCGTCGCGACGGTGATGTCGGCGACCGTCCCGCTCAGGCGCAGGGCGAGCCCTCCGGGCGACGTGGTGCCGTCGGATGGAGCGGGGGCGCCGGCGATGCGCAGGCGGCCGGGCCGGCGCAGGGCCGGAACGTCGGTGCGCCCGAACCAGGGGCCTGCGTTCGCCGTCGCGAGGGTGAGGTCGAGGGTATCGATGCGGCCGGCCCGGCTCAGGAGGTCGAGCTCGAGGGTCCCGCCCGCGGCGGTGCCCTTGGCGCCGACCCGCAAGGTGTCGGCCGCGCCCGTATCCCGCTCGAGATTGACCGCGAGGTCGAGGGCCCCGTTCCGCAGGAAGGCCGGGACCCGGCGGGCCTCCGCCACCCAGACCCGGTCGAGGAGCGCGAACAGGGGGGCGGCCACCGCCGCCGAGACCTGTCCGGCGATCCGGCCCGTGCCGTCCGGGCTGATCCGGCCCGAGAGCTTGGCATTGGCGCCGGCGAGGTCGGTGATGTCGAGGCTGTCGACCACGAGGCTCGGGCCATCCGACTGGATGCTCGCCGCGATGGTACCGTTGCCCGAGGCGGCGCCGGCAGGCCCGTAGCGCACGTCCCGGGCCTGGAGCGTGATCCCGACATCGTGGCCCCGCAGGTCGGCGAGGGTGCCGCCCAGCACCGGCAGGGCGGCGATGTCGAGGCCCTGCGCGGCGAGTTGCGCGTCGAAGCGCCCGCGCTCGGTTCCCTCGGCCGCCGTGTAGCGGGCATTGCCGGTGATGCGGGCCTCGCCCAGCCCGAGGCGCAGGTTGCGCAGGGAGACCGTCCCGG
This sequence comes from Methylobacterium sp. BI1, assembly GCF_056680125.1. Taxonomy (NCBI): domain Bacteria; kingdom Pseudomonadati; phylum Pseudomonadota; class Alphaproteobacteria; order Hyphomicrobiales; family Methylobacteriaceae; genus Methylobacterium; species Methylobacterium sp. BI1. Next base: position 80,626 of record NZ_CM155267.1, on the reverse strand, counting down.
CCGCCACCGCGAGGTCGGTGTTCACCTGCACCGGGCGACCGTCCATCACCGCCACGGCCGGCCCTTCGAGCCCGAGGCGCCGCAGGTAGCGGCCGAACCCGTCGGAGGCCGGCGTGTCGAGGGACAGGTGGCCGGTGAAGCGCAGGCCGGCCTCGGTGTCGATCTCACCGCTGGCGCCCAGGGCCGCGGCGCCCGGCGCGGTGACGTCGAGGCGGCGCAGCACCACGCCGCCGGTGCGGTCGAGGGTGCCGCTGGCGGCCAAGCCCGTCCATTCGTCGAGGCCGAGGGCGAGGCTCTCCACCGCGAGGTCGAGATCGACCATGATCGGCAGCCCCAGGCCGTTGCGGCCGCCGGTCTTGGGGAGGCCGCGGGCGATCAGCGCCTGCCCCGCCGCCGAGGTCAGGAAGGCGTCGAGGTCGAGGCGACGGGCGGAGAGCGCCAGGGCACCGCGCCATTGCTTCAGGTCGAGCTGGCCCGTGCCGCCCAGGCGCAGGGCCTGCCCGCCGGGATCGATCTCCAGGGCGACGTCGGTGAAGCGGGCCGTCAGGCCGCGCCCCTTGAACTGGCCGGCCAGGGAGAAGGGCAGGTAGGCGCCCGCCGCCTGGACCGGTGGTCCGACGACGATCCGGGCGCTGCCTTCGGCCACCGCCGAGGCCAGGCGCCGTCCGCCCGCTCCCGTGCCGGCGGGGCTGAGGCCGATGCGGGCATCCGCCTCGAAGCGGGGCTGCGTGTCGCCGCCGCCCGCGATCTTCACGCTGACGCCGTCGGGTCCGAGTTCGCCGGTGGAGACCCGGAAGGGGACGCCCCGGCTCGTGCCTTCGGCCCGCCAGGGTCCGGCGAGGGCCGGCGCCGAGACCTGCAGGGCCTCGGCATAGAACTGCTCGGTCCGGCCCGTCGCGGGCACCTGGGTCGTCAGCACGAACTGCCGGATCGACAGGTCCTCGATGGCGAGGTCGCGTCGCAGGGCCGCCGACAGCCCCCGCGTGGGCAGCAGGATCGCCTCGCCGTCGGTGACGGGGAGCTTCACCTCCGCCCGGCCGACCCGCGTCTCGGTGAAGCGGAGCTCGCCCTTCAGCAGGGGTGCCAGGGCGATCTCGGCCTTGATCCACTGCAGGTCGAGTTGGGGCTGATCGGGCGCGGATCTTGGCGTGGCGCCGGCCCCGGCCCCCAGACGCAGGCGATCGAGCTTGAGGCGCGGCGAGGGCAGGAGCCGGACACCGATGCGGCCCTCGGTCTGGGCCGCGACCCCGAGGGAGCGTGCGATCGTCCGGTCGATCGTGCCGCGATAGCCTTCCCAGGCCACGAAGGGCGGGACGGCCAGGGCCGCGACGAGGAGCAGGATGACGGCGCCCGCCAGCGCGGTCAGGATGTCACGCACCGTCTCTGTTCCGCCTCGTTATCCGGGTCGGGCCCCGCTTCGCCGGCGGGCATAGCACAGGGAAGGCCTGGGCGCGCCAGGGCCCCCGCTCTGCGTCCGGAGCGAGCCGGGGCTCAGCGGCGGCCCGGGACGACGATCGGGGCAGGGGGCGCGCTCGGCCGGAACAGGTCGCTGCGCTGGATCTGCATGCGCGTCTGGTTGGTGTCGAATTGCTGGCGCTGCTCGATGCCTCGGAGTTCGCTGCGGTTGGACAGGCGCTCGTTGGTGGCATTCAGGCTATCTACGCCCCGCGACGAGACCTGGGCGAGGGCCGGACCGGCGGCGAGGAGCGCGAGGCCGGCGAGAAGGGCGGAGGAGCTACGCATGGCGGCGTCCTTGTTAGATGCATCGTGACGTCGTGATCTGGTGAGACGACTCGCTGGTGGGAAGGCGGGTTCCCGTCTCCGAAGGTCCTGCGACGCTGTGTGAGACGGCCGCATCGATCGTCTGCAGCGACGCTGGGTTGCCGGCTTCAATCTTTGCTTCGGTTCTTCTCCATCGAAGCCTCCGCCTGGCGGACCTTGTCGATCCAAGGCCCTCCGGGCTACGCGATGCGCCCGAAATGAGCCCCCGGAGAACATTCGGCAGGAGACCGAGCCTCTCCGGCAGCGCGCGCGACCCTCGACGCCGTTCGCGTTTTGGTCCAGGGATGCGGCATGACCCAGCACTCCGACGCGGCCGGCCCCACCGCCTCCGACGCCGCCCCGACCTCCATCGCCGCCCGTGCCATGGCCTCCCTGCGGCCGCAGGGCAGCCCCTACCTCGAAGGGCTGAACGCCGAGCAGCGCCGCGCCGTCGAGGCGACGGACGGGCCGGTGCTCGTGCTGGCCGGGGCCGGCACCGGCAAGACCCGGGTGCTGACGACGCGAATTGCGCACCTGATCGCGACGGCCAAGGCACGGCCCTTCGACATCCTCTCGGTGACCTTCACCAACAAGGCCGCGCGAGAGATGAAGCACCGCATCGGCGGGCTCATCGGGCCGGCCGGCGAGGGCATGCCCTGGCTCGGCACCTTCCACGCCATCGGCACCAAGATCCTGCGCCGCCACGCGGAGCTGGTGGGCCTGCGCTCCGACTTCACGATCCTGGGCATGGACGACCAGCTTCGCCTGATGAAGCAGGTCATCGTGGACCAGAACATCGACGAGAAGCGCTGGCCGGCCCGGGCCCTGTCTTCGGCCATCGACGGCTGGAAGAACCGCGGCCTGCTGCCCGAGCAGGTGCCGCCCGGCGAGGCCCAGGCCTTCGCCTTCGGCAAGGGCGGCGCGCTCTATGCCGCCTACCAGGCCCGGCTCCTGACCCTCAACGCCGCCGATTTCGGCGACCTGCTGCTGCTCTGCCTCAAGCTCTGGCGCGAGAACCCGGACGTGCTGGAGAATTACCAGCAGCGCTTCCGCTACATCCTCGTGGACGAGTACCAGGACACCAACGTCGCCCAGTACCTCTGGCTGCGCCTGCTGGCGCAGGGCCACCGCAACGTGGCCTGCGTGGGCGACGACGACCAGTCGATCTACGGCTGGCGCGGCGCCGAGGTCGACAACATCCTGCGCTTCGAGCACGACTTCCCCGGTGCCGTGGTGGTTCGCCTCGAGCGCAACTACCGCTCCACCGGCCATATCCTCAACGCCGCCTCCGGCCTCATCGCCAAGAACGAGGGCCGCCTCGGCAAGACCCTGCGCACCGAGGACGTCGCCGGCGAGAAGGTGACGGTGTCGGGCGCCTGGGATTCGGAGGAGGAGGCGCGCCAGGTGGCGGAAGCCATCGAGAGCCTCCAGGCCAAGCAGCATCCCCTCTCCGAGATCGCCGTGCTGGTGCGCATCTCGGCCCAGATGCGCGAGATCGAGGACCGCTTCGTCCAGCTCGGCCTGCCCTACCGGGTCATCGGCGGCCCGCGCTTCTACGAGCGGGCCGAGATCCGCGACGCGCTCGCCTACCTGCGCGTCACCGCCAACCCCTCCGACGACCTCGCCTTCGAGCGCATCTTCAACACACCCAAGCGCGGCCTCGGCGACGCCACCCTGCAGGCGCTGCACGCCTACGCCCGCGCCGAGCGGGTGCCGCTGCTCCAGGCGGCCCGCCTCGTCGTCGAGACCGACGAGCTGAAGCCCCGTGCCCGGTCCGGCGTGCGCGCCCTGGTCGAGAGCTTCGCGCGGTGGTCCCGGCTGGTGGGAACCCAGCCGCATTCCGAGGTGGCCCAGACCATCCTGGAGGAATCCGGCTACACCGAGATGTGGCAGAAGGAGAAGTCGGCCGACGCCGCCGGGCGCCTGGAGAACCTCAAGGAGTTCGTCCGCTCCATGGAGGAGTTCCCGGATCTGGCCGCTTTCCTCGAGCACGTCTCGCTGGTCATGGAGGCCAGCGAGCAGGAGGGCGCCGACAGGGTCTCGCTGATGACCCTCCACGCCGCCAAGGGCCTGGAATTCGACACCGTCTTCCTGCCGGGCTGGGAGGACGGCCTGTTTCCGAACCAGCGGGCGCTCGACGAGAGCGGCCGGGCCGGACTGGAGGAGGAGCGCCGCCTCGCCCATGTGGGCCTGACCCGCGCCCGCAAGCGCGCCAAGCTGTCCTTCGCCGTCAACCGGCGCATCCACGGCCTGTGGTCCTCCACGGTGCCGAGCCGCTTCATCGACGAGTTGCCCGAGGACAGCGTCGACGTGATCGACGCGCCCGCCCATTTCTCGGCCGGGGCGTCGCGCTTCGACCGCAATCCGGCGCCCTTCGGCTCGTCCTACGGCACGCCCGGCTGGCAGCGGGCCCAGGCCAATACGGCGCAGTCGGGCAACGCCAACGGCTACGGGGTGGGCAACCGTGCGCCGGCCGGCCGGGGCGGCCCGCGCCAGATCGAGGGCGAGCTCATCGCCAAGTCGACGGGAGCCCCCTCCGCCTTCAGCGTCGACATGCGGGTGTTCCACACCAAGTTCGGCCCCGGCACCGTCGCGGGTGTGGACGGCAACAAGCTGACCGTTGATTTCGACAAGGCCGGTCGGAAGATGGTCCTCGACAGCTTCATCCAGGCGGCCTGATCGCGGGGCGCCGGAGCTGGGGAGGGCGTCGCGCGGATGCGGACTGCGTCTTCTACGACACAGCCCGGGGCAATCGGCCGCCGTGGCGAATATTCTCCCGCAGCGCAGCATCGGCGCAGACTTTTTACATCATTCTCAAGAATAGTGGTTGTCACGCCCCTGTCGCGCCCGGCGCGGCATGGTGCGTGCAACGCAAAGTCCTGCGGTCATCGGGGCCGTATCGGGAATCCACAGGCTTGATGGGTCCGCCCGGAACTCGAGGGCGGTCTCCGGATTGGCTGTGAAGCGGGCGAGATAGGAAGGATCGCCGGAACGGGATCAGTTTAAAGTGATGCGAAGCAAGTTCAGCAAGTCAGGCTCAGATTAAATCCAGGTTGGCAAGTCCGGTTGGAGTGTTGATCGATGAAGAGACGCCGCGCACGACTTGAACTCGTTGAGGACCGTCCGGTCCGGCTGCACAAGACCCGCTTCGACGAAGAACGCAATCTCAGTCCGATCCAACCCCTCACCGACCGGCAGGCGCAGTATCTTGACGCCCTCGCCCTTCACAAGCAGGTGATCGTCCTCGGCCCCGCCGGCACCGGCAAGACCTTCATCGCGGGCACCCGCGCCGCCGACCAGCTTCGCCAGCGCCGCATCGCCAAGGTGATCATCACCCGGCCGAACGTGCCCTCCGGACGCTCCCTCGGCTTCTTCCCGGGAACGCTGGAAGAGAAGATCGCCCCCTGGGTCGCGCCCCTCACGGAGACCATGAAGGAACGCATGGGTGAGGCCGCCTTCGAGATCGCGGTGAAGACCGGCGACATCGAGGTGGTGCCCTTCGAGGTCATGCGCGGACGCACCTTCAAGAACTGCCTCGTGATCCTCGACGAGGCCCAGAACACCACCACCGCCGAGATCAAGATGTTCCTGACCCGCATCGGCGACGATTGCCAGGTGATCATCAACGGCGACGTGTCCCAGACGGATTTACGCGAGACGTCTGGCCTGCGCACGGTGATCCACCTGGTCAAGAGCCGGATGATGCCGATCCCGGTGGTGGAATTTACCCTCGACGATATCGTCCGCTCCGGAATTTGTGCCGAGTGGGTGCGGGCTTTCGAGGAAACGAATCTCTGACTCAGGTGTTGTCAGCGGCGGGCCGGAACGGGGCCTGCCGCTCACTCCGGTGCGCGACAAAAATTTCTCGGCCGCCGGTGCGAGAGAACGAACCGGGTGCCGCGCTCGGACAAATGAGAATGGGAGTCTTCACGTGAGGAAACTGACCCTTGCCTTCGCCGTGCTCGCCTCGCTCGGCGGTGCCAGCCTCGCCACCTCCGCCTCGGCCGCGCCCGGCGCACCGATGGGCGTCACCGCCCCCGAGACCGTGTCCACCGTTCAGATGCGCATGGAGCGCCGGATGGAGCGCCGCATGATGCACCGTCGCATGGAGCGCCGCATGATGCGCCGTCACATGGAGCGCCGGATGATGCACCGTCGCATGGAGCGCCGGATGATGCGCCGGATGTGATCGGTCGCCCGATCTGACCGGTCTGGAGAAGGGTCCCTCGCGGGGCCCTTTTTCTTTGCGCGCCGGGTTCTTGGAGCGCCGGGCTGCCCCGCGTCCCGGCCGGGCGCTGGCCCGGGCGCCGTCTGCTAGGAGCTTGCCGGAATCGCGCCAGGACGTGCGCGTTCGATCGGGAGCCCGGCCGTGACCTTCCAGACCTGGTGGCTGTTCTTCAGCGCCGTCTTCCTCCTGTCCGGCACGCCGGGGCCGAACATGCTCCACATCCTAGCGCGTAGCGTCCGCGTCGGTTGGCGCCGCAGCCTCGCCGCCATGGCCGGGTGCCTCAGCGCTGTCATCCTGGTGCTGGTGGCCTCCGCCGCCGGCCTGAGCGCCGTCCTCCTGGCCTTCCGGTCCTGTTCGATGGCCTGCGCTATGCCGGTGTCGCCTATCTCGTCGTGCTCGGCGTCCAGGCCTGGCGCGGGCGGGACGGGGCGCTGGACGTCCCCGGTCCTGCGGGGAACCCTGCGCCGGTCGGGTTGGGACGCCTCTATCGCGACGGGCTGCTCATCGGCCTCAGCAACCCCAAGCTCCTGCTGTTCGCCAGCGCCTTCCTGCCGCAATTCGTCGAGCCGGCCCGGCCGCAGGCCCCGCAATTCGAGATCCTGGTCGTCACCTTCGCGGCGGCGGAGCTGTTCTGGTACGGCGTCTACGCCCTCGGCGGCCGCCGGCTCGCCGCCTCCCTGACCCGTCCGGCGCTTCGGCGGGCCTTCGACCGGATCACCGGCGGAATCTTCCTCGGCTTCGGCGCCATGCTCCTCGGCACGCGCTGAGCCGGAGCCGCCTGACCCCCCGCTTCAGTTCTTCGGCGTGGTGGAGCCGGTGGTCTTCGGTGAGGCCGGCGAGGCCGCCGACGCGGTCTTGTGGGCCGGCGGCTTCGCAGCCTTGTCCTCGTCCGCCTTGCCGCCCTTGGCCGGGGCGAGCGCGGCGTGAACCGCCTTCGCGGGGACGTGCTTGGGCGCGGCCTTGGCCGTGACGGGCTCCGGCTCGGCCGCAGCCACGGCCGGGACGGTGGCGGCGTCGGTGGCCGGGGTCGCGGGGGCGCCATTGCTGAACAGGTTACCCAGAAGCTTCTTGTAGGCGGCCGGGTCCCCTTCGGCGTCGGCCACCATCACGCGGGCGGGCTTGGCCGGCTCGGCCACCACGGGCTCGGGCTTGGTCGCCGGAGCGGCGCCCTTCCGGGCGAGGTTCGCGGCAGCGGCCTTGGTGGGGATCGGGGCGGCCGCCGCCATCATCACCGGACGACCCTTGGCGTCGACCTCGATCTCGCGCTCGCCGGCGGCCAGGCTCTCGGGACGGCTGACGTCCCCGAGCTTGTGCTGGGCGTAGTCCTTCGGGTCGAACGGCAGTTCGGGCTCCGGGGCCGTCTTGCCGAGGCTCGCGAAGGTCAGGGTGTTGGCGGGCGTCTGCGGGCCGCGGAAGACCGGGTTCTGGCTGCCGTCGTCGTAGACGAGGCGGGTCGCCGGCGTACCCTTGGCGATCAGGTCGGCGATCTCGCGATTGTCGCGCTCGCGCTTCTCCGCCACCTGGGGCTCGACCCGCGGCGTGCAGGAGCCGGCCGCCGCGTCGGCGCCGCCGAAGACGTACTTCGTACCGCACAGGCCGACCCGCGGCTCCTCGCGCAGGGCCTCGAAGTAGTCGGAGCCCTCCTTGAGGTTCTTCCAGAACGGCGCGTTCGGGTCGTTGCGGAACTTGGCGACGTTGGCCGCCGTCATCCGGAACGGATACGACTGAAACTGGAACGCGCGCTGGCCGCCTGCGAAGGAATCGCGCGCCAGGGCGTAGATCTCCCCCATCGATTCGTCGGTCATGGCAAAGCAGCCCGACGACGAGCAGGTCCCGTGCACCATGATGTAGTTGCCGGTGCGCCCGTTCGCCCGGTCGTAGGCGTTCGGATAGCCGGTGTCGAACGAGAGGTAGTAGGACGAGTTCGGGTTCATCTGACCCGGCGTCACGGTGTAGAAGCCCTCGGGCGCCTGTCGGTCGCCCTGCTTGGTCTTCGGGCCAAGCTGGCCCGACCAGCGGCAGATCGGGAAGGTCTTGAGCAAAGCATACTGGCCGTTGGTGCCGCGCTTCCAGACCTCCATCTCCGCTTCGCGCTTGTAGGCGCGGATCAGGATGGGGTCGCTCTGCGACATGCCCTTCTGGGCCATCAGCGCGAGGGTCTTCGGCGGCACGGGGGCTAGGGCCCGCAGCGGAACGCCACCGCCCGTCGAACCGTCCTGGCAGGCGCCGAGCGACAGGGCGAGCAGAGCGAAACCGGCGGCCACGAGCGGGCGCATAGCCATGGGGAACCTATCCTCAGTCACGCAGCCCAGGCTCGCGCCCGTGGCATGCCACTCCCCAACCCCTTAGCGTCGTTAAACTTACCCGGTTGTTACCGCAAGGAGACGGCATCCGCAGTCCGGGCGGCATGTGGATTGCGGACACCACGGGCGCGCCGACCCGATCTCGCCACATTTGACGTCGCGCCGCGCGGTCAAAACTTGGGAGGACTGATTTCACGGGTTTTTCGCTGCCGATCTCACGCGCGCCGATATGGCGAAACCTTGGCAGCGCGCGGCGGTCCGTCGAAAGGTTTGGTTCCCGCTAAGAGATGCGGCGGAGTGTCGCGACCTCAGAGCTTGCGACCGATCTCCAGGAACTTCGCCGCGCGCCGATCCCGGATTTCGTCCGGTCCCAGTCCCTGGAACTCCACCAAGGCCGCCTCGATGGCGGCCCCCGTCGCCTCGATCGCGGCCTCGCGCCCGCGATGAGCCCCACCCGTCGCCTCGGGCACGATCCCGTCGATGATGCCGAGGCGCAGCAGGTCCTGGGCGGTGATCTTCATGGCGGTGGCGGCGTCCGCCGCCCGGCCCTGGTCGCGCCACAGGATCGAGGCCGCGCCCTCGGGCGAGATCACGCCGTAGATGGCGTGCTCCAGCATGAGAACCCGGTTGGCGGTGGCGAGCGCGATGGCGCCGCCCGAGCCACCCTCGCCGATGACCACCGCGACATTCGGCACGCCGAGGGCGAGGCAGGCCTCCGTCGAGCGGGCGATGGCCTCGGCCTGTCCGCGCTCCTCCGCCTCGATGCCCGGAAAGGCGCCGGCGGTGTCCACGAAGGCCAGCACGGGCAGGCCGAAGCGGTCGGCGAGCTCCATCAGGCGCACGGCCTTGCGGTAGCCCTCGGGCTTGGCCATGCCGAAATTGTGCCGCAGGCGCGTCTCTGTGGTGGAGCCCTTCTCCTGGCCCAGGACGCAGACCGGACGGCCGCGGAAGCGACCGAAGCCGCCGACGATGGCCTGGTCCTCGCCGAAGGCACGGTCGCCGGCGAGCGGGCTGAAATCCGTGATCAGACCGGCGCAGTAATCGATGAAGTGCGGTCGCTGCGGATGGCGGGCGACCTGGGTCTTCTGCCACGGCGTCAGGCCGGCATAGATGTCCGAGAGAGCGGCGGCGGCCTTGGCCTCCAGGCGCCCGACCTCCTCGCTGATCGAGACCGCGCCATCGCGGGCGGCCATGGTCTTGAGCTCCTCCAGCTTGGATTCGAGCTCGGCCACCGGCTTCTCGAAGTCGAGATAGGAGCGCGTCACCGACATGGGTCAGGGATCCTTGTTCGTCGCCATCGCGCGCGGGGCGGCCGGGTCAGGGACGATCGCGGCGGAGGGCGTGCGGGAAAAGCCGCGACTGGGCGGGGGGTGTTGGCGAAGGAACTGCGCCTGTCAACCATCCTGCGGACCCGGGCGAGACGCGACCGCACGTCCCGCGGGCCCGTTTGGCCCCGGAGTCCGGTGCGTCAGCCGAGAGGCTCGGAGGAGAAACCGGCCGTGTCGTGGTGGCCGGCGGTCCTGTGGGTCAGACCTGGCCGTCGGGCCGGTCGGGCAGACCTGCAGCCGAGAAGGGGGCGGCCGAGCGACTGACAACCCGGCCGCTTCGTCCCATCCACTGGATGGCGGTCGCCCCGGCCTTGCGTCATGGTGGCGCCGCCCGGATCAGGCAACCGTGGGTTGGAGTCGTGCCGGTGGCGGGACGCGTCCTGGGATGCCCCGAGGCGGCGTGTGTCCCGAACAGGAGAGGGCCGGTCGTGACGGCATATCCCAGCGGCGAAACGAACGTCCTCGTGCTCCAGGGCGGCGGGGCGCTTGGCTCCTACCAGGCGGGCATCTACGAAGCGCTGGCCGCCCAGGGCCACGCGGTGGATTGGGTCGCGGGCATCTCCATCGGCGCCATCAACGCGGCGCTGATCGCCGGAAACCCGCCCGAGCGTCGCGTCGAGCGGATGAAAGCCTTCTGGGAGCTCGTTTCCTCGGGGGTGACCGGGGTTCCCTGGTTTCCCGGCGAGCGGGCGCGGGCGGCCTTCAACGAGGCGAGCGCGGGCTGGATCGCCGCCTTCGGCGTACCTGGCTTCTTCAGCCCTCGCTTTCCACCCGCCGGCTTCTATCCGGCCGGCGCGCCGGAGGCGCTGAGCTACTACGAGACGACCCCCCTCCGGGCGACCCTGGAGCGCTTCGTGGATTTCGACCTGATCAATGCCGGACCGACCCGCCTCAGCGTCGGCGCCGTCAACGTGCGCACCGGGAACTTCGCCTATTTCGACACCCGGTGCGACCGCATCACCCCCGAGCACATCATGGCCTCCGGGGCCCTGCCCCCGGGCTTTCCGCCAGTCACCATCGACGGCGAACCCTACTGGGACGGCGGCATCGTCTCGAACACGCCGCTGCAATACGTCCTCGACGAGGAGCGCCGGCGCGACCTCATGGTGTTCCAGGTGGACCTGTTCTCCGCGCGCGGCGCGATGCCCCGGACCCTGATCGACGCGGCCGAGCGCGAGAAGGACATCCGCTTCTCGAGCCGGACCCGGCTGAACACCGACATGAGCCTGGAGATCCGCAAGGCCAAGGCCGCCACGCGCAACCTCCTGGCCAAGCTGCCGCCCGAATGGCGCGACGACCCCGATGCCGATTTCCTGCGGCGGATCAGTCACGACAACGTCGTGACGATCCTGCAACTCATCTACCGTCGCAAGGCCTATGAGGGGAATTCGAAGGATTACGAGTTCTCGCGCACGACCATGCTGGAGCACTGGGCCGCCGGGCTCGGCGACATGCGCCGGTCCCTGCGCGCACCTGCCTGGCGCGACCGCGCACCCGACGCGAACGGCATCTGCGTGCTCGACCTGACCCGCGATGCGCAGGACTGAACGCCCTTCACCCCCCAGGGAGACGAGTCCATGACCCGCGACGAGATCCTCCGGACGCCCTCGATGCCCGCCTTCAGCCCGAGCTATCCGCGCGGGCCGTACCGCTTCCTCCGGCGCGAATACCTGATCGTGACCTACGAGACCGATGCGGACGCCCTGCGCGGGGCCTTGCCCGAGCCCCTGGAGCCGCACCCGGATAACCTCGTCTATTACGAGTGGATGAAGATGCCGGATTCTTCCGGCTTCGGCGATTACGAGGAGAGCGGCTCGGGGGCGCTCGCCACCTTCAACGGCGAGCCCTGCAACTTCTCGATCCAGATGTACCTCGACGACGAGCCGCCGATCACGGCCGGGCGCGAGATCTGGGGCTTCCCGAAGAAGTGGGGCGTGCCCCGCCTCAAGCTCACCAAGGACACGCTCACGGGAACGCTGCACTACGACGACGAGCGGGTCGCGATGGGCACCATGACCTACAAGCACCGGAGCCTGGAGCACGACCTCGCCACGGTGAAGCAGGGACTGGGCAAGCTCAACGTCAATCTCAAGCTGCTGCCGGATGTCGGTGGTGGTCCGAAGGTCGCGCAGCTCGTCGGCTACCGCCTGGAGGACATCACCGTCCACGGCGCCTGGGAAGGCGAGGCCCGCCTCCACCTGATCCCGCACGTGAACTGCCGGGTGGCCGACCTGCCCGTGCGCCGCATCGTCGGCGGCCAGCACATGGTCGTCGACTTCACGTTGCCCTACGGGCAGGTGCTGCACGATTATCTCGCCTGATCGACCAGACATCCCGCGTCGTGCCCGGCCGAATCGGGTACGGCTCCCAGAATTTCCACGAGCGTGCGAACGTCCGACGTGTCGGCATCGTCGCGCCGGCCAAGCGCCCTGAAGGAGGCTTCCATGATCCTGACATCCAAGACCGCCGTCGTCACGGGCTCCACCAGCGGCATCGGCCTGGCCTGCGCCCGCGCCTTCGCCAAGGAGGGGGCCAACATCGTCCTCAACGGCTTCGGCAAGCCCGAGGACATCGAGGCGGCCCGGTCCGGGATCGAATCCGAGTTCGGCGTGAAGGCCGCCTATTCGCCGGCCGACCTGACCAAGCCCGGCGAGATCGAAGGGCTGATCCGCCTGGCGGAGGAGACCTACGGCTCCGTCGACGTGCTCGTGAACAATGCCGGCGTCCAGCACGTCGCGCCGATCGAGGATTTTCCGCCGGAGAAGTGGGAGCAGATCATCGGCCTGAACCTGTCCTCCGCCTTCTACACCATGCGGGCGGCGATCCCGGGCATGAAGCGGCGCGGCTGGGGCCGGATCATCAACACGGCCTCGGCGCATTCGATGGTCGCCTCGCCCTTCAAGTCCGCCTACGTGGCGGCCAAGCACGGGCTCGTCGGCCTGTCCAAGGCGGCGGCCCTGGAACTCGCCACGCACGGCATCACGGTGAACTGCATCTCGCCGGGCTACGTCTGGACGCCGCTGGTCGAGAGCCAGATCCCCGACACCATGAAGGCCCGGGGCATGACCGAGGACGAGGTCATCAACGAGGTGCTGCTCAAGGCGCAGCCGACCAAGGAGTTCGTCACCATCGACCAGGTGGCGGCCCTGGCGGTGTTCCTGACCTCGGATGCGGCGAGCCAGATCACCGGCGCCAACATGGCCATGGATGGCGGCTGGACCGCGCAGTAGCGCGGTTCCGCGAGGCCGCCCCGTCCGCCAAACGCGGCGGGGCGGCCGGTGGACCGAGGCTCAGCGGCGCCCGTGCAGCAACAGGGCGAGGCCGTAGCCGACGGCGCCCGCGATCACGAGGGCGATGAACGGATTCTCCTCGACGCGGTGGCCCACGACCCGGCCGCCGTCGCGCAGGTAGGTGCCGCCGCGCTCATAGGCGTCGCCGGCGTATTCCGAGACGTTGTCGGCGACGTCACGCAGGGTGTCCTTGGCCTGCCCGTAAATGTCCTGCGCGCGGCCCTCGGCCTCGCGGTAGCGCCCCTCGGCCGAGGTGCGCGAGGAGCCCGCGAGGTCTCCGGCAGCGCCCTGAACCTTGCCGCCGAACTCCTTGGCGGCGCCGACGATGCGATCCGTATCGACCATGGTCTCTCTCCTGAACGCGGATGATGCGGGCCGCCCGTCCGGGGTCGGGGGCGCCCGCATCCGACGTTCACTGAACGCCCGACGGCGCGAAGGAGACCCATGCCGGGGGTGAAATTCTTCCGGTGCCGGCAAAGGGCCATGCCGCGCGCGGCTCAGCCGGGCCTCCGGCCGTGGACCACGAGGCGGCGCGCCACCTCCGTGCAGGCCCGGGCGAGACGCTCCCCGGGGGCCTCGCGCAGCGGGCGCGCCGCTGCTTTCACGGGCCGGCTCACCCGCGGCGGGAGCGGAATGTGCACGAACAGCGCCGGCGGCGTGTCCCGCAAGGCGCGGAAATAGGTGGCGTTGCAGAGGTAGCGCCCGGCATCGCGCGAGGGGATCGCCGCGATCCCGTGCCGGCGCAGCGTCGCGAGCGCGGCGGTCGCCGCGGGGGAGCGGCGCGCGGCCGGGCCATCCGGCTCCAGGGTCAGGCGCGACGCGATCCGGCCGGAGGCATCGGGGAAGAGCCGGCTCGTGCGGTTGCGGCCCTGAATCTCCACCCGGACCCGCTTGGCGCGGGTCGCGACGCCGAGCATCAGGATCGCGGCCGGCGCCTCGGCGAGGGCCGGCTCCAGCATTTCGGGGATCGCCGCGTAGGTGGTGCGCAGGATCAGCACCCGTACCGGGATGCCGCCGGTTTTCGGGCGCGCGAGGGCGCCGATGCGCCGGGCCAGGGCCGCGCTCGGATTGCGGGGCACCCCGGGAAACGGACCGAAGCCGGTGATCAGCAGCGGCCCCGCCATGCGGGTCAGAGGCCGATCAGGGTGGCGATGGCCTCCGCCCCGGCGGCGGGCGAGGATTCCCCTCGGCCCACCGCGGCCTCGGCCTCCGCCGTCTGGCGGCGGACCTCGGCCGAGCCGACGAGGCGCTGATGCAGGCGCTCGTGCACGAGGGCCCACATCCATTTCACGTCCTGGGCCCGGCGCTTGGTCGCGATCTCGCCCGTGGCGGTGAGCTTGTTGCGGTGATCGACGATCCGCTCCCACAGGCCGTCGAGGCCCTTGTTGTTCAGACCCGAGATCGTGACCACCGGGGGCGTCCAGGTGGAGCTCGGCGCCGAGAGGATGTGCAGGGCGGCGCGATACTCCGAGGCGGCGGCACTGGCCCGGCGCTCGCCCTCGCCATCGTCGGCCTTGTTGACCGCGATCATGTCGGCCAGTTCGAGGATGCCCTTCTTGATGCCCTGAAGCTCGTCGCCGGCCCCCGGCAGCATCAGGACGAGGAAGAAGTCGGTCAGGTCCGCCACCGCCGTCTCGGATTGGCCGACGCCCACGGTCTCCACCAGGATGACGTCGAAGCCCGCCGCTTCGCAGAGCAGCATGGTCTCGCGGGTCTTGGCCGCGACGCCCCCGAGGGTGCCGGAGGAGGGGGAGGGGCGGATGAAGGCGTTGGGGTCGAGGGCGAGGCGCGCCATCCGGGTCTTGTCGCCGAGGATCGAGCCGCCCGTGCGGGTGGAGGAGGGGTCGACGGCCAGCACTGCCACCTTGTGCCCGGCCGCCGTCAGGTTGGCGCCGAGGGCGTCGATGGTGGTCGACTTGCCGACGCCGGGCACGCCGGTGATGCCGACGCGGATCGCCGTGCCGGTCTGCGGCAGCACCGCGTCGATGAGGCCGCGCGCCGCCGCCCGGTGATCGGGCCGCTTCGACTCGGCCAGGGTGATCGCCCGCGCCAGGGCGGCGCGGTCGCCGGCGAGCAGCCGCTCGCGCAGGGCATCGATGTCGAGGGCGGGTGCGGGGGAGGCGGCCATGGCTGTCTTCTTTGCCGGTCCGGCCGGGTTTCGTCGAGGGGGGCGGCCCGGCGCGCGGGTGCTTCCCCCGCAAACCGGCGTGATCCAGGCGAGATCCGGGCGTGATCCGGCTATGTGCCGCCCTGTGGGTCCGGAGCCACAGCCCTGCCTCTGCCCGCAATCCACATCGCCACGGCCACGCCTCCGCCCCGCCATGGTCACGATCCTGATCGACAGGGTACTCACGCGTTGCGCCCGTCCCGGGGCCACCACGTTCAGGGCCGCCTTGCACGACATGATCCGACCCATGATCCGACCCCAGCCTCCCACCCGTCGCGCCCTCCTGCGCTTCGCCGCCCTCTCGGGGGTGGCCGGCCTGACGCCCGGGCTGGCCGGCTGCGTCGCCGACGGGCTCGTCACCGATGCGGTGGGGAGCAGCGCGCCGGAGCGCCAGTCCGCCCTCGACGTCAGCCCGGTTCTGCTCGTGGCCACCACGCGCAAGCCCGTCGGCTCGCCGCCGAAGAGCCCCTACTTCACCTCCGAGCGCGGCCGCGGCCTCAGCTTCGCCGAGGTGCGCCTGTCGGCCCCCGACCGCTCGCTGATCGGCAAGGTCTCCTCCGTGGTGACGGGCGACTGGGCGGTGACGGCGGTGCCGCAGGTGGAGACCGGCGCGGGCGCGGCCGCGGCCTTCGCCCAGGCGGCGCTGGGACGCGACGTGCTGATCTACGTCCACGGCTACCGCGAGAGTTTCCAGTCGGCGGCCCTGAGCGCGGCCAAGCTCTCCGACGGCATCCGCTTCCGCGGCGCCTCGGCCCTGTTCACCTGGCCCTCGGCCGCCGCCACCTTCGATTACGGCTACGACCGCGAGAGCGCCCTCTGGTCGCGCGACGGATTCGAGGACCTGCTGAAGGCGCTCGCGAACTCCCCCTCGGGCGGGCGCATCAACATCGTCGCGCATTCCATGGGCACGCTGCTGACCCTGGAGACCCTGCGCATGCTGCGGGCCGAGGCCGGCGAGGCCGCCATGGCCCGCATCGGCGCCGTGGTGCTGGCCGCCCCCGACATCGACATCGACCTCTTCACCAGCGCGGTGGAGCGGATGGGGCCGGACGTGCACAAGATCACGGTGATCTCGTCGACGAACGACCGCGCCCTCGAACTCTCCGGCGCCATCGCGGGCGGCATCGTGCGGGCCGGTGCGGCGGACCGCGAGCGCCTGGAAGCCCTGGGCGTCCGCGTGGCCGACGCCTCCGATTACGGCGGCGGCCTCATCAACCACGACCTCTTCCTGTCCAATCCCGACGTGCAGGGCGTGGTCAAGCGGGCCATCGCCCGGGCGAGCGGCGGGGCCTGAGGCCCGGCCACCCACCGCAAACCAACCCCGGCCCTCCCGGGCCTTGGCCTCCGCCCCGTTCGCCCCTACACGGACGGCGGCCCCGAGCCTGCAGACAACAAGGATTCGCGATGTTCACACTCGAGATCGATGGCGTGGCCATCGCGGTCATCAACGGCTCCGAGGAGGTCGCCAACGACCTCTTCACCTGCGATGGCTTCAAGGACGACATCCAGACCATGAAGAGCGACGGCAAGGTGCTGTGGAACGGCACCTCTCCGCTCAAGGTCCGGGCGGCCACCGAGGAGGAGATCGAGATCTTCGAGGACGCCCTCGCCGAGGACGATTCCGAGGAGGACGAGCCCTACGAGCCGGATGCCCGCCACGCCGAGGCCTCGAACGACGACGAGGCGGACGACGAGGACGAGGAGGACGCCGACATCGTGTTCCTGGTCGACATCGACGAGGACGGCGGCCTCGATTCCTGATCGACCGCGTACACGCCCCGGGGCGGGACCTCGGCCCCGGCCCGGGATCTCAGCCCCGGGGCGGGGTCGCGCCCTGTGCCGGGCGCGGCCCCTTCGTGGGGATCAGCCCCGGGGGAACCGGCCCCTCGCTCGCCGAACGGGTCGGGGTCGCGCGCGCCGGCTCCGGCTTGGCAGCCTCGGGTTTGACGGCCTCGGGTTTGGCGACCTCCGGCTTCGAAACCTCGGGCTTTGAAACCTCCGGCTTGGCCGATTGGGGTTTCGGCCCCGCGCTTCGGCCGGTCTCGGGCCGGGCGGGAACGGCCGTGAGCGGAGCCGCCTTCGGCTTCGGTGGCGCGATCGTGCCCGTCGCCGCCACGTCCGCCATCGGCACCGCCGGGCTGTCGATGCCGTAGATGTCGTCCCGGAAATGGGCGCGGCCGTCCGGCGTGGCGTAGCCGGTGAGATACACGAAGGTCACCGGGATCTGCTTCGGCAGCTTGATGTCGAGGCGCTCGTTGGTGGCGATGCTGGTCTCGATCTCGATCGGGCCCCAGGTCGAGCCGGGGCCGTTGGGGCCGGGCGTGCCCTCGAGGAGCCAGCCGGCGAGTTCCTTCACCTGCGCGACGCGCACGCAGCCGTGGGAATGGAACCGCACCTCCCGGGCGAACAGCGATTTCGACGGCGTGTCGTGCATGTAGACAGCCTGCTTGTTCGGCATATCGATGCGCACCTGGCCCAGGGAATTGTCCAGGCCGGAATCCTGCCGCAGGGTGTAGTTGGCCGCCTTCTCGCTCGACCAGTCGATGGCGGTGGGGTCGACCTCGACGCCGCCGGGACCGAGGATGCGGATGCGCTCCCGGGCGAGGTAGCCGGGGTCCTTGCGCATCTTCGGAATGATCTCCTTCTTGATGATGGAGACCGGCAGGGTCCAGGTCGGGTTGAGGTTCACGTCGGTGATGCGGGCCTCGATCCGCGGCGTCGCCTTGTCGGGCTTGCCGACCACCGCCACGTAGCGGCGCACCACGACCCCGTGGTCCACCGCCTCCACCGTGGCCGAGGGAATGTTCACCACCACGTAGCGATCGCCATAGGCGAAGTTCGAGCCGATCTGGCGCGCGGCGGAGGCGGCGAGCTGGCGTTGGCGGGTGGCCGCCGGCACGTTGAGCGCCGCCACCGTCTGGCGCCCGATCAGCCCGGTCTCGGGCAGGCCGTGGCGGGCCTGGAACGCCTTCACGGCCGCCACCAGGGTGGCGTCGAGCTGGTCGTTCATCGGCGCATCGGCAGCCAGATCGCCCACGAGCGCGAGGTGCTTGCGCAGGGCCGGGATGGCCGGATGGCTGGCGCCGGGCTTGACCACGAGGTCGGCGGGCAGGGCGGCCCAGCCGCCGGCATCCACCATGGCCTGGTAGCGGTCGGCCATCCGCAGGGTGTCGAGGAACGTCGCGGGGCTGAGCGTCGGCACCGGGTCGGCGGAGACCCGGGCCACCACCAGCGGCGGCAGCTCGCGCGACTTCCTGGCCTGGGCGGCTGGAGCCGCGGTGGAATCGCCCGCGCCCGGGGCGATCGCCTGGACGGCGGGCGTCGCCGGGGCGGCGGTGGTGAGGCTCTCGATCTTCGGCGCCTTCGCGGGCACGGGGGCTTCCGGGGCGCCGGAGACCTGCGCCGTCGCGGCGCCGCCCAGCGCCCAGAGCAGGGCCAGGGGCGACAGGCCCGCGCGGAGGCGGTGCGGGCGGAGGGCAACGGTCCTGTGGCGCGAAAGCATCGCGAACCTTTCGAATGGCATGTCTCCCCGACCATGCGCACAGAGGGTTACCAATCTCCTGTCGTGCCGTGACGGGTGCCGGCGCCCGCCCTACCTCCCGCCCCGAACGGCAGTGCAGGACACCGCGGAGGAAGAGCGGCCATGACGAACCATCCGGCAATCCAGGCGGGGCGGACCGCCGTCGTCACCGGGGCGGCGAGCGGCATCGGGCTCGCGGCGGCCCGGCGTTTCGCCGCGGCGGGCCTGCGGGTCTGGCTCGCCGACCTGCCGGGCGAGGCGCTGGACTCGGCCCGCGCCGAGGTCGCGCGGAGCGGGACGGCGGCGTCCGTCCACGCGATGGCCACGGACGTGGCACGGCCCGAGGCCGTCGCGGCCCTGTGCGCGGCGGCCTCCGCGGAGGGACCGCCGGCCGTGGTCATGCTGAATGCCGGGATCGAGGCCGGGGGGCGTCTGTTCTCGGACCGCGAAACCTGGGCGCGCATCCTCGACACCAATCTCTGGGGCGTCATCAACGGCATCCAGGCCTTCGCGCCGGCGATGATCGCCGGGACCGAGCCCGGCGCCCTCGTGGTCACGGGCTCGAAGCAGGGCATCACCACGCCGCCCGGCAATGCGCCCTACAACGTCTCGAAGGCGGGGGTGAAGGTCGTCACCGAGGCGCTGGCCCACGACCTGCGCGAACGCGCGGGCGCCCGCGTCAGCGCCCACCTGCTCATCCCGGGATTCGTCTATACCGGGCTGACGCGGGCGCGTGGGGTCGGCGAGAAGCCCGCCGGCGCCTGGACGCCGGACGAGACGGTGGACGCCCTGATGGCCGGGCTGGCCCGGGGCGACTTCTACATCCTGTGTCCGGACAACGAGACCACCCGGGCGCAGGACGAGAAGCGGATCGCCTGGGCGGCCGGGGACATCATCGAGAACCGGCCGGCGCTGTCCCGCTGGCATCCGGATTACGGCGAGGCGTTCAAGCGTTTCGCCGGTTCGTGACCGGGTGCGGGGAGGGGTGCCCTCCCGCACGCCGACCGGGTGGCGGATGCCTTGCATAGTGCCGCGGGGAAGCCGACACAGCGGGGGCGATTCCTCGCGACCGGCAAATCGACTTGCCGACTTGCCGACCGACCCGCGAACCGCACGACGTGCAAACCGAACGGGAGCCGCCCTTGGCCACCATTATCCCCGTCGCCTCTTTCGATTGCGTCGTCTTCGGCGCCACCGGCGACCTGACCACGCGCAAGTTGCTGCCGGCCCTGTTCTATCGCTTCATGGACGGCCAGATTCCGGAGACGAGCCGGATCATCGGCGCCTCGCGTTCGGAGATGAGCACCGAGGCCTTCCGCGAGCGCGCCCGCGACGCGGTCAAGCGCTTCGTGCCGGCGGGCGACATCAGCGAGGACAAGCTCGCCGCCTTCCTCGACCACCTCGACTACGTCGCGGTCGACGGCGCCGGCGACGAGGGCTGGGAGGACCTGGCCGCCAAGCTCGCCGAGCGCCCGGACCAGGTGCGGCCCTACTACCTCGCCACCTCACCCGACCTCTACGGGTCGATCTGCCAGAACCTCGCCAAGCACGGCCTGATCGGCGAGAAGTCCCGCGTCGTGCTGGAGAAGCCCATCGGCAAGGACCTGAAGTCGGCCCGCGCCATTAACGACGCCGTCGGTCAGGTGTTTCCCGAGGAGCAGATCTTCCGCATCGACCACTATCTCGGCAAGGAGACGGTGCAGAACCTGCTGGCCCTGCGCTTCGCCAACACCATCTTCGAGCGGCTCTGGACGGCCGACGTCATCGATCACGTTCAGATCACGGTGGGCGAGACCGTCGGGGTCGAGGGCCGCGCGGGGTACTACGATACCTCGGGCGCCCTGCGCGACATGGTGCAGAACCACATGCTGCAGCTGCTCTGCCTGATGGCGATGGAGAGCCCGCTGTCGCTGGACGCCAACTCGGTGCGCGACGAGAAGCTGAAGGTCCTGCGGGCCCTGAAGCCCATCACGCCGCAGGACGTGCAGAGCGTGACGGTGCGCGGCCAGTACACGGCCGGCGCCGTCGGCGGAAAGCCGGTGGACGGCTACCGCACCGACCTCGGCGGCGACATCGACAGCCGGACCGAGACCTTCGTCGCCCTGAAACTCGAGGTCCAGTCCTGGCGCTGGGCCGGCGTGCCGTTCTACCTGCGCACCGGCAAGCGCCTGCCCCGGAAGCTGTCCGAGATCGTGGTGCAGTTCCGCGCCTCGCCGTTCTCGATCTTCCCGGCGGAGTCTTTCGGCCGCGAGCCCAACCGCCTCGTCATCCGGCTCCAGCCGGAGGAGGGGATCAAGCTCGAGGTCATGACCAAGGATCCGGGGCCGGGCGGGATGCGGCTGCGCCCGACCAACCTCGACATCTCCTTCGAGGAGACCTTCAAGCAGCGCTACCCCGACGCCTACGAGCGCCTGCTCATGGATGTGGTGCGCGGCAACGCCACGCTGTTCATGCGCCGCGACGAGGTCGAGGTCGCCTGGGCCTGGGCCGATTCCCTCCTGAAGGCCTGGGCCGACCGGCCCGAGCCGCCGCGTCCCTACGCCGCCGGAAGCTGGGGGCCCACCGCCGCCATCGCGTTGATCGAGCGCGACGGCCGGACCTGGCACGAGGAGCTCCGCTGACGAGACGCCCCCGCTGGTCCGTCCGGGACTCGGGGGCGCGCGGCTCCGTCACCCCGGCGGGATCGTGGGGAATTCGCCGGAGGCCTGTGCGTGGAACCGGGCTATAGTTCCGCACTCCCTCGACAGGTCTCAGTCGACGGATTACCAGAGGGAGTATTTTTCATTCCTCTTCCAGACGTCGTGGACCCATGAACAAGATCGAACCGGGCCTCGGCATCAACCGGCGCTATCTCCACGATGAGGTCGTCGACCGAATGCGCGACCTCATCCGCTCGGGCGAGCTGGAGCCGCGGGCGCGGATCAACGAAAGCGAACTGACCGAGCGCTTCGGCATCTCCCGCACCCCCCTGCGCGAGGCGATCAAGATCCTCGCCACCGAGGGGCTGCTCGAGCTGCTGCCCAATCGCGGCGCCCGCGTCGCCAGCCTGTCGCAGTCCGAGATCGAGGAGATGATCGAGGTCATCGCCGGGCTGGAAGCCACCGCCGCCGATCTCGCCTGCCGCATCATCACCGACGCGGAGATCGACGGCATCTCGCGCGACCACGAGGCCATGGTGGCGGCCTGGCGGGCCGGCGAGGAGGGGGTCTACTTCGCCCTCAACCGGGAGATCCACGAGGCCATCATGCGGGCCAGCCGCAACGCCACCCTCGGGGGCATCTACGACAGCCTCTCGGGCCGCATCCAGCGCTCCCGCTACGCCGTGCACCAGACGCCGGAGCAGTGGGCACAGTCGGTGGCCGAGCACGAGCGCATGATCGCCCTGCTGCGGGCCCGCGACGGCGAAGCGCTCGCCCTGCTCATGCGCGCCCACATCCGGGCCCGGACCCCGGTGATCGCCGAGAATTTCGGCGCCGCCCGGAGCGGGGCGGCCGGCTGAGCTGGGATCCGCTCCGAACCGGAGACAGGGTGAAGCGCCCTAGTTCCAGGTGTGCAGCACGGTGCGCCAGCCCTCGGGCGCGCGCTCCAGGACGTTGACCCAGTTGCCCTCGAACTTCTTCCTGGCACCACCGTCGCCGGGACCGTTCATCTCCCAGCGCCCGGACAGCACCAGGACGTCACCCCGCTCCCGGGCCGACTGGACGGTGATCTTGTGGTCGTCGAAACCCTTCGCCTTCAGGCCGGAGAAGAACGTCTTGATCTCGCCCCGTCCCGAGATCGCCGCGCCCTTCGGAATCACCTGCGCGTCCGGGGCGTAGAGGGTTCCCAGGGTATCCATGTCGCCGCTGTTGTAGGTCTTGTCCCAGGTCTCCGCGGCATTGCGGCCGGCGGCGGTCGCCGTATCGGCACGGGCGGATGGAGAAAGGACCAGGCACGCGGCCAGAACGACACCGCGACAATTTCCGGTTGTCAGCATTGATGCCTCCCCCGCGAGATCAGGTCGACGCGACTCGCGAGGGGTTATTTGGCGATTCAAATGCTCGCAAGTAAAGGCCTTCGGAAAACGCCGCGCCGGTCTCGGCGTGGCGGCTGCGGGTCAGGCCGCCCGCACGGTGCCGAGGAAGCGCGCCAGTTCCTGCGCCAAGTGCTCGGCTTCGTGCGAGAGCTCGGAGGCCGAGGCCAGGACCTGGGACGCGGCCGCCCCCGTCGCCTCGGCCGCTCCCGCGACCCCGGCGATGTTGGTGGTGACCTCGCCGGTGCCGGTGGCGGCCTCGCCGACGTTGCGCACGATCTCCTGGGTGGCCGCCCCCTGCTCCTCCACCGCCGCGGCGATCGACGTCGCCACGTGGCTGATCTCGCGGATACGGCCGCTGATGCCCTCGATGGCGGTCACGGCCTGGCCGGTGGAGCCCTGGATCCGCCCGATCTGGCCGCTGATCTCCTCGGTGGCCCGGGCGGTCTGGTTGGCGAGTTCCTTGACCTCGGCGGCGACCACGGCGAAGCCGCGGCCCGCCTCGCCGGCCCGCGCCGCCTCGATGGTGGCGTTGAGGGCCAGCAGGTTGGTCTGTCCCGCGATGGTCGAGATCATGGCGACGACGTCGCCGATCCGCGCGGCGGCGGCGCTGAGTTCCTGGACCTGCGACGCGGTCCGGGCCGCCTCGTCCACCGCCCGCTGGGCGAGTTCCGTGGAGCCGTCGACCTGGCGCCCGATCTCCTGGACCGAGGCCCCGAGTTCCTCGGCCGCCGCCGCCACCATGCCGACATTGGAGGCTGCCTGATCCGCCGCCGCCGCGACCGTGCTGGATTGCTGGGCCGTCTCGGAGGCGGTGGTCGCCATGCTCTGGGCCGTGCCGCGCAGCTGGCCCGCCGCCGCGGTCACCCGGTCGAGGATGCCGCCGACGGCACCCTCGAACCCGTCCGCCATCTCGCGCATCGCGGCCTTGCGCTGCGCCTCGGCGCCGGCGCGGGCGAGGCGGGTTTCCTCCTCCAGGGCGCGGCTGCGCAGGAGGTTGGCCCGGAAGGTCTCGAGGGTGTCGGCCATGGCGCCGATCTCGTCCTGGCGGCCGACGCTCGGGATCTCGGTCCCGGCCTCGCCGTCGGCCACGCGCCGCATGGCCGCCGTCATCGCGCCCAAGGGCCGGGTGACGCCGCGGATCGTGTAGGCCATGGCGCCCAGTGCCATCAGGACGGAGAGCCCGAGCATGATCTGGGTGGTCCGCACGGCGCTCGCATGCTCCGCGCGCGCCGCCGCCTTGGCGGCCTCGCCAGCCTCGCCGTTGAGCGCCACGAGCTTGCGCATGCTGGCGCTGGTGGCGAGGTAGTTGGCGTTCATCGATCCCCGGAACAGGGTCAGGACCTCGTCGCGCCGGGACGGGTCGATGGCCCGGAGCTGGGTCCAGTCCTGGCCCATCTGGGCGAGCTTGGCGCTCACCTCGTCGTAGAGGGCGCCCTCGGCGGGGGAATTCACCAGGGTCGCGTAGGCCGCGCGCCGGGTCTCCAGCTCCGTCGCCAGGGTCGCCGCCTGGGCGACGCTGTTGGTGCGCTCCTCGGTGGTGTCGGCGATGACGTACCGGAACTGCCAGAGCCGGATCCGCATCACCAGGGCGTTCATGGCGTGGGCGGCATCGACGGAAGGGAGAGCGTTGTCGGACAGAACCGTGATGCGGTCGCCGATGGCATCCATCTTCGCCAGGGAAACGAGACCCTGCCCGGTGGTGATGAGCGCCAATAGACCGAATAGGCCGATCAGTGTCGACTTGAGAGAGAGGCGCATGGGAAAACCAGGGACCGCGTGGCGGGAAAGAGCCTCTCTCGATTAGCGGACTTATCTTAAGATAGACTTGATCTTCGCAAGACAACACCTCTAGGTTGTTATCTGAAAATAATACCAATCAAAACGGGTTTTCCAGCGGCGGTCAGGCCGCCGCATTGATCGAGCGCAGGCCGGCCACGAGGTCCGAGAAGCGGTCGCCCTGGACGATGACGTGCGCCCGCAGCCGCTCGGAGGCCGCGGTCTCGTCGCCCGACACGATGGCGGCCACGATGGCCTCGTGCTCGGCCAGGGACTGGCTGAGGCGGTTGCGAGCGCGAAGCTGCAGCCGGCGGAACGGTGCGAGCCGCCGGTGCAACTGGCGCGCCTGCTCCTCGAGGAAGCCATTCCGGCAGGCCCGGTACACCACGGTGTGGAAGATGTAGTTCTCGGCGTAATAGGTCTCGGGATCGCCGGCCGCGGCCGAGGCGGCGCAGGCTGCCAGGGCCGCCTTGAGGGCGGCCTCGTCGTCGGGAATGAGCCGGCGCGCCGCCAGCCGCCCGCACGAGGCCTCGATCTCCGCCATGGTCTCGAACATCGCGATCAGGAGTTGCGGGTCGGGAGCGCTGACGATGGCCCCGCGCCGGGGCTTGATCTCCACGAGGCCGGTCATCGCCAGCTGCAGCAGCGCCTCCCGGATGGGCGTGCGCGAGACGCCGAAGCGCTCGGCGAGCTCCGTCTCGTCGAGGCGGGCGCCGATGGCGAGGCGGCCGTCCACGATCTCGGTCTCGATGGTCTGCCTGAGGCGGCGCGATTGGTTCATGCGCTGAGATCCCGGCCCGTTTTTAATCCCGCCGACTCGCAAAAATCAGGCGTCCACCATTATTCAATCGCGTTGACAAAATATACAAGACATCGTTTCATGTATAACGAAGACGCAGTGCAGTATAAATGCTGCGCTGCAAAACGAGCGGCCGGGACCCGGCCTAGGGAGAGACACGCCATGATGCTGACACGCCGTGCCCTCGTCGCTGGCGGCCTCGCCGCCCCCGCCATCCTGTCCCTGGGCTCGCGGGCCCAGGCTGCCACCACCCTGAAGCTCTCGCACCAGTTCCCCGGCGGCACCATCGACGAGGGCGACTTCCGCGACCGCATGTGCCGCAAGTTCGCGATGGCCCTGGCCGAGCGCTCGAAGGGCGCCCTCGAGGTGCAGGTCTATCCCGGCTCGTCCCTGATGAAGACGAACGCCCAGTTCGCGGCCATGCGAAAGGGGGCCCTCGACCTGTCGCTCTACCCCTCGCCCTACGCCGGCGGCGAGGTGCCGGAGCTGAACATCGGCCTGATGCCGGCCCTGGTGAGCTCCTATGAGCAGGCCATCGCCTGGAAGAAGGCGCCGGTGGGCCGCAAGCTGACCGAGATCCTCGATTCCAAGGGCATCCTCCTCGTCTCCTGGGTCTGGCAGGCCGGCGGCGTCGCCAGCCGCGAGCGGCCCCTCTACGCGCCGGCCGACGCCAAGGGCCTCAAGGTCCGGGGCGGGTCCCGCGAGATGGACCTGATGATGAAGCAGGCCGGCGCCGCCACCCTGTCGATCCCGTCGAGCGAGTCCTACGCCGCAATGCAGACGGGCGCCTGCGACGCGGTCATCACCTCGTCCACCAGCCTGATCTCGTTCCGTTTGGAAGAGCTGGGCAAGTCGCTGACCTCGGGCCGCGAGCGCTCCTACTGGTTCATGCTCGAGCCGCTGATGATGTCGAAGCTCGCCTTCGAGCGTCTGCCCAAGGATCAGCAGGACCTGATCATGACCATCGGTGCCGAGCTCGAGCCGTTCGGGCAGGCCGGCGCCAAGGCGGACGACACCAAGGTCGAGGAGATCTTCACCAAGGCCGGCGCCAAGGTGCAGAACCTCGACGAGAAGACCCTCGGCCAGTGGCGCGACATCGCCCGGGACACGGCCTGGAAGGACTTCGCCGGCAAGTCGGCCGGTTGCGCCGAGCTTCTCAAGCTGGCGGAGCAGGTGTCGTGAGCCACGCCTTCGACGCGGCTTCGGCCGCCGCCGAGACGCACACCACGGTAGAGCCCCGGGTTCCGGGGCTCCTCGGCACCATCGACCGGGCCCTGAAGGGGGTCAATCACGTCATCATGCTGCTCGGCGGCATCGCCCTGGTCTGCGCCTGCCTGGTCCTCAGCTACAGCGTCGTCATCCGTTACGTCCTGCACGAGCCCACCGACTGGCAGGACGAGATGGCGGTGTTCCTCATCGTCGGCGCCACCTTCTTCTCGGCCGCCGCCGTGCAGTCCAAGCGCGGCCACGTGGCCATCGAGGCGCTGACCGGCCTGCTCTCGCCGCGGGTCAACCGCGCCCGTCTCCTGGTGGCGGACGTGATCAGTTTCGTCTTCGTGGCGTTCTTCGCCTGGAAGAGCTGGACCCTGCTCCACGAGGCCTGGGTCGACGGACAGGTGTCGCAGTCGAGCTGGGGGCCGCCCCTCTGGATACCCTACATCCTGATGGCGATCGGCATGACGCTGCTGGGCATCCAGTTCGCCCTGCAGATCGCCGAGGAGATCCTCTACGGCGCCGAGAAGGCCGGCTGGGCCAACCCGAAGATCGGCCTCGGCGCCGATCTCAACCGCGACACGCAGGGGCATTCCGGCGCCACGCCCGGGGCCACTCCGACGGGCACGCGGCCCCTCGGCGACCCCCTCGCCAACACCGTACCGGACACGAAGGTCACCCGGAGGCATCCATGAGCGTCGCGGCCATCGGCTTCCTCTATGCGGGGGCCACCCTGAGCGCGATGCTCGCCGGCATCCCCATCGCCTTCGCCCTGGGCTTCGTCGCCCTGGCCTTCATGTACGTCTTCATGCCGGGCGCCTCCCTCGATACGGTGGCGCAGAACGTCTACGAGGAGATGGCCTCGATCACCCTGCTGTCGATCCCGCTCTTCATCCTGAAGGGCGCGGCGATCGGGCGGTCCAAGGCCGGCCAGGACCTCTATTCGGCCATGCACGCCTGGATGCACCGCATCCCCGGCGGCCTCGGCATCGCCAACGTCTTCGCCTGCGCGCTCTTCGCCGCCATGGCGGGGTCGAGCCCGGCCACCTGCTCGGCCATCGGCTCGGCCGGCATCCCGGAGATGCGCAAGCGCGGCTACTCGCCGGGCTTCGCCGCCGGCATCATCGCGGCGGGCGGCACCCTCGGCATCCTGCTGCCGCCCTCGATCACCATGATCCTCTACGCGGTGGCGGCCGAGCAGTCGCTGGGACGCCTGTTCCTCGCCGGAATCGGACCGGGTCTGCTCCTCGTCGGCCTGTTCGCGGCCTGGTCGGTCTACCGCTTCCGCGCCGAATACGCGGCGGCGAAGGTCGCCTACGAGCGGAACGGCACCGCCTCGGCGATCCTGACCGAGGACACCTACAGCATGCGCCAGCGCTTCTCGACGCTGCCGCGGGTGCTGCCCTTCGTGATCCTGCTCACCGGCGTGATGGTGGCGCTCTACGGCGGCTACGCCACCCCGTCGGAGACGGCCGGTCTCGGCGGCCTCCTGGCGCTGGGCCTGATCGCCGTCATCTACGGCGTCTGGCGTCCCCGCGACGTCAGCCCGATCCTCACCGCGACCCTGCGGGAATCGACCATGCTGATGCTGATCATCGGCATGTCGCTCCTCTACGCCTACGTGATGAGCTACCTGCACATCTCGCAGTCGGCGGCGGCCGCGATCGTGGCGATGCAGCTCTCCCCCTGGGTGCTGCTGGTGACGATCCTGGGCCTGGTGATCCTGCTCGGCTTCTTCCTGCCGCCGGTCTCGATCATCCTGATGACGGCGCCGATCATCCTGCCGCCGCTCAAGGCCGCCGGGTTCGACCTCGTCTGGTTCGGCGTGGTGATGACCATCACCATGGAGATGGGCCTGATCCACCCGCCGGTGGGCCTCAACATCTTCGTCATCAAGAACATCGCCCCCGACATCCCGCTGAAGGACATCATCTGGGGCACGCTGCCCTTCGTGATCCTGATGGCGGTGGCGATCCTGATCCTCTGCCTCGTGCCCGGCATCGCCATGTGGCTGCCGAACTGGCTGCTGCCCACCACGCGGTGACGGCGACCGCCGCGCGGGCGGCGACCTGACGACGGACCCGGCCCCGGAGGGGGCGTGCGATCGGCCCCAAGCCGTCGCGCGCACCGTCCGGGGCCGATGTGTTTCGCGCGCCGCGTCCCTGGATCATCGGATCAGAGGAAAATGCGCGCCTTTAATCCTTTGAATACGGGTTGTTAACGAAGCGGTAACCATACCGGGCATCAATGGTCTGGTAAGGAATCGCGAGAGCCCGTGACTGACACAAGCCCTCCCCGCAGACCCGTTCAGCTTCGTGGCCGCGCCTTCAAGTCCCTGGTGCTGGCCCCGGAGACTCCGCTTCCCGATTGGTTCGCCGATCTGGACGAGGCGCTCCAGCGCTCGCCGACCCTGTTCGACGGGCGCGCCCTGATCCTCGACGTGGCGGCGCTGGCGCCCGCCGCGCCGGACCTCGACAGCCTGCTCGCCGAACTCGGCAGCCGGCAGATCCGCATCCTCGGCATCGAGGGCACGGACGTGTCGCTCCTCGGACCGGGGCGCCCGCCGCTCCTCGTCCAGGGACGGCCCTGGAGCACGATCGAGATCCCGGCCCAGCCGGAGCCGGAGCCCGAGGTGCCGCCGGCACCGCCCGAGCCGGCCACGACGTCCCTCACCATCGAGGGGTCGGTCCGGTCCGGGCAATCCATCGTCCACCCCACCGGTGACGTCACCGTCATGGGGTCGGTCTCTTCCGGCGCGGAGATCCTCGCCGGCGGCTCCATCCACGTCTACGGCGCGCTGCGCGGCCGGGCCATCGCCGGCGCCGCCCGCAACCCCCGCGCCCGCATCTGCTGCCGCAAGTTCGAGCCCGAGCTTCTCGGCATCGACCGCCTCGTCCGCACGGCCGAGGAGATGGGCAACCACCTGCGCGGCAAGGCCGTGCAAATCTGGCTCGATGGCGGCGCCATCAAATTCGCATCCTTGGATTGAGGAGACAGCTCATATGGCCAAAATTCTGGTCGTGACATCAGGCAAGGGCGGCGTCGGCAAGACGACGACGACGGCGGCCCTCGGCGCGGCGCTCGCGCAGGCCGGCAAGAGCGTGGCGGTGGTCGACTTCGACGTCGGCCTGCGCAACCTCGATCTCGTGATGGGCGCCGAGCGGCGCGTCGTCTACGATCTCATCAACGTGGTCAACGGCGACGCCAAGCTCAACCAGGCCCTCATCCGCGACAAGCGGCTGGAGAAGCTCCACCTGCTGCCCGCCTCGCAGACCCGCGACAAGGACGCGCTGACCGACGAGGGCGTCGCCCGCGTGATGGACGAGCTGCGCGAGAAGTTCGACTGGGTGATCTGCGACTCGCCGGCCGGCATCGAGCGCGGCGCCACGCTGGCCATGCGCCACGCCGACGTCGCCGTGGTGGTGACCAACCCCGAGGTCTCCTCGGTGCGCGACTCCGACCGCATCATCGGCCTGCTCGACTCCAAGACGCTCAAGGCCGAGCGCGGCGAGACCATGGACAAGCACCTGATCCTCACCCGCTACGACCCCGCCCGGGCCGATCGCGGCGACATGCTGAAGATCGAGGACGTGCTCGAGATCCTCTCGATCCCGCTGCTCGCCATCATCCCGGAGAGCATGGAAGTCCTGCGCGCCTCCAACGTCGGCTGCCCGGTGACCCTGAACAACCCGCTCTGCGCCCCGGCCCGCGCCTACACCGACGCCGTGCGCCGCCTCAACGGCGATGCGGTCCCGATGTCGGTCCCCACCGACAAGAAGTCCTTCCTCGACAAACTCTTCACCCGGAGGGCAGCATGAGCCTCCTCAACATGTTCAACCGGCGCGGCTCGGCGCCGGTCGCCCGCGACCGCCTGCAGCTCATCCTCGCCCATGAACGGGCGGGGGTCGGCGGCTCCGATCTCGTGATGGTGCTGCGCGAGGAGATCCTCGCGGTCATCGCCAAGCACGTCGAGGTGAACAGCGACAAGGTCCAGATCCGCCTCGACCGCGGACAGGACATGTCGACCCTCGACATCGACATCGAGCTGCCGCTCACGGCCGTCACCAAGGCCGGCCCCGCGAAGGTCAAGGCGGCGAAGCTCGCCGCCGCATGAGCCTCCGCGCCCCCGTCCCGGCCGGCATCGCCGTCAGGCCCCGATGAACAACCCGGCGAGCGTCGCGCTCGTCAGGTTGGACAGGGTGCCGGCCAGGATCGCGCGCAGGCCGAACCGGGCGATCTCCGCCCTGCGCTCCGGCGCGAGGCTGGCGAGGCTCGCGAGCTGGATCGCCACCGAGGTCAGGTTGGCGAAGCCGCAGAGCGCGAAGCACAGGATCGCAGCCGTCCGCGCATCGAGGGTGCCGCCCTTCAGCACCGGCGAGAGCTGCGCGTAGGCCAGGAACTCGTTGAAGGCGATCTTCTGACCGAGCGCCCCGCCGACGAGGCCGGCCTGGTCCCAGGGCACGCCCATCAGCCAGGCCAGGGGCGCGAACACCGCCCCGAGGAGCCCTTCCAGGCTCAGGGCGGGATAGCCCGCGAGGCCTCCGGCCCAGCCCATGAATCCGTTCAGCAGGGCGATCAGCCCCGTGAACGCGATCAGCATCGCCCCCACCGACACCGCCACGGCGAGCCCCTTCTGGGTGCCGTCGGCCGCCGCCTCGATGACGTTGACCGCCCGCGTCTCCGCGAAGGTGACCCGCGTGGAGGTGACCCGGCTCGGCTCCGTCGTCGGCACCAGGATCTTGGCGTAGAGGAGCCCCCCCGGCACCGCCATCGCGCTGGCCGCCAGGAGGTATTCCATCGGCACGCCCAGCGCCGCGTAGCCCGCGAGGATCGTGCCCGCCGTGGAGGCGGCCCCGCTCGACATCACGGCGAACAGCTCGGCCGAGGTCAGCGCCGCCAGGAACGGGCGCAGCGCGATGGCGATCTCGCTCTGGCCGATGGCGATGGTGATCACCGCCGAGAAGGTCTCGATCCGCGAGGTGCCGATCACCCGCTGCAGCACCGCGCCGATGCCGCGTGCGGCCGCCTGCATCACGCCGAAATGGTAGAGCACCGCGATCAGCGCCGAGACGTAGAGGATCTGCGGAAGGATGCGCAGGGCCAGGATGAAGCCGCTGCCGCCGAACAGCTCGAACATCCGCGGCTCGACGAGGCCGCCGAACAGGAAGGCGGTGCCGCGGTCGCCGTAGTTCAGCACGGTCTGGACGAAGGAAGCCGCTGCCGCGAGGCCCGTCCGGCCTGCCGGGATGAACAGCACCAGGGCTCCCAGCGCCACCTGCAGCGCCAGGGCCGAGAGCACCACCCGGGGCGAGATCGCCCGCCGGTTGGTGGAGAACAGCACGGCGACGGCCAGCAGCAGGGCGAGGCTCGCGCCCGCGTGAAAACACTTCTCGACCATGCCGCCCCGCTCTTTGCGCCCGAGCGGAGCAAGCCCGATGCCGCGGCGTTTGTCGCGGGCAATATGACGTTGTCTACCGGCTCCACGGGGACAGGGCGGCCGGGGTTCGCTCCCTGCTGTGGGCGACCGTCACGACACTGTCGCCCACACTTGCGATCCAGCGCCGCGACCGTCGGCGGTTTGCCGGCAACAGGGCTGCCCGCATGCCGCGCCTCCTCTCCGATACCGCCGCCCTGCCGTGCCTGCTCTTCGCGATGGTGTTCGACGCAGAGGGGCGCGGGCGCCCGTGGGAGGGTGGCGGTCTGCCAGAGCCCGTCGCCGAGGGGTTCCTGTGGCTGCACCTCGATCTCGTCGATGCCCGCCTCGACGGACTGATCGCTGCCGGGCGCTTCGGGCCACCCGCGCTCGCCGCCGCCACCTTCGCCCGGGACGGTCACCAGCGCGTGGTGATCGAGGGCACCGATCTCGGCCTCGTGATCGCCGACCGGGCCCGGGAGTTCGGCGGCCGGATCGAGGACGAGCCCGCCGGGCGCCTCCACTGTGTCCTCGGCGCGCATCTCCTCGTGAGCGGACGCCGGCACGCCACCGCCGCCGCCGAGGCCGCCCGCGACGCGGTGCTGGCCGGGCGCCGGGTGACGGCGCCGGCCGGCCTCCTCGAGATCTTCGTCACGGGAGTCGCCGCCTCCCTCGACGCCTCGGCCCGGCGCTTCTCCGACGCCCTCGACGCCATCGAGGACCGCATGCTCGACGAGGATCAGCCCGACGATCCCCGGCCCCTGGCTCCGATCCGCCGGCAGGCCGTGCGCCAGCACCGCCAGCTCGCGGGCCTGAGCGCGGTCTTCCACCGCCTTGAGGCCGAGACCGAGGAGGAGGACGACGCCCTGCCCGAGGCGGTGGTGAGCATGGCCGCCCGGGTGGTCCAGCGCCTCGACTCGCTCCACCGCGACATGCTGGTCCTGTCCGAGCGCAGCCGCCTGCTGCAGGACGAGATCGCCGGGCGCACGGCGGCCGAGACCAACCGCCAGCTCTTCACCCTGTCGATCCTCACCGCGCTGTTCCTGCCGCCCACCCTGGTCACCGGCGTGTTCGGCATGAACACCAAGGGGCTGTTCCTCGGCGAGTTCGAGAACGGCTCGCTCCTCGCCCTGGTGATCTGCGCGGTCGCCGCCCTGGCGGTCTACGGCGTGATCCGGCGTCTCGGGCTCGTCAAACGGCGCGGCTGATCGTAAGCCGGCTCTCTGTCGCGGCGCGGGGAGCCTGAAAACACCGCGACCGCCGCAAGTTCGTCATCGAAGCGTCACGTCCCGTCGCGAACGGTGCGCCAAACGCCTCTGGGAGCCTTTTCCGCATGGACTTCTTTCGCCGCTTCACCGTCCTGATGTGCGCGCCGAACTTCGATCCGGACGATCTCGAGGGCGTGCGCGTCCAGCAGATCATCGGTTCCGTGGAGAAGCTCGGCTTCGAGGTGGTGCGGGCCCGCCGCGTCGAGGATGCGGCCATCGCGGTCCAGACCGATTCGGCCATCGGCTGCATGGTGGTGGACTGGGGCAAGCGCGGCCTCGACGGCAAGGCGGCGGCGCTGATCAACCTGATGCGCAAGCGCGGGCTGGAGATGCCCATCGTCATCATGGTCCGCCGCAAGCGCCTGGAGGACATCCCCGTCGAGGTGCTGGACTTCATCGACGGCTACATCTTCCTCGCCGAGGAGACCCCGGACTACATCGCCCGCGGCCTGGTCAGCCGGGTGAAGCAATATGCCGAGACCCTGAAGACGCCGTTCTTCGGCGCGCTGGTCGACTATGCCGAGCAGGGCAACCAGCTCTGGACCTGCCCGGGCCACAACGGCGGCATCTTCTACAACCGTTCGCCGATCGGGCGGATCTTCGTCGAGCACCTGGGCGAGGCGGTGTTCCGTGACGACCTCGACAACTCGGTGCTCGATCTCGGCGACCTCCTCGTCCACGAGGGGCCGGCCCTGAAAGCGCAGAAGGAGGCGGCCGTCATCTTCGGGGCGGAGAAGACCTACTTCGTCCTCAACGGAACCTCGGCCTCCAACAAGATCGTGCTCTCGGCCCTGGTCGCCGAGGGCGACCTCGTGCTGTTCGACCGCAACAACCACAAGGCCGCGCATCACGGCGCGCTGTTCCTCGGGGGCGCGATCCCCGTCTTCCTCGAGACCGACCGCAACGCCTACGGGCTGATCGGGCCGATGTACCACGAGGCCCTGGACGAGAAGACCATCCGCGAGAAGATCCGCACCAACCCGCTGATCACCGACAAGGAGGCCTGGCGGCGCGAGCGGCCCTTCCGCGTCGCGGTGGTCGAGCAGTGCACCTACGACGGCACGATCTACAACGCGCAGATGATCCTCGATAAGATCGGGCATCTCTGCGACTACATCCTCTTCGACGAAGCCTGGGCGGGCTTCATGAAGTTCCACCCGCTCTTCGCCGGCCGCTTCGCCATGGGGCTGAAGGGTCTCGACGAGACCTCGCCGGGCATCATCGCCACCCAGTCGACCCACAAGCAGCTGGCGAGCTTCTCCCAGGCTTCGCAGATCCACACCAAGGACAGCCACATCCGCGGCCAGACCCGGCGCATCGAGCACCGGCGCTTCAACGAGACCTTCCTGGTCCACGCCTCGACCTCGCCGTTCTACCCCCTGTTCGCCTCGCTCGACGTCGGCGCGCAGATGATGAAGGGCCGCTCCGGCGTCGTCCTGTGGGACGACACGATCCGCCTTGGCATCGAGTGGCGCAAGAAGGTCCGCGCCATCCGCCGCGAGTTCGAGGAGAAGGAGGGCGATCCCCTGCGGCGCTGGTTCTTCGACCCCTTTGTGCCGGACACGGTCAAGGGGCCGGACGGCAAGGTGCCGTGGGAGAGCCTCTCCACCGACGAGCTCGCCGGCAGCGCGAAGTACTGGGAGCTGACCCCGGGGGCCGACTGGCACGGCTTCACCCACGTGGCGCCCGACTACGCCATGACCGACCCCAACAAGCTCACGGTGCTCACCCCCGGCTTCAACCGACACACGGGCGAGTATGCCGAGCACGGCGTGCCGGCCCCCATCGTGGCGCAGTACCTTCGTGAAAACCGCATCGTGCCGGAGAAGAACGACCTCAACTCGCTCCTCTTCCTGCTGACGCCGGGCGTCGAATCATCCAAGGCCGGCACACTGATCTCCGGCCTCGTGGCCTTCAAGCGCCTGCACGACGACAACGTGCCCCTCGAGGAGGCGATGCCCGAATTCGTGCGGCGCCGGCCCAATCGCTACAAGGGCGTGCGCCTGCGCGACCTCTGCGCCGACTTCCACGCCTTCCACCGCGAGCACGGCACCAGCACGCTCCAGCGCAAGCAGTTCGAGCCGGGACACCTGCCCGAGATGGTGATGACGCCCAAGGAGGCGGTGCAGCAGCTCACCCGCAACAACGTCGATTACGTGCCGATCGCCGAGGCCGAGGGGCGCGTGGCGACGACCTTGCTTCTGGTCTACCCGCCGGGCATCGGCACGGTGCTTCCCGGCGAGCGATTGGACGAGCGGGCCAAACCCATGCTGGACTACTTCAAGATGTTCGAGCGCTCCGCGAACCTGTTCCCGGGCTTCGAGGCCGAGATCCAGGGCGTGTTCCGCGACGTCGATCCGGACGGGACGATCCGGTTCTACACCTATGTCATGCGCGAGGGGCGCTGATGGCGGGCGCGGCCGAGAGCGACCCCGACCTCGTCATCCGGCCCTCGTCGGATGCCGACGTGCCGGACATGGTGGACATCTACGCCCACCACATCCGGCGCGGCGTCGGCGATGTCGGGGATTTCGAGGCGGATCCGCTCCATCCCGACGACCTGAAGCGGCGCCGGAAAGCCATGCGCAAGAAGCGCCTGCCGCACCTGGTGGCCGACCGCGACGGCATCGTGGCGGGCTACGCCTACGCGGTGCCGTTCCGCAAGCGTCCCGCCTACCGCTACACTCTGAAGCACTCGATCTACGTGCATCACGAGCATCTGAACGCCGGGATCGGCCGGCGCCTGCTGCCGGCGCTGATCGAAGCCTGCGCGGCGGGCGGCTACCGCCAGATGATCGGTTACATCGACGCGCAGAACGAGGCGTCCCTGCGCCTCCACGAGGCCTGCGGCTTCGTCCGCGTCGGCCTGCTGCCGGCGGTGGGCTACAAGTACGGACGCTGGAGCGACAGCGTCATGGTCCAGCGCGCCCTCGGGTCCGGGGCCACGGACCAGCCCGGCACCTGGACCCGCACCGTGGAGGCGGTGGTGGCAGGGCACGACTGGATCGGGAAGTAGCGAGGGAGGGGCGCCGGGGGCGCCCGCGCAGGAACGGGGCTGCCTATTGCTGCGCGCGGTTGATCAGCGCCTGCAGCGCCCGGGCCACGGCCTCGCTGACGTTCTTGCGGTACTTGCGGTGGACCAGCTGGCCGTTGTGATAGATGTCGTGCTCCACGTAGAGCTTCTCGCCGTCCCACCGAACGATGTTGTCGGTCTCGGTGGTCTCCTCGACGCCGAGATCCTCGCGAAAGGTAACGCCCCCGGCTTGCGCAAACATGGCTCGTCCCTGCTGATCGAAGCGACTTTCCGGCTTCCTGGAGCCGCATCTTAGGCAGCCGGCGCGCGGCGCGCTACCCGAAACGGGCCTCAGCGCACCGTGACCTGATCCTTGATCCGCTCGTAGACCGCACGACTGAGAACGCGCTTCGACAGGAGCTCGCCGACGGAGGCGTAGGGGCGCTTCTGCACGATGGCGCGCCCGATCATGCCGCCGCCCCGCAGCCCGTTCAGTTCGGCGACCGTTCCGGTGTTGAGGTCGACGATCGCGATGCCGCGCGGTCCGGCCGTCTCGGCGGCGTTGTCGATGGCCTCCTCGCCGGCCGACGGGGACGTCGGGCGGGCGGCGGTCCCGAGGTCCGGATCGGGCGCCGGGAGGCTCGGCACCGGGGTGCGCGGCGGCGGAGAGGTGGGCGTGGCTGCATTCGGCGCAAGCGATGGGGCCGGCGAGGGGGCCGGCAAGGGCGCAGTCGGTGCCGGTGCGGTCGTCGGCGGCATCGCGGCCTGTGGTGCCGGGGCGGGCGGCGGAGCGACTTGCGGCAGGGGCGCCGGCGCCACGGGGGAGACGGGCCGTGTCGCGGCCGGCGGCACCGCCGCCTGGGTTCCGGCGGCCCCGGTTTCCGGGGTCGTCCGGGTGATGGGCGCCTCGGATGTTCCGCTGTCATGCGGACGCAGGATTTGGATGATCCCGGCCAGGACGGCTGCCACCACGATGAGAATGCCGACCCGCAGGACCGCTGAACCGCTGAGCATTGTGAGGGCGGCCTCGCGCCTGTGATGAGGATGAACGCCTAACATAGGCGATAAAGTGAAGTCTCGCCGGTGAAACGCCTGTCCTCAAGAGCTTGAAGACTTCGGCCGGTCCTGCGCTGACATCTGCGCGATGGGGGTGCGGCGTCTGCGGCATCGACGGGGGGAGCCTGCCCGGTCATGGTCCCGGCCGATGCCCGACCGCCTCTCCGCCCTGACGGCCCTCTCCGCGCGCCTCGGCGCCCTGCGCCACCTGCCGGCCCTGGCGCGCCTCGTCTATGCCGCGAGTCCCCGCCTGCTCGTGGTCAGCCTCGGCCTGCGCCTGGCGCGGGCGAGCCTGCCCGTGGCGATGCTCTACCTCGCCAAGCTCATCCTCGACGCGATCGTGGCCGAGCATGCCCGGCCCCATCCGGGCGGCCTCGGGCCCGAGGCCTGGCTGTCCGATCCGGCCTTGCGGCACCTCGCCGTGCTGGTGGCGGCGGAGTTCGGCCTCGCCATCCTGGCGGACCTGCTCGGGCGGGCCAGCACCCTGGTCGACGGCCTCGTGGCCGATCTCTACGGCACGGCCGCCACCCTGAAGCTGATGCGGCACGCCGCCAAGCTCGATCTCGAGCAGTTCGAGGACAGCGCGCAGCAGGACCGACTCGAGCGGGCCCGCCGTCAGGTCACCGGCCGCTCGAACCTCCTGTTCCAGCTCTTCGGCCAGGGGCAGGATCTCATCACCCTCGTGGCCTTCGCCCTCGGGCTCGTGGCCTTCGCACCCTGGCTGATCCTGCTGCTCGTGGTCGCCCTGGTGCCGGCCTTCCTCAACGAGACCTACTTCAACCGCGAGGGCTACCGGCTGGCCTGGACCCGGACGCCCGAGCGGCGCGAGATCGACTACCTGCGCTTCCTCGGCGCGAGCGTGGAATCCGCCAAGGAGGTCAAGCTGTTCGGGCTGAACGGCTACATCGCCGAGCGCTACCGGGGGCTGGCATCCAAGCTCGTGGCCGACAACCGCGCCCTGGCCCTGCGTCGTGCCGGCTGGGGCGGGGCCTTCGCGGCCCTGGGCACGCTGGCCTATTATCTCGCCTACGCCACCATCGTCTGGCGCACGGCCGCCGGCCAGTTCTCCATCGGCGACCTCGCCTTCCTGGCGGGCTCCTTCCAGCGCCTGCGCGGCCTGATCGAGGGGCTGCTCCTCGGCTTCTCGCAGATCGCCTCGCAGGCCCAGTATCTCGACGACCTGTTCTCGTTCTTCGCCGTGGTGCCGGCGATCCGCTCGCCCGCGAACCCGGAGCCGCTGCCGCGTCCGATCCGGAGCGGGATCGTCTTCGAGGCGGTGGGATTCCGCTACCCCGGCACCGAGACCTGGGCTGTGCGCGACCTCAGCTTCCACCTCGCGGCCGGAGAGGTGCTGGCCCTGGTGGGCGAGAACGGCGCCGGCAAGACCACCATCGTCAAGCTGCTCACCCGCCTCTACGACCCGACGGAGGGCCGCGTGCTCCTCGACGGTCGGCCCCTCTCCGCCTACGACCTCGACGACCTGCGCGGCCGCATCGGCGTGATCTTCCAGGATTTCGTGCGCTTCAGTTTCACCGCCCGCGAGAACGTGGCCGTGGGCCGGATCGAGGCGCGCGACGACACCGGCCGGGTCGCCCGGGCGGCCGGGCGCAGCCTCGCCGACGGGGTCATCGGCCGGCTGCCGCTCCAGTACGACCAGCCGCTGGGCAAGCGCTTCGCCGAGGGCGTCGATCTCTCGGGGGGCGAGTGGCAGAAGATCGCCATCGCCCGCGCCTACATGCGCGAGGCCGAGATCCTGATCCTCGACGAGCCCACCGCCGCCCTCGATGCCCGGGCCGAGTTCGAGGTCTTCGAGCGCTTCCGCGAATTGAGCCACGGGCGTACGGCGGTGCTGATCTCCCATCGCTTCTCCACCGTGCGCATGGCGGACCGCATCCTGGTGCTGGCCGGCGGGCGGGTCATCGAATCGGGCAGCCACGCGGAGCTGCAGGCGCTGGGCGGACGCTACGCCGAGCTGTTCGAGCTTCAGGCGGCCGGCTACCGCTGAGCCGGCCTAGGCGCCGAGGGCGTCGCGATAGGCGGGCGCGAGGCGCAGGCCGAGGGGCACGGGGGAGCGCGGCGGCGGCGCGTGCATGCATTCGTGGAAATACGCCAGGGTGTCGAAGACGACCGCCTCGGTGTAGGGCTTGGCGATGACGCCGGCGGCGCCTTCGAACCCCTCCGGCAGGTGCTGGGCATTGGCGGTGACGAAGACCAGGATCATGGCCGTGTCGTCCCGCAAGGCGCGGACGATGTCGATGCCGGACGAGCCGCCGCGCAGCTGGAGGTCGACGAAGACGAGATGCGGCCGCACCGCCCGGGCGATCCCGATCGCCTCCTCGGCGGTCGCCGCGCTGCCAACGACGACGTGACCGGCATCCTCCACGAGGAATTCCAGCTGCATCAGGATGAGCGCTTCGTCTTCCGCGATCAGGACCCGGAGGGGTTCGCTCACGGGCTGTCCTTGGCGCCCGGGGCTTCGCGCGGCAGGCGAATGTCGATCGACGTCCCGGGGTCGCCGGGCTGCCAGGCGATGCTGGCGTTCAGCTGGCGCGCCAAGCTCTCGATCAGGCGCTTGCCGAAGGAGCGCGTGCCCACGACCTCCTGGGGCATGCCGATGCCGTCGTCGATGATCCGGATGCCGAAGTAGCGTCCGTCCGGGTGAACCCGGATCGAGAGGCGGCCCGGCCGATTGTCGGGGAAGGCGTGCTTCAGCGCGTTGGTGATGAGCTCGTTCATCATCAGCGCCACGGGCGGTGCCTTCTCCACCGGCACCTCCACGGGCTCCAGGTCGAGGTGGAGGCTGATCTCGGAGCGGCCGGAGCCGCGCACGAGATCCGTGGCGAGTTCGCGGGCGAACTCGGCCACGTCGAAGCGCTCGACGTCGTGGGACTGGTAGAGGCGCTTGTGCACCGTCCCCAGGGCCTCGACCCGGGTCAGCATCGACTTCATCGCCTCGCGCGCCGTGGGGTCGGAGATGCTCCGGGTCTGCATCGTGAGGAGCGAGGCCACCATCTGGAGATTGTTCTTCACCCGGTGGTCGACCTCGTGCACGAGCATGGTCTTGGCCGCCAGGGCGTCCGAGAGCTCGCGCGTCCGCTTGGCGACCTCGCGCTCGAAATGCTCCTTCTCGTTCTGGGTCCGCATCTGCGCGTCCACCCGGTCGGTGACGTCGAGCTGCGAGGCGAAGAAGTAGTGCAGGTCGCCGGCCTTGGTGATGACCGGGCTCATGTAGAGGGCATTCCAGAACGGGGTGCCGTCCTTGCGGTAGTTCAGGATGTCGACGGCGATGTCGCGCCGGGCCTCCACGGCCTCGCGGAGCTGCTGGACCGCGTTCGGGTCGGTGTCGGGACCCTGCAGGAAGCGGCAGTTGCGCCCCATGATCTCCCCGCGCTCGTAGCCGGTGAGGCGCAGGAAGGCATCGTTCACGAAGACGATCGGATTGTCGTCGCGGCGCGGGTCCGTGACGATCATGGGCATGCGGGTGGCCCGGATGGCGGCGGCGAAGGGATCGCCCTTGCCGTCCTCGACCATCAGATCGCCCGTCAGGTGCCACGCGTCGTCTCGTTCCATCGTCTCCGTCTCCTCCTCGCGCCGCCGATCTCTGGGGCTGTCCTGCTCATGCCGGCATCGTCAGGACCATCGACGGCACATGCGGGCGGCACGGCCGGTCCGCGTGAGCGGGGCCGGTCGGCGAAAGCAGGTTTCGCGAGGGAAACTGGATGTCGGATCATGACCGCAACGGTCAACCGTCACCGTATGGTGCTCCAACGGACGTGTGCGCAGGAAGTTCATTTGATGTCGGGACGGGCCGCGGAGGCCCCCTCCGTCCACACGCTTTCGCGAGATCCCGTGGGATCCCGGCGGCTGCTGCCCGAATGCCACACCGGTGCGGCGTCGCGAAGCGTAGCCGGAACACGGCAACGGCCAAGCTCGTTTTCCGTGCTAGGGTCGCGCTGGGGTTGGGCTCCGGACTTGAGACTGTGGATTTGGCTGTGAACATGTCGAAGATGCGTCGTCTCGGTTGGACCCGGGGACTCCTGGCCCTGCTCGTGGCAGGCCAGGTCGCGGCGTGCGGCACCACGCCGCGCACGCCCTACACGGCGAGCGAGGCGGCCGCCGCCGTCCTGCCCGGGCTCGATCCCAACGTCCGCGCCTACGCGGATGCCTCGGAGAAGACCTTCACCGAGATGTCGGCGCGCCCCCAGAACAGCAAGGTGCCGTTCGCCTACCTCGCCCTGTCCGGCGGCGGCGGCGACGGGGCCTACGGCGCCGGCCTGCTGAACGGCTGGACCGAGTCCGGCAAGCGCCCGGAATTCTCCCTGGTCTCCGGCGTCTCCACCGGTGCCCTGATCGCGCCCTTCGCCTTCGTCGGGCCGGAATACGACGCCATCCTGAAGGACATCTACACCAGCGGCGTCGCATCGACCCTGGTCCAGTCGCCGAGCTTCGCCAACGTGCTGTTCGGCTCGGGCCTGTTCGGGGACGGGCGCCTGCGCGACCTCGTGCGGCGCTACGTGACGCCGGACCTGCTGGCGGCGGTCGCGGCCCAGCACGCCAAGGGTCGCCGCCTCCTCGTGGTGACGACGAACCTCGATGCCCAGCGCGCCGTGATCTGGAACATGGGCGCCATCGCAACCAGCGGCGGCCCCGCCGCCCTCGACCTGTTCACCGACGTGCTCACCGCGTCGGCCAGCATCCCGGCGGTGTTCCCGCCGCAGCTCATCGACGTCCAGGCGGCGCAGCGCACCTTCCAGGAGATGCATGTCGACGGGTCGGTGGTGACGCCGGTGTTCACCCTGCCGCAATCGTTCCTGCTGCGCGACGGCCGGTTCAAGGCAGGCGCCAAGTCGGACATCTACGTCATCATCAACGGGCGGCTGGAGCCGGAATTCGACCTCGCCCAGAACAACACGCTCTCCATCGTGGAGCGCTCGTTCACCACGGCGAGCCGTGCCCGCAGCCGCGCCACCCTGGCCTCGACCTACGCCTTCACCCGCAACAACGGCATCGGCTTCAACCTCGCCTACATCGACGAATCCGCGCCCAACACGTCCACGGCCCGCGGCTTCGACACCGGGTACATGCGCAGCCTGTACGAGACCGGCTACGCGACCGGCCGCACCGGCACCTTCTGGCACAAGAGCGTCCCGGTGGCGCCGCTGGTGAAAGCCTCCGTCGTAGCCGCGCAGTAGGCCGGCCCGCGGGGCCGTCGCGTCGCGGGCACGACCCGAGCCGCGTCGGGCGAGGGGGCTGGTTGCGTACGGCGCCCCTCGCGCCGGATGGTGCGGTGCGATAGGGTCCGGCCCGTGTCCGGGTCCGTCCGGTGCCCCCGCCCCCGACGAGCCCTCGCATGATCCAGATCGAAGACCTCACCTTCAGCGCCTGGGGCCGGCGCTTCTTCGATCGCGCCAGCGTCGCGGTGCCGCCCGGCTCCAAGGTCGGGCTCGTCGGCCGCAACGGCGTTGGCAAGTCGACCCTGTTCAAGATCATCCTCGGCGAGCTGCAGCCGGACGGCGGCGCCATCCTGCTGCCGAAGACCGCCCGCGTCGCCTCCGTGGATCAGGAGCACCCCGCGACCCCCGTCAGCCTGATCGACACGATCCTGGCCGCCGACGTGGAGCGCGAGGCCCTGAACGCCGAGCTCGAGACCGCCGCGCCCGAGCGCCTGGGCGAGATCTATGCCCGCCTCATCGAGATCGACGCCGACCGGGCCCCGGCCCGGGCCGGCGAGATCCTGGCCGGCCTCGGCTTCTCGGTGGAGGACCTGGCCCGACCGATGGCGGAGTTCTCCGGCGGCTGGCGCATGCGCGTGGCCCTGGCCGCCGCGCTCTTCGCCGAGCCGGACATGCTGCTCCTCGACGAGCCCACCAACTACCTCGATCTCGAGGGCGCCCTGTGGCTGGAGGCGCGGCTGAAGCGCTACCCGCACTCGGCCCTGATCATCAGCCACGACCGCGAGCTCCTGAACAATTCGGTGGACGCGATCCTGCACGTGGCCGGCGGCAAGCTCGAACTCTACACGGGTGGCTACGACGACTTCGAGAAGCGCCGGGCCGAGAAGGCCCGCCTCCAGGCCTCGACCAAGCAGAAGCAGGAGGCCGAGCGCGCGCACCTGCAGAGCTTCATCGACCGCTTCAAGGCCAAGGCCTCGAAGGCCGCCCAGGCGCAGTCCCGCGTCAAGCGCCTCGCCAAGCTGGAGCCGATCGCCGCCACCATCGAGGAGCACGTGGCGCCGTTCCACCTGCCCTCGCCGAAGCGTCCGCTCGCCCCGCCCCTGATGCACCTCACCGACGCCACCATCGCGTATGGCGACGATGCGCCGGTGCTCCGCGGCCTCAACCTGACCCTCGACGTCGACGACCGCATCGGTTTGCTGGGCGTCAACGGCGCGGGCAAGTCGACCTTCGCCAAGATGGCGGCCGGCGCCCTCGCGGTGCGGGACGGGCGGATGGTGCGGGAAGGGCGCGTGCAGGTCGGCTGGTTCCACCAGCACCAGATCGAGGCCCTCGACCCGAAGGACACACCGCTGGCGATCATCCGGCGCGAGCGTCCCGACGACAGCGAATCGGCGC
The DNA here is from genome assembly GCF_056680125.1 of Methylobacterium sp. BI1. Lineage (NCBI taxonomy): Bacteria > Pseudomonadati > Pseudomonadota > Alphaproteobacteria > Hyphomicrobiales > Methylobacteriaceae > Methylobacterium > Methylobacterium sp. BI1. Next base: position 36,905 of record NZ_CM155267.1, on the reverse strand, counting down.
GGCGCGCCAAGCTCGCCAGCTTCGGCCTCGCCTTCGACAAGCAGGAGACGACGGTGGACGCGCTCTCGGGCGGCGAGCGGGCGCGCCTGCTCCTGAACCTGGTGGCGATGCAGGCGCCGCACCTGCTCATCCTCGACGAGCCGACCAACCACCTCGACATCGACAGTCGGAGGGCTCTGCTCGACGCGCTGAACGATTACGGCGGGGCTGTCATCCTCATCACCCACGACCGCTCGCTGATGGAGCTGGTGGCGGATCGCCTGTGGCTGGCGGCCGACAACACGGTCAAACCCTTCGCGGGCGACATGGACGACTACGCGAAGTTCGTGCTCGACCGGACCCGCGCGGGCCAGCGCGCGCCCGGCCAGGGACGCGAGAAGAAGGCCAAGCGCCGGGCTGCCTGAGCCTCCAGGGCTTTCGAAGGCGGACAACCTTCCGCCGCCAAGGGTTTTCAGAACCGGGCGGCGTTGAGCCGCAAGGAGGGGGGAAGAACCGGGCGGCCTCGAGCCGCAAGGGGGGGAAGAACCGGGCGGCCTCGAGCCGCCCGGCCAGGCAAAACTTACTTCCGCAGGATCTTGGTCACGAGGCGGCCGAGCGGCGTACCGGAATCGTAGTTGCGGTCGTCGCGGACCACGGGACGGTCCTCGTTGCCGAGGAGCTTGGTGACGATGCGTCCGATCAGGCTCATGGGTGGACCCTCATTCTGTGTGTGGGGCGCCGGGCGAGCCAGGCTCGCGGTTCGCGAAATGGCGCAGCTTGCCCTTCAACCCGCGGGGTGCGGTCCCCGTTCCCTCGGGCCGTCGCCGGCGCACCCTGCCGTATCAAGCCTGTCATGATGCCGTGCTCTAAGCGCGGCCGATATTGCGACCGGAACGGGGCTTCCACATGGACGGCGGACAGCGGGCAGCGGAGGTCGAGGCGATCCGCCGGGAGGTCGCCGACGACTTCGACGAGGAACTCGAACTCGAGATGGAGGACGAGCGCCTGGAGCGCCTGGCCGACGAACTCGGGCAGCCCGCCCGTCCGCCCGGTCTCGACCGCAAGGTTTATTTCCGCGCGCTGTTTCGCCTGCAGCACGAGTTGGTGCGCCTGCAGGACTGGGTCCAGGCCCACAAGCTGCGGGTCGTGGTGATCTTCGAGGGCCGCGACTCCGCCGGCAAGGGCGGCGTGATCAAGCGCATCACCCAGCGGCTCAACCCGCGCGTCTGCCGCGTCGCGGCGCTGCCCGCCCCGAACGAGCGCGAGCGCACGCAATGGTATTTCCAGCGCTACGTCAGCCATCTTCCGGCCGGCGGCGAGATCGTGCTGTTCGACCGCTCCTGGTACAACCGCGCCGGCGTCGAGCGCGTCATGGGGTTCTGCTCACCCGACGACGTCGAGGAGTTCTTCCGCTCGGTGCCCGAGTTCGAGCGCATGCTGACCCGCTCCGGGATCCTCGTGCTCAAGTACTGGTTCTCGATCACCGACGAGGAGCAGGCGTTCCGCTTCCAGATGCGCATCCACGATCCCCTGAAGCAGTGGAAGCTCTCGCCGATGGACGTGCAGTCCCGCCGCCTCTGGGAGGACTACACCAAGGCCAAGGAGGACATGCTGGCCCGGACCCATATCCCGGAGGCACCCTGGTGGGTGGTCGAGGCCGTCGACAAGAAGCGCGCCCGCCTCAACTGCATCAGCCACCTCCTGGCGCAGATCCCCTACGGCGACGTCGCCCATCCGCCCGTGCACCTGCCGGACCGCGAGCGTCACGACGATTACATCCGCCATCCGGTGCCGCCCGAGATGTTCGTGCCGTCCGTGTTCTGAGGCGGGGACGGAAGCCGGCCGCTTGCTCCGGCCGGCTCCGATGGGCGAGAGGAGGGGTCCGCGTCCGCGCCCGGGGACCCCGCATGACCCAGACCCACGAAACCCAGACCGACGAACTCCTCGTCGCGGTCGAGGCCGGCATTGCCCGCCTCACCCTGAACCGTCCGCAGGCGCGCAACGCCCTGACCTTCGGGATGTACCAGGGCCTGATCGACGCCTGCGCGCGTATCGAAGCGGACGGGAGCGTCAAGGCGCTGATCATCACGGGTGCGGGCGACAAGGCCTTCGCGGCCGGCACCGACATCGCCCAGTTCCGCCGCTTCACGAGCGCGCAGGACGCGATCGACTACGAGCGCTTCATGGACCGGGTGATGGGCGCGCTGGAGCGCCTGTCCGTGCCCACCATCGCGGCGATCGCCGGCGCCTGCACGGGCGGAGGCGCGGCCATCGCGGCGGCCTGCGACCTGCGGATCGCCACCCGCGACGCCAGGCTCGGCTTTCCCATCGCCCGCACCCTCGGGAACTGCCTCTCGCTCGGCAATCTGCGCCGCCTCTCAGCCCTGATCGGGCCGGCCCGGGTCAAGGACATGATCTTCACCGCCCGCCTCGTCGGGGCCGAGGAGGCCCTGGCCATCGGGCTCATCGGCGAGGTGGTGGCCGATGCCGAGGCCCTGGCGGCCCGTGCGGCGGAACTCGCGACCCTGATGGCCGGCCACGCACCGCTCACCCTGCGGGCGACCAAGGAGGGCCTGCGCCGCCTCCAGGGCGAGGACGAGACGGGGACCGAGCGTCCCGGCGACGATCTCATCCGGCTCTGCTACACCAGCGCCGATTTTCGCGAGGGCATGGAGGCGTTCCTCGCCAAGCGTCCCCCGGCTTGGACCGGCCGGTAGGGTCTAGTCCAGGGCCGCCACCTTGATGGCGTCGCCCTCGAGCCGGACCTGGGCCGGCAGGCCGCGCTGGACCGGGCCGAGGTCGTCGGCGGTGCGATAGAGGCCGTCGATGGCGATGAGTTCGGGCTCGAACCGGCGGCAGGTGATGCGCGCCTCCGGATTGCCGGCCGCCCCCGCGATCGCCCGGCCCCGCAGGGCGCCGTAGACGTGGAGCGAGCCGCCCGCGATCACCTCGGCGCCCGAGGCCACCGAGCCCATCACGGTGATGTCGCCCTCCAGGTGCAGGATCGTCTGGCCGGAGCGCACGGGCGCATCCAGGATCAGGGAGCGGAACGGGGCCGGCGCCGACGGCACCACGGGCGCATCCGGCGCGGCGTCCGCCGTCGCCTCCGGGGTCGGGACCGCGTCGACCGGGCGCCCGCCCGCCGGGGGCGGCGGCAGGCCGGCCCCGAGCTGGCCCGGGTCGGCCCCTTCGATGCCCATCACGGCGACGTCGCGGGCGGCGAGGTCGGCCACCAGGGCGACGAGGGCCTCCCGTTCGAGCCCGAGTCCGGCCACGTCGAGGATGACGGGGCGCCCGACGAAGAAGGCCGGCGAGCGCCGGGCCAGCGCGTCGAGTTCGCCGAGCCAGTCCGAGACGGGCAGCACCGGGGCGAGCACCAGGGCCATGAACGAGCGACCGCGGAAGCGGATCGGGGGACGGGAGGAACTTGCGGTCACGATCAGGTGTCTTGTTCTCGGGCGGTGTTCGCGGGAAGCGGGCGCTGGCCGTCACCTTATCCTAACCCGCGTTCCGGGTGCACAGGGCGCGACCTGCGGCCCGTCAACACGAATTCCGCCGAAGGTCTTGCATTGGACGCCGTCGCGGCGGCGTCGGAGCGTCGACGATGTCGCGGCGTCGGTCGCAGCGTCGAAAGGTCGAATTGGAATGATTCCATAACATAGCGTTTGCGGGCCTAAGACCAGGATCGCTATAGCGGAGCGATCCCCGTGAAATCGGGAGGTCGGCCGGTGGTCAGCCCCGGCCGGGACTATCGATCCTGCCTGCCATTGCGGAGCCCGTCTCCGCATTCGTCTCGCCTGTGCGCGTCTCGAAGGTGTTGCCCGTGACGGATATTTCCGGTCCCCTCGACAGGACCCGCTCGCGAAGGGGCTGGCGCTACCGCTCCGCGGTGGCCGCGCGCGTGGGCCTGGCGGCCTTCGGCGGATACGCCCTGGCCGGGCTCGCGACGGCCTTCCTGTCACTGACCCTGCCGATGGTGCGCTCCGAAGCGGTGGCCACCGCGACCCTGATCAGCTTCGCCATCCTGGCCGCTGCGGTGATCTGGGTCTTTGCCGCCCGCACGCTGTTGCGCGCCGCCCTGGGCCTCGGGCTTCCGATCGCGCTGATGGGCCTCGGCCTCTGGCTCGCCCTCGACGGCGTCGCCATGGGACCGCCCGCATGAGGCAGGGATTCCGCCAATCCATGGCCTGGCTCCACACCTGGGCCGGGCTCGTCACCGGATGGGTGATGTTCGCCGTGTTCGTCACCGGCACCGCCACCTACTACCGCACCGACCTCTCGCTCTGGATGCGCCCGGAACTGCAGGCCGGCCCCAGCGATGCGATTCCCGCCGCCGAGCGCGGCGTCGCCTACCTGAAGGCCCACGCGCCGAAGGCCATGGCCTGGTACGTCTCCCTGCCGCAGCCGGACCGGCCGGTGATCGCCGTCTACTGGATGGACAGCCTGGAGGCCCCCCTCGGGCAGGCCCTGCTCGACGTCGAGACCGGCGCGCCCACGAGGGCGCGCGACACCCAGGGCGGCGACTTCTTCTACCATTTCCACTACGAGCTCCAGATGATGCCGGCCGTCGGCCGCTGGATCGTCGGCGCCGCGGCGATGATCCTTCTCATCGCCCTGATCTCCGGCATCGTGACGCATCGGCGCATCTTCGCCGACTTCTTCACCTTCCGGCGGGACAAGTCGGCTCAGCGCGGCTGGCTCGACGCCCACAACGTCACCGGCGTGCTCGCCCTGCCGTTCCACCTGATGATCACCTATACGGGGATCGTGACCCTCGGCGTGATGTACATGCCCTGGGGCGTGACGGCGGCCTACAAGGGCGACGACCTGCGCTTCTACGTCGAGGCGGCCCAGACCACGACCTGGCGCCCGGCCGCCGGCCGGCCCGGCGAGGCCGTGCCTCTGGCACCGCTCCTGGCCCGGGCCCGGGGCGAGGTCTCGGAACCCCTCGAGATGGTCATCGTCAACAACCCGGGCGATGCCAACGCCACCGTGGTCGCCGTCTTCGAGGAGCCCCACGGCCTCGCCCACCAGCATCCGCAGATCGCCTTCGACGCCGCTTCCGGGAGCGTCGTCGAGCGAATCGAGCCCCTGAAGCCGGCCGCCCGCGTCTTCACCAGCTTCATGGGCCTGCACGAGGCGCACTTCGCCAGCACGGCCCTGCGGGCGCTGTTCTTCCTCTGCGGCCTACTCGGTGCTGCCACCATCGCCACGGGCCTCGTCCTCTGGACGGTCGCCCGGGCGCCGAAGACGGGGGAGGCGCCGGGCTTCGGCCTGCGCCTGGTGCGCGGCCTCAACATCGGCACCATCCTCGGCCTGCCGATCGGCATGGCGGCGCTCCTCCTCGGCAACCGGCTGCTGCCCGTCGACCTCGCCCACCGGGCGACCTGGGAGGGCGGCGTCTTCTTCGGCGCCTGGGCGCTGGCCGCCGTCGTGTCCCTGCTTCGGCCGCACCGCAGGGCCTGGACCGAGCTCGGCCTCGCCGCCGGCCTCCTGTTCGGCGCCGTGCCGGTGGTCGGCGCGCTGACCGCGGATCGCGGCCTCGACTTCCTGGCCTTCGATGCCGCCATGCTGGGTCTCGGCCTCGCCCTGGCTCGCGGCGCGCGCAAGGTGTCCCACTACGAGGCGCGCCGGCAAGCCGCGCGGGTGGCCCGTCCCACCCAGGGCCGGGCGTCCGAAGGTCTCGTCGAAGCATGACGCCGCTCTCCATCGCCCTCAACCTCGCCCTGAGCTTCGCCGGGCTCGCCGCCCTCTGCCTCGCCATGGACCGTCATCATCGCGCCATCGCCGGGCGCGGCCAGACGCGGAGCCGGGCCCGGGCGCTGCGGCTCGCCGGATGGGCCGCCATCGCGGGGTCCTTCGCGGCCGCCGTGGTCACCTCCGACTGGAATTTCGGCCCGGTGCAGTGGATCGGCTCGCTCACCGGCGCGGCCCTCCTGGTGGTCGGGCTGGTCTCCTACCGTCCGGCCTGGATCCGCCCGGCGGCCCTCCTGGCCCTGCCCCTGGCGCTGGTGGCGGCGCTGCTCGCCTGATCCGGCCGGCCTCGCTATCCTGGCCGCTCCCCTCGCCAGCGCCGGAGCGCCGATGCCTCTCGATCCCGCCCTTGCCGCCCGCATCGCCGAGGCCGTCGCGGCGGGCTTTCCCGAGCAGGTCGCCCACACCCAGGCCCTGGTGCGCTTCGGGTCGACGCGGGGCGCCGAGCACGCGATCCAGGACTTCGTCTTCCGGGCCTTCCGCGCCCGCGGCTACGCCCTCGACCGCTTCACCATGGACGGGGCCGCCCTCGCCGCCCATCCGGGCGGGGCGGCGATGTCGGAGACGCATTCCCGGGCGCCCCTCGTCGTCGGCATCCACCGGCCACGCGCCGAGACCGGGCGCTCGCTGATCCTGCAGGCCCATGTCGACGTGGTGCCGCCCGGCCCCGCGGATCTCTGGACCCACCCGCCCTTCGAGCCCGTCATCGACGGCGACTGGATGTACGGACGGGGCGCCGCCGACATGAAGGCGGGCCACGCCGCCAACCTGTTCGCCCTCGACGCCCTGGCCCGGATCGGCCTGCAACCCGCGGCCACCGTCACCCTGCAATCCGTGGTCGAGGAGGAATCCACCGGCAACGGCGCCCTGATGACCCACCTGCGCGGCTACCGCGCCGAAGCGGTGCTGATCCCCGAGCCCGAGGACGAGAAGCTCGTGCGCGCCAATGTCGGCGTGCTGTGGTTCACCGTCGAGGTCCGCGGCCGCCCGGTCCATGTCCGCGAGATGGGCGCCGGGGCCAACGCCATCGACGCGACCTACCGGGTGATCGGCGCCCTGCGGGCCCTCGAGGCGCGCTGGAACGCCGAGAAGGCGGCCCACCCTCACTTCGCCGACCAGCCCGACGCCATCAACCTCAATGTCGGCCGGATCGAGGGCGGCGACTGGGCCTCCTCGGTGCCGGCCTGGTGCCGGATCGCGTGTCGCATCGCCCTCTATCCGGGCGTCTCGGCCGGGGAGGCCGCCCGCGCGGTGGAGCAGGCGATCGCGGATTTCGCCCGGGACGACGCCTTCCTGTCGAACACGCCGCCCCGCGTCAGCTTCGACGGCTTCTTCTCGGAGGGCTATGCCCTGGTGGAAGGGTCGGAGGCGGAGGCGGTGCTCGGCCGGGCACACCGGACCGCCACCGGCGCGGACCTGCAGAGCTTCATGTCACCGAGCTATCTCGATACCCGGGTCTACGCCCTCTACGATCAGGTGCCGGCGCTCTGCTACGGGCCGATCAGCCAGAACATCCACGGCTTCGACGAGCGCGTCAGCCTCGCCTCCGTGCAGCGGATCACCACCGCGATGGCCCTGTTCATCGCCGAGTGGTGCGGGACGGAGGCCCGGAACGCCGGCTGACCCGGCGACCCTCCGCGGAAATGTGAGGACCGGCGGTGTGGATGGCGCCCCGGCGAAGCCTTGTCGAACCGCGGGGCTACGCTAACCCTCTCCACCGTGACACATCCGCGGACCTTCCCCCTCGCTGCGCCCTCCGGCGTCCCCCGTCAGCCGGTCCGCCGGCGCGTCGTCCCATCGGCGTTCCTGCCGCTCCTCCTGGGGTTCGCAGCCGGCCCCGCCGACGCGCAGACCACCGACACGAGCTGCTACGTCACCGGCGGCGGCACCCTGGAGATCTGCCGGGGCAGCGAGGCCGAGGGGGTGTTCTTCACACCCCCGGCCTGTGAATCCGCCAGCGGCGTGCAGGTGATCCGCACGACGCCCGGCACCGGCCCGCTCCAGGCCGTGTACCAGGCCGAGACGCCCCTGATCGCCAGGAAATCCCGGCGCGGCGAGACGGCCGGACCCTGCGCGCCGCGCCGCGCCACCGACCCCCTCGACGGCGGCTCGGTCCGCTCCGGCGCGATGCCGGAGCAACTCGCCACCACCATGCCGCCGACCCAGGGGCGCCTGTGGGAGATGGCCCGCGAGGTTGCCCGCAGCCAGGAAGGTGCCAGGGGACAAGAAGGCACCAGAGGCCAGGAAGGTGCCGGTGCCGAGGAGCGCGGACGCCGACGCGGTCGTCGCCGGGCCGAAGCCCCGCCGGCCCCGGCCCCCGAGCCGGCCGGCGAGGGCATCGCGGCCCGGCATCCGATGACGGTGGCGGGGCGCGCCTGGGGCGGGGACGCCTACAGCTACGTGTTCTTCCTCGCGGCGGTGCCCACCGAGGCCGGCAACCGGCACGCGCTGCTCCAGGCCCGCACGCTGGATTTCAAGGGCTTCGACATCCGCGGCCGCACCGAGGCGGGAACGGTCTGGACGCCGTTCGGCGGGGAGCGTCCGGAGGGGCGCTCCCGCCGCGGCCGGTCGCGGACACCCGAGGCGCCGAGCCCCAGCGCCGTTCTCGACGAGACCGGGGCGGCGATCATCGGCAACTGCGCCGGGCAGGGCTTCGACCGCACCGATCTGGTCGGCGCGATCAGCGTGGTCGATCAGGTCTACCACTACTACTACACCGACGTGCTGCCCTCGGACTGCAACGAGCCGGCGGCGAACCGGCGGATGGGCCTCTACCTGCGCACCAGCCGGGACCTCACCGCCGATCGCGTCTGGTCGCCGGCCCGGACCGTCGCCGAGCCGCTGCCCGCCCAGAGCCTGATACGGGTGGCCAAGGCCCGGGACATGGACCGCTGGGTGGCAGCCTATCGCTGCAACCGCCCGGCCAACACCATGGACGGTCCCGTCGCCGACATCTGCGTGCAGTACACCGCCGACCTCGCGCCGGGTTCGCTGGCGGGCCTGACGTGGTTCTCGGAGCCGCAGGCGATCATGCGCTCCACCGCCTATCTCGGCCTGCGCTCGGGCGGCGACGGATCGGGCCGTTTCGGGCGCAGCCAGCATTTCTGGATGACGGACCGCTACGGCAACCTCGCGACCCCGACGAACTACCGCGCCAAGGCCGGGTTCCTGACCTGGCTCGACCGGCTCGCGCCGGGGCCGGGCGGCGCGAACGCGTCGACCGTGTTCGGCCGCCCCGTCTACTGGGCCACCTGGTCCGTGCGACCGGTGGCGGCGAAGTAGCGCCTCAGGCGCGGGCCGCGGCCAGGGCGGGCGCCGCCTCCGTTGCGGCCTTCGGGGGCCCGTCCGTCTCCGCATCGCGCTCGGCGTCCATCTCGCCCTGCCACTGGGCGACGGCGGCAGTGGCGAGGCCGTTGCCGAGGACGTTGGTGACGGTGCGGCCCATGTCGAGGATCTGGTCGACCCCCATGATGAGCAGGATGCCGGCCGCCGGCAGACCGAACATCGGTACGGTCGCGGCCACCACCACGAGGGAGGCGCGCGGCACGCCGGCGATGCCCTTGCTCGTCACCATCATGACCAGCAGCATGGTGAACTGCTCGGCGACGCCGAGATGGATGCCGAAGGCCTGGGCGATGAAGAGCGCGGCCATCGCCTGGTACATCATCGAGCCGTCGAGGTTGAACGAGTAGCCGAGCGGCAGCACGAAGCCGGTGACCCGGGGGCGCACGCCGAACTTCTCCAGCACCTCGACGGTGCGGGGGAAGGCGGCCTCGCTCGAGGCGGTGGAGAAGGCCAGGATCATCGGTGCGCGCAGGAGATCGAGGAGGCGCACCACCCGGTTGCCCAGCACCAGCCAGCCGGCGCCGATCAGGAGCACCCAGAGCACCGCGAGGCCGAGGTAGAACGCGCCGATGAACTTGCCGTAGTCGATGAGGACGCCGAGGCCCTGGACGGTGATCACCGCCGCGATGGCGGCGAAGACCGCGAAGGGCGCCAGCCGCATCACCGCGTCGGTGACGGCGAACATCACGCGGGCGAGGCCGTCGATCATGTGCACCATCGGCTCGGCGTAGCGCCGGTCGATGACGCTGAGGCCGGAGCCGAAGAAGATCGAGAAGACCAGGATCTGCAGCACCTCGTTGGTGGCCATGGCCGAGACGATGCTCGTCGGGAACACATGGGTGAGGAAGTCGCGCAGGTTGAGGGAGGCGGCCTTCAGCCCGGTCTGGGCGCCGGCCTCCGGCAGGGGCAGGGCGAGGCCGGCCCCCGGCTGGAACAGGTTGGCGACGAGGAAACCGAGGGTCAGCGACACCACGGAGGCGGTGAGGAACCAGCCCATCGCCATGGCGGCGACCCGGCCGACCGAGCGCGTGTCGCCGAAGCTCGCGATGCCCGACACGATGGTGGCGAAGACCAGCGGCGCGATGATCATCTTGATCAGGCGCAGGAAGATGTCCGTGCAGAGGGTGAAGTACCCGGCGATCTCCTTGGCCTCCGCCGGTCCGGCCGCCATCCCGTGCAGGACCGCGCCAACCAGGATGCCGAGGACGAGCCCGAGGCCGGTATAGAGGGTGAGCCGCCCGGATTTCCTGCCGTCCGCCTTGGCGTCGCCGTGAGTCATGGTGTTCCTCCCTGTGGGGTGCTGTCGGCGCTCGTGATGGGCGCTCTGTTGGGCGGGTCATGGCGTGACCCGGTGGTGCGGTGATGGGCGCGACGCGACAGCGTCAGGTCTGAATCACCCCTCTCCCGCAGAGGAAGAGGGGGCCATCCTCAGGCTGCCGCGAAGGCCTGCGGCCGGGTCAGGCGATCCGGCTGGAGCACGGCGTCGAGCTGCGTCTTGGCCATCAGGCCCTTCTCGAGGACGAGCTCGTAGACGCCGCGCCCGGTGGCATGGGCCTCCAGGGCCACGGCGGTGGCGTTGCGGTAGCCGATATAGGGGTTCAGGGCGGTAACGATGCCGATCGACTGCTCGACGCTGGCCCGAAGGTGCTCGCGGTTGGCGGTGATGCCCCGTACGCAGTGGACGTCGAGGGTGATGCAGGCCGCGCGCAGGTGGGTCAGGCTGTCGAACAGGCTGTAGGCGATGATCGGCTCGAAGGCGTTGAGCTGGAGCTGGCCGGCCTCGGCCGCGAAGGTGATGGTCACGTCGTTGCCGATGACTTCGAAGGCGACCTGGTTGACCACCTCGGGAATCACCGGGTTGACCTTGCCGGGCATGATCGAGGAGCCCGCCTGGCGCGCCGGCAGGTTGATCTCGTTGAAGCCGGCCCGCGGCCCGCTGGAGAGGAGGCGCAGGTCGTTGCAGGTCTTCGACAGCTTGACGGCCACGCGCTTGAGCACCCCCGAGAGCTGCACGAAGGCGCCGCAATCCTGGGTCGCCTCGACCAAGTCCTCGGCGGTCTCCAGGGGGATGCCGGTGATCTCGGAGAGGCGCGCGCAGACGAGGGCGGCGTAGAGCGGATGCGCGGTGATACCGGTGCCGATGGCGGTGGCCCCCATGTTGATCTCGCGGATCAGCAGGGCGGCTTCCCCGAGCCGGGCCTCGTCCTCGCGCAGCATCAGCGCGTAGGTGCCGAATTCCTGGCCCAGCGTCATCGGCACCGCGTCCTGCAGCTGGGTGCGGCCCATCTTCAGGATGTCGGCGAAGTCCTTAGACTTCGCGGCGAAGCTGGCGCGCAGGTCGGCCATCGCGGCGATCAGCCGGTGGATGGCGCCGGCGGCGGCGATCTTCAGGGCGGTCGGGTACACGTCGTTGGTGCTCTGGCCCATGTTGACGTGTTCGTTCGGGTGCAAGTGCTCGTAGGCGCCGCGCGGATGCCCGAGGATCTCCAGCGCCCGGTTGGCGATGACCTCGTTGGCGTTCATGTTGGTGGAGGTGCCGGCCCCGCCCTGGATCAGGTCGACCACGAACTGGTCGTGCAGGGCGCCGGCACGGATCTCCTCGCAGGCCGCCACGATGGCCTCGGTGCGGGATGCGTCGAGGAGGCCGAGCTCCCGGTTGGCCAGGGCCGCCGCCTGCTTGATCGCCGCGAGGGCGTTGATGAGATCCGGGCAGTCGGCCAGGGTCCGGCCCGTGATCGCGAAGTTCTCGACCGCCCGCAGGGTGTGGACGCCGTAATAGGCCGCCTTCGGCACCTCCCGGTCGCCCAGGAGGTCGTGCTCGGTGCGGGTCGGATGGTCGGTCACGGGGGGCTCCTGGTGTTCGGTTGCGAGGGGCGTGCGGGTGCGGTCCGGTACGGCGTACCGGTCGGGGCGCGGCCACGCGGACGCGACGGCGCAGCCGCAGGGACGGCCTCACCTCGGGACGGCGTGGAGGGTCGGAAGGGTCGCGCCCGCGGCTCGATGCGGAACGGCTGCGGCGCGATGCGCCGCCGGGGAGGGCAGTAGTCCCGGCTCGACGCCGGCGCCAATGCTAGTTTCGACCGAGATTATTCCTGCAATGCATAGTTTGGTTCGTCGAGGGCGGCGGCGGCCCAGACCGCATCGAGGAAGGGCCAGGCACGCTCCGCGCTGCGATAGAGGCGGATCTCCATCAGCATCTCGGAGCTGACGACCGTCAGGGCGCCGGAGGCGATCTCGCCCGCCACCAGGCTGACGGGAAGCCAGGCGACGCCGTGGCCGGCCAGCGCCATGGAGCGCAGGGCTTCGGCCATGGAATTCTCGTTGGTGTGGATCGGGTAGGTGACGGGCGCGCCCTCCGCGGATTGGGCGATGGCGGCGAGGAGGCCGAGGAAGGAGCCGCGCGAATACTGCAGCAGCGGGAGCCGTCCCTCGCGGTCGGGGGGCAAGCCGTTCGGGGCGGCCACCGCCACGAGGCTGTCGCGCCCGACGACCCGGTGGGGATAGCGCTCGGGGTCGAGGGGCATCGGGATGCCCGGATGGTGATAGGTCAACAGGAGGTCGTAGCCGCCCTCCACCAGGGCCTGGACGCAGATGTTGAAGTTGTCCGGCAGGACCCGGCTCGCCATCGGTCCCACCGCCTCGCGGATGCCGTTCAGCCAGCGCGGCAGGACGGAGAGGCAGAGAGAGTGGAGGGCGGCGATCGTCACCACGGGCAGGCTGGAGCGCTCGCTGCGATTGCGGAAGTCGGCGCGGCTGAGGGTGAGGAGGCGCAGGACCTCCTCGGCGGTCTCGAGGAACTGGCGGCCGTCCGCCGTGAGCGTGATCGGGTAGGTGCTGCGGTCGAGGAGCACCGTGCCGAGCCAGACCTCAAGCGACCGGATTCGCCGGCTGAAGGCCGATTGCGTGACGAACCGCGCCTCGGCCGAGCGCGAGAAGCTGCGGGTCTCGGCGAGGCTGATGAAGTCCTCGATCAACTTGAGTTCCATCGTCGTCCTTCGGCCCCGCCCCGCACGTGCTCCGGCGACGGGCCAGGAACTCTCGCATCGGTGCGCGCGACGGGGCAAGCTGGGGCCGGCCGCGCCCGGTCCGTCCCTTGCTGGGCGGCCCGGCCCTGTTTCCCCAGAAGAGAGCCGCGCATGCGTTCGAGCCCATCCCCCGAGTCTGCGCCGCGCCAGCCCGCTCGGGCCGCCATCGCCGCCTTCGTCGGCACCACGATCGAGTGGTACGACTTCTTCATCTACGGCACGGCCGCCGCGCTGGTGTTCGGGCCGCTCTTCTTCGCCGAGGCGACGCCGTTCGTGGCGACCTTGGCGGCCTTCGGCACCTTCGCGGTGGGCTTCCTCGCCCGGCCGCTCGGCGGACTGGTCTTCGGCCATATCGGCGACCGGCTCGGGCGCAAGCGGGCCCTCGTCGTCACCCTGGTGATGATGGGGCTGGCGACCACCGGCATCGGCCTGCTGCCGACCTATGCCAGCATCGGGATCTGGGCGCCGGTCGCACTGGTGTGCCTGCGCATCCTCCAGGGCATCGCCGTGGGCGGCGAGTGGGGCGGGGCGGTGCTGCTCGCGGCCGAGCACGCGCCGAAGGGGCGCGCGACCTTCTTCGCCTCCTTCGCCCAGCTCGGCAGCCCGGCCGGGCAGATCCTGTCGCTGCTGGCCTTCCGCCTCGCCGGGCTGATGGACAAGGAGAGTTTCCTCGCCTGGGGCTGGCGCCTGCCGTTCCTCGTCAGCATCGTGCTGCTCGGCGTCGGCCTGTTCATCCGCCTTGGCGTCGGCGAATCACCGGACTTCCAGGATGCCAGAACCGCGGAGAACCGTGCGGCGGCCCCGGCCCCGATCCGCGAGGTCCTGGCCACCAGCCTGACGCCGCTGGCCCTGGCGGCGGGCGCCAACACCTTCGCGATCGGCTCGGTCTACCTCTTCAACACCTTCATGATCACCTACACGACTCAGTATCTCGGTCTGCCCCGGGCGACGATCCTCGACGCGCTGCTGGTGGCGGCCTGCGTCCAGCTGGTGATGACGCCGGTGGGCGCGCGAATCGCCGAGGCCATCCGCAACGAGCGCCTCTTCCTCCAGGGCACCCTGATCTGGGCGATGCTGGCGCCCTATCCCCTGTTCCTGCTGGTCGATCTCGGCTCCGTCCCGGCCCTGATGCTCGGGCTGGCCCTCAACGTGGTCGGCAGTGCCACCTTCTACGCGGTCATCGCCGGCTACGTGGCCGGCGCCTTTCCGACCCGGGTACGCTACACCGCGATCTCGGTGGCCTATCAGGTCTGCGGCGCGGTGGCGGGCGGGCTGACCCCGATCATCGGCACCATCCTGGCCGAGCGCTTCCAGGGTCACTGGTGGCCCATCGCCGCCTTCGGCACCGCTCTCGCGGCAATCTCGTTCGTCTGCGTCACCGCGCTCGGGCGCTACCGGACCCGGGCCTCGCGCCTGGAGCTCGCCCGCGCCTGACGGGGGTGGGGCATGCTCGCCCCGGCGGCGGTCGCCCCTTGCCCCGGAGCCCCACACCTTATATTGCGACGCGATAGCTCGATCCCGTGACCCGGCGCAGCCGGCCGCATTCCTGCGGCCCGTCGCGTGACGGGCTCTTCTCGCTTCCGGATACCCTATGAAGCTTCGCAACATCGCCATCATCGCCCACGTCGACCACGGCAAGACGACGCTCGTCGACAAGCTGCTGTCGCAGTCCGGATCGTTCCGTGAGAACCAGCGCGTCGAGGAACGCGCCATGGACTCGAACGACCTCGAGAAGGAGCGCGGCATCACCATCCTGGCCAAGGCGACCTCAGTCGTCTGGAAGGACACCCGCGTCAACGTCGTGGATACCCCCGGCCACGCCGATTTCGGCGGCGAGGTGGAGCGCATCCTCTCGATGGTGGACGGCGTGATCGTGCTCGTCGACGCGGCCGAGGGTCCGATGCCCCAGACCAAGTTCGTGGTCGGCAAGGCCCTCAAGATCGGCCTGAAGCCGATCGTGGCGATCAACAAGGTCGACCGTCCGGACGCCCGCATCACCGAGGTGGTGAACGAGGTGTTCGACCTCTTCGCCGCCCTCGACGCCACCGACGAGCAGCTCGACTTTCCGATCCTCTACGGCTCCGGCCGCGCCGGCTGGATGGCGACGGCCCCCGACGGCGACCAGAGCCAGGGCCTCGCGCCGCTGTTCGACCTCGTGCTGGAGCACGTGCCCCAGGCCAAGGTCGAGGAGGGTCCGTTCCGGATGCTCGGCACCCTGCTGGAAGCCAACCCGTTCCTCGGCCGCATCATCACCGGCCGCATCGCCTCCGGCACCGTGAAGCCGAACCAGGCCATCAAGGTCATGGACCGCACGGGCAAGCTCGTGGAAACCGGCCGCGTCTCGAAGATCCTGGCCTTCCGCGGCCTGGAGCGCGCGCCCATCGACGTGGGTGAGGCCGGCGACATCGTCTCCATCGCGGGCCTCGTGAAGGGCACCGTGGCCGATACCTTCTGTGATCCGCAGGTCGAGACCCCGATCCAGGCCCAGCCGATCGATCCGCCCACCGTCACCATGTCCTTCATCGTCAACGACTCGCCGCTCGCCGGCACCGAGGGCGACAAGGTCACGAGCCGCATGATCCGCGACCGCCTGTTCAAGGAGGCCGAGGGCAACGTCACGCTCAAGATCGAGGAGGCGGCAGACAAGGATTCGTTCTTCGTCTCGGGCCGCGGCGAACTCCAGCTCGCCATCCTGATCGAGACCATGCGCCGCGAGGGCTTCGAGATCGCCGTCTCGCGTCCCCGCGTGGTCCTCTCCAAGGACGAGAACGACAACGTTCTCGAGCCGGTCGAGGAGGTCGTGGTCGACGTGGACGAGGAGTACTCGGGCGTCGTCGTGCAGAAGATGTCCGAGCGCAAGGCCGAGATGATCGAGATGAAGCCGTCGGGCGGGTCCCGCCTGCGCCTCGTCTTCCATGCGCCCACCCGCGGCCTGATCGGCTACCAGGGTGAGCTCATGACCGACACCCGCGGCACCGCGATCATGAACCGGCTGTTCAAGGCCTACGAGCCCTACAAGGGCGAGATGCCCGGCCGTCGCAACGGCGTGCTGATCTCGAACGACAAGGGCGAGGCCGTGGCCTACGCCATGTGGAACCTCGAGGATCGCGGCCCGATGATGATCGAGCCCGGCGCCAAGGTGTACCAGGGCATGATCATCGGCGAGCACAACCGCGAGAACGACCTCGAGGTGAACGTGCTCAAGGGCAAGAAGCTCACCAACATCCGCACCACCTCGAAGGACGAGGCCGTGCGCCTGACGCCGCCGATCCGCATGACCCTGGAGCGTTCGCTCGCCTGGATCCAGGACGACGAGCTGATGGAGGTCACGCCGAAGTCCATCCGCCTGCGCAAGACCTACCTCGACCCCAACGAGCGCAAGCGCTTCGAGCGCTCGGGCGGCGTCGCCTAAGCACACACCCTTCTCAAGCACAGATGACGGGAGGCCGGGCGAAAGCCCGGCCTTTTTTCGTTTTTCGTCGTGCCTCCCGCGCAACGCGCATGACCGCAAATAACACCTAGAATATATTTTTATCCAACGTTAGGTTGGATCATGGTCAGCGTTCCTGCCTCCAATCGTCCCGCCCCCGATCGACCCGGCCCCATGGGCTTCCCCGGCTCACCCCCGCGTCGAACCAGATCCTGTCGGGCACCGGTCCATCCGAGCCTGCCCGGTTCGTTCGGGCGCGGCTCGCGGGCGCCCGCACGGTGGTGCCCCGCAACGCCGGGCGGAAAGACCCGGCAGGCGACCGGGCCTGTTCGTCTTCGCCCCGGTGCCGGTCCGGTGATCGGCTGACGCCGGACCACGCGGTCGAGATGGATGCGGAAGGGTTGGAGTGTATCGGATGGACCTGCAGCGAGGCCGCGAGTTCGATCAATTTCTCGTCGTCCTGGACCGGTTGTGCCAGCGCTTCGCGAAGTATCGTTCGGAGTATCGCAAAGGGCTGGACGAGTACTCTCTCCGGAACGAGTACCTGGATCCGTTCTTCGAGGCGCTGGGCTGGGACGTCAGGAATACGAAGGACGACCCGCCCTTCATGCGGGACGTGCGGGTCGAGTACAGGGCCTATGATGGCGTCATCAATGGCAAGGCCGATTACGTGTTTCGGATCGGCGGGTTCGATCGGTTCGTCTGCGAGGCGAAGAAGTTTCCCGAGAAGCTGGAGAACCATCGTTTCCAGCTGCAGAACTACGTCTACAACCTGCGTCTCTGGATCGGCCTGACCACGAATTTCGACGAGCTGAACCTGTTCGTCGTCGGGGGGAAGCCGAGTCGGGAGAAGCCGTTCAGCGTCGTGCCGGGCTGGCGCCTCTGCTACCAGGATTACCTGGATGCGGCGCCGAAGATCTGGGATCTGCTGTCACGGCCAGCCGTCGCCGCCGGCTCCCTGGAAGCCTTCATCCAGGACCTGCCCAAGGTCATCTCGCGGACCGAGCGGCAACTCTGGCTGATCAAGCCGGACCGCAATCGGGCCGTCGATACCGATTTCCTGCAATACCTCGAAGGCGAGCGCGCCCGGCTGGCCAAGTCCCTGATCCGGCACAACGCCGCCCTGCACTGGGACGTGGCGTCGATCAACGAAGCCGTCCAGGTGATCCTCGATCGCCTCATCTTCCAGAGGGTCTGCGAGGACCGCGACATCGATACCTTCCAGACGCTCCGGCAGGCGCTGGCGCTCTGGGAACGGCACGGACGACGCAAGGGCGACCTGTGGACCCTCATCGTCGGCAACCAGGCGAACATGCGGGCGGCCTTCAACGGGGGGCTCTATGGGCGGGCCGGAGCGCCGTCCCACTTCGTCGAGTCCTGCGTGGTCGACGACCGGTGGCTCGCCGACTTCATCGATCATCTCGCCGGGGACGAGTCCCCCTATCTCTTCAGCACCCTGCCGATCGAGATCCTGGGGTCCGTCTACGAGCGCTTTCTCGGCTCGATCATCGACGAACAGGGGAACGTGACCCCGAAGCCCGAGATCCGGAAGCAGGGCGGCGTCTTCTACACGCCCGAGCACATCGTCGCCCACATCGTCGACGGCGCCCTGGCGCCGCTCCTCGACGGCAAGACGCCGGAACAGATGCGCCGGATCCGGATCCTCGATCCGGCCTGCGGCTCCGGGACCTTCCTGATCCGTGCGCTGGAGAAGCTTTTCCAGGCGCATATCCACTATTACCATCTCAACGCGGACAAGCGGGACGGAAAATCCGTCTATCTCGACGCGCATGGCGACCTGAAGCTGACCAGCGAGCTGAAGAAGCGCATCGCCAAGGATTGTATCTTCGGGGTCGATATCGATCGCCAGGCGATCGAAGTCTCGGAGATGTCGATCTATCTCAAGATCCTCGAGGGCGAGACCCAATCCACCCTGGGGCGGCAGAGGGTTCTGTTCCCGAACGAGACGTTCCTGCCGGACCTGTCCGGCAACATCCATGTCGGGAACAGCCTCCTCGGGCAGGATGCCTACGCGCTCCTGCAGGCCGACCTGCCGATCACCGAGGCGAAGCCGTTCTCCTGGGAGCTGTCGTTTCCGGAGGTCCATGCCCGCGGCTGGTTCGACGCGGTCATCGGCAATCCGCCCTACGACGTCATCGAGAAGGCGCGCGGCGCGGCCTCCTGGCCCCACGACGTCTTCCGCGCTTACCTCACCCGGACGGATCGGCTGGATGCCGCCAAGGGCGGCAAGCTGAACCTGTTCCGGTTCTTTCTGATCCAGAGTCTGCAGCTCGTCAGGCACAACGGGTCCCTGGGCATGATCGTGCCCATGGCCCTCCTGGCCGATTTCAGCTGCAAGCGGACGCGCCTCGCGGTCCTCGATCAGGTCGACGAGCTGAACGTGCGGGCGTTTCCGCAGAAGGACATGCGCCAGCATCGCGTCTTCTACGATGCCAAGCTGTCGACGGTGGTCGTCGGAGGCCGCAAGCGCTCACCCACCCGGCGCAGGCACAACCCGCGGATCGACCTTCACGTCTATCCCCGGGCGTCCTTCGACGATCCCTACCGGGACGTCACGATGCGCCGGAGCGAATTGGCGGCCATCGATCCGCAGGGACTGCCGATCCCGATCACCGATCAGGCCTCGTGGGAACTGGCCAAGAAGCTGCATCAATCGAATTCGGTCGCACGCCTCGACGGGATCGCGGGCATCCGGATCGCCCGGGGCGAGATCAACCAGACGATCTACCGCGCCTGCATCACGGACGATCCCAGGCACAGCCGACTCCTGAAGGGCGTCGAGGTCTCCGCCTACGCGATCCACCGCACCCTCAGCCAGGGGCGGGTCGAATGGTTCGACCGTGCGCACTACGAGCAGACCCATGTCACGCCGGATGCCGTCGGCGTCCGCCGCATCGCGACGCAGAGGATCACCGGCGTCGACGAGCGGCATCGGATCGTCGCGACCCTCTCGGAGCCGGGCTGGTACTTCGCCGATTCGACCAACGCGGTCGTCGTCGCTCCGACCTGTGACCTGGCGCCGGAATACATCCTGGCTTGCCTGAACAGCCGGCTCCTGCAATGGCGCTTCCAGCTCACCAGCTCCAACAACAATGTCGGGACGAACGAGCTCGCCGCCCTGCCGATCCGGTTGCTCGACCTGGGAGATGCCGGCGAGGCGCGGACCCATGCGGCGATCGTCGCGCAGGTCGGTCACTTGCTCCAACTCGGCGTGCAGATCCATGGCAGCCCGAGCGTCAAGGTCCGGACGGACGCGACCCAGCGCTTCAACCAGATCCGGGCCGGCCTCGATCGGACGATCGAATCGCTCTACCGCCTGACCCCACCCGAAGCGGCCCTGGTGCATCGCCGCTTCGCGGCCCCCTGACCCAGAGCGGAGGATGACGGTTTTCCTCCGCCGCTCACGACTCCTTCGCCCGCTCCCGCAGCAGGTACTTCTGCACCTTGCCGGTCGAGGTTTTGGGCAGTTCGCCGAACACGATGTGGCGTGGGAGCTTGTAGCCCGCCAGCCGCTCGCGGCACCAGGCGATGAGGGCGTCGGCCTCCACGGTGGCGTCGGGCTTCAGCTCGACGAAGGCCATCGGGGTCTCGCCCCACTTCGCGTCGGGGCGGGCGACGACCGCGGCGGCGGAGACGGCGGGGTGGCGGAACAGGGCGTCCTCCACCTCGATGGAGGAGATGTTCTCGCCGCCCGAGATGATGATGTCCTTCGAGCGGTCCTTGAGCTGGATGTAGCCGTCCGGGTGCTTGACCCCGAGGTCGCCGGAGCGGAACCAGCCACCCGCGAAGGCGGCCTGGGTCGCCTTCGGGTTCTTCAGGTAGCCGCGCATCACCACGTTGCCGCGGAACATCGCCTCGCCCATGGTCGCGCCGTCGGCGGGCACGGATTCGCAGGTCTCGGGATCGCGAATGTCGAAGCCCTCCAGCACGGGGTAGCGCACGCCCTGGCGCGCCATCTTTTCCGCGCGCGCATCCGCATCCAGGGCGTCCCAGTCCCGGTGCCAGGCGTTCACCACGGCCGGGCCGTAGGTCTCGGTGAGACCGTACAGGTGGGTGACGTCGAAGCCGGCGGCCCCCATGGCGCCGAGAACCGCCTGGGGCGGCGGCGCGGCCGCCGTCAGGAAGGCGACCCGCCGGGGCAGGGGGCGGCGCTCGGATTCCGGGGCGTTGAGGAGCAGCTGCATCACGATCGGCGCACCGCAGAGATGCGTCACGCCGTGCTCGGCCAGGGCCTGGTAGAGCGCCCCGGCGCGGACCTGGCGCAGGCAGACATGGGTGCCGGCGACCACCGACAAGGTCCAGGGAAAGCACCAGCCGTTGCAGTGGAACATCGGCAGGGTCCAGAGATAGACCGGGTGCTGCCCGAGATGGCCCGTGATGACGTTGCCGAGGCAGAGCAGGGCGGCGCCGCGATGATGGTAGACCACGCCCTTCGGGTCGCCGGTGGTGCCCGAGGTGTAGTTCAGGGAGATCGCGTCCCACTCGTCGCCGGGCATCGCCCAGTCCCAGGCCGGGTCGCCCTCCGCCAGCAGCGCCTCGTAGCCGAGGCTGCCCACCGCCGTGCCGGGGCCGGTGAATTCCGGATCGTCGACGTCGATCACCAGGGGCTTGACCCGGGCCTGGGCCAGCGCCGGGGCCACGACCTTCGAGAATTCCCGGTCGGTGATCAGCACCTTGGCCTCGCCGTGGTCGAGGCAGAAGGCGAGGCCGGCGGCGTCGAGGCGGGTGTTCAGGGTGTTGAGGACGGCGCCGGTCATCGGCACCCCGTAATGGACCTCGATCATCTCGGGCGTGTTGGCGAGGATGACCGCGACGGTGTCGCCGCGCCCGATGCCGCGCGCCGCCAGGGCCGCGCCGAGGCGGCGGCAGCGCGCGTAGAGTTCGGCGTAGCTGCGCCGCAGGGGGCCGTGGATCACCGCGCAGTGATCCGGGAACACCCGCGCCGACCGGTCGAGGTAGCTCAGGGGCGTCAGCGGCTGGTAGTTCGCCGGATTCCGGTCGAGGTCCCGGTCATAGATGGATGGCGCGGCCCTGTCGGCCGTCGTTGAGGTGGTCATCGGCGTATCTCCCTGGCCAAGAGAGTACCGCGTCGCGGCATTCCGACAAATCGCCGCGGATCGTCGCCCACAGCGGGCCTCGGCCGATGTGGCAGGCCCTAACGGGCGGCGCCGGCGCGACGCCAGATCAGGTGGTAGGTGACCTCTCGGCCGCCGGAGCGGATCGGCGACGCGGTGCTCAGGCGAAGGGTGTCCCCCTCCAGGGAGACGAGGCGCGGCTGTGTCTGCCCGAGCCAGTTCGGGAACAGCGACACGGCCATCGTGTGGGAGAGCAGCCCGTCCGCCTCGATCCGGAACGGGCCGGAATAGGCGATGTACCCGGACGCCTCCGCGGCGAACTCCTCGGGCGTGGCCACGAACCAGTCCCCGGAGGCGAAAGCGGGACGATCCGGCCGCATCAGCTGCGCCGACATGTACCCGTCCGGGGTGTACAGGATCAGCCCCCACGGGTTCTCGCCCAGCGGATAGGACGGGGCCGAGCCGTCGGTGGGCCGCTCGACATACGACACCAGCGTCCAGGCTCCGATCAGCTGCGCGTGCAAGGTTCCGGTCATCGTCCCTCCGTGCCGGGATGCGGCGGCTGTTGTGGTCCTGACGGGAGAGGGGCAAGGATCGAAGCCGCCTGGGCCCGCCCTGCACCGAGGACGGGCCGCGGATCTAACGCGGGACCTACGCCCCGCGCTCCCGTGCGCGGTTCATCACGCGCAGACGCAGCGGGCGGCCGGCAACGGCGCCGCCGAGGCCATCCGTGATCGCGAGGGGAAAGCAACTGGCGATGCCCCTGAGCACTTCGGCGAGGAACGCCTTCTGCGCCCCGTCATCGCCCCTGAGCGTCGCGTGGGTGATCCGCGGCTGCCCCTGCAGGCTCCCATCCCGCTTGATGCTGAACAGGACCGTCACATCGGACCCCGCCGACTCGGCCGAGCCGCCGACCGCCTGCGAACAAGCCCCCAGCCGCTGCCAGAGCCCCGCCAGCGTCGACGCTGGCTCGGCCTGGGCGCTGGAAGCCGCAGCGACGGTGAGCAGCGCCGCGAGTGCGAGAGACCGCATCACGGCAGCATCGATCCTGAAAGCTACGGGTTGCCGCACCGGACTATTGGTTTTGCTTGGGAAAGGTGGTGCTGCTGGAACGGGTTGAACTGTCGACTTCCTGATTACCAAAAGTGTCGCACCCGGTGCATAGAGGTGTGCGGCGGTATATATCATCACTCGTAACCTGCTGTTTCGGTTTGTCTAATCAGGATAATATCGGATATGCGGCGTTCGGCAGGTTTGCGAAAACCGTGCTGCCCATGTGCTGCCTACAGGTTCCCGATCGATGAAACAGAAGCTGACCATGCCCTCGACGTGTTCGAGTTGCCGTCGGTCTTCGTGAGGCAGGCCCCCGTGGGCACAAGGTACGCGTAATGGCTCAGCTACAAAGCCTGCTGGATCTCCGCCATTGGGACAAACGATCTATCTCGTCTTCCCTTCCGTCCGGACAGGCGGCTCAATGAGCGGCTGGACGAAGCTGGCCGCCAGCCTGACGAAGGCCTCCGGCGTCGAGTTCAACCGGGTAATTCTGGCGCGCAAGGCGAAGGGCTGGATCGGCAACGAAGCCGGCACCGCGCCATCGACGCCCTCAGCGAGGCCGACGAGGATTCGACCATGTCGGCGGTCAAACACTCAATGTGTTCTTCCCAGCAATCCGGAGCGGCCCAATGAAGATACAGTCTTTAACACTTGCGCCTGGTAGCTACAACCTTCTCCTTGGCGACAAGATCGTTTGTAGCGTGGTTCATGAGCCTGTTGCCGGCGAGGATGGCCCCATCTAGCATATCGAGTTGCTGGACGATCCACTGCCGGAGAAGCGGCCGCATACGTTCCGCAAAATCGATTACGCTTTCGGCATTCTTGATGCGGCCGTAATGTGTCTCGACGGCGCGCCAGTTCAGATGTTTTGGAAGATGATCAAGTCTTAGTGTCTGTCCTTTTTGGGAATATTAAGCACGTCAGGCCTAGTTTTAAATTCCCAGTTCTGTAAATTTCATTACTCGTTTGGTGACGGATGTCAGATTTGCTGGTGCTTACCGCTAGTAATATTGTGCTTAGCGCGTAAATTTCTGGGAGACCCAATTTAATATATGGCATAGGACGTTAATCCGTTTCTCTAGCGATGGGTTAAGTCAGCTCCCACTACTTATTAGCAGCGTCTGGTTCGAAGCTGTCTTCATCCTTTACACATACAAGCTTGGAATGAGACGCTTTGGACTAAAGAGAACGGCTCTTCCGATGTATACCTTCCGTAGCGAGTGACGCTGCCTCAGATCACGACACCCTCGCCGCCCTGCTGCTGCTGATGGGCTGTGGTGATCTTCTTCATCAGCCGGATCAGGGTCTCCCGCTCGGGACCCGTGAGGGGCTCGAGGGTCGCGTCGTGCGCCTGACGTGCGGCTTCCTCCATACGCTCGAGCAGATCGCGCCCCGCCTGGGTCGGGCGACAGCACTGGGCGCGCCGGTCGGTTGGGGACGCCGTCCGTTCGATGAAGCCGCGGGCTTCGAGGCGTTTCAGAGCCCCGGTCGTCGTCGTTCGGTCCAAGGCGACCGAATTGGCCAAGGTCGTCTGATCGGCTTCGCCCCGCTCTGCCAGCAGAGAGAGCAGACTATACTGCAGCGGAGTGACGCGGAATGCGCCACAACGCTCGGAAAAGAGGCTGACGTGGATCTGATGCAGCCGCCGCATCAGAAAACCCGGTCGCTCCGGCAGGGGCCAGGGTCGCCCCCGCTCCTGAATGCGCTCCGGTGATAGTGCCGTCCCGGCATCGACCGGCCCGATCTCGTCCATCCGCGTTCTGTGCCTCCCCGTGCGATCCGCATCCCGGACGGCGCCTGGCACATACCATGCTTGAGGCAGATGCGAAGCATACTTCGCATCTGCCCGTCCAGGCGATGCGCAGGCCGATGCGAGACGCTGGAGGACGCCGAATGGACGATGGACGCTACGACATGCTGCTGCGCGGCGGCCGGGTGATCTGCCCGGCCTCGGGCATCGACGGCCTCAAGGACGTCGCCATCCGTGATGGGCGGATCGCCGCGGTTGCGGACAGCATCATTCCCTCTGCAGCCACCGAGGTGGTCAACGTGGCGGGTAAGCTGGTCCTGCCGGGCCTGATCGACACGCATGGGCACGTCTACCAGTACGTGACCGGCCGGTTCGGCCTGCCGCCGGACATGGTCGGCGTGCGCTCGGGCGTGACCACGGTGATCGACCAGGGCGGCGCGTCCTGCATGACCCTGCCGGGTTTCCGCCACTTCATTGCCGAGCCAGCCGAGACCCGGATCTACGCCTTCCTGTCGGCCTATCTGGTTGGCGGTCTCGAAGGACATTTCTATCCCAATCTCTATAGCCCGGACGGCGTCGACATCGACGCCACGGTGAAGTCGGCGGTGGAGAACCGCGATCTGGTGCGCGGCATCAAGGGGCACGCCGAGATCGGCGGGTTCGCCCGCTGGGGCATCAAGGTTATGGAGATGGCGGCCGAGATCAGCCGTCGCGCCGACCTGCCGCTCTACGTGCATTTCGGCCAGCTCTGGGGCCTGCCCGAGAGCGGCGCCAACGGCGAGGACGCCAACACGATCATGGAGCGGGTGATCCCGCTGCTGCGCCCCGGGGACTACCTCGCGCACCCGTTCACCCGCCATCCCGGCGGCTTCATCAACGAAGAGGGTGTGGTCCACCCGATCATCCGGGCGGCGATGGACGCTGGCCTGCGGGTCGATGTCGGGCATGGCAGCCACTTCTCCTACCGGGTTGCTCGCGCCTCCCTGCCGGCGGGCGTCGTGCCCTACACCCTCGGGGCGGACATGCACGGCTACAACACCGAGGTGCCGCGGCCGGCGGGGACGCCCGACGAGCACCACGACGACGAGAACCACCCCTTCCTCGGCCAAGCCCGCTTCAGCCTGACCCAGGCCATGAGCTCGATGATGGCACTCGGGCTCAGCCTCGAACAGGTCGTGCCGATGGTGACGCAGCACCCAGCCGAAATGCTGGGCCTCTCCGATCGCATCGGCGCCCTGACCCCGGGCTTCGCCGCCGACGTCTCGGTGCTGCACGATCATCGCGGCCGCTTCCTCCTGCGCGACAACGAGGACACGCAGGTGATCGCCCAGCGTCTGCTGCAGCCGGCCTTCTGCCTGCGCGCCGGCAAGCGCTTCGACGCCGACTCGCCGATCCTGCCCCAGGCCATCGCGGCCTGATCCCGGGCATGCAGGCATACGACCGCAGGGAGAACGACAGCATGGGCGACCACCAGACGCCGGAGACCCCGCTGCCGCCCGACCCCCGGCGCGCTTGGGCGCGCCTCGACCGGGCCGCCCGCGACGCCGCCTACGACAACAACGGCGCGGTGCCCGATGCCGCCGCCCAGGCGGCCGCGCGCAACGCGGCCTCCGCAGTCTACCGGGCAGCGCATCCCGCGGCGCTCGACATTTCCTATGCGACCGCGCCGCGCACGGCCTTCGATCTCTACCCGGCCGCCGACTCGGCCGCACCCTGCCTCGTCTTCATTCATGGCGGCTACTGGCAGCGCAATTCCCGCGATCTCTTCGCATGCCTCGCCGAGGGGCCCGCCGCGGCAGGCTGGTCCGTGGCGATGCCGGGCCATACCCTCGCACCAGAGGCGAGCCTCACCCGGATCGTCGCGGAGATCGGCCTCGCCCTCGACTGGCTGGCCGAGCACGGACCGGCGCACGGCATTGCCGGTCCCCTGGTGCTCGCTGGGTGGTCGGCCGGCGCCCATCTCGCCGCCTTGCAACTCCATCACCCCGCCGTGGTGGCGGGGCTGGCGATCTCGGGCGTCTACGAGCTCGGACCGATCCGCGACACGGGCCTGAACGAGGCCCTCTGCCTCACCGATGCGGAGGTCGCGGGTCTCTCGCCCCTGCGCCAGCCCGTCGTGGCCAAGCCCCTGGCCATCGCCTACGGGACCGCCGAACGCCCGGCTCTGGTCCGCGATGCCCGCGACTTACATGCCCTGCGCAGCGCCCATCACGCGCCAGGGGCCCTGCTGCCCGTGGCCGGTGCCGAACATTTCTCGATCCTGAACGAATTGCGCCGCCCCGGCGGCGCCCTGGTCCGTGCCGCCCGCGACCTCGTCGCGGGCCTGTCCGACGGAGGTCCGTCCGCATGACTGATGCGAGCCCGCTCACCGAGGGCGTCGGCGCCCGCCTGCCCCGCAAGGAGGACGATCGCCTTATGCGCGGGCGCGGACAGTATGTCGGCGACCTGCGCCTGCCCGGCCTGCAGGACGTTGCCTTCGTGCGCAGCCCCCTCGCGCATGCCCGCATCCGGGCCATCCAGGTCCCGGAGGCCTATCGCGGGCAGGTCTTCACCGCGGCCGACCTCGCGGACGTGCAGCCGATCCGGGCTGTCTCGGGGCTCGCCGGATTCAAGGTCTCCGAGCAGCCGGTCCTGGCCAAGGACAAGGTGCGCCAGGTCGGCGAACTCCTGGCGATCTGCCTCGCCCCGACCCGGGCCGAGGCCGAGGACATCGCCGCGGCCGTCGTCCTCGACCTCGAGGAGTTGCCGGCGGTCCACGACATGCAGGCGGCCCGCGCGCCGGGGTCCGCCCTGGTCCACGAGCACTGGGGTGACAACGTCTTCCTCGAGACCTTCGTTGACGTGAATTTCGCGGCCGCCCTCGACGCGCCGATCCGGGTCTCGCGGACCCTCTCCACGGGCCGCCAGTGCATGGCGCCAATTGAGGGGCGGGGCACGGTGGTGCATCTCGACCACCGCCTCGACCAGCTTGTGGTCCAAACGGCGAGCCAGATGCCGCACATCGTGCGCAACGGCCTGTCCGAATGTCTCGGGATCGAGCAGGGACGCCTGCGTATCGTCTCGCCCGACGTCGGCGGCGGCTTCGGCTACAAGGCCATCCTGCTCGCCGAGGACGTCTGCCTCGCCTGGCTGGCGCTCAGGGTCGGCCATCCGGTCCGCTGGCTCGAGGACCGGCGCGAGCACCTCACCGCCAACGCCAATTGTCGCGAGCACCACTACCGCATCACGGCCTACGCCGAGCGTGACGGCACCCTGCGGGGCATCGATTGCGAGGCCACCGTCGATTCCGGCGCCTACTCGGCCTACCCCTTTTCGGCCTGCCTCGAGGCCGCGCAGGTGGCGAGCATCCTGCCCGGCCCCTACGACTTCCCGTCCTATCGCTGCCGGACCTGGTCGGTGGCCACCAACAAGTGCCCGATCCTGCCCTATCGCGGGGTCGCCCGCACCGGCGTCTGTTTCGCGATGGAGCTGATCCTCGATGCCGTGGCGGCCGAGGCCGGCCTGGAGCCCTGGGTGATCCGCGAGAAAAACCTCGTGCGCGCCGACCAGATGCCCTTCGACAACATCACGGCAAAGCATTTCGACAGCGGCGATTACCCGGAGGCACTCCGGCGCGCCCTCGTGGCCATCGACGTCGAGGCCGTGCGGGCGCGCCAGCGGACGCCCGAGCCCGACGGGCGCCGGATCGGTCTCGGGCTGTCGATCTACTGCGAGCAGGCGGCGCACGGCACGTCAGTCTATTCCGGCTGGGGCATCCCCATGGTGCCCGGCCACGAGCAGGCCGGCGCCCGCTTGACGCCCGACGGGGGCCTCGAACTCCGGATCGGAGCGCATTCTCACGGCCAGGGGCTGGAGACTACCCTGGCCCAGGTGGCGCTCGAGATCCTCGGGGTGCCGGTGTCACGGACGCGGGTCGTTCATGGGGACACCGCGATGACGCCCTACTCCACCGGCTCCTGGGGCTCGCGCGTGATGGTGATGGCGGGGGGCGCCGTGGCGGCGGCCTGCCGCGAACTCGCCGACCGCGCCCTGCGTATCGGCGCGCACCTGCTCCAGGCCGACCCGGCGGCCTGCCGCTTCGAGGCTGGCCGCGTCGTCGGTCCCTCGGGTGACATCGGTCTCGCGCAGATCGCGCACACTTGGTACCGGCGCCCGCAGGATCTCGCCCGCGACGTCGATGCCGGTGGGCTCGAAGTCACCGCCGGCTACAAGCCCCAGCGCGATTCCGGCACCTTCTCGTACGCGGCTCACGCGGCCGTCGTCGCGGTGGACCCTGATCTCGGTGCGGTGGAGATCCTCGACTACGTCATCGTCGAGGACGGCGGCACTCTGGTGAACCCGCTTGTGGTCGACGGCCAGATCTATGGAGGCCTCGCGCAGGGGATCGGCACGGCCCTCTACGAGGAGATGTGCTTTGATGCCCGCGGGCAGCCCCTCGCCTCGACCTTCGCCGACTACCTCCTGCCGGGTCCCGCCGAGGTGCCCGAGCCGCGCATCGACCACATGGCGACGCCCTCGCCCTACACGCAGTTCGGCGTGAAGGGCATCGGCGAGGGCGGGGCGATCGCACCGCCGGCGGCTCTGGCCAACGCGATCAACGACGCCCTGCGCCCCCTCGGCGCGACGATGCTGCATGCACCGGTGAGCCAGCATCGCATCGTCGAGGCTGTGCTGGAGGCCCGCGCAGCCGCCCTTGCACGCCCCCAGGAGGCCGCATGAAATCCGCCCGCTTCGCCTACGAGCGCCCCGGCGACCTTGCTGCCTTGCTGGCGCGGCTGGCCGAGGCCGGGGACGGCGTGAAGCTGATGGCAGGGGGCCAGTCCCTCGGCCCGATGCTCAACCTGCGTCTGGCGGAGCCCGGCCGCGTCCTCGACATCACGGGCGTCCCCGAGCTGCGCCGTGCGGCGATCGAGGGCGACACCCTGGTGCTCGGCGCCTGCGTCACTCACGCGGACATCGAGGACGGGCGCGTTCCGGACCTCACCGGCGGGGCGATGGCCCGCGTGGCGACGGCGATCGCCTACCGACCGGTGCGCAACCGAGGCACGATCGGCGGATCCCTGGTCCATGCAGATCCCGCTGCCGACTGGGTCAGCGCGCTGATCGCCCTCGGCGCTGAGGTCGAGCTGGCCACCGCCTCCGGACGGCAGCGCCTGACCCTCGAACGCTTCGTCACCGGCGCCCTCGACGTGGCCCTGGCACCTGGCGAAATGCTGGTGGCGGTGCGGATCCCCGCCCTGAGTCCCGGCGCCGCCTGGGGCTACGCCAAGCACTGCTCCAAGATTGGCGAGTTCGCCCACGCCATCGGCGCCGTGCGGATCGAGCCCGATACGGGACGCGCCCGGGTGGTGGTCGGCGCCATCGAGCGCGCGCCCCTGCTGGTCCCGGACCCGCGCGACCTGTTCGGCGGCCGCATTGACCGGGATTTTGGCGAGCGCTTCGACGCCCACGCCGCCGAGGCTGTCCTGCGGCAGGCCGGCATGACGGACGCGGTGGCACGCCACGTCCACGTCACCGTGCTGGGCCGCGCCGTCGCCCAAGCTGCAGCCCCGCGCCCTTCCACCGCCCTGCCACCGTCCCCCACTCGTACCGTCAGTGAGGCCGCATGAGTACCGCATCGGCCGCCCTTCGCGACGACCGCCTTCCCCTCGACCTCACCGTGAACGGCCGGGCCCGGAGCCTGCGCGCCGAGCCGCGCACGCATCTCGGCGACGTCCTGCGCGACGCCCTCGATCTCACCGGCACGCATCTCGGCTGCGAGCACGGGGTCTGCGGCGCCTGCACGGTGCTCCTCGACGGCGAGCCGGCCCGCGCCTGCCTCACCTTCTCGGGGGCCTGCGTTGGCGCCGAAATCGTTACCATCGAGGGGCTCGACGACGATCCGGTCGCCGGCGAGCTGCGCGCCGCGTTCAACCGCGAGCACGCCCTGCAGTGCGGCTACTGCACGCCCGGCATGCTCATCGCCGCCCGCGATCTCGTCCTGCGCCTGCCGGAGGCCGACGAGCGCCGAATCCGGGCCGGCCTCTCCGGCAACCTCTGCCGCTGCACCGGCTATGTTGGCATCGTCCGGGCCGTGCACAGCGTCATCGCCGAGCGCCGGGCCAGGGGCATCGCGCCGGAGACCGGTGCGCATCGCCCTCTCGGACCCGTCGGGGCCCGCCCCGGCACGTCCGTCGCGGCGGTTCGAACCCCGCTGCCCCGCGCCGCGGCGAGCCCTCCGGCGAAGGCTACGCTGCCGACTGCGAATCTTGGGGCGGATTTCGTGCCCGCCCACCACTTCGAACAGTCGTTTCAGGTGGCGCATTCGCCCGAGATCGTCTTCGCCGCGTTCGGCGACGTGGAGGCCGTGGCCGCCTGCCTGCCCGGGGCGGTGCTGACGGGTCCACCGAGGCCGGATGCCGTCGAGGGCGCCCTCCAGGTGCGGATCGGCCCCATCGCGGCGCAATTCCGCGGGCGAGCCCGCATCAGCCGGGACGAAGAGGCCCGGTCGGGGCGCATCGTAGGCGCGGGCAGCGATGCCGGCGGCCGGTCGGCCACTCAGGGCGAGATCTGCTACCGGGTCATGGCGGGCGAGGAAGCCGGCACGGCCCGAGTCGATCTCGCCATCGGCTACACCCTCAAGGGACCGCTGGCGCAGTTCGGCCGGCCCGGGCTCGTACGCGATCTCGCCGGACGGCTCGGTGCGGACTTCACCCGGAACCTCGAGGCCCGGCTCTCAGGCGCTCCGGCTCCTAAGACAACCGGCCTGAACCCGCTGCACCTCCTGCTCTCCACCCTCCTGGCGCCGTTGCGGCGGCGCCTCGCCGCCCTCCTGGCGCCGCTGCGGCGCCCCTGAGCGCCCCTCCATCGTCGCCAGACCGCCTTCGCCACACCGCCCTCGCCTTCCCATCCGCCCACCGAGACCGGAGCCCACCATGACGCGCAGCAGCCTCACGAGACTCCCCACCCTCACGCTCGCGCTCAGCCTCTCGGCAGGATTTGCCCAGGCCCAGGCGATCCGGATCGGCGTCAACCAGCCCCTGACCGGCCCGTTCGCGGCCTCCGGCACCTACGTGGTCAACGGCGCGAAGATCGCCGCGGACGAGATCAACGCCAAGGGCGGCGTCCTGGGCCGGACGCTCGAACTCGTCATCGAGGACAACAAGAGCAATCCCACCGAAGCCGCGGCGGTGGCCGAGAAGCTGATCACCAGCGACAAGACTCCGGTGCTAATGGGCGCCTGGGGATCTAGCCTCACCCTGGCGGTGATGCCCAAGCTCGCCGATTACGAGACAGCAATGCTGGTGGAGACCTCGTCCTCCGGCAAAATCACCACCTCGGGCAATCCGTTCGTCTTCCGCATCTCGCCGCCCTCAGCGCTGGAGGCCGAAGCCTTCGCGCCCCTGGTGGAGAAGATTGGCCTGAAGAAGGTCGACTTCCTTGCCATCAACAACGACTGGGGCCGGGGGGCGGCCGCCGATTTCACCAAGATGCTCAAGGGCAAAGGCGTCAGCGTCGGCCTCGTGGAGACCATGGATCAGGGCGCGCAGGACATGAGCGCCCAGCTCTCCAAGCTGAAGGGGTCGGATGCCGACACCATCATGATCACCGCCGCCGTCGATCAGCTCACATTGCTATTCAAGCAGATGGCGGCCCTCGGCCTGAAGAAGCGGGTCATCACCACCGGCGGCTCGCAGAACCCCGACCAGATCATCGCCCAGGCGGGGGCTGCGGCCGATGGCACGATGCACCTGACCACCTTCCTGCCCTGGTACCCCGAGAAGACCCCGAACCCGGCGGCGACGGCCTACTTCATCGGCGAGTGGAAGAAGCGCGGCTTCGAGTTCGCCGGCGTCACCGAGAGCTTCCGCGGCTACGACGGCATCCGCGCCATCGCGGTAGCCATCGAGAAGGGCGGCGCCGCCGACGCCGCCGCGATTCGCAAGGGCTTCTGGTCGGTGGACTTCACCGGCCTCAACGGTCCGATCCGCTTCGCGAAGGCCGGCCCGTCCGGGTCCGAGAGCGGCCAAAGCAAGCCGGACGTCTACCTCGTGAAGATCGACGCCGGCAAAGTTGTCGTCCCCGAGCTCTAACGCCGGCCGCTCCCATGCCCGGCCGCCCGCCTGCGGGGCGGCCGAGCTCCCGTCCGCTCCGGCGAGGGCCCTCATGAACGAATTTCTGCAGCACCTCCTCAACACCCTGATCCTGGGCGGCACCTATGCCCTCCTGGGCATCGGCCTGACCTTGATCTTCGGCATCATGAACGTGGTGAATTTCACCCACGGGGCGCTCTACACGGTGGGCGCCTACGTCATGTACCTGGCGGTGACGGCCCTGGGTCTCAACTTCTTCGCGGCCCTGCCGACGGCGATCCTCGGCGGCCTCCTCCTCGGGGCGGTCCTCGACCTAGCCCTGCTGCGCCCACTGCGCGGCGCGGACATGGACACCACCATGCTGGTCATGATCGGGGCCGGCATCGTCCTACAATCGGGCACGCTCTGGCTCTTCGGCGGCGTCGCCAAGTCGATTCCAACGCCGTTCCCTGACGCGCCGCTCCAGCTCGGCCCCATATCGGTGTCCTGGCTGCGCCTGTTCGTGCTCGGAGCGGCCCTTGTGTTGATCGGGCTGACCTACTGGCTGATCAACCGCACCCGGCTCGGGCTCGCCATGCGGGCCACCTTTCAGGACCACGACACCGCCGCCCTGATGGGCGTCAACGTGCGGCTGATCTACACCGCGACCTTCGCCATGGGTTCGAGTCTCGCGGCGGCGGCCGGGGCCCTGCTCGGCCCGGTCTACGTCGTGTTCCCGCAGATGGGTGGCATGGCTGAGTTGAAGGCGTTCGCCATCGTCATTCTGGGCGGCCTCGGTAACGTCACCGGCGCCGCCATCGGCGGCTTCATCCTGGCGCTCGCCGAGGAACTGGGCGCCGGCTACATCTCCTCGGGCTACCGGGACGCCATGGGCTTCCTGATCATCATTGCGGTGCTGATCTTCAAGCCGACCGGCCTGTTCGCCAAGGCGGAGCGCATCGGATGACCCAGCCTTCCAGGACGCGCCACCTCCCCGCCCTCGCCCTCCTGGCGGCGCTCGCCGCCCTGCCTTTCGCGCTCGGCCACGACCCGTACCTGCTCAACGCGCTGATCACGACGGGCATCGTCACCATCGCGGCCATGAGCCTGAACCTGCTCCTCGGCTTCACCGGGCAGCTCAGCCTCGGGCACATCGCCTTCTTCGGCATCGGCGCCTACGTCAGCGCCCTTACGAGCCTCGGCTTCGAGGTCGAGCTCTTCGGCGGCTTGCGCGTCGTGCACGAGCCGTGGCCGCCGGCCGTCGGATTCGGTCTCGCCGTGCTGGCGACCGCCGCCTGCGGCTACCTCGTCGGACGCCTCTCCTTCCGGGTGCGCGGCGCCTACTTCGTGATCGTGACGATCTCCTTCGCCGAGGTAGTGCGCCTCGTCGCACTCAACTGGGTGGAGCTGACGCAGGGTCCCCTGGCCCTCACGGGGATCCCGCCCCTCGGCTTCTGGCTTCCTGGCCTCGGCACGACGGTCCTGCGCACGAAGCTGCAGAACTTCTACCTCGTCCTCGCCGTCGGCACGCTCTGCTACGTCCTCATCGCGCGCCTCGTGGCCTCGCGCTTCGGCCGGGCCATGCGTGGCCTGAAGGAGAACGAGTCCCTCGCCCTCTCGCTCGGCATCAACGCCACGCGCACGCTTACCCTCGCGGCGGTAATCTCGGCAGCGATGGCGGGAGCGGCGGGCAGCCTCTACGCTCACTACCTGCGCATCATCGACCCCGACGTGTTCCTGTTCTCCACCACGGTGACGATGGTCATTATGGTGGTGGGCGGCGGCAAGGGCACGCTGCTCGGCCCCGTCGTCGGCGGCCTGATCTTCGGCCTGCTTCCCGTCGCCCTGCGCCCGGTCATGGTGCCGGAGGCGCAGTGGATGGTGTTCGGTCTCGTGCTGATCGGGATCCAGTTCGTCATGCCGAAGGGCATCGTTCCAGGCCTCGTCCGCCTCGTCGCACGCCGCCGTCCCGCAGCGGCGTCCTCCAGCCCTGTCCCCGCGGAGGTTCGGTCATGAGCGAACGCGCAGTCCCCATCCTCTCCGTGGACCATGTCGGCGTGCGCTTCGGCGGCTTGGTCGCCATCGCGGACCTGCATTTCGACGTCCATCCGGGCGAGATCGTCAGCTTGATCGGCCCGAACGGCGCCGGCAAGACCACGGCCTTCAACGTGATGACCGGATTTCTGAAGCCCAGTCAGGGACAGGTCCGCTTCCGCGGCACCAGCCTGCACGGCTTGCAGCCCCACGAGATCGTCCGGCTGGGCCTGAGCCGGACGTTCCAGCGAACCAGCGTGTTTCCCGACGACACGGTGTTCGACAACGTGATGATCGGCCTCCACCGCCGCAGCCGCGCGCGCCTCGTCGACACGCTGCTCAGGCGGGATCGCGCCAGTGAGGCGGCCCTGCGCGACCGTGCCCGCGAACTTCTCGATTGGGTCGGCCTCTCTGGCCGGGCCCAAGAGAAGGCCGGGGCCCTGGCCTACGGTGAGCAGCGCCTCGTTGGGGTCGCGCTAGCGCTCGCGACCGAGCCCGCCATGCTCCTCCTCGACGAGCCGGTCTCGGGCATGAACGCGTCCGAGACGCAGGTTTTCGTCCGCCTGATCCGCGCGATCCGCGACCGGGGCGTCACTCTGCTGCTGGTCGAGCACGATATGCCAATGGTGATGGAGGTCTCCGACCGCATCGTGGTGCTGAATTATGGCCGCCTCATCGCGGAGGGGCCGCCAGCGGTGATTAGGTCCGATCCCGCCGTGATCGAGGCCTATCTCGGCCAGGGCAGTGCAGCCCGCGCGGCCGCGCAATCCGTCCGGGAGGCGGCTAATGCTTGAGATCCGCGACCTCGTCTGCGGCTACGGCACGGTGACCGCCCTGAAGGGCCTCTCACTCAGGGTCGACGAGGGCCAACTCGTGGCCCTGGTCGGGGCCAACGGCGCCGGTAAGTCGACGACGCTCCGGGCGGTCTCGGGCCTGATCCCGGCGCGCGCGGGCAGCATCCACTTCGCCGGCCGGGACATCACCGGCACCGATCCGCGCAAGGTGCTGGCCCACGGCATTGCCCATTGCCCCGAGGGACGCCGCGTCTTCCCGCAGATGAGCGTCGCCGAGAACCTCGCTATGGGCGCCTACCTGCGGCGCGACCCTGCCGGGGTCTCCGCCGATCTGGCGCGGATCTACAGCGAGTTCCCGCGCCTCGCCGAGCGCCGGCATCAGGCGGCCGGCACCCTCTCGGGCGGCGAGCAGCAGATGCTGGCGATTGGGCGCGCACTGATGTCCCGCCCGCGACTGGTCCTGTTCGACGAGCCCTCCCTCGGCCTCGCGCCCAACATCGTCGAGCGCATGTTCGCCGTTATCCGGGCGATCTGCGACACCGGCACCACGGTCCTCCTGGTGGAGCAGAACGCATTCGCCGCCCTCGAGCTCTGCGACTATGCCTACCTCCTGGAGACCGGCCGCATCGTCCTTTCGGGGCCGGGCGCGACGCTGATCGCAGACCCCCATGTGCGTCAAGCCTATCTTGGAGGTTGAGGCGGGAACCTGGGTCCGGGCCTGCCGGATCGAGGCGCTGGCGGACCGTGCGATCCTCCCCGTCCGCGTAGCGGGCCTCGATCTCGTGCTCGTCCAGGACGGGGGCCGGATCTTCGTCGCCGACCGGGCCTGTCCGCACGAGGGCGCGGACCTAGCCCTGGGGCGCTGCGCCGCCGGGCGCCTGTTCTGTCCCCGGCACCTGGCCTGGTTCACCCTGCCGGGTGGGGCTGTCTCACCGGGATGGTCCTTTCGGGACCTGCGCACCTATCCGGTCCGCATCGAGGGATCCACGATCGTAGTCCGCATCGACGGAGGCCTTTAGTGCTTCGAGACGAACAGCACCTGGGCGAAATTTCCGCCGTTTCGTTTCAGGAACACTCTAGCGGTCAGGCAGGCGCTTTGGCTGGCTAACCCGTTCCCGGGATCAGCAGAGACCAACGAGTGCGACACCGCCGATCATCAAGAGGGCGCCGACAATGCGGCCTAAGCCCGCTCGGTGTTGTTCGAAGCCAACCCAGCCAAAATGGTCCAGTAGGATCGAAGTGACGACGCCGGCCGTGACGAACATTCCAAGGAAGGCGGCGGCGCCAATCTGCCGAACGATGAAGAACTGGGCAAGGATGATCCCGCCACCCATCAGGCCGCCGAACCAAGCCCACCAGGGCATTTGAACCGCTTGGTCGAGAGAGGGCCACGTCAGCCGCCCCGTAATCAGGCCAACGACCAGAATACAGGTGGCTGTACCTGCCACAACAATGAGGCCAGCGGTCAGCGACTGCGCGAGGCCTTTCGACAGAGCCCCGTTCTGACCAGCCTGAACGGCGTTGGCGACGCCTGCGAGCAGGACGAAGCCGTAGAGATACCACATTTTACTTGTCCGACATAAGTGATCCCTTG